>NZ_OZ245778.1:3282500-3314147 GCF_965227765.1 Brevundimonas sp. | reverse complement strand
CCGCCACGCCGACGCCAAGGAATTCCTGACCGAGCTGGTCGGGCAGTTGGTAGCCTCCGACATCGGGCGCGGAAAGCTGATCACCAGTTCGGTGGACGCCGACAGTCTGCTGGTCGATCCCGACAAGCTGGCGCCCCTGGCCCTGTGGCTGGTGGAGGCCGTCACCAACGCCCAGAAGCACGCCTTCGCCGGCGCCGGCGGATCCCTCAAGGTCCGCTTCAAGGTCGAGGGCGACAAGACCCGACTGGAAGTCGAGGATGACGGTCCGGGCTGGAGCGAGGGCGACGTCGCGACCGTGGGCGTGGGGCGAACCCTGATGGGCGCCTTCGCCAAGCAGTTGCGAGGCGAGGCCGAGGTCGTGCCGGCGCCGGGCCGGGGCACCATCGCCCGAATGATTTTCGCTACGCCCGAGGCGATCACCCCCACTGATCCCTCAGATCTGGTCGGAACCGAGCGCCGCGCCCAACGTTGAACCGTCACCATACGATGGACCCCTCTGTCGTCCGCTGGAGATTGAACAAGATGCGCAAGATTTTCGTTTTCGCCGCCGCCGCCGCCCTCCTGGCCACCGCCGCCTGCAACACCGTGGCCGGCGTCGGTCGTGACACCTCGGCCGCCGGCGACGCCGTGACGGGCGCCGCTCACGAAGCCCAACACTAGGACTGATCCGACCCGACCGGCTTTCGCGTCGCTCGGGTCGCAAGCTGAACTGGAAACCCGGCGGTCATCGACCGGCGGGTTTCTGTATCTGCAGGGCCGTGATCCGCTTTCCCGGGAGGATGGGCGCCGCTAGGGTTCGATCCTACAGGGCGCTCGCAGACGGCGCCGGGCGGGGACCAGCCGGATGACGACCGATACGCAGCCCAAGGACGGCGAGCCCAGCCTTAGGACCGTGGTCGCGGCCTCGGCCGCCGGCACGGCGTTCGAGTGGTACGACTTCTTCATCTTCGGCTCGCTGACCACGATCATCGCCCGGCACTTCTACGCCGACGTGGGCGAGGCGACGGCCTATATCCTGGCCCTGCTGACCTTCGGCGTCGGCTTCGTGGTCAGGCCGCTGGGCGCGCTAGCCTTCGGCTGGTTCGGCGACAAGACGGGCCGCAAGACGACCTTTCTGGTCACCATCACCCTGATGGGGGTGGCCACCGTCGCCATCGGCCTGTTGCCCGACTATTCCCAGGCCGGGATCATCGCCCCCATTCTGTTGATCTTCATGCGCATTGTTCAGGGCTTCGCCCTGGGCGGCGAATATGGCGGGGCCGCCATCTATGTCGCCGAGCACGCGCCGGCCGAGAAGCGGGGCCTTCTGACCTCCTACATCAACACCACCGCCGCCCTGGGCCTGATCGGCGCCCTGGTGGTGATCCTGACCACGCGGATGATCATGGGCGTCGAGGCGTTCGACGCCTGGGGCTGGCGCATCCCCTTCTGGCTGTCGGCGGCGCTTCTGGCCGTGTCGCTGTGGATCCGGGTGCGGCTGCACGAGAGCCCCGCCTTCGTGAAGATGGCCGCAGAGAGCAAGGTGCGCCAGGCGCCGTTCAAGGAAAGCTTCCTGACCTGGAAGAACGGCAAGTTCGTCCTGATCGCCCTGGTCGGCATCATGTTCGCGCAAGGGGCCGTCTGGTACGCGGGCTATTTCTACACGCGCTTCTTCATGGAGCGGGTGCTGAAGGTCGAGATCGCCACGGTCGACATGCTGATCCTGGCCATCACCGTGGCCTCCGCCTTCCTCTATGTCTTCTTCGGCTGGCTGTCGGATCGGGTGGGCAGGAAGCCCGTCATGATCGGCGGCATGATACTGGCTCTGGTCGCCTTCTTCCCCGGCTTCCACGCCCTGACGGCGGCGGCCAATCCGGCACTGGCCGAGGCCCAGGCGTCATCACCGGTCAGCGTCGTCGCCGATCCCGCAACCTGCGCTGTGCAGTTCGATCCGGTCGGAAAGGCGGCCTTCGCCTCGTCCTGTGACCTGGCCAAGAACGTCCTGTCCAATGCGGGCGTCAGCTATGACAATGTCGCTGCGCCGGCAGGTTCGCTGGCCATCGTCCGCATCGGCGGGGTCGAGGTGGCCTCGGTCGAGGGCGTCGGTCTCGACGCTGCAGGCCTGAAGGCAGCGCGCGGTGATGTCGAGGCGCGGGTCAAGTCGGCCCTGACCACGGCGGGCTATCCTGCCTCGGCGGACCCCGACCGTATCAACATGGTCGCCGTCTTCCTGATCCTGATGATCTTCATGGTCGCGGCCACCGCCGTCTATGGACCCCAGGCGGCGGCCCTGGTCGAGCTGTTCCCGACGCGGGTGCGCTATACGGCCATGAGCCTGCCCTACAATATCGGCACCGGCTGGGTCGGAGGCCTGCTGCCCGCCGCCAGCTTCGCCCTGGTGGCCTGGTCGGGGAATATCTACTTCGGCCTGTGGTATTCGGTCGGTTTCACCGCCGTGGCGGCCGTGGTGGCCATTCTGTTCCTGCCGGAAACCAAGGGCCGGGACCTGCATACGATCGGCGAGTGATTTTCCGCGTGACCTGACCTTGGGTCAGGGCGTTAGAGATGTCTGCCTCCCCTCAGGGGAGAGATGTTTGAGGATGCCCGCCATGAACACCGCCGCCCGCGACGCCGGACTGAAACTGCTGCGCCAGCACGCCTTTATCGCGGGCGAGCCCGTTCCCGTCTCGGGTCAGGGCATAGCCGTCGACGACCCGGCGACGGGCGAGGTCATCGGCCACATCCCCGACCTGGGCGTGGCGGAGACGGAGGCCGCGATCCAGGCGGCGCATGACGCCTTTCCCGCCTGGTCGCGCTCGGACCCGCACAAGCGCGCCGCCTTCCTGCGCGAATGGGCGCGGCTGATCGACGAGAATATCGAGGGGCTGGGCGCCCTGATGGCGCTGGAGAACGGCAAGCCGTTCGAGGAGGCCAAGGGCGAGGTCGCCTATGCCAACGGCTTCCTGAAATGGTTCGCCGGCCAGGCCGAGCGGCTGATCGGCGAGACCCAGGACAGCCCCCTGGGCCATCTGATCCTGACCTTCCGCGAGGCGGTGGGCCCTTGCGCCCTGATCACGCCATGGAACTTCCCCGCCGCCATGCTGACGAGGAAGCTGGGCCCCGCCTTTGCGGCCGGCTGCACCGCCGTGGTCAAGCCGGCCAGCCAGACCCCCTTCACCGCCATCGCCCTGGCCGAACTGGCCTATCAGGCCGGCCTGCCCAAGGGCGCGCTGAGCATCGTCACCGGCGATGCCGCGACCATCGGCGGCGTCCTGACCGCCTCGCCCCTGATCCGCAAACTGTCCTTCACCGGCTCGACCCCCATCGGGCGGCTGTTGGCCGAGCAGAGCGCCAAGACGCTGAAACGGGTGTCGATGGAGCTGGGCGGATCGGCCCCGGTGATCGTGTTCGAGGACGCCGACATCGACCTGGCCGTGGCCGAAACCATCAAGGGCAAGTTCAGGAACTCGGGCCAGACCTGCGTCTGTCCCAACCGCGTCTATGTCCAGGCCTCAGTCGCCGAGGAATACGCGACGAAACTCGCCGCCGAGGTCGCCAAGATCCCGGTCGGCCCGGCCTTCGAGGACGGCGTCAAGGTCGGCCCCCTGATCGAGGACAAGGCCATCGACAAGGTCGAGAAGCATCTGGCCCAGGTGAAGGCGGACGGCGGCAAGGTTCTGACCGGCGGGGCGCGGCACGCGCTTGGCGGGCGGTTCTTCCAGCCGACTGTGACCCTGGGCGGGGACGACGACCTTTTCCGCCGCGAGGAGACGTTTGGCCCTCTGATCCCCGTCTTCGCCTTCGAGACCGAGGACGATGTGATGGCCAAGGCGAACGATTCGGAGTTCGGCCTGGCCTCCTATCTGTTCACCCGCGACCTGGACCGGGCCATGCGGATCGGTCGCCATATCGAGGCGGGCATGATCGGCGTGAACACCGGCCTGATCTCGACCGCCGTGGCACCGTTCGGCGGGGTCAAGTCGTCCGGCTATGGTCGCGAAGGCTCGGTCCACGGCATCGACGAATACGTCGACATCAAACAGGTCACCCTGGCGCTGAAGTAGGCGGCGTGGCGGCCTAGACCGGGTCGGTCGGCTTGGGCTCCACCGGAGCCGGGGCCGGCTCAGGCGTGGAGGGCACGTCCGGCAGGGGGATGAACTCCAGGTCGTCCTCGGTCGGCAGGGTCATGCGGCCCGCCTGCCAGTCGGCCTTGGCGTCGTCGATCCGGGCCTGGGACGAGGCGACGAAGTTCCACCAGATCAGCCGTTCGCCGACCGGCTCTCCGCCCAGGGCCATGACCGTGGCGCGGGTCAAGGATTTGACGGTCGGCTCGGCATGGGGCTCCAGCACGATCATCTGACCGGCGTGGAATTCGCGGCCCGCGACCTCGATGGTTCCGTCGGCGACATAGAGGGCGCGCTCGCTCATGCCGCCCGAACCCCGGCCCGGCGGGGGCGTGGTGCGCACGCCCTCCTGCATTTCCCAGTGGACGTAGAAGAGCGGCGAGTGGGTCTTCACCGCCGCCTTGGCGCCGTAGGCTTCGCCGGCGACGAGGCGGGCGAACAGGCCGCCGTTCTCATAGGCGGGCAGGTCGGTCTCGCCGTGATGGTCGAAGCTTGGGTCAGTGTCCTCGGCCTCGTCGGGCAGGGCGATCCAGGCCTGCATCCCGTGCAGGGCGCCGCCTTGCGACCTCCGCAGCGGGTCGGTGCGTTCGGAGTGGACGATGCCCTTGCCCGCCGTCATCCAGTTGACCTCGCCCGGCCGGATCACCTGGGTATAGCCGAGGTTGTCGTGGTGCAGGATCTCGCCCTCGAACAGATAGCTCAGGGTCGACAGGCCGATGTGGGGGTGGGGCCGCACATTGATGCCGTCAGCGCCGGGTGCGAACTCGGCCGGGCCCATCTGATCCAGGAAGATGAAGGGGCCGACCGTGCGGCGCGAATGGAAGGGCAGGACCCGCCCGACCTCGAACCCGCCAAGGTCTTTCCTGCGGGCGTCGATCACCATCTCGATCATGTCGGCATTCCCTGTCTTTAAATTGGCCCGGTTGTTTGAGCCGGACTATCCGACGTGCGGGGTGATGATGCCAAGGGGCAGGGCGGTCACGTTCTTTACGCCGCGCGTCACGATGTGGCTCTCGCAGTCCGAAACAATGCCGAGCGACAGGAGTTTCTCACGCAGGAATTTGTCGAAGGCGTGCATATCGGAGGTGATGATGCGCAGAACATAGTCCTCGCGGCCGGTGATGGTGGCGCACTGGACCACCTCGGGCCACTGAGCCACGGCGGCTTCGAAGGCATCCAGATTTTCACTGGACGGTAGGCTCAGCTTGACGATGGCGTAGACCTCGAAGTCGAGACCCAGCAGGGCGGCGTCCAGCAGCGTCACCCGCTTGCGGATGAGACCGCTATCTTCCAGTCTCTTGATCCGACGCCAGCAGGGCGAGGCGGACAGCCCGACACGATCTGCGACTTCGGCGACCGACAATCCAGCGTCCTGTTGCAGGATATCCAGGATACGGGCGTCGATCGGATCGAGTTCGTCAGCCAAGACTTTTCTCCATTTGTCGTTATTGCGCAATAAAATACCCTAAAACCGAAGTTTGCAAGGTAGATTTGCACGAGCCTTGGCAGGCGTGACCTGCTATCAGCTTGGGTCATACGAGAAAACGCGGTCGGATCAACCAGTCGTTGCCGACATCAAGCGTATCGATGAAAGCGGAACCGATGACCAGGAATATACAGCCCCTGTCTCTGCACGTCCCCGAGCCATCCGGCCGGCCGGGCGATCCCGTCGATTTCAGCCATCTGAAACTGGACGCCGCAGGGGCCGTCGATCGCCCGCCGGTCGACGCCCGGCCCGTGCAGATGCTGGACCTCGCCTTCCGCCTGATCCGGGTGCTGGACGACGAGGGTAACGCCGTCGGGCCGTGGAATCCGCGTCTGGACGCCGACACGGCGCGCCGTGGCCTCAAGGCCATGATCCTGACCCGCGCCTTCGATGATCGGATGCACCGGGCCCACCGTCAGGGCAAGACCAGCTTCTATATGAAGTGCACGGGCGAAGAGGCCATCGCGGTGGCGCAGGGCATGATCCTGAGCCGCGAAGACATGGGCTTCACCACCTATCGCCAGCAGGGCCTGCTGATCGCGCGCGGCTATCCGCTGGCCTCGATGATGAACCAGATCTATTCCAACGCCGCCGACCCGATCAAAGGCCGCCAGCTGCCGATCATGTATTCGGCCAAGGACTATGGCTTCTTCACCATCTCGGGCAACCTGGGCACCCAGCTGCCCCAGGCCGTGGGCTGGGCCATGGCCAGCGCCTACAAGGGCGATAACAAGATCGCCGCCGCCTGGATCGGCGACGGCTCGACCGCCGAGAGCGATTTCCACTCGGCCCTCACCTTCGCCAGCGTCTATCGCGCGCCGGTCATCCTCAACATCGTCAACAACCAGTGGGCCATCTCGTCCTTCCAGGGCATCGCCGGCGGGCTGGAGACCACCTTTGCGTCCAAGGCCATCGGCTATGGCCTTCCGGCCCTGCGCGTGGACGGCAACGACTTCCTGGCCGTCTGGGCCGCGACCCAGTGGGCCGAGGAACGCGCCCGCACCAACCAGGGCGCGACGGTGATCGAGCTGTTCACCTATCGCGGCGCCCCGCACTCGACCTCGGATGATCCGTCCAAATACCGTCCCGCCGACGAGCATGAGCGCTGGCCCCTGGGCGACCCGATCGCCCGCCTGCGCCAGCACCTGACCGTGATCGGCGAGTGGGACGACGCGCAGCACGAGGCGGCGCTCAAGGACGCCGTCGCCCAGGTCCGCGACGCGGGCAAGGAGGCCGAGGCCATCGGCACCCTGGGCCAGTCGCGCCCCTCGGTGAAGGAGATGTTCGAGGAGGTGTACGCCACCCCCGACTGGCGGATTACCGAACAACGCGGCGAGGTGGGCGTCTGATGTCCGATACGTTCACTGAATCCGACCGCACCGACGGCATCGAGCCCGACATGGTCGACGCCTCGAACGCGCCTGCTTCCGAAGCTTCGGATGCGCCTGCTGTTCAGTCGATGAACATGATCCAGGCGCTGAACTCGGCCCTGCATGTGAAGATGGCCGAGGACCCCAATGTCCTCTCCTTCGGCGAGGACACCGGCTATTTCGGCGGCGTGTTCCGCGTGACGGACCAACTGCAGCAGAAGCACGGCATCACCCGCAGCTTCGACGCACCCATCAACGAAAGCGGCATCATCGGCGCCGCCGTCGGCATGGCCGCCTATGGCCTGCGTCCGGTGGTCGAGGTGCAGTTCGCCGACTACATTTATCCCGGCTACGACCAGATCGTCTCTGAAGCGGCCAAGATGCGCTATCGCTCGGGCGGGCAGTTCTCCAGCCCCCTGGTGGTCCGCACCCCTTACGGCGGCGGCATCTTTGGCGGCCAGACGCACAGCCAGTCGCCGGAAAGCCTGTTCACCCATATCGCGGGCCTCAAGGTCGTGGTCCCGTCCAACCCCTATGACGCCAAGGGCCTGCTGACCGCCGCCATCGAGGACGACGATCCGGTCATCTTCTTCGAGCCCAAGCGCCTCTACAACGGCCCCTTCGACGGCTGGCACCAGAAGCCGGTCTCGCCGTGGAAGGCGCAACCCGAGGCCCAGGTCCCGACCGGCAAATACGTCGTGCCGATCGGTGAGGCCAAGGTGGTCCGTGAGGGCTCCGACGTCACCATCCTGTGCTACGGCACCATGGTCTGGGTGTCCCTGGCCGGCGCCGAGCACGCCGGGATCGACGCCGAGGTCATCGACCTGCGCACCCTGGTGCCGCTGGACATCGCCACCATCGAGGCCAGCGTGAAGAAGACCGGCCGCTGCGTCATCGTGCACGAGGCGCCCAAAACTTCCGGGTATGGCGCCGAGCTGTCGGCCCTGGTCCAGGAGCGCTGCTTCTATCACCTGGAGGGGCCCATCGCCCGCGTCGCCGGCTGGGACACCCCCTATCCCCACGCCTTCGAGTGGGAATATTTCGTCGGTCCGCAACGGGTCGCCGACGCCCTGAAATCCGTCATGACCGGAGGCGCACGCTGATGGGCCGCTATGTGTTCAAGCTGCCCGACGTGGGCGAAGGCACCGCCGAGGCCGAACTGGTCGGATGGCACGTCAAGATCGGGGATCGCGTCGAGGAAGATCAGCTGATCGCCGACGTTATGACCGACAAGGCCACGGTCGAACTGACCTCGCCTGTCTCGGGCGTGGTCACGGCCCTGCACGGCGAGCCGGGAACCCAGTCGCCGGTCGGCGGCCCCCTGGTGGAGTTCGAGGTCGAGGGCGCGGGCAATGCGTCCGCCGAGGCCGCTGCGCCAGAGGTCGCCGAGCCTGACATCGTCGTTCCGTTCGCACCCTCGCCCGAGCCTGAAGCCAAGACGGCGTCCGCGCCGGCGGCGTCATCGTCTGCGCCCGGCAACTACGTCTTCAAACTGCCCGACGTGGGCGAGGGCACGGCCGAGGCCGAGCTGGTCGCCTGGCACGTCGCGGCCGGCGACATGGTCGAGGAAGACCAGCTTCTGGCCGAGGTGATGACCGACAAGGCCACCGTCGAACTGACTTCGCCCGTCTCCGGCAAGGTCGCCGCCCTGTTCGGCCTGCCGGGTCAGCAGATCGCGGTCGGTGGAGCCCTGGTGACGTTTGACGTGGCGGGTGCGGGCAATGTGGTTGCTGCTATCCGCAAGGCGGAATCCGCCCCGGCCCCTTCCGCCGATGGGGGAGGAAAATCGGCTCCGAAACCAGCCTCCAAATCTCCCCCCTCCGGGGGGAGTACCGGCGCAGCCGGGGAGGGGGGCAAGACCCCGCCGAAACCCGATACGGTGACCCGCACCGCCCAGACCCCCGGCGTCCGCCCCCTGGCCTCGCCCGCCGTGCGCAACCGCGCGCGCGACCTGGGTGTCGAGCTTCAGTTCGTGCCCGGCTCCGGCCCCGCCGGCCGCATCCAGCACGACGACTTGGACGCCTTCCTGAACCGGGGCTCGCAAGCCCCTGCCGCCTCATCGTCCGCACCCGGATCGACCTATGCCAAGGCGGAGGGTTCGACCGAGGTCAAGATCATCGGCCTGCGCCGCAAGATCGCGGAGAAGATGGCCGAGAGCGTGCGCCGCATCCCGCACATCACCTATGTCGAGGAAATCGACATGACGGCGGTGGAAGAGCTGCGCGCCCACCTGAACGCCACCAAGGCCAAGGATCAGCCCAAGCTGAACGTCCTGCCCTTCATCGCCCGCGCCATCATCGTGGCCCTGAAGGACCAGCCCAACATCAACGCCACCTATGACGACGAGGCCGGGATCCTGACCCAGCACGCCGCCGTGCACCTGGGCATCGCCGCCCAGACGCCGAACGGCCTGATGGTGCCGGTGGTCCGCCACGCCGAGGCGCGCGACCCCTACGACACCGCGTTGGAGATCGCGCGCGTCTCGAACGCCGCCAAGGACGGGTCGGCCAAGCGCGACGAACTGTCGGGCTCGACCATCACCATCACCTCCTTGGGCACACTGGGCGGCATCACCCACACCCCGATCATCAACCACCCCGAGGTCGCTATCGTCGGCCCCAACAAGATCGCCGAGCGCGTCGTGGTCAAGGACGGCCAGATGGTGGTGCGCAAGATGATGAACCTGTCCTCCAGCTTCGATCACCGGATCGTGGATGGATACGATGCGGCGGTGTTCGTGCAGCGGATCAAGAACCTGCTGGAACAGCCTGCGACCTTGTGGATGTAACCTTCTCCTCCGCTCATCCCCGCGAAGGCGGGGACCCAGCGCTTTGGGCGATGAGTGGTCGAGAGATGCCGAACTGCCGATCCCAGCCGGATCGCCTCACTTAAGAACTGGGTCCCCGCCTTCGCGGGGATGAGCGGTAAAAAGATGCAGCAGATCAAAACCAAAGTCCTGATCATCGGCGCGGGCACCGGCGGCTATGTCGCGGGCATCCGCTGCGGCCAGCTCGGCCTCGACACCGTGCTGGTGGACGGCTCGGACGGGCTGGGCGGGACGTGCCTGAACGTCGGCTGTATTCCGTCCAAGGCCATCATCCATGCGGCGGGCAAGTATGAGACCGTGCTGAAGGCGGCTGGGGACGGCACGCTGGGGATCACGGCGTCCGAGCCGGCCATCGATCTGTCCAAGACGGTGGCGTGGAAGGACGGCATCGTGAAGAAGCTGAACAACGGCGTCGCGGCCCTGCTGAAGAAGTCCAAGGTCAAGGTCATCAAGGGCTGGGCCACCTTCGCCGACGCCAAGACCTGCACTGTCGTGACCGACGAGGGCGACATCAAGATCACCGCCGAACACGTCATTCTGGCCACGGGGTCCGAGCCGGTCGAACTGCCCTTCCTGCCGTTTGGCGGCGACGTGATTTCCTCGACCGAGGCCCTGTCGCTGGACGCTGTGCCCGGCAAGCTGGTCGTGGTCGGCGGCGGCTATATCGGGCTGGAACTCGGCATCGCCTTCAGGAAGCTGGGCGCCCAGGTCGCCATCGTGGAGATGGCCGACCGCATCCTGCCCCTCTACGACAAGGCCCTGACCGATCCGGTCATGAAGTGGCTGACGAACCACGGCGTGGAGATGCACCTCGGCGCCCGCGCCGGGGGCTTCGGTGACGGCAAGCTGTCGATCACCACCAAGGACGGCGAACCGCTTCAACTGGACGCCGACAAGGTGCTGGTCACCGTCGGTCGTCGCCCGCGCACCAAGGGCTGGGGGCTGGAAAACATGGGCGTGACCATGGCGGGTCCGTTCGTGAAGACCGACGACCGTTGCGCCACCAACATGAAGAACGTCTGGGCGGTCGGCGACCTGACCGGCGAACCCATGCTGGCCCACAAGGGTTCGGCCCAGGGCGAGATCGTCGCCGAGATCATCGCCGGGCGTGAACGCGCTCAAGCAGCGAGCGGCCGCGGCGCGAGCGATAGCGCCCAGGAAAAACGGTTTGATCCGGTGACGATTGCCGCCGTCTGTTTCACCGAGCCGGAAATCGTCTCGGCAGGCCTCGGCCCGCTGGATGTCGAGGGCCGTGATGATGTGATCCAGTCGGTCTTCCCCCTGGCCGCCATCGGCCGCGCCCTGGCTATCGAGGCGGGCGAGGACGGAGGCTTCGTGCGGGTGCTGGCGTCGAAGTCGGATCACCGCATCCTGGGCGTCCAGGCGGTCGGTCAGCACGTCGCCGAACTGTCCAACAGCTTCGCCCAGATGCTGGAGATGGGGGCGGTGCTTGAGGATGTCGCGGGCGTGATCCACGTCCACCCGACCCTGGGCGAGGCCTTCCACGAGGCGACCCTGCGCGCCCTGGGCCACGCGATACATATCTAGGCGAAGGGCCAACCAAAACCCGCTCATCCCCGCGAAGGCGGGGACCCAGGTTTAGGCTATGGCTCCAGCTTGTCGAACAGGTCGTGCCACCCCGGGTTCATCTCTTCGATGAGCCTGAGCTTCCACAGCCGGTTCCATTTCTTGATCTGGCGTTCGCGTCGGAATGCCTGCGCCCGACTTTCGTGAACCTCGTACCAGACGAGGACAGCGACGCCGTGGAGGGCTGTAAAACTGTTCGGTCGGGTCTTTTCTCGATGCTGCCAGACCCGATCCATCAGGTTGTCGGTCGAGCCGGTGTAGAGCGTGCCGTTACGCTTGCTGGCGACGATGTAGGTGAAGAAGGCCACGGGCGGAGACCTCGGCTAAAGCCTGGGTCCCCGCCTTCGCGGGGATGAGCGGAATAGAAATCCGATCCCCGTTCAAGTCAAACGCGAGGTTCTAGCCCCGCAGATCAGGCGGCGTGGCTTCTTCGGTCAGGATGCGGATGGCTTCTTCGATCGAGACCACGGTCTGGGCTTGCGAGCCAAGGCGGCGGATGGCGACCTCGCCCTTTTCGGCTTCGTTACGACCGACGACGGCGATGACCGGGACCTTGCCGACCGAGTGTTCGCGGACCTTGTAGCCGACCTTCTCATTACGCAGATCGGTCTCGACCCGCAGGCCGGCCTTCTTGAAGCGTTCGGCGACGTCGCGGGCATAGTCGTCGGCGTCCGAGGTGATGGTCGCGACCACGGCCTGGACCGGCGAGAGCCACAACGGGAAGGCCCCGGCGTAGTTCTCGATCATGATGCCGATGAAGCGCTCGAAGCTGCCCAGGATGGCCCGGTGCAGCATGACGGGGCGGTGCTTCTGGCCGTCCTCGCCGGTGTATTCGGCGCCCAGGCGTTCGGGCAGGACGTAGTCGAGCTGGATCGTGCCGCAGGTCCATTCGCGGCCGATGGCGTCCTTGACGATGAAGTCCAGCTTGGGCGCGTAGAAGGCGCCGTCGCCGGGCGTGACGACCGGCTCGGTTCCGGCGGCGCGGGCGGCTTCCAGCATCAGGGCCTCGGCCTTGTCCCAGAACTCGTCCGAACCGGCGCGCGTCTCGGGCCGGGTGCCCAAGCTGATGTAGGCGGTCTCCATGCCCAGGTCGGCGTGGACGCTGCGGGCCAGGGCGATGAAGTCGGACGTCTCCTCGACGATCTGGTCTTCGCGGCAGAAGATGTGGGCGTCGTCCTGGGTGAAGCCGCGCACCCGCATCAGGCCATGCAGCGAACCGGACGGCTCATAACGGTGACAGGCGCCGAACTCGGCCATGCGCAGCGGCAGTTCGCGATAGGACCGCTGGCCCTGATCGAAAATCTGGACGTGGCCCGGGCAGTTCATGGGCTTGAGCGACAGCTCCTCGCCCTCGACCGTCTCGCAGACGAACATATTGGGGCGGTACTTCTCCCAGTGGCCCGACTTCTCCCAGAAGGTGCGGTCCAGCACCTGGGGCGTCTTGACCTCGACATAGCCGGCGGCGTCCAGGCGGCGGCGCATATAGGCCTCCAGCACGCGCCACAGCACCCAGCCCTTGGGGTGCCAGAAGACCATGCCCCGGCCTTCTTCCTGCATGTGGAACAGGCCCATAGCCTTGCCGACCTTGCGGTGGTCGCGCTTCTCGGCCTCTTCCAGACGCAGCAGGTGGGCGTCCAGGTCTTCCTTGGTGGCCCAGGCGGTGCCGTAGATGCGCTGGAGCTGGGCGTTGTTATGGTCGCCGCGCCAGTAGGCGCCGGCCAGCTTCATCAGCTTGAAGGCCTTGCCGACATGGCGGGTCGAGGGGAAGTGCGGGCCGCGGCACAGATCGACCCAGTCGCCCGAGCGATAGACGGTGATCGTCTCCGCGCCCGGCAGGTCGCGGATCAGCTCGGCCTTGTAGGTCTCGCCCTTGTCCGTGAAATATTTGATCGCGTCTTCGCGTTCCCAGACCTCGCGGACCAGCTTTTCGTCGCGGTCGACGATGCGGGCCATTTCCTTTTCGATGGCGGTGAAGTCGTCGGTCGAGAAGGGCTCGTCGCGGGCGAAATCGTAATAGAAGCCGTCCTCGATAGCCGGGCCGATGGTGACCTGGGTGCCGGGAAACAGCTTCTGGACCGCCTCGGCCATGACGTGGCTGGCGTCGTGGCGGATGGTTTCCAGCGCCGCCGGGTCGTCGCGCATGATCAGGCGGAAGGTCCCGCCGACCTCAAGCTCGCGGTCCATGTCGCGCTGCTGGCCGTTCAGTTCGGCCAGGACGGCCTTTTTGGCCAGGGACGGCGAGATGGAGGCCGCCACGTCGCGCGCTGTGGAGCCGGCCGGATATTCACGCGCGGCGCCGTCGGGGAATTTCAGTTCGATCATCGGTCAGTCTTCAGCTTCTTGGCTTCCCGCGTCGCCAAGGGCGATCAGGGGCGGAACCGGGTTCATACCCGATTTGCGGATCATGTGTCGCTAGGCGAGGGACGGGGAGGAGGCGGGACAGGATCATACCCTGAACCGCCGAACGGGTGGCATTTGCACAGGCGGCGCACGGTCAGCCATCCGCCCCGGACCGGACCGTGCTGCAACAGGGCGTCGCGGCCATAGTCGGAACAGGTGGGCAGGAAGCGGCAGGACTGGCCGAAGAAGGGCGACAGGGTCAGCTTGTAGCCCCGATGGGCCGCGCGGACGCCGCGTTCGTACAGGCTGGGCGTCGGGTGGGGTCCGCCGCTCTGGGCTTCCGGGCTGGGCATTTCGCGCCGCTTATCCCCCGCGCAGGGCGGACGGGCAAGCGCAAGGCCGCCTGGGGTTGGAAGGGGGGCTGTAAGGGCCGGCGTCGGTCAGGCCGCGCCGGCCAACCGAGTTCGCGCGGCGGCCTGGGTCACGGCGGCCTGGGTCACGGCGTCCAGCGTCGCTTCGATGCCGACCATGGTGGAGGCGTGGCGGGCCGGGTAGTCGGCGACCAGTTTGAGGGCGCGCAGGCCCTCGAACCGGCCCTCGGGACCTTCGCCGCCCGACTTGAGCATGGTCCGCATGGCGTCGCGCGCCTCGGTGATTTCGTCGATGGAGGCGCCGATGACGCTCTGGCCGACCACGCCGGCGGCGGCCTGGCCCAGGGCGCAGGCCTTTACGTCCTGGGCGAAGTCGCTGACCCGTCCCTCGGCGTCCAGAACGACATCGACGATGGCCTTGGAGCCGCACAGCTTGGCCACGCGCTCGCCGGTGCCTTCCGGCACGGCCAGCCGCCCGCTGTGCGGCAGGTTGGCCGCCAGGGACAGGATGCGGACGCTGTAGAGGTCGTCGATCATGGCGCGAAGATAGGGGCTCGCCCTCCGCTCGGAAAGCCGCCGACCGATTTCATAGCATAGTTATCTGAGCGCACAGATTAGCTGCGGGTGCGGCGCTGGCGCGCCCAGCAACGTCGAGATCTATCCGCCTTAGAACGGTATGCGGAGGCGCACGCGCAATATTGTTTCCACAATGAACGCAACCATTGCCTTATCATGACCATTTTGCCCCCGAACCCTGTGTGTTCCCCAGCCCCACAAGACGTGTCCGCCTCCCTGGACATGCGGGGCGTCATCAACCGGAGCTTCCATGCGCCTTAATCTGATCGCCGCTGTCTCGACCCTCGCCCTGGCGTCCGTCGCCCTTCCCGCCTTCGCCCAGGACGCCGATACGCAAGACGCCGCTGTCGAAGCGACCGTCGAAGCCGAAGCCGCCCCGGCCGCCGCCGCAGCCGCCACGATGGCCGCGCCCGCCGACGCCTATAGCGACGCGCAACTGACCTCGTTCAACACCGCCATGGTCAAGGTCCGTGAAGTCTCCGCCGCCGTTCAGGGCGGCACGCCCACCGCCGAGCAGCAGGCCGAGATGGCCGCCGCGATCGAGGGTTCGGGCCTGACGGTCGAACAGTTCAACGGCATCAGCGGCTCGGTCTCTTCGGACCCGGTGCTTCAGGCGCGCCTGGCCGTGATCAACGCCCCGGCCCCCAGCGCCGAGGCCGCCAGCGTGACCGACGCCGAGCTGGATCAGTTCTCGGCCGCCATGGTCAAGATGCGACAGATCGCCCCCGCCGCCGGCGCGACGCCCACGGCTGAGCAACAGGCCGAGATGGCGGCGACCGTCGAAGGTTCCGGCCTGGCCGTGGAACGCTTCAACGCCATCGCCACGGCGGTGTCGCAGGACGCCAACCTGCAGGCGCGCGTGGCCCTGGCCGACGCCCGTCGCGGCGTCTGAACCCACTTTCGGTTCAAATGAGAAGAGGGTGGGGCCGGGTGACCGGGCCCGCCCTTTTTCGTGCCGGCCTTTTTGGTATCGGGCAGGCTGCGCGTCAGCCGCCCTGGAGCGAGTTCCAGGTGCGGGCGCTGGACGAGGGGGCCTGTTCCGGCGCCGAAGCCGTGGAGACCGCGCCCGGCGCGGTGCGCTGGTTCAGCCAGGCCAGATTGCGCTCGGCCAGTTCGGGCGGCAGGTCGCGGCGGATGATCTGTTCGGCCTCGGCGGTCTTGCCCTGAAGTCCAAGGCTGAGAGCCAGGTTCTGGCGCATCTTCAGGGTTGCGCCCGGCTGGGCCACGGCGCGACGCAACAGGGTCTCGGCGGCGGGCGCATTGCCGTCGGCGATCAGGGCCACGGCGGCGTTGGTCAGGATCTCGGGATTGTCGGCCGACAGTCTCAGCCCCTCGGCCCAGGCGGCGCGGGCGTCCTCGCCTCTTCGCACCTGCTGATAGGCCACGCCCAGCAGCGACAGGGGGCGCCAGTCGCGCGGCGCGGCGGCCTTGGCCTGTTCCAGGGGGGCGATGCCATAGAAGCCCTGGCCGCGGGCGATTTGGGTCTTGCCCAGTTCCAGCATGGCTTCGACATTGGCGGGCTGGATCACCAGGACCTGCTGGGCGACGGCTATGGCCTGGGGGAACTGCCCCATCTCGCGCAGGGCCTGGGCCAGTTTCACGCCAGCGACAGGGTCGGCCGGATTGGTCTCGTTCTCGCGCGACCAGAAGACCGACCGGGCCAGGGCGTCCGAGCGATCATAGGCCGCGCGCTCCGCAGCGGTGGCGGGCAGGCGGGGCGCGGGCGCCGTTGCGGCAGGCGCGGGGGCCGTGACCGGATCGGCGGCGAAGGCGGCTCCACCCATCGTCAGGGTCGAGATGAAGATTGCGGCGGCGACGGCTGTGCGCGACATGGTGCGTTCCGATGCGGAATTTACAGGCTGTAGAATCCGCTTTCGGCGTCAAGCATTGGTTAATATCCACAGCCTGGAGCCCGCCATGTCCGTCGTCAGCCCCGACCTTCTGACCCCCGCCGACGCCGATGCGATCCCGGTGCGGTTCGTCGGACCCAAGACGGCTCTGGACGGGCGCGCCGCATCCTGGGCGAGCGCCAATGGCTTCAAGGGCAAGCCGGGCCAGATGCTGGTCGTGCCGAACGGCGAGGGCGGGCTCGATTCGGTCCTGGTCGGGACGGGCGAGCGCTTCGATCCGTGGTCGGCGCGGGGGCTGTCGGCCAAGCTGCCCGCAGGGACCTATCGGCTGGAGGGCGAGGCGGAGCAGGCGCAACTGGCGGCCCTGGCCTTCCTGCTGGGGACCTACCGCTTCGACCGTTACAAGGCGCGCCCGGATCGGGGCGCGGTGCGGCTCGTGGCGCCCCAAGGCCTGGATCTGGAGGAGACGCTGCGGATCGCGTCGGCCTGCGCCCTGGCCCGCGAGATGGTCGACACCCCCGCCGCCGACATGGGGCCTTTGCAGATCGAGACCATCGCCCGCGAGATCGCCGAAACGGCGGGCGCAAGCCTCGCCGTCACGACCGGCGAGGCCCTGCTGGAAAACAACTACCCCGCCGTCCACGCCGTCGGTCGGGCGGCGACGCCGGCGAGGGCGCCGCGGGTGATCGAGATCGGCTGGAACCTGGACCGCACCGACCTGCCTCTGGTCGCCCTGGTCGGCAAGGGAGTGGTGTTCGACACCGGCGGGCTGGACATCAAGTCGGCGGCCGGGATGCGCAACATGAAAAAGGACATGGGCGGATCGGCCCATGCCCTGGCCCTGGGGCGGCTGGTCATGCAGGCCGGGCTGGCGGTGCGGCTGGTGGTGCTGGTCGCGGCGGTCGAGAACGCCGTGTCGGCCGACGCCTTCCGGCCCGGCGACATCCTGTCCAGCCGCAAGGGGCTGACCATAGAGATCGGCAATACGGACGCCGAGGGGCGGCTGATCCTGGCCGACATCCTGACGCGGGCGAGCGAGCATTCGCCGGATGTGACGCTTGATTTCGCCACCCTGACCGGGGCGGCGCGGATCGCCCTGGGGCCGGAACTGCCGCCGCTTTATACCGACGACGAGGCGTTGGCGGGCGACCTGCTGGCGGCTGCGTCGGTGGTGCGCGATCCCCTGTGGCGGATGCCGCTGTGGCATGGATACGCCGCCGCCCTCGACAGCGAGATCGCCGATGTCAGGAATGATTCCGCCGGTTGGGCCCAGGCCGGGTCGGTGACGGCGGCGCTGTTCCTGCAGAAGTTCGCGCCCGAGACCGGGACCTGGGCCCACATGGACATCTTCGCCTGGAACCCGCGCAACCGCCCCGGCTGGCCCGAGGGCGGCGAGGCCCAGGCCATCCGCGCCTGCTATCAGATGCTGCGCGCCCGCTATCCCGCGCCCAAATCAGCCGAAGGCCGGTAGCGCCCGCGCTCAAGTAGGCCGAAGGCCGGTAGCGCAGAAAGGACTCTTGTTAACGGGACTCTCAGGATCATGTGGGACAAAAGCGCCCCGATCACACGAGCCGCCGTTTGACCCCTTTCGCAGCCCTTGATGAGCGAACCACGCTCGCCCGGCCCGACCTGGCCGAGCAGGCGCTGGAAGGACTTGTGCGGGCGGCGGCGTTCCGGGCGGTCGAGCCGACCCACTGCCGGGTGGCGGTGGCCGACGTCTTCGCAGACGCCGACAAGACGGCTCAGCGCATCGACCAACTGATCTTCGGCGAGGCCTTCGACGTGCTGGACCAGCAGGGCGGTTTCGCCTGGGGCCGGGCGCGCAGGGACGGCAGCGTGGGCTGGGTGGCGACATCCGCCCTGGGCCGCGACGCGCCCCTGGCCACGCACCGGGTCGCCGCGACGGGCGCCGCCCTGCCGCTGAACGCCCTGGTGCATCACATCTATTGCGGCGTCCCCGCCGAGGACCTGCAGCCGATCGGGATGTTCGAGACCGACCCCGTGGCGGTCGCCGAGCGCCTGCTGGGCACGCCGCACCGGCTGGGCGCGCGATCCTCCATCGCCACCGACTGTTCGGGCCTGGTGCAACAGGCTCTCTACGCCTGCGGCCTGGCCGGTCCGCGCCATTCCGACCAGCAGGCCGAACTGGGCCATGCCGTGGAGCGGTCGGACCTGCGGCGCGGCGACATCCTCGTCTGGCTTGCAGAGCCCGGTCATGAGTGGACCGGACACTCGGCCCTGGCCCTGGACGCCGACCGGGTGATCCATGCGACCGGCCATCATGGCGGGGTCGTCATCGAGGACCTGGCCGAGGCCGAGGCGCGATACGCCGCCGACGGCTTCCGCGCGCCAGTCTTTCGCCGGATCGGCTGACATCCCAAAACGCAGAAAGGCGACCCGAAGGCCGCCTTTCCTCATCTTCAAAAGGCCTGAGACCTTAGTGGTTCGCCGGGGCCGGGCTGGTGGCGGCCGGCGGAGCGGCAGGCGCGGCCTGGGTCGTTGCGGGATCGGCCGGAGCGGCGCCGGGGGCGGTCGCATCGGCGGCGGCGGCGCCTTCGGCCGGAGCCTCAGCCGCAGCGGCGTCACCTTCGGCGGGCGCAGCGCCGGGCTGGCGCGTCGGGTCCGAAGCGGGGATGGCGAAGCCGCCCGAGCCCTGCGAGCGCAGATAGGCGATCAGGTTGATCCGGGTCGGGGTGTCGCGCAGGCCGGCGAACGACATCTTGGTGCCGGCGATGTAGCGCGCCGGAGCCGTGATGAAGTGATCCAGCTCGTCATAGCCCCAGGTCGGCACCTCGGCCTTGTGGGCCTTCATCGCGTCCGAATAGGCGAAGCCTGCGCGGTGCATGACCGGACCGCCCACGACGCCGAACAGGTTCGGGCCGATGCCGTCGGCGCCGCCCTGATTGACCGTGTGGCAGGCCTTGCAGCGCGCGAAGGCGGCCTCGCCCGCAGCCAGATCGGCGGCCGGCAGGACCGTGCCCCAGTCAGGCGGCAGGACCGCTTCTTCGGCTCCGCCAGCTGCCTCTTCGGGCGCGTTGACGAAATAGCCCATCTTCTCAGGTTCGTGGGTCTTGTAGACCGCCCCCGAAACCTGCTGGACAACCAGGATGACGAAGGCCGTTCCCAGACCCGCGCCGAAAATCTTGTTCCACTTCAGATCGCCGCTCATACGCGTCGTCGCATCCCGTAGCTGGGCCCTCCATAGCGAACGACGGAGAGCGAATTCTTGCGTGGGCGTCTCTGACACGCTAGCGCCGCCTTCGCAACCGGGCCGAACCCCAGTTTGGCCGGTCGGGACCAGCAAAGGCGATATCCGACGATGAACCCGCTGATAATGATACCCGCTCGCATGGCGGCGACCCGGCTGCCGGACAAGCCCCTGGCCGAGATCGGCGGCAAGCCGATGATCGTGCGCGCCTATGAAAGCGCCCTGAACTCAGGCCTGCCCGTCGTGGTGGCGGCGGGCGATCAGGCCATCGTCGACGCCATCGTCGATATCGGCGGCCAGGCCATCCTGACCGATCCCGACCTGCCCTCGGGTTCGGACCGCATCCGCGCCGCGCTGGAGGCCATCGACCCCGACGGTCAATATGACGCGGTGATCAATCTTCAGGGCGACATGCCCTTCGCCGATCCGGGTCTGGCCACGGCCTGCGCCGCCCTGCTGCATGGCGAGCCGTCCTGCGACATCGCCACCCTGGTCGCGCCCGAAGCCGACGCCTCGGACCGCACCAATCCAGACGTGGTCAAGGCGGTGCTGGCGCTGGAAGCCGGCGAGCGTCACGGCAAGGCCCTCTATTTCACCCGCTCGACCCTGTACGGCGACGCGCCCGTGTGGCGTCACATCGGCATCTACGGCTATCGACGCGAGGCCCTGCTGCGCTTCTGCGCCGCCCCGCCGTCGCCGCTCGAGAAGCGCGAGAAGCTGGAACAGCTGCGGGCGCTGGAGATGGGACTGGCGATCTGGGCCGCCGTGATCGCCGAGGCGCCCCTGTCGGTGGATAATCCGGATGACCTCGCAGCGGCCAGGGCGGCGGCCTAGCTCTTTTCCCTCCTGCGGCTTGCATCGATATGATGCGACGCGAGCCGTTCCTGCGGCACAATGCCAAGCTGTAGAAGAACGACGTTATATATGGTAGTCCCTTTGCTAAGGCCTTTGGGGGGTTGCCGTGAAATCCTTAGTGCGAAAGCTGATCCGATCATCTCCGACCGCTTATCGGATGGTCAACCGCTACAGGGGCTGGCGCGTGCAGGACGCCAGCTCACCTCTGCCGACGATGACCGTCGGAGGTGATGGCGGGCCTCACAACTATGGATCCTGGGACCTGCCCAAGGACTTCAAGCTGTCTCCCGACGCGATCGTCTACAGCGCGGGCGTGGGCTTCGATGTGACTTTTGACCTTGAGCTCATAAGGCGCTGGGGCTGCGTCGTTCATGCCTTTGATCCCGGCGACGAAGTCCGGGACTATTTGGCGACCCTGGCCTTGCCGCCAGAGTTTCGGTTTCAGCAGGTGGCGCTCGGGACGACAGACGGCCGTCATGCATTCATCAAGTCTAACAACGCATCCTACTCGGTCACGGCCTCTCAGGCAGAGGACGTCGATCATTTGCAGACCCGGACTGTGGCGACCCTCATGGCGGATCGTGGTCACCTCTCGATCGACCTTCTGAAGATGGACATCGAGGGGTTTGAATATGCCGTCCTCGATCAGATGATCGAAAGCGGCCTGCGTCCGCGCTGTATTCTGGTTGAGTTTCACCACTTTCAGCAGAAGCGGCGCGAGGAGACGCTCAAAATCGTCCAGCGCCTGAAAGACGCGGGATACAGCAACTTCTGGATCAGCGATCTGGGCGCTGAATACGGGTTCATCCTTGCCTAGAGTTGGGTCTTTGGCCGCGGTCTTTTAGGCCTCGAACCCGTCCACCCAGGCCTTCAGCAGGGTGTGGGCGATGGCGAAGGGGGGCGGGGCCTTGATGGTCGGGTGCCGTCCGGCCAGCACGTCGGCGGCCTCGCCCCGCGTCAGCCAGGCGACGGCCTCAAGCTCGGTCTCGTCAGGGGCGGCCTGGTCGTCGGACACCTCGGCGATCAGCCCGATCATCAGCTGGGACGGGAAGGGCCAGGGCTGGCTGGAGTGATAGCGCACCGCCGTCACCGTCAGGCCGCTCTCCTCCTTGATCTCGCGAGCGCAGGCCTCCTCGATGGTCTCGCCGGGCTCGAGGAAACCCGCCAGGGCCGACATCTGCCCCGCCGGCCAGGCCGCCTGACGCCCCAGCAGACAGAGGGGCTCTGGCCCGCCTTTGTAGATCGGCAGCATGATGGTGACCGGATCGACGCGGGGGAAATGCTCGGTCTTGCAGGCCGGGCAAACCCGCTTCCAGCCGCCACAGGCATTGTCGCTCATCTGGCCGCAGGCGGCGCAGAAGCCGTGACGCCGTCGCCAGTCGAACAGGGACTTGGCCGTCCCCGCCATCGCCGCCTCGGGCCCTGACAGGATGGCGGCGGCCTCACGCATCTCGGTGAACCGGCCCAGACCCCGCACAGGGCCGTCCTGCGGGTCGATGGCGCCTTCGAACTCGATGGCGAAGACAGGCGCCGACTTCCACAGACCCAGGAACAGCTCGCGGTCGCGCACGATGTCGCGGGCGTGGGTCATCGACAGCCAGGCCAGGCGCGGGCCGTCGGGGCCTTCCTCCAGCAAGGGCCGGCCTTCCCACAGCACCATGGCCAGGGCGTCGGGGTTGGCCGCCTGTTCGGCCAGCCAGTCGGGATCGTTCCTCTGGTCGCCAGCGCGGTCCAGCGGATTGCCGGCGAAGGTGTTCAGGGCGGGAAGGGGCATGGCCCGTATCTAGCCCTTCATGCAGCGCTCGGGGAGGGGTGGTCTTGATCTCGGCGCACGGAGCCGCGATATAGGCCTCGGAGATCGGTGCGGGCGAAGGCTTCGCCAATCTGGTCAGGGCCGGAAGGCAGCAGCCACAACGAAATTCCCTTTGGGTCGTGTCGGTCTCCACTCTCCTGCTGTTTTTGGGACGCTAACGCTCGGCTCGCGGAGCCTCGCTGCTTGAGCGTGGCCTTTTTTAGGGTGCTAACGCTCGCGACGCGGTCGCTTGCTGCTTGAGCGCATGCTTGTTTTGGGGCGCTAACGCTCGGCTCGCGGCGCCTCTCTGCTTGAGCGCGAGAGGTTTGGGCGCGGCCAAGCTCGCTGTGCGCCAGCTTGGCGGGAACTCCTTTGCGCCCGAACCGCTGATGGGGCTCCAGCGACAGGAGCGGACATGAACATCCTCGGCAAGATTCTCGGCGGCGTCTTCAATCGCAAGAAGGACGACGCGCCCACGCCCGCGCCCGCTTCCGCACAAGCGGCCCCGGCGGCTCCGACGCCCGTGACCTCCGCCTCGGCCACCGCCCCCCAGCCCGAGCCGGTCGATGTCGCCGGCATCCTGGACTTCAAGAACAGCGTGCGGGACCAGAAGCTGAACTGGCGCACCTCCATCGTCGACCTGATGAAGCTGGTGGGTCTGGAAAGCTCGCTGGCCGAGCGCAAGGAACTGGCCGACGAGCTGGGCTATACGGGCGACAAGTCCGACAGCGCCACGATGAACATCTGGCTGCACAAGCAGGTCATGCTGAAGATCGCCGACAATGGCGGGCAACTGCCGCGCGATATGTAGGTTCGACCCCTGTCCTGCCGCTCGTCCCCGCTTTCGCGGGCGGGCGGCAGGATGGGAATGGCGTCGGCGGCCTTCCTCGCGGTAAGACCGTGTCATGAGCGACGTCGACCCGAATCTGGATGGGCCTCCGTGGGAGGAAGACCTCCCCGAGCGGGATGAGAACACCGACGACATGTTCGGTGCGCCTGCCGCTGCGCCCACGGAACAGGTCCAGGTCGCGCCGCAGCCTGTTCGCGCGCCCGTCGCCGTGTCCGAGCCTGCGCCTGTCGAGGGGGACGGCGAGGCCTATACCGTCCTGGCCCGCAAATATCGGCCGCGCACCTTCGAGGACCTGATCGGCCAGGAGGCCATGGTCCGAACTCTGACCAACGCCTTCGCCACCGGCCGGATCGCCCACGCCTTTATGTTGACCGGGGTGCGGGGCGTCGGCAAGACGACCACGGCCCGCCTTCTGGCCCGCGCCCTGAACAACCAGACCGACGTGATCGACCGGCCCTCGCTGGAACTGACCGCCCACGGCGTGCACGACGCGGCCATCATGGCCGGCCAGCATATGGACGTCATGGAGATGGACGCCGCCAGCCATACCGGCGTCAGCGACATTCGCGATATCCTCGACAGCGTCCGCTATGGCCCGGTCGAGGCGCGCTACAAGGTCTATGTACTCGACGAAGTGCACATGCTGTCGAACCAGGCCTTCAATGCCCTACTGAAGACGCTGGAAGAGCCTCCGCCCCACGCCAAATTCATCTTCGCCACGACCGAGATCCGCAAGGTGCCGGTGACCATCCTGTCGCGCTGCCAGCGCTTCGACCTGCGCCGTGTCGAGCCCGAGGTGCTGGTCGAGCATCTGTCGCGCATCGCCGGCAAGGAGGGGATGAAGGTCGAGGACGACGCCCTGGCCCTGATCGCCCGCGCCGCCGAGGGCTCGGTTCGCGACGGACTGTCCCTGCTGGACCAGGCCCTGGTCCAGGGCGAGCGCGGCGAGACCGTCAAGACCGAGGTCGTGCGCGACATGCTGGGACTGGCCGACCGCAGCCAGACCATCGCCCTGTTCGAACAGGTGATGGGCGGACGCACGCCCGAGGCGCTGAAGACCTTCCGCACGCTTTACGGCTATGGCGCCGATCCGATCCAGGTCACCAACGACCTGCTGGAGCATTGCCACGCGGCCTCGGTCGCCAAGATGCTGGGGCCGAACGCGACCCGCCTGCCCAATGACCAGGCCCAGAAGCTGGCGGCCATGGGGGCGGCGATCTCGGCCGGGACCCTGTCGCGCACCTGGCAGATGCTGCTGAAGGCGCTGGACGAGGTGAGGCGCGCGCCCAGCCCGGCCGATGCGGTCGAGATGGCCATCGTGCGCCTGGCCTACGCCGCCGACCTGCCGGGACCGGAAGAGGCGCTGAAGGCCTTGCAGAACGGCGACCTGCCGGGCGGCGCGGGCGCACCCAGAGGCGGCGGCGGTGGAGGTGGCGGCGGAGCCTCGGCCCAGCTGGCTCCGCGACCGGCGGCGCCTCCGGCCCTGCCCGATCCCCAGACCTTTGAGGCCACCGTCGCCCTGATCGGCCAGAAGCGCGAGATCAGCCTGCAGATGGACGTGCAGCGCTATGTGAAGCCCGTGTCGTTCAAGCCCGGCGCCATCGTCTATGAAAGCGGCGAGGGCGCGCCGATCGACCTGGCCCGCCGGCTGGCGTCACGGCTGCGCGAATGGACCGGCCGTACCTGGCTGATCGCCGCCAACGGCCAGGGCGGGGGCGAGACCCTGATCGAGGTCGAACGTCGAGGCCGGGCCGAGGAACGGGCCCAGGTCGAGGCCGATCCCTTTGTCGCTGCGGTGATGGCGGCCTTCCCGGGCGCCAAGATCGCCGAGATCAAGACCCTGGCCCCGACCGTCGAAATGCCCGCCATCCCCGACGAGGTCGAGGACGAGGATTAAAAGCATTCCTCCCCCATCGGGGGAGGGGGACCCCGAAGGGGTGGAGGGGGCTGGCTCCAGACACGATGCGTGCGTTCGGCCCCCTCCGTCACGGCGCAAGCGCGCCGCGACACCTCCCCCGATGGGGGAGGATTAAGGTCAGACGATCTTTGCGGCGGTGTCGAAGTCCAGGCGCGGGAAGCGCGGGAACATCTTCTCGTCGGTGCCATAGCCCAGGTTGATGACGAAGGACGGCTCCCAGGTGGTGTCGGCCAGGAACTCGGCCTTCACCCCGGCGGCGTCGAAACCGATCATCGGGCCGACGTCGAGGCCCAGGGCGCGGGCTGCGATCATGAAATAGCCGGCCTGCAGCGAGCCGTTCAGGCCCGACGAGGCCTTGCGGCCTTCCAGGTCGCCGAACCAGTTCTTGGCGTCGGGATTGTGCGGGAACAGGATCGGCATCTGCTCGTGGAATTCGATGTCATGGCAGATGATGACATTGACCGGGGCGCTCAGGGTCTTCTCGCGGTTGCCCTCGGACATGTGGGGCGACAGCCGGGCCTTGGCCTCGGGCGAGGTGATGAACAGGAAGCGCGCGGGTGTCGTATTGGCCGCAGTCGGGCCGAATTTGGTCAGGTCGTACAGTTTGCGGATCAGGCCTTCGGACACCGGCCGGTCGCTGAAGTCGTTGCGCGTGCGGGCTTCGGTGAATAGCTGAGCAAGGGCGGTGTCGTTCAGTGCGACGTCGCGGGTCGAGGAATCATAGGCCATGGAAGACTATCCGGGATGAATGGCAACAGCGTCAGTTGCTAAATAGAGGCTTGGCCGGCCGATGCAAGGGGCGGGCGCCGGATGCGATAAGCTCAGGCACGCTGTCGTGTCGAGCATCCTCGTCATTCAACCCCTGTCGCGATGGCGCGCGATTGCTTATCTAGGGGGCATGAAAGATCTCAACGCCTTGATGCAACAGGCCCAGGCCATGCAGCAGAAGCTGCAGGACGCCCAGGCCAAGATGGCCGAAACGGCCGCCGAAGGAAGCTCGGGGGGCGGTCTGGTGACCATCGCCCTGCGCGGTCCCGGCGAGGTGACCTCGGTCAGGATCGACGACAGTCTTCTGGTCCCCGGCGAGGGTGAGATCCTGGCCGACCTGATCGTCGCCGCCCACGCCGACGCCAAGCGCCGACTGGACGAGATCAACGGCGCCCTGATGCGCGAAGCGGCCGGGCCGATGGCGGGCATGAACATCCCCGGCATGCCCAAGCTGTTCTAGGCCGATCCCGAATTGGCCGCCGCAGCCGGACCCGAGATCGAGCGACTGATCGCCCTGCTGGCCAAGCTGCCGGGGCTGGGTCCGCGCTCGGCTCGACGCGCGGCCCTGCAACTGCTGAAAAAGCGCGAGCAACTGCTGATCCCCCTGGCCGCCGCCATGGACGAGACGGCGCGCAAGGTCGTGTCCTGCTCGGTCTGCGCTGCGCCTGACACCCGCGATCCCTGTTCCATTTGCTCGGACCCCCACCGCGACAACGGCCTGATCTGCGTGGTCGAGGAGGCCGGCGCCCTGTGGGCCATGGAGCGGTCGGGCGCGTTCCGCGGCAAGTATCATGTCATGGGCGGACTGCTGTCGGCGTTGGACGGCGTCGGGCCCGAAGACCTGCGCGTCGCCGAACTGGTCGGCCGGGCCAGGGCGGGGAACCAGGGGAGCGGCGACGGCGGCGCGGTGCGCGAGGTCGTTCTGGCCCTGCCGGCGACCGTCGACGGCCAGACCACCGCACACTATCTGGCCGAACGGCTGGCGGGGACGGGGGTGGAGGTCACCTCTCTAGCGCGCGGCGTGCCGGTCGGCGGCGACCTGGACTGGCTCGACGACGGCACCATCGTCCAGGCCCTTCGCGCGCGACGCCCGGCCTAGGGTTCGGACCCGTCTTTCCGACGCCGCCGACTCCGGCTAGGAACGGAGCATGAACACGCTCGTGCTGATCCTCGCCGCCGTCGCCGTCCTCCTGGGCGCCGCCTTCCTGTGGGCCTTCATGGGCTGGCAGAAGGCCGTGTCGGCCCTGACCTCGGCACACGAAAAGGTCGCCCTGATCGAGGACAGCCGGGTCACCATGGCCGAGCTGATGAAGGCCCAGGCCGCCCAGTCGGCCCAGGCCGTGGCCGATCAGATGGTCCAGCGCGCCACCGACACCTTCCAGGCCCAGGACCGGTTCGCCCGTGAGCGGATCGAGGCTCAGCTGAAGCCCGTGTCCGAGCAGTTGACCAAGTTCCAGGAACACGTCTCGGCCCTGGAAAAGAGCCGCACCGAGGAAACCGGCGGGCTGAAGGAACAGCTGGCCGCCCTGATGACCGCCTCCAGCGCGACGCGCGATGAGGCGCGCAAGCTGACCGAGGCCCTGCGCGGCAACACCGGCCGGCGCGGACGCTGGGGCGAGCAAACCTGCCGCAATGTGCTGGAGGCCGCAGGGATGGCCGGCCGGTTCGACTTCGAGGAACAGACATCCTCGGCCGACGACGCGGGTCGCCAGCAGCGTCCCGACTTCATCGTTCGCATGCCCGGCGGCGGCATGTTCGTGATCGACGCCAAGGTGCCCCTGGCATTCGGCGACGAGGCGGACGGCGACGCCGAAGCCCAGGCCCGCTCGGTCTCCATGCGCACCGCCGCCAGTATGAAGACCCACGTCCGCCAGCTGTCGGCCAAGGCCTATCAGGACCAGTTCAAGCCCAGCCCCGATGTCGTCGTCATGTTCGTGCCGGGCGAATCCTTCCTGGCCGCCGCCCTGGATCATGAGCCCGACCTGATCACACAGGCCATGGCCTCGCGGGTGCTGATCGCCACGCCCACCACCCTGTTCGCTCTTTGCAAGGCGGTCGCCTATGGCTGGCGGGCCGAGGAACAGTCGCGCAACGCCGACGAGATCGCCCGCCTCGGCAAGGAACTCTACAGGCGGCTGGCCTCGATGGGCGGGCACGCCGCCTCGGTGGGCAAGGCGCTGGACGCAGCGGTGGGGCGCTACAACCAGTTCGTCGGCTCGCTGGAAAGCCAGGTCATGGTCCAGGCCCGACGGTTCGAGGACCTGCAGGTCGATCACGAAGGCAAGGACCTGCCGGCGCTTACGCCGATCGAAATCGCCCCGCGCACCCTCAGCCGACCCGAGCTGGTCGCCCAGATCAACGAGCCCGCCAAACTCGTCTAGGCGGCATGACCCTGACGCTATGACAAGGGTGGTTGACACGCCGCGATCATGAAAAGTAAAACGTCCTTGTCATAAAGACTAGGAGGCTTTCCATGTCGTCTTTCAAATCTCGGATTGTCGGTCGGTCGATGATGGGTGTGCTGGGACTGTTGGCTGTGACCTTCATCGGCGGGGCCGTGATCGGCTATCTCGAAGCCTCCGGGGCGGCGATCAATGTCGGCGCCGCAAGCTTCTGGGTGCTGTGCGCCGTCGCCGTCGTGGTCATGGCGGGCGCCATGGCGATCGGCACGCTCTGGATGCGATCCATCGATGAGGCGGCGCAAGAGGCGCACAAATCGGCCTGGTACTGGGGCGGCAGCGCCGGAATGGCGGTCGGCGGCGTGCTGCTGGTCATCTCGGCGGTCCAGCCGGCGACAGCCGCCCTCGATCTGCCCGCCGTGCTTGGGCGCACTGATCCCGTCGCCTACGCCGCCGCCGGCGCCTTCGGCATCCTGACCCTGATGCTGATCGGTTACGGCGTGGTCTGGGCCTGGTGGTGGCTGTCGCGGACGCGGGGCTAGGGCCGGGCCGATGAACAATCATCTCAAGGTCCTGCGGGCCGAGCGCGACTGGAGCCAGGCGCAACTGGCCGAACAACTCGGCGTCTCGCGCCAGACCGTCAATGCGCTGGAGACGGGCCGGTATGATCCGTCCCTGCCGCTGGCCTTCCGTATCGCCCGCATCTTCGACCGGCCGATCGAAGCCATCTTCACCGAATAGACGGCCATCGCCGTTTCGCACTTTCGCTTCCCTTTGCACGCTCCTGCTGAAAGGATTTCGCCATGATCCACCATGCCGTCGTCTCTCGCGCCCAGACCCGCCTCGCTCAGCTGATCCGGGGGACGGCGATCAGTCTGGCCCTGATCGGCTCCGGGTTTGCAGTCTTCCCCGCGATGGCCGAGGCGGCGCCTCAGGCGGCTGTGGCTCAGGCGCCCGACGCCGAACCTGCCGCTGCGCCTGGTCCCGCCCTTTGGATCATCCGCGACGCGGACTCGACCCTCTATCTGTTCGGCACGGTCCATGTGCTGAAGCCCGGCACGGTCTGGGCCTCGCCCCGGATCGATGCGGCCCTGGCGGCCTCGCCCGATCTCTGGTTCGAGATTTCCAACCCCGAAGACACCGCCGCAATCATCCCCCTGATCCAGCGTTACGGGATCTCGCAGGACCAGCCTCTGTCCAGCCTGTTGACGGCGACCGAGATGGGACAACTGGATGCGGCGGCGCGGGCCGTGGGCTCCAATATCTCGCAGATGGATCCGTTGCGGCCCTGGTATGCGGCGGTGGCCCTGTCGCTCGCCCCTCTGACCAAGGCCGGCTACGATCCCGCCTCGGGCGTGGAGCTGGTGCTGAAGGCCCGCGCACTGGAGGCCGGCAAGACCATCCACGGCTTCGAAACCATCGACCATCAGGTGGCGACCCTGGCGACCCTGCCGGACGACGTCCAGCTCGACTTCCTGCGCTCGACGCTGGAGGATTTCGACCAGGCCGCCAGCCTGCTGGACGCCATGGTCACGGCCTGGGCGACGGGGGACGTGACGACCCTGGACCGGGTCGTGGTTCAGGACATGAAGGCGGACTCTCCAGCCATCTATGACGCGCTCCTGGTGCGTCGCAACGTCGGGTTCGCCGATCAGATCGAGACCCTGCTGGCCGGGTCGGGCACGGCCTTCATCGCCATCGGCGCCGCCCACCTGGCGGGTGAGGACAGTGTGCAGTCCATGCTGCAAGCGCGCGGCGTGACCGTCGAACGGGACTAGACGCGCTTCGACGCCCCGAAGATGTCTTCGGGGCGTCGCGTTCGTCTGCATGGGGTCAGTTGAACAGACCGGCGATGACGGCGGTGATCAGGCCGGTAGCGACGGCGGTCAGGACCACGTCGTTGCCGGTGCGGACATACTCCTGACCCCGCGGCGGCGCGCGCAGGCCGTAGCTGGCGTAGTTGCTGACCACATAGGACCGGCTGCGGTACTGCGAGGGCAGGCGCTGGCCATAGGACCATGTCCGGGCCTGCTGACCACGCGGCGGCGTATAGCGCGCGGCCGAGTAGCGGCGCTGAGACTGCTGCCAGCGACCATAGGTCTGGGTCTGGGCCTGGGCCTGAGGCTGGACCCGGACCGGCGCGGGGGTGGCGCGAGGGGGCGCGGCGCGGGCGGGCGTGCGAGCCGTATTAGGAGCCGTCCGGGCAGGAGCGCTTTGATGGCCCTGGTTGTGGCCGGCGTTGTGACCGGGAGCGGGGGCGCGGGACTGGGCCGAGGCGGCGGTGGCCGAGCCGATGGAGGCGACGGCGGTCAGAGCCGCCAGGGCCGTGGTGATCATCTTGCGGTTCATGGCGATCTCCTTTTCGATTTGAGCCATGATCCAAACCTAGGGCTGCGGGCCTGAGAGGAACCTGAGGGCCAGCGGCATTCGCGGTTCACCTGGCGAACGTATCCCCGTCCCAAGTCTGTCCGATCGGACAGGATGGCGCAGGGGGCGCGGCTTCACATCGGGGGGGATTGGTCCTAAGCCGCTGGCGTGACCCGTTCCCAGGCCGACAATTGGTCGATTGCGCGCTCGCTGGCCTTCCTGGCCGCGACGTTCGCTATCGTATTCGGCAGCGTCATGCCGTTCGCGGCCCTGGCGGCGTCCACGCCCGGCCATCCGATGGTCATCTGCTCGGCCGAAGGGCCGCAGACCATCGCCGTCGGCGTCGAAGGCGCGCACCGCGACAACACCAAGGGGATGGGCGGGGCCAAATGCGCCGCTTGTCTGCTGGCCGTCGTTGCCGACCTGCCCGAGCCGCCGGTCGCACGCAAGATCGCGGGAGCCACGACCCGCCCGGCCTCGGTCTTCGTCGCCACACCGACGCCGCCGGTCCCGCCGGCTCGCGCCCCGCCGCGTCCGCCGTCCACCGCTCCACCCCAGGCCTGAACAGCCCCGATCGACGCTTTTCGGCGCCGCGCAGACCCGCGCGCGCCGGCTCATCCCTGTTCAGGATACCGACTTCATGTTGCTCAAGACCTCTGCGGCGCCGCGTGCGCTGCTGACTATGCCCCTCATGCTGTGGGGCGCGGCGATCGCCGCCAGTTCGCCGTCCGCTGCGCTGGCCCAATCGTCCACACAGGCGACCGCGCTGGACGAGATCATCGTCACCGCCGCTCGCAATCCCGAAGACCCGCCCGTGGTCGCCGCCACCCGCGCCCGGCTGTCGCGCACCCCCGGCGCCGTGGCCGTGGTGTCCGCCGAATCCTACGCCAGCCGCTATGCGCCCAACCTGGCCGACGTGCTGCGCGACGTGCCCGGCGTCTATGCCCAGAAGAAGTGGGGCGGCGACGTTCGCCTGTCGA
>NZ_OZ245778.1:2502500-3277500 GCF_965227765.1 Brevundimonas sp. | reverse complement strand
AAGGGGAGTGAAACAGATCCTGAAATCGGAAGCCTACAAGCAGTCGGAGCCCCCAAGCGGGGTGACGGCGTACCTTTTGTATAATGGGTCAGCGACTTCATGTGTCGAGCAAGCTTAAGCCGTTAGGTGTAGGCGCAGCGAAAGCGAGTCTGAATAGGGCGCTAAGTTCGACGTATGACGACCCGAAACTAGGTGATCTATCCATGAGCAGGTTGAAGGTAAGGTAACACTTACTGGAGGACCGAACCCGTGAATGTTGAAAAATTCTGGGATGACTTGTGGATAGGGGTGAAAGGCCAATCAAACCTAGACATAGCTGGTTCTCCGCGAAATCTATTTAGGTAGAGCGTCCGACGAATTCCTTAGGGGGTAGAGCACTGGATGGTTGCGGGCTGCGCGAGCGGTACCAATACTAACCAAACTCCGAATACCTAAGAGAAATATCGGGCAGACACACGGCGGGTGCTAACGTCCGTCGTGAAAAGGGAAACAACCCTAACCATCGTCTAAGGCCCCCAAGTACTGGCTAAGTGGGAAACGATGTGGGATTGCTTTGACAATCAGGAGGTTGGCTTAGAAGCAGCCATCCTTTAAAGAAAGCGTAACAGCTCACTGATCAAGCGATCCTGCGCGGAAAATGTAACGGGGCTCAAGCCAGTCGCCGAAGACATGGGTTTGCACTTTGTGCAAGCGGTAGCGGAGCGTTCCGTAAGCCGGTGAAGGTCAGGCGTGAGCCTGGCTGGAGGTATCGGAAGTGAGAATGCTGACATGAGTAACGATAGGAGTGTGAGAGACACTCCCGCCGAAAGACCAAGGGTTCCTGCGTAAAGCTAATCTGCGCAGGGTTAGTCGGCCCCTAAGGCGAGGCTGAAAAGCGTAGTCGATGGGAAGCAGGTAAATATTCCTGCACCAGCTGGAAGTGACGGATGGCGTAACTCGTCAGGGCTTATTGGATTGCTCCTGGCGGGGAAGTTGTCCCTGGAAATAACTCCAGCAGAGACCGTACCCGAAACCGACACAGGTGGTCAGGTAGAGTATACCAAGGCGTTTGAGAGAACTGTGCTGAAGGAACTCGGCAAATTGCACGCGTAACTTCGGAATAAGCGTGACTCTCCTTGCGCAAGCAGGTGAGAGTGGCACAAGCCAGGGGGTAGCGACTGTTTAGCAAAAACACAGGGCTCTGCGAAGCAGCAATGCGACGTATAGGGTCTGACGCCTGCCCGGTGCCTGAAGGTTAAAGGGAGTTGTGAAAGCGACGAACTGAAGCCCAGGTAAACGGCGGCCGTAACTATAACGGTCCTAAGGTAGCGAAATTCCTTGTCGGGTAAGTTCCGACCTGCACGAATGGCGTAACGACTTCCCCACTGTCTCCAGCACAGGCTCAGTGAAATTGAATTCCCCGTGAAGATGCGGGGTTCCCGCGGTCAGACGGAAAGACCCTATGAACCTTTACTATAGCTTCGCCTTGGCGTTAGCGACCGTATGTGTAGGATAGGTGGGAGGCTATGAAACCGGGGCGCCAGCTCTGGTGGAGCCATCCTTGAAATACCACCCTTACTGTCGTTGACGTCTAACCGAGGGCCGTTATCCGGTCCCGGGACATGGCGTGGTGGGTAGTTTGACTGGGGCGGTCGCCTCCTAAAGTGTAACGGAGGCGCGCGATGGTGGGCTCAGACCGGTCGGAAATCGGTCGTCGAGTGCAATGGCATAAGCCCGCCTGACTGCGAGACTGACAAGTCGAGCAGAGACGAAAGTCGGCCATAGTGATCCGGTGGTCCCGAGTGGAAGGGCCATCGCTCAACGGATAAAAGGTACTCTAGGGATAACAGGCTGATTTTGCCCAAGAGTCCATATCGACGGCAAAGTTTGGCACCTCGATGTCGGCTCATCACATCCTGGGGCTGGAGCAGGTCCCAAGGGTTCGGCTGTTCGCCGATTAAAGTGGTACGTGAGCTGGGTTCAGAACGTCGTGAGACAGTTTGGTCCCTATCTGCCGTGGGTGTTCGAAGCTTGAGAGGATCTGTCCCTAGTACGAGAGGACCGGGATGGACATACCTCTGGTGGACCTGTCATGGCGCCAGCTGTGCAGCAGGGTAGCTAAGTATGGAATAGATAACCGCTGAAAGCATCTAAGCGGGAAACTAACCTCAAAACAAGGCTTCGCTGAGGATCGTGGAAGACTACCACGTTGATAGGCCAGGTGTGGAAGTGGGGCGACCCATGAAGCTTACTGGTACTAATAATCCGATCGGCTTGATCGTTTCTCAGCAAAACTCATTCGATTTTCGAATACGACAATGTCTTCTCTCATTACAGTCTGATATCCGCCTGGTTGACCCGGTGGTTATGTCGGAGGTTCCCCACCCGATCCCATCCCGAACTCGGTCGTTAAGCCCTCCAGAGCCAATGGTACTATGTCTCAAGGCATGGGAGAGTAGGTCGCCGCCGGGTCTACCAGCCGGATATCTCACTGTAATGTCTCTCGAACATCTTCCTTCACACTACCGTTTGCCGCGGGATGGAGCAGCCCGGTAGCTCGTCAGGCTCATAACCTGAAGGTCGTAGGTTCAAATCCTACTCCCGCACCCAAGATTCTAACCCGCTATCCTCAAGGATAGCGGGTTTTTCTTTGACCAAATTCCAGACCCAAATCCCCCGCTGGAAGCCTCGGGGAAGCGGCCGGGCCTCAAACCCAGGCTGGGAGGGCCCAGATCACGTCTGCGAGAGGGCGTTACCAGCGCCGCCCCGCCCGCGACATTGCCGCTGGTCCGTCTCGGATACTCAGCTCACCTCAACGGCAATCAGCGGTTGCTCGAAGTGGGGCTTTTGTTGCTGAGCCTCCGTTCTCTGGTGCTCAATTCCAACAAAACAAGGATCGTTGGCGATGCTGTCGGGCCAACGCTAACTCTTCTCCTCTGGGGTCAAAGGGCCTGAACGGGCTGCTCCTGGCCATATGACCAAGCCAGGCAGCCAGTCGATCCGGCGAGGGTTTGGCTGACAGAGCCGGTGTGATCGGTTCTCCACAGGTCCCACGTCTTGAGAGAAGCTGCGCGGCGCCAAGTCGCTCTCGTCGTCGCCCGGACCTAAGATCGGGGCAGACGGAGGAAATATGGTCAGCCCATTCGAAGACGCGGCGCAACGCCTGAGAAACGCCTACAATGGCGAAACCATCGAGCCTCTGAGGACCGTACTGGCTAGCGACGACGTCGATGGCGCCTACAGCATTCAGGCCATCAACACCCGGATATGGTTGGGCGAAGGCCGGCGGATCGTGGGGCGAAAGGTCGGCCTGACCAATCCCGCCGTACAGAAGCAGTTGGGCGTCGATCAGCCCGATTTCGGCGTTCTGTTCGAAGACATGCAACTGGATCCCGACAGCACGCTGGATCCGGGCAAGCTCATCCAGCCCAAGGTCGAGGCCGAGATCGCGCTGATCCTGGGCGCCGACCTGCTTGACCCGCAATCGGTGGAGGATGTCGCCGAGGCGACATCGGGGGCCATGGCTGCGCTGGAGATCGTCGACAGCCGGATCGCCGACTGGCGGATCACCTTCGCCGACACGGTGGCGGACAATGGCTCGTCGGCCTTCTTCGTCCTGTCCGGCGATCAGCGGCCCCTGTCGGACCTCGACCTGACCGGTTGTCGGATGCGCATGACCATCAACGGAGAGGTCGCATCGGAGGGAAGCGGGGCGGCGTGTCTCGGCAACCCACTCAACGCCGCGCTCTGGCTGGCGCGCACGCTTGCGGATCAGGGCGAACCGCTCCGCAAGGGCGATATCGTCATGACCGGCGCCCTTGGGCCGATGGTGGTGCTCACGCCCGGCGCCGTCGTGCGGGCCGAGATCGACGGGCTGGGTTCCGTCGGCTTCGAGGTGGGGCAGACCCATGAAGGCTAAGGTCGCCATCATCGGGTCGGGCAATATCGGCACCGACCTTCTGATCAAGATCAAGCGGCTGTCCGAGGTTCTCGAGATCGTCGCCATGGTCGGGATCGACCCAGAATCCGACGGCCTCCAGCGTGCGGCCCGCCTGGGCGTCGTCGCCATCCCCAACGGGATCGATGGTCTGATCGCCATGCCCGGATTTGAGGATATCGAGATCGTGTTCGACGCCACATCCGCCGGCGCGCATCGGCGCCATGATGAGGTGCTGCAGTCCTACGGCAAGACCGTGATCGACCTGACGCCCGCCGCCATCGGGCCGTTCGTGGTTCCGAGCGTGAACCTGGACGATCACCTAGCGTCGACCAACCTCAACATGGTCACCTGCGGGGGGCAGGCGACCATCCCCATGGTGGCGGCGATCAGCCGGGTGGCCCCCGTTCATTACGCCGAGATCATCGCCTCGATCGCCTCGCGATCTGCGGGCCCCGGCACGCGGGCCAATATCGACGAGTTCACCGAGACGACGTCACGCGCCATCGAAATCCTGGGCAAGGCGCGCAAGGGCAAGGCGATCATCGTCCTCAATCCCGCAGAGCCGCCGCTGATCATGCGCGACACGGTCTACTGCCTGTGTGACGACACGGACCGGGATGCGATCCGGGCGTCCGTCGCCGCCATGGTGGAAGAGGTCCAGGCCTATGTTTCCGGCTACCGGCTCAAGCAGGCCGTCCAGTTCGAGACCATCGGCGACAATGATCCGGTGCATATCCCCGAGGTGGGCCGAGCCATGACCGGGCTGAAGGTCACTGTCTTCCTCGAGGTGGAGGGGGCTGCCCACTACCTGCCGGCTTATGCCGGAAACCTCGACATCATGACCTCTGCGGCCGTGCGGACGGCCGAGCGGGTCGTCCAGGCCAAACGTTTGAAAGAGGCCGCCTGATGGGTTCGCAGCCGGCGCAACGCCTCTACATCCAGGACGTCACCCTGCGTGATGGCATGCACGCCATTCGCCATCGTTACGGGCTGGACCATATCCGCGAGATCGCCCGCGCCCTGGACGAGGCGGGCGTCGACGCCATCGAGATCGCCCACGGCGACGGGTTGTCGGGCTCCAGCTTCAACTACGGCTTTGGCGCCTGCACGGACTGGGAATGGATCGAGGCCGCGGCGGATGTGGTGCGTCGCGCCCGTCTGACCACCCTGCTTCTTCCCGGCATCGGCACGGTCCACGACCTGAAACGCGCCCACGATCTGGGGATACGTTCGGTCCGCATCGCCACCCACTGCACCGAGGCCGACGTTTCGCGCCAGCATATCGAGGCGGCCCGCGCCCTCGACATGGACGTGTCGGGCTTTCTGATGATGAGCCACATGGCGCCGCCGGATGTGCTGGCGGGTCAGGCCCTGCTGATGGAATCCTATGGCGCCCACTGCGTCTATGTTACGGATTCCGGTGGGGCCATGACCATGGACGACGTGGCCGCCCGTCTGGCGGCCTATGATCGAGTGCTCAAGCCCGAGACCGAACGCGGCATCCACGCCCACCACAATCTCTCGCTCGGCGTCGCCAACTCCATCGCGGCTGTTCAGAACGGATGCACGCGGATCGACGCCTCCCTGGCGGGGATGGGGGCGGGGGCCGGCAACGCGCCGCTGGAGGTCTTCATCGCCGTGGCCGACCGCTATGGCTGGGAGCACGGCTCCGACCTGTTCAGGCTGATGGACGCGGCCGACGATCTGGTTCGCCCGTTGCAGGACCGACCTGTTCGGGTCGACCGTGAGACGCTGAGCCTGGGCTATGCAGGGGTCTATTCCAGCTTCCTGCGCCATGCGGAAAAGGCGGCGGTGGATCACGGCCTGGATGTCCGGCAGATCCTGTTGGAGCTGGGACGCAGGCGCATGGTGGGCGGACAGGAAGACATGATCGTCGACGTCGCACTGGATCTGGCCAAGGCGAATACGCAAGCGGCGCCGCTCGGCGCCTGAGAGAGGACTGGACGATAATGGGTCGGTTGATCGCTTTGCTCGGGGTCGCGGCCTCGATTTTCGTCCCGGCTCTGGCGCAGGCGCAACCGGCGCCTAGCCCGCTCGCCGATCCCGTCGCCGCCTGCACAGCGCTTGTGCAGCTTGATCTGACGCGCGACCCCGAGGCTCCGGCGACCGTAACGAGCGCGTCGGTGGTCGAGGCTGCGTCGGGCCAGGAGGCCTATTGCCGTGTGATCGGGGTCATCCTGCCGCAGATCCAGTTCGAGGTGCGCCTGCCGACAACAACCTGGAACGGCCGATATTTCCAGACGGGTTGCGGCGGGTTCTGCGGCATGACCCCCATCGACAGCTGCGCGGACGCCCAGGCCAAGGGCTTTGCGGTTGCCGCCCAGAACATGGGTCATGTCGGCTCGATGCTGAAAGATCCTCTATGGGGCGCGAGCCCGGAGATGCGGCGCGACTATGGGCGACGCTCGACCCATGTGACGGCGGTGACAGCCAAGCGCCTGGTCCGGGCCTTCTACGGCCGTGAAGCAGACCGCAGCTATTTCCGGGGCTGCTCGACCGGCGGACGCGAGGCCCTGGGCGTCGCCCAATTTTACCCCGAAGATTTTGACGGCGTCATCGCCGGTGATCCTGCATTCCCCTCACGTCAGGGGGCCATCGCCAACCTCTGGGACACCCGTCAGCTTCTGCGCCGAGACGGCACGGAGGTTCTGCCGCACGCCGCCGTAAGTCTTCTGCATCAGGCGGTCATGGCGGAATGCGACGGATTGGACGGCGTGGTCGACGGCATTCTGATGGATCCACGGCGTTGCGCGTTCGACGTCGGCGCTCTCGCGTGCGGCGCTGCCCCGGCCGGCGATTGCCTGACCGACGAACAGGTCGGCGCCGTGCGCCGTCTCTACGACGGCCCCAGAAACAGCCGCGGCGAACGGCTGGCCCCGAGCGGCCGGATGCTGGGCAGCGAGCTGTCTTGGGAAGCCGGAACCCGCGCGGGCCTGGCGGAAGGGTTCGTGCGCTTCCTGGCCTTCGAAGAGAATCCGCAGCCGGACTATACGATCTGGGATTTCGACTTCGACCGGGATGTCGAACGTCTCGAGGCCTGGGCCGCCGTCTATGATCCCGTCGCGCCACATGCGGCGCCCGATCTGCGGGCCTTCGAGGCGCGCGGCGGCAAGCTCATCATCTATCACGGCTTTGCGGATGCCACCGTCTCACCAGTCAATATGATCGACTTCCACGCCCAGGTTCTTCATCGCCAGGGCGGCCTGGATAAGGTTTCGACCTGGGCGCGACTGTTCCTTGTGCCGGGGATGTTCCATTGCCGCGGAGGCGACGCTCCGAACCAGTTCGACATGCTCGAACCGATGGTCGCCTGGGTCGAGACCGGCGTCGCTCCGGATCGGATCATTGCCAGACAAAGCGTCGATGGCGCGGTGACGCGGACCCGCCCGCTGGTCCCCTATCCGATGATAGCCACCTACTCAGGCGAGGGCGACGTGAACGCGGCCGAGAACTGGAACGGGGTCAGGCCGGACGCTCTGGCTGACGACCGGGTGGACTGGATCTGGGCTCCGCTGAACTAGGCGTTGCGGAGACTGGGCTTGCCGCTCGCCGAAGGCTTCGGTGGAGGGCGCAAGCAGGGACTGGCCGACGTTGTAAGGACTGGCCGACACTGTGCGGCAACCCCCGGGGCGACTGTCCCGGGGGTTTTTCTCGCCAGGATCCCGGTTCTTCTCAGCCTTTGGGCCCCGCCTCGTCCCGGGCGGCGATCTGTCTTGCGTACCGGTTGGCCAGGCTGGCGCAGACCAGAAGCTGGATCTGGTGGAAGATCATCACCGGCAGGATGATGAAGCCGGCCTGGGCGGCCGGAAACAGGGCGCTGGCGATCGGGACGCCGGAGGCCAAACTCTTCTTTGAGCCGCAGAAGACGATGGCGATCTCGTCCTCGGTCGACATGCCCGCGCGCCGCGCCGCCCAGGTGGTCAGCGCCATGACGAAGGCCAGAAGGACGCTGGAGAAGGCCAGCAAAAGCCCCAGCTGAAGCAGCGAGACCTGGGCCCACAGCCCTTCCACCACCGAGGCGCTGAAGGCGCTGAAGACGACCAGCAGGATCGAGCCGCGATCCACCTGAGTGACCAGAGGTTTATGCGACCTGATCCAGTCTCCGACGAAGGGCTGGGCCAGTTGGCCGAGCACGAAGGGCGCCAGCAGCTGCAGCAGGATCTTCCAGATCGCCTCCAGAGAAACGCCGACGGCGTCGCCGCCCGACATGAACAGGGCGACGAGGGCGGGGGTCAGGAAGACGCCCAGGATGTTGGACACCGAGGCCGCAACGACGGCCGCCGGGACATTGCCGCCGGCGATGGCCGTGAAGGCGATCGAGGACTGAACCGTCGAGGGCAGCAGGGTCAGGAACAGAAGGCCTGCGGCCAGCGATCCGCCGAGCAGGACGCTCGCCAGGGGATGCAGCGCCAGTCCGGCGATAGGAAACAGCACGAAGGTGATCCCCAGCACCATCAGGTGCAGCCGCCAATGGGTGAAGCCGGAGATCACGGCCTGACGCGGCAGCTTGGCCCCATGCAGGAAGAAGAGCAGGGCGATGGCGGCTGCGGTGAGAACGGCGAGCCATTCCGCCACGACCCCTCGGGCCGGCAGAAACGACGCCAGCACGACCATGCCCAGCAGGGCCAGGCTGTAGCGATCAATCTTCGAAATGATGCCCCGCATCACAGTCTCCTCATTGTCGTCAAACGTATTATTGTCATACAAAGATAGGATCAACAGTCTTCGAGGCGGCGATGTTCACGACCAGGCCCGATATCTACGGCACCTTCGGCGTCGCTTCGACGACTCACTGGATCGCCTCCCAGACCGCGATGGCCATGCTGGAAAGAGGGGGCAACGCGTTTGACGGCGCCGTCGCCGCCGCCTTCGTGCTTCTGGTGGTCGAGCCTCATCTGTGCGGGCCAGCCGGCGAAGCGCCGATCCTGTTTCGAAAGGCGGGCGAGGACGAGCCTCAGGTCCTGTGCGGCCAGGGCGTCGCCCCCCAGTCCGCCAGCATCGCTGCGTTCCAGGCGCTCGACCTGGACCTCGTCCCCGGTTCGGGGCTTATCGCCGCCGTGGTGCCCGGCGCCTTCGACGCCTGGATGACACTGTTGCGCGATCACGGCACGATGGAGCCGCAGGCGGTCCTCGAGCCCGCCAGGCGTTACGCGCGTGACGGCTTTCCGATCAGCGCCGGCGCAGCGGCCGCCATCGCCGATGTGGCCGAGGTCCTGAACAGCCACTGGACCACCTCCGCCCAGGTCTGGCTTCCGGGAGGAGAGGCGCCGATCGCCGGCTCCTGGTTCCGAAACCCGCTGCTTGCCGACACCTGGGAGAAGCTCCTGGCGGCGCAGGGGCAGGGCGGGAGAGAGGTGCGGATCGACGCCATCCGGCGCGCCTGGCGAAGCGGCTTCATCGCCGAGGCCATCGACCGCTTTTCGACCGCCGAGCCATTGATGGACGCCAGCGGAAGGCCTCATCGCGGCTTCCTGACCGGGCAGGACATGGCCCAATGGGAGGCGCGTTACGAGCGGCCCGTGTCGATCGAATACGCCGGCTGGCGGTTCTACAAGACCGGACCGTGGGGGCAGGGGCCGGTGCTGTTGCAGACCCTGTCCATCCTCAAGGCCTTTGATCTGGACGCGCTCGACCTCGAATCCGTAGAGGGCGTCCATCTGGTGCTGGAGGCGCTGAAACTGGCCTTTGCGGATCGGGAAGCCTTCTATGGCGATCCGGACTTCGTGGACGTGCCGATGGATGTGCTGCTGTCCGACGCCTATGGCGCCAAACGCGCGGCGATGATCGAAGCGACGGCGTCCAAGGCGATCCGTCCCGGCCAAATCCCGGGTTTCGAGGCCCAGGCCCTGCGCTCCCTCGGACAGGTTCGCGAAGCCGGCGATCTAAGCGCGGGCATCGGCATCGGCGAGCCGACCATGATGCACCTGCGCCCGACCCGGAAGCCTGGCGATACCGTCCACCTCGACGTGATCGACCGGTGGGGCAATGTCGTCAGCGCCACCCCTTCGGGCGGTTGGCCGCAGTCCTCACCGATGGTCCCGGGTCTTGGCTTCGCCCTCAATACGCGGGCGCAGATGTTCTGGCTCGAACCCGGCGCCCCCGCCTCGCTGGAGCCCGGCAAGCGGCCGCGCACCACCCTGACGCCGACCCTGGCGCGCGGACCCGACGGCCAGTGGCTGAGCTGCGGCACGCCCGGAGGCGACCAGCAGGATCAATGGCAGGTTCCGCTGATCCTGCGTCATCTGCATGGCGGCCGGTCCCTGCAGCAGGCCATCGACATGCCGCTGTTCCACAGCCTGCATTTCCCGTCCTCCTTCTTTCCACGCGAGGCCCTGCCGGGGATGGCGGTGGTCGAGGAAAGCTTTGGCCCCGACATCATCGCCGGCCTTCGCCGCCGGGGTCACGATTTGCAGGAAGCGCCCGCATGGTCGGCGGGTCGCCTCACCGCCGCCCTGCGCGAGCCGAACGGCCTGTTGCGAGCGGCGGCGACGCCGCGGCTGATGCAGGCCTATGCGGTGGGACGCTGAGCGGCGGTTCTCAGCGCTTGCGGGTAAAGATCGCGCCGTCCTCGATCACCACGGGATAGGTGCGCAGTCCCTGTTTGCAGGGCAGGGCCAAAGCCTTGCCGCTGCGGATATCAAAGCTGCCGCCATGAAGCGGGCAGAAGACGGTGTGTCCATCCAGCCTGCCTTCGGACAGAGAGGCGATGGCGTGGGTGCATTCGTCCTCGACCAGGTGGAAGGCCTCGCCGCTGTTGCACAGCAAGAGGGGATCGAACCCGTCGAGCTCGAACAGGCGCATTTCCCCCGGGACGAGATCCTCGACGGCACACAGACGAATGAGGTCGCTCACGCTCGAAATCTCCAAAAGTTTGTCATACAGTAATATAAACTTGGAGGGTGATTGCAATGCGTTTGGTGGTGATCGACGCCGGCGGGACCATCAGCGCTTCCGACTTGGGGCGGGGATATGAGGGTGCAGGCCTGACAGCGGACATGCTGGAACCGCTCCGCTCGATCTGGTCGCGGGGGGCGATCGAGGTGCGACGCGCCTATGCAGGTCTCAGCGAGGCGATGGGCTTTGACGACGCGGTCGCGATCGTCGATGCGATCCGGCAGGCGTGCGATGATCCCTCGGTCGGGGCGGTGGTGATCGCCCATGGCACCGATGCGATGGAAGAGGTGGCCTGGCTCTGCGATCTGCTGATCCAGACGACCAAGCCGGTCGTGTTCACCGGGGCGCAACGGACGCCGGACGCCGCCGACTTTGACGGCTGGCGCAATCTTGGCGACGCGGTGCGGGTCGCCGCCCGGTCCATGTCGGCGGGTGTTCTGATCGTGTTCGGCGGCCTGGTCCTGACGGCCGTGCGGGCGCGCAAGGTTCACGCCCAGGCCCTGAGGGCTTTCGGGCCAGACGCGGCGGTGGTGGGGCGGGTCGATGACGGCGGGGTTCGAATGTCGAACACGCCGCCTCGGGTTCAGGGCCTGGAGTGTCGCCGTCCTTGCCCCTCCATCGAGATGGTCGCCCTGGGCATGGGGACGGGTTCTGTCCTGTTGGACGCGGCCATCGCGCCGCCGACGCGGGGTCTGATCCTGCAGGCGATGGGCTGCGGCAACGCCTCGGCCGGGGTGGTGGCGGCGGTCGCTCGGGCGACGGACGCTGGTCTTCTGGTCGGCGTCGTCACGGGATGTTTCGAGGGGCAGGCGGTCGCCGTCTATGAATCCGGCCTTCGCCTGGCCGAGGCGGGGGCCGTCGCCATGGATGATCTGGATGCGCGACGCGCGCGCATCCTCATGGCCTGCGCCCTGGGGGATGATCGCGGCGCGGACGAAGCGGCCATGCGGCTGCGCCAGGCGCTGACCCAGCTCAGGCGCGCAGGCTGAACCGCTCGGATCGGATGGCCCGCGCCGGCACGTCGTGCTGTCGCAGAAAGGACTGAGCCGCCGTCACCATCATTGGGGGGCCGCACAGGTGGACGGCGCAGCCCGCTTCGAGATCCTCTGGGCGCAGAAGGTCGACCGCCGTTCCTTTGGCGATGCCATCGACCTCGCCCGACATCACCGCGATGCGCACCTCAAGGTCCGTTCGAGCGGCCTGGAGCGCTCTCAGGGTCTCGATGTGAAAGAGGTCTGTGGGGGTCGAGCACCCGAAACACAACAGCCGCCGACCGGTGGAGGCGTCGCTGGCCTGGATCATCGACAGCAGCGGGGCGAGGCCTGTCCCGCCGCCGATGAAGATTTGGCGGTCGCTGCGATCATCTCTGGCGAACCCGCCCAGCGGAGCCTGCAGGCGCACGACCTGGCCTGGGGCGGCGCTGGCTTCGAGCCATCCCGAGACCGCGCCACCCGGAACGTGGCGGATCAGCAGTTCGATCGAGGGCAGGTCCGCTGGGGTGCTGGAGATGGAATAGGGGCGGGCCACCCTCAGGCCGGGCGGACGCAGGCGGACGTACTGCCCCGGCGCAAACCAGAGATCGTCGGCGTCAGACAAAAGCAGCCTGAGCCGCGACGTCGTCCCATTGAGCTGGTCCACGGCTGTGACCGTCGCGTCGTATCGATTGGCGGCGGTTGGCGCCGGCGTCAGCGGATAGTCCAGTTCGAAGGCGGCGTTCGAGGCGAGGCGGGTCTGGCATGTCAGCGCCAGCCCCTCGCGGCGCTCTTCCTGTGTCAGCAGTTCCGTCGGGTCGCTTTCGATATCGCCGGACGTGTGCCGGGCGATACAGGCGCCGCATTCCCCCGACAGGCAGTCCTGACGCGTGGGGAGGTCCAGGCGCTGGGCCGCCTCCGCCAGGGTTTCGTCGGCGTTGACTGCGACGTCGAGCACGCCCCCGTCCTGAAAGACCAGTCTCGCTTCGAACATAACAGACCTCCGACACTTGTCAGATTGTCATACAATCATATAGCGTCGTGGCAAGCCGACTGCCGCAACATCGCGGCGCCGGAGCTATCGAGGGCATGCGATGAGTGGGGATTCCGTCGTCAACAGCGAAGTCGCGGACATGGTCGGCGATTGGAAGGGCTATGTCGAAGCCAAGCTTGGCTTTCGAAATCACTGGTATCCGGTGCGCTTTTCCAACGAACTGACCGAGGGCCAGCTCCAGGTCGTGGAGATCTTGGGGGAGCGGCTTCTGGTCAAGCGGATCGACGGCAAGGTCTACGCCATGCGTGACCGCTGCCTGCACCGCGGTGTGCCGCTGTCACAGAAGCCCGACTGCTTCACCAAGGACACCATCACCTGCTGGTACCACGGCTATACCTATCGCTTCCAAACGGGCGACCTGGTCAACATTCTGGCCGTGCCCGACAGCCGTCTGATCGGACGACGCAAGATCGTCACCTATCCGGTGGAAGAGGCCAAGGGGCTGATCTTCATCTTCCTGGGCGACGAGGAGATGATCCATCCCCTGCATCGCGATGTGCCGCCCGGCTTCCTCGATGACAACCTGATGGTTCTCGGCAAGCACCGGGTGGTCGAGTCGAACTGGCGGCTCGGCGCCGAGAACGGCTTCGATGGGCTGCACATCTTCATCCACAAGGACACGACCCTTCGGCATTACCGCACCTTCAACTTCCCCATCGGCCACACCCCGCGCGCGGGCGCGGTGCAGACGGTCGAGGACGAGGACGGCCCCAAGGGCGTCACGGACGACTTCAGCCAGCACGACCCGGTTTGGGACGGCGTCATCGATGGCAAGGTGGTCATCAGCGGACCGCGCTCGGCTCAGGTCCACGGCACGTCGGCCTCGGTCGGCACGTCGATCTGGATGCCGGGCGTGCTCAAGGTCGACAGCTTCCCCAACCCCGGCCTGACGCAGTTCGAATGGTATGTCCCCCTGGACGCCAAACGCCATCTCTATGTCCAGACCATCGGCAAGCCGGTCGAGACCGACGAAGACCGCGCGACCTTCGCCAGTGACTTCGAGGCCGTCTGGAAGCCGCATGGCCTGGACGGGTTCAACGCCGACGACATCTGGGCGCGGGAAGTCACCGAGCCCTTCTATGCCGACGATTACGGCTGGGTCGACGAGATGCTGTGCGAACCGGACAGCACCCTGGTGGAATGGCGCAAGCTCGCCAGCCGCCACGGCCGGGGCATCCAGACGCCGTCACATCTGCGCTAGGGGCCAGGATCATGGAAATCCAGTCGAACTTCGTCGACGCCGGCGGCGTGCGGACCCACTATCTCGAAGCCGGCCAGGGCAGGCCTCTGGTCCTGGTCCATGGCGGCGGCGCCGGCGCGGACAGCCGCGGCAACTGGGCGGAGACCATCGCTCATTTCGCGCGCGACCGACGCGTGATCGCGCCGGACATGATCGGCTTTGGTCTGACCGACAAGCCCGACCCGGCGGTCTATCTCTATGATCAGCCGGGACGCACGACGCACCTTGTCGATTTCCTCGACGCCCTGGGCCTGTCGGATGTGGACATGGTCGGAAACTCCATGGGTGGGGCCACCGCGATCGGCGTGGCGCTGAACCGTCCCGAACTGATCCGCCGGCTGGTGCTGATGGGCAGCGCGGGCCTGCCGATTCCGGAACGGCCGTCGCCGCAGCTTCTGCACAATCTGCAGTACGACTTCACGGTCGAGGGGATGCGGCGGGTCATCGCCGGGCTGACGGCGCCTGGGTTCGCACCCACGGAGAGCCTGGTAAAATACCGGTTCGACATCGTCGATGATCCGGCGTCCCGCGCGGCCCTGTCGGCGATCAATGCAGAGACCCGCAAGGGCACGCTGAACTACGACGAGGATCTGCTTCGCGGCATCCAGCACCCGGTTCTGGTCGTCAACGGCAAGGAGGACGGTGTCTCGATCCTGCCGCGCGCCTACCGCTTCCTGGAACTGTTCCCGAACAGCTGGGGCTATATCGTCCCTCATTGCGGTCACTGGGCGATGATCGAGGCCCCGGACGACTTCAATCAGGCCGTGGCGCTGTTCCTCGACCGAGCCCTGTGATGGCGACGGCGGAGACCCCCAGCGCCGTTCACGATCTGATCGAGCACCTGGTGGCGACGCCCGCCGACCGGGCGCTGATCCGCACCGACCTGGACGGCCTGTTGCAGCGGTTCGAGGTCCCCGAAGCGCATCGCGCCGTGATGCGCGAGGGCCAGCGCGACGACCTGGCCCGCCTCGGCATCCACGGCAACTATGTGATCAAATGGCTTATCTGGTCGGGACGGCCCTCCATGCCCTTCTTCCCGATCAGCCATTATTTCGACAGGAGGCATTGATGGGGCGCATCGTCGGCGGGTTCGCCATGTCTCATGTTCTGGGCGCGCCTGCGGGCGTTGAAGCCCAGTCCGAGATCGTCTTCGCGGGCATGAAGGAGATCGGCGCGCGCATCCGCGCTCTGGCCCCTGACGTGCTGGTCGTCGTGTCCAGCGATCACCTCAACAACTTCAGGCTGGGCCAGCCTGTTCCGGTGGGCGTCGCGGTCGACGCGGTCCTGACGCCGCTGGGCGACATGGGGCTGCCTAGGGATCCCATCCGGGGGCACGCGGCCTTCACGACGGGATTTGCGTCGTTTGCCCGGAAAGGCGCCTGCGCCGAGGTCGTTCCGCTGGAGGGCGTACAGCCAGACCACGGCATTATGATCCCGCTGGGGATTGTCGATCCCGAACGGCAGTTCGCGGTGGCGCCCGTCTATGTGAACACCGTGTTCGACGATGCGCCAGAACCCGCGCAGTCCTATGCGCTGGGCGGACGGCTCAAGACCTATATCGAAACCGTTCGTCCGGCCGACGAGCGGGTCGTGATCCTGGCGGGCGGCGGACTGTCCCATTGGCTGGGCGTTCCAGAAGAGGGACGCGTCAACGTCGATTGGGACAATGCCTTCGTCGATCTCATGATCGGTGGCGATCATGCCGCGCTCGCAGAGATGACGAACCTGGAAATCGGCCAGGAGGCCGGCAATGGCGGCCTGGAGGTCAACGCGTGGATCGTGCTGGCGGGAGCCATGCCCGGCAATCGCGGAGAGCTGGTCTTCTACGAACCCATCCCACAGTGGGCCAGCGGCATGGGTGGTCTGGCCTTGTCGCCTGACATCTGATCACTCAGGCGCCGGCGCGGCGCAGGCCTCTGCGCCGCTGGGGCTCAGGGTCACGGGCAGGCGCGCCAGGGTGTCTGCCGCGGCCTTGAGGCTGGCCAGCTGCCGCGCCTGGGTTCGGGCATCGAAGCGTCTGCGCTCGCCCGACACCGAGATCGCCGCCCAGATCAGGCCCGACGGATCGGTCACGGGCGTCGCCAGGCAGGCTAGGCCGGGCACCACTTCGCCATCCTCCATCGCCCATCCGTTCGTCCGGACGAGAGCCAGTTCGGTTCGCAATCTGTCGGGATCGATGATGGTGTTCGGCGTCAGGGCCACCAGACTGCCGCCGGCCAGATAGCGGCCCAGCTCGTCATCGGCCATTGCGGCCAGGAGAACCTTGCCGATGCCCGAGCAGTAGGCTTCGAGCTGCATCCCTTCGCGGGTGAAGAGCGGCGTGCATTCCGCGCTCGCCTTGCACAGATAGGTCACCATCTGGTCCTCGAGCACGCCCAGATGCGCCGTCATGCCGAGATTGCGCGACAGGGTCATCAGCACCGGTCGCGCCATGGCCACGAAGACGGACCGACGCGGCATCCCCTCCGCCATCTCCAGCAGGGCCGGTCCGGGCAGATACCGGCCGGCTTTTTGTCGGACGATCAGCTGGCGGCTTTCAAACACGGCGCCAAAGCGACGCGCTGTCGAAAAGGGGATGCCGACCGTCTCGGCGATGTCGGCGAAGGACTGGCGACCTCCATCGACGCCAAGCGCGATCAGGAGATCGAGCGCCTTGTCCAATGTTCTCGAGTTTGGCTTGGACATCGTCCGCTCTCAGCTGATGAGAAGTTCTGCGACTATAATGTTGCCCTAATGTGAAACTCGTGACTACCTAGGAAGGTCATATCGTCAGACAAACTTAGAGTGAGTGTCCGGCAGTCAGTCGGTCTTGGTCTGTGTCTGTTGCGTGGACGGAAGCAACCGGCGCCCAAGTGGTGTCAAATACAAGCAAGCTCAAACGAGACTTCGGTGCCGTCAAACTAAGAATAGAATTCAAGCTGCAATAAAAACTACGATTGACGCCGACGACTGGTTTCGCTTTTCGCATGGGGATGCATAGTGGATACGAAGCGTAGAACCGTTTTTTTGACTGCCTGTTCGGCCTTGGCTTTGGCCGCCTACGCGGCGCCTGCGATGGCCCAGACATCGGAGCCTGAGGGTCAGGCGGCCTCCGTTCTTGAAGACGTCGTGGTCACGTCGACGCGGCGATCATCGACCACCAAGGATACGCCTGCCGGCGTCGCGGCCGTGGGGGGCGAAGCGATCGAGGAGGCCCAGGCTTTCAGCTTTGAAGCCTTCGCCCGGTTGAACCCGTCGGTTCAGACCAACAGCCGGGGCATCGGCGACAACCAGATCATCGTTCGGGGCATTTCCTCGTCGGGCAAGCCCACGGTCGGCCTCTATTTCGACGAGACCATTCTGACCGGCATCGGTCTGGACGGCGGCAGCGACAACCAGCCGAACATCCAACTTCACGACGTCGCACGCGTCGAGATTCTCAAGGGACCGCAGGGCACGCTGTTCGGCGCCAGCTCGATGTCGGGAACCGTGCGCATCATCACCAACAAGCCGGACCTCGACACGCTGAGCGGAGGCTTCACCGCCTCGACCGCTTCGGTGTCGGACGGCAACGCCTTTCACCAGGGTGAAGCCTACGTCAATCTTCCGCTCATCGAGGACCGGCTGGCGGTCAGGGCGGTCGCATGGGCCGACAGCGGAGGCGGCTATATCGACCGCGTCGGCCCCATCGCGGCCGAGAACGTCAACGACCAGACCGTGACGGGCGGGCGCATCATCGCCCAGGCCCGCCTGACGGACCGGATCAGCGTCACGGGCACCATCCTGCGCCAGGATCAGGAGGTCGAAGGGCCGCAGTATTTCGAGTTCGATCAGGGCGCCTATCGCACCACATCGCCGACCGTCGAGAATTTCGAGGACTCCAGCAATATCTACAGCCTGGTCGCCGACATCGATCTGGACTTCGGCACGCTGACGGCCTCCACCTCGCTGCTCAAGCGCGACATGACCCTGCTGCGCGACAGCACCCCGACGGCCCGGCGGTTCGGCATTCCCGGCGTTCTGGCCTATAGTCAGGGTCAGGAACTGAGCAACTGGTCCAGCGAACTGCGCCTGGCCTCCACGCTGAACGGGCCGTTGCAGTACGTCGTCGGCGGGTTCTACAGCAAGCAGGATTCGGACACCTACACCCTGGCGGTTCTGGCCGACCCCGCGACGGGCCTCGCCCCTTGCTTCACGGCTGCCGACTGCCGCGCCAATGGGTTCGCCACGTCCGACATCAACTCGTCCTTTGGTTCGACGGCGATCGAGCAGTACGCCGTGTTCGGAGAGGCGGTCTATGACCTGACGCCGCGGCTGAAAGCTACTGCCGGCCTGCGTTACTATAACGCCGACATCCTCGATTATCGCGTGACGACCCAGCGTCTGAGGTTCCCGACCTCGCCGGTGCAGACCGTCGACCAGGTCGCACTCGACGCGGCGACCACAGAGGACAGCGTGAGCTACAACTTCGCGCTCGCCTATGCGGCCTCGGCCGACACCACCCTGTACGCGCGTGCGGCCTCCGGCTTCCGCCCCGGCGGCGTCAACGACGCGGACGGCGCCGCCCAGTTCGGCGTGGTGGTGCCCGAAGGCTATAGTTCCGATGAGCTGTGGAACTATGAAGTCGGGGTGAAGTCCTACTTCGGCGATCGCAGATACTATGTCGAACTGTCGGCCTATCGCATCGACTGGACGGATCAGCAGATCGCGGTCACCGATCCGGGCGGCACCTTCGTCTATATCGCCAACGCCGGCGAGAGCGTGGTCAACGGCCTGGAGGCCCAGATCACGGCGCGGCCGATCGATGGCCTGTTCATCAACTTCGGCGCCACCTACACCGACGCCAAGCTGACCGCCGATCTGCCCTCGACGGCTTCGGCTGCGGGCAGCGACGGCGACCGGATCCCATACTCTCCGGAATGGTCGTATGCCGGCCAGATCTCGTACGAGGCTCCGCTCGGCGCCGAGGCGACCTGGAAGGTGGGCGCGAACTTCAACTATCGCGGAGAATCCTTCACCGGGTTCAATGACCAGGATCCCAACCAGGCGCGCCTGGACGACTATTTCCTGGTCAATGCTACGGTGGGTTTGAACTATCGCGACTGGTTGGGAACCGTCTTCATCGACAATGTGACCGATACGGTTCCCGAGATCGGCCTGCGGGTCACCGGGGATGGCTACCGGGTCTATACGGTGCGTCCGCGCACCGTGGGCGTGCGGCTCAGCCGAAGCTTCTGATTGCCGGCGGGGGCGGCGCGGCCGCCCCCTTTTTCCTGTCGGCGGCGTCCCCGCCCGATGACCGAAACCCATAGTAGCCATGACCGCTGACGCGCTTTCCTCCCGTCCCTTTGTTCGCGGCTGGCTTGTCGTCGGCGTGGCATTGTTCGGCATCTCGACAGGCCCGGCGGCCTTCGGGCTGGCCTCCATGGGGCTGGTCAGTTCACCGCTTGCGGCCGAGTTCGGCTGGAGCATGTCGCAGATCAGCGGCGCCGTTTCCCTGATGATGCTGGCCACCGCAGCCTGCATGCCGATCGCGGGAAAGATGGTCGACAAATGGGGTCCGCGCCGCGTCCTTCTGCCGTCCATCCTGGTCCTGGCGGCGACCTTCCTGCTGGCCCCCTTCATTCGCAACTACGCCCAGTTCCTGGCCTTCTACATCGCCATCGGCACGGTGGCCGTCGGCACCAACAGCGTCGCCTATATGCGGATCCTGTCCTCTTGGTTCGACCGGCGGCGGGGTCTGGCGATCGGTGTCGCCGGCAGTGGAACCGGGCTCGGCTTTGCCTATGTGCCCCTGCTCAGCGCCGCGCTTGTGGCCCAGTTCGGCTGGCGGGGATGCTACATCGGACTGGGCTGCATCCTGCTGTTCGTGACCCTGCCGCTGGTCTTCTTCATCATGAAGGAGACGCCCCAGGATGTCGGACTGGCCGTCGACGGCGGGATCCCGTCCGAGACAGCGCAGCCTGCCCTGGGCGGCTCCTCCTTGTCGGAGGCGCTGCGTTCGCGCGACTTCTGGGTTCTGCTGGCGGTTTTCGTCGGCCTGGCGTTCGCCCTCTATGGTCTGATGCCGCACCTGGTTCCCCTGCTGGCGTCGCGGGGGATGGGGGAGGCCGCCGCCGCCTCGATCGCGTCCCTGTTCGGGCTGGCCGCCTTTGGCGGGCGTCTGCTGATCGGCTTCCTGCTGGACAAGTTCGACGCGCGGCGGATCGCCCTGATCTTCTTCTCGCTGTCTGCGATCGGGCTGTTCGCCCTGACCCTGTCGCTGCCCTACTGGGCCTTCGTCGTGGCCGCGATCCTGCTTGGGGGCAGTCTGGGCGCCGAGGTGGATATGCTGGCCTATCTGATCAGCCGCTATTTCGGTCTCAAGGCCTTTTCGCAGATCTTTTCGGTGATGTTCTCGGCCGTGCTGATGGCCATGGGCACGGCGCCGCTGATCTTCGGCATCGTGTTTGACCGGACGGGGTCCTATTCGTCCATTCTGGCGCTGTGCGCGCCCATCTGCCTGGTCGCCATCGGCCTGGTCCTGCTGCTGCGGCCCTATGGCGCCAAGGCCCGCGGCGCGGCCCTGTCGTCGACCTGACAAGCAAAAGCCCCCGCTGCGGATCGCAGCGGGGGCTCTGGTCGTTCGCCGCTCAGACTAGGGTCTGATCGCCGTCCTCGATCTGGACCCGATAGCCCGAACGGACCTGCGGGAAGTAGTCCCAGATCGCCAGGTGCTGGGTGCAGCGGTTGTCCCAGAAGGCGACCGAATGCGGCTCCCAGCGGAAGCGAACCTGGAAGTATTCGTTGGCGCAGTGGTCGAACAGGAATTTCAGAACGGCCTCGCTCTCGGCCGGCGCCAGTTCGTTGATCCGGGCCGTGAAGCCGCGGTTGACGTAGAGCGCCTTGCGGCCGGTGATCGGATGGGTCCTGATCACAGGATGGACGGCCGTGGGAAACTGACCGGACGGGTCAAACCGTCCAAAGGCCAGACGGCCGTCATGAAAGGCGGTCAGGCCTTCGAGGTAGGTCTTCATGCGGTCCGACAGGGCGTCATAGGCCGCGTACATCGAGGAGAAGGCGGTGTCTCCACCCGAGTCGGGCAGGGTGTGCAGGTACAGGATGCTGCCCATGGGAGGGACGGCGGCGCACGACATGTCGGTATGCCATTCTTCGCCAGCGACGTGCTTGGACGTGGCGTCCGCGTGAAGCTTGCGCACCTCCGGATGGTCGGGAAGGCCCTTCAGCGCATGGATCTGCAGGGGACCAAAGCGCTGGCCGACCGCCTTGAGCGTCGCCGGATCCAGGGGCTGGTCGCGGAAGAAGATCACCTGATGCTCGGCCATGGCGCGACGGACCTCGTCGAACTGAACCTCGTCCATGTTCTTCAGGTCCACGCCGCCGATGATCGCTCCGATCCGTGGCGTGAGTTGGTCGATGGTGATGGTCTGATACGTCATCGAAGCCTCTGGTGATGTGGTTCGCCAAGGCGACTGCCATGGGATACTGTATACCGTATTCTGCGCGTGGAATCTGCGCCATGCTCGCGGCGTGGCAGAGGCGTCATCGACTCTCATAATCTGATAGAAGCTGGAAATCCGACATGCCCCCGGTCCGACCCATCATGCCGGCGCTCAGATTGCGCGATCAGGTCTATGATCGAATTCGCGCCGATCTGGAGGAGGGGCGGCTGGCCGCGGACCAGCGGTTCGTCGAACTGGACCTGGCCGCGCGCTACGGCGTGTCGCGCACGCCCGTCCGCGAGGCCCTGCTTCAGCTCTCTCGTGAAGGCGTGCTCGAACGGCTGGACCGGGGGTATTCGGTGCAGACGGCCGATCTCAAACAGGTGTTGGACCGCCTTGAAGTAAGGCGGATACTGGACGTGCAGATCGCCAGAAAAGCTGCCGATCATGCGTCGGCCGCCCAAATCCGCGCTGCCGAAGTCGCCCTGGCCAAGGCGCGTTCGGCCCATGAGCGAGGCCGGCATCGGGAGTTCGCCTCGGCGCAACAGCAGGTCCGTGATGTGCTGCGCGAGGCCTGCGACAACGACACGCTCGGCCGGTGCTCCGCCCTGGTGGATGACAGTTTCCGGTTCGTGCGGACCCGCCTGTTCGAGAATGCGGAGAACCGGCGACAAACACTCGACGGCATGGAGTCGGTGCTGAAGGCCGTGGCTGCAGGCTCGCCCGACGCGGCCGGCGCGGCAGCGAACCTGTTTGTCGATACGCTTTCGGCGTTCCACCGGAAAGCTATGGGAGGTTGAATGCGGAGTGTAGGACCGTCATACAAAGATCATGACGCAACCTACCTCTACTGCGCGGCGCATGGCCCTGATCGGTCACGGCGCCATTGGCTCGGAAATCACCGCCTGTCTGGATCGGCTCGGAGAAGCGTACAGTCTGAGCGCTGTTCTGGTGCGGCCAGGGCGGACGGCCCCGGCTGCGGTTCATGACCTCGACGCCCTGATCCGCACGGCCCCGGATGTCGTTCTGGAGTGCGCCGGACATGCGGCGGCGCTGGAGCACTGCGCGCCCCTGCTGCGGGCCGGGATCGACGTCGTCCTGTCATCCGTCGGCATTCTCGCCGACGGGCAGGTGATGGCGGACATGGTTGAAGCCGAAGCGGCGGGGGGCGGTCGATTGCTGTTGGCCGCCGGAGCGGTCGCGGGCCTGGACGGCCTGACCGCAGCGGCGCTCGCGGGGGTCGAGGCGGTGACCTATGTGTCCTACAAGCCGCCGGCCGCCTGGCGCGGCACGCCGGCGCAACAGATCATTGACCTGGATCACACCGAGGAGGAGGTGGTCTTCTTCGAGGGAACAGCAAGGGACGCCGCGCGCGACTATCCCAAGAACGCCAACGTCGCCATCTCTGTCGCCCTGTGCGCTCTGGGGGCGGATCGGACGCGGGTCAGGCTGGTCTCATCCCGCCGGGTGGATGACCCCCTGGGCGTGATCGAGGCGCACGGGCCATTCGGGCGTTTCCACTTCGATATTCTGGCGCTCGCGGCGGCCAGCAATCCCAAGACATCGGCCCTGACCGCATACAGTCTTTTACAGTGCGCAAGATTGGACGCGGGCCTGCCGATCCTGCTACTTCCGGGTGCAAAAGCGGGTTTCGCCACAACGCGAGCCTGACAAGAAGAAGGCGGCGGGTGCGCGGCCGAGGAAACGGTTGAGGACAATCCATGCAAGCCGAAGACATGCTTATCGTCGAAGCGCCGACGCTCGTGCGCGAGCATGCTGCGAGAAAGCTGCGGGACGCGATTGCGGCCGGCCTCTACAAGCCGGGCGCTCGCCTGGTCGAGCGTGAACTGTGCGAGGCGCTGGGCGTCAGCCGCACCTCGGTTCGCGAGGCCATGCGCCAGCTGCAGGCCGAGAATCTGATCAACGTCGGGCCGCGACGCAATATCAGCGTGACGGTTCTGACCGCAGAAGACGCCTCGGACATCTATCATCTGCGCGAGGCCGTCGAGCCCGAGGCGCTTCGACGCTTCGTCGCCAGCGCCAACGCCCAGGCCATGAAACATGTGGCGACCACCTGGGCTGTCATGCGCAAGGCGTCCGACAAGAATGATATGGTCGGTCTGGCGAGGGAGGCGACCGGCCTCTACGAGCATTTTCTGACCCACTGCGGCAGCCAGGTCTACAAGGACAGCGGCCAGCAATTGCTGAACCGCGTCAGCTATTTGCGTCTGACTGCCATGTCGACGCCGGGGCGTCTTGATCGCGGAATGGAAGAATGGCGCGCCATCGTCGAGGCGGTTCAGCGCCGCGATGCCCAGGGCGCGGCCAAGGCGCTCGCAGTCCATATCCGCAATGCGCGCAAGGCGATCGAGGGCAATCTGAAACTCGGCTAAAAGTCTTGTCGTATTTTATGATTGTCATACAAACTTGCCGCCTCTAGTCTTTCCTCGATAGAGGAGACGCGCGCATGTCGGCTGAAGATCGGGTTCTTGTCGTCGGCGCCGGGCCCGTCGGGGCCGTTCTCGCTCTGGCGCTCAGGCAGGCGGGCATTCCCGTCGTCCTGATCGAAAAGCTGGCCCAGCCCGAGCACGATTGCCGCGCAGCCAGTTGCCACCCGCCGACAATCGCCATGCTGGAACGGCTCGGCCTGCTCGAAGCCGGTCTGGATCAGGGGCTGGTGTCGCCGGCCTTCCACTATCTCGACCGCATCACCGGAAAGCTGGTGGGCCGGTTTGACCTGGAGGCGATGCGCGAGCCGCCGGCCCACGCCTACGTCCTGCAGTGGGAGCAGTGGAAGATCGCCGAGACCGTCCTGGCGCGGCTGGAGAATGACGAGGGCGCCGAGATTCTGATGGGGCGTTCTCTCGAAGGCTTCACCCAGGACGACGGCGGCGTCACGATCCAGATCCGGTGCGAACAGGGCGAGCAGACCGAACTGCGGGGGCGTTATCTGGTCGGCTGCGACGGGGGACGCAGCACGGTTCGCAAGATTGCGGGCGTCGATTTCGAGGGCTTCACCTGGCCGGAGCGGTTCATCAAGATCGACACGCGACAGGATTTCTCGGCCCTGGGCGCGCACATCTCAAATCGCAATTACTTCTCTGCGCCGAACGACTGGATGAACGTCTTCAAGGCGCGCGGCGAGGACGGCGAGGGCATGTGGCGCGCCGTCAGCCCGGCTCCGCTCGACCAGACCGACGAGGAGGTCACGGCGCCCGAAGCCGTCGAAGCCCGGCTGCAGAGGTTCTGTCCCAGGCCCGAGCCCTATGATGTGGTGACCACCGCCATCTACCGCGTGCACCAGCGCGTGGCGGCGACGTTCAATCTGGGGCGGGTGCTACTGGCCGGCGACGCCGCCCACGTCAACAATCCGGTGGGCGGCATGGGCATGAACGGGGGCATCCACGACGCGGTGAACCTGGCCGACAAGCTGGCGATGATCTGGTTCGATGGGGCGGACGCCGACGCCCTACTGGATCGATACACGCGCCAGCGCCGCAAGGCCCAGATCGACGGCGTCCAGGCCCAGAGCATCGCCAACAAGCAGTTGCTGGACGAACAGGACCCCGCCGCCCGCGCCATCAAGCTGGACGGCATCCGCAAGGCCGCCGCCGACCCCGTGTTGCATGACGCCTTCATCCGCCGCGCCTGCATGATCGACAGCTTCGCCGCAGCCGAAGCCACGCTTTAAGGACCTTCAAATGACGAACGTCGCTCGCCACGCCCGACCCGCCGACCTCATCGACGCCTCGCTCGAAGACATCATGGCGCGCTATGTGAAGCGCTTCAGCGAAACCGTCGCCGACTGGAACGCCTTTTCGGACGCCAGCATCGAGGGTTACCACAGGGCGCAGCACCGCTTCGTCGGCGCCGGAGCCTCGGGCAAGCATGGGGAGGGCTCCGCCATTCCCCCCGGCGGCTTCACCCTGTCGATCATGAACGTCCCCCCGGGCCAGGGGAACGCGCCCCATACCCATGAGGTCGAGGAGGTCTTCTTCGTCCTGCAGGGCGAGTGTGTCGTCTTCATCGAGGACGAGGACGGTCGCCGCCTCTCCCAGACCCTCACGCCATGGGAGATGATCGCCTGCCCGCCCGGCGTGATCCACGGCTATGTCAACGAGGCCGCCGAGCCGTGCTTCCTGCAGGTCATGCTGGGCAAGGGGCGTCCGGAAACGGCCGGCTTCGCGGACAGCGCTTTGTTTAGCCGCCGAGATGACCACCTGGCTTGAACTATCGGCGAGTGGTGCTGTCAGGTTCAGCCCGTTGCGACCTCTTTTCTGTCTGCCCTGGCCGATCCCACCTCCGCCGCTAGGCGTCTTGACGCCGAGCAGATCGCCGGGAAACGACCGCGTAATGTGCGGCGCCAGCGCAGCATCTCGTGATAGGCGTCCGCCAATTCCAGAAGTTGGGCGTCCGTCAGTTGGTCGCCCAGGCCGATGAAGCTCTGGCGGATGACGGAAAAGTCGGCTGCGCTCACAGGATCGGGCGTAATCATCTGGTCCTCATTCAGGGAAAACAAGAGGCGGGCCGTCGCAGAGGCGCCTCGGTCCGTCGCGCTTGCGGTCAGAACCGCCAGCCGACGCCGGCATTGCCGCCGATGTGGTCCTGGGTGTCAAAGGTGGCGCCCGCACGGAACACCATGCTGCCGTCGCCCAGAGCCCGCGAGAAACCGACCGCCATGGCGGATTCGCCCTCATAGGTGCCTACGCCGAGCGACATCATCGACTGACCGCGCTCTGAAATCAGAGGCATTCCGGCGGCCGCCAGGGCGCCTGCCGTGCCGGCGTAGGCCAGCTTGCGAACTTCCCTCAACGAGTAGTTCATCACCGCCAGCCGCACGTCGGTGTAGGCGTTGGCCTGCTGGACCGCGCCCGCAAGCCCCTCGCGCAGTTGCTGGACGTTGACCGCGTCGCCGGCCTCGACCCCAGCAGCCAGGTTGCTGACGGTGACGGCAGGACCGCCGGCGCGGCCGAGCACCACACGACTGCGATCGGCAGACGAATACTGGATCGAGTTCTGACCCAGGGTCAGGGCCTCGTCCGCCGTGGACTGGGCGGTGACGACCGCGCGGTTGGTGTCGAACAGCTGGGATCCGTTGATCGCCTGGGTCGAGGTGGCGGTCACCGCGCCGTTGGCGACATTGTTCAAGGTGACGGGCGCCGAGGCGTCGCCGCCCTGAAGGGTCACTGTGTTGGTGCGATCCCCTGCAGCATTGGTGTCATACTGGATGGCGTTCACAGAGGCCGAGGCCAGAGCATAGACCTGGCCGCCATTGACGGCGTCGGTAGATCCGGCGGCGATCCGGCCGTCGGCGACATTGTGCAGACCGACTGCGCCGCCGCTGACGCCGACCAGGGTCAGGTCGTCGGTGCGCGTACCGCCGTTGGGGACCTCGGGGGCGGCCGGATCGCTGTAGCGGACCGGACCCAGGCTGCCATTGGCGACATTGTCGGCCAGATCGGCGATTGCGGCGGTATTGGCGGCGACATTGGTATTGGTTGCGAACAGTTGTGCGCCGTTCACGGCGTCGGTCGAAGTGGCGCTGAGCTGGCCATTTGCAAGGTTGGTCACGGTGGTGCCGTTCGTCCCGGCCAGGGTCAGAACGGCGCCCGAAGTATCGTCGTACAGCACCGCGCGGTCGGCCACGGCGTCAACCCGGTCAGACACGCCCTGGAGTTGGCCGACGTTCACGGCGTCGGTTGCGGCCGAACCGGCGGCGACATTGGTCAGTTGGCGCTCCTGTCCGGCGCTGCCGAAAGAGACGCTGCCGACCGAGGATTGCGGCGCGCTCAGGCCCAGGGCGACATAGGCGGCCTGGGGCGCGCGATTGGCGAGCGCGCCTGCGCCGATGGCCACGCTGTTGGCGGCGTCGGCCTGAGCATCGGGTCCAATGGCGACGCCGTCCAGTCCGACGGCCGAGGCGGGGGCTCCGGCCGAGTTGACAGCCAGGTAGGCGGCGCCGCCGCCGGCTGCGCCCGAGACGGCGTTCAATGCCGCCTGGACACTGTCATAGCTGACGCCCTGATAGGTCAGATCCGCAGTGACAGCGCCCGTTGCCGCGTCATAGACGGCGTCGGGTCCGAAGGCCTCGGCCACGCCGGTTCCCAAGTCGAACATCTGGCCGCCGTTCACCGCGTCTGTCGAGGCCGCACCGACCAGGCCGCTCGCCAGATTATGCAGCACGACAGGGCCGTTGAGGGCGCCGACAAGGACCAGGTCATTGGTGGGCACGCCGCCGTTTGGCGTGTTGGGCGTTGCGGCGTCGGAATACTGGACGACGCCTATGCCGCCGCTGTTCAGGTCATTGGTGATGTTGGTGATGGCCGTGGTGTTGGTGACGATGTCGCCCGAGTTTGTCGTGACCTGGGCATTGGTGGCGAAGAGCTGTGATCCGTTGACGGCTTCATTGGACGTGGCGCTGAGCTCGCCGTCCGCGACATTGGCGATCACGGTGCCGCCTACGCCTTGCAGGGTCAAAGTCGCCGAGGTTGCATCGTCATAGGTCACGGCCAGGGCCGAGGTCGCGGCGATATCGGCGATAGCGTCGGTGTTGGTGGTGACCTGGGTGTTGGTGGCGAACAGCTGCGATCCGTTCACCGCTTCGGTGGAGGTCGCGCTCAGCTCTCCGGCGGCCAGGTTGTCGATGACGGTGCCGGTGACGCCCGCCAGAGTGACGCGCCCGGCCAGCAGGTCGTCGTATTGGACAGCTGTGTCGGAGAGGTCGCCGAGGTCGGTGGAGATGTCGGCGATGGCGTCGGTGTTGGTGGTGACCTGGGTGTTGGTGGCGAACAGCTGCGATCCGTTGACGGCCTCGGTCGAGGTGGCGCTCAGTTCTCCGGCGGCTAGGTTGTCGATGACGGTGCCGGTGACGCCCGCCAGGGTGACGCGCCCGGCCAGCAGGTCGTCGTACTGGACAGCTGTGTCGGAGAGGTCGCCGAGGTCGGTGGAGATGTCGGCGATGGCGTCGGTGTTTGTGGTGACCTGGGCGTTGGTGGCGAACAGCTGAGCGCCGTTGACGGCCTCGGTCGAGGTGGCGCTCAGTTCTCCGGCGGCCAGGTTGTCGATGACGGTGCCAGTGACGCCCGCCAGGGTGACACGTCCGGCCAGCAGGTCGTCGTACTGAACCGCCGTGTCGGAGAGGTCGCCAAGGTCGGTGGAGATATCGGCGATAGCGTCGGTGTTGGTGGTCACCTGGGTGTTGGTGGCGAACAGCTGCGATCCGTTCACCGCTTCGGTGGAGGTGGCGCTCAGCTCTCCGGCCGCCAGGTTGCCGATGACGGTGCCGGTGACGCCCGCCAGGGTGACGCGTCCGGCCAACAGGTCGTCGTACTGAACCGCCGTGTCGGACAGGTCGCCAAGGTCGGTGGAGATGTCGGCGATGGCGTCGGTGTTGGTGGTGACCTGGGTGTTGGTGGCGAACAGCTGCGATCCGTTCACCGCTTCGGTGGAGGTCGCGCTCAGCTGGCCGGCGGCGAGGTTGTCGATGACGGTGCCGGTGACCCCCGCCAGGGTGACGCGCCCGGCCAGCAGGTCGTCGTACTGGACAGCTGTGTCGGAGAGGTCGCCAAGGTCGGTGGAGATGTCGGCGATGGCGTCGGTGTTGGTGGTGACCTGGGTATTGGTCGCGAACAGCTGGGAGCCGTTGACCGCCTCGGTCGAGGTCGCGCTCAGCTGGCCGGCGGCGAGGTTGTCGATGACGGTGCCGGTGACCCCCGCCAGGGTGACGCGCCCAGCCAGCAGGTCGTCGTACTGGACCGCCGTGTCGGACAGGTCGCCGAGGTCGGTGGAGATGTCGGCGATGGCGTCGGTGTTGGTGGTGACCTGGGTATTGGTCGCGAACAGCTGGGAGCCGTTGACCGCCTCGGTCGAGGTCGCGCTCAGCTGGCCGGCGGCGAGGTTGTCGATGACGGTGCCGGTGACCCCCGCCAGGGTGACGCGCCCAGCCAGCAGGTCGTCGTACTGGACCGCCGTGTCGGACAGGTCGCCGAGGTCGGTGGAGATGTCGGCGATAGCGTCGGTGTTGGTGGTCACCTGGGTGTTGGTGGCGAACAGCTGGGCGCCGTTGACGGCCTCGGTAGAGGTCGCGCTCAGCGCGCCGGCGGCCAGGTTGTCGATAACGGTGCCGGTGACGCCGGAAAGGCTCAGGCTTGCCGCTGTGGGGTCGTTGTAGATGACCGCGAGGTCAGCCAGATCCGCCAGGTCGTCGGCGACGCCGGTCAACTGGCCGACGTTGACCGCGTCGGTGGGGGCGGCGCCGGCTGCGACATGGGTCAGCTGTCGCTCGAGCCCGGCGGCGCCGAAGGCGACCTCGCCCGCGGAGGACTGAAGCGTGTCGAGACCCATGGCGGCGTAGTTGGCCTGGGCGCCCCGGACAGCGGAACTGTCGGCGCCCAGGGCCAGGCTGTTGGCGACAGAAACTGTCGCGTCGGCGCCCAGGGCGACTGATCCGATCGCGCCGGGCAGGATGCGGCTGTCGCGACCCAGGGCGATGGCGTCGGCCGCAGTGCCAGCGGTCGTGGCGCCATTGCCGAAGGCGATGGAGTTGAACTCGCCCGCAACGGCGATGTCGCCTCCGGTTCCCAGTCCAGTGATCTGGTTGCCTCCGATGGCGATGCCGGCTTCTTCGGCCAGGGTGAAGCCGTCGGCCTGGTTCACGCAACCGTCCTCGGGGGCGACGATTTCGCCGTCGAGGTCCAGGACGTTCAGGGTGATGGGATCGCCGTTGGCCGCCGACGTCAAAAGGCTGGTGGCGTTGAGGGCCAGGTTCGGAAACACAGCGCCGACGAGCGGGATGATTTTGACCACGCCCAGGATCGAGTTGACGCTGGATTCGATCGGGCTGGCTATGCCCGTGATCACCGGCTTCATGATGTCGGTCACGACGGATCGAGGAAGGCTGACACCGGAACAGGCGCTGACAACCGGAATGGATTGGGCCGCCGTAGCGCTGGGGGACAAGAGTGGCAATAGCGCCAGGATCGCCGCCAGGACGTTCCCCACGACACGGCCCAGAGCGCTTCTCAGCGCGCAGGCCGGGATGGGATTGCGGCGAATATTCCTCACTCCAGATCTCCAGACTTCTGCGGTCACGCCGGAGCGCCGCAGCGGGAAGAACATCGGTTATCGGCTCGCGGCACATCCGGGAGTTGCCTTGGTAGGATACGCATCACGCCGTAAGGGTTTTGCTAACCATATCAATCGCTGGGAGGGCCAAGGATGCCCAAAAGGCCGCTGAGGGATGGCCGGTCTGACCGGCCCTACCACCTAAAACGCGCGGTATGGCTGATCTCGGCGGGAAGCGGCTTGAGTAAGGGGTGTCCCTTATATGGCTGGAATTAAAGGTGTAATACTTAGAAACCTGTGGAATATACCTATGCAGACTGCGCGGTTAGGCTATCGTCGAAGCGCGGTGATGGAGGATCGAGTTGGCGTCTTTCAAGCGCGGACAGCAATCCGATGGAATGCCTCTGTGGGTTCGACGAGGCGATGGATTCGACGTGAATTGGGCCGATACGGCGATGGGGCCGCGCTCGGCTTGGCCCGAGGAACTGGATCAGGTCTGGGCTCTGATCCTGCACGCGCGCCAACCCATGGTAGTGGCCTGGGGAAGCCAGCGGGCCATGCTCTACAATCAGGCCTTTGCGCCGATCGCGGAGGGCAAGCCACTCGCCCTCGGCCAGCCCATGGGCGACATCTTCTTCGAGGCCTGGGAGTCTGTCGCCGACTTCTTCATGGCCGCTGAGGCGGGCGATAGCGTCTATGTCGAAGACCACAAGGTTCCGCTCCTGCGCCACGGCAGCGTCGAGAACTCGTGGTGGACCCTGTCCTACTCGCCTGTGCATCTGCAGTCGGGAGAGATAGGCGGCGTCCTTTGCATCATGCACGAGACGACCCGAGCCCATGTCGCAGAACAGAAGGAAGCCGCACTGCGCCGCGAGCTGAGCCTGGTCACCGACCTGGTGCCCAGCCTGTTATGGAGGGCGGACAGGTTCGGTCGCCCAAACTGGCAGAACGGTCGACTGCGGACCCTGTCCAGCGCCAGCGGCGGCTGCGAGGTCGGGAACCTGTGGAAGCATCTGGTGCATCCCGAAGATCTGCCGGTCGTCGTCTCCGGGCTGGCCGAGGCCAAGATCGACCGCAAGCCCTTCGCCCGTCCGGTGCGAATCCGCGATATCGATGGCTCCTATCGCTGGCATCTGGCGCGTTCCCAGCCGACCTTCGACGACACCGGCTCCATCGCGGGATGGTATGGCGTGGCCACCGACATCCACGACGCTCAGGACGCCATAAGGACGCTGGACGAACGCGAGGCCCTGTTCGCCAAGTTCGCGGCCAACTCCGCCAGTCTTCTCTGGACCGTCGATTTCGCCACCTGGGACCTGAAGCGGCTCAGTCCCAACTTCGGCGAGGTCTGGCCCGGCCTGGATGAACGGACTGACTGGGGCTGGCGGGACTTCCTCGGTTCGATCCATGACCTGGATCGGTCGGCGGTCGAGGCGGGTTTCTCGCGCGTCCGTCTGGGCGAGGCGGCGAGCGGGCGGTTCCGGGTTCGGGTCAATGGCGACGGCCTGCGACTGCTGGATGCAAACACCTTCCCCATCTTCGACGCCGCTGGGCGGGTGCAGGGGATGGGCGGATCCCTCAAGGACATCACCCCGATCAACCGATCCTACATCCATGTCATCGACGCAGACGCCGCCCGCCAGAACGGTCTGTCGCACGCCCTGCGAAAGCGCGGCTTCACCGTCCGTGTCTTCGACAGCGTCAACGACTTCGTCAGCGTCGCGGGCGCCCTGCGGCCGGCGCCCGTGCTCTACCGCTTCGATGGCGCAGAACCTCTGGATCAGTTGTCAGGCTTTCTGAGCACGGCCCTGCCGGAGTCTCCATGGATGGTCATACTCCCAGGCGATCCCACGCCCGGCCTGGCGGTCCAGATCATGAAGCGCGGCGCATCCGATGTGCTGGAGGCAGGTGCGGAAACGGACGAAATCTGCCTGGCGATCGGCGCCGTCTGCCTGGGCAAGGAAGCCATTGACGGCGCGCCTCTGCCGACGGAGCAGGCGATCCATCGCCTAACCCTGCGCGAGCGACAGGTGCTGGACGGGTTGATCACCGGCGGCACCAACAAGACCATCGCCGCCCGCCTGGCCCTCAGCCCGCGAACGGTCGAGGCGCATCGCAGTCGCTTGATGGAGAAGCTGGGCGCCCGCACCCTGGCCGAACTGGTCGCCCGGGCCACCAGTCCTGACTTCCGGACAGCTCAGGCGCGGGCCTAGAGGCGCCAAAGCTTTGGAGCGGGCGGCGGGAATCGAACCCGCACGAAAAGCTTGGGAAGCTTTCAGGCTACCACTACATCACGCCCGCGGAAGCGAGGCGCAAACTAGCGATAAAGGCGCGGGGCTCAAGTGCTGATTGCAGCCCGGCGCAGGAGCGCAGACACTGAGCCGCCGCCGCGGGCACTGTTGCCGATTTCACTCGGTGAACGCGGGTTTGAAAGCTTGGCCGTCGCGGAGGTCTTGATCCGGCAAAGTGACGAATGATACCGGCGTTCAACTAAGATATTGGGCGCTCTGATGATTTTCAAACTATCGGCCAGCGTTATCGCGCTTACGGCGGCACTGGCGGCCTCGAACGCGTCGGCTCAGGACGCTGAGTATGCGGCCCAATGGGGCCTCGGCCTGATCAACGCCCAGGCGGCGTACGATCTGGGCTTCACGGGCCAAGGCGTCGTCATCGGTGAACTGGATAGCGGCGTCGACATCCAGCATCCCGAGCTGGCGGGCCAGCTGGCGGGCACGTCCTGGGACACGATCACCGACGGCGTGCTGACCCAGGACTACGACGGTCACGGCACCCATGTCGCCGGGATCATGGTGGCGGCGCGCAACGGCTTGGGTATGCACGGCGTAGCCTATGATGCGGGGCTGACGGTCTTCGCCCTCAACGCCTCGAACCCGACCACGGTCAACGAGTCTGTCGGCCTGTCCTATGCCTTGGCGCTGGAACAGGGCGTGCGGGTGTTCAACAATTCCTGGGGGCAGGATTTCTACGTCGGCAGCCCCGCCGGCCAGCTGCATTTCGAGACCCAGATGGATGGCCAGATCGCCGCCTTCCGCGCCGCCGCTGCGCTGGATTCGGTCATCGTCGTTTCGACCGGAAACGAGTATCAGGCCCAGCCCAACGTCCAGGCCGGACTGCCTTTCTATGTGCCGGAGCTGCAGTCGAATTGGCTGGCGGTGACGGCGGCGACGATCACGGGTGCGCTGCCCGACTACGCCAACCGCTGCGGTCTGGCGGCGGCATGGTGTCTGGCCGCGCCCGGCGGCGACGGTGACGAGCACCAGATCAACTCGACCCTGCCGCCCGGTCACGAAGACGACGTGGACGGGGATGGGTTTGGCCCGTCTTCCGGAACCTCCATGGCCGCGCCCCATGTGACGGCTTCGGTCGCTATCGCCAGGCAGATGTTTCCCAACGCCTCGGGCGCCGAACTGACCCGCTTGGTCCTCGCTACGGCCACCGATATGGGCGTGGCGGGTATTGACGCAGAGTATGGCTGGGGCCTGCTGAACCTGGGCAACATGGCCGCCGCGCGCAGCGGCCTGGGCGCAGAACTGTTCAGCAACGCCGTCTGGGCTGCTGATCGGGGCCAGGCGGTGCTGATCGAGGGGCTGGACACGCGGCTGCGCGGTCGGGCCGGAAACGGGAAGGGCGCCTGGGGCGCTGCCCTGGGCGGTTGGAGCCGCCACGATGAGACGGCGACGGCGAACGAGGCCGAGGCCGACAGCGTGGGTCTGGTCGGGGGTTATGATTTCGTCGCCGGCGAAGGCGCGCTGTTCGGCGCGGCCCTGTCCTGGGTCACGACGGACCTGGATGAACCCGGACTGTCCAACTCGGCAGAGGTCGAGGCGATCGCCCTGGCTGTCTATGGCGCGGTGACGCGCGGCGCAGTCTTCTTCGAGGGCTCGGCCGGCGGCGACCGGCGCGACTATGACTTCACGCGCGGAAGCCTCGCCGGTGGGGCGGGCACCGTGCTGGAGGGTGTCGGCACGACGGGACGGGCCGAAACGGACGGATACGGTCTTTTCGCCGACGGACGCATCGGCATGAGCTTCATGGCCGGGATCGGCGAGATCCGGCCCTTCCTTCACGCCCGGGTCTCGCACCAGGCGTTCGACGGTTTCACTGAGACGGGCGCCGACGTGTTCAGCCTGACGGTCGCCGACATGGACCAGACCCGCTACGAAGCAGGACCGGGGCTGGAGATCGCCTTCCCGTCGCGCGCGATGGGTTCGGCTGTGGTCTCGGGCGATGTGGGGGTGCGCTATGACGCCAGCTGGGGCGACGAGGACTACGAGGTCCGCTCGGTGATGCTGGGTTCGAGCCTGTCGGGCCGTCTGGGCGAACTGGACGATCCGGTGACTCTGTCCGGCGGGTTGTCGGCCGACTGGGGCCGGGTGCAGGGGTCGTTGCGCGGCTTCTACGCCCGGGCCGACGATCAGGATGCAGGCGGGTTGAGCCTGGGGATGCGCCTGACCTTCTAGGGTTTGCCGTCAGGCTGGAATTTCAAAGGGCGGGGCGTGCAGGCGCCCCGCCCTTTTCAGTAGGCGAAGTCGCGGTACATGCGGCTGACGTCGCCCTGCCATTCGCCGTGATACAGGGCCAGCAGACGGTCAGCGGGGGTGAGCCCCGAGTCCGCGATCTCTTCCAGCTCAACCAGATAGCCGCGCTCGTCCACCATGCCGCCGGACAGGCGGTTGCGGTTCTTCAGGCCTTCTGACGCGATGGCCACCATGTCGACGGCGATGTCGCGCACCGAGCGACCCGCCACCTCGGCCTTCAGGCCCAGACGGGTCACGTCGCGGCGCAGGCGTTCGTGGTCGGCGATGTCCCAGTCCTTGCACAGGTCCCAGGCGGCGGCCAGCGAAGGGGCGTCGTAGAAGATGCCGGTCCACAGGGCGGGCAGGGCGCAGATGCGGCTCCACGGGCCGCCATCGGCGCCGCGCATTTCCAGGTATGACTTCAGCCGCACCTCGGGGAAGAGGGTGGTCAGGTGGTCGTTCCAGTCCTTGATCGTCGGCAGTTCGCCGGGCAGGGCGGGCAGATCACCCTTCAGAAAGTCGCGGAAGGACTGGCCCGAGGCGTCGATATATTTGCCGTCGCGCTTGGCGAAATACATCGGGGTGTCCAGCGCATAGTCGGCATAACGTTCGAACCCGAAGCCGTCCTCGAAGACGAAGCCGATCATGCCGGTGCGGTCGGGATCGGTGTCGGTCCAGACATTGGCGCGCGCCGAAAGGAAGCCCGAGGGCTTGCCCTCGACGAAGGGCGAACAGGCGAACAGGGCCGTGGCGATGGGCTGCAGGGCCAGGGAGGTGCGGAACTTCATCACCATGTCGGCTTCGTCGGAGAAGTCGAGATTGGCCTGGATGGTGCAGGTGCGCAGCATCATGTCGAGGCCCAGCTTGCCCTTTTTGGGCATGTAGGCGCGCATGATGTCGTAGCGGCCCTTGGGCATGACGGGCACGTCCTCGCGCGTCCATTTCGGGTCGAAACCGGCGCCCAGGAAGCCCAGGTTGATCTGGTCGGCGACCTGTTTGACCTCCATCAGATGCTGGCCGGTCTCGTTGCAGATGTCGTGCATCGTCAACAGAGGCGCGCCCGACAGCTCGAACTGACCGCCCGGCTCCAGCGACACCGAGGCGGTGAAACCCTCGGCGTTCTTGCGCTCCAGGGCGATGACGTGGCCGCCTTCCTCGACGGGGCTCCAGCCGAAGCGTTGCAGGCCGGTCAGCATGGCGTGGATGCCGCTGGGGCCGTCATAGCCGGGGCGGCGCAGGGTGGAGCGGTCGAAGCCGAATTTCTCGTGCTCGGCGCCGACCCGCCACTGGTCCTTGGGCTTGGCGCCGTCGGCCATGACGGCGATGAGCTGGTCTTTGGTCAGCGTGTCTTTGGCGGCCATGCGTCGGTCTTCCCTGTCCGACGAACGTCGGCCTGTCGCGGCTAGATGGGCGGGAATGTGGCGAGGCTCAAGGGGGAGATCACCGTTTCCTTGATCGGCTTAGCGCTCCCAGTCGCCGACGGCGGCCTGCCACAGGGTCATGGCGGCGATGGCGGCGGTGTCGGCGCGCAGGATGCGGGGGCCCAGAGACACGGCGGTGGTGAAGGGCAGGGCGCGCAGGCGCTCGCCTTCCTCGGGCGAGAACCCGCCCTCTGGGCCGATCAGGATGGCCCATTTTCCGGCGCCCGAAAGACCCAGCGCCCCGATGGCGGGGGCGCCGCCGGTTTCGTCGCAGAACATCAGTCGGCGCCCCGATATCGGATCTGCGTCCCAGCCGTCGAGTATGGCCTCCAGTTTCACCGGATCATCGACCGGGGGCACGTCCAGACGCCCGGTCTGTTCGGCGGCTTCTTCGGCGATGGCGTCGAGGCGGTCGAGGCGGACCTTTTCGACATTGGTGCGGCGTGTGATGGCCAGCCGCACGCGCGCGGCGCCCAGTTCGGCGGCCTTTTCGACGATGGTCTCGACGCGGGCCTTCTTGACCAGGGCGACGATCAGTTCGAGGTCGGGGCCGGTGGTCTGCTCGCGCGTCCGCTCTTCGCATTTCAGAATGACGCCGCGCTTGTGCACCTCGGCTAGGGAGGCGCGCCATTCGCCGTCGCGGCCGTTGAAGACCAGCAGGTCGTCGCCCAGGCCCAGGCGCATGACATTGGTCAGATAGCGCGACTGGTCCAGCGTCGGCGCCACGGCGGCGTTGGCGGACAGGTCGTTGGTGACGTGAAGTCGGATCATGGCCCTGCATATCCCATCCGGCGGTCCGAACGGAACAGGGGGCAGGCTTGGCCGTTGTCTGGGTGATGTTCGGGGCCCTTATCGTTGCTGCGCGTGACCGCAAACGCCTTGCCGAGATCGGCGGGGTGGCGACGCGGTTCGGCCTGGATTCCCTGCTCGCACGGTTGGGTCTGGGAGGCGGCGGGGGCGGCGAGGCGGCCGAGCCCCTGTCGCGACGGACGCGGCTGGCGCTGGAGGCCCTGGGGCCGACCTTCGTCAAGCTGGGCCAGATCCTGTCGACCCGCTCGGACCTTCTGCCGCCCGACTGGATCGCCGAGCTGGAACAGCTTCAGAGCGCGGCGCCGACGCTGGATTTCGAGATTCTGAGGCCGGCGGTCGAGGCGGCGCTGGGCGGCCGGCCGGAAGACGTCTTCGCCGAGTTCGAGGTCATGCCCCTGGCTGCGGCCTCCATCGCCCAGGTGCACCGCGCGACCCTGCAATCGGGCGCCCAGGTGGTGGTCAAGATCCGCCGCCCCGGCATCCGGCCGCAGATGGAGGCGGACCTGCGCCTGATCGGCGAACTGGTCCGCACCGCTGAACGCTCAAGCGCCGAGGTGCGCCGCTATCGGCCGCAGGAACTGGTGCGGCAGCTGACCGAGGCGGTCCTGGCCGAGCTGGACTTCACGGCCGAGGGCAGGAACGCCGAGCGGTTCGCGGCCAACTTCGCAAAACGCCCCGCGGTGGTCATCCCGGCCATCTACTGGGACTTCACCTCCGAGACCGTGCTGGTTCAGGACTATCTGGATGGGGTCGCCCCCACCGAGGCGCGCGCCCTGATCGAGGCCGGACTGTCGCCGCGCGACCTGGCCGAGGTGGGCGCCAAGGCCGTGCTGGACATGATCCTGGTCCACGGGCTGTTTCACGCCGATCCGCATCCCGGAAACCTGCGCGCCATGCCGGGCGGCCGACTTGGGCTGCTGGACTTCGGCATGGTCGGTCAGGTCAGTCCGCGCCGCCGCACCGAACTGGTCGGGTTCGTGCAGTCGCTCGTCTCGGGCGACGCCCAGAGGATGGGCGAGATCCTGGCGACCTGGACCGAGGGCGCCGACGTCTCGACCGAGCGCATCACCCAGGGCGCAGAGCGGTTGATCGGACGCCACGGCCAGGGCGAGATCGACCTGCCGGCCATCGTCGCCGACATGATGGCCCTGATGCGCCAGGAGCGTGTCGCCGCGCCGCCGGATCTGGTGCTGATCCTCAAGGCCCTGGTCACGATCGAGGGGGTGCTGTCGCGCGTCGATCCGGACTTCGATCTGGTCAGCGCCATGAGTGGAGCGTGGAAATCCGCCCTGTTCGCGGGCGCCTCGCCCGACGCGGTGCGCGACCGGCTGATCGGCCTGTTACTGGATCTGTCGGCGCTCAGGGACGACCTGCCGCGGCTGGTCCGAGCGGCGTCGAAGCGATTGACCTCTCCCGAGGCCGAACCGCCCCGCGACCTGGCGACGGCAGCGGCCGTCCGGTCGGCGGGGATGTGGATCGCTGGCGGACTGGTGCTGGCCAGCCTGATCCTCGGCGGCGTTATCTGGCTCACCGCATCAGCCGTTTAGATCGCGACCTTTGTCATCCCCGACGAAGCGAAGCGAAGATCGGGGACGACAACGCAACCTTGACCACTCCCGGACAACCCGCAAGGGTTGAGCCGGGAGGCCGGTCATGCAGAAACCTTCTATGTCTATCTGCTCGCGAGCGGCCCGTTCGGCTGGCTCTACGTCGGTGTGACCAATGACCTTGTGAGGCGGGTGGCTGAACATAAGCAGGGGCTGGTCCCCGGCTATACCGCCGAACACGGGATCGATCAGTTGGTCTGGTACGAGAGCCACGCCTACATCAACAACGCCATCCTCAGGGAGAAGCGGATCAAGCGCTGGCGTCGGGAATGGAAGTTCGCTCTCGTCGAGCAGGATAATCCGAGGTGGCTCGACCTCTATGGCGAGTTGCGGGCGCGGCAGCCTGGGCCCGGTTCGGCAGAGCCGACCGGGCCTGTGGGTTAGCGGCGAGGCGTCCCCGATCTTCGCTTCGCTGCGTCGGGGATGACAAGGCGTTCTTCCCGCTCCGATGGGGATGAGAAGAGCGGCTGAGAGGCCCCTCAAAGGCTGCGCGCGATCAGCACCTTCATGATCTCGTTGGTGCCGCCGTAGATGCGCTGGACGCGGGCGTCCTTGTAGAGCTGGGCGATCGGATATTCGTTCATATAGCCATAGCCGCCGTGCAGCTGGAGCATCTCGTCCAGCACCTCGCCCTGGATGTCCGTGACCCAGTATTTGGCCATTGAGGCGGTCGTCGCGTCCAGCTGACCCTTGAGGTGCAGGCCGATGCAGTGGTCGACGAAGACGCGGGCGACGGTCAGCTTGGTCTTGACCTCGGCCAGCTTGAACTGGGTGTTCTGGAACTCGAGGATCGACTTGCCGAAGGCCTTGCGCTGCTTGACGTATTCCAGGGTCTGTTCCAGGCCGCGCTCGGCGGCCGCGACGCCCTGCACGGCGATGTTCAGCCGTTCCTGAGGCAGTTGCTGCATCAGCTGGATGAAGCCCTGGCCCTCGACGCCGCCGATGATGTTGTCGCCGGGGACCTGAACGTCATTGAAGAAGAGCTCGGAGGTGTCGTTGCCCTCCATGCCGATCTTGTGGAGGTTGCGGCCGCGCTCGAAGCCATCTGCGCCATCGGTCTCGACCACGATCAGCGACGTGCCCTTGGCGCCCGAGGCCGGGTCGGTCTTGGCCACGACGATGATCAGGTTGGCCAGCTGGCCATTGGTGATGAAGGTCTTTGAGCCGTTCACGACATAGCCGTTGCCGGACTTGATCGCGGTGGTCTTCACCCCCTGCAGGTCCGATCCGGCGCCCGGCTCGGTCATGGCGATGCAGCCGACCAGTTCACCCGAGGCCAGCCGCGGCAGCCAGCGCTTCTTCTGCTCTTCGGTGCCGTAGTGCCAGATGTAGGGGGCGACGATGGCGTTGTGCAGGCTGATGCCGAAATGGTCGGCGCCCTTCCAGCCCAGCTGACGCATCAGCACGACCTCGTGGCGATAGTCGCCGCCCATGCCGCCGTCTTCCTCGGGCATGGACAGGCCCAGCAGACCGGCCTCGCCGGCCTGGTTCCACAGTTCGCGCGGGACCGACGAGTTGGCGATCCAGCCCTGCACGGCTTCGGGGGGCGCGTGCTCATCGATCCATTTGCCGACGCTGTCGGAGAACATGACGATGTCCTCTTCCAGCATGAAATCGGGGGAGGGGGTCGTGATGACGTTCATGGCAGCAACTCCGGCGTTCTTTCCCTCCCCCGCGGGGGAGGGTGGCCGCGTAGCGGCCGGGTGGGGACGGCAAGGCCATACGGCGCTGAGCGGAACGGGCCGGATCGGAGTGTGGCTCGCCTTGCCCGCCCCACCCGGTCTCCGCTTCGCTTCGACCACCCTCCCCCGCAGGGGGAGGGAAAGGTCAGTGCGTCTTCAGAACGCCTCGACCGGCATCTGCATCAGAACATCCGCGCCGGACTTCAGCTTGATCAGGTGGGCGCCGGCGTCGGGCAGGATGCGCTCGACGAAATACTGGCCGGTCTGAAGCTTGGTCACATAGAAGGGATCGTCCGAGCCGGCGTCGATCTTGGCCTGGGCGGCCTTGGCCATCTGGGCCCAGAGATAGGCCAGGGCCGTGACGCCGAAGATGTTCAGGTAATCGGTCGAGGCGGCGCCCGCGTTGTCGGGGTTGGCCATGCCGTTCTGCATCAGCCACATGGTGGCCTCCTGCAGCTTCTTCTTGGCGTCGGCCAGGCCGTCGACGAAGGGCTTGATCGGACCTTCCGCACCGTTCTCGGCGACGAAGGCGTCGATGTCGGCGAACCAGCTCATGATGGCGCGGCCGCCGGCAGCGGGCAGTTTACGGCCCACCAGATCCAGCGCCTGGATGCCGTTGGTGCCTTCATAGATCATGGTGATCCGGGCATCGCGCAGATACTGGGACGCCTGGAAATGTTCGGTATAGCCGCTGCCGCCGTGGACCTGCATCCCCAGCGACGCGACGTGGAAACCCTTGTCGGTCAGATAGGCTTTGAGGACCGGGGTCAGCAGACCCATGTAGTCGTGGGCCTTCTGCGCCGTCGCCTCGTCGGCGGATTTCTGCAGGTCGGCCTGAAGCGCGGTCCACAGGATGAAGGCCTGGCCGCCTTCGACAAACGCCTTGGATTCCAGCAGCATGCGGCGCACGTCGGGGTGGACCATGATGCTGTCCGCCGGGCCGTCGGGGTTCTTCGGCCCCGTCAGGGAACGGCCCTGGACGCGGTCCTTGGCGAACTCCAGCGCGGCCTGATAGGCGGCGGCGCCGATGGCCAGGCCTTGCAGGCCGGTGCCGAGGCGGGCCTCGTTCATGACCACGAACATGTTGTTCATGCCCCGGCCTTCCTCGCCGATCAGCCAGCCGGTGGCGCCGTCGTACTGCATGACAGCGGTGGCGTTGCCGTGGATGCCCATCTTGTGCTCGAGACCGGCGCACATCAGCGAATTGCGCTTGCCCAGGCTGCCGTCGTCATTGACCATCACCTTGGGCACCAGGAACAGGGACAGGCCCTTGATGCCCGCCGGAGCGCCTTCGACGCGGGCCAGGACGGTGTGGATGATGTTGTCGGTGAAGTCGTGCTCACCGGCCGAGATCCAGATCTTCTGGCCGGTGATCTTGTAGGTGCCGTCGCCCTGAGGCACGGCCTTGGTGCGCACCATGCCCAGGTCGGTGCCGCACTGGGGCTCCGTCAGGTTCATGGTCCCGCCCCACTCGCCGGTGGTCATCTTGGGCAGGTACTTGTCCTTGAGTTCCTGCGAGGCGTTGGCGTGGATGCCCGCGTGGGCGCCCGCCGTCAGGCCGGGATACATCGAGAAGGCCGCCGAGGCGCCGGCGGTGAACTGGCCGAACGCCATGCCGACGACCGAGGGCATGCCCTGGCCGCCGTATGCGGGGTCCGCCGACAGAGCGGGCCAGCCCGCCGCTACCATGGCCTGATAGGCCTCTTTCCAGCCCTTGGGTCCGGTGACGACGCCATTGTCCCAATGGCAGCCTTCCTTGTCGCCCGAGTGGTTGATCGGGGCGATGACCTCTTCGGCGAACTTGGCGCCTTCTTCCAGGATCTGCTGCACCAGGTCCGAGGAGATGTCCTCGAACCCGGCCTGGTTGGAATAGCGGTCGATCTCCAGAACTTCGTTCAGGATGAAGGTCAGGTCGCGGACGGGCGCCTTGTAGGCCATGGGGTCAGGCTCTCAGCTTGAACGGGTGATGGGCGTGTTGGTCGAGGTGTTCGCGCAGCACCGAGGCATATTCCTCGGCCCCTGGCAGAAGGTCTGGCCGCATCTCGGTCAGACGGACCTCCATGGCGGCGCAGGCGTCCTCGGCGGTGGTGATGGCGGCGTCGAGATCATCGCGCTGCTGCTTCAGGGCCTCGATCTGCGCGCGGTGGCGGCGCAGGGCGATGGCCATCTGATGAACATTACCGTCCTTGTTGTCATACAGATCCAGCATGTCCTGGATCTCCTGCAGGGTGAAGCCGATGCGGCGCCCCCTCAGGATCAGCTTCAGCCTGGCGCGGTCGCGGGCGTCATAGACGCGCGTCTGGCCTTTGCGAGCGGGGGTCAGAAGACCCTTGTCCTCGTAGAATCGCAGGGCGCGCGCCGTCGCCCCGAACTCGCGGCAGAGCTGGCGGATCGAATAGGTGCGGTGATCGTCGGCTGTCGACATGCAGTCTATGTATCGCGAACTTGACGCGGACGTAAAGGGAAGCTTTTACGGGGGCCGCAGTTCGACTGCACAGGGAGCGTTCGGCCTGGCCCGAAAACACGTCAATGACGCCGGAACGGACAAGCGGGACCTGCCGCAGAAGACCTGCGTCTGCTGCGGACGACCCTTCTCGTGGCGCAAGAAATGGGCGCGGGACTGGGATCAGGTCAGGTTCTGCTCGGACCGCTGTCGCTCGGTCGGCGAGGCCGGCGAGGTTTAGGCGCGGCGGCCCAGCAGGATCGGAACCGTGATGGCGATCAGGAAGATGTTGACCAGGGACAGGCCCAGATCGAGGCCGATCACATGAACGCCCAGCATCAGGGTCTCGATGGCCAGAAGACCGGTCGCCGCCGCCAGCAGGACGGGGCGGCCGATCTTCCATGACAGAAGGGGCGCCAGCACGCCCAGAGCCAGCAGCAGTTCGGCGACGCCAAGGCCGCGCACCAGGGGCTCGGCGACCAGAGCCGGCCAGGTCATCAGGGCGGCCAGATTGTCCATCGACTCGGTCATCTTGCCGTAGCCGGCGGCGATGAAGAACATCGCCAGCCAGCCCTGGAAGGTCCAGAGGGCCAGGTTGCGATAGTTGGCGTGCAGACGCGCGCGCGGGTTCGACCCGGAAGAAAGGGTAGCGGCCATGTGGGGCTCTGGTCAGGACGCCGGGGAGGGCGTGGGATGAACTGCAACAGTCACGGATATTGTAAGCCCGTCGGCTGTCTGCAAGACCCTTTATGGCACAGCTGACATATTTTGTCATCAATTGATGACATCAGTTGATGACTTAGCGGCGATAACCTGCCCGATTTCGCAGCAAGCGATTGAATTCAGAGTTCTATTTTATACGCCGTGCGCGCCGCTTCGAGGCGGTTCAGCTTATCGGTGAGAGGCGTCCAATCATCGGAAACGGCGATGGCCGCCCACAGGGTCTCGACCTCCTCGATCAGCATTTCTTCGGGTTCGGGGGCGGCGAAGACGGGTGATTCCAGTCGTTCGGGACGGTCAGGTTCGTGCTCGAACACGGCGAAGCGGAAGGCGTCGAAGGCCTCGCCCTGATAGACGGCGCTGCGCAGGCCGCTGAGGGCACGAGCCGACGAGGCGAAGCCGCCGAACCAGTCAAAGAACAGGGGCTCCCACCGCAACCGCTCGCCGCCCTCGCGCAGCAGGGCCAGGGTGGCGTCCAGCAGCCTCTGATCCGCCGCCTCGCCCAGGGACCGAACGCCCAGCCGGGCCAGGAAGGCGGCGCGCAACTCGCGGATATAGGCGGGGCCGAACCCGTTCAGCGCGTCGGTCAGGGGCTGGGCGTCGGCGACCAGTTTCAGGCAACCGGCCAGCTGGGTCAGGTTCCAGAACACCGCCTCGGGCTGGCGGGCGAAGGCATAGAGGCCGGTCTGGTCGAAATAGGCGGCGGTGAAGCCGGGCTCGTAGGCGGGCAGGAAGCGCCAGGGGCCATAGTCGAAGCTCTCGCCCGTGACGTTCAGATTGTCGGTGTTCAGCACCCCGTGGACAAAGCCCGCCGCCACCCAGCGCGCCGTCAGCTTGGCCGAGGCGGCGACGATGGCGGCCAGCAGACCGGGGGCGTCTCCGGCAGCGACCTGGGGGTGATAGAGTTGGCGGACATGCTCGACCAGGGTCTCGATCATGTCGGCCCGCTGGAAGAAGGCGGCGCGCTGGAAGGTGCCGAACCGGACATGGCTGTGCTGCAACCGGACCAGGACGGCGGATCGGGTCGGCGAGGGCTCGTCGCCGCGCTCGAGTTCCTCGCCCGTCTCGATCAGGGACAGGGCGCGGCTGGTCGGGACGCCGAGGGCCTCCAGCAGCGTCGCCGCCAGGATCTCGCGGACCCCGCCCTTCAGTGTCAGTCGTCCGTCGCCCGAGCGCGACCACGGCGTCGTGCCCGAACCCTTTGTGCCGAGATCCAGAAGGCGATTGTCGTCGGCTCTCAGTTGCGCCGCCAGGAAGCCGCGCCCGTCGCCGAGGTCGGGGTTGTAGTTGCGAAACTGATGCCCGTGATAGCGCATGGCGACCGGGCCGGGCTGGCCGGGCAGGGGTTCGAACCGGCCGAAATGGGCGATCCATTCGGCGTCGCTCAGCGTGTCCAGCCCGACGGTCGCCGCGGCCCTCTGGTTACGATAGCGCAGGAGGGTCTGCGGGAAGTCCGCGGCGCGCACGGCGTCGCCATATTCGTCGCCCAGGTCGAAGAAGCGCGGGTCGGGATGGTAGTCGGCAGAGACGGGCATGGGCGTCAGATGCGGTGGCGAAGGCCGCAAAGCAATGACGCCAACGAGATCCTTCTCCGAAAGAAGACTTCTGCGGGCGCACGGGTTTCGGTTGAAACCTTTGCCAGGCGGGGTATCCTGATCCGCAGAGATCAGGCCTCTCGGGGCCAGGCTGGCGCTCCCTTCGCGGGACGAATCCGGTCCGGCGCCCGTCGATAACCGGGCGTCACGGAAACAACCTTCCAGATCGGAGGCCGCCGTGGCGCGCACACTGACCCTAGACTTTCTGAAGACCGAGACCGCATCGGCCGCCGCCCTCGGTGCGGCGGCGCTGGCGGCGCTGATCGTGGCCAACTCGCCTCTGGCCGGCGATTACTTCACCTGGCTGAAAAGCGTGCACGTCCTGCAGATCGGACCTCTGCGGATGGAGGAGACGATCTCGGAATGGATCAAGGAAGGCCTGATGGCGGTCTTCTTTCTCGTGGTGGGGCTTGAGATCAAATACGAGATCCTCAGGGGCGAACTCAGCGATCCGCGAAAGCTGGCGACGCCCGTTCTGGCGGCCCTGGGCGGGATGGTCGGCCCGGCCCTGGTCTATCTGGTGGTGGCCGGATCGCTGGGCGGGCCGCACGCTGGCTGGCCTGTGCCCCTGGCCACCGACATTGCATTCGCCCTGGCGGTCTTCGGTCTGGTGGGCAAGGGATTGCCATCGTCGCTGCGCGTCTTCCTTCTGACCCTGGCCATCGTCGATGACCTGGGCGCCATCGCCCTGATCGCCGTCCTGTTCAGTTCGGGCGTGGCCCTGATGCCGCTGTTGGGCGTCGCGGTCCTGCTTGTGGCGGGGGCGATCTGGGGTAGGACGATGCGCGTGCCGGCGCCTTTCTGGGTCCTGGGGTTCGCCCTCGTCTGGTGGCTGACGGTCGAGGCGGGGCTCAGCACCTCCCTGACCGCCGTGGCTTTCGCCGCCATCGTGCCGATCGCGCCACGCAGCGAGGACGGCCAGTCCCCGCTCAAGGAGGCGATGCACGACCTGCACCCCTATGTCGCCTGGCTGGTGCTGCCGCTGTTCGCCTTCGCCAAGGCCGGGGTGTCGTTTGCAGGTCTTTCGCTGGATCAGGCCTTCGCGCCCCTGGTGCTGGGGATCGCGCTCGGCCTGTTCGTCGGCAAGCAGATCGGCGTCTTCGGCGCGGCCTGGCTGGCCTCGGCGCTGAAGATCGGCGCCCGGCCCAGCGGCGCGACCTGGCGACAGGTCTATGGCGTCAGTCTGTTGTGCGGCGTCGGTTTCACGATGAGCCTGTTCATCGGAACTCTGGCCTTTCCCGGCGCCGTCGATTCGCCCGAGCAAATCGAGGTCAAGCTGGGGGTGCTCGGCGGGTCACTTCTATCAGCGATCGCGGCGGCGCTGGTCTTCGCAACTGCGAAAAACGATGCAGGGAACGCCGAGTAACTTACGCGTTACTGACAAAACCCGCCGAATATTGACCTAGGGTCATCGGTTTCTGTCGCTTTTGCGCCACACAGTTTGCCGGGTGGGGCGGAAATGGGGCGGCGGCCCCCGCGGCTGCTTGTCGCGTGTAACGGCTTGCCCTACGCCTTTGGAACTGAGACCCGCAGTCACAGAAGATGACGCGGGCTAGGGAATACAGGAACGCCGCGATCGCCGTTCAGGTGGTCGGGCCATGAGCCGGGAGCCGTCCATGCGTCTTACTCGAATTCTCCGTAACACCGCCTCGGTTGCGGTCGTCAGCGCCGCGGCCTTCGGCTTCGCCGGCGTCGCCGCTGCACAGGACGCGCCGTCCAGCGTCGACGACATCATCGTCACCGCCCAGAAGCGCGAGCAGAGCCTTCAGGATGTGCCGATCGTGGTCACGACCCTGAATGAGGCCGCCCTGAACGGTGCGGGCGTTCGCGACATCAAGGATCTGCAGATCCTGACCCCCGGCCTGATCGTCACCTCGACGACCAGTGAATCGGTGACCACCGCCCGGATCCGCGGCGTCGGCACGGTCGCCGACAACCCCGGCATCGAAAGCTCGGTCGGCATCGTCATCGACGGCGTCTATCGCTCGCGCAACGGCGTCGGCTTCGGCGACCTGGGCGAGCTCAGCCGCATCGAGGTCCTGAAGGGACCCCAGGGCACCCTGTTCGGCAAGAACACCTCGGCCGGCGTTATCAACATCATCTCGGAACAGCCCTCGTTCACTCCGGGCGCAGAAGTCGAGATCACCGGCGGCAACTTCAACGCCTGGGGCGCTTCGGCCTCGGTGACCGGACCGCTCAGCGAGCAGATCGCGGGTCGCTTCTACATCGCCAAGCGCGAGCGCGACGGCTTCTACGACGTCAACGTCGTGAACGGCCCGCGCACCGAGACCGATGACCAGAACCAGAACTTCTGGACCGCTCGCGGCCAGCTTCTGATCCTGCCCTCCGACACGGCCTCGATCCGTCTGATCGCCGACTATTCGAAGCGCGAAGAATACTGCTGCGTCGCCAGCCAGGTCGTCACCGGCCCGACCGGCGCGATCGTCAACCTGGTGACCCCGGGCGGGGAGGGCATCCGTGGCCCCATCTCCCCCAACTACGCCAACCGCAATGAACTGCCCTTCTCTCGCGATGTCTTCGCCAACCGCGAGACGAGCCAGGAAATCGAGGACATGGGCATCTCGGCGGAAGCCAATATCGACATCACCAGCTGGAACGCCTCGCTGACGTCGATCACGGCCTTCCGCTCGTGGGAGACGGTGAACGGTTCCGACATCGACTTTACCGGCGCCGACCTCTTCTACCGCCTGCCGAACGGCGACTTCAGCTTCGGCCTGGATCAGATGAGCCAGGAGTTCCGCCTGGCCGGTACGACTGACCGGTTCGACTGGCTGGTCGGCGTCATCGGTTCGAAGGAGGACCTGCAGCGCAACGACAGCTTCATCTTCGGCGCGGCCTGGAACCCCTATCTGTCGGGCCTGCTGGCCAGCCAGCTCGCCCCGGCGATCGCCGGCGCCCTGGGCGACCCCTCGCTGGCGCCGTCGCTGATCCCGGTCATCGCGCCCAACGTCCTGTCCTGCCTGACCGCGCCCTTCCCGGCCAACGTCCTTTGCGGCGCACCGCCGACCTCGGGCGGAAACTTCTTCCTGGGCGGGCCGCCCATCGCGCCCGGCACCGGCTATGCCGCCGGATCGGGCTATGTGGACCGCTACGGCCAGGACTCGGACTCGATCGCGCTGTTCACCAACAACACCTGGCGCGCGACCGAACAGCTGCAGGTCACCCTGGGTCTGCGCTATACGCGTGAGAGCAAGACCCTCAACACGGCTCAGGACAACATCGGCGGCAATGGCGCCGTCTGCGCCGCCGCGCGTCAGAACCCGCTTCTGGCCGCCGGATCTCCGTTCAACGCCTTCCTGGGCGGCGGGCTCTGCATCAACCAGACCAACCCGGACTTCGACGGTCGCGCCTATACCCAGAAGTGGGACGACGACGATCTGTCGGGCAAGCTGGCGGTCCAGTACCGCTTCAGCCCCAGCCTGATGGTCTATGGTTCGGCCGCTCGCGGCTTCAAGGCCGGCGGCTTCAACCTGGAACGGTCTTCGGCTCCGACTTCGGCGACCAACAGCAACCCGACGCCGGTCGACGACACCTCCTTCGCCTCGGAAACCGTCGACAGCTATGAACTGGGCTTCAAGAGCACCCTGTTCGACCGTTCGCTGCTGTTCAACGTGACGGCCTATCAGCAGGACTTCCACGACTTCCAGCTGAACACCTTCGCCGGCATCGCCTTCATCGTCGAAACCATTCCCGAGCTGAACTCCAAGGGCGTGGACATGGACTTCGTCTGGTTCACCCCCATCGAGGGCCTGAGCCTGTCCGGCGGCGCCACCTATACCGACAGCACCTATGGCGAGTTCGGCGCGTCCGATCTGCAGGTTCCGTCGCGGTTCCCGGCTCTCAGCCTGCTGCCGGGCAATACCGTCTCGTTCGCGCCGGAATACACCGCGTCGGCGTCGATCGCCTTTGATCGCTCGATCGGCATGGGCCTGCGCGCGGGCTTCAACCTGTCGGCCAAGTACACGACCGAATACAACACGGGCTCGGACCTGCTGCCGGCCAAGATGCAGGACGCCTTCACCCTCCTCAACGGTCGCGTCACCATCGGCTCCGAAGGCGGCGGCTGGGCTCTGGATGTCTGGGGTCAAAACCTGACGGACGAGGAGTATTACCAGGTCGTGTTCAACGGTCCGCTGCAAGGCAGCCCGTTCTCGGCGACGCAACAGACGGACGGCAGCTTCTACAATCCGGCCGCCGACACCACGACCTACAACGCCTTCCTGGGCGCGCCCCGCACGTTCGGCGCGACCCTTCGCCTCAAATACTGATCACCCGCCAAGGGTGACGACTTCAGCCGGCCGGGGGAAACCCCGGCCGGCTTTTTATTGTGCGCAGGGAAGTCTCAGGCGCCTGGGCGGCGCCTTCAGGCCTCAGCCCCCGGCGAGGCCTGGGCCGAAGATGGCGATGGCTGCGACCACGCCGCCGATGACGGCAGCAGCGGCGCCGGCCACGAAGGCCATGGCGGTGCGATTGCGGCGACGACGCATTCCGCCGGTCTTGACCGAGCGGATAATGACGGACGGCGTCCGGTTGAAGGCTTCCGAACCGCTGATGTTGTGCTGGGACATTTACGCGCTCCCCGACTGATGGCCCGCCCCGGACGTGGGACAGCCCTTCAAGGGACGCGAGGTGGGGCCAAACAAAGGCGAACAGCGCTCACCGACGAATCCGTGATCGGACGGATATCAGCCGCAATAGACCAATCGCCCGCTATAGGCCCGGTAATAGCCGCTTTGCGGGTCATAGGACCGATAGGCCGACCGGCACCATTCGATGCGGCCCTGATTGCGATTGCCGTAGCCGCCGTGCCCGTAACCCTGGCCATGACCCCCATAGGACGGGCCATAGCCGCCGGTCGGAACGGCATAGACTACATCAGGCTGGCCATAGGCTCCGTAATAGGTCGTGCCCCGTCCGTAGCCTCGACCCGACTGGCTGGAATAATAGTTGCGGCCGGCCTGGTTCCCATCGCCGCCACGGCCATAGCTCGCGTTGTAGCCATAGCCGTAACCACGCTGGTCTCGCCAAGAAGCGTTGCAGTCGTTGCGTCCGCGATCCCAATAGGCATCGCAGCGATAGTCGCCGGGCACGTCGCGCTGACCCCCGTAGCTGTAGTCGTAGCCGCCGCTGTAGGCGCCGCCATAATAGCCGCCCTGACCGTAACGGCCGTAATCCTGCTGGCCGCCACTCTGGTAGGCATAGGACTGCTGGTTCCCGTAACCCTGAGAGCCATAGCCCTGAGCTCCATGACCCTGGGACCCGTAATAGGCCTGGTTTGCGTAATGGTCCTGGGCGCCCGCCGTCGCCGGCAGGGGTGACAGCAGGACAGGAAGGGCGGCGAACGCGGCGATGGCTTTCATGGTTAACGCCTCCTGGCGGCCGATGTCCGGACCGCGATGTGAACGACGAAACGCCTACTGATTACGCGGACTGTGTTGGCCTACATATTGACGGTGATGACCCGGCCGCCGCGCGTCTCGATACGACGCATCAGCACGATCCGGTCGCCGCCGGCGCTGACCGGAGCGATCAGAAACCAGCCGCCGTCAGGCAGGCCCGAGAACGAGAACCGGCCATCGGCGCAGGTCGAAGAGCGGACGAAGGAGCGGTAGTCGGCATTGGGATCGGCGACGGTGCGGGCGCGCACGATGGCCTCGGGGATGGCGGCGCGCTCGGTCGAGCCATACAGGCTCTGGAACCGGGCACGGGTATATGGGGTGTCGGGCGTCAGCGCCACCGAGCCGGTGCAGCCATAGTCGACGCCCTCGCGCGAAAAGGCCACGCGGCCATCAATGCCGCCGCCGCCCGGACGCGCGGACCAGCCAAAGGCCTCGGTGCTGAAGGCCGACGACATGGGACCAGACGAGAAGGTCGCCGGCGCAGTCGCGCAGGCCGACAGGGCGCCCGCAACAAGGGCGATGGCGAGAAGGGGGCGGGTCGACATGGGCGTTTCCTTGGCGAACTCGGTGTGTCCGATGGTTTAGGCTTCGGGCGCAGATCTGGACCGGACTCGCGTCCGGGGCGATTCCGACTAACGCCTAACGCATCGCCCAAGGTCAAGGTTGCCGCTTGTCGCGCCCGGCGCCACAAGCGGGACAAATGCGTGCGCGGGACGGGTCCCGACGCCGCTCTCAGGCGCCGGGACAACGGCGCGACAGGAAGGCTCCATGACCGTCGTTTTCGCCGATATCCAGGCCGCCCAGGCGCGCATCGCCGGCCAGGTGGACCGCACGCCCGTGCGCCATTCGCGCCGCCTGTCCAAGCTGACCGGCGCCGAGGTCTGGGTGAAATACGACAACCTGCATTTCACCGGCAGCTTCAAGGAGCGGGGCGCCCTGAACCGGCTGATGCAGCTGACCGAGGCGGAAAAGGCGCGCGGCGTCGTCGCGGCCTCGGCCGGAAACCACGCCCAGGCCCTGGCCTATCACGGCGGACGGCTGGGCGTGCCCGTGACCATCGTCATGCCCGAGGGCACGCCCTTCACCAAGGTGGACGGCACCCGCAGCCACGGCGCCAATGTGGTCATCAAGGGCGCCGACTTCACCGGCTCGACGACCGAGGCCCATCGGCTGAGGGACGAGGAGGGCCTGATCTTCATCTCGGCCTTCGACGACGAGGGCGTGGTGGCGGGCCAGGGCGTCTGCGCCATCGAGTTCCTTGAGGACGCGCCCGATCTGGATGTGCTGATCATCCCCATCGGCGGCGGCGGTCTGATCGCCGGCTGTTCGGTGGCGGCCAAGGCCATCAAGCCGGACATCCGCATCTTCGGCGTCGAGGCGGCCATGTATCCGTCGTTTTCCGCACGCCGGAACGGGACCGAAGCGCGGTGCGGCGGCGCGACCATCGCCGAGGGGATCGCGGTCAAGGACGTGGGCGACATCCCCTTCGCTTTGGCCGATCCCCTGGTCGAGGATGTGCTGGTCTGCGCCGAGGAGGATTTCGAAAAGGCCGTGGCCTTCTACGCCACCTATGAAAAGACGGTGGCCGAAGGGGCGGGCGCCGGGGGGCTGGCGGCCCTGCTGGCCTATCCCGACACGTTCAGGGGCCTGAAGGTCGGGCTGGTGCTGTGCGGCGGCAATATCGATGCGCGGATGCTGGCCGTGGTGCTGAACCGCGAGATGGTGCGCGAGCGTCGGCTGATCGTCTATCGCATCCTGGGCGACGACCGGCCGGGGATGCTGTCGGCCATGGCGGCGGTGATCGGCGGCCTGGGCGGCAATATCATCGATGTGGTCCACAACCGCCTGGCTCTCGACGTCCCGGCCAAGGGCGCCGAGTTCGACATCATGGTCGAAACGCGCGATAGCGCCCACGCCGACGAGATCGGGCAGGCGTTGAAGGACAAGGGTTATGCGCTTCGGATGGGTTAGTGTTCTGAGTGTCGGGGTTCTGGCCTTGGCCGGATGTGGCCGCAGCGCCGTGTCGTCCGCCGACCTGGAACAGAACGCCCGCGCCGCCGCCTTCTTCATGGAGGCGAACGCCAAGGAAGAGGGCGTACAGACCCTGGCCAGCGGCCTGCAATACAAGGTCGTCCAGTCCGGTCCGTCCGGCGCGGCCAGCCCCGATTCCAACGATCTGGTGCGGGTCGATTACGAGGGCGCTCTGACCGACGGCACGGTGTTCGACAGCTCCTTCGCCAAGGGCCAGCCCTTCGTCACCTCGCCCGAACAGGTCGTGCCCGGCTGGACCGAGGCGCTGCAACGGATGAAGGCCGGCGACGAATGGCTGCTCTATGTGCCGCCGGCCCTGGGCTATGGCGAGCGCGGCGGGGGGACCAAGATCCCCGGCAATGCGGTGCTGGTGTTCCGCATCAAGCTGCTGGATGTCGCTCCGGTGCCAGGCGGCAACCGGGGCGTCGGCGTCGCGATGGGCTAGGGTTTCAGGTCTCCTCCCCGTTGCGCTACGCGACAGGGAGAGGGACCGGGTCTTCGCGGGGGAGGGTTCTTGACGCGGCCTCAGACTGCGCCTGCTTCAAGAACCCCTCCGTCTCGTCGCCAAGAGGCTCCGAGCCACCTCCCCATCGCTACGCGACAGGGAGGAGACCTTGTCGCCATTCGTTCTTTACGTCCTGATCCGTTTCGCTCGCCAGCCGCGCGGTTCTGAGGGCGGCGAACCCCTTCGCCTGCATCAGACGCGACGCCGCCCAGACCGCCGCGCCGCGCACCAGGGGCGAGGCGTCGTCCAGCAACCGCACAGCCGTCGCGACCAGGGCCTCGTCCCCGCTGTTGCCTACGGCGTACAGCACGTTGCGCACGAACCGATCGCGGCCGATCCGCTTGATCGGGCTTTTCGAGAACAGCGCCCGGAACGCCGCGTCATCCAGCGCCGCCAGGTCGGCCAGCCGGGGCGAGACCGAGGCCTCGCGCGCCTGCAACCGCGTCTCTTTCGAGGCGGCGGCGAACTTGTTCCAGGGGCAGACGGCCAGGCAGTCGTCGCAGCCATAGATGCGCGAGCCGGTCAGGGCGCGGAACTCCACCGGCCACGGCCCCGGATATTCGATGGTCAGATAGGACAGGCAGCGTCGGGCATCGAGCTGGAACGGCTGGGGAAAGGCCTTGGTCGGGCAGGCGTCGAGGCAGGCGGTGCAACTGCCGCAATGCTCGATCTCGGCCGGGTCCGGCTCATAGTCGGCGGCGCTAAGGATGACGCCCAGGAACAGCCAGTTGCCGTGCGTTCGACTGAGCAGGTTGGTGTGCTTGCCCTGCCAGCCCAGGCCGGCGCGCTGGGCCAGGGGTTTTTCCATCAGGGGAGCGGTATCGACGAAGACCTTGACCTCGGCGCCGGTCCGAGCCGCGACCTGGCCGGCCAGTTGCTTCAGCCGGCCCTTGATCAGCTCGTGATAGTCGTCGCCCCGCGCATAGACCGAGACATAGCCCGCCGAACGGTCGGCCATCTCGGGCAGGGGGTCGTGCTCGGGACCATAGTTGAGGCCCAGGACGATGGCGGTGCGGGCCTCCGACCACATGGCCGTGGGGTGGGCGCGGCGCTCCAGCGTCGTCTCCATCCAGCCCATGTCGCCGTGCCGCCCGGCCTCGACGAAATAGGCCAGCCGCTCGCCCGCGCTCCACGGCTCGGCGGCCGAGGCGAAGCGGCAGACGTCGAAGCCGAGGTCTGAGGCGGTCTTGCGGATGTGATCGCGGGGATCGGCGGGCATGAAAGCCTCATAGCCAATCCTCCCCCCTTGGGGGAGGTGGCGCGACGCCTCTTGGCGGCGTGACGGAGGGGGCTTCCCCTCGGCGACGGTGTTCCCGGTGGCCCCCTCCACCCCCGCGCAAGCGCGCGGCGGTCCCCCTCCCCCGATGGGGGAGGATTAAAAGTCCAAATCCGCGTAGTGGGGGGCGGCGGCCAGACCCTGGAATTTGTCGGCCAGCAGAGGGCGGAAACAGGGGCGCGACTTCAGCTTCATGTACCAGAGCTTCAGCGACGGATAGGACCGCCAACTGATCTCGCCGAAGTAATCCAGCACCGAGACGTGGGCCGCCGCGACCAGATCGGCCTGGCTGAGGCGGCGTCCGGCCAGCCATTCGCGCGAGGCGGCCAGGGGCTCCAGCATGGCCAGGTGATCCTTCAGCGCCGCGCGTCCGTCTCGCAGGGCCTTGGCCTCGGGCGGGCCGAGCCGCAGCAGGGGCTTCTCCAGCCGCTCATGCAGCAGGACGGCGTTGACCTCGTCGGTGAAGCGGCGGTCGAACCAGGCGGTCAGGCGCCGGGCCTCGCCCCGTTCCGCATGGTCGGTCGACAGCAGAAGCGGTGTCTTCTGCTTGTCCTCGATCCAGCCCAGGATGGCGGGGGCCTCGCACAGGGTCAGGGGCTTGCCCGCCTCGGTGGTCTGCAACACGGGCGGCATTCCGGACGGGTTCAGTCCCGCGACCGGACAGTCGGGCTCCCACGGGCGGACCACGATCTCCTCGTGGGCGATCTTGGCCTCTCCCAGCGCCAGACGCGCGGAGCGGGAACCGGGATCGAAGGGGAAATGATACAGGACTGCGGCCGACATGGCCGATCCTTGCGCGCAACGACGTTAAATCCGCGTTTACTGCGTCGCGATGACGCGCGGAATCAGGCCCATGGCCCCTTGGGCGTCGTGACCGGTTCCGACGGCTCGCCGGGGGCGTCGCGAGGGGTCTCGGCGGCGGCTGTTACGGCCTCGGCGGCGGACCAGTCCACGGCGCCGCGCGGGTCGGGATGGATCAGGATGTCGGCACGCGGGATGGCGGCGCGGATGCGATCCTCGGCCGCCGTGACGATGGCATGGGCGTCGGCCAGGCTGAGGCTAGGCTCCAGATCGATATGCATCTGGATCATGGTCACCGGCCCGACGCTGCGGGTCCTCAGGGCGTGGACGCCGCCGATGCGGGTGTCTGACAGGACCGCCGTGGTGATGGCGCTGCGCTCAGTATCTCCGACCGAACGATCCAGCAGGGGATCGGCGGCGCTGCGCAACAGGCCGAACGCGCCCCAGAACAGCCAGACCGCCACCACCAGACCGGCGGCTGCGTCCAGACCGGGCGCGCCCAGCCAGGCGCCGGAGATGACGCCGATCAGGACCACGATCCCGGCGGCCATGTCGGCGGCGTAGTGGCTGCGGTCGCCTGCGACAGCTAGGGAGCCGGTCGCCTTGACCGCCCGGTCCTGCATCCAGATCAGGCCGCCGGTCACCAGGATGGAGATGACGATCACCCCCACGGCCCAGCCGCCCGCCTCGACCGGGCGAGGATCGAACATCCGCTGGACGGCCTCCAGCCCGATGAAGACGGCCGAGGCCAGGATCAGCCCGGCCTGGACCAGGGCCGCCATGGCCTCGCCCTTGCCGTGACCGAAGCGGTGCTCCTCGTCCGGCGGGGCGGCGGCCCAGCGCACGGCGAAGAAGGTCACCAGCGAGGCCGCGAGGTCCAGGGAACTGTCGGCCAGAGAGGCCAGGATCGACACCGACCCCGAAGCCCCCAGGGCGAAGGCCTTAAGCGCGATCAGCACCACGGCGGTGGCGACCGACAGGGTGGTGATGCGCCGCGTAATGGCATCGGCTTCGGCGGCGGTCGGGACGTTGGAGGTCATCGAGACCCTTGTCGCCGAATCGCCCGCCCTTGCCAATGCCGGGCTGCTGGGCAAGGGTGGCTTGACGGTAAGCTTGACGTTGGCGACCGGCCACGAAAACGCCTCACGACGGGCGCGGACTGCGTGTCCAGGCCGGGTTGCGAGGACGCCGACGAGGCCGGGAATTGGGACGCGGGGGCGCATGACCAAGACCGAACGCTGGATCGCGCGCGACGAGGCCCTGTCGCGTCTGCGGATCAAGACCCAGACGCTCTATGCCTATGTCAGTCGGGGTCGGATCGCCGCCCGGCCCGATCCGGCCAATCCGCGCCGCAGCCTGTACGCCGTCGAGGACGTGCAGAGGCTGATCAGTGGCGAGGCCTCGTCGCCGTCCGCCGACATCCTGCCGTTCGAGGGACCGCCGCTGCGGGGTGAGGCCCTGGTGCAGTCATCGTTGACGGTCATCGCCGGGGGCAATCTGTTCTATCGCGGTCGCGACGCCGTCGATCTGTCCGAAACGGCCACGGCCGAGGAAACAGCCGCTCTGTTGTGGGATCTGCCGCAAGCCCAGATGTTCGCCGGCATCGCCCCGCGCCTGACCAATGCCGGGGGCGTCACCGCCCGGATGCGGCTGTTCTCGGCCCTGGCCCGGCGCGCCGAAGAGGATGCGCCCGCGACGGGCCGGTCGCTTGACGCGTTGAAGGCCGAGGCGGCGGCTGTCCTGAACGAGGCCGTCGACGCCATCGCCGGGCCGGGCCCGAGGCTCTATTTCCACCAGCGCCTGGGTCGGGGCTGGAAGGTGGTCGAGCGCGACAATCCGCTGATCCGCCGCGCCCTGGTCCTGGCCGCCGACGAGGCGGTCGATCCCTGCGTGGTCGCCACCCGCGCTGCTGCCGGGGGCGGAGCCTCGCCAGCCGCCGCGGCCTTCGCAGGTCTGGCGACATTCTCGGCCTCGCCGCTGTACGCCTCCGTCGCCCGCGCCGCGGTCTTCGTGCAGGAGGCGCGGCGTGAGCCCGCAGCCGTCATCGCCCGCCGCATCGCGCGCGACGGCGTCCTGCCCGGCTTCACCGACGACACCTGGCCCTCGGCCGACCCCCGCGCCGAGGCCCTGCTGCTGGCCGCCGACCTGCCTGCCGATCTCAGCGCGGTGTTGCAGCAGGGCGAGGCGATCTCCGGCAATCCGCCGGGGTTCGACCTGGCCCTGGCCCTGCTGGCGCGGCGACTGGACCTGCCCAGAGACGGCGCCTGCGACCTTTTGCTTGTCGGTCGATTGATCGGATTGCTGGGTCATGCCCTGGATCAGGTCAGTGACGGGTCGCCAATCGCCGCAAGGTTGCGCTATGTCGGCCCTCGACCCGGCGCCGGCTGACATTCATCCGACGGCGCCCATCCACCGAGGAACGGCATGACGGACTGGCTTGCGGCGATCATCCTGGGCCTCGTCGAGGGGCTGACCGAGTTCATCCCCGTGTCCTCGACCGGTCACCTGCTGCTGACCCAGCATCTGCTGGGCCTGACGGACGGCCGCTGGAGTTCATTCGTCGTTCTGATCCAGCTGGGGGCGATCCTGGCGGTCGTCGCTCTGTATTTCCAGCGACTATGGGGCGTGCTGATCCGCCTGCCGACCGATCCCACGGCGCGCCATTTCGCCATCAGCATCGCGGTGGCCTTCCTGCCGTCGCTTCTGGCCGGCGCCTTTCTCTATGACTTCATCAAGCAGTATCTGTTCGAGAGCCTGGTCACGATCTGCGTCTCGCTGATCGTCGGCGGCTTTCTGTTGCTGGCGCTGGAGCGCTGGGCCCCCAAGCCGACCAGTGACGACGCCATGACCGTCAGCTGGAAGAAGTCGCTGCTGATCGGCCTGTTCCAGTGCCTGTCGCTGGTGCCGGGCGTATCCCGCTCGGGGGCCACGATCTCGGGCGGGCTGGTGCTGGGCCTGCAAAAGCCCGCCGCCGCCGAGTTCTCGTTTTTCCTGGCCATCCCGACCATGGTCGGCGCCTTCACCTATGATCTGATCAAGGACGGGGCGGGGATCGACCCCGATTTCGCCTGGCTGATCGCCATCGGCTTCGTCACATCCTTCGTCAGCGGCCTGATCGTCATCCGTTGGATGCTGAACGTGGTGGCCAAGCATGGCTTCACGCCCTTCGCCTGGTGGCGGATCGCGGCGGGGAGCGCTGGCCTGGCGATGATCTGGGGCGGGCTGCTGGGCTAGGGCCTCAGGCCGGGAGCGGAAGCTCGCCGCTGGCCGACGGGTTCTCGGCGAACTGGCCGCCCTGGCGATAGCGCCACAGATAGGACGGGGCGATGGCCTCCAGTCCGGTGGGTTCGATGCCGAGTTCAGCCAGGCCCTCGGCGCTCTCGGCGACGACATTGTCGCTCTGCAGCAGCACCACCTGATCGCGCGTCAGGACGGGCGGGATGCCCACGATCGCGGTCAGTTGCGCGAACCCGCCGATGATCTTGGCGAGGAAGAAGGGCAGGGGCGCCAGCATCCGCTGTTCGCGGCGCGTCTCGCGCAGGATGTATTTCAGGATGGCCTCGAACGACCAGACCGCCGGTCCGCCCAGCTCGAAGGTGCGGCCGCCCACGTCGGCGCGGCCTGTGGCGCGCGCGATGGCCTCGGCGACATCGCCGACATAGACGGGCTGGAATTTGGTCTGGCCGCCGCCGATCAGGGGCAGGGCCGGGGCCATCGTCGCCATCTTGGCGAAGCGGTTGAGGAAGCCGTCGCCCTTGCCGAAGATGATGGAGGGCCGCAGCACCACCGCGTCGGGCTTGACCTCGCGCACGGCCATTTCGGCGGCGGCCTTGGTGCGGGCGTAGTCGCTGTCGCTCTCGGGATTGGCGCCGATGGCCGAGACCTGGACCAGCCGGTCGACGCGCAGGGCGGCGCAGGCCTCGGCGATGTTGCGCGAGCCCTCGACGTGCAGGCGTTCGAAGCTGCGTTTGCCGCCTTCGTGCAGGATGCCGACCAGGTTTACGGCCGCATTCGCGCCCCTCAGCGCCGACGCCACGTCCGCCGGATCAGTGATGTCGCAGCGCACCGGCTGGATCTGGCCCACGTCGCCCTGAGGCTTGAGTGCATAGGCCAGGGTGGGCTTTCTGACGGCGACGCGCACGCGCCAGCCGTCGCGGGCCAGGGCGCGAACGGCCTGGGCGCCGACGAAGCCCGATCCGCCGAACACGGTGACCAGGCCGGGACCGAAGGCCGCAGGGCTGGTGGTGCGGGTGTCAGTCATCGGGGCGGCTCTCTCGAAAAATAAATTGCGGGCGCGAGAAGCCCGTCCTGCGGGGGATAGACGATGCGCCGACGCCTCGCAACGCGCCCGCGAGACCCTGTCCGTGAAGCTGTCTTCGAAAGAGTGTCATCAAGCTGTTGACCGGCCCGGATCACTGCCTTAAGGGTCCGCGCCTTCCCGACGGAAACGGCTTTCAAGCCCGCTCCGCAGGAGGCCCAGGTGGCGGAATTGGTAGACGCGCTGGCTTCAGGTGCCAGTGATCGAAAGGTCGTGGAGGTTCGAGTCCTCTCCTGGGCACCAATTCTCAAAGGCGTCGTGTCGCAAGACACGGCGCCTTTTGTGTTTTCGGGCATTTTTGCTTGGAGAAGGCGCCTATCGCTTCGGCCGCGGGCCTCCGCTACTTGAGGCCTGATCCAGTCGTGCGGGTTGTTTTGGCCGCGCTCGACTGCATGTGTATGCTCACCCGATGAAAGCCTTCCGCCCATGACCGTCCATTTCCACGAGGGTGACCTGCCCGACGGCCTCGACCTGGGGCCGGAAGTCGCCGTCGATTCCGAGACCATGGGCCTGCGTTATGGCCGCGACCCCCTGTGCGTAGTGCAGTTGTCGTCCGGCGACGGCGACGCCCACGTCGTGCGGCTGAACCGGCCCGCCTATGACTGCCCCAACCTGAAGCGGCTGATGGCCGATCCGGACGTGCTGAAGATCTTCCACTTCGGCCGCTTCGACATCGCCATGATGCAGCTGCACCTGGGGGTCGAGACCCGCCCGGTCTATTGCACCAAGATCGCCTCCAAGCTGGCCCGCACCTATACCGACCGGCATGGCCTGAAGGACGTGGCGCGCGAGATGGCCGGGGTCGACCTGTCCAAGGCCCAGCAGTCGTCCGACTGGGGCGCCGCCGTCCTGTCGCAGGCCCAGCTGGAATATGCGGCCTCGGACGTTCTGTATCTGCACGCCATCAAGACCCGGCTGGACATGATGCTGGAGCGCGAGGGGCGGTTCGAGCTGTCGCGCAAATGTTTCGACTTCCTGCCGACGCGGTCGCAGCTCGATCTGGCGGGCTGGGACGAAATCGACATCTTCGCGCATAGCTAAGGGCCGATGACCGAGGGCTTCCCCGATCCTGGCGAGGACCGCCGCCGCGCCGACGAAGCCCGCCTGTCCGAGGCGGCCGATAAATGGCGTGCGCGCTCGCGGCGGGTGCGGCTGTATCGCCGGCTGCTGCCCATCCTGATCGTGGTTCTGGCCGGCGGCGCCCTGACCTGGACAGTGTTCCGCACGGTGATGTCGGGGGTCGAGCGCAAGGCCAGCGAAAGCCGTGAAATCCGCCTCGACAACCCCATGTTCCACGGCCAGGACGCGCAAGGGCGCTCGTTCGTCATCGGCGCCCAGGGCGCGATCCGCGATCCTGCGACCGGGCGGTTCCGTCTGGTCGGCCCTCTGCTCAGGCTGAACCTGGGCGGGCGCAAGGTGACGGAGATTTCGGCCGATGGCGGCGTCTATGACGAGACCAAGCGCGCGGTCACGGTCGGTCCCAATGTGAAGATTTCGGACGGGGGGTCCGGTTTCACGTTGCTGACGCCAGAGGCCGTGATCGACACCACGACCGGCGTCATCACCGGATCCAAGGGCATCGAGGGGCGCGGACCCCTTGGAACCATTTCGGCTTCGTCCTATGCCATCTATGATCAGGGCGAGCGCGTCACCTTCAACGGCGCGGGCGAGACCAAGATCCGGGGCGTGTTCAACGCAGCGGGTTCCTGACGGATGAAACGGGCATGACGACCATGAAGCCATCAATCTTCGCGAGCATCGCCGTCGTCGCCCTGGCGGCAATCGGCGGCGTCGCCACCGCGCAAAGCCGCCAGGCGGTCAGCGACCAGCCCGTCATGGTGGGCGCCGACGGCGGCGAACTGACCGAGACCGGCTTCGCCCTGACCGGACGGGCCGAGGTGACACAGGGGGAAAACCGGATGCGCGCCGACGCCATCACCGGCGTGCGCTCCAACGGCGCGGTGACCCGCGTCACCGCCAACGGCAATGTCTATTACGTCACCCCGACCGAGACGATCCGGGGCGACCGAGCCGAATACAATGTCGCGACCGCCACCATCGTCATCTCGGGCGATGTCATTCTGACCCAGGGCCGCAACGTCCTGACGGGGGCGCGCCTGACATACAACACCGACACGGGGTCGGCGAACATGGACGGCGGTTCCAACAACCGCATCCAGGGCGTCTTCTATCCGCAAGGCCGCGCGAACTAGCCCCCGGGCCGGTCCGCCAGATTCCGCGTGGCGCGCAAGGAACTCTCCGCTCTGAACCTGGACGACGCCCCGGCGTCGACGGTTCCCGTTGCGTCACAGCCGGTCGCCGAAAAAGGCCTGCGCGTGCGCAACATCGCCCGCAGCTTCGGCCAGCGGCAGGTGGTGCGCGACGTCTCCCTGACCGTCCAGCGCGGCGAGGTCGCCGGCCTTCTGGGGCCGAACGGAGCGGGCAAGACCACCTGTTTCTACATGATCACCGGCCTGATCCCGGCGGATTCGGGCTCAATCTGGCTGGACGGCGAGGATGTCACCGCCCAGCCCATGTACCAGCGCGCCCGCATGGGCCTGGGCTATCTGGCGCAGGAAGCTTCGATCTTTCGCGGCATGACGGTCGAGCAGAACATCAAGGCGGTGGTCGAGCTGCGCGAGAGCGGCAAGGCCATCGAGGTCGAGACCACCCGCCTGCTGGAAGAACTGCATATCGACCACCTGCGCCACGCCCCGGCGCAAGGTCTGTCGGGCGGTGAGCGGCGCCGGGTCGAGATCGCCCGGTCCCTGGCGGGCAAGCCCAGCTTCATGCTGCTTGACGAGCCCTTCGCCGGCATCGACCCCCTGGCCATCGCCGACATCCGCCAGGTCATCCGCTATCTGGCGGGCGAGGGGATCGGCGTGCTGATCACCGACCACAATGTGCGCGAGACGCTGGATATCATCGACCGGGCCGCGATCATGGCGGGCGGAACGGTGCTGTTCGAAGGCACGCCTGACGAGATCATCCATGATCCCGAGGTGCGGCGCGTCTATCTGGGCGACCTCTACGGGTGATAGCCCCACAGACGTCGGTCGGCCCGACCGCTTAGACCGGCGTTAACCCCTTGGCGGCATTGTCGCCCTTAGCAAGTTCCGGGCCATGTCGGCCGGCGTGCTTAAGGGGTTGGGCGACGTGGTCGGGCAGAGGCTGGAAATCAGGCAGGGGCAGGGGCTCGTCATCACGCCCCAGCTGCAGCAGGCGATCAAGCTGCTGCAACTGTCGAACCAGGAACTGGACGAATACGTCGAGAGCGAACTCGAGAAGAACCCCCTTCTGTCGCGCGACGAGAGCGACGGCGCGTCCGACCGCGAAGGCGGCGATGCGGCCCGCGAGACGCCGGTCTCGACCCTGACGGAAAGTTCCGAACTCAGCTTCGGCGACAACGACGCGGCCGAACGCGGCGCCAGCGTGGATGTCGGCGACAGTGATCTTTATGGCGACGCTTCGCCGGGCGAGCGCGGCGCCGACCGGATGGGCGACGAGGCCCAGCCAGGCCTGTCCGACTGGTCCCAGGCCGGCAAGGGCGGATCCTTTTCCGACGGCGAGGGCGGCGAGCGGCCTGACCATCGCCAGGCGACCCTATGGGAGCATCTTCAGGCCCAGGCGTCCTCCGCCGGCTTCAGCGCCGCCGACCACGCCATCGCGCTCAGCCTGATCGACGGGGTGGACGAGGGCGGATACCTGCGCGGCGAACTGGCCGAGATCGCCGACCGCCTGGGCTGCGGCCTCGACCGCGTCGAGGCGGTGCTGGGCGCCTGTCACGGTTTCGAGCCGACCGGCGTCATGGCCCGGTCGGTGCCCGAATGCCTGAAGCTGCAACTGGTCGAGCGCAACCGCTTCGACCCGGCCATGGCGGCCCTGCTGGACAATCTGGACCTGCTGGCCAAACGCGACCTGTCGGGCCTGCGTCAGGTCTGCGGCGTCGACGGCGAGGACCTGGCCGAAATGATCGCGGAGCTGAAGGGTCTGACGCCGCGTCCGGGCGCCGGCTTCGGCGGCGAGACGGCCCAGACGGTCATCCCCGACGTCCATGTCCGCCCCGATCCGGCCGGCGGCTGGAAGGTCGAGCTGAACGCCGACACGCTGCCGCGTCTTCTGATGGACAAGCGCTATCACGCCACCATCGCGGCGGGGGCTCGCAGCGACACTGAGAAGACCTTCGTCGCCGAATGCGCCGCCCAGGCCAGTTGGCTGGTCAAGTCGCTGGACCAGAGGGCCAAGACCATCCTCAAGGTCGGGTCCGAGATCGTGCGCCAACAGGACGCTTTCCTGGCCTTCGGCGTCGAGTTCCTGAGACCGCTGAACCTGAAGACGGTCGCGGACGCCATCGGCATGCATGAATCGACCGTGTCGCGCGTCACATCGAACAAATACGTCTCGACCCCGCGCGGGGTGTTCGAGCTGAAATTCTTCTTCACGGCCTCTATCAACGCGACCGGAGACGGCGCGGCCCACTCCGCCGAGGCGGTCCGTCATCGCATCAAGTCGATGATCGATCACGAAGGTCGTGATGGCGACGTTTTGTCCGACGACCGGATTGTCGAACTTCTGAACGAGGCGGGCATCGATATCGCCCGACGCACCGTGGCGAAGTACCGGGAAGCGCTCAGGATTCCGTCCTCGGTCCAGCGCCGGCGGATGCTCAAGACGGCCTGACGCACACTTAAGCGTGACCGCAAATTCGATGATCTCCGTTGACACCAAAAGCGGACGGTCGCGTTCTACTCACATGCAAGTTCAAGTGAGCGGCAAGCACGTGGATGTCGGCGAAGCGTTAGGCTCGCGCATCTCCCAGGAACTCGAAGAGGGCGTCGGAAAATACTTCGAACGCGGCGGTGAAAACGCCGAGGTCGTGGTGTCCAAGGACGGCTTCGGCTTCAAGGTGGACTGTTGGGTCCGCCTGGCGTCGGGGCAGACCCTGGTCACGACGGGGAGCGGCGGCGACGCCCATTCCGCCTTCACGGAAAGTCTCGACAAACTCGAGAAGAGGGTGCGTCGCTACAAGCGTCGGCTGAAGGATCACCACACCGGTCCCAAGGGCTTGTCGCCCGAGAAAACCGAAATGGCGGCCGCAGCCGTCGCGCGCAGCATCGTGTTCCGCGATCCCGACACCGTCGAGGATGAAGACTTCGGCGATGCTGGAGCGGACGGCCCGCCGCCCGTCGGCATGGTCATCGCCGAAACCCAGTCCGAGATCCGCACCATCACGGTGGGACGGGCGGTGCTTGAGTTGGATATGACCGGCTATCCGGTCGTGCTGTTCCGCAATGCGGCCCATGGCGGCCTGTCGGTCGTCTATCGTCGTCCCGACGGAAATGTGGGCTGGATTGATCCAGAGCGCACGGTGACGAACGGCGCGGCCAACGGCGCCGACAAGGCCAATGGGCACAGTTCAGTAAGCGCTTAGGGCGCATAAGGCTTTCCCGCGACGGGCGAAACGTCTAAACGGCGCGCGCCCGTCCGGGATGGCCGAATGCCGCTGGAGGCGAAGCGTAGTTTCGGGGTTTGCTATGGATATTGGTGAATTGCTGGCGAAGGACGGCATCGTCCTGCGTGGCGGAGCCTCGTCTAAGCGCCAGGCTCTGCATGTCGTGGCCGAGGCTGCGGCCCAGGCTCTCGGCGTTCCCGAGGCTCAGGTGCTGGACGCCCTGATGGAGCGCGAAGCCCTGGGTTCCACCGGTCTGGGTTCGGGCGTGGCCGTGCCTCACGCCAGAATTCCTGGTCTATCCCAGGTTGTGGCCGTCTTCGTCCGACTGGATACGCCAGTGGCTTATGGTTCCGTGGATGATCGTCCGGTGGACCTGATGCTGGCCTTGTTCGCCCCGCCGCGCGATGGCGCGGCCCATCTGAGGGCGCTGGCGGCTGTGTCGCGCGCCATGCGTTCGCCCGAACTGCGCGAGCAACTTCGCCAGGCCCGCACCCCCGACGCCGTGCGCGCCCTGTTCGTGCGTGATCAGCAGCCCGCCACGGCGGCCTGAGGGCACCTCGCCAGGCCGACTTGGGTCAGGCCAAGTCCGTCAGGCCAAGTCTGGCGCCTGGATTCTTTCGCAACCTGCTTGAAGTGCGTCCCGGCTCGGTCAGTGCACCGAAACAGGCGCCAGTTCGTGCGCCACGGCGGCGGCAAAGGCCGTTTCGCGGTCCAGCATGACGGCCAGCCGCTCGCCGTCCGCGCTGTGGACGGCATAGAGGGTCTGCTCTGGATCGATCTCGACGCCATGGGCGTCGGTCTGCACATCCAGCAGGACATCGGCGGCCGTGATTTCGCGGACATAGACCAGGTCGGGAGCCCCCAGTCCGGCAAAGTCTTCCTTGGTCATTCTCGTGGGCGTCATGCGACCGCCTCCTTATATTCAGGTAACGCCCCAGATCAGGAGCGGTTCGGCGCCGATCCGGCGGCCGCGAAAGTCTGTCGTGGCGTCACCCCGCGCGGATCGGGATCCGTCGCACCGCCTCGGTGTGCTCTGGCCGCTTCAGGTCGACGTGCAGCAGGCCGTGGTCCAACGAGGCGTCCTCGACCTCGAGCCCATCGGCCAGGACGAAACTGCGCACGAAACCGCGCGCCGCGATGCCCCGATGCAGATAGGCCTGGGCTTCGCCGCCCTTGGCGTCCTCGCGCTTGCCCGCGATGGTCAGTTGCCGACCCTCCAGGCTGATCGCCAGGTCATCGGCGGTGAAGCCGGCCACCGCCAGGGTGATGCGGACCTCGCGCTCGCTCAGTTGCTCGACATTATAGGGGGGATAGCTTTCGGCCGCGGCCTTGGCGGCGCGGTCGATCAGGGCGCGTGTCTGATCGAACCCGAGCAGAAAGGGGCTGTCAAACAGCAGGGTGCGTGTCGTCATCGTCAGTCCTCGAAAAGCGACTGCGACACCGGCCATCCCCCTGAAGCGGCAAGACCCGGCGTCGTCCATAGGGATATGGTATTTGCAGGGGATCGCATCAAGCGGGCAGTGGAGCGGGCCTGTGAGTCGAGCGCCGGATTCCAGCCGCTTGATCCCCGGCGACCTTTCCGCTATAGCCGCGCCTCTTCAGATTTCCGCGCTGTGGACCCACGTCCGCGGCGCTTTTTGTCTCATAGGTTTTTCGATGGCCAACAACGCCGGCGCCCGCAAGGCGATCCGCAAGATCGCCGCCCGCACCGAAGTGAACAAGGCGCGCCGCACGCGTGTCCGCACCTTCCTGCGCAAGTTCCAGGAAGCCGTGACCGGCGGCGACGCCGGTGCAGCCAAGACCGCCTTCATCGAAGCGCAGTCCGAACTGATGCGCGCCGTCTCCAAGGGCGTGGTTCACAAGAACACCGGCTCGCGCAAGGTGAGCCGTCTGGCCGCCCAGCTGAAGAAGCTGTCGACCGCCGCCTAAGCGACGGGTTCGGCGCTTTGTCGGCTGACTAACTTAAGGCCGAGGCGTCTCGGCCACAGTTGTGCCGATACGAGAAAATGCAGCGATTACAACGGCGAGAGGGCATCTGCTCTCTCGCCGTTTTGCCGTCTGCGGATAAGTTGGCGTTGGACGAACCGTGCTCGCCTCGGTGGCGAATATCGTGGTTAGCGACATTTTCCCAAGCCGCGTCTGCCTTTAGCGGAGTCAACGAATTTAACTGCAAATCGATTCGCGAATCAGCGTTGACCCGACCCGTCCCGAGGCTAAGTTTTGGGCTCTAGCGCACCTGCATCCCACGGATGAGGACGGCGCGGGGATCACACCCCGCGACGGCGCGAGACGTCAGAATGTGAGGCCTCTCAGGCTCGGCAAAGCGCAGGCTTTTCCGAGACAGGAGAACGCGTCCCTGCTGACGTCCGCTGCGTGAAGGTCGTCGGTCATCGTGACCGAGGGCGGGCGACCCGGTTCAGGGTCTGGAACGGGTCTAGGGACGATGCAGATGACTGGGGGGCAAATGGCTGGCGGGCTGGCGATGGCGAACACCACGGATCTGAATCAGATCTGGACCGAGGCCTCCGTGCGTCTGCGCGCCGAGATCGGCGACGGACCGTTCAGCTCCTACATCGCCCCGTCGTCGGTTCGGGCCGATGGCGCCGGCCAACTGATCCTGGTCACCCCCACCGCCTATGCCCGCGATTGGGTGCGCAAGAACGCCCTGCGCCGCATGAACGAACTTTGGCTGGGCCTGGACGGCCTGTCGCGTCGCCTGGATGTCCGCTGCCGCGCCGAGGTGGGTTCGCCCCCGCCGGCGACCGCCACGGGCGTCGAGCCTTCGGCCATGGCGTCCATGGCGTTCGCTGCTCCCTCCGCCACCGTGCCGCCCGTCACCGATGGCGCTCGCGCCGTTCGCGCTGCTGGCCTGCAGGAACGCCTGACCTTCGACAGCTTCGTCGAAGGCCAGGGCAACGCCTTCGCCCTGGCGGTCGCCAAACAGACGGCTGCGTGGGCCGACGGCCATTTCAACCCGATCTTCTTCTGCGGCCCCTATGGCTACGGCAAGACCCACCTGCTGAACGCCATCGCCTGGGAGGCGCAGCGCCTGCGTCCCGACGCCAAGGTGGTCTATCTGACCGCTGAACGCTTCCTGTCGACCTTCGTGCGGGCCATGCAGGACCGTTCGACCGCCGCCTTCAAGGAAAGCCTGCGCTCGGCCGACATGCTGCTGCTGGACGATGTCCAGTTCGTCGGCGGCAAGGCGAGCACCCAGGAAGAACTGCTCTCGACCCTGACCGCCCTGATCGAGGACGGTAAACGCATCATCCTCTCGGCGGATCGCGCGCCGATGGCCCTGACCGAGGTCGAGCCCCGCCTGCGCAGCCATCTGTCCGCCGGCCTGACCTGCCCGGTCGAGCCTGCCGACCGGGCTCTCAAGATCGCCGTGGCCCAGAACCGCCTGGCCGCCTTCGCCCGCATGGGCATCGTCACCGGCGAGGCGCCGCGTGAGGTGCTGGAACAACTGGTCGACCGCACGCCCGGTTCGGTCCGCGAGCTGGAAGGCGCCGTCAACACCCTGGCCGCCGCCGCCGGGACGCGTCTGGCCTCGCTGGGCGTGGACGAGGCCGCCAGCCTGCTGGGCGCCGCCCTGCGTGGCGGCCCCGAGCGCCGCATCACCGTCGATGAGATCCAGAAGACGGTCGCCGAGCATTTCCAGATGAAACAGGCCGATCTGCTGAGCGAGCGCCGCACCCGCGCCATCGCCCGTCCGCGTCAGATCGCCATGTACCTGTGCAAGCAGCACACGACCCGCTCCTATCCCGACATCGGCCGTCGCTTCGGCGGGCGCGACCACACGACCGTTCTGCACGGCGTGCGCAAGATCGAGGAACTGCTGACCCAGGACGATCAGATCGCCCGCGACGTCGAGGCCCTGACGCGCAAGCTGCGGGGCTAGGCCGCCGCCGTCTCCCGCCTCGAAGGGGAGGGAGAAGTCTGTGGAACATTGCCCGCTTCCTTGCCCCATCGCGTCAATTCGCTAGTGTCCGAAGTCATTCTATCGCGCGGGGCCGATTCCGCCGCGCCGGACTTTGAGACGATATGCAACTGACCATCGAACGTTCCGCGCTTCTGAAGGCGCTCGGCCACGTCCAGAGCGTCGTCGAACGCCGGAACACCATCCCCATCCTGTCCAACGTCCTGCTGTCGGCGGGCCGCGACACCCTGAGCTTCGCCGCCACCGACCTGGATATGGAAATGGTCGACCAGGCCGACGCGGTGGTTCAGGTCGAGGGCCAGATCACGGCCCCCGCCCACACCCTGTACGAGATCATCAGGAAGCTGCCCGACGGCGCCGAGGTCTCATTGACCTACAACGGCGACGATCCGCGCCTGACGGTCTCGGCGGGCCGCTCCAAGTTCAACCTTCCGGTCCTTCCTGCAGGCGACTTCCCCGTCATGTCGACCGACAGCGGCGGCACGCGCTTCACCCTGCCCAAGGAAGACCTGACCCGGCTGATCGACAAGACCCGCTTCGCCGTTTCGACCGAGGAGACGCGCTACTATCTGAACGGCCTTTACCTGCACACGGTCGCCGAGGGCGGCATTCCCCTGCTGCGCGCCGTGGCCACCGACGGTCACCGTCTGGCCCTGGCCGAGACGCCTGCGCCCGAAGGCGCGGCGGGCGGCCCCGGCGTCATCGTGCCCAGGAAGACCATCGACCAGGTGCGCCGTCTGCTGGACGACGGTTCCGGCCAGGTCGAGGTCCAGGTCTCGCCCCAGAAGATCCGCTTCGAGTTCGGCCAGGCGTCCTTGACGTCGAAGGTCATCGACGGCGCCTTCCCCGACTATATGCGCGTCATCCCCAAGGGGAACGACAAGCAGGCCGACATCGACAACTCGGTCTTCGCCTCGGCGGTGGATCGCGTCGCCACCATCTCGGCCGAGAAGAGCCGGTCGGTGAAGCTGGCGTTCGAGTTGGACCGCGTCACCCTGACGGTGCGCAACATGGAGGCCGGGCAGGGGGTCGAGGAGGTCGAGATCGGCTATTCCGAAGAGCCCTTCGAGATCGGCTTCAACGCCCGCTATCTGCTGGACGTCGCCGGCCAGATCACGGGCGAGAACGCCACCTTCATGTTCGCCGATCCCGCCAGCCCGACCCTGGTGCTCGATCCGGGCGATCCGGGCGTGCAGTACGTGCTGATGCCGCTGCGCGTTTAAGAACCCCGCTCATCCCGGCGAAGGCCGGGACCCAGTGCTTTTGCGAGTTCCGGGAGGTCGAGTTGGCGTTCTTCACCTACATCGTCGCCAGTCAGCGGAACGGGACGCTCTACACGGGCTCTACCGACGATCTGATCAAGCGGACTGGCGAACATCGCGAAGGTTTGCGTCACGGGTTCACCGCCAAGTACGGTGTCCACCTCCTGGTCTGGTATGAGTTGCACGATACTCGGCACGCCGCCTTCCGTCGCGAGCGCCAGATCAAGGAATGGAAGCGGGCCTGGAAGCTGGAACTGATCGAGAAATCGAACCCCGCCTGGGCCGATCTGTGGGATGGGTTCTGGACGGTCGACGGCGTCTGAGCAAAAGGACTGGGTCCCGGCTTTCGCCGGGATGAGCGGAAGAATTTGATCGCCTCTCTCACCCTCACCGACTTCCGGTCCTATGCGTCCGCGACCCTGCCTGTTGGCGCGGGGGGCGTGGTGCTGCATGGGCCGAACGGGGCGGGAAAGACCAACCTGCTGGAGGCGCTCAGCCTGTTCACGCCGGGCAAGGGTCTGCGCTCTGCGACGGCGCAGGAGATGGGGCGCAGGGAGCCGGGCGAGGCGGTCGGCCGGGCCTGGGCCGTGGCTCTGACGCTCGACGGCGGTGATGGCGACGAAATCCGCCTCGGCACGGGAACGCAGAGCCCCGGCGCCTCGCGACGCATCGTCCGTATCGACGGCGAGACGGCTCAACCGGGCCGGTTCCTCGACTATCTGCGGCCGGTCTGGGCGACGCCGGAACAGGACCGGCTGTTCTCGGACGCGCGGGTCGAGCGGCTGAAGTTCTTCGACCGTCTGGTGTTCGCCGCCGACCCCGGCCATGCGGCCTCGGTCTCGGGCTATGACAAGGCCCTGCGCGAGCGGCTGCGGCTGCTGAGCGACAGCGCCGAGCAGAACCGCGCGCCCGACGCCCTGTGGCTGGACGCGCTGGAACTGCGGCTGGGCGAGGCCGGGGCGCGCGCCGCCATCGCCCGCGCCGCCGCGCTCAGCGCCCTGCAATCGGGCATCGACGCGCGCGGCGACCGGCCCTTTCCCCAGGCCGACCTCGGCCTGACCGGCGAGGCCGAGGCCATGGCGCTGGAGGGCCTTGAGGCAGACGACATCGCCGCCCGCATCCGCGAGGGCATGGCCGGCTCCCGCGCCCGCGACGCCGCCGCCGGGCGGTCGCTGTTCGGGCCGCACCGCTCGGACTTGACGGCGCTCCATCGCGAGAAGAACCGCCCCGCCGCCGAGGGGTCTTCCGGCGAGCAGAAGGCCCTGGTCCTGAACCTGATCCTGGCCCAGGTGACGCGGCTGAAGGACGAGGATGGCGCCGCGCCCGTCCTGCTGCTGGACGAGGCCCCCGCCCACCTTGACGCGCGCCGCCGCGCCGCCCTGTTCGACGAGATCGAGGCGCTTGGCCTTCAGGCTTTCATGACCGGCACGGAGGCCGTGCTGTTCGAAGAACTGAAGGGCCGCGCGCGCTTCGTCCGGGTCGAGGGCGGAACCCTGGCGGCGGAGGCCTGAGACCGCCGCTTTCCCTCGCTTTTCGTGGGGGAATTCCTATATAAACGTGACATCGAATCCGCCTGAATCGGCGGGTCTCGCCAAGCTCATACCAGCGGGCCGGGTCGCGTTCATCAGACCCCTCAGCCGCCCGCGTCTCCGGACGATTGAATGACCGACCAGAACGAAAACGCCCGCCACGAAGACACCGCCGAAGAAGCGGCCTATGGCGCGGAATCCATCAAGGTTCTCAAGGGTCTGGACGCCGTTCGCAAACGGCCCGGCATGTATATCGGCGATACCGACGACGGCTCGGGCCTGCACCACATGGTCTATGAAGTCGTCGACAACGCCATCGACGAGGCCCTGGCCGGCCACGCCGATCTGGTCGAGGTCATCTTGAACGCCGACGGTTCCGTCACCGTCACCGACAACGGCCGCGGCATCCCCGTCGACATCCACGCCGAAGAAGGCGTCTCGGCGGCCGAGGTCATCATGACCCAGCTGCACGCCGGCGGTAAGTTTGACCAGAACTCCTATAAGGTCTCCGGCGGTCTGCATGGCGTGGGCGTCTCGGTCGTCAACGCTCTGTCGGACTGGCTGAAACTGGTCATCTTCAGGAACGGCAAGCGCCATGAGATGAAGTTTGAGCGTGGCGACACGGTCGAGAGCCTGGTCGTCACCGGCGATGCGCCCCTGCGCGACAACGGCAAGGTCCTGTCGGGCACCCAGGTCACCTTCTATCCCTCGGTCACGACCTTCAGCCACATCGACTTCGACCTGAAGACCCTGGAACACCGCCTGCGCGAGCTGGCCTTCCTGAACTCGGGCGTGGTCATCAAGCTGCAGGATCATCGCGGCGCCGAACCGGTCGATATCCTGCTGCATTACGAGGGCGGCGTGGAGGCCTTCGTGCGCCACCTCGACAAGTCCAAGTCGCCGATCCTGAAGGACGTCATCGTCATTCGCGGCAAGAAGGACAATATCGAGATCGACCTCGCCCTGTGGTGGAACGACTCCTACCACGAGACGATGTTGTGCTTCACCAACAACATCCCCCAGCGCGACGGGGGCACCCACCTGTCGGCCTTCCGCACCAGCCTGACCCGCGTGATGAGTTCCTACATGGAAAGCTCGGGCGCGCTGAAGAAGGAGAAGGTCGCGCCGTCCGGCGAGGACGCCCGCGAGGGCCTGACCTGCGTCCTGTCGGTCAAGGTGCCGGACCCGAAATTCAGCTCACAGACCAAGGACAAGCTGGTCTCGTCAGAGGTCCGCCCGGCCGTCGAGGGCCTGTGCACCGAGGGTCTGGCCCAGTGGTTCGAGGAACACCCGGTCGAGGCCAAGCTGGTCGTCTCCAAGATCATCGAGGCGGCGTCGGCCCGTGAAGCGGCCCGCAAGGCGCGCGACCTGACGCGGCGCAAGTCGGCGCTGGATATCTCCAGCCTGCCCGGCAAGCTGGCCGACTGCCAGGAACGCGATCCCGCCAAGTCCGAACTCTTCATCGTCGAGGGCGACAGCGCCGGCGGCTCGGCCAAGCAGGCGCGTAACCGCGAGAACCAGGCCGTCCTGCCCCTGCGCGGCAAGATCCTGAACGTCGAGCGCGCGCGTTTCGACCGGATGCTGTCTTCGGAACTAATCGGGACCCTGATCCTGGCCCTGGGCACCGGCATCGGTCGAGACGACTTCAACGCCGACAAGCTGCGCTATCACAAGATCATTCTGATGGCCGACGCCGACGTCGACGGCGCCCACATCCGCACGCTTCTGCTGACCTTCTTCTATCGCCAGATGCCCGAGCTGATCGAACGCGGGCACGTGTATATCGCCCAGCCGCCGCTCTATAAGGTCTCGAAGGGCAAGAGTTTCCGCTACCTGAAGGATCAGGCGGAAATGGACGCCTATCTGATCGAGGAAGGCTCGTCAGAGGCCTCGCTTGACCTGCCGGGCGGCGAGCGTCGCAGCGGCCAGGACCTGCAGGCCCTGGTGCGCGAGGCCAAGGCCTTCAAGGCCGGCGTCGATCGCCTGAGCCAGCGCGCCCCGATGTTCGCCATCGAGCAGGCGGCCCTGGCCGGTCTGTTCGCCGATGACGGTGCCCCCCTGGCCGACAAGGCTGCAAAGGCGGCGACCCGCTTCGACCTCTATGCCGAAGAAGGCGACGGCGGCTGGGCCGGCGAGCCGGGCGAACAGGGCGCGGTGGTGTTCAACCGCACCAAGCGCGCCGTGCTGGAAAAGGTCGTGCTGGAAGAGGCCCTGATCCGCTCGCTGGACGCGCGCCGTCTGGCCGATCGGGCCCTGGCTTTCGAGGGGCTGTTCGACGCCCCGGCCGTCTATCGCCGCAAGGACAAGGCGACCACGGTGCGCGGTCCCATGGACCTGCTGAACGCCGTGCTGGACGCGGGCAAGAAGGGCCTGGCCATCCAGCGCTACAAGGGTCTGGGCGAGATGAACCCCGAGCAGCTGTGGGAGACGACGCTGGACGTCAACGCCCGCACCCTGTTGCAGGTCAAGGTCAACCACGCCGACGACGCCGACGACCTGTTCGCCAAGCTGATGGGTGACGTGGTCGAGCCCCGCCGCGAGTTCATCCAGGCAAACGCCCTGGACGCCGCCGTCGACGTCTAGGGACGAAGGTTAGGGGGTAGAGGTGGCGACGCCTCTAGTCCTGGCGTGATCTCAGTCCGGACTCGGCGCTGTCGCGGATGGGGCCGGAGACGCGGACGACGCAACGCAGGGGCGGGGCGCGGAACTGGCCGACCGCGACATTGGCCTGACCGCCGACGCAGACGCGCGGGCTGACGCTATTGTAGGGTTCGACGCCCAGGCTCTCGGTGCCGACGCTGAAGCAATTGGGCGGCGAGTCGAGGCGGAAGACATAGCCCTGACGCGTCGAGACATAGGCTGTCTGGCGGTCCCGCACGTTGAAGTTATTGACGTCCTGGCCAAAGAAACAGGTGCTCGGCCCCTGGGGGCCCAAGACCTGCGTCATGCCTCCGCCATAGCCGCCGGAGTTAGGGGCGGTACAGCCGGTCGCCGCCAGGGCCGCCAGGGCCGCCAGAACCATTGGTGATTTTGTCATCGAACCCTCCATGCCCCCTGATGACCAAGACGCGAACGGGGGTTCGGTTGCCTTGTGAGCCTTCCAAGGGATCATGACGCGGATCGCTGGCGGCGCAAAGGCGAAGCTTGCCGGCGTTATTTCGGAAAAGGCCGGCTGAGGTAGGGTGAGCCGCGAAGGCCGAACCGCCAGGGCGTCTCCACCCCCTTGGTGATGCCGATCCTGGGGCCGACGATGATGTCGGCGGCGTTGCCCGGCCTTAGCGCGAAGGGCTCAAACGTCAAATCCGCGCCGTTCAGGTCGCCTGTGACGGCCAGGGCCTGGGCCAGCTTGCCGGGGCCGGAACACAGGCTGCGGACGCCTGCCAGGCCGCGCCGCTCGACCATGGTTTCGATGCCGACCGTGGGCTCCAACGCGCGGATCAGGACAGCGCTGCCCCTCGCGTCGGCGTCACAGACGACGTTCAGGCACCAGTGCAGGCCATAGATTCGATATACATAGGCGCGGCCCACCGGTCCGAACATGACCGCGTTGCGCTGGGTCGGCCCCGGAAAGCTGTGGGAGGCCGGGTCGCCGAGATCATAGGCCTCGGTCTCGACGATCCGCCCGCCAACGCCGTTTACGGTCAGCTCGACGCCGATCAGGGCGCGGGCGACAGCCTCGGCCGGACCGTCGAAGACAGAACGACCGAGGCGCATCAATCGCTCAGAGCGCGATCGTGTGGCGCCAGTTATGGCGGTCGTCGCGCGAACCGCGCTGGATGCCGGTCAGCTCGTCGCGCAGGGCGGTGGTGACGGGGCCTTCGACGCCGCCTCCGACCAGTTGCTCTCCGCCGTTCCAGCGGATTTCACCCACGGCTGCGACCACGGCGGCGGTGCCGCAGGCGAAGGCCTCCTTCAGGCGGCCGCTGGCGGCGTCGGCCTTCCAGCTGTCGATGTCATAGGGGGCCTGCTCGACCTTCAGGCCCTGTTCGGCGGCCAGGGTCAGGATCGACTCGCGGGTGATGCCCGGCAGGATGGTGCCCAGGGGCGGGGTGCGCAGGGTGTTGTCGTCGAAGACGAAGAACATGTTCATGCCGCCCAGTTCCTCGACCCAGCGGTGTTCGGCGGCGTCCAGGAAGACGACCTGGTCGCAGCCCTTGGCCACGGCCTGCTGCTGGGCGACCAGGCTGGCGGCGTAGTTGCCACCGCATTTGGCCGCGCCCGTGCCGCCGGGCGCCGCGCGGGTGTAGTCGTCCGACACCCACAGCTTCACCGGCTTTGCGCCGCCCTTGAAATAGGCGCCGGCGGGCGAGGCGATGACGCAGAACATGTATTCGGTCGCGGCCCGGACGCCGAGGAAGGACTCATTGGCGAACATGAAGGGGCGCAGGTAGAGGGTCGCGCCCTCCTGTTCCGGGATCCAGTCGACATCGGTGCGAACCAGGGCCTCGACGGCGGCGATGAACAGGTCGTCGGGCAGGACCGGCATGGCCAGACGCTCGGCCGAGCGGGCGAAGCGGGCCGAGTTCTCCAGCGGCCGGAACAGGGTCACGGCGTTGCCCGAACGATAGGCCTTCATGCCCTCGAAGATTTCCTGGGCGTAGTGAAGCACGCTGGCGGCGGGGTCGATCTGGAAGGGTTGGCGCGGCCCGATCTGGGCGTCGTGCCAGCCCTGTCCCTCGCTCCAGCGGATGGTCACCATATGGTCGGTGAACACCTTGCCGAAGCCGGGATCGAGCATGCGCTTGGCGCGCTCGTCGGCGGAGGTCGGGTTGGGGTGTTTCACGATCTGCAAGGCGAACTCTCCTCAGGGTCGATGCGCGATCCGCGCATGCGCGGACCCCTTTAGCGCGTCTTTCCGCATTGGCACACCATCCTCCGACGGTTTCGCAGCGAGAAACTGCCTTGTCCCCGGAGCCTGGACCTGCGTCAGGCGCGGCGACTGAGCGGCTCGCTTGCGGCGGTGGCGCCGAGGCCGATCAGGGGCTCGAACAGGCAGTCCGCCAGATGCCGCACAACCGGCACGACCACCCCGTCGCCGGTCAGGTGATAGGCCTGGGAATAGCGCCGCGGCAGGACATAGGTATCGGGCAGGCCCATCAGCCGGGCGGTCTCGCGCGCCGAGATCAGGCGTGAGCGGACCGACTGGCCCTCGACCACCATGATGGTCTGGCGGCTGGACCCGCCGCCCGGTGTGCGCAGGCAGCCGGCGACATCGTCGAAGCGGACCTCTGCGCGCTGATGCTTCTTGCCATCGGCGTCGGTGCGGGTGCGGCGATAGACGCCTCCGACCATCCGGCGACCCGCGCGCATGGCGGCCGAGACCTTGGCGCGGTTGACCGGGGTCATCATGGCCAGAAGCCGCGTCGTCTCCTCGGGCGTGTGCCAGGCGGGTTCGCCGGTTTCCGAGCCTGCGGGCGTGTCCTCGACCAGATCGGCGAAGACGGTCGCGCGGCGCTCGGGCGTCGGCAGGTTCCACCAGATCATGGAGGCGCGGATCGCATCGGGCAGGCGGTCCACCGCGCGGCGCAGACCCGGCGTATGGAAGGGCTCCAGCGGCTCGGGCGAGGTCAGGGCGGGGTCTATCGCCACCCGCTCGTGCACGCCGATGATGAAAAGGCGCGGACGGGACTGGGGCGTGAACAGTTCGGCGTTGATGACCAGGGCGCCGCAGCGATAGCCGGCCTCGGCATAGGTCCCGCAGATGGCCTCGAAATCGGCCCCGCCGCGCGAGGTCAGGGCGCCGCAGACATTCTCGACGGCGACGATGGCCGGGGCGCGGTCCTCCTCGGCCAGGGCGCGGATCAGGTCCCAGAAGGGATAGAAACTGCCTGATCGGTCGCTGGCCAGACCCTTGCCGGCCCCCGCCTGCGACAGGTCCTGACAGGGAAAGGAGCCCCAGACCAGGTCGGCGACGCCGGGCAGTTGGGCGGCCGTGACCTTTCGCACATCCCCGACATGAAGCTCGCCCCCGAGCCCCCAGTTGGCCTGATAGGACAGGCCCTTTCGCGCGTCGAAATCATTGGCGAACAGGCAGCGCCAGCCCTCGCCCAGCCCGGCGCGGACCATGCCGCCGCCGGCGAAGAACTCGTAGAAGGCGGGGGATTCGCGCATTCCGGCAGGGTGAACTGCGTCAAGCGCCGGGTCCAGTTGGGGAGTAGGCGTTAGGGAGTAGGGATTAGGGGAAGGCAAGCAACGCAATCAGCGCCCTAATCCCTACTGCCTACTCCCTAACCCCGCCGGTTCAGCGCCCCTTGAACACCGGCTTCCGCTTCTCGACGAAGGCGGCCATGCCTTCCTTCTGGTCCTCGAAGGCGAACAGGGAGTGGAACAGGCGGCGCTCGAACTGGATACCTTGCGTCAGGGTGGTCTCCAGGGCGGCGTTGACCATTTCCTTGTTGGCCATGATGGCCAGCGGGCTCTGGAAGGCGATCTTGGCGGCGATCTTGCGGGTATCTTCCAGCAGGGTTTCGTGGGGCACGACGCGCGACGCCAGACCGGCGCGCTCGGCCTCGGCGGCGTCCATCATGCGGGCGGTCAGGACCATATCCATGGCCTTGGACTTGCCGACCAGACGGGTCAGGCGCTGCGAGCCGCCGATGCCGGGGGCGACGCCCAGGTTGATCTCGGGCTGACCGAACCTGGCCTTGTCCGAGGCGACGATGAAGTCGCACAGCATGGCCAGCTCGCAACCGCCGCCCAGGGCGAAGCCGTTGACCGCCGCGATGATCGGCTTCCTAAACCGGGTGATGCGGTCGTGGCCCAGGGCGAAATAGTTGCCCGCATACATCTGGGCATAGGACTGGTCCGCCATCTCCTTGATGTCGGCGCCGGCGGCGAAGGCCTTCTCGCCCGAGCCGGTCAGGATCAGGCAGCGCACCGTGTCGTCATGCTCGACCGCGTCGAGGAAGTCGGCCAGGTCCTTGAACAGGGCCGCGTTCAGCGCATTCAGCGCCTCGGGCCGGTTCAGGGTGACCACGGCGTATCCGTCGGCGTGGCGCTCGATCAGCAGGTTGTCATAGGTGTCGGACATCGGCGGGCTCCCTTGATATGGCGTCTGCTTACAAAGCCCGGCCCGGCGGCGAAACCCGCTTTGATGCAGGGCGGGGCGGCGATTATGCCGGAGCCGCCTCTAGCGGCGGGGGATCAGCGCCAGGGTGAAGGCGGCCCGCGCCAGTTCGGCGACCACCACCATGGCCAGAAGGGCGTTGGCGGCGATGACCGGCAGGTTGGGCGAAGTCAGCGACGGCGACCATCCGAACAGGCCCGCGATCGACAGGCCGGCCGCCGAGATCAGCACCAGGGCGACCAGGATCATCAGGGCGACGTGGCTGGCCTTGAGCGCCGCCTGAAGCGTGGGGCCGTCGTCCAGCTGGCGGGTCCGCCAGCGGAACAGCCAGGCGATCAGGCCGGTCGCTGCGGTCTCGACGATGACCATGACGACCAGCGCGCCCACGAACCACCAGACCAGGCCGCCGACGTCTCCGGCCCCAAGCGCGCGCACCACATGGGTGAAATAGGCGCCCCAGACGCACAGGCCGACGACCAGGCTGATCCACAGATGGGTCTTGCGATAGGTCATGCCGCTATGTCCGCTCCGACCATTTCCGCCAGTTTCAGCACTGTGTTCCAGTTGCGGCCCGTGCCCATGCCCAGCATCTTCGGCGTCGCCTTCTTGAAGACGTCGGAGCCGCCCTGGCCGTTGGGGAACCAGAAATAGAGCACGCCGGACGTCCACGCGATCGCCTCGCCGTCGCGACACAGGGCCTGGACGGCGGACAGGCCGCCGGTCGCGATGCCGTCCTTCATCACCATGGCCACGACCTTGGCCGGATGCGCCCTGGCCTCATCCTGAAACGGATTGGCGGCGATCAGGTCGGCCCATTGCTCGGGCGTCCGCGCCATGGCGACGATCTTCAGATCGAAGCGGTGGGACATCTCGGTCTCGACGGCGGCTTCCAGCGCAGCCGTGGCCATGTCCGTCTCGACCACCAGGTTGCCGCTGGCCTGCAGGGTGCGCGGGTTCTTCAGTCCCATGGCCTCGGCCATCGTCCGCTGCTCGCCGACCGGCGCGCGCACGCCGCCGGTGTTCATGCCGCGAAACAGGATGATGCGCTGGTCGTTCACCGTCTGCGCCTCATCGCTTCTGGCAGGAGGGGCAATAGAAGGTCGAGCGCCCGCCCTGGACGATGCGCTTGACCACGCCGGTGCAGTCATCGGCGTTGCAGGGCTGGCCCTCACGGCCATAGACGTCGAAGCGGTGCTGGAAATAGCCCTGGCCGCCCTCGACATTGGCGAAGTCCTTCAGCGTCGAGCCTCCGGCCAGGATGGCGTCGTTCAGCACGTCGCGCACCACGGCGGCCAGGGTCTCGAGCCGGGGCCTGGACACCTTGCCCGCTGCGAGCAGGGGCGAGATCCGGGCGCGGTACAGGGCCTCGCAGACATAGATATTGCCCAGGCCCGCCACGGTCCGCTGATCCAGCAGGCTGACCTTCACATTCTGCGTCTTGCCCGCCCAGGCCTGCGCCAGGTGGGCGCCGGAGAAACCGTTGCCGAGCGGTTCGGGACCCAGGGCGGCGAACCAGGGATGGGCCTCGACCAGATCCGTGGCGATCAGTCCCATGAAGCCGAAGCGGCGCGCATCGGCATAGCCCACCCGCGTCGTGGCGCCGTTTCGCGTGGCGCACAGGCTCATGTGCTCGTGCTTGCCGGCGATGGGGGCGGGCTCCTCGAACTCGCCCAGCTGGGCGCCGTCCAGGGTGAAGCGGCCGGTCATGCCCAGGTGGGTGACCCAGGTCTCGCCGGTGTCGAGCGCCGCCAGCAGGTATTTGGCGCGCCGGTCGATCCGCTGCACGGTCGCGCCCTCCAGCCGCTCGACGAAGCGGTCGGGAAACGGAAAGCGCAGGTCGGGGCGGTTCTGGCGCACGCGGGTCAGCCTGGCGCCGACCAGGACGGGCTCCAGTCCGCGTCGGACGGTCTCGACCTCGGGCAGTTCGGGCATCTAGAGCCAGCCCTTGCGGCGGAACCAGATCAGGGGCGACAGGCCCGAGATCAGCATGGCCAGGATGGCCAGGGGGTAGCCCTCGATCCAGCGCAGCTCGGGCATGTGCTCGAAATTCATGCCGTAGATGGCTCCGATCAGGGTCGGCGGCATCAGGCAGACGGTGACCAGCGAGAAGACCTTCACGATCGAGGACTGCTCGATATTGATCAGGCCCAGCGCCGCCGACAGCTGGAAATTGATCCCCGCCGCCACGGCCTGGTTGTGGGCGATCAGCGAGGCGGCGTCGCTGCTGAGCGACTTCAGATGTTCGCGCGCGTCGGGCACATGGTCGATCCGCTCGTCCGAGGCGACATAGACGAAGATGCGGGCCAGGCCCGACAGGCTCTGTTCGATCCGGGCGTTGACGATATGGGCGCGCCCCAGCTTGGTGATCAACTTCTGGAAGCCGACCGTCTTGCCTTCGGAAAAGACGTGATTGGCCACGGCCTCGACCCGCGCCGCATTGACCGACAGGATGTCCGAGGCGCGGTCGACTACCGCCTCCATCAGCTGCAGGAACAGGTCGGCCCCGGTGGTGCACAGGTTGGGCTGTCGCTCCAGCTTCTCGATCAGCATGGCGAAGGGCTTGGGATCGAAATAGCGGATCGTCACCAAAGGCCCGGACGTCAGGACGAAGGTGACGGGATCGACGCTGGGCAGGTCGGCGTCGCCGTTATGGATGATGTCCGAGGTGACGTAGGTCGCCCCGTCCTCGCGGTACAGACGGCTGGAGGCTTCCAGCTCGGCCATCTCTTCGCGGGTGGGGATGGACAGGCCGAGCGCAGTCTCTACGGCGCTGTCCTCGTCCGGGACGGGATCGACCAGGTCGATCCAGATCACGTCGGGGGGCAGGGTCCAGGTCGCCAGGTCGGCGGTCACGCGTTCGAACGTCGTCGCGCCGCTGCGATAGATGCGGATCATCGGCGGAAAGGCTCCGCCGCCGTCAGGACAGTGTTACTGGTGACGTGACCCCCGTTTCTCATCCAGCCATAACGAGAGTCCTTTGGTGATCTGAACTGGTGTTGGCGGGGTTGGCAATAGGCCGGTCTGAGCAGCCATCAACCAGCGCAGCAGACCGGCCGCTGTGTCCGGTGAGCGCCTGTGCGTAGGCCTTGGGCGTCAGCCATCCCAGCTTCGAGTGCGGCCGGGTTTCGTTGTAATCGCGCCGCCAGGCTTCGAGCACGACACGGGCGTGCGGCAGGGAGCGGAACAGCGTCTCGTTCAACAGTTCGTCGCGCAGCCGACCATTGAAGCTCTCGTTGAAGCCGTTCTGCTGGGGCTTGCCGGGCGCGATGTAGTGCCAGCCCACCCCGGTGTCGTCGGCCCAGGCGAGGATGGCGGTGGACGTATATTCCGTGCCGTTGTCGCTGATGATCGTGTCCGGCCGTCCCCGCCCCAAGATGATGGCGTCGAGCTCGCGCGCCACCCGTCGGCCCGACAGAGACGTGTCGGCGACGAGCCCGAGGCATTCGCGGGTGCAGTTGTCGATCACCGTCAGGATGCGGAAGCGCCGCCCGTCCGTCATCTGGTCGGAGACGAAGTCCAGCGACCAGCGCTGGTTCGCGACCAGAGGAATCTCCAGCGGACGCCGCGTGCCCATGGCGCGTTTGCGCCCGCCGCGCCGGCGCACCGTCAGATTCTCCTCGCGGTAGATCCGCTGGACCCGCTTCCTGTTGACCGCATGCCCCTCGCGCCGAAGCATCACATGCAGACGGCGATAACCGAACCGGCGGCGCTCCTGGGCGAGGGCCTTCAGCCGATCCCGCAGGGCGCCGTCGTCCGCTCGTGTCGCCTGATAGCGCACGCTCGTCCGATCCACGCCCAGCACCCGACAAGCCCGCCGCTCGCTCATCGCGTAGGCTGATTGCAGGTGCGCCGCCGCCGCTCGATGCGCAGCGGGCGTCACCACTTTTTTCCCAGCAGATCCTTCAGCGCGACGTTGTCCAGCATCGAGTCCGCCAGCATCCGCTTCAACTTGGCGTTCTCCTCTTCCAACGCCTTCAGACGTCGGGCCTCCGACACGTCCATGCCGCCATACTTAGCCTTCCACTTGTAGAAGGTCGGCGAGCTCAGCCCGTGCTTCCTGCACAAGTCTGCCACCGGAACACCGGCCTCCTGCTCGCGCAAGATTCCGATGATCTGCTCTTCCGTGAACCGTGATCGCTTCATTCTGTCCGTCCTTTCGAGGGGCGGACTCTAGCTATTCCTGGAGGAGTTTCAGGGGGTCACGTCACTGGCTGCCGCCGCTGGAGGTGTTCGCAGCCATCTGGCGGCCGCCCTCGAACGCGTCGCGAGCGCCGTTATAGATGAAGCCATAGGTCGGATAAACGGTCGTGCCCAGGTCATGGATCGGGCTGTACCACACCTTGACCTGGCTCCAATCGCCCGCGCCGGAAACGTCGACGACGGTGACGTTTTCCTCGACCTTGCCGCGGCTGCCGCCCCAGTTGGCGTGGGTCACCTGGATGACGCGGTCGGTCAGGATTTGAGAGACGACGGCGACGTGGCCACGGCTCATGCGGCCTTCGGGGCGGAAGACCAGGACCGAGCCGGTCTCGGGCGCGCCGCCGGTGCGGAAGCGGTCCGTGGCCTGATTCCACCAGGTCCAGGCGTCACCGAAGATGTTGATGCCCGAGAACATCCGGGCAAACGTCACGCACTGCCAGTAGGGAGCGTCCGCTGAAGCCGGCGCGGTTCCCACCGCGAAAAAGGCCAGGGTCGCTGCAACCGCAGCGGCTGTGACGCGTTTCTTCATGCTGAATATTTCTGACTGTTACGCCCGGCCTTCAGCCCTAAAGCATATCGCTCTCGGGTTGAAGCACCCTTTTCAGGCGAGTTGCTGGGCCGGTTGGGCAGGCTTTTTCGCAGCGGAACGGCGAGTGCGCCAACCCCTCAAAGCCTTGCGGGCGGGGTATTCCACCAGATGGTACGAGACCGCCGCTACGATCGGCAGGCCGGCCATGATCGCCAACCACACGAAAAGTTGAAGTTGCTTGTCGGGCGCATCCGTCAGCTTGGCCGCAAGGTTAACGGCCAGCAGCTTCCACGGAACCACGACCATATAGACCGAGTAGCTGATCTCTCCGAGATAGACGGCGGGCTTGGACGCCAGCAGGCCGGCGCGGGCGTTGGACAGGGAGGCCAGGCTCAGGATCAGACCGCCGGACAGGGCGACGATGATGGCGTCTGAAACCTGCCAGGATGCTGCAATGATGATCAGGACGGCCAGACCGGCAGCCAGCAGGCCCGCTCGGGGCAGGGGGGCGCGACGGAACAGGAGATACAGGGCGCAGCCATAGGCGAAGCAGGGCACGATCCTGAGAGCGCCCCAGCGGATGGTGGCCTCCGTCAGGGGAAAGCCGGCCAGTCGCTCGAACCCGGCATAGAGGGCGGTCATGAAGACGATGGCGCCAATGACGGCCGCGACCGGGCGATGGCGCAGCTTCCAGGCCACGAAGGCGAAGGCGGGGAAGCAGAGATAGGCGAACCACTCGGCCGAGATCGACCAGGAGGGGTGGTTCCAACCGGCCTCGGGCGCCAGGCCCCAGGCATGGACCATGAAGATGTTGGCGGGCAGGGACGACCAGCTCAGCACGTTGGAATCGATGGCCATGCCGGCCATGGTCGCGCCCAGGCCCAGCACGCCGACCCCGATCAGGGTGGCGATATGCAGGGGGTAGACCCGAGCGACGCGCGCCCACAGGAAGTCCTTGTAGCTAAAGCGTTTCTCGCCGTGCGCCGCCAGATAGACGTGGCACAGGATGAAGCCGGACAGGACGAAGAAAAGCTCGACCCCCAGATAGCCCTTGCCTACTAGGCCCGGCATGGTGGGAAGGCCCAGGCTGGCCACGTCCAGGTTCGGCCAGAAGGCGAACAGGGCCACCCACATCGCCGCCAGGAAGCGCAGAGAGGTCAGGGGGCGCAGGTCTGCGGGCGCGGCTTCGTGCGGCATGGGCGCAAGGCCGTTATGGGCTGGAAGTCCATTCTGGACGGGGGAGGCACCTTGGGTCATGCCGCAATCCTTAGGATCGCTTCGCTTTTGGAACCGTTAAGGCCCGACCATGAATCGCAACATCGACACGCCGATTTCCATCGAGGCCCTGATCGCGCAAGCGGCCGAGGGCGCGGGTCTGGACCTGGATCAGGCGCGCGCCGCCCTGGTCGGGGCGCTGGGTCTGCTGGACAAGCACGCCCAGACCGGCCCCCGAGACGCCTTCTACGCCGCCGTGCCGGGCGCTGAGGCCCTGGCGGGGTCCGACGAGGCCAAGCCTCGGGCGGGGGGATTGTTCGGCGGGCTGATGAAGAGCACGGGCGGCCTGTCTGGCGCCGCCATCGCCGACGCCATGGGCCTGCTGGATCGGCTGAAGCGTCAGGGCGTCGACAAGCCCGAACTGAAGCGGGTGTTGCCTGCCGCAAGGGAGCGGGTGCGCGCCGCGACGGGCCAAGATCTGCTGGGCGATGCGGTCAAAAGCATTCCCGGCGTCGGCGCCCTGCTGGGCGCCGACTGAAGCAAAAACCTAGGGCGCAGCGAAACTCAGGGCGCGGGCGCGGTCATCAGGAAGGCTTCGCTGGCGGCGCAGCCGTTGCGGGTGTCCTTGCCGATCTCGACCTTGGCGGTCAGGGGATAGACCCGGTCGCTCATGCCGTCCGAACATTCTGTGGCGATTAGGGTCACGACCATGACGACCCCGCCCTGGGTCGCAGCCGTATAGACGGCCGTGGTGCCCTGAATGACGGGGTCGGGAGCCGATGCGCGCTGATCCGGCTGGTCGATGCCGGTATAGATCATGTTTTCGCCGCTGATCTCGACGCCCCAGAAGGGCTCGGTCCCCACGGCCCGAACGGGCTGATTCAGGTCCACACCGCCCAGAACCGCAGCCGGTTTGGGGCCGGGCGGAGGCGCGGCCTTTTCGATCGGCTCGGAACAGGCTGCCAGGATCAGCACCGGCAGCAGGATGGCGGACGGAAGGATTGCTGAAACAAGACGCATGGCGGGCTTCCTCAAAGGCGAATGCGACAGCCTAATACAGAAACCCGGCCTCGTCGCGGTCAGCGCTCGCGGTGCTCCGGCGCTGGATCATCGCGGGCATCCACCTGAGCATCCCAGCCCTCGCTGTCCGAGCGGAAGGCCAGAGCCATGAGCACCCAGGCCAGGGCGACCGTCCCGAACAGGCCCAGACCCAGGGCGATCCAGCCGTGAATCGACATCGCCCCGCCGCCGATGGCGGTCCAGACCCAGTTCAGGCCGAATGTCGCCGCCGTCGCCAGCAGGCCGGCCAGCACGGCCGACCTCATCAGTTTGCCGATCCGGCCCGCCATGGCTCAGCCGCCTAGCGACGAACCCATTGGCCCGAGGCGTTGCGGTACCACTGGCCCGACGAGATGCGCGGCAGAAGCTGGGTCTCGAACATCCGGGCGCCGGCCACGTCGGCGGTCGTACCCGCCTGAGAGGCGCTGGCGGCATAGACGCTGCGGCGCGCGGCGTTGGTGGTGGTCACCGCCGCCTGCAGGGCTGTGTCCGAAGACGGGGTGTGAAAGCCCAGATAGCCGTCGGCCTGTTCGCCCACGACGCCCTCGGACTTGGCGGTGTCGATCAGCGCCTTCTGTGCGGCGGATTGAGCCCAGGAGGCGGTGGGAACGGCGGCGGCGGCGGCGACGCCCAGGGCCATGATCGCGGCCCCGGCGACGAAAAGCTTGCGCAAGGTCATGACGGTTTTCCTTAGAACAGGTTGGGGTTTTCGCGCAGCAGATCCTGCAGTTCCTGGTCCAGCTTGATGCGCACGTCGGCGTCGAGCTTGGCGTAGATCTGGATCGGATCGACCTGGAGGCGAATGGTCGGGGTGCAGGCGGCCAGCGCGCCGCCCATCAGCGCGGCGCTAAGCCCGGCCAGAGCCAGCCGTCGTGCGATCGCTGGTGAGGTTCCGATCTGGTTCATGGGCGGTCCTTCGGCAGGGCGAGATCAATGGTGAGGCTTGAATGCGACTTAGACAGTGAACGAGGGCTGAACGCTAGGGAGCCGCAGGCGATGCACCCTGAATGGCGGAATCCTCAGCCGGTGGGGGCGTCGGCTCGACCACTGGGCTGACGGCCGGAGCGGCGTCCGCCTCGCCGGCGCGGGCGCGGTTGACGGCCAGGAGGTCGCTGATCACCTGGTTCAGGTTCAGGTTGGTGTCCAGCGTCAGGTCGATCCCCGTCCCCGACGGCAGGGGCAGGGGCCGGTTCAGGAAGTCGCGGCTGATCAGTTCGGGGATGGTCAGGCGCAGCTCCTGGCGCTGGGGCGGATCGTGGCGGCCCTTGATGTGGAACAGCACCCCGATCCGGCCTTGGTCCAGACTGTTGAGCTCGGCGCTCAGGGTGTCGAACGACAGGTTCTCCATCGCCTGATAGGCCAGGTCCTCGACGGTGTTTGGCGGGATGGCCCCGCCGCCGCCGGCATCCAGATCGGCCAGAGCCTCGCGCGGGATCGACAGCCGCCCCGACTGCACCGCCCCCAGCGTCCCGCCGATCACCTTCGCCCCGGTCGCGAGGTCATAGGTGAAGGGGATACGGCCCGAGACCACAGCGTCCAGCTGAAGCTTGTCGCCCAGCCCGGCGCCCTTGACCACCTCGCCAAGCTGGATCCGGTCCAGCACGATCACGCCCACGGTGGGCTGGGCCGGGTCCAGGGGCACGAAGAAGGGCTCGACGCTGACTGTGCCGCCCGCCGCGCGGATGGCGCCGCCATCGACCCGGATCGCCGATGCGTCGATGTCGAAGACCACGTCGAGGTCAGTCAGGGGGGTGACCGTCTCCAGCCCGTCGATATGCAGGGCCTGATCCGGCGCGGTCAGCAGGGGCGCCAGGCTGGTGAAATCCACGGTCCCTTTGAGACCACGGACAGGGCCGGCGGGGCTGGTGAAGTCGATGCCGGGGATGACCAGGCGGCCCTGGCTGGAGCCTTCGGGCAGGGCGGGGTCCCAGGCGAACCGGCCGGTGAACCGCGCCGAGCCCGAGACCGGCGCCTGGACGATGTCATCGACCAGCGGCGTCAGGTCCGAGGGTTGCAGGCCGCTGGGCGCGAACATCAGGTCGCGGGTGTCGAGGTCGATGCCGCCGATGCCGGTCAGTCCGTTGTGGGCCAGGGTCATCCGGGCCAGCGGGTGGCCGCCCGCCACGATATCGAAGCCGCCGCTCCAGTTCTCGTCGGCCAGGGCGACCTCGCCCGACGCCGTGAGGGGATGGAAGCGGACGGGGTCGGTCGCGTCGAGGATGCGGGCCGAGGCGACGCGCGCCTGAAGCCCCAGGCCCACCGGGCCGCCGGTGACGCCGAAAGGCGCCTCCACATCGGCGAACTTCATCTCCAGGAAGGGGGCGGAGGCCGACAGGCCGCGCACGATCCCGTCCGCGCGCCAGCGACCGTCGCGCACCGTGACCAGGGGCCGGTCGGTCGGGCAGGCCCGGCCCGCCACATCGACTACGTCGTTCTCGTCCAGATCCAGGGTCTCGACCGTGAAGGGAATGCAGTCCGAGGCCGCATAGGTCAGCACCCCGGTATCCGACGTCAGCAGACCGGCGGTGCTCAGTTTCAGCCCTCGCGCCAGCCCGAAGTCGAGCGCGGCGCGCGCGTCCAGCCGGGCCGTGAATCCGCCGGGCGTCAGCCGCCACTCGGGCACGGCGACCGTGGCCTCGGGCAGACCCCTGCCGCGCGTGGCGGTCAGGGCCAGGGCGCCGCCGCCAAGCTGGCCCGGCTCGGCGACATAGATAGGGCGGGACACCGGATTGATGGTCAGCACCCCGCCGTTGGCGGGCGTCAGGCGCGCAGGGCGCGTCAGTTCGACCTGGGTTCCGGGGCTGCCGCTGGTCAGGTGGAAGCCGGGGACTTCCAGCGCGAAATCGCCCAGGGCGCGTTTCATTTCGGCCAGTTCTGGCACGTCGTCTGCGGTGACCGGACCGAACAGGGGCCAGGCGCCGCGCGGCGAACGCAGCGCGCCGGTGGCCTCGATCAGGGTCGCCCCCTGGTGGGTCACGTCCAGGTCCGCCGTGCCTGTAACGTCGTTCAGCACCAGATCGCCGAACGCGAACCGGCCGGTTGTCAGGGTCACGGGGCCGGATGCCTCGAACGACCCGCCCCGCCCGCCGGCGGAAAAGGCGTTTGAGCGCGCGGCGACGGTGGTCAGGGTCATGCCGATGGCCTCGGCCTGGGCGGCCCGCACCGTCAGCGGACCGTTCACGCTCCAGCCCAGGCCGCGATCACCCCGGTTCAGGTCAAGCCGGCCATTGTCGATCCGCGCGTTGAGGCTGCGGGCGCCGAGGCCCGGCCCGGCCACGCTTTCGGCTGTGAGCGCGCCCGTGGCGCCGCCCGCGATGCGGAAGGTCTCGATCCAGCCGGTCGTGGTTCCGTCAAAGGCCACGGTGGTCGCCAGGCCGCGCAGGCGCGTGTCTCCGGCCGTCAGCCCGGCCGCCTTCATCGCCAGGTTCAGCGCCGCCCGGCCATCGCCGCCGCGCGCAGAGGCGTCTGCGCGCGCCTTCAGGTCGGGATAGGGCAGGTCGCCGCGAGCGCTGAAACTGGCCGTCTCGCCCGACACGCCCGTGGCTGCGAACCGCTCGGCGGCCAGGTCGACGGCCAGGGCGACGCGGTCGCCGGTGGTGGTCAGGTCGATGGTCCCGCCCAGGCCGCGCGCCTCGACATCGCCGCTCTTGAGAGAGGCCGCCGGCATCTGGGCCGCCAGCCGCATCAGCTTGCCGTCGTCCATCCGGGCGTCGGCCAGGACCTGAAGCGGGCCGTATTCCGTGTCCAGCCGCGCCACGCCGCGCTCGACGATGACCAGGGGGCTGCGGCTGTCGGGCCGGGGCGGCTTGCCGGTGAACTCCTCGACCAGCGGGTCCAGCGAGCCGAGCGAAAGCTTGCCGTCCTTCCAACTGGCGCGCAGCACCGGCCGCACCAGGCGGATGCGCCGCGCCGTCAGGCCCAGGCCGTTCGAGGACCAGGGCGCGGCGATGGCGTAGTCCACCTCGGCCCGTTCGACGGTCAGGTCGGGATTGTTGGGATCGCCGATGCGGATGCGGCCGACGAAGCCGTCCAACTCCAGCCGTTCGATGGTGACGTCGGCTTCGATGCCGCGCTGGTCCAGCCAGCCGATCAGCACCTCACGCGCCGCTGCCCGGCGATTCAGGTAGAGGGCCGCCGCCAGAAGGGCGAGGACGACCAGCAGGATCAGCAGAACAAGGCCTGTGCGCCGGGCGACTTTGGCGGCTCTATCTCTGCGCCTGACCTTGGAGGGTTTGCGCGGTTCGCCTGTCTCGAAATGGGGCGCGTCGGGCGCCGTGTCGGCCCCGCTCATGGACGCAGAGCCCCGGATCGGTCGGCTTCAGCACAGGTCGAATTGTGGCTGAATATCGGCACGGCAAACGGCACGGCTAGAGCCGTTGCTTTCAGGCAACTTTCAGTGGCGCCAAAGACACCTTGAGTCATGTGGTCTGCATACGCCGTCGAACACGCGAAATCGTGGACATGTCTTTGGTTATAGACTGTTCCGCCCAACCCCCAACAATGGCTTTACAGGCGAGGTTATCAGCCATTTCGAGCACGATTAACGGTTTGTAACAGGATGCTTCCCAATCTTGGACTCGCGAGCTATAGGTTTTAGCTCGTGTCCCGGAAGCGGGGCGCGTTCCTTGCATACCAGTGGCTTGGCGCCGACCGGCGTCGTTATTCCTCGGGGACCGATGGCTCAGTTCGATCCACGCCGCCAACCGACGCGCTTTGCGCCGCACCTGCTGACCGCTGTCGCGGCTCTGTCGGTGGCGCTGCTCGCCGGTCGGGTCTATCAACCCGCCATCGCGTCGGAAGTTCCCGAACTGACATCACAACAGGTCGCTGCGCTCGAAGCGCGCGCCTTCGCCGCCGCCGCCGCTCCCGAAGGTCTGATGAGCCCAGAGGCCGTCGACGTTCAGATCCGCAAGGGCGAAACCTTCGAACAGGCCGTGCGCCGCACCGGCATCGGCGCCGATGACGCCCAGGCCCTGGTCGCTACCCTGGCCAACGCCCTCGACACCTCGGCCATGCGGGCCGGCCAGAAGTTCGAGACCGCCGTCTCGCGTCCGCGCGGCGGACGGGGCGACGCCCGCCTGATCGGCCTGACGATGCGCACCGGCCCGGCCAGCCAGCTGACCGTCTCGCGCAGCTTCGACGGCGCCCTGCGCCTGCGCGCGCTCGAGGAAAAAGTCACCCACGAGACCGTCGTCCTCAAGGGCGACGTGCGCGGCTCGCTCAGCGCCACCGCCGCCCGCCTGGGCGCCACCGACAGCGTGCGCCGCAAGGCCGGCCAGCTGTTCGCCCACAAGTTCGACATGGACCGCGATATCCGCGCCTCGGACCTGTTCACCCTGGTGTTCGATCGCTCGGTGACCGAACAGGGCCGCACCATCGCCAGCGGCGAGCTGTTGTTCGCCGAACTGAAGGGCGTGGTCTTCTATCGCTTCAAGCCCGCCGGCGCCCGCGAGGCCATGTATTTCGACGCCACCGGCAAGAACATGCGTTCGGGCATGATGCGGACCCCGCTGGACCGCGCCACCCGCATCAGCTCCAATTTCGGTTTCCGCCGTCACCCCATCGCCGGCTATCGCAAGATGCACCAGGGCATGGACTTCGCCGCCGGAACCGGCACCCCGGTCGTGGCGCCCGCCGACGGCGTGGTGGTCGAGGCCCGTCGCTGGGGCGGCTACGGCAACTGGCTGCGCATCCGTCACTCGAATGGCCTCGAGACCGGCTATGGCCACCTGTCGCGCTATGGTTCGGGCATCCGCGCGGGCCAGCGCGTCTCTCAGGGTCAGGTCGTCGCCTATGTCGGTTCGACCGGCGCCTCCACCGGCCCGCACCTGCATTATGAAATCTGGCGCAATGGTCAGCGGATCAATCCCGCCGGCATCCGCACGGATCTGAGCACCACTCTGGCCGGTTCGGACCTGGCCGCTTTCCGCGCCGAAAAAGCCCGGATCGACCGCATCATCGCTGCGGGTGGCGAGCGTCGCCAGGCCGCGCCCCAGATCGCCCTCGCCGATGGCCTGCGTCCGGCACAGGGCTAAAGACACCCCTCGCCGCGCGAAGGCGTGGGGAGGACAGATTACGCTGCAATCAAAGGGGCGACGCGGTGATGCCGGGTCGCCCCTTTTTCATTTCCGCATCGCCTCGACCGTATTGATCATCCGGCGCAGATCGGCGGGCGTGGACAGGCGGTGGTCTCCACCCTCGACCAGGTCCAGCAGCACGTCGCCGCCCTTCAGCCGTTCGACCAGGGCCATGGCATGGCTCCAGGGCACCACGTCGTCGGCCCGGCCCTGCAACACATGAACGGGGACGGGAATGCGGATGTCTGAATCCAGCAACATCCAGGCTTTCGCCTCCTCGAACATGGCGCGCGTCAGGGCATAGGCGCCCAAGCCCTCTTCGACCACGGTGGTTTCGCCGTCGCGCAGGATGGCCTGGCGCTGATGATCGGCCAGGCCAGGCCACATCAGCCGCTCGGTGAAGTCCGTCGCTGGATTGATCAGCACGACGCCCGCTATCTTGTCCGGTCGGGCGACGGCGGCGAGCAGGGCGACCCAGCCGCCCATCGACGACCCGACCGGAATGACCGGACCGTCCAGGCTGTCGATCATGGCCAGAGCATCCTCGCGCCACCGGCCGATGGTGGCGGACTTCCAGTCGCCCGAGGACAGGCCGTGGGCGAAATGGTCGTAGCGAAGGTAGGACCAGCCCCGCGCCTGCGCCGCCTCTTCCAGCGCCAGGGCCTTGGTCCCCTCCATGTCCGAACGGAACCCGCCGACCCAGACCACGGTGGGGCCTGCGCCCTCGACCTTGCGAAAGGCCAGGGTCTCGCCGTCCGGCCGGGTCAATCGCTGCACGTCGTCCAGCGTCGTCGTTTGGGTGTTCATCGGCTCGCCTCTCGCGTCTGACCTGTCCGCCTGATAGCTAGCGGATACACCAGAGCGAAGGCCATCCCGCGCGTGACGACCGACAAAATCCTGTTCATCTCCCCCAACCGCATCGGCGACAGCACCATCGCCTCGGGCGTGGTGCGCGAGCTGGGCCGCCAGTTTCCGGGCGTGCCGATCACCGTGGTGACCAGCGGTCCGACCGCCGCCTTCTTTCGTTCGGCGCCCGGCGTCGAGCGGATCATTCCGATCAACAAGAAGAAGAACAAGAGCCACTGGCCCGAGATGTGGCAACAGGTCGTCGGCACGTCCTGGCGGCTGGTGGTCGACACGCGCGGCTCGACCATCCCCTTCCTGATCCGAGCCAAGGAGCGTCGGGTCTATTCGCGGCGGTTCGAGACCGGCCAGAACAAGGTCGAGGTCATCACCGCCCTATTGCGCGCCGATCATCCGTTGGAGCCGGAGCTTTACATCGACGACCGCGCCCGCGCCGAGGCGGCGGCGGTGATCGATCCGCAGCTGGCGACGCCGCCCGGACAGCCCCGCCCGCCCATCATCGCCCTGGCCCCAATCGCCGTGCAGCCGGGCAAGAGCTGGCCCGCGGATCGCTGGGGCCAACTGGTCGAGCGGCTGAAGGCCGAGCCCCGCTTCGACGGCTGGCGCTTCATGGCCGTGGGCGGACCCGGCGACGACGCGCCCAGTGCGCCCGCTCTGGCCGCCGCCGGCCCGCGCGGCATCGACTTCGTCGGCAAGGGCGACATCCTGGCCTCGGCCGCCGCCATCCAGTCGGCGACGCTGTTCGTCGGCAATGATTCCGGCCTGATGCACGTCTCGGCGGCGGCGGGGACGCCGACGCTGGGCCTGTTCGGTCCGACCCAGTGGTGGCTGTACGGCCCGCGCGGACCGCGCACCCGGACCCTGGCGGCCAACAGAGAGATCAACAAATACGCGCCGATCGAGGACCTGAGCGTCGATCAGGTGTTCGAGGCCGTGCTCGACCTGCACGACGCCTACGTCGGGCAGGCCTCTGGAGACGGGGCAGCCTGATGGCCGAGCGCCCGCAGGTCCTGTTCATCAACGGCGACCGGATCGGCGACTGCGTGATGATGTCCGCCGCCCTGCCGATCCTGCGTCGGCAGTTTCCGGGCTGCGCCATCACCATGGCCTGCGGACCCCATGCCGCCCCCCTGTTCCGCGCCGCGCCGGGCGTCGAGCGCGTCATTCCCCTGCCCAAGAAGAAGGGCGGGATGCACTGGCTGGACCTCTATCGTCAGGTCGCCGGAACCCACTGGGATCTTGTCGTGGACATCCGCGGCTCCAGCATCGCCTGGCTGCTGAGGGCGCGCGAGCGGCGGGTCTATAACCGCGCGTGGGAGACGGGCCAGCACAAGGTCGAGATGGTCTCGCGCATGATGGGGGCCGACCATACCGCCGACCCCGAGATCGTCATCGACGCCGCGGCCCAGGCGCGAGCGGATCAGATCATCGGCGCCGACACCCGCCCGATCATCGCCCTGGCGCCCATCGCCTCCCTGCCGATCCGCAGCTGGCCGCTGGATCGTTGGGCGGGTCTGGTGGAGGGACTGAAGGCCGAGCCGCGCTTCGATGGCTGGCGCATCATGATGGTCGGCGGGCCGGGCGACCGGGACGCTGCGGCGCCGTCACTGGCCGCAGCGGGCGACAGAGGCATCGACTGCGTGGGCCAGAGCGACATCCTGGCCTCGGCCGCCGCGATCCGCCGCGCCGCCCTGTTCGTGGGCAATGATTCCGGCTTGATGCACGTCTCGGCCGCCGTGGGCACGCCGACGCTGGGCGTCTTCGGTCCCAGCGAGTGGTGGCACAAGGCGCCGTGGGGCGAGCGGGGCCGGATCGTCGCCGCCGCGCCCGAACGCGGGACCTTCGCCCCGATCGAGGTCCTGGGCGTCGATCAGGTCCTGGCGGCCACACTTGCCCTGCACGACGCCTTCATCCCCGCGAGACAGCACCCCGTACCTTGATAAACGGGGCTTTCCGGCTCATATAGGCCCCTTGCAGGAAACGCGGCGCACGTCCGCGCGCCTAGCCCTGCAGCAAGAACCGACTTTTCGAACACATAAGGAAACGACGCACATTCGCCGTCCGATGAACCAGCCGCCCGTCAAGGATGGGCCGCCCATGAACCAGGATATCCGCGCGCCGCGCGTTCTGTTGATCGATCAGAACGGCGAGAAGCAGGGCGTCATGCCCACGTCCGCCGCGCTGGAAGCCGCCGAAGAGGCCGGCATGGACCTGGTTCAGATCGTGTCCACCTCCGAGCCGCCGGTGGCCAAGATCCTCGACTACGGCAAGTTCCGTTTCCAGGAGCAGAAGAAGAAGGCCGAGGCCCGCAAGCGCCAGAAGGTCGTCGAGCTCAAGGAAATCAAGCTGCGTCCCAATATCGACGTCCACGACTATGACGTGAAGGCCAAGGCCATGACGCGCTTCTTCGACGAAGGCGACAAGGTCAAGGTGACCCTGCGCTTCCGTGGTCGCGAGATGGCGCACCCGGAATTGGGCATGAAACTGCTCAACAAGGTCCAGGCCGACTTTGACGAGGTCGCCAAGGTCGAATACGCGCCGCGTATGGAAGGCCGCCAGATGATCATGATCCTGGCGCCGCGCTAAGCCGACCGGATCACCATCCATCGACACAGACGCCCCGGTTCGCCGGGGCGTTTTGCGTTTCCCAGGGCTTTGTGTTTCCCGGGGTTTTGCGATTCGGCCGGGCGAGGCTAAGCGAAAGCCATGACCCAGCCGGCGACCGCTTCCCCCAACCCCCGTCGTCAGGCCCCGGTCCTGGCCGTGCTGTTTCTGGTGGTGTTCATCAACCTGGTCGGGTTCGGCCTGGTCGTGCCGCTCCTACCCTTCTTCGCGCAAAGCCTGGATGCGCAGGCCTGGCAGATCACCCTGATGTTCTCGGCCTATTCGCTGGGCCAGTTCTTCGCCGAACCCTTCTGGGGGCGGCTGTCGGACCGGATCGGGCGCAAGCCTGTGCTGCTGATCACCCTGGCGGCCAATGCGCTCGGCTATCTGGTCCTGGCCTTCGTGCCGAACATCTGGCTGGCCATCGGGGTGCGACTGTTCACCGGCCTGGGCGCTGGCAATATCTCGACGGTCCAGGGCTATATCGCCGACGTCACGCCTCCGGCCGAGCGGGCAGGGCGGATGGGGATGATCGGCGCCGCCTTTGGCCTGGGCTTCATCGTCGGGCCGGGTCTGGGCGGTCTGCTGGCCCAGCCGCAGATGGGGCACATCGGCTATCAGTTGCCGATCTTCGTCGCCGCCGCCCTGGCCGCTCTGGCTGCTGTGGGGGTCTCCGTCTTCCTGAAGGAAAGTCGCGCAAAGGCAGATCCAGCCGCGCCACGGCCGGCCTTCCTCGCCGGGTTGAAGGACGCCCGCGCCAACCCCGTCGTGTCGCGCGTCCTGCTGGTGACCCTGATCTACATGGCCGGCTTTTCGGCGATGGAGAGCGTGTTCGGCCTGTGGGCCGAGGACCGTTACGCCTGGGGCGCGCGCGAGGTGGGCTTGAGCTTTATGGTCGTGGGCATCGTCTCGGCCCTGAACCAGGGCGTGTTCACCGGCAAGCTGGCCAGGCGTTTCGGCGAAACGCGGGTGCTGACGACCGGGATGCTGATGTTCGGCGCCTCCCTGCTGCTCCAGGTCGCCGCCCCTGTCGCCTGGTTCCCCGCCCTGACCCTGGACCTGGGCGTCTTCACCCTGCCTATCGTGCAGGGATGGATCATCCCCATCGTCATGGCCTTCGGAGCCTGCGGCATGTCGATGGCCATGCCCAATATCTCGGCCATGATCAGCAGGACGACGCCGCCGGATCGGCAGGGCGCGATGCTGGGGCTCAACATGGCTTCTGGCTCCATCGCCCGCATCTTCGGGCCCATGCTGGCGGGGGCGCTGTTCTCGGGCCTTGGCCACGACTGGCCCTTCATCGTCGGCGCCGCCCTGATGATCCCCGCCGCGATCATGGCGATCAACGCCGGTCGGGCGATGCGGCGAGGACAGGCGGCATAAACGCCGGTCCAGACCCGCGATCGAATATCGTCGGAAACTACTTGAGATTGCGTGGCCGGTCATAGAAGGTTGAAGCCTTACTGTATGAGGCGGGGGTCTCCTTTCTATGCGTTCTGTTTTTCATAGCGGCCTTGCGGCCGTGTTCGCGGCTGCGTGCGCCGTAAGCCTGGTCTCGGCATCGCCAGCGAGCGCGCAAGCTGCGGCCGAGCCGGCGCCCATCGCCGCCTACGGCGCCCTGCCGTCCATGGAGTTGGTCAAGCTGTCGCCATCGGGCAGCAAGATCGCCTTCGTTACCGTTTCCGGCGAGGACCGGTTGCTGGTCCTGTTGGATCTGACCACCCGCGCACAGATCGGCGGCGTCGGGGTCGGCCGCGCCAAGGTGCGCGATCTGGAATGGATCGGCGAGGAGCGCGTCCTTGTCACCACCACCAAGACCGAGACCATCCCGCAACTGGGCATGGTCAATGGGGAACTGGCGACCGGCCAGATCTATGATCCGGGCAAGAACCGGCTGGTGACCATGCTGGACAACACGCGCGATCTGTTTCCGGCTCTGTTCAGCGACGTCGGTGTAGTCGACAACAATGGGCCGCAGGTGCTGGTCCGGGCCTATGCCTTCGGTAATCCGGAGCGGCTCGACCTGTTCAGGGTGAACCTGGAAACGGGCCGTGCGGCTCTTGCCGAGGTCATGGGCCTGAATGTGACCGACTTCATCCTGGATCCGACGGGGCAGTCCATCGCGCGAAGCGAGTACGAATCCCGCTCGCAGGTCTGGAGCCTCTACCTGCGTCAAGGAAACGGCTTCCGGCGGGCCTGGGACACGACGGCCCCCATCGACACGCCCAACCTGCTGGGCCTGGGCATGACGGGTCAAAGCGTGATCGTCGCCGCCGACCGCCCCGACCTCAGCCAGCCTGGCCGCGAGGACGCCGAGTTCTTCGACGTCAACATGACGACCGGCGCCTGGCGCGCTGTCCGGTTCGAGTTCATGCCGGACGCCCTCTATTTCCACCCTGTCACTCGCCGGATGATCGGTGCGAGGCGGAGCTCGGACAGTGGTCCAATCTACGCCTTTGCAGATGAGCAGGCCCGCGCCCTGTACGACAGCATTCAGCAGACTTTCGCGGGTCAGGGCGCCGAGGTCGTCAGCTGGAGCGACAACTTCCGTCAGGCGGTCGTCTATACTGGCGGGGATCAGGATTCGGGCACCTACAGGGTGCTGAACCTCGACACGGCGACGGTTACACCCGTTGGTGGGGCCTATGAGGCCGTGACGTCGGACAGGGTCGCGTCCGTGGAGCCGGTCAGGTATCCGGCCGCAGACGGGCTGGAAATCCATGGCTATCTGACGCTTCCGCCCGGCATGCAGAATGCGCGGGGCCTGCCCTTGGTCGTTCTGCCGCACGGCGGCCCTCAGTCACGAGACGTGATGACTTTCGACTATTGGGCTCAGGCCCTGGCCTCGCGCGGCTATGCGGTGTTGCAGCCGAACTTCCGCGGCTCGACAGGCCGTGGCGATGCCTTCGTCGAGGCGGGCTATGGCGAGTGGGGCAAGAAGATGCAGACCGATCTGTCCGATGGCGTCCGCTATCTGGCCGCGCAGGGAACGATCGACCCGGCGCGCGTCTGTATCGTCGGCGCCAGCTATGGCGGATATGCGGCCCTGGCCGGGCCGACCCTGGACCCCGGCGTCTATCGCTGCGCCGTGTCGGTCGCAGGTGTGTCGGATCTGCGGATCATGGTCGATGACGAGGCGTCCCGTGGCGCGCGGCGCGAGAACCAGACGACCCGCTACTGGAACCGTTTCATGGGCGCTGATCGTCTGGGCGACCGGTCGTTGGACGAGCGGTCGCCGGCGCGACTGGCGGACCGGGTGACGGCGCCGATCCTGCTTATCCACGGTCGCGACGACTCGGTCGTGCCGATCGAGCAGAGCCGCCTGATGGAACGCGCCCTGCGCCGGGCCGGAAAGCCTGTCGAGTTCGTCGAACTGACGGGCGAGGACCACTGGCTCTCGCGCGGCGAAACGCGGACGCGGATGCTGACCGAGACGCTGCGGTTCCTGGAAGCCCACAACCCCGCAAACTAGACTCAGCTTGCTTTGAAGGCGCGGTTCGCTTACTAGCCGCGCCTTCGCGTACGGACCGCCGGGCGAACAGGCATGCCTGGGCGGTTCTGAATCCAGCGGCGACCATTCCTCGGGCTCAAGCAGCTCGGAGAGCGGTAGCCCACAAAAAGGGAACCAAAATGCCGAAGCTTAAGACGAAGTCGGGCGCCAAAAAGCGCTTCTCTTTCACTGCGACGGGCAAGGTGAAGTCCGGCGTTGCGGGCAAGCGTCACCGCTTGATCAGCCACAACTCCAAATACATTCGCCAGAACCGCGGCACCAAGGTCATGGCCGATGCCGACGCCAAGAAGATCAAGTCCTACATGCCCTACGCCTGATCGGCGTCCGCTCAGACTGATCTTCCGTCACACTGAATTTGAAAGGATTGCGACATGGCTCGCGTCAAACGGGGCGTAACGTCCCACGCAAAACACAAGAAGGTTCTCGAACAGGCCAAGGGCTTTTCGGGTCGCCGCAAGAACACCATCCGCACGGCCAAGGCCGCCGTCGACCGCGCCGGGCAATACGCCTATCGCGACCGTCGCACGAACAAGCGCAACTTCCGCGCCCTGTGGATCCAGCGCATCAACGCCGCCGCCCGTATGGAAGGCTTCACCTACAGCCAGTTCATCCACGGCCTGGGCAAGGCCGGCATCGAGCTTGACCGCAAGGTCCTGGCCGCGATCGCCGCCGATGAAACGGGCTTCAAGGCCATCGCCGACAAGGTCCGCGCCGCTCTGGCCTAAGGCCGGTACCGACGCCTGAACGATCAAAGGCCCTCCGGTTCGCGCCGGGGGGCTTTTTGCTTTGCCCCCGAACCGCTAGACGACACCCCACATGACCGACCTAGCCCAACTCGAACTCGACCTGATCAACGCCATCGGCTCTGCGACCACGGTCGCCGAGGTCGAGGCCGTGCGCGTCTCCGCCCTTGGCAAGACGGGCGTCATCTCCGGCCTGCTGAAGGGGATGGGGGCCATGAGCCCCGACGAACGCCGCGAACAGGGGCCGATCATCAACGGCCTGCGGGACCGCGTCGGCTCGGCCCTGGCCGCCAAGAAGGCCGAGCTGGAAGCCGCCGAGCTGGATGCCCGCCTGTTGTCGGAGAAGGTCGACCTCAGCCTGCCCAGCCGCCCGCGTCGCAAGGGCGGGGTGCATCCGACCATGCAGGTGATGGACGAGATGGTCGCCATCTTCGCCGACATGGGCTTCGCCGTCGCCGAAGGTCCCGACATCGAGGACGACTTCCACAACTTCACGGCCCTGAACTTCCCGCCCAAGCATCCGGCGCGCGAGATGCACGACACCTTCTTCCTGAGGCCCGACCCGGAAACGGGCGAGCGCAAGGTGCTGCGGACCCACACCAGTCCGGTGCAGGTCCGCACGATGATGTCGCAACAGCCGCCGATCCGCATCATCGCGCCGGGCCGCACCTTCCGTAAGGATTCGGACGCCACCCACACGCCGATGTTCCATCAGGTCGAGGGTCTGGTGATCGACCGCGACATCCACATGGGGCATCTGAAGACGACGCTTGAGACCTTCATCGCCCGGTTCTTCGAACTGGACGCGGTGGATGCGCGGTTCAGGCCGCACCACTTCCCCTTCACCGAGCCCTCGGCCGAGATGGACATCCGCTGCGACCGCTCGGGCGGCGCCCTGAAGTTCAACGAGGGGACCGACTGGCTCGAGATCCTGGGCTGCGGGATGGTGCATCCCAATGTGCTCAGAAACTGCGGCATCGACCCGGATGAGTATCAGGGCTTCGCCTTCGGCATGGGGGTCGATCGCCTGGCCATGCTGAAATACGGGATGAGCGACCTGCGCCCCATGTTCGACGCCGACACCCGATGGCTGGCCCACTACGGCTTCTCCGCCTTCGCCGCCCCTAACGCCGCCAGCGGACTGTCCTGATGAAATTCACCCTTTCCTGGCTCAAGGATCACCTCGAGACCGAGGCCGACGCCGCGCGTGTCGCCGAGGCCATGACCATGGCCGGGCTGGAGGTCGAGCACGTCACCGACCCCACCATCGCCCTGGCGCCCTTCACCGTGGCCAGGATCATCTCGGCGGCCCAGCACCCCAACGCCGACCGGCTGCAGGTCTGTCAGGTCGAGACCGTCGACGGCATGAAGGAGATCGTCTGCGGCGCGCCGAACGCGCGGGCGGGCCTGACCACCATCTATGCCCCCATCGGCGCCTATGTGCCCGGCCTGGGCGTCACCCTGGTCGAGAAGCCGGTGCGCGGCGTCGTGTCCAACGGCATGCTGTGCTCGGCCTCCGAGCTGCAACTGGCCGACGAGTCTGACGGCATCCAGGAACTGCCGCCCGAGATCCCGGTCGGCACCCCGGTCGCCAAGCTGTTCGGCGCCGAGCCCGTCATCGACTTCGAGGTCACCCCCAACCGGCCCGACTGGCTGGGCGTCATGGGCATCGCCCGCGACCTGGCCGCCGCCGGCGTCGGCAAGCTGAAGCATTTCGACATCGCCATGGTGCGGGGCGCCTTCCCGTGTCCGATCACCGTGCGGCTCGATGCGCCGGAACAGTGCCCGGTCTTCGCTGGCCGCCTGATCCGCGGCGTCAAGAACGGGCCTTCGCCGGCCTGGCTGCAGACCCGGCTCCAGGCCATCGGCCTGCGCTCGATCAACAGGCTGGTCGATGTCACCAACCTGATCGCCTACGACCGCGCCCGGCCGCTGCACGTCTATGACGCCGCCAAGCTGGTCGGAACCGAGATCGTGGTGCGCGCCGGTCAGATCTCGGCCGCGACGCCAGGCCACGAGGGGGGCGAGCACGAGCATCTGATCGCCCTGGACGGCAAGACCTATACGGTTGATCCGTCGATGAGCGTCGTCGCCGATGCGGGCGGCGAGCGCCCCATCGGCCTGGGCGGCGTCATGGGCGGCGAGAGCACCGGCTGTTCGGACGAGACGACCGACGTCTTCCTGGAAAGCGCCTGGTTCGACCCCATCGTCACGGCCCAGACCGGCCGCGCCCTGACCATCAGTTCGGACGCCCAGTACCGGTTCGCGCGCGGCGTGGATCCGGCCTCGGTCGTGCCCGGCCTGGAACTGGCCACCCGGCTGATCCTGGACCTGTGCGGCGGCGAGCCGTCAGAGATCGTCCTGGCGGGCGAACATCCGGCCAATCCCGAGGCCTTCAACTTCGATCCGGCCTATGTGAAGCGGCTGTCGGGCCTGGACCTGCCCGACGACCGGATCGGCACCATCCTGGGCCAGCTCGGCTTCCTGATCACGACGGGCGAGCCCTGGACCGTGACCCCGCCGTCGTGGCGCCGCGACGTGGACGGCCCGGCCGATCTGGTCGAGGAAGTCGCCCGCATCGAGGGCTTCGACGCCCTGCCCGATACGCCCCTGCCGATCCTGAACCGGTCGTCCAAGGGCGTGCTGAGCCCGCGTCAGGCCCGCGTCCGCACCGCCCGCCGGGCGCTGGCCGCCATGGGCTATGCCGAGGCCGTCACCTGGTCCTTCACCAGCCAGTCCATCGCCGCGATGTTCGGCGGAGGGGATGACCGTCTGGTGCTGGAAAATCCCATCGCCTCCGACCTGGACTGCATGCGGCCTTCCGCCCTGCCCAACCTTATCCAGGCGGCGGCCAGGAACGCCGCGCGGGGTCGTCCCGACGCCGCCCTGTTCGAGATCGGCCCCATCTATCTGGACGACCAGCCGAATGGGCAGCGCACGGTGATCGCCGGACTGATCGCGCCCCACGCCGCGCGTCACTGGACGGGAACCGCCGACGACGCCCTGTTCGGGCTCAAAGGCGACCTGATGGCTTTGCTGGAGGAGATCGGCGCGCCGGTCGGCTCGCTGCAACTGGCCCAGGGCCAGAACCGCGACTGGTGGCACCCCGGCCGCTCGGCCCGGCTGCAACTGGGCCCCAAGACCGTCATCGCCGAGTTCGGCGCGGTCCATCCGCGCGTGCTGAAAAGCCTGGACGCCGACGGCCCCATGCTGGCCTTCGAGATCGTGCTGGACAGCGTCCCCGACCCCAAGTCGAAATCCAAGACGCGCGGCTCGGCCAACCTGTCGGCCCTGATGCCCCTGACCCGCGACTTCGCCTTCGTGGTCGAGGACAGCCGGGCGGCGGGCGATCTGATCAAGGCCGCATCGGGCGCCGACAAGGCCCTGATCGAAGAGGTCCGGGTGTTCGACGTCTATCGTGGCCAGGGCGTGCCCGAAGGCCACAAGTCGGTGGCCCTGGAAGTCGTGATCCAGCCGCGCGAGGCGACCCTGGCCGAGGCCGAGATCGAGGCCGTCTCGGCCAGGATCGTGGCGGCGGTCGAGAAACTGGGCGGCAGGCTGAGGGGCTGAACATGGGTCTGAAACCGAAACTCGAGACCGCGTTCGAACGCCTGCTGTTCCAGTCGCGATGGTTGATGGCCCCCTTCTATGTGGGGCTGGCCATTGCTCTGTTCATGCTGATGATCGTCTTCCTGCGAGAGCTGGCCTACTATGTGCCGCAGGCCTTCGCGGCCGGGCACGGCATGAGCTCGAACGACGCCATCCTGGCCGTCCTGTCCCTGGTGGACCTGTCGCTGGCGGGAAATCTGCTGCTGATCGTGATGTTCTCCGGCTATGAGAATTTCGTCTCCAAGCTGGATCTCGATGGGGAAACCGACCGCCCGCCGTGGATGGGCACCGTCGATTTTTCGGGCCTGAAGATGAAGCTGATCGCCTCCATCGTGGCGATCTCGGGCATCCAACTGCTCAAGTTCTTCATGAATATCGGCAAGGACGGGGCTCCGGTCGATCAGGCCGAGGCCATGTGGGGCGTGCTGATCCACCTGACCTTCGTCACTTCCGGCGTGCTGCTGGCGCTGATGGATTGGCTGTCGAGCAAGACCGACAAGCATTAGGTTTGGGGCGCTTCGCGCCGGGCGGACACCGCAAGCCGGCGCTCAAGCAGCGCCCAAACGGGTTTCAGTAAGCTCCGGTTAACCTTGCCGCCGCAAGGCTGACGCAAAGCCCGGCGACGCTGCGACAGGCCCGCGCGTCGGGTGACTCCCAGTTTCGGAACCATCGCCATGCACCGTCGCCACCTGATCCAGACCGGTTTCGCCGCCGCCGCCACCACCGCCCTGGGCGCCTGCGCCAGCAGCGCGCGTCAGGCCAATGATCCGGCCTACCCGATCGCCTCGGACAGCCGGGCGCCGGCCTATACCTCCGACGAACTGGTCGCCGCAGGGTCGCGCGAACTGGGCATCGCCGCCGAGGCCATGGGCGCCGCCATCGAGCGCATCTTCGCCGACCAGGGCGACCGTCCCACCGCCTATATCGCGGGCGAAGAGGGCGCCGGCGCTGTCGGCCTGGGCCTGCGCTATGGCCGGGGCGCCCTGCACATGAAGGACCAGTCGGTCTCGCAGGAGGTGTTCTGGCAGGGCATCTCGATCGGTTGGGACGTGGGCGGGAATGCTTCGCGCGTCTTCACCCTGGTTTATGGCCTCTACAACGCCGACGCCATCTATCGCCGCTATCCGGGGGTCGAGGGTTCGGCCTATCTGATCGGCGGCCTGGGCGTGAACTATCAGCGCGCCGACGGCATCGTCCTGGCGCCCGTCCGCACCGGCGTCGGCCTGCGCCTGGGCGCCAACGTCGGCACCATGGCCTACAGCCGCCAGCGGAACATCGTGCCCTTCTAAGCGGGGGCGCTAACGCTCGGCTCGCGGAGCCTCGCTGCTTGAGCGCAGAGGCGTCTCGGATGTGGGCCGCCAACCCGCGCTCAAGCAGAGAGCGACCGCGTCGCGGGCGGTAGCGCGCTAAAGGATGGCTTCCAGCCCCTCGCGCCAGGTCGGATAGAGCGGGCGCCACCCCAGTTCGGCCTTGGCCCGCGCGTTCGAGATGCGCTTTGAATCCAGATAGAAGCGCCGGCTCGCATCCGAGACCGAGGGATCATAGAGATCGACCTCGGGCGGCGTGGGCAGGCCCAGCCGCTGCGCCGCCCAGTTCATGACGGTCTCGGCCGGGGCGGGCGCGTCGTCGGTAAGGTTGTAGATGCCACCCGGGCGGGGGCGCGCCATCGAGGCGAACAGGCCCCCGACCACATCCTCCACATGGACCCGGTTGAACACCTGTCCGGGCTTTCTGATCGTGCGCGCAGAGCCGTCGCGCAGCCTGTCCAGCACCGAGCGTCCGGGGCCATAGATGCCCGGCAGGCGGAACACCTGCACCGTCAGCCCCATGCCCGGGCCGCCGCTGAGCCAGTCGGCCTCGGCCCGCACCCGGCGCGCGCCCTCCAGGGTGGCGGCGTTCAGGGCGTCGTCCTCGAACACCCAGCCGCCCGCCCGGTCGCCATAGACGGAGGTGGACGAGATATAGCCGATCCAGTCGGGCCAGGCCGCCGACGCCGCCTGGGTGCTGCCCAGAGATCTCAGGCCGGGGCATCCCTTGGCGTCGGGCGCGGCGGTGACCAGGACGGTCGTCGCCTCGGCCAGGGCCGACGACAGGGCGTCGGCGTCGTTGGGGTCGATGGCGGTGATCCCCTCGGCCTGAAGCGAGGTGCGGCGATCCGCATCGCGCGAGGTGGCGGTCACCCGCCAGCCGCGGCGCAGGGCCTCCGCCGCCGCGGCCCGGCCGACATAGCCGCCGCCGAAGACCAGCAGGGCGGTCAGGCGACTACCGCCCGGATTGGGGTCACGTCGGCGGTTCGGGCGGGCGCGGCGGGCTTCGCGGCCTCGACCGCCTCGGCCCGTTTGGCGTTCCAGGCCGAGACGCAGGCGATCTTGCTGAGGTCGGCGCGGTCGGCATAGCGGCGGGCGATGCCGGTCACATCTTGCATCAGGCCCTCGGCCAGGGTGATGGGGCTCAGGCCCAGGTCGCGGAACTGGTCGTTGGCGACGACCAGTTCGTTCTCGTCGGCCTCCTGACGCGGATTGGCGACGGTCTCGACCACGGCGCCCGTCATCTGGGCCACCATGGCGGCCAGGTCGCGGACCCGGCGGCTTTCGGTCATCTGGTTCAGGATCTTGACCCGGTCGCCGGGGGCGGGCGGGTTATTCAGGGCCAGTTCGATGCAGCGCACCGTGTCCTGGATATGGATGAAGGCCCGCGTCTGGCCCCCCGTGCCGTGCACCGTCAGGGAGTATCCGACCGCCGCCTGCATCAGGAACCGGTTGAGCACGGTGCCATAGTCGCCATCATAGTCGAAGCGGTTGATCAGCCGCTCGTCCTTGCGGGTTTCCTCGGTCTGGGCGCCCCAGACGATGCCCTGGTGCAGGTCGGTGATCCGCACGCCGTCGTTCCGGGCGTAGAACTGGAACAGCAGGGCGTCCTGGGTCTTGGTCATGTGATAGATCGACCCCGGATTGGCCGGGAACAGGATTTCCTGACGACAGGGTCCGTTGTCGGTGTCCACCGTGACGGTCAGATAGCCCTCGGGGATCTTGAGGCCGGCGGTGCCGTAGCCATAGACCCCCATGGTGCCCAGGTGGGCCAGGTGGGCGTCCGATCCGCTCTCGACCATGGCGGCCAGCAGGTGGTGGGTGGCGTTCAGGTTGTTGTCGACGGTGTAGAGCTTGTGCCGCGCCGACTTCATCGAATAGGGGGCGGCCCGCTGTTCGGCGAAATGGACGATGCTGTCGGGGCGTTCGTCCTTCAGCAGGGAGACCAGGCGATCGAACTCCTTGCCGACCGTCATGTTGACGAAGCCGATTGTGCGGCCGGTCAGTTCCTGCCAAGCGGCGATGCGCTCGCCCATGGTGCGGATCGGCGTCAGGGACTGGATTTCCAGCTCGTTGTCGATGTTCCTGCGGCTCAGGTTGTCGACGATCGTGACGTCCCAGCCCCTGGCCGACAGATGCAGGGCCGTCGGCCAGCCGCAGAAGCCGTCGCCGCCCAGAACCAGAACCTTCATGTCACGCCACCCTGGTGATGCTGCAAATCCCCGACACCCTGCCTAGACCATGACGATGACAGGGGCAAAGCGGAGCGGTGGCTTAGAACGGGCGGGACGCCTATATCCCCGCCATGTCCGAAGACACCGCGCCAGCCGAACCCGCTTTCAACCTCGATGTTCCCGGCGCGACGCGTGAGCGCCCCCTGACCGACGCCGCCCGGCGCGCGCTGGAAGAGGCGGCGGCCCGGCGCGATCAGGCCGAAACCGAGATGGCGACGGAACACGGCGGACCCTCGGGACCTGAACCCACCCGCTATGGCGACTGGGAAAAGAAGGGCCTCGCGGTCGACTTCTGAGAAGGCTTTGCGCACGCACTGGTCTTTTGGCGCCATCCCCTGTAAGAGGCGCCGCTTCTTCCCCGATCTGCGCCCGTTTTCAGCGGCACGGCCTTTCCGTGACCGAACACAGTCCGCCCGAGCCCTAAATGAACCTTCGTAACGTCGCCATCATCGCCCACGTTGACCACGGCAAGACCACCCTGGTGGATCAGTTGCTTGCCCAGTCCGGCGTCTTCCGAGCCAACGAGGCCACGACCGAACGGGCGATGGACTCCAACGACCAGGAAAAAGAGCGCGGGATCACCATCCTGGCCAAATGCACCTCGGTCCTGTGGAACGGCGAAGCGGGCGAAACCCGCATCAACATCATCGACACCCCCGGCCACGCCGACTTCGGCGGCGAAGTCGAGCGCATCCTGGGCATGGTGGACGGCTGCGTCATCCTGGTCGACGCCGAAGAGGGCGTCATGCCCCAGACCAAGTTCGTTCTGACCAAGGCCCTGAAGATGGGCCTGCGTCCCATCCTCTGCATCAACAAGGTCGACCGCGCCCACGCCGATCCCGACCGCGTCCACAACGAAGCCTTCGACCTGTTCGCCGCCATCGGCGCGACGGACGAACAACTGGACTTCCCCCACATCTACGCCTCGGGCCGCGCCGGTTGGGCCACGATGGACCTGTCCAAGCCCAACGACACCCTGGCCCCCCTGTTCGACCTGATCGTCAAGCACGTTCCGGCGCCCAAGGTTCAGGAGAACAAGGACAAGCCCTTCCGCATGCTGAGCGTGCTGATCGAATCCGACCCCTTCCTGGGCCGCATTCTGACCGGCCGTATCGAGAGCGGCAAAGCCGTCCCCGGCATGGCGATCCACGCCCTGGACCGTGAAGGCAAGGAAATCGAGCGCGGCCGGATCACCAAGGTGCTGGCCTTCCGTGGCCTGAAGCGTCAGGCGCTGGACGAGGGTTCGGAAGCGGGCGACATCGTCGCCATCGCCGGCCTGTCCAAGGCGACCGTGGCCGACACCCTGTGCGCCATGGAAGTCGTCGACGCGCTTCCCGCCCAACCGATCGACCCGCCGACCATCTCCATGACCGTCTCGGTCAACGACAGCCCGCTGGCCGGTCGCGAAGGCGACAAGGTCCAGTCGCGCGTCATCCGTGACCGTCTGCTGAAGGAAGCCGAAGCCAACGTCGCCATCCGCGTCACCACCACCGAAGGCGGCGACGCCTACGAAGTCGCCGGCCGTGGCGAACTGCAACTGGGCGTTCTGATCGAAAACATGCGCCGCGAGGGCTTCGAGGTCTCGATCTCGCGTCCGCGCGTGGTCTTCCAGACCGGCGAGAACGGCGAGAAGATGGAGCCCATCGAAGACGTCATGATCGACGTGGACGACGAGTTCTCGGGCATCGTCATCGAGAAGCTGTCGGCCCGTAAGGCCGAAATGACCGACATGGGCCCGTCGGGCGCCGGCAAGACCCGCATCAGCCTGAAATGCCCGTCGCGCTCGCTGATCGGCTATCAGGGCGAGTTCCTGACCGACACGCGCGGTTCGGGCGTCCTGAACCGCGTGTTCAGCCACTATGAAGCCTACAAGGGCGAGATCGCCGGTCGCCTGCGCGGCGTGCTGATCTCCAACTCGGACGGTGAGACGGCGGCCTTCGCCCTGTGGAACCTGGAAGATCGCGGCGTCATGTTCGTCGGCGCCGGCGAGAAGACCTACGAAGGCATGATCATCGGCGAGAACGCCCGTTGGGACGACCTCGACGTCAACCCGATCAAGGGCAAGCAACTGACCAACGTGCGCGCCTCCGGCAAGGATGAGGCCGTTCGCCTGACCCCGCCGCGCCAGATGTCTCTGGAACAGGCCATCGCCTACATCGGCGACGACGAACTGGTGGAAGTGACGCCCAAGTCCATCCGTCTGCGCAAGCAGATCCTGAACCCGTCGTTCCGCAAGAAGCGCGCTCGCCCGGAATAGGGTTCGAACGGATGCTGAGATCAGGGGCGGGCCGAAAGGTCCGCCCCTTTTTCGTTCAGCGGCGCCCCTTGCCGATCCCCAGCAACCCGCGCCAGCCGCCGCTGGTCAGCAGGGCCACGTCCAGCAGGGCCATGGCCAGGGGCGTGGAGGGCGGCGCTGCGATAAAGCGCGGGCGCCATTCGGGGGCGAATTTCGACTTGAAGGCGCGCAGGCCCTGGAAGCCGTACAGGGCGCCGCCCTCCTCGAACACCAGGGCGCCGACGCGGGCGAAGATCGGGGCCAGCCGCCGATCCTCCAGCCCCGCCAGGGGCGCCATGCCCAGGTCCAGCCCCTGATAGCCTTCACGCCCCGCCCACTGGATGGCGCGGATGAACAGATAGTCCATGACCCCCGGGGGGGCGTCGGGCCGATGCCGCATCAGGTCGATGGCCAGGTCGCGCGGCTGGCCGGCTCCGGGCAGCAGATTGGCGAAGGCGACGATCCGCCCCCGGTCCCCTGATGCAGCGCCTAATGCAGCGCCGGGCGTCGCGACATCGACCTGGCGAACCACGGCCAGGGGTGTCAGATCTAGATAGGCGGCGTCGAACCGGCCCAGAGAGAAGGTCTTCTCGGTCCCGTTGTGATGGTCCAGCCAGGCGTCCGACACCGATTTCAGCTCGGCCGCCAGCGCGCTGGCGGATCCGGGCGGCAGGATCTCGAAGGTGGCGCCCTCGCGCTCGGCGCGGCTGACGGCGGTGCGCAGGTTCTGCTTGGACTTGCCTTCCAGCGAGAAGGCGGCGACGGGCACCACCGCGGTTTCGCCGACCTTGCGCATCGCCATGCCCATGGTGGCCAGATCGGCCAGCAAATCCTCGCCCACCGAATAGAAGACCGCTGCGGCGCCGTAGGAATCGGCCTGTTCGGCAAAGCTCCACAACAGTTCGCGCCGTTCCGAGCGCAGGCCGGCGGGCTCGCCCATCGCAATCCAGCGACGGCCCCTGACCCGATAGGCCAGGACGCTGCGGCCCGACTGGCTGAACATCAGGGTTTTGTCGCCCAGAGCGGCCAGCCAGGCCTCGGGCGTGGCGCGGTCAGCCTGGGCCAGGGCTGCCAGGGCCAGGGCGTGATCCTCGGCGTTGCCCAGGCGTCGGCGGCCCGAACCCGGCGCCGAGACCAACGACACCACGGCGATGGCCAGGGTCAGGATCGACAGGACGGCGGCAGCGCGGATGAAGCCGGAAGCCTGGCGGTTGGTCAGCAGCTCCCACCACAGGCCGTCGGTATAGGCGACGTCGCGATAGGCGAAGAAGCCCAGCCACAACACGGCCAGCACGGAGCCGACCAGCAAGGCCAGCCAACCAGGCCGCAAGGGCTCGAGCAGGCGCGAGCGGCGATTGAAGGCGGTCTTGCAGGGAAACAGCAGGGCGGCCACGACCATCAGGATGGCGGCTTCTTCCCAGTCCAGCCCCTTGAGCAATGAGAAGACCGCGCCTGCGACCAGGGCGGCCAGGGTGGTCCAGTAGGCGCCGCGCCTGCGCCGCCACAGGCCGGCGGACAGCAGCAGCAGGAACAGTCCGATCACGCTGGAAGCGAAATGGGACAGGTCGATCAGGCGGGGCGACACGGCGCCCGACAGGGCGCGCAGCCGGTCGGCGAACTCGGGCGTCACCGCCGAGACCAGTGTCAGGGCCCCGCCGGCGAAGACGGCCACGGCGAACATCTGCGGCGTGGCCTCTCCCGCCAAGGCGAGCAGGCGGCGGACGACGCCTTTTCGAGGATCGGTCGATGCGGTCATGCGTGAAGGCTCATGAAGCAACGATATCGTGAATCGCGGGATCTGAAGCGCGCACGGCCTGTAGACACGAAAAAGGGGCGGCCCCGGCGGGACCGCCCCTTCTGTCTTGGCGTGTCGCTTCGTCTTAGCGGCGCTTGACCAGTCCCAACAGGAACAGAAGCAGCACGGCGCCGCCGAATGCGACCAGCAGGGTCACAAGATTGAAGCCGCCGACGGGGATGCCGAGCAGGTTCTGAGCAATGAAACCGCCGATCAGGGCGCCGACGACGCCGACGATCAGATTGGTGACCAGGCCGTGGTTACGACCCATGACTTTTTCAGCCAGCCAGCCGGCGACGATGCCGATGACGATCCAGCCGATGATACCGAGACCCATGATGTAATCCTTCCAAGCTAAGCTGCTTGCTCCGATAATGCTCGGCTGCGGCGTAGGTTGCGTCCTGTTGTCGCTGCAATCTGAAAACCTGTGTTCAGCCACATTCCCCGCTGGGGCGAAACCGGCACGTCCCTTGCGCCGATCAAGGCGAGCCGTTCCGTTTCGGGACAGTCCGCTGACAAGGGGTTTGGGGCCATGGCCACCGATATCGATCTTCACCTGGGACGCCGTCTGCGTCGTCGTCGTCGCCTGCTGGGGCTGACCCAGCAACAACTTGCGCTGCAAGTCGGCATCCGCTTCCAGCAGATCCAGAAGTATGAATGCGGCGCCAATCGCATCTCGGCCGCCCGCCTGTGGCAGTTGTCCGAAGCGCTGGAGGCGCCGGTCAACTATTTCTACGACGGCCTGTCCGAGGCCATGGAACGCAAGGAGGCGGCCGGCGCGAACGGCGGCGAGATGTTTTCCCGCAAGGAAACCCTCGACCTGATCCAGGCCTACTACCAGTTGGGCGAGCGTCCGCGTCGTCGCCTGCTGGACCTGGCCAAGTCGCTGCACGCCGAAGAGCCGGCGGTCGTCTGAAGCTTTGATGTCGTGACTTGCCGGCGGGGCTTGGGGTATGCCCGCCGGTGATGACCGAATTTGAATCCTTCGCCGTCGAGCTGGCCCGTGAAGCGGCGGGCGTGACCTTGCCCTTCTTCCGGGGCGACTATGCTCAGGAAAACAAGGCAGGACCGGGGGCCTTCGATCCGGTTACCCAGGCGGACAAGGAGGCCGAGGCCGCCATCCGCCGGCTGATCGCCGCCCGCTATCCCGATCATGGCGTCATCGGCGAGGAGTACGGCGAGGACCGCCCCGACGCCGAGCACGTCTGGGTGCTGGACCCCATCGACGGCACCCGCGCCTTCATCGCCGGCCTGCCGCTGTGGACCACCCTGATCGCGCTGCGCACCGCCGGAACGCCCAGCGTCGGCGTCATCGCCCAGCCCTATCTGGACGAGATCTTCCTGGGCGGACCGTCCGGCGCCATCCTGATCCGCGACGGGGCCTCGACGCCCCTGGCCGTGCGGTCGTGCGAGAAGCTGACCGACGCCCTGATCGCCACCACCGATCCCGACATCTTCACCGGCTCGGAACTGGGCGCCTGGACCCAGGTGCGCGCCGCCGCCCGCCTGGCCCGGTACGGCTGCGACGCCTATGCCTACGCCATGGTCGCGGCGGGGCGAATCGACCTGGTCGCCGAAAGCGGCCTGAACGTCTGGGACTGGTCGGCGCTCCAGCCCGTGGTCGAGGCCGCGGGCGGTCAGGTCACCGACTGGCGCGGCGGCCCCCCGAACGGCAATGGCCAGATCATCGCCGTGGGCGACGCGCGGGTGCGCGAACAGGCCCTGGTCGCCTTCAAACGCGCGGCGCTGTGACGCCTTTCTGATCGGCGGGTGACACCCCGGAACGGATCGGGCACAACCCGCCTCATGCTCGCCGATTCAGCCGACCTCGACGCCGCGCGCGCGACCCTGAATCGCGTCTGGGGCCACACCGACTTTCGCGGGCGTCAGGCCGAGGTGATCACCGAGGTCCTGGCCGGGCGCGATGTCCTGGCCGTGCTGCCGACCGGCGGCGGCAAGAGCGTCTGCTATCAGATCCCCGCCATCCTGCGTTCCGGCCTGGCCCTGGTCGTCTCGCCTCTGATCGCCCTGATGACCGATCAGGTGGAGGCGCTGAAGCAGCAGGGCGTAGCCGCCGCCCGGCTGGATTCCGGCGTGTCGATGGACGACCGCTCGGCCATCTGGCGTCAGGCCAACGCCGGCGAACTGGACCTGCTCTATGTTTCGCCCGAAGGCCTGGCCCAGCCGCATCTGATCGACCGGCTGCAACACCTGCCCCTGTCGCTGATCGCCATCGACGAGGCCCACTGTGTGTCTCAGTGGGGCCACGACTTCCGCCCTGACTATCGCACCCTGGGGCGGCTGGCCGAGATGTTCCCCGGCGTGCCCCGCATCGCCGTCACCGCCACGGCCGACGCGCGGACGCGCGACGACATCCTGAAGTCCCTGCGGCTGGACGGCGCCCGCGTCGTCGTCGACAGCTTCGCGCGGCCCAATCTGCAGCTCTCGGCCGAGCGCAAGGAATCCTCGTCGCGCGCCAAGACCGACGCCCATGTCATCGACCTGGTGCGCCAGCGAAAGGGCAAGTCGGGGGTGGTCTATTGCGGTTCGCGCGACGGCTGTGACCGGGTGGCCCAGGCCCTGCGCGACGCCGGGACCAACGCCATCGCCTATCACGCGGGCATGGGGACCGACGACCGCGACCGGCGGCTGGCCCGCTTCCTGGCCGAGGAGGGCGCGGTCATGGTCGCGACCATCGCCTTCGGCATGGGGGTGGACAAGGCCGACGTGCGTTTCGTCATCCACGCCGATCCGCCGGGGTCGCTGGAGGCCTATTGGCAGGAGATCGGCCGGGCGGGGCGCGACGGCGAACCGGCCGAGGGCATCACCCTGTATGGCCCCTCCGACATCGCCTGGACCCTGCGTCGCCTCGACAGTCGACCGATGGCCGAAGAGGTCAAACAGGTCCAGACCCAGAAGGCGCGGCGCCTGTTCGCCATGCTGGACGGCGCCGTCTGTCGGCCCCAGGCCGTGCGCCGTTATTTCGGCGAAACCGACGCCGACCCCTGCGGCGTCTGCGACATCTGCTCGGACCCGCCCGCCCTCTATGACGCCACGGTCCAGGCCCAGAAGGCCCTGGCGGCCGTGCAGCGGCTGGGCGGCCGGTTCGGGCGCGGCCGGGTGGTGGACCACCTGCTGGGCAAGACCAAGGAGGTCCAGCCTTGGGAGGCCGCCCTGTCCACCTGGGGCATCGGCAAGGACACCGCCATCAGCGGCTGGCGCGACATCATCGACCATCTGCTGTTCGAAGGCCTGCTGCTGGAAGACCCCAACGACGGCAAGCCCCTGGTCGGGCTGGGCGAGGCCGAGGCCGTGCGCGCGGTCTATAAGGGCGAGCGACCCATCGAGGTGCGCCGCGCCCCGCCGGGCTTTGACGTCGCCAGCCGCGCGGGCGCGCCGCGCAACCGCGTCCGCAATGACAGGAACGCCGCCGTCGAGGCCCTGAGCGACGATGTCCGCGCCCGGTTCGAGACCCTGCGGGCGTGGCGTCGGGAACGGGCCGGCGAGCAGCACGTCCCGCCCTATGTCATCTTCCAGGACAAGACCCTGCTGGAGATCGCCCTGGCCGAGCCGGGTTCGCTGGATGCCCTGGGCGCCATATCCGGCGTCGGCCAGTCCAAGCTGGATCGCTATGGCAAGGGCGTGCTGGACGCCCTGGCCGCCGTCTAGGGGGCCAGAAAGCGGTTCAGGACTTCCATGAACCGCGCCGGCTGGTCGATCATGACCATGTGCTCGGCGCCCTCGACCGGCTCGAACCGGGCGGGGGTTCTCAGCGAGCGATAGCCGGCGCGAAACAGGCCGTCGATGTGGGCGCGGGGCGAGGCGTCGTCGCGGCTCCAGCCATAGACCACGGTGACGGGGGCGCGCACGTCGGGCAGGCGCGAGCGCAGGTCGGTGGTCATGACCTCGTACAGGCTCTGGGCCAGGGTCGCGCGGTCGCCGCCCTGCCAGCCCATGGCCCCGAACAGACTGTCCGACGCCCCGCCCAGTTGAAAGCCCATGGCGGTCCCTTGCGTCCTCAACACCTCGTCGCCCAGGAACATCAGGGCCTGATAGCCGATGCGGGCGATGGGCTCGATGTCGCCGACCGTGGCGCCGGGGCTGATCAGGGAAGGAAAGAAGGGCGAGGCGTCCACCGCCATGACCCGGCCGACGCTGGCGCCGCCGCCCGCAGCCACCCTCAGGGCGATCAGTCCGCCCATCGAATGGCCGACGATGGCCGGGCGATCCAGCCGCTGGGAGGTGATGTAGCGCCGCACCTCGGCGGCGACGGGGGCCAGCACCGCGCCCTGTCCATTGGCGCCGACGGGGATGTCGCCAAAGCCCCGGATACTGACCAGGTGCACGCGGTAGCGGTCGTCCAGCCGGTCGGCGGTGCGTCGCCAGACCTCGGCGGTCGAGGCCAGGCCGGGGATCAGGATCACGTCGGGGCCGCTGCCCTGGGCGGTGACCACGATACGGTCGGACTGGAAAGCCGGAATGGGAGCAAAAGCCGAGGCGGCCTGTTCCCTGGCCTGGGCAGGCAGGGCTGCAAGCGGTGCGAACAACAGCATCAGCAGAAAAAGACGGCGCATCATCACCCCCTAACGCGCGATCATGGCCGAAGTCGCGCCTGACTTGCCAAGCTTGAGTGGCGCGCGGATGATGTTCGCATTCGGAGTTTGAACTGTTCTGGGGAGGACGCAGATGAAGCCGAAGATGACGATGCTCGCCCTGATTCTGGCCAGCGCCGGTGGCGTAGCGGGGGCCGCGACGGCGCAACAGGACTCACCACAGACGGTCCCGTCCGCCTCGCCAGCGGCCGCACCGGCCGAGGCGGCCGGCTGGGTTCCGCTCTCGCGCAGTTCGCAGCGGGTCTATCTGATAGATCCGTCCAAGATCCGCCGCGAGGGCGATGTGACCACGGTGGCCGTGGCGCGGACCCGGCTCGAACGTCTCGCGCCCGACGACTATTCCTATGATGTCGATGAGCTGGAGCTGCGCTGCGCCTCCGGCCAGTCGCGGGCGACGACCAGTATCGCCTACGGCTCTGACGGCGTCGAAACCGACCGCTACGACGATCCTTCGCCCTGGAGTGGGATTGCGCCCGACACCTTGGACGCCTTCGCCAGCAGCGTGGCCTGCGAAGGTCATGAACTGAGCCCGACCCGCTGGGCCACCATCCGGGCTTTCATGGAGGCAGGCCAGCCCTGAGCGGCGGCCGGCGCCGGACGTGGGATTCCGATCACGGTCACCCGGCAATAGGCTGAGATCGCACGATATTTGTGCTTCTGGATGGCGCGATTTCCGAGCTTGCGCATTCAGGTGGCATGACACCAACAATCGCTTTTGTCGGCGCGGGGCCGACCACCATCTACACCTTGGCCGCCCTTCTGGCCCACACGCCCCGCGACTTCGCCATCACCGTGTTCGAGGCCCAGCCGACGGCGGGGCTGGGCACGCCCTATCGGCCCGGTTGGAACGACCCGGCCATGCTGTCCAACATCGCCAGCATCGAGATCCCGCCCCTGGGTGAAACCCTGCTGGCCTGGCTGGAACGCCAGTCGCCGGACCAGCTCGCCTCGATGGGGGTCGAACAATCGGCGCTGGACGAACGCGCCTTCTATCCCCGCGTGGTGCTGGGCCGATATTTCCGCGACCAGTTCGACGCCCTTGTCGCCCAGGCTCAGGCCGAGGGCGTGCAGATCGAAGTCCGTTCCAGATGCCGGGTCATGGACGTGGCCCATGTCGAGGCGGGCATGCTGCTGACGGTCGCTCCGCGCAAGGGCATCGTGGACCGGATCCTGTTCGACCACGTCGTCTTGGCCACGGGCCATCAGTGGCCGGCGGAGCAACAGGTTCGCCCCGGCTATTTTCTCAGCCCCTGGCCGGCGGAGGCCCTGGCCGGGATCGGGCCGGTCGAGGTCGGTATTCGCGGGTCGTCCCTGACCGCGATCGACGCCGCCGTCGCCCTGGCCGGGAGCCACGGTGTGTTCGTCCGGCGCGGCGAGGAACTGGTCTATCAGGCCCGGCCCGGAGCCGAGGGGTTTTCCCTGACAATGATGTCGCGCAAGGGCCTGTTGCCCGAGGCGGACTTCTTCTTTCCCCTGCCGCACACGCCTCTGTCCATCTGCACCGTCGAAGCCGTCGACGCCCTGATTCAGGCTGACGCCGAGGACCTGCTGGATGCGGCCTTCGACCTGTTCCGGCGCGAACTGATGCAGGAGGATCCGGCCTATGCCGAGGCGGCGGGCCTGGCCGATGCGACGCCCGAAAGCTTCTGCGACGCCTATTTCGCCGAACGCGCCGCCGCCGATCCGTTTCAGTGGGCCAGGGACAATCTGGCCGAGGCCCGGCGCAACCACGCCGACCGGGTGACCGTGGCCTGGCGCTACGCCATTCTGCGGATGCACGAGGTTCTGGCCGTGATCGTGCCGCATCTGGACGACCGCGAGTTCGAGCGCTTCAACCGCACGCTCAAGCCCGTCTTCGTCGACGACTATGGCGCCGTGCCCCATGAATCCATCGAGCGCATGCTGGCCCTGCATGAGGCCGGAAAGCTCGAGGTTCTGGCGCTGGGCGACGGCTACCGCATCGACACCCATCGGCCCGAAGGCGGGGTCGTGGTCCAGATGGGCGATCGCACCCGCCATTTCCCCGTCTTCATCGAGGCGACGGGCCAGCGTCCCCTGTCGGCGATCCAGTTCCCCTTCCTGTCGTTGCTGGAGCAGGGCGTCGTCCGCGACGAACCGGCCAATGACGGGGCGACGAGCCGGGGCGTGGCCATAGACGAGGTGTTCCGCGTGGTCGCCGACGGCATTCCATCCGACCGGCTGTTCTGTCTCAGCCTGCCCTTCCTGATGGGCCGCCACCCCTTCGTGCAAGGCATCACCAGCTCGCATGAGATGGGCCAGATCGTCGGCAACGCATTGGCTGCGGCCGTGTCCAAACCCCACGCAGCCGAGGCCGCATGATGATGAAACTGTTTGCGATCTACATCGGCGGCGAGCACCCGGGCGCCAATATCGAGGTCCACGACATGAGGTTCGTCGTCGCCCCTTCGATCGAGGAGACCTACGACACCCTGCTGCGCGAATGGTGGGGCAAGCCCGGTAGCCTGCATCTCGACTGCTGGTCTGAGATCAGCCACGCCGACGGCTATGAGGTGACCCTGAAACCCGAACCCTTCGAGGGAGCGGAACAGCTCTATTACGTCAACCTGGGCGGCTATGACGGTCGCGACTTCGCCGAGAAGCACCGCAACGTCTTCGTCGTCGCCGACACTGTGGCCAAGGCCAAGTCGCGGGCCATCAAACTAGCCAAGGGCTGGGATGCGCCGCACCGCGACGAGATGTACGAGGCCGAACAGGCCTTTGCCCTGGATGCGCCGGTCTCGGCCCAACGCCTGCACATTCACCTGACGCCCAAACTGTTGTCCGGCGACCCGCCCTTCACCTGCGAATACCGCCCTCTGAAATAGGGGCGGCCGGGCCGGGCGTCAGTGGTCCGATTTGTCGGGAGCTGCGGCCTGGGCGTCCATCTGCGCCTGCATCTGGGCTTCGATCTGGCGTTGGGCGCTGTCGACCTGCAGTTCCTCGCGGCGCTGTTCGGCGGTGACTGGCGCGGTGGGCGCAGGCTCGGCGGCCGGGGCGGGCGCAGGCGCGGGCTCTTGCTGGCAGGCGGCCAGGCCGGTCAGCAGAGCTGCAGCGGAGATGACGGGAGCGGCGATTTTCATGTCAGCTTTACCTTACAATCAGTCGGCGGCGTCGGCGAAGGCGACCCGGCCGGCGCCCAGCAGGGCGGCGTGCTTGTGCAGGATCACGTTCGTCGGGATGGAGGCCATATAGTCCTGGAAGCGTCCCTTGCGCTCGAACCGTTCCCGGAAAGGACTGGCCTTGAGGAAGGGAAGGATGCGGGGCGCTATGCCGCCGGCGATGAAGACCCCGCCGCGCGAGCCCGTGGTCAGGGCGATGTCACCGGCCACGGCGCCCAGGATGGCGCAGAACCGGGCCAGGGTCGCGCCGCAATGGCTGTTCATGTCCTCCAGCGCCTCGGTGGTGATCTGGGCCGGGTCCTCGATATGGCTCTCGCGCCCGTCGATCTCGGCCAGGGCGCGGTGCATGTTCAACAGGCCCGGCCCGCAGATCAGCCGCTCGATGGAAACGCGGTCATAGCGTTTCCTCAGGATACGGAGGATTTCGTCCTCGATCGGATCGCCGGGCGCGAAACAGGCGTGGCCGCCCTCGGACGGCATGGCGATCTCGGTCCCGTGGACGTCGCGGGCCAGGGCCGAGACGCCGAACCCGGTGCCAGGGCCAAGCACCGAGATGGCCGCGTGTTCTTCGCCCTCGTCCGGGCCGCCGAGCGAGGCGAGTTGGTCCCTGGGCACCACGGGCGCGCCCCAGGCCAGGGCCTCGAAGTCGTTGATCAGGCGCACGGGGTTGAGGCCAAGCGTGCCGAGTTCCGCCTCGGACACGCGCCAGGGCGAGTTGGTCAGGTCGATCTCGCCGTCCGTGACTGGGCCGGCCACGGCGATGATGCCGCCGGTCGGCTTGACCTCGCAGCCGTCGATGAAGGCCTTGACCCCGCCCAGGAAGGTCGGGTGTTCGGCCGCCGGGAAGCTTTCGTGGTGTTCCAGCGTCAGCACGCCGTCGATGACGCGGGCGATGGCGAAGCGGGCGTTGGTGCCGCCGACATCCCCGACCAGCAGGGTCTTGTCGCTGGGCGCCATACGCTTGGACAGTGCGGCCATCAGTGGGCTTCCTTGACGAAACAGACCGAGGCGCCTTCTTCGGCGGTGGTCACCAGGGCGCGGAAGGCGCCGAACATCTCACGGCCATAGCCCCAGGCGCTGGCGTCGGTATTGGCCTGCGACCGGCGGGCGCGCTCGCGCGTGTCAAGCGAACCTTCCATGTCGGAAAGCTCCAGCGTGCCCGTTTCGGGGTCGAGGCGGATGATGTCGCCGTCCTGCACATAGGCCAGCGGACCGCCCTCGATGGCTTCGGGCGAGACGTGGATGGCGGCGGGGGTCTTGCCCGAGGCGCCCGACATGCGGCCGTCGGTGACCAGGGCGACGCGGAAGCCGCGATCCCACAGGACGGACATCAGGGGCGACAGGGAATGCAGTTCGGGCATGCCGTTGGCCTTGGGGCCCTGGAAGCGCAGGACGATGACGACATCCCGGTCCAGCTCGCCGGCCTTGAAGGCGGCCGAGACGGCTTCCTGGGTCTCGAACACGGCGGCGGGCGCCTCGACGATGCGGTGCTCGGGCTTGACCGCCGAGATCTTGATGACCGCGCGGCCCAGGTTGCCGGCGACCAGACGCAGGCCGCCCTCCTTGTCGAAGGGATCGGAGGCGGGGCGCAGGATGTCGAGGTCGAGGCTTTCTGAGACCCCGTCGCGCCAGACCAGCTCGCCGTCGATCATCGACGGTTCCTGGAAATAGTGATGGATGCCCACGCCCATGATGGTGGTCACGTCCGAGTGGATATGGCCGGCCTGGGCCAGTTCGCGGGCGATGTAGGCCACGCCCCCGGCGGCCTGGAAGGCGTTCACGTCGGCCGAGCCGTTGGGATAGACCCGCGCCAGCAGCGGCGTGACGGACGACAGATTGTCCATGTCGGTCCAGTCGATGATGACCCCCGCCGAGCGGGCCATGGCGACCAGGTGGATGGCGTGGTTGGTCGATCCGCCGGTGGCCAGCAAGGCCACGATCATGTTGACGATGGACTTCTCGTCGATGACGTCGGCCATGCGGCTTTCGCCCGAGACGGCCAGTTCGACGGCGCGCTTGGCCGCCGCCGCCGTCAGGGCGTCGCGCAGGCCGGTCTCGGGGTGGACGAAGGCGGTCGAGGGCATGTGCAGCCCGCCCAGCTCCATCATCATCTGGTTGGAGTTGGCCGTGCCGTAGAAGGTGCAGGTGCCGGGCGAGTGATACGACCCGACCTCGCTTTCCAGCAGGGTCTGGCGGTCCACCTTGCCTTGCGCATACTCGGCGCGGACGCGGGCCTTTTCGGCGTTGGGAATGCCCGAGGGCATCGGCCCGGCGGGGGCGAAGATCACCGGCAGGTGGCCGAACGCCAGTGAGCCCATGAACAGGCCGGGCACGATCTTGTCGCAGACGCCCAGGCAGACGGCGGCGTCGAAGGCGTCGTGGGTCAGGGCGACGCCGGTCGACATGGCGATGACGTCGCGGCTGAACAGGCTCAACTCCATGCCGGGGCGGCCCTGCGTGACGCCGTCGCACATGGCGGGCACGCCGCCGGCGACCTGGGCCGTGGCGCCCAGTTCACGCACGGCCTCGCGGATGATGTGGGGGAAGCGCTCGAACGGCTGGTGGGCCGAGAGCATGTCGTTGTAGGCGGTGACCACGCCGACATTGGGGGTCTTGCCGCCCATGGCCGTCAGCTTGTCGGCGATGGTCTGGCCGGCGAAGGCGTGGGCCCAGTTGGCGCAGCTCAGCTTGGCGCGTCCGACGCCGCTGTCGCGCGCGGCGTCCATGCGGCGCAGATAGTCGGCGCGGGTCTCTTTCGAGCGTTCGATGATGCGGGCGGTGACTTCCGCGACCTTGGGGTGAAGGGCCATCAGTTCGCCTCCGTCCAGATGACTTCGAGCGGGACATTGGCCGCCAGCATGGCCGCGATGGGCTGGATCTTGGGGGCGCCCAGGGCCTCGCGCTCATAGACCTCGCGCTTGGCCGCGCCCTTGAGGCCCAGGATCACGCGCCCGGCCTGGATCAGATAGGGCAGGTTGATCGACAGCCGTTCCAGCGTCGGCGCCGCCCCGTCGCGGCCATGGGGCACGCCCAGAACTGTGGGCTTCAGGTCGGGGGTCAAAAGGGTCTTCAGGGTCGGGCTGTTGGGGAACATGGAACAGATATGGCCATCCTCGCCCATGCCCAAAAGGACCGCGTCGAAACGGCCGGCCCCTTGCTTGGCGGCGTCGGCGAAGGCGTGCGAGGCGCGGGCGGCGGCGCGGTCGACCGTCACCTCGGAATGATACATGGGCACGAAGGTTGCGGCGGCGGCCTTGCCCGTCAGCAGCACGTCCTTGATCAGCCGGGTGTTCGAGTCCGGTGAGGTCTCGGGGACATAGCGTTCGTCCACCAGGGTGACGGCGACCTTGGACCAGTCGATGTCGGCCTGGGCCATGCGGGCATAGACCGGCGAGGGGGTCGAGCCGCCCGGCCCGGCGAAGAAGGCGTGGCCATTGGCGATGACGGCGGCGGCCAGGCTCTCTTCCAGCCGACCGGCGATGGCGGCGGCCCACGAGTCCACGTCAGGGAAGGATTCGATGCGATCAGACATCGGCCGTGTTCCATTCGCGGCCGGTGCGGGCCATCAGCATTTCCGACGCGCCCGGACCCCAGGTCCCGGCCGTATAGGTCTCTGGCTTAATGTCGCCGTCGGACCAGGCCTGGGACACCTCGTCGATCCAGCGCCAGGCCTGTTCGGCCTCGTCGCGCCGCACGAACAGCGTCGAGTCGCCGTTCATGGCGTCCAGCAGCAGCCGCTCATAGGCGATGCGGCGGCGCGGCGGCTTGGTGGTCTTGGCCGCGCCCGCATCTGCGACACCCCATGACAGGGACATCTTGATCGGCTGCAACTGCATGCGCTGATCCAGGCCCGGCCGCTTGTTCATCACCGTCAGGGAGATGTCCTCCTCGGGCTGAAGCTCGATGACCATGCGGTTTGCGGGCGGCTCGCCCTCGTCGGAATCGAAGATCGAGTGGGGCACCGGCTTGAACTGGATGACGATCTCGGTGCGCTTTTCCGGCAGGCGCTTGCCGGTGCGCATGAAGAAGGGCACCCCGGCCCAGCGCCAATTGTCGATGTCGGCGCGGATGGCGACGAAGGTCTCGGTGTCGGAATCGGCGCCGCGCTCTTCGTCATAGCCCTTGGCCGGCTGGCCATCGACGCTGCCGGCCACGTATTGGCCGCGCACCGTGGTGCGTTCGGCCTCTTCGTAGGTGATGCGGCGAAGCGAGCGCAGGACCTTGACCTTCTCGTTGCGCACCGAGTCGGGATCCAGGTCGCTGGGCGGCTCCATGGCCACCAGGCACAACAGCTGGAGCATGTGGTTCTGCACCATGTCCCTGAGCGCGCCGTACTCGTCGTAATAGGGCCAGCGGTCGCCGACGCCCACCGTCTCGCCGATGGTGATCTGGACGTGGTCGACCGACAGGTTGTTCCACAGCGGCTCGAAGATGGTGTTGCCGAACCGCATGGCGATCAGGTTCTGCACCGTCTCCTTGCCCAGGTAGTGGTCGATGCGGAACACCTGGTTTTCCGAGAAGGCGTGGCCCACCGCGTCGTCGATCTCGAGGAAGGATTTCAGGTCGCGCCCGACCGGCTTTTCCAGCACGATCCGGTCGTCGGAACCGGCCAGGCCGGCTTCCTTCATCGCCGTGACGATGCCGGCGTAGAGGGACGGCGACACGGCCAGGAAGGATGTCACCACCCCGTCGCCGGCCTTTTCGCGCAGGGGCTTGAGGCTTTCGGCGTTGGTCGCGTCGACCGCCAGATAGTCGAGCCGGTCGGCCATGCGCGACCAGATGGCCTCGTCCCAGGCGTCGTCGGCCTTGGCCTTGCCCTCGACGCTGTCGCGGACCTTGGCGATATATTCCTCGCGGCTCTCGGCCGAGCGGGCGGCGCCGATGATCTTCAGCCCGTTGGCCAGCAGGCCGTCATGCTCCAGGAAATACAGCGAGGGCAGCAGCATACGCATGGCCAGGTCGCCGCCGCCGCCGAACAGCACGAGTGCCGCCATCTGCTCTCCTCCCCCGTATCCGGGTCAACCATGGGACCAATAGGCCCTTCTTACGGTGTGTCTTTGGCCGGTTGGGCGCGCTGAGCCAACACGTCGAGCACGTCCTGAAACACCATGTGACGCGCCCGTAACAGGACCAGCAGGTGATAGATCAGGTCCGCCGCCTCGCTGGCCAGTTCCTCGTCCGGCCCGGCGACGCCGGCCAGCGCCGTCTCGACCCCCTCTTCGCCGACCTTCTGGGCCAGGCGTTTGGGCCCTTCGGCCATCATGCGGGCCGTGTAGCTGACCGACGGATCCTGGGACGCGCGCTCGGCGATGGTGCGTTCCAGGGCGGCGATACGTCCCAGGCCCGGCGCGTCCTCGGCGCCGAAACAGCTGGTCGTCCCCAGATGGCAGGCCGGACCCATGGGCCGCACGCCCAGCACGAGGGAGTCGGCGTCGCAGTCGGCGGTGATCGAGACGACCGTCTGGCGATTGCCCGAGGTCTCGCCCTTCCTCCACCGCCCGCCGCGCGAGCGCGAGAAGAAGGTGGCCTCCTTGGACGCGATCGTCTCGTCCAGGGCGGCGCGGTCCATATAGGCCAGGGTCAGGACCTGCAGGGTGTCGGCGTCCTGCACGACGACCGGGATCAGGCCGTCGCCCTTGGCGAAGTCGAGAGTGTTGGGGTCGATCATTTAATCCTCCCCCGCCGGGGGAGGGGGACCCCGAAGGGGTGGAGGGGGCTAACCTCACACACCTGCATTTGGGGCGAGACCCCTCCACCGCGAAGACGCGGTTCCCCTCCCCCGATGGGGGAGGATTTCAGTGCAACGATCATAATCTCACCTCTACACCCGCCGCCGCCAGCGAGGCCTTCAGGTCGGGGATGGCGATGGCGCCGGTGTGAAAGACGCTGGCGGCCAGGGCGCCGGACACGTCGGCCTTGTTGAACACGTCGAGGAAATCGGCTGTCGATCCGGCCCCGCCCGAGGCGATCAGGGGGATGGTCAGGCGCGCGCGGGCGTCGGCCAGCTGGGCCACGTCATAGCCGCGCCGGACCCCGTCCTGATCGATGCAGTTCAGCACGATCTCGCCGGCGCCGAGCGTCTGCGCCTCGACGATCCAGTCCATGGTGCGACGGCCGGCCAGGCGGCGGCTGTCGGGATCGCCCGTGTATTTGTGCACGACATATTCGCCGGCTTCTCGCCGGGAATCGACGCCGACGACGACGCACTGGCTGCCCAGGCGGGCGGCCATCTCGCCGATCAGGTTGGGGCGTTCCAGGGCGGGCGAATTGATCGACACCTTGTCGGCGCCATGATCCAGACAGGCGGCGGCCTGATCCACCGTGCGGATGCCGCCGGCGACGCAGAAGGGGATGTCCAGCAGCCGCGCGATCGACTTGACCCAGCCATAGTCCAGGGTGCGACCCTCCGGGCTGGCGGTGATGTCGTAGAAGACCAGTTCGTCGGCGCCCTCGTCGCGATAGCGGGCGGCCAGTTCGGCCGCGTCGCCCATGTCGACGTGGCCCTCGAAGCGCACGCCCTTGACCACGCGGCCGTCCTTGACGTCGAGACAGGGGACGATGCGTCGAGCCGTCATTTGACGGCTCGCTTTTTCATCGAAGAGGGGGCCGTCATTTGATGGCTCGCTTTTTCATCGAAGAGGGGGCCGTCATGCGACGGCCCGAATGGCCTGGCCGGCGGTGAAGCGGCCTTCGTAGATGGCGCGGCCGACGATGGCGCCGTCGCAGCCGATGGCGGCGCAGGCGGTCAGGTCGTCCAGCGAGGAGACGCCGCCGGACGCCTGGACCTTCAGGTCGGGCCGGGCCAGGCGGATGTCGGCCAGCAGGTCCAGATTGGGTCCGGTCAGGGCGCCGTCGCGGCCCACGTCGGTGACCAGGACGTGGCGCACGGTCCCGGCGGTATAGCGATCCAGCGCCGCCCACAGGTCGAAGTCCGCCGCCTGGGTCCAGCCCTTCAGCGAGGGGGTCGGCACGCCCCGCTCGTCGACGCGCACGTCGAAGGCCAGGGTCAGTTTCTCGGGGCCGAACCGCTCCAGCCACAGGGCGACCTCGTGCGGGCGGGTGACGGCCAGGGACCCGACCACGACCCGGTCCACCCCGGCGGCCAGCAGGCGTTCGACATCCTCGACCGTGCGGACGCCGCCGCCGGACTGGATCTTGACCTCGATGCTCTTGGCCAGTTGTCCGATCAGGTCGTGCTGGACCGCGCGGCCGGCCTCGGCGCCGTCCAGATCGACAATATGGACCCACTCGGCGCCCTCAGCGACGAAGCCGGCCAGCCGGGCGGGGGGCGACGCATCATACTCGGTCACCTGGTCGAACCGGCCGTGCATCAGGCGCACGCAGACGCCGTGGCGCAGGTCGATGGCGGGATAGATCAGCATGGAAGGCTCAGGAAGTTTTGCAGGATGCGGGCGCCGGTCTTGGCCGAGCGCTCGGGGTGGAACTGGCAGCCCCAGCGGTTGCCGCTGCGGACCACGGCGGGCACGCGCAGGCCATAGTCGGCGGCGACCAGGGTCGCGGGACCGTCGGGGCAGACGAAACCGTGGACGAAATAGGCGTATTCCTCGTCGGCCACGCCCTCGATCAGCGGGTCGGCCTTGAGGCGCTCCAGCTTGGTCCAGCCCATGTGCGGCACGGGCAGGCGGGGCGGCAGGTCGAAGGCGGTGACCACGCCGGGGATGAACCCCAGCATATCCACGCCGCCACCTTCCTCGCTGCGTTCATAGAGAAGCTGCTGGCCCAGGCAGACGCCCAGAAGCGGGCCGGCGAAGGCCTTCAGCGGCTCGATCAGGCCCAGGGCGTCAAGCCGTTCCATGGCGTAGCCCGCCGCGCCGACGCCCGGCAGGATGACCCGTTCGGCGGAGGCGATGACCTGGGGATCGGCGGTGATGACGGGCTCGCAGCCCAGCCGCTCCAGCGCGAACTGGACCGAGGCGGTGTTGCCCGCGCCGTAACCGATGATGGCGACCGCAGTCATAGGACGCCCTTGGTGCTCGGCACGGCGTCGCCCTCGATGCGGATGGCCTGACGCAGGGCGCGGCCGAAGGCCTTGTAGACGGCTTCGGTCTTGTGGTGGTCGTCGTCGCCGGTGACCTTGACGTGGACGGCGGCGCCCATGGCCTCGGCCAGGGAGCGGAAGACGTGGGCCGTCAGGTCGGTGCGATATTCGCCGATGAAGGGGGTCGCGAATGTCCCTTCGAACAGCGGATAGGGACGGCCCGACAGGTCGATGGCGATGTGGGCCTCAGCCTCGTCCATGGCCAGGACGAAGCCGTAGCGGGCGATGCCGCGGCGCTCGCCAAGCGCCTGTTTCAACGCCTGGCCCAGGGCGATGGCGCTGTCCTCGATGGTGTGGTGCGGATCGGTGTGCAGGTCGCCTTCGCAGGACAGGCGCAGCGAGAATCCGCCGTGGGCCGCGATCTGCTCCAGCATGTGGTCGAAGAAGCCGACGCCGGTGTGGATGGTGATGGGGCCGGGCGAATCCAGATCGACGGCGCAGACGATGCGCGTCTCCTTGGTGTCGCGAACGGCCTGGCCGATGCGGGCCGGACGCGAGCGGGGCGGGGTCAGGCCCAGGGCGGCCAGCAGCCGGTCGTTGACCTCGGGCTTGAGCGACACGGGCAGGCGCAGCCGATCGCCGGAGCGGTCGGCGGCGACGCCGTATTTGGACAGCTCGGCCAGGGTCGCGGCGATGTCGTCCGGGCGGGCCATGAGGATGGGGCCGACGCCGGCGTCGACGGTCATCAGCCGGCCGATCTCGCGGGCGAGGCGGGCGCGCTCACGCTTCACGCCGCCGATACGCTCGGCCGTCTCCAGCATCCGCGACGGATCCAGCGCCTGTTGCGCCAGACGGACCAGGGGCTCGGGCAGGGCGTAGGGTTCGAGCACGCTGGCCAGGCGGGCCAGGGTCTGGGGCTGGGCGATGGCGGCGCCGACGCGGGCGCCCGCCAGACCATAGGCCAGGGACAGGCTGCGCAGGACCACCAGATTGGCGTGGTCGGCGACGAGGGCGGCGGCGGATGCAGCGTCGGCGAATTCGATCAGGCCCTCGTCCACGACCAGCAGGGCGGGGGCGACGCGTTCGGCCATCTCGGCGACCGCTTCGGGCGAGCCGAGCGCGCGGATGACGATGGCGGCGGGCTCGGATTTCGACGCCGGATAGATGGCGGCCAGGTCGCTATAGGGGCTGGCGTCGGGCGCCTGGACCGAGCGGCCTTCGCGGGCGGCGAGACGCCAGACCAGCTCCAGCCCATGGGTCAGGCCGCGCACCGGCAGGACCTGATCCACGGCCACGCCATAGATCTGGGCCATGCGGGCGCCGAGCGCCGAGGGGTCGGCCGGATAGCGATCCAGGCCCTCGCCGCCGGACACCAGCGGGGCATAGGGGGCGGGCAGGGTCATTGTGATCCTCCCCCGTCGGGGGAGGTGGCGCGGCGCGTCTTCGCGGCGTGACGGAGGGGGCTAGACGCGAACAGGGCGCGTGGGGCTGGCCCCCTCCACCACTTCGTGGTTCCCCTCCCCCGACGGGGGAGGATTTGTGCGGTCGAGATCATTCTCCGCTCCTCAAATCGGCGGCGCGGGCGTGGGCTTCGAGGCCTTCCAGCCGGGCGAGGCGGGCGGCGACGGGGGCCAGGACGCGGGCGCCTTCGTCCGAAACGGTCTGGACCGACATCGAGGTCATGAAGCTGGCGGTGGTGATGCCGCCCAGGGTCCGCGCGCCGCCGTCGGTCGGCAGGACGTGGGACGGGCCGGCGGCGTAGTCGCCCAGGGTCTCGGCGGCGTTCCTGCCGACGAAGACGGCGCCGGCGGCGGTGATCGAGGCGACCAGACGCTCGGCCTCCTCGGTCTGGATGGCCAGGTGTTCGGGGCCGTACAGGTTGGCGACCTCGCAGGCGGTCTCGATGTCCTTGACCTTGATGGCGCGGGCCTCGGCCAGGGAGGCGCGGGCGATGTCGGCGCGGGGCAGGGTTTGCAGCTGTTCCTCGACGGCTTCGAGGATGGCGTTGATCGTGGCGGTCGAGTCCGAGACCAGGATGACCTGGGCGTCGGCGTCGTGCTCGGCCTGGCTCAGCAGGTCGGCGGCGGCGATCTCCGGATCGGCGGAGCCATCGGCGATGACCAGCAGTTCGGACGGACCGGCGGGCATGTCGGCCGAGGGACCGCCGGGCAGGGCCGAGGCGTAACGCTTGGCCTCTGCGACCCAGGCGTTGCCGGGGCCGAACAGCTTGTCGACCGGGGCGATCTCGCCGTCGTCCAGCACGCAGCCGAAGGTCAATGCGGCGATGGCCTGGGCGCCGCCCAGCAGCCACAGGGCGTCCAGACCGGCCTCGGATGCGGCCAGGATCATGGCGGGGTGTGCCGAGCCGTCTTTGGATGGCGGGGTTACGGCGATCCGCTGACCCACGCCCGCGACGGCGGCGGGAATGGCCAGCATCAGCAGGGACGAGAACAGGGGCGCGGTGCCGCCGGGTACATAGAGGCCGGCCGCCCGGATGGGCCGCCAGACCAGCCTGGATTTCACGCCGGGCGTGGTCTCGATCCAGACCGTGTCGGCGGGCCGGGTCATTTCGTGGAAGACGCGGATATTCTCGGCCGCGATGCGGATCGAGCGCGCGTCTGCGGGCGCCAGGGCGTTCCTCGCCTCAGCCACCGCATCGGGGGTGATGGCGATGCGGCGCGGCGGGGCCTTGTCCAGCTTCACCGCCCAGTCGGTCACGGCCTGACCGCCGCGCGCCTGCACGTCGTCGAAGATTTCGCGCACCACGTCGGTGACGCGCGCCTCGGTCCTCTGACGCGGACGCGCCAGGGCGGCCTTGCGGCCTGCGGCGTCCAGGGATGCCCAGTCCAACCTTTTCATCACATCATCTTCTCGATGGGCAGGACCAGGATGGCCGAGGCGCCGGCCGCCTTAAGCTTCTCCAGCGTTTCCCAGAAGACCGCTTCCTGACAGACGGCGTGGACGGCGACCGCGTCGTCGCGACCCATCAGGGGCATGACGGTGGGCGCGCCGGCGCCGGGCAGGATGGCGGTGATCTGATCCAGGGCCGAGCGCGGCGCGTTCAGCATGACGTATTTGGCCCCTTGCGAGGACACCACGCCCGCCATCCGCTCGACGATGGATTCCAGCAGGTGGGCCAGTTCAGGCTCAGGCCCGGCGGGCGAGCGGATCAGCACGGCCTGGCTTTCGAACACCGTCTCCTTGGCGATCAGGCCGTTGGCCTCCAGCGTGGCCCCGGTCGAAACCAGGTCGCAGATGGCCGAGGCCAGCTTGAGCCGCGGGGCCACCTCGACGGCGCCGCGCATGACGATGATGTCGGCAGCGACGCCCTGTGAATCGAGATAGCGCCGCAGGATCTTGGGATAGGAGGTGGCGATCCGCTTGCCGTCCAGCGAGCCCGGCCCGGCATAGTCCAGGGTCGGGGGCACGGCCAGTTTCAGGGTGCAGCGGCCAAAGCCCAGGGGCATGACGATCTCGGCGTTGGGGCCGCCGTTGCGCCCCTCCTCCAAAACGTTCTCGCCGACGATGCCCAGGTCGCACACGCCGTCGGCGACGAAGGTGGGAATGTCGTCGTCGCGCACCCGCAGCAGGTCGATGGGATAGTTCTCGACCCGGTACAGCAGGTCGTTGTTGCCCTTGACCACGCGCAGGCCCGCATCCCTCACGAGGTCGAGGCTGCGGTCGGCCAGGCGGCCGGATTTCTGGACGGCGATGCGAAGCCGCCCCTGGACAGTGCTCATTGGAAACTCAGGCTTTCGTCTTCAGCCGGTCCAGGGCGATGCGATATCCCTGCTGCGGCATGTCTTTGAGATACCGGGCGACGCGCACGACGGTGGTCGGGCTGGCGTGCGCCTCGGCGGCGATTTCACGGTATGACTTTCCGCCGGCGTCCAGCAGGCGCGCGACCTGCCAGCGCTCGGCGAAGGCGCGCAGTTCGGCAGGCGTGCACAGATCGGCCAGAAAGGCCTCGACCTCCTCGGCCGTCTTCAGCGAGAGCAGGGCGTCGACCAGTGCGGCGTTGGCGGGCGGGGCGTTCATGCGCGTTCCACTAAGATGTTACAGTGGAACGGTCAAGGCTTGGGTTGAGAAAAGAGGGCGCGGGTCTCTTGAATCGGTCGTCCGGGTTCGGCGGTAGGCTTGGAAGGGGCCTAGCGCTTCAGGCGGCGACGATCTGTTCTGGCTCTGCCGGTTCCGCCAGGCGTTCGACAAGGTCCGCCAGGGCGACGGGTTTGCCGATCAGGTATCCCTGGGCGATATCGCAACCCATGCCGCGCAGCAGGGCCAGGGCCGTAGGGGTCTCGACGCCTTCGGCGACGACCTTGAGACCAAGGCTGTGGGCCAGGTCGATGGTGGATTTCACCAGCAGCGCATCGCGCGAAGATTCGTCCAGCGACAGCACGAAGGCCTTGTCGATCTTCAGTTCGTCGGCCCTGATCCGCTTCAGATAGGCCAGGGACGACAGGCCCGAACCATAGTCGTCGATAGAGACGCAAATGCCGGCTTCGGCGAAGCGGTCGATGACGCCAAGAGCGATCTCGGGGTTGTCGATGACGGCCGTCTCGGTGATTTCGAAACACAGGTCGGCGCCGGAGGTGACCACCTCGTTCAGGGCGAAGGCGGCGAAGTCCTCGTCCGAAAGCAAACGGCCCGAGATGTTGACCGAAACCGTCAGGGCGTGCCCGGCCGCAGCGAGCAGTCTCTGGTCCTGAATGGCCTGGCGGATGACCCATTCGGTCAGCGGACGGATATGGCCAGTCTCTTCCGCCATGCCGATGAACAGGTCGGGCGAGACGAAGCCCCGGCGCGGATGACGCCAGCGCATCAAGGCCTCGCAGCCGTTGATGCGGTCGGCGCGCAGATCGTATTTGGGCTGATAGGCCAGCCAGACCTCGCCGTTCTGAACGGCTGTCATCAGTTCAGAAATCAGCGACAGGTTGCCGCCCGGATCGCCATAGGCCGGGGCGTCGAACATACCGCAACGTCGCCGGGCGGCGCGCGTCTGGTCCAGGGCGATGGCGGCGCGATCTACGGCGGAATCGACGCTGGACAGGCTCTGACCCGCACGCGCCAGACCGGCGCTGAGGGAGACGTCGACCGTGGCGCCGTTCAACCGGACCGGCTGTTCGGCGGCCTCGCAGATTTCGGCGATGATCTCGAGCGCTTCGGCATCCTCGCCGGCCTCGAACACAAGACCCAGGGCGCCGGCGCCGACGCGGGCGATTGCGGCTCCGGGCGTCAGGTCGGCTAGGCGCGCGCCCAGGGCGGCCAGAAGTTGGGCCATGGAGTCATAGCCGATGGCGTTGCGCACGATCTCGAAGCGGTCCACGCCGATCAGGGCGACATAGCCGCCCGGCGTATTGCCCGCGCCACGCTCCAGCGAGCGACGGTTGGGCAGGCCTGTCTCCTGGTCGTGCATGGCCATGTGGGTCAGACGCGCTTCGCGGTCACGGATGTCGCCGGCCATGGCGTTGAAGCTGGAGGCCAGACGGCCGATCTCGTCGGTGGACCGCACCTCGACCTCGGCGTGCTCACCCTGTTGCAGGCGGTGGACGGCGTCGTCCAGCGCGCTGATCGGCCGCGTCAGTCCGCGCGCCAACATCCAGGTGCCGAGCATCAGCATGCCAAGACCGGCCAGACCGATCAGGGCCAGGGCCAGGAACAGGGATTCATAAGGCTTCATGGCTCGATTAAGCGGATAGTCGAGCACAAGCACGGCGGCCGAGGCTTCGTCGAAACTGGGCAGGGGGCGGGCCAGGAGCATGGCGGGCCCCTCGGGCATGGCGGCCGTGACCGGGCGGGGATCGTCAGCCTTGGCCTGGCTTTCGATGGTATCGCCGAGCGGCGTTGTGGAGCCGCCCATGTCGCGCCACCCGGCCTGGGAGCGGGTCATCACCGTCGCCGACAGGGGGATGGCCGACAGGCTTTCCAGGGTCTGCATCTGCGTCTGGTCGAGGCGTTCGACAAACACGACCCAGCCGATCAGCACCGGGGCCATGATCGGGGCGGCCACGACCTGGTACGGCTGTCCGCCGATGCCCAGAACCCCCGCGTCCCGATCGCCGGATTGCAGGCCCCGGAACAGGGTGTCGATGGAGGCTTCGTCGGGATTCAGCCCGGCGGCGGTGACATAGCCGTCGACCCCGACGATCATGGCGCCGTTGACCTTCTGGCGGACACGCAGATTGTCGAGGGCCGAGCGGACCGTGGCCTCGTCGTTCGTGGCGACGGCTTCACGGAATCCGTAGTCCTGGGCCAGGACGGCGGCGCCCTGTCGAAGCTGTCCCGAGCGCGCGGCCCAGATCTGGTTGTAGACCTGCCCCGAGGCCCTGAGTTCGCCGCGCACAACCGTCTGGGCGCTGCGGGTCACGGCGGTGACCACGGCGATCGCGACCAGCACCAGCGCCACGCCGAACAGCCCCATGTAGAGGACCGTCAGCCGGGTTTGCAGGCGGTTGAAGCGGATCATCTCAGCGGACCGAGGCCCGGCCGCTGAAGTCGCCGGTAATGAACTGCCGGCTTGGACCCGCAGCCATTGTGAAGACAGTGGCGATCTCGTTGCCGCGGTTGGTCAGACGTGGATGCCAGACCCGCAGGGTCGCGCCGCCCGCCGGGATGCCGGTCACGACCACATCGCCAGTCGGCCCGGTGCGGGCCGCCCAGGGGGTATCGACCACCTTCACATAGGCCAGCATCTGGTCGTGGATATTGCAGCCCAGGGCCGCGACGCCCGGCGCCGTGAAGACATGGCTGCGCGTCTGGTCGCGACCATAGAGTTCGATCTCGAAACGGTTGCCGCGAGAGAAGGAATAGACGTGGTGGCGCACCCGATCCAGATTCGGAAAGCTGACGGTCCCGCCCACCGGGACGATCAGCACATAGGGATTGAACTGCAGATCCTCCTGGCTGATCCGCAGGGGCCACGGGAAGCGGATCGGTCCTGCCGGCACGCCGCTGTTGGGATGGACGGTGATGACCGCATCTCGGACAGGTTGCCCTGATCCATCCCTTACCTGGACTGTCAGGTCCCCGGCGAAGGCCGGAGTACTGAATATTAGGGCGATGATCAGCGATGTGAGAAGGCGCATTCTCTATAGCTAGCTCAAAGCTATAAAATTTGAGTAAATCATCACACAACTTTGGGTTGTGCGCCCTCAAGGTGTCAAAACTACTTAAGTAGTCTGTAGCTTTATTTGATATTAACGTTGATTCGGTTTGTTTCCGATCTCTCCTTCAGCGTCGAGATCCTATGGGCCGCTCTTTCGTAACCGTCGCCGTCGTATCCATCGTGGCCCTAAGCGCCATCGCCGGGTCGGCCGCCGCGCAATCGCGCTGGATCCCCGAGAGTCGCGCAGGCGGCAAGCTTCTGCTGACGGGCGGGGTCTCGACCATCGAAGGTTCGGGCGGCGGCGGACTGGCGACCTGGGCCCTGACGTCCGGTTATGGCGCCGAGGACGGCGTCGGCGCCAATCTTCACGCCACCTACGTCAACCTGCCCGACTATGAGTTTCGCTCGGTCGGGGCGGCTGTCGGCCTGTGGGACCGGGTCGAACTGTCGGTCGCCCGCCAGGAGTTCGACACCGGCGACACGGGCGCCCTGCTGGGCCTGGGCAAGGACTTCACCTTCACCCAGGACGTGGTGGGGGTGAAGATCAAGGTGCTGGGCGACGCCGTCTACGGCCAGGATACCTGGCTGCCCCAGATCGCCGTGGGGGCGCAGTACAAATCCAACGACCAGGGCGCGATCATCTCGGCGGTCGGCGGGAACGACGACGAGGGCGTGGACTATTATGTCGCCGCGACCAAGCTGTTCCTGGCTGAGAGCCTGCTGGTCAACGGCACGGTGCGCTGGACCAACGCCAACCAGACCGGTCTTCTGGGTTATGGCGGCGATCGCAACGACGACCTGGAGCCGCAGTTCGAGGGTTCTGTCGGGTATCTGCTGAGCCCCAGACTGGTCGTCGGCGCCGAATACAGGACCAAGCCGGACAACCTGGGCTTCGCCAAGGAAGACGACTGGTACGACATCTACGCCGCCTATGCGCTGAACAAGCATGTCTCCGTCACGGCCGCCTATACGGACCTGGGCTCGATCGCCACGTTCGAGGACCAGCGCGGCCTCTATCTCTCGCTCCAGGTTGGGTTCTGAAAAGATGATCCGTTCGCTGCTTCTGGCCGCCTGTCTGGTCGGCGTTTCCGCCCCCGCCCTGGCGCAGGAGGCCGAGGATGATTTCGCGCCGCCGCCCATCGTCATGTCGAGCGAACATCCCGACGAGGAGGCTGTCGAACCCTATGAGCGATCGAACGCCCATGCCGGGGCTACGCCCTTCGAGGGGGCGGCCATGTTCGAGGCTTTCCACGGCGCCGAGGGCGTCAGCCGCATCGTCGACGACATGGTCGCGCGCAGCATCGCCGATCCGCGCATATCGCCCATCTTTGCGGCGTCGGACCTGGTGCGTCTGCGTCGCACGCTGAAAGAGCAGTTCTGCTACATGCTGGGCGGGGGCTGCGACTATTCCGGCATGGCCATGGCTTCGTCCCACGCGGACCTTGGATTGCAGAGCGCCGACATGGGGGCTCTGGTCGAGAACCTGCAGCACGCGATGGCTGCCGAGGGTGTGCCGTTTGCGACCCAGAATCGCTTCCTGGGCAAGCTTGCGCCCATGAAGGGCGACGTCGTCACACGCTGACCGTCTAATCGACGCTGCGCTGCAACATTTCTGTTGCGCGGAACCTCTGGTGCGGCTCAACCTTATGCCAGACGCCAAAAGTTCGGGCGCCAAAAGTTCGGGCGCCGAAGTCGGCGCTGAAGGTTTGGCCAAGGCAAGGGGAGCAGGGCCACGTTCGACGAGATGTCAGGCACAGGCGGATCCGGTGAGGTCCGCGCATGTTATCGGACCCTGGCCCGGTGGCTGGACGCCGCGCCGCCAGACCTGTTGCAGTCGCGATCTCGTCAGGCGGAGCTGTTCTTCCGTCGCATGGGGGTGACCTTCGCCGTCTATGGCGACGTGGAATCCAACGAACGGCTGATCCCCTTCGACGTCGTGCCCCGCATCATCGGCGCCAAGGAATGGACCGATCTCGAAAAGGGCCTGAAGCAGCGCGTCTCGGCCATCAACGCCTTTCTGAAGGACATCTACGGCCCTCAGGAATGTATTCGCGCCGGCGTCGTCCCCGCCGACCTGATCCTGACCAATCCCCACTATCGGCCCGAGATGCAGGGCCGCCGTCCGCCTGGCGACATCTGGACCCATATCTGCGGCGTCGACCTGGTCCGCACGGGCGAGGACGGCTTCGTGGTGCTGGAGGACAACTGCCGCACGCCATCGGGCGTCTCCTACATGCTGGAGAACCGCGAGATGATGATGCGGTTGTTCCCCGACCTGTTCGCCGAACACCGCATCCGGCCGGTCGAGACCTATACGGATATGCTGCTGGCCAGCCTGGTCGCCTCGGCGCCGGCCCACGCGGGGGGCGATCCGAACATCGTCGTCCTGACGCCAGGCCCGTATAATTCCGCCTACTACGAACACTCGTTCCTGGCCGACAAGCTGGGGGTCGAACTGGTCGAGGGCGGCGATCTGCTGGTCAACGACGACATCGTCTATATGCGCACGACCCAGGGGCTGAAGCGGGTCGATGTCATCTATCGCCGGGTCGACGACGACTGGCTGGACCCCCTGACCTTCCGCCCGGATTCTGCGGTCGGCATTCCCGGCCTGATGGCGGCCTATGTCGCAGGAAACGTCACCCTGTCGAACGCAGTCGGCACAGGCGTGGCCGACGACAAGGCGGTCTATACCTATATGCCCGAGATCATCCGCTTCTTCTCGGGCGGGGATCCGATCCTGGGCAATGTCCCGACCTGGCGCTGTCGCGAGCCGGACGCCCTGAAAGAGGTGCTCGACAAGCTGCCCGAGCTGGTCGTCAAGGAGGTCGGCGGATCAGGCGGTTACGGGATGCTGGTCGGACCGGCCTCGACCAAGGCCGAGATCGAGGCTTTCCGCGCCAAGCTGATCGCCGACCCCGACGACTTCATCGCCCAACCGACCCTGGCCCTGTCGACGGCGCCGACGCTGGACGGCGGGACCCTGTCGCCGCGCCACGTCGATCTGCGGCCTTTCGTGCTGTCCAGCCCCGCAGGCGTCCGCGTCGCGCCGGGCGGACTGACGCGGGTGGCGCTGAAACAGGGCTCGCTGGTGGTGAACTCCAGCCAGGGCGGCGGGACCAAGGACACCTGGGTGCTGGATGACTAATGCTTAGCCGGACCGCCGACAGCCTCTACTGGACTGGCCGCTACATGGAGCGGGCGGACTTTCTCGCGCGCATTCTTGAAGCCGCAGTGCGTCTGGCCGCGCTTCCGGCCAAGGACGGCGCCGCGGCGACCGCCTGGGCCAGCGCCATCGCCTCGGCCGGGGTGTCGCGGGCCTTCGCCGCCTCGGGCCGGACCCCGAACGAGAAGTCGGTGCGGGAATATCTGGCGTTCGCCCCGGACAACACCTCGTCGATCCGCGCCTGTATCACCGCCGCCCGGACCAATGCGCGCTCGGTGCGCACGGCTCTGACCATCGAGCTGTGGGAAGCGATCAACGGCGCCTGGAACGGGTTGAACGAACTGGGCGAGCCGACCAAGCGCGACGACTTCGTGCGCTTTCTGGAATGGGTCAAGAACACCTCGCTGAACGTCGAGGGCGCCTCGTCGCGGACCATGTTGAGGAACGACGCCTACTGGTTCCTGCGGCTGGGCATGGCGATCGAGCGGGCCGACAACACCGCCCGGCTGCTGGACGTGAAATACCATCTGCTGCTGCCCGCAGACGAAAGGGTGGGCGGACAGCTCGACTATTTCCAGTGGACCACCCTGCTGCGCGAGGTCTCGGCCCTGACCGCCTATCGCTGGGTCTATCGCGAAAGCGTGCGGCCCTGGCTGGTCGCCGACCTGATGGTGCTGAACCGCCAGATGCCGCGGTCCCTGGCGTCCTGCCAGGGCATGATCGTCAGCTATCTCGAGCGTCTGGCCACCGACTATGGACGTCGCGGTCCGGCGCAGCGACTGGCCTCGGCCCGTCTTGCCCAGTTCAACGAGGCAAAGATCGAGGACATCTTCCAGTCTGGCCTGCACGAATACATCCTGGGCTTCCTGTCCGAGAACAATGCGCTGGCGGGCGCCATCCACGACCAGTACCTGGTCTGATCCATGCGTATCCTGATCGACTACGAAAGCCGCTATTCCTATTCCCGCGCCGCGCGTTTCATCGTCCAGGCCCTGCGCCTGACGCCGCGCTCGACCGAGGCGCAGCAGGTTCGCGACTGGCGGATAGAAACCGATGTGGACACGCGGCTGAGGCGCTCGGAGGACGCCTTCGGCAACATCGTCCATACCCTCTATACCGAGCGGCCGACCGACAGCCTGACCGTCCGGGTGACGGGAGAGGTTGCGACCAGCGACACCGGAGGCGTGCTGAAGGGGCTGCCTGAGCGGCTGCCGCCTATCGTCTATCTGCGTGACAGCGACCTGACCCATGCCGATCCGGCCCTGCGCGCCTTTGCCGATACGGTGGGTTCGGGCGACGACCTGTCACGACTGCACCGACTGAACGCGATGATCCACGACGAGGTCGCCTTCATGGTCGGCTCGACCACGGCCGACCACACCGCCGCCGACGCCTTCGCCCAGAAACAGGGCGTCTGTCAGGATCACGCCCAGGTCTTCATCGCCTGCGCCCGGCGTCTCGGCATTCCGGCCCGCTACATCTCGGGCCATCTGCATCGCACGGATGGCGCGATCGACCAGGACGCGGCCCACGCCTGGGCCGAGGGCTGGGTCCAGGGCCTGGGCTGGGTCGGGTTCGATCCGGCCAACGGCATCTGCCCGACCGAACACTATGTGCGGGTCGCCTCGGGCCTTGACGCCCTGGGCGCCTCGCCGATCCGGGGGACCAGCTACGGCGGCGGCAAGGAGACGCTGAGCGTCAATGTGCGTGTGCGCCAGATGCAACAGGGTCAGCAACAACAACAGCAGCAGCAGAGCCAGGACCAGGGTTCGGCCCCATCGTGATGGGCGCGCCGTTCGAATCTGTTAGGCTGAGCCGTTGCTTTGCGAGCGAGGCCCGACTGGCGTCATGACTTACTGCGTTGGAATGATGGTGGAGGACGGTCTCGCCATGATCGCCGATACCCGCACGAATGCAGGCGTGGACAATATCTCGTCCTACAAGAAGCTGCACGTCACCGAGATCGCGGGCGACCGGGTCATCTCCATCGCCACCGCCGGCAACCTGTCTGTGACCCAGACGGCCCTGGCCATGGTCGCAGAGGGCATCAAGATGCCTGGCCACGACGACATCGAGACCCTGGCCAACGTCCCCTCCATGTTCCGCGCGGCCCAACTGGTCGGCCATGCGATGCAGCAGGTGAGGAAAGAGATCGCGCCGTCTCTGGAGGCCGACAGCCTGAAGGTCAGCGCCTCCATGCTGTTGGGCGGTCAGATCAAGGGCGGCAAGATGAGCCTTTACCTGATCTACGCTCAGGGCAATTTCATCGAGTGCAGTTCGGACACCCCCTATCTGCAGATCGGCGAGCTGAAGTACGGCAAGCCCATCCTGGACCGGGCCTTGCGTCCCGACACGCCGATGGGCGAGGCGGTCAAGCTGGGGCTGATCTCATTCGATTCCACCATCCGCTCCAATATCGCGGTGGGTCCGCCGTTCGACATGATCGTCATTGCGCGCGACAGCCTGCATGGCGAACAGCGCCGGATCGAGGCGGACGATCCCTATTTCAAGGACTTGGGTCGTCGCTGGTCCGAAGCCTTGGCCAATGCGCACCGCGCCATGCCGCCGCCGCCCTGGCTGGAGCCTGAGGCGGACGCGCGACCGAACATAGCGGTCGCCAGCTAGAAAGCCGTCTGGCGCGGGAGTGAGGCTGACGATGGCCTCGCTTCTCAGATCCCACAGCTGATTGGTCTCCTCGATAACGAGGCCTGTAATTCTTCAGGCCTCTTCTCCGGAGCGGGGATTCGCGCACCATCAAGATGACAATCGTCACAACATAACGCGAAGCATTCGCAATTAAGGTTGAACTTGGGCGAGTCAGTGGTATTGCGAGCGCTTCGCACTACCAACTATCTGGATCATCTCCCCATGTCCGACACCCGTTCCGCAGCCGTCCTGCGGGCCCTTCTGTTCGCGTCCACTGCAGCGGGCATGCTGGGCGGGGCGCCCGCATTCGCCGCGACCCTTTCCGGCGACATCACGAGCGCGACCGACGAGGCCGATCCGGATCCGGTGACTGTCGGAGACGTCGATGTGAACGGCCATCGCATCAACCGCGAACCGGCTTCCCCGCAGTTTGTCGCCGCCCTGGTCGATACGCCGCGCGCCGTGACCGTCATTCCCCAGCGGATCATCGAACAGACCGCAGCCACATCGCTGCAGGACATTCTGCGAACCTCGCCGGGCATCACCTTCGGCGCGGGCGAGGGGGGGCAGCCATTGGCCGACCGGCCCTTCATCCGCGGCCAGGCTTCGGGCAACAACATCTTCGTCGACGGCATCCGCGACACCGGCGGCCAGCAGCGCGAGGTCTTCAACCTGGAGCAGGTCGAAGTCATCAAGGGGCCGGACTCGGTCTATTCGGGCCGTGGATCGGGCGGGGGCAGCATCAACCTCGGCAGCAAGGCTCCCCGCCTTGAGACCTTTGTCCATGGCTCGCTCGGCGGCGGAACCGACGACTACGCCCGCGGCACGGTGGACGCCAACTGGCAGGTCAGCCCGACCGCCGCGATGCGCCTGAACCTGATGGCCTCTCAGGGGGACGTCGCCGGGCGCGACGCCGTCAACTTCGACAAATGGGGCGTCGCCGCCTCGGTGGCCGCTGGTATCGGCACGCGGACCACCGTCACCGCCAGCTACTATCACCTCGATAGCGAGCAACTTCCCGACTACGGCATTCCCCTGTTCACGAAGATCGGCGTCCGCACGACCGACAGCGGCGTCCTGGATGTGCCCTACGACAGCTTCTACGGCCTGAAAGCGCGCGACTATCTGGACAACACGGTCGACAGCCTGACCCTGGATTTCGAACATCGGCTTAGCGACACCCTGACGCTGCGGAACGTCACGCGATACTCGCAGTCGCTGAACGACTATGTCGTCACCAATCCCGGGGATGGCGGCAGCGTCACCTCCACGCCGGTCCCCGGCGCGGCGCTTGTCGACGGCGTCTGGTGGATGAAGCGCGGAACCAAATCACGCTGGAATCCGACCGACACCCTGGCCAATGTCACCGACCTGCACGGATCCTTCCTGACGGGCTCGATCAAGCATAGTTTCGATATCGGGCTCGAGCTGTCGCGTGAGAAGAACCGCAACGCCAGCTACAGCGTGGCCACTCTGTCAGGCACGGCCTGCCCGGCGCCGCTGGTCGGCTTCGACTGCACCCCGGTCTATGATCCGAATCCGAATGATCCCTGGACAGGCACGATCACGCGCGGAAACGTCAGCCACAACCGGACCGACACGATCGGCGTCTATGCCTTCGATTCGATCGCCTTCGGTGAAAAGTGGATCCTGAATCTGGGCCTGCGCTGGGACGATTATTCGGTCCAGGGCGCCGACTGGGTCAACGTCGGCACGCCTGCAGTCGCGACCCTGGTCCCGCGCAGCGGCGACTGGGACTTCGTCAACTATCAGGTCGGGCTGGTCTACAAGCCCACGGCCAGCAGCAGCATCTACGCCTCCTACGCCACCTCCTCGACGCCGCCGACCATTTCGGCCGGCGACCAGAACAGCGGCAACGGCCTGGGTACGGGCAACCTGGCCACCGAACTGCTGGACCCGGAAGAGACCCAAAGCTTCGAGATCGGCGCCAAGGCCAACCTGTTCAACGATCGCCTTGCCGTCAGCGGCGCTCTGTTCCACCTGGTCCGCAAGGACGCGCAGATCCAGATATCCGACGGTGTCTACGAGCAGGCCGGCGAGACTGAGGTTCAGGGTCTGGAACTGGGCGTCTCGGGCAATGTCACGGACAAGTGGCAGGTCTTCGGCGGCTATACCTGGATGGATTCCGAGCTGGTCAGCGGCGCCTTCAACAGCGTCAACCTCGGCGAGGCCCTGGCCAATACGCCCGAGCACACCGCCAGCCTGTTCACCACCTACCGCGTCATGCCCAGGCTCAGCCTCGGCGGCGGCGTCTATTATGTGTCCAAGTCGTTCGGCGGCAACCAGGGCGGTGCGGGCGGCGGCGCCAACCGCGTCTATGCGCCAGAATATACGCGCGTCGATCTGTTCGCCTCGTATGAGATCAACGACCGCGCGGCGCTGCAACTGAACGTCCAGAACGCCGGGGACGAGGACTACATCATGCGAACCAACGGCGTTCACCACGCCGATGTCGCGCCCGGCCGCTCGGCCATCCTGACGCTGAACGTCCGCTACTAAGGCGCCCTCTACTGGGCAGCCGCGTTTCGCGCCATCATGCAAAGGCCCCGTCGCTCTTCAGAGCGGCGGGGTCGATGCGTTGTCGGACGATGAGGAAGAGCCATGCTGCTGCACGTCCCTGAAGTCTTCACCAAGGCCGAGGTCACGGCCCTGCGCCGGACCCTGGACGCGGGGCCATGGACCGACGGCAACGTCACCTCCGGCCATCAGTCGGCGACCGCCAAGCGCAACATGCAACTGCCCGAAGGCTGCGCCCCGTCCCTGGAGGTCGGGCGGCTGGTGACCCAGGCGCTGGAGGCCAATCCGGTCTTCGTCTCGGCGGCCCTGCCGCACACGATCTATCCGCCGTTGTTCAACCGCTATGAGGGCGGACAGGCGTTCGGGGTCCATGTCGACAACGCCATCCGCCGCCAGGGCCGCGACGGCCTGCGCATCCGCAGCGACCTGTCGGTGACCCTGTTCCTGTCGGAACCCGAGGATTACGACGGCGGCGAACTGATCATCGAGGAGATGTACGGCTCGCAATCGGTCAAGCTGCCGGCCGGCGACTTGGTCCTCTATCCATCCAAGAGCCTGCACCGGGTGATGCCGGTGACGCGCGGCGCGCGGGTGGCCAGCTTCTTCTGGCTGCAGAGCCTGGTGCGCGACGACGCCGACCGCGAAAGCCTGTTCAAGCTGGATGTCGCGACCCAGAGGGTGAACCTGGACAAGGGGCCGAGCGACCCGGCGGTGATCGAACTGACCGCGCTGTATCATAACCTGCTGCGGCGCTGGGCCGAGGTCTGACCGGACCGGGGTCTCTAATAGACGTCGCGGCGATAGCGGCCGGTCTCGACCAGATCGACCACCCACTCGGCGCCCAGCACGCTCTCCAGCGCGGCCTGAACGCCAGACGCCATGCCTTCAAGACTGCCGCAGACATAGACGACGGCGCCGCGTTCGATCCAGGCGGCGACCTCGGCCCCCTGTTCGGTGATCAGTTGCTGGACGTAGCGGCCGTCGCCGGCGTCGCGCGAGAAGCAGCGGTCGAGCCGGGTCAGGGAGCCGTCGACCAGGGCGGCCTGAAGCTCGGCGTCATGGAAGGCGTCATGGGCCGCGGTCCGCTCTCCGAACAGCAGCCATGTTCCTGCATTGGCGCCCTGTCTGGCCTGCAGATGGGCGCGCAGCCCGGCCAGGCCCGTGCCATTGCCGATCAGGATCATCGGCGTAGCCGGATCGGGGCCGTGGAAGCTGCGGTTGGTGCGCACCCGCATCGAAACCGCGTCGCCGACGACGGCGGTTCCGGTCAGCCAGCCCGAGGCCAGGCCCGGCGTGCCATCGGGGCGGGTCATGAGCCTGACCAGAAGCTCAAGCCGTCCGTCCGCGGGCAGGGAGGCGATGGAGTATTCGCGCGCAGCAGGGGCCTGCGCCCCGTCGCGCGCCGGGACGCCGATCTCGACGATGTCGCCGGCCTGCCAGTCCGCAGCATGGTCCATCGGTTCGAAGGCGAGGTGATAGGCCTCGCCCCCAGGACTGCCGGGGTTGAGCAGCCGCCGCTCGACCAGTCGCCAGGCGTCATAGGCGGGCGGCGTCCAGTCGGGCGCGGCGGTCGACCCGGTGATCTGGTTCAACTGATTCTGCCAGTGGCGGATGGCGGCCGGGTCGGCGTCGTCCACCTCGACCAGATCGAACAGGGCGGTCGCGCCGCTGCGCCTCAGCCAGCCGTCGACCGCGTGGCCAAAGCCGCAGAAGTCCCGGTACTCGCGGTCGCCGAGAGCCAGCATCCCATAGGAAAGGCGCGGCAGATCGCCTTCCGTCCCCAGGACCTGGCGCAGCGCGCGGGTGGCGCTGTCGGGGGCGTCGCCCTCGCCCGTCGTGGCGACCACGAAGAGGGCGCGGCGGGCCTGTTTAAGCAGATCAATGTCGAGGTCGGCGAAGGAGACGACGCGGGCGCCCACGCCCCCGGCGTTCAGAGCCTGGGCGGTCATAAGGGCCAGTTCCTCGCCGAACCCGGTCTGGCTGGCGAAGGCGACCAGAACAGCATCCTCGCCCGCAGCCTCAGCCTGGGCCCTGGCCTGCGCCCGCTCGCGGCGTCGGGACAGATAGGCGGACAGATAGACTCCCGCCGTGAAGACGAGCCACAGGGCGACGGCGGCGGCCGCCCAGATCAGCCGCGTCGGATCGGCGGTCACGCTTCGTCTTCGTCCATCATGGCGGTCCAGGCGGGGGTCATCCGCTCGACCGGACCCTGATCGGTCTTCATGATGAAGTGGGCGGCCAGTCCCATGGCCTCGGCGAACTCGGGGCCTTCGTCGGGCCCCAGCACGGTCAGGGCGGTGGCGTAGGCGTCGGCCTTCATGGCCGAGGCGTGCAGTACGGTCACCGAGGCCAGGCCGTTGTCGACAGGGGCTCCGGTTGCGCCGTCCAGCGTGTGCGACCGCAGCCGACCTTCGGCCACGTAATAGCGGCGATAGTCGCCCGAGGTGGCCACGGCCAGTCCGTAGAGAGCGACGACGGTTGGGGGCGCCTTGCCGCCGATGGCGTCCATGAAGGGCGGCTGTTCGATCTCGACCCACCAGGGTTGGGCGTCGGGCTTGACCCCCTCGCCGCGCAGTTCGCCGCCGATCTCGACCAGGTGAGAGGTCGCGCCCATGGCGGTCAGGCGTTCGGAGACACGGTCCACGGCGTGGCCCTTGGCGATGCCTGAGAAGTCCAGCCTCATGCCGCCGACCTGCATGGCGGCGCGCGCCTCGCGATTGAGACGGAGCTTCTGCCAGCCCGAGACGGTCAGGGCGGCTGCGATCTCGTCATCGTTGGGGATCGTGCCGATCGGGCGCGGGCCTGGCGGGCCAAAGCCCCACAGGTCGACCAGGGCGCCGAGCGTCGGATCGACCGCCCCATTGGTGTCGTCGGCGATGTCCATGGCCGCATCCAGCAGCGACCACAGCGGCGAGGACAGGGCCCAGACGCCTGCGGGCGCGGCGTTGAAGCGGCTGATCTCGCTGCCTGGCTCCCACGGACTGAAGACCGCGACGACGGCGTCCAACTCCTGCTGAACGGCGGCCTCGAAGACGGCCTGATCCGCGTGCGGCGGAGCCACCATCCGCACCGACCAGGTGGTTCCCATGGTCTGGCCGTCCAGCGACCACAGGGCGTCGCCTGCAGGCAGTGGCGGGGCCTGGTGCATGACGGGAATCAGGACGCGGTGATCCGCCCGGTCCTCACCGGCCTCGGCGTCGCCGCCGATGAGGAAGGGCGGCGGCGCGCCTCGTGAGCCTCGCTGGCTCAGGGCAGGACTTCCACGCTGCCGTTATAGGCCGAGGATGAGGCGAGTTGATCGCCCGCCGCCTCGGTCCTGACATTGGCGCCGATCCAGTACATCCCGGCTTCCGGCCATGTGACGGTAAAGGTGCCATCGGCGTCGGTGGTCACGGTCATGTCGTCGGTGGCGTTGCGATAGCGGACGCCGCCGCGCGCGATGGTGACCGTCAGGTTGGCGGCAGGCTGGCCGTCGTTCACCAGCTTGAAGGTGGCGGGTTCGTCCACGACCAGATCGGTCGGGTGGGTGACCGGGACCAGTTCCAGACCCTTGCCCGTGGGGGCCAGGGCGGTGGTGTTGGGCGCGCCCAGGGTGACGAAGGTCTCGGTCCGGCCGCTGTTCATGGAGGGGCGAACATCGGTCGCGCCGGCGGGCAGGGCGGCGGGGAAGTCGGCGGCGGCGCCGCGCCAGCGCTTCTGTTCGCCGTCCAGGGTGTAGCTGGCCATCATGCCGCTGCTGACATTGGCGATCCGGTAGGTGCCGGCCTGGGTCAGGTGCAGGTCGAAGGTCGAACGATAGCGGGCCTCCAGCGCGTTCTCGGCCGTGGCCGCCGTGCCGTCGGGGGCGGTGATGGTCAGGCCGGCCAGGCGCATCCCGTTATGATCGGGCACGAAGACGCCGTTGGACGAGCCGCCGTCGAACGACACCCAACCGTCATCCCCCGACAGGCTGGTGAAGGCGGGCATCAGCCACTGGCGGTGGGCCTGGGCCGACAGGGGGGCGGCCAGGGCGGCGGCCAGGGCGACGAGGGCGAGGGTCTTCTTCATGGGATGATCCTTACGAAAAATCAGCGCGAGACGGCGACGGAGACGGCGCCCAGTTCGGTCGCGCCCGTGACGCGACCCGTGTTGGCGGCGCCCCAGCGGAAGGGCACGCGGACCGCCTCGCGGCCGCCCAGTTCGCGGGCCGCCTCGACGACGATATTGTACTGGCCCGGCTGCAGTCCGGCCAGGCGGGCAGCGGGGATGGTGATGGTCTGGCGGCCAGGCGCGCGCGTGGCGCCCGAGACGCCGTCGGCGGGCATGGTCATGGCGCGGCCGCCCTTGCGCCACCAGGTGCGCAGGTCCTTCAGCCAGTCCTTGCCGTCGCCCTCGTTGTTGCGGGTCTGCTGATACCAGATGGCCAGGGTGCGGACCGCCGTCTGGTCCGTTGTCTCGATCCAGACCGCGACATAGGGGCGGTGATAGGAGGCGACCGGGATGCTGGGCAGTTCGACCGTGACGGTGAGGTCGGCGGCCATGGCGGGGACAGCGACGGTCGAGATCGCGGCGGCGGTCAGGGCAAGAGTGCGGCTACGCATGGCGGACAACTCGATCAGTGAATGAAGATCAGGGCGATGACGACGGGGATCAGCAGACCCAGACCGACCAACGGCCAGGTCAGGGGACGGCTGCGCGCGTGCAGCCACAGAAGGGTCAGGCCGGTCAGGGCGAAGACCAGGCAGGCGACGGCGAAGATGTCGATGAACCAGAACCAGGCCTTTCCGGCGTTGCGACCCTTGTGCAGGTCGTTGAGGTAGGCGACCCAGCCGCGCGTGGTGGTCTCGTGCAGGGCCTCGCCGTTTGAACGGTCGATGGTCAGCCATCCGTCGCCGCCGGGCGAGGGCAGGGCGATATAGATTTCGTCGGCGGTGGTTTCGGTCGGCTTGCCAGCGATGGAGACCTTGAAGGCGTCGGCGGCCCAGCGGGCGACGGCCTCGGGCGCGGGGTCGGTGGTTTCGTCGGGGAAGGCGCCCAGCCGCTCCAGCAGGGGGGCGGGCAGGGTTGCGGTCTGCTCGGCGGTGACCGGCGTCGCGGGGATCTGCGCGGCGTGGTTCAGGGTGATGCCGGTGACCGCAAACAGGATCAGACCGACCAGGCTGACGGCGGCCGAGATCCAGTGCCAGTGATGCAGTTGTTTCAGCCAGAAGCCACGCGCCGCGTTGATGCCCGGCGACTTGCGCGCGGGCGTCGTCTGTTGCGGGGCCTTGGCAGGCTGCGAGGCGGGGGCGTCAGTCACGGATCGCCTTTGCCATGGATTGCGAACGACTTGCAATAGAAGCTTCGGTGACTACCCGCCAATGCGACATCTCGCCCGTCAGTAGCGGTGTCGTCAGAGCCGCGTCAGCAGATCCTGCGCGAACTCCGAGAGGGTGTCGTCGCGGGCGCCCATGACGATGATCCGGTCGCCGGGGCGCGCCAGTTCGACCAGCCGCTCGCCGCAGGCCGGACGGTCGGCCAGGGCCTGCGCCTGTCGGCCCGCGCCACGGACCCCGGCGGCGATGTCCTGCGACCCAACGCTGCGATCCGTTGTGCCGCCGAAATAGACCGGCTCGGGCATCAGCAGGATATCGTCGGGACGCATCAGGCCGGCGAAGCCGTCGATGAACTCGGCCTTCATCAGCTTCAGCGGGCCAAAGCCGTGCGGCTGGAACAGGATCAGCAACCGCCCGTCAAAGGCGTGCAGGGTCTTCAGGGTGGCGGCGATCTTGTCGGGGTTGTGGGCGAAGTCGTCGATGACGGTGACGCCATTCTTCGTACCCACCACCTCCATCCGTCGCTTGATGCCGGCAAAGGTCTCCAGCGCCGCGACCGCCTCGGACAGGGACACGCCCAGGGCCCGAACGGCGCCCAGGGCGGCCAGGGCGTTGGCGACATTGTGGGCGCCGGGGACGTTCAGCCTGACGGCGACGCGGGCGCCGCTCGACCGCTCTGCCAGGTCGAAGGTCATGCCGGTCGGCAGGGGTTGAAGGTCATGCGCCGCCAGGTCGGCCTCGTCATTGCCCAGGGCGAAGGTGAGCACGGCCTCGGCGCGTCCGTCATCGACCATGGATTGGGCCAGGGCGGCCGTCTCGAGGTTGTCGAGGTTGAGCACCGCCTTCTGCGCCCGGCCGGTGAAGCCGCCGAACAGGTCGCGCAGCTCCTCCATCGACTTGTGGTCCAGCGAGATGTTGGACACCACCGCCACCGTCGGATCATAGCGGGCGATGGAGCCGTCGCTCTCGTCCACCTCGGCGACGAACAGGTCGCGTTCTCCGATCAGGGCGCTGGCGAAGGGGTGGTCGGCGTCGGCGAAATTCTTCATCACCGCTCCGTTCATGACAGTCGGTTTGCGACCCGCCTGATCCAGAATCCAGGCGACCATGCCGGTGATTGTGGACTTGCCGCTGGTGCCCGCCACGCCGATGGATGTGGGCGCCGCATTGAACAGCTGGCTCAGCAGTTGGGGCCGGGTGACGATGGTCGCCCCCGCCCGCCTGGCCGCGCCGATGTCGGGCACCGTATCCTCGACCGCGCCGGTGGCGACGACGATCTGTTCCGGCCGCGTCACGCCCGACCCGTCCTGGGGGTGCAGGGTCACGCCATGCGCCCGCAGCCAGTCGAATTTGGCCGGGGTGCGCCCCTGATCCAGCGCCCGGTCGGAGCCCTCGATCCGCGCCCCTTGCGCCTGCACGATCATGGCGAGCGGCAGCATGCCGGACCCGCCGATGCCGCAGAAGAAGTAGTCTTTGTTGGCGCTCATTCAGCCTGAGTAGCGAGGCGGGCCCGGCAGGGAAAGACGTGCTGGCGGCGATTGCGGCGAAGAAGCCTTTGCAGGTCGCCCGCCGCCACCTAGGTTGGGGCGATCTACTATGGTTCTGCTCATGATGCCTTCGCCCCGTGAAAGCCTGAAGGATCGGATGCTGGACGCCATGTTCGGCAGGCGCTTCACGCCCGAGGAGCTGGTGTTCGCGAAGGCTGCCGAGCCGCCCGAGTACATGCGCCGAATCTACCATGTCATAATGATTGGTTCTGTCTGCGCGTTAGTGGTCATCTTGCTTTGGTCATGGGGATGGCTGTCTTTTCTCAACTCGCGAATAGATTGGCGCCTGACGTCTTGGGTCGTCGTCCCGAACGTTGTCGTCAGACTGGTGTGGGAAGAATGGATCATCAAACACTATAAGCGCCGCGCGAAAGCCACTCGAGCCAGCCTGTATGACCGCCACCTTCAAGATCGGAATCGTCGCCGTCAGTTCGCGCTTCGCCAGAGAGCGCGCCGACGCCGTCAACGCGTGGGTGGCGGCGCATTATCCTGACGGCTCGGTCTCGGTGGTCTTCCATCCGGCCAGCTTCGCCAAGCACGGCCACTTCTCGGGCGACGACGCGTCGCGCGCCAACGCCTTTGTCGAGTTCGCCAACGATCCCCGGTTGGACGCCGTCTGGTTCGCACGGGGCGGATACGGCTCCTGCCGCGTCGCCGAAGCCATCCTGCCGCGCCTGACCGAGGTGGCGAAGAAGAAGCGGTATCTGGGCTATTCCGACGCGGGCAGCATCCTGGCCCTGCTCTACAAGGCCGGATTTCCTCATGTCGCCCACGGGCCGATGGCCTCGGATTCGGTGCGTCGTGACGCGGCGGCGTTTCGCGCCATCAACTGGCTGAGGACGGGCGACGCGACCTCGTGGGAGCCGTCGCTGGCGACCGATCCGCGCCCGGCGGTCGCCTTCAACCTGTCGATCATAGACGCCCTGGTCGGCACGGTGCTGGAGCCCGACCTGAGCGGCCATGTCCTGATGCTGGAGGACGTCTCCGAGCCGCTCTACCGCATCGACCGGATGATGTTCCACCTGACGGGGCAGGCCTCGATCCGCCGGGTGGCGGGCATTCGCATGGGGCGGGTGTCGGCTGTCGTCGAGAACGACCCGGACTTCGGCCTGACCGCCGACGAGATCTGCCGCTACTGGTGCGCCCGCTCCGGCATCCCCTATCTGGGCGTCGCCGACATCGGCCACGACACCGACAACAAGGTGGTCCCCTTCGGCCCGCGAGGTTGAGCCAGAGGCCTTTCGCCTGGCGGGTGAGGATTAACCAGGGCCGCCGTCTTGTGGCGGGAGAATGATGCACAGCGGCCACGGCGGGTTAACAACTTCTTAACAGGGGGTCGACTCCAGCTTGGCCGTGAGGCCAGATGCGGGGGATGGAGCCCTACGGCTCGGCCGCGGCGGCGACGGGGGTACCGGGGGGTGCCGCCGCAGCGTGCTGGAGCCGGAGCTTCATCACCAGCGACGGGGCCCGCCTTCATGATCGGGAGGCGGGCCCTTCGCTGGGCGACCCGAAGACGCACCGGCCCGTGACGTTTCGCTGGCCGCCGTTTTCGGGCACAGGGGCGCGATGGCGACCTCCACCCAGATATTCGACTGCCTGATCGTCGGCGCCGGCGCCGCGGGCATGATGTGCGCTATCGAGGCCGGGCGGCGAGGACGCCGTGTTCTGGTGGTCGATCACGCCCGCGCGCCGGGCGAAAAGATCCGCATCTCGGGCGGCGGGCGCTGCAACTTCACCAATACGGGGACCAGCCCGGCCAACTTCCTTGGCCGCAATCCGCGCTTCGCCGCCTCGGCCCTGAAACGATACAGCCAGCACGACTTCATCAAGCGGGTCGATCAGGCGGGCATCGCCTACCACGAAAAGACCCTCGGCCAGCTGTTCTGCGACGACAGCGCCAAGCAGATCATCCGTATGCTGACGGATGACATGAGGGCGGCGGGCGTGACCCTGCGGCTGGGTACCGGCGTGACGTCGGTCGAGCGGGTCGGCGAGGGGTTCGAGGCGGTGCTGTCCGACGGAACGATGGTTCGCGCGGCCTCGGTGGTCATCGCCACCGGCGGCAAGTCCATCCCCAAGATGGGGGCGACCGGCTGGGGCTATGACACGGCGCGGCGCTTCGGCCTGGCCATCACCGAGACCCGTCCGGCCCTGGTGCCCCTGACCTTCGAGGCCGGGTTGCTGGAACAGCTTTCATCCCTGTCGGGCGTGGCCCTGGACGTGGTGGCCAAGGCGCAAGGCCGCGATGCGCCCCCGTTCGCCGAGGCCATGCTGTTCACCCATCGCGGCCTGTCCGGCCCGGCCATCCTGCAGATCAGCTCCTACTGGCGCGAGGGCGAGGCCATCACCCTGGACATGGCGCCCGGCGTTCCGGTGTTCGAGCGGCTGCGTGAGGCCAAGATCGCCAATGGCAAACAGGCCACCCACACGGCGCTCGGCCATATCGTGCCGCGCCGGCTGGCCGAGGCGGTGGTCGCGCGCCACGGCATGGGCATGAAGCTGGCCGAACTGGCCGACGCCAAGCTGAGGACCCTGGCCGCCGACATCGGCGCCTGGACGGTCAAGCCGGTCGGATCCGAGGGCTATCGCACCGCCGAGGTCACTCTGGGCGGCGTCGATACGGACGGGCTGGACCAGCAGACGATGCAGGCGAAATCGGTCCCGGGCCTCTATCTGATCGGCGAGGTGGTGGATGTGACCGGCTGGCTGGGCGGCTATAATTTCCAGTGGGCCTGGTCGTCGGGATGGGCGGCCGGTCAGTCCTGTTAGGCATCGGTGCTGAGGGTCTGGTGGGGCTCAATCCCGATCTCTCAAGGGTGCGTCATGTCGCCTCGTTGTCCCTGGGACAAGCGCGCTTAGGTTCGTAGGGCGGGACGGGCCCCTCTGGCGCGACGACCCGGCCAGGACGGCTTCCCCCCGATGATTGTCCCGGCCAGTCGCAGCGTGATGTCGGACCGCATCGGGTGCGCCCGGTCGTGGCCTGTCCTTGCGACGGACTTCTGCCGGGCGGCCCGATATCCATTCAGATAATCAGAGGATGGGCCGATGCCCCTGTTGATGTGCCCGAACGACGACGCCGCCATGCAGACGCTGGAACGCGGCGGTGTTCAGTTCGATATGTGCCCCACCTGCCGAGGCGTCTGGCTGGACCGGGGCGAGCTTGAAAAGCTGATGGAGTCCGCCACCGCGGAGGGTCGCGCCTCAGTTCCGCAGGCCGCGCCGCAACCCGCCTACACCACCCCGCCGCAGCAGCCGCCGCAACAGCCTTGGGGCCAGCAACCGGCCTATCGCGACGACCGCTACCGGCGCGACGAAGACTATCGCTACAAGAAAAAGAAGCGCGACAGCATCTTCGACATCTTCGACTGACGGACTCAAGCAGCGCGGACGCGCGGTAGGCCAAGGTCGAGGCCTCAAGCAGCGCGGACGCGCGTTAGGCCAAAGTGAAGCCCTCAAGCCGCGCGGACGCGCCTTAAGCTGACAGGACGGTCAGGCCGCCAGTCCGACCGCCTGCATCAGACCCTTCAACTCGACCAGACCCTCGGGTTGGGCGGACAGGGTGGCGCGGGCATCGGGCGCGCGGAAGAGGCGGATAGCCTCGGCCTTGGCGCGGTCGGCCGCCGGGCCGGTCGGCGCGCCTTCTCCTGCGGCGAGGCGCAGCAGGGCGGACAGTTTCTGCACCAGGGGCGCGGGCGCGCGGGCCAGTTGCGCGGTCAGCTTGGCCTCGGCCTCCACCACCCCGCCGACGACGCCGATGGCGCCGACGATCTGGGTCTCGTCATGTTCGGCCAGGGCGCAGCTGCGCACCGATCTCTGAAGCGCGGAGAGAACCACCAGCTTCTGGCTGGCGCGGACGGGCGATGTCCGCATCTCGCTTTCAAACCGCAGAGACGTGACGCAGGCGCTGAGCCAGCGCGCTGCGGCCCGCTTGTTGGCGGCCCCCGTGACGTTCTCGCACAGCCTGGCCAGCATCTCGGCCTCGCACAGGACCGTGTCGCAGCCTGTCACATACGACGCCACGAAATCGGCGGTGACCAGGCTCTTGGAACGCTCGATAAAGGCGTTCTGCACCTCGTCCAGGGTCAGCAACCGCCCCGCCGTGGCGGTCAGGGACATGGCCAGGACGCGCAGGATGTCGATCTCGCCGACCGCTTCGGTCGGGCGCAGCCGGCGCGGGCCCATCAGCTCGCGCAGCACCATCCGCGCCAGAGAGGCGGCCAGAATGGGGAAGTCCCCCGCGGCCAGACGCTCGCCCAGCTTGGCGGCCGGGCCTTCGACCGCAGGCATCAGGATGGCCATGCGCACGTCGTTGCGCATCAGGGCGTCGATCTCGCGCGGGGCGACCATACGGACCACGGCCGCCAGGCTGCCGCCCTGATCGAGCGACGGCCCCAGGATGTCGGCCAGACTGGTGCGCGCGCCTAGCAGTTCGCACAGCAGCTGTTCCAGCGCGACCATGACCAGCTGGCGCGGCGGCCCGCTTTCCGGCGCCGCAGCGGCCAGCTCCATCAGCTTGCCCAGACGCGCCCGCGCGCCCTTCACCCCGACCAGGGCGCGACACAGGACGCCGCCGATGACGAACGCCCGGTCGGGCGCTCCGGCCAGTTTCGCGGCGATCTCGGCCAGCGGCCGTTTGGCGACGTCGGGGAACAGGTCGCGGCGACCTGCGCCGATGACGCGTTCCATCGCCTTGTCCGCCAGGGCTTGGTAATGGCGGATCAGCTCATGCGTCGCTTGGCCGGTGGACTGGCTTTCGGGGATGGAAATCTTCTGGATGGCGTGCTGCACCTCGACGCCAGAGGCCTCCAGCTTCTCGACCAGGTCGGGCCGGTGAAGCAGCTCGAAGGCGGTCGCGCTATTGCGCATCAGCCAGTCTTCCAGCACCCGACCCAGCAGTTCGCGGGCGTGCGGGGCATAGAGGTCCTGGGGTTGGGCGCAGTTGGGGGCGGCGTTGTCTGGATCGACCAGCCGCTTCTTCGGCGGCTCCGGCGCGCCTCGTGTCAGGACGGTGACGGAGTTGAACTCCATCGTGTCGGGATCGAGGGTTTCCTTGGTCACCCGCACGGCGACGGCCCGTTGATCCTTCAAAAGCTCTTCGGCCGTCTCGATCGCGTGCTTGCGATCTTCGCTCGCCATCATCAGAGACCACGGCGATGGCGCCGTTTTGCGTATGTAAACTTCGTAATGAACTGGTCCGGCCATGCGACCAACCTGGCCTACGAGGGTTTAAGGCGAGGTTGCGTCCGGTTTTGTTTCCCTTGATATTTTTGGCGAGCCGATCTGGGGTTCTCAGTCCTTGGCTACGGCGGGCTGTGGCCCTAATGTCACCACAGGACGATTGAACGGTGACGCTTGCGGCGCGTTCAGGGTTTCGAGCGCGACGCGGTTTGCGCAGAACGTCTTTTAGGAGCGCCTCTTTGGCCAACATCACCCTGGTCGACGACGACGAGAACATCGTCGCCTCTGTTTCGCTGGCGCTGGAAAGCCACGGGCACAAGATTACGGCCTATCACGACGGCGCAGCGGGGCTTGAGGCCCTGGAGGCGACGCCGCCCGACCTGGCCATTCTGGACGTCAAGATGCCCCGCATGGACGGTATGGAGGTGCTGCGCCGCCTGCGTCAGACCTCGCAGATCCCGGTCATCATGCTGACGTCCAAGGACGAGGAGATCGACGAAATCCTCGGCTTCAACCTCGGCGCCGACGACTATATCCACAAGCCCTTCAGCCAGCGTCTGCTGATCGAGCGGGTCAAGGCCCTGCTGCGCCGGACCGGCGCCGACGGCGGAGAGCCGGAGCCTTCGGCCGAGATTTCGGGCAAGGCGATCAAGCGCGGTCCCCTGGTCATGGACCCGGCCCGCCACGAGAGCACCTGGAACGGCAAGCCGGTCAAGCTGACGGTGACCGAGTTCCTGCTGTTGCAGGCCCTGGCCCAGCGTCCCGGCTTCGTGAAGAGCCGCGACAACCTGATGGACGCCGCCTACGACGATCAGGTCTATGTCGACGACCGCACCATCGACAGCCACGTCAAGCGGATGCGCAAGAAGTTCCGGGTGGTCGATCCCGAGTTCGACGCGATCGAGACCCTGTATGGCGTCGGTTACCGATACCGCGAAGCCTGATCCCGCCGGCGGCGGAACCGAGGACGAGACGACCCCCCGACGCGTAAGACGCTTCGGGGGTTCGCGTCTTGGCGGGCTGATTTTCGTCCTCAACCTGATCAGCCTGCTGATCCTGCTGGGCGGGGCCCTGGCGCTGAACGAATGGCGGCGCGGCCTGGTCGAGGCGCGTCAGGAATCCCTGACCGTCCAGGCTGAACTTCTGGCCAACGTCCTGGGCCAGTTGGGCATCACGCGCGGCGAGCCCGAGCCGATGCTGGACCCCTTCGCCGCCAACCAGTGGCTGGTCGACAACTTCATCCCCAGCGGCCAGCGAGCCCGGCTCTACGACATCGACGGCCTGCTGGTCAGCGACAGCTATGCTGTGTCGGAAAAGATTCCCGGCGCGCCCCTGCCGGCCGCCCGCCCGGCGGGGACGCCCCTGCCCGATACGCGCGAAGCGGATCAGAAACGCTCGGCTGCCGCCGAACGGGCCAGCGAAGCCCTGTTGTCCGAGGTCGAACTGGCCCTGGACGGCGAACCCCAGGCCAATGTGCGCCGCTCGGAGGATGGCGACCGCGTGGTCTCGGTGTCCATCCCCGTGCGCCATGTGCAGCAGGTGCTGGGCGTGCTGACGCTGGAGGCCGGCGACGTCGACGAGATCCTGGGCGCCCAACGGCGCGCCCTGACCCCCTTCGCCCTGGTGGCCCTGGCGGTGAACCTGCTGGCGTCCCTGTTGCTGCACCTGTTCGTGGCCCGGCCAGTGCTGCGTCTGTCGGCGGCGGCGGACGAGGTCAAACAGGGTCGGGCGCGCGCCATCTCCCTGCCCGATCTGGAGGGCCGCAAGGACGAGATCGGCGATCTGGCGCGGTCGCTGGAATCCATGACCGAGACCCTGTCGGACCGAATGGACGCCATCGAGCGCTTCGCCGCCGACGTCAGTCACGAGATCAAGAACCCCCTGACCTCGATCCGTTCGGCGCTGGAGACGCTCGACCTGGTCAAGGACAAGGCGCAGCGGGACCGGTTGACGACCCTGTTGCAGAATGACGTGCGTCGGCTGGACCGGCTGATCACCGACATTTCCAACGCCTCGCGACTGGATGCGGAACTGTCGCGCGACCGGCCGCGCGCCATCGAGCTGGACGGGCTGCTGCGCGATATCGTCGGGGTCTATGAGCATTCGGTTCGCCCCGGCGAGGCCACGGTGGCCTTGGCGCCGATCACGGCGGCGGCTTCGGGCGCAGCGGCTCGGGTCATGGGGCGCGACGGGCCGCTGGGCCAGGTCTTCCGCAACCTGATCGACAACGCCCGCTCCTTCAGCCCGGCAGGCGGCGAAGTCAGGGTGTCCCTGGCGCGCGACGAGGCCGATCCGACGCGCATCCTGCGGATCACGGTCGAGGACGACGGGCCGGGCATCCCTCCCGACAACCTGGAGACCGTATTCGAGCGCTTCTACACCTCGCGGCCCAAGGGCACCGCCTTCGGCGCCAACTCGGGCCTGGGCCTGTCGATCGTGAAACAGATCGTCGAGGCGCACGGCGGGCGGGTCGAGGCGCACAACCGCATGGGCGCGGACGGCCAGATACTGGGCGCGCAGTTCTCGGTCTTCCTGCCCGCAGCCTCCGGGGCGGTGAGCGGACGCCGGACGTGAGCCCGATCCACGCGACCAGCGTGGCCCGGCGCACCCCGGACGGCTGGCGCGGCGTCCTGCTGACGGGGCCTTCCGGGGCGGGCAAGAGCGATATGGCGCTGCGGCTGATCGGCCGGGGCTGGCGGCTGGTGGCCGACGACTACAGCCTGGTCTGGCGCTCGGCAGACGCCCTGTACGCCGCCGCGCCGCCGGCCATCGCCGGGCGGATAGAGGCGAGGGGCATAGGCATCGTGCCCGCACCCTGCATCGGACTGGCGCGCATGGTCCTGCTGGTTGAATGCGGACATGAGCCCGTCGAGCGTATGCCTGAGTTTCGCACCGTGACGATCGCAGGCGTGGTCCTGCCCAGCATGCGCCTGGACATCCGGTCTGCGTCGGCGGTGGAGACCGTGTTGGCCCGGCTGGATTCGGGTCTGGGCGCGCCTTGATGTCGCGGTGCTTTAAACCCGCGTCGGTTTCCTCTATCTAGGCCGGCTTGCGGTCCAAGCCGGGGTCTTTATCCGGTGGATGGTGGCCGAGGGGGCGTTGAGTGGTGAAGCCTTCATGATTGGGCTGGTGATCGTCACCCACGGAGGTCTGGCCTCCGAATTCCTGTCGGCGATGGAGCATGTCGTGGGGCCTCAAAGAGGCGTCGCGGCCATCTGTATTGGGCCGGAGGACGACATGGAGCGACGCCGTCGCGACATCGTCGACGCCGCCGCCGCCGTCGATGACGGCTCGGGCGTCATCCTGCTGACCGATATGTTCGGCGGCACCCCGTCCAACCTGGCCATCTCGGTGATGGAACAGACTCACGCCGAGGTCATCGCCGGGCTGAACCTGCCCATGCTGATCAAGCTGGCCAGCGTGCGGGGCCGCGAGACGCTGGAATCCTGCGTGGCCCACGCTCAGGACGCCGGGCGCAAATATATCTCGGTCGCCTCCTGGGTGCTGGCGGGGGAAAAATGAGCCAGGCGGTCACGGCCACGGTCGGCATCTGCAACACCCGCGGCCTGCACGCCCGCGCCTCGGCCAAGTTCGTGAAACTGGCCTCCAGCTTCGAATCCGAGGTCCAGGTCATCCGCGACGGCACGACCGTGGACGCCCGCTCGATCATGGGCCTGTTGATGCTGGGCGCCGGGAACGGCTCGTCCATCGACATCTCGGCCGAGGGGCCGGATGCGGCCGAGGCCATCGAGGCCCTGTCCGATCTGGTCGCGCGCAAGTTCGACGAAGACGCCTAGGCCTTTGTCGCCTTGGCTCCCCGGGGCCTGATCCAGCGCAGGGCCGCCAGGGCCGCGAACCCGACCACCAGACCCCAGAAGGCCGAGCCGATCCCGAACAGGGCCAGGCCCGAGCCCGTGGCCGCAAAGGCCAGGACCGCCGCCTCGCGCTCGTCAGGCACGGCCAGCATGGTGGTCATCGAGTTGCTCAGCGTCGCCACCAGGGCCAGGCCGGTGATCATGGCCAGGGCGGCGGGCGGCATGGCGATGAAGATCCCGGCCGTCGGCGCGGCGAACAGGCCGACCAACAGATACAGGGCGCTGTAGATGACGCCGACGATCCAGCGCTTGTCCGGGTCGGGATGGGCTTCCGGTCCGGTGCAGATCGCCGCCGTGATGGCCGCCAGGTTGATCCCGTGGGCCCCAAAGGGCGCCATGAGCAGGGTGCTGATCCCCGTGGTCAGGATCAGCCGGTTGGCCGGCGGCTGGTAACCGGCGGCCCTCAGCACCACCAGACCCGGCAGGTTCTGCGAGGCCAGGGTCACCAGAAACAGCGGAAAGCCCAGGCTGACCGCGATCTTCCAGTCGAAGGCGGGCATGACCGGTTCCAGCCGTCCGAACAGGCCGGTCCCCTGGGGCAGGCCCAGGTCGCCCTGCAGGGCCATGACGCCGATGGCGACCAGCAGCACGACGGGAATGGCCCAGGTGGCCCACAGCCGGCGCATGACGATGAAGACGGCCAGCAGCATCAGCCCCAGCACCAGGGCCGACGGCATGACGCTGAACAGTTTCAGCACGAAGGGCAGCAGCACCCCCGCCAGCATGGCCGAGGCGACCGAGGCCGGGATCCGCTGCGCCAGCCGTCCTAGCACGGGCAGCAGGCCGGTCAGGGTCATCAGGGCGCCCGCCACCACAAAGGCCCCGACCGCATTGGTCCAGCCCAGGCCCAGGGTCGAGGCTGCCAGCAGCGCCGCGCCCGGCGTGGACCAGGCGAAGACGACGGGTATCTTCAGCCGCCAACTCAGCAGGACGCCGGGCACGCCGATGCCGATGCACAGGGCCGTCACCATGGAGGTGATCTGGGCCGGCGATCCGCCCATGGCCTGACCGGCCTGGACGATCAGGGCGACGACGCCGCCAAAGCCGATGACGATGGCGACCGCGGCCGAGGAAAAGGCCGAGGGGATGAACAGTCTGGTCGATGAACTCACGATGGGTCGCCGATGCGTCGAGCCGGTTGCGGGCGGCGCCGGGCCGCCCGCGTCATTGCTTGGGTTGGATGGGGCCTCAGGCCTCTTCGTCGCCCGACAGGCCCATCATGTGGAAGCCGGCGTCGACGTGGACGACCTCGCCCGTGGTCGACAGGCCCAGGTCCGAGCACAGCCACAGGGCGGCGCCGGCGACGCCCTCCATCGAGGTGTCCTCCTTCATCGCCGACATGGCGCGGCCTTGGGCGATCATGCCCCGGCCGCCCGAGATGCCGGCCAGCGACAGGGTGCGCATGGCGCCCGCCGAGATGGCGTTGACGCGGATGCCCTTGGGACCCAGGTCGCGGGCGATGTAGCGGGTCGCGGCCTCAAGCGCGGCCTTGGCCACGCCCATGGTGTTGTAGTTGGGGATGGCGCGTTCCGAGCCGAGGTAGGTCAGGGTGATCATCGACCCGCCGTTCGGCATCAGCTTCGAGGCGCGGCGCGCCACGTCGACGAAGCTGAAGGCCGAGATGTTCATGGCCAGCAGGAAGCTGTCGCGCGAGGTGTTGTCCACGAACGAGCCCTTCAGCTCGTCCTTGTTGGCGAAGGCGATGGCGTGGACGACGAAGTCGATCGTGCCGAACTCCTTTTCCAGCTCGGCGAAGGCGGCGTCCATCGAGGCGTCGTCGGTGACGTCGGCCTGGATCAGCAGCTTGGCGCCGACGCTTTCGGCAAGGGGACGCACGCGGCGCTCAAGACCCTCGCCCAGATAGGTGAAGGCCAGCTCGGCGCCTTGCGCGGCCAGTTGCGAAGCGATGCCCCAGGCGATGGAGTTGGCGTTCGCCACCCCCATGACCAGGCCCTTCTTGCCCTTCATCAGTTCGCCGGTCGGCATGTTCCAGGCGGATTCAGCGGCCATGGGAAATCTCCTCGTGATTTGCGAGGAGGGTTAGCAGGGGCGGCGCAACGACGAAACCCTCTCCCAGCGGGAGAGGGCGTGACTGCCTAGGCCTTGGCCAGAATCAGCGTGCCGTTGGTGCCGCCGAAGCCGAACGAGTTGGACATGACCGTCGTCAGCTCTGCATCCTTGCGCGCGCGCAGGATGGGCATGCCTTCGAAGGCCGGATCGAGGTTTTCGATATGGGCGCTTTCGGCGGCGAAGCCGGCCTGCATCATCAACAGGCAGTAGATGGCTTCCTGAGCCCCGGCGGCGCCCAGCGAGTGGCCCGTCAGCGACTTGGTCGAGGAGATCATCGGCATGTCGTCGCCGAACACGGCGCGGACGGCTTCCATTTCCTTGGAATCCCCCACCGGCGTCGAGGTGCCGTGCGGGTTCAGGTAGTCGATCTTGCGATTGCCGGCCTGGGCCATGGCGATCTTCATGCAGCGCTGGGCGCCTTCGCCCGAGGGGGCGACCATGTCGTAACCGTCCGAGTTGGCGCCGTAGCCGACGATCTCGGCATAGATCTTGGCGCCGCGAGCGACTGCGCGCTCGTACTCCTCGACCACCACGATGCCGGCGCCGCCGGCGATGACGAAGCCGTCGCGGGCCGCGTCATAGGCGCGGCTGGCGACCGAGGGGTTGTCGTTGAAGTCCGAGGACATGGCGCCCATGGCGTCGAACATGTTGGACATGGACCAGTCGATGTCCTCGCAGCCGCCGGCGAAGACCACGTCCTGCTTGCCCAACTGGATCTGTTCCGCCGCCGCCCCGATGCAGTGGGCCGAGGTCGCGCAGGCCGAGGAGATGGAATAGTTGACGCCGCGCATCTGGAACCAGGTCGACAGCACGGCCGAAGGCCCCGACGCCATGGCCTTGGGCACGGCGAACGGGCCGATGCGCTTGGGCGAGGTCTTTTCGATGGTGGTCTGGGCGGCCTGCAGGATGATCTGGGTCGAGGGGCCGCCCTCGCCGACGATCACGCCGATGCGGTCGTCGCGGATTTCCTCGGGGCTCATGCCCGAATCCTTCAGGGCTTCCTCGAAGGCGATGTGGGCCCAGGCCGTGCCGTTGGCCAGGAAACGCGACGCGCGGCGGTCGACCCGACCGGCCCAGTCCTCGCCGGTCGAGCCCATCGAGGGCGGCGCCCAGACCTGCGAACGGAAGCCGTATTTGATGTGATCGGGCGCAGCGATAACGCCCGACTTCGCCAGACGCAGCGATTCGGTGACCTCTGCGGCGCCGTCGCCGATGGAGGAGACGATGCCCAGCCCAGTAACGACCACTCGCCGCATTGCTGTTTCCTTCTTGTCCTTGTCCCTCAGATGGGGACTGTCGCGTTCGCCGCGACTTTGTTCTGTCAGTCGGCCCTTGTGGGCTTTTGTCTATACCTAGGCGGCGGCCGGAGCGGCAGTCTCATTTGTCGCACCAAACAGGCCGACCCGCATATCCGTCGCCGTATAGATAACCACGCCGTCGGCTTCCAGAACCCCGTCGGCGATGCCCATGACCAGCTTGCGATTGATCACTCGCTTCAGATTGATCTTGTAGACCACCTTCTTGACGTCGGGCGTGACCTGACCGGTGAACTTGACCTCGCCGACGCCGAGCGCGCGGCCCTTGCCGGGGCCGCCGATCCAGCCAAGGTAGAAGCCGACCAACTGCCACATGGCGTCCAGGCCCAGGCAGCCGGGCATGACGGGGTCGCCGATGAAGTGGCACTGGAAGAACCAGAGCGACGGGTCGATGTCGAGTTCGGCCTCGATATAGCCCTTGCCGTGCTCGCCGCCGTCATCGTTGATGGTGGTGATGCGGTCGAACATCAGCATCGGCGGGGCCGGCAGTTGGGCGTTGCCCGGTCCGAACAGCTCGCCGCGGCCCGAGGCCAGCAGGGCGGCATGATCGAAGGACGAGGGGTACTGGCTCACAGGCGCGTCTCTCTTATGGCGCGTTCCGTCTAAAGGAACGGCGGGTTGCGCGGGGTTACACGAGCCGGGCGGGCGGCTCAACCAGCAGCGTTACCGTGAAGGTCTGGCGGCGGGCGGCGCAAGACCGGCCGGACGGGACGCGTCGCACAGGGCGCGGGTTTCGCCGCCGAACACCCCGGCCTGGGGCGTCCAGCCGCGCAGACGACGGGCGCGAACCTCGCACCAGCCGTCTTCACAATCGTTTACGGCCACGATGGAGCGGGGCGCGAGGCGGGCGCGCAGGGGGGCGGTATCGGACTTCCCGGCCCGGATGGGCAGTTCGTGATTCGAGGTGTTGAACACGGCGCGGCGGCTGGACACCACGCTGCGATGGACCCAGGCGACAGCGCCGTCGGGGTCGCAGATCTTGCGCCATTCGCGGGTCTCGGCGATCACCTGCACCGGCACTCCGGCGGGGCCATAGATCCAGAGAATTCGGTAATCCAGGCCCGGCCCCATCCGCGCCCGCGCCTCCGACGACTTCAGCGTCAGCCAGCGTGGAACAGGCTGGCGCGTGGGGGTCGGGCGGCCGTCCGGCATGGCCGAGGCTGCGCCGACCACCAGGGCCATGCCGACCACGGCGAGGGTCACGCCAACGGGGCGACGCGACAGACTGCGCAACAGCCTTTGGAAGAGGGCGACAGCTTTGCTAGACACCGAAGGCTCGTTTCCGACGCGTCTGTGAAATCCAAGGTCCCCATGTCCACCCGCAAGCTTAAGGTCGTATTAACCAGACGCCTGCCGGACGCGGTCGAGACGCGGATGCGCGAGCTGTTCGACGCAGAACTGAACCTCAAGGACGTGGCCATGGACCGCGCTGCCCTGGAGGCCGCCGTGCAGCGGGCCGAGGTCCTGGTCCCCACCATCACTGACACCATCGACGCCGACCTGATCAACGGGGCGGGCGAGCAGTTGAAGATGATCGCCAACTTCGGGGCGGGCGTGGATCATATCGACATCGACGCGGCGGTGGCGCGCGGCATCATCGTCACCAACACCCCCGGCGTCCTGACCGAGGACACGGCCGACCTGGCCATGGGCCTGATCCTGGCCGTCAGCCGACGCATGATCGAGGGCGCACAGGTCGTGGCGGCGGGCCAGTTCGAGGGCTGGACCCCCACCTGGATGTCGGGCCGCAAACTGTACGGCAAGCGTCTGGGCATCGTCGGCATGGGCCGGATCGGCCAGGCCCTGGCGCGTCGGGCCAAGGCCTGCGGCATGCAGGTCCATTATCATAACAGGAAGCCCATCAGCCCCCGCATCGAGGAGGAACTGGGCGCCACCTACTGGGACGATCTGGACGAGATGATCGCCCGCATGGATCTGGTGTCGCTGAACTGCCCGGCGACCAAGGAGACCCACCACCTGATGTCGGCCGAGCGGCTGGCGCGGATGCCCGCCCACGCCATCCTGATCAACACCGCGCGCGGCGAGCTGATCGACGAAGCCGCCCTGGCCGAGGTTGTGGCGCGGCGCGGTCTGGCGGGCGTCGGCTTGGACGTGTTCGAACACGAACCGGCGATCCATCCCGGTCTGGTCGGCCAGCCCAATGTGGTGCTTCTGCCCCATCTGGGTTCGGCGACGCTGGAGACCCGTCAGGACATGGGCGACCGCGTCATCCTCAATGTCATGACCTTCCAGAATCAGCACCGTCCGCCCGACCGGGTCATCCCGGCGATGCTGTAGGGCGCAGCGAGGCCGCTGTGACCGCGATTTAACTCGCGGGTTTTCAGAGATGTCCGTAAAGCCCAATCCTCTGGTGGGGGTAGGGCGGCATGAATCTTAGTTCGATCGCGGCGGTGCTGTCGTTGGCCAGTCTGTCGCTGGCCAGTCTTTGCGCAACGTCCGCCCACGCCCACGTCCAGACCAATGCCCAGGCCGTCGCGCCGCTCCCCTTCGCTGAGCGGTTGGCGCAGGCGGGATCTCCGCTGACCGTCCGGCCGGAGGGCCTGTCCGGTCCGGGCGCCGCCATCCTGTCAGACGCCGTCGAGGCCAGCCGATACGTCCTCATCGGCGAAAGCCATATGTCGCGCGAGATCCCTGCGTTTACGACGAACATCTGTCGTTTGATGGCGCCCGGAGGCCTGACGGCCATGGCCGTCGAGGTCGGACCCGAGGGCGCAGGGGCGGTCAACGCCCGGCTGAGAGCGCCGGATCAGGAACAGCAGATGTCCGACTTCCTGAGCGCCCACCCCTCCGTCATCGCCTTCCTCAACGGCCGCGACGAGGCTCAGACGGCCGCCGACTGCGCCGCCGCCGCGGGGCCGGACTTCACGCTGTGGGGGCTGGACCAGGAGTTCCTCGGCGCGAGCGGCTATCTGTTCGAACAGATGCTGGCGGCCGATCCAGGGCCTCTGGCCCGCGCCCAGATCGAAGCCCTGGCCGAACAGGATCGCGTGGCGACCCAGGCTGCGCTGGCCTCCGGCTCGCCCTTTGACCTGTTCCTGCTTTCGGCGACCGACGCGATGCTGGACCCGGCGGGGGCGGCCATCGAGCAGGACGGCGGCGACCGGGCGAGGGCCTTGTTCGCCGCCTTGCGCGAGACCCGCGCCATCTATCAGGCCTCACAGGCCCGCAGCGGCGACCCGAACGGGCGCAGGGCGCGGCTGATGAAGCGGACGCTGGCGGCGCATTTCGCGCAGGCGCCACAGGCCCGGGTGCTGATGAAGTTCGGCGCCTATCATCTCTACACCGGCTTCAATCCGCTGGGTCAGCGCGACTTAGGCAACTTCGTCGCCGAACACGCCGACGCTGAGGGCGTGAAGGCGCTGAACATGATCGTCGTCGGCGCGCGCGGCATGCAGGCCAGCTTCAACGGCGTCGGCCGTCAGGTGAAGGTGAGCCCGTTCGACGTCATGACGGACGAGGAAGCCGATTGGAGCCGGGATGTGATGCTGGCTCGCCCATCGGATATGGCGCCGGACGACTGGTTCCTGGTGGATCTTCGCCAGCTGCGCAGCGCCGATCTGGAAGCCCTGACGCCGGAATGGCGCGAGATCATCCGCGGCTATGACCTGGCGGTCGTGGCGCCGGAACTGTCTGCCTCCACTGTGTTGGGGGTTCGCGACGCCCCTTAGCGGGCAGCGGCCTTCAGTGACCGATCAGGCGTCGCCGCAGACGGGGCAGGCCGGGTCCGCCACGACCTTCACGGTTCGCGCCGTCGCCGCCAGGCCGTCGTAAAGCATCAGCCGGCCGGTCAGAGGCTGGCCCGCCCCGGTGATCAGCTTGATGGCCTCCAGCGCAGCCATGGCGCCGACGACGCCGGCCAGGGCGCCGATCACGCCGACGCGGGCGCAGGTCTCGGCGTCGGGCGGGGCTTCCGGGACCAGGCACTGGTAGCAGGGCTTGCCGGCGAAGACGCAGACCTGGCCGGTCCAGCGTCCCAGCGCCCCGGACACCAGGGGTATGCCCGCCGCCACGCAGGCCGTGTTGACAGCGAAGCGGACAGCGAAATCGTCTGTGCCGTCCAGCACCAGGTCGTGGCCGGCGATCAGGTCGGCGGCGTTCTCGGCCGTCAGGGCGCGGGCGTGGGTCTCGACCCGGATGTGGGGGTTGAGGGCGCTAAGCCGCTCTGACGCAGCGCCCACCTTGGAGCGGTCGATGTCCTCGACCGAAAACTGGATCTGGCGCTGCAGGTTGGACAGAGCCACGTCGTCAGGGTCGATCAGGCCCAGCATGCCGACGCCCGCCGCCGCCAGATAGAGCGCCGCCGGGCCGCCGACGCCGCCCATGCCGACGATCAGCACCCGCGCGCGGGCCAGCCTCTGCTGACCGGGGCCGCCGATCTCGGCAAGCACCAGATGGCGGGCGTAGCGTTCGACCTCGTCGTCGGAGAAGGACATGGGGCGGGTCTAGAGCCAAACCGCGCGCCCGCGAAGGGGGATGGGCGTTAAGCCGCCATTCCCGACTGGATGACGCCCGTCGTGAACAGGGCCTCGGCGTCGGACAGGGACAGGGCGTCAAGCATCCGGTCGCCCAGGATGTCGGCGACGGCGCCCTCGACCGGGACCTGGGCCATAGGCGCGCTGCCGAACCGGCGATCGTGCGCCGAACCGTCGAGCAGCATGCGTATATTGCCGTGACGGACATCGGCCCGCAGTCGTTTCATCAGGCGGTCGATATCCACGCGCGCGCCCTCGATCACCTGCATGAACTGGCCGCGATGATAGATCAGCATCCCGGTCACGTGGTCGCGGCGATTGTTCGCATCGGACGCGCCAAGGATCAGGGCCATCGACAGAATCGTCGACCCTTGCGCCCCTGCGGCGTCACTGACGTAGATCGCGCGCTGGAGCACTGCGAGGGTTTTCCTGATCCAATTCGATGGAGAATGCCGGTGATACCGCTCACAAGGGGCGAAACTATGGCTAGCACCCGTTTTTCGACAAGATTCTTGCTAGGCTTGATCCGCATCCGCAGGAACGCCATCTGTTTTGCATGAACAATTCGCATGATCCCCGCGCCGATACGGCATCTCCCGGCTGGCACGGCACCACCATCCTGGCGGTCCGCAAGGACGGCCGCACCGTCATCGCCGGCGACGGTCAGGTCTCGATGGGCCCGACCATCGTCAAGGGTGCGGCGCGCAAGGTGCGGGTGCTTGCGGGCGGCAAGGTACTGGCGGGTTTTGCGGGCGCGACGGCCGACGCCTTCACCCTGATCGAGCGCCTGGAAGCCAAGCTGGAGCAGTACCCGGACCAATTGGCCCGCGCCTGTGTCGACCTGGCCAAGGACTGGCGAACGGACCGCTATCTGCGCCGGCTGGAGGCCATGCTGCTGGTCGCCGACGCCTCGTCCATCTTCACCGTGACCGGGGTCGGCGACGTGCTGGAACCTGAACACGGCGTGGCGGCGGTGGGATCGGGCGGCAACTACGCCTTGTCGGCCGCCCTGGCCCTGCTGGAGAACTCCGACCTCGACGCCGAGGCCATCGCGCGCAAGTCGATGGCCATCGCGGCCAGCATCTGCGTCTACACCAACGGAAACCTGACGGTGGAAACGCTTGCCTAGAAACCCGCTATCGCTCGCGGCGTGAGCGTCATCGGAGTTTGGTTCAGCCGCCGCCGAAATCCAGGTCCTTGCGGGCCGCGATGATGGTGACGATGAAGCCGGCCAGGACGTCCAGCATGACCATGGTCACGATCAGGAAGAAGGTCGAGGTGGCGAAGCCGCGGATCAACAGGAACTCGACCAGGCAGACCACGAAGACGATCAGCGACAGGGCGTGATTGACGATGGCGACCTTCTGGCTCGAGGTTGATTTCAGCAGTTCGAAGAACAGCAGGATCAGCGACAGAAACAGGATCAGGTCGCCGACCCCGACGCTCCAATTCGCGCCCGAGGTCATCGGGATCGAGAACAGCGGATCGCGCAGAATGGCGTCGGCCTCGGCCATGCCGCCGCCGCCGGTCGCGCCAAACAGAATGACGATATTGTAGAGCACCACCGGGATCAGCAGCAGGGGGAGGGCGATCAGCATGGGCCAAATCCTGACAAAGACGGCATCCTGAAACGAAGGCCTCGGCGCGGTCTCGATGCAACGGCCGCGCTTGTTAACGATGCATAGCCCGGTTCGCTCCTTATCGCTACGTTCACTCGCCTGACAGGCGAGCGGGGCGAGCCCCGTCAGACCGCTAGCATGCAAAGCCTGCCGTGTTAGGAAGGTGAAATGTCGCCGCGCCCGAATCTGGATCGATACATCGCCGGTTGGCGAGGGCCGGCTCTCGCGGCTCTGCTAGCGCTGGTCGCAGGCCTGCCGGGTCTTCTGCTGCTGCCGCCGCTGGACCGTGACGAAAGCCGCCACGCCCAGGCTTCGGCCCAGATGCTGGAAAGCCGCGACTTCATCGACATCCGCTTCCAGAACGAGCCGCGCTGGAACAAGCCGGTCGGGGCCTATTGGATGCAGGCGGCCTCGGTCGCCCTGACATCCGGAGTCGAGAACCGCGACATCGCCGCCTATCGCCTGCCGTCGCTGCTGGCGGCCATGCTGGCTGCGGCGGCCTGCGCCTGGGGCGGGGCCGCCCTGTTCGGTCAGAGGGCGGGTTTCCTGGCCGGCGCCATGCTGGGGACGACCTTCCTGCTGTCGACCGAGGCGGGCATCGCCAAGACAGACGCCATCCTGTGCGCCGCCGTGACGATCGCCATGGTCGCCTTGGCCCGAATCTATATGGCCGCTCGGGCCGGAGAGGCGCCTCGAGATCCGCGTCTGCGACCGCTCAAGCTGGTGTTCTGGCTGGCCGTCGGCATCGCGATTCTGGTCCGGGGGGCTGCGGGCCTGGTGGTCATCATTCCAGCCGTGGTCGCCCTGTCGGCCTGGGACAGGGACGTGCGCTGGCTGAAGAGGCTGGGGTGGGGCTGGGGCCTGTCGGTTGTCGCCCTGATCGTCGGTCCCTGGGCCATCGCCATCACCGTCGCAACGGATGGAAACGTCTGGCGTCACGCCCTGGACGGTGGATGGTTCGCCGGCCCCCTGGGCGCCGAGGGGCGGCGCGCGGCACTGGGGGCCCACACCCTGACCAGTCCTCTGTTGCTGTTTCCCATGACCCTGCTGGCCCCGGCCGCCCTGGCGACCGGCTGGACGCGGCGGAGCGAACCGGCGGTGCGGTTCCTGCTGTGCTGGCTGGTTCCTGCGTGGCTGATCCTGGAGATCGCGCCGGCCCAACCGTGGTCGTCGGTCCTGCCCCTGTTCGGCGCCCTAGCCCTCCTGGCCAGTGCGGCGGTGGTCCAGCCGATCGGTGACTGGCCGCGTCGCATCGGTTCCGGCCTGGCCATCGTCGCCGCCGCCGCCATCTGTCTGTTCACCGTCTATGGCCTGACCATCCATGGCGATCAAAGCGCGCGTATCTGGGTCTCGGTGACAGTCGTCTGCGCCGCCGTGGCCGGGGCGGGCGGAGCCTTCCTGTTGATGAACAGGGCGGCGGTTTCGGCGGTAGTCGCGTCGATCGTGTTCGGCCTGTTCGCCCATACGGCTCTTGTCGGCGCGCTAAGCCATTTCCGCCCTCTGTCCGTCGCGCCCAAGTTGATGCGGACGCTGGAGGAGGCGGGTCTTGCCCCGCAACAGGGCCTGACCCCTGGCCCGGTCGCCATTACCGGCTTCCACGAGCCCAGCTTCGTCTTCCTGAGCGGCACCGATACCCAGCTGACCGATGCCCAGGGCGCCGCGCGCGCGGTGGGCGAGGGGCGCCCCGCCATCGTCGAGGCTCGCGACCTTGCCGCCTTCCAGGCCGCCACCGCGGCATTGGGCGCGGCGCCGCGCGCCGTGGGCACGGTCAGGGGCTTCAACTATTCGCGCGGCGAGGACGTCAATCTGGTCGTCTACGCCCCGTCTGGCGCGCCCGTCGCCGAAGATCCTTCCGACCGCCGCCGAGAGACACCTGCCCTATGAGTCGCCCTATCCAGATCGTCGAAGTCGGTCCCCGCGACGGCCTGCAGAACGAGAAAACCATCCTCGATCCGTCGGTACGCGTCGAACTGGTTCACCGCCTGGAAGCCGCCGGCGCCCGGCGGATCGAGGCGGTCAGTTTCGTCCATCCCAAATATGTGCCCCAGATGGCCGGCGCCGAAGAGGTGATGGCGGCTCTGCCCCGTGCCGAGGGCCGCAGCCGCATCGGACTGGTCCTGAACGGCAAGGGCTATGACCGCGCCCTGGGCACGGCGGTGGACGAGGTCAACATCGCCATGTCCGCCACCGACGGCTTCGGGCTGAAGAACCAGGGCCTGTCGGTGCGCGACCAGGTCGGGATGCTGTCCGACATCATCGCCGGACGCCGCAATGCAGAAGGCGAGCCCGGCGCGACGCCGGCCCTTTCGGCCACGATCAGCTGTGTCTGGGGCTGTCCGTTCGACGGGGAGGTCTCGGCGGATCAGGTCGCCGATCTGGTCGGCGAGATCGCGGCCCTGGGCGTCGCCGAAATCGCCCTGGCCGACACCATCGGCGCGGGCGATCCCTGGGCAGTGACGAAGAAGGTCGAGGCGGCGCGCAAGGTCTCGGGCGACGCGATCCTGCGCCTGCATTTCCACGACACCCGCAACACCGGCGTCGCCAACGCCTATGCGGCGGTCGAGGCGGGGATCGACGTGCTGGACGCCTCGGTCGGCGGCATCGGCGGCTGTCCCTTCGCCCCCGGCGCCACCGGCAACGTGGCGACAGAGGACCTGGTCTATATGCTGGAGAGGGCGGGCTATTCGACCGGCTATGACCTCGACGCCCTGATCGCCACCGCCCGCTGGGTCGGCGAAAAGATCGGCCGCCCGGCCCCCAGCGCCCTCAGCCGCGCCGGAGGCTGGCCGAAAAGCTGAGGGCAAGATGACCTCGAATTAAGGCGGGATCGCCGGAAAGTCTTGTTACCCAAGGTCCGAAGTCAGAGGACCCCGCATGACGGCAGCTGAAATCCAGGTCATCCCGACCGCGTCTGCAACGCCCAAGGCCCGCATCCAGGCCTTGGACCTGATCCGGGGGCTGGCGATCCTGGGGATCCTCGCCGTCAACGCCGACGGGTTCGCCGCGACCATCTCGGCCTCGCTCCGACCCGAGACCTGGCCCTTCCCCAACGAGGGCTGGACGGCGATCTCGTTCTGGATCGTGAAGACCTTCTTCCACGAGAAATTCCTGACCATCTTCTCGATGCTGTTCGGGGTGTCGCTGTTCCTGGTCGGAGGCGAGCGGGCGGACAGGGCGCGCGGCCGGGTGCTGTGGCGCAGGCTGGCGGTTCTGTTCGGTCTCGCCATGCTGCACGGCTTCGGCATCTGGTGGGGCGATATCCTGTCCCTTTACGCCGTGACCGGGATGATCATGCTGTTCTGCCGCTCGTGGCGGCCCCGGACCCTGCTGATCGTCGGCATCGCCCTGTACGCCGCCATGGGGATCAGGGATCTGCCGCCCGCTGTCCTGTCCTTCGGCTCGCATGAAGTCGTGGCGACGACCCAGCCGGTCGATCAGGCGGCGCAGCAGGCCACCAGCGAGCGCCGCAAGGCTTCGGCCGCAGCCGACATCGCCGAGGCCCGCAGTTCCTGGAGCGCGGCCTATGCCGCCAACACGAAATCCTATCTGCGGCTGCTGTCGGGCTATCTCCACATCTGGCCCTCGACCCTGGGGCTGATGATGATCGGCCTGGGGCTGTTCAAGTCCGGCTTCCTGGCAGGCCGGTCGAGCGCGCGCGTCTATGGCGCCGCCATCGGCGTGGGCGCGGTCGCCCTGACGGTCGTCGGCTGGCTGGCCTGGCGCAGCGTGATCCTGGAGAGCCCGGTTCTGGCCAGCCACAGCCTGGACTATACCCTCGCCCCGCTGATCTCTCTGGGCTACGTCGGCGCCCTGATCCTGTTGTGGAGAGCGGGAGCGGCCCTGGCGCCTCTGGCCGCCGCCGGGCGCATGGCCTTCACCAACTACCTGACCCAGTCCCTGATCATGACGACCATCTTCTACGGCGGTCGCGGCGGGTTGATGGGCGAGATCGACCGACCGGGCCTGTGGGCCATCGTCATCGGCATCTGGACCCTGCAACTCATCTGGTCGCCGCTGTGGCTGTCGCGCTTCGAGATGGGGCCGCTGGAATGGGTGTGGCGCTGCCTGACGGTTGGCCGTCGCGTGCCCTTGCGCAAGCAGGCCTGACGGACCGAAGTCCGCCAGGCCTGCTGGACCGGCTAGAGGTTCAGCAACGCCGGGTCGCCGCCCTGGGCCGAGATGTTGTTGCTGATCGCCTTTTCCGACGCATAGCGGATCAGGGAGTTGGGGCCGCCCGCCTTGGGGCCGGTGCCCGACAGGCCCTCGCCGCCGAACGGCTGCACGCCCACGACCGCGCCGGTGATCGAGCGGTTGATATAGACGTTGCCGGCAGGGACCAGACGCACGACCTCCTCGGCGAAGGCCTCGATGCGGGAATGCACGCCGAGCGTCAGGCCATAGCCGCGCGCGGCCAGTTTCCCGGCGACGCTCTTCAGGTCCTTGGGGTCATAGCGATAGACGTGCAGGATCGGGCCGAAGACCTCGCGTTCGAGGAAGTCGGGCGTCGGGATCTCGGCGATGGTCGGGGCGAACAGGTGGCCTTTGGACGCGCCCTCGGGCGTGGCGGCGCGGGCGATGATCCTGGCCTCTTTCGACAGGCGTTCGACGTGGGCTTCCAGCGCGGCATGGCTCTCGGCGTCGATGACCGGGCCGATGTCGGTGGCGGGATCGGTCGGGTCGGCGACGACCTGGACGGCCAGGGCGCCTTTCAGGCCCTCGATCAGGCTGTCGGCCGAGTCCTTGGGTGCATAGAGGATGCGCAGGGCCGAGCAGCGCTGGCCGGCGCTGCCAAAGGCCGACAGGATGACGTCGTCGATGACCTGTTCGCGCAGGGCCGTGGTGTCCACGAACATGGCGTTCAGGCCGCCCGTCTCTGCGATGAAGGGGATGATGGCGCCGGGCCGGGCCGCCAGCGCGCGGTTGATGCTGGACGCCGTGTCCGTGCCGCCGGTGAAGGCGACGCCGTCGATGCCGGGGTGGCTGACCAGCTTGGCGCCCACCGTCTCGCCGCGTCCGGGGACCAGGGCCAGGAGGTCGGGGTTGAGTCCGGCCTTGTGATACAGGCGCACGGCCTCGGCGGCGATCAGGGGCGTCTGTTCGGCGGGCTTGGCCAGCACAGCGTTGCCGGCGGCCAGGGCCGCTGCGATCTGACCCGTGAAGATGGCCAGGGGGAAGTTCCACGGGCTGATGCAGGCGAAGACGCCGCGTCCGTGCAGGATCAGCTGGTTCACCTCTCCGACCGGACCTTTCAGCGTCTCGGCGCCGCCGAAATCACGCTCGGCCAACAGGGCGTAGTAGCGGCAGAAGTCGGCGGCCTCGCGCACCTCGGCGACGCCGTCGTTCAGGGTCTTGCCCGCCTCGCGGCTGAGCAGGGCGACCAGACGATCCATGTCGGCTTCGAGCGCATCGGCCATGGCGCGCAGGGTCACGGCGCGCTTGGCGCCGCCCTTACGGTCCCAGCCGATCTGGGCGCGGGCGGCCAGGTCGACGGCGGTGTCGATGTCGGCCTCGGAGGCTTCGGACACATGGCCCAGCACCTGGGTGGTGTCGAAAGGATTGGTCACGTCGGCGGCGTCTACGCCCGCCTTCAGCTTGCCGCCGACGATGGGGCCGGCGGTCAGTTTTTCGGAATCGACCTTCTTGAGCGCAGCCGCGTGGCGGTCGCGGTCGGCGAGCTGGCTGTAATCGCGCCCGAGGGAGTTCTGGCGGTCCATGTACATCTCCTGAGGCGTGGGAATCTTGGCGTGACGGTCGGGGTGGGCCTCGACCGAGGCGATGGGGTCTGCGGCGACGGCGGAGGCCGGCACCCGCTCGTCCAGCAGGGCGTGGACGAAGGATGAGTTGGCGCCGTTTTCCAGCAGGCGGCGCACCAGATAGGGCAGCAGGTCCTCATGGCCGCCGACGGGGGCGTAGGCGCGGACCGTGACGGGACCGAAGGTTTCGCCCGCCGCGTCGTATAGGGCCTCGCCCATGCCGTGCAGGCGCTGGAACTCGATCTTGACGCCTGCGCCCCTGCGGGCCTCGCGCGCCATGCGGTGGACGGCGGCCAGGGAATGGGCGTTGTGGGTGGCGAACTGCGAATAGAGATAGGGCGCAGCCTCGATCATGGCCCTGGCGCAGACCAGGTAGTTGAGGTCGGTCGCCGCCTTGGTCGTGAAGACCGGATAGTCGGTGCGGCCCATGACCTGGGCCCGCTTGATCTCGGTGTCCCAATAGGCGCCCTTGACCAGGCGCACCATCAGGCGACGGCCAGAGGTCTTGGCCAGGTCGGCGACACGGGCGATCACCTCGGGCGCGCGCTTCTGATAGGCCTGAACCGCCAGTCCCAGCCCGGTCCAGGTCTTCAACTCGGCCTCGTTGGCCAGCCGGTCCAGCAGCTTCAGCGACAGGGCCAGACGGTCGGCCTCTTCGGCGTCCATCGTGAAGTTGATGTCGTATTTGGCCGCGATCAGGGCCAGCCGCTTGATGCGCGGATAGAGCTCGGCCCAGACGCCGTCCTCGTGCGTCGCCTCATAGCGGGGCGACAGGGCCGACAGCTTGACCGAGACGCCGTGCCCGGATTCCGGGCCCTGGCCCTTGGCCGTCTTGCCCACGGCCGTGATGGCGTCGGCGTAGATCTTTTCATAGCGCTCGGCGTCGGCCTGGGTGCGCGCGCCCTCGCCCAGCATGTCGAAGCTGCAGAGCCAACCCTCCTTGTTCGACCGCTTCAGCGCCGCCTCGATGGTGCGGCCCACGACGAACTGCTCGCCCATGATGCGGACGGCGGCGGCGACGGCCTCGCGGATCACCGGCTCGCCCAGTCGCCCGACGATGCGCTTGAGGAAGCCGGGCAGGTCGGTCCTGGCCTCGTCGTCCACATCGACCAGCTTGCCGGTCAGCATCAGGCCCCAGGTCGAGGCGTTCACGAACAGGCTGTCGGACTGGCCGATGTGCGAGGTCCAGTCGGCCGAGCCGATCTTCTCGGCGATCAGGCGGTCGCGGGTGTCCTCGTCTGGCGTGCGCAGCAGGGCCTCGGCCAGGCACATCAGGGCCAGACCCTCGCGGGTGCCGAGGCTGAATTCCTGCAGGAAGCTTTCGACCACGCCCTGCTTCTTCTGGCTGCGGCGGGCGTGCTCGACCAGGGCCACGGCCTCATCGACGACGGCGACGCGCTGGGCCGCGTCCAGGGGCGAGCGGCTCAGCAGGCCCTGAACCGTGCGGGTCTCGTCGGCGAACTTGCCGTGATCCAGCGTGTCCCAGTTCTGGGTGGTCAAGGCGGCGAAACCGGCAGCGGAGGAGGGCGTCGTCATGCTGGGTTCTCGATTGTTCGGCTGCGCGCCGTATGTCCTGTTGGATATTGCCTATATGGCGGACCTGGCCGAATGTGCATCGTATCATTGGCATCCCGGCCGATGATCCTTCGGAGAAAGACCGTCTTGGCCGTTGAAAATCTGGACCCTGTCGATCGCCGCCTGCTGAAGGCGCTTCAGGAGGACGGACGTCTGTCCAACGCGGAGCTGGCCCGGCGGTGCAATCTGTCGCCCGCCGCCTGTTTCGAGCGGGTCAAACGCCTGCGCGAACGCAAGGTCATCACCGGATACGCCGCCCTGATCGACCCGGCCAAGGTGGGGCGGGGACTGATGATCTTCGTCGAGGTGCTGCTGGACCGGACCACGGGCGACCAGTTCGAGGCCTTCGCCGACATGGTGCGCCGCCAGCCCGAGGTGCTGGAATGCCATATGGTCGCCGGCGGCTTCGACTATCTGATCAAGGCCAGGGTGGGCGACATGGACGCCTACCGCGCCTTTCTGGGCGATGTTCTGGTGAAGATGCCTGGGGTGCGCGAGACCCGGACCTACGCCGTTCTGGAAGAGGTGAAGTCCACCACCGCCCTGCCGTTGTAGGTTGGCGCCGTGAAGCTGTTCACACTGTCTCGCCATCGTCGCGCGAACGGGCTAAGGGTTCCGGCTTCAAAACGGCAGGCTGATCTCTTCTAGATGCGCATCGTTCTGGCCACCGACGCCTGGGAACCCCAGGTCAATGGCGTCGTCCGCACCCTGACCCGCACCGTGGCGGAATGCCGGGGCATGGGCCACGAGGTCGATGTCATCGAACCCAGCCAGTTCAAGACCATTCCCTGCCCGACCTATCCCGAGATCAGGCTGGCCCTGGGCGCCGAGGAAGAGATTCGCGAACGCCTGCGCGCCTTCGAGCCCGAGGCGGTCCACATCGCCACCGAAGGCCCCATCGGCATCGCCACGCGGCGGATCTGCGTCGAGTGGAAGCTGCCCTTCACGACCAGCTACCACACCAAATTCCCCGAATATGTCTCGGCCCGGTTCCCGATCCCGGTCCAGGTCGGCTATGCCTACATGAAGTGGTTCCACAAGCCGTCGGGCCGGCTGATGGTGGCGACGCCCACCCTGCGCGACGAACTGGTGGCCCACGGGTTCAAGAACGTCTCGCCCTGGACGCGCGGCGTGGACACCGAACAGTTCAACCCCGACCTCGAACGCATCTTCGACTCTATGGGCGGGAAGGACTGGCCGCGCCCGTTCTGGCTCAACGTCGGCCGGGTGGCGGTCGAGAAGAATATCGAGACCTTCCTCGAAACCGACCTGCCGGGGACCAAGATCGTCGTCGGCGACGGCCCGGCTCGGGCCGACCTCGAGGAACGCTATCCTGAGGCGAAATTCCTCGGCGCCCGCTTCGGCGAGGATCTGGCGCGCTGCTTCCGCGACGCCGACGTCTTCGTCTTCCCAAGCTGGACCGACACCTTCGGCCTGGTGATCCTGGAAGCCATGGCCACGGGCACCCCGGTCGCCGCCTTCCCGGCGCACGGCCCCATCGACATCATCCCCGGCTCGAACGCCGGGGCCATCGACGAAAACCTGAAGACGGCCTGCCTCCAGGCGCTGGACTGCGACCGGGCGACGGTTCGGGCCTATGCCGAGAAGTTCAGCTGGCGCGCGTCTGCGGAAGAGTTCGTCGCCAATCTGGAGCCCTATCCGGAGCCCCAGCGCGGCCGCTTCTGGCGCCGGCTGCGTCGCATCGCGCGGGTCCGGCGCAAGGCGGCCTGATCACCCTTCTCCCGCAAGGGGAACGGCTGCCAGCCGTTGATAAGAGGGTGAATGTGCAGCAAAAACAACGCGAATGGGTCCAGCGATCTGCGGGGCGTTAGAGCAGGAAGAATCCTAAACCACCGCTCACGCCACCTCCGGGTTAGAGGCGCGCCCACCGACGTGATGGGCCTCATGTAGCTACCACAAACCAACTGCGACGGTCGAGACGGGGGGGTGATGCCGAGCAGGGGAGCCGAGGCACAGCATCTGCACCGCCCGGAGGCGTGCTTGAGGTCTGCGTTAGATGTCCACTTTGCCGGGCCCGGTGAAAACCGGGTAGCACATGCCCCGCGCTTCTAATGAGTAGCGGGCGGGGGTTTCGCCCCCGAGGCCCACGACCGGGCCACGCCAGCGAAGAAGCCCTCTTGATTGATCCCAGCCGTATCGCCCCTGCGAGGCCAGAAGATGAACGCGGTGTTCTCGCCCAGCCAGCTATCGATGTCGGCGCAAACCGCATCGGCGGAAGGGTGATCACTGCCTAAAGCGGGGTCGTGACCGAGGAACAACGCCACGCCCAGCCGAAGATCGGACCCGGCGCTTGATCCGTACAGATGGTGACGCACCGCGTCGCTCAGGCTTTCGACCTGGGCCAGTCCCAGCAAAGGGGTACCAGCGGGCAGGCAGATAACCTCCGCGTCGTATGGGCTTTGGATGCGAAACTCGCTGCGCAGAACGACAGCGAATGCGCCGGGCCCCGGCGGGACCACAGCCATGTCGTCCTGAAGGCAACTAGTGTGATAGCTGTAGACGGGCTTGCGTGGGCTCTGGGGCATGCTCACGCCCTGCCGCGTCCAGCGCGCTTCGGGCGCCGCATTGTATAGTGCTGGCCCTCGAAGGCCTTATGTTCGCGGCGGATCGTCCGGGCCTCCCGTGTGTTGGAGGCCATCTTCGAAGCCATATAGGCCAAGAGGTCCGACAACTGGTAGCGCGGGTCCCGGCCGAGCCCGGCGGAGTAGATCGGACCCTTGCCGCTCAGACGCCACTTGGACAGCGTGCCCACCTCGACGCCGAGGTATCTCGCCGCCTCCACCGGCGGGAGCCACCGGTCTTCCAGCGGGGACAGTTTGGGCACGTCACGTTCTTGGGTCTGCATGGCTTTCTCCTTGGTTCGTTGCACATCTCCTGTGGGTCAGTGCGGGGTGAGTAACAGGTTCATCAAATCTTAACCGAGTCGATTAGTCAAGTTAATTTCAGCGCTATATCGCTGACTTGCTTGATTAATTCAGTATTAAGGTAACGATCATCTTCATGATTACATTCCGACACCCTAAGCGGCGTCACCCCGCAAAGCTGCGGAAGCGCCGTTCCAGGAAGTCGGCTATCACCTGCCAGGGGCTGTTGGGGCGCGGGTCCCGCGCCGCCTTCTGCCGGACCTCGACCAGCAGCGCTTCGCGCTCCACGTAAGCGGCGACGGCCTGATACTTTGCCCTGCGGGCGGGGGGGCCCTTCAGGCTCAGCGACCGGATGTCCGCAAGGCACCGGTTGCCCTTCAGCTTGTTGGCGTGGTCGCTGATGACCCGGACGTTGCCGGGGATGTAGCCTTGCACGGGATCGATACGGTCGAGGGAGGGCGAGGCCGGCGAGCGGCTCTGCCCGGTCCGCAGCGAAATCCCAAGCACCGGGCAGCGGGCCGGCAGCGAGATGTCCTGCCGGCGCAGCGAGTAAGGAAGGCCTTGCCGCCGGGCCCGCTTGCGCGCCCGCTCCAAGATCGTCTTGTGGGGGCGGGTCTGGCGAATCTTGCGCAAGTAACCGCGCATATAGGCGGCGTTGCATGCCGGACATGCCTCGCGCTTCGTCGGCTTTCCATGGGCCGGACAAACCGGCGGATCGAGTTTAAAGTCGTTCATCTGCACCTCCTCTGCCCCGACGGAGCGAATGGTGCTATCTTGCAGATATGGTGCTATGTGTCAATCATGAATTCCGACAGCGAGCACGACCACGCCGTCGCCACCGTCACCGGCGCCCAACTGCGGGCGGCTAGGGGGCTGCTGAACATGTCAGTCTCTGACCTCTCTGAGAGGACCGGCTTGGCGGTCAATACGATCCGCAAAGCCGAAAAGACCAACGGCCCGGCAGAGGTCACCACCGCCAGCGCCAGGCTTCTTATCGGCACCCTTGAGTCCGCCGGTGTTCTCTTCATCGCTGCCGACCGGCACGGCGCCGGCGTCAGATTGGAATCGCCAGATCAGGAACCGCTACGCCGGCGGCGAGACAAGCCACAAACATGACCGACGCTTTTGCCGTTCTGGTGCGGGTTGAGCCGGCATCCAGGTAGCGAGCGGCGGCGTGAGATACGCAGGCGGTTCGGTGCGAAAACGGGATATTGTCGAGCCAATCAGGCACACGAACGCCCCCCTACAGCCCTAGCGGTGGGGCGGCTGGCGTCGGCCAGCCACAGATAGAGCAGCGACGCGGCGATGCAGACGCCACCGTAGATGGCGTAGTGCGACCGGCGGCGCTGTGGCGTCCTATTCGCCTCCAACTACACAGCACGCCGAACATCTGCCCGCAGCTTCGATGGTGATGCGATCAACGGAATAGCCGAGCCGGTTTGCAGCCCCGCTCAATGAAGCCGGCTCAGGCGCAGCGATTTCGCGGCACAAGCCGCAGCAATCGCAGATCAGGAAGGCCGCCGGGTGGGCAGCCATGCCGAGGGTGCAGGCCACATAGCATTTCGACGATGAAAGCCGGTGGACCAGACCCAACTTCCCCAGGAACTCCAGGGCTCGATAGATAGTGGCGGGTGTCGCGACCCGTCCGGCAGCGTGGTAGGCGGCGACGAGATCATACGCCTTCACTGGTCGACCCGACTTCAGAAGCAGTTCCAGCACCCGACGTCTGGGGGTAGTCATTCGTTGGTTGGCGGAGACAATGCGCTCGTGAGCAGCATCAAGCGCAAGACTGACCGATGTGGCCGTCGGCGGTTCCGTTTCCTGACCGTGAGGACAGGCTGCTGTCATGCTGATGACGTCCTTGTGGTCCCGTCTTTGTAGGCAAGCAGCCGAAGGGCATTGAACACGACCAGGAGCGTCGAGCCCTCGTGCATCGCCACGGCCGGCCCGATGCCGAGGCCGAGGATGGTCGCAGGCACGAGGAAGGCGACGACGCCGAGGCTGACGATCAGGTTCTGCAGGATGATGCGACGGGTTCCGCGGCTCAGACCCACGGCGAACGGAAGCTGCGCGAGATCGTCGGACATCAGCGCGACGTCGGCCGTCTCCAGCGCAACATCGGAACCGGCCGCTCCCATGGCGATGCCCACGGTTGCCGTGGCCATGGCCGGGGCGTCGTTGACCCCGTCCCCGACCATGGCGATCTTGCCTTCGGCGCGCAGCCGCTTGATGGCGTTGACCTTGTCCTCGGGCATCAGATCGCCCCAGGCCTCGGAAAGGCCGACCTGGCTCGCGATCGCCTGGGCCGCCTTCTGGTGGTCCCCCGAGATCATGATCATCCGAGACACGCCGAGGGCGCGCAGGGCCTCAAGCGTGGCGCGCGCGGCTGCTCGCGGCGTGTCCAGCAGGCCGATCACGCCGAGATCGCGTTCGCCCTGGCGCACAACCATCAGGGTGCGTCCTTCCTCTCGGAGTCGAGACACAGCCGCCTCCGCCTCCCGACCCAAGGGAGCGACGCCGTCGCCGCCGAACATCTCGGGCTTGCCGATCAGGACCGTCGCGCCCTCAAGCTGAGCGGTTACGCCCTTCCCGGTCAGACTCTTCAGGCCCGACGCCGCAGCAATCGCTTTGCCGCCGAGACGTTCCGACCCGTCGCGGGCGATGGCCTCGGCCAGCGGGTGGTCGCTCAGCCGTTCCACGGCGACGGCGGTCATCAGCAGATCAGTTTCGCTCGCACCGCCCACGGGCACGATGTCCGTGATGCGTGGCCGCCCTTCTGTCAGAGTGCCGGTCTTGTCGAAGGCGATGGCGTTGAGCGAGCCTAGGTTCTCAAGCGGCGCGCCGCCCTTGATCAGCACACCGGCCCGGGCCGCCCGCGCAACGCCAGACAGGACGGCGCTCGGCGTCGCGATGGCGAGGGCGCAGGGGCTGGCCGCCACCAGAACCGCCATGGCCCGGTAGAAGCTGTCGCGGAACGGCTCGTCGACCACCACCCAGGCGAAGAGCAGGATGAAGGCGAGGCCGAGGACGACGGGGACGAAGATCCGTTCGAAACGGTCGGTGAACCGCTGGGTCGCGGACTTCTGAGTCTCCGCCTCGCTGACCATGCGGACGACCTTGGCCAAGGTCGTGTCGTTCGATTTGCGGGTCGTCTCGATCTCGATCGAGCCCGCTCCGTTGATCGTGCCGGCGAAGACGATGGAGGCAGAACCGATCTGGGCGGGCCGCTCCCGGGCCGCAGCGGGGTCGGGGACCGGCTGTTTATCGACCGGCATGCTCTCGCCGGTCACCGGGGCCTGATTGATGCTTGTCGCGCCGGAGACGACAAACCCGTCCGCCGGGAGTCGTTCGTTGGGCCGCACCACGACCGTGTCGCCCACCTCGACGTCCTCGACCGAAACCTCGACGACCTGGTCGCCGCGACGCACATGGGCCGTGCGGGGCGCGAGGTCGGCCAGGGCTTCGATCGCGCGTTTTGCGCGGCCCATGGCGTAGTTTTCCAGCGCGTGGCCGATGCTGAACAGGAACAGAAGCAGCGCGCCCTCGGCCCAGGCCCCCAGAGCCGCCGCACCGGCGGCGGCCACGAGCATCAGGGTATCGATCTCGAACCGCTTGTTGCGGAGGTTTTCGAAAGCCTCGCGGACGGTGAAGAAGCCGCCGAAGCCATAGGCAATCAGATACAGACCGAGCGGCAGCCAGGCCGGAACCCCGGGTGCCAGCTTGTCCAGTCCAAAGCCCAGCGCCAGCGCCACGCCGCTCGATGCTGCGAAGATCACTTCCGTGTTCGATCCGAACACACCGCCATGGGCGTGCGGATCGCCTCCCGCCTTCTCTTCGGTGTGGTGGTGGCCGTTTCCGGCCGGGTGGGCGGTCTTGGGCGAACTCATCGAACCGCCTCCTGTTTGTGATCGTTGTGAGCGGCGTTGAGAGCCAGGACTACCGGGAGCGTTCGTCGTTTCCGGCGGTGCTCAGGACTGGGGGCGGTCAATCCTCGATCCCTTCATCCTTGCGATGTTTGACCGCCCGGGCCGCGAAGGTCGGCAGGACGAGCAGGGTCAGGATGGTCGCCGTCAGCAGGCCGCCGATAACCACCGTCGCCAAGGGCTTCTGAACCTCCGCTCCCGCACCATGTGCCAGCGCCATCGGGATGAAGCCGACGATGGCGACGAGGGCGGTGGTCAGAACGGCTCGAAGACGGCTGGAAGCGCCTTCGATGGCGGCGTCGTAGGGCGTCAGACCGGCCGTCAGTCGTTCACGGATCGCCTGCATCAGCACGAGGCCGTTAAGGGTCGCCACACCGGAAACGGCGATGAAGCCGACCGCTGCAGAGACCGAGAAGGGCATGCCGCGCAGCAGCAGCGCCAGCGCGCCACCGACCAGCGCCAGGGGGACGCAGGCGAAGACCAGACCGGCCTCCGCGAACGATCCCAGCGCCAGGAAGAGCAGCACGCCGATCAGGACGAAGACAACCGGAATGACGAGGCCGAAGCGTTGCTCGGCGCGCTTCAGGTTTTCGAACTGGCCGCCCCAATCCAGATAGACCCCGGCCGGAAGTTCGATCTCTGCCACCTGGTTCTGGGCGTCAGCGACAAACCCGCCCAGATCGCGGCCGCGAACATTGGCCTGCACCACCATGCGGCGGCTGCCGTTCTCGCGGCTGATCTGGTTCGGGCCCTCGCCGGTCTGGATGCGCGCCACCGAGGACAGCGGCACGATCACCCCGGTGTCGGAGACGACGGGCAGCGCCGCCAGGGCCGCCGGATCGTTGCGGGCGTCGTCAGGCAGACGGACGACGACGTCGAAGCGCCGGTCGCCCTCAAAGATGCGCCCGGCCTCGGCGCCGCCGATGCCGACCGAAACCGCCTCGCTGACGTCTGCGGCGGACAGGCCGTAGCTGGCGGCGGCGATGCGATCGACGCTGACGGTCAGGGTGGGCAGGCCGGAGGCCTGCTCGACCCGCACGTCCGCCGAGCCGGTGGTCTCCCGCAGCGAGGTCGCGACCTGATCGGCCACCCGCTGGAGCGTGTCGAAGTCGTCGCCATAGACCATGACGGCGAGGTCCGTGCGGACGCCCGAGATCAGTTCGTTGAAGCGCAGTTCGATAGGCTGGCTGAACTCGAAGTTGTTGCCGATCTGCTGACCCGCGACCTCCTCCAGCCGTTCGATCAGCGCCTCCTTCTCCAAGCCCGGATCGGACCAGTCCTTTCGGTCCTTCAGCACGATCACGCTGTCGGAGATGTTCGGCGGCATCGGGTCCACCGCCGCCTCGGCAGTGCCGGTGCGCGAGAACATGGTCTCCACTTCCGGCTGGGCCGTGATGGCGCGCTCCAGGGCCATCTGCATTGCGAGAGACTGTTCGAGCGAGGCCGACGGCACGCGCAATGCCTGCATGGCGATGTCGCCTTCATCGAGCGTCGGGATGAACTCGCGCCCAAGGGACATGAAGGAGACGGTGCCGATGACTAGGGTCGCCACCGCCGAGATCAGCACGATCTTGGGCCGTGCGACCGCCGCCTTGATGGCGGGCTGGATGAACCGGCGCGCGAACCGCAGGATGCGGGTCTCGTGTTCGACGGCCTGGCCGTCAGGACCAACGTGAATGGACTTGGGATCACGCACCAGCAAGGCGGTCATGGCGGGCACGAAGGTGAAGGAGAAGATGAAGGCCCCGACCAGAGCCAGCATGACGGTCGCGCCCATGGGCTGGAACGTCTTGCCCTCAACCCCTTCCAGCATCAGCAGGGGGGCGAACACCAGAAGGATGATCAACTGGCCGAAGGCGGCGGGCTTGACCATCTGACGGGCGGATTGAACGGCGACGTCCAGTCGCTCGTGGCGGGTCAGCATCCGTCCCGCAGCGGCCCGGTGCCGGGTGAGCATCAGCAGGGTGTTCTCGATCACCACCACCGCGCCATCGACCATCAGACCGAAGTCGAGAGCGCCCAGGCTCATCAGGTTACCGCTGATGCCGAACCGGTTCATGCCGATGACGGCGAACAGGAAGGACAGCGGGATCATCAGGGCAGTGATCGTCGCGGCGCGGATATTCCCGAGCAGCAGGAACAGAACCAGGATGACCAGCAGCGCGCCCTCGGTGAGGTTCCGGGCGACGGTCGAAATGGTCGAGTTGACCAGTTCGCTGCGGTTCAGGACCGGCGTCGCGACGACGCCGGGTGGCAGGCTGTCGTCCACGACCGCCAGTCTGTCGGCGGCGGCCTGGGCGACGGTGCGGCTGTTGCCGCCTGCGATCATCAAGGCCGTGCCAAGCACCGCCTCATGTCCGTCGCGGCTGGCGCCGCCCAGGCGCGGAGCCTGACCGATCTCGACCGTGGCGACGTCGGCGACCCGGACGACCAGACCACCGCGATTGACTACCGGGGCTTGAGCCAGATCATCGACGGTCAGGGCCAGGGCGTCGGTGCGCACGACCAGGGCCTCGCCCGCCCGCTGAATGTAGCCGGCGCCCGCCTGGGTGTTGGCCCGCTCGACCGCCTCAACCAAGTCCCCGAGGCCGAGGCCGTAGGCGGCAAGCTGCGAGGCATTGGGCCGGACGGCGTATTCCTTAACGTAGCCGCCGACGGTATCGACCCCGGCGAGGCCGGGGGCGGTGCGCATCTGGGGTGCGATGATCCAGTCCTGAACCGTGCGCAGATAGGTCGCCTGTTGTTCCGGCGTGGTCAGCCGTTGACCTTCGGGCGTCAGATAGACCCGTCCGGCCTGCCAGCCGGGCTGGCCCGGCGCGGACAGGTTCCGGCTGTTGAAGGGGATGTAGTCGACCGTCCACATCAGCACCTCGCCGAGGCCAGTGGTGATGGGCGACAGGCCCGGCTCCACGCCGTCGGGAAGCCCCTCGGACGCGGCGGCGAGCCGTTCGGCGACCTGCTGACGAGCGAAATAGATGTCGGTCTGGTCGGTGAAGATCGCGGTGATCTGGCTGAAGCCGTTGCGCGACAGCGACCGGGTGCTGGTCAGGCCGGGGATGCCGGCCAGGGCCGTCTCCAGTGGATAGGTGACCTGACGCTCGATCTGCTCGGGCGCGAGGGCGGGGGCAACCGTGGTGATCTGCACCTGACGGTTGGTGATGTCGGGGACCGCGTCGATCGGCAGCTTGGTCAGTTCGAACAGACCGAGCGCCGCCACGAGGCTGACGGCGATCACGACGAACCAGCGGAACCGGACCGACGCTTCAATGATGGCTTTAAACATGATTGGCGCCTCTAGTGCCCGTGCTCGGCCTCGCCCTTGGCGAGTTCGGCTTTGAGGAGGAAGGCGTTGGCCCCGGCGATGCGTTCAGCCCCGGTCAGACCGCTGAGGATTTCCGTCCGGTCGTCGGCCTGACGGCCGACCAGAACCGGCGCAACGCGGAAGCCTGTCGCGGTTCGGACGAAGACGACGCTTGCGCCCTCGATGGTCTGCACGGCTTCGGACGGCACGGTGAAGCCGCCGGCCGTCCCACCCGTGACGATGCTTCCGGTGACCGCCGATCCGGCGGGCGGCAGGCTGGAGCCTGTCGGCCGCGCGCGAATGACGGTCGCCCCGCTCCCACCCCCGGCGCCGGCGGCGACGCCGGTGACGACGGCGTCGAACTCGCCCGCCGGGCCTTGCACGCGCATGGATGATCCGGCGCGGACCTGGGCCGCAAGCGTCGGCGGAGCATTGAAGACGATCTCCACCCGCGCGGGGTTGGTGACCTCGGCGATGACCCCGCCCTGGGCTGCGAAGCCGCCCGGACCGACCTGAACGCTGGTGACCACGCCCGAGATCGGACTCGTCACGCTGAGCCGACCCGATGCGTTGGGGGAGCCAGCGGCGGACGCGCGGGCGCGCGCGGCGCGTGCCGACGCCTGCGCGCTGAGCGCCTGCGCATGGGCGACCTCGGCATCGCGACGCGCCACAACGCCCTGGTCGGCGAGGCTCTCCTCGCGACTGTGTGCTTGCTCGGCAGCGACGGCGTTGGCCTGGGCCGCGTCCGCATCGGCGCGAAGGGTGGCGGCGTCGCCGCTGACCAGAATGGCGAGGGGCTGTCCGGCGCGCACCGACTGGCCCGGCGCCACCAGAACTCGCTCGACGCGGCCTCCGACCGACGCGGCCACGGCGGCTCTGGCGTCGATCATGGGTTCGACGCGGCCCGACAGTCGGGTTTCGCCTCCGCCGCCGCCTGTGACGCCGACGATCGAGATGTCGGCGGCTTCGATCTGCGCCGCCGAGAGAACCAGGACGCCGTCTCCAGCCTCGGCTTCCTCGGCGTGACCCTCCTCGCCTTCGGCATGATCAGCCTCGGCTGACGCCGGGGCCTCGGACGGTGAGCGGGTCATCGCGTAGATGCCCGCGCCGCCCAGAACGACGACGGCGGCGACCCCGGCCATCAGCCAGGTCTTGTTGATCGGAGATGTGGATTTCATTGGGATGTTCCAAACGGGGCGCGGCCTTGCAGGCGCGCGAGGTCGATCTCCGCCCGGACCCGCGCGAGGCGGGCGTCCACGGCGGCGTTGCGGGCGTTGATCAGGGCGGCGCGGGAAGACCGCAGTTCCAGTTGCGAGATGCGTCCCGCCTCGAAGCCGACCCTGGACAGGCGGTAGGCCTCCTCGGCTGCCGTAACCCCGGCGTCGGTCGCGGACACGCGGCTGGCCGAAGCCCGCAGGCGTGCCTCGGCCGCGTTTCGGTCGGCCTCCGCCTCCTGACGCGCGCCCATCAGCCGCGCCTCGGCGGCTCGGAACTCCGCCCGGGCGGCGTCTATATTGCCCCGGTTCCGATCGAACAGCGGCAGGGGCATGCTGACGCCGAAACTCAGAGCCGTGGCGTCCTCGGCTTCGTAGCGACGAACGCCAACCGAGGCTCGAACATCCGGCCGGGCGCGGACCCGCTCGACCTCGATCCGGCTTCCGGCGGCGGCGCGTTCGGCCTCCGCCACCCGCACCTCCGGCGTGGTTCCGGCGATTGCGGCGACCCCCGCCGGGGTTCTGTCCAGCAGACCGGTCTCGATTGACGTGACCGGCGTGGGCAGCATGGCCACGGCGGTCAGACGGGCGAAGGCCGCATCGCGCTCGGCGTGGGCCTCGTCCAGGTTCGCACGGGCGGCGGCGGCTTCCGTCTCCCCCTGGATGCCGCGCAGAAGCGGTTCGCGGCCTTCTTCCACGAGGATCAGGGCGGCACGAGTGTCGGCGATGGTGACCGCCAACGCCTCCTCCGCCAGCAGGAAACGCCGCTCGGCAGCCTCGGCCTCGGCATAGACCAGGGCCAGACGGTTCGCCGCCTCCACGCTGGCCAGATCGCGTCGCAGGACAGCGGCGCCGGCTTCGGCCCTCGCCACCTCCACCCGTGCGCCGCGACGGCCCCACAGTTCCAGGTCCTGGCTCAGCGACAGGGTGGTCTCGGCGTTGTCGTAGCCCGAGAAGGGGCCGGTGCCGAAAGCGTTCTCCGCCTCCAGTCCCAGCTCCGGGTTGGGTCGGACCTGCGCCTGACCCACCCGGGCCTCGGCCGCGTCGAGAAGCGCATCAGCCTCCAAGGTCGTCGGCGTGAGCCCTATGCGTCCAAGCAGCGCCTCGAACGAAGGCGCGGGGTCAGCCCATGCAGGGCCGGTAACCGCCGTCGTCATCGCGACCACGGCGCAGCCGATCGCCCAGGGCGACCGACCAGATTTCAAGGGTGGCATGTTCCATGTCCCAGCAGTTCAAGACGATTGACGCGCGCACGAAGGCGCAGGGCATCGTCAGGCTCTGGGAGGGCGCTTCGGACCGCTGGGGACGCGGGACTTCAGATCGTCAGAAGACGGCCGCACCGGGCTTGCCGCACCGGGCGAGTTCACCGCGAACTGTTGAGGCGAGGACGGCAGCGTTGTGCCGCCATGGTGGCAGTGGCCGTGCGAACAGATGGCGTGGCCGTCGGCATCGGTCGGCTGGTCGTTACCGTCATTATCGACCGAAGCCGCTGCATGCGTGGGTTCGAGTTCGATGGCACAGGCCGCCGCGTCGACGGTCGGTATCAGGACGAAGATGGCGACGAACAGCGCAAAGAGCGCCGCCATCAATCCAAATCTGCCGTTCTGCTGAACCATTCGGGGCGTGTAACACATGATGAGGGTGGAAGCCCATGTCCGAGGTCCGAACACAGCGGAGATAAAGCGACCAACGCCCACAACAGCCCGTGTGACTTGCCGCCGCGAAATCAGGACGACTCTGGGCGGGCGCTCCAAGCGTCAGCTTTTGGTCCTGAAGCGGGCATTCACGTTCGCCGCCTTGCTACTGCTTCCGACCCGTAACGGCGGTTTGCTCCCAACTGGCGCCGGGAAATAGCCTCCTGAGGCGCGGCTACGCGAATGTGTCGGCGTATCCCGATGCTAAGTGCTGGGCTTGCTCGTCAGATTTAAATTGGTATCGCCGCAGCCGCACCTCAGCGCTTCTTTTGCCCCTCGGGATGGTGTGACGTGAAACATCCCCTTGCATACCGGGCAGGAGTATTGCTCAACCAAGGCCTTATAGGCGGCCGCAACCGGCATGAAGTCCGCCTTAGAGAGGTCAGCCCAAGGGTTGTAGTGGACGGCGGCATTAAGCTGCCACTGGTCGGCATTGGCCGACTGATGGGCGGCAGCGAATACGGCTTCGCGCTGCACGACTGTGTCGATGATGTCTTTCTGGCTCCATGAATTGGCTGCGGCCTTGGCCTTTTTCAAACCTTCGCCCATGGCGGATAGGGCGCCTGGTAGCAGATCCCCCAGCATGAACTGCCCGTCGCCACGGTATTCGACCCTGCCCCGCAGACGGTGGCTGGCCTCGCCGGCGAAATATTCGAGGTAGCGACGAAGCGTGCCGGACGCGCCGGACACATTGTTGTCCGCCAGTTGCGCGTCGATCTCGTCCCAGACGGTGTCGTGCGTCCATTCGGTCGGCCCGGTGTCCACGCTCCAAGTCTTGAAATGGGCGACATTCTTATCGGTGATGATGCCTTCCGACCGCATGTGCCGGAGCCAGACGTCGTCGTGGGTCGTGAAGATGAACTGGGTTTTCGGGAAGCTGGCCTTCAGAAGGGCGCAGACCTCCCGTCGATGCCCCTTGTCCACCGACATCAGCACATCGTCGAGAACGGCGATCGTGAAGCCGTCGCCCAGCAGATGGCTCATCAGCGCCAGATAGAGGCACAGACCCATTCCGTCCTGATGGCCTTCGCTGTGATAGGCACCGGGCGGGAACTGGCCGCGCCCATAGAAGTCGACATCGAAGCCCAGTTTGCCCAAGGACGGGATCAGCTTGGCCGTGAAGGCGCTTTCGTCGTCCTTGTTGAGTTCGCGGTAGAATTCGGAGAACCGGTCCTGGACCTGGGTGTAAATCGCCTCCAGCGCCTTGGTCGTCTCCGCGTTGAAGACGGCGTGGACCCGAGCCGCCTTCGTCGACTTTTCCTTGCCCACCGCATGGGCCTGGCGCGCGGCCCGAAGCTGGATCAGCCGTTCCTCGGCGATGGTGAGGAACTGACGCGCGGCGTCTTGGGCCGTCGGCTCAGGCAAGGCGTTGATGGCGTCGCCCAGCGCGTCGAGTGTCGGCGTCAGAGTCGCCACCTCATAGGTGACGGCGAGGACGGCTCTTGTGTCCTCAAGCGGCACGAGCGCCTGCAGTTGCTGGTAGCGCCCCACCAAGACCTGCTTAAAATCGGCCAAAGGTTTGCTGTCCACGGGCGGCTGCAACTGCGCGCCATAGGGGATGATGGTTGCGAGGCTAGTCCCGGCTGCATGGATGGCGGTCAGGAGAGGCTCCATATCCTTGGTCAGGGTCGCCCGCTGGTCGGCGACATCCTTCAGATGCGCCAGCTTCTCCTTCAGATGCGAGACGAACGCGTCGGGCCCATATGGCGTGTCGCACGTCGGGCACTGCTCGCCATCATAGAGGTCGAGGGCGTTCCTCAGCAGCGCTTCGCGCTTGACGCCGGCTGCGGCGGCCGGATCGGCCGCCAGCGCTTCTAGCCTGGGGATCAGCCCGGCCGCCGTTGCGACGAACGGATCGACGGCCAATGCCGCCAAGGCCGCCTTGGCGGCGGTGAGGTCGCTGGCCGCTTGGGCCTTTGGCAACGGTTGCGACGTAGCGCCAGAACCAGTGGTGGCGAGACCGTCGGTCAGGGGCGTCGCCGGTGTCAGATCGGTGAAGGGCGCCAGTCCAAGCGCTTGGCGATGCGGATTCACAACCTCCAGTACGGCCGCCTTCGTCAACTGCGTGACGCCCAGCGCCGTTGTCAGTTGTTTGGTCGCCTCGGTCTCGGCGCGCTCCAGCGGCGCCAACGCGTTGCGGCAGGCATTGTCGATCTTCTGGAGCACGCCCCGGAGTTTGCCCACATCACTCAGTCGCAAAAGCGCCTGGACTTCAGTGGCCCGGTCGCCCGGCTCTGAAATTACGTAGCGGATCAGTTCGCGCCGGGAGAGAACGAACTCGGGGTGACGCTTCGCCGTCTCCAAGGCCGCCAGCACGTCGGCGTCGGCTGGCGTTACTGTTGGCGCGTTCACCCCCTTCACCGTCCGGCGGATGACGGCCTTCTTACCCCCGAGGCTTGGTATCGAGACGGTCAGTTCGACCCAGGCTTCGCCGGGCTTGTCCCGAAAGTCGACGTGGGGACCATGCTTGGCGACGGACAGGTCGCCGGTGCCCTTTCCTGACAGGCGCGAAATCTTGCCCGTCAGGCCGAACTCAATGGCGTCGACGATGCCGCTCTTGCCGGTCCCATTGGGTCCGCAGGCCGCGAAATTGGTTCCGTTCGGCTTCAACTCGAGGTCTCGGATTCCCCGAAACTCGTGGATCGTGATGGCGTCGATCTTGATCATGAGGCGTCCGGAAACATCACGGTTCGGATCGCTGGTTCGGCGAACACACCGTCGTCCAGAACCAGTTTCCTCAGGTCGGCGGCCAAGTCAGCGAGATCGTCTTCCTTGGCCAAAGCGTCGAAGAAGGACCCGAGAACGGAGGAGGTCACGGTCGGCAACACTGGAGATTCGGCGTCAGCGCCGTCCTGTTGATCCATGGGTCACCCACCTTTCGAACAACTCTTAAGAACGTGCCGGCTAGCCTGCTTTGACGAGATGGCCTTCAATAGTCTCGACGAAAGCAAGTTCAGCGGGGTCAAGCTGACCATCCGCGTCCACGATGCGCCGCAGCGAACGCCTAAGGAGACGGCCGTCTTCCGATCTTACGCGTGACAGCGACCGGAAGAAGCTAGCGTGATCGGGCGTCAGAAGAGAGAGGCGTCCCCGCAACAGGGTCTCATCCAAGGCACCGTCTTCGTAGCGGTCGAACACGTGAACCAGAAGCTGGTCCTGTTCATCGGGGTCAAACCTACCGTCGGCAGCGCCGACAACGGTCAAAATCGTCAGATCATCGGAGCACAGGCGGAAGGCCCTGTCCTCGTGGCTCTCGGCGACCATCAGCAGCGGATGGTTGAGGAAGAAGGCGACCGGATCGCGGTAAACCTCTCCGGTCGAAACGTCGAACACCTCTACAACCCGGTCCAGGGAGAACCGACGCGCACGCTGTCGAAGGTGACAGAAACACAGCAGCATCGGACCCGAGCGACCCGTCTCGACCTTCCGGACGGTGACGATCCGCTGCGACACGTTGCCGGCTGTGTCCTCATAGACCAGGTGAAAGACGATCGGCGCTGTATCCGCCGCGTCGTCCGCGTCCGCCATCTCGACGCTGTCCTCGGCTTGGGCAGTAGACGTCTTCCCGCCCACATCCAAGAACCGCGCTGCGGCGGCCTGCGCGCCGAGCGCGGCCTTCACGGCCACAAAGTGATCCAACCCCAGCCAGCTCATGCCGCAGCCTTTCGCACGATCAGGTCGCCTTTGGCCGTTACGGCCCCGCTCGCCTCCAAACGACCGATCCCCGCATGGAGAACCTCGCGTAGCTGTGCGCTGGTCGCGGCGAAGCCGAACGCGCGTGATGCCGCCTGCAAGAGGTCATCACGACCGGCCCCGAAGTTGGCGTCGACGATGGTCAGCAGCGTGTGATCGATCTCGTCGGGCGGCAGCGCCTCTGGCTTTCGGAGAGTCAGCGACCCGACCAGGGAGCGGTCCCTGGTGACCACCGCCTGCTCCGGCGTCGAATAGAATGGGCCACCAACGATCAGGCCATGCTGCGCCGCCGCCTTGGCCGCCCGCTCCACAGCCGCGCGAATTCGCGAGCCCGCGCGACCGAGACCCCAAAGGATGCGAATGCGGGCGGTGATCTCGTCCAGATGGACCGGCCCCTCGGCCTCGACGACCTTCACGACGTAGGCCGCCATCTGGGCCATGGGCGTCAGGTGAGGTTCGACGGACCGGTTGACCGGGAAGTCCGCTTCCACATAGCGGTTGCCGTCAGACGCAAAGGCGGAGCCGGCTTCCATCACGGCCGTAACGACATCGAGGTCGTCGCCGACCCGTTCGGCCTCGAACGACACCGGCACGGCCCGGGCGGGCTTGTAGCCGTCCTCGTCGCGCGCGGCCCACTCCGCTCTGGCCGCCGCGACGGCGTCCTCAATCTTCTTCAATTCGGCCTGCGGGCGAAGATACCAATCGGCGCTCCAGACCCGATGTATGATCCAGCCATGGGCTTCCAGCACCTGCTGTCGAAGCCTGTCGCGGTCCCGGGCGGACCGTGACGAATGGAACTGTGCGCCGTCGCACTCGATGCCGAGGGTGAACCGGCCGGGCTTGGCGGGGTCGGAGATAGCCAGATCGACGCGGAAGCCCGAGGCGCCGATCTGGCGCTTCACGTCGTAGCCCAAGGCCTGGAGCCGCTCGCAGACTTGGATTTCGAACTCGCTGTCGAAATCCTCGCCGGTGACTTCGCCCAAGCCGAAATTGCCGGTCTCGGCGAAGGTCAGGAACAGCTTCAAGGCGGTGACGCCTCTGGCCCTGGACCGTTCGAGATCGATGTCGGCGCCCGTGAAGTTGCAGAAGACTTCGCACCGCAGCTTGGCTCGCGAAATCAGAACGTTCAGCCGCCGCTCGCCGCCTTCACCGCTGAGGGGGCCGAAGGCGTGGGCGAGATACCCCGTCTCGGTCTTGCCGTAGCCAACCGAAATGAAGATGACGTCGCGCTCGTCGCCCTGGATGTTCTCCAGGTTCTTGACGAAGAACGGCTCGTTCGAAGCCGCGCTGAAGAAGTCTTCGACGTCGGGATGGGCTCGGCGCAGCAGTTCCAGTTCCTTCAGAACCGCCTGACGCTGCGCCACCGAGAACGTCGCGACACCCAGGGTCTGATCGGGGCTGGTCCGGGCGTGATGGATCACAGCCTCTGCGATCGCCTTGGCTTCCTTGGGGTTGGTTCGCGTGCCGCCCCGGTCGTAGGCGGTGTCCTTCATCAGGTTGAACTTCAAACCCATGCCGGCGACGGCGTCGTAGGGACTGGGCACGATGAACAGCTTGTTCTCGTAGAACTCCCGGTTCGAGACCGCGATCAACGACTGGTGCTTCGAGCGGTAGTGCCAACTCAGCATGCGGTGGGGCAGACCCTTCGCCAGGCAGAGTTCGAGAATGCTCTCGGCGTCCTTGGCCTGAATGGTGATGCCGTCGTCGGTCTCTTCAGGGTCGTCTTCGCCGGTCAGCTTCTTGAAGAAGGCAGTTGGCGGTAGCTGACGCTCGTCGCCGACGACAACAATCTGGTTGACGCGGGCGATGGCGCCCAGCGAGTCCACCGGCTCGATCTGGCTGGCTTCGTCCATGACCAGAAGGTCGAACTGCGTGCCCCCGGGTTTCAGGAATTGGGCGACGGACAGCGGGCTCATCATGAAGACTGGCTTCAATTGCTGGATCGCCGGCCCGGCCTTTTCGAGAAGGACGCGGATAGGCAGATGGCTCCGCTTCTTGGCCATTTCGGCGTTCAGAATGCCGAGCGGTCCAATGCCGCTGGCTCCACGCGGGCGACCGTCCGCATGAGCCGCGACGATCTGCTCCTGGGCCAGACCGATGCGGGCCTTGTCGAGTTGCCGAAACAGGGCGACCTGGTTGTTGTGGCCGTCGCCGTCGAAGGCCCGCAATTCTGGCCACGCCGTGAACAGGGTGACGCGCAGAACCTCGGCGTAGGCACGCTCGAAAGCGGGGCCGAGCGTCTTGTGATCCAAGCTGCCTTCATGAAGGCCATCAACCAAGGCTCCCGCGCCCAGTTCCGACAGGGCCCTGGCCCGCGAGGCGAATGCGATGAAGCGGCTGAGGCCCTCCAGGTCGGCGAGCCATTCTTCCAGACGGGCGTCGAGAGCATCAAGCGGGATCGCCGGCACAGCGGAGACGCCGAAGGCTCGCTTCAGGTCGAGATCGAGTTCAGCGACCACGGCGTCGAGCCGTGCTTCGAAATCCGGCAAGGCCTTGGCGAGACCGGACCGCGCGTTCTCGATCAGCGCCGTGTCGCCGGTCTCGGACAGGCGTGACCAGACGGTCGGCGGCAAGTCGCCGTGGGAGCGGCGCCAGGCGAGGATGGCTTCAAGTTGATCCCAGTCGGATCGTTCGCTTTTCCAGGATGCCCCGAATGCGGAGCCGGCAGGTTCGGCGGCGACGAAGGCGGCCTTGGCGGCCTGGGCGGTGATCATCCTGTCGACCAGGGCCACACGTTCCGGCGGCGTCTTCGGTAGCGGGTCCATCACATATGAACGAAGCAGTGCGATCTGGGCGCGATAGTCGCCATCCAGGAATCGAAACACGTTCGACCCCTTGGTCACGATCGCCGCGCGAACTGGTCCATAGTCGGCGGTCCGGCCCGCTGCGTTGAAGGCCGCTTCGGCGCCTGTCCAAGCATCAACATAGCCGCGACCGGCTTCGATCAGGCGTTGAAGGTCGTCGAGATCACTCCACGCTGCCGAGGTCAGTGCGGACCGGTCGAGGCCGGTCGGAAGCGGCGTCAACGACAGGAAGGCCAGCGATCGGTGCAATTCGGCGCCGGTCTTTGGCGAGGCGGCGCCGAGCGCGTCCGTTGCCACGCGCGCGTGCCGCTCGGCGTCGGCCTTCGCGGCGGCCAATGCCTGGATACGGTCACCCAGCGCCTGACGCTCGACCGGATCAAGAGCGTCACGGCGGACGCCGCGCCACACGTTGACCGGCACAGGCCCCAGCGCCCTCGATCGCTCGGCGACATCGACGATCACGGAACGTCGCGTAGCAACGGCTTCGCGGTCCCATTGATCGGCGTCGGGAAGCAGGTACCCCGAGGGGGCGGTCGATTCCTGCGATCGCGCCAGAAGGCCCAGGATCGCTTGCGGCGTCAGGCCGCTGGGCTTCAGCGGCTCATGCAGGCGTTTGGCGAAGGTATTGAGAAAGCCGCTGGTCTCACCCAGCTTTTCGATGACGCTCAGGTCGCCGCGCGTCGGCCGGTGCTGGGCGTCACGGGTGCGCTTCAGTTCTTCCAGAACCGTTCGCTTGTTAACCTTGTTCGAGTGCAGTTCCAGCGTCAGGGGGCCGAGTCCGACCTGACGCAGACGCCGGTGGACGACATCCAGCGCCGCCATCTTTTCGGCGACGAACAGGACCTTCTTTCCGCGCGCGACGGCGGCGGCGATGATGTTGGTGATCGTCTGGGACTTGCCGGTGCCGGGCGGCCCCTTGACCACCAGCGACCGCCCGCCGGCGGCCTCCGCGATGACGACCGTCTGGGAACTGTCAGCGTCGACGACGTGATGGAGTTCGATTGGCCGAATGACGTCATCGATGGCGTCATGCTCGCCGACGAGAGGATCGCTTTCTGGAAAGCCGTCGCGCAACAGGGCCCCGATCATCTCGCGCGTGTCGATGCCCGCTTCCTTGGGCCAGTTGTCGGGATCGAGGTCCCGATACATCAGGAACTTCGAGAAGGAGAAGAACCCCAGCACCATGGAGTCGGGCAGCACCTCCCACCGCTTGTTGTTGGAGATGGTTTCGGCGACCCGGGCGCAATAGCCCGCCAGATCGACCTCGTCCTCGTCCTTGAAGTCCTCGATGGTCAGCGCGAACTCGGCCTTCATCTTGGCTTGCAGCGTCAGGTTCGGCGATGGCGGTTCGTCGCGCCAGCGCAGCTTGAACTTGTCGGCGGCACTGGTGCGTTCCAGCTTCACGGGCAGCAGAACCAGCGGGGCATGCCGCGCAACGTCAGACGTGTCGCTGTCGAACCAGCGCAGCAGGCCGATCGCCAGATAAAGGATGTTGACCCCCTGTTCCTGCTCCAAGGTCTGGGCGTCGTACCAGACGTCGAAGAGCCGCTTCTGGAGGCCCTCGGACGTCAGGCGTGTCTGTAGTCGGGTGTCGGCATGTCTGGACGCCACACCTCGCTGATCAACAGCGTCATCACCCGGCTGGGGAATGCCGCCGGTGATGTCGTCGTCTGGTTCGAGTTCGGCGCGGTCGGCCTCGCTCAACTGGACGCCCGGGACGAAGCTGAGCGCCTTGTTCGAGGTCAGGAGCCTGAAGACCTCGACAGCCTTTTCATCGACGATTTCGATGGCTCGGTTGTTCTTCGTCCGAAGAGGCGTGTTCAGCAGGCGGTTGCGGGTGGAAAGGTCAAGAAGGGCGTTGCGCTCCTTGAGCAGTCGGTCGCGAATCGAGACGCCATCCACGCCGTCAGCCATGCCCATGCCCCCAAGAGTTGTAGCGAACAAACCTTACCGTTATTCCCGAGCACTACGCGAGTCCGACATTCACCGCGTCAACACAGCGCACTATCCAATACCGGATGCCAACACCGCTCATTTTATATGCCGCCTGTGTGATTGGCGCTGACAGAAAGTGTGCACGTAAGCGGTTCAGATTGGACACCCACCTCCAGCTTTGTTGACACTCTACAAGACCACCTACCGACCGCGAGACAGTTCGATCGACACTCCGCAGTTCGCGCCGCACCGCATCGGAACGTAGACACGCACCGGAGGGGGCGCGGTGGGGAGCGGCACCGAAGATCCAGCCCGCCGTCTGGGCCCCTTGAGCCAGCCATCGCTTTCCGAGGAGGCCTGACGCTGTCCCGAGGCGGTCCGTTAGCTAGCGGACCGCCTCGGCACTGCTTAATCCCTCAATCCCTCCACGCTGGACAGCAGCTGGATTACCTAGCGATCAAGGTCGGTGAAGAGCGCTGGCACGTCGACTTGGCAAATCCGGACCACCTCGGCACTCCATGCTTCCTGAGCACGGCGAATGTCCGGTTCGTAGTCGTGGACGTCGTACAAGGTGTCCATGCCGGACTTCTGATGGTGGTTGATCACGAGTTCGGCCACATCGCGGCTGTAGCCCAGTTTGTGGACGATCTGGGTCCGACCATATCGACGGCAGTCGTAGACGTTGATGTCATCGTCTTCGAGCACCTTCTCTTCGAGCAACCGCTTGCGCAGAACGAACCAGTAGTTGCCCATGGAAGTTTCCAGCATATGCCCGTCAGCGCCGCGCCTCTGCTTCGGGAAAAGCCATTCGCTATCCGATCGAGCCATGGCGATCGAAATCAGTTTGCACGCCAGGTCCGAGAGAGGGACGAAATAGTCGGTGCCAGTTTTCGTGTCGGTCGGGCGCCAGGTCCGGGTGGTCAGGTTGATTTCGGATCGACGGGCCCGAGCGATGTCAACGGGCCGCTGTATTGTGGTGATATAGATCAGGAGCGCGAGCGGAGCGACCGAGTGAGGGCTTCGATAAACCCCCTCGACCAATTGATCCCACATCAAGCGAAAGCGGGGATCGTCCATCCGACCACGACGCTTGACCGGCGTGTCCTCTGCACACTTGAAGGCGGCAGGGTTGCGTGTCGTCAACTCTTTCGCGAGGGCGTACTTGTACACGCGCTTGATCGCCTTATGGCAGCCCACGGAGGTTGTGCGTCCATCGTCGGCGGCGGCATGGCCGCGCCGAATAACACCTAACTCGATGTCCTCCAGAGCCTCCTCGATCATCGACTGATTGATCTTGTCTACATCGATGGAGCCGATCAGCGGGTAGATGAGGCGCTGAAGCAGATCGACTTCGGCAAGCTTGCGAGTTTTGCCCTTCGCTTCACGCACCTTCAGCTTCCGGGCGAGGTATGCGTCTGCGACACCTTTGAAGGTGGTGTCGACCTTCTCCGCCTTGGCAGCCGCCCGGCTGGCGCGGCGCGCCTCGACGGGATCGACTCCGTTCAGCAACCAAGCCGACATATGCTCCTTACAGGCCCCGCGCGCCGCGTCAGCAGACAGGTAATCAGCCGAGCCTATGGCGAAGTCCCCATCGTTGCCGTTGGCCTTCGTGTACCGCATCACGTAGCTGGGCGAGCCGGTGGCGCTGAACTGCAAGAACAATGGGGAATATTCAGCGTCCCAGTAGCGGCGGGAGCGCTTTTCAGCGGGCAGCTTCAGCAGGGAGTCGACGAATTTATTCGTCAACCTGACTTTCTTCGTTGAACTGTCAGACATCATCGTTGGCCTTCTCATGGTTAAAAACCACAGAGGCGGCGCAAGTCTGGAACCACCGCTCAAGCCAGCCCGGGTGGTCATAATTGACCCCAGGCTGTCCCAATTGGTCTGCACGGCAACCCAGCGCTAAAGCGCTGAAATCTGTGCCGAAATGGCTAAAGCCATTGAAGTTTCGTGTCTTTTTGATACGCCCTAGTATTTGCCAGAACAGCAGTACCTTCTCCCGCAAGGGGAGAAGGGCTCTTTCATCCTACTTACCGAACAGCTTGGCCCAGCGGCGCTTGTCGCGGGTCTTCCAGCCTGCGCGGTGCCAGGCGTCCGAGGCGATCAGGGGCACCACGGTCGTGGCCTCGGCGAAGACCATCTGTTCGTGCGTCGTCTGGACCTTACCCCATGACGCGGCTTCTTTCAGCGTCGAGGAAGAGCAGGCCCCGTCGCGCACGTCGGCGACCGTGATTTGGACCGCATAGCGGTGCATCTCGGCCTCGACGCCGAGGATCTCGGCGCAGACCACCGTGTCCTGGGCGAAATTCTTGGGTACGCCGCCGCCGACCATGAACAGGCCGGTGACGCCCGCCGCGATCTTGATGTCGGTCAGCTCGCGGAAGTCGGCGACCGCGTCGATCATCAGGTAGGGCTGCTTGGCCGCGATCCGCTCCTTCTGGTGCTTGACCAGACCAAAGCCCGCCGAAGAATCCACGAACGCCGGGCAGAAAATCGGCACGCCTTCTTCATAGGCGGTCTGGATCAGAGAGCCGGGCTTCTTGGCGTTGCCCTCGCTCAGCCACTTGCCCATTTCCCAGATGAACTCGCGGCTGGAATAGGCGCGCGGCTCCAGCCGATTGCAGATCTCCAGGATGGTGTGATCGCAGTTCTGGAGCTCTTCCTCGTCGATATAGGTGTCGTAGATCCGGTCGATGTAGTTTTCGCGCAGGACGTTGTCGTCCACCTCGCCGGCCGCCTGATAGTGTTTGAAGCCCAGGGCCTCGAAGAAATCCATGTCGACGATCGAGGCGCCCGTGGCGACCACGGCGTCGATCATGCCGAACTTCACCATGTCGCGGTAAACGTCCATGCAGCCGCCGGCCGAGGTCGAGCCGGCCAGGACCAGCCAGGGCGAGCACTCCGCGTCCTCGATGGCCATGGAAAAGATGTCGGCGGCGCGGGCCGTGTCGCGGCTCGAGAACGACATCTTGCGCATGGAGTCGATGATCGGACGCGCGTCGAAGGACGTGATGTCGATATGCTCGACCACGTTCTGGAGCAGCTGGGCCTTGGTGTTGGAGGGGGCGGGAGCGTTCATTTCACGGATATCCCTTGGATTGAGCGCCCGTCGTGAAGAGACCGCGAACCGGGACGGAGCGACCGACCCGCGGACAGGCTTTCAGCGACCGAGCAGCCCCGGAGGATGCCCGCTTATTCGCTGCCTTCGCGCTCGACAACCAGAATGCGCGCCTCGCCCACCGGATGGGCGACGTGGGCGTCCCCGGCCTCGGCGAAACAGGCGTCGCCGGCGTTGAGGCGTTCGATCATTTCGACCCCGTCCTTGCGCCAGTGCATGTCCACCGCCCCCGTCAGGACGATGAAGGTCTCAGGCCCGTCGTTGACGTGCCAGCGATAGGGCTGATCGGTCCAGTGCAGGCGAACGGTGGCGCCGTCGACCTTGCCGACATCCAACGCTCCCCAGGCCCGGTCCGCGCGAAACGTGGTCAGGCCGCCGATGAACTTCATGGGCTAGCGGCGAGCCTTCTTGCGTTGGCCGGCCTTGCCCTTGGGACGCGACAGACGAACCACCTTGCGTGCGGCCTCTTCCGCCGTGGTGCGCACGGTGGGGATGGAGCGCGGGGCCAGTCCGTACAGCGAGGCCATCGGGGCGTCCTCGACCGCAGCGAGATCGTGCTCGCCATAGCCGTTAAAGCCCGTCGACATGGCCACGCCGTAAGCGCCCAGCATGCCGATCTCGATGAAGTCGCCTTCACGGATGTCGGCCGGCAGCCAGAACGGACCGGGCATGTGGTCGATGGAATCGCAGGTCGGGCCGTAGAACTGGAACGGCTTCATATCGCCCGAGCTTTCCGCGTCGCGGACCAGCTTGGTCGGGAAGGGCCAGCGCGAGTGGGTCGCGTCGAACAGCGAGCCATAGGAGCCGTCGTTCAGATACAGGGCGTCGCCCTTGCGCAGCTCGACCTTGCACAGGACCGAGGACGACTCGGCGACCAGCGCACGGCCGGGCTCGCACCACAGCTCGGTCGTTTCCGAAACGGGCATCTCGTTGAAGCCGCGATGGATGGCGTCGGCGTATTCGCTCATGTCCGGCGGGACCATGCCCGGATAGACCGAGGGGAAGCCGCCGCCGACATCGACGATATCCACGATCACGCCGGCACGGCTGATCGAACGCCCGACCTGGGCCATGGCGGCCTGGTAGGCGGTCGGACGCATGCATTGCGAACCGACGTGGAAGCTGACGCCCATCAGGCCGTCGACCACCGCCTGGCGCGTGGCCAGCAACAGGGCCGGAGCCTGGTCCGGCGAGACGCCGAACTTGCCCGACAGGGTATAGGCCGCGCCCTCGGCCGAGACGGCCATGCGCACGATCAGGTTCAGATCCTGAGCCCCGCCCGTGGCGTCGAGGATCTTCTGCAACTCGTCTTCGCAGTCGAGCGAGAAGGTCCGCACGCCATGGTCGAAGTAGGCGCGGGTGATCGCATTCCGGCTCTTGACCGGATGCATGAAGGCCAGGCGCGCGTCGGCGGACACCGAACGCACCAGCTCGATCTCGGCCAGAGACGCGACGTCGAAGCCGTTCACGCCCGAGGCGACGAGAGTTTCGATGACCCAGCGTGAAGGGTTCGCCTTCACAGCGTAGAAGACATCAGCCTTTAGATTGTCCTGGAACCAGCGCGCCGCTACGGATACTGCCGCCGGCCGCACGAGTGCGACAGGACGTTCAGGGGACCGCTCGCGGACCAGGTCCAGGGGGAAATGATACGTGCGCAATTCACGTAAACCCCTGTAATTGTTAAACCCAGACCGGCGTTAGCAGCGCAACGTTAGACCTACGGGGTCCGCCGGAAGCAGCGCATTTAGGGTCACGCCGCTGTCATGTAAAGCGGTTTTTTCGCGGCAGGCGCTGGCTTTGGCTGCGTTTCCTCCGGGTTCTGAACGCTATTGCCTGCGGGTGTGGCCTGGCGATGCGCCGCACTGGACGCCGTTGCGCCACGCGTGCCATTAAGCGTTATCGCCGTCTCTCCCGTATCGACCCCCTATTCTGGGCCGTATCGCCAATTCTCCAGCGAATCCCAACGCGCTTCCCCGCGAGACCATGAGTTCATCCGCAGTCGTCGATGCGTCCGTGCCCATCGGCGCATCTCCCTCCCCATCCGGCGCCGCCCTTCTGGTCGCGCGCGAGGTGTCCAAGACATTCGGAACCCGCAAGGCGCTGGACTGTGTCTCGGTCACCGTCGCCGCCGGAGAGATGGTCGCCCTGATCGGCCCCTCGGGCTCGGGCAAGTCCACCCTGCTGCGCGCCATCACCGGCCTGGCCCCCATCGATGCGGGCGCAGGCGTGATCGAGGTCTTTGGCGACACGGTCCAGGCCAATGGCCGGGTGACCGGGGCGGTGCGCCGTGCGCGCGGCCGGCTGGGCATGATCTTCCAGCAGTTCAACCTGGTCGGGCGGCTGTCGCTGTTCACCAACGTCATGCTGGGCGCCCTGGGTCGTCTGCCGGCCTGGCGTGGGATGCTGGGTTTGTGGCCGGCTCAGGACAAGGCCCTGGCCATGGCCGCCCTGCACCGCGTGGGCGTCAGCGACTATGCCGCCCAGCGCTCGAACACCCTGTCCGGCGGTCAACAGCAGCGCGGCGCCATCGCCCGCGCCATCGTCCAGGGCGCCAGCGGCATCCTGGCCGACGAGCCGGTCGCCTCGCTGGACCCCGTCTCCGCCCGCAAGGTGATGGAGCAGCTGGTCGAACTGAACCAGCGCGACGGGCTCAGCGTCATCGTCACCCTGCACCAGGTCGACTACGCCATCCGCTATTGCGACCGGGTCATCGCCCTGAAGTCCGGCAGGATCGTCTATGACGGCCCGACCACCGGCCTGGACCACAAGACCCTGATCGACATCTACGGGCCCGAGTTCGAGGACGCCTTCTGGGAAACCAAGGCGTGACCCAGACCGGCCTGACGCGGCGGCTCGGCGCCGGCGTCCTGGTCGCCGCTGCGCTCGGCCTGACAGCGCTGGGCGTAGTCGCTTGCCGCCAGCCCCAGGGCCTGCGTCCTCAGGGCGGCGGCGACATCGCCTTCGCCATCCTGTCGGCACAGGGACAGGCCTCGGCCGCCCCCTTGTGGAGCCCTCTGCTGGAGGACCTGTCGGCGGCGGTCGGCCGGCCCGTCACGCCGCGCTTCACGACCGACTACGCCTCCTTGCTGGACGATTTGAAACAGGGGCGGGCCCAGGCCGCCTGGCTGTCGGCCCGCCCGGCGGTCGAGGCCCTGGACGCAGGCGGGGTCGAGATGATCGCCCGCACCGTCAGCGGCGAGGGCGAGACCAGCTACCGCTCCACCCTGATCGTGCGACGCGGATCCGGCGTGACGCTGGACGACGTCCTGGCCTGTGGGCGGACCTTGAGCTTCGGCTCGGGCGATGCGCAGTCCACCTCGGCCACCCTGGCCCCGGCCGCCTTCCTGTTCAATCCGCGGGACATCCGGCCCCAGACCTGTTTCAAGTCCGTGCGCGCCGCCAATCACGAGACCAACGCCTATGAGGTCGCCTCCGGCATCCTCGATGTGGCTGCGTCCAACACCGCCACCTATGCCGCGATAGCGCGGCAAAACCCCACCATAGCCGCCGAGATCGAGACGATCTGGCAGTCGCCGCCTATTCCGGAGGGTGGCGTCGTCGTGCGTGAGGATCTGGATCCCGCGGTGAAGGAAAAGCTGCGCGGTCTGCTGCTGAGCTATGGTCGCGGCGACGGCGTGGTCGCCGAACGTCAGCGCCGGGTTCTGGCCGGGCTCAACTATTCGCGCTTCATCGCCGCCGATGACGACTATCTGAACCCGGTGCGCGAACTGATCGCCGACCAGGCCCTGACCGCCGCCCGAGCCTCTGGCGACCGCGCGGCGGCGACCCGGGCGGAGCGGACGCTGGAGCGCCTGCGCGCCAGCCGCGAGGTCCAGCCATGATCCCCTCGAATCCGCTTAAAATCTTCCCCTTCGGCCTGCATCAGGCCGCGCTTCAGGATATCCGGGCATGAGCCGCCTTCGTCTTCTCGCCGCCGGCCTCATGGCGTTCTTCGCCCTGTCGTTCGTCGCAGCCCCCGTTGTTGCGCAGTCGCAGGGCGAGCCAGCCCGCCCGGCCAAGCTCGTCTTTTCCATCCAGTCCTCGGAAGGCCAGGCCTCGTCCGGGCCGATCTGGCAGCCCCTGCTGAACGACCTGCAACGCGAACTGGGTATTCCTGTCGAGCCCATCTTCGGCTCCAACTATTCCGTGCTCGTCGAGGCCATGCGGGCCAATCAGTCCCAGGTCGCCTGGTTCTCGGCTTTGCCTGCGGTTCAGGCCGTCGACCGCGCCCAGGCCGAAGTCATCGCCCGTACCGTCGATAGCGAAGGCAAGGATTCCTATGTCTCCTCCCTGATCGTCAAAAAGGGCTCCGGCATCACCCTGGCGGATGTCGAGCGCTGCGACCGCTCGCTGACCTTCGGCCTCGGCGACGCCCAGTCCCTGTCCGGCACGCTTGCGCCCCTGACCTATTTCTTCGGTCCTCGCGGCCTCGATCCGACGCGCTGCTTCTCCACCGTCCGCTCGGCCAACCACCAGGCCAACTCGTTTTCCATCGCCAACGGCCTGGTCGATGTCGCGACCTCCAACTCGGTCAACACCGTCTTCCTGCGCCGCGAGAACGCTCGCGTGGCGGATCAGATCGAGACCATCTGGGAATCTCCGCCCATCCCCGAGTCGAGCATCCTGGTGCGGGGCACCCTGCCGGACAGCCTCAAGGCTCAGATCCGCGAGTTCTTCATCAACTACGGCCAAGGCTTCGGCCCCGAGGCCGACCGCCAGCGCAAGGTCATGCAGGGGCTGAACTATTCCCAGTTCCGCGAGGCCGACAACTCCTACCTGGCCCCCATTCGCGAGATGAAGGCCGACCAGGCCAAGCGTGAGCGGACCAAGGCCCAGGCTCTGCCGGACAGCGTCGCCCCGGCGTCCCGCTTCAAACAGGTCGCCCCCTTCGCCCTGATCGGCCTGCTGGTCCTCTACGCCATCGCCATGAACCTGATGCGCCGCCGCACGGCTGTGGCCGTGGCCGAGGGCAGGGTCCCGGCGCCGCCCGAAAAATCCGCCGCCGCCTGGTCGCTGGACATCCTGCTGTGGGGCGGGTTCGCCATCATCCTGATCGCCAGCTTCACCCGCGTGGAACTGCCCAATGTCCTGAACCTGTTCACCAACTCCGAAAACATGCGGAACTACGGCAAGGACTTCCTCAACCCCGACTTCAGCAAGTGGCAGTCGCTGGTCGGCCAGATGTGGCTGACGGTGCAGATCGCGCTGTGGGGCACCTTCCTGGCTGTGTTCCTGGCCGTGCCGCTCAGTCTGATGGCGTCGCGCAACCTGTCGCCGGCCTGGCTGGTCTGGCCGGTGCGACGGGTCATGGACATCCTGCGTTCCATCCCCGACCTGGTGATCGGCACCCTGTTCATCGTCGCGGTGGGCCTGGGACCGCTGGCCGGGGTCCTGGCCATCGCCCTGAACACCGCGGGCGTCCTGGCCAAGCTGTTCTCCGAAGCGGTCGAGTCGATCGACAAGGGCCCCATCGAGGGCGTCAAGGCGACCGGCGCGGGCCAGTTGCACGAGATCGGCTGGGGCGTGCTGCCCCAGGTCGCGCCGCTGTGGACCAGCTTCGCCCTGTACCGTTTCGAATCCAACAGCCGCGCGGCCACGGTGCTGGGCCTGATCGGGGCGGGCGGCATTGGTCAGGTGTTGTTCGAAAGCCTGCAGGCCTTCGACTATCGGACCGTATCGACCATCGCCATCATCATCGTCGTGGCCGTGACCCTGATCGACATGCTGTCACAGGCGATGCGCAAACGCTTGCTGTGACCGTCACAAACCCTCAGCGGAACTGTCACATTCGAGTGGTCTAAGCGTCACGAACGACGTTTGGAGACTCCTCGTCATGCATCGCATCCTTTTGACCGCCGCCTCGACCCTGGCCCTCGCCGCTCTCGCCGCCTGCGGCTCGGGTGACGGCGCGGCAGGCCAGGCCCAGCGCTCGGGCGTCTGGGCCGCCGGTTCGTCGACTGTCTTCCCCTTCGCCACCCGCGTGGCCGAGAATTTCGGGCGCAACAATCCGGGCGGCGCCGCCCCCCGCGTCGAGGCTCTGGGCACCGGCGGCGGCATCCAGGCCTTCTGCCAGGGTCTCGGCCCGTCCACGCCGGACATCGCCAACGCCTCGCGCCAGATGAAGAAGTCCGAGTTCGAGATGTGCCAGAAGAACGGCGTCACCGAGATCGTCGAGCTGAAGATCGGCTATGACGGCATCGTCATCGCCACGGCGCGCACGGGCAACAGCTTTAACTTCGAACTGAACGACCTCTACGAGGGCCTGGCCAAGGAAGTCCCCGGCGCTGGCGGCGCCTTCGTCGCCAACCCGGCCACGACCTGGAACCAGGTCAATGCGGGCCTGCCCAACCAGCGCATCCAGGTCTATGGCCCGCCGCCCACCTCGGGCACGCGCGACGCCTTCCTCGAACTGGGCATGGCGCCCGGCGGCAAGCTGGTCCCGGCGGTCAACGCCCTGGCCGGCGACAAGGATCGCTTCGAGGCCCTGACCCATACCCTGCGCGAGGACGGCGCCTGGATCGACTCGGGCGAGAACGACAACGCCATCGTCCAGACCCTGACCCGCACCCCCGGCTCGCTGGGCGTGTTCGGCTTCTCCTTCCTTGAGCAGAACATGGACACGGTGAAGGCCGAGACCATCGACGGCGTCTCCCCCTCGCCCGAGACCATCGCCGACGGCACCTATCCCCTGGCCCGCAGCCTCTACATCTACGTCAAGAAGCAGCACATCGGCGTCACGCCCAACCTGCAGGCCTTCGTGTCGGAGTTCATGTCGGAATCGGCGGCGGCGCGGGGCGGCTATCTGCAGGATCGCGGCCTTGTGCCCCTGCCGGAAGCCGAGCTTGCGGCCCAGCGCGCCATCGCCGCCGCCATGACGCCGATGGCGGCCCCGGCGAAGTAGCGCCTTCCCTTTTTCCCGCAAGGGAAGGCGGAAAAGCAGAAGGGGCCGCGAGCGATCGCGGCCCCTTCCTTTTTCGGTGGGGATCGAACCTCAGCCTTCGCTGATCTCTCGCACGGCCTTCATCAAGGCTTCGACCACCTTGGCGGTCTCGGGTTCGGACCAGCCGCCGGGCTTCATCTGCACCGCCTGACGCAGGGTATGGAAGGCCTCGCGCACCACCTCTGGGGTCTGTTCGCCAGAGACGAACTTGGCCGCCAGGGCCATGCGCTGCATGACGCCGTCAACCGCGGTGCGGTTCTCCTCCAGCCAGGTCACGCCGGTCTCGGTGACGGTGAAGACCCGCTTGCCGGTCGCGTCCTCGACCCCCGCGATCAGGCCCTCGTCGGCCAGCAGGGACAGGGTCGGATAGACCACGCCGGGGGAGGGGGCGTAACCGCCGCCGAACGCCGCCTCAATGGCCTTGATCAGGTCATAGCCGTGGCGCGGCTCCTGCTCGACCAGGGCCAGCAGGACCAGCTTCAGGTCGCCGGGACCGAACATTCTGCGGCCTCGACCGGGACCTCGACCGTGACCGCCGCGACCTTCGCCGCCGCCTCGGCCCTCGCTGCCCCGACCTTCGCCACCGCGCCCCCAGGGGCCGCGGCCCCGGCCTTCGCCGTCATGCGATGGGCCACAGTGGTGACGGCCGTGATGGCCGCCGTGATGACGCCCGTGGCGGCCCCTGCCGCCGTCTCTGTCTTCGTGAAATCCAAACATGGATGGGTTCTCCTTCATTTTCATAGCGCAAAGATATATCTTAAACTGCCTTACGCAAGGGTCTTGAGATATATCTTTTGTTCGGGCGGAACCGCGCGGCCGGGCGGGCTTTGAATCCCTAAGCCAGGCAGGAGACCACCATGACCGACCCCACCAAGGCCGAAGACACGCCCCAGACCTCGGACGCCCGAGAAGCCGACGACATCGGCGAACGCCCTGATCGTGGCCGCACGCCCGACAGTATCGTGGAACGGCTGACCGGCACCGACACGGGCTCGGACACCCGCGCGGGTTCCCTGCAGGGCGGCGTGGCCACGGGCTCGGACAATGATCCGGACCAGGACGAAATCAACGAGACCCTCGCCAGCGAAGGCATGGCCGCCAGAGACAGGGCCAGAGACAGGGCGACCGAAGGCGATGCTGAGCCCGACCCTGGCTAAGCGTCGCGGCGATAACAGCCAAGCTGTTCCACCTTGCCGCCTTGCCCCCGCCATTCTGATGCGCCACGGTGCGGCTTGCGTTTGGATTTCAAGGACCTGCCCCGGATGAAGTTCAGTATGGCGGCGACCCTCGTCGTCGCGATGGCCGGTTTGGCCGCGTGCGATGGTCCCAGGGTTCCAGCCGAAAAGCCCGCCTCAGCGCCTGAGTTGACGGCGCCGCCTGCAGAGACGGCCCCCGCTCAAATGACGGCGACGCCCGCTTCGGCGGCTTCTGTTTCGGCGCCGGTCGCGCCGGGCGCCCCTGCCTTCGCGGCTGTCTATCCCGGCGGCGAGATCGAGGGAGATCCGACCCTGGCGGCTGGGCCTGCCGGGCCGGGCGGCCTGATCACCTTCAAGACCGACGCCGCGCCGGAGCAGGTCGTGGCCTTCTATCGCCAGCGCGCCGAGGCCGAGGGCATGGCGCCGGTCATGGAGATGAACCAGGGTGCGGCGCGCGCCTATGGGGCCGCCAAGGAAGCCAGCGGCGCCAATGTCCAGGTCGTGGCCTCTCCGACCGAGAACGACGAGACCTCGGTGCAACTGAGCTGGAGCGCCGGCGAGTGAGACCTTCGGCGGATCGCTGGATAGCGTTCGCCGGTCTCGCGGCCCTGTTGGCGTCGACGTCGGGCTGCGCCGCCTATGGAACTGGCGGCGGCCCCGGATCCAGCGGCGACACGGAATTGCCTGGCTATCTCACGCCCGCCGCCCTGTCGCGCATAGCCGCCCTGGTTCCGCCGCCCGCAGCAGAGGGTTCGCCCGAGCAGGCGGCAGACCGCGCCCTGTCGGACCGCTACCGCGCGCTGGAGGGGGCCGACCGCTGGCTATTGGCCACCGCCCATGCCGAACTGTCGCCCGGCCTGGCCCTGCAGCATTTCGACTGCACCCTTGGAATCCGATCCGCCGGTGGGCCCACGCCCCGGCTGGTCGTGATCTTCGAACGGGTCATGGCCGACGCCGATGCGGTCACCGAACGGGTCAAGGCGCGCGATCCGCGCCCCCGCCCGGTCGCCGTCGATCCCTCGCGCCCCGCTTGCCAGCGGCTGAGCGCGGCCAGTCGCGCCAGCCCTTCCTATCCGTCCGGCAGCGCGGCGGTCGGCGCGGCCTATGCCGGGGTTCTGGCGGCCGCCCAGCCTGATCGCGCCGAGGCCGTGCGCGAAATCGGCCATCAGATCGCGCTCAGCCGCGTGGTCTGCGCCATGCACTACCCGGCCGACGCGGCGGAAGGAGAAGCCGTGGGCCGCGCGACCTTCGACGCCATCGCCGCCACCCCGGCCTTCCAGGCTGATCTGTTGGTCGCACGGACCGAGATCGCGGCCGTCCGGGCGACCGGCCTGACCCATCCGGGATGCGCCGCTGAACGCGCCGCCCTGGCCCTGCCGACGCCCTGATGCTGGGCCTGGCGCTGGCCACTCTGTTGGGAACCGGCCCGGTGGACCTGCCCGCCGACCGGGCCTGTACGCCTGCCGAGATCACGGCCCTGACCGCCGCCCCCGACGGAAGGGACGCCCCCTATCGCCTGACCTGTCGCGCGACCCTGAACGGACGGGCCGTCACGCGCCGGGTGCTGGTGGAGGGCGCGGAGGCTTCGGGCGCAGGCATCGACTGCGGCGGCGGCGTGATCGGCCGCCCCGGCGTGGCCCGCACCAGTCGCGCCCCGACCCTGGCCATCTGGTCGCGTCGCACCGGAGACGCCTTCAGCCGCCCGACCGACATCGCCATCCGCAACTGCACCGTCCACGGCTCGGTCCGCATCTGGGGCATGGGCGCGGGGCGCAGCATGGCCGATCTGCGCGAGTCCTCGCGCACCGCCGGCCATACCCAGGCGGCCCAGGCGGCGGCGCCGACGCGGGTGGCCCTGAACGGGGTCACCTTCGCCGCCAATGGCTCGATCCCCCTCTATGTCGGGCCGGGCGTGACACAGACCAAGGTCACCGGCGGGCGGTTCATCGGGCGCTCGGATTCGGTGGCCGTCTATCTGGACGCCGAAAGCCGTCAGGCCGAGATCACGGGGGTCCGCTTCGACGTTCGCACCGCGCGCGAGATCATCGCCGTCGACGGCTCGGCCGCAAACACCATCATGGCCAACCGCTTCGCCCTGAACGGCCAGGGCGGCGTCTTCCTGTACCGGAACTGCGGCGAGGACGGCGTGATCCGGCACCAGACCCCGTCCGATAATGTGGTGTCCGACAACACCTTTTCCGGCGCCTCCTGGCTCAGGCCGCGGCTGGTGGTGGTCGGGTCGCGCGAGGGCGGACGGCGATACTGCGCAGACGATCGCGGCTATCCGTTCGGCTCCAGCCTGGACGACGGCGACCACGCCACGGGCAATGTCGTCTATCGCAATCGCCGACTGAGCTAGTCGGCTAGGCTGTCAGAGCCTTTGGTGTTGGAGATTGTCATGACTAACGCAGACCGATTTCTCGCATACGTCCGACAGTTTCCCGGGCGCGACGACGACCAAGCCTCAGCCGATCTCAACATACGACCGAGGCAACAGATCAATCAGATCGCAAACCGTCTGCTCGCTCAAAACGAGATTAAGCGCCGTATCGGGCCGAGCGGGAAGTTGTCCAACTATCCCGCTTAGCTAGGTCTCGCAGAGGCCAGCGCACCGTACAGGTCCGTGCGCCGGTCGCGGAAGAAGCCCCAGGCGGCGCGGTAGCGGTCGACGTGATCCAGATCGAAGCTGTGCACCAGCGCGCCCTCGTCCTCGGCGCCGAAGCTTTCGACCAGGTCGCCGCGATGATCGGCGATGAAGGAGTGGCCGTAGAAGTCCTGGCCCTGGGGCGTCACCTGCTCATGGCCGATGCGGTTGGCGGCGACGACCGGGATGACGTTGGACACGGCGTGGCCCTGCATGGCCCGTCGCCACGGCTCGGCGGTGTCCAGGTCGGCGTCATGCGGCTCCGAGCCGATAGCGGTCGGATACATCAGCACGTCGGCGCCCAGCAGCGCCATGGCCCGCGCCGTCTCGGGGAACCATTGGTCCCAGCAGATGCCGACCCCGACCTTGCCGAAGCGGGTCGACCAGACCTTGAAGCCGGTGTCGCCGGGCCGGAAATAGTATTTCTCCTGATAGCCGGGGCCGTCGGGGATGTGGCTCTTGCGATAGACGCCCAGCGGCGATCCGTCCGCGTCCAGCATGACCAGAGAATTGTAATAATGCGGCCCCTCGCGCTCGAAGATCGAGACGGGGATGGCGACGCCCAGCTCCTTGGCGACCTCGGCCATGGCGATGACGGCGGGATGTTCGCGCCACGGATAGGCGGTGGCGAACCAGTGCTCCTCCTGGCTGACGCAGAAATACGGCCCTTGGAACAGTTCGGACGGCAGGATCACTTGCGCCCCTTTGGACGCGGCCTGCCTGACCAGACCGGCGGTCTTGTTGATGTTCGCCGTCATGTCCTCGCCGTAGGAGGTCTGAAGCGCGGCGACTGAAATCGTGCGTGCCATTACGCAGGCTCCTGCTGGGAGATGCAGTGGAAGGACCCGCCGCCGGTCAGGATGGCGTTGGAGGGCAGGGGGATGATCTCTCGGTCGGGGAAGACGGTGGCCAGGGCCTCGCAGGCCAGGCGCGCGGCCATGTCATTGCCATAGGTCGGAACCACGACCGCGCCGTTGGCGATCAGGAAGTTCATATGGCTGGCCGGGATCGGGCGCTGGTCCTCGTCCAGCACCATGCCAGGCGAGGGGATGGGCAGGATGGTCAGGGGATTGCCGTCCGCATCGGTCGCCGCGCGGATGGCGTCGGCGGCGGCGTGATAGGCCTCGGCGTTGGGGTCCTTGGCGCCAAACGGGATGGGCAGGGCGACCACGCCCGGGGCCACGAAACGGGCCAGGTTGTCGATATGGCCGTCGGTGTGGTCGTTCAGCAGACCCTCGCCCAGCCACACCACCTTGCGCGCGCCCAGGGCCTCGGCCAGGGCGGCCTCTGCGGCGGATGCGGTCCAACCGGCGTTACGGTTCTTGTTCAGCAGGCACTGGCCGGTGGTCAGGATGGTGCCGATCCCGTCGTGATCCAAGGCGCCGCCTTCCAGGATGAAGTCGTTGCGGGTCGGCGTGACCCCGGCGGCGGCGGCGATCTGGTCGGCGACCGCATCATCGCCCGGCATGTCGTACTTGCCGCCCCAGCCGTTGAAGCTGAAGGCGGCGGCCGTTTTCGACCCTGCGCCGAAGATCGGGCCGGTGTCGCGCAGCCAGACATCGCCGAACCGTCCGGCGACGACCTCGACATTGGCCACGCCCGCGAAGCGCGCCTGGGCGTCGGGCAGGGCCTCGTCATTGCCGACCATCAGCTTGACGTTCTCGCGGCCCGGACCGGCCAGGGCGTGAACCAGGGCCTCGACCTCGTCCTTGGCGGCGGCCAGTTCGTCGAACCACCATTCCGCATGGCTGGGCCAGCCCACCCACATCGCGCGGTGCGGAGCCCATTCGGCGGGGATCGGATGGGTCATGGGCGAAGAGGTTCCTTGGACAGGCGCGAGGGCAGCCCGCGCAGATAGCCATGCACGGGCCCAGGTTCAACCGGCGCGGTCCTCCGACCGGGTGGACGCCGGACATGAAAAGGGGCGGCCCGTCGCCGGACCGCCCCTGATCGTCTCGTCAGCTGTTCGCGATCAGAAGGTGTAGCGAACGCCGAACTTCACCTGCCAGACCGAGGCCGAGGTGGCCGGCGACGGGTTGGCCGCGCTGAAGCGCGTGAAGCTGTAATAGTTGCCCGTGCCGGACGGGCAGCCCGACGACGTGCGGTTGCAGTTTACGGCGTCGACGTTGGCCGAGGAGGCGTAAGGCGAGTTGTACTGCTGGATCACGCCCCACTCGTCGTTGAGCAGGTTGCCGAGGTTTTCGACGTCGGCATAGATTTCCAGACGGGCGCCGCCGGGGAAGAAGGCGGGGATTTCCTGGGCGATATGCAGGTCGAAGGTGGTCACGTCCGGCGCGCGGAAGGCGTTCCGGGGTGCGATCTGACCGGCGTATTTGATCAGGCCCGTGTTCTGCAGGAAGTCGTTGAAGCCTGCCAGGTCGAACGGGGTGGTGACGCCGCCCGAGGTGACCGAACCGAACTGGACCAGCGGGTCGCTGGTCGGGGTGACCAGGCCGTTGGAGTCCACCTGCGGAACGTACAGCAGCTGGTTGCGGGTGCTGTAGGCCGAGGTCACGCCGAACATGCTGTTGGTGCTCGAGTTGAACACATAGCTGAAGGGCAGGCCCGAACGCTTCTGACCGAACAGGTTCAGGCGCGTGCGGTAGTCGCCGAAGAAGGCGCGCTGATACGACAGGTTCAGCTTCCAGGCTTCCTGGATCTCGAACGACGAGGTCAGCACGAAGGCGCTGTTCGGGTCGGACGTGACCGTGTTCTGGAAGCTGGACGAGGCGGTCGACGAGCCGGGCGACGAGGATTCCGTCGAGTCCAGGTAGGTGTAGCTGAGGTTGGCGCCCAGGCCTTCGGCCCAGCCATCACGCCAGTCCTTGCCGATCGAGACGGCGAACTGGTCGGTCTGGCCTCCTTCGAAGTTGGTCAGCAGCAGGACGCGCTGGCTGGAGTTCGAGGGGTTGGGATCGAAGGTCGGACGACCGTCGGGGGCCGTGCCGTTCTGGGTCTCGACCATGCTCAGGTCGATCCAGCCCACGGCCGTGTCCTGTTCGGAGTGAACATACTCGCCGGTCACGGTCCAGTCGTCGCCCATGCCCCAGCGGCTCAGGTCGAAGCCGTAGGTGGCGCCCAGCGAGGTCTTCCAGATGGACGGCGTCTTGAAGGACGGGTCGATCGGGTTGATGTCGCCCGTGCCGCGGTTTGCGCTGTTGGTCACGCCGGTCTGCAGGCCGGTGCTGGGCTGGGTCGCATTGACGTCCGTCAGGGCATCGGTGGGGCAGACCTGAAGGAAGGCGTTGCTCTGGGTGGGCGAGGTGTAGCCCGGCGCGCGGCAGCTGTAGAGGCCGGCCAGGTTGCCGGTGTTGCTGAAGGCGTTGGAGATCCACACGTTGGGCGAACCGCCCTGGTAACGACCGAAGCCGCCGTAGATCGAAAGGCTGTCGGCAGCGCGCCAGTTGAAGCCGAAGCGCGGCTGGACCTGGAAGATGCCGTCCAGGTTCTCGTTGTTCTTGAAGCCGTAACGAGCTTCGAACGCAGGGTTCTCCAGCGGACGGTCATCCTGCTCGTACCAGTCCAGGCGGATGCCGGCGGTCAGGGTCAGGTTCTCGATACCGCGCCAGGTATCCTGCACGAACAGGGTGTTCTGGGCGTAGGAGAAGGCGGCGCCGGCGTCGGCCTTCACGTTGCTGGCGGCGTTCTGATAGACGACCGACGAGGCTTGGCCGGCGGCCAGATCGGCGACCGAGGCGAACTCGTAGGTGCCGTTGGCGTTCTGGACGAAGACGTTGAAGATGTCCTGTTCTTCGCGCTCAAAGCCGAAGGTCAGGCGGTGGTCGTCAGGCAGGTCCCAGTTGGCGACTGCGCGATAGAAGGTGGTGTCGACGGCCAGTTCGTTGGCCTGGCGCGAAATGTCCGGGCCGAGGCGAATGGCGCGGCGCGTGCCCGTGCTTGCCGGGTCATCCAGATAGACCAGGAACTGGGCCGTATCGTTGTCGACGAAGTTCTGGCTCAGGGATTCGACCGACTTCTTGGCGACCGAGAACTCGGTCGAGAAGGTGTCCGTCCAGTCCGAGAAGATCTGGCCCTTAATGGACTCCAGCGTCTGGCTGTAGAGGTAGCCCGACGACAGCAGGCCCAGAACAGGCGTGCTGTTCGAGGTCGAGGAGGAGCCGACGCGGAAGTCGCCGGTTTCGACGCTCTGGTACGACAGGACGGCGCGGTGGCGGTCGTTGATGTTCCAGTCCAGCTTGGCGAACCACTTCTCGTCGTTGACGGTCAGGGCGTCGGCCTGCCAGTCCAGCGGGTCATAGCCGTAGCGGGTCTGGACGGCGCTGCGCACGGCGTCGACGTCGGCCTGGGTGATGCCGGGGACGGGGTTGGCGGCGTCCGAGCCGGTTGGGCCGGTCAGGACCGGTTGGGTCGATTCAAAGTTCTCGTAGTTCACCAGGAAGAACAGGCGATCCTTGATGATCGGGCCGCTCAGGGTCGCGCCCCAGGTTTCTTCCTCGAAGGTGCCGCCCAGTTCGCGGTTGTCGACGACGCCGTTCTGGAAGTTCTCGAAGCTGAAGGTGTTGCCCTGCAGACCGTCGTTGGTCCACTCCTTGAAGACTTCACCGTGGAACTCGTTGCCGCCCGACTTGGTGACCGAGTTGATCACGCCGCCGGTAAAGCTGCCGTACTGGACGTCGTAGGGCGAGACCGAGACGCTGACCGCCTCGATGACCGACAGCGAGATCGGGGTGCCGACGGTGGGATAGCCATTCGAGTTCAGGCCGAAGTCGTCGCCCTGGCGCACGCCATCGACGAGGAAGGCGTTGTAGCGGGTGTTCTGGCCGCCGATCGACAGGGCGCCCGAGTTGGAGGGATCGACCGTGGCGAACGGAGAGGTCCGAACGATGTCCTTGATGTCGCGGCTGATGGAGGGGAGCGTCTCGACATCGCTGAGGTTGAAGTTGCTCGTCGGCGAGGTGTTGCGCGTCGAACGGGCTCCGGTGACCACCACGTCGCTGAGCGAGAAGGCGTCATCGCTGGCGGCGCCGACGAGGGTCAGGTCCAGGGTGTAGGGCGAGCCGATGCCGATGGCGGCGACATTGGCCGCAGCTTCGCCTTCGGCCGAGCTGACGCGGACCGCGTAGGGGCCGCCGACGCGCAGGTTGCGGGCGCCGAAGTTGCCGTTCGGACCCGACAGCGTCGTGACGCTGGTGCCCGAAGGAATGTGGGTCACGACGACGGTGGCGCCGACTACGGGCGCGCCCGCTGCGTCATAGACGCCGCCGACGATGCCGCCGGTCGTTTCCTGGGCGTGGACCGCGGTGGCGGAAAGCAGAAGCGCAGCGGCGGACGCGCCGTACGCGAGGTTGCGAAGCAGCATTCAGAGTATCCCCTCTCTGGACCGCGCGCTGCCCGGGAGGAGCGATGCCGACGCGCGATGATGACTGAGTAGGGGCTCCCTCTAGGGGAGATTGAACGCCGTGTGGCGACAAGTATGTGACAGCTGCACGAGAGGAGGGAACTGTGATCGCAGTGCAACATTTTCCAAGCGTCGCAGTAAGGTTAACCGCCCCACACCTGTCGCAGACGGGCGGACCGACCGCAGAATCTTGTGTATCCGCCATAGCGGGTGGGGTTTCTGACGGCGAAATCCTGATGATAGGCCTCGGCGGGCCAGAATCTGGCGGAGTCCCGAACGGGCGTGACAAATCTGTGCTGCCCAAGAGCCTGCACCGCCGCCTGACGGGACGCCTCAGCTGCCGGACGCTGGGCCGCAGAGGCGAAGACGGCCGTGGCGTAGGACGGACCCTTGTCACAGAACTGGCCGTCAGGATCGGTCGGGTCGATCGTGCGCCAGAACCGGTCGACGAGCTGGCGGTAGCTGATGCGAGCCGGGTCGAATGTGACCTGTACCGCCTCGACATGGCCGGTGCCGCCGCGCACCACCTGTTCGTAGCTGGGGTTGGCGACGCGACCGCCGGCGAACCCGGACACCGCCGACACAACGCCCGGCATATGTTCGAAATTGGCTTCGGTGGACCAGAAGCAGCCGCCGGCGAAGACCGCGACCTCGCGGCGACCGCTGTCTGCGGCCTGGGGAGGGGCGCCAGCCTTTGCGGGCGTCTCAGCCTGGGAACAGGCGGCGACCAGCACCAGAGTGGCGGTGAGGCGGACGAGGGTGCGGATCGACATGACGGCTCCGACAGTCTGTGGCGGACAGGCCCGCTCTTCACATACGACCGACAGAGCCCAGCGGTTTCAAAGATCCCCGCGTCGCCCCTCGAACACCTCGGCCAGGGCTTGGGCCGTGGGCTGTTGCGCCTGGGGCCCGTGGAAATTGCCATTGATCTGGCTGCGCGCGATCACATGGGCGCGGAAGCGGGTGAACAGGGCCTCGTCCGGCGCCTGGGGAGCGTTCCAGAAGTCGCCCAGGTCCTGCTGATCGGTCAGGCCTTCGAAGTTGAAGAAGGCTTCTCCCAGAACCTTGACCGGGGTGTGGAAACCCAGGGCCGACAGGGCGGCGCTCGAGTTGTTGACCACCATGCCCCGCGACGCCCGGCACAGGTGGGCCAGATTGCCGCCGTCGATGAAGTCGACCCGGTCGGCCAGCCCATGTTCGTCGGCCAGTATGCGCGTCACCTTGCCCAGGTCCAGCAGGCCGGGATCCAGGGGGTGGTTCTTGACCACCAGCCGCGCGTCCTTGGGGGCATGGGCGGTGAAACTGGACATCAGCTCGTTGAGGAAGGCGGTGTTGTCGGCCAGCCGCGAATATCGCAGCAACTGCGCGTCGCCTTCGCGTTGCAGGCAGACTACGAAAAAGGGGCCGCGGGCGGCGATGGTCGCGGTCTCGCAGCGCGACTTGGGTTGGAAGGCCAGGCCGATATAGCGACGGATATGGCCTGCGCACTGCAGCCACGGCGGCTGGGTGAAGGGCGCGACATAGTTCGGATACAGCAGCCGGCCCGGCAACTGGATCAGGTGATACCAGCTGATGTTGATGACGTGGTGCGGAAGGATGCGTCCCACGGGTCGTGTCATCGGCGTCTTGGGGCTGGGCCCGGCGTAGGCGGACGGCGCCCGCGGCAGGGCGCTTGAGGCGTTTACCCCGTTCCGCTCCAGGGTGACCCAGTCGGGGCGGAAATAGCCGTTCTCCAGAACCCAGACGCGGGCCTCCAGTCTTGCGGTGTTGCGAAGCACGGCCTGATTGAAGCCGCCGCCTTCGCCGAAGACCAGGATATCGGAATAGTCACCCGCCATTCGCAGCAGTCGCTGCTCCCAGGTGTTGGGCGGCTGCTTGAAGCGGATTGCGCCGGGGCCGCGCCAGTAGAACTCGTCGCCCGCGTTGAACAGCATCCGGTCGACCTGTGCGCCCGGACGCCGCAACTCCTGCGCAAGGATGCGCCCGAAGGGACCGAAGGGCGCGGTTACGACCAGGAAGCGACGACCGGCCAGACGCTCAGTCTCAGGTTGTCCGGCGCCATAAGCGGCGGCTTCGGGATTATGGGGATCGCAGGTGGCGAGCAAGGCTGGGGATTCTCTCGTGGCCGCACGCCGGCCCGTCTTCCTAGGACGCTCAATCACCCGATGGCAAGTTGAGTTGTGAGCCGGGCGACTGGATTTCGGCCGTTGGGTCAAGACTCCGACCTTGGTCTTATGGCCAGCGGTCGGCTGCCATTTTCGACGCCCCTGCGGTTGGGCGCCAGGGATCTGGCGATCGGCGTGGCCGTGGCATTGGCGACTGTGGCACGTCCGACTGTGGCGCCTGCGGCCCCAAACGCGAAACCGCCGGTTCGGCTTTCGCTGAACCGGCGGTTCCTAGTCATTATCGTCTTGGCTTCGAAGAGCCTGTCGGGGTCCGGCCTGAGCCGGACCCCTTCAGTCTTAGAAGTTGATGCCGATGGTGGCGCGACGGTTCAGAGGCTCACGCACGCCGTCGGCGGTGGCGCGGGCCAGCTGGGTTTCGCCCTTGCCGTCCAGCGAGATCACGCCGCCGGCGACGCCTTGAGCGACCAGGGCGTCAGCCGTGGTGCGGGCGCGGCGGTTCGACAGACCGACGTTGTAGGCGGCCGAGCCGGAGGTGTCGGCGTGACCGACGACCAGCACGCGGGTCGGTTGGCCCGACTTGGCGTAGTTGGCGGCCTGGGTGATGACCGAACGGGCTTCGGCAGTCAGGTCCGAGCGATCCCAGTCGAAGTACACCACGAACTCACGCGCGGTCGGAGCCGGAGGCGGCGGCGGCGGCGGGGGAGGAGGCGGCGGGGGAGGCGGCGGAGGCGGGGGCGGCGGAGGCGGCGGTGCGACTTCGTCAGCGCCGAAGGCGTAACGCAGACCCACGGTCACCGTGTGGCTCTCATCGTAGTCGCCCGACAGCGAACCGAGGTTCGGAGCGACGAAGTCGGCTTCCATTTCGCCGGTCAGGTAGCGGTAGGTCACGTCGATGTTGGCGCGATCCGAGACGGCGAACGCAACGCCGGCCAGAGCCTGAGCAGCGAACTTGGTCGAGGTGTCGTCGATCGAGGCCAGGCTCGAACGGTCGTCACGGAACGAACCGATGACGTCGGTCGTGACGTGGTTCACACCGACGCCGGCGCCGACGAACGGACGCAGACCCCAGTATTCGAAGCCGAAGTCATAAATGACATTGGCCATGACGGTGAAGGAGTCGATGTCGCCTTCGGGCGAGAAGCAAGGACCGGTCGTCGGGTCGAAGTTACAGATGCCCGAGGTCAGAACGCCGGGGTTCGGCGAACGAACGGTGCCGACGTCGCCCGAGCGGTAGCCGCCTTCGAGTTCAACGCGCCAGTTGGGGTTGAAGCGGTAGCCGACGCGAGCGAAAGCGGCCCAGCCGTTGTTCGTGTCGAACTTCAGGTGGTTGCCGTTGTCCGAACGCTCGAGGTTAATGTCGTTGTCGGCGATGTGGTAGCCGGCATCAACGGCGCCGTACCAGCCATCGGGCTCGGCCGACGCGGCGCCAGCCGACAGGGCCAGAGCCGCCGCCGCGCTAGAGGCCAGGAAAATAGTCTTAACACGCATGGGTGTGAGCCCTCCGCCATGAATAGGATATGCGGCGGTCTCACCGCCAAAGCGCGTCATAACAGCGTTGCCGAATGAGGTCGAGGTCATAACTCTGCCGCAACCGGCGTATTTCTCGAAGCGTGGCGTTGAAGCTACACGGAAAAATCTGCCTGCCGCCCTTTTTCAGGCGGATCCTGTCGAGCCGCCGTGTGCGCACTCAGCCGAACCGCAAGGTTCATGGCTGTCCCGCCCGGCAACCTGGAGGCGAATCATGCCCCCTTCTGGTGAGGCCTATCCCCAAACTTTCCAGTCGACGCCAAAGCGGCGTCGGTTCCTTTCGGCTGGGCCTGGGATAGGGTCAACTGCAGAAAGGCCACCATGATGTGGTAGAGTGAACTGGCGGGCGCCGGCTCATCCACAAAGCCCTTGTCGGCAGATGCGCCGTCATACTGGTCGCGCCACAGACCCTCGGGCGTCAGGTAACGGAACAGACTGCCCAAAGCCTGACGCGCCTCGCGAAGTCGGGTTTCGCGCGCTTCGGATCCGGCCTCGTCATCTTCGGCCAGGATGAGCGCGGCCTTCAGCCATTCGGTCTGGGGCCACAGTCGCGATCCGGGCCGGCGCACCGAGCCGTCTTCCTCAAGCGCGTCCATGACCAGCCCAGAAGTCGCTGAAACTCCGGTCAGGCCAACGTCATAGAGCCGCCGCGCCGCATCGAGCGCTGCGGGCGATCTGCGGGCGCGGCCGTACAGGGTCAGCAGCCAGACCCACTCGAACTGGTGCCCCGGCTCGACCAACCGACCGTCCGTGCCCGGAGCGGGCGACCAGTCGGCGGTGAAAAACTCGCGCAGGAACCCGCCCTCGGCGTCGATGAAATGGGTCAGGGCGAGGTCGACGATCTGGTCGGACAGCCGTGCCCAGCCCGCGTCGCCCCCTGCGGATTCCCACGCCAGGCAGGCTTCCAGCAGATGCATATGAGCGTTCGCCTGGTAGGGCTGGTCACCGGATTCCGGCACGCCGCCGTGGGGCGAGGGGCGGGCCAGCAGGCCCTCTCGGATCGCCACGGCCCATGCCTCGTGCGAGGGGTCGGTCAGTCCGGCTCGCTTGGCAGTCGCCAGGGCCAGAAGGGCGAAGGCCTGGTCATAGACCATGACCGTCTCGTCCAGCGGCGCGCCGTCTTCGGAGACCAGAGTGCGGCACAGGCCATCGGGCCGAGCGAAATCCCTTCTCAGGACATCCAGCCCGCGACTGGCGGCCTCTCGCCAGGGGCCTTGCCAGCCCAGCAACCCGGCCTGGGCATAGACATAGGCCTGACGCGTCTGGACGCGGCCCCGGCGGGGGCGGATCACGGGTTGACCGTCCAGGGTCAGGGCCTCGCGAAAGACGCCGGCTTGCGTCTGTCCCGCCGCCGCCCAGGTCGGCAGCGCGTGCAGCGCCAGCCAATCGGCGAACTGGCCGGTCAGATCGGTCAGGGAGAAGGCTTGAGTGCTCGGCATGGCGACAGTGTCTAGCCGATATCGCGCGGCAATATCACGTCTGGCGACCCGGTCATGCCCGTCACATCGTGTGAACGGACGTGATCACCCGCCGCCGGTTCGCCCCACGGCCTTGCCGGTGCCCTCGCAGACCGGACAAGTCTCGCCGGATGTCAGGCTGCCGCTGCCCTGGCACTCGGGGCACAGGGTCGGATCCAGCGGCGGAGTCTGGCTGGGATCCTGAGGCGTCAGGCCCCTGTCGTCGATCTCATGTTCGTTCATTCCCTCCCAACGGTTCAGCGGCAAGGGGGGTTTCATCGTGACAGGGACGGCCATCGCCGCTATCAGCCCGCGCGTGATGGACGTGACCGAAAAACATACCGACGAACTGGCGCGCGAGCAGGACGAGGCGCGCGGCTGGGCCACGGCCAAGACCCTGGCCGAGGCCCTGCCCTATATCCAGATCTATGACCGCGAGACCGTGGTCATCAAATACGGCGGCCACGCCATGGGCGAAACCGCCGTCGCCCGCCAGTTCGCCGCCGACGTGGTGCTGCTGAAACTGATGGGCGTGAACCCGGTCGTGGTGCACGGCGGCGGACCCCAGATCAGCGCCATGCTGACCAAGGCGGGCGTGAAGTCCGAGTTCATCGACGGCCTGCGCGTCACCGACAAGGACACCATGGCCGTCGCCGAGATGGTCCTGTCCGGCGCCGTGAACAAGGAAATCGCCCACTGGATCACCGTCGCGGGCCGAGAGGCGGACGTGCGCGGCATCGGCCTGTCGGGCAAGGACGCCGGCCTGCTGACCGTCGAAAAGACCACCCGGACCCGCAAGGACCCGGATTCGATGATCGAGCACGAGGTCGATCTGGGCTTCGTCGGCGAACCGACCAAGGTCGATCCCAAACTGATCGCAGGTTTGATCGCGTCCGAGACCGACGACTGGGTGCCCGTCATCGCCCCCATCGGCGTCGCCGCCGATGGCCAGACCTATAACGTCAACGCCGACACGGTCGCCGGGGCCATCGCCGGCTCCCTGTCGGCCAAGCGGATGCTGCTGCTGACCGACGTGGCGGGCGTGCTGGACGGCGAGGGCAATATCATCCGCCAGATGACGGTCGCCGAGGCGCGCGGCCTGATCGCCGACGGCGTGGCCACCGGCGGCATGATCCCCAAGCTGGAAACCGCCATCGCCTCGGTCGAGGCGGGCGTCGAGGCCGTGGTCATCCTGGACGGTCGTCGCCCCCACGCCATGCTGGTCGAGCTGTTCACCGAGCACGGCGCGGGAACCCTGGTGAAGGCGAAGTGATGCAGGACAGGCTGGACCTGTCGCACATCGACGCCTGGGTCTTCGATCTGGACGACACCCTCTATCCGCCCGAGCAGGGGGTGATGGCCCTGGTCCAGGCGCGCATCAACGCCTTCATGGTGGATGCGGTCGGCCTGCCCGCCGATCAGGCGTTGGTTTTGCAGAAGTCGTTCCTGAACGAGCACGGCACCACCCTGGCCGGGCTGATGGCCAACTATTCGGTCGATCCCGACAAGTTCCTGCGCGAGGTCCACGACGTGCCGCTGGACTCGCTGGAGCCCAGCCCGCGCATGGTCGAGGTCGTCGCCGGCCTGCCGGGGCGCAAATACGTCCTGACCAATGGCGCCCGCTATCACGCCCAGCGGGTTCTGGCGCGGATCGGCCTGAACGACATGGACGGCGTCTTCTGCATCGAGGACATGGACCTGACGCCCAAGCCGGCGCCCTCGACCTATCGCCGCTTTCTGGATCGGTTCGACATCGACCCGTCGCGCGCCATCTTCTTTGAGGACACGCCGCGCAACCTGAAGCCCGCCAAGGCCCTGGGCATGACCACCGTCCTGATCGGGGATGGTCGCGGCCTGGAGGTCGGCGACTGGATCGACGCCCGCGCCGACACCCTGCTGGATTTCCTGACACCCTATTCGATGAAGGCCGCCGCATGACCGCTCTGGATCGCACCCAACTGGAATCCGTGATCGAGGCGGCCTGGGAAGACCGCGCCAACGTCTCGACCGCGACCAAGGGCGACACCCGCAAGGCCGTCGAGCAGGCCCTGGCCCTGCTGGATTCTGGTCAGGCCCGCGTCGCCTCGCGTGGCGAGGACGGCGTCTGGACCACGCATCAGTGGCTCAAGAAGGCGGTGCTGCTGTCCTTCCGCCTGAACCCCAACGTCCGCATGGGCGCGCCCATTGGCGCGAGCATGGGTGTCAGCGATGCGACCCCCGGTCCCTACTGGGACAAGGTTCCGACCAAGTGGGCCCACTGGACCGATTCCGATTTCGAGAAGGCCGGCTTCCGCGCCGTGCCCGGCGCCGTGGCGCGTCAGGGCGCCTACATCGCCAGGAATGTCGTCCTGATGCCGTCCTTCGTGAACATCGGCGCCTTTGTCGATGAGGGCTCGATGGTGGACGCCTGGGCCACGGTCGGGTCCTGCGCCCAGATCGGCAAGAACGTCCACTTGTCGGGCGGCGCGGGCATCGGCGGCGTGCTGGAGCCGCTTCAGGCCAATCCGACCATCATCGAGGACGGCTGTTTCATCGGCGCCCGCGCCGAGGTCGCCGAGGGCGTGATCGTACGCGAGGGCGCGGTCCTGGCCATGGGCGTCTATCTGTCGGGCTCGACCAAGATCGTCGACCGGGCCACCGGCGAGGTCTTCCGCGGCGAGGTCCCGGCCTATTCGGTCGTGGTGCCCGGCGCCATGCCCGATCCGAACGGCGGCCCGTCGCTCTATTGCGCCGTCATCGTCAAGCGGGTGGACGCCCAAACCCGCGCCAAGACCGGCGTCAACGAACTGCTGCGCGACTAGGGGTCGGATCGGGGGGCGCAGACCCGCCCCCTGTTTCGCAGTCATCTGGCGACTTTCGTCCCCGATGGGCTGGTGCTACGCCTGCGCAACAGTTCCAGAAGGACACCAACCCATGCGTCACCGCGTCAAACTTTCGGGGGCGTGCGCTGCGCTCGCCCTGCTCGCTGCCGGACCTCTGCAAGCCCAGACCGCCGCCCAGATCAGCCCGATCACCGCGCCCGAGCCGGCGCCCGCCGCGCCCGCTGTCGCCGACGCCTTCACCTATCAGGACATGATCTCGGCCAACCGGCTGGGCGATCCCCAGGTGTCGCCGGACGGCAAGTGGGTGGTCTATTCGGTCACGACCACCGACGTCGATCAGAACAAGCGCACCGGGAGTCTTTGGATCAAGGACCTGTCGGCGGATGTCGAGGCGCGTCGTCTGGCGATTTCGGATGATGGCGCCAACACCGCCCGCTGGGGCTCGGACGGCAAGCTGTATTTCCTGTCGGGCCGTTCGGGTTCGAGCCAGGTCTGGCGCACCGACGCCGACGGCCGCACGGCGACCCAGGTCACGCGGCTGGCGCTGGACGTGAACGCCTATCGCCTGAGCCCCGACGCTTCGAAGGTCGCGGTGTCGCTGTCCGTCTATCCCGACTGCGCCAGCCTCGACTGCACCGTCGACCGCATGAGGACTGAGGCCGAGCGTAAATCATCAGGCCAGGTCTATGACCGGATGTTCGTGCGCCACTGGGACACCTGGCAGGACGGCACGCAGAACCATCTGTTCGTCGTGCCGACGGCGGGCGGCGACCCCGTTTGGGTCACGCATGGCTTTGACGGCGACACCCCCTCCAAGCCCTTCGGCGACGAGAGCGAGTTCGTCTTCACGCCCGAGGGCGACGCCATCGTCTTCTCGGCCCGGCTGGCGGGCCAGACCGAGCCCTGGAGCACCAATTTCGACCTGTGGAAGACCAATGGCCTGTCGGGTGACGGCACGTTCGAGAACCTGACCGACGCCAACGACGCCTGGGACACCGGCCCGGTCTTCTCGCCGGACGGCAAGACCCTGGCCTATCGCGCCATGTCGCGGCCGGGCTTCGAGGCCGACCGCTACGACATCTTCCTGAGGGATGTGGCGACCGGCCAGACGCGCCAGATCGCCGCCAACTGGGATCGCTCCGCCGACACCCTGCAATGGTCGGCCAACGGCCAGACCCTCTACACCACGGCCGGCGACGTGGGTCAGACGCGGCTGTTCTCGATCAATGTCGCCAATGGTTCGGTCGTGCCCCTGACGGGCAATGGCCACGTCTCGGCCTTCGGCCAGACGCCTTCGGGCTTCGTCTACGCCCAGGACAGCCTGAGCCGTCCCAGCGAGCTCTATGTGAAGACCTTCATGGGTCGCGAGATGCCGCGCCGCATCACCGACGTGAACCCGCAGCTGGACGCCAAGGTGTTCGGCGAGGCCGAGCAGTTCAGCTTCGCCGGCTGGAACGGCGAAGAGGTCCACGGCTATGTCATCAAGCCCGCCGGCTATGTCGAAGGCCGCAAATATCCGGTCGCCTTCCTGATCCACGGCGGCCCGCAAGGCTCGTTCGGCGACAGCTGGTCATATCGCTGGAACCCCTCGACCTATGCCGGCGCCGGCTATGCGGTGGTGATGATCGATTTCCACGGCTCGACCGGCTACGGCCAGGAATTCACCGACGCCATCAGCCAGCATTGGGGCGACCGCCCGCTGGAGGATCTGCAAAAGGGCTGGGCGGCGGCGCAGGGGAAATACCCCTTCCTTGATCGCAACAACGCCTGCGCCCTGGGCGCCTCCTACGGCGGCTATATGATCAACTGGATCGCCGGCAAGTGGCCCGACGCGTTCAAATGCCTGGTCAACCACGACGGCGTCTTCGACACCTTCGGCATGGGCTATTCGACCGAGGAGCTGTGGTTCACCGAGTGGGAGAACGGCGGCACGCCCTGGGAAAATCCGCGCGGCTATCAGGAGTTCAACCCGGCCAACCACGTCGGCGACTGGAAGACCCCGATGATGGTGATCCAGGGCGACCAGGACTTCCGCATCCCGACCGCCCAGGGCCTGTCGACCTTCACCGCGCTTCAGCGTCGCGGCATCGACAGCCGCTTGGTGGTCTTCCCCGAGGAGAACCACTGGGTCCTGCGGCCGGCCAACAGCCTGCAATGGCATAACGAGGTGTTCGGCTGGCTGGATCGGCACCTTACACCGGCGCGTTGATCTAGGCTGAAATCCTGCAAGGGGCGTCGCTGCGAGGCGGCGCCCCTTTTTGCTGTCGGGGCCGCCGGTCTGTTCGGTGAATGGCGCCATCCGGGCCTTCGTGCGTTGTCTGGGTTCATGTCCGAGCGCGAACCCCTGCACAACCGTCTGTTTTCCCGTCTGAACTGGACGCGGATGCACGAACGCGTCGTGGCGCCGGCCGGGGTTCGAGCGGGTCAGTGGCGCGACTGGGTCAAGGCCAACGACCCGGTCTATCAGTCTTTTCGCCACCCGGGCCGGACCGAGAAGATCGCCGCCTCGGTGGTTCTGCTGCTGATCGCGGCCATCGTCATCTTTCTTCTGCTGTTCGACTGGAACTGGCTGAGAGGCCCCATCGGCCGCTGGGCCTCGGCCAAATACGACCGCGAGATCGCGTTGCAGGGCGACTTGGACGTCAACCTGTTCAGCTGGACCCCCTCGGTCATCGTCCGGGACCTGAAGTTCGGCGGGCCCCAGTGGGCCAAGGATACAGATACCGCCGACATCGCCCGCATCGAGGCCTCGGTGCGGTTGAGGAAGCTTCTGGGCGGCCAGATCGAGATGCCGCTGCTGTCCTTCACGCAGCCGGTCGTCACCCTGATCTCGACCGAGGACGGCAAGCAGAGCTGGGACCTGACCCCCGACAAGCCCGACGACGGCAAGGGCATGAAACTGCCCGTGATTCAGCAACTCATCATCCAGAACGGGCGTATCTCGCTGGATATGCAGCAGCGCGACCTGACGCTGGACGCCTCGGTCAATGCGCGAGAGGCGGCCAATGACGGCGACGCGGGCTTCCTGCTGGAGGGCGACGGCAGCATCAACGGCTCGCCCCTGACGCTGCGGATCCAGGGCGGACCCTTCGTCAATATCCGCCGCGACAGACCCTATCCGTTCGAGGCTGTGCTGGCCGGGGCGGGGTCGCGGCTGACGGCCGACGGATCGGTGACGCGACCGTTTGATCTGGGCCAGTTGCAGGCGACGTTGAGCCTTCAGGGGCAAAACCTGAACGACCTCTATCTGCTGACCGGCATCACCCTGCCCAATACGCCGCCGTACCGCCTGTCCGGCGCCCTGACGCGGGACGACGCCATCTGGACCTTCAATGATTTCACAGGCCGGGTCGGGGCGTCCGACCTGTCCGGCGACGTGCGGGTCAACGCCGCCGAGCGTTTGAGGGTGGACGCGGAACTGGCGTCCCAACGGCTGGACATCAACGACCTGACCGCCATCCTGGGCGCCAAGACCCAGACCAATGCCGCGGGCACCGAGACAACGACGGTGAGCTCGGGCCGGGCCGGCAAGCTGCTGCCCGACGCCACGCTGCAGGTCGAGCGGCTGCGGACCATGGACGGGAGCCTGACCTATCGCGCCGCCTCGGTGAAGGCCAACGACATGGACATCCGCGCCGTGCGGCTGGGCGCCAAGCTGGAGGCCGGGGTGCTGGACCTCGATCCGGTCGCCTTCACCTTCAATCGCGGCACGCTGAACGGCACGGCCAAGATCAACGCCACCCGGGACACGCCCTACAGCGCCGTGGATTTCCGCCTGGCCGGCTATCCGCTGGAGTCCATCGTGCCGGCCGCCAACGGCTCGACGCCGATCACGGGCCGCGCCCTGGGCCGCGCCCGGCTGGAAGGACCGGGCGCCTCGATCGCCTCGTTCGCCGGCTCGTCCAAAGGGTCGATCAGCCTGATCGTGCCCAATGGCGAGATGCGGGCGGCCTTCGCCGAACTGCTGGGCATCAACGCCTCGGCGGGGCTGCTCAAGCTGCTCAGCGGCGACCAGTCCAAGACCGACATCCGCTGCGCCGTCGCCGACTTCAACGTCTCGAACGGCATCGCCACGGCCCAGACCTTCGTCATCGACACAGATGTCGTCCTGGCCAAGGGCTCGGGCGCGATCAGCCTGAAGGACGAGACCCTGGACCTGAAGATCGACGGCGAATCCAAAAAGCCGCGCCTGCTGCGCCTGTGGACGCCCATCCATGTGCGCGGGCCGCTGACCGCGCCGCGCATCGGCGTCGAGACCGGCCAGCTGATCGCCCAGGGCGGGCTGGCGGCGGTGGTCGGGGCGGTGGCGGCGCCGCTTGCAGCCCTGTTCGCCTTCGTCGAGCCGGGCCTGGCCGAGGACGCCAACTGCGGCGCCCTGATCGCCAATGCACGCTGAAACCTGTCGGAGCGCTTGAGCCGAAAAGCGACTTCGTGCGTATCTGGTTCGACGCTTTCCTGATCCGCGAGACCTGATGACCCGTAGAGGCCTGCTTGCCCCCGCCCTCGGCGCACTCGCCGCCGCCTGTTCGCCCCTGGCCGTCCTGAACACCCTGGGGCCGCGCGATCGGGGCGTCAGCCGTCTGGCGCGGGACCTGTCCTATGGCGATGACCCGCGCCAGAAGTTCGACCTCTATGGCCCGGCGTGGCGCGAAGGCGAGCCCCTGTCGCCGGTGGTGGTCTTCTTCTATGGCGGCGGGTGGGATTCGGGGTCGCGCAACCTCTATGGCTGGGCGGCGCAAGCGCTCGCGGCCAAGGGGTTTCTGGTGGCCCTGCCCGACTACCGGATCGTGCCCGAGGTGGTCTTCCCGGCCTTTGTCGAGGACGCGGCGGCGGCGACCGCGGCCGTGGCCCATGTCGTCGGACGCTATGGCGGCGACCCGGCGCGGCTGGGCGTCGCGGGCCATTCGGCGGGCGCGCACCTGGCCATGATGATCACGCTCGACCGCCGCTATATGGCCGGCGTCGGCCAGCCAAGTCTGATCAAGGCTGCTGCGGGATTGGCCGGGCCTTATGAGTTCCTCCCCTTCGATGTGCCCGCCTCGATCAACGCCTTTGGCCGCGCGCCCGACCCGACCCTGACCCAGCCCGTCACCTTCGTGCGCGCCGACGCCCCGCCGCTGTGGCTGGGCCACGGCACGGCCGACACCGTGGTCCACGACGACGACACCATCATCCTGAACGACCGGATGCGCGCGGTCGGCGGCCGCAGCGAGGCCAAGCTTTATCCGGGGCTCAGCCACGCCGACATGATCGCGACCTTCTCGCCCCTGTTCAGGAAGAAGGCGCCTGTGCTGGATGACCTGGCGGCCTTCTTCCACCGCGAACTGGGCTGACACCGCGCGGCGCATCAGCGCCCCACAACATGCCTGTCTCGCTAAGGTCACGATCATCCGCTAGAGGAAGTCATGACAGAACATATGACAGCACAGGCGGCGCTGGACCGCCTCGAAACCCTCTACTCACAATCCGTCGCCACCCTGCGCGACGCCGTAAAGACCTACATCGCCACCGGCGAACGTCCCGACGCGGACGCACGGGCCAAGGGCCTGTTTTCCTATCCCGCCTTGAAGGTCAGCTGGTTTGGGGACCGTCCGCCCAATCTGGAAGCCCGCGCCTATGCCCGGATGTCGCGTCAGGGCGTCTATGCGACGACCGTCACCCGGCCTGACCTGTTTCGCCCCTACCTGAGCGAACAGCTTCGTCTGCTGGAACAGGACTATGGCGCGACCTTCGAGGTCGAACCCTCCGATCAGGAAATCCCCTTCCCCTATGTGCTGGATGGGTCGGACGTGGTGCTGGACGCCACCATGACCGCCGCCATCGCCCGCTGGTTCCCGACCACGGACCTGGCCCATATCGGCGACGAGATTTCGGACGGCCTGTTCGATCCGGGCGAGGATTTTCCGCTGTCGCAGTTCGACGGCCTGCGCACCGACTTCTCGCTGGCGCGGCTGAAGCACTACACGGGCACGCCGGTCGAGGACGTCCAGTCCTATATCCTGTTCACCAACTACAACCGCTACGTCGACGATTTCGTGCGCTGGGCCTGCGAGCAACTGCGCGATCCGAACAGCCCCTATGAGACCCTGTCGTGCGCCGGCGGCGTCGTCATCACGCGCGACACGCCCGACCCCGAGGCGGCGGTCATGGATGCGGCCTGGAAGAAGCACCAGATGCCCGCCTATCACCTGACGGCGCCCGGCTCGAACGGGGTGACCCTGGTCAACATCGGCGTCGGGCCGTCCAACGCCAAGACCATCTGCGACCACCTGGCCGTCACCCGGCCGCACGTCTGGCTGATGATCGGTCACTGTGGGGGCTTGAGGCCGTCCCAGACCATCGGCGACTATGTCCTGGCCCACGCCTATCTGCGCGACGACCATGTGCTGGATGCGGTGCTGCCGCCGGACATCCCCATCCCCTCGATCGCCGAGGTCCAGCGCGCCCTCTATGACGCGGCCAAGCTGGTGTCCGGCGCGCCCGGCGAAGAGGTCAAGCGGCGGCTGAGAACCGGCACCGTGGTCACTACTGACGACCGCAACTGGGAGCTTCGCTTCACCAAGTCGGCCCTGCGCTTCAACCAGAGCCGGGCGGTGGCCATCGACATGGAGAGCGCCACCATAGCCGCGCAAGGCTATCGCTTCCGCGTACCCTACGGCACCCTGCTGTGCGTGTCGGACAAGCCGCTGCACGGCGAGATCAAGCTGCCGGGCCAAGCCAACCGCTTCTACGAGGGTTCGATCTCTGAACATTTGCAGATCGGCATCAAGGCGCTGGACCTCCTGAGGGACGAAGGCGCGCGCCTGCATTCGCGCAAGCTGCGGGCCTTTGACGAGCCTCCGTTCAGATAGGTCGACAAAGCACTTTACAAAGCAAAGTAGATAGGCGATGAAGCTCCCAACAGAGGGAGTTTCCTTATGACCCGCGACCAGATCCAGAACGTCCACGACGACATCGCCTATATGCGCGCCATGGCCCATGAGGGTCGCAATGCACCCCTGCTGAGCGGCCCCGTCATGGTCGTCGCCGGCATCGTCTTCAGCCTGGCCAGCCTGGTTCATTGGACGATCATAACCGGCCTGGTGAATGTCTCGCCTTCGGCTCAGCTGTGGGTCTGGGTGACGGCGGCGGTAATCTTCACCATCGGCCTAGTCGTCGTCCTGCGTCGTCAAGCGCACCGACCCGGCGCGGGATCAGCGGGAAACCGGGCGTCCAACGCCGCCTGGTCGGGCGTTGGCTATGGCATCTTCGCCAGTTGGGTCGCGCTGATGGCCGCCGGGATGACGACGGGGGACTGGGCCTTGATGCGGGTCATGCCGATCATCGTCGTGGTCGCCTATGGATCAGCCTGGTTCGTCGCCGGCGCCATGGCCAGGCTGCGATGGATGAAGGGCGTGGCCCTGCTGTCCTATGCCGGCGCCGCCGTGCTCGGAGCCTTCATCGGCAGCCCGACCATCCTGCTCGTCTATGCGGCCCTGCTGGTGCTGGTCGCCCTGTTGCCGGGGCTGGCGCTGATGCGCCAGGAACCCGCCGAGGTGGTCTGATCATGGCGGATGATTTCGACATCAACCGCATCGACGAGGTGATCCACGGCCGCGTCCGGCTGGGGATCATGGCCTTCCTGTCGGGCGTCGAGGCGGCGCAGTTCAACGAGCTGAAGGCCAAGCTGCAGGTGACGGACGGCAATCTGTCGGTTCATCTGCGCAAGCTGGAGGAGGCGGGCTTCATCGTCGTCACCAAACGCTTCGAGGGCAAGAAGCCCCTGACCGAGGTCAGCATGACGCCGCCGGGCCGGGCCGCCTTCATCGCCTATCTGGACGCCATGGCGCGGCTGGTGGCGAGCTAGATCGAGGGCTCGGATCGGGGGCATGGCCGAAGGCGTGGCGGTCGGGCTAAGAAGCGCCATGACCTCGCGCCTTCACCGTTTCGACAAGCTGGATAATTTCCGCGACTACGGCGACTACGCCACGGCGGCGGCCGGTCGGGTGCGTCCTGGCCGGCTGTTCCGTTCAGCCCACCATGCCGATGCGACCGACGCCGATCTGGAGAGGATCGCAGCCCTGGGCATCGGCGCCGTGGTCGATCTGCGCCGTCCCGACGAGCGGCGTCGCCAGCCGTCCCGCCGACATTCCGCCTTTGACGGCATGGTGGTCGAGAACGACATCGACGGCGGCGAAGCGCCCCACATGACCTTCCTCAAGAGCGGCGACCTGACCAACGAGTCCGGGCGGCGGTTCATGATGGACACCTATCGCGGCCTGCCTTTCGAACCGGCCCACGTCGATCTGTTCAGCCGCTATTTCGCCCTGCTGGCCGAGGGCGACCGGCCGGTGCTGATCCACTGTGCGGCGGGCAAGGACCGGACCGGAACCTTGGCCGCCCTGACCCATCATGTCCTGGGCGTCGGGCGCGACGACATGCTGGAAGACTATCTGCTGACCAATACGGCGGTGGACCTGGCCGGGCGCGCGCCCCACATCGCCGCCTTCCTCAAGAAGGCCACCGGGCGAGAGCCGTCGCACGACGCCGTGGTCGCCTTCCTGGGCGTGGAGGAGGCCTATCTGGCGGCCGCCTTCGACGCCATCCAGGCCCGGCACGGCTCGATCGACGCCTATATGGAGCGGGTTCTGGGCGTTGACGGCGACCGCCGCGATCGGATTCGGGAGCGGCTGTCGGCGTGACGATGGCCAAGCCCCGCGTCGGTCAGACCCGTGATCTGGCCTGGGTCGATCCCCTGCGCGTGGCCGCTGGCCTGGCCCACCGGGAAGGCGCCCTGTGCCTGTTGTCGGACGCGGCCATCTCCGGCGCCCGGTCCTTCATAGCCGCCGACCCGGACCAGACCTGGGTCGGCGCGGTCGAGGCGGGACGACTGTTCGCGGCCCTGGGTGACGCGGCCTCGGGCTTCGGCCCCGGGACCATCGGCCTGGCCAGTTACGACGCGGGCGCACGCGAGGCGACGGGGCTGCGCGAACAGATTTGGCCCGACCTTATGCTGGCCCGCTATCCGGCCATGCTGGTCTTCGATCACGACAGCGGGCGGTTGATCGCCTTTGGCTGGGGGAAAGACCGGGAGGCCGCCGAGGCCGCCTGCGATCTGGCTCAGACCTGGCTCGACGAGGCTGCGACCATCTTGCCGTCCGACGTCGCGCCCGCATCCGTCTTCGCCGCCGAAGCCCCGCCGCAGGCCTATCGCGATCACGTCGCCGATGTCGTCGCCCGCATTGAGGCCGGCGACCTGTTTCAGGCCAATATCGCCCAGGCCTGGGGCGGCGTCCTGGCTGCCGACGCCGATCCCTTCGATGTCTTCCTGAGGCTGACCGCCAAGCCGTCTGCCTATGGCGCCTTCTGGCGGTTGGGGGATCGGGCCCTGGTGTCCAACTCGCCAGAGCTGTTTGTGGCCTGCGACTTCGCCACCCGCCGCATCGAGACCCGCCCGATCAAGGGCACCCGCTCACGCCGCGCCGATCCGTTTCAGGACGCGGCGGAGGCGCAGGCCCTGTTGGCCAGCGCCAAGGACCGGGCCGAGAACCTGATGATCGTCGATCTGATGCGCAACGACCTGTCGCGGGTCTGCACGCCCGGCTCGGTCGCCGTGGATCGGCTGTTCAGCATCGAGAGCCTGCCCACCGTCCACCATCTGGTCTCGACCGTAACCGGGCGGATGGCGGACGGTGTCGGCCCCGCCGACGTGCTGGCGGCGACCTTCCCGCCCGGCTCGATCACCGGGGCGCCAAAGCATCAGGCCATGAAGGTGATCGCCGAACTGGAGGCGCCGCGTGGGGCCTGGTGCGGGTCCCTGTTCGTCATCGATCCGGCGGGCGGCCTGACGGCCTCGGTGCTGATCCGCACGGCCAGTTTCGAGCGGGCCGATGGCGTCTGGACCTTTCGCGCCCTGGCCGGGGCCGGCATCGTCGCCGACAGCGACCCCGAGGCGGAACGGGTCGAGACCGAGGTCAAGATCAGCGCGTTGCGGACGGCCTTGGCTGGCGACTTCTGATCAGCAGTCGCTACAGCCGACCGTGTCCACTCGGCGGGGCCGCAGATAGAAGGTGCTGGACAGGGTGGTCGCCTTCTTGACCACGTATTTGACCGGGGATTCATAGACGACGCTGGTTTCCACCATCACCAGGCTCTCGCCATTTACGATCGTGTCGGCGGGCACGGCGATGACGGCATGTTTGGCCCACGCCGTCGCTCCGGGGCCATGGGCGACGCTCCAGTCCGCCTTGGCGGAGCCGTTGGCGTCGCGGGTCACGCTCGTGATCTTGGTCGTCAGGGTCGCCGCCGAAAAGGGCTTCATGATCCATGGGCCGATAGCGGTGATGTCGGCCAGTTGGTCCTTGGTCAGGACATCGGCCTGGGCCACCATGTCGGCGACGGCCGAGGCGACGTGGGACATCCGCCTCTGGGCCATATAGGCCTGACACAGCTCGGCCAGGCCGAAATAGAACAGGATCATAACCGGGGCGATCAGCGCGAACTCGACCGCCGACACGCCGCGGCGGTCGCCATGGAACCGCTTCACCAGGCCGGCCAGGGCGATCATCATTGGTCCCACGGCTCGTTTCTGAACGTCATGGTGGCCGTCAGCACCGAGTCCCCGTCGCCCAGCTTGGACAGCGCCTGGCTCAGGAAGGGCGTGAACATGGGTTGTTTGTACCAGATCCGGACCAGCACCAGACTGCCCGGCTGGCCGTTGGTATAGTCGAGGTCTCTGGTGTCGAACGTCTTGCCCGACATCGGATCCGGCGGCGTGGGCGTTGGGTTGCGGTACTGGGGCACGACGCGGACATCGACCGTGGTCCGACCTTCGCAGCCTGAGCTGAAGACGTTCATCCGGTTACACAGCGAGGTCTTGAACTGCGCCGGCGTCATGCTGGCTTGGGCGGCCTCTCCGGTGCGGATCAGCCGACTGGTTTCCATCACCGAGTTTTCCAGCAGGGCGTCTGTGATGAAGACCAGGCCGATTTCCAGGATGGCGAACAGCATGAAGAAGAAGGGGAGGGCGACCATGGCGAATTCGATCGCGGCCGAGCCTTCATTGTGGCCGCGACGACGGCGCAGGCGCTGTATCAGATGGGGTCTGGACGGGGCGCGAACGGCCATGGGTTCAGCGTCCCTGAAATCGCTTCGTCATCCGGTTCGACGCGGTCAGGGGGTCGGGGCGCCGGCGCCGGCGGCCTCGATGCCGGACAGGCGCACGCTGGGCGAGCAGGAGGAGGCGCAGGCCATCTCCGTGGCCGTCGCGCCGCGCCAGACCCGGACCGAGCCGGTCTGGCCGCCGGTGACGATGACCTGGTTCTGGAACAGGGTGCGGCCGATGGCGTCGACGGCGACGATCTCGGTGACGCCATATCCCTTGCCGGTGACAAACAGGGTGTTGGCGTCCACCACCGTGACGTCCGCGATCAGCGGATTGCCGACGATCACTGAATCAGCCGCCCCCCGCAACGCGATGCGCTGAGAGCGATCGACCTGCAGCGTCAGCGCGCCGGAGTTCGCGCTCTGAGCCGAGGCGGCCTGGGGCAGGGCGGTGGCCGCCATTCCCATCAGGGCGGCGGCAAGCAGGGGCAGGGTGTGTCGGCGACGGGGCATGACGTCCACTTCGGATTCGGGGCGCGCGCGAGCGCCGCGCGAGCAAACTGGCGTGGAAATCTCAATAAAGTCTGAAATGGCTCTGTGGCGGCAAAAAACACAGTAAACAAAGCAGTAACCATGTATTCAATAAGTCGTACTTATAGGCTTTACTTGGATTTAAGGATCGAGGTCTAGTTTTGGCTCGTAGGCGGATTTCAACGGGCGACCGGGGTTTCCGCAAGGAAGTCACAACAGGATCACAGCCATGACCAAGTTCATCTCCAAGTTCGTTCAGGACGAATCCGGCGCGACCGCCATCGAGTACGGCCTGATCGCCGCTCTGATCGCCGTCGTCATCATCTCGGCCGTCACGGCCCTGGGCACCTCGATCACCGCCAAGTTCACCGAGATCGTGACCGCCATGGGCGGCACCGTCGCCTAACACAGGCGACCACAGGTCTTGAAACCGGCGAGGGCCGGGGCGGAAACGCCCCGGCCCTTTGCTTTTGCGGCCCTCCCGGCCTTGGCCTGAGTATCCGGTCTAGCGCCGGATCGCGTCGCCTGCGTTTACGCGCATCTCTTGCTGCATATTTGCAATGCATGAACGCTGTTGTCGGTGCTAGACCCCGGGCCAACAACAAGAACCCGCTCAGGCCAAGCCAATCAGGGAGTTCGCCCATGCGCGACATCAATCACTTCATCGGCGGTGAATCCTTCACCGGCGCCTCGGGCCGTTTCTCGGACGTGTTCAACCCCAATACCGGCGAGGTCCAGGCCCGCGTCCAGCTGGCCACCGACAGCGAGATGGATCGCGCGATCCAGTCGTCGCAGGTCGCGTTCGAAAGCTGGTCGCAGGTCAACCCGCAGCGGCGCGCCCGCGTCATGTTCGAATACAAGCGCCTGATCGAAGCCAATATGCAGGAGCTGGCCGAGATGCTGTCGGCCGAGCACGGCAAGGTCGTCGCCGACTCCAAGGGCGACATCCAGCGCGGTCTGGAAGTGGTCGAGTTCGCCTGCGGCATCCCCCACGTCCTGAAGGGTGAATACACCTGGGGCGCCGGTCCCGGCATCGACGTCTATTCGATGCGCCAGCCCCTGGGCGTCGTGGCGGGCATCACCCCGTTCAACTTCCCGGCCATGATCCCGATGTGGATGTTCGGCATGGCCATCGCCGTCGGCAACACCTTCATCCTGAAGCCGTCCGAGCGCGATCCGTCGGTGCCGGTGCGTCTGGCCGAACTGATGATGGAAGCGGGCGCTCCCGCCGGCGTGCTGAACGTCGTGCATGGCGACAAGTCCGCCGTCGACGCCATCCTGACCCACCCGCAGGTCCACGCCGTCAGCTTCGTCGGCTCGTCCGACATCGCCAACTATGTCTATCAACTGGGCGCCGCCAATGGGAAGCGCGTCCAGGCCATGGGCGGCGCCAAGAACCACGGCATCGTCCTGCCCGACGCCGACCTGGACCAGGTGGTCAAGGATCTGTCGGGCGCCGCCTTCGGCTCGGCCGGCGAGCGCTGCATGGCCCTGCCGGTCGTGGTGCCGGTCGGCAAGAAGACCGCCGACGAACTGCGTGAACGCATGGTCGCCGAGATGGCCACGCTTCAGGTCGGCGTCTCGACCGACGCCGCCGCCCATTACGGCCCCGTCGTCACCGCCGCTCACAAGGCGCGCGTCGAAGGCTGGATCGACCAGGGCGTCAAGGAAGGCGCCGAGCTGGTCGTCGATGGTCGCGGCTTTACGCTGCAAGGCCACGAGAACGGCTTCTTCGTCGGCCCGTCGCTGTTCGACAAGGTCACGCCGGACATGGAATCCTACAAGGAAGAGATCTTCGGCCCCGTGCTGCAGATCGTCCGTGCCGCCAGCTTCGAGGAAGCCCTGGAGCTGCCCTCCAAGCACCAGTACGGCAACGGCGTCGCCATCTTCACCCAGAACGGCCGCGCGGCCCGCGACTTCGCCGCCCGCGTCAATGTCGGCATGGTCGGCATCAACGTGCCCATCCCGGTGCCGGTGGCCTATCACTCGTTCGGCGGCTGGAAGCGTTCGGCATTCGGCGACACCAACCAGTACGGCATGGAGGGCCTGAAGTTCTGGACCAAGGTCAAGACCGTCACCGCCCGCTGGCCCGATAGCGACCTGGAGCACGTCGACAGCTCCTTCGTCATTCCGACGATGGCCTGACCTCAATACGCCGTTACCCTCGGGCTTGACCCGAGGGCCGGACTGTCCGCCTGCTCGTGCGAAGATTTCGACGCACGGCTCGCTCAACGTCCGATCCTCGGGTCAAGCCCGAGGATGACGGCGAGGGCGGTTGGCGCTTCAAGGAGCCCCCATGGATTTCGCACTCAACGACGACCAGCGCGCCATTCAGGACGCCGCCCGCGCCTTTGCCGACGCCGAACTGGCGCCTCATTCGGCCCACTGGGACGAGCACAAGATCTTCCCGGTCGACACCATGCGCGCCGCCGCCGAGATGGGCTTCTGCGGCATCTATACGGGTGAGGAACACGGCGGCATGGCCCTGGGCCGGGTCGAGGCGGCGGTGATCTTCGAGGAGCTGTCGCGCGGCGACGTGGCCACGGCGGCCTTCATCTCGATCCACAACATGGCCACCTGGATGGTCGACAAGTTCGGCTCCGACGACTTGCGCGCCCGCTATGTGCCGTCGCTGGTGTCGATGCAGATGATCGCCTCCTACTGCCTGACCGAGCCCGGCTCCGGCTCCGACGCCGCCTCGATGCGGACCAGCGCAAAGCGTGATGGCGACCATTGGGTGCTGAACGGCTCCAAGGCCTTCATCTCGGGCGCAGGGACATCCGACGTCTATGTCGTCATGGCCCGCACGGGCGGGGAGGGGCCCAAGGGGGTCTCGACCTTCGTGGTCGAAAAGGATGCGCCGGGCCTGTCGTTCGGGGCGCAGGAAAAGAAGATGGGCTGGAACGCCCAGCCGACCGCGATCGTCCAGTTCGACGACTGCCGCATCCCGGCGGCCAACCTGCTGGGCCAGGAAGGCGACGGCTTCAAATACGCAATGATGGGCCTGGACGGCGGGCGTCTGAACATCGCCGCCTGCTCGCTGGGCGGGGCTCGCCTGGCGCTGGAAACGGCGCAGGACTACGTCAAGACGCGCAAACAGTTCGGCAAGCCCCTGGCCGAGCTTCAGGCCCTGCAGTTCAAGCTGGCCGACATGGCGACGGACCTTGAGGCCGCCCGCCTGATGGTGCTGCGCGGCGCCTGGGCGCTGGATACGGGCCATCCGGAGAAGACCAAATGGTGCGCCATGGCCAAGCGGTTCGCCACCGACGCCTGTTTCCAGATCGCCGACGAGGCCCTGCAACTGCACGGCGGCTATGGCTATCTGAAGGACTATCCGCTGGAGCGGATCGTGCGCGACCTGCGGGTCCACCGCATCCTGGAAGGCACCAACGAGATCATGCGGGTCATCACCGCGCGCGAAATGCTTCGTCAGTAGGCAGCGACATTTACAGGGAAGAACGACCATGAAGATCGCATTCATCGGCCTGGGCAACATGGGCGGCGGCATGGCCGCGAACCAGGCCAAGGCGGGCCACCAGGTCCTGGCCTTCGACCTGTCCCAGGCTGCGCTGAACAAGGCCAAGGCCGCCGGCTGCACCCCCGTCGGCTCGGTCGCCGAGGCGGTCAAGGACGCCGAGGTCGTCATCACCATGCTGCCCGCCGGGCCGCACGTCCTGTCGGTCTATTCCGAACAGATCATCGGCGCGGCCCCGACCAGCGCCCTGTTGCTCGACTGCTCGACCATCGACGTGGACACGGCGAGGAAGGTCGCCGGTCTGGCCGGAGAGGCGGGTTATGTCTTCGCCGACGCCCCGGTCTCGGGCGGCATCATGGCGGCCGAAGCGGGCACCCTGGCCTTCATGGTCGGCTGCGACGAGGCCCAGTTCGCCCGCATTGAAACGGCGCTCGAGCCCATGAGCCGCGTCACCATGCGCGCGGGCGACCACGGCACGGGTCAGGCGGCCAAGATCTGCAACAACATGATCCTGGGCATCAACATGATCGCCACCTGCGAGGGGATCGCCCTGGCCGAGAAGCTGGGTCTGGACCCGGTCAAGTTCTTCGACATCGCGTCCAAGTCCTCGGGCCAGAGCTGGAGCGTGACCACCTATTACCCCTGGCCCGGACCGGTGCCGACGGCGCCCTCGAACCGCGACTATGACGGCGGTTTCGCCACGGCCATGATGCTGAAGGACCTGAAACTGGCCCAGGACGCGGCGGCCAGGTCCGGCGCCTCCACCCCCCTGGGCGCCCAGTCCGAGGCCCTGTTCCAGCTGTTCGAACGCCAGGGCTTCGGCGGCCGCGACTTCAGCGCCATCCTGCAGATGCTGCGCGGCCAGATGGGCGATCTGAAACAGGGCTAGAGGCCCTACAAGGGCGTTTCCGGGCGCCTCACGGCCCCGCTCAGGGATAGTGGGGCGCCGCGCCCTCGGGCAGTCCGGCCTCGCCGCGCCAGTCGTCGCGGTGCAGGCGGATGATCTCGTAGTCGATGCTTTCCAGGTCCCGCATCTGACCGGCGGAGTCCCACCATTCCTGAGGGGGGGGGGCGGCCCGCGCCCAGGGCCGATCCGTCGCCCGTTCGCGATCCGCCGCCGCCGTCTCGGCCCCCAGGTGTTCGGCGCGCCAGGCCAGGACGAAGCCCAGATGCCAGACCGGCAGGTCCTCCCACGGCCCGCCCTTCATCGCCGCCCACAGGTCCAGCGCAAGCTCCCGCTCGGTCTGCAATCGCCGCTGAAACTGATCCAGCGTCTTCTGGGCATGGCGCTGCCAGCCCTCGACCGGCTCGGGCGTGGGGTCCTCCACCTTGACCCGTTCCCAGCTTTCCGACGCCCGACGCCGCCACAGGTTGGCCAGCCCGACGTCGTTACGCCGCGCCAGCGACGCCCCCGTCTCGCCCCGCTCCCACCCGCGCCGGATCTCGGCCCAGGTCTCGTCGTCGCGCAGTTTCGCCTGGTTCCAGCCGACCATCCCGGCCTCAGACCGGCGTCTGCTGCAGGATGGCCAGCATCCGTTCGGCCCTGGCCTTCAGCCGCCGGCTGGCCCGCCCCTCGGGCATGTCCACCGCCGTCTTGACCAGCGTCGCGATGCGATAGATGGCCTCGGCGCGCCGACTGACCCGCCCGTACACATCCTCATCCTTGGAGCGCCGTGGCGCCGTCTCCCCCTCCGCCATCTCGGCCCTCCTGTTGCAGAGGAAAGTGGTAAACCGGCGGTGCGTCAGAAGCGGTCGGTGACGGGGCTGCGAAGGAAGGGCAAGGCGGAGCGCCTCGTTCACACCGAGATGCTCTCAGGTTCGCCGATACGTCCCTCGCCCGTTGAACTTCAGCCAACCGCGCCGTCATCGCGCAATAGACGCCGTTGACCAGCTTGCGGTCGATGTGGCCCTTGGTGGCCTTGAGTTCGTATTCCTCGGCGCAGACGCCGCAATGGAAGTCCGCCACCGGCGCGTTGGCCGCGAAGGCGGTCAGGGGCTCGGCGCCGCAGTTGGAACAGAAGGCGTTGGCTCCGATCCAGCCTTCGCTCAACACGCGGGCGTTCTGTGTCGCGCCCTTGAAGACGGCCCCATCTTCGGCGAAGCCGAGATTGCTCCAGGGGATGTCGTCTTCGGCCATGCGGGCAGAATGGTGGTGCGCTGGTTAGTCAGCCCTTACCGTAGAAGGTCGGTCCGATTTCTTCGAAGTCGGCGTCGCGGGGCACGATGCGGGCGACGTCGTTTAACCCGACCCCAGCCGAGGCTTGGGCTCCCGTGCGTAGGCGTTAGGGCTTACGTCTCGCGAGTTTCCGAAGTCGTCTCCGGAGCCGTGGGTCTCGCTCAAACGTACAATAATCTGCCAAGTAGGACGCGACAGCCGTCGGCGAGAGGCCTACATTCCCAGCACCGGCAAGGCGCGCGATAAGAAACATGAAATGGAAATTTTTCCCGGCGACAAACTGTACTCCGGATAGCTTTTTAGTAGACACGTTTTTGATCACTGCAGCTTTTGCCAGTCTGTAGCGATTGCTTGTAACGGACGCCCGTATGGCTTTGATAACTTCAAATGTTCGAATCCGACATTTGTATGGATCAACGCCAATGTTTTTATTGTTTATGGTAACCGCTATGCTTGCTGGTTGAAACGCAAACACCCCTCCCCGCAATTTCAAGCGCCTGGCTATGCCGAGAGCTAAAAAGTATCTGCTGGCATGCCGATCCAATGATTCAACTAGGTCGTCCCAGTCGAGGGCGGCATCCGCCGTTGCAGGTGATGCGCCTGGCATAGCGAACCGCGCCAAACGAACCGCTGAGTCTTTCTCGAACAATAAGTTTTCGACCGAATATACGTTCAGTCTAAACAAGTGAGGCGAAGACGGCATAGATCTCTTCGCTATCAAATCTAAATCACCATCGACAATGTAAAGTCGCGGTCTTCCGGAATTATTATTATCGTTCGAAGCCGCGCGAACGACATCTTCGCGTGTGCCTAACGGGATGACTTTCTGAACTTTACCCAAGTCTCCAAGCGCGCGACTTATCAATCGCTCGTAAGCGCCACAAAGTCGGGAATCTTCTACAAAAATGTCGATGTCGTTATAGGGCCGCATCAGTCGCGCGATTGCCAGCCGTGATGACTTTCCATAGCCGTTCATGAAAGATCCACGCAAAACTCTTCGTTCGAATTGATAATGGACGGACTGTGGGTCGCCAATATCAGCTGAGTCTGAGGGTTCGCGCTTTGGAGAGACGATACAAACATCTCTTGCCATTTCATATGAAGGGATAATTCAGGCTCATCAATAATTACAACGTTCGCTTGTTTATTGTCATTGTTGAACATCAAGTTCGTTATAAGAACAAAAAGTTGTCGTTCACCAGACGATAAATAGTGAACTGTTCCTTCAGCGTCTGACGGGAGAGAGATTTGGAGGTCGCCATCATCGCTGAAGCTGAGGTGCTTCTTCGAATCACCAAGGAAATCGTTCATAATTCCTTCGTAGCGTCGTATAGAATAAAATACCTCAAGCTCTTCTCTATTGAACGCCTGTACCATGTTCTCAACGCTGGATATAAGCGTCAAGCGCGGCGTGGCGTTTAGCCAGTCTATATAGCCTGTAGATGCAATGTCCTTCTCCTTGAATATTTGATCATTAGAGGAGAACTTGGAAAGTTTGTTCACTAACCCGAATAGGTCTGAGAAAAACGGATCTATCACACGAGACGCATTTCTTTCAGGTATTCCCAATATACTGAACGCTGCTTTTAGCGATTTTCGTGTTTGCTCCAGGCGGCGAAGGTCGGATTTTCTAGGGAGATCCGAATAGTTATCAGCCTTGAGTTCGGAGAAGAGGCTCAAAAGTATGGCCTCCCTAAGACGCGCTGCCCGTCGGGTGCGTTCTAAGTTTGCAGACCGCGCCGCAAACACTGCAAGCCGCTCGGCTTGGCTGACGCTTTCATCAAGGAAAGTCCTCAAGGTGGCGTGTGGTCGACGAGACCGAGTTGCTCTACGGTTTGGATCGCGTGTCGATCCCAGAGTCGTTCTGTCGAGCCCCAAAAATATCGGCGTAGGTATGTCCTTGATGAACATTAGCGTAGGAATATTCGACGGAATATCTATCCGGTTTTCGCGAAGAACAATCGGTTGTCCTTCATCGTCAAACGCGAATTCTTCTCCCATGCGAGTGTGCTTCGCGATTAGCTCAGCGGAGATGGAGCAAGAAACATCGACATCATCGCGCCGAAAACGAACTACAGCAACTCCTTCAAAATTGGCGGCCGAGATTTGTACGAGTTCACCTTCAAGCTCTACATCCAACGAGATGTTTGAGTACGTAGCCGAGCTCAGCCAAGAGAGATCGGGGCCCAACAGGGCCATGATCGAGCGGAGAACGCTGGTTTTACCGCTTCCGTTGATTCCGATCAGGAAGCTGAGATTATTGCTCAGGTCGAGGTCGAACTCGAGGTAGCCATTTAGCCCTTCGGATCTGAATCTTAGCAATCTCATTGGCGTCCTCCCCTTCGGTATAACCTACCCGAGAATCGCAGGTGCGCTAGCCCTAACGATTTGGAGTGCCGGCCGAAGGCGTGATGGAACGAGTGAAATTATCCGAAGAGGGTGCTGGTTGCCCCCCTACAGTCGCCCCTTCCTGAACGCCTCCGCCTTCTCAGCCGCCGCTTCCGCGCGCCACTTCTTCGGCGCTGACTTGTCGACCGTCTCGCCGTCGGCCGTCATCAGGTCGTTGGCGAACTCCAGGTCCAGCAGCTTCATCTTCTTGATCTCGTCGCGCAGGCGGGCGGCTTCCTCGAACTCCAGGTTGCTGGCGGCCTCGCGCATGCGGCCTTCCAGGTCCTTGAGGGCGGTCTGGAAATTGGCGCCGGTGAAGGGGCGGGCCTCTTCCTTGACGCCGGTGGGGATCAGGACGCGGTCCTTCTCATAGGGGCTGTCGAGGATTTCCTTGATGTCGCGCTTGACGCTTTCGGGCGTGATGCCGTGTTCGGCGTTGTAGGCCTCCTGACGCTCGCGCCGGCGGTCGGTCTCGGCGATGGCCCGCTCCATCGAGCCGGTCATGCGGTCGGCATAGAGGATGACGCGGCCGTCGACGTTGCGGGCCGCGCGGCCGATGGTCTGGATCAGGGAGGTCTCGGAGCGCAGGAAGCCCTCCTTGTCCGCATCCAGGATGGCGACCAGGCCGCACTCGGGGATGTCGAGCCCCTCGCGCAGCAGGTTGATGCCGATCAGGACGTCGAAGGTCCCCAGGCGCAGGTCGCGGATGATCTCGATCCGCTCCAGGGTGTCGACGTCGGAGTGCATGTAGCGGACGCGCACCCCCTGTTCGTGCATGTATTCGGTCAGGTCCTCGGCCATCTTCTTGGTCAGGACGGTGACGAGGCTGCGATAGCCGGCGCGGGCCACCGCCTTGACCTCGTCGATGACGTCGTCGACCTGGTTGCGGGTCTGGCCGGAGACAGGGCGGATCTCGACCGGCGGGTCGATCAGGCCGGTGGGGCGGATAACCTGTTCGACGAAGACGCCGCCCGTCTGTTCCATCTCCCACGGGCCGGGGGTGGCCGAGACGTGGACCGTCTGGGGCCGCATCGCCTCCCATTCGTCGAACTTGAGCGGGCGGTTGTCGATGCAGGAGGGCAGGCGGAAGCCGTATTCGGCCAGGGTCGTCTTGCGGCGGTAGTCGCCCCGGAACATGCCGTTGATCTGGCCCACGGTGACGTGGCTCTCGTCCACGAACAGCAGGGCGTTCTCGGGGATGTATTCGAAGAAGGTCGGCGGCGGCTCGCCCGGCGCGCGGCCGGTCAGCCAGCGGGAATAGTTCTCGATCCCGGCGCAGGAGCCGGTGGCCTCCATCATCTCCAGATCGAAGCGCACGCGTTGCTCCAGGCGTTGCGCCTCCAGCAGCTTGCCGTTCTCATTCATCCAGTCGAGCGTCTCCTTCAGCTCGGCCTTGATGCCCCCCAGGGCCTGGTTGAGCGTGGGGCGGGGCGTGACGTAGTGGCTGGCGGCATAGACGGTGACCTCGTCCAGATCGGCGGTCTTTCGGCCGGTCAGGGGGTCGAACTCGTGGATCGCCTCGATCTCGTCGCCGAACAGGCTGACGCGCCAGGCGCGGTCCTCCTGGTGGACCGGGAAGATCTCGATGGTGTCGCCGCGCTTACGGAACATGCCGCGGTCGAAATGGACATCGTTGCGCTTATATTGCAGGGCGATCAGGTCGGCCCGCAGCTTGGACTCGTCGATCTGGTCCCCGACCTTCAGGTTGAAGGTCATGGCGGTATAGGTCTCCACCGACCCGATGCCGTAGATGCAGGATACCGAGGCCACGACGATGACGTCGTCCCGCTCCAGTATCGACCGTGTCGCCGAGTGGCGCATCCGGTCGATCTGCTCGTTTATACTTGAATCTTTTTCAATATATGTATCAGTTCTAGGTACATATGCTTCCGGTTGATAATAGTCGTAATAGCTTACGAAGTATTCAACCGCATTGTCGGGGAAGAAGGCTTTGAACTCGGAGTAGAGTTGCGCGGCCAGGGTCTTGTTGGGGGCCAGGATCAGGGCCGGGCGCTGGGTCTGTTCGATGACCTTGGCCATGGTGAAGGTCTTGCCCGAGCCGGTGACGCCCAGCAGGACCTGATCGCGGTCGCCCGCACCGGCCTGGGCGACCAGTTCCTTGATGGCGGCGGGCTGGTCGCCGGCGGGAGTGTAGCGGGTCTCGAGCCGGAAGGGATTGTTCTTGCGGCCGACGGCGGACTTGGTCGGGCGGTCGGGACGGTGCGGGCGCCAGTCGTCGGGTTTGCCGGGCGCCTCCTCGGGCGTCAGGCGGGGGCCGGTGACGGGGGCGAACATCGGCATCTTCGTCATCGCCTTGGGCAGGGGCGCGTCCCCATCCCGCAGGAAGGCGGCGGGCGCTTCCTGCATGCCCGAACCGGGGACGTGCACCGGCTTCTTGATGACGGGCGCAGAGCCTTTTGGCGTGGAAGAACGGTTCATGAACGGAACTTAGTGCGAGAGGGGGCTTGTCGCCAGTCAACGCGTATCGGGGGCGAACGGATGCTGACAGCAGGGTGTCAGCAGGAAAGGCGTTTGCGGCGGCGCTTCGGCCATGGGCGATCCTGCCTTAGCCTGACCCGATGCAGCACGAAGCGATTCGAAATGGTCGAACCCGGACAGGTGTCGGCCTCGTGCTGGCAGGGCTGGTGTCCCTGGCGGGGTGTGGCCGGATGATCCCCGATGCGCCGCAGAATGTCGGCCCCGGCCCGAGGCCCTATCTGCCGACCCAGACGCCGGCGCCTTCGGGCGACAACCTGATCGACCGGCCCATCGGCGCGGGGACGTTCGGGGCGCTTCAGAGGGCGACGGCGGATATCGAGACCTGCGCGGCGGTGCTGGGGGCGGCGCGGGTGACCTTCAGCCCGACGGCGGACCGGGTGAATAGCCCGACCTGCGGCCTGACCCAGGCGGGCGTGCTGGGCCCGGACTACGGCACCCGGGCGCGGATGTCGCCCAATGCGCCGACGACGACCTGCGCCCTGGCGGCGGCGATCAGCGTCTGGCGGCGGCAGTCGGTGGAGCCGGCGGCGCGCGAGATCCTGGGCACCGGGGTCGATCAGATCGACCACATGGGGGTCTATGCCTGTCGTCCGGTGAACAGCCAGGCAGGCAACCGTCCCAGCGCCCATTCGCGGGCGGCGGCGCTGGATTTCGCCGGGGTGCGGCTGACAGACGGGCGCAGGATCACCGTCACGAACAACTGGAACACGACGACGCCCGAGGGCCGGTTCCTGCACCGCATCCGCGACGACGCCTGCCAGGTGTTCGGCACGACCCTGAGCCCCGACTACAACAGCTTCCACCACGACCACCTGCACCTGGAAGCCGAAAGTGGAAGACTGTGTCGATAGAGGACTAGCGGCGGGCGTTGCGGACTCGCTGCTCCAACTCTCCCAGGCGGCGGGTCAGATAGCTGCTCTCGTCGCTGTTCAGACCGTCGGCGGAATAGGCGGCGTCGAGACGGGTCAGGTCGCCAAGTTCGGTGCGCAGCCGGTCGGTTTCGCTGCGGCTGACACCGGACCGTTCAGCTGAGGCGATGCCGGCCTCGATCGACGAGAGACGGCCCTGATTGCCGTATCCGCCGCCGCCGCCACCGCCATAGCTTCCGCCGACGCGGCGTTGGAGATCAGCGAGCCGGTATTGCAGATCGGCGCGTTCGTTGGCGTTCAGGCCGTCGCGGCTGTAGCTGGCCTCCAACTGGATCAGGGCCTGATAGTCGGAGCGCAGGCGATAGCCCTCGTCCCGGCTGATGTAGCGGTCGCGGACCGAGGCGTCGATGCGCGCCTCGAAGGCGGCGCGACCGTTGGCGATGGTGTCGCCATACCCCCCGCCATTCCCGCCGCCTGTGGCGTCATCGAGCTGGTCGGTCAGGCGGCGATAGCGTTCGGCCAGGTCGGCGCGTTCCTGGGTCGTGATGCGACCATCCGAGGCGTAGCGGGCCTCGAGCTGGACCAGGGCGTCATAGCGTTCATTGATCCTGGCTGCGCGGTTGCTGGACAGGTTTCCGCGACGAACCTCGGCATCGACCTGAGAGCGGAACTGCGCGCGCTGGGTGTTGAGCGGGCGGCGGCCCCGGCTCCATTGCGATTCCAGCGAGCTTGAGGCGCCGAACTGATCGCCGAACAGGGCGCCGAGGATGGCGGTCAGAGCGTCGGCGGGCTGGCTCTGGCCGTATTGCCCCTGGTTGTACGGATCCTGCCCGTACTGGGTTTGCCCATATTGGGTCTGGCCATAGGTGGTTGCCGGATAGGTCGGCTGCGGGGCTGAGCCTGACGGATAATAGGGCGTCTGGGCTGCGGCCGCGCCAGCCGTGAGCACGATGGTTCCAGCGATCAGGGCGCCGAGCGAGATGGACCGTTTCATGGATGTTCTTCCGTAGGTTCCGATGCCGGAAGAACGGCGTTCAACAGTTAAGGTTGCCAGGCGCGATGATCCGGGCGGCGGCGAACGCCGCCCGGTCGGGTCGATAGGGATCAGCGGCGAATGCGGGCTTCCAGTTCGCCGATGCGACGGGTCAGATAGGCGGTGTCGTCGCTGGTGGCGCTCAGGCGGCGATAGGCGGCTTCCAGTCTGTCCAGGTCGCCCAGCTCGACCCGGATGTCTGCGGCGTCGGCGCGACTGACAGCGCCGGAGCGCTCGGCCGTGGTCACCGCGCCGTCGAGCGCATTCAGCCGGGTGCGGTTATCGAGCGGGGCCGTCGGCGTGGTCGGGGTCGTGCCGGTCGGGCCGTCGCCGACGCGGACATCCAGAGCGTCCAGCCGCGCGTCAAGGTCGGCGCGCTCGCTCGTGCTGAGGGCGCCGTCAGCCAGATAGTTGGTCTCGATCTGCACCACCGACTGATAGTCGGATTTCAGCTGGGTCGCCTGGGTGCGGGTCAGGCGACGGGCGTTGACCGAGGCGTCGACACGAGCGTCGAAGGCCGCGCGGCCCTCGGCCACCGCAGCGGTTTCGCCATAGCCAGAGGCGCCCGAATCCAGCGTCTGGACCAGGGCGTTATAGCGGCTGTTCAGATCGGCCCGCTCCTGGGTCGAGAACCCTCCGGCCGAATATTGGGTCTCCAGCGTGACCAGGGCCTGGTAGTCTGTCTTCAGCCGGGCAGCGGCCGAGGACGAGATGGAACCGGAGCGCTGGCTAGTGTCGACGCGGGTTGAGAAGGTCGCCTGTCCTTCGCTCAGCGGACGGGTTCCCCGCAGCCATCCCTGATCCAGTTGCGAGATGCCGAGCCGATCCCCGAGCAAGGCGCCGGCGATGGCGCCCAGGGTGTCGCGCGTGGTCGGCTGGGTCTGCGTGGTCGTCTGGCCATAGGGCGTCTGGGCGGCGGCGGCGCCCGCGACGAGGGTCAGGGCGGCGCTTGCGGCGGCGAGGGCGAGTTGGGGCTTGGTCATGCGAATGTCTTTCCGGCTGTGGCCATGAGTCGAAAGGAACGGGGGCGGGAGGGTATGGTTGCCCGGCGAGGGACGTGTGAGCGAGCGGGCGTCCGAAAACCGCGAGACAGCCGAGGGGCGCGGGCGCAGGATCGCGCCATGTTGTCAGAGCCTCTCACCCTGTCCTCAATCGACAGCCCGATCGGGCCGCTGGCGTTCGCCTGCGACGCCTCGGGCGCGGTGCGCGGGGTGTCGTTCGCCGATGGGATCGAGCGATCCATGCGGCGCGAGTATCCGGGCGTGAGCTCTAGGGCCGGCGCGGCGCCGACTGCCGTGGAGCAGGCTTTGGCGGATTACTTCGCCGGAGACCGCGTTGCACTGGATCGGATCGTCTGGTCGCTGGATGGGGCGGTATCGGACGGCGGGTTTCAGTCACGGGTTTGGCGGGCCCTGGTTCAGGTGCCGGCCGGGACCACGATTTCCTACGGCGAGATGGCCGTGCGGGCGGGCGAGCCCGGCGCGGCCCAGGCGGCGGGGGTGGCGCTGAACCGCAATCCCATCCCGCTGATCCTGGCCTGCCACCGCATCGTCGGCGCCGACGGGGCCATGGTCGGCTTCGGCGGCGGGCTGGAGCGCAAGACCTGGCTGCTGCGCCACGAGGGCGCGTTGCTGATCTGAGCCTCTATCGCCCTAAGGCGCCCAGGTCGGCTGGGCGTGAGCGGGGCCGTGGAAGATGGCGTTGGCCAGGAGCGGCTCCAGCCCTGACATATAGCCCCGGAAGGTCGGATCCTGAACGAAGGCGATGATGACGCCGCGACCCTGTTCATTGACCATGACGGCGGGCTTGTAGGCCAGCTGGCGGCGGTTCTCGGCCCAGAGCTGACCCGAGGCCAAGAGGTCGTCGGCCGAGCCGAAGCGGGCGACGTTGCGACCCTCGCCGCGCTTGAGCGGGCCATAGATGTCCGAGCCCTTGACCAGCACATTGACCACGGGGGCGACGCCCGCCGACAGCCAGTGTTCGGGATCCATCTCGGCGCGGGCCAGGACGCCGGCGACGCTATCGGGACCGCGCTCGGTATTCTCGATCAGGCTCTCGTAGTCGGATTCCGAGCGGATGACGGGACCGGCGGCGGCCTCCTCTTCCTTGGCGTCGCCCTCGACTTCGGAGGCGTTCTCGCGGCGGGCGGCTAGCATCTTGCTGTCGGGATCGGTCAGCAGACGGGTCGCCGTGCCCAGGCCGATCAGGGTGCCGCCGTTCTCGACCCACTCGCGCAGATGGGTGACGCCGGCGGCGCCGAGGCGGCCCTGATAGTTGCGGCCTTCGGGCAGGACGATGACCTGGAAGCGGGACAGGTCGCCGTCGGCCAGGGAGTCGACGCGGACCACGGTGACCGGATAGCCCAGCTCGCGCTCGATGACATAGCGGGCGGCGCCGGAACCGGTGGTGTCTGCCGGTGAATCCCAGGCCAGGGCGACGCGGGGCGCGCGGATCAGGAAGGCGTCGGACGAGCCGAAGCTGGGACCGTCTGAGACCCAGGAATCGCGGGCGCCGACGACCTCGGCCCCCGTCGTTGCGGCCCAGGCGACCACCTTCGTGGTCAGGTCGGCGGGGTTTCCTGCGCGCGCGATGACCAGCGTGCCCGAGGGCCAGCGACGACCGGCGTGGGTGAAGGGCTTGTCCATCGCGCGGACGGAAATCCCGGCCTGAAGCGCGGCGGACAGCAGGCGTCCGGCGGGCAGGCCGGGCGCGACCAGATAGCCGTAGGCGGCGTCGGGCTCGGCGATCACGGCGGGCTGGACCAGGTCGCCGGTCGCGGCGGCGACGCTGACATTGGGCGCGCGATCGCAGCGGTCGGACGGGGTGTTCATCACCAGGGGCAGGGACCAGGCGGTGACGTCATAGATCTCGTCCGACAGGCCGCGCGCGCGGCGTCGCTCCTGCTCGGCCAGGAAGTCGGCCGGGATGGCCACGTCGCGGGTCAGCAGCACCTCGGCCATGCGGCGCTGGGGCTGGCTGAGGTTCACGACGTAGGAGCCGGCCGGATAGGATTTGCCGCAGGCGGTGAAGCTGGCCGTCGCGCGGCCCACTTCGACGCCCGAGCGAACCAGAAGGCCGGCTAGACGATCGGCCTGGGCGGGGTCCCAGGCGGCGCGCGACAGCACATAGGCGCCGCGTCCGGCCACGCCGTCCGCGGCGTAGTCGTAGAAGTTCCGCAGCAGCCGCTCGCGGTTGTCGGCGGACGACTCGATGGTCGACAGGGTGGCGATCAGGTGGTTCCGCACCGTGTCGCGATAGGTCAGGATCTCGCCCGACGAGCGCCGCGCGATCAGGCCGCGCGAGCTGCCCTGTTCATAGGTCATGGACACCGCGCCCAGGTAGCCGGGCCAGCCGTCGCCATAGCCGGGATAGAAGGCGTCATAGACCTGGCGGGTGAAGTAGGGCACGCCCGCCGCGTCGAAATTTCGGGCGTTGTTCATGCCGATCATCTCACGGCTTTCCAGCGTCGAGGGCTTGATCCAGGGATTGAGCGGTTGGGCCTCGGGCGGGAAGAAGAAGGTCTCGTCGGTGCCCATCTCGTGGGAATCGACCAGGACCTGGGGCCGCCAGTCGCGGATCTGCAGCGCATGGCCGCGCGTCTCGGGCTGGGTCTGGATGAACCAGTCGCGGTTCAGGTCGAACAGGTCGTGGTTGTAGCGGCCCGAGGGCCAGGGCTCGTCACGCTCGGCCGACATCGGATCGGGATTGGGCGTGGCGCCGAACCCGGCGTTGAAGGTGGACAGGAAGCGCTCGCGCCCGTCCGGGTTCTGGGTCGGGACGAAGACGACGACGGCGTTGGCCATCCAGCCCTGCACCGCCGGATCGAGCGAGGCCAGCAGGTGGCGGGCGGCGGCCATGGAGGCGTCGGCGGGGCTGATCTCGTTGCCGTGGACCGAATACATCATCCAGACGATGACCGGCATGTCGGCGATGATGGCGTCGGCCTGGGCGCGCGAGGTGCGGCGCGGATCGGCCAGGGCGCGGCTGTCAGCCTTGATCTGGTCCAGGCGGGCGATGTTGCGGGCCGAGCCGACGGCGGCCCAGAAGGTCGGGCGACCCTCATGGGTGCGGGCGTATTCCCCGATCACCACCCGGTCGGGCGCCGCCGTCCGCAAGGCCTCGAAATAGCGCCGCACGTCGGCGGACGGGGTGATGACCGCGCCGCTCTCATGGCCCAGCACCTGGGCGACGGTGGGGACCGAGGCGTCATCGGTCGCGCCCTCCAGCAGTTCCTGGGCATGAGCCCCCGCCGGAACAGAGACGAGCGCGGCGAGGCCGAGAAGGGCCGCGCAAGCGGTGGACAGGCAGCGTCTGAACATGAACATCCCCGAGGTCTGCTTCCCGTTTATAGGTTCAGGCGTTGCTGTCCACGGGCGGCGGGCGCGCGGCTGGCCCGGGCATCAGGCGAGGCGAGACATGATGGATGAAATGCGGGCCGCAGTGGTCATCGGCGCCTCGGGCGGGATCGGCGCCGCCATCGCCGACGGGCTGCAGGCGTCGGGCCGGTTCGACACCGTGCACCGGCTGTCACGCTCGGGCACGGGCCTCGATCTGGAGGACGAAGCCAGCATCGCCAAAGCCGCCGAGCAGGTCGCCCGCGGCCCGTCTGTGGGCCTGGTGTTCGTCGCCACTGGGGTGCTGCATTCCGGCGAAACGCCCGAGCGATCCTACCGTGCGCTTAACGCCGAGCACATGCTGCGGGACTACCAGATCAATGCGGTCGGCCCGGCCCTGGTGGCCAAGCATTTTGCGCCTCTGCTGCCTCGCCAGGGCAGGTCGGTGTTCGCGGCCCTGTCGGCGCGGGTCGGCTCGATCGGCGACAACCGGCTGGGCGGGTGGCACAGCTATCGTGCCTCCAAGGCGGCGCTCAACATGACGCTGCGAAACCTGGCCATCGAACTGGGCCGGACGCACCGCGATCTGGTCGTCGCGGGTCTGCATCCCGGCACGGTCGCCACCGACCTGAGCGCGCCGTTCCAGAGCGGCGTAGCCGAAGGCAAGCTGTTCACGCCCGCGCAGTCGGCCCGGCATCTGCTCAGCGTCATCGACGGCCTGACCCCGGCCGACAGCGGCGGCGTCTTCGCCTGGGACGGGGCGCGGATCGCGGACTGAAGCCGACCGCTGCCTCCGAAATACCCAAGGTATTGACTCCGTCGCACAGTATGTCGCATACACTGTGTGTCACACACTATGTGACGCAATGTTGAGGCAGGCCAGGCCATGTCGGTCGATCCCGAACTGTTTGAAAGCATGCGGCTGGAACTGCGGCGCGGGTCGCTGGTTCTGGCCGTGCTCGCCCGGCTGAGGGAGGAGCGCTACGGCTATACGCTGCGCCAGGCCCTGGCCGCCGACGGGCTGGAGATGGAGGAATCCACCCTCTATCCGCTGCTGCGCCGGCTGGAGAGCCAGGGGCTGCTGGCCTCGGAATGGCGCGAGGAAGACAAGCGCAAGAAGCGCTTCTACCGCCTGTCGCCCATGGGCGCGGCGATGCTGACGGCGCTGGCCGCCGAATGGCGGGGCATCAACGCCTCGCTCGACAAGATTCTCTGAACATTCAAGGGCAAGGGGAGATCATCATGACCCTGAAGGAACGCTATCTGAAGGCCGTCGCGGCCCAGCTGTCGCGGGATGCGCGCGACGACATCATCGCCGAATTGGACGACGCCATCATGACCCGGATGGAGGCCCGCGAGGCCGAGCTGGGCCGGCCTCTGACCGAGGCGGACGAGGAGGCGGTGCTGCGCGAGACCGGCCATCCGCTGAACGTCGCGGCGCAGTATGGCTCGGGACCGCTGCACGCTGTCGGGCCGGAAATCTATCCTTGGTGGCTGTTCGGGGTGAAGGTCGGGCTGCTGGCCCTGATCCTCATCAACGCCGTCAGCGCCCTGATCCAGATGCTGGTGGGCAATGTCGAGGTGGGCCAGGGCATAGGCCAGGCCCTGGGCGGCATCGTCAGCGGGGGCCTGACCATCGTCGGCATGGCGACCATCGCCGCCTTCATCATCGAGCGGCAGGCGGTCAAGCCGGCCTTCCTGCGGGAATGGCGGATCAAGGACCTGGCCCTGTTCGAACTGGCCAACTTCGACGTGACGCGCCTGTCGCGCGAGACGCGGACGGCCGAGCGGACGACCTGGCGAATGTCGCCCACGGCCAAGGCCATCGCCGGGGCGGCGGGCTGGGCCGTCATCACCCTGGCCTGGGCGGGGGTCATCCACGTCGGCATCGACATCGAGGCCCTGTCGCGCACGGCGCCCGAAGCGGGCGGCGTGGATTACAACGGCCTGCTGATCCAGACGTGGCGGCTGCTCTACTGGCCTGGCGTCATCTATGGCGTGACGCGGGTGCTGTTCGAGGGCTCCAAGGCGTTCCAGCCGGTCGGCGTGCGCGCCGGCGCCCTGACCGAGGTCGCCTTCGCCGTGGCGCGGACCGTGGGCTATGTCTGGATCTGGATCGCCTCGCCCCTGGCGCCCCATATACGGCCGGAGGGTCTGGACGACTTCATCGCCCGCGCCCGGTCGATCCCCTGGGAAACGCCCGACGCCCTCGCCGACCTGATGATGGTGATGGTTGCAGCGGCCGTGGTCATCTCGATCTGGGAAGGGCTGGGCCACCTGATCCGCGTCTTCACCGGCAAGCCGCGCAAGGGCTGCTGAGGTCGGGAGGCGCTACTCCACCGCCTTGCGAGCATAGGGCCATAGCCTGCGCTCAAGTCGTGAGGCTCCGCGAGCCGAGCATAGCGCCCCAAGGGCGATGTCCGAAAACCGCGAGACATGGGGGCCGTGCGCCCCCATGTTGGCGTCATGGAAACGACCGCACAATCGCTGGATCAGGAGGCCTGCTATCGCGCCGTGCTGACGCGCGATGCGCGGTTCGACGGGCGGTTCTTTGGCGGGGTGACCTCGACCGGGATCTATTGCCGGCCCGTCTGCCCGGCGCGGACGCCCAGGCGCGAGAACATGATCTTCTATCCGTCAGCGGCGGCGGCGGAGGAGGCGGGGTTTCGTGCCTGTCTGCGCTGCCGGCCCGAGACGGCGCCTGACATGGGGGCGTGGCGCGGAACCTCGAACACCGTCAGCCGTGCGCTGAGCCTGATCGAGGCGGGGGCTCTCGACACGGCGGATGTGGAAACCCTGGCCGGACGGCTGGGCGTCGGCGAGCGGCAGTTGCGACGCCTGTTCCGCCAGCATCTGGGCGCCGCACCCGTCAGCGTGGCCCAGACCCGGCGGGTGCTGCTGGCCAAGGCCCTGATCCACGAGACCGACCTGTCGATGGCCCAGGTCGCGCTGGCGTCCGGCTTCGGCAGCGTGCGGCGCTTCAACGAGACCTTCCAGCACCTGTACGGGCGACCTCCGTCGGCCCTGCGGCGTCATAGCGAAAGGGTGGCGGGCGAGGCGGCGGTCCGGCTCAGCCTGGCCTACCGCCCGCCCTATGATTGGCCAGCGATGCTGGCGGCGCTGCAGGCGCGGGGCGATGCGGTCGAGGCCGGTCTCTGGTCGCGTCGGCTGGAGATGACGAGCGACGCGGCCGAGGGGCTTGTCACCGTCGGGGCGGGTAAGGCGGGACGGCTGGACGTGCGGGTCGAGACGTCTGACCTGAAGGCCCTGCCTGGCATCCTGGCGCGGGTACGGCGGGTGTTCGACCTGTCGGCGGACCCCGAAGCCATCGCGCGCGATCTGTCGGCAGACGTCGCGCTGAAGCCGTTGGTGGCGGCGCGGCCGGGACTGAGGCTGCCGGGCGACTGGATCGGCGATGGCGACGCGGCGCCCAGCGACCGGCTGCCGGATGATTTCGATGCGCGGCTGATCGGCCGGGCGGAACACTGGCGGCCCTGGCGCGCCTATGGAGCCTTACACCTGCGGACGGCGGGGATCGGGGCGGATGAACTGATGGAGTTGGCGGATGACCAGCAAGCGGCCTGAAACATTGATCCTGGATCGCATCGCCACGCCGCTGGGCGAGGTGCTGCTGGTGGTGGACGCGGACGGCGCGGTGCGGGCGCTGGATTTCCATGACTATGAGCCGCGCATGATGCGCCTGCTGGCCCGGCATTACGGCCCGGCGACCTTGCAGGCGGGGCGCGCGCCCCAGGCCGTACGAACGGCGGTCGAGGCCTATTTCGGCGGGGATGCGACGGCGCTGGACGGGCTGGCCATCGCCACCGGCGGGACCGATTTCCAGCGCCAGATCTGGGCGGCCTTGCGCGCCATTCCTGCGGGCGAGACCCGCACCTATGGTCAGTTGGCGACATCCATCGGGCGACCCAAGGCGGTGCGGGCGGCGGGCCTGGCCAACGGCCAGAACCCCATCGCCATCATCGTGCCCTGCCACCGGGTGGTCGGCGCCAACGGGACCCTGACCGGCTATGCGGGCGGGCTGGATCGCAAGCGCTGGCTTCTGGGCCACGAGGCCGCAGGGCCAGTGTCAGACGCGGCCGCCTGAGGCCCTGGGCCGGGGCTCCGTGGCGGTATGAATATACAGCCGCGTCAGTTACAAACATCGCATGACGACGGGGCGCGCCAGTGTGAACCAGGTTGCGATTGCACGCGACATCGCCGCTGTCGCTGGCATCGACGCCGTTTCCAACATCCTGGACGTGGTTTGCCGCATCACGGGCATGGGTTTCGCCGCCGTCGCCCGTGTGGACGAGGTCAGCTGGACCGCCTGCGCGGTTCGTGACGAGATCGGCTTTGGCCTGCTGCCCGGCGGGCAACTGCCGCTGAAAACCACCTTGTGCGACGAGATCCGCAATCACCGGACCCCCATCGTCTTCAACGACGTGGTCGAAGACCCGCTGTATCGTGACCACCACACCCCGGCGACCTACGGGTTGAGGAGCTACATCTCCTATCCGATCATCCGCGCGAACGGAGAGATGTTCGGCACCCTGTGCGCCATCGATCCGAACCCGCACGTCGTCGATACGCCCGAGATCACCTCGACCTTCAAGCTGTTCGCCGAACTGATCGCCTTCCACTTGGATGCGGCCGACACGGTTGCGGCGTCGCAGGCGGCCCTGATCGACGCCGATGAAGCGGCGGTGCTGCGCGACCAGTTCATCGCCGTTCTGGGCCACGACCTGCGCAACCCGCTGGCGGCGGTGCAGGCAGGGCTGACCCTGCTCAAAGCCACGCCTCTGAACGATCGGGCGACGGTGGTCGTCGGACAGATGGAGGCCAGCGCCACCCGTATGGAGCGTCTGATCGCCGACGTGCTGGACTTCGCCCGTGGGCGGCTGGGCGGCGGGGTGCCTCTGGCGCGCCTGGCCGAGGCCCGCGTCCATGAGGTGATCGAGCAGGTGGTTCAGGAACTGCGCGCTGCCTGGCCGAACCGTATCATCACCACCGATATCGCCGTCAGCCGTCCGGTCGCCTGCGACCCCGAGCGTGTCGGCCAGTTGCTGTCGAACCTGATCTCCAACGCCCTGACCCACGGCGCGCCAGACGGGGTGGTCGAGGTTCATGCCCTCTGCCAGAGCGAGTTCTTCGAACTGTCGGTGATCAATGCTGGCGACCCGATCCCCGACCATGCGATCCCGCAACTGTTCCAGCCGTTCAAGCGCCGTGTGACGGACCAGCCGCAGGCCGGTCTGGGGTTGGGCCTCTACATCGCCTCCCAGATCGCCAAGGGGCATGCGGGGGCGCTGGACGCGGATTCCAACGCCGAGCGGACGCGGTTCCGGTTCGTCATGCCGGCCTGGGCCGCGATCGAGGAAACGGGGCATGCCGACAACTGAGGCTGCTTTCGAAATCCGGATCGGCGACCTGAGCGACCCGCGCATCATCGCCCTTTTGGAAACCCATCTTGAAGGGGCGCGGGCCAACTCGCCGGCCTGCAGCGTCCATGCCCTGGACCTGAACGGGCTTCAGGGCCCGTCGATGACCTTCTGGGCTATGTGGGACGGCGAGACCGTGGTCGGCATGGGGGCGCTGAAACAGCTCGACCCCGCCCACGGCGAGGTCAAGTCGATGCACACTCTGAAGGCCGTGCGCGGTCGAGGCGCGGCGACGCACATGCTGGCTCACATCATCACCGAGGCCCGGGCGCGGGGGTATCGCCGGCTGAGTCTGGAGACTGGGATTCCGGCCTATTTCCACCCGGCCCACGCCTTGTACCGGCGACATGGATTCGAGGTCTGCCCGCCGTTCGGCCCCTATGTCGCGGACGGCTTCAGCCTCTGCATGACGCGGGATATGGAAGCCTAGATACCGTCGAGGAACAGGCGGCTGGCCGGGTTGTCGGTCTCGTCCACATAGGGATAGCCCAGGGCGTCGAGCGCGGCGGTCAGTTCGTCCCTCTGCTCCGGCGCGACGGAGACGCCCGCCAGCACCCGGCCCACGTCGTCGCCGTGGTTGCGATAGTGGAACAGGGTCAGGGACCAGGCCGGTTGCAGCGCATTCAGGAACCGCAGGAAGGCGCCCGGTCGTTCGGGAAACTGGAAGCGCAGGATGCGTTCGTCGGCCAGGCCCGCGACCCGGCCGCCGACCATGTGGCGGACGTGCAGCTTGGCCGTCTCGTTGTCGCTCATGTCCTCGACCGAATAGCCGTCGGCGCGCAGGGCGGCGATCAAGGCGTCCTTCTCGTCCGCGCCCTCTTTCAGGCCGACGCCGACGAAGAAATGGGCGGTGCCCAGCGGGCTCCAGCGATAGTTGAACTCGGTCACCGACCGGCCGTCCAGCGACCGCAGGAAGCGGGTGTAGGCGTCGCGGTCGTCGGGCAGGGCGACGGCCAGAAGCGCCTCTGCGCCCTCGCCGATCTCGGCCCGTTCCGCGACATGACGCAGACGGTCGAAGTTCAGGTTGGCGCCCGAGTTGATGGCCACCAGGGCGCCGGACCCCGGATGGGCCGCCGACCAGACTTTCATCCCCGCCAGGGCGAGGGCCCCCGCCGGCTCGGCGACGGCGCGCACGTCGTCGAAGATGTCCTTTACCGCCGCGCAGATGGCGTCGGTGTCGACCAGCACGATCTCGTCCAGCAGGTCCTGGCACAGGCGGAAGGTGTGGTCGCCCGCGCGGCGCACGGCGACCCCGTCGGCGAACAGACCGACCTGATCCAGGGTCACGACATGGCCTGCGTCGATGGAGGCCTTCATCGTCGGGGCGTCCACCGGCTCGACGCCGATGATCTTCGTCTCGGGCCGCAGGAAGCGGACGATGGCCGCCACCCCCGCCGCCAATCCGCCGCCGCCGATGGGCACGAAGACGGCGTCGATGGGGTCGGGGTGCTGGCGCAGGATCTCCAGCCCGACCGTGCCCTGGCCCGCGATCACGTCGGGGTCGTCGAAGGGGTGGACGAAGGTGGCGCCGGTTCTGGCCTCGATCTCGCGGGCGTGGGCATAGGCGTCGTCGAAGCCGTCGCCGAACAAGACGACCTCGCCACCGCGCGCGCGGACGGCGGCGACCTTGATGGCCGGGGTGGTCACCGGCATGACGATGGTGGCCTTGGCGTTGCGGGTCGCCGCCGCCAGGGCGACGCCCTGGGCATGATTGCCGGCCGAGGCGCAGATGACGCCGCGCGCCAGTTCGGCTTCGCTCAGGTTGGCGATCTTGTTGTAGGCGCCGCGGATCTTGAACGAGAAGACCGGCTGCAGGTCCTCGCGCTTCAGCAGGACCGGTCGGTTCAGGCGCGCCGACAGCCGCGCCAGGGGATCCAGCGCGGTCTCTTCGGCCACGTCATAGACGCGCGCCGTCAGGATGCGGCGGATGGTGTCTTGCATCGTCGGTGGCCAATCGCGCGGTCGCGCTGCTTGAGGCGGGAAGGAGGAGATGAGGTCGAAGCCTGTCCTTTAGCCAATCCTGCGGGGTTGGCGCACGATTTTTCCCACATTGGGCCATCAGTCCTGCTGAAGACGCACGGATCATCCGCGCGGCAAGCATTCCTGTGATCCGCGCGGCGCCGAATTCGCGCTGTCTCTCTTGCGTTCATCTCCCATGGGACTACATTGTTCCTGCTTATGCTAACTTTGAGCATAAGTGGTGAGGCGACGTAGGGCGCCGGAGGATTAGGACATGGCCGACGGCCAGTACGCAAAACAGTTCAACCTGTCGGCCTCGACGGCGCGTGAGACCGAAGCCGTCTGGGACAAGGTCAAGAACCACGTCACCCCCATCGAATGGCCGACGCAAGCCGAGCTGATCGTCGAGATCAACCGGCTGAAAAAGGAACGCGACGCCGTCATCCTAGCCCACAACTACATGACGCCCGACATCTTCCACGGCGTGGGCGACTATGTCGGCGACAGCCTGGGCCTGGCCAAGGAAGCCGCGCGGTCCAGCGCCAAGGTGATCGTCCAGGCGGGCGTCCACTTCATGGCCGAGACCTCCAAGATCCTGTCTCCCGACAAGACCGTGCTGATCCCCGACCTCAAGGCCGGCTGCTCGCTGGCCGAGGCGATCACGGGCGCCGACGTGCGCCTGATCAAGCAGCGCTATCCGGGCCTGCCGGTGGTCACCTATGTCAACACCACGGCCGACGTGAAGGCCGAGACCGACATCTGCTGCACATCCGCCAACGCCGTTCAGGTGGTGGAGTGGGCGGCCAAGGAATGGGGCGTCGACAAGGTCATCCTGATCCCCGACGAGTTCCTGGCGCGCAACGTGGCGGCCCAGACCAACATCGGCATCATCGCCTGGAAGGGCCGCTGCATCGTGCATGAGCGCTTCACCAGCGCCGACATCGCCGAGATGCGCGAGGCCTATCCCGGCGCGGAAATCCTGGCCCACCCCGAATGCCCCGAGGACGTGCTGTCGGCGGCGGACTTCGCCGGATCGACGGCGGCGATGACCGACTATGTCATGGCCAGAAAGCCCAAGCAGGTGGTGCTGATCACCGAATGCTCGATGGCCGCCAACATCCAGGGCGACGTGCCGAGCGTGGACTTCATCGGCCCGTGCAACATGTGCCCCTATATGAAGCGGATCACGCTGGAGAATATCCGCGACTGCCTGCTGCACATGCAGTTCGAGGTCACGGTGCCCGAGGACATGATCGAGAAGGCGGCCCTGGCTGTTCAGCGCATGATCGACCTGCCACCGCCGGCCAAGCCCGCCCGCTATGACCTGGTGAAGGCTAAGCACCATGTCGCGGTGGAGCTGATCTGATGAGCGCGCCCAACGGGCCGTGGGGTTCGCGAGACGGCGCGGTTTCGATCCCGCCGACGGCGGTTTCCGAAGCGCCAAGCCCGCCCCAAGCCCTCGACAAGGGCCAGCATCCGGCCTGGGCGCTGATCTCGACCCTGTTGCTGGGCGGGTTCATCTGGTTCGTCAGCGGCAGCTGGGTGGTGGCGGTCGCCGCCCTGTGGGGCCTGCTCGTGCATGAGTATGGCCATGTGCTGGCGATGAACCGCTACGGCATGGGGCCGGCCAAGATCTATATCGTGCCCTTCCTGGGCGGCATGGCGCGCAGCCAGCGCCTGCCGTCGAGCGAGTGGGACGGGGTCAAGGTGTCCCTGGCCGGGCCGGCGTTCGGCCTCTTTGCCGCCATTCCCTTCTTTGCGGGCTTCTTCATCGTCGGCGGCAGCGCCTGGCTGGTCGGCGCCTTCGCCATCGCCATGATCAACCTGATCAACCTGGCCCCCGCGCCGCCACTGGACGGGTCCAAGGCGCTCGGCCCCGTCCTGGCCCGCGTTCACCCGATGCTGGAGAAGGCCGCCATGGTCGCGGTCGGCGTCGTGGTCGTGGCCTGGGGCGTGTCGAACGGCAGCTATATCCTGGCCGCCTTCCTCAGCCTGGCCCTGATCGGCCATCTGCGGCGCGGCGCCTGGCGACCCGAGGGGCGGACCCTGACGGCGCGTGAGGCGAGCATGAGCGTCGGTCTGTTCGTGGTCACGGCTCTTGCCTGCGCAGGCGTGGCTCTTGCGGCCCTGCTGCCGCTGGCGGGATCGCTGGAGGGGGCTATGGCTCACGGCGCCAACTTCCTGAGGTTCGGCCGGTGAAGCGGATCCAGCACAACGGCCCGCTGGTGATCGGCGGCGGCCTGGCCGGTCTGTCGGCGGCGCTGGAAGCGGCCCCGGCGCCGGTTCTGGTCGTCAGTCCCGCCCCTCTGCTTCAGGCCGCATCCAGCGCCTGGGCGCAAGGCGGCGTAGCGGCGGCCCTGTCGCCTGCGGATGCTCCGGCCCTGCATCTGAAGGACACCGAAATCGCCGGCGCGGGTCTGGTCGACCGCAATGCGGCCCAGGCCCTGACCGACGACGGTCGGGCGACGGTGGAGTGGCTGGCCTCGCTGGGCGCGCCCTTTGATCGCGAGGCGGACGGCGGCTTTTCCGTCTCGCGTGAGGCGGCCCACTCCATGGCGCGGGTGGCGCGGGTCGGGGGCGACGGCGCAGGCCGCGCCATCCTGTCCGCCCTGATCGCCACGGCGCGCGCCGCCGACCACATCACCGTCTGGGAAGACGGGCGCCTGGTCGGCCTGTTGCAGGACGAGACGGGTCGCGTGCGCGGCGCCGTCATCGAGCGCGCCGATGGCCCGGTCGAGGTCGAGGCGAGCGCGGTGGTGCTGGCCACCGGCGGCGCGGGCGGCCTGTTCGGCGCCACCACCACGCCTGCGGCCCTGCTGGGCGAGGGTCTGGCCCTGGCGTATCTGGCAGGGGCGGAAATCCGCGATCCCGAGTTCGTGCAGTTCCATCCCACGGCCATCGACGTCGGCCTGGACCCCATGCCGCTGGCGACTGAAGCCCTGCGCGGCGAGGGGGCGCGGCTGATCGACCGCCATGGCGAGTTCCTGCTGGGGCCAGCCGCTGACGCCGATCTGGCGCCGCGCGACGTGGTGGCGCGGGCGGTGCATCAGGCGCGAGCGGACGGGCGCGGCGCCTTCCTCGACGCCCGAACCGCCATCCATCATTTCGAGACGGAGTTTCCCGCCGTCTTCGCCTCCTGCATGGCGGCGGGACTGGACCCTCGCGTGGAGCCCATCCCGGTGGCGGCGGCGGCTCATTATCACATGGGCGGGATCGCGGCGGACCCCGAGGGGCGCACCACGGTCGCGGGCCTGTATGCCGTCGGCGAATGCGCGGCGACGGGCGTGCATGGCGCCAACCGCCTGGCCTCCAACTCCCTGCTGGAAGCCGCAGCCTTTGGGCGGCGGACGGGCAGGGCGGCGGCTGGCGATGTCGGCGGCTCGGGCGATTCAAAACGGACGACGCCGGTCGTCGGCCATCTGTCTGCAGAGGACCTGCTAACCCTGCGCCGGGCCATGAGCGCCGAGGCCGGAGTGGTGCGTGATGCAGCGGGCCTGACGCGGCTGCTGGCCCTGATCGCCCGGCTCGAGGCGTCGGAGGGGTCCGCCCTGCCGCTGGTCACCGCACGGCTGATCGCGGAGGCGGCCCTTGCCCGTCACGAGAGCCGGGGCGGTCATTATCGCTCGGACTATCCGGAAACGGCGTCCAAGGCCGTGCATACGCGGCTGCGTCGCCGCGCCCTGGCCATGGCGGCGCAATGACCATCCGACAGCTTCCCGAACTCCTCATCGAGCCCATCGTCCGCATGGCCCTGGCCGAGGATCTGGGCCGGGCCGGCGACGTAACGGCCCAGGCCTGTATCCCGCAAGGCGCGCGCATGAAGGCGGTGTTTGCGGCCAGAAAGCCCGGCGTGCTGGCAGGCGTTGACTGCGTGCGGCTGGCAGTGCTGGCCATGGACCCGCAGGCGAAGATCGACGTGCGTCGGCGCGACGGCGAGTCGTTCCAGGCCGGCGCGGTGCTGGTCGAGGTCGAGGGCGATGCGCGCGCCCTGTTGTCCGCCGAGCGGACGGCGCTGAACCTGCTGGGGCGGCTGTGCGGCGTGGCGACCATGACGCGCGACTATGTGCAGGCGGTGTCTGGGACGAAGGCGCGGATCGCGGATACGCGCAAGACCACGCCGGGCCTGAGGGCGCTGGAGAAACATGCGGTCGTCTGTGGGGGCGGGATCAACCACCGCTTCGGCCTGGATGACGCCATCCTGATCAAGGACAACCACGTCGCCGTCTGCGGCGGGGTCGAGCCGGCCATGCGCGCGGCGCGGGCCATGGCCGGGCATCTGATGAAGGTCGAGCTGGAAGTCGACGGCCTGGATCAGCTGGATCAGGCCCTGGCCCTGATCGAACAGGGCGTGGCGCCCGACGTCATCATGCTGGACAACTTCACCAACGACATGTTGCGCCAGGCTGTGGCGCGCGTCGCCGCGCGGGCGCCGGGACGGGTGGTGCTGGAGGCCTCGGGCGGAGTCAATCTGGGCACGGTCCGGGGCATAGCCGAGACGGGCGTCGACGTGATCTCGGTTGGGGCCCTGACGCATTCGGTCTCGGTGCTGGACATCGGCCTGGACGCCGTCTGACCAAGACAGCGACCGCTGATAGGGGAACATGCCGGGGCGCGGAGGGTTAATCCCTGCGAAGAGCCCAAGGAGTTTCCCATGACCAAGTCACTGAAAGTCCCCAAGGAACAGCGCAGCTTCGCCGACCACGGCGGCCAATCGGTCGATGACGCAGCGATGTCGGACGACCGGCGCGATCTGGCGACCGGAGCCCAGTCCAACCAGCCCGGCGACGCCGATGTGAACCTGGGTCAGCAGGGTCGGTTCGGCAATATCCGCCAGAACATGACTACCCAGTGGAAGACGCAGGAGCGCTGAGAAGCCGGAATCAGGTGGCGGGCGTCGATGTCTTGATCACGGCGGAGGCGACGACGGCCGGGGCGGCGGCGGGCGCTGCAGGAGCGGGAGCGGCAGCAACGGGCGCAGGGGACGCCGGGCGGGCAGTCTCACGCGGAGCGACAGCCGTCTCGCGCGAAGCTTCGCGAGCCTCGGCGTGGTTGTCGACGGCATGGGCGATGCCTTCTTGAGCCAGTACGAGCGTATAGGCCACGGCCTGGCCGGCCTGACGGACGGGCAGGGTCGGGTCGAGACTGGCCTGAAGCAGTTGCGGCTGGGTGTCGCTGGCGGTCGACGGCCGCGCCGCATAGCTGAAGGCGCCGCCGGATCCGGCGCGACCACCGAAGCGATAGAAGACGTGCTGGCCGACCTGACCGACCTGGATCAACGAGTTGCGCCAGCCGGGCGAGACGTTGGTCGTGTGGAAATGGGTGGCGTTGCCGACGCGGGCATAGACGGCTCCGGCCAGGGCGCGCGAGGCCACGTCGCGGGCCCGGCCCCAGGCAGCGCGATTGACGGGCGCGCGCATCGAGCCGTCGCAGGTGAAGCTGAACTGGCAGCCGACGCGGCGACCGGCGCCTTGGAAGACGACGCCGCATACGGTGCTGGGGAAGGCGGAGTGGCGGGCGCGGTTCAGGACGACCTGGGCGACGGCAGCCATGCCGTCGCGGCCTTCGCCGCGCGCTTCGTAATAGGCGGCCTGGGTCAGGCATTCGAGGTCGCGCGAGGCGTCCAGGGCGTTGGCCAGGCGGAAAGGCCGGGCGGCGTCGACGACGGTGTTGAGGCTGGCGTGGCGCAGGCCCGAGGCCATGCCGCCACGCGGATCACCGCGCAGTTGTTCCAGACGGGCCGTCAAAAGCTCGGCTTGTCGGTCGCGCTGGGCGGATCCAGCGACGGTATAGGGGTCGTGGCGGCGCGCGATGCTCAAGGCGCTGCCATCGAGGCCGCCGGCGGCGGCGGCCAGGGCTTCCTCGGTGAAGCCGGCGGATGTCGCGCCCTTCAACCGTTCAGCCTGGGCGCGGACCGTCGTCGCCTTGGCGGCCGATCCTCCCAGATAGGCGCAGCCGATCGCCAGACCCAGCACTCCGCCAAACATCGCCGCCGCCGTCATGGGCCGAATCCGGGCCACACGATCTGCGGGCGCTGTCGCGCGGGGTTGCGAGGAATGGAACAAAGGCGTCGTCCTGTTCGGCAGGGCGAGAAACGCAGCCCCCGGGGTAGATCACGCGGCTGACGACGATCATCGATCATCGTTCGGCTCGCGGGAAAATCGTCGGTCGGCGAACGGCCGGCCGGCGAAGTCGGGCCTTAAGCCACCCGTTTATGGCCTCAATGTGTTTGATTCGCAAGATTCGAGTGCAGTGCACCAATTTCCGGTGGGCGGAAAACAAGGGCAGCTTATCATATGTGTCTATGTAGATTATAGACGGCAGTCAGTCGCATTTTTACTGTCGTTAACCGACCGATATCAACTCAACGATGGTCATCGCATGGTTAGGCTGCATTCAACGGAGATATTTCTATTGTCTTCGATGGGCATTCGAGAAGATCAGACACTTGACCGCCCGTAGGGTGGAACCCGGCAGGGCAGGCCACGTTCAAGCTTCGCCATTAATCAATTGCACCCCAATCGCTTGAGGAACCCGCCATGACCCGTTCTGTCGCCGCTGTCTGCCTGATCGCTTCCGCCCTGGCGCTCGCCGCCTGCGGTCACTCCGTCGAACAGAGAGCCGCAACCGGAGCCATCGCCGGGGCCGTTGTCGCCGGGCCGGTGGGAGCCGCCGTTGGCGGCGCTGCAGGCGCCGTGGTCGGCCAGGCCGATCGTCCTCGCTGACTTCTGGACCGGGCATGGGATCCAGGGTTGGCCGCCGCCTTGGAATCGACAACTCCATGCTTATGTTGCGGCCTCATCGCACCCGGGAGTGTGGCGCCGCTGTGCGCCTGACGCCGAAAGCGATGGCTTTGCGCCCGCTTTTGCGCCGTGAACCTTGATTTCCGGGCCGGATTGGGCTTTGCCACCGGCCCGGAGATCGACGCCTGATACTCCCTCTCGCGACCCGCCGTCGGCGTCGTCGCGTTTCGCACCCGATCAAGGACGACCGACCCTACGCATGAGAGACCTGAAACAGACCGGCTTCAACGACCGTATCACGGCCCAGCAGGACGCCAAGAAGGCGCTGCTGGCCAAGTTCAAGCCCAAGGCCGCCGCCCCCGATCCCGAATTCGAGCGTCTTGCTGAAAAGCGCGCCGCCGAAAAAGAGGCCATTCGTCAACAGCACGAACTGGCCAAGGCCGAGGCTCGTCGCGAGAAGGCCGACAGCGAAGCCGCCCGCATGGCCGTCCAGCGCGAGCTGGAGGAAGCCGCCGAGGCCGAGAAGCGCGCCGCCCGCAAGGAGCGCAAGCAACTCACCAAGGAAGAGCAGAAGGCCGCTCGCGACGCCCGCTACGCGGCCCGCAAGAGCCGCCAGCGCTAGAAACGCCTATTCGTCGAGCGGCAGCACCTCGCCCAGAGCGCGGCGCAGCTGTTCGGCGGAGTAGGGCTTTCTGAGGATCGACCAGGGCGCGTCACTGAGCGCCTCGTCCACGTCGTCGCCTGCATAGCCCGATGTCAGCAGTATCCTCAGATCCGGGTAGTCGACGGCGCATTGCCGCGCCAGCTCGATGCCCGTCATGCCGCCTGGCATGACCACGTCCGACAACATCACGTCGAACCGTCCGGAGCCGAGAACCCTCAGCGCCTCGGGGCCGGTTTCGGCCGCCACCACGTCCAGTCCCATCTCTTCCAGCAGTTCCATGGCCACCGCCGCCACGCCCGTGTCGTCCTCGACCAGCAGCAGGCGGCGGCCGGACGGCAGGATATCATCCAGCGCGGCGTCGGGTTTTGGCTCAACAGCCGCGTCTCTGGCCAGGGGCGGCAGATACAGCCTGATCTCGGCGCCTTCGCCGACGCCAGAGCGGATACGCACGCCGCCGCCGCTCTGGCGAGCGAAACCATAAACCTGGCTCAGGCCCAGGCCTGTGCCCTTGCCGACCGACTTGGTGGTGAAGAAGGGTTCGAACACCCGAGCCATGGTCGCTGCATCCATGCCCGCGCCGTTGTCAGTGACCGAAACACAGACATAGGTCCCGGCGGCCAGTTCGGCGACCTCGCCCGCCTCGACCTCGCAGGCCTGGGTTTCGATCAGGATGCTGCCGGCCTTGGCCGATCCTCCTTCCGCGATCGCATCGCGGGCGTTGACGATCAGGTTAAGCAGGGCGGCCTCGAACTGAGACGGATCGACGCTGACCCGCACGCCGCCGCGCTTCAGCTTGATCTTGAACGACACTGTTTCGTCCACGGCCCGGCGCAGAAGGGGCTCGCTCTCGCGGATCAGGGTGTTCAGGTCGACGAGTTCGGGCCTCAGGGCCTGGCGCCGCGAAAAGGCCAGCAGCTGGTGGGTCAGACCTTCTCCACGCCGTGCCGCTGCCAGAGCCGCCTCGCCCAGTTTCTTGCGCCGGGCGGCGTCGTCGGGCGAGCGCAGGATCATGTCCAGGGCGCCGATGACCACGGTGAGCAGGTTGTTGAAGTCGTGGGCCACCCCGCCCGTCAGCCGACCCACGGCCTCCATGCGCTGGGCGTGCATCAGGTCCGCTTCGGCCTTGGCCTTTTCCGCCAGGGCCTCTCCGACACGGTCTTCGAGCAGTTCGTTGATGCGTTTCAGGTCGGTCTCGGCGCGCTTGGCGTCGGTCACGTCGAACGCGACCCCGACAAAGCCCGCCACCTCGCCGTCCGAGGCCAGGCGCGGGCGCGAGAAGGATTTCAGCCAGCGGTATTCCCCGGCGCTGTTCTTATAGCGGGCCTCCAGCGAAAAGGGCTCGCCCGTGGCTTCGCCGGCCTGGGACGATCGCGCCATTTGCTCCTGGTCGTCCGGGTGGATGAATGTGCGCCAGTCAGCCGTACGGACGCTCTCGTAGTCCCCGCCCATGAAGGCGACGTAGGCCTGATTGACGAAGGCGCGCTGGCGATTCTGCTGGGTGACCCAGATCAGCACCGGCGCGGTGTCGGCGATGGCGCGGAACCGGGCCTCGCTTTCGGCCACCTCGGCCTGGGCGCGGGTCCGCTCGACCTCGCTCCAGGCCCGCTCGGCCGTCTCGTCCAGCAGGCCGATTTCCTCGGCGGTCCAGACGCGCGGCGTGGCGCTGTGGACGTTCATGAAGGCGCGAAGACGCCCGCCGCGCATCAGCGGGATGGACACGAAGGACCGTACCGAAATGCCCAGATAGGCCTGTTTCGCTGCAGCCGTGCGTGGATCGGCGGCGACATCCTCGACGATGACAGGCATCCCGCGAGCCAGTTCGGCGTCCACCTCGCCGCCAAAGGTCTCGATCGGCCAGTCGCCTTCGCTGGACGGCACGCCGTCGGTCCAGTCGCGATAGAGGCGGTAGAAGCCCGCATCGCGATCCAGTTCGCCAAAGCCCGCACGGACCACGCCGAGGTCCTCGCCCACCAGCCGGTTGACGTGATCCATCACCGCGCGCGGGTCGCTGAGATCGCGAAGCCCGTCGGCCATCTGCAGCAGGAAGCGCTGACGCCGATCCTGCCGGGCCAGGGCGTCCAGCGCCTCGTGGCTCTCGGTCACGTCGAAGGACAGTCCGACATAGCCACGGAACTGTCGTTCCCCATCGAAGCGCGGATTGACCGAGACATTCATCCAGCGCCAGGCTCCGTCGTGGCGGGCGAAGCGGCATTCGAACGCATAGGGTTCGTGCTTGGGACGATGCTGGGCCTGGACGGCGGCGACCCCGGCCTGGTCGTCGGGATGTATGGCCATCTTCCAGACGTGGCCGAGAATGTCGTCGGCGGGGCGGCCGTAGAATTCGACCAGGGCCGCGTTGACGAACTGGACCTCGCCTTCCTCGTTGGTCAGCCAGACGGGCGAGGGCGCCGTATCCGCCATCAGCCGGAACCGTTCCTCGCTTTCGCGCAGGGCGGCTTCGGCGGTCTTTGTATCGGTAATATCGACCACGACAGCGATATAGCCGGCCGGATCGCCGTTCTCGTCGGTAAGGGCGCCCAGACTGGTCAGGCCCCAGACCACGCGGCCATCGGGACGCATGTAGCGTTTCTCGATCTGTCCGGCGGGGCCGCCGGCGATGACCTGCTGCAAGAGTTTCAGCGTCGGCTCGACATCCTCGGGGTGGCTGGCGGCGCGGGTGTTGATGCCGATGGCGGTCTCGGTCGTGTAGCCGAGGATGTCTGCAAACCTCTGGTTGGCGCTGACGACCTGGCCGTCCAGGCTGACCCGGGCGATGCCGGCCGAAGCCTGGTCGATCATGGCCTCCAACTGGGTGTCGCTGCGTCGCAGGGCGGCGGCGGCCGTACGGGCGTCGCGCTGCGCCGCGTCCAGCCGGCCCAGGGTCTTTCTCAACGACGCGGCGATGATCACCACGAACGTCCCGACGACCAAGAAGTTGAAGGAGCCGACGCGGTTGAGGTCGGTGAACAGGCTCACGCCCGATCCGGTCAGGTGGACGACCATCCATCCGCCGATCAGGCAGGTGACCAGGCTGGCAAGGCCCGCCGCGCGCCCGGCCGACAACGCCGCGAGGATCACGCCGGGCAACAGGATCATGAAGCCCGTGATGTCGCCATAGAAGGTCGAGGCGGCGGCGCGCACGCTGAGCACGGCGGCGGCCCAGGCGAATCCGACCAGCAGATTGCGCCACAGCGGCATCGGCGGGGTGCGGGCCAGCCGCAGAAGCCCGGCATCGGTGTCCGCCACCTTTCTGAAGAACGCGACAGCGCCCATTCGTTCCCCGTTTCAGCCTGGCCGCCGCGCATTGCTACGCTTGTCGGCAACGCCTACCTCTAGTGTGCGTTCCCTCTGATTGAGGGGAAGCGGGCCTTGGCAGGCTTCGGCTCAATGCCCAACTGAACGCAACGCCCAACGATATTCTTATTCTGGAGACAGTATGACCGCCAAGATCGATACCGGCCTTTCGAAAGCCGAACGCACGGATGTTGTCGGACAGCTGACCAAGGTCTTGGCCGACAGCTATGCCGTCTATCTGAAGACCCACGGCTATCACTGGAACGTGCGGGGCGCAGAGTTCTTCTCGATCCATTCGCTGCTGGAACAGCAGTACCGCGAAATCTGGGAGGCGCTGGACACCATCGCCGAGCGCATCCGCGCCCTGGGCGAGTTCGCGCCCCAGGGTTACGCCACCTTCGCCAACCTGACCTCCATCGGCGACGGCGATCCCGAGCAGGATTCCAGCGCCATGCTGGCGGAACTGATCAAGGACCACGCAACGGTCATCGCCACCATGCGGACGGCGCTTAAGACGGCGGAGGAAGCCGGCGACGACGTGTCGGTCGATCTGATGACCCAGCGCCTGGCTGCACATGAGAAGACGACCTGGATGCTGCGATCTACGCTGGGCTCGCGCTAGAGTCTCACCGAACGGTAATCCGTGGTCCGAAAAGCGCCGCGATGGGGGGTTAGACGCCCTGCCTTCCGGCGTTTCTCGGCGCCTCCGACGGAAACATGATGATCGCGATCGACTGGATCAGGGTGAAACGACAGGGCCGCAGGATTGCGGCCGCAGCGCCCGCCATGCTGGCTGCGCTGGGCGTCGCCATGGCCGCCAGTTCGACCCCGCGTCCGGCTGTGGATCTGACGGCCGAGGCCGTCGCGCGTGCGACCCGTGGCGATCTGACCGATGTCGGTCTGGCCGCCATGCGCGCCCGGCTTGATCCCTCGCAGTTGGCCATCGCCATTCGCCATGATCCGAACGCTCGCGAGGCCGAACTCTATGGCCTGACGCCCGGTTGGGAGAGTTTGACCCTGGCCGGGAAGCCGTCGCTGGACCTCGGCGCCAACGGCCTGGACGCCCAGCGGATGAACGCCGCCATGCCGGCGGCCAACGGCGCGCTGCGGCCCGCCCTGCCGTTCGTGTTCAAGGCGGCGACGGAGGCCGACCGCCGCCGCGCCGTCCGCTGTCTGACGCAGGGTGTCTATTACGAAGCGGCGCTGGAAAGCACCGAGGGCCAGGAGGGCGTGGCCCAGGTGATCCTGAACCGCGTCCGCGATCCCAACTATCCGAACTCCATCTGCGGCGTGGTGTTCGAGGGCGCCGAGCGGAACACCGGCTGCCAGTTCAGCTTCACCTGCGATGGGGCCTTGTCTCAGGCGCCGGTCGATTGGGCCTGGCGTCGCGCCGCCAGCGTGGCCGAGCGAGCCCTGGCTGGTCATGTGGCGGCAAAGGTCGGAACGGCGACCCATTACCACGCCGACTATGTGCATCCCTGGTGGTCGCCGACCCTGGCCAAGATCACTCAGATCGGCGCGCATATCTTCTATCGCTGGAAGGGCGTCTATGGCGAAACAGCCGCCTTCAATCAGCGCTACGCCACCCATGAGCCGGTGATCGACGAGGCCCGGTTCGCGCGGCCCCGGCTGATCGTGGCCAGCGGCGATCCCGCGGTGGCGGCCGACGGGTCTGCGGCGACCGCGCCCGGCCTGAAGACCGTCGAGATCAACGGCCAGACCCGCGTCGTCGGAGTCGCCAGCCTGGGCGGGCGTCGCGTCGCCACCAGTGATGAGATCGCCGCCATCAACGCCCGGCTGCGTGCCTTCGAAGCGCCCGCCGTCACGCCTGCGCCTGCCCCGGCCGGCGTCACCACCATGGATGTCGAGGAGGTCGGCAAGCCCGCTGCCTGACATCCGGCTAAGATTGCAACGGCGCCGCTTCCCGCGCATTTACTCAGCAAGATGGCGCCAGTCGCCTGTGAAACGGCGTGTGTCCTCTGTCTCTGTCCACTATCAATGACCAATGGCCCAATGGCTGGAGCGAGCGGGACCGGATCGCGGCCCTGCGCGCCTATGGGGTGCTACACACCGCGCCCGAGAACGATTTCGACGATATCGTCGCCTTGGCCGCGCGAATTTGCGATGCGCCGACCGCGCTGATCAGTCTGGTCGACAGCGACACCCAGTGGTTCAAGGCTCGCATCGGGCTGGACGCCTGCGAGACCGGCCGGGACGTGTCCTTCTGCGACTACGCCATGCGCGAGCATGAGGTCATGGTGGTGCGCGACGCGACCCAGGATCCTCGGTTCGCCAACAATGCTCTGGTCACCGGGGCCCTGGGCATCCGGTTCTACGCCGGCGCGCCTCTGGTCAGCGCCGACGGCCTGCCGGTGGGGTCCTTGTGCATCATCGACTATCGGCCCCGGCCCGAGGGGCTGACGGATCTCCAGGCCCAGGCGCTCAGCGTTCTGGCCCGCCAGGTCATCAGCCAGATGGAACTGCGCAAGGCCCTGGCCCAGCGCAAGGAAAGCGAAGAGACGGCGCGTCGGGCGGTGCTGGCTTCGGAATATGTCGGCGCCTGGGACTGGGATATTGTCAACGACCGGGTCGTTGCCGACGAACGCTTCGCGCGGATGTACGGGGTCGACCTTCAGACGGTCGAGCAGGGCGCGCCGCTGACCACCTTCATGGCCCACATGCATCCAGAGGATGTCGACCGTGTCGCCGCCGAGATCCAGCAGGCGATGGAGGGCGACGGGGTCTTCGTCAGCGAATACCGGCTTCAGGCGCCCGGCGCCGCGACGCGGTGGGTCGTGGCCCGAGGCCAGATCTATTTCGCCGCCGATGGCTCTCCCGAGCATTTTCCAGGCATCTCGGTCGATATCTCCGAGCGCAAGGCTCTCGACGCCAGCCTGGCCCAGGTCGCCGCCGCCCTGTCCGAGAGCGAGGCCAAGTTCCGCGCCATCGCCGATTCCATGCCGCAGATGGTCTGGTCCACTCAGCCCGACGGCCTGCACGACTATTATAACGCCCGCTGGTACGAGTTTACGGGCGTGGCCGAGGGCTCGACGGACGGAGAGGGGTGGGCCGCCATCTTCCACCCCGAGGATCAGCCGAGGGCCTGGGAGGCCTGGCGTCATTCGCTGGCGACGGGCGACCTGTACGAGATCGAATATCGGCTCAGGCGCCATGACGGGGTCTATCGCTGGACCCTGGGGCGCGCCGTGCCGATCCGAAACGAGGCCAGCGAGATCGTTCGCTGGTTCGGCACCTGCACCGACATCGACGATCTGAAGCGGGTCGAGCAGAACAAGGAACTGCTCAGCCAGGAACTGAGCCACCGGATCAAGAATATCTTCGCCGTGGTCTCGGCCCTGATCGCCTTGTCGGCCCGTCAGCATCCCGAGGCCAAGGCCTTCGCCTCTGCCGTGCGCAACCGCATCGGCGCCCTGGCGCGGGCGCATGAGTTCGTTCGCCCGCACAGCGAGGTCTCGCGCCCGACAGTGGGCGACATGACGCTGCACGCCTTTCTTGAGGCCCTGTTCAAGCCCTACGCCGACGATGACGGCGCGACGCGGGTGGTTATCGAGGGCGACGACGCGGTGTTCGACGATCAGGCGGCCACGTCCGTCGCGCTGCTGTTCCACGAACTGGCGACCAACGCCGCCAAATACGGCGCCCTGTCCGTCGTTGGCGGTCGCGTCATCCTGAGGACCGAGATGCGTGACGATCGCTTCGTCCTGATCTGGACGGAGACGGGCGGTCCGGCTGTGACGGGGGAGCCGACGCGCGAGGGCTTCGGCACCTCTCTGGCCACGCTTTCGGTTCAGGGCCAGCTGGGCGGACGGCTGGAACGAATCTGGCGACCCGAAGGTTTGAAGGTCGTGGCGGATCTTCCCGCCACCGCGCTGTCACGACGTCGGGCTGCAGAAAAGTCCGCTAACCGACACTAGGCGTGAAACCATCAAGGGTAGTCCGCGTTATCCGCGGGTATCGATCAAACAAGCCGGGATCATGACTGCGCGTATTCTGATCATCGAGGACGAGGCCCTGGTGGCCATGGAGCTCCGCTTCGTTCTGGAAGACCTCGGATATGACGTGGTCGCGACCGCTGCAGACGCGCGCACGGCGCGTAACTTGGTCAGGGAGATGGAGGTCGATCTGGCCCTGGTCGACATCCATCTGTCGGATGGGCCGACCGGCGTCGAGCTGGGACGTGACCTGGCTCAGGAAAAGGGCGTGACCGTCCTCTACATGACCGCCAATCCGGGCATGGTCCGCAACGGCGTGGCCGGCGCCATCGGCGTTCTGTCCAAGCCGACGGATGAGCGCGCGGTCCAGAAGTCGGTCGAATACGCGCTCGGACGCCGCAACGGGCAACCCGTCCAGTATGCCCCGCCAGAGCTTCAGCTGTTCGCCAACTGATCTGGACGGCGCCTACCAGACGCCGATCTTTTCCGCCTCGTGATGAGTGATCGGCTGGTTGGCGCGGGCGTGATCCTCTTCCGCCAGGAAGCGCACGGCGTCCAGCGCCGCCATACAGCCCATGCCTGCGGCGGTCACGGCCTGGCGATAGATGTCGTCGGTGACGTCTCCGGCGGCATAGACGCCCTCGATATTGGTCGCCGTCGAGCCGGGTTTGACCACCAGATAGCCGCCGGTCTTGGTCTCCAACTGGCCCTGGAACAGCTCGGATGACGGGGCGTGGCCGATGGCGATGAAGACGCCGTCGGCGCTGACCTCCTGGGTCTGGCCTGACTTGACGTTGATCAGCCGCACGCCGGTCACGTTGGACGCGATCCCGTCCGTCTGGCCCAGGATTTCTTCGACCGCGTGGTCCCAGATGACTTTGACCTTGGGGTTGGCGAACAGCCGGTCCTGCAGGATCTTCTCGGCGCGGAACTCGTCCTTGCGGTGGACCACGGTCACCTTGGCGGCGAAGTTGGTCAGGAACAGCGCTTCCTCGACCGCGGTGTTGCCGCCGCCGACCACGATCACGTTCTTGCCGCGATAGAAGAAGCCGTCGCAGGTGGCGCAGGCCGAGACGCCGAAGCCCTGATACTTTTGCTCGCTGTCCAGCCCCAGCCATTTGGCCTGGGCGCCGGTCGAGATGATGACCGTCTCGGCCAGCATCTCTGCGCCCGAATCCAGCTTCAGCCGGAAGGGACGCTGCGACAGGTCTGCTGAGACCACGATGTCCTCGATGATCTCGGTCCCGACGTGTTCGGCCTGGGCGCGCATCTGTTCCATCAACCAGGGGCCCTGGATGACCTCGGCGAAGCCCGGATAGTTCTCCACGTCGGTGGTGATGGTCAGTTGTCCGCCCGGCTGGATGCCGGCGATGATCACGGGATTCAGCAGGGCGCGCGCCGCATAGATGGCGGCGGTCCAGCCGGCGGGGCCGGAGCCGATGATGGCGAGGCGAACGGAGCGGGGCGCGGAGCTGATCTGGGTCATGAGCCCCTATTTAAGGGCTGATTCCGTCCGGCGCGATGGTAGGTTGCGGCGATATTCTCTGGAGGCAGGCGCATGAGTGGTCGCAGCAGCATGGGTGTCGGCGTCGCTCTTGGGATCGCCATCGGCGCCGGCCTGGGCATCGCCATGGACAATCTGGCTCTGGGCCTGGGCCTGGGTGTCGCCATCGGGGTGGCTGTCGGAGCCGGTATGGACGCCCAGGCGAGAAAGAAGGCGAACGGCGCCGGCGACGGTGGTTCGCCCGTCGCCGACGTTTCCGACGGCAAGTCCAAAGGTGTCGGCCACAATGAGGACGGTGGGTCGGACGGCGGCGATGGCGGCGGCGGCGACTGAGGTCTAGCGCGCGGCCATGGCGTCCAGGATGGCGCGGGCGGCGCGGTCGGTCTCGGCCAGGGGCTCATAGGCCCAGGTGTCCAGCCTGCCGTCGAATGGGCGGGCGGCGCCATGCCCCTCAAGCTCGGCGTGCAGGCGGGCGAACTTGCCGGGCCGTTTCAGAGGCGCCATCGGCAGGATATGGACAGGCTTGCCGGTCGAGGCGGCCTCGGCGGCCATGTTGGCGCTGTCCTCGGTGACCAGGATATGGTCGGCGGCGTGCAGGAAGGCGAACAGCGGATTGTCGCCCGCTCCGTCCCAGATCATGCCCGGCAGAGCCGACAGTCGCTGCGTCATGACCGCCTTGGCCGCCTCTGGCGTGCGTCGCGAAAAGGTCAGCAGAAGCGAACCGGCTGCCGACTGGATGGCGGCGGCGATGTCGTCGGCCAGGGACGCCGCATGGGCAGGCGTCAGGTCAAACGCCTTGGAGCGCCCGCCGATCAGGACGGCGACGCGCGGTCGGGGCAGGGGGTCGATGCGTTCGGCGAAGGCTGGCGCCGCCTCGGCGATGCGCTGCGGCGTGATCCGGTGGGGCGAGCCGATGATCTCGAAGACATTGTCGCCCTCCAGTTCGTCGTGGGCGGGCGCCACCACCATGTCGAACCGTGACGGCGACAGACGCGGGTCCTGGGTCTGGACGACAAAGGTTCTACCGCCGCTCAGGCGACTGGCCGCCAGCGACAGGGGCAGGGTGGCGCGGCCCGTCGCGATCCACAGGTCGGGCCAGGTGCGGCCTCGGCGCGGAAACGGCGCGTCGGCCTTGGGGTCCAGCATGGCCGGGGTCTTCAGCGCGACCGGAAGCTTGTCGAACAGGGGCCGCCAGCGGACGCGTTTGACGGCGATCCGCGCAGGCGTGAGGCGAGCGACCGCCTCGGCCAGGCCCAGGCCCTGATTCTCGATCCCGGCGCGACCATCCGAGACGACCTGAATACGCAGAAGAGCGGTCACCGACCTCCCGCGCCCCACAGGGGGCGCGAGACGCCACGTGCGCGTGTGGCTATTTCCACTCGACCTTGAGGATCTCGTAGGCCTTCACGCCGCCGGGCGTGTTGACCTCGACCACGTCGCCGACCTCCTTGGAGATCATGGCGCGAGCGATGGGTGACGAGATGGAGATCTTGCCCTGTTTCACGTCGGCCTCATGCTCGCCGACGATCTGGTAGCGGCCCTCTTCCTCGGTGTCCTCGTCGACCACGGTGACCGTGGCGCCAAACTTCACCTGGGCGCCGGACAGCTTGGACACGTCGATCACCTGGGCGCGCGACAGCTTGTCCTCGATGTCGGCGATCGAGCCTTCGATCCAGCCCTGGCGCTCTTTGGCGGCGTGGTACTCGGCGTTTTCGGACAGGTCGCCATGATCGCGAGCCTCGGAGATGGCCGCGATGACGCTTGGGCGTTCCACCGACTTCAATTGCTTGAGTTGATCGTCGAGGGCGCGGTAGCCCTCGCCCGTCATGGGGACTTTTTCCATATGTATCAGGAGTTTCTTGTTTCGCCCGGTAAACCGGAGGGAGGACGGAAAGAAAATCGAACGGATTGGCGGTGGCCGCTGGGCGCGTGCGACCGGCCAAAGAGACTAGGGCGCCTGACGCCCAAACTCAAGGTCTCGCCCGCCACGCGCCAACCTCAGGTGGTCGGGGCGATATCCCGAGCGGCGCGAGAGCTCAGCACCCGCTTGGCGACACTATAGACCAGCCAGGCCAGCGCCAGGGCGCCGATCAGGGCGAAGACGAACGACAGCACCGCGATGCCCGCCGAGATGAAGGCGATGACGAAGGCAATGGCGGCCAGAAGGCTGGCGACGATCTGAAGGGTCTGGAGGCGCATGGTTCGTTAACGTCCCCGACCGGCCAGGGTTGCGTCGGTCGCCATCAAGCGTAGGCGTAGGGGCCGCCCCGTTCCAACGCCCGCTGATAGGCCGGACGGGCATGGATCGTCTTCAGGAAGCGGGTGATGTGCGGCTTGTCGCCATAGGGCGCGCGCGACCCGGCGGCCTCCAGCGGGAAGCTCATCATGATGTCGGCGGCGGAGAAGGCATCGCCCGCAAACCAGGGCGCCTTGGCCAGTTCGGCCTCCCAATAGGCGGTGTGGGCGGCGATCTGCGGGTCGATGAAGCTGTCCTGGGCCTTCTTCGACACGCCCCTGACCAGCGGCTTCATCAGGCCCGGCGCGCGGTTGGGCAGTTGACCGAAGATCAGTTTCAGCAGCAGGGGCGTCATCGCCGATCCCTCGGCATAGTGCAGCCAGTAGGTGTAGCGCCGCGCCGCCTCGGTCCCTGCGGCCGGCTTCAGCGGCGAGCCCGGATGGGCGTCCATCAGGTATTCGATGACGGCGCCCGTCTCCGCCACCCGGATCGGGCCGTCGTCCAGCACCGGCGACTTGCCCAGCGGGTGGATGGCGCGCAGTTCAGGCGGGGCCAGCATGGTGCGGGCGTCACGCTCATAGCGAACCACCTCGTACGGAAGCCCCATCTCCTCCAGCAGCCAGAGCACCCGCTGGGAGCGGGAGTTGTTCAGGTGGTGGACGGTGATCATGGCGCGCTTCCCAATGGGTCTGTCACCTTACGGCGGTTTCCGCAGGGGAGGGCAAGAGGGGTGATCGCCGCATCAGACCCGGCGGCCGCTCCAGCGGGTGCGGCTTTGCGGGCGAGGCGGCGGGGCTGGATTGGGGGCTGCGCCCGCCGCCTGGGGCGTGGCGCAGTTGCGATGCTGCTGCCACAGCTCGAAGGCGAGGGTGGCGAGGGCCAGCTTGCCGGCATGGCGACCGGCGAAGCGGCGGCCGCCCTTGGACAGCAGCAGACCGCCGACGGCGGTGGCGATACGGGACAGGGCCATGACGAGTTTCTCCGGGGTGGGCCGGAAGAACGGTCAGGCTTCGGATCGGTTCACTTCGGCTCGGAAACAGGCGCTGCCGCCGTCGCGGCCGGGGCCGTAATCGCCGGGGCCGTGATCGCAACGGCCTCTGGCGGGGCAGGGTCGGGCGCGCGCACAGTCGCCGTTCGACCCGCAGGGGCCGCCAAGACGGCGGTCAGGGGCGAGACGCCGGTTTCGCCAAAGGCCTCGACGGCGAAATGATAGTCGACGCCGAGGTTCAGGGCGCGGATCAGCACAGCGCCGCCGCCCGCCGCCAACTCGTCCGCCCAGACCTGATAGGTCGAATGCAGCCGGTCGGGCGCTACGCCCCAGCGGATATTGTAGCCCAAGACGCCGGGGACGGGCTGGAAGCGCAGCAGGGCGTCGCGCTGGTCGCTCTGGCGCGCCAGGCTGAAACCCTGCGGCGCCGCCGGGGCCTCGCCCTCCGCATTGCCGAACACCCGCAGGTCCGAGATGGCCAGATGATCGCCCGGAACCTCGCCGTGGTTGTAGCGGACGTAGCGGGCGCGGACCGGACGTTCTGGCGTCAAATAGGCGTTGGGGCTGTCGCGCTCGGCCGTCATGCGGCTGGCGAACACGAACCAGCTCTGGCCGTCGACCGACCACTGGATGCGGAAGCGAGCGCGCTGATTGGCCTCGTCACCATAGACGCCGGATTTGTAGTCGGCGAAATTGACCTGCACGGCGTTGACCGTCTTCACCGCGCCGAGGTCCAGCGTCAGCAGTTGGCCGGGCGTATTGGTCCCGGCGACCCAGAAGGTGCGGGGGTCCTCGTCCGTGGCGCGGTCGGCGCTGAAGGCGTCCAGCGTCGATGTCGCCGTGGCGCGGGCGCGGTACGACAGCGGCATCCAGCCGGTGAACAGGCTGTCGGGATCGGTGATCGGGCCGTCCACGGCTTTCTGCGGGAAGTCGCCGAACCGGCTGGAGAACCACAGTTGGCCATCCGCATGGACGCCGCCGGGCATCAGCGAGACCCGGCGCTCGAAGCTCCAGTTCAGCCCGACCCAGGACGTGCTCATGTTCCACCAGTTGCCGTAGCGGTCCTGGAAGGTCGAGCCGTGGCCCGCGCCCTGGACGAAGCCGCCGGGCTTGTAGCTGACGGGGCTGTAGGGGGCGTAGGTGAAGGGACCCAGGGGCGAGCGCCCGACATAGGTCCCGGTGGCGTAGGCGTTGTATTCCGTGCCGGGCGCCGAATACTGCAGATAGTAGCGGTCGCCGATCCGGTTCATCCGGGCGCCGTCGATGAAGGGCCGGACCGGGGTCCCGTTGGGCAGGGCCCCGGAATGGTTCAGGCCGAACCGCTCCCAGCCGTGGCGGGCGGGGTTGAGGCCGAACATGGCGGTGGGGGTGTCGACCCACTCCATCGGCGGGGTCGGGCTGATCTCCGAGCCGTACAGGGGAAAGACGTCGGACGACCCCCAATAGACGTACCACTTGCCATCCGTGTCGATGAAGACATCGGGCGCCCAGGGGCCGGCGGGCAGGCGGTCGTTCGGGCCGGGCATGGGATCGCGTCCGCGCACGGCGCCAGGGATGGCGGGCATCAGCCGCGAGTGAAAGCCGAACCGGCCGGTCTCTGGCTTGTCGCTGGACAGCATGGGCGTGGGGTCGGCGGCGGACTGCATCAGATACAGCCGGTCGCCGTCCGACACGGCGGCGGGACCGACGCTGCCTTCCAGCGGCCAGCGGCTGGGCGTGACGAAGGTCCAGTCGACCAGGTTCTGCGAGGTCCAGTACCCATCGGCCTGGGTCAGGAACATATAGTAGCGGTCCTGGTGCAGCACGACCGACGGATCGGCGCCGGTGCGATAGGCGATGCCCTCGTGCGTCTGGTCGAAGCCGTAGCGGTAATCCAGATCGACGGGATTGGCCCAGGTCGTGTCGCGATGCTGGGCCGCTGACGGCGAGGCGAGGGCGACGAAGGTCCCGGACAGACAGACGGCGGCGGCGAGGAGGAGGGATCGCATTCCGCCACGCTAACACGCTGTGATCGCCAGAACATCACCGGACGCGCAGGCGGCGAAACCGGCTTCAAAAACACGTCCTCCGACACGCAAATCCAGTGGCGCGGGGGGCGGTCCGCGCATAGCGTGGCCGGATGAACCAATCGCGCAACTCCGGCTCCCGCTTTGGCCGCCTCCTGTCCTCGCTGAGCGTCAGGGTCGTCATCGCCTTGATCCTGGGGCTGGGCGTCGGGGCCGCGGTCCAGGCCTGGGGCGGTCAGGGCGGCGCGTCGGGCGTCGAGACGGTCGAGGCCCTGGGCGGGGTCTGGCTGAACGCGCTGAAGATCACCGTCATTCCCCTGATTTTCGCCCTGCTGGTCAATGGCGTGGCCTCCATCGCCGATGCGGCCCAGACCGGGCGGCTGGCGATGCGGGCCATGGTCGTGTTCGGCATCATGATCGTGGTCGCCACGGTCTATGCCATCGCCGCGGGCGTCGGGATCCTGAGCCTGTGGCCGATCGACCCCGAGGGCGGCCGCGCCGTGCTGGCCAGTCTGCAGCCCGATGGCGCGGCGGCGGTCGGCGAGGCGGTCCAGACCGACGGCTTCCGCGCCTTCCTGAACAGCCTGGCTCCGTCGAACCTGGTCAAGGCGGCGGGCGACGACGGGGTTCTGGGGGTGGTGCTTTTCGCCTTGGTCTTCGGCTTTGCTGTCACGCGGCTGGAAGACAGGCTCAGGGCGCCCATCGCCACCTTCTTCGAGGCCGTCGCAGAGGCGATGATCGTGATGGTTCACTGGATCCTGATGGCGGCGCCGTTCGGGGTCTTCGCCCTGGCGCTGGGCGTGGGGCTGCGGGCCGGGCTCGGCGCGGTCGGCGTGCTGGGCCACTATGTCTCGTTCGTCAGCCTGAGCCAGATCGGGATCATCCTCCTGACCTATCTCATCGTCGTCGTGTTCGGCCGCATCGGTCTGGCGCGGTTCGCCCAGGCCGTCGCCCCGGCCCAGGCGGTGGCCTTCAGCACCCAGTCGTCCCTGGCCAGCCTGCCGGCCATGGTGGAGCAGGCGCGCGTCGGCCTGGGCGCATCGCGGGCCGTCTCCGGCCTGGTGCTGCCCCTGGCCGTGGCCGTGTTTCGCATCACCAGTCCGGTAGCCAACCTGGCGGTCTGTCTCTATGTCGCCCAGCTGTATGGCGTGCCGCTGGCGCCGGGGATGCTGATCGCCGGCGGCCTGACCGCCATCGCCGCCAGCATCGCCGCCGTCGGCCTGCCGGGACAGGTAAGCTTCTTCCTGAGCATCGGCCCGATCTGCCTGGCCATGGGCCTGCCGCTCGGCGCCCTTCCGCTGCTGCTGGCCGTCGAGGTCATCCCCGACATCTTCCGCACCGTCGGCAACGTCACCGCCGACCTCGCCGCGACCCGGATCGTCCAGGTGCAGGAAGGCGAAGAGCTGGAGGCGGCGGGGGAAGCGGTTTGAACCTGTATGGCTGAGGCCGGAAAGCGGACTCTCGGAAGGTCGGCTAAGGGTGGGAAGCGGACCCCGCGACTAGCGGATTTTCCCGGTCGCTACGCGCTTAAGGCCTTCGAAAAGTTCAAAGTTCTGGCCAGATACCAGAAGTTCCAAAGGCGCGGTGTCCATTAAAAATCTAACCTCAGCCATCCACTTGTAGGGCCCTGTGGCATCGACCTTCTCGACCACTAGAGACCACGCTTCGCTAGGCGGCCATGCTTCACCAGAACCTATAAATCTGGCTATTGTCGAATATCGCGGGGAGCCTTCGCCCAGTGGGGGCTTCGATCTTCCGCCGTCTTCAGGTCGAACCCACTCGATTTCCGCCAGCATAGCCCTCTCCGCTCAGCCCAGCTTAGCTACTGGGATAGAATGTCCGCAACGGGTCGATTTGCGACATCAACGCCTGGCCGGAAACCGGACGTTGCGGTCCTCCAGCAACTATGGCCAACTTGGCCATGCCCTCGATTATCATTTCGCCCAAAGCGAGCGAGCAGGACCATCAATTCCTCCTAGAGCGTCTAGTCTCATTCAATGATGAGATCGGCGGGGCGTCCGGATACGAACCCGTGGCGATCCTCATAAAGGCCGATGATGGCGAGCCCATCGGAGGGCTCTGGGGCAAGATTTCCTATGACTGGCTCTTCGTTGATATCCTCATCGTGCCGAAGGAGCTGAGAGGAAGCGGCTTCGGCGCACAGCTGATGGAGGCGGCAGAGCGGGCTGCGCGTAACGTTGGATGCGTCGGCGTGTGGCTCGACACCCATGGCTTCCAGGCCCCCGAATTCTACAGGAAGTTGGGATACGAGACCTTCGGCGAGTTGCCCGATCACCCTCGCGGAACGAGCCGACACTTCTTCCGGAAGCTTCTCGCCTAGATCGAAGGCGGCGCCCGACTTGGGTCGATAGCCGCCATTTTCACCAGACCGCTTAGCAGGCACTCTTCGTTCGTCATCCTCGCGACGATCCGCGCCGGAGGATGACGAACGAAACAGGCTTCAGTGGGCGTAGTCCTGGATCGGGCGCACATCCAGCTCGTCGCCCTGAAGGACGCCGATGGCCTGGGCCGCCGCGAGGGCTGCGGGCGTGGTGGTGTAATAGGGGATCTTCATCATCAGGGCGGTGCGGCGTAGCGAGAAACTGTCCTGCAGCGACTGCTTGCCTGAAGTGGTGTTGAAGACCAGCTGGATCTCGCCGTTCTTCATGGCGTCGACGATGTTGGGACGACCTTCCAGCACCTTCTTGACCCGCTCGACCGCCAGTCCCTGTTCGACCAGATAGTCGCAGGTGCCGCCGGTGGCGACGACGCTGAAGCCCTGTTTCAGCAACAGGTCCACGGCGCCGGCGATGAAGGGCTTGTCGTCGTCCTTGACGCTGACGAAGACCCGGCCGGCCGTCGGCAGGATGGTGCCGCCGCCGATCTGGGATTTCGCAAAGGCGCGGGCGAAGGCGGGGGCCATGTCGGCCTCGCCCTCACGCTTCCAGTCCAGGCCCATGACCTCGCCGGTCGAGCGCATTTCCGGGCCCAGGATGGTGTCGACCCCGGCGAAGCGGGCGAAGGGGAAGACGGCTTCCTTGACCGCGATATGGTCATACGGCTTGTCGGTGAGGCCGAAGGATTTCAGCGGCACGCCGGCCATGACCTTGGCGGCGATGGAGGCGATCGGCTGGCCGATGGTCTTGGCCACGAAGGGCGCGGTACGCGACGCGCGCGGGTTCACTTCCAGCACGAAGATGCGCGGGTTCTCGCTGTGGGGCTCCTCGATGGCGAACTGCACGTTCATCAGGCCGCGCACCTTGAGCGCCCGCGCCATGGCCTCGGTCTGGCGCTTCAGCTCGGCGACAGTCTCGGCCGACAGCGAATAGGGCGGCATGGAACAGGCGCTGTCGCCCGAGTGGACCCCGGCTTCCTCGATATGCTCCAGGACCCCGGCGACGAAGACGGTCTCGTCGTCGCACAGGGCGTCGACGTCCACCTCGGTGGCGCGGTTCAGATAGTGGTCGATCAGGACGGGGTCCGAACCCGACACCCGCATGGCCTCGCCGACGTAGCGGTCCAGCTGTTCGCGGTCGTGGACGATCATCATGCCGCGTCCGCCCAGGACGTAGGAGGGACGCAGGACGACGGGATAGCCGACCTCTTCGGCCTTCTGCGCGGCCTCCTCGGCGCTGCGGGCCAGGCCGTTGGGCGGCTGCATCAGGCCGATGTCGTTCAGCATGACCTGGAACCGCTCACGGTCCTCGGCCAGGTCGATGGAGTCGACGGATGTGCCCAGGATGGGGATGCCGTCTTCCTGCAGGGCATGGGCCAGCTTCAGCGGGGTCTGGCCGCCGAACTGGACGACGACGCCGATCAGGTCGCCCTTGGAGCGTTCGACCTCGATCAGCTCCAGCACGTCCTCGGCCGTCAGGGGCTCGAAATAGAGGCGGTCGGAGGTGTCGTAGTCGGTGGAGACCGTCTCGGGGTTGCAGTTGACCATGATCGACTCGACGCCGATGTCGGCGAAGGCGAAGGCCGCGTGACAGCAGCAGTAGTCGAACTCGATGCCCTGGCCGATCCGGTTCGGACCGCCGCCCAGGATGATGGCCTTCTTCTTGTCGGTGGGCTCGCTCTCGCACTCGGGGACCTGGCCCAGGGCGCCGGTCTCATAGGTCGAATACATATAGGCGGTGGCCGAGGCGAACTCGGCGGCGCAGGTGTCGATGCGCTTGAACACCGGGCGGACGTTCAGCGACCGGCGGGCGGTGCGGACGGCCTTCTCGGTCGAGCCGACCAGTTGGGCCAGACGGGCATCGGAGAAGCCCTTGGCCTTCAGCTTGCGGAAGTCGATCTCGGTCGTGGGCAGGCCCTGGACGCGGACATGGCCTTCGGTGCGGACGATGTCGGCGATCTGGCGCAGGAACCAGGGCTCGTAGGAGCAGGCGGCGTTGACCTCCTCGACCGACAGGCCGTGGCGGAAGGCCTGGGCGATGACGCGGATGCGGTCGGGCGTCGGCTGGCCCAGAGCACGCATGACGGCGGCGCGGGCCGAGGCGTCGTCCTCGACATCCGCCGTGCCCTCGATCTCGATCTCGTCGAAGCCCGACAGGCCGGTCTCCAGGCCGCGCAGGGCCTTCTGCATGGATTCCTGGAAGGTCCGGCCGATGGCCATGACCTCGCCGACCGACTTCATGGCCGTGGTCAGCAGGGGCTCGGAGCCCGGGTATTTCTCGAAGGCGAAGCGGGGGATCTTGGTGACGACATAGTCGATCGACGGCTCGAAGCTGGCCGGGGTCACCATGGTGATGTCGTTGGTCAGCTCGTCCAGCGTGTAGCCGACGGCCAGACGCGCGGCGACCTTGGCGATGGGGAAGCCTGTGGCCTTGGACGCCAGGGCGGAGGAGCGCGACACGCGCGGGTTCATCTCGATCACGACCATGCGGCCGTCGGCGGGGTTGATGGCCCACTGGACGTTCGATCCGCCCGTCTCGACGCCGATCTCGCGCAGGACGTTGATCGAGCCGGTCCGCATCCGCTGATATTCCTTGTCGGTCAGCGTCAGGGCGGGGGCCACGGTGATGGAGTCGCCCGTGTGGACCCCCATCGGGTCGATGTTCTCGATGGAGCAGATGATGATGCAGTTGTCGGCCGTGTCGCGGACGACCTCCATCTCGTATTCCTTCCAGCCCAGCACCGATTCCTCGATCAGCACCTCGGTGGTCGGCGACAGGTCCAGGCCGCGAAGCACGATCTCCTCGAACTCCTCGCGGTTATAGGCGATGCCGCCGCCGGTGCCGGCCAGGGTGAAGGACGGGCGGATGATGGCGGGCAGGCCGACGAACTCCAGCCCCTCCAGGGCCTCTTCCATCGAGTGCGCCGCCTTGGACTTGGGCGATTCCAGACCCAGCTTGTCCATGGCGTCGCGGAATTTCTGGCGATCTTCGGCCTTGTCGATGACCTCGGCCTTGGCCCCGATCATCTCGACGCCGTACTTCTTGAGCGCGCCCGAGGCATCCAGCGACAGAGCGGTGTTCAGCGCCGTCTGGCCGCCCATGGTCGGCAAGAGCGCGTCGGGGCGCTCCTTGGCGATGATCTTCTCGACCATCTCGGGCGTGATCGGCTCGATATAGGTGGCGTCGGCGACCTCCGGGTCGGTCATGATCGTGGCCGGGTTCGAGTTGACCAGGATGACCCGGTACCCCTCGGCCTTCAGCGCCTTACAGGCCTGGACGCCGGAATAGTCGAACTCGCACGCCTGGCCGATGACGATGGGGCCGGCGCCGATGATCAGGATCGACTGGATGTCTGTGCGTTTGGGCATGGGTGCTGTTTCTTGGTCTTAGTTCGTCACGACCGCGCACTCCCAGCCGTCGTAATCGAGCTGGAAGGCCGCGGCCCAGGATTGCATCATGGCGGAAATCGGCGCGAAGGAGGCTTCGTCCACCGGGATCGTCGTTTCGATAATGGTCACGTCATCCTGGCCACGCGTGACGAAGCCGGCGCGTCGGGCCACCTCGTTCAGGTCGTCGTGGTCACCCTCGCCATAGAAATAGAACAGGGTGTGTCGCGGCGTGACGCCCGTATCGCCATGCGTGGCGAGAGCGGCGCGAACGGCGGCGTCCCTCTCGTCATGCTCTGACATCGGCTGAATCCATGGCGCGCGAACGACCGGCGGCGCGGGAAGCGTGGCCGGTTGCGTTCAGGTTGTCGGTTAAGCGGTCCGTTTAGAGAGGGAGTCGGCTGCGTGCAAGGAAGGCCGCGTCAGTCCTCTGTCATAAAGCTAAGCTTTCGGGTCCGTGCACTTGCCGGAGATTATGGCAAAGGCATTCAGGCTTTATGACATGTTCGTGTTCAAGTTAGGTCTGAATTGGTCAGGAGCGGGAATCTCGTGCTTTAAGCAAGAAAGATAAAATTTCCTGTGGCGGCAATTCTCTAATGGCAAAGCTTGCTGCTTAATCCATTCTCGTGGAGATCGCTTTGTTTAAGGTCAAGCTTCTTGGAACGACCGTGCTTGCTGCCATCAGCGTGGCAAGCTTTGCTGCTGCGCAGGAGGTCCCAGACGTCGCAGAGGTTGAAGAGGTCGTCGTCACCGGGTCGCGAATTCCGCGACCGAACCTGGAGCAGCCCACGCCGGTGGCGACTGTCTCTCAGGAAGCGATACTGACGTCCGGCACACAGGACCTTGGCGCCATTCTGGCCGAACTTCCGGGCCTCAGCTCCAACAGCACAGTTCGCGGCAACTCAGACAGCTTCGGCGATTCCGGCGGGCTGAACTTCCCTGACCTTCGGTCGCTTGGTGCGTCGCGGACGCTGACCTTGATCGACGGCAAGCGCCACGTCGGCGGTGACGCGGGCAACGCCGCCGTTGACCTCAGCTCGATCCCGGCCGGCCTGGTCGATCGCATCGAGGTCATCACCGGCGGCGCATCGGCCATCTATGGGTCCGACGCCGTTTCCGGGGTCGTCAACATTATCCTGAAGAACGATTTCGAAGGCGGCGAGATCACGGTTCAGGGGGGGGGAGCCGAATCCGGCGCCGGCAAGACCTACTCCGCCAATGGGGTCTATGGCCGCAACTTCGCAGGCGGGCGAGGCAACGCGACCGTCAGCCTGTTCTACGACCACTCGGACCAGGTCCTGGCGACGGACATCTCGGCTCTGAGAAATATCGGCACCATCGTGAACCCCCTGAACACGGGGCCAAACGACGGCATCCCGGACAGAATTCTGGTGCCCAATGTCCTGAGCGATTATCTGGACGAGAATGGCGTCATCCTGGACGCGAACACCTTCGACATCATCACGGCGATCAACGACGCCGGAGCGCCCACGCCGCAATCGCCGCGCCTGGGGACCAACAGCTTTGCGTTCGGCCAGTTTGAAGACTGCCCGACCTGCGTGGCGCTCGAAGACTATGTCGTGCTTCAGCCGGAGACCGATCGCTACGGCGCCAACATCCGCCTCAAGTATGACATCACACCCAATGTGACGGCCTATGTCGACGCCAAGTATGTCCGGTCTGAAATCCTGGACTTCGTGCAGCCGTCCTTCACCTTCGGCGACTACTTCATCGAGCCAGACAACGCCTTCATCACCCCCGAGCTTGCTGCGGTGATCGGGGGCAGAGACATTACCGTGGGCCGGTTCAACGGCGATATCGGTCCTCGCTACAACGACATCACGCGCGAGACCTATCGCGTAGTGGCCGGCATCAAGGGCAACTTCGAAACCGGGTTGGCCGACTTCGGATGGGATCTGTCCTACAACTATGGCCAGACGCAGAACGAGTTCATTGGCAGCGGCTCGCTGATCCCGGGAAATTACGCCGCAGCGATCGATTCCATCGTCGGCCCAGGCGGGACGATCGTCTGCCGCAGCCAGGTCCCGGGTCCGGATCAGACCGACGAAACCTGCGTCCCCTACAATCCGTTCATTCGTCAGAACACGCCTGAGGCGATCGACTACGTCAGCCATGACTCCGTGCGTACGCACAAGATCACGCAAGAGGTTGTGACGGGGGTGTTCAACTTCGACACATCCAAGTTCTTCTCCTTGCAGGGCGGGCCCTTGGCGTTCGCTGGCGGGTTCGAATACCGCAAGGAAACCAGCGAGAACATAAACGATGAGTTCGTGAAGTCGGGTCTGTCCGAAACGGCGCCTCAACCCGATGCCTTCGGCGAGTTCGACGTCCTGGAAGGCTTCGTCGAGTTCAACGCGCCCCTTCTTGCCGATGCGCCGTTCGCCTATCGCCTGTCCGTTGACGCCGCATATCGCTATGCCGACTACTCCACGGTCGGGGGGGCTGAGGCTTGGAAGGTCGGGGCTCTGTACGCGCCTGTTCGGGACATCTCGTTCCGCGGCACCTACTCGCGGGCCGTCAGGGCGCCGAACATCACCGAAGCCTTCCTGCCGGCCACGGCTGGCTTCGCATCGGTCAGCGATCCCTGCGACGTCGACAACATCGACAGCGATCCCGACCGCGCCGCCAACTGCGCTGCCGACGGCATTCCGGTGGGCTTCGTCGCCAACACCAACGTGTCGATCGACAGCATTTCGAGCGGCAACGCCAACCTGAATGCGGAAGAGGCCGAAAGCTTCACCTACGGGGTTGTGATTCAACCGCGCTGGGTGCCCGGCCTCAGCTTCACCGCCGACTACTATGACATTCAGATCGACGACGCGATCGCCCTGATCGGATCCCAGGACATCATCGACAACTGCTATGACGCGTCGGGTGGTCTGGACCCGAACTTCTGCTCTCTCTTCACTCGCGGCCCCGACAACAACCTCGCCACCGTGACGACGACCTATGTCAACGCCGCCGCCCTGACGACCAAGGGTTGGGATTTCGAGCTGAACTATGTGCGGAATCTGGACGCTCTGGCTGAGCAGTATCCGTCCATGTTCGGCGGCCTTCGGGGGCGTATCAGCGGTACGCTGACTGCGAACTATCTGAAGGAGCTGGACTTCTTCGCCTTTGCGGATCGCCCTGATGAAATCGACAACGAAAAGGGCGAGGTCGGCGATCCGGAGTGGTCCTACAAGACGCGTCTGACCTGGGACAGCGGCCCCTTGGCGATCACCTGGGAGACCCGTTTCGAAGACCGGGTGACCCGGTATGACGTGACGCCGACGCCGGGCGTAAACAATGCCGAGTCGATCTTCCCCAACGAGGTCAAGGAGCAGTGGTATCACGACGTGATCGTGCGCTACCGGATCGAAGATGGCTTTGCTTCGATGAACAATGTCGAGTTGTTCGCCGGGGTCAACAACCTGACCGATGAGCAGATTCCATACGGATTGACCGGCAACGGTACGTCGTCATCGTATGAACTCTACGGCCGCTCATTCTTCGGGGGCATCCGGGCGCGCTTCTAGAGGCGGCTGCGAGATAGCGGCGGATGCAGGGCACCCGCCGCGTCTTTGCGTCCACCGCTCAATCACTGCTTGTCGTCGTTCGGCGATTGACGCTCAGTCGCAGATCGTTTCCTGTGACGCTTGAGGGGCCCCGTGTTTGGCGGCCTGGATGGAGGGCGTTGCCTTGGAAGATTTTCTGGAAGCCGTGAAGAAGTACGCGCAGTTCACCGGGCGGGCTGACCGCAAGGAGTTCTGGTACTTCGTCCTGCTCTACATCGGCCTGGCGGTCGTCGCCGGGATCCTGGACAGCATCATCGGTGGCGGCAGCGGCGGTTTTTCACCCGTCGGCACGCTGGTCGCGCTGGGCCTGTTCATCCCCTCGCTGGCGGTGGCGTTCCGACGCCTGCATGATATCAACAAGTCGGCCTGGTGGGTGCTTCTGGGCCTGATCCCGATCATCGGCACGATCATCCTGATCGTCTTCTACGCCAAGAAGGGTGATCCGGCCGAGAACCAGTATGGCCCTGCTCCTGACGGCAGCGCCGCCTAACGACCCTATCGGCACGTCTGCGGGCGTCCTGACACACCATAAAGCGGCGGCGTTGACCGGGAGATCGCATCTCTTTATCGACGCCGCCGTTTGCTTGCCGGGATTCGGTGTAAGGAGCGGGCCATGACGACACAGCTTCTACCCGGCGCCACTGGCGTTCTCGCACTTGCCGATGGCACCATCCTTCAGGGGATCGGCGTCGGCGCGGTTGGATCGGCCCTGGGCGAGGTGGTCTTCAACACCGCCATGACCGGCTATCAGGAAATCCTGACCGACCCTTCGTATATGAGCCAGATCCTGGCCTTCACCTTCCCGCACGTCGGCAACACCGGCGTAAACGTCGAAGACATCGAGCAGATGGGCGGCGGGTCGGACACTTCCGCCGTGGGCGCGATCTTCCGAGACCTGCCGACCGATCCGGCTAACTGGCGCAGTGAAGGCGACCTCGACGCCTGGATGAAGCGGCGCAACGTCGTCGGCCTGTCGGGCGTGGACACCCGCGCCCTGACCCGCGTGATCCGTGACAAGGGCGCGCCCCACGCCGTCATCGCCCATGACCCGGACGGTAACTTCGACCTGGACGCTATGGTGGCCAAGGCCAAGGCCTGGACCGGTCTGGTCGGCCTGGACCTGGCCAAGCCCGCCTCCACCCTGCAGGCGTTCGAGTGGGACGAAGGCCTGTGGGAATGGCCTGAAGGTCATCCGAAGACGCAGGGCCGCAAGTCGGTCGTGGTCATCGACTATGGCGTGAAGCGCAACATCCTGCGGGCCCTGGCGTCAACTGGCGCCAAGATCACCGTGGTCCCGGCGACGACGACGGCGGAAGAGGTTCTGGCCCGCAACCCGGATGGCGTGGTCCTGTCGAACGGGCCGGGCGATCCGGCCGCGACCGGCGCCTATGCGGTGCCGGAAATCAGGAAGCTGGTCGAAAGCGGCAAGCCCGTGTTCGGCATCTGCCTGGGTCACCAGATGCTGGCCCTGGCCCTGGGCGCCTCGACCGTGAAGATGGATCAGGGCCACCACGGCGCCAATCACCCGGTCAAGGATCTGACCACGGGCAAGGTCGAGATCGTGTCGATGAACCACGGCTTTGCGGTGGATCGCGACAGCCTGCCCGATGCGGTGATGGAGACGCACGTTTCGCTGTTCGACGGCACCAACTGCGGAATCCAGCTGAAGGACCGTCCGGTGTTCAGCGTCCAACACCACCCCGAAGCCTCGCCCGGCCCGACCGACAGCCTGTATCTGTTCGATCGCTTCAGCGAGATGATGGGCTAGCGCTCAAGCAGCGAACGACCGCGTCGTTCGCGTTAGCGCTCTTAAGGTGGCTAGCGCTCAAGCAGCGAACGACCGCGTCGTTCGCGTTAGCGCGTCGCGTCAGCGACCAAACTCAAGGCAGGGCCGCGAAGCTCTTGTCCTCGCAGCGCAGTTCGCAGGCCTTGCGGACGGCGACGGGGGCGGCGCTGAACCAGTAGCCGGCGTCGTCGTCGCGGTGCGCCTGTTTGCGCTCGAGGCCGCGCAGGCGGCGCAGGGCGGCGTTCTGCAGCAGTCGGGCGTGCAGGGCGCGGGGCGACAGTTCGTGGATCGTCGGCGCGCCGGGCACGGCGACGGCGTCGGGTCCGACGGGATGGACGGCAGGCTGGGTAATCGAGATGAACATGGGCAGCACTCGGACGACGTTTCGAGATTGCGACGCCGATCGCGCCCTGGCCTCGTGACCCGCCGGCTTCCGGGCGGGAGATATGGTTAATCCACAGCCTCTGTGGACAGTTCCGTTCTCGGATAAAAATATGTGCGTATTCAGGCGTTTATTGCCGCGCTTTGGACGTAGTGGTTAATGAAAGATGAAGATCGGGGACGAACCTTGCTCAGGCGCATCCGTTGATGGCGCGCGGGGCGAGGCGGCGTTAAGGGTTGGCCGTGCGTTTCGATGATCGCTTCCTTGAAGAGTTGAAGGCCCGCCTTCGCCCGTCCGACGTGATCGGCCGGTCGGTGAAACTCAAGCGTCAGGGACGGGAGTGGGTCGGCCTGAGCCCCTTCTCGAAAGAGAAGTCGCCGTCGTTCTTCGTCAACGACGACAAGGGCTTCTTCCACGACTTCAGCTCCGGCAAACACGGCGACGTCATCTCGTTCCTGCAGGAGACCGAACGGCTGTCCTTCCCCGAGGCGGTCGAGCGGCTGGCCGCCGAGGCCGGGATGCAGATGCCGGTCGAGGATCCCCAGGCCGCTGAGCGCGAGCAGAAGCGCCAGGGTCTGTCGGACTGGATGGACCTGGCCCAGAAATGGTTCGCCGCCAATCTGCGCCGGTCGGCCGGCAAGGCGGCGCGGGACTATCTGGAAAAGCGCGGACTGCCCGAGGATCAGTGGGAGCGGTTCGGCCTCGGCTATGCCCCCAACGATCGTGAAGGCTTGAAGGCGGCCCTGGTCCAGCGCGGCGCCAAGCCGGGCGATCTGGTCGAGATGGGGATGCTGATCTCGCCCGAAGGCGGCGGCGCGCCCTATGACCGTTTCCGCGACCGGCTGATGTTCCCGATCCTGGATGCGCGCGGGCGGATCGTCAGCTTTGGCGGCCGGGCGATGAACCCCGACGACCGGGCCAAATACCTGAACGGGCCGGAGAGCCCGCTGTTTCACAAGGGGGCGACCCTGTACGGCCTGCCCGAGGCGCGGCGCATTCTGGGGGCCGAGTCCAAGGGCAAGCAGGCGATCATCGTCGTCGAAGGCTATATGGACGTCATCGCCTGCCAGCGCGCGGGCCTGCCAGCCGTGGCGCCCATGGGCACGGCCCTGACCGAGGAACAGATGGCCCTGCTGTGGCGGGTGTCGTCAGAGCCGATCCTGTGTTTCGACGGGGACGGGGCAGGGCAGCGAGCCGCTTTCAGGGCCATCGAACGCGCCCTGCCGCTGCTGAAACCCGGCCGGTCCTTCCGCTTCGCCCTGCTGGAGGGTGGTCAGGATCCCGACGACCTGCTGCGCGACAAGGGGGCGCCGGCCCTGCGTCAGGCGATGAACGAGACCCGCGCCTTCGCCGACATGCTGTTCCGTCGCGAGGTCGAGGTCGAGCCGCTGGACACGCCAGAGCGTCTGGCCGGCTTGAAGGCCCGGCTGCGCCAAGCCACAGCGCTAATCCAAGATAAAGACTTAGCGGAACAGTACAGACGAAATTTATTCGACCGTTTTGACGAGCTCTTCAAAAAGCCCGTAGCACCACGTCGCTCTTTCCGCGGCCCGCGTCAGGCTGGAGGTTGGCTGGATGAAATGCAGGCCCTGCCGGGGCAAACCACGGAAGGTGCTCAAGCTGAGAAGTCCTTAACCCGCTCGGTAGATCCGATTGCGGCGGCTCTGGCCCACGGCGCCATCGAGGATCCGGAGCGGATGGACGACCATCTGGAGGCCATCTCGGCCCACGGCTTCGGCGATCCGTCGCTGGAGGGCTTGGCCCACGAACTGGTGCGGTTGCGGTTCAGCGACGCGGCGATGGACAGCGCCAGGCTGCGCCGCCACCTGTCCGCCTCGGGCCTGGATGATCTGGTTCACGAGATCGAGAAGGCGGCGGCCAAGTCGGGCGCGCCCTTCCTGGATGCGGGCGTCCCCCTGGCCGAGGCCCGCCTGCGCTGGGCTCAGGGCTTCGGCGCGCTCACCCACTTGGCCGCGTTGGAACAGGCTCTGGCTGCGGCCAAGTCGGGCGTGGATCAGGGTTTCGACACCGCAGCCTTCAGCCGCCTGAAGGCCGAACGCGACGCCCTGCGCCGCGCCATCCGCAGCCGTGAAATCTGGGATGCGGCGTCCTGACGCCTGACCCGGGGGAGGCGGATCGCGCCCGCGGCCTTGACAGACTGGCCCCCGCTAGCCATTTGGCGCATTCGAGCCATGTTGTTTTCGTACGCGAGGTCGAGAAGGCGACGGCAATGCCCGAGCGCCTTTCCAGGCCGCAAATGCGCCCCTCGCCGAGGCAAGGGCTTGAATGTCGCGAAGAAGACCTCCGGGTCTTCATCGCCTCTGTCTCCGGCGTCGCTGGAGGGAGAACGCGAACGGTTGCGGCAAAACATCCTGGCCACGGCGATTTGAAGCGAGCGGACGACTTTCGTAACAAACGAAGGGTCGGGGCGTTATGTTTTTCAGATGCGTTGTATTTTTGCCGACCGCTTCGACGAAGCCCGGCACTTTATAAGTCTGGAGCGATCCCTTTCGGGGTCGAGCCGGGCGCGGAGAACCGAGACTAGATGACCGATACGCAGGAAGCCGCTGAGACCACGTCCGACGGACCGTTGCTGGACCTGACCGACGCCGGCGTGAAGAAATTCATCAAGCAGGCCAAGGCGCGCGGCTATGTCACGATGGAGGAGCTGAACAAGGTCCTGCCGTCGGAAGAGGTTACCCCCGACGCGATTGAAGACACTCTGGCGATGCTGTCCGAGATGGGCGTCAACGTCGTCGAGGCCGAGGAGGACGCAGCCGAATCCGGTGGTGACGTCGCCACCCGCGCCGAGACCGAGATCTCCAGCGAGAACGCCAAGCCTACATACGACCGCACCGACGACCCCGTGCGCATGTATCTGCGCGAAATGGGCTCGGTCGAACTGCTGAGCCGCGAGGGCGAGATCGCCATCGCCAAGCGGATCGAGGCGGGTCGCGATGCGATGATCTCGGGTCTGTGCGAAAGCGCCCTGACGTTCGAAGCCATCATGGTGTGGCGCGACGAACTGGCCAACAACCGCATCCTGCTGCGTGAAGTGATCGACCTAGACGCCACCTATGGCGTGCTGAACCCGTCGTCCCTGCCGCATAACCAGCCGCCCCAGCCCATCCCCGGCCAGCCTCTTCCCGCCAAGACCCCCGAAGAGATCGAGAAGGCGGAAAAGGCCGAGGAAGACGAAGAGGACGAAGACTTCGACGACGGCGGCGGGATGTCCATCTCGGCGCTGGAAGCCGAGCTGCGCGACGGCGTCATGGAGACGCTGGACGCCATCGCCGGCGACTTCGACGCCTTCCGCAAGCTTCAGGAGCGGCTGGTCGACACGCGCCTGAAGGGCGAGGACCTGAACGCCAAGGACCGTAAGGCCTATGAGACCCTGTCGGTCGGGATCTCGGACCGGCTGAAGACGGTCAAGCTGAACAACAACCGTATCGAGGCCCTGGTCGAGCAGCTCTATGCGATCAACAAGCGGCTGATCGGTCTGGAAGGCCGGCTGCTGCGCATGGCGGACAGCTACGGCATCTCGCGTCCCGAGTTCCTCAAGGCCTATTTCTCCAAGGAACTGGATCCGAACTGGTCGGAGAACGTCAAGGAAATGGGCGTACGCTGGACCAAGTTCAGCGACAATGAATCCGCCCAGATCGCCAAGATTCGGGCTGACGTCGCCGCCGTGGCCATCGAGGCCGGCCTGCCGATCGACGACTATCGCCGCATCGTGCAGACGGTCCAGAAGGGTGAACGCGAAGCCCGTCAGGCCAAGAAGGAAATGGTCGAGGCCAACCTGCGCCTCGTCATCTCCATCGCCAAGAAATACACCAACCGTGGCCTGCAGTTCCTGGACCTGATCCAGGAGGGCAACATCGGTCTGATGAAGGCGGTCGACAAGTTCGAATACCGCCGCGGCTACAAGTTCTCGACCTACGCCACATGGTGGATTCGTCAGGCCATCACCCGCTCGATCGCCGACCAGGCGCGGACTATCCGCATCCCGGTGCACATGATCGAGACGATCAACAAGATCGTGCGCACCTCGCGCCAGATGCTGCACGAGATCGGCCGCGAACCGACCCCGGAAGAACTGGCCGAGAAACTGGCCATGCCGCTGGAGAAGGTCCGCAAGGTCCTGAAGATCGCCAAGGAACCGATCTCGCTCGAAACCCCCATCGGCGACGAGGAAGACAGCCACCTGGGCGACTTCATCGAGGACAAGAACGCCATCCTGCCCATCGATGCGGCCATCCAGTCCAACCTGCGCGAGACCACGACCCGCGTGCTGGCGTCCCTGACGCCGCGCGAGGAGCGCGTCCTGCGGATGCGCTTCGGCATCGGCATGAACACCGACCACACCCTGGAAGAAGTCGGCCAGCAGTTCTCGGTCACCCGCGAACGCATCCGTCAGATCGAGGCCAAGGCGCTGAGAAAGCTGAAACACCCCAGCCGGTCGCGCAAGCTGCGAAGCTTCCTGGACAGCTGATACAGACGACGAAAGGGCGGTCCGCAGGGGCCGCCCTTTTTCGTTTCAGTGTCCTAGATCTTGATGTCGAGAAGCGCGCCCATCATGTCGTCGGCGGTGCGCAGGACGGCGACGTTGGCGGCGACGACGGTCTTGGCCTGCATCCGTTCGACGGTTTCCTCGGCCAGATTGTCCAGCGGGTTTCGCGCCGTGCGCTGGGCGCTGGCTTCGAAGCGGACGAGGGCCGTGCTGACGCCGGCCGAGGCGATGGCGGAGGCTTGCATGGAGCCGCCTTAAGACCATCGCGCTTAACCGCCGGTTCGCAAGGGTGGTGAATGGCCCTCAGTCGCTGGTCGGTCGATAGACACGGACATAGTCGACCTCCATCCGCTGCGGAAACGCGGCCTCGTCCACGCCCTCGGCTCCGCCCCAGTCGCCGCCGACCGCGATGTTCAGGATCAGGGCGAAGGCCTTGTCGAAGGGCCAGGTCGCCGCGTCGCCCCGCCCGTCGTTGTCGAAGCGATAGAAGGGTTGGTCGTCGATGGAGAAGACCGTGGCCTGGGCCGTCCAGTTCAACTGATAGCGGTGAAAGGCTTCGCAGGCGTCCGGTACGGCGACCTCGCTGCCCTTCTCGGTGCCGGCGACATGGTTGTAGGCGCCTGTGTGCACCGTGCCGTGGACCACGCCGGGGCGATGGCCGACGTGTTCCATGATGTCGATCTCGCCGCCCGTAGGCCAGGCGCCTCTTGTCTCGGGCAGCATCCAGATGGCCGGCCACGTCCCGCGAGCGCAGGGCAGGCGGGCGCGGATCTCATAGAGGCCATAGGTCGTGGCTCGACGGCTGATCATGCGGGCCGAGGTGAAGGTCTGACCGCCGCTGTCGGCAGCATCCAGGCTTTCGCGCCGCGCCTCGATGATCAGATGGCCATCCTCGACCCGCGCGTTCTCGGGCCGGTCGGCGGCGTAGTACTGAAGCTCGTTGTTGTACCAGCCGGTGCTGTTGGCGTGGGTGTCGTAGCGCCACAGGGCGGGATCGGGCGCGCCGTCGCTGTCGAACTCGTCGGCCCAGGCCAAATGGTAGCCTGCCAGAGCATCCGGGGCCGGCGCCTCCTGGGCGTGGCCGTTCGTGGCGACGGCTGCGAGAGAGAGAGCGGTCAGGATGAAGCGCATGACCGGCAGGCTAGACCGGGCGCCGCCGTCTGTCTTGCGTCAAGCGTGATCTGGATGCAGCCTGGGATCATGAGCATCCAGCCCGCACCCGGTGAACGCTACGCCTCGTTCGAGGCCTTCTATCCCTACTACATCCACGAACACTCGAACCGGATGTGCCGGCGGATCCATGTCGTCGGGACGGGGCTGGTGATCACGGCCTTCGTCGCCTTCCTGATGACGGGCGACGCCTGGTGGCTGCTGGCCATGCCGGTGGTCGGCTATGGCTTCGCCTGGGTCGGGCATTTCGCGTTCGAGAAGAACCGGCCAGCCACCTTCAAATACCCGCTGTGGAGCCTGATGGGGGACTTTCGCCTGTTCTTCGAGACGGTCAGCGGCCGGCGTAAATTCTAGCCCAGACTAGTTGGACGCCATCTGCATGTTTGCGGCGGGCGTCGCGTCCCAGGCGGGGGGGCAGCCGTCGAAACGACCGGCGTCGGCGATGGTCAGGGTGCGCATATTCAGGCGCATGGCCTGTTGCATCGAGCCGCGGCCGTGGCCGGTATAGAGGTCGATCTTCTGGCCCTTGATCGCGCCGCCTGTGTCGGAGGCGTACCAGTAACCGTCATGGCGGGTGCCGTCGGCCAGGCGCAGGCCCACCGTCTCGCGGATGAACAGGCGGGTGCGGCGGGGAATGACGCGCGGATCGACCGCGACGGTGCGCATGGCGATCGGGCGGCAACCGAGCGAATCATTGCCCGTCGCTCCACCACCACCAGCGTGATAGAGGCGCGCCGAGGCGCTCCAGTCGGGATCCCCGGCCATCAGCTCGGCCTGTTCGGTGGTCAGCGCGGCGTCCGCAGTCGCAGCATCGGAACCCTCTGTCACATCAGCCGTTTCCGAAACTGCAGCATCGCGAGCGATGGCGGCTTGGTAGCTGACGGGTTCACCCATAGCCGGATAGGCGAGGGCGCACAGGGCGGCGAAGGCTGCGAAAGCAAAACGCATGGGGCGACTCATGGTGACGCCGACCCCGTACCGTGGCGGCATAGGCTGTCTCGTTGTCTCCTGTGTCGAGAATGTGGCGCCTCAGCAAACCGCCCTGTCTTGTCCACAGTCGGGATGGATTAGCCGCCCTTATCGATAGTCCTTCGATTCTGAGGTATGGCATCGCTTGAGATCGCGATATCAGTATTCGACGGGGTTGATATCTTTAGGGGGCGGCGATGCTGACTGTGTATGGCGATATTCGCTCGGGCAACTGCTTGAAGGTCAAGTGGTTGCTCGATTGGCAAGGGATGGATTATCGCTGGATTGAAGTTGATATCATGTCGGGCGGCAGTCGAACGCCGGAATTCCTGGCTTTGAACCCCGCTGGCCAGGCGCCGACAGTGGTGCTGGCCGATGGGCGGCCCCTGGCCCAGTCCAACGCCATCCTGCTGCACCTGGCGCAGACCAGCCCGCTGATCCCCTCCGACGCCTATGACCGGGCGCGGATGCTGGAATGGCTGTTCTGGGAACAATACAGCCACGAACCCTATGTCGCGGTCGCCCGGTTCCAGCGCCTGTATCTCGGCAAGACGGCGGGCGAGGTCGAGGCGCGGGTCATGGAGCGCGAGGACGCGGCTCTGAACCGGCTGGAAGCGGGACTGGCGGATCGGGACTGGCTGGCGGGCGAGGCCTTCAGCCTGGCCGACATCGCCCTGGTCGCCTACAGCCGGATGGCCGCAGACGGCGGGTTCGACCTGTCCGGGCGGCCCCGGCTCAGAGCCTGGATCGCAAGGGTCGAGGCGGCGCTGGGCCTCGACCCCTACGATTGAAGGATGCGCCTCAGCGGACGCCGAGTTCGGCGACCAGGCCGTCCATGCCATAGACATCGCGCAGGGCGGTGGTCACCGCGCCCGTGGTGACGATGACGCTGCGGTTGACCTTGCGGTCATAGCCATAGGCGTTGCGCTGGCTGAGCACGGTGGAGTCGAAATTGGCCCCCAGGATCTCACCGGCGGCGGTGACCACGGGCGAGCCGGACGAACCGCCGATGGTGTCGGACGAGACCGTCATGTTCAGTACGGTGTCGGCGTCGATGCGGTCCTTGGCGGCCAACAGCTTGGGCGCGACATCGAAGGGAGCGGCCCCGGTCGCCCGGTCCCACAGGCCGGCGAAGGTGGTGAAGGGCCCCCAGCGCTGGCCGGGCACGTCCGAGCCCTCGATCGTGCCGTATGACAGGCGCAGGGTGCCGGTCGCGTCGGGATAGACGGTGTCGCCATAGGCGGCGAAGCGGGCGGTGGCCAGCTGCTCCGAGGCGCGGTCGGTCGGGGCCTGGACTCGCTCCTCCCACTCGGTGCGGATGGCGCGGGTCGGCTCCTGGATCGTCAGCAGATACTGGATCAGGGGATCGTCGGACGCCGCGATGGCGGCAAGACCGCCTTCCCACAGGGCGCGGCGCACGGCGGGGTCCGCCAGCCGGGTGCCCTCGATCAGGCGCGCCGACTTCTGTTCGGGCGATTCAGAGCCCAGCAGGGCGCGGGCATAGGGGCTGTCGACCGTCAGCCATTCGCGGGTCTTGGACAGCCACCACTCCACGCGCACCTGTTCCAGCCCCGGATAGACGGGGCGTTCGGCGAACAGGCCGCTCTGCACCGCCGCCAGACGGGCGTCGCCGTATTCGGCCAGCCGCTCGGCCGAGGGCTTGGCCCGCTCCTGGGCGCCCCGCACCAGGGTCCTGGCCCACGAGAACAGTTGCGAGCCGCCGGCGACCGAGGTGGTGCCGATGCCGGTGCCGCCTTCCAGCAGGGCGTAGGCGGGATAGAGTTCGCGCAGGGTCGGCTGGACCTGCTGCAGATCGCTCCACGGGTCCGACGCCGAGGCGCCCGTATTGGCGGCGGCATAGCGCTGGCGGAAGTCCGCCTCGGCCGCTGCGCGCGCGGTCAGGAAGTCGGTGTCGGTCAGGGCGCGCATCCGGCCCAGGCCGCGCTTGTAGGTGTTCTCGACCCCGACGATCGGGTCCATGGCGATGAAGGCGTTCTGCTCGCTCTCTTCCGAAAACCGGATCAGCCGTCCGCGCAGTTCGGAGGCGATCAGTTGGTCCATCGGCAGAACCACGTCGCGGACCGAGGCCAGTTGGTCCTGGGTCAGCAGGCGCTGGGTGGCGCCGGGGCTGCCGGTGACGAAGACGGGCGTGCCCTCGACCGGGGTTGAGGCGTTCCAAGCGAAATGGGTCGGGGTCTGGGCCGGGGCGTCGTTCTCGTACAGGCGGATGAAGGCGGCATCGATGGCGAAGCGGGGGAAGCTGAAGTTGTCCAGATCGCCGCCGAAGGTCGCGGCCCGGTCCTCGGGCGCGAAGGCCAGGCGCACGTCGGTGTATTTCTTGTAGGTGTAGAGCTTGAACTGGCCGCCCCGATACAGGGTCACGACCTGACAGCGCTTGTCCGCTGCGTCGCCACAGGCCTCGGATTCGATCCGCCCGGCCTCGGCGTCGCGAGCGCGGGTGAAGGCGGATCCCGTCAGGCCTTCGCCCGCCTTGTGCATCCGCTCGGTGACGTCGGTGATCTCGGTCAGGATTTCGGCCGAGCCGCCGGGGCATTTGATCTCTTCCTCGCGCGTCTTGGGCGTGAAGCCGGTCTCGGCGTAGTTGACGGCTTCGGTCGACAGGTTGGCGACGCAGGTGGCGACACAGTGATTGTTGGTCATCACCAGGCCGGCGTCCGACACCAGCCCCGCCGAACAGCCGCCGAACTTCACCGAAGACAGCCGCACCCGGTCCAGGAAGGGCTGGTCGATGGCCGTTCCCAGCGTGGCGTTGGCGCGGGCGATGGGGAAGTTGTCGAAGGTCCACATCCCCTCTTCGGCCCAAGCCTTGCCAGGCAGGGCCGAAGAGGCGGCGGCGAAGCCGAGGACGGCGACCGACGCCGAGAGCACGAGATTACGCATGATACTGGACCTTTTCAGGGAAATGACTGTCGGCGGCGCCTTGGCTCAGCGCTGGCCTGCAACAGGGCGTCCGCCCTCGACCCAGGCGGGGGTGATGTCGCCGTCCGCCAGGGCGCGCAGCGGTTCGACCAGGGACTGGATGGCGGCGGTCATGAAGGGGATGTCGAGCGAGGCGATATTGTCCTCGGGCGAGTGATAGGTCGGGATGGTGGCCCAGCCCGAGATGGTGTGGGCGACGATGCCCTGAAGCGCCAGCGAGTAGTTGTCCGAGCGCTGGAAGAAGTTCTGCTCGGGATAGGGGTCGGGCGCGACCAGGGCGCCGCGCGCCTTCAGCAGCGGGCCGAAGTCGGACCGTTCGAACCCGGTCATCATCATCACGCCGGCGGGCATGGTCGGGTCCTGCTGGCCGATCATTTCGATCTCCAGATTGGCGACGATGGAGGCCAGCGGGATCGGCGGATGTTCGGCGAAATATTTCGAACCCAGCAGGCCCAATTCCTCGGCCCCATAGGCGACGAACAGGATGCTGCGCTTGGGCTGGGCCCCGGCGCCCAGGGCGTGGGCCAGTTCCAGCACCGCCGCCGTGCCCGAGGCGTCGTCGTTGGCGCCGGGATAGATGACGCCGTCGACCACGCCCAGGTGATCCAGGTGGGCCGAGATCATGATGACCCCGGCGGACGGGTCGGACCCCTGAAGCCAGCCGATGGCGTTGGTGGTGGCGGCCGTCTCGGTGGTCGATGCGCCGGGTTGCAGGGTAGCGGTCGATCCGGCGCCGACGGCGGCTTTCAGCCGGTCATAGGCCTCGGCCGAGACGACGATGAAGTCGGGCGATGCCTCGCCTTCGTCCTCGCCGCCGCTGGGCAGCTCATAGCCGGGGCGACCGGCGCGGGCGGATGCGGCCTTCAGCGCCTCGGTCTGGCGCAGGACCACCACCTTGGCGCCCTGGCGCATGGCGGCGCCGATCCAGGGTCGCATTCCCGGTCCCTCGGGCGGGGCGACCAGGACGATGTCGGCTGCCGGCACGGACTCCAGGGTTTCGCCCGCCACGGCGACGCTGCCGGTGACGACGCTGTTGGAGGACGACAGCACGGCCAGCCCTCCGGCCTCATCCACGGTGACGCCACCCAGGGTCAGGCTGGCGCCGGGGCCGGGGATGGTCTTCACCAGTTCGACCGTCTGCAGATAGCCGGCCGAGCCGGGCACGGGCGTCAGGCCGTAGCGTTCGAACACCGAGGCGACGTAGGTGGCGGCGACCAGTTCGTCATTGGTCGCGCCGCCGCGTCCGCGCAGGGCGGGCGAGGCCAGGAAGTTCTCGTGGGCGCTGACCCAGGCGGGCTTCACGGTCCAGGCGTCCTGGGCCCAGGCTGGCCCCGTCAGAACCGCACTGATCAGGCCTGCAACGAGAAGTCCGCGACGATATGACATGACCTGTCCTCAATCTGTGATGCCATGGGGGTAAGGGGCGCGGACACAGGGCGTCAAGCTCGGACCCGATCAGAAACCCCTCGACGCCGCGCCGAGGGGGATTTAACCGCCGGATGCCCCGCCCTTGTCGCCCGCCTTACTTTGTCGCCTGCCTTACGGAGACCGCCGCAGATGAAACCCTCGATGAAGCGTATTTCGCTCGCCGCCGTCGTCCTGGTCGCCGTCGCCGGGGCCGCCGTCCAGGTGTCGGCCTGGGGCTCGACCGGCCACCGCATGGTCGGGGTCGCTGCCGTTCGCGCCCTGCCTGACGACCTGCCCGCCTTCATGCGCACGCCCGGCGCCGTCGCCGACGTGGGCGAGTTCGCGCGCGAGCCCGACCGCTGGAAAGGCGCGGGCCAGCCGCACGACCGTGAGCGCGACACCGCTCATTTCGTCGACCTGACCGACGACGGCCATGTGCTGTCGCCCGCAGCCATGACCCTGGATCAACTGCCCGAGCTGAAGTCGCAGTATGACGCCCAGCTTCAGGCGGCGGGCGTGGACGTCAACGACGCCGGATACCTGCCCTATGCGATCATGGACGGCTGGCAGCAGCTGGTCCGCGACCTGGCCTACTGGCGCGTGCTGAACGCGGCCGAGGCGCGCGAGACCGATCCCGGCCGCCGCGCCTGGTACCGGGCCGACCGCCAGCGGCGCGAGGCCCTGACCCTGCGCGACCTGGGCGTCCTGGGCCACTATGTCGGGGATGCGTCCCAGCCCCACCACGTCTCGATCCATTACAATGGCTGGGGCGACTATCCGAACCCGCAGGGCTTCACCAACTCGCGCCGCACCCATGGTGATTTCGAGAACGGTTTCGTCGGTCGCACGACGCGGCTGGATGCGGTCGAGGCGGCGATGCGCGCTCCGGCCCTGGACGATGTCGCGCTGAAGCCGCGCGTCGTGGCCTATCTGAAGGACAGCCTGACCTATGTCGTGCCCTTCTACGAGCTGGAGAAGGCGGGCGGGTTCCGCGACCGTGATGCGCGCGGCGCCGCCTTCGCCACGGGCCGGCTGGCCGTCGCCGCCTCTGAACTGCGCGACCTGACCATCCTGGCCTGGCGCGCCTCGGGCGAGGCCTCCATCGGCTGGCCCGCCATCAAGGTCGCCGAGGTCGAGGCCGGATCGATCGATCCCTGGCTGTCGATGATCGGCGACGACTGAGCCTCCGCGCCCAAAGTTCCGGGCCCCGCTTTCGCGAGAAGGAGCGGAGGGGTAGTGCGTGGGTCATGACTGAGCCCGTTCCTCCCGTCGTCATCCTCGACCGGCCGCAGATGGCCGAGAACATCGGCGCCGTGGCGCGGGTGATGGCCAATTTCGGCCTCGACCGCCTGCGTCTGGTCAGCCCGCGCGACGGCTGGCCCCAGGAGAGGGCTTGGGCCACCGCATCCGGCGCCGACTGGGTGCTGGACGGGATCGAGGTCTTCGACAGCGTGGCGGCGGCCATCGCCGACCTGAACACCGTCTTCGCCACCACGGCCCGCCCGCGCGAAACCCGCCAGCCGGTCCGCACCCCGCGCGAGGCCGCCCGTGTCCTGTACGACGACACCGCCTCGGGGCTGAAGGTCGGCCTGTTGTTCGGCGCCGAGCGGGCGGGGCTCGAGACCACCGACATCGCCCTGAGCCACGGCATCGTCACCATCCCCATCGACCCCCGTCACCAGAGCCTGAACCTGGCCCAGGCCGTGTCGATCAACGCCTATGAGTGGCGGACCCTGGTGCTGGACGCCCCGCCGCCCAACTTCCGCGAGGGCGAGGCGCCGGCGTCGGGCGAACTGCTTTTGGGGATGTACGAGCATCTGGAGCGCGAGCTGGATGCGGCGGGCTTCTTCCATCCGCCCGAGAAGTTCCGCTCGATGAGCCAGAACCTGCGCGTCATGCTGGGGCGCGCCGCCTTCTCGGCGCAGGAGGCGGCGACCTTCCGGGGCGTCATCACCGCCCTGTCGAAAGGCCGCGGACGGGTGCTGGAACGGTTGGCGCGAGAGAAGGCGGCCAAGCCCGGCGAGCCCCCGTGCTGAACCGCGCCTATTCCATCGCCGATCTCAGGGGCCAGGCGCGGCGCCGCCTGCCCAGGCCGATCTTCGACTATATCGACGGGGGCGCAGACGACGAACTCGCCCTCGCCAACAACACCGGGGCCTTCGGGCGCTATGAGATCGTGCCGGATGTTCTGAACGACGTTTCGACCATCCGCACGGCCTCGACCCTGTTTGGCCAAGCCGTCAGCACGCCGCTGATGCTGGCCCCGACGGGACTGACGCGGATGTTTCATCCCGGCGCCGAGGACGCCGTGGCGCGCGCCGCCGCCCGCCACGGCCTGGCCTATGCCCTGTCCACCATGGGCACGACCCGCATCGAGGACTGGGCCTCGGCCTTCGCGGGGCCTCGGATCTTCCAGATCTATGTCTTCCGGGATCGCGGCCTGACGAGCGAATTCATTCAGCGCTGCAAGGCGGCGGGCGTGCACGGTCTGGCCCTGACCGTCGACACGCCTGTGGCCGGCAATCGCGAGCGGGATCACCGCAACGGCCTGTCCCTGCCGCCCCGGCTGACCCTGGCAAGTCTGGCCCATTTCGCCATGCATCCGGGTTGGTCCCTGCCGGCGCTGACCGGACGCAAATTCGACCTCGCCAATGTCAGCCATCGCGTGGACGCCCTGTCGCGCCGTTCGATGAGCCTGTTCGACTATATCGGGTCTCAGTTCGACCGATCGGTGACCTGGAAGGATGTCGAGTGGCTGGCGGCCGAGTGGGGCGGTCCCCTGTCGATCAAGGGCGTCATGACGCCCGAGGACGCGCGCCGGGCGGTGGACTGCGGCGCATCGGGCGTCATGCTGTCCAATCACGGCGGGCGTCAGCTCGACGACGCGCCTGCGCCCGTGGACCAGATCGCGGCGGTGCGAGATCGCCTGGGCGACGGACCCGAGATCATCTGCGATGGCGGCGTGCGGCGGGGTTCGGATCTGTTCAAGGCCCTGGCCCTGGGCGCGAACGGCGTGTCGATCGGGCGGCCCTATCTCTATGGCCTGGCCGCGGGGGGAGAGGCGGGCGTCGACCGGGCGCTGAGCCTGTTGCTGGCCGAGTTCGAGCGCACCCTGACCCTGGCCGGCGTCAACGACATCGCCGCGATCAGCCCTCGCCATGTGCGGGCGGCGCCCGCAGGGCGGCCGGCGTGAAAGCCCTGTGGATCTACCCCCTGGCGGCCCTGGCCGAGATCGGCGGCTGCTTCGCCTTCTGGGCCTGGCTGAAGCTGGATCGCTCGCCGCTGTGGCTGGCGCCGGGAGTGATCTGTCTGATCGCCTTCGCCTGGCTGCTGACCCTGGTGCCGTCCGAGGCGGCGGGGAGGGCGTTCGCGGCCTATGGCGGGGTCTATATCGTGGCGTCTCTGGTCTGGATGGGGCTGGTCGAAAAGGCGACGCCGGACCGCTGGGACCTGATCGGCGGGGCGGTCTGCCTGGCCGGGGCGGCGATCATCCTGTTCGCGCCGAGGGGCTAGAGCGCCCCAAAGAACTCCGGCACCGCCTCGGTCGCCGGGCCATAGACCCCCTCGTCGAACATCGACCGGCCTGCCGTTGGCTCCAGGTTGATCTCCACCGTGCGCGCGCCCGCCATCCTCGCCAGCTGCACGAAGCCCGCCGCCGGATAGACGGCCCCCGAGGTGCCGATGGAGACGAACAGGTCGCACCGCGCCAGCGCCACGTCGATCCGCTCCATCCGCAGCGGCATCTCGCCGAACCAGACGATGTGCGGACGTATCCGGCCTTCGGGGTGATCGGGGGAGGGCTCGTCGGGGGCCATGTCGCCGGGCCAGTCGCTGACCAGGCCCGAACGGGTGCAGCGCCCCTTCAAAAGTTCGCCGTGCATATGGATCAGCTCGAACCCCGGTGCGGGCGTGATCGCCTCATGCGCCCGATCGTGCAGGTCGTCGACGTTCTGGGTCACCAGCAGGAAATCGCCCTCCCACCGCGCCGCCAACTCGGCCAGGGCGTGGTGGGCGGCGTTGGGCTGGACCTCGGCCAGCTGACGCCGACGCTGGTTGTAGAAGTCCTGAACCAGGGCCGGATCGGCGGCATAGCCTTCCGGCGTCGCCACCTCTTCCACCCGATGCCCGCACCACAGCCCGTCCGAGGCCCGGAAGGTCGGCACGCCGCTCTCGGCCGAGATGCCGGCGCCGGTCAGGATGACGAGATTTCTGCGGGTCATGCAGTTCCATACCATCCCGTCTTCGGCCTAAGAACATCACACGCCATTCTCAGGAGCCCGCCCCATGAAAACCCGCGCCGCCGTCGCCTTCGAGGCCAAACGTCCGCTGGAGATCGTCGAGGTCGATCTGGAAGGGCCGCGCGCGGGCGAGGTCCTGGTCGAGATCAAGGCCACCGGCATCTGCCACACCGACGCCTATACGCTGGACGGTTTGGACTCCGAAGGCATCTTCCCGAGCATCCTGGGCCACGAGGGCGCGGGCGTGGTGGTCGAGGTGGGCGCTGGCGTCACCTCGCTGGCCGTCGGCGATCACGTCATCCCGCTCTACACGCCCGAATGTCGCCAGTGTAAGTCCTGCCTCAGCCGCAAGACCAACCTGTGCACCTCGATCCGCGCCACCCAGGGCAAGGGTCTGATGCCCGACGGCACCAGCCGCTTTTCCTACAAGGGTCAGGCCATCGCCCACTACATGGGCTGCTCGACCTTCTCGAACTATACGGTCCTGCCCGAGATCGCCCTGGCCAAGATCCGCAAGGACGCGCCCTTCGACAAGGCCTGCTACATCGGCTGCGGCGTCACGACGGGCGTGGGGGCGGTGGTCAACACGGCCAAGGTCGAGCCGGGCGCCAACGCGGTGGTCTTCGGCCTGGGCGGCATCGGCCTGAACGTCATCCAGGGCCTCAAGATGGTCGGCGCCGACATGATCATCGGCGTGGACATCAACGACACCAAGGAAGAATGGGGCCGCCGCTTCGGCATGACCCACTTCGTCAATCCCAAGAACGTCTCGGACGTGGTGGCCCATCTGGTCGAGATGACGGGCGGCGGCGCCGACTACACCTTCGACTGCACCGGCAACACCGTGGTCATGCGTCAGGCGCTGGAAGCCTGCCACCGCGGCTGGGGCGAAAGCATCGTCATCGGCGTGGCCGAGGCCGGCAAGGAGATCGCCACTCGTCCGTTCCAGCTGGTCACCGGCCGGGTCTGGCGCGGGTCGGCCTTTGGCGGCGCGCGCGGTCGCACCGACACCCCGCGCATCGTCGACTGGTACATGGACGGCAAGATCGAGATCGACCCCATGATCACCCACACCCTGCCGCTGGAACGCATCAACGAGGCCTTCGACCTGATGCACGCCGGCGAGAGCATCCGCAGCGTCGTGGTGTTCTAAAGGCGAGTTGCCAAAAGAAACTTAGTAAGCCTAGATTGGGCCCGTCTGGCGAAGCGGCCGGACGGATCGGGAGGAAAGACCATGTTCACGCACGTCACGCTCGGCGCCAATGATCTCGACGCATCGCGCAAATTCTATGACGCGGCGCTCGGCGCCCTGGGCCACCAGCCCGGCACGGCCAGCGATCTGCCTCTGCCGGGGGTCTGGTACATGACGCCGCGCGGTATGCTGGGCGTGGTCAAGCCACGCGACGGCCAGGCCGCCTGTCACGCCAATGGCGGCACCCTGGGATTTGCAGCGGCCAGCCCCGAGGCCGTCGTCGCCTTTGCCGAGGCCGGCGTCGCTGCGGGCGGCACGGCGATCGAGGATCCGGCCGGCCCGCGCACCACTGCCTTTGGCGTCATGCATCTGGCCTATCTGCGTGACCCATCGGGCAACAAGGTCTGCGCCATGTTCCGTCCGAAATAGAGTGCGGCTCGACCGTCCCTGACCTCAAGCGCCCTGCGCGGAAGACTGCCCGATGCAAACCACCAAGACCCACGCCGTCCATGGCGGCGTGCTGCGCTATCTGAAGCACGACAGCGTCAGCACAGGCACGCCTATGACCCTGTCGGTGTTCACGCCTCCCGGCGACGGTCCGTTCCCCGTGCTGTTCTGGCTGTCGGGGCTGACCTGCACCGAGGATAATTTCACCACCAAGGCCGGGGCCTATGCCGCCGCCGCCGAACATGGCCTCATCATCGTCGCGCCCGACACCTCGCCGCGCGGCCCCGATCTGAAGGGTGAAGCTGTCGCCGATGACGAGGCCTATGACCTGGGCCAGGGCGCAGGCTTCTATGTCGACGCGACGCAAGCGCCCTGGGCGCCGCATTTCCGCATGGAGACCTATGTCGTCGAAGAGTTGACGGCCCTGATCGACGCGCAGTTTCCGACCACCGGCGTGCGCGGCGTGTCGGGCCACTCGATGGGCGGGCATGGCGCCCTGACCCTGGCCCTGCGCCATCCCGATGTCTTCACCAGCGTCTCGGCATTTGCGCCCATCTGTTCGCCGACGCGCTGCGCCTGGGGAGAAAAGGCCTTCACCGCCTATCTGGGCCAGGACCGCAGCCTGTGGGACGCCCACGACGCCGCCCGGCTGATCGAAGCCGGGGCAGCTAAGGATCGCTTCGACGACATCCTGGTGGACCAGGGCGAGGCCGACAGCTTCCTGGTCGATCAGCTGAAGCCCGAACTGCTGGTGGCGGCGGGCAAGGCGACGGGGCAGGGGATCACCCTGCGGATGCAGCCCGGCTATGACCATTCCTATTTCTTCATGGCCAGCTTAATCGCCGACCACGTCGCCTTCCACGCGGAACGGCTGAAAGACGCTCAATGACCCCGGATGACACCTACGAAGCCCTGTTCGCCGCGCTCTGCACCGAGCTGGGCCTGTGCCTTCACGCCAAGGGGCAAAAGCGCGTCATCGCCGCCCTGCCGGATGGGCTGGATGCCGCGGTAAAGGCTGTGCTGGCTGCCGATGGCGTTGATGTCCTGACCGCCTCGGGCGATCTGAAACGCCAGGTGCGCGACTGCCTGAAGGTCAATCTGCCGTCGGCCTGAGGCGAGGGGGAGACGGGCGCGAGACTAGAAGGGAAAGGCGGGACTACCGCCGGTGCACAGTCGTTCCTCGACACGCTGGTGGACCCGTCCCCGCATCTGGCGGCGCAGGCGCAGGGTGTCGTGCAGGGCGTCGGCGACGCAGAGAATCTGGTCGTCGCCCATGTGGTCGGCGGCTTCAAGGATCTGTTCGCACAGGGCGTCGAGCGCAGCCTGGCTGAGTTTCGGCGGCGTAAGGGTCGATCCGTGGTCCATCTGTCTACCTCCCTTCGACCCATCAAGGGTTGTGCGTCCGAGTCCGTTCCCGGCAATCGTGATTAACGAGAGGATGAGGCGCGCCAGCGAACGAAATCGCCCACCTTGCCTTGGGATCGGCGCCTCGGTCTCCTAAATGAGGCTCCTTGATCATCTTCTTTGGAAGGAGCCTCCCATGGCCTTCACCCTGCCGCCCTTGCCCTACGCCTATGACGCGCTGGAGCCTGCGATCGACCAGGAGACGATGACCTTCCACCACGACAAGCACCACCAGGCCTATGTCGACAACCTGAACAAGGCCGTGGACGCCGATGCGGCCCTGCAGGGCAAGTCGCTGGAAGAGCTGTTCGCCGACATCTCCAAGGCGCCCAAGGCCGTCCGCAACAACGGCGGCGGTCACTGGAACCACAGCCTGTTCTGGGAACTGCTGGCCCCCGTCGGTTCGACCGGCGAGCCCTCGGCCGAACTGGCCGCCGCGATCGAAAGCGATCTGGGCGGCATGGACAAGTTCAAGGAAGACTTCAACGCCGCCGGCGCCGGCCAGTTCGGCTCGGGCTGGGCCTGGCTGATCGTCCAGGACGGCAAGCTGAAGGTGACCTCGACCCCCAACCAGGACAACCCTCTGATGGACGTCGCCGAGCAGAAGGGCGCCGTCGTCCTGGCCGCCGACGTGTGGGAACACGCCTATTATCTGAAATACCAGAACCGTCGTCCCGAATACCTCAAGGCCTTCTGGACCATCGTGAACTGGAACAAGGCCAACGAGCTGTACGCCGCCGCCCTCAAGGGCTGATCCGGCCAAGGGCTGACGCCTGCAAACATTGACTCCGGAAGGGCGGGCCGTCATAAGCCCGCCTTTCTCGTGTTCGGCCATCGGCTGGACGCGCGAACTGACTACGGACGATGCGTGGACCGCCGTTGAGATCGCATTCCCACTTTCGGGGAGGCCGGGCCGCATCTTGAAGAAGAGAAGTTCATGTCGAAGCGCCACAGCGCCAAGTACAAAATCGACCGCGCCATGGGTGAAAACCTTTGGGGCCGCGCCAAGAGCCCGGTCAACAAGCGTTCCTACGGCCCCGGCCAGCACGGCCAGCGCCGCAAGTCCAAGGTCTCCGACTTCGGCCTGCAGCTGAAGGCCAAGCAGAAGCTCAAGGGCTACTACGGCAACCTGACCGAAAAGCAGTTCCGCAAGACCTATGACGAAGCTGCCCGTCGTAAGGGCAACACCTCGGAAAACCTGATCGGCCTGCTGGAAGCGCGCCTGGATGCGATCGTCTATCGCGCCAAGTTCGTCCCGACCGTCTGGGCTGCCCGTCAGTTCGTCAACCACGGCCACGTCACGGTCAACGGCAAGAAGGTCAACATCGCCTCCTACCGCGTGAAGCCGGACGACGTCGTCGCCGTCAAGGAAGTCTCGCGCAACATGGCTCTGGTGCTCGAAGCCCAGCAGTCGTCGGAACGCGACGTGCCTGACTACATCGAACAGGGCGACCGTGGTTTCTCGGTCCGCTTCGTCCGTCAGCCCGAACTGGCCGACGTGCCGTTCGCGGTGAAGATGGAGCCCAACCTGGTCGTCGAATACTACGCGTCCTGATCGCTTCGCGATCCTGACGCTTATCTTTTGGCGCTAACGCCCTTCGGGCTGCTTGAGCGCCGAACGATTGAAAGGCCCCGGAGCGATCCGGGGCCTTTTTCTTTGCATGCTTATGGGGGTGCGCGGACAGGCGAATTGGGCGATAAGGTCGGCAACGGCTGGAAAAGGGGAGCGGGCATGGGGCCTATCCGAACCATCACCGCATTGATGCTGGCGGCCAGCCTGTGCGGATGCGCGCAGATCGGTCTCTCCCGGCCCGGCGCACGCGCCGCTGCGGTCGATATGCCCGGCCAGCTGGAATCCATCCACGCCGCCGCCTTCACCAAGGATCTGGCCGTATTCTGGGTCAGCTCGAACGGTTGCACCGGCAAGGACGATCTTCAGCCCGTGGTCGTGAACCACCGCGGCGACGCCTCGGTCATCACCCTGCGCCGCATCTCCGAGGATCGTTGCCAGACCCCACTGGACGATGGCGTCGAGATCATCTGGTCGTTCGAGGAACTTGGCATCAAACCCGGCGCCCAGGTCTCGGTCGATAACCCCTACCAGATGCCTCAGACCTAGAGGTCAGTCGGCCCTAGAGGTCAGTCGGCTGCGCGCGCCTTGGCGTAGCCTGGCCAGGTCGATTTGTCCGCCCGCTCATACTGTTTCGGCATCTGCTCGGCCTGACCCAGGGCGACGGCGGCGTGATGACCCCAGTTGGGATCATCCAGCACCGTGCGGGCGATGGCGACCATGTCCGCCTGACCAGAGGCGATGATCTGCTCGGCCTGGTGAGGGTCCACGATCATGCCCACGGCGATGACGGTCGCATCCGGCACGGCGGCCTTGACGGCGGCGGCGAAGGGGACCTGGTAGCCGGGCTGGTCGCCGGGGATCCTGGCCGTGGCGACATTGCCGCCGCTGGTCAGGTGCAGATAGTCGTAGCCCATGGCGTGCAGGGCGGCGCCAAAGGCCGAGGCCTCGTCCGGCGTGATCCCGCCGTCGGTCCAGTCCGAGCCGTTGAGGCGCACGCCCAGCGCCTTGGTCCGAGGCCAGGCGTCCCGCACCGCCTGGGCCACCCGCAGCGGGAACCGCATCCGGTTCTCCAGCGAGCCGCCGAACTCATCCGTGCGGTGGTTCGACAGGGGCGACAGGAACTGTGTCAGCAGATAGCCGTGGGCCGCGTGCAGTTCGACCAGGTCGAACCCGGCGCGTTCGGCGCGGCGGGTGGCGTCGACGAAGGCTTCGACCACCCGGTCCATCCCCGCCTGATCCAGAGCGACGGGGGTGTGCCAGTCATCCTTGAACGGGACGGCCGAGGCCGATGATGTGGTCCAGGCCTTGTCGGGACCGGCCGGGCCGCCGCGTTCGATCCACGGCGGATTGGTCGAGGCCTTGCGGCCTGCGTGGGCCAACTGGATGCCGATGGGGGTGTCGGAATAGGTGCGGATGTCGCGTAGCAGGGCGGCGAAGGCGGCTTCCTGTTCGTCGTTCCACAGGCCGGTGTCGGCCCAGGAAATGCGACCCTCGGCCTCCACCCCCGTCGCCTCGACGATGACCAGGCCGGCGCCGGACAGGGCCAGCTTGCCCAGATGCTGGGCGTGCCACGGCTGGATCACGCCATCGACGGCGGAATACTGGCACATCGGCGCGATGGCGATGCGGTTCTTCAAGGTCAGGGGACCGACGGCGCGGGGCGAGAACAGCAGGCTCATTGGGGCGTATCCGGGGAGGAGAGGCCCTGTAACTATGTCGGTTGCGGTCGTCCGCAAGGCCGTCGCCGAAAATGCGTCAGCGCGCCTCGAACGTCGGCAGCATATCGGCGGGGATACGGTGCGGCCGAAGCGTGGACGCGTCGACCAGGCACCATTCCGACAGCCCTTGCGCGCACAGCCGCCCCTGGCCGTCCTCGATACGGACATAGCGGGCGAAGCGAGGGCCCTGCGGATCGCCCACCCAGGTGCGGGCCACGGCGACGTCGTCGGGCTGGAGCGCGCGCAGGTAATCGATTTCGTGGCGCAGGGCGACCCAGGACCACCTAGCCCGTGTCTCCGCGTCAAAGCGGGCGTTCCAGTGGGCGGTGCCTGCCTCCTGCAGCCAGCCGACATAGACGACGTTGTTGACGTGGCCGTTGTCGTCGATGTGCTCGGGACGGATTGCCAGAGGCACGACGAAGACCTCGCGGTCCTCGCGCGGCTCCAGCACCGCCCTGGCCATCAGGCTTGGCCCAAGCCTTCATCACCCAGGGTGACGCCCTTTTCGGCCATCAGGGCGTGCAGTTCGCCGGCCTGGAACATCTCGCGCACGATGTCCGATCCGCCCACGAACTCGCCCTTCACATAGAGCTGCGGGATGGTGGGCCAGTCGGTAAAGGCCTTGATGCCGTCGCGCAGGCTCTCGTCCTGAAGCACGTCGACGCCGACGAAGGGGGCTCCCACCTGATCGAGGATCTGGACTGCCAAGGAGGAGAAGCCACAGCGAGGCTGGTCCGGGGTGCCCTTCATGAACAGCACGACCTCATGGTCGGCCACCGTCTGGGCGATGAAGGCGTGGACGGGGTCGGTGTTCGCCGTTGCGGTCTGGGTCGCCTGGTCGGTCACGATGCAGTCTCCGGTCAAGGGCGTCAGCTAGGGACGATGACCCCCAGGGTCAAGGCGAAGGGACATCACGACACGGCGACAACGGGCCGAAAGCGGCCCGGGAGCGAACTTGGGATCAGGCCGCCTTTGCGCCCGAGACGCGCGCCATCTCGATCTGGGCGGACAGGCCCGGCGGCATATCGCGGTCGGGAATCAGGGCCAGGCGTGACAGGCGTTCGGCGTCGCGCGACTTGACCATGACGCTGCACACCGACGGATCGGTCAGAACGTGGGCCAGACAGATGGCCTCGGCGTCCCAGTTCGGCGTCTGGTGCAGGAAGGCGAATGTGCCGGCGCCGGCCAGCGGGTCGTCTTTGCTGCGTCCGCCAGAACCGGAGCCGAAGCCGAAGAAGCCCTTCTTCGGCTCATGCACCGCGGCGGCCTTCTTGGCGCTGTTCAGACTGTCGGGGAAATAGTCATAGGCCAGGACGGCCATGTCCTGGGCCTTGGCGTCGCGAATGCGCGAGCGGATCTGCCACGGGGAATCGACATTATAGGGCGTGGCCAGCACGTCGAAGGCGCCGGTCGAGACATAGGCGTCCATGACCGCGTCCTCGCCCGAGACCCCCAGGAAGCGGACCCGTTCGGTCTGGCGCAGCGCCTTGAGCGCGTTCAGTGAGCTTTGCGGCAGTTCGTTCTCGCCGGGCTGTTCCAACAGGGCCATGTCGATCCAGCCGAGGCCCGAGATGTGCAGGGCGCGGTCGATGGCGCCGGTCATGCCCTCGGCCGAGAAGTCGCGCTCGCCGCCCCTGCGTCCGTCACCGCGACCCAGAGCCAGGCTGACGTTCAGAAGCTTTCGGTCCACGGTCGACAGGGCGTGTCCGACCAGTTCGGCCAGGACCGGATCGGCGGTCTCCAGCCGGTAGGAGTTGATGCCGGCTTCCAGCGCCGCATAGATCAGGTCGTGCGCCACCTCTGGCCCGCGTGCGGCGATGTCGAGGCCGACGCTGAAGGTCAGGTTCGAGATCGAGGCGCCCGTGGCGCCGAAGGGGCGGTAACGCATGGATCAGTCTCCGGCGGCGGGAGCGGATGTTTCGAGGGCCAGGGCGTGCAACTCTCCGCCCATCTGGCCCTTGAGCGCGGCATAGACGAGTTGGTGCTGGCGAACCCGCGACAGGCCGGCGAAGGCGGTCGAGACGATGCGGGCGCGGTAGTGGTCGCCGTCGCCGGCCAGATCGTCGATGGCGATCACGGCGTCGGGGAAGGCCTCGGCCAGATGGGCGTGCAGCGTTTCGACGGGCATGGGCATAGGGCAGGGCGCCTTGAAGGTGTTTCACCGACAGGGTGAGCGAAAAACCTTAATGTCCGGCATACGCGCCGATCACGCGTCCGCAAGCCGCTCCAGCATGATGGACGGCCGGTCGTGGTAGGTCGCCTGGGCATAGGGCCGATAGCCGACCCGCTGCGCCAGCTTCAGCGACGGGGCGTTGCCGGGACTGATCAGGCAGACGGTGCGCGGCGCCCGCAAGGCGGTGTCGGTCCAGGCCAGGACGGCGTCCAGCCCTTCCCGCGCCAGCCCCTGGCCCTGGAAGGCGACGCCTACCCCCCAGCCCAGTTCGGGCGCGTCGATCGGCGGGCTGCAGTCGCGCCGATAGTCCAGCACCCCCACGCTGCCGACATAGGCGCCGCCCGCTTTCAGGCGCATGGCCCAGTTGCCGTAGCCCAGAACCTGCCAGTGGCCCAGGTCGCGCAGCAGCCGGAACCAGACCTCCTCCTCGCTCATCGGACCTCGGTCCATGATGGCGCCGACGAAATCGGCATCACGCCACAGGGCCAGCACGTCGTCGAAGTCGGACACGGCGACGGGGCTCAGTATCAGCCGTTCGGTGGTCAGGATCGGACCGGTCACATCAACCCCAACTGCTTGAAACTGGCCACCCCGTGGCGGCCGACCACCAGATGGTCATGGACCTCGACGTTCAAGGATCGTCCGGCGGCGATGATCTGTTTGGTCATGTCCACGTCGGCGCGGCTGGGCGTCGGATCGCCCGACGGATGGTTGTGCACCAGGATGATGTTGGCCGACGACAGCTCCAGCGCCCGGCGGATGACCTCGCGCGGATAGACGGGGGCGTGATCGACCGTGCCCCGGTTCTGGATTTCGTCCAGGATCAGCTGGTTCTTCTTGTCCAGGTAAAGCACCCGGAACTGCTCGCGCGGCTCGTGCTGAAGGGCGACGCGGACATAGGCCAGCAGCGCCGTCCATGAGGCGATGACCGGACGCTTCGACGCCGGCTCTCGCGCCACCCTGCGCGCCACGTCGAAGATCAGCTGCAGGTCCAGTGCGGCCGCGCGCGAGGCGGCGCCGCGTGCATAGCCCAGCGACTGTGCGACCTGATCGTCCACCGCCTCGTGGCTGGCGGCGCCTATGCCCTCCAGCCCGCCGAACCGGGCCAGCAGGTCCTTGGCCAGGGCCTTGGTGTCCTTGTAGGGGATGGAGCGGAACAGCAGCAGTTCCAGCAGTTCGTAGTCCGGCAGGGCGTCGATCCCCCCCTTGGCCGCCCGCACGCGCAGCCGTTCGCGATGGCCGCTGTGACGAGGCGGCGCCTTCTTGGGTTTCGCGGCGTCTGGCGGAATGTCGCTCATGGGTTGTGCGGACGGTAGCGCTTCGCCGCCGTCGATCAAGGGCGTAGAAGGCGGCCATGACCCTGAGCGCACCATCCCCCACCGCCGCCGTCCTGATCATCGGCGACGAAATCCTGTCGGGCCGGACGGCGGACACCAACCTGAACACCATCGCCAGGTTCCTGGCGGCCCTGGGCATCGACCTGAAGGAGGCGCGCACGGTGGGCGATGTCCCCGCCCAGATCGTCTCGGCCCTGAATGCGCTGCGGGCGACGCATGACTATGTCTTCACCACCGGCGGGATCGGCCCGACGCACGACGACATCACCGCCGATTGCGTGGCCGAGGCCTTCGGCGTGCCGCTGCTGGAGCATCCCGAGGCCGTGGCCATACTGGAGCGGCGCTATGCCGACGGCGACTTCAACGCCGCGCGCCGTCGCATGACGCGGGTGCCGCAGGGCGGAACCCTGATCGCCAATCCGGTGTCGGACGCGCCGGGCTTTCAGGTCGAGAACGTCTTCGTCATGGCGGGGGTGCCCAAGATCATGACGGCCATGCTGGAGGATGTGGCGCCCCGCCTGAGAACCGGCGCGGTGGTCCATTCGCGAGCCCTGCGCGTCGTCGGCGTGGGCGAGGGGGCGGTCGCCGCGACCCTGACCGCAGCCGCCCGGGCCGACCGCGACCTGAGTTTCGGCAGTTATCCGTTCGGCGTCGGATCGGACGGCGAGATCGGGACCAACCTGGTGGTGCGCGGTCGTGACGCCGTCTCGCTGGACGGGGCCGTGGCGCGGCTGAAGGCGGCGCTGGCGGCCGAGGGGATCGAGACGCGGGACGCCTGACAGCAAAACGGCGGGCCCCGCATGAGGCCCGCCGTTCCGAGGTTCAGTCTGTCAGGCCATCAGCCCTTGGCGGCATAGCCCTTGCCGCCGTTCGACGGGCGACGGCCGCGCGGGCGGCGCGTGAACTCGCCATCCGGCTTGGCGGGCGCTTCGGTGCGCGGCGACTGCGGGCGGTTGGCGTTCGCGGCCGAGCGGGCGCGGTCGGCGGCCAGGGGATCGAACGGCTGGGTTGAGGCCAGAGGACGATCGCCACGGTCCGAATGGTGCGTGCGATCGCGTTGCTGACCGCCATTGCCGTCACGACCGGCGGCGTCACGTCCGCCAGGACCCGGCTTGCGCTGGCGATGGGGCTGGCCGCCGTGAGCCGGCTTGACGCCGTCACGACGCGGGTTGCGCGCGCCACGGCCTTCGCCACGGGGACGCTCTTCGCGGTCAGGCATGGTCGCCTTGGTGCCGACGCCGGCGGCCATGATCGACTGATCCAGCAGACCCAGCGACTTGTCGTTGCGACGGTCGGACGCCGGGATCTTCTGGCGCGTGACCTTTTCGATGTCGCGCAGCAGCTTCATCTCGTCGCCAGCGACGAACGAAACGGCCGAGCCGTCCTTGCCCGCGCGGGCCGTACGGCCGATGCGGTGGACATAGGCTTCGGGCACGAAGGGCAGTTCGAAGTTCACGACGTGCGAGACGCCGTCCACGTCGATGCCGCGCGCGGCGATGTCGGTGGCGACCAGGACGCGCAGCTTGCCGGCCTTGAAGGCGGCCAGGGTGCGTTCACGCTGGGGCTGGGACTTGTTGCCATGGATGGCGCCCGCCTGGACGCCGCCGGCTTCCAGATAGGCCGCAACCTTGTCGGCGCCGTGCTTGGTCTTCGTGAAGACCAGGCAGCGGGTGTAGTTGTCGTCGGCGAACATCTCGGTCAGCAGGGCACGCTTGCGGCCTTGCTCGATGTGGATGACCGACTGGTTGATGCGCTCGACCGTGGTCGATTGCGGCGTGACCTGAACCTTGACGGGCTCTTTCAGCAGTTCGCCGGCCAGCTTGCCGATTTCGGTCGGCATGGTGGCGGAGAAGAACAGGTTCTGGCGCTTGGCCGGGATGCGGCTGACGATCTGGCGAATCGGCTTGACGAAGCCGAGGTCCAGCATCTGGTCGGCCTCGTCCAGGACGAAGATTTCGGTCGAGGACAGGTCCAGGGTCTTCTGCTGCATATGGTCCAGCAGGCGGCCGGGGGTGGCGACCAGGACGTCGAGGCCGGCCTGGATGGCGCGTTCCTGCGGCCCGTACTTCACGCCGCCGAAGACCACGGCGACCTTGAAGCCCAGGTGCTTGCCATAGGATTTGAAGCTCTCGGCGATCTGGCTGGCCAGTTCACGCGTGGGCGACAGGATCAGGCAGCGCGTGGTGCGCGGCGCAGGCGAGACGCGGTTCTCGGCCAGGCGATGCAGGATCGGCAGGGCGAAGGCGGCGGTCTTGCCGGTGCCGGTCTGGGCGATGCCCAGCAGGTCCTTGCCTTCCATGACCGAAGGAATGGCCTGGGCCTGGATCGGCGTCGGCGACGTATAGCCCGAGGTGGTCAGGGCCTGGAGGATGGCCTTGTTCAGGCCAAAGGATTCAAAGGTGATGTTGCTCACTTAAAGCGGTTCTTTCGCGTATGTGGCGACGCGCAACAGCCATGGCTCAACGCCGAAAAGGCCGCGCACCGCCAGTCCCGAACGAGCCTCAGAGTGAGGCCGGCGGGGTGGATCGGGCGCCGCCCCGCGTGTCCGGGCAGCGAATGAATCTTGAGGGTCCGGCGACGGCTACCAGTCAGGTCTTCAATGGGGAGAGAAGACCCACACGCGCTGGAGGCGCCGGGGATCGCAATTGTGCGACGCAGCGCAAATGGGCGCAAACTGCGGTGAAGTCAAGGCAACCGGCTCAGTTGCCGATCAGGCTGATGGCGAAGTTGACGCCCAGGGCGACGATGACGGTGTTGAAGACAAAGGCCGTGACGCTGTGGATCGAACCGATCCGGCGCAGGCGTCGCGAGGACATCTGTATGTCGGCCGTCTGGCTGGCCACTCCGATGATCAGCGAGAAATGCAGGAAATCCCAGTAGTCGGGATCGTCCTCGCCGGGAAAGATCAGCCCGCCCTGATCGCCGTCGCCCTTGTTCGAGGGCGCGTAGAACTCGTGGGCGTAGTGCTGCGAGAACATCAGGTGGATGAAGCTCCACGACAGGACCAGGGTCAGCATGACCAGGGCGGCAGAGCCCGCGGCGGCGGATGCTGGGGCCGAGATCGCCTCGCTGATGACGATGGCCACGCTGGCGGCTGCGGCAAGCAGGCTGAGCGGAAGCACGGCTGATCCCGCATCGTCCAGTTCGGCGGCGCGCTGGCGGATCTGATCGGTAGAGCGGGCGCGTGTCAGTCGGGCGATGGTGATGAGCAGGAACAGGGCGACCCCTGCGTCCCAGCCGACCGCCGCGCGCGTGGCCCAGCGCCAGTCTGCGGGTGTCAGCAGCCCGACCGCGACGACGACGGCCAGGGCCACCAGCAGTGTCCAGTGTAGACGGATGAGGCGGGCGGGCGACGGCATCATGCAGGGATAGGCCATGCCTGTGCTTTCGTCATCCTCCGGCGAGCGAAGCGAGACCGGGGGACCCAGCGGCGCCGAAGGCGATCTGTTCAGTCGAGATGTCGAAACACCGTGTTCGAGACAGGGTCGCGCTGTCGCGCGCCGCTGGGTCCCCCGGTCTGCGCCGCGAAGGCGCGGCTTGCCGGAGGATGACGAAAGGAAAATCTGAATGTTCTCGACTTCCCTTGCGTGATCACGGAATGTTACAGCCTCTCCTCCAGACGACGTCGAGATGGACCCATGACTGCCTATGAGACCCGCGCCGGACTGTCGGTTGCGCCTGAACTGGCGCGCTTCATCGAGGATGAGGTGCTGCCGGGCCTGGGCCTGGGCGCCGACGCCTTCTGGACCGGCGCGGCGGATGTCTTCGGCCGTTTCGCGCCCGAGAACCGCGCCCTGCTGGCGACCCGCGATGCGCTTCAGGCCCGGATCGACGACTGGTATCGCGGACGGCGCGGCCAGCCGAACGACCCGGCGGCGACAGAGGCGTTTCTGAGGGAGATCGGCTATCTGGTCGACGAGCCCGCGCCGTTCCAGATCACGACGACGGACGTGGACGACGAACTGGCGACCCTGGCCGGTCCGCAGCTGGTGGTGCCGATCCTGAATGCCCGCTTCCTGCTGAACGCCGCCAATGCGCGCTGGGGCAGTCTGTACGACGCCCTCTATGGCACTGATGCGTTGGGCGAGGCCCCCGTCTCCGGCCCCTATGACAAGGCGCGCGGCGCTAAGGTCGTGGCCAAGGCCAAGGCGTTTCTGGACGAGGCGGTTCCGCTGGCCGACGGGTCCTATGCGGATGTCGCCGGCTTCTCGGTCGTGGACGGCAAGCTGTCGCCCGCGCTGAAGGATGCGGGCCAGTTCGTCGGCTTCCTGGGCGAGGCCTCGGCGCCCACCTCTATCCTGCTGAAGAACAACGGCATCCACATCGAACTGGTCATCGACCGGTCCAGCGCCATCGGCGCCGAGGATGCGGCAGGCCTGTCGGACGTGGTGCTGGAAAGCGCCCTGTCGACAATCTGCGATCTGGAAGATTCCATCGCGGCGGTGGATGCCCAGGACAAGGTCGAGGCCTATCGCAACTGGCTGGGCCTGATGAAGGGCAATCTGTCCGCGACCTTCAAGAAGGGCGGCGAGACCCTGACCCGCGCGCTGGAGCCGGACCGGACCTTCGTCGCGCCCACCGGCGGCGCCGTCACCCTGCGCGGTCGCTCGCTGCTGTTCGTGAGGAACGTCGGCCACCTGATGACCAATCCGGCCATCCTGCTGGCCGACGGAGGCGAGGCGCCCGAGGGCATCCTCGACGCCATCGTGACCTCGCTGATCGCCATGTACGACCTGAAGGGTCTGGGTGGGTTCACGAACTCGGCGGCGGGGTCGGTCTATATCGTCAAGCCGAAGATGCACGGGCCGGACGAAGCCGGCTTCACGAACCGCCTGTTCGACGCGGTCGAGGGCCTGCTGGGTCTGGCGCGGCACACCATCAAGGTCGGGGTGATGGACGAGGAGCGCCGCACCTCGGCTAACCTGGCCGCCTGTATCCATGCGGTGAAGGACCGGATCGTCTTCATCAACACCGGCTTCCTCGATCGCACCGGCGACGAGATCCACACGGCCATGCAGGCGGGTCCGATGATCAGGAAGGCCGAGGTCAAGGGTTCGGCCTGGATTGCGGCCTATGAGGCGAGGAACGTCGTTATCGGCCTAGCCTGCGGTCTGTCGGGGCGGGCCCAGATCGGCAAGGGCATGTGGGCGGCGCCCGACCGCATGGCCGACATGCTGGAGCAGAAGATCGGCCACCCCAAGACCGGCGCCAACACCGCCTGGACGCCGTCGCCGACCGCCGCGACCCTGCACGCGATGCACTATCACGCCGTCGATGTGTTTGCGGTCCAGAAGGATGTGGCGGCTCGCCCGACGCCGGGGCTGAGCGATCTGCTGACCCCGCCGCTGGCGGATGGAGCTAACTGGTCCGAGCAGGACGTGGCCGACGAACTGGACAATAACGCGCAAGGGATCCTGGGCTACGTCGTGCGCTGGATCGATCAGGGCGTGGGCTGTTCCAAGGTGCCGGACATCCACGACATCGGCCTGATGGAAGACCGGGCGACGCTGCGGATTTCGTCGCAGCACATGGCCAACTGGCTGCTGCACGGGGTCTGCACCGCCGAACAGGTGGACGCCGCCTTCCTGCGCATGGCCAAGAAGGTGGACGCCCAGAACGCCGGCGATCCCCTGTATCGCCTGATGGCGACGAACACGGACGGCTTCGCCTATCAGGCCGCGCGCGCCCTGGTGTTCGAGGGGCTGGTCCAGCCGAACGGCTATACCGAGCCGCTGCTGCATGCCTTCCGGCAGAAGGTGAAAGCCAACTAATTTTCCCGCTCATCCCGGCGTAAGCCGGGACCCAGTGCTTTCGTTCGCCAGTGCGCTGGATCATGAGCGTGCCAAAACACACGCGCTGATCGCCCAAAGGTCTGGGTCCCGGCTTACGCCGGGATGAGCGGATTTTGAGTTACCCCCTGAACCCCTTCACCGCCGCCAGCGCGGCCTCGGGCGTGCCCTCGATCAGGGTCAGGCGCTCGGGGCGGTCGCCCAGCTCGCGGATGACGCGCGGCGGCTCGGGGTCGAAGCCGAGAACCGGGGCGACATCCTTGCCGAACTTGGCGGCGTGGGCGGTGGACAGGGCGATGACCGGCCCGTCCGAGGCGTCCACCCGGCGCGCGGCGGCTAGGGCCACGGCGGTGTGGGGGCAGACCACCTTGTTCCAGGTCGTATAGGCGTGGGCGATCTGATCGCGCGTCTCGCCCTCGTCGATGGAGACGGCCGAGACCTCCTTGCGGATGCCGTTCAGCAGGTCCGACGGGATGGTCACTTCGCCGTCGCGGGCGAAGCTTTCGAACAGGGCGCGGGTGCGCTCGGCGTCGCGGCCCGAGGCCTCGAACACCAGCCGTTCGAAGTTCGAGGGCGCCTGCACGTCCATGGAGACCGAGGCCGTCTCGACGGCGGTGCGGCGGGCGTAATGGCCGGTGTTGATGGCGCGGGCCAGGGCGTCGTTCTGGTTCACGGCGGCGACGAAGCCGCGCACCGGCAGGCCCATCTTGGAGGCCGCGATGCCCGCGAAGGCGTCGCCGAAATTGCCGGTCGGAACGACGAAGGTGGGGCTGCGATGCTCGCCCGCCGCCGCCAGTTGCGACACGGCCGAGACGTAATAGGGAATCTGGCCCGCCAGCCGCGCCCAGTTGATCGAGTTGACCGAGCTGAACCGTCCGCCGTCGCGCAGGGATTCGTCGGCCAGCAGGCCTTTCACCAGACGCTGGCAGTCGTCGAAATCGCCGCGCACGGCCAGGTTCAGGACGTTGTCGGCCTCGACCGTCGTCATCTGGCGGCGCTGCACGGGCGAGACCCGGTCCAGCGGGTGCAGCACGATCAGGTCGATGCCGGCCTTGTTGGCGAAGGCGTTGACGGCGGCGGCGCCCGTGTCGCCGCTTGTCGCCGTGACCAGGGTCAGCCGCTCGCCCGACACCGCCAGGGCCTCGGCGGACAGGGAGGCGGCCAACTGCATGGCCAGGTCCTTGAAGGCGGCGGTCGGGCCGTGGAACAGCTCCAGCATCCACAGGCTGTCGTCCAGCTGGACCAGGGGCGTCACGTCGGGATGGTCGAACCCGGCGACCAGCCTGGCCAGCGACCGTTCCAGCGCACCTTCGGGCAGGGCGGCGCCGATGTAGGGGGCCATGGCGGCGGCGGCCATGGCGGCATAGGTCTGGCCGGGCGCGGCGGCGTCCTTGGCCAGGGTCGGCCAGGCCGAGGGCATGTAGAGGCCGCCGTCCGGCGCCATGCCGCGCAGCAGGGCCTCGGCGAAGTCTGTCGCCGGCGCATCGCCGCGGGTCGAAACATAGGCGGCGGCGGAGGAAGCAGGGCTCTGGCTCATGGCGGGTTTCCTAGCCAGCCGAAGCGGCGCCGTCACCCGATTTTGCCTTCAAGCGACCGCCAGTTTCCCAAGCCTGCGACATGAGGACCGCATCGGGCGATGAACAGGGATGGCGTCGCGGCGTTCGAGGCCTCATGTCTTCTTGCATGAAACGTCGCGATTTGCTGATCCGGCTGGGGCTGCTGGGCGCAGGCGTCGGCGGGGCCTGGTGGCTGAGGGACCGGGTCATCTGGCGCGAGCCCGATGTGACCTTCGGCGCGCCCGAATGGCTGGATTTCGCCGAGCCGCGCGCCAATGTGCCGACCGTCATGGCCACGGTGAACGGGCGCGAGGTGCGGGCCCTGATCGACAGCGGCGCCCAGTTCTCGGTCATCGACCGGGGCCTCTACGAACAGATGGGTGCGCCCAAGACCATCGACATGCCCATCGTGGCCTATGGCGTCGGCGGCCAGCCCCAGCTGGGCAAGGGGGTCACGCTGGACGTCACGGTCGGCCAGACGCGCGCGCCCGCCCTGCGCGCCGCCATCCTGGGCCTGGGGCCGCTGGCCTCCGAGGACGGCCTGGGCGCGCCCCTGATTCTGGGGCAGGACGTTCTGGCTCAGATGCTGCTGGACATCGACGTGGTCGGTCGGCGTCTGCGGTTCCTGGCGCCGGGTTCGCCCCTGCCGCCCGGCGTGTCCGAGATCGCCGTGCGGCGCGAGGGCCGGGCGCTGCGGTCGCAGATTTCGGTCGAGGGGGCGACGGTGGATGCGGTGATCGACACCGGCGCATCATCCCTGCTGTCGCTGACCCGAGAGGCGGCGCAAGGGGCCGGGCTGCTGGACGGAAGAGCGCAGAGTTCCGGCTCCAGCATCGTGCTGGGCGGCGCCATGCAGTCGGTCATCGTCCGTGCACGGACGGTGACCTTCGGCGATCAGCTTTATGAGGATGTCGAGACCCCGATCTATGCCGATGTGGTCATCCCCGGATACCCCGACGCCCTGATCGGCATGGCCGCCTTCGTCGATCGGCGCGTGGTCATGGACATGGGCGCGGGGCGGCTGCACGTGTCGCAACCGATGGATATTACAATCCTTTCCGGGCGGCGGCGTTAGGGTCTCGTCTGCCCCGTACCGCGCACGACGTACTTGTAGCTGGTCAGCTGTTCCGCACCGACCGGCCCGCGCGCGTGCAGGCGCGAGGTCGAGATGCCGATCTCGCCGCCGAAGCCGAACTCGCCGCCGTCGGCGAACTGGGTCGAGGCGTTCCAGACCACGATGGCGCTGTCCACGGCGTTGAGGAAGGCGGCGGCGGCCTCGGCGTCGTCGGCGATGATGGCCTCGGTGTGGCCCGAGCCGTGGCTGCGGATATGCTCGACCGCCGCATCCAGATCATCGACCACGGCGACCGCCAGGATGGGGGCCAGATATTCGGTGGTCCAGTCGGCTTCGACCGCCGCCGTCATCTGAGGAACCAGGGCGCGGGCGCGGTCGTCGCCCCTTAGTTCGCAACCGGCCGCGATCAGGGCGGCGGCGACGGGGGGCAGCAGGCGCTCGGCGGCGGCGGCGTCCACCAGCAGGGTCTCGGTCGCGCCACAGACCGAGACGCGGCGCATCTTGGCGTTGACGACGATGGCCTGGGCCATGTCCAGATCGGCCGAGGCGTGCAGATAGGTGTGGCACAGGCCCTCCAGGTGACCCAGGACCGGCACGCGGGCCTCGGCCTGCACGCGGGCGACCAGGCTCTTGCCGCCGCGCGGGATCAGCAGGTCGACATTGCCGTCCAGCCCGGTCAGCAGAGCGCCCACGGCGGCGCGGTCGGGGGTGGAAACCAACTGGACGCAATCGGCGGGCAGGCCGGCGGCGGTCAGGCCCTCGACCACGGCCTCATGCACGGCCAGCGAACTGTCGAGGCAGTCCGAGCCGCAGCGCAGGATGGCGACATTGCCCGAACGGATGCACAGGGCCGCGGCGTCGGCGGTGACGTTGGGGCGGCTCTCGTAGATGATGGCCAGCACGCCCAGGGGGGTGCGGACCCGGGCCATGTCCAGCCCGTTCGGACGGGTCCAGCGCGCCGTCTCGACACCCAGGGGGTCGGGCAGGGCGGCGATCTCGTCCACGGCGGAGGCGACCGCCTCGATCCGGCCGGGCGTCAGGGCCAGCCGGTCGATCAGCGCCTCGGAGACGCCGTTCGTCCGTGCACGGAGAATGTCGCTATGGTTCGCGGCCAGGATGGCGTCTGCGCGGCGGCGAACCGCCTCGGCGACCGCCTTCAGGGCGGCGGTGCGAACCTCCGGCCCGGCCAGTCGCAGGGCGTCGGCGCTGGCGCGGGCGCGGCGGCCCATGTCGGCCATGACGGACGCTATGTCTTGGGGGGCGATATCGGTGGCGGTCTCGATGGGTTGGGCGGTCATTGTGCGGGATCCAGTACCAGGTCGTCACGATGGATGGCGACGCCCGGGCCCTTATAGCCGACCAGGCCCTCGATCTCGCCGGAGTGCTTGCCGCGGATGCGGTCCATTTCGTCTGCAGCGTAGGCGGCCAGGCCCACGCCCAGGGATCCGCCATCCAGCCCGACCACGCGCACGCAGTCGCCCCGGTCGAACCGCCCGTCGATACGCTGCACGCCCGAGGCCAGCAGGCTGCGTCCGCCCGCCAATGCGGTGGCTGCGCCCGCGTCGATGGCCAAAGCGCCGGCGGGCTCCAGACTGCCCGCGATCCACGACTTGTAGGCCTGCAGGGGCGAGGCGGGGGCTGTGATCAATGTGGCTCGGTCGCCGTCCAGCAGTCCCTGCAACGGATGGGCGTTCAGCCCCGAGACGATCAGGGTGGCGCACCCGGCCGAGCGGGCGATGCGCGCGGCCTCCAGCTTGGTCGCCATGCCGCCGGTGCCGACGTCGGCCTGGGTGTTGGCGCCTCCGGCGGCGGCCAGGATGTCGGGCGTCAGGGCCTCGATCAGCGGCAGGTGTTCGGCCTCAGGATCGCGGCGCGGGTCGGCGGTGTAGAGGCCGTCCACGTCGGAAAGCAGGATCAGAAGATCGGCCCGCACCAACTGCGCGGTCCGCGCGGCCAGCCGGTCGTTGTCGCCATAGCGGATCTCTTCGGTCGCGACCGTGTCGTTCTCGTTGACCACAGGCACGGCGCCGAGCTTCAGCAAGGCTTCCAGCGTGGCGCGGGCGTTCAGCCAGCGGCGGCGCCGCTCGGTGTCGTCGCGGGTCAACAGCACCTGGGCCGGCACCAGTTCGGCGGGCCGGAAAGCGGTCTCCCAGGCCTGCATCAACAGCGACTGGCCCACGGCGGCGGCGGCCTGTTTCTCGTCCAGTCGGGCGTTGCGGGTCAGGCCCAGACGCCCGCGCCCCAGTGCCACGGCGCCCGACGACACCACGATGACCTGCCGCCCCTCGGCGCGCAGCCGCGCCAGGTCCTCGGCCAGGGCGTTCAGCCAGGCGGCGGCGGGCGCGCGCGTGGCCGCATCCACGACCAGGGACGAGCCGATCTTGACGACGATGCGGCGGGCCTTGCGCAGGGCTTCAGGCGGGGTCTTGGGGGCGGATTTCGACACGCGCGGGACCATGCCGCCAAGGTTGCGGCGCAGCAAGGGAGAAGAGGGGTTAGGGAGTAGGTTGCAGGGCGTAGGGCGAGGTCGACCCGGCCATCCCTACTCCCTAACCCCTACGACCTACTCCCTAGAGCTGGGCGAAGGTGTCACAGACGGCCGGATCGCCCGACTGATACCCGCGCTGCAGCCATTCGACCCGCTGGGCCGACGATCCGTGGGTGAAGCTCTCGGGCGACACCTTGCCGCCGCCGCGACGTTGCAGGGTGTCGTCGCCGATGGCGTTGGCCGTCTTCAGGCCCTCTTCCAGGTCGCCTGCCTCGACGGCGACCTGACCGTTGGAGGCCGCCGACGCATTGGCGGCCCAGACCCCTGCGTAGCAGTCGGCCTGAAGCTCCAGGGCGACGGAATAGCGATTGCCCTCGCCCTCGCTGCGGGCGGCGCGCTGTCCCTGCTCGGCGCGCTGCGAGTCGCCGGTCAGGGACTGGACGTGGTGGCCGAACTCGTGGGCGATGACATAGGCGCGGGCGAAGTCGGCCCCCGATGCGCCCAACTGGCTCTCCATCTCCTGCCAGAAGGCCAGGTCGAGATAGACGGTGGAATCCGACGGGCAATAGAAGGGGCCCATGGCCGCCTGGCCGTAACCGCAGCCGGTCGAGGTGCCCTGAGTGTAGAGGACGACCTTGGGACGCTCATAGCCGTCCAGCTTTGATGTCCAGACGTCGTTGATATTGCCGCCTACCACGTCGACGAACTGGCCGGCCTGGTCCTCGGGCGTGCCCTGTTCTCCCTGCTGAGCCGCGCCCGCGCCGCCGAACTGGCTGGCCAGCTGGGTCGTGGTGGCCGGGTCGATGCCGAAGACGAAATAGCCGATCAGGCCCAAGACCGCGACGCCGATGCCGCCGCCCGCGACCATGCCGCCGCCGCCTCCGCGCCGATCCTCGATGCCGCCGCCGCCGCGATTACCGCCCTGCCAACGCATATCCGTCTCTCCCCTTCGAGCCCCAAGCTATGCCGGAACGCATCTGGGGAGGAAAGGGATGCGCGCGATTATGGATCCGCACGACGCGGCGCGCGGTCCAGCCAGGAATCGATCTGGCCGACGCCCCGGATCGTGGTCTCCGACTGGATCGCAACGGCGTCGCGCATGGCCCGTTGCACCTCTGGCGAGCGAGGGCCGGTGATGGGCGCGGAATAGGGGGTGACGTCCGGCGCGGGCTGACGGCGGGCCTGAAGCTCCATCAGCGTCAGGCGGGTGTCGAGCCGCTGCTGGCGGGCCAGGGCGTCCTGCTGATCGCTACGGGCGCGCAGACGATCCATCTCGTAGCGATGCTGCTCGCCCACGCTCGCGCCGGGATAGGCGCCGCCAAAGGGATGGGGCGGCACCACCTGCGCCATGGTCGGGGCGGCCAGTCCGCCGAGGCCGACAGCAAGCGCGGCTGCGAGGGATTTGGTGTCCATAGGGAAGAGATGGCGCCAACGCGCCGAACCGCAAGCGTGGCCGCTTGCCGTATGCACCTAGTGCTGGCTCTGCGGCAGGCGGACGATCAGACCGTCCAGTTCGGGTGTGACCGGAATCTGGCAAGACAGGCGCGAGTTCGGCTCGACGCCCTCGGCGAAGTCGAGCATCGACTCCTCCATCGCGGCGGCCTTGCCGGTCTTCTCCAGCCAGTCGGGATCGACATAGACATGGCAGGTGGCGCAGGCGCAGGCCCCGCCACAGTCGGCGTCGATGCCGGGGACATTGTTACGCACCGCACCCTCCATCACCGACAGGCCGGGCTTCACCTCGACGACATGGGTCTCGCCCGAATGCTGGATATAGGTGACGGTGACCATGGGCGGCCTTTTCTTAGGATGGCGAAGAGTCGGGGAGAGGGCGGGTTGTGTGGCGGGCGTCTAGGCCAGGGTGACCACGGCGACGCCCTTGATGACCAGATCGCGCTCGACCGCGCGCAGCCAGATGTCGCAGGTCGCCTGTCCGTCCGCGATCGCGGTCACGGTTCCGCCGGCCGAGACATCGTCGCCCTCGAAGACATTGTCGACATAGCGGACGTCGAGCGAGCGGATCGCGCCGCCCGGGAACGCCGCCCTCAGCATGTTGATCACATAGGCCAGGTTGGCCGGGCCCTGGTTGATGACGAGGTCGCCCAGTCCCTTGGCGGCGACGGCTTCGCGGTCCAGGTGGATGGCGTTGGGGTCGTGAAGGGCGACGGCCCAGGTCTTCATCGCCTCGGGATCTACCGCAGGGATGCGGAAGGGGGGCAGGGTGTCACCGACGTTCATGCCATCAACTCCCGGCGCGGCAGGGCCCAGCTGTTGCGCGACGCGACCACCGGCGTTCCGTCCGGCAGGCTGAGGCGAAGCTCGTAGTTCAGCAGGTCCATGACCCCGAAGGCGCGGCTGGGCTTGCGCGTCAGGTCCAGGATCTGGCCGGTGACGACATAGGGCTGGCCCGTCATCAGCGGGCGCTCGAAGGTGACCGAGGACTGGCCCATCATGGGGCCTTGCTCGATGTCGAAGTCGCAGATCTCGCACATGCCTGCGACTGTCACCCCCATGCCGACCTGGGTGGCGATGTAATAATAGATCGGGTGGGCCTGGCCGTTTGCATCAGGCTCCACGCCGGTCGAGCGGCACAGGGCGGCGTTTTCCTCGGCCGAGATCACATAAGGCTCGGCTCCCGACAGGGAGGCGCCGGCGACATCGGGCGGGGGCGGAAATGAAGGGGCTTCGGTCATGGTCGGATGGGCCTCGAACTGTCGTTCAGTGATGTCGGCTCATGACATTACTGTCAACCGTTTGGTCAAAACATGACGGGTTGGGGCTTGTGCCCACTCGCCCCCGTCATCCTCGGGCTTGTCCCGAGGATCCAGATTCACGGTTCATCCGCAGAGCGCGATCTGGCCGCCTCTAAATCCAACGCCGCGTGCCATGCCAACTGGCTGCGTGTCTGGATCCTAGGCATAAGGCCTAGGATGACGGCGACTCCTGATCCTTATGAGATCAGCCCGCCCGGGTCTGGCCGCTGCCCGCGCCGCTGGCGGTCATCAGGGTGGTGGACAGGCCGCCGTCGGCCAGCAGATCGACGCCCGTCACGTTGCGGGCGAAGTCGCTGAGCAGGAACAGGATGGCGTCGGCGATCTCCTCGGGCGCGCCCAGGCGACGCAGGGGCAGGCCGGCCTCGCGGTTCCGGCGCCGCTCTTCGTCGGCATAGCCGCCGGCGGTCATGGGCGTCAGGGTCGGGCCGGGCGAGACGGTGTTGCAGCGGATGCCGTCCGGTCCCCATTCGTTGGCCATCTGTTTCATCAGCATGAGCAGGGCGGCCTTGCTGGTCGAATAGGCGCCCAGCGGCGGGGTCGGCTGGCTGGCCGAGATCGAGCCGGTCGCCACGATCGAACCGCCGCCCGCCGCGACCAGATGCGGATGGATGGCCTTGGCGATCAGCCAGGTCGAGCGGGTGTTGATGGCGATCATCCGGTCGAAGTCGGCGACCTGCATCGTCGCCAGGGGCGCGCCGGCGATGATGCCCGCATTGCTGGCCAGGCCGTCGATCCCGCCCATGGCGTCCACGGCCGCCGAGGCGATGGCCTCGCCGCAGTCAGGGTCGGCCAGATCGGCGACGAAGGGTGAAACGGCCTGACCGAGTTCGGCGGCGATGCGGGCCAGTCCCTCGGCGTCGCGATCCACCAGAAGCAGGCGATGCGGCCCCGGCATGAGACGGCCTGCGACCAGTCCCCTGGCCACGGCGGCGCCGATCCCGCTGGCGGCTCCGGTCACGATCACGCGCATGGCGAACTCCCTTTTTTGACTTGCATTGAGCCTACACCGCCTGCCAATTAGCTGCCAACCGTTCGTTTGGTAAAAAACAGCGCGCCGGACCTGTCGCAAGACAGGCGACGCCGAAGCGAGGACCATCATGGCAGAGGCCTATATCTACGACCATGTGCGCACGCCGCGCGGCAAGGGGCGTCCCGACGGCGCCCTGCACGAGGTGACCTCGGTCGAACTGCTGAGCCAGGTTCTGCGCTCGCTGCGCGACCGCAACGGCCTGGATACGGCCCTGCTGGACGACGTGGTCATCGGCTGCGCCCAGCCGGTGGGCGAGCAGGGCGGCGTCATCGCCCGCGCCGCCGTGGTCAATGCGGGCTATGCCCAAAGCGTGGCCGGCCAGCAGATCCACCGCTTCTGCGCCTCGGGCCTGGAAGCCGTGAACAACGTCACCGCACAGGTCATGTCGGGCATGGCCCAGGCCGGCGTCGGCGGCGGCGTCGAGGCCATGAGCCGCACCTTCATGGGAGCCGACAGCGGCGCCTGGTCGGCCGACCCGCGCGTGGCATTCAACAACTATTTCGCGCCCCAGGGCATCGGCGCCGACCTGATCGCGACGCTTGACGGCTTCAGCCGCGAGGACGTCGACACCTACGCCGCAGAGAGCCAGCGCCGGGCCGCCAAATCCTGGGCCGAGGGCAATTTCGCCAAGTCCATCGTGCCGGTGACGGACGTGATGGGCGAGGTGCTGCTGGCCCATGACGAGCATATGCGGCCTGAGACCACGGTCGAGAGCCTGGGCAAGCTGAAGCCCGCCTTCCCAGCCATGGGGGGCATGGGCTTCGACGCCGTCGCCGCCGCCCGCTATCCCGAGATCGAGGCCCTGAACTATGTCCACACGGGCGGCAACTCGTCCGGCATCGTCGATGGATCGGGCGCCGTCCTGATCGGATCCAAGGCGTTCGGCGAGGCGTCCGGCCTGAAGCCGCGCGCCCGTATCCGCGGCTTCGCCTCCATCGGCTCCGAGCCCACCATCATGCTGACCGCGCCCGCCGCCGTCAGCGACAAGGCCCTGAAGAACGTCGGCATGAGCCGGTCCGACATCGACCTGTGGGAGCTGAACGAGGCCTTCGCCAGCGTCGTGCTGCGTTACCGCGAGATCATGGGCATGGACCCCGAGACCCTGAACGTCGCGGGCGGCGCCATCGCCATGGGCCACCCCCTGGGCGCCACCGGCGCCATGATCATGGGCACCGTGCTGGACGAGCTGGAACGCCGCGACCTGTCCACCGCCCTCGTGACCCTTTGCGCCGGCAACGGCCTGGGTTCCGCCACTGTCATCGAACGCGTCTGAGGCCTGACCATGCGCCATATCTCGATCAAGACCGACGCTGATGGCGTCGCCATCGTCACGCTGAACAATGCGGACGAATCCATGAACCTGGCCTCGGGCGAGTTCCTCGCCGAGATGACCCAGGCCATCGCCCAGGTCGCCGCCGACGAGGCCGTGACCGGCGTCGTCCTGACCTCGGGCAAGCCCGCCTTCATGGCCGGCGCCGACCTGAAGGAGCTGGTCGACGGCTTCGGCAAGCTGACCAAGCCTGAGGCCTATCAGTTCAGCCAGCGCGCCACGGCGGTTCACCGCGCTATGGAAACCAGCGGCAAGCCCTGGGTCGCGGCCCTGAACGGCCTGGCCCTGGGCGGCGGGTTCGAGCTGGCCCTGGCCTGCCACTACCGCGTCCTGTCCGATGACCCCAAGGCCGTCGTCGGCCTGCCGGAAGTCAATGTCGGCCTGCTGCCCGGATCGGGCGGCACCCAGCGGCTGGTGCGGATCGCCGGCGCCAAGGTGGCGATCGACCTGCTGCTATCCGGTCGTGCGGTGAAGCCCGCCGAGGCGGTCAAGCTGAAGATCGTCGATGAGGTCGCGCCCGCCGCCGAGCTGATCGACCGGGCCAAGGCCTGGCTGGCGACCGGCCCCAGCGCCGTGAAGCCCTGGGATGTGAAGGGCTATGCCGCCGCCGAACAGCGCGGCCTGCTGAACCCCGACACCGCCTCGATGTTCACGGTCGCCACGGCCAATGTCGCGGCCAAGGGCTACAACACCCCCGCCGCCGCCGCGATCCTGTCGTGCGTGTTCGAGGGGGTGCAGCTTCCGTTCGACAAGGCCCTGTCGGTCGAGAGCAAGTATTTCGCCAACCTGCTGACCAGCCCGGTGGCGCGCAACATCATCCGCACCACCTTCATCTCCAAGGCCGCCGCCGAGAAGGGCGCGCGTCGTCCGGCGGATGAGCCCAAGTCCAAGGTCGAGAAGCTGGGCGTCATCGGCGCCGGCATGATGGGTGCGGGCATCGCCCTGGTCTCGGCCCAGGCCGGGATCAACGTGGTCCTGATCGACCGCGACGTCGCCTCGGCCGAGAAGGGCAAATCCTATTCGACCAAGGTGCTGGGCAAGGCGGTCGAACGCGGCCAGCGCACCCAGGACAGCGCCGACGCCATCGTGGCCCGCATCACGGCGACCGACGACTTCGCCCTGCTGGACGGCTGCGACCTGGTGGTCGAGGCGGTGTTCGAAGACACGGCCATCAAGGCTGAGACGACGATGAAGGCCGAGGCCGTCATTCCCGCCGGCGCCGTCTATGCGTCCAACACCTCGACCCTGCCGATCACGCAGCTGGCCCAGGCTTCCGCTCGCCCGGACCAGTTCATCGGCCTGCACTTCTTCTCGCCGGTCGACCGGATGGGACTGGTCGAGGTCATCATGGGCAAACAGACCAGCAAGGCGACCCTGGCCAAGAGCCTGGACTTCATCGCCCAGCTGAGAAAGACGCCGATCGTCGTCAACGACAGCCGCGGCTTCTACACCAGCCGTGTTTTCCAGACCCTGATCCACGAAGGGGCCAGCCTGCTGGCCGACGGCGTGCCGGCGGCGGTGATCGAGAATGCGGCCAAGGCGGTCGGCCTGCCGGTCGGGCCCCTGGCCCTGCTGGACGAGGTGACCCTGGACCTGCCGCTGAAGATCGTCGACCAGACCATCGCCGAAGAAGGCGACGCCTATCAGGTCCCCGGCGGCGTGCCGACCCTGCGCAAGATGCGCGACGACCTGGGCCGTGCGGGCCGCAAGTCGGGCGGCGGCTTCTACGACTATCCCGAGGGCGGCAAGAAACACCTGTGGGCTGGGCTGGCCGAACACTTCCCGACCAAGGCCGGCTGGGATGTCGAGGACGTCAAGAAGCGCTTCCTCTACGTCCAGGCCATGGAGACAGCGCGTTGCCTCGAAGAGGGCGTGCTGGAAACGCCTCAGGACGCCGATCTGGGCGCCGTCTATGGCTGGGGCTTCCCGGCCTGGACCGGCGGCACGCTCAGCTACATCGACACCGTGGGCATCGCCGAGTTCGTGCGCGAGGCCGACCGTCTGGCGCAACTGTATGGCGCGCGGTTCGCCCCGTCCGCCTGGCTGCGCGCCAAGGCCGCCCGCAACGAGGGCTTCTATGACGCGGGGGCCGAGCAATCATGCGCCGCCTGATCTTCGAACCCGAGCACGAACAGTTCCGTGACAGCGCGCGGCGCTTCTTCCAGCAGGAGGTGGCGCCGCACGGCGAACGCTGGCGCGAGCAGGGCTTCGTCGACCGCGAGATCTACCAGAAGGCGGGGGCCCAAGGCCTGCTGCTGACCTGGGCCGACGAGCAGTACGGCGGCCTGGCCCTGGACGATTTCCGCTTCGAACAGATCATCATCGAAGAGAACATCGCCCACGGTGAAATCGGCTTCTACATCAACCTGCACTCGGCCCTGGTCGCGCCCTATATCGCCGGGCTGGGCTCGGACGAGCAGAAGGCGCGCTGGCTGCCCGGATGCATCTCGGGCGACAAGATCCTGGCCGTCGCCATGACCGAGCCGGGCGCGGGCAGCGACCTGGCGGGCATGCGCGCCACTGCGGTGGACAAGGGCGATCACTGGCTGCTGAACGGGTCCAAGACCTATATCTCGAACGGCCAGCTGGCCGACCTGATCATCGTCGCGGCCCGCACCGATCCTGAGTCCAAGCATGGTCTGGGGCTGTTCGTGATCGAGGACGGCATGCCCGGCTTCGAGCGCGGCAAGCGGCTGAAGAAGATGGGTCTGGCGGCCCAGGACACGTCCGAGCTGTTCTTCAACGACGTGAAGGTGCCCAAGGAGAACGTGCTGGGCGAAGCGACCCAGGGGTTCCGATATCTGTCGCGCTTCCTGGCCGGCGAGCGGCTGGTGGCGGCGATCGGGTCGATGGCTGCGGCCCAGACCGCCTTCGACATCACCCTGGAGTTCGTCAAGGAACGCCGCGCCTTCGGCAAGCCCATCGGCGCCTTCCAGAACAGCCGCTTCGTGCTGGCGGGCCTGCGCGCCGAACTGGACGCGGCCCAGACCTTCATCGACCAGTGCACCCTGCTGTTAAACGCCAAGGCGCTGGAGGCCGACGACGCCGCCGCCGCCAAGCTGATCTCGTCCGAGCTCGAGGGCCGGGTGGTGGACGCTTGCGTCCAGCTGCACGGCGGGGCGGGCTATATGGAGGAGTACCGGATCAGCCGGCTCTATTCCGACGCCCGCATCAGCCGCATCTTCGCCGGCACCTCCGAGATCATGAAGGAGATCATCGGTCGCGGCCTGGGCCTGGACGAACGCAAGATCGGCTAGGCGCGGCAACCGCCGTCATCCTCGGGCTTGTCCCGAGGATCCAGACTCCTGGTGGAGGACGTTGCGCGCGGTGGCGGGCGATCGGCGCCCCAGACCCACGCCAGACGACGGTGTGTCTGGATCCTAGGCACAAGGCCTAGGATGACGGTTGTGGGAGAGGACTTGGCCTACCGACAGCCGGTGATGCCGCCATCGACGGGGATTTCCGCGCCGGTGACATAGCTGCCCGCGCGCGAGGACAGGAAGACCACCAGGCCCGCGATGTCGTCGGGACGGCCCATGCGGTTCAGCGGGATATGATTGTCCAGCATGCCCGACGGCGCGCCGTCGGCGTCGCGCAGGTGGGCCGTCATCGAGGTGGGGAAGAAGCCCGGCAGGATGGCGTTGACCGTGATGTTGCGGCTGGCCAGGTCGGTGGCCAGCTGGCGGCTGAGCTGATGGATCGCGGCCTTGGACGCCGAATAGGAATAGGCCTGAAGCGGCTCGATCACCTTGCCCGCGACCGAGCCGATGTTGATGACCCGCGACGGGTCGCCGCCGGCGCCGCTTGCCGTCAGTTCGGGCAGAAGCTCCTGCACCATCTTGAACGGCGTCTGGACGTTGACGGCCATGACGCCGGGCCAGGCGCGGTCGGGGAAGGTCTCGATGGCCTCGCCCCAGGTCTTGCCCGCATTGTTGACCAGGATGTCCAGACCATCCGTATGGGCGCGGTATCGGGCGACCAGATCGACGGCGGCCTCTGGCGTGGACAGGTCGGCGACGAAGGGGGTGCAGGACCCCAGAACCGACATCTCTTCAGCCGCCTGTTCGACGATCTGGGCCTTGCGCGAGGTGATGGCCACCTGGGCGCCGGCGCGCAGCAGACCCTCGGCGATCATCCGCCCCAGGCCCTGGGCGCCGCCGGTGATCAGGGCGCGCTTGCCGGTCAGGTCGAACAGGGTGCTGGTCATAAGGGTCAGTCCGCGATGTCGATGACGACCTTGCCGAAGGCGTGGTTGTCTTCGAGGTGATGCAGGGCCTCGACCGCCTGGTCGATGGGGAAGCGACGGTCGATGGTGGGCACAATGGCCTTTTCCGACACGAAGGCCAGGGCGGCTTCCAGCTCGGCGCGATTGCCGACATTGGTGCCGATCAGGCGGATGTTCTTCAAGAACAGCTCAGGCGCATTGACCTGGAAGGCCATGCCGCCGGTCGAGCCATAGACCACGACGCGGGCGCCCAGGTTTAGCGAGCGTCCATAGGCCGGATAGCCACTGGCCGGCGCGCCGTCGAACACCACGTCGATGCCGCCGGAGGTCTTGCCCAGGGCCTTCTTCCAGGCGTCGTCCTTGTAGTTGAAGCCGGCCTTGGCGCCGAGCTCGACGGCCTTGGCGATGGTCTCGTCCGAGCCCGAGGTGACATAGACCTCGGCGCCCATGGCCACGGCCAGTTGCAGGGCCGCCAGGGCGACGCCGCCGCCGACGCCGGTGATCAGGACCTTCTCGCCCGCCTGAAGCTCGGCCTTGGTGACCAGGCCGCGCCATGCCGTCAGGACAGCCAGGGGCAGGGCGGCGGCCTGGGCGAAGTCCAGATGGGCGGGCTTGGTCAGCACGTCCTCTGCGGCCAGGACGATAGCGTCGGCCACCGTGCCCGGACCGGGCATGCCCAGAAGCGCGAAGGCGGGCGCCGGCCAGCGCGGATCCTCGCCCCAGTTCATGCCGGGATAGCAGACGACCTCGCGCCCGATCAGGCCCGCGTCCACGCCGTCGCCCACCGCATCGACCACGCCTGCGCCGTCGCAGCCCATGGTCGCGGGCAGGGTCATGCCCGGATACATGCCCTTGGCGATCCACAGTTCGCGGTGGTTCAGGGCCGCCGCCTTCAGCGCCACCCGGACCTGGCCGGGGCCGGGCTCAGGGGTCTGGACGGTGTCCAGCTTGGCCGCGCCGAGGCCGTCGGCGGTGGTCAGGGTGAGTGCGCGCATATGGGTATCCGATCAGATCAGAAGGCCGACGGTCAGGTCAGAAGGAGCGGGGCAGGCCGAGGCTTTCGGCGATGCCGTTGCGGACCATCTCGTTGGTGATCGGCCCGATCCGCCACAGGCGGCTGTCGCGCCAGTAGCGCTGCATGTCGGTCTCGGCCGAATAGCCCATGCCGCCCAGGATCTGGATGCCCAGGTCGGCCGCCTTGTTGGCGTTCTCCGACGCGACCAGCTTGACCATGTTGGATTCCAGGCCGCAGTCCTGGCCCGTCGTCATCTTCCAGGCCGCATAGTTGACCAGCAGTTCGGTGGTCGTGCGCCAGGTGGCGATGTCGGCGACATAGTGCTGCAGCGCCTGGAACTGGCCGATCGGTTTTCCGAAGGCCTTGCGCTCCTTCATGTAGTCGATGGCGTCTTCCAGCACGCCATCCATGACGCCCAGGCAGAAGGAGCCGACCATGATCCGCTCGTTGTTCAGCGTCGGCAGCAGGGTGTACCAGGCCTTGTCCGGCGTCCCCATCACGTCCTCGTCGGCGCAGAAGGCGTCCTCGAAGTGGATCGAGCACGACCCCATCGAGCGCATGCCCAGCTTGGCCAGGGGGGTGATCTTCACGCCCGGCGTCTTGGCGTCGACCCAGAACAGGCTGAGGCCCTGATGCTTCTTCTCGCCGGCCTCGGTGGTGCGGGCCAGGACCAGCAGACGGTCGGCGACGTGGGCCGATGAACTCCAGATCTTCTCGCCGCTGATCTTCCAGCCGCCATCGACCTTGACGGCCTTGGTGGTCATGCCGCCCAGCAGGTCGGTGCCGCCGCCGGGCTCGGTGAAGGCGATGGCCGCCTTCAGCTGGCCGGTCGCGATCAGGGGCAGGTACTTCTTCTTCTGCTCGTCGGTGCCGTACAGGCCCAGCGACTTGGAGCCGGCGAAGGAGGTGATGCCCCAGATCCAGGCCAGTCCGCCCAGCGACCGGGCCAGCTCGCGCGCCAGGATCATCTGCATCAGGACGTCGCCGCCCTGACCGTCATAGTCCTCGGAGATGCCGACGCCGTGGAAACCGGCCTCGGTGAACTTCTCCCACAGCGCGTGGGGGTAGTTGTGTTCGTCCTTTTCAAGCTCGCGCGCCCAGCTCTTGGGGATCTCCGCGTCGACCCACCGCTTCACGGTTTCCTGAAAGGCGCGGTGTTCTTCTGAGTGTCCGAAATCCATGGTCGTTTCCTGGGTGCGCTATCCAACGCGTCGTTGTTCACGCCGCGATCATGCGATCCTTCTGAAAGTTTGCAATCGATTTATCAACCTATCGTTTGGCAGATGTAAGCAGATTTCTTCTGGCGGCTTTGGCCAAAACCGGTGCAAGTCGGAGCCGCAGCAACCGAATGCGAGGATCCATGACCCAATCCGCAGGCCCCCTTTCCGGCGTCCGTATCGTCGAGATGGACGGCATTGGGCCGGTTCCGCTGGCGGCCATGATTCTGGCCGACCTGGGCTGCGAGATCGTGCGTATCGCCCGGGCGCCCAACTCGGGCCAGGCCTGGGACGACACCGGCGGATCGGTGCTCCACCGCAACCGCAAGCACGTCCATCTGGACCTGAAGTCGCCCCAGGACCGCGACCGCGCCCTGGCCCTGATCGACCAGGCGGACGCCGTGATCGAGGGCTTTCGTCCCGGCGTGATGGAGCGGCTGGGGCTGGGGCCGGAGGTCTGTCTGGAGCGCAATCCGCGCCTCGTGTTCGCGCGCATGACCGGTTGGGGCCAGGTCGGACCGCTGGCGCCCCGCGCCGGGCACGACATCAACTACATCGCCATCACCGGCGCCCTGCACGCCATGGGCAGCCCCGATGTTCCCCCGATCCCGCCGCTCAATCTGGTCGGCGACTATGGCGGCGGCGCCATGTTCGCCATCGTCGGCATGCTGTCGGCCATCATCAGCGCGCGCTCGACCGGCCTGGGCCAGGTGGTCGATGTGGCCATGACCGACGGCACAGCCGCCCTGACCAGCTTCTTCCACGCCTTCACCGCCAGCGGCCTGTGGAGCGACCAGCGCGGCGCCAATCTGCTGGACGGGTCCAAGCCCTTCTATCGCTGCTACGCCTGCGCCGACGGCGGCCATGTGGCGGTGGGGCCATTGGAGCCGCAGTTCTTCGCCCAACTGCTGAAGGGGCTGGAGATCGCGCCGGATCGGTTCGTCCAGTACGACCCCGCCGGCTGGCCCGAAATGGAGGCCGCCTTCGCCGCCGCCTTCATGACCCGCACGCGCGATCAGTGGGACGAGGTCTTCCGCGACACCGACGCCTGCGTCTCGCCGGTGCTGAGCTTCAGCGAGGCGGCCGACCATCCGCACAATCGCGGACGCGAGACCCTGGTCAGCAACGACGGCGTGACCCAGCCCGCGCCCGCGCCGCGCTTTTCCCAGACCGTGACCGGCATCGATGCAGGGCGTCGTGGCCTGTTGTCGATCGACGACGCCCTGGGCCGCTGGGGCGGCTAGGCCGGCGCCAGATAGAGCGGCATCAGCATCCGGTCGGCGCCGCCGTCCACCATCAGGTCCACGCCCGACACGAAGCTCGCCTCGGGCCTGAGCAGGAAATGGATCACCTCGGCGATGTCCTCGGGCGCGCCCAGGCGGCGCAGCGGAATGCGGGCTGCGCGTGAATCGCGGTTGGCCGGGTCGGCGTAGATATGGTCGTTGATCCCGGTCATCACCGTGCCGGGCGAGACGCAGTTGCTGCGGATGCCGTCCGGTCCCCATTCTAGGGCCAGCTGGGCCATCAGCATGGCCAGGGCCGCCTTGCTGGCGCTGTAGGACCCCAGGGTCGGCGAGGCGTTGCGGCCCGCCAGGGATCCCGTGGCGATGATGGCGCCGCGCGAGGCCTTCAGGTGCGGATAGGCGGCCTGGGCCAGGCGGAAGGTGGCGTGGACATTGACGGTGAAGCCGCGCTCGAAATCCTCGAACGCCATGTCGGCCAGGGCGCCGGGATAGATGGCCCCGGCGTTCGAGACCACGCCGTCCACGCCGCCCATCTCCGCGACGGCGGCGTCGATGATGGTCTGGGCCGCGGCCGGATCGGACAGGTCCGCGACGACGGAAACGGCGCCCGGCGCCTCGGCCGCCGCCGCCTCAAGCCGGGCCGCGTCTCGCCCGACCAGCACCATCCGGGCGCCGGGATTGCGCTCGGGGATCAGTCGCGCCAGCGCCAGGCCGATGCCGCTGGAGGCTCCCGTGATGACGACCCGCATGGTCATGCTGCACCGAACAGGGCGTCATGGGTGTCGAGCCGCTTGACCGCAGCGTTGAAGCGCAAAGCCTCCATCTCGCAGACCTCGGCCGGCTGCATGGTCGGGGGCACGACGTTCCAGACCAGGCCGTACATGGCGTGGCGGCGATAGCTGAGCCAGGCTTCGTCCCACGACGGCGCGGCGACGCCCTGGGCGCTCAGGGCCTTCAGATAGTGGGCGACCAGATCGCGCTCGTGGGCCGCGCATTCCTCGGCATCCATGCTGCCGATCAGGAAGTAGCTGACGTCGTGGGCCCAGTCCGACTGCATGAAGCGCTGCCAGTCCAGGAAGCCCGGCGTGCCGTCGTGTTCGAAGAACAGATTGCCGGGGTGGGCGTCGCCGTGAACCATGCACAGATGCTGTGACGCCCGGTCCAGCGCCCACAGCCGCTCCATGCCGGCCTCGGCCGCCGCATAGGTGTGGAAGGCCTGGGGCAGGGCGGCGGCGACCGGGGCGGTCATGGATTTCTCCCACGCGCCGTCACGCATGATCCGAAGGACGATGCCGTCGGTGGCCAGGGATCCGCCGACCTCGCCCAGACGGTGGAGGTCTGGCGCATTCCAGCGATGGGCGTGCAGGCGGGCGAGCTGGTTCAGGGCCTCGGTGGCGGCGGCGACGGAGACCGGCTTGCGCGCGTCGCCGAAGCTGGCGTTCCGAACCAGCAGATCCTCGATCAGCTGAACGCCAAAGCCGCTGTCGTCATCGACGCTGGCGAAATAGCACTTCGGTGCGTTGACCAGACCCAGCGGTTCGATCTCGGCGTAGAATAGGCTTTCGCGAGCGTGAGAGGTGCGGACGTGGTCCGAATGCGCCTCGTATCCGCCCTTGAACCACATCGTCGCAGGCAGGCGATGGCGGTGGCCTGCGTCATTGTATTCCAGCAACATCCGCAGCTTGGTGCCGGTGGCGCGAACCGCCGTTCCGAAGGTGACGGTACGCACCTCGACGCCGGGGAATCTCTGGCCCAGAGCCGCCGTCAGCCAGGCCGCGTCGACCTCTTCCAGGGTGCGGGGCAGGTGGAAATGAGGGTTCGTCATGACGCTTTCCTGGGTGCGGCTCTTGCCGTTCAAGCCTCGGTGATAGGTCGACTGCGGCAAAAAATCTACCAACTGGACGATAGGATTACATCTTCCGGCTTGCCAAAGTTCCGAAACCCCATCAAACCTAATCCACCAAACGATGGGTCAAAGCCACGTAGTTTTGACCACGTTCCAGGGAAGGGAAAAACGAACATGACCAGAAAGTCCCAGTTGATGCTGGCCTCCGGGCTTGCGGCTGTCGCCATGTCGATGGCCGCTGCGCCGACCATGGCCCAGACCACCACCGACGCCGGCCAGGACTCCGTGTCGCGACTCGACGACATCGTCGTGGTGTCGCGCAAGCGCGCCTCGGGCGAGGCCCTGCAGGACACGCCCATCGCCGCCACCGCATTCGGCGCCCAGCAGCTTGAAGAAGCCGGCGTCAAGGATCTGACCGACGTTGGCCGGATGGCTCCCAGTGTTTCGCTTCAGCCGTCGTCGCAGAAGGGCGTGCAGAACTTCGCCATTCGCGGCATGGGCGTCTCGGGCTCGACCCCGTCGGACGAACCCGCCGTCGGCATCTTCCAGGACGGCATCTACTGGGGCTCCAACTACGGCGCCCTGAACGAACTGTTCGACATGGAAGGCGTGGAAATCCTGCGCGGTCCGCAAGGCACCCTGTTCGGCCGCAACGTCACCGGCGGCGCCGTCTCGGTCCGCAGCGCCCGCCCCAGCTTCAACCCCAGCGGTGAAGGCACGATCGGCATCGGCAACTACGGCGCCAAGGAAGCCTCGGGCGTCATCACCGGCCCCCTGATCGGCGACAAGCTGGCCGGTCGTCTGGCCGTGCAGACCCGCCGCCTGGACGGCTATTTCACCAACACCGTCACGGGCAGCGACTATGGCGAGAGCGATTCCTACATCGTCCGCCCCAGCCTGACCTGGCAAGCCTCGCCGACCTTCTCGGTCACAGCCCTGGCGGAATGGTATTCCGACACGGGCGACCCCACCGTCTCGCGCGGCATCGCGCCCTGCACCATCCCTGGATGCACGCCCAACCTGCCGACGACCGAAGGCTTCGTGACCTCGGACGACTTCTATGAGGTGGCCTACAACGAGCCCGGCTCGAACGACGTCGACGTCTTCCTCGGCGTGATCGAGGCCAACTGGGATGTCTTCGGCGGCGTCCTGACCTCGGTCACCGGCGTGCGCAACGTCTCGACCCGCGTTGTCACCGACTATGACGGCACGCCCAGCGCCGGCTTCCTGCAGCAGATCGCCCAGGATCAGGAGCAGTTCAGCACCGAACTGCGCTTCGCCGCCGATGTGAACAACTTCCTCAGCTATACGGTCGGCCTCTACTACTTCGACCAGAAGTTCGACTTCCGCGAACGCCGCAGCCTGAACAACGACCTGACGAACATCGCCACCCGGTCGCACTTGGACAACGACAGCTTCGCCGCCTTCGTCGACGCCGACTTCAACATCACCGACAAGCTGACGGTGACGGCGGGCGTTCGCTACACCGAAGAAACCAAGACCGCCTCGGCGGCGGCCTTCGGCGCCTGTTCCTTGGACTGGGAAACCTGCACCTTCACCGGCCCGCTGACCACGAAGGACGACAACATCTCGCCGCGCATCAGCGTCGGCTATGACATCGACGACAACCAGCTGGTCTATGCGTCGGCGACGCGCGGCTTCCGCAGCGGCGGCTTCTCGCTGCGCGGCACCGCCCTGATCGAGCCCTACCGGGCCGAAGAGGTCACGGCCTATGAAATCGGGTACAAGGGCGACCTGTTCGACCGCCGCCTGCGCGTAAACCTGGCCGCCTACCAGAACACCTATGACGACCTGCAACGCACCGTCCTGGGCGTCAGCGAGTCGGCCGGTGTCGTCCAGTCCGTGTTCAACGCCGCCGCCGCCACCGTCACCGGCGCCGAGGTCGAGGTCACGGCCATCGTCACCAACGGCTTCGAACTGACGGCCGCCTATGGCTACACCGACGCTCAATACGACGAGTTCCTGGGCGTCATCGATCCCGGCTCGCGCAAGTTCGTGCGGATCCCGGAGAACACCGGAACCATCGCCGCACGTTATGAGCACAACATGGAAGACGGCGCCCAGCTGGTCGCCCGCGCCGCCGCCCAGTACACCGGCGATTACTTCTATGACGACACCAACCTGCTGCAGCAGGACGCCTACACCCTGGTGGACGCCAGCGTGGCCTACACCAACCCGACCGGCGTCTGGACCGTCACTGTCTGGGGCAAGAACCTGACCGAGGAAGAATATTCGCCCTGGGGTTCGACCCTCGGCTTCCTGGGTGAGAACCGCTTCCCCGCCGCACCGCGCACCTTCGGCATCCGCCTGCAAGCGCGCTACTAGACCCCCGGCACTCCTCTCCGAAACTCAGGGCGCGACGGCTTCGGCTGTCGCGCCTTTTCTTTGTCTGGCGGTTGGGCGGAGGCGGGGGTGGGATTGTCCACCACACCCTCCGTCATCCTCGGGCCTGTCCCGAGGATCCAGACCCACGGTTTGTCCTTTGACTTTGCATCGGGAAGCCCAGGGCGGCTGACGCGCTACGGCAGATGCCTGATCGACCGACTGGCCCCAACCGCGGGCGCCGGAAGTCTGGATCCTCGGGACAGGTCCGAGGATGGGGAAGGCTCCCCCGTCTCAAACGAAAAGGCGCGCCGGCGGATGCCGGCGCGCCTCATGGTCACGCACGCAAAGAGTGGGTGCGGATCAGGTCGAGGCCTGCTGCGCCGCCAGCCGGGCCGTCTCGGCTTCTTCGGCCTCCAGGGCCTTTCTGAAGTGGGGCAGGGCGCCCCAGCCCAGCCAGGCGGCAAGCGCGGCACTGACGGCGCAGACGATGGCCAGGGACTGGTTCACGTGCGCCGGATCGCGGAACACGAAGTCTGTCAGCAGGGCCACCAGGGTCGGCGCCACCCCCAGGCCGAAGCCTGACAGGATGAAGGTGTAGATCGAGGTCACCACGCCGCGCATCCGGTTGGGCGTCGCCACCTGCAGGGCCGAGGCCGACATGGCCTGGGGGAAGCTGTAGAAGAAGGTGGCCAGGGCCGCGACGGCCATGATCGCCGCATAGCTGGGTGCGAACGGGATCATGGCGGTGATCGGAACCAGGGCCACCGCCGCAATCACCACGCAGATGATGACCGAGCTCTTGTGGCCCCGCTTGCGGATCAGGGCGCCGACCACAGGGCCGCTCAGCACGCCCAGCGATCCCATCAGCAGCACCAGGGCGCCGAAGACCAGGCCGACGTTGCCGGCGTCGGCGCCATAGTTGCGGATCAGCACCGAGGGCATCCAGGCGGGCAGGGCGTAGAGGACCACCGTCACCAGGGCCATGGCCGCAAAGAAGCGCAGATAGAAGGCGCGGCGCTCCCAGATGAAGGCGGCGGCCTCGCCCAGCGAGAACTGACGATCGTCCAGAGCCGCGCCCGCTGTGGCCTGACGCGGCGGTTCGCGCATGATCAGCATGGCCAGGCCCAGCACGATGCCGGGCGCGCCGACGAAGATGAAGGTCAGCTGCCAGGCCGAGAAGTTCGACAGGGCCGGCACCGTCTGGGACAACACCGTCGCCGAGCCGATGACCAGGCCGCCGAAGATCAGCGCCAGCCCGCCGCCCAGATAGGGTCCCATGAGGAAGACGCTCATGGCGCGGGGCAGCTTCTCCTTGGTGAAATAGTCCGAGATGATCGACCAGGCCGCCGGCCCCAGGGCCGCCTCTGCGGCGCCGACGCCCGCCCGCCCGAAGAACAGGGTCTCCAGGTTGGTCGAAAAGCCGCACAGGATGGTGAAGGCGCTCCAGGTCACCACCCCGAACACCACCAGATTGCGCCGGTTTCGCGTGTCGGCCAGGCGCCCGAAGATGGGGATGAAGGCGATATAGGCGATGATGAAGGCCAGGCCTTGCAGCAGGCTCATCTGGGTGTCGGTGGCGCCCAGGTCCATCTTGATCGGGTCGATCAGCAGGTTCAGTACCTGCCGGTCGATGAAGGAAACGGTATAGGCGGCGGTCAGCATGACCAGCACCGCCCAGGCGTAGCCGCCATTCATGGGGGTGGGTTTGACCGCCGCGCCGGCCGTCGGTTCAGGCACGCTCATGTCTCACTCTCCCGATGTTCAATCTGCCGAGGTCTTCACTCTGGCGCTGACAGGTCCGCGCGGACGACGGCGATGACCGCGCCCGATTTGACGGCGTCGCCGACGCCGACGTGCAGGGCTTCCAGCACCCCCGCGTGCGGGGCGGACAGGACGACCTCCATCTTCATGGCCTCGAGCACCAGAACGGCGGCGCCCTTGGCGACCCGGTCGCCGACGGCGACGGGCGTGTGCGCCACGGCCGCGTCCATGGGGGCCAGGATGTCTGGGCCGCCCGAGCCGCCCGACGCGCTGCGCCGATCCAGCTGGGTTCCGGCGACGGCTGAGGCGCTGCGCGCGGTGCGGACGCCGAACACCGAGACGTCGACCAGCTGACCACCCCAGGGGGCGCTGACGATGCGTTCGGAAATCGAGGCGGAAGGGGCTGCGTCGGCCGGGGGCGTGGCGGCGATGACGGGCGCGGGCCGGTCATCCTCGACGGGCAGCCAGTCACGCTCGACCGAGCCCGTGTCGTGGGTCGCGGCGGCGAAGTCGGGCGTGTCCAGCAACTGGCGCAGATAGGGGGCGGTGGTGACAGGGCCGGCCACGACCAGGGCGTCCAGCGCCTGGGCCAGGCGCGCGCGCGCCTCTTCCCGCGTGCGGCCCCAGGCCTGCACCTTGCCGAACATGGAATCGTAGAAGTTGGGGATGTTGTCGCCGGTCTCGACGCCGAAGTCGGTCCTCAGCCAGGGACCGCCGGGCAGACGCAGGTCGTCGATCCGCGCGGGGGCGGGGCGGAAGTTCTCCCACGGGTCCTCGGCCGAGATCCGGGCCTGGATGGCGCAGCCGTTGGTCGCCACATCGGCCTGCTGGATGCCGAGGGGCGCGCCGCCCGCGACGCGGATCTGGGCGGTGACGATGTCGATGCCGGTGACCAGTTCGGTCACCCCGTGCTCGACCTGCAGCCGGGTGTTCATCTCCAGGAAATAGAAGGCGTCATTGGCCACGTCGGCCAGGAACTCGACCGTGCCGGCGCTTTCGTAACCGACGCTTTTGGCCAGGGTGACGGCGGCGTCCAGGATGCGGGCGCGCAAGGCCTCGGACAGGGCCGGGGCGGGGGCCTCCTCGATCAGTTTCTGGTGGCGGCGCTGCACCGAACAGTCGCGGTCGCCCAGATGGATCAGGGCGCCATGGCCGTCGCCCAGCACCTGGACCTCGACGTGACGCGGGCGGACCAGATAGCGCTCCAGATAGATCTCGCCGCGCCCGAAGGCGGCCGAGGCCTCGCGCGTCGCCTGTTCCAGCGCCGCCTTCAGATCGTCTTCGCCATGGGCCACGCGCATGCCGCGTCCGCCGCCGCCGAAGCTGGCCTTGACCGCGATGGGCCAGCCGATCCGGCGGGCGTGGACGATGGCGTCGTCGAAGCCTTCGACCACGCCGTCAGAACCGGGCAGGACAGGCAGGCCGGCGGCCACGGCGGCTTTGCGGGCCTCGACCTTGTCGCCCATGGTGGCGATGACCTGGGCCGAGGGGCCGACGAAACGCAGGCCCGCATCGACCACGGCGGCCGCGAACTCGGGGCTTTCGCTGAGCAGGCCATAGCCGGGGTGCACGGCGTCCGCGCCGGTCGATTTGGCCGCCGCGATCAGGCCCTCGATGTTCAGATAGGAATCGCGCGCGGGCGCCGGGCCGATGTTCACGGCCTCGTCGGCCAGACGGGTCCACAGGGCGCCGGCGTCGGCCTCGCTGTGCACGGCGATGGCGCGCACGCCCAGCTCCCGGCAGGCGCGGATGATGCGGACGGCGATCTCGCCTCGGTTGGCGACCAGAACGGATGTGATCGTCAAAGCAGCACCTCAAGCGTGGTCTTGTCGAAGGGCCGCAACGCATCGAGGCGGCCCTCCTTGATCTTGCTCGCCCATTCGGGGTCGCTGAGCAGCGCCCGTCCGACGGCGACGATGTCGAACTCTCCGGCCGCGACCCGGTCGGCCAGCGGCCCCAGATCGGTGGAGATTTTGGCCTCTTCATTCAGGTCGCGCACCGACATGGCTCCTGCCAGGCCGACGCTGCCGACCGTGATCACGGGCTTGCCTGTCAGCCGCTTGACCCATCCGGCGCCGTTCATGGCCGAGCTCTCGAACTCGGGCTCCCACCAGCGGCGTTGCGAGACGTGGAAGATGTCCACGCCGGCTTCGGAAATGGGTTTCAGGATGGCGCCGAACAGTTCGGGCGTGTCGGCCAGGCGGGCCGAATAGTCCTGCTGCTTCCATTGCGACACGCGCAGGATCAGGGGGAAGTCGGGGCCGATGGCGGCGCGGATGGCGGCGATGATCTCGACCGCGAAACGGGTCCGCGCGACGGCGTCGCCGCCGTATTCGTCGTCGCGCTGGTTCAGCGCGTCCCACAGGAACTGATCCAGCAGATAGCCGTGGGCGCCATGCACCTCGACGGCGTCGAAGCCGATGGCGCGGGCGCTCTCGGCGGCGCGGGCATAGCTGTCGGCGATGTCGCGGATCTCGGCTTTCGTCAGAGACGGCGCCACGGTCTTGCCACCCGCCTTGTAGAGGCCGGAGGGCGAGGCGCTGGGCAGGTGGGCGTTGGGATAGTCGTCGCCGGGACTGCGCATGACGCCGACGTGCCAGATCTGGGGCGCGATCTTGCCGCCCGCCTCGTGCACCTGATCGACCACGCGGCGCCAGCCGTCCAGCGCCGCGCCGTGAAAGGCGGGGATGCGCTCGGAGTGGGACGATACCGGATGATCCAGGGTCGTGCCCTCGGTGATGATCAGGCCGACGTCGTGTTCCGCGCGGCGACGATAATAGGCCGCGACGTCCGGACCCGGCGTCTGCTCCGGCGATTTCCAGCGCGTCATCGGCGCCATGGCGATGCGGTTCTTCAGCTTCAGGCCGCCGCCCTCGAACGGCGCGAACAGGGCGGACAGGTCGCTCATTTCGCGGCGACCCCGCGTTGCAGGTCCAGTCGGTTGCGGATGATCCGGCCCGAGACGACGGCGCCGTTCTCGACATGGACGATGCCCGCCATATGCAGCTCGACCGCCTTGCCGACATCGGCCGGGGTCGGGGCGAAGTCGGCCGAAAGGCCGCCCTTCTGCGTCGCGTGGAAGGCGACATGGGCGCCGCATGAGAAGAGGTCGTTGATGGCGATCTCGGTCTGATCGACCGCGGCCTCGACCTCGGCGCCCGTCCAGGCGTCGTCGCACAGGACGCCGGGCGTGCGGGCCAGATCGCCGGCTTCGAGCCAGGCGCGGACCACGGCTTCTGCGCTCGCGTCAGGGGCCTCGGCAGGGGTGTCCCAGGGCGCGATGGCGGGGCCTTCGACCGGGTTGGGCACGCGGGTCTTCATCTGGCGGGCGCGCGAGAAATAGTCCTGCTCGACCGAGTTGGCGACCAGCCGGTCGCCGTTCCAGCGATAGAGGCCAATGCCGCCCCAGGCGGTCAGGGCCCCGTCGTGGCGGTTCGAGGCGCCGTGTTCGGAAAAGCGCATCATCAGCCGCTCGCCCGAGGTCCAGACCTCATGCACAGTCAGGCCCAGGCCGGGGAACTGGTCCATCTGCTTGCGGGTGGCGGCGTGATAGGCGGTGTCGCGCCCGACCACGTCATAGGGGCCCATGCGCAGGTGGTAGTCGGGCTCTATGATCTTGGCGGTTTCGGCCTGATCGTGGCTGTTGGTGTAGTCCACGACGTAGTGCTTCATCAGCCGCAGGAAGGCGGGGCCGTCGGCGACGGACAGGGTGCGGGTCATGCGATCAGCCCTTGCTGCTGGACACACGGGGACGCTCGCCCCAGGCGAAGTTCAGCGCCTGGATCAGCTTGCTGCGGGTCTGGCCCGGCTCGATCACGTCGTCGATCGACAGGTGGGCGGCGGCTTCCCAGGGTTCGGACTCGGCGGTCCATTCGACCTCGAGGGACTCGGCCAGGGCGTCGCGCGCCGCGATGCCGCCGCGCTCGAACTCCTCTTCCAGCTTGCGGCGATAGATGGTGCGCACGCCGGTCTCGGGGGCCATGAAGCCCAGTTCGGCGCTGGGCCAGGCGAACAGGAAGTCGGGGTGGGTCGGGCGTCCGCCCATGGCGAAGTGGCCGCCGCCGTAGGCCTTGCGGATGACCACGCCCAGCTTGGGCACGGTCGCGGTCGAGATGCGCAGGGCCAGCTTTTCATAGACCTTGAGGATGCCGCTGCGCTCGGCCTCGCTGCCGACCATCAGACCGGGCACGTCGTGCAGGAAGATGATGGGCAGGTTGAAGGTGTCGCACAGGTCGACGAAATCCAGCTCCTTGGACAGGGCGTGGGCGTCCAGGGCGCCGGCCTTGACCACCGGCTGGTTGGCGATGATGCCAACCGGATTGCCGTCCAGCCGCGCCAGGCAGGTCAGCAGGGACGCGCCCCATTCGTCGGCCCAGGGCAGGACGCTGTCGGCGTCGGCGATGGCCTCGATCACCCGGCGCATGTCGTAGCCCGACTTCTTGCCCAGGGGCACGATGTGCTCCAGCTCGGCCGGGTCAGTGCGGGGCGCGCGGGCGGGAGCGACCGGCGCCGGCAGGTTGGAGTTGGCCGGCAGGAAGGACAGGAAGGCGGCCAGGGCGTTCATGGCGTCGGCCTCGGTCTCGACCGCCATGTGGGCGTTGCCGATGGCCAGGGCCTTGTCCGGTCCGCCCAGATCCGTGTCGGTCAGGACCTCGCCGGTCGCCTGTTCGACGATCGACGGGCCGACCAGGGCCAGGGAGCTGGACCGCGTCATGCAGACGAAATGGGCGGTCGAGGCGTGCAGGGCGCTGTCGCCATAGGAGGGGCCAAGCACCGCCGCCGCGCGCGGCACGATGGGGCCGCCGTCGGTCGGCTTCAGGAAGGTCTTGAAGTCCAGCGGCAGGTGGCTGAAGCGCCAGCCCATGACGTCGGGAATGCGCCCGCCGTCGGCGTCGCACAGCAGGACGATGGGATAGCCGTTCTTCTGGGCGATCTCGATCAGGCGGCCCTGCTTGCGCATCGAGGTCGGCGCCGTGGTGCCGGCCAGAACCGAGGAATCGATGCCGATGACGCCGATGTTGCGGCCGTCCAGGGTGGCGAAGCCGGTCACCGCCGCGTCGCCCGGAACGTGCTTGGCCGTGCGCAGTTCGGGCAGGCCCAGGGCGCCGATCTCGAACCAGCTGCCCTCGTCGATCAGCATCTCGACCCGCTCGCGCACCGGCAGGCGGCCCGAGGCGCGGTGCTTGGCCAGGCCGACCTCGCCGCCCATTTCCAGGGCGCGCGACTGGCGCTGACGCAGTTCGGTGATGCGGTCCTGCATCGTGGGGGTGCTGGTGTCGGTCATGATGTCAGGCCTTTTCGCCGCCGAAGCGGGGTGCGCGGCGTTCGACGAAGGCGGTGACGCCCTCGGCCCGGTCGTCCGAGCATTGCAGCATGGTGATGGCCTCGACCGAGTAGTCGAAGGCGGTCTGGTCGATCTGGCGGTTCATCAGGCGCTTGCCGACCGACAGGGCGTAGGGGGATTGGGCGGCGACACGGGCGGCCAGGGCGCGGGCCTCGTTCATCAGGGCGGAGGGCGCGACCACCGACTGGACCAGGCCGACCTCCAGCGCACGCTGGGCCGAGATGCGGGCGCCGGTGGCGACCATGTATTTGGCCATCGGGCGGCCGATGACTTCAGGGGCGCGGATGGCGCCGAAACCGGGGATCAGGCCGAGCGCCGCCTCGGGCATGCCAAAGGTCGCGGTCTCGGACGCGATGGCGAAATCGCAGGCCAGGGTCAGTTCGCAGCCGCCGCCCAGCGCATATCCGTTGACCGCCGCGATCACCGTCAGGGGCGAGCGCTCGATGGCGCCGAAGCCGGCCATGGCGTCCAGCTGGAAGGCGCGCATCTGCGTCTGGCCGCCGTCCATGTCGGCGAAACCGGCGATGTCGCCGCCGGCGCTGAAGGCCTTCTCGCCCGCGCCGGTCAGGATCACGACGCGCGTCTGGCCGTCCGTCTCGACCAGGGTCAGGGCCGCGCGCAGGTCGGCCCAGAAGGCGTTGGTCAGGGCGTTCAGCTTGGTCGGGCGGTCGATGGTCAGGACGGCGATGCCGTCCGCGCGCTCGATATTCAGATCGCCAATTCGATGCGGCGTCATGACGGCCCTTCCCTGCTCGACGTTCGTTGCTATACGTCGTTCCAGCATTTCTACCGTTTGTTAGAATCATCGGCAAGGGATGATCGCACAAAAACAAACGGTCGGTAGAATGGCGTGAGAGCGTTGCCCGTGGGAGGGTCAACCGGCGGCTCCATCCGTGATCCTCGGGCTTGTCCCGAGGATACAGACTCCCCGTGCCGACGCTGGGACGCGATGTGGCCGCGTTCCGACAGCCGCGCATACCGTGCAGAGCGGTGTTTCTGGATCCTGGGCACAAGGCCCAGGATGACGCGGTATTCTGTTCAGTGCGACTTCATCAGAGGCCCTAACCGGCCGGATAGACCCGTTGCAGGAAGGCCAGGGCCAGGGGCGCATAGGCGTCGTTGGCGTCGCCGGTCAGCATATGGCCGATGCCGGGGGCGACATGGGCCTCGACGTGGGGCGCGATCGACAGGAAGTGGTCGACATGCTCCTGGCGCACCACGGTGCTGAGCCCGGCGCGGATCATCAGCGTCGGCGTGGTCAGTTCGGCCGCGCTGGTTTCCAGCAGGCCCAGCTGAGCCTCGTCCCGGACGAAACGGTCCTCGACGAAACGCGGGTCCCAGCGCCAGAAGAAGCGGCCGTCCTGCTCCAGCATATTGCCGCGCAGCCGTTCCGGCTCGGGCGGGCGGCCGTGCGCGGCCAGCGAGGCCAGGGTCGCCGCCGCCGCTTCCAGACTGTCGAACCCTTCGGCCGAGGCGTGGAAGAAGACCCGCATTTCGTCGGCGACATTCTCGTCCATGCGCGGGGTCACGTCGGCCAGGACGATGGCGGCGACCTTCTCGGGATGGGTGGTGGCCATCAGCAGAGACGCCCGTCCGCCCAGAGAGGCGCCGATCAGGGCCGCGCGTCCGCCGACTTGCGCGATGACGGCCGCCAGATCGCGCACATAGGCGTTGAAGCTATAGTCGCCGTCGGGCGCCCAGTCGCTGGCGCCATGGCCGCGCAGGTCCAGCGACACGGCGTAATATCCCGCCTGGGCCATGATGCGGGCGGTGGCGCCCCAAGCACTGCGGCTCTGTCCGCCGCCATGGGCGAAGACCACGGCGGGCGCAGACGGGTCGCCCCAGGCGTCGGCGACCAGGGTCAGGCCGTCGCCCTGAAGCCGCAGGGTTGTTGGTTTCGCTGTCAGCGACATCCGCTGATCCCTCCATCGACGGGGATTTCGGCGCCGGTGATATAGGCGGCGGCCGGCGAGGCCAGGAAGACGGCGACCGCCCCGATCTCGGCCGCCGTGCCGAACCGGCTGAACGGGATCTTCTTCAGAGTGGCGGCGGTCTTGTCGGCGTCGGCGCGCACCTCGGCGGTCATGTCGGTGGGAAACCAGCCGGGCACGATGATGTTGGCGGCGACGTGGCGTCGGGCTAAGTCGGACGCCAGTTCGCGGGTCAGGTGGTGCAGCGCCGCCTTGCTGGCCGTGTAGGCATAGGCCGACAGCCGGTGCACCGAGTTTCCGGCGATGGAGCCGATGTTCAGGATGCGGGCGGGATCGCTGGCCGTGCCCGCCGCCTCCAGCACCGGCAGCAGGTCGCGCACCAGGGTGAAGGGGACCTGGACGTTGATCGGCATGACCGCGTCCCAGGCCTCATCCGGATAGGCGTCGAGCGGCGCGCCCCAGGTCCGGCCCGCGTTGTTGACCAGGATGTTCAGGGTCTCGACCCGCGCCTTGACCGCATCGGCCAGGGCGACGGCGCTGGCGGGGCTGGACAGGTCGGCGTCGATGCCGTCGCAGTCGCCCATGGCGCGCATCTCGGCGGCGGCGAGGGCGGCGTTGTTTCGTGAGGTGATGATGACGCGGGCGCCGGCCTGCAATAAGGCTTCGGCGATCATCCGGCCCAGACCATGGGCGCCGCCGGTCACGAGCGCGGTGCGCCCGTCCAGTCTGAAGAGTGCGGACATGACGGCCCTCAGGCCGGCTGGCGCTTGGCGGTCCTGGCCTTCGTGGGGGCCTTGGGTGCGGCTTTCGACGCCGCCTTGGCTACGGGTTCGGCAGCGGCCACGACCGGCGCCTTGGCCGCGCGTTTCTTGGGCTTGGGCTTGGCGACGACGGCGTGTCTCAGGCCGGCGACGATGGTCGCGGCCACCTGTTCGCCGATGGTCTCCAGCGCGGTCGGGCCGTCGGGGCGATACCATTCGTGGGTCACGGAGGTGGAGCCCAGGATGGCGAAGGCCGCGACCTTGGAGTTGATCGACGGGTCGATCAGGCCCGCAGCCTTGCCTTCCTCGATCAGGCGGAAGGCGGCGCGTTCGTACATGTCGCGCTCGGCGATGATCTTTTCCTGCTGGGCCGCCGGCACGAAATGGAAGTCGCGCAGGAAGATCCGCAGCCGGTCGCGATGCTCGCCGGCATAGATGGTCAGGCGGCGCAGATAGCTGGTCAGTTCGCCCAGGGGATCGGCGGAATCGAAGGCGATGTCCTCGATGATCTGGACCCCGCCCAGGTGCAGGTCGCGCAGCACCTCGAACAGCAGCTCCTCTTTGGAGGACACGTAATAGTAGAGGCTGCCCTTGAGCAGGCCGACCTCGTCGCTGACGATCTGCATCGAGGTGCCGGCGAAGCCGTTCTGCTTGAACAGACGGGTGGCGACCTCGAGGATCTGCTGCCAGCGTTCCTGGGACAACTGACTACCGGCGCGCGCCCGGCGGGGCGGCTTTCCATGGTCTACGGGCGGTTTGGCTGCGGCCAAAAACTCTAGCTCCTGCTTCACGCCGAGGGTCCGAGAATCACGTTCAACGGGCCCATCGAGCGCATGTAGAGGGCTCGGAAGCTAGGGGGTTCGGCCGAAGGGTCCAAGTGCAAATTCGGGAATCGTTCAATAATTTGCTTGGTCGCCTCCATCATCTCGGTTCGCGCCAAGGATGAACCGACGCAGGATCGGGTCCCGCGAGCAAAGGCCAGGTGGCCGGTCGGCTCGGGCCGTTCCAGATCGACCTCGGCGGGGCAGGGGAAGCGTTCGGGGTCGCGATTGGCCGCCGCGTGCAGAAGGATGATCATCTCGCCCTTCTTCACCGTGGTGTCGCCCACCTCGGTGTCCTGCATGCAGAAGCGGTGGCGGAATTGGACCACGCTCATCAGCCGCAGGGATTCCTCGACCACGGCGGACAGGGCGGCCTCGCTGTCGCGGGCCGCAGCCATGACCTTGGGATCGGCCAGCACCAGATAGAGGGCGTTGGCGATGCCGTGCACGGTCGTGTCCGACCCGGCGAAGAACAGCTCGCGGCAGATGCCCAGGGCGCCCGCCTCGTCCAGGTCGATGCCGAAATCGGGCGCTTCGCGCCAGACGCGGCTGATGAAGTCGTCGGCCGGATTTTCCCGCCGCGCCCGGATGAAGGGCAGCAGCATCTCGTTCAGCCGGTGCGACGCCGCTAGGGCCTTTTCCTTCAGGTCCAGGTCGCGATAGCCCGAGGCGATGAAGGCCACGATGGCGTCGTTGCAGGCCAGGATTTCGGCGACCATGGCGTCGTCGTCGGTCGGCATGCCCAGCAGCGAACAGATGACCCGCGCCGGGATGATGGCGGCGTAGTCGGCGGCCAGCTCGGCGGTTTCCCTGCCGTCCAGCCGCGCCAGAGAGGCGGCCAGGACCGGGGCGATATGGTTCTGGCGATAGCTCTCGATATTGGCGGCGCTCAGCAGCTTGAAGTGGAAGCGGCGCAGTTTGACGTGGTCGCCGTCGCGGCTCAGCGTGATGTTGGCGCCGCCGCCCTTGATCTCTTTCACCGTGTCGTCGGCGAAGACATAGGCGTTGGCGAAACGGCTCTCGTCGCGCTCGGCGGCCAGGCACTGGTCGAAGTCATGCACCAGCCAGGCCTTGGCCTGTTCGTCCCAGATCGGCGATCCGGCCTCGCGTAGCTGCTCATAGAAGCCGAAGGGATCGCGGTCGGCGAAGCCCACGACGCTTTCGCCCATGGGGCAGGTGCGGGTGCGTTCCTGGGTCATGCTCATCTTGCGTCTCCTCGCGCGGATCTTAGAGTCCGCCGTGTATGTCGATGGTCTCGCCGGTGACGTAGGTTGATCGGCTTCCGGCGAGGAAGGTGATGACGTCGGCGACTTCGTGGGCCCTCGCGGCGCGTTTCAGCGGCGTCTGTTCCAGGAAGGCCTGACGGGCGCGGGGGTCGATGTTGGGCCCCATCCCGGCGTCCACCAGGGCCGGGGCCACGGCGTTGATGCGGATGTTGAACGGGGCCAGGACGCGAGCCAGGGTCGTGGTCAGGTTGATGACCGCCGCCTTGGACGCCCCATAGTCTACCTGGCTGGACCCGCGCCGGCCGGCGATGGAGGCGACGTTGACGATGGTCCCGCCGCCGTTGTCGCGCATTGCCAGGCCGACCTGTTGGCACAGATACAGGGGGGCGGCGACATTGACCGCCAGGGTCCGCGCCACCTGCTCCATGGACAGGTCGAAGAAGGAGGCCGAGCGGTAATAGGCGGCGTTGTTGACCAGCACCGCCGGGACGCCGACCTCGGCGATCACCGCATCCAGCATGGCGCGTACGGCCGCGAAATCGGTAAGGTCGCAGACGTAAGAGGCGACCAGTTCGGGCGCTTCGACGGGCTGAAGATCGACGCCGACGACGCGATATCCCTCCGCCGCCAAGCTCTGGACGATGGCCTGGCCCAGGCCGCCGGCCGCGCCCGTCACCAGGGCGACGCCGCGTTCGGATGCGAAGGCGGCGGGGCGGCTCATGCTGTTTCGACCAGGTCGGCGGGCAGATACTCCGGCAGGCGGAACTTCTGCACCTTTGTGGTTCCCATCGGCCAGTCGGTGACGAAGATGACGTGCCGGGGCACCTTCCAGTTGGCCAGCTCGCCCTTGCAGGCGGCGATGACATCCGCCTCGGTGATCTGCGAGCCCGGATCGCGCTCGACGAAGGCGACAGGCACCTCGCTGAGCCGCTTGTGCGGGATGCCGATGATCTGGACGATCTTCACCCCGGGCAGGCCCTGGATGAAGGCCTCGATCTCGGCGGCGGCGACGTTCTCGCCACCGACCTTGAGCATATCCTTGATGCGACCCAGGAAGGTCAGGGCGCCGTCGGGGTCCATCTGGCCCCGGTCGCCGGTCTTGACCCAGCCGCCCGGCAGGATGGAGGCCGCCGTGGCCTCCGGGTCCTTATAGTAGGATTTGAAGGCGCCGCCGCCGCGGAACTGGATTTCGCCGGATGCACCGGGTGGGACCTCGATATTGGTCTCCGGGTCACAGACGCGGACCTGGGTGTTCTCGGGCGGATAGCCGCTGGAGACCGCGCGCACGTCCAGCGGCGCGTCCCAGCGGGCGAAGGTGACGATGCCCGAACCCTCGGTCATGCCGAACAGGTTCAACAGCACGGCGTGGTCGGGCAGGGCGGCCTGAAGGCGGCGCTGCAGGGCCTCGGGCCCGACGTTCAGCATCGAGCGGACGAAGCTGAAGCTCTCCTTGTTGAAGCGCGGGTGTTCGATGACCGTGATCGAAAGCGGCGGGAAGCCGGAATAGAGGTGGGCGATCCGGTGTTTCTCGATCAGCTCGACCGCCTCTTCGGCCTGGTAGTGGGGCTGGGTCATGAAGGACGCGCCCGTGGCGAGGATCGTCGTCATCGGGCCGACGCCGCCCGTGTGATAGAAGGGCATGGGCATCCACACCGTCTCGTCAGGCCGCAGGCTGACGGTGTTGGCGAAGGTGGACCAACTGGCCTGGATGCCCAGGTGCGTCAGTTCGCAGCCCTTGGGCGTCGAGGTGGTGCCCGAGGTGTAGATGATGGTCGAGGTGTCCTCGACGCGGCGCTGGGCGCGGGCGTCGTCGACATCGGCGTCGGATACGCCGTCGCCCAAGGCAATCAGGGCGTCCGTCGAGAGGAAGGGCGACTGGCGGCCCTTGCCCATCAGCACCATGGCCGTCAGGGCGGGCGTGTTCGGCAGCCGCAGAGCGGCCGGGTCGGTCTGGTCGTTCAGGCCCTCGATCGAGTCGCGGATCAGGGGGACGAAATCGACATGGTCGGCGATCAGGTCGGTGGTCAGCAGGACGCGGCAGTCGCTGTGCTTCAGCGCATAGCCCAGCTCCTGACGCTTGTAGCGGGCGTTCAGGGCGACGACGACGGCGCCGGCCATCAGGCCGGCGAAATAGGCCAACACCCAGTCGGCGCAATTGGGCATCAGGGTGGCGATATGGTCGCCTGGACGCACGCCCAACTTGATCAGGCCCTTGGCCATGGCGCGGGCGCGTTCGTTGACCTGGCCGTAGGTCAGGGTCACGCCGGGGAAGATTGCGAACAGGGCGTCGGGCTGTTTGGCCGCCTGTTCGGTCAACAGGATGTCGACGGTCTTGGTCGGTGCGCCGTGAAGAATTGCAGTGTCGGCCATACGCCTGGGTCGCCCTTGTGTTCGTTTCCTCTCCACGTCGTGCGTGGACGGGCGCGTTGGATCGAGCCTCTAACAAATGGTAGGTCAGCTATGGCCGGGCATCAAGAGAAGAACGCGGCGAAACCCTCGATTTATTTGCCAACCGATTGGTTGAATATCGGTGTGGGATTCTGGGCGGTCAGCCTGTTTATCTGGGTGTCGCAGGACGCAGAGCAATGGATGCTCGCAGACGAGGCCGTAGGGCGTGGGGCTTTGTCGCAGGCGCGGACAGGACGGGCCGAACCCTTCAGCCGACCTCTTCGACCGGCCGCAAGGCGATCACCTCGGCGCCGCCTTCCGGAACGGCGGGGCGGACCAGGGCGACGACCGGAAGGCGCACGGTGACTGCGGCGCCCTCGCCAAGGGTCGAGTCGATGGTCATCCGCCCGCCGTGCAGTTCGGCCAGGGCGCGCACCAGCGACAGGCCAAGCCCGGTGCCCTGCGCCCTCTGGGCATTGGCGCCTGCCTGTTCGAACGGGCGGCCCAGGCGACGCAGATCCTCGGGCGCGATGCCCACGCCGGTGTCGGCGACGACGATCTCCAGATACGGCCCGATGGCGTCCAGGGTCACGGTCACCGACCCGCCGCCGGGCGTGAATTTGATGGCGTTGGACAACAGGTTCAGGCTGATCTGCTTCAGCGCCCGGCGGTCCGCATCCACCGACAGGGGTTCGTTGGGCAGGACGCTGGCCAGTTCGACGCCCTTGTCGTTGGCCGACAGCCGGACCAGGGCGATGGCGGCCGAAACCACTTCGCGCGCGTCCAGCCGCTCCAGCGACAGTTCGTAACGCTCAGCCTCGATCTTGGACATGTCGAGCACGTCATTGATCAGGTCTAGCAGGTGGCCGCCCGCCTGGTGGATGGACTCGGCGTAGTCGGCGTATTTGTCGGGCAGGGGCCCGAACAGCCGCTGGCGCATGATGTCGGAAAAGCCCAGCACGGCGTTCAGCGGGGTGCGCAGCTCATGGCTCATATTGGCCAGGAAGCGGGACTTGCCGGCGTTCTGCGCCTCGGCCTCGACGCGGGCGGTCTCCAGTCCGGCCTCGCGGGCGAACTGGGCTGTGCCGTCGAAGGCCTGGGCGATCAGGCGCGGCGTCTCGCCCGCATCGTCCAGCCGCCGGACCACCAGGCTGACGCGGCGATCCAGGGCGGTGCGGGGCGCAAAGACGGCCTGACCGTCCGCACCCGCCAGAGCCTGATCCATGGCGGCGCGCACCCCCGCCCGGTCGGGCGCGTGGATGGCGGCGATCAGTCCCTGTTCGTAGAGGGCCTCGACATCCACGGCGGGCGGCGGATGGCCATAGGCCCCCAGGACGCGGCCCGTGCGCTCGATCACCAGGGTCAGTGCGGGCTGGCCGGACAACAGATACTGGATCGCGTCGTTAGCTTCCGGGGCTGAGGCCTGGGCTGCGGCGTCTGATCCGCCAGACGCGCGCGCAGAAACGGCGACGCCGGCGGCGAGGGCGGCCAACACCGTCGATGCAGCGGCCAGTCCGGCGAACTCCGCCGCCGGCCCGCTGAGCAGCAGGGATCCGAGCCCGATCAATGCGGTCAGGGCCACGGCGCCCGCGCCCGCGATGGCCAGGCTTCGTCCTCCCAGCAGGATGCCGACGATCAGGGGCATGAAGGCGAACCCGGCCAGGGAACCGCTCAACCCGCCGGAAAGCGCGCTGCTCGACACTGTCGCCAGAGCCCAGACGCCCAGGAGCAGGGCGCGCGGGCCGGGACCGTCGCCGCGCAGCAGGGCCACGCCCGCCAGGCCGGGAATGATCATCACGGCGACGCCGGTGACCACCGACACCTCGACGCCCGACCACAGCCAGACCGTTGCGGCCGCCAGCAGCGTCGTGGCCACGGCCCAGCCGAGATGCCAGGCCACCACGGTCCGCAGGCCGGTGGCGCCGCCTTCTGCAGGGGTGGAAGGGTCGAGGCTCAAGCAGAATCCAGATCAGGGTTCAGGCGGGGTGCGCAGCCTTCCAGACTAGACGCACGACATGACCGGCGCGAGGTCGCTCCCGTGTCAGGCGACTTGTTAAGGGGGACGGCGCGCAATCTGTTGGGGACGGACGGTCCTGTCGTGCTTAACGGCGCGCTTGAGTCGGGTCCGACTGTCCTGGATGCGATTGTTCTCGGCGGCCGGGCGGCCTATCTGGCGGCCATGACGGATACGCCCAGCAGCATCGACGCCACCTTCGCCGAACTGGTCGATGATTTCGACCTGCTCGAGGACTGGGAACAGCGCATCGGCTATGTCATCGACCTGGGCCGGACCCTTGCGCCCCTGGCCGAGGCCGACCGGATCGAGGCCAACAAGGTGCCGGGCTGCGCCGCCCAGGTCTGGCTGGCCAGCGACCGCGAAGGCGACCGGCTGGTCTTCCACGCCGATTCCGACAGCGCGATTTCAAAGGGCAACGTCGCCCTGCTTCTGGCCCTCTATTCCGGTCGCACGCCTGCCGAGATCCTAGCCTTCGACGCCCGCGCGGCGCTGGACCGGCTGGGCCTGCCCCAGGCCCTGACACCGCAGCGCGCCAACGGCCTGAACAGCATGGTGGGGCGCATCCGTCAGGAAGCGCTCGCGGCGGCTTAGCCTTCTTCGTTCCAGGGCGGCGGAAGCTGGCCGGCCTTGAACAGGATGGTCGGGTTCTCGTCGTAGTCGCCCATCTCGGTGTCGGCCGAGACGGAGAAGGCGACCACGCCCAGACGCAAGGGGGCAAGCCGTTCGGCCTTGCGGCGCGCGTCCTCGGCGGTCTTGCAGCCGACCTGCTGTTCGGCCTTCAGGCCCTTGCCGCGACCCTGAACATAGGCCTGGACGATGTGCACGGTTTCAATGGCCATGGCGTCTCAGAGGCGGTTCGCGGCCCAAGGTCAAGGCCGGGCGCCAGCGACCGTCGTTACTGGTCTCGCCGCTTCACCCGATGCCGTAGTGCTCGGCCAGCGCCTCCAGCCCCTGTTTCAGCAGGGTGCGGCCCTGGCGTTTGCGCAGGCCCATGGTCTGTTCGGCCAGTTGCAGGCTGGAGCCGACCAGGCAGATCTGCACCACGAAGGGCCTCACCCTCGGGCTGATCGAGGCCAGGGCCGCATCGACGCGGGCCGAGGCCGACAGGGCGCGGTCGCCGGGCTCGACGCGCGAGGCCGAGCCGCCGCCCGCACGGGGCAGGGCGTCCCAGCGCATGGTCACCGAGGCGCCGGTCGAGGCCAGTTCGGCGTCCAGACGCAGGCGTTCGCCGGCCATGATCTCGGCCGGGGTCAGCCAGGGGCGGCCCGACTGGTCCTTGCGTCGCGCCAGCCAGGCGATTGGGCTTTCGCCGAGGTTTGCACGTATGACGCCCATGCGCCCGTCCGGCAGCATGAGGGTGCGCTGGCCCTCGACAAAGCCGGGGCGACCGGGCGCCGGGGCTTCGTCTGCCTGGCCCTTGCCCCGACGCGCGACCCAGCCGCCTCCGGCTCGACCGCTCAGGCCGGGGTCGGCGATCAGGCTGCGAAAGCCCGGCTCGTCCAGTGTCAGATTGACCCGCATCCGCCGGTCGGCGCCCAGCCGGACCAGATAGGCCTGGCCCGAGGCTTCGATCCAGGCGCCCGGTCGGGCCAGCAGACGACGGGCCCGCTCGACCATGGGCGTCATGCCGCCAGATCCAGTTTCGGCGCCTCGCACAGCTCGCGCAGTTGCCGCTCCAGCCGGTCCAGCAGGGCGTCGATGGCCGGGTCGTCGCGGGCGTCCTCGGACCAGCGGCACCCGGCGCTGGCGGTCGCGCGATTGACCCCGAAGGCGTACCCGACCCGGTCCAGCGGCCAGCCATAGCCGACGTGGGCCAGATACATGGCCAGCCAGCGCGCCCGGCAGGCCTTGAGCCCCAGCCGCGTGCCCGCCGTCATCTGATCCAGCGTCATCTCGAACGACAGGCCGATCATATCCGTGGCCAGCGCCGCCCGGATGCGGTCCCGTTCGGCGACCGGCGCCCGAAATCCCTTTTCCATTCCCCTGATGCTCCCTTCGAGGTGATCGACGCCCTGATCCTAGGATTGATTTGAGCGCGCATAGGAATGTTGTCCTATCTGACGACAGGATCGGTCGTGTCGCCAGGCGGGCTGCGGGATCGCGTTGCGCGGGATCGGAGGGCGGGCGCGATCGGGCGTCACATCACCCGCTCCGTCAGGCGGTGACTGGGGCCTGTGCTGGGCGACCGGAAATATTCGAATCCTTGACTCATCAGGCTCGACGCCGATTCGCAAATCAGCCTACGATTCGCCTCAATGGGGTGGCGTTAACTGTTCTTAAGGTTTTGAGCGGTTAACTCTCGAACAAGGTTACCCGGACGTGAGCGGTCACGGTCATCGGGACATATGGTCAAGCTTTTGCCTGGAGGGGCGTCAATGCGCGTTCTGCTTATCGAAGACGATCACGCGACGGCGCAAAGCATCGAGCTGATGCTGAAGTCGGAAGGCTTCAATGTCTACACGACGGACCTCGGCGAAGAAGGCATCGATCTGGGCAAGATCTATGACTACGACCTGATCCTTCTTGACCTCAACCTGCCCGACATGAGCGGCCTTGAGGTTCTGCGCCAGCTGCGCGTCGGCAAGGTCAATACCCCGGTCATGATCCTGTCGGGTTCGACCGAGATCGAAACCAAGGTCAAGACCTTCGGCGGCGGCGCCGACGACTACATGACCAAGCCCTTCCACAAGGACGAGCTGATCGCGCGCACCCACGCCGTGGTCCGTCGCTCCAAGGGCCACGCCCAGGCCATCATCCACACTGGCGAGATCGCCGTGAACCTGGATGGCAAGACGGTCGAGGTGCACGGTCACCGCGTCCACCTGACGGGCAAGGAATACCAGATGCTGGAGCTGCTCTCGCTCCGCAAGGGCACCACCCTGACCAAGGAAATGTTCCTGAACCACCTGTACGGCGGCATGGACGAGCCCGAGCTGAAGATCATCGACGTCTTCATCTGCAAGCTGCGCAAGAAGCTGGCGACGGCGGCGGGCGGCAAGCACTACATCGAAACCGTCTGGGGCCGGGGCTATGTCCTGCGCGACCCGTCGGAAAACGCCGCGCCCATTCAAGAGAGCGCCGCCGCCTAAGACGCCTACAGGGAAGAAACGACCCAACGCCCGCCGGAGCGATCCGGCGGGCGTTTTCGTTTGGGCGATGCCTTCGTCTTTCGTCATCCTCCGGCGAGCGCAGCGAGACCGGGGGACCCAGCGGCGCCGAAGGCGATCTGTTCACGCGCGATCTCGACCGCCTGTCTCCGCAACAGGGTCCCGCTCGCGCGGGCCGCTGGGTCCCCCGGTCTGCGCGACTGCGTCGCTTGCCGGAGGATGACGAAAGGCTCCAAAATTGGGCCTGGGGCTAAAGGCTGTCCTTCATTCGTTGTAACTCAGTCCCAGAAATCATCCGTGCGATTCTGGGCTGGTTCACGGCTAATTCGAGGAAGCCATCACAAGAACCGCCGGGCGTATTTTCGGTCAACTCAGTGACGGCGTTTCCAGATATGTCGATCCGGATTTCGTTCGACCGGCACGGCCCCTGAGTGAAAGCTACAACCTTATTGGCCGACCACTCCCGCACCTCATAAACGTCGTGACGACTCGTCAGGAAGGTGCCGACACTCTTGAATGTCATGATCTCAGCGCGCGTCACCTCGCAGTAACCGGGAGGCGCAGCATCCTCCCGATGACATTCGATAGTCGTCAAGTTAATCGGTGCCGCGATTTTGTCCGGCCCGTCGAGCGTCATGACCCCCTCTGTCCGCAAATATCCGTTGTTTTCGTAGACGCTGATTTTTTCACCAGCACCCGTATGTACGCGGATGAACCGTTCAGGATTATCGCCGAAACGATCACAACCGGCGAGTAACAGCGCCATTGCTGCAGCAGGGGTCAAGAGCTTCAGAGGTGTCATCTGACAACTCTGCGTCTTACAGTTAAGGTCTGCAATGTTGATCGCGTATCGGCGCTGACCCGCTAACCGCGTCCCGCTAACCCCGCCCGAACGCCGCCGCCAGGGCCGCCGCCATCGGGTTGGGCAGGCCGTTCTCGTCGAAGGGCAGGGGCTTGTCCTTGCCGTCGTCCTTGGCGTCCTTGCGGTACCAGCTGTCGGTGTCTCGCAGGCCCCAGGCGGTGAAGGCGAAGCGCTGGGCGGCGGGCAGGGCCATGAAGGCCTCGGCCAGTTCGGTGACGCGGGCGGTCTGCATGGCCAGCCGCTCGGACTGGGAGCGGAAGTCCAGCGGCCCCTTGTCGGTGCGCAGGGTGACGTCCAGTTCCGACACGTGGATGGGCAGGCCGAACTGAGCCAACTCGCCGATGGAGCGGGCGATGGCGCCGTCCTCGATGTCGATCCACAGGTGGGACTGGGTGCCAATGCCCTGTAGCGGACAGCCCGCCTTCAACAGCCGCTCGACCAGCCGCATGAAGGTCGCGCCTTTGCGCGGGATGCCTTCCAGATTGTATTCGTTCAGGAATAGGATGGCGTCGGGGTCGGCCTCGCGGGCCTTTTCGAAGGCGCGCAGGATATAGCCGTCCTGGCCATAGCGTTGCGACCAGTGGCAGTCGCGCAGCCCTGAGCCATCGTCCAGGATCGGCTCGTTGACCACGTCCCAGCTGCGGACCTTTCCGCGATAGCGCCCGGCGACCGTGGCGATATAGCCGTCGAAGGCGCGGTCGAAGGCGGCGTTGTCGAGGCCTCGAAACGCCTCTGCGCCTTGCGAATACCAGATCAGGGTGTGGCCATGCAGGGCCATGGCGTTGTCGCGCGCCCAGTCCGCGATGCGGTCGGGGCGGTCGAAGCGGGGACGATCCAGGCCGTCGGCCAGGATGTACTCCATCTTCATCTCCCACTCGGGCGTGAGCTGAGAGACTTGAGTCAGGGCCAGCTCGCGCCAGGCCGTGTCGTCGATGTTGGCGACCTGGGCCGCCGTGCCGAAGGCGAAGGGGGCGACCGACTTCAGCGGCGGAATCTGGATTGCGGGGGTCTCGGCGGCAGCGAAGCGTTCGCAGGCCGCTAGCGCCGGAGACATGGCCAACGGCGCCGCGAGGACGGCCCGGCGGCTGAAATCAGCCGGCACGACGCCTCAGGCCCATTTCGTCGAAGGCGGCGGTTTCACGCTTGGCGGCGGCGATGATGGCGTTGAGGCGGGTGGTTTCGGCGACGTGCTCGAACTTCTTCAACTCTTCAAAGGCGCCGGTCAGGGCGTCGCGGGCGCCCTCTTCCTCGGCGTCCAGGGCGACCAGATCGCCTTCGGCTGCGCCCTTGCGGGCCTTCCAGCCGGCCATATAGGCGCCCAGCAGCATTGAGGCCTGGGTGTCGGCGCGGGCGCGCTCGCGTTCGATCTCGACCTCGGCGTCCAGCACGGCCAAGCGCATCTCGGCAGAGGCCTTGCGGCCGGTGATCTCGGCCAGGCGTTTCTGCAGCGTCTCGACCTCGTAGTTCGAGATGCGGATCAGCGAATGGGCCCAGGCGGTCATGCGGCGTTACTCCGAGGGATACAGATGGTCACTGAACCATGCCCTGGTTCAGGATTGCCTCCAGCCGGGTAAAGGAATCGGAAAGACGCGTGGTGTCGTCCTTGTCCTGTCCCAGGAAGGCTTCGAGTGCGGGGTTCAGGGCGATGGCGCGGTCCACGATGGGGTCGGCGCCGGCGCGATAGGCGCCGATCTTGATCAGCTCCTCCATGTTGGCATAGGCCGACAGGCACTGGCGGGCGCGCTTGTTCAGGTCGCGCTCGGCCGGGGTCTGGTTGCCGGGCATGGTGCGGCTGACGGACTTCAGCACGTCGATGGCGGGAAAGCGCCCGCGCTCTGCGATCTTGCGATCCATGACGATATGGCCGTCCAGAATACCGCGCACGGCGTCGGCGATGGGCTCGTCATGGTCGCCGCCGTCCACCAGCACGGTGAACAGGGCGGTGATCGGCCCCGCCGTGGTGCCGTCAGGTCGCTCAGGCCCCGGCCCGGCCCGCTCCAGCAGCTTGGGCAGTTCGGTGAAGACGGTGGGGGTGTATCCCTTGGTCGTGGGCGGTTCGCCCGCCGCCAGACCGATCTCGCGCTGGGCCATGGCGAAGCGGGTGACGCTGTCCATCAGGCACAGGACCCCGAGATCCTGGTCGCGCAGGAACTCGGCGATGGCCATGGTCATATAGGCCGACTGGCGGCGTTTCAGGGCCGGTTCGTCACTGGTGGCGACCACGACGATGGCGCGCTTCAGCCCCTCTTCGCCCAGGGTCTCCTCGATGAACTCGCGGACCTCGCGGCCCCGCTCGCCGATCAGGCCGACGACCACGGCGTCGCAGGTCGCCTCCTTGGCCAGCATGGACAAAAGCACCGACTTGCCCACGCCCGATCCGGCGAAGATGCCCAGGCGCTGGCCCCGGCAGGTGGTGGTGAAGACGTCCATCGACCGCACGCCCAGGTCCAGCCGCTCGCCCACCCGACCGCGCGAATGGGCCGGCGGCGGCGAGGCGCGCAGGGGATAGTGGGCCGGACCCTGGGGCAGAGGGCCCTTGCCGTCGATGGGATTGCCAAAGGCGTCGATGATGCGGCCCAGCCAGGCGGTGGTCGGTCGCACGCTGGCCTGCTGGCCGATGATGCGGATGTCGGCGCCGGGGGCCACGCCCTCGACGGGGCCAAAGGGCATCAGCAGGGCCTTGGAATCGCGAAAGCCCACGACCTCGGCGGGCAGGGGCGTCGTGCCGCGCCGCCCGATCTCGGCTCGCGCGCCCACGGCCAGACGCGACAGGCCGCCGCGCGCCTCGATCAGCAGCCCGCTGACGCCCGCGACCTTGCCGGTCACGACCAGCGGGTCGATCGCTTCGACGGCGGCGACGAGATTGTGCAAGCTGACACCTTGAAAACAGGCGTTAACGAATGCGCCATCGTGGTTAACGGGGGGTGAAGGGGGGCGGGCCGGGGGCTAGTTTGCGGTCGGCACCGGGGCGTCCATCGGGCTCTGGCGCTCGGTGGTCAGGATGGCGCCGACCGAGGCGATGACGATGCAGCCGATGGCCAACCATTGCAGGCTGCTGAGCAGTTCGTGCAGCAGGATCAGCCCCGCGATGGCGCCGATGGCGGGCTCCGCCGACAGCAGGACGCCGAAGGTGCGCTTGGGGATGTGGCGCAGGGCGATCATCTCCAGCGAATAGGGCAGGGCGCTGGACGCCACGGCGACGCACAGGCCCAGCAGCAGGACGGGCGGGGACAGCAGGCCCAGCCCGGCGCCGGCCACGCCGAAGGGCAGGATGACGAGGGCGGCGGTGCTCATCCCCAGGGCGACCGACTGACCCGCGTGCATGTGCGACAGGCGTTTGCCGAAGACGATGTACAGGGCCCAGAACACCCCGGCGGCGGCGGCGAAGGCGACGCCGACCGGGTCGAGCGCGTGGTCGCCGCTCCAGATCGGCAGCAGCATGCCCAGCCCTGCCACGGCGCAGGCGATCCAGACAAAATGGATCAACTTGCGCGCATGCATCAGCGCCAGAACCAGGGGGCCGGAAAACTCGATGGCGATGGCCAGGCCCAGGGGGATCGTCCGCAGGGACATGTAGAAGCACAGGTTCATCAGCCCCAGGACCACGCCGTAAAGCATGACCTTGCCGGCGTCGGCGCGGGTCAGGCGAAACCGCCAGGGCCGCCAGATGGCGATCAGCACCAGGGCGGACAGCCCGACCCTGAGCGTCGATGTGCCTTCTGCGCCGATGACCGGGAACAGGAGCTTGGCGTAGGAGGTGCCGATGGCCAGCGACACCATGCCCGCCAGCAGGCCCAGATAGGGCAGCAGCGGGGCTACGGCGGGTGAGGACAGGGAGCGGCGCACGGCGATCATCGACATGGCCGGAACATAGCGATTTCGCGATTGCGCTTCCCGGCGATTTCAGGCTCCAACATGACTGAAATCGTCACAGGATGACTAGTAATGACGGATTCGTCACCTTGGACGCCTTTGACCACAGGCTGCTGGAGCGGGTCAGGCGCAACAACCTGGAACCGGCGCGTGTCCTAGCCGATGCGGTCGGGCTTTCGGAATCGGCGGTGCTGAGACGACTACGTCGTCTTCGTGCCGAGGGCGTCATCGTCGCCGATGTGGCCATGGTCGATCCGGCACGGGTCGAGCCGCGCATGGTCCTGCATGTCCTTGTCGAGATGGACACCCAGGAACGCCGCCACACCGACGCGTTCAAGGCGGCGATGCAGGCCAGTCCCGAGGTTCAGGGCTGCTGGGATGTGACGGGCGCCACCGACTTCCTGCTCAATGTCTCGGTGCGGTCGATGATCGAATACGAAGCCTTCTGTCAGCGTGAGCTGAGCGAAGATGCCCGCGTCAGGGCCTTTCAGAGCATGATCACGATCCGCGAGGTGGTGGGTTTCGATCCTGCGCGGGCGGTGCTGAAGCCGACCTCGGCCTAGGCAGGCAGAACGATCTTCTCGGGCAGGGGGAACAGGGTGGCGAAGCGTTCGGCGACGGCGCGGTCGCCTTCGACCTGAAGGGCGCCCGCCGCGACCATGGCGTCCAGCGGCTGGCCGCCGTGGACGAAGCCGGCGACGGCGCGGGGCGAGCCGGTCAGGATCACGTCGGCGTCCTCGATGTCGCGCCCGGCGGGCGTCCTGTCGGCGATCATGGTCCCGTCCTCGAACCGGGCGAAGAAGGCCTGGTCGTCCATCCGCAGGCCGACCAGGGCGTTGAAACCGGCGGCGCGCGTCGGCTCGAACATGGTGCGGAACGACAGGATGGTGGAGGTGGCGCTGATCTGCATGGTCGGGTCGTGGCCGGGCGAGCGGGCGGCCCAGCGGCCCATGGACTTGACGAAGGTCTCGGCCTCCAGCCCCCAGGGCGTCAGCTCATAGACCTGGGCCGGGGCGGGCGGCGGCAGGCGGCGCCGCGTCAGGATGCCGGTCGCCTCAAGCCCCTCGAGGCGCTGTGTCAGGACGTTGGCGCTCAGCCCTGGCAGGTCGGCGCGCAGGTCGCTGAACCGCTTTGGCCCCAGCATCAGTTCGCGCACGATCAGCAGGGCCCAGCGCTCGCCGACCAGTTCCAGGGCGTGGGCCGTGCCGCAGGCGTCCTCGTACCGGCGCTTCGGACCCCCATCTGACTGCGTAGTTATCTTTTCTAACTTCATTGTTGACATATGTAACTCATGGCGCCAGAAATTCAATCGGAAACGCCAAGGAGAGCCTGACATGGCCAAGCTGATTTTCGTCAATCTGCCCGTCGCCGACCTGGAGGCGTCCATCGCCTTCTATGAGGCCGCAGGGGCGGTGAAGAACCCGCAGTTCTCGGACGAGACCGCCGCCTGCATGGTGTTCTCGGACACCATCCACGTCATGGTTCTGACCCACGCCAAGTTCTCGCACTTCACCACGCGACCCATCGCCGACGCGCACAAGACGGCGCAGATGATGCTGTGCATCTCGGCCGACAGCCGCGATGCGGTGGACGCCCAGGTCGATACCGCGGCGGCGGCGGGCGGTCAGGCCGACCCCAATCCGCAGCAGGACTATGGCTTCATGTACAGCCGCAGCGTCGCCGACCCGGACGGCCATATATGGGAGGTCATGTTCATGGACTTGGCCGCAGCCTCCGAACACTACGCGGCCTAAACCGCACGACCTGAATACTCCTCCCCGAGACCCTGCCCTGATCGTCAAATCCCCAAACGGAGACACGTCATGAGCTACATCGATGGATTCCTGATCGCCGTGCCTGAAGCCAACAAGGCCGCCTATCTGAAGATGGCCGAACAGACCGCCGTCCTGTTCAAGGAGTACGGCGCAGTCCGGGTCGTCGAGGCCTGGGGCGACGACGTTCGCGACGGCAAGGTCACCGACTTCAAGATGGCGGTGAAGGCCGAACCCGGCGAGACGGTGGTCTTTTCCTGGGTCGAGTGGCCGGACAAGGCGACGCGCGACAAGGGCCATGAGATCATGATGGCCGACGAACGGATGATGGCGCTGGGCGAGGCGCCGTTCGACGGCAAGCGCATGGTCATCGGCGGCTTCGCCACCCTGCTGGATGAATGAGGAGGCGGGGATGAAGCTGTTCCCCTCGCTCTGGTATATCGACAAGGCAGAAGAGGCCGCGCGGTTCTACTGTTCGGTGTTGCCGGACTCGCGCATCGACGACATCTGGACCCTAGCGGCGGAATCGCCGTCAGGCCCGCCCGGATCGGTCGTCCTGGTCGAGTTCACCCTGATGGGGATGGCCTTCACCGCCATGTCGGCGGGGCCGCTCGATCCCTTCAATCACGCTGTATCTTTCACCGTCGAATGCGACACCCAGGACGAGATCGACCGGGTGTGGAGCGCGCTGGGCGAGGGCGGGTCTTATGAGCCCTGCGGCTGGCTGAAGGATCGCTATGGCCTGTCATGGCAGATCGCGCCCCGCATGCTGCCAAAGGCGATGAAGGACCCGGACCGGGTCCGCGCCGGACGGGTCGCCAAGGCCATGATGGCGATGGGCAAGCTGGACATCGCCCAGCTTCAAGCCGCCTACGATGGCTGAGCCGGAGGGCCTGCCGGTGCGCCCCACGATCACGGTTTTCGAGGCGTCGCCCGACCGGGGACGAGGGCTGGCGCGCGACATGCGGGTGCGCTGGGCGCTGGAAGAAGTCGGCCTGGTCTATGATGTTCGGCGGGTGTCGTTCGAGGCCATGAAGGAACCGGCGCATCTGGCGCTGAACCCCTTTGGTCAGATCCCGACCTATGAGGAGGGGTCGTTGGCCCTGTTCGAGACGGGGTCCATCATCCTGCATATCGCCCAGAACCATGCGGGCCTGCTGCCATCCGATGCGGACGGTCGGGCGCGGGCGATCACCTGGATGTTCGCGGCGGTCAGCACGGTGGAGCCGCCGATTGTCGAATGGGCGTCCTTCTTCCTGTTCGAGCGGGATCAGTCGGGATATGCGGCGCGGCTGCCGATGCTGCTGGATCGCATCCGGGTCCGGCTGGGTCAGCTTTCCAGCCACATGGGCGAGGCCGACTGGTTGGACGGCGGGTTTAGCGCAGCTGACATCATGATGGTCCATGTGCTGCGCCGACTGGGCAGTTCCGGCCTGCTGGACGAATACCCCGGCCTGGCCGCCTATATCGCCCGGGCCGAGGCGCGGCCGGCCTATCAAAGGGCGTTCGCCGACCAGTTGGCGGTGTTCGTCGACAGTCAGTCCTGAGAAGACCCTCAAAAGCGGAGACGGCGTGATGGCGAAGCTTGTGTACGGCCTGAACCAGTCGCTGGACGGCTATGTCGACCACGATGCCTTTGCGCCCGATCCCAGCCTGTTTCGGCACTTCATCGAGCGTGTCGAGCAGACCTCGGCCAGCCTGTACGGCCGCAGGACCTATGAGATCATGCGCTACTGGGACGAGGATCAAGCCGACTGGGGCGCCGAGGAACAGGCCTTCGCCATGGCCTGGCGCGCCCAGACCAAATGGGTGGTGTCGCGGTCGCTGAAGGCCGTCGGGCCGAACGCCTTTCTGGTCGGCCCGGGCCTGGAAGGCGAAATCCGCCGGCTGAAGGCCCAGCCGGGGCCGGATATCGAGATGGCCGGGCCGAACCTGGCGGGCAGCCTGACCGCGCTGGGGCTGATCGACGAGTACCAGCTGTATCTGCACCCGGTGGTGCTGGGGAAGGGGACGCCCTTCTTCGCCGGACCCCGCCCGCCGCTGCGACTGATCGCCAGCGAGCGCATGGGCGAGAGCGCGATCCGGCTGACCTATGCGCCGGCCTGAGGATTCACCGCCGCTGCACCGCGCCAGCAGAAATCATCGCACGACGGCCCTTGCGATCCGGCGATAAGGCTTATCTGTCAGACGACCCGACAGGAGAGCCACGATGACCGCCATCTACGACGCCGCCAACCGCGCCACCAAGGGCCGGGGCAAGGTCTATCCCTCCATCATCGACACGATCGGCGACACGCCCATCGTCGGCCTGCCGCGTCTGTCGGCCGAATACGCGCCAAAAGCCCGCGTGCTGGCCAAGCTGGAGTTCTTCAACCCCATCGCCTCGGTCAAGGACCGGATCGGCGTGGCCATGGTCGAGGCGCTGGAAGCGGCGGGCAAGATCAATGCCGACACCGTCCTGGTCGAGCCGACCAGCGGCAACACCGGCATCGCCCTGGCCTTTGTCGCCGCGGCCAAGGGTTACAAACTGATCCTGGTCATGCCGGAATCCATGTCGATCGAGCGGCGCAAGATGCTGGCCCTGCTGGGCGCCCAGCTGGAATTGACCCCGGCCGAGAAGGGCATGAAGGGCGCCATCGCCCGCGCCCAGGAACTGCTGGAAACCACGCCCAACGCCGTCAGCCCCTCGCAGTTCGACAACCTGGCCAACCCCGCCATTCACAAGGCGACGACCGCCGAGGAAATCTGGAACGACACCGAGGGCTCGGTCGACATCGTCGTCTCGGGCGTCGGCACCGGCGGCACCATCACCGGCGTCGGCCAGGCCCTGAAGGCCAAAAAGCCGTCCGTCCGCATGATCGCGGTCGAGCCGACGGCCTCGCCGGTCCTGTCGGGCGGCGCGCCCGGCCCGCACAAGATTCAGGGCATCGGCGCGGGCTTCATCCCCTCCATCATCGACCGCGACGTCATCGACGGCGTCGAACAGGTGTCGAACGAGGACAGTTTCGACATGGCGAGAAAGGTGGCCCGGATCGAGGGCATCCCGGTGGGCATCAGCTCGGGCGCCGCCCTGACCGCCGCCTTCCGTCTGGCCGCGCTGGACGAGAATGCGGGCAAGACCATCGTGGTCATCATCCCCAGCTTCGCCGAACGCTACCTGTCGACGGCCCTGTTCGACGGGCTGTGATCCAAAGCTGACATCCGCCTGACACGTCCTGGCCCTAGGCTGTCAGGTACGGGACGGTACGACCTCTCGATTGGATTTCCACGAGGGGCGGGATGAACAGACTTATTGCCAGCGCGGCCACGGCCGTGATGCTGATGTCGGCGGGCGCGGCCTTTGCTCAGGTGCAGGCGGCGCCCGATCCCGATCCGCCGCCGCCGCCCGCCCACTGGGCCAACGGACGCTTTGAGGCCAAGGGCTGGCCGCAGCGGATCGTGCTGTCGCCCGGCGCCGACGCCGCGCGCGAGATGGCCGTGGCCTGGCGCACCGACGCGCGCCAGACGACGGCTGAGGCGCAGATCGCTCTGGATATCGACGGACCTCTGCTGGATTTCGGCGCCCAGACGGTTGCGGGCGAGACCCGGGCCATCGCCAATGAGAACGGCGACGCCCTGTATCATCAGGCCCGGTTCACCGGCCTGAACCCGGCCTCGCGCTATGTCTATCGGGTCAAGGGCGCCGATGGATGGAGCGAGTGGCTGCCGTTCACGACCGCCGCCGCCGAGTTTCAGCCATTTCGCTTCATCTATCTGGGCGACACCCAGAACGACATCCTGAGCATCGGCTCGCGGGTCATCCGCTCGGCCTTCCAGCACGCCGGGCCGGTCGCGCTGACGCTTCATGCGGGCGACCTGATCGCCCAGCGCGAGACCAAGGTCCACGACGACGAATGGGGCGAATGGACCGAGGCCGGCGGCCACCATTTCGCAATGATCCCGCAGGCCCCGGCGACCGGGAACCACGAATACATCGACCGTGAGCTGCCGGATGGCGAGGAGTCCCGCGAACTGGGGCCGCACTGGCCCTTGCAGTTCGCCCTGCCGGACAACGGGGCCGAGGGCGCGCGCGAGACCAGCTATTTCTTCGACTATCAGGGCGTGCGGTTCATCGTGCTGGACGGAACGGCGGCGATCGACCTGGGCGCGCTGGAGACACAGGCGGCCTGGATGGACGCGGCCCTGGCCTCGAACCCCGGACGGTGGAGCGTCGCGGTCTTCCATCAGCCCATCTATACCTGCGCCCGCCCCAACGACACCGCCAAGCTGAAGGCGGCGTGGAAGCCCATCCTTGAGAACCGCCGGGTCGATCTGGTGCTGCAGGGCCACGACCATTGCTATGGTCGGGTGTCGAACGAGCGGGGTCGCGACGAGGCGCGTCGGGCCAGCGCGGCGGGCGAGGTCCAGGGGCCGGTCTATGTCGTGTCGGTGGTCGGGTCCAAGATGTACGGCCTTAACGACCGCGCCGACAGCCAGCCGGTGCGCTCGGCCGAGAACACCGAACTCTATCAACTGGTCGACGTCGAGGCCGACAGCATCCGGTTCCGGGCCTACACCGCGACCGGCGGCCTGTACGACGACTTCACCCTGGTGCGGGGACCGGACGGGCTGAACCGGCTGACCGAGGGCGAGGTGAGCATGGCAGAGCGTCGCTGCGACGGTGCGGCGGGGCCGGACGACCGGCCCTGTACGGCCGAGATCAAGGACTGAGCCGTCCCTCGCGCATTCGGCTCCATACATGAGCGGTTAACTGCGCAGCCCTAGATTTCCCGGATGACCGAGGCTGCGCCCGATCAAGCTCTGGATGCCGAAGGAGCGTCGTCGCCGACGCCCCAGCCGACGATGCGCGCGCGCCATGCCCTGTTGAAGCGGCTGGCCGATGTGGTGTCGCTGCCAGCCAGCCGGGTCAACGCCTTCGAACGTTCGGTGACCGGCGACCTGCTGGTGGAGATGCTGCGGCTGGCGGCGCCGGCGGAGCGCAAGCGGGTGGCGGCGCGCCTGGCGCCCCTGGCCGAACTGCCCAACAGCCTGGCGCGGATGCTGCTGCGCGACGAGCCCGAGATTGCGGGACTGCTGATCGAACAATGCGCCTCGCTGAACGACGCCGATCTGATCGCCTGTGCGCGGGATGCGACGGTCGAGCACCGCTTCCTGCTGGCCAGCCGACGCGGCCTGTCCGAGGTGGTCACCGAAACCCTGATCGCGTTCGGCGAGGACGCCGTGATCGAGGCCCTGCTGCGTAACGTCACGGCCCGACTGTCGCAGAACGGCATCGAGCAGGTCGTCGCCCTGAGCCGCCGCAACGCCAACCTTTGCAGCCTGCTGCTGCGCCGATCCGAGCTTCGTCCGTCTGGCGCCTATGTGATGTTCTGGTGGTGCGGGGGCGAAGATCGCAAGACCATTCTGCAACGGTTCGCCGTGTCGCGCGAAGTCATGCAGGAGATGGTCGAGGACGTCTTCGCCATGGCGGCAGCCGAGGGCTGGGCCGATCCTGTGGCGCGCAAGGCCCTGCAGTTCATCGAGCGTCGCCAGCGCAACCGCGCCGCCATCGCCAAGTCGCCCTATACCAGCCTGGAACACGCCATATCCGACGCCGCCGAGGGTGGGCTGAAGCGCGAAGTGGCGTCCGAGATCGCCTATCTGGCCGGGATCAAACCCCTGACGGGCGCCAAGATCATGGGCGATATCGGGGGCGAGCCCCTGGCCATCCTGTGCAAGGCGACCGGGTTGTCGCGGTTGGACCTGCAGAACCTGTGGCGGTCGATGCGCCGGCCCGAGTCCACGGCGGATGGACGACAGCATCCGGACTGGGAACGGGTCTGTATCACCTATGAGATGCTGGCCGTCGACCGGGCCCAGACGGTGCTGCGTTACTGGAACTGGTCTCTGTCATCTGCACTGACGCCGGCTCTGCTTCAGGCCATCCGTGATGGAGACGGCGATCTGGAGGGTGAATATTCAGCGCCCGAGCGTGCGGCCATGATGGCGCTGGCGGAAAACTTCGGTCGCTGAAGCCTTATACGCCAGACGACAATAATGCGACGGCATGACAGCGTATTGCCCCCGAGTTGCTTTCCAGTTCGAACCTGATTATTGGGCGAATTAGAAGACGGCTGCGCGCCGCAAGTCACAACGGAAAACAACTGTGGAAACCACCACCCTGGACGATCGCTCCGAACTTCTGGAAATGACGGCGGACATCGTGTCGGCCTATGTCGGCAACAACAGTGTCTCGGCGACGGATCTGCCGGCCCTGATCGCCAATATTCACGCGGCGCTGTCGCAAGTGACCGGCGGTGTCGTCGAAGTCGAGCCCGAGCCCAAGGAACCCGCCGTTCCCGTTCGCAAGTCGATCAGCCCCGATTTCCTGATCTGCCTTGAAGACGGCCGCAAGTTCAAGTCGCTGAAGCGCCATCTGCGCACCAAGTACGACATGAGCCCCGAAGAATACCGGGCCAAGTGGAACCTGCCCAAGGACTATCCCATGGTCGCCCCGAACTACGCCAAGGCGCGTTCGGAACTGGCCAAGCAGATGGGCCTGGGCCAGGGCGGTCGCAAACCCGCCCGCGCCGCCCGCGCCAAGAAGTAGAGATCAAGAAATCCTCCCTCGCGACGCGGGGGAGGATTTTTTATGCGGCCTGAACGCCGCGTCGCATCCGCCAGAAGCGCAGGGTGCGAAGGGCCTGTTCGCGGGTCAGGACGCCGTACAGGGTGGCGTAGTCGTGCGCCTTGCCCATGGCGTCGCCATCCTTGCCCATGATGATGACGGCGAAGGTCAGGAACAGGGCCCGGTCCAGATCGGCGCCCTTGCAGACCACGGCCAGGGCGTCGAGCTCGCGGCGTTCCACGATCTGTCGTGCGGTGTGGAAGTCGATGTCGGCCAGCTGCGCCAGGGAGATCAGGAAGGGCGTCATCGAGCCCGAACGCAGGAAGCGCGCCAGAACCTGGGGCGACAGCTGGTTGGCGGCCTTCATCTCCTGAACATAGGCCTCGCTCTCGGCATAGTCGGCCGGCAGGGCGCCGTCGCGCGCGCCCAGACGGGTGCGGCCGGCGGCCAGGGCGTTCTCCAGCAGGACCGGGTCCATGGAGGCGTTCTGTTCCAGGATATGCTGGCGCAGCCGGGCCTCGACCACGAAGTACATTTCGTTCAGCAGGTCGGGCGGCAGGGCGCTGCGTTCGACGGCTGCGGCGTGCAGGGCGGGATTGGCCTTGGCCCGGTCGATGGCGGTCTCGGACGCCGCGCGTGACAGCCGGGCGCCGTCGTTGCGCAGCAGGGCGTTCAGGGTCTCGTCGTCGGCGCGGGCCATGATGGCGTCGGACAGGGTCTCGGACACCGCCTCGCGGTTAGAGATGGCGCGCAGGTGATCCTGGCCCCGGACACGGGCGACATCCATCAGATCCTGGTCTGTCAGCACCGGCGACTGGCGCAAAACCTCGCCGGCGACCTCGGCTTCCTGGTCGGCGGCCAGGCGGCGGATCAGGCCGCGCGGTGCGTCGGAGCGGGCGGCGAATCTCAGACCCAGTTCGGCGCGGACGGCGGTCTCCATCTCGGCCGACAGGTCGGACAGGACCGATCCGTAAAGCTGGTCCTCGGCGTCGGACCGGACGGTGGTGCCGAAGAAGTGGTCTGTCAGTTCGCGCAGCAGGGCGCGACGGCTCTCGCTGGAGGATTCGTGGGCGAGGGCGATCAGTTCAGGCAGACGCGAGCCGGTCGAGGTGTCCGGCATGGCGACGGAGGCGGCGTCGCTCATGGCAGGCTCGGGTCCTCGTTGGGGATGATATTGCGCGCGCGGCCATTGACGGTGCGGGCCGGAAGGACGGTCTCTGGCGGCTCGGCCAGGTCGACCGGGGCCGTGTCGAGATAGACGGAGACCGGCATAACGGTGGCGTCCGGCTGATGCCCGGCGGCGCGATGCACAGAGTAGTATCGGGCGCCCTGACGTGCGGGCTCGTTGGCGGCATAGGCGGTCGGGGCGGCCTGAGCGGGAGCCTGGCTGGGGACTTGGTTGGCTGCGGCGTCGGCGGTGGGGACGACGGTGGTCGCAGCCTGAATGGCGCTGGACTGGGGCGCGGCCTGAAGCGGAGCGGGCTCGGCGCGGCCCATGTTGAAGATCAGGGCGTCGCGGCGCGGGGCCATGGGATCGAAGGCCGCCTCGAAGCCGGGCTGGGGCGCCTGGAGGGATGGCACGGGTGCGTCCGCATAGGCCGACATCGGCGCATCGGCGGGGGCGGTGGTGACGAGGGCGTCTGGCCGCGGGGCGGGACGCGGCATGGGGGCAGGCGCGGGCGCAGAGGCCGGGATCGGCATGGGGGCGGGGGCGTAGGCGCTCTCGGTGTAGGGCGTCGCCTCAGGCGCGGGATTGTACGGGGGTGGGCTGTAGGCGGCTGCGGGCGCGTTCGTCCAGGCGCTGGCCGGGGTCAGGCGGTTGCCGCCATAGCGCGAGGCGGGCGCAGTGCTGGCGATGCGGACCGGAGCCGGGGCCATGGCGATGGAGGCGGCGGACTGGCGCGGGATCAGGCCGGGATAGCGGGTCTGGCCTTGCGTGGGGGCGGGCTGACCGGCGGCGGGCATCTCGGCCTTGCCTGACCAGGACAGATAGCGGGCTGGGACGGGCGAGGGCGCAGCCTGTTGAGCCATTGCAGGCATGGCGATGACGAGCGCGCCTAAGACCGCGAGCAGGGCGCCGGAAACGCCGGCGACGGATGGATAGGACTGACGCAATTGGGGCTCCCGTCCGCACGGAACGTCGCCGAACCTAGGCCTTGGCGCATTAACCCCGGACTAACGGCAAGGCCGATCAGCGATGGTGGCGGCGCAGCATCAGGCGGGCCAGGGCGGCGATGGCCAGGTTGAGGCCCAGACCCATCAGGGTCAGCCAGGCCAGGGCGGCCAGAAGCTCGGCCGTTCTCAGCCGGTTGCCCGCTTCGAGCAGTCGCCAGGCCAGACCCTGGGAGGCGCCCGAGCCCGAGACGAACTCGGCCACCACCGCGCCGATGACGGCGAACCCGGCGGCGACCCGCAAACCCTCCAGCGCATAGGGCAGGGCGGTCGGCAGACGCAGCCGGGCCAGCCGCTGCACCCGCCCGGCGCCATAGAGGTCGAACAGGCGTTCCAGATCCGGGTCGGCGGACTTCAGCCCCGTCAGGACGCCGGAGAAGATGGGGAAAAAGGCGACCGCTGCGGCCAGGGCGACGACGGCGGTGTCGGCATGGTCCAGCCCGGCCCAGATCAACACCAGGGGGGCGATGGCGACGATGGGGGTGACCTGAAGCGCGATGGCCAGGGGGCGGACGGCGCGCTCGGCCGCGGTGTTCAGCGAGACCAGAACGGCCAGGCCGCCTCCGATCACGACCGAGACGATCAGGGCCTGAATCGCCATCCAGAAGGTGACCAGGGCCGAGGCCGCCAGCACGGGCGCACGCTCGACCAGGGCCATGGCCACGGCGCTGGGTGGGGGCAGGAAATAGCTGGGTACGGCCAGCAGGCGACAGGCGATCTCCCAGCCCGCCAGCAGCAGCAGGATCAGGATCGCCGGCGGAGCGATGGCGAGCAGGCGCTTCACGCCGCTCTCTCCATGGATGCCGCCAGAGCGTCTGCGACGGCCTCGACGGCCGTCCGATAGGCCGGGTCCAGTCGCCATCCGGCGGGGCGGGGCAGGGCTCCCGGCGTCGGCAGATCGGCGACGGGCCGGCCGTCACGCGCCGCAAGGATGACGACGCGGTCGCCGAAATAGACCGCCTCCTCGACATCATGGGTGACGAAGACGATGGCGAAGCGGCGCTCGGCCCACAGGCGATGCAGGTCCTGGATCAAGCTCCGGCGGGTGACGGAATCCAGCGCCGCGAATGGCTCGTCCAGCAGCAGCAGGTCGGGCTGGGTTACCAGGGCGCGGGCCAGGGAGACCCTCATGGCCATGCCGCCCGACAGCTCATGCGGCAAGGCGGTGGCGCGGTCGCCGAGACCCACCGCAGCCAGGGACTGGGTTGCGCGCTCGCGGATATGGGCGCGGTCGCGACTGGGTTTGGCCAGGTCGAGAGGCAGGGAGACATTGGCCAGGGCGTCGGCCCAGGGCATCAGGGTCGGGCTCTGGAACACCAGGCCGGTGCGGCCCGAAGCGACCGCAGCCTGACCCTCAGAGGGCTGCTCCAGGCCGGCGAGCAGCCGCAAGGCCGTCGATTTGCCGGCCCCCGACGCCCCGACCAGGGCGATGATCTCGCCCGGCGCGATCTTCAGATCGATAGGGCCGATGGCGTGGGCGGGAGTGGGGTGCCGGACGACGGCGCCGCGCAGCTCCGCGATGGGCGCCTCGGCTATCGGATCAGCCACGGCCCGGCAGGTAGTTGTCGGTGAAGGCGTCGCGCCAGTTGAGGCCGGTGGGATAGACCCCCGCCTGTGACGTCACGTCGAAGAAGGCCTGCCAGCGGTCGGCGGTCATCGTGCCCAGGCCATAGAGGGCCGCATCCCCGCCCTCGACGATGGCGTTGGCGTTCATGGCCGTGCGCGCCTGGGCCAGGATGGCGTCGGTCATCTCGGGATTGTCGCGCTTGATCAGGGCGTTGGCGGCGGTGGGATCGCCGTTCATGTAGTCGCGCCAGCCCTCGGCCGAGGCGGCGATGAAACTGCGCAGCGAGCGGGCGTTGTCGCGGGCGAACCCGGTCGGCGACAGGACCATGGCGGCGTAGGAGGGATAGCCCTCGTCGGCCAGCAGGAAGACGCGCGGCTCGAACCCGCCGACCTGCTCGATCGTGTAGGGTTCGCTGGTGATGTAGCCTTGCTGCACAGCCCGTTCGTCGGCCAGGAAGGGGGCGGGGTTGAAGGTGTATTTGCGGACCTGATCGTCGGTGAAGCCGTACTTGGCCTTGAGCCAGACCCAGAAGGCCGTGATCGAGGCGTCAGCCAGCAGGAAGGGCCGTCCGTGCAGGTCGGCGATGCCGGTCAGATCGGGATCGGGATGGGCGATCAGGACCTGGGGGTCCTTCTGGAAGAAGGCGGCGACGGCCTTCACCGGGGCGTTCTCGGCCACCAGGTTGAAGGGGATGAAGCTGTTTGAGCCCATGCCCAGCTCGACCGCGCCCGAGGCCAGCAACTGAGGCACGTTCACGCCCGGCCCGCCCTGGATGATCTGGACGTTCAGGCCGCGCTTCTCATAGGCCCCCGACGCCAGGGCCTGATAGAAGCCGCCATGCTCGGCCTGGGCGCGCCAATCGGTGGCGAAGCGGATGCGGACCCGGCCCTGATCATCGACCGGCGCCTCTGAGCGGAAGCAGGCGGCGAGGCCCGCCATGGTCGTGGCGATCCCACCCGCCAGGACGATCCGGCGGCTGGCGATGAGGTGAGGATTCGGGGCCCGCGACATGGAGCGGAGGTTAGTGCGCGTCGGCGGGGAAAGGAAGGCGGTCAGGCGAGGGAGCCAAAGCGGGCGCCGGGCCTCCCTGCCCCTGTCGGAGGGGGAGGAAGGCCTGCGCTTCCGAATGTCAGAAGACGAAGTTGTTGAAGGCTTCGTGATTGCCATTCGCAACGATCTTCATGTCGGCGACGCCGTCGCCGTTCACGTCCATGAGAATGGTGGTGAGCTTGGTGGACGAAGAGTAGTCGAGCGTCATCTGGCCCGCCGTCTTGGTGAAGGCGTCGACGATGCTGAAAGCCTGGTTGCCGCTGACCTTGGTATTGGCGTCGATGGCGGACAGGTCGATACGGTCGCTGCTGGAGAGGTCGGTGATCCGGTCGAAGACGGAGACCGTCGATTCCGCCGTCGCCCCATAGACAAAGACGTCCGATCCGGTCCCGCCTGTCAGGATATCGGCGCCGCCCATGCCCTGGATACGGTCGTTGCGGGCGCCCCCGTCGATCACGTTGGCGCCGCTGTTGCCGGTGATTGTGTTGGCCAGGGTGTTGCCGGTGGCGTTGAGGTTGGCGGACCCGGTGAGGGTCAGTTTCTCGACATACTGGCCGGCGAGCGAATAGGTCACCGAACTGTAGATATGGTCCACGCCGGTGACGTCAGCCTCGATGACCCTGTCGCCGAGATTATCGACGTAATAGGTGTCCGATCCCGAACCGCCCGTCAGGGAGTCAGCGCCCTTGCCGCCATTCAGAACATTGGCGCCGCTGTTGCCGATGATGGTGTTGTCCAGGGTGTTGCCGGTCGCGTTCAGGTTGGCAGACCCTGTCAGGGTGAGCTTTTCGACATACTGACCAGCCAGAGAATAGGTGACCGAACTGTAGATCAGATCCGTGCCTGTCTCCTTGGCCTCAATGACCTTGTCGCCGACATCGTCGATATAATAGGTGTCCGAGCCCTTGCCGCCGACCATTGTGTCGGCGCCCTTGCCGCCATCCAGAACATTGGCGCCGCTGTTGCCGGTCAGGATGTTGGCCAGGGTGTTGCCGGTCGCCTTGAGGCTGGCCGATCCTGTCAGGGTCAGGTTTTCGACATACTGGCCGGCCAGCGAATATGTGACCGAACTGTAGATCAGATCCGTACCCTTGACCTTGGCCTCCAAGACCTTGTCGCCGACGTTGTCGACGTAATAGGTGTCCGAGCCAGAACCGCCCTCCATCCGGTCGGCGCCGGTCCCGCCCTTCAGGATGTTCGCGGCCGAGTTGCCGATCAGGGTGTCCGCGCCCGAGCCGCCGGTCGCGTTCTCGATCACCGCTCCAAAGGCGATGGAGACGTTTCCGGCGATCCCGCCAATGCTGGAGAAGCCGCCGGCCCTGAGGTCGATTACCTGGGCCATGGCGAAGCCGGAAGCGTCGAGCAGGTCGATGCCGCCGCCATCCCAGATGCAGAGGGCGGGGCGGGTATTGATGGCGAAATCATAGGTCGAGCCGGTGTTGGCGCCGAAACCATAGATCGAGGCGCCTGAGCGGGTCGCCATGTTGGCGCCGTAGACCTGCTGGATGGCCAGGATGTCGAACAGCAGCAGGGTGTCCGGATTGCTTTGCGGGTTGTCCGTCGTCTCGGCGGCGTCGAAGTAGCTCATGATGGTGTATTGCGCCGAGTCCTGGGTGAACTGAGCGTCGGCGGCGTAGGTGATGGAAAGGCCAGGCGCGGCGTTGTAGTCGCCGGGGTGGGCCAGGCCCATGGCATGACCGATCTCGTGCATGATGGCCCAGTAGGCATAGCCACCCTGAGGGATCGAGGTCGTGGAGATGCTGTCATTGTTCAGACGCACGTCGCCAGCGAGAGCCGAAGAGGCCGTGCTGCCAGGGAAATAGGCATAGGCTCCCGCGCCGTCCGCGTCCGAATCGTAGGCCGAAAACAGCATCGTCGCGTTGTTGCTGGTCCCGCCGGGATTGACCTGGGTGAAGGTGAGTTTTCCCACTTCGCTGAAGGCCGACAGCGATGCCCGGACCGCTGTGACCTGCGCCGCCGACAGGGCCATGCCTGTGGTGGCGTTGTTGTCGGCGTCTGTGACGTTGGCGTAGGTCGCCTGGACCGCCCAGGTCAGGGTGGCTCCCACACCGGGCGCCGACCAGAAGGCCGCATCCCGGATCAGGATGCCGGCTCCCATCTGTTCGTCATAGGATGCACGGTCGCCGAGCGTGGCCGAAAGCCCGTATTGCCCTACGCCTTCAGGGTAATAGTCGCCGGCGGCCAGGTAATGCACGCCCGATGTCACAGCCGTGAACGTGATGCTGGAGGTCCGGCCCGGACCATCGTCGTCGCTGTTTACAAGCTCCACCCCCGCAGAGTTCCGAAGGACGAGATAGGGATCTTCCAGAGCGTTGGCGCTGGTGCCCACCAGAGCAAATGTATAGGTCTGGCCCGCAACCAGAGACACGCGATACCAGTCGCTGTCACCCGCCGTGATCGATCCCTGAGCCGTCTGGCCGATGCCCAGAATGTAGGTGGTGCCGGTCGTCGCCGCAGCGTCGGTCGTCTCGATGATGTTCGGCATCGCCGATCCCTCCCTGGTGGCGCACCTGCGAGGCGGCGCCGAATGGGAGCGATGCTTCCTGGCGCGCCGTTCCCCGATAAAACGACGCTAGCCGACCTGAAACAGCCAAGCCAAACGAAATTCGGCAGGGGGCCGTGGCGCCGACGCATAGCCTCTGTCGCGGGAGGGACTAGCCCGCCAGGGCTTCTCGCCTGGCCTCAAGCTCGAGCCATTCTTCTTCAGCCGACGCCAGCTTGGATTGTGCGGCTTCGAGGGCCTTCATGGTGGAGGCGAAGCCGGCGGGGTCTCGGGAGTAGAAGTTGACGTCGTCAAGGCGCGTCTGGTGGCCCTTGATGGTCTCGGGCAACTCGTGGATCAGGGCGTCGAGCTCCTTGAGGCGGTGGGTGTCCTTGAAGGACATCTTGGCCTTGGATGTCGAGGCTGCGGGGGCGGGCGCAGGCGCGGGTTCAGCCGCCTTGGCAGGGGGCGCGGAGGTCTCTGCGCCGCTGAGCTTGGGCTTCAGGAAGCCGGGGTTCTGGCCGATGAAGTCGGTCCAGCCGCCGGGGGTCTCGACGATGTCGCCGCGCCCGTTCATGCCGATGGTCGAGGTTGCCAGGCGGTCGACGAAATCGCGGTCGTGGCTGACCAGGATCAGGGTGCCATCGTACTGTTCGAGCAGCTCTTCCAGCTTGTCGAGCGTGTCCATGTCGAGGTCGTTGGTCGGCTCATCGAGGACCAGCATGTTGGCGGGCTTGGCCAGGGCGATGGCCAGCAAGAGGCGGTTGCGCTCGCCGCCCGACAGGGTCGAGATCGGCTGGCGCAGCTGGGCCTCGGTGAACAGGAAGTCCTTGGCGTAGGCGGCGACGTGTTTGGAGAAGCCGCGCACGATAATGCTGTCGCCGCCGCCCGGTGTCAGGGCGTCCCACAGGGTCATGTCGGACTTCAGGCCGTCGCGCGACTGGTCGAGATAGACGGTCTCCAGGCTGGCGCCGAGTTTGACCGTGCCCTCGGTGGGAGCCAGTTCGCCGAGCATGATCTTGACCAGGGTGGTCTTGCCGGCGCCGTTCGGGCCGACGATGGCGAGGCGGTCGCCGCGCAGGATGCGGCTGGTGAAGGGCTTGATGACCGTGCGGTCGCCGAAGGCCTTGGTGACACCCTTTAGGTCGGCGACCAGCTTGCCCGAGGTTCCGCCGGAATCGACGCCCAGATACATCTCGCGCGGCCGATCCTTGGCCTGTTCGGCGCGTTCGGCGCGCAGGGCGTCGAGCGAACGAGCGCGGCCCTCGTTGCGGCTGCGGCGGGCGGTGATGGAGGAGTAGAAGGTCGCTGTCTCGCGCTCGATGGTCTTGGTCAGCTTCTGGAAGGCGATGGCCTCTTCTTCCATCGTCTTGGCGGCCCATTCGTCGAAGTCGTTGAAGCTCTTGTTGAGGGTGCGGACCTTGCGGCCTTCCAGCCAGTGGCAGGACTGGGTGACACGGTTCAGGAAGGCGCGGTCGTGGGAGACGATCAGGGCGGCGCAGCGGGCGTCGATGATGGCGTTCTCCAGCAACTCGATGGCCATGATGTCCATGTGGTTGGTGGGCTCGTCCAGCAGCAGCAGGTCGGGCTCTTCGGCGAAGGCCTTGGCCAGGGCGGCGCGGCGGATCTCGCCGCCGGACAGGCCCTTGGTGGACTTGTGCGGGTCCATGCCGAAGGTCTCGAGCCAGGACTCGGCGGTCCAGTGCTCGGCGTCGTTGGAGGTGGCGTAGTCCAGAAGGGTGTCGCCGGCGATCAGCGGTTCCTGAGGCACATAGGCGAACTTGACTGCGCCCTGGATCGAGCGATTGCCGCTGTCAGGCTCGATCAGGCCCATGACCACCTTCATCAGGGTCGACTTGCCCGCGCCGTTGCGGCCGACCAGGCATGACCGGGTGCGCGGCTCGATGGCCAGATCGACGCCGTCGAACAGGGGGCGCGGGCCGTCCTGAAGACGGACATCCTTCAAGGCGACGAGAGGGGGACGAGGAGACGACGAACGGGGAGCCATGAAGAACCTAAATCCTCGCCCGCGCAGCGGGGAGGGTGACCGCGCGGGCCGCCCTATCTGAAGGATAGGGTTGGCCGACGAGAAGAGGAGAGCGGGCGGGGAGCGGGCTGATCTAAGGGATTTGGGGCAAAGTTTCCAGAGCGGAGATCGGTGTGCGACGGAGCCGTCGCCCGCTCTGACGAGTTTCTGAAGAAGAGATCGAACATCCGGGACTTCTGGCGCGTTTCTGCGTAAGGACGGCCGCTCTGATGACCTCGACCTCTTTGCCCAACGACAAACCCTTCTGGCAGACCAAGCGTCTGGAGCAGATGACCCGCGAGGAGTGGGAGAGCCTGTGCGACGGGTGCGGGCTGTGCTGCCTGATCCGGTTCGAGGATGAGGACACGGGCACGGTGTTCGCCACCAAGGTTCATTGTCGGCTGTTCGACAGCCAGGCCTGCACCTGCACCGACTATGTGAACCGCAAGGATCATGTGCCCGACTGCATCAAGCTGACGCCGTGGAACATCGAGCAGCTGCAGTGGATGCCCAAGTCCTGCGCCTATCGCCGGATCGACGAAGGCCGGGGGCTGGCGAACTGGCATCCGCTGGTCTCGGGCGATCCTGAGAGCGTGCATACGGCCGGCGTGTCGGTGCGGGGCCAGACGATCTCGGAGCTGGATCTCGACGAGCCCGAGGACGCGGTGGGCTATGAGGCGCCTGAATGGGACATCGAGCGCGGCGTTTAGTCGCCCGATCCGCTGGGTCATCGCGACGGGTGAAGGCAAGGCGTTGAAAAATCGGGCTTCCGTCTTTTCTGGAGGCCTTCGGCGCGCCCACTGACGCTGGTCCGCTATAGTTCGGACATGGACGGGAAAAGGGGTCAGGGCGACGAGGACGGCGCGGCCGGCGTCGGCTGGCTGTCGCGAATGATCACCGTGCTGGAAGGCCAGGCCGAAAGCGCGCTGACCACCATGGTCGCCGATGTGCTGACGCCCGGCGACACCGTCGGAGCCGACCGTAAGGCCAGGGCCGTCACCAATGTGGCCAGGGCCGTCCGCGCCATCGAGATCCTGCGCCCGCGTCCTGAACGCGAGCCGCCGCTGCGTCGCACGGACGCCGCCACAGCCGAGGACAGCATGAACGAAGATGATGACGACAGCGTCGATCCCGCCGAGTTCGCACGGGCTCGGGCCGAACTGGAACGCCGTCTCGATGGCTTGCAGCGCGCGGTCGAAACGAAGCGCCTGGATGGATGGCCTCTCGTACCGTCAGATCTGCGAGGCGACGGCGATGACGCCGCCGGCGGGGATACTGCCTCACCAGACTGATCCCCAGGTCGACTGGCGAACCTGGATCATGCTGGGCGGTCGCGGGGCGGGCAAGACCTATGCCGGGGCCTGGTGGATCCACAGTCTGGCGCAACGCGACAACCCGACACTGGCCCTGGTCGGTCCCGCCCTGCACGACGTGCGCGAGGTGATGATCGAGGGGCGTTCGGGCATCAAGTCCTTCACAGAGGGCAAGGCCCGCCCCCGCTGGGAGGCCGGACGAAAGCGGCTGGTCTGGCCGTCGGGCGCATCGGCCTATGCCTTTTCCGCCGAGGATGCCGACAGTCTGAGGGGACCACAGTTCCACGCCGCCTGGGCCGACGAATACTGCGCTTGGCGCGAGCCGGAACGGGTGCTGTCGAACCTGAGGTTCGGACTGAGGCTGGGGGACAATCCCAAGCTGGTGGTGACCACCACGCCCCGGCCCATCCCGGCGCTGAGGCGGCTGATGGCCCAGCCGGGGACGACCTTCACGCGGGGCGCAACGCAGGACAATCGCGAGAACCTGTCGCCGGGCTTCCTGTCGCATCTGCGCAATCTTTACGGCGGGACACGGCTGGAGGCGCAGGAGATGCAGGGGCTGATTGTCGAGGCGGATGGCGCCCTGTTTCGCGCCGAGGATCTGGCGCGGGCGCGCGGCGCACGGCCGGCGAAGCTGGATCGGATCATCGTCGCGGTCGATCCGCCCGCCACGGCCGGAGGCGACGCCTGCGGCATCGTGGTGGCGGGGAGAAGGGACGGCGTGGCCTATGTGCTGGCCGACCGTTCGCAGAGGGGACTGTCGCCCAACGGCTGGGCCCGGCGGGCGATGGAGACGGCGGTCGAGTTCGGCGCCCACCATGTCCTGGCCGAGAGCAACCAGGGCGGTGAGATGGTGCGGACCCTGCTGGCCCAGACCGGGCTCGAGACCCAGGTCCGGCTGGTCCACGCCTCACGCGGCAAGCGGGCCAGGGCCGAGCCTATCGCCGCCCTTTATGAACAGGGACGGGTGGTCCACTGCGGGGTCTTTCCGGCGCTGGAAGAAGAGATGATGGCCCTGGGTTCGGACGGGGGCGGCAAAGGCATGGGGCATAGTCCCGACCGCGCCGACGCCCTGGTCTGGGCCTTGACCGGGCTGATGCTGAACGCCCCCGCCGGACCGCGACTGCGGACGCTGTAGCAACCGCGAGATATTCGACACATCACAGGAGACGACCATGCCGGCCATTCCCTCTCGGGACGCCTATCGCACCCTTGCGCCTGCGCCCGGTGCGCCTGCCCGTCGCGCCGAGGCCGTGACGCCCAGCGACACGACCGACCTGACCATATACGCCAAGGCGCTGTATGTCGGCGGCGGCGGCGACATCCGGCTGTTGCCGGTCGGGGCGGAAGACTCCGAGGCGGTCACCCTGAAGTCGCACGCCGTCGGCTATGTCGCCGTCCAGGCCCGGCGCATCCTGGCCACCGGGACGACCGCCACCCAGATCGTGGCGCTGTACGACTGATGCTGGGGCAGGGCCTGACCATCCCCACCCTGGCGGCGCGCCAGGCCGCCGGCGGGCTGGAGTTCAACTTCATCGCCGGGCGGTATCTGGTGCAGGGCGGGGGCTTTTCGACCTTTGTCGGAACGAGCGGCGTGAGCTTCGCCCGCGCCAGCAGCGGCCTGGCAGAGACCGCCTCCGGGGTTCTGGTTCCCTTTGGCTCGGGCCTGCCGAGGCTCACGGACCGGGGTCTGTTGATAGAGGAGGCGCGGACCAACAAGGTCACGATTTACAACGCCAATCCGGTCGACCTGACCGGGGTGACGCGGTCGGGGGATGCGGCCTCGACCCTGAGCCTGGTCAGTGACGCCGCGGCGCTGGCGGCGGCTGGCCTCGCGAGCGTGGTGACCGGCGGGCAGGTGTTCAAGCTGGACAACAGCGCCGGAGTGACGACCGCCTTCGCCACCTTTTCGGGCGCGACGGGGAACACCAACCCTCATCGTGCGACCCTCTATGTGCGCGGCGGAACGGGGGTCGTGGCCATGGCCGGATCGGGCTCGGCGGCCTTCTCGGCCTCTGCAGGCTATGTTCGGCGCGAGACGGCGATGACCCCGGACACCGCCGCTCGCACCTTCTATGTCCGCGCCGACGCGGGCCAGGTCGTCCACTTCATCCTGCCGATGCTGGAGGAGGGCGGGTTTGCGACCAGCCCCATCGTCACCCAGGGCGCGGCGACCACGCGCGCGGCGGACGTCTGTTCGGTCAGCGGACTGGCGACGCTTTTGGTCGCGCCCTACGCGGTGGTCGCTCACGCCGATCTGCCTTCGGCGGATGGGGTCAACCGACGTCTGGCGACGATCAACGCCCTGGGATCTGAGACGGGGCGCATTTCCCTGGTCCGCGACGGTTCGAACCAGGCCGGAGCCTCGCCCAATCCCGGCAACCCCTCGGTCGTCACCGGCAAGACGGGCGCGCGCATCCTGAGGATCGCCGCCCAGGTTGGCGCGGACAAGGCGCGCGCGGCGGTGGACGGCGTGCTGGCGGCCGATCCGGCGGCTCTGTCGCTGGGGACCGGCCAGGACCGGATCGCCCTGGGCAGCGCGGCGACCGGGGCGGCGTCCTGGCTGGGCGGATATCTGCAGTCGGTGCGGATCGCGCCCGGCGTGATGCTGGACGCAGACCTGACGGCCGCAAGCGTCGCCTGACCGACTGCGGCTCACGACCCCCTCAATCAAGGAACAAGCGATGGCATGGTGGAAACGGTCCGCAACGCGACCGCACGAAGACGCACGCCTTGCGGGCGGCCCGGACGAGACCAAGGCCAGTCGCGCCGGGCCTCTGATCGCCATGACCCATGTCGGGCGACCGCGCTGGACGCCGCGCGACTACACAAGCCTGGCCGCCGAGGGCTATGGGCGCAATCCGGTGGCCTATCGCTGCGTGCGGATGATCGCCGAGGCGGCGGCCTCGACGCGGCTGGCCGTGTTCGTCGAGGGCCAGCGCGACGAGGCCCATCTCCTAGCCCGGCTGCTGGCCCGGCCCAACGCCGAACAGGGCGGGTCCGAATGGCTGGAGGGGGTTTACGGCGCCCTGCAAACGGCGGGGAACGCCTATATCGAGGCCGTGGGAGAGGGCGGGACGCCCGAGGAGCTGTGGTCCCTGCGGCCCGATCGCATGAAGATCGTTCCGGGCGCCGCCGGTTGGCCCGAGGCCTATGAGTATGGGCTGGACGGCCGCAAGGTCAGGCTGACACGCGGCGAAGACGGCTGGATGCCGGTGACGCAGCTGAAGCTGTTTCACCCGACCGACGACTATTACGGCATGTCGCCCCTGGAGGCGGCGGCCTTCGCCATCGACGTGCACAACGCCTCGGGGGCCTGGAACAAGGCCCTGCTGGACAATGCGGCCCGGCCGTCGGGGGCGCTGGTTTACGGCGCCAAGGACGGCGAGCGGATGACGACCGAGCAGTTCGAGATGCTGCGGGCCGAGCTGTCCGAACAGCATGCGGGCGCGGCCAACGCCGGGCGGCCCCTGCTGCTGGAAGGCGGGCTGGACTGGAAGCCGATGAGCCTGTCGCCCGCCGACATGGACTTCATCGCCGGCAAGCATGCGGCGGCGCGCGAGATCGCCCTGGCCTTCGGGGTGCCGCCGCAACTGCTGGGGATCCCCGGCGACGCGACCTACGCCAACTATCGCGAGGCCAACGCCGCCTTCTGGCGCGGGACCATCGTGCCCCTGGTCAACAAGACGGCGGGCGCCCTGACCGTGTGGCTGTCGAGCCGGTTTCCGGGGACGCGGATCGAGCCGGATCTGGACAGCCTGCCGGCCCTGCAGGCCGAGCGCGAGGCGCTGTGGGCGCGGTTGGAGGCGGCCAGCTTCCTGACCGACGAGGAGCGTCGCCGCATGGCGGGGCTGGGCCACTGTGCGGGAGCCGACTGATGGAGCAGATCAGACGCGTGCCACTGCCGCTGGTCATCGCCCTGGTGGTGCAGACCATCGGCGGCCTGGTCTGGGCCGGAGGAGCGGCGGCGCGGATCGCCACCCTGGAAGACCGGGTCGGGGAACAGAGGCTGGTCGCCGAACGGCTGGCCCGGCTCGAGGAGCAGGGCGTGGCGACGCGGGCGGCGGTGGAGCGGATCGAGCGGCGGCTGGAGGATCGGTCGTGAGCGCCGTGCAGACCGCCGCCCTGGTCATCGAAGGCTACGCCTCCCTGTGGGGCGTGGCCGATCTGAACGGGGATGTGGTGGCTGAAGGCGCGTTCGCCGACAGCCTGGCGCGGACCGGGGCGGGCGGGGTGCGGATGCTGCATCAGCACGAGGCGCGGGCGGTGGTCGGGGTCTGGGACGAGATGGCCGAGGACGAACGCGGCCTGTGGGTGCGCGGCCGTATCGAGGACTGGTCGGCCGAGGCGCGGTTCGCCCGCGCGCTGAGCCGGGCGGGCGCGCTGGACGGACTGTCGATCGGGTTCAGGGCGGCGAAGGCGCGGCGGGATGGAAGACTGCGGGTGCTGAGCCAGGTGGAGTTGTGGGAGGTGTCGTTGGTGACCTTCCCGATGCTGCCGGGGGCGCGGTTTCAGGTCGCCGGCGGCAGATAATCCGCCGGCAGCGGGAAGGCGGGGGTTTCGCTCTGCCAGTAGATGCTGACGATCCACCAGCGCTGGCCGTCGTCGAACAGCTGGATCGAGTTGATGCCGCGGGCGAAGGGCTCGGGGTCGGAGGCGGTGTGGCGGCTGTCATAGGTGGAAAAGACGTGGGTCAGGCCGCCGAAATGCTCGACGCGGCGGGCGATCTCGCGCTCGTGGAAGCCGCGCATCAGGAAGGGCTCGGCGCGGGCGATGTATTCGTCCGGCGTCAGGATGCGGAGCGTCGCCGGGCCTTCCGCCGGCTGGCCGATGGGCACCAGGCGACCGGACGGGTGGAACAGGCTGCGGAAGCGATCCCAGTCGCGCTGAACGTCGGCGTCGCCCGAAATGACCTCATAGAGAGCCGCGACGATGGCGTCGGACGAGGCCACGTCTCCAGGCGCAGGGGTGGGCGCAGGGGCGGGCGTCGGCGCGGCCTGTGAGGCGGGCGCAGCTGCAGCGGCGGGCGTCGGCGTCTGGGCCAGCGCGGGCGCGGCGAGACCGAGACTGAATGCGGCGACGAGCAGACCCTGGCTCACGAAATCCTGGCGCATGACGATACCTCCCTGTTTGGCCGCACTATGGCCGGAGATCGCGTGCGCGAACAAGGGTCGCCAACGCCAGACAATCGAGCGGGCCTGACCGGCCCGCTCGCCTTCCGGACGGATCAGCCGCCGGACTTCAAAGCGGAGACAGCATGAAAGAGACCAAAACCGCCACGGGTACGCCCGAGGCGCGCGCCGCCATGCACGAGATGATGGCGGCGTTCGAGGCGTTCAAAGGGGCCAATGACGCCCGGCTGGACGAGATCGAGAAGAAGGCGTCGGCCGATACGCTGCTGGAAGAAAAGGTGGCGCGGATCGACCAGGCCGTGGCCGGCGCCCAGGCGCGTCTGGACCGGGCGCTGAGCGAGGCGCGACGACCTGTCGTGGGGGGTGCTGCGGCCCCCTCCACCACTTCGTGGTCCCCCTCCCCCGATGGGGGAGGATTGGAGGCGAAGGCGGCGTGGGACGGCTATCTGCGCGCCGGCCAGAGTCACGGTCTGGAGCTGAAGGCGGGGCTGTCGTCGGCGTCGAACTCGGCGGGCTATGTCGTGCCGCCCGAGACGGAGCGGGCCATCGAACGCCGCCTAATGGCGGGCAGTCCGATGCGCGAGATCTCGACCGTGCGAACCGTGTCGAGCGGCGTGTTCAGAAAGCCCGTCTCGACCGTCGGCGTGACCGCCGGCTGGGTCGCCGAAACGGCGGCTCGGCCCGAGACGGATCCGGCGACCCTGGCCCTGCTGGAGTTCCCGGCGGCCGATCTCTACGCCAGCCCCGCGGCGACCCAGTCGCTGCTGGATGACGCCATGATCAACCTGGACGAATGGCTGGCGTCCGAGGTCGAGGACGCCTTCGCCGCTCAGGAGACCCAGGCCTTCGTCAACGGCGACGGGACCAACAAGCCCAAGGGTTTCCTGGGCTATACGATGGTGGCCGACGCCAGCCACGCCTGGGGGCAGATCGGCTATGTCGCTTCGGGCTCTGCCGGCGCCTTTCCGACCACGACGCCGACCGACAAGCTGCTGGACCTGATCTATGCGCCCAAGGCCCAGTATCGGCCCAACGGCCGGTTCGTGATGAACCGCAAGACGGTCTCGACCGTGCGCAAGTTCAAGGATGCGGACGGCAACTACATCTGGTCGCCGGCGACGCGGGCGGGCGAGACGGCGTCGCTGCTGGGCTATGCGGTGACCGAGATCGAGACCATGCCGGACATCGCCGCCAACAGCGCCTCGATCGCGTTCGGCGACTTCCAGCGCGGCTATTTGATCGTGGACCGGGCTGGCGTGCGGGTGCTGAGGGACCCGTATTCGGCCAAGCCCTATGTGCTGTTCTACACCACCAAACGGGTCGGCGGCGGGGTGCAGAATTTCGACGCCATCAAGGTGATGAAGTTCGCGGCCAGCTGAGGAAGCAGGACGGCGATCTCCCTCCCCCTCGGGGGGGGGGGAGATCGCGAAGCGACCGGGGGGCGGCTGGGCGATGCCTTAGCTGTTTTGCCGAGCCCTCCCCGCCCGGTCTGCGCTGCGCTTCGACCACCCTCCCCCGGGGGGAGGGAGAGGGTGGGCGCTCATTTTCTGACATCGGAGATTATCCATGGCCGCACCTGTCTCGCTGACGGAGGCGAAGCTGTTCCTGCGCGTCGAGCACGAGGCCGAGGACGGGCTGATCCAGACCCTGATCGACGCGGCCAAGGCGCGGGTCGAGGGGGACGTGGGGCTGAGCCTGACATCCACATCGGCGGCGCCCCTGAGGCTGGCGATCCTGATGCTGGCCCTGCGCGCCTATGAACGCGGCGAAGGCGAGATGAGCCTGGCGCCGGTCGAGGCGTGGATCGCGCCCTATCGCCCGGTTCGCCTGTGAGTGGCGCGGCTGGGAGCGGGGCGATGCGGCGGCTGGCCGAACTGCTGGAAGCGGTCGAGAGCCAGACGGCGCAGGGCGGTCAGGTGATCAGCTATCTGGGCCATGGCTGGGTCTGGCTGGACCTGGGGCCGAGGCGTCGCCGCGAGAAGACCGAGGCGGGCGTGGCCCGGTCGGTGGACACTATGACGGCCGCGGCGCGGGTCGATCCGCGCGTGGCCGAGGGACGGATTCTGAGGTTCGGCGGGGCGGACTGGACCGTGGTCGCCATCGAAGACGCGGCGCGATCTGGACGCTGCGACCTGATGCTGGAGCGTCGGCCATGAGGGATCATGAAGGGGCGTTGCAGGCGGCCCTGGTCACCTGGTTGAAGGCCGATGCGGCCCTGCAGGCCATGCTGGGGGATCCGGCGCGAATCTGGGATCTGGCGCCGAACGGGGCGGCGTTTCCGCATCTGCTGATGAGCCGCAGCGAGAGCCGGCCGGTGGCGGCGGACGGGTGCGGGATCGAGCACTTGGTGACCCTGATCTGCGTGTCGCGCTTTGGCGGCGGCGAAGAGGTCAGAGCGATTTCGGCGGCGGTGCGGGCGCGGCTGCACGAGGCGGCGCTGGAGGCGGATGGCGTGCGAACGGTGAGCCTGAGGGTGACCTTCGCCGACGTGTTTCGCACCCCGGACGCGCGCCGCCACCATGCCGTCATCCGCGTGCGCGCGGTGACGGAAGACATCTGAAAAATCGAGTGATCCGGAGGGTTCAATGGCGGCTCAACGCGGCAAGGATATTCTGCTGAAGATCGGCAACGGGGCGACGCCCGAGGTCTTCACGACGGTGGCGGGCCTGAGAGCGCGAACCATCTCGTTGAACGCCCGAACGGTGGACGCGACCGACGCCGACAGCGCCGGGCGGTGGCGTGAACTGCTGAGCGGCGCGGGCGTCAAGTCGGCGGCGGTGTCGGGGCAGGGGGTGTTCCGGGATGCGGCCTCGGACGCCGCGATCCGCGAGGCCTTCTTCGCCCAGACGGCGCGACGCTGGCGCCTGATCGTGCCCGACTTCGGCGTGCTGGAAGGGCCGTTCCTGGTCGCGGCGCTGGAATACGCAGGTCAGCATGAGGGCGAGGCCAGCTTCGCCATGAGCCTGGCGAGCGCGGGCGAAATCACCTTCGAGGCGGCCTGATGAGCGGCGCCAACGGAATACGCGGCGAGGCGCGGGCGGTGCTGGCGGGGGTGGAGCGGACCCTGTGCCTGACGCTGGGGGCGCTGGCCGAGATCGAGAGCGCGCTGGGCACGAACGGGTTCGCCGAACTGGCCCAGCGGATGCGGTCGCTGTCGGCGCGTGACCTGGTGGTGGTGCTGGCGGCGCTGCTGAGGGGCGGTGGCGAAAGCGAACTGGCCGATCGGCTGGGGCGCTCGGCCGTCGATCCCAAGGAGGCGGCCGAGGCGGTGGCTCGGGCGTTCAGCGCCGCGAAATGAGCGAGGCGGCGACGCCCTGGTCGGGGATGCTGCAGACCGCGGTGCGAATGGGGGTGGCGCCCGAGGCCTTCTGGCGGCTGTCGCTGCGGGAGTGGCGGCTGATGACCACAGCGGCGCCGACGGCGGCGCCGCTGGGGCGGGCCGAGTTGGAACGGCTGGCGGAGATCTGGCCGGATAGTCCTCCCCCATCAGGGGAGGTGGCGCCGTGACGGAGGGGGCTTGCTGCGAAGGGCGTGTCTGGGGTCTGCCCCTCCACCGCTTCGCGGTCCCCCTCTCCCGAAGGGGAAGGATTATTAGATGAGTGATGATTTCAAAGCGGGCGCGCTCGACAGCGTGCCTGTTCGGGCGGCCGAGGCGGCGGCGGCGCTGGAGGCCCTGCGCGAGCCGGCCGAGCGGGCGGCGGCCTCAATCGAGGATGCATTCGACCGGGCGGGCGACAGTCTGACCCGGTCTCTGGCGCGAGCGGCGGCGGATGGGGAGGTGACCCTGGCCGAGTTGGCCAAGGCGGTCCTGTCGGCGGCGAATGCGGGGATGGGATCAAGCGGCGGCGGCCTGGGCAAGGCCATCAGCGACGCGGTCGGCGGGCTGTTCGACGGTTCGTTCGGCGGGGCGCGGGCCGAGGGCGGGCCGGTGATGGCGGGTGGCGCCTATCTGGTCGGGGAGAGAGGACCGGAGGTGTTTCGACCAGCAGGGGCGGGCAGTATCGAGAGCGCGGCGTCGGCGCCCGTTACCGTCAACCTGAGGCTGGATGGCGGCGCCCCGGACCTGCTGAGATCCGAGGCGCAGATTGCGCAGATGCTGGCGCGGGCCGTGGCCCTGGGGTCGCGCCGGATGTGAAGCCCTATTCGCCCTTGGGATTGGGACCGAATTTATTGGCGCCGCGCTGGCTGTCGGAAATGCCGATCCACAGCAGGAAGGCCAGGTTCACGAGGGCCGACAGGGCGAAGACGCCGAAGGCGGGGCCCATGAGCATGAGGGCCGCTGCCGGGTCGGCTTCGAAGTCCTCGGGCGTACGGCCATCGGCCATCATGGCCGTGCCGATCATGACGACGGCGATGACGCCCAGCACCATGCCGATGCCGAATGGAATGGCCACGAGCCAGCCCGACTTGCCCATGTCGTGCAGCCGCTTCACCGAGATGGCCAGGTTGGGCCAGATGAGGGCGAAGGACAGCAGGATGCCGAGGAAGGGGATCAGGCCCGAGACGAAGCTGGCGCCGAAGATGATCGCGAAGCCGATCCAGAAATGCGAGCGCCGCAGTCGGCCGTTGAACGAGAACAGGGCCGAGGCGAAGTCGAAGCCGGCGCCGGCGGTGGCGGGTACGGCAGCGCCGGCCATCTGTGGCGTGGAGGTCTGACCGGCCCAGGGGCCGGAGGCGGACGCCGTGGCGGCGCCGGCCAGGATGACGATCTGGGTGGCGACGCCGTTGTCGGACACGAAGTCCGCACGGTCGCCGACCTTTGGCGCGGGGCCGGAAAAATCCGCCGCGACGAAGCTGTATCGCACGCCGTCTTCGCCCGAGATCAGGCCGTCGCCGGAGCCGCCGTCGACGCTGATGACTTCACCGCGCATATCAGTTTCCTTGGATCGGGAGGGCGCCGGGCGAGGAGGCCCGGCGCGTCGTGTTGTTGAAAAATCGTTCGGGGTCGCGGTTCAGAACTTGGCCAGCGGCTGAGGCGGCGGGCCGTAGAGGTTGTCCTCGGGCTGTCCGGCAGTGACGCCGAGCCAGATGACGAAGCCGATGTTGAGAACGACGGCGGCGGTCCACAGCAGGCCCATGAAGCCGGCGCCGGCCATCATGCCCATGCCATTGTCATAGGTCGCCGCCCCCATCATGCCGATGAAGGACACCGCGCTGAGCACGATCGCGGCGATGAAGACGCCGTAGGGAATGGCGGCCAACCAGCCGGACTTGCCCATGTCGTGAAGACGCTTCGACGCCAGGCAGATGCCGGCATAGGTCGCGGCCAAGGAGATGAGGAAGCCGATCAGCGGGAGCCAGCTGAGCAGCATATTGGCGGCGAACAGGATGCCGAAGCCGATCCAGTAGTCCTTCTGGCCGATGCGGCCATTGGCGTCGAGGAACAGGGCCTTCCAGTCCAGACTGGCCCCGGATCCGGCGACGCCGGGCGTGTAGCCGCCCGCCGCAGGCGACGCCTGGGTCTGGGCGACGATGAAGACCTGGGTCGCCAGTCCGTCGGCGGCGATGAAATCGACGCGGGCGCCGGCGCGGAGGGGCGCGAGCTGCTGGAGATCGCTGCGCGTGAAGCTGTAGCGCGCGCCGTCGTCGCCAGAAATCAGGCCTGCGCCCGTGCCGTCGTCGTAACTCAGAACCTCACCGCGCACGCCGCATCTCCTGTCGTACCGGCCTGGATGGCCGTGAGGCGAGCATGGCGGATCAGCGATCCCCCTACAAGGCCGCATGGCCGCCAGAGAAGAGGACGAGGCATGGCATTTCACGAGGTTAGCCTGCCGGCGCGCCTGGCGTTCGGTTCCACGGGGGGCGTCGAGCGGCGCACCGAGATCGTCACCCTGGCCTCGGGTCACGAGCGGCGATCGACGCCGTGGGCGCAGGGGAGGCGGCGGTATCTGATCGGGGCGGGGCTGAGGTCGCTGGACGACATGGCGGCCCTGACCGCCTTCTTCGAGGCGCGGATGGGACGGTTGTACGGGTTCCGGTTCCGCGACTTCGCCGACTTCAAGTCATGCGCTCCGGCGGGGTCGGTCGCCGCGACCGATCAGGTTCTGGGCTCGGGCAACGGGACGCGGACGGTGTTCGGCCTGGGCAAGACCTATGGCGACCAGGTCCGCCCCATCCGCAAGCCGGTGGCGGGATCGGTGCGGGTGGCGGTCAATGGCGTCGCTCTTTCGATAGGCGGGTTTGCGGTCGAGACATCGACCGGCGCGGTGACGCTGACGACGGCGCCCGCTGCGGGCGCTGTGGTCAGCGCGGGCTTCCTGTTCGACACGCCGGTGCGGTTCGACGCGGACCGCATCGAGGTGACGCTGGAAAGTTTCGGCGCCGGGCGAATGGTCGCCATGCCGCTGATCGAGGTCAGGGTCTGACAACGAAATCCTTCCCCCCTCGGGGGAGGTGGCGCGGCGCGCTTTGGCGCCGTGACGGAGGGGGCTTGCCGCGAACAGGGTGTCTGGGGTCGAACCCCTCCACCGCTTTGCGGTCCCCCTCCCCCGATGGGGGAGGATTGATGCGCAATATTCCAGAAGAACTCGCTGTCCGCATCGAGAGCGGGGCGGCGACGCTTTGTCATGTCTGGCGGGTGACGCGGGTGGATGGCCAGGTCTCTGGTCACACGGATCACGATGGGGATCTGGTGGTCGAGGGGCTGAGCTGTCGTGCGGCCAGCGGCTGGACCGTGGGTGCGGGCGACGGAGAGATCGGGCTGGCTCCCGGCAGTCTGAGTGCAGGCGGGGCGCTGGATGACGTCCTGAATGGCGCGGAGATTGCGGCGGGGGCGTTGGATGGCGCGCGGGTGGAACTGTGGCGGGTGGACTGGCGCAGACCGGACCTGAAGGTCGCCCTGTGGTCGGGGACGATGACGCGGGTGCGGCGCGAGGGCGAGGCCTTCGTCGCCGAACTGGAAGGGCCGATGGCGGCGCTAGACCGGGTCGTCGGGCGAACCTATGGCCGAGACTGCGACGCCATGCTGGGCGATGCGCGATGCCGGGTCGATGTCGGGATCTTTCCCGGCCTGGCCTGCGACAAGCGGTGGGCGACGTGCCGGACGGTGTTCGACAACGGCCTCAACTTCCAGGGCTTTCCCGACATTCCCGGTGACGACTTTCTGACCGCCTATCCGGCGGAGGGCGGGCGCCATGATGGCGGGAGCCGCCGATGATCCACCCGGAAGCAAGCGCCTTCGTCGCGGCGGCGCGAGGCTGGATCGGCACCCCTTATCGCCATCAGGCCAGCGTGAAGGGGGCCGGCGCGGACTGCCTGGGTCTGGTGCGCGGGGTGTGGCGCGAGGTGTTGGGGCCGGAGCCTGAGACAACGCCGGCCTACAGTCCGGACTGGGCGGAAGTGGGCGCCGAGGAAACACTATTGGAAGCCGCGCGGCGGTGGCTGATCGAAATCCCGGTCGGTGAGGCGAGGGCCGGCGACGTGCTGTTGTTCCGCATGAGCGAGGGCGCGGCGGTGAAGCATTGCGCCATCCTGAGCCACGCAGGCCCGCCGGAGGCGCGGATGATCCACGCCTACTGGGGACGATCGGTGGTCGAGAGCTGGATGGGGCCGTGGTGGCGGCGGCGGCTGGCGGCGGCGTTTCGCTGGCCCCTGATCGAGGAGACGTAGATGGCGCAGGCGGTATTGGGCGGGATCGGCCAGGCGATCGGCGGCGGCGTCGGCAGGGTCATCGGCAGCGCCCTGGGCGCGCAGCTGGATCGCAGCCTGGTCAGCAGTCTGCAACCGGCGCGGCAGAAGGGGCCCCGGTTGGAGACGCTGCGGGTCCAGTCCTCTGCGGACGGCGCGCCGATGGCCTGTGTGTTCGGGCGAGCGCGGGTTACGGGTCAGGTGATCTGGGCCGCGCGGTTCCTGGAAGGGCGTCACGAAAGCCGGGGCGGCAAGGGCGGGCCAAGAACCGTCGAGCACGACTACTCGCTGAGTTTCGCCGTGGCCCTGTGCGAAGGGCCGATCGACGGCGTCGGCCGGGTTTGGGCGGATGGGCAGGCGCTGGACCTGTCGGGCGTGACCATGCGGCTGCATCGCGGGACGGCGGACCAATCGCCCGATCCGCTGATCGAAGCGGTGCAAGGTGAGGCCTCAGCCTATCGCGGGACGGCCTATGTGGTGTTCGAGGACCTGCCGCTGGGGACATTCGGCAATCGGGCGCCGCAGTTGAGCTTCGAGGTGTTTCGTCGCCCGCCGGGGACGACGGGGTTGGAGGAGCGGCTGGAAGGGGTGTGCCTGATCCCCGGTGCGGGCGAGTTCGTCCTGGCGACCGAGCCGGTGTGGCGGCGCGACGGGCTGACCGTGACGACGGCCGAAAACGTGCATCACGGCGAGGGACGGCCGGACCTGCTGGTCTCGCTGGGCCAGTTGGAGGCCCAGTGCCCGAACCTGAAGCGCGTCAGTCTGGTGATCGGGTGGTTCGGCGACGATCTGAGGGCGTCCCACTGTCAGGTGCGGCCTGGCGTCGAGCGGTTCGACAAGGCGACAGAGCCGCAGGTCTGGTCGGTGGCGGGACTGGCGCGCGACCAGGCAAAGCTGATCTCTCGCGTCGGGGATGCGCCGGCTTATGGCGGGACGCCTTCGGACGAAAGCGTGCGACAGGCTGTAGGGGCGTTGAAGGCGCGGGGATGGGCGGTGACCCTGTATCCCTTTGTCTTCATGGATATCCCCGCGGACAATGATCTGCCCGACCCCTACGGCGGCGCGCGGCAGGCGGCGCATCCTTGGCGGGGTCGAGTGAAGGGGCGCGACGGGGCCAATGCGTCGGCGGACGTGGCGGCCCTGTTCGGCGCCTCGGGCGGTTGGGGTCTGAGGCGGATGGCGCTGCACTATGCGGCGCTGGCGGCCGAGACGGGGGCGGACGGGCTGTTGATCGGCTCGGAGATGCGGGGACTGACCTGGACGCGGACAGCGGCCGGCGGCCATCCGGCGGTGGCCCAATACCGGACGCTGGCGGCGGAGTGTCGGGCCGTTGCGGGTGCGGGTGTCGCCCTGTCCTATGCGGCGGACTGGTCGGAATATTTCGGCTTTCACGCCCAGGACGGTTCGGGCGAAGTGATCTTTCACCTCGATCCGCTGTGGGCCGATGCGAACATCAACTACGTCGGCATCGACTGGTATCCGCCGATGGGGGATTGGCGCTCGGGCGCAGGCGGCCTGGACGCGCAGGCCTGGCGCGGTCCCGAGGACGCCGACTATCTGGCCAGTCAGGTGGCCGGGGCGCAGAATTTCGAGTGGTATTACGCCAGCGACGCCGACCGTACAGCGCAGGTCAGGACGCCGATCGTGGACGGGGCGCACGGCGAGCATTGGGTGTTCCGGCCCAAGGACCTGGTCGGCTGGTGGTCGCACGCCCACCATGACCGACCGGGAGGCGTGCGCTCGGCCTCTTCGACCGCCTGGGCGCCGGGGATGAAGCCGATCCGGCTGACCGAGTTCGGCTGCGCGGCGGTGGATCGCGGCGGCAATGCGCCCAACCTGTTTCAGGACCCAAAGAGCGCGGAGAGTTTCCTGCCGCCCTTCTCCACCGGCGAGAGGGACGACACGGTTCAGAGGCGGCTGCTGGAGGCCGTGCTGAGGCATTACGACGATCCGGCCAAGAACCCTGTGTCGGGCGTCTATGGCGGGAGGATGCTGGAGGGTGCGGACGCCTGGTGCTGGGATGCGCGGCCCTTTCCTGCGTTCCCGGGCCGGTCGGAGGTATGGGCGGATGCGGGAGCCTGGGCGTCCGGACACTGGCTGAACGGGCGGTTGAGCGGCGACGGCGCCGCCATGCTGGCCGCGATCCTGCGACGCGGCGGGCTCGAGGATGCGGACTTCGAGATCGGGGAGCAGGCGGCGGTGGTGCGCGGACTGGTCATCGACCGCGCCATGCGGACGCGCGACGCACTGGAACCTCTGCTGGCGGCGTTCGACATGGTTGGCGCAGAGCGGGGCGGAAAGGTCGCTCTTGTCGGTAGGGACGCTGCGCTGATGACGCTGGACCCTGAGGCCTTGGCGCTGCCGGGAGACGGTGAGCCGGTTTCGCGGTCGCGGGCGCTCGAGGCCCGCCCAGGCGCGGCGCGGGTGCGCTTTATCGACGAGGGTGCTGACTATCAGACCGGCGCGGTCGTCGTGCGCGGCGAGGGAGATGGCGGGGCTTTGGACCTGGATCTGCCGGCGGTGTGCGGCGCCGGTGTTGCGCGGGGCCTGGCGCTGCGGGTGCTGGACATGGGCGAGGAGGGAGACACGGTAACCGTTTCGCTGGGGCCGTTGGAGGCGCTGCGGCTGGAGCCCGGTGATGGGGTGAGCCTGGCCGATGATGCCGGGGACTGGCGGGTCGAGCGTCTGGAGCACGGCAGGACGGCGACCGCGACGCTGAGCCGCGTGATCCCACGCCGGGTGGTCGAGACGGATGTGGAGTGGCGGGGCGGGGACGGGCCAGGCCTGGTGGCTGCGCCCCTGCTGCGGCTGCTGGACCTGCCGCCCCTGCCAGGCGGGGAAACGGATGACAGGCCGCTGGCGGTGGCGGCAGGGCGACCGTGGCGGGCCATGGATGTCGTCGCGGGCGTCGACGCCGATCTGCTGACGTTGCGGGGGACGGCCAGGGTGTCGGCGACGGTCGGGGTGCTGCTGGCGCCCCTGTCGGCGGGCGTGGTTGGCCGATGGGACCAAGACAATGCTCTGACCGTGCGGCTCGAGGGCGGCGCGCCGTCGAGCCTGAGCGAGAAGGCGGTGCTGGGGGGCGCCAACGTCCTCGCCGTCGAAACCGCGCTCGGGTGGGAGATCATCCAGTTCCGCGACGCCGTGCTGACGGCGCCGGGGGTCTGGCGGCTGTCCGGCCTGTTGCGGGCACAGCAGGGCACGGACGGCGAAATGCGCGCCGGCGCCGCGACGGGGGGCGTGGTCGTGTTCCTGAACACGGCGCCGACGCGGGTGTCGGTGTCGTCCGAGGAGCGGCACGCGTCGCTGATCTGGCGCGCCGGGCCTGCAGGGGGACCACCAGGCGGGGCGGGCGTGACGGAACGGGTCGAGACGATGAGGGGCGTTTTCTACAGACCGTGGAGCCCGGCTCATTTGCGCGTCGCGCCGGAACCGGGCGGCCTGGCCTTGAGCTGGATCGCACGGTCGCGGCTGAAAGGCGACGCCTGGGACGGGGAGATATCCGCATCCGATCCTCAGCGCTTTCGCGTTCGGGTGCTGGACGGCGCGGTGGTGAAGCGCAGTTTCGAGGTCGAGAACGCGGAGGCGCTATATGCCGCAGCGGCCCGGGCGGCGGATTTTCCGGGCGGTCCGGGGCCGGGCGCTGTGGTCGGCGTGGCCCAGTATGGTGCGGGCTGGGGGTGGGGCGTGGAGACTTCTGTGTCGATCGCGACCTGAAAACCGTTGCTTTGACGGCATCATGGCTTAACTGACGGCTCCTGTTCTCAGACGGAGCTTGATCAAGACGTGGCTGGCGATCCCTACAAGGAACTTGGCGTTTCCAGGGGCGCGAGCGCGGCCGAGATCAAGGCGGCCTTCCGCAAGCTGGCCAAACAGCTGCACCCCGACACCAATCCCGACGACAAGGCCAAGCTGGAGCGGTTTCAGCGGGTGACGGCCGCCTTCGACCTGCTGGGCGACGCCGAGAAGCGCGCCAAGTTCGATCGCGGCGAGATCGACGCCGATGGGCGCGAACAGTATCGCGGCGGCGGGTTCGGCGGCGGCGCTGGCGGAGCGGGCGGCAACCCGTTCGGCCAGGGCGGAGCCGGCGGCGGGTTCGACAACATCGACCTGGAAGAACTGTTTGGCCGGTTCGGCGGAGCCGGGCGCGCGACCGGCGGTCGAGGCTTTGGCGGCGGCGGCAAGGGCCAGGACGTTCGCGCCACCCTGGACATCAGCCTGGAAGACTCGATCAGCGGGGCGACGCGGCGCATCCAGTTCTCGGACGGGCGGACGCTGGACGTGGCCATCCCCAAGGGGGCGGCGGACGGCCAGACCATTCGGTTGCGCGGTCAGGGCGCGCCTGGGCGGACAGAGGCGGGCGACGCCCTGATCGAGCTGAAGATCGCACCCCACCCGGTGTTCCGCGTCGAGGGCGCGGATCTGACCATGGATCTGCTGGTGTCCGTTCCCGATGCGGTTCTGGGCGGCAAGGTGCAGGCGCAGACCCCCGAAGGTCCGGTGTCGGTGACCATCCCCAAGGGCTCCAACTCGGGCCAGACGCTGCGGCTGAAGGGGCGGGGCGCCGTCGTCGGCGGGCGTCGTGGGGACCTGAAGGCCCGGATCGTGGTCGCCCTGCCTGAGAAGCCCGACGACGCCCTGATCAAGTTCGCCGAAGACTGGCGGGCCAAGCGACCGTACAAGCCCGGCCGCTGAAAGACGGACTGAAGATGAACAAGCCCGCCCACCGGCCTGAACGGCCCTGGTTCTCGTCCGGACCGACGGCTAAGCGGCCCGGCTACAGCCTGGGCGGTTTGCCGCAAGACCTGCTGGGACGCGGCATCCGCGCGCCCGAAGTGGTGGAGCGGTTCGCCCACGGTCTGCGCCGCACACGCGAGATCCTGCAGGTCCCTGACAGCCATATGCTGCTCTATACGCCGGGCTCGGATACGGGCGCGGTCGAGGCGGCGCTGTGGGGCATGCTGGGCCAGCGGCCCGTGCAGGTGATCGCGTTCGAGAATTTCGGCCTGACCTGGCTGGCCGACGTGAAGGATCACCTGGGCCTGGAGCCCGAGGCGCTGACCGCGCCCTGGGGCGATCTGCCCGACCTGTCCAAGACCGACTGGTCCAAGGACGTGGTCTTCCCCTGGAACGGCACGACCTCGGGTGTCCGCGTTCCAAACGCCGACTGGATCGCCGACGACCGCGAGGGGCTGGCGATTTGCGATGCGACCTCGGCGGCGTTCGCCATGCCTCTGCCCTACGACAAGCTGGATGTGGTGACCTTCAGTTTCCAGAAGGCGCTGGGCGGCGAGGCGGGCATTGGCGTGATGGTGCTGTCGCCGCGTGCGGTGGAACGGCTGGACACCTATCGGCCTGATCGGCCCATTCCCAAGGTTCTGCGGATCACGGACGGCAAGGGCTTCGACCGGGCCCTGGCCGACGGCGTGGCGATGAACACCTTCTCGATCCTGACCATCGAGGACTGGATCGACGCCTTGGACTGGGCGGATAGCGTCGGCGGCCTGACGGAGCTGATCCGGCGCACGGACGCCAACTATGCGGCGCTGAGCGAGTGGGTCGCCAGGACCGACTGGATCGACTTCCTGCCCGAGCGGCCGGAGGTGCGTTCCACGACCTCGGTCTGTCTGAAATTCACCGATGCGCGGATCGACGCCCTGGACGACAAGGCCAGGAAGGCTTTCGTCACCCGGTTCAAGGCCCTGCTGGAAGGCGAGGGGGCGGTGTTCGACATGGAGCCACACCGAAACGCCCCGCCCGGCCTGAGGCTGTGGTGCGGCTGTACGGTCGAGACCGCCGACGTGATCGCCGCCACGCCCTGGCTGGAATGGGCGTTCGAGACGGCGGTCGGCGAACTGGCGTAGAAATACCTCCGGTTCCAGACGACATCCGCCGATTCACCCGCTATAGGCTGCGCCCGCATTCAGCGGAGTTATTGCCTTGGCAAACGTAGCGGTAGTCGGCGCCCAGTGGGGCGACGAGGGCAAGGGCAAGATCGTCGACTGGCTGTCGAACCGAGCCGACATGATCGTGCGGTTCCAGGGCGGTCATAACGCCGGCCATACGCTGGTCGTGGACGGCAAGGTCTACAAGCTGGCGCTGCTGCCTTCGGGCGTGGTGCAGGGCAAGCCGTCGATCATCGGCAATGGCGTCGTGGTCGATCCCTGGCATCTGGTCGGCGAGATCGAAAAGATCACCGCCCAGGGCATCACGATCAATCCAGACATCCTGACCATCGCAGACAACGCCTGCCTGATCCTGCCCATCCACCCGGCGCTGGACGTGGCGCGCGAGGCGGCGGCGAGCGCGCCGGGCGCCAAGATCGGCACGACCGGGCGCGGCATCGGTCCAGCCTATGAGGACAAGGTGGGGCGCCGCGCCATCCGCGTCTGCGACCTGGCCAACGAAGACGACCTGAAGGTGAAGATCGACCGGCTGCGGTCGCACCATGATCCCCTGCGGGCTGGGCTGGGTCTGGATCCCATCGACCCGGAGGCGCTGCTGGCGCAACTGCTGGAGATCGCGCCCAAGATCCTGCCCTATGTGAAGCCGGGCTGGCGGATTCTGGATCAGGCGATCCGGGCCGGCAAGCGCGTGCTGTTCGAAGGCGCGCAGGGCGCCTTCCTGGACGTGGATCACGGCACCTATCCCTATGTCACCTCGTCCAACACCGTGGCGGGCCAGGCGGCGGCGGGGTCCGGCATCGGGCCGCGTGGCGTCGGCTATGTTCTGGGGATCGTCAAGGCGTACACGACGCGCGTGGGCGAAGGCCCGTTCGCCTGCGAGCTGTTCGACGAGGTCGGTGAACACCTGTCGACCGTGGGACGCGAAGTCGGCGTCAACACGGGCCGGTCGCGGCGCTGCGGCTGGTTCGACGCGGTTCTGGTTCGCCAGTCGGTGGCGATCAACGGCATCGACGGGATCGCCCTGACCAAGCTGGACGTGCTGGACGGACTGAAGACGCTGAAGATCTGCGTGGGCTACAAGATCGACGGCGAGGTGCTGGACTATCTGCCGTCCAGCCTGAAGGCCCAGGCCGCCGCCGAGCCGGTGTTCGAGGAACTGGAAGGTTGGAGCGAGAGCACCGCAGGGGTCCGCAGCTTCAAGGACATCAACGCAAACGCCATCAAATATGTGCGGCGGATCGAGGAACTCATCGGCGCGCCCGTGGCCCTGCTGTCGACCAGCCCCGAGCGGGACGACACCATACTGATGCGCGATCCCTTCCAGGGCTGATCCGCCGGGGCGGCGGCGTTCACTTTGATTTCGCGTCGAAACTCGGCCTTAACACGCTGGCGTTAGGGATGAGGCTCTGTTTTCGGAGAGCCTAGCGTGTTCGCTGCTGACGCCCGTACCCTGAGCCGTATCGAACCTGTCCTGCGCCGGATCGTGATCGTGGATCCGAATCTGGCCTCGGCCCGGCTGCTGGTGGACATCATGAAAGGGCTGGGCGCGCGCGAAGTCGTCACCGAGAACGACGAGGCGCGAGCCCTGGACACGATCCGCGAGATCGAACCCGGACTGATCTTCACCGAGCGCACCGGCCCGAAGCTGGATGGCGAATCCCTGACCCGAAAGGTGCGGCGGTCGAACCTGGCCAGCCGCCGGGCGCCGATCATCATGTGCACCAGCGAGGCCACGGCGACCTCCATCAAGGGCGCGCGCGACAGCGGCGTGCACGAGTTCCTGCGCAAGCCCTTCACCTCGGCCGACCTGTTCCGCCGCGTCGAGAACGTGGCGCTGAAGCCGCGCGACTGGATCGAGGCCGTGGGTTACGTCGGACCGGATCGCCGACGCTTCAACTCTGGCGAATACGCCGGGCCGCAGAAGCGCAAGGTGGACAAGCCAGCGTCGGGCGCCGCGGCAACCCTGGCGGTCAAGGACCAGTCGCTGCGCATTCTGGCCGCGGCTCTGGCCCAGTTCGACAATGATCCGATCCAGGCCGTCCGCGCAGCACGCCAACAGGCCGAGACCCTGAAGGCCCTGGCCATCAAGACCGCCGACGCCAAGCTGGCCATCGCGGCCGGTGGGCTGGAAGCGTGTCTGGCCTCGGGTCCGGCGACCAAGGCGACGCTGGTTCAGCCGATCAGCGCCCTGCTGGCCCTGGCCGAACCCGAGACACTGGCCCGGGCCGGCTGAGGCCGTTGCAGGAAGGCGTCAGGCGTCGACGAGGTTGCGTTCCTCGGCGGCGGCCCGCATCGCCTTTTGCAACTTCTCGAAGGCGCGAACCTCGATCTGACGAACCCGCTCGCGGCTGACGCCGTACTGGCCGGCGAGTTCTTCCAAAGTCACCGGATCGTCCTTGAGGCGACGCTCGGTCAGGATGTGCTTCTCGCGATCCGTCAGCTCTTCCATGGCTTCCTGAAGCAGGCCCATGCGAAGCGACTTCTCTTCCGACTCGGCGAGAGCGGTTTCCTGGGACACGGCGGTGTCGTCGGAGAGCCAGTCCTGCCACTCGCTCTCGCCATCCGAACGGATCGGCGCGTTCAGCGAGGAGTCGCCGCCGAGGCGACGGTTCATGTTGGTGACCTCTTCTTCCGACACGCCCAGCTTGGTGGCGATGGCGGCGAGGTGTTCGGGGTGCAGGTCGCCTTCCTCGAAGGCCGAGATCTGGCTCTTGGCCTTGCGCAGGTTGAAGAACAGCTTCTTCTGCGCCGCCGTGGTGCCCATCTTCACGAGGGACCAGCTGCGCAGGATGTATTCCTGGATCGAGGCGCGGATCCACCACATGGCGTAGGTGGCCAGGCGGAAGCCCTTGTCGGGATCGAATTTCTTGACGGCCTGCATCAGGCCGACGTTGCCCTCGGAAATGACTTCGCCGATCGGCAGGCCGTAGCCGCGATAACCCATGGCGATCTTGGCCACGAGGCGAAGGTGGGACGTGACGAGGCGGTGTGCGCTTTCGGAGTCCTGGTGCTCGGACCAACGCTTGGCCAGCATGAACTCCTCGTCCTTGGTCAGCATCGGAAACTTGCGGATTTCCGTCAGGTATCGCGACAGCCCCTGCTCAGGCGACATCACCGCGAGTGATTTCAGTGCAGCCATTATGTGGTCCCTCCGACCCGTATCAACGAGCGGGCTCTTCGGATGCGACCGCCGAATGCGCGCCGCGTCCTCACCCCTCAAACGGACAAGTGGCTATGGGTATCCGCACATTGTAGGGGCGGATCGTCACACAGAAGCGTGAACGTGTTTCCGGCGCCACTTGCACCGCGTGAGTGACTGTATAGCGGACAGTCAGTCCTTTATCAAGACTTACGTGTGGCGCTGCTCAGATGCCGAGGATGCCGCGATAGGTCGGATGGACGGCCTCGGCGTGCTCGGGGTGTTTTTGCAGGTAGGACGAGAAGAAGGGGCAGACCGGCAGGATGAGCAGGCCGCGCGCCTTGGCGTCCTCGAGCACATGTTTGGTCAGACGGCTGGCGATGCCCTGACCCTCCAGCGCCTGGGGCACCAGGGTCTCGGTGATCATCAGGTTCTGGCCTGAGAGGTTGTAGGTGACGACGGCCTGCTTGCCGTCGATGTCGAGTTCGTAGCGATGGGCGTCGGCATTATCGCGGATGGCGTCGGTCATCGGATGGCTCCTTCAGAGGGCGGTGAGCAGGGCCTCGAGCGCCTGCATATCGGGCGGTGGCGGGGTTTCGAAACGCAGGGCCTGGCCGGTGACCGGGTGAACGAAACCCAGCACCGAGGCGTGCAGGGCCTGGCGGGTCAGCCCGGCCTGGGCGATGGCGGCGCGGACCGGCGTGGCGGGGCTGCTGGAGCCATAGACGGCGTCGCCCAGGATCGGCGCGCCCCTGGACGACAGGTGGACGCGGATCTGGTGGGTGCGGCCGGTCTGGAGCGTGCAGGCGACGCGAGCGGCCATGGGCGGCTGGGTGGCCTTGGCGGGGATGCCGAAGGCCTGCTGCACCACATAGTCGGTGATGGCTTCACGCCCGCCGGATTTCAGCACCGCCATCTTCTTGCGATCGCCGGAGGAGCGGCCGATCTGGGTCTGGATACGGCCCAGCGCAGGCGACGGGGCGCCGCGCGTCAGGGCGATATAGGTACGCTCGATATCGTGGGTCGCGAACAGGGCGGACAGGCCGGCGTGGGCGCGGTCGGTTTTGGCGGCGACCATGACGCCCGAGGTGTCCTTGTCCAGCCGATGGACGATGCCAGGCCGGGCCACGCCGCCGATGCCCGACAGTGACGCCCCGCAATGGGCCAGCAGCGCATTGACCAGGGTGCCGTCTGGCGTCCCGGGCGCCGGGTGGGCGGCCATTCCGGCGGGCTTGTCGATGACGATCAGGTCTGAGTCCTCGAACAGGACGGTCAGGGGGATAGCCTCGGGCAGAGGCGTCGCCGAGACGACCGGGGGCAGGATGACGGCGTAGTCCCCCGGCTGGGCCTTGGCCGAACCGCCGGCCAGAGGCACGCCCTCGCGCTGGACCGCGCCCTGGGCGATCAGAGCCTGGAGCCGGGCGCGCGACAGGGTGGGGAAGGCGAGAGCCAAAGCCTTGTCCAGCCTCAGGCCGCCGGTTTCGATACGGGCGTGCAGCACCTCGCCTCCGCCTTCGGCTTCGTCTTCTTCGGACAGGATGGGTTCGTCTGACACCGTGTGCTCCACCGCCCTAAGCGGTCCGGGGCTTCATAGAAGCATTTGCGAGCGGGTGCGACGGGCTCGGGTTGGCGAAGACCAAGCTTTGCGGCAAAATGCGGCTCTCTGGGGAGGGATTACTCATGCGCTATCTACTGTTGGCCGCCGCCGGTCTGGGCGGCGCCCTTGCACTCGGCAGCTGTGCGACGATGAACGAGCAACAGTGTCTGGCCGGCGATTGGGCCGGTCAGGGCTATGCGGACGGTCTGGGCGGGCTGACGATGAGCCGGCTCGACGAACACGCCCAGGCCTGCGCCAAGCATGGCGTGACGCCGGACGCCTATGCCTATCGCCAGGGGCGCGACCAGGGCCTGCGCGGCTATTGCACACCGGCGCGGGGCTTCAGCGCGGGACGCGAGGGGACGTCCTATGCCGGCGTGTGCCCGGCCTCGCTCGAAGCGGACTTCCTGCCCGCCTACAACGACGGGCGGCAGATCTATTCGGCGGATCAGGCGATCAATGAGGCGCGCAGCCGGGTGACCTCGCGCGCCGACCGCATGGAAGAGCTGGACGACAAGATCGAGGGCAAGCAGGCCGAGATGCGCGCCGAAGGCGTGACGGACGAGCAGCGCCGCGCGATCGAGAACCGTATCCGCGAGCTGCGCCGCGAGCGCGAAGACACCGGACGGGACTGGCGTCGCGCCCAGAACGAGCTGGACGACGCCGAGGGCTGGGCGCGTGAGATCCGTTATCGGATGCAGGGCTCATACGGCGGCTGGTGATCCAGCCGCCGCGAGTGGGGATCAGGCGGCCTTGGAGGTCGCCGAGCCGAAGTGGGGGTCCAGTTCGCCGGCGGCGTAGCGCTTGGCCATCTGGGCCGTCGACAGCGGGCGGATTTTCGACGCCTGACCTTCGCAGCCGAACTGCTGATAGCGTTCGATGCAGAGCTTCTTCATCGCTTCCTTGGCGGGCTTGAGCCAGGCGCGGGGATCGAACTCGCCCGGCTTCTCGGCCAGCAGCTTGCGAACGGCGCCGGTCATGGCCATCCGGTTGTCGGTGTCGATGTTCACCTTGCGCACGCCGTGCTTGATGCCGCGCTGGATTTCCTCGACCGGCACGCCCCAGGTCTGGGGCATCTCGCCGCCATAGGCGTTGATGATGTCCTGCAGGTCCTGCGGCACGGAAGACGAGCCGTGCATCACCAGGTGGGTGTCGGGCAGGCGACGGTGGATCTCCTCGATCACGTTCATCGCCAGGATCTCGCCGGTCGGCTTCTTGGTGAACTTATAGGCGCCGTGCGAGGTGCCCATGGCGATGGCCAGGGCGTCGACGCGGGTTTCGCGCACGAAGTCGACGGCCTGATCGGGGTCGGTCAGCAGTTGCGAGTGGTCCAGCTTGCCCTCGAAGCCGTGGCCGTCCTCGGCCTCGCCCATGCCAGTTTCCAGCGAGCCCAGCACGCCCAGTTCACCCTCGACCGAGACGCCGCAGGCGTGGGCCATTTCGGTGACGCGGCGGGTGATGTCGCGGTTGTACTCGTAGGAGGCGGGGGTCTTGGCGTCCTCTTCCAGCGAGCCGTCCATCATCACCGAGGTGAAGCCGTACTGGATGGCGGTGGCGCAGGTCGCCGGGCCGTTGCCGTGGTCCTGGTGCATGCAGACCGGGATGTGGGGGTAGAGCTCGGCCAGGGCGTCAATCAGCTTGGCCAGGACGATGTCGTTGGCGTAGCTGCGGGCGCCGCGCGAGGCCTGGATGATGACTGGGGCGTTGACGGCTTCCGCCGCCTCCATGATCGCCAGACCCTGTTCCATGTTGTTGATATTATAGGCCGGAAGGCCGTAGTCGTTCTCGGCCGCATGGTCGAGAAGCTGTCGCAGCGTGATGCGCGCCATGGGAAAAAATCCTGAGGTGATGACTGTTTTTGTTTGCGCGCAGCCTAATGGCGCCGCGCTGCAAAGTCACGCAATGTTACAATCGCGAGGCGTCAGAAATCGACAGGCGTTGCCTTGCGGACAGCATGGCATTCAACCTCATCTGCTGGAGTAGGGGAGGTTTGGGATGCGAAAACTGCTGGGTTTGAGCGTGATCCTGATGCTGACGGGCTGCGGCGCCATGTCGGCCGATCTGGACGACTATTGCCGCGACTCGTCGCGGTGCACGCCCCAGTGCGGGTCCGTGGCCTCGGGATCGTCCGCCGACTGCGACCCCCGCGAGAACGAGGGCCGCACGAGGGGCTAGGCGTCAGGCGCTGAGCGCCTCCACGCCGGGAAGGGGTTTGCCCTCCATCCATTCCAAAAAGGCGCCGCCCGCCGTGGAAACGAAGGTCAAGTCGTCGGCCACGCCCGCGTGGTTGACGGCGGCGACCGTATCGCCACCGCCCGCGACGGCGATCAGGGCTCCTGATTTGGTGCGTTCCGCGACATGCCTGGCTGCGGCGACCGTGGCGGCGTCGAAGGGCGGGACCTCGAACACGCCTAGCGGACCATTCCAGATCAGGGTCTTGGACCCGTCGATGGCGGCGTTCAGGCGGGCGACGGTTTCGGGGCCGGCATCCAGGATCTTGTCGTCGGTGGACAGGGCTTCGCCGGTCTTGAGCGTGCGGGCGTCGGCGCCCGGCCTGACCTCAACAGCCACCACGACATCGACGGGCAGCAGGATCTCGCAGCCCTTGGACGCGGCCTCGGCCATGATCTCGCGCGCGGTGTCGGCCATGTCCTTCTCGGCCAGCGAGCCGCCGATATCGACGCCCTGTGCGAACAGGAAGGTGTTGGCCATGCCGCCGCCGATGGCCAGTTTGTCCAGCTTGCCGACCAGGTTCTTGAGCAGGTCCAGCTTGGTCGAAACCTTGGCGCCGCCGACGATGCCGATGACGGGCTTCTTGGGATTGCCAAGCGCGGCGTCCAGGGCCTCAAGCTCGCGGCGCATGGACTCGCCCGCATAGGCGGGGATCAGGCGGGCGACGCCTTCGGTCGAGGCGTGGGCGCGGTGGGCGGCGGAAAAGGCGTCGTTGACATAGATGTCGGCGATCTCGGCCAGCTGGGCGGCGAAGGCCGGATCGTTGGCTTCCTCGCCTGCATGGAAGCGGACGTTTTCCAGCAGCAGCACGCCGCCGGCGTCCAGGTCGGCGATGGCCGCCTTGGCCACATCGCCCACGCAGTCGTCGGCGAACCGCACCGGCGCGCCCAGCAGGGCTTCCAGATCATCGACGACGGGGGCCAGGCTCATGGCCGGCACGACCTTGCCCTTGGGCCGGTCGAAGTGGGCCAGCAGGGCGACCTTGGCGCCCGCGTCACGCAGCTTGTTGATGGTCGGCAGGGCGACGCGCAGGCGGGTGTCGTCGGTGATCTTTCCGCCTTCCATCGGGACGTTGAAGTCCACGCGGACCAAGGCGGTCTTGCCGCTGAGGGAACCGGCGTCGTCGAGGGTGCGGAAGGTCATGGATATTGCCCGATTACATCTGGATCCCATGTCACGAGTATGGTGATGAGAAAAACTGCATTGACGCAAAGCGCCAAGAGTATCCCGCCGACTGCGATGTAGGAGATGATGCTGGTTAAGGATTTATTCGTCGTCTTCTGCCGCCAAAGTCCAACGATGAAATAGGCGCAGGACAGCCATAGCAGCGTCGTCATAAGACCCAGGAGGTCCTTGCTCAGTTGAATGGCGCTGTAGATGGCGGCATAGGCGGCGTAGACCGCCGTGGGCGCTGACAGAACCAGAAGGATCGTCAGCGCCCATCTGATCATCAGAGGAACTTCGACATCACCAGGGCGGTGTCGGCCATGCGCGTGGCGAAGCCCCACTCGTTGTCGTACCAGGTCAGGACGCGGGCCAGCTTGCCGTCGACCACTTGCGTCTGGGGCAGGGCGGCGGTGGACGAGGCGGCGATGTGGTTCAGGTCGCTGGAGACCAGGGGTTCGATCGTGGTGGCCAGGACGCCCTTCATCGGACCGTCGGCGGCGGCCTGCAGAGCGGCGTTGATTTCCTCGACCGTCACGTCGCGACCGGCGACGACCTTCAGGTCAACGACCGAGACGTTGGGGGTCGGGACGCGGATGGACGAGCCGTCCAGCTTGCCCTTCAGGGCCGGCAGGACCAGGCCCAGGGCCTTGGCGGCGCCGGTCGAGGTCGGGATCATCGACAGGGCGGCGGCGCGCCCGCGGTACAGATCCTTGTGCATCGTATCCAGCGTCGGCTGGTCGCCGGTGTAGGCGTGGATGGTGGTCATATAGCCACGCTCGATGCCGAACAGGTCGTGCAGGACCTTGGCGACCGGGGCCAGGGCGTTGGTGGTGCACGAGCCGTTGGAGACGACGATGTCGTCGGCGGTCAGGGTGTCGTGGTTGACCTTGAAGACGATGGTCTTGTCGGCGTTATCGGCGGGGGCCGAGACCAGGACGCGCTTGGCGCCGGCCTTCAGGTGGGCCGAGGCCTTGTCCTTGGAGGTGAAGATGCCGGTGCATTCGAAGGCGATGTCCACCTTCAGCTCGGCGTGGGGCAGGTTGGCCGGGTCGCGCTCGGCGGTCACCTTGATCTTGCCGGTGCCGACGTCGATCCAGTCTTCGCCCGTCGTGACCGTGCCGGGGAAGCGGCCGTGAACCGAATCGTAGCGGAACAGGTGGGCGTTGGTCTCGACGGGGCCCAGGTCGTTGATCGCCACGACCTCGATGTCCGTGCGGCCATGCTCGACGATCGAGCGCAGGACGAGACGGCCGATACGGCCAAAGCCGTTGATGGCGACGCGGACGGTCATGGGGCAGTGCTCCTTGAGGGCGAGGGTCTTTGTTGGGCGCTTCAATGGGACCGGCGGGCGTTGGGATCAACCCCGCAGGCGTAACAAGACGTGATGGATTATGTCGCCAGGCGTAAGCGTGGCTATCAGCGTTCGACCACGCGAACGCAGGCGGCGGCCCGGCGAGCGCGGTCGCGGGCTTCGTCGGTCGTCGCGCCACGCGCGGTGGCGACGCCCATGCGGCGACGCTCGAACGCCTCGGGTTTTCCGAAAAGCCGCAGGTCGGCAGTCGGCACCGACAGGGCCTCGGCCACGCCTTCGAAGGCGATCCCTTGCGCCTCCATGCCGCCATAGATGACCGCGCTGGCGCCGATGTCGCGTTGGGTCACATCGACCGGCAGGCCCAGGATGGCGCGGGCGTGCAGGGCGAACTCCGACTGCGTCTGGGTCGCCAGGGTGACCAGGCCGGTGTCGTGGGGACGGGGGCTGACCTCCGAGAACCAGACGGTGTCGCCCTTCACGAACAGCTCGACCCCGAACACGCCCCAGCCGCCGAGCGCTGCCGTGACCTTGCCGGCGATGTCCTGGGCCGAGGCGATGGCGGCGGGCGTCATGGCCTGGGGCTGCCAGCTCTCGACATAGTCGCCCTTGACCTGACGATGGCCGATGGGGGCGCAGAAGTCTGTGCGCGTCTGGCCGTCCGCGCCGCGTGACCGCACGGTCAGCAGGGTGATCTCGTAGTCGAAGTCGATCCGGCCCTCGACGATGACCTTGGTGGTGTCGACCCGGCCCGAGGCAAGGGCATAGGCCCAGGCGTCGCCGACCTGATCGGCGTTCTCGACGAACGACTGGCCCTTGCCCGATGAGGACATCACCGGCTTGACGAAACAGGGGAAACCCACAGCCTGGGCGCCCGCCGCCAGTTCCTCGGCCGACCCGGCGAAGGCGAAGGGGCTGGTCGGCAGGCCCAGTTCCTCGGCGGCCAGACGGCGGATACCTTCGCGGTTCATGGTCAGCTGGGTGGCGCGCGCAGTCGGGACGACGCGCGCCATGCCCGCCGCCTCGATATCGGCCAGGACCTCAGTGGCGATGGCCTCGATCTCGGGCACGATGATGTGGGGCGCCTCGGCCATGATGACGCCGTTCAGCACCTGCGGGTCGGTCATCGGAATGACGTGGCTGCGATGCGCCACCTGCATGGCCGGGGCGTTGGGATAGCGGTCGACGGCGATGACCTCGCAGCCCAGCCGCTGCAGCTCGATGGCGACCTCCTTGCCCAGCTCGCCTGCGCCCAGAAGCATCACGCGGACGGCGGTGTCGGATAGGGGAGTGCCGAGTTTCATTGCGCCATCCTTATTCATCAGCGGCTTGATCTTCATGGGGCGACCAGCGCCCGGCGGATTTGGCGGTGGTCAGTGCGTCGACCAGGCGTCTGTCCGCCCCGGCGGCGCCCAGCTCGGCGCCCGACACATAGGCGGGACCGCCGCACGCTTGAACGACGTGGGGATAGTCGGGGCTGATCGCCACGCCGCCATGTTCTGCATCGGCCCAGAGGTAGAAGGTCTGCGCCACCTCCTCGTCATCCTGTGGCTTCCAGACGTCGCGGCATTGGGCGAGCCATTCGGCGTCGATGGGCTCACCGTTCGCAGCGGTGGCGTCCGCGATCATCAGGCGCTCGTACAGAGCCTCCAATTGAGGCGAGTACAGGCTGTGAACATAGCCGCTTGGCATGTCGGCGGCGGCTTCCTCCTGGATCAGATGCAGGGCGGGAAGCAGGGCGGGCCAGTTGGCGCGGGCGCCCGTCGTCAGGTCATAGGTCACCGCCGTCTGAGCGTTCACGGGATATGCGCCTCCGCAGTAGTATTCGAACTGGGCGCTCAGGGTCACATACCCGGGCCCGGTCATCGGCTGTGTGATCCAGCGCGACCAGCCGCCGCCCGGCCCGTCCGCCGCTGTCTCGACACATTCGGCGGCGTCACGGACGGCTTGGGCGTCCATCTGGCCGAGCTCGGCATTGATGCGCGCGATGGCTGGGCTGTCGCCTGTCAGGCGCGGCATGGCCTCGATGTCGGCCGAAAGCCTGGGCTGAGCGACCAGAGGGATGGCTTCGGCGAGCGGCGCCGTCTGGGCCTGGACGCCCGTGCCCGGATTGCAGGCGACAAGCCCCAGGGCCATTGCCGTCACCGCCACGCTCGCCAATGGCTTCATCATCATTCCCCGCTGCAGACGTCAGGGCGCAAGCTATGCGCCTGATCAGCCGCGCCAGCCACCGAACATGATTCGGCGACTGGCGTGCAGGGTGTGATGTGCGACATCCGCCCGGCGCTAGAGCCGCGCCTTGACCGCAGCCACGACAGCGGCGGCGGTGATGCCGAACTTCTCGTACAGAACTTCGGCCGGGGCCGATGCGCCGAAGGACGACATGCCGATGAAGGCTCCGTCTTCGCCGATGAACCGCTCCCAGCCCTGTTTGACACCGGCCTCGATGGCGACGCGCACGGTGCCGCGACCGATGATGGCGGCCTGATAGGCTGTGTCCTGACGTTCGAACAGGCTGAAGCAGGGGACGGAGACGACGCGGGTCGGCGTGCCTTCGGCTTCCAGGGTCGCGGCGGCTTCCAGCGCCAGGGCCAGTTCCGTGCCGGTGCCGAACAGGGTGACCTTGGCCTCGGCCGACGCCGCCTTGATCTCATAGGCGCCCTTGGCGGTCAGGTTCTCGTTGGCCGCGACGGTGCGGACCGCCGGGGTCTTCTGGCGCGACAGGCACATGGTCGAAGGCGTGGCCTTGGATTCCAGCGCGACCTGCCAGGCTTCCATGGCCTCGACCGTGTCGGCGGGGCGGAAGACCATCAGGTTGGGAATGGCGCGCAGGGCGGCCAGATGCTCGACCGGCTGGTGGGTCGGGCCGTCCTCGCCCAGACCGATGGAATCGTGGGTCAGGACCTGGATGGCGCGGATGCCCATCAGGGCCGACAGGCGGATGGCCGGACGGCTGTAGTCCGAGAACACCATGAAGGTGCCGCCGTAGGGGATGACGCCGCCGTGCAGGGCCAGGCCGTTCATCGCCGCCGACATGCCGAACTCGCGGATGCCCCAGTTGATGTAGCGGCCCTCATAGGTGGGCGCGTCGAAGATCGGCGTACCGCTGACGAAGGTGTTGTTCGATCCGGTCAGGTCGGCCGAGCCGCCGACCAGTTCGGGGATGGCGCCGAACAGCTGGTCCAGGGCGGCGCCCGAGGATTGGCGCGTGGCCTGGGCGGGCTTGGTCTCGACCAGCTCGGCGATCTTGGCGTTCAAGGCGTCGAAGGCCGATTCGGGCAGGTCGCCCTTCATGGCGCGGGTGAAGTCGGCGGCCTGTTTCGACGCGGCCAGACGGGCCTCCCAGGCCTTGCGGTCCTTGGCGCCTTGCCGTCCGACCTTCTTCCACGCCTTGTCGACGGCCTCTGGCAACTCGAAGGGTTCGTGTTCCCAGGCCAGGCCCAGGCGGGTGGCGGCGATCTCGGCGGCGCCCAGGGCCGCGCCGTGTGTCTTGTGGCTGCCTTCCATGGTGGCGGCGCCCTTGCCGATCTTGGTCTTGCAGGCGATCAGCGTCGGCTTGTCCTGACGCGTCGCCCACTGAAGCGCCGACTTGATGGCCTTCATGTCGTGGCCGTCGATGGCCTTCACCGCCCAGCCGGCGGCCTTGAAGCGGGCCTTCTGGTCGGTGGCGTCCGACAGGCTGACGGCGCCGTCGATGGTGATGGCGTTGTCGTCCCACAGCACGGTCAGCTTGTTCAGCTTGTAGCGGCCGGCCAGGGCGATGGCTTCCTGGGACACGCCCTCCATCAGGCAGCCGTCGCCGGCGACGACCCAGGTCCGGTGATCGACAAGGTCATCGCCGTACTTGGCCGCCAGATGGCGCTCGGCCATGGCGAAGCCGATCGAGGTGGCCAGGCCCTGACCCAGGGGGCCGGTGGTGACCTCGACGCCGGGCATGTGGCCATACTCGGGGTGACCGGCGGTCTTGGAGCCCCACTGGCGGAAGTTCAGCAGCTCTTCCTTGGTCGCGGCCTTGTAGCCGGTCAGGTGCAGCAGGGCGTAGATCAGCATCGAGCCGTGGCCCGCCGACAGGATGAAGCGGTCGCGGTCAGCCCAGTCGGGGCGGCTGGCGTCAAACTTCAGGAATTTGGAGAACAGCACCGTGGCGACGTCCGCCATGCCCATCGGCATGCCCGGGTGACCCGACTTGGCCTTTTCGACGCCATCCATGGCGAGAACGCGGATGGCGTCGGCCATCTGCTTGGGAGAGGCTTTGGCGGAGACGGTGTTGGCGTCGGTCATGGCTGACCTTTCACGGATAGTTCAAAAACGGAGGCGCGCCGCTTTACCCCGACGCGCGGGCGGGTTCTATACGGATTCTGGAGGATGCGACCGATGGCCGACGCCACGACCGCCGCGAAAGACCGGATCGACCGGGCGCTGGCGACCCTGGAACGAAAGGTGATGGAGCTGAAGGCCCGTCCGGCCTCTGCGCCGCCGGTGAGCGACGACGACCTATTTGCGCCCTCGTCGGACGCGGGTGCGCGGGTGCGCGAGTTGGAGGCTGCCGGCCGAGACGCTTCCGAGGCCCTGGCCCGCGCCGCCGATCAACTGCGCGACCTGCTGGCCGCCCCCACCGATTCAGAAGCAGAAGACTGATGGCCACGGTCACGGTTGATATCAACGGCCGCCCCTATGCCGTCGGTTGCGCGGATGGACAGGAAGACCGCGTTCGCCTGCTGGCGCGCCAATTCGACAACAATGTCCGCCGGGTCGCCGGGGATGTCGGTCACGTCGGGGACTTGAGGCTGTTTCTGATGGCGGCCCTGATTCTGGCCGACGAACTGCACGAGGCGCGGCTGGCCTCGCCAACTGATCCCGCGCCGGCTGCGCCATCACCGGCCGCTGATCCAGATGCGGGAGTCGCCGAGGCGCTGAACGCCGTCGCCGCCCGGATAGAGAAGCTGGCGCAATCCCTCTAGCGCCGCTTGTGGCTGGGCCTGTGTAGGCCTATCTTGATCGACGGCGGGTCATGCTGTGGCTCACGTCGAAGGCAACATATCCTCGCGGCCTTAATTCACTCGACGGGATCTGTCCCTGTCTGACCTCGTGGGGTCGGGCACACGGAGCCCACCTGGCTACCCAGGCTCGAGAGGATCAAACCGTCCTTCACGGCTCTTACGGCGCCGCCAACATTCTTTCTTTTAGGGGCGCTACCGCTCGGCTCGCGGAGCCTCGCTGCTTGAGCGCGGTTCCGATGGTTTCTGACAAGCCGACCCTGCGGGCCGAGATGCGACGCCTGCGAAAGCGTCTGGCCGAGGCCGATCCTCTGGCCGCATCGCGCGCCGCCGAACATTGCAGCCAACTGCCGCACGGCGCTGTCCTCGCCCTGTATCACGCCATGGGCTCCGAGCTGGACACTGACGCCGCCGCCGTCGCCCTGTTCGCCGCCGGGCGAACCCTGTGCCTGCCGGTGGTGCTCGAACGCGACGCGGCGATGGTTTTCCGCCTGTGGGCGCCGGGCGAGCCCCTGGAAATGGACGCCGCTGGCTGTCCCGCGCCCTTGCCCCTGGCCAAGGTGGTGACGCCCGACCTGATCCTGACGCCCCTCTTGGCCTTTGACGATTTCGGCGGGCGGCTGGGGCAGGGGGGCGGCTATTACGACCGGACCTTCGCAGGGCTGCCGCATGCGATCCGCATCGGCTTCGCCTATGCGGGCCAGCGGCTCGAACGCATCCCGACCGAGGCTCACGATCAAGCCCTGCATGGCGTTCTGACCGAGGTCGGCTATACCCCGGCGCGAAAGGTCTAACTCCTCATGCGTCTTGCCTTCTTCGGCGACGTGATCGGCAAGTCCGGTCGCGACGGCCTCACCGATCATCTGCCTGCGCTCAAGCGCGACCTGAAGCTCGACTTCGTGGTGGTCAACGCCGAGAACGCGGCGGGCGGTTTTGGCATCACCGAGAACACGGCGCGCGAGCTGTTCATGGCCGGCGCCGACTGCCTGACCCTGGGCAACCACTCATGGGACCAGCGCGAGGCCCTGACCTATATCGTCCGCGAGCCGCGCCTGATCCGGCCGGCCAACTATCCCCGACTGATGGATGCGCCGGGTGCGGGCGCCAATCTGTTCGAGACCCATTCGGGCAAGACGGTCCTGGTCATGAACGTGCTGGGCCGTGTCCACATGGATCCTCAGGACTGTCCGTTCAGCGCCGTGGATCGCGAGCTGAACGCCGCCCCGCTGGGACACGTCGCCGACGCCGTCATTGTCGACATGCACGCCGAGGCGACGTCGGAGAAGATGGCCATGGGTCATTTCTGCGATGGCCGCGCCTCGCTGGTCGTCGGAACCCACACCCACGTCCCGACCGCCGACTGCCAGATCCTGCCCAGCGGCACGGCCTATCAGACCGACGCCGGCGGCTGCTGCGACTATGACAGCGTCATCGGCAACGAGAAGGAAGAGCCGCTGCGGCGCTTCACCACCCGCATCTCGGGCGGCCGCTACACCCCGGCCCACGGCCCGGCCACCATCTGCGGCGTCTATGTCGAAACGGACGACAAGACCGGCCTGGCCATTCGCGTCGAGCCGATCCGCGTCGGCGGCCGGCTCAGCCAGGCGATCCCCGTCGTCTAGGGCATGGACCAGACGCTGGAGCGTTTGATCTCGAAATCCTCCAGCTCGCGCGTCGTCGGCACACTGTATTCGGCCAGAAAGGTCAGGCCGTCCTTGGGGAAATAGGTGCGCTTGGGATCGCCGATCAGGATGCGCGTCCCCTGAGCCTGGGCCTGCGCCAGCCAGCCCAGAACCCGGTCGGTCATGGGCTTTTCGTAGCAGACATCCCCGGCGCAGATGACATCCACCGCAGGCGGCGGGGCGTCCAGCAGGTTGGCGTCGGTGAAGTCCATGGCCACGCCGTTGGCCTGGGCGTTGAGCGCGACGGCGGCGGCGCAAAAGGGGTCGATGTCGCACCCCAGCACATGGCCAGCGCCCGCCTTCATCGCGGCGATCCCCACCATGCCCGAGCCGGTAGCGAAATCCAGCACCCGCTTGCCCGCGACCTCGCGCGGATTGTCCAGCAACCAGCGCGCCAGCCCCTGACCGCCCGACCAGGCGAAGGCCCAGAAGGGCGGGGGCAGGCCGATTTCGCCCAACTCCTCTTCCGTCATCCGCCAGATCGGCGTGATCTCGTCGGCGAGCCAGAGCGAGATCTCTGGCGTGTGCGGCACCACCTGCAATCGCGTGTTGGACAGGATGAAGCCGGCGGGATCGTCGTGGGCGAGCAGGGACATGGCGACCTCATAGCTGATCAGCGTCCGGTCGCGTCATTCTGATTGCGCGTGCTGAGCCCCAATGCCTCGCCGCCTGCTCGTGGACCGTACCGCGCAAAAAGTAATGTTGACCTTACATCGCGGTGGTGTAATTCTAGCCTTACATTCAGTCAGGGGAACGCGACATGCTCGCCATGGGAAAATCCACCACTCAGGCTCACCGCAAGTATGTCGTGCGAACGATGAGCTTCATGGGCGTCTATGTGGCGCTCAATGTCGCCGCCATCTTCGGCGTCTTCGATGCGATCCGGGGAACGCCCGCCGCCTGGGTATTCGCTGCGGCGGTGTCTGCGCCGATCCTGGGACAGATCTGGGCCACCTTGTCGCTGATGCGGGATTCCGACGAGTTCATGCGGGCGCTGACCGCCAAACAGTTCATCATCGCCGCCGGGGTGGCCATGGGCGTCTTCTCGGCCTGGGGTTTCGCCGAAAGCTACGCCGATGCGCCTCATGCGCCGGGCTGGTTCGTCTATGTGCTGTTCTGGGCGGCGTTCGGCCTGATCTCGCCCTTCATCCGGACGACGCGCTGATGCAGAACCGATTGAAACTGCTTCGGACCGAGCGCGGCTGGACCCAGGAACAGCTGGGCCAGGGGCTTGGGGTCTCACGCCAGGCCGTCAACGCCCTGGAGACCGAGCGGCACGATCCCTCGCTGGATCTCGCCTACCGGATCGCCGCCCTGTTCGGACGCCCGGTCGAGGACATCTTCACCAACCCCTACGGCTGACGCCGTCAGCCGACCTCACAGGATCTTTGTCATGTTCAACGCATCCTTCCCAAGGCTGTGCGCCCCTCGCCATGGCCGGATCGCCATTATGGTGGGCGTGATCATCGCCTGCTGCGTGGCCTCCGAGCAGGGCCGGGCCGAAGCTCGGTCAGCGCCCACGGTCGCTACAGCCCAGGCCTTCACCTCCGACCGGCTGTCGGTCGAGGTCATGGGGCAAGGCCCCGACGTCGTCCTGATCCCCGGTCTGGCCTCGTCGCGCGAAATCTGGCGGCCTCTGGCGACGCGGTTGGCCGCGACGCACCGGGTGCATCTGGTGCAACTGGCGGGGTTTGCCGGCGAACCGTGGAGCCACGGCGATGGGGCCTTCGTCGCGCCGGAAGTCGAGGCCCTGGCCGCCTATATTCAACGGACCGGGCTGGATCGCCCTGCGATCATCGGCCATTCGATGGGCGGCCTCAGCGGCCTGCTGCTGGCCCAGTCCCATCCCGAACGCGTGGGCCGGCTGATGACGGTCGACAGTCTGCCCTTCTACAGCGCCATGTTCGGCCCGACCGTGACGGCGGAACAGGCGGCGCCCTTCGCGGCCCAGGCGGCAGGCGTCATCCTGTCAGCCGATGACGCGACCTTCCAGGCTCAGCAGGTCCAGACCGCAGCGAGCCTGGCCCGCGATCCAGCCACGCGTGAGGCCATGGTGGGATGGTCCCTGGCCAGCGACCGCCACGCCCTGGCCTCGGCCATGAAGGATGTGATGACCACCGATGCGCGCCCCGGTCTGGCGGCCATGACCACGCCGGTCACGGCCCTCTACGCCTCTGACGCGGATGGAGGCGCGCCCGCCGCCCTGGCCGACGCCACCTGGAACCGGGAGTACGCGACCTTGCCGGGCGTGCGGTTGATCCGGGTGGACGACGCGCGACACTTCATCATGGCCGACCAGCCGGCCCGGTTCGACGCCCTGGTGGACGCGTTCCTGAAATAGGTCGGCCGCGTCCTCAGGGGTTGGCAGGGTTGGAGGCGGGCTTCACCGGCTCGCCTGCGAACTCGTCGGCATAGGCGGGGGCCAGCTGGGCGCGGATCGCGCTCTGGGGCACGGCGACGGCATAACTGCCGTCCGAATAGGGACCGACCTGATAGGGGCCGATCAGGAAGGTCAGCCCCCCCGCCTTGCCCGGCGTCGTGCCTTGGCTCAGGACGAAGGGCGTGTCGGCGGCCTTGGGGCAGGACCAGTCGCCGCCGGTCAGGGCCAGAGGCGTGGCTTCCGGATTTCGTTCCTTGCGGGCGACGTTGACGGCGACGCACAGGGCGCGGTCCAGGGCGGCCATGTCGGCGCCCGGGCGGAACATCTGTGCGGCGCTGATCTGGCGCTTCATCGCCTTGTCCCACAGGACGCCCGCGAACAGGGTGTTGCCGTGGGCGCCGCCGGTGAACTCATAGTCGCGTCGAGCCAGACTGATGATCTTGCCCGTCTCGACCGGGCTGTCGAAGGTGATCTGTTTCTCATAGGGGGCGACGCTTTGCCCGCCGGCCTCGGTCTTGTCCGCCTGGGCGCCCTCGGTGAACTGACGCAGATCGCGCACGGCGGTGGAATAGAGGCGGGCGTGCAGATCGGGCCAGGGCTTCACGGCCTGAGGCAGGGTCAGTTTGACGTTGGCGTAGGTGTTGGCGCTGTCGAAGGCGAAGGGTGCGGCGGCGTCGGCGGCCGTGATGGCGGGAGCGGGAGCCTCGATCGGCTGGGCCGGCACGCTTTCGTCCTTGTCGCGGTTGCAGGCGGCCAGGGTCAGCAGGGCGGCGCCCAGGACCAGGGCGATCCGGGGCGTGTTCGACGGGGCGGAGGGCATGCGGGAGGTCATGCAGGCATCCTATCAGAGGTGGGGCGCGGGGCGAGGGGTCAGATGAAACGAAGTCCGCCGGCTGCGAGAGCGAGAAGAAGGACGAAGCCAGCCTCTCGGTTCGACTTGAACAGCCTGAGGGCCAGTGCGGGATCGTCGAGGCGCAGGCTGCGCACCTGCCAGGCCAGATGCACCCCGTAGGCCGCCAGCACGACATAGAACAAAGGACCCAGCCAGGCGCTGAACCCGGCCAGAGCCGCCAGGACCAGGGCGAACAGATAGAAGAGGCCCACGCCCCCGACCGCCGATGCGCCCAGGCGTCGGGCGGAGGACTTGACCCCCACCATGGCGTCATCCTCGATGTCCTGCAGGGCGTAGATGGTGTCGTAGCCCAGGGTCCAGAACACCCCGCCGGCATAGAGCAGCAGGACGGGCAGGGTGTCGGTCCAGGTCCAGACCGGCGCCAGTGCGCCGGTGACGGCTCCCGCCTCGACCGCGCGAGCCACGAACCCGGTCGCTGCGACGCCCGCAGCCGCTGCAAAGCCCATCAGAGCACCCCAGTTGAAGGTCAGGCCCAGCCAGGCCTGAGGCCACCAGGTGATGCGCTTCATGAAGGGATAGGCCGCGACCAGCCCAAGCGACGCGACGCCCAGCGCAATGGCTGGCAGGCCCAGGGTCAGCAGGATCGCCAAGCTGATCAGGCTGCATCCGACAATGAAGGCCCAGGCCTGTTTCACGCTGATCCGGCCCGACGCCAGCGGTCGGGCGGCGGTGCGGGCGACCTGGGCGTCGATATCCCGGTCGATGATGTCGTTGAAGGCGCAGCCCGCAGCCCGCATCAGGCAGGCCCCGACGGCGAAACCGACGACCAGCCACAGGGTGAACAGGCCGGGCGGCTCCGAATATCGGGCGTGGGCCAGGGCGATCCCTTGCCAGCCGGGCAGCAGCAGCAGCCAGATGCCGATCGGCCGATCGAACCGGCCCAGCTTGAGCCAAGGCTTCAGCGCCTCGGGCGCATGGGCGTCGACCCAGTTCTGACCCGCATCGGGCAGGGGGGCGTCGGATTTCGGCAGGGAGGCGGGGGGCATCCGCTCCTCTTAGGCCCTTCGCAGCGGCGCGAGAAGGACGCGGCGAGCCGAAGGCTCAGGCCGTCAGGGCCGGTTCGCGGGTGCGTCCGTTGTAGCATTCGCAGGCGGTGCGCTCGAGTGCGGCGCGGTCGACGATGGTGATCTTGCCGCGCGAATAGGTGATGGCGCCGGTCTTCTGCAGTCCCTGCGCCGCCTCGTTCACGGTGGTGCGCTGCGAGCCCAGCATACTGGCCAGATATTCCTGGGTCAGGTTCAGGGTGTCGCCGTCGATCCTGTCATGACACCTCAACAGCCATTTGGCGAAACGCTGCTCGGCCCGGTGCAGGGCGTTGCAGGCGCCCGACTGCTCCAACTCGGCCTGAAGGTTCGAAGCATAGGCCGATACCACCGCGCGCAGACCCTCGCGCTCGTCGGCCAGGGCGCGCAGGCGCGAAACCTCGATGCGGCGGCACTGGCCATCGGCCTGGGCGGCCTGGCGTGAATAGCTGGTGATCGCGCCGGCTGTGGCCGCCGAAGGGTGGGTGACGCCTTCGCGCCCTACCATGAAGACCTCGACCGTCCGTCCATCCGCCATCGCGGCCACGGCGGAGATGATGCCCTTGTAAACGAAATAGACGTGCTCGACCGTGTCGCCGGGTTCGAGGAAGATCTGCCCCACCTTGAAGTCGAACGGCACAGATGCAGCAAGAAGAGCGTCGCGATCGTCAGGGGACAGGCTGTCGATCAGCGTATTGTAGGGCGAAGCAGTGGACATCATCGCCCGATAGGGGAAAGCGATACGCGCTGTCCGCCGGAAACCGACTTAACGTTTCGCGTGTGTCTGGCCATGAATGCAAAGCTTCACGACGACTGCGGTATGTCGTTTCAAAACGCCCGCCACCACTGACCAGGCGCGGATCGGACGCTGCCGACTAGGCTCAGTTATTTTGACTGTACGACGCCGTACACAGGGCGGTTTTCAGGCCCCTCTTCGGGTTGTCCGGCTCAGCGCGCCAGTCGGTCCATGTTCTTGTCTGCGCCGAAGACAACATCCTTGTCCGGCTTCGCCACCTTGGCCTCGGGGCGGCCCAGAGTTCGCAGGATGTGGCGGATGATGTTCAGCCGGGCGGTCTTCTTGTCGTCGGTCGCGATGACGGTCCAGTGCGCGTGACTGCTGTGGGTTTCGGCCAGCATCCGGTCGCGGGCCTGGGAATAGGCATCCCATCGGGTCTGCGCCTCGGCGTCCAGGGACGAGACCTTGAACGTCTTCAAAGGATCCTCGACCCGTGCTTCCAGCCGCTTGGCCTGTTCGTCCTTGGTGATGTCGAGCCACAGCTTGATGATGACGATCCCGCTGTCCGACAGCATCCGCTCGAACCGCGGCGCGTCCTTCAGGAACTGGTCCTGCTGTTCGGGCGTGCAAAAGCCCATGACCGGCTCGACCCCGCCGCGATTGTACCAGGAGCGGTTGAAGATCACGATCTCGCCTGCACTCGGCAGATGCGGGACATAGCGCTGGAAATACCACTGGCCGGTCTCGCGCTCGGTCGGCTTGGGCAGGGCGACGACGCGGGTCTGGCGGGGCGAGGCGTATTCGGTGATGCGCTTGATGGCGCCGTCCTTGCCCGCGCTGTCGCGGCCCTCGAACACGATCAGGACCTTGAGCCCCTGTTCGATGGCCCAGGCCTGGGTCTTCACCAACTCGATCTGTAGGGCTTCGAGTTCGTCCTCGTAGTCGGATTTCTTGCTCATGATCCGAGCCTGAACCCTGAAAGGCGGGACGGCAAGGCGCGGGGGGCGTCGATCAGAATCCGCAGGTCCCCGCTGACGATTCCGCGACTGGTGCGTTAAGCTCTGCCATGAAGCGTGATTTCGCCGATTTCTGGAACCTGTTGTGGGAGCTGACGCTGGGCGTCTGCGCCGTATTCGCGCTGGCCAACGCCTTTGTTCCGCATCAGGATTTGCCGTGGAAGCCGCTGGACCTGAACCGGCCGGTCGGTACGGCGACGGCCGCCAAGGTGGGGGACTTCGAACTGCCCTTCGCCGCGCCCGTGGAACAGGTCCGGGGCGCGACTGACGCCTGTATGCAGACGCTTCGGGACGCCGGCGTGCAGGTCGAGCGGGTCGAGGATCGCAGCGACGGCCAGTTCTGCGTCGCCCAGGGCCTGATCCGCATCACCGGCGGCGACGTCACCCCCCTGGCGCCTTCGGACGTGGTGATGCAGTGCCCGCTGGCCGTCCGCTACGTCATCTGGGATCGCCAGGTTCTGCGCCCTGCCGCCGCACAGATGTTGGGTTCGAAGGTCGCCCGCGTGGACAACTACGGGACCTATTCCTGCCGCCGCATCTATGGCTCGACCGTCACGACGGACCGGCCCAGCGAGCACGCGCGGGCCAACGCCCTGGATGTCGCCGGGGTCACTCTTGCGGACGGCCGGAAGGTCTCGGTGCTGGACGACTGGAGCGGTCAGGGGCCGGCGGGTGTTCCGGCGGCCGGCTTCTTGAAGCGCCTGCGCGACGGCGGCTGCCGCGTCTTTTCGACGGTGCTGACGCCCGACTACAACGCCGCCCATGCCAACCATCTGCATCTGGATGGCGCGCCCCGCAGCCTGTGCGCTCGCGGACCCTCGCCCCAGACCCGTGCTCAGGGCCAGACCCCGCCTCTAAGCAACACCCCGTAGTCGTACGGGTTTTCAGCTTGGCCGTTTCGTGCTGCCCCCTCAGCACCCGGAGGCGAATCGAATCCGGTTGACCGCTGTGGATAGACGCGAGAAAAAGGTCTCGCAGTCCGGATATTGTGCGTGGGGTCCAAACCCATGTTTCGCTCCTTCGCCTGAACGAGCCGTCCAGATGGACTGTCGGGTTTCTCCGCGTGAGAACCTGCCTGGAAAGCGCGTTTATGGAGAGCGCAGATATGGCGACCGGTACGGTCAAGTGGTTCAACCCCACTAAGGGCTTCGGCTTCATCCAGCCCGAAAGCGGCGGCGCCGATGTGTTCGTTCACATCACCGCCGTTCAGAAGGCTGGCCTCGCCGGCCTCGATGAAAACGCCAAGGTCGAATACGAGCTGGAATCCCAGCGCGGCAAGACCTCGGCCGTGAACCTCAAGGTTCTCTAAGCCACTCAGGCTTGGTTAGGCTAAGGGGTCCATCGGACCTTCAGACATTGACGGGCGCGGGTCCTTTCGGACCTGCGCCCGTTTTCGTTTGGTCGCCATCTGACGGTACGCCCGGCTTGCGGCTCGACCACTGGGCCAGGACGATGGCGGCCAGGACCAGCGCCCCGCCCAGGGCCTGGACCGGCGTCAGGGTCTCGCCGAAGATCCACCAGCTCAACAATCCGGCGACAATGGGCTGGACCAGGATGGTCACCGCCGTGACCGAGGCTGGCAGCTTGCCCAGCGCCCAGGCGACGCCGCCCTGACCTGCGACATGCATCACCCCCATGCCGACGCAGGCGCCCCATCCGGCGAGGGTCGCGGGGATCATGTCCTCGCCCAGCAGCAGGGACACGACGGCCAGGGGCGGGATGCCGATCGCCGTCGCCCACAGGGTGATCCGCATGGCGCCGGCAGTGGTCCGCGCCTGTTTCACCGCCAGGAAATAGCCCGAGTACCAGAGGGCGACCGACAGGCTGAAGATGTCGCCCAGCAGGGGGTTGGTCCCCTGTGCGCCCGAGGCGCCGGCGGCCATGGCGAAGGCCCCGCTCATGGCCAGGGCGATGGCCAGGATGAACAGGCGGGCGGGCCGTTCCTTGAACACGATCCAGCCGAACAGGGTGACCACGACCGGCGTCAGGTTGCAAAGCACCGTCGCGTTGGCGACCGAGGTCATGACGATCCCGTAGTGCCAGAAGCTGAGGTCGAGGGCGAAGAACAGGCCGGCCAGGATCATCCATTTCGACGGCCGTCCGATGCCTTCGCCGCCCCCGGCCCAGGATTTGGGCCGGGCCGTCAGAACCAGCAACAAAGGCATGGCGAAGACGAAACGCCAGAAGCCCGCCGCCGCCGGCCCGGTCTCGGTCAGTCGCACCAGGATAGGCGCCAGGCCCAGCACGCAGGCCGAGACCACGAGGACGGACAGAGCGAATGCGCGCGAGCTCGACATGGCCCGGTGCATATGCCCCTGCCGCCGCTGACGAAAGACCCGTCCCTAGAAACCCAATTCGGCCTTCAAGGCCTCCGCCGTCATTCCGGCGGCTCGCAGTTCGGTCAGGGTGACCGAGCGGTCCCGCTTGGCGTAGCGCTTGCCGTCCGGTCCCAGCAGCAGCGGGTGGTGGTGATAGACCGGGGTCGGCAGTCCCAGCAGCGCCTGAAGCAGCCTCTGGATCGAAGTCGTCTCGATCAGGTCTTCGCCGCGTACGACATGGGTGATGCCCTGCAGGGCGTCGTCGACGACCGAGGCGATGACATAGCCGGCGCCGATGTCCTTGCGGCCGATGACCATGTCGCCCAGCCGCTCGGGCGCGGCGTGCCTCAGGCCGGGATCGACACCCTCTTCGCGCCAGGTAAGGGCATTCAAGTCCCCCAGCCGGTCCCGCGCCGCAGCCAGCGAGAGCCGCCAGGCAAAGGCCTCGCCCCTCGCCAGTCGCGCCGCCTCCTCGTCCGCCCCGATCGGCCCGCCGGTGAAGGCCCAGGCGTCGACGGGATCATCCGCATGGCGCGCCATCCCGGCCAGGGCCATCAGTTCCTTACGCGTGCGAAAGCAGCGATAGAGCAGGCCCGTGTCGCGCAAACCTGACATGGCGGCCTCATATTCGGCGCGGTGTTCGGACTGACGCCGGACGGGCGCCTCCCACGCCAGACCCAGCCACTCCAGGTCTTCGAGGATCGCCGCCTCGTACTCGGGCCGACAGCGGGTGAAGTCGGTGTCCTCGATCCGCAGGATGAACCGTCCGCCCGCCGCCTGCGCCGCGTTCCACGCCGTCAGCGCCGAGAAGGCATGGCCCTTGTGCAGCAGGCCGGTCGGGGACGGCGCGAAACGGGTGACGAACATCCCCCCAGGTTAGCGGCTTGCGGACGTCAAAGTCATGTCTTGGTCCGCGACGGTTTCTCCAGCTCTGTTGACGCCGTAAGAAACCCCATGCCTGCCGCCCCCACCCCTGCCGAGATCGCCGCCGCGCGCGCTTACCTGTCCGCCGCTGATCCGGCGCTGGCGCGGGTGGATGCGCGGACGCCCGTGTTCGAGTGGCGGCTGAGGCAGGGCGGGTTCGAGAGCCTGTTGCACATGATTGTCGGTCAGCAGGTGTCCCTGGCTTCGGCCGCCGCAATCTGGGCCAGGGTCGTCGCCGGTCTGGACGATGCGGTGACGGCTCAGGCGGTGCTGGCGCGCGACATCGAGACCCTGCGCGGGATGGGCCTGTCACTGCCCAAGGCGAAATACGCCCACGAGATCGCCCGCGCCCAGATCGAGGGCCACATCGACCTGGACCGGATGGAGGACCTGGACGACGCCCGGGCCGTCGCCGCCCTCGTCGCCATCAAGGGGGTCGGTCGCTGGACCGCAGAGACCTATCTGATGTTCTGCGAGGGACGGATCGATGTGTTTCCGGGCGGCGACGTGGCCCTGCAACAAGCGCTGGGCTGGGCAGACCGCGCCGTGGTGCGACCCAATGAGAAACAGGCCTATGCTCGCGCCCGGCAATGGGCGCCCTATCGCGGGGTCGCCGCGCATCTGCTGTGGGCGTGGTATGCTGGCGTAAAGGGCGGAGAGATCGCCATGGAGGAAACCATCATGGGTACGGAGACGGCGCGGTGACGCCCCTGGTCGATCCGCAGGCGGCCATGGCCCTGGCCAATCCGTCGTCCGCTCTGGCCGTGCTGGATTTTGCGGGCGTCGCCGTCTTCGCCGCCACGGGCGCCCTGGCGGCGGCGCAACAGAGACACGACGTGGTCACCTTCGCCTTCTTCGCCGCCATCACCGGCGTGGGCGGCGGCACCCTGCGCGACCTGCTGATCGGAGCGCCGGTGTTCTGGGTGCAGGACTGGCGCTATATCGGCGTCTGTATCGCCGCCGCCTTGGCGATCTGGTTGATCGGGCGGCGCGACTGGCGGTTCCGCGCCCTGTTGTGGCTCGATGCGGCAGGTCTGGCCGCCTATGGTGTGATGGGTGCGGCGAAGGCCGAGACCTTCGGCGTCGCGCCGCTGATCTGCATCGTCATGGGCGCGCTGACGGCCTGTTTCGGCGGGATCGTGCGCGACCTTCTGGCTGGCCAACCCTCCATCCTGCTGCGCCGCGAGGTGACGGTCTCGGCGGCTCTGCTGGCGGCGACCGCCTATGTCGGCCTGCGCCTGTTAGGCATTGAAATCTGGCCTGCGGCGGTGGTGGCGGCCCTGCTGGGGTTTGGCTTGCGGGCCGGCGCCCTGGCCTGGGGCTGGAGCCTGCCGGGCTTTCCGGACGCGCCGGCGCGCTGAGGCTCCGGGCTGATAGGGCGTCTATGGGGCGTGGTCCGGTCACGGAACCGTGGCGAATGCGCCATGGCGGCGTCGTCGAATCGGGTCTAGGCTCAAGGCTCGGATAAGGAAGGAGACGCGTCTTCAGTCCTGTCGCCTTGCACACTCTGTTTCAGAGCGGGTGGACCTGATGCAGGTCCCGAACCGTCCCCCCGTTATCACGCGCGCCCCGATAGTCGCGCGTCCGCCCAGTGGCTGGCCCGCCCTGGTGTTGAACGCTGATTTCCGGCCGCTGTCCTATTATCCCCTCTCGCTCTGGCCGTGGGAGGAGGCGGTCAAGGCGGTCTATCAGGACCGGGTCGATGTCGTGTCCCACTATGACAAGGTGGTGCGCAGTCCCTCCATGGAGATGCAACTGCCCAGCGTCATCGCGCTGAAATCCTATGTCGACCAGGACCGCAGCCCCGCCTTCACTCGCTTCAATGTCTTCCTGCGCGACGGCTTCACCTGCCAGTATTGCGGCGACACGACCGAACTGACCTTCGACCACGTCGTGCCGCGTTCGAAGGGCGGCCGCACGACCTGGGAAAACATCGTCGCCGCCTGCTCGCCCTGTAACCTGAGAAAGGGCGGGCGCACGCCGCAGCAGGCGCATATGCCGATCCGCCGCCTGCCGCACCGCCCCAACGCCTATCAGCTTCAGGACGCGGGCCGCCGCTTCCCGCCCCATTTCCTGCACCAGAGCTGGCTCGACTACCTCTACTGGGACATCGAGCTGGAGCCGTAGTCAGGGGGTCTGCCTGGCCCTGTGGTCAGGCGGGGGCCTGCTGGGCATGCGGATCGGCGAGCGACTGGACCTCGGCGATGGTGCGGCGGAAAGCGGCCTCGCTGCGCCATATCAGCCAGGCGGCCAGGAACCATGCGGGCGCTCCGACCATGGCGATGGCGAAGATCAGGCCGTGGGCGCCGCCGATGGCTTCCGACAGGCCGCCGATGACCAGCGGACTCAGCCCCTGGGGCACCAGGGCGACCACGGTCATGACGCCGAAATTGCGCGCTCGCAGGTGTGGCGGGCTGATGTCCTGGATGATGCTGGGCAGGACGGACGCGGCGGCCAGGCCTGCGGCGAACTGCACCGCGACCAGGGCCAGGGCCTGCCAGGTGGCGGTGACGAAGGGCAGGAGGCCGGTCGGGGCGGCGGCGATCAGGAAGGCGATCGCGGCGATCCGGGGCGCCATCACCGAACGGTCGCCGCGCCAGAACCTTACGCAAAGGGCCGCGACCCCGACCCCGATCAGGCTGGCCGGACCGATGGCCATGCCCAGCTGAAAGCTGACGGTCGCCGGGTCGATGGCGAACAGGCGAGGCAGGGCCGTCGGCAACCAGACCAGGGTCGAGGCGATCCCGATATTGTAGGCGGCCACGGCGGCGAAGACGCAGGCCAGGGTCATCAGGTGGCGCCGCGCATAGACCAGGTATCCGCTGTCGGCGAGACGGGCCGAGAAGGCGGCGGCCGAGGCGATGGCTGCGGCGCGACTGCCCTTCAGCCTGAGGGTGGCGATCAGGATGATGAACAGCGGGCCGGGCAGGGCGACGAACAGCATTGTTGCGCGCCAGGGCTCCATGTCTCCCAGGAAGCCGGGCAGGGCGGCGCCGTGAGTGGCCAGCCAGCCGAAGGTGGCGCCCGAGATGCTCAGCCCCAGGGCGGTGCCCAGAACTGCGGCCAGGAAATAGACCAGGTTGGCGGTGGTTCGCTGTCGGCCGGGGAACAGGTCGGGAATGATGGCCCAGACGATCGGCGCCAGGCCCGCTTCGCCTACGGCGATGCCGATGGTGGAGATCAGCAGGCCTTCGAAGGTGGTCTGAAAGGCGCAGGCGGCGGTGGCGACGGACCAGATGGCGATGCCGATCGCCAGGATCAGGCGCCGGTCGAAACGGTCGGCCAGCCAGGCCACCGGATAGCTGGCCAAGGCGGCGAACAGGGCCAGACCCACGCCTTGCAGGGCGCCCAGCTGCAAGTCGGTCAGACCCAGGGATTCGCGCAGGGGCGAGGCCACGACGGCCAGGATCTGGCGGTCGACAAAGGCGAAGATGGTGACGCCGACCAGCACGGCCACGGCGAACCAGGCGGAGATGGGGGCGGGGGCTTCGGGAGTTTCGACTTCGGGGACGTCGGGCCGGGTGGTGGTGCTCAAGATGTCCCCTTTTGGGTTTCTATGCGGGCTCGGCCGCCTGCTTGGCTTCTTCTTCCGCCAGGCTGATCAGTTCGCCGGCGAGATTGGGGTCTTCGCTGGAGCAAACCCCCAAGACGAGGGCGCTGTCGCAGTCCTTGCAGACGTAGGCGTGGCCCATGGCGCTATCGAGATAGACGCCCTGTCCGGTCTGCAGGACGATGGGGGTGTAGAATTCCAGATGGACCTCGATCGTGCCCTCCAGCACGAAGACGAACTCCTCGCCCTTGTGGCGGACCGCCTCGCCGAACTCGGCGATGTCCTGGGTGTGGACGCGGGTGATGATTGGCACCATCCGCTTCTGACGAAGGTCGGCGCACAGGTATTCGTAGTCGTAGTTCGGCGTCTTGATGTGAACCGAGTTGCCCGTCGTGGTCAGGCTCCGACGCCCCATCACAGGCGGCGCCGCGCCGGATCCAGCGGCCGGTTCGCCCTGGGCCAGGAACTCGGCCATGCTCAGTCCCAGCCGAGAGGTGAACTGCTGCAGCTTGTCGTAGGTCAGCGACAGCTTGTCCGTCTCGACCTTGGCCAGTGTGGAAAGGGGTATGCCGACGACGGCGCTCATTTCGCGCAGGGTCCAGCCGTTGCGCTGGCGCACGATCCGGATCAGGCCGCCCAAGGTGCTGCTGTCGTTGCTCATCATGTCCCGCCCGTCCGGCATCGCGCCGGATCATGTCCTTCGAGGCTCGCGGCTGGCCACGACCTCGATCTCTACTCGCGCATTCGGTAGCACGAGCTGAGAAACGACGCACGAGCGGGCGGGAAAGGGCGCGGGCAGGCGCGCGGCATAGACGGCGTTGAAGGCGGCGAAGTCCGCAGGGTCGGTCAGCCAGACCGTCGCCTTGACCACATGATCCAGGCTCAGCCCAGCGTCTTGCAACAGGGCGTGGATGGCGTCGAATGTGGTTTCGGTCTGGGCGGTGATGTCGCCTTCGATCCTGCCGTCGACCAGGGCCAGCTGACCCGAGGCGAAGACCAGACCGCCGGTCTCGACCGCTGCAGACAGGGGCAACACCTGCCCGCCAGGGCCGATGATGGGTTTGCCATGAATCTTCATTGGGCGGCCTTTCTCAGTCCCGGCGTCACATCGAGGAAGCGGCTGGGCGACAGGTCTGCGGCGCTGACGCCTTCCTGGGCGACATCGACGGGCAGGGCCTGGCCGCGCGCCAGGGCTGCGGCGGTCCGGGCCCAGGCCGGGGCGGTCTGGATGCCGTAGCCACCCTGACCGACTGACCAGAACAGACCCTCGACCTCGGGATCGAAACCGATGACCGGGGCGCGATCGGGCGCAAAGGTGCGCAGGCCGGCCCAGCTGTGGTTCACCCGTTCGACCTCCAGATTCAGCGCGGCCTGGACCCGATCTACGCCGATGGCGATGTCGAGTTCTTCGGGCTGGGCGTCGCAGGGTGGGACCAGGGTCTCGTCGGCGGGGGACAGCAGCAGCTTGCCGGCGTCGGGCTTGAAGTAGAATTCCTCGTCCACATCGATCACCGCGGGCCAGGCCGCGATGTCGACGCCTGCGGGCGGATCGACCAGAATGGCAGTGCGGCGCAGCGCCTGAAGACCGATGGCCTGGGCCCCGACGCTCTCGGCGACCAGATCGCCCCAGGCCCCTGCGGCGTTGACCAGGACTGGCGCAGTAACGGTCTGCGTCGGCAGATTGATGCTCCAGACATCGCCGGTCCGCGTGATCTCAGGATCGCCAACGTCCGTCAGCAGGAACGCGCCGCGCGCCTTTGCGGCCCGCAGATAGCCCTGGTGCAGGGCGTCAACGTCGATGTCCTTGGCGTCATGATCCATGGCGGCGCCGGAGACATAGCTGGCCCGCAGCAGGGGGATGGTGTCCAGCACCTCGGCGACATCGACCCGGTCGATGGACCCGCCCGAGCGGCGAACGTCGCCGATCATGACGTCCAGATAATCGAGCTGGCTCTTGGTGGCGATGTAGAGCACGCCGCGTCGCGTGAGGAGCGGGTCCTGGGTGAACCCGTCAGGCGGCAGGATGAAGAAGTCGCGGCTGGCGCGGGTCAGGGCGCGGATGGCGCGGCCGCCATAGCTGGGCGCGAACAGGGCGGCCGACCGGCCCGTGGCGTGTTGACCGGCCTGGGTCTCGCGCTCGATCAGACAGACCCGAGCGCCGTCGGCCAGCTCGTAGGCGACCGATGCGCCGGCCATGCCCGCGCCCACCACGATGTAATCGTATTCCATTCCGTCCAAAACCCTGAAGCCGAACATCCTGTGGACCGAAAGCCCATTCAGGTTGTCCAAATCCTGAACCAGGCCGCGTGTCTATTGCAAGAGACTTTTTCTCTTGACAGAAACTCGCCGGGGTTGATTGATGACGCATCACATCGGGGGTCTCACCATGACGAACGTCTGTCGTAACCATCGCAAGCTGCTCGGTCTGGCCACTCTGATGGCCTCCAGCGCCCTGGTCTCTGCGGGGTTGGGCGTCACGCCTGTCCGGGCCCAGGATGCGGCGGCGACCGTGGTCGGGGATGTCATCGTCACCGCCCAGAAGCGTGAGGAGCGGGCCAGCGAGACCCCCCTGTCCCTCTCGGTCCTGACCGGCGAAGGTCTTCAGGCGGGCGGCGCGCTGCAGCTTTCCGACATCGCCGCGACCGTACCCAGCCTGTCCTTCACATCGAACGGCGTCGGTCAGGGTCAGGTGAATCTGCGCGGCGTCACGACGGGTCTGAATGTTGGCTCCACCGTCGGCATCTATGTCGATGAAGTGCCCTATGGCTCGAGCACCTCGTTTGCGGCGGCGGCCCAGCTGGCCCTCGATGTCGGGCTGTTCGACATCGATCGGGTGGAAATCCTGCGCGGACCCCAAGGCACCCTGTACGGCGCCAGCACTATGGGCGGCCTGCTCAAGTACGTCACCCAGGCGCCCGATCCGGCGCGGTTCTCCGGCGGCCTTCGCACGGGCGTCTCCACCACGGCTCATGGAGGCGTCGGCTACGACGCCGCCGGCTCGGTGAACGCCCCGTTTGCGGACGGCGCAGCAGCGGTCAGGGTCAACGGCTTCTATACCCACGACGGCGGCTTCATCGACAATGTCCAGACAGGCGATGACGATGTGAACCAGTCGGATGTCTATGGCGGCCGTGTGGACCTTCTGTTCAATCCGACCGACGCCCTGTCCGTGCGGCTGACCGCCTTCGCTCAGGAGATCGACCGCGACGGATCGGGCGCCTCCGACTTCAATCCCGCGACCAACCGACCCGTGGATGGCGAGTATGATCAGCGCCGTTTCGATGAGCCTTTCGAGCAGTCGTTCCGACTGGCAAGCGCCGTCGTCGGTTATGATTTCGGTCCCGTTCAGCTGACCTCTGTCACCAGCTACCAGACCAGCGACGTGGACTATGTGACCGATGTCTCGGCCCTGTACGTGCCGCTGCTGGGCGGCTTTGGACTGTCCCTTGGATCGACGCTTCTGGTCAAGGAAGTCGACACCGACAAGTTCACCCAGGAAGCCCGGCTGGCGGGCAGCGCCGGCGCCTTCGACTGGATCGTCGGCGGTTTCTACACGCGCGAAGAAAGCTTCCAGCTTCAGACCCTGCCCGCGACGGACCCGACCGGAGCGCCTTTCCCGCTGAATCTGCTCAGGGCTGAACTCCCGAGTCTCTACGAAGAGACGGCCGCCTTCGGTACGGTCACCTGGCACGTCACCGATCGCCTCGATCTCTCCGGTGGGCTGCGGTATGCGGCCAATGAACAGACCTATGAGCAGAACGCATCCGGCCTGCTCGGCGGTCCGGCGCCCAAGCGCAGTTCGGACGAAGACGTCACCACCTATCTGGCCAACGCCCGCTATCGGGTGGCCGACAACGCCATCGTCTATGCCCGCTACGCCACCGGCTATCGTCCGGGCGGCCCCAACATGGTGCTGAACGACCCGGTGACGGGCGATCCTCTGGCGCCGCCGACGTTCGATGCCGACAGCCTCGACAGCTACGAGGTTGGTTACAAGGCCAGCACGCCCGATGGTCGTTTCAGCATCGACGCCAGCGCCTATTACATTGATTGGCAGGACCTGCAGATCGTCGCCCTGCGCAACGGCGTGGGCGTCGTCGCCAACGCCGGCTCCGCAGCCATCAAGGGCGGAGAACTGACCCTGACTGCGCGGCCTGTCCCGGCCCTGACCCTGGTTGGCAGCCTGGCCCTCACCGATGCAGAACTGGCCGAGGACGCTCCCGACCTGGGCGGGCGCAAGGGCGCCAGCCTGCCCGACACGCCCGATGTCACCGTCGCGCTGTCGGCCGACTATGGCTTCTCGTTCAAGGGTCGTGACGCCGATATCGGGGCCACCCTGCGCCACGTCGGCGACCGGGTCGCAAGCTTCGATCAGAGCCCCGGCACGCCTCAGCACCAACTGCCCGACTACACCACCCTTGACCTTCGGGCGGGCCTGGATTTCGGCGGCGTCCGCGCCCAGTTGTATGTCCGCAATCTGTTCGACACCTTCGGCGAACTGTCCGCCCTGACCAGTTTCTCGGTCGCCGGCGGCCCGATCCAGGTCACCCCGGTGCGGCCCCGGACCATGGGTCTGACCCTGACCAAGCGCTTCTAGTTTCAGTGGAGTCCCCCATGTCCGACACACCCGTCACGGTCGACGCCGCCACGATCGACGCCATATTCGCCGCATACGACACGAGCCATTCACCCGGTGTCGCGGTGGGGATCGCGGTCGGGGGCAAGCCCGTCTATCGCAAGGCCTTCGGTCTCGCCAGCGTCGAGCTGAACCAGACCCTCTCGCCCGGCATACGGATGCGGATCGGCTCGACGTCCAAGCATTTCGCCGCCCTGGCCTATATGCTGCTGGTCGAGGAGGGGCGGGCTTCGCTGGAAGACCCGGTGCGCAAGCATATCCCCGAACTGTCGCCTGCGGTCGCCGATGGCGTCACCATGCGCCAGCTGATGAGCCACACCAGCGGCCTGCGCTGCTCCTTGGATCTGTCGATGCAGCTGAACGGCATGGGGCATTACATGTCCCACGCCGACACCCTGGATCTGTTCGCCAATCAGGATGCCGTCAACTTCGCGCCCGAGACCTCGTGGTCGTACAACAACGGCGGCTATACGGCTCTGAGCATCGCCATCGAGCGGATCGAAGGCCGTCCGATGGAGGCGGTGCTCCAGGACCGCATCTTCACCCCCCTGGGCATGAACGACACCCTGGTGCGACGCGTGGACACCGATTTCGTGCCCAACAGCGCGACCCTGCATATGCTGGGGGCGAACGGCGCCTTCACCAAGGAATACATGGGCATGGAGGTGACCGGCGAGGGCGGCATGGCCTCCACCGTGGACGATATGCTGCGCTGGATGGCGCATATGGACCGTCCGGTCCTGGGCTCGGCCGAGACCTGGGCGGCAATGAAGTCGCCCTATATCCTCAAGAGCGGCTATTCGACCCGATACGCCCTGGGGCTGTCGGTCGGCGAGTATCGCGGCCAAGCCACCATCGAGCATGGCGGCACGGTGATGGGCGGCGGCTGTCAGATGATCAAGGTGCTGGATGCAGGCCTGGACATCATCCTCATCACCAACCGGGCGGGCGTGGACACCATGAGCCTGGCCGACCGGATCATCGACGCCTGCGTCGCCGACCTGGGGCCGCCGCTGGAAGACGTGGCGGGGACCAATATCACAGGTCTCTATTACGACCCCGAGACCGGCTCGACGCTGCAACTGCTGGAGCACGGCGGTCGTCAGCTGATCGGTCTGGGCGGCGCCACCCTGCCTGCGCGCCGTGACGCTGAGGGCAAGCTGCATTCCGCCTATCGAATCTTCGACGCCGTGGTGGAGGCGCCGCCCGGCGATCCGGCGCCCAAGCAACTGACCTATAGCCAGTGGGGCAAGCCCGAGGTGTTGACGCGGCTGGAGCCGGGGGCCAGGCCGGACATGGCCGCTCGCGCCGGCGTCTATGCCTCGGCCTCGACCGGCACCAGCGGCGTCCTCGCGGTGGACGGCGACCAGACGACTCTGACCTTCACGGGCCGGTGGAATACAGTCCGCTACAGCCTCACATACATGGGCGCATCCCTGTGGCGCGCGACCTCGATCAACATGGCGCATTTCGGACTGGGCGGCTTCGTGGAGTTCGACACGGACGGCGACGGCTTCGCCTTCAGCGCCGGTCGCACCCGTCGCCTGCGCTTCGAGCGGGGTGGTCTGACGAACCTCGACGCAACTCCCTCAGACGGGGCCGCGGCTCCTCGCAGCGGCGCCTATGTCGCGGGCAAGACCAGCGCTGTCGTCGAGACCGGCGCGGGTGCGACCACCCTGGCCTTTACCGCCGAACGCCGCGCCTTTGACTTCGGCAATGGCTGGCGGCGCATGAAGCTGCGGCTCGAACCTCTGGGCGACCGGATGTGGAAGGCCGTAGTCCAGGGCGGTCAGCGAGACGGACGCGCCGAAGGCTACGTCGAGGTCGAGGACGGTGGCCGCAGCTTCGCCTTCGTCCCCCGCTCGGGCCGCCGCCTGCGCTTCCAGTGGTCCCAGGCATGAGCAGATCCCGGCTGCGGGTCTTCGTCGGCTCGCTCTCGCATGAGACCAACAGCTTTTCGCCCCTGCCAACCAGCCTGCGTGCGTTCGAGGCCGACATCCTGCACCGACAGGGGGACGCCGCGACCCTGCCTCAGGCGCTGACCTTCCCCGCCTATGGCGACGCTGTCGAACTGGGCGAGGCGAGGGGCCATGAGGTCGTCGCCGGCCTGTGCGCCTGGACCCAGCCGTCCGGCCCCCTGCCGCGTCCCGTCTATGAAGGCCTGCGCGCCGAACTGCTGGACGGGATCGCGGCGGCAAGGCCCGATCTCGTCATCCTGGTCCTGCACGGGGCCATGATGGCCGATGGCTATGACGACTGCGAGGGCGATATCCTGGCGCGCGCCCGAGCTGTGATCGGCGACAAGATTCCGCTGGGCGTCATCCTTGATCTGCACGCCAATCTGACCACGACCATGACCGACAGCGCGACGATGGTGATCGGCTGCAAGGAATATCCCCACACCGACTACCGCGAGCGGGTGGGCGAACTCTACGACCTGCTGGAGCGCACCGCGCGAGGCGAGATCTCACCCCGCTCGGTCCTGCGCCGTGGTCCGCTGGTCGGGCCGATCGGCACGACGGACGAGCCAATGCGCGGCTTCGTCGACGGCCTGATCGCGCGCGAGAGCAGGGACGGCCTTCTGTCCCTGTCGATGATGCACGGCTTCCCCTGGTCCGACAGCCCGCACACCGGCTCGGTCGCCCTGGTCGTCCATGACGGTTCGCAGCCCGATGTCGCCGAGGCGGCGGCGGACGCCATGGTGGCCCGCTTCACCCAGATATGCGCCGGCGCATCCGCAGGCCGCACACGCGGCATCGACGACATCCTGGGCGAGGCGGGGCGGACCCTGACCAACGCCGGACCGACGGTCGTCGCCGATGGGGCCGACAATCCCGGCGGCGGCGCGGGCTGCGACAGCACCTTCATCCTCAAGGCTCTGATCGACCGCAACGCGACCGACGCGGCCCTGGGCATGATCTGGGACCCCCAGGCGGCCCTGATCGCCGCAGACGCCGGCGTCGGCGCACGGCTTCCGCTGCGGATCGGCGGCAAGATCGGCCCCATGTCGGGCGCGCCCGTCGATGCCGAAGTCGAGGTGCTCTGCGTGCGTGAGGACGCCTTGCAGCGTGGCCTGACGGGCAAGCTCAGCGAGCCCCTGGGCCTGGCCGTCGCCGTCAGGATCGGCGGGATCGATGTCGTCATCAACTCGATCCGGCAGCAGGTCTTCTCGCCCGAATGCTTCACCGCCCTAGGCATCGATCTGGCGGCGAAGCGGCTGGTCGTGGTCAAGTCGACCCAGCACTATCAGGCCGCGTTCGCGCCGGTCGCGGGGGCGACCCTCTACTGCAATGCGCCCGGATCGTTGAACATGGACCTGACGACCCTGCCGTACCGCAAGCTGGTGCTTTCGAACTAGGCTGCCGTGGGTTGGGCCGAAGGTTAAGCCTTCAATTCGCCGCCATCCGCCTCTAACGGAACGGGCGAACGTGCACGCCGTTGAGCAGCGCGACCTCGCCCCCATCCTAAGAGACCAGTCCCCGCCCATGAAGCTGCGCGTCCGTTGTGAATTGGTCTATCGGTTCGACCCGCCGACCGACGCCATCTATCAGATCGAGGTCGCCCACTGGCCGGGCCAGGAGATCCTCGAAGAGACCCTGACCACCTCGCCCCAGGTGACCTTTCACGAGGACAAGGACGCCGAGTTCGGCGCCCGCACCCTGAGGGCGCACCTCCAGGGTGATGTGCGGCTGGTCTACGAGGCGGTAGTCGAGAACGGCCTGCTCCAGGGTCTGCCGCCCGGTGTGTCCCAGCACGACTGGAACGACCTCCCTGCGGAGGTGCTGACCTATCTGTTGCCTAGCCGCTACTGCCCGTCAGACCAGTTCGGCCGCTTCGTCCAGCGTCAGTTCGGCGAGACATCCGGCGGCGAGCGCGTGCTGGCTATCCTGGGCTGGATCACCGAACACGTCGATTACGAACACGGCGTCTCGGACAGCGAGACCACGGCGGCGCGGACCTTTATCGACCGTGCCGGGGTGTGCCGCGACTTCACTCACCTGGGCATCACCCTGTGCCGCGCCTCGGGCATCCCCGCCCGCGCAGTCAGCGCCTACGCCCACCAGCTTCAGCCGCCGGATTTCCACGCCATCTTCGAGGTCTATCTGGACAACGGCTGGTGGCTGGTCGACCCGACCGGCCTGGCCCCGATCGAAGGACTGGTGCGCATCGCCTGCGGCCGCGACGCCGCCGACATCGCCTTCTTGAGCACCCAGGGCGCCTGCAAGATGATCTCGCAGTCCATCACGGCCGAGGCGGCCTAGGGGCCGGCCTTAGCGATTGGCGCTGCGCCAGGCCTGGGAGCGGTCGACGGCGTCGTCCTGGCGCAGGACCTTGTTCCTGGGGTCGATGACCACGAGGGCGCCCGGTCGGGCCTGGACGGACCCGCGCCCGTCGCGCATCGCCAAAGTGCGCACCTGCCCATCCACCTCGACCTCGACCGGCATGGGGAAGGCACCCGCAGGCGTGCTCCAGGCCAGGTCCAGCCGGTCGCCGTTCCGTGTCTGGCTCAGGACGGGCAGGGCGGCTTCGTACAGATAGGCGTTGAAGAACCAGTCGTAGTTCCGCCCGCTGACTTGGTTCACGATGGTGTTGAAGTCGGCGGTCGTGCGCGTCTGGGGCGTGAAATTTCCAGGCCGCGGGTCGGCGCGGCCATAGACCAGGATGCGCAGGGCCTCGAAGAACTCGTTGTCGCCCAGCAGCATGTGCAGGCTGTGGGCGATCAGCGAGCCCTTGTTGTAGATGTCGCCGCCCGGTCCCTGGGAGCCGCCATAGACCTGATCGACGGTGCGGTCGGTGCGCGACACGACGGGGAACCGGTTGATCAGTCCGTCGCGCTGGTCGGCCAGTTCGCGCTGCATGTAACGGTCGCCGCGCAGCCAGCCGGCGAAAAGCGGCTGCATATAGGTGCCCAGCCCCTCGTGCAGCCACATATGGTCGGCGTTGGCGTTGGTCAGCTGGTTGGCGAACCACTCGTGCGCGAACTCGTGCTGCAGCAGGGTATCGTAACCCTCCTTGGACTGCTTATAGCCGTTGCCGTAGGCGTTGATCGTCTGGTGCTCCATGCCCAGGTAGGGCGTTTCGACCACCCCCATCTTCTCATAGCCGAAGGGGTAGGGGCCGACGACCTGTTCGAAGAAGTCCAGCATGACGGGGAACTCGGCGAACAGCCGCTGAACGTCCTCGGGCTTGTCCGACTTCAGATACCAGTAGGACATCGGGATCGTGTTGCCGAACCGGCTCTGATACGGCGCGGTCATCTCGTCATAGGGGCCGACGTTGATGTTGACCGCATAGATGTTGGGGTTCTGGACCGTCCAATTCCAGGTCGTCGTGCCGTCGCCGTTGTCCGCCTTGCTGACGAAGGTCCCGTTGGCGGGGGCGCTGACGTCGGACGGTACGGTGATGTGGATGTCCACCCGGCCCGGCTCGGCATTGGAGTTGTCGATGCAGGGGAAGATCAGGTCGCAGCCTTCCAACTGCATGGCCGTGCCGATCCAGGGTTCGCCGGTCGGCGCGGTGGACCAGACAAAGCCGCCGTCCCAGGGAGCGTGGCGCGCCGTGCGCGGCTGGCCGCCGTAGGCGATGCGCAGAGACGTGGTTTCGCCCGCAGCCAGCGGACGCGGCAGCATGATGGTCATGCGGCCCTCGGGATTGGTCCAGCCGCCTAGTGCGATGGTCTGGCCATCGACCTGCACGTCCGACACATCGAACAGGGCGTCCAGCTCGACCGATAGCCGGTCGACAGGCGCCAGAACGGCGAAGTCCAGCACCGCAACGCCACGAATGGCCTTGTCCTGAGGCAGGACGATCAGGGACAGGTCGGCCTTGTCGAAGCGCACAGCCTCCTGTTCGGGCGTGCGCGGCAGGTCGGTTTCCATCGTGAAGGCGCTGGACTGCGGGCCGCCTTGGGCATTGCGGTCCTGAGCCACGGCGGGCGAGAGCGCCACCAGGCTGGTCATCATGCCGGCGATCAGCGCGGCGCGTGTGAAGGTCTTGAACATGGCCCCAGCCTATCCGGCGATCCGGCGGGGGCAAAGCAAAAGGCGGGCAAAGAAAAAGGCCGGCGTTTCCACCGGCCTTTTCAAATCTTGCAGGAGAGGCGTCGCTTAAGCGGCGGCCAGCTCGGCGATCTTGGCCTTGACCTGGCGCTTGATCTTCTGGGCTGCGGGCGACAGCTGCTCGTCGCCGGCCTTGACGATATAGGCGTCCAGGCCGCCCTTGTAGTCCAGGGTGCGCAGAGCGGCGTTGGAGATGCGCAGGGTATAGGATTGACCCAGGGCTTCCGAAGCCAGCTTGACCTTCTTAAGCGACGGCAAAAAGCGGCGCTTGGTCTTCACATTCGAGTGGCTCACGTGATGGCCGACCATCGGGCCGATACCGGTGAGTTCGCAACGACGCGACATGACGAAATCCTTGAGACCGCTTCCGCCTCGCCTGGCGAACCAGGCTGGCGACCGCATGAAATGGAGACGCGCAAGGGAAGCCCTTGCGCGAGAGGGGGCCGTATAGAGGAAACGTCGTCGTCGCGTCAAGCCGAGTCGGTCGTCCTGCATCAGGTTGATGACGCAGCAACCGGCCTGTTCAGCGCCCGTTCAATTGCGGGCATATAGTCATGTCATCCAAGGGCGCTCCCATCGCCGCCGCTTTCCAAGGTTTCCCGATGCCAAAATTCATTAACAAGAGCGCGTTTCTGCGGATCGCCGCCGTCGTCGCCCCGGCGCTGGCGGGCGGGCTGATTCTGGCTGCGCCGTCTTCGGGACTTCAAGCCCAGACCAGTCAGCCGCCGGTCCTTCCTGGCTATTGGGAATACACCACCAGCGCCGTTGGCAGCCGCGACACCGAGCAGAAGTGCGTTCGTCCGTCCGAGATCAACCGCTTCTTCGGCGGTCTGTCGACGCGTCGATATCAGTGCACCTATCCGGTGCGCGAGGTCGGGTCGGGAAATGCCCGGTTCGAGGGAAGCTGTGTTTCGCGCAGCGGACGTCAGGTCCGGGTTCGGCTGAACGGGACCTATCAGCCCGAGAGCTTCAGCTTCCGCGGAGGCGCCTCGGTCCGCGCCGCCGGCCTGTGGAGCCCCTATATCCCCGCCACCATCACCGCCCGCCGCATCAGCGCGCAATGCCCGGCGAACGCCGAGTATTTCTGAGGACCCGTCCTCCTCCCCCGCGAGAGAGGGAGGCAAGAAAAAAGGCCCGGTGTCGCCACCGGGCCTTTTCGATATGCAGGGATCCGCGAGGGATCAGGCCGCTTCGGCCTCTTCGGCTTCTTCTTCGGCCGCAGCGGCGATGACGGCCTTCTTGGCGCTCAGCGACTTGGCCAGCAGCTTGACGGCGTCTTCCTTGTCGATGCGGTTGGCGGCGGCGACTTCGCGGGCCATCCGGTCGAGAGCCGATTCGTACAGCTGGCGTTCCGAATAGGACTGTTCCGGCTGCGAGTCGGCGCGGTGAAGGTCGCGGACGACCTCGGCGATCGAGATCAGGTCGCCCGAGTTGATCTTGGCTTCATATTCCTGAGCGCGGCGGCTCCACATCGTGCGCTTGATGCGGGCGCGGCCCTTCAGGGTCGTCAGGGCCTTGGTCACGACATCGTCGCCAGCCAGCGAACGCAGGCCGGCCGTCTTGGCCTTCTTGGTGGGGACGCGCAGGGTCATCTTCTCGTGGTCGAAGGTCACGACATAGACCTCGAGCGACATTCCGGCGATTTCCTGGACCTCGACGGCAGCAACCTTGCCGACGCCGTGCGCCGGATAGACGACCGCATCGCCAACCTTGAATTCCAGAACGCTCTTGGTTGTCATGTCATTCCTTTCCCGGACGCAAGGGTCGGGCGAACGCAGGCGCGTTCGACGCAAACGGATTCCCCGCCGCCGGACCGGCCTCTGATCGAGGCGGACCGCCGGTTGGAAATCCAGGCGTCAAAAACGGAAACGGATCACCAAACCTCTGGCCGATCCCGCCGTCATGGGCGGGATTCTGTCGCAAACACGGGCGGCGCGTCAGAAACGCGGTCCGCCCGATCCAATGTGAAGGAACATATCACAAAACGAGGCAATTTCAAAACGTCCGCCTCGGACGTTCGCAGACGCGGCACATTATGACCGCATTGCGGCAGAGCTTCAGTGCGGGGTCAGGACCCCTTGCCTGGGTTGGGGCTGAAGTGCTTCTCGAACTTGTCGGTCACTCGCTCCCAGTCCTCGCGGTCGGCGGGGGGCGTGCCCTTGACGGTGATGTTGGGCCAGACCTTGGCGTATTCGGCGTTGACCTGCAGCCACTTGCCGTCGGGCTCGTCCTCGGTGTCCGGCTTGATCGCGTCGATCGGGCATTCCGGCTCGCAGACGCCGCAGTCGATGCATTCGTCCGGCGCGATGACCAGGAAGTTCTCGCCCTCGTAGAAGCAGTCCACCGGACACACTTCGACGCAGTCCATGAACTTACATTTCACGCAGGCGTCGGTGACGATGTAGGTCATGGGGCGCGAAAATCAGGTCAGCAAAAAGAGGGAGATGGCTCGATTGAGCGAGGGGACATGACCCCGGCGCGGTCGCCTGTCAACCGAACGGTGCTGAAGGCGTTGGACAGCAAAGCTCTTGTCCTCGTGCTGATCTGCCCCATTTGCATCAGTGTCGATTGCAGTTATCCCTTCGTCCCACCGTCTTTCACCACCCATCGCCAACGGAGATTTCCATGATGAACCGTCGCCTGCTCGCCCGTTCCGCCGCCGCTACTGTGATCGCCTTCAGCCTGATCGGCGGGGTGGTCACCGCCCAGTCGGCAACCACCAAGGTTCCCGCCGAGGTTCAGGCCGGGACCTACAAGCTGGACGCCTCGCACGGCAAGATCACCTGGAAGGTCAACCACCTGGGCTTCTCTCACTACGTCGGCCAGTTCACCAACGTCTCGGCCGACCTGACGCTGGACCCGGCCAATCCATCGGCCAGCACCCTTACCGCCACCGTGCCGATCGCCGATGTCGCCCCCAATGACGACGGGCTTAAGGGCCACCTGCAGACCCCCGACTTCTTCGATGCGGCCCAGTTCCCGACCGCGACCTTCGTCGCCCGGTCGATCACCATTGACGCCGAAGACCCGACCGAGGCCGATGTGGTCGGCGACCTGACCCTGCGCGGCGTGACCAAGTCGGTGACGCTGGAGGTTCAGTTCAACCAGGCTGGTCCGTCGATGGGCAATACCTACAAGGTCGGCTTCGACGGCGAGACCACCATCAAGCGCAGCGACTTCGGCATCAGCTACGGTCTGCCCGCCGTCGGCGACGAGGTTGAGCTTCACATCGAAGGCGAGTTCGTCAAGCAGCCCTAAAGGCGCTTAGCGCTCACTGTCCGGCGTTTCGTCAGTGAGCGAAACATAGAGGGCGCGGGCCTCCATCGGGGGTCCGCGCCGTTCGCCCAGGGCCTCGACCCGTACGGCGGTCACCCGTCCGTCGAGGGCGAAGGTGATCTCGTCGCCGAGGTGGACGACGCGGCTGGGCTTGTCGAGCCGCGTCTGCCGGCCGGCATGGGTCAGCCGCACCGCCCCGCGCTCGACCAGGGCGGCGGCCAGCGACCGCGTCTTGGCGAACCGAGCACGCCACAGCCAGATATCGATGCGGACCGAGGGATCGCTCAACTCACGAGGCCTGAGACGCCGCCGCATTCTTGCGGCGAGGGCGTTTGCGACGCGCGGGCTGAACCGGGGCGGCTGTCAGTTCGGCCAGTTTGGCGAAGGGCGAATCCTTCACCACGGTGATCGCGCGACCTTCACGATCCGGCATCTGCGCCCGGACTGTCTTCAGCGCCGACAGAAGGGCGCCCGCCTCTGCCGGTCTCAGGCCTAGCGCGGTCAGGGCGGCGTCGGGGATATTGCCCTTGCCCGCCGCCGTCTTCAGATCGGCGAGTTTCTCCAGCATCTCGACCGGCGCCGACCAGCGGCCGGCCGCGCGACGCCCGAAGGCCGACAGGGCGCGGGCCGACGGGGCGGGGAGGGGCAGTATGGCGACGCCGTCGCCCGACGCGCGGAACGGCTCGACCGCCGTGAAGGCCTGCGCCATCATCCGCCCCCGCGGCTTCAAGACGCCGGGCAGCCAGACCGAATGCGCCCCCACCCGGATGGCGAAGGTGCGGATGGTGCGTCGCTCGACCTGGCTGAGGGCGTGCAGGTCGCGCTCCACGTCGCGGCGGTCGATGACGCCTCCGGCCTCGATCAGGCGAAAGGCGATGCCGCGCGGCAGGCCCTTCAGGGCCCCGCTCTCGACCGCCTGTTTCAGCCGCCTCAGGTCCCGTAAGGCCCGCCCGGCCTCTGCCGCCAGCCAGGCCTCGATCCGCCGCTGGGCACGGTCGCGCGCCGCCTCGGGACCCAGTTCGCCGATCAGACGGACGCGGGGGCTGAAGGGTTCGGTGTTGACGATCCTGGCCGCCAGGGCGCCGGACCAGAGCACGTCACCTTCTGGTGTCACCGAAAACGCCTCGTCCGCATCGGCCGCCAGTCGGCCCAGCCGCCGGTTGATCTCTGGCGTCACGGCCTTCAACGCCGCCGCCTTCAGGGTACGGTCTGCCAGGGCCGATCCGCCGCTTTCCAGCGCAAACCGCACACCCTCCAGATGCCCGACCGTTTCGCCGTCCACGCTGACAGCGCCGTCGTCCGCCACCTCGGCCAGGGCGTCTTCACGGTCATGCAGCGACCGCATCAGGGCGGTGGTCTTCCTGTCCACGAACCGCGCGGTCAGCCGTTCGTGCAGCACGTCGGACAGCCGGTCCTCCAGCGCGCGGGTCCGGTCGCGCCAGCCCTTGTGCCCCTCCAGCCAGTCGGGCCGGGCGGCGATATAGCTCAGGGTCCGCACCCCGCTGAGGCGCGCCGACAGCTGGTCGATCTGGCCGTCGTCGCGGTCCAGTTCGGCGAAGCGCGGGGCGAACCAGTCGTCGGTCAGCCGCCCGCGCTTGCCGGTCAGGGCGTGGAATATGTCGCGCGACAACCGGGCATGCTCGTCCAGCGTGGTCTTCTGGAAGTCGGGCAGCTGGCAGCATTCCCACAGCCGCATGATGGTTCCGCGAGAGCGTCCGATCCTCTTGATATCGTCGTCCTGCATGGCCCGGCGCAACAGGGTCTCGTCCAGCGACGGCAGGGTCAGCTTCAGCCCCGCTCGGTTGGGCGTCTGCACCAGGGACCTCAACAGGTCAGGCAGGGTGTCGAAATCCAGCCGGGCGTTGCGCCACTCGGCGTTCTGCACCGGCTCGAACTGATGACTGACGACCTGTTCGACCAGGTCCTCGTCCAGCTCGTCGCATTCGCCGGTGACGCCAAAGGTGCCGTCGCGGATGTGGCGTCCGGCGCGGCCGGCGATCTGGGCGATCTCGTGGGCGTGCAGCCAGCGGGTGCGCCGACCGTCGAACTTCCTCATGCCAGCAAAGGCGACATGGTCCACGTCCATGTTCAGCCCCATGCCGATGGCGTCGGTGGCCACCAGGAAGTCCACCTCGCCCGACTGGAACAGGGCGACCTGGGCGTTGCGCGTGCGGGGACTGAGGCTTCCCATCACCACCGCCGCCCCGCCGCGTTGCCTGCGGATCAGCTCGGCGATGGCGTAGACCTGTTCCGTGCTGAAGGCGACGATGGCGCTGCGGCGGGGCAGGCGGGTCAGCTTCTTGGAGCCCGCATAGGACAGGTGCGACAGGCGTTCGCGGGTGACGATCTCGATGTCGGGGATCAGCCGACGCATCAGGGGCGCCATGGTCCCGGCACCCAAGAACATGGTCTCGAACCGCCCGCGCGCGTGCAGCAGGCGATTGGTGAAGACATGGCCCCGCTCCGGATCGGCGCACAGCTGGATCTCATCCACGGCCAGGAACTCGACCTCACGCTCCAGCGGCATGGCCTCGACGGTGCAGACCCAGTAGTGGGGCCGCGTCGGGATTATCTTCTCCTCGCCGGTGATCAGGGCGACGGCGGCCGCGCCCCGCTGCTTGACGATCCGCTCGTAGATTTCGCGCGCCAGCAGCCGCAACGGCAGGCCGATCATGCCCGAGGCGTGACCCAGCATCCGCTCGACCGCCAGATGGGTCTTGCCGGTGTTGGTCGGCCCCAGCACCGCGACGACGCGGGATGGGGCGAGGCCGGTGGGGCGATCGCTCATGATCCTCATAAGGTGGCGATTCGCCTCGGGTTCCTCAAGCGGGAGCGCAACGGATCGGCGTCGGGTCTCGTTATGTCGCCGAACCGGACGGAGAGACCCCATGCGCTATCGTCTAATCGCCGCGCCCGCCTGCGCCCTTCTGCTGACCGCCGCGACAGCCTCGGCCGCCCAGCAATCCGCCACCGTCGTGCGTCAGGGCGATCCCGAGCTGACCTGCATCCAGATGTCGGAGGAGGCCGCCGAAATCAGCGCCCGCATGGGCGAAGGCGAGGGAGGCGGACTGCTGGGGCGGGTCGGAGCTGTCGCCAAGACGGGCGCGAGTATGCTGGTTCCCGGCGTGGGCCTGGCGATCGCGGGCGCCGACGCCGTGACCGCGCCCGGCCGCGAGCGCCGCGAGGCCGAGGCCCAGGCGGACCGCGATCGCTGGAACTATCTGAACGGTCTCTACGCCGGAAAGAACTGCAATCCCGAACAGACCGCAGAAGCGTCTGAAATGTCCGCCGCAGGTTCCGATATGGCGGCTGCCGGTTCCGCCCCTTCGCCTAGCGCGCCAGTCCTGGCCGCTCCCGCTGCGCCAGAGCCTGCGCCGGCCGTGACCGCACCCGCCATCCATCCTGCAGGACCGCTCTGAGGGTTTCGACCTTACAGGGTTGAGGCCCTGGCAGGATTGGATCGAGCGCGGCTGCCGCACGATCCCGATCCGATTTCAGACTGTTCAGACCCGGTTTCATTCCGGGTGAGGCGAACGCCAGCGTGACTGGGACCAAGGGTTAAGCCGTAACCGTCACTGTGTGGAACAGGGGCGAAACGAATCAGGACCGAATCAGTGACACGGCCATATTCAGGCTTTGTTCCCTACAAGATATTGTATCTTAACCAGGATTAACCACAAGAACCGATCGCGAGGAAGGCGCTGGGCCACAGCGGCTCGCTCTGGTTCGCGACAGAAACCGTTCGCCCAGGGCTCACGCCCGCTTCCCCCTCGGCCTTTGACCCGCTAGGGCATCCTTGCGTGACCCCGTAGCTCAGCCGGATAGAGCAAGGCTTTCCTAAAGCAGAGGTCGGGGGTTCGAGTCCCTCCGGGGTCGCCAATCACGTCACGCGTCGCTGTAACGAATTCGGGGGAACGATGCGTATCGCCATGATCGGCACCGGCTATGTCGGCCTAGTGTCCGGCGCCTGTTTCGCCGACTTCGGCCACAGCGTCTGCTGCGTCGATAAGGACGCCTCCAAGATCGAACGCCTGAACCGGGGCGAGATGCCGATCTATGAGCCCGGCCTGGCCGCCCTGGTCGAGAGCAATGTCAACGCCGGTCGCCTGACCTTCGCTGTGGACGGCGCCCAGGCGATCCGCGACGCCGAGGTGGTCTTCATCGCCGTCGGGACGCCGACGCGCCGCGGCGAGGGCCACGCGGACCTGTCATATGTCTATGCCGCCGCCGAAGAGATCGCGGGCCTGATCGAAGGCTTCACCGTCGTGGTGACCAAGTCCACCGTGCCGGTCGGCACCGGCGACGAGATCGACGCCATCATCAGCAAGGCCCGCCCCGACGCCGAGTTCGCCGTGGTCTCCAACCCCGAGTTTCTGCGCGAAGGCGCCGCGATCGAGGACTTCAAGCGACCAGACCGCGTGGTCATCGGCACGGACGACGAACGCGCCCGCACGGTCATGGCCGAGCTCTATCGCCCCCTGAGCCTGAACGAGTTCCCGGTCGTCTATACGGCGCGTCGCACGTCCGAGCTGATCAAGTATGCGGGCAACGCCTTCCTCGCCATGAAGATCACCTTCATCAACGAGATGGCGGATCTTTGCGAGAAGGTGGGCGCGGACGTGCAGCAGGTCGCCCGCGGCATCGGCCTGGACGGGCGGATCGGCGGCAAGTTCCTGCACGCCGGGCCTGGCTACGGCGGGTCCTGCTTCCCCAAGGACACCATCGCCCTGGTCCGCACGGCTCAGCAGTATGGCGCGCCCGTTCGGCTGATCGAGACGACGGTCGAGGTCAACGACGCCCGCAAGAAGGCCATGGCGCAGCGGATCATCGACGCCATCGGCGGCGCAGGACGGGGCAAGACGGTCGCCCTGCTGGGTCTGACGTTCAAGCCGAACACCGACGATATGCGCGACAGCCCTAGTCTGGAGATCGTGCCCGCCCTGATCGCAGCGGGCGTCACCGTCCAGGCCCATGACCCCGAAGGCATGGACGAGGCCAAAAAGCTCATGCCCGACATCCTCTATCGCGACAGCGCCTATGACGCCGTCGTCGGAGCCGATGCGGTGGTCATCCTGACCGAGTGGGACGAGTACCGGGCGCTGGACATGGACCGGGTCAAGCTGCTGGTCGAGTCGGCGGTGCTGATCGATCTGCGCAACGTCTACAAGGCCGAGGATATGCGCCGCAGGGGCTTTACCTACAGCTCCATAGGGCGGCCTGACGCGCCAGCCTGACGTTCAGGTCTGATCAGGCGCGGGGCCTCAGCGCCACTTCGAGCCTTCGCCGTGCTTGCCGATGCTGGCCCATTCGGGCGGTGCGGCCTTGTGTACGAACTGCTCGGAGACCAGCCAGCCCTTGAAGGGGCGCAGGACCGCCATGCACATGATGGCGATCAGCGGCATGGTGGCGACGAAGTGCACCCAGATCGGCGGGTGGACTGTGAACTCGAACGCCATCAGCAACACCATGCCCAGGATGCCGACGCCCGACATGACGAAGAAGGCGGGGCCGTCCGCCGGATCGGCGAAGCTGTAGTCCAGGTGGCAGACCGGGCATTCGTCCCGGATCGTCAGATAGCCCTTCAGCAGCGGACCCTCGCCGCAGCGCGGGCAGCGGCAGCGGATGCCGGTCGAAAGCGTGGAAAGCGGCGGATAGACGGGGTCTGACATGGATCTGCTCCTTGCCTAGGCCATGTCCGCCTTGCGACCTTGCGATGCAAGGGCTGAGTTTGTCACAGGCTCGAGCAAACCGGCGTCCCTCATCTTCCATTAACCGCGATGTAAGGCGGGTCGCGCAAGGGTGCGCGCGAATGGCCGGCGCGCGCTCAAGAGCTTCGATCGCAAGGACCTCCGTGGCGCTGGGCGCGATGGGGGCTGTCGTGCTTGCGCCCATGACTGCGGCCGTCGCACCGGCCATGGCTCAGGAAGCGTCCAGGGCTGCAGAACCCGTCACCATCCGCATCGGCGCCAACGCGGGCTTCACCCGCGTGGAGTTCGCCGGAACCGTAGGGTCGCGGGCGCGAGTGCGCCGCGATGGCCAGGCGGTCATCGTCCGCATCGGCTCCACCGCCGCCCCCGACGTGACCCGGCTGAAGGTCGACCCGCCTCCGGGCGTCGAGAAGGTCGAGACCCGCGCCATCCAGGGCGGCACCGAACTGGTCCTGACCCTGGCCGAAGGCGCCGATGCGCGGTCGGGCAGCGCTGACGGCGCGGTGTGGCTGAACCTGTATGCGCCCGGCGCTGCGCCCACGCCCGCTCCCGCCAGTGCAGTTCCCGCAGGCGGCGTCGTACCGGTGGCCGTCTCCGCCACGCCTGACCGCCTGACGATGAGCTTCGCCTGGGGCGCGCCGGTCGGGGCTGCGGTGTTCCGGCGCGGCGAGGCGGTCTGGATCGTCTTCGACACCGCCGCGCGGATGGATATGCCGCGCGTTTCCGGCCGCACCACGGCTCTTGGCCCGGCCAGCGACGCCCGTTGGGCCGTGGGGCCGACCTATACCGCCATCCGCATCGCCGCCCCCGAAGGCCTGGCCGTCTCGGCCAGCGGTCAGGGTGCGACCTGGACCGTAACCATAGGCGGACCCGCCGGGTCGGTGACGGGCGTGGATGTCGACCGCAATGACGCCGGTCCGCCCGCCCTGGTGGCGCGGATGGCCGGGGCGACACAGGCCGTCTGGCTGACCGATCCCATGGCAGGCGATCGCTTCGCCGCCGTGACCGCCCTGGCGCCCGGCAAGGGCTTCGGCGGCAAACGCCGCACCATCGACCTGACCCTGTTGCCGACAGCCCAGGGGCTGGCGGTCGAGACGCCCACCGACGACCTCAGCATCAAGGCCGAGGGGGATCTGGTCACCCTGGCGCGGCCGCGAGGCCTTGCCCTGTCCTCGCCCTCCATGACCCTGGAGGCGGCGACCGACGCGCCTCACGCCCCGCGCAAGGCCTCGGCCCCCGCCCTGATCCTGGCCGACTGGTCCGATGCGGGCGAGGCCGGGTTCTCGGCTCGTTACCGCGCCTTGCAGGACGCGGCTGCCCAGGAAGCCATCCAGTCCACCGACGACCCGCGCACTCCGATCGAGGCGCGCATGGCCCTGACCCGGTTCCTGGTCGGGTCTGGCCTGGGGTTCGAGGCCATCGGCGTGCTGAACGCCATGATCGCCAAGACGCCCAGCCTTCAGGGCGAACCCGAGGTCAGGGGCCTGCGCGGCGCGGCGCGGGCCTCGATCAATCGTTTCGAAGAGGCCGAGGCGGACTTTGCCGCCGGTTCGCTGGCGGGTGATCCGGCCACACGCGTCTGGCAGGGATATCTGGCCGTGCAGCGCGGCGACTGGGCCCTGGCGCGGGCGAACTTCGCCGCCGGCGCGCCGGTCATCGATCAATTCCCCAATGCCTGGAAGGCGCGGTTCGGCGCCGCCCACGCCCTAGCGGCGTTGGAGACCGGCGACCTGGCCGCGTCCCGCTCCCTGCTGGCCTACGCCTTCAGCCAGAATGCCCCGGCCGCCGATCAGTTGACGGCCCGCCTGGTGCAGGCCCGGCTGTTCGAACTGGACGGCCAGTCGGATCGGGCGCTGGCGGTTTACAAGGCTGTGGCGCGGGCGCCGCTGGACGCCGTGGCCACCCCGGCCCGGCTGGGCGCCGTGCGGTTGGAACTGTCGAAGGGGGCGATCAAGCCCGAGGCGGCGGCGGCCGAGCTGGAACAGCTGAAGTGGCGCTGGCGCGGTGATGCGACCGAACTGGCCGTCATACGCACCCTGGGCGAGATCTACCTGTCGCAGGGTCGCTATCGCGAGGCGCTGGACGCCCTGCGTGGCGCCGGCAAGCGGATGGGCTCTCTGCCCGGCGCGGCCGAACTGCAGACGGACCTGACCAACACCTTCAAGGCCCTGTTCCTCGATGGGGCGGCGGACGGGCTGCAACCTGTCCAGGCCCTGGCTCTATTCTATGACTTCCGCGAGCTGACCCCGGTGGGCGCCGACGGCGACGAGATGGTGCGACGCCTTGCCCGGCGTCTGATCGACGTCGATCTGCTGGATCAGGCGGCCGAACTGCTGAAGCATCAGGTCGACGAGCGGCTGGAGGGCGTGGCCAAGGCCCAGGTCGCCACCAACCTGGCCACCGTCTATCTGATGGATCGCCAGCCCGAGAAGGCGTTGCAGGCTATCTGGGGCTCGCGCACGACGCTTCTGCCCACGGCCTTGAACACCGAGCGACGCAGCCTTGAGGCGCGTGCCCTGATGGACTTGGGCCGCTATGACCATGCGCTGGAGGTGCTGGGCGCCGACAATGGCCCGGCAGCGCGCGATGTCCGCGCCGAGGTGTTCTGGAAACAGCAGAACTGGGCCGGGGCTGCACGGTTGTACGACCAGCGTCTGGGCGATCGCTACAAGAACACCGCCGCGCCCCTGACCGCCGAAGAGGAAAGCCGGCTGATCCGCGCCGGCGTCGGCTATTCGCTGGCCAAGGATGCCGGGGCCCTGGCTCGGCTATCCCGCGACTATCAGCCCTTCATCGCCCAGGCCCGTTCGGCGGCGGCGATCCGCATCGCACTGGAAGGCGTCGATGAAACGCGCGGTTCGGCTGGTTTTGCCGGCATCGCGGCCGGCGCCGACACCTTCGCCGGCTGGGTCAACCAGGCCAAGGCGGACTTCAGAAAGGAAACGGGCGGAAACAGCGCTGCTGCTCCCGCCCGTCCTCAACCTCAGGCCGCCGCGAGACCCGCGGGCGGCTGACGTCGCGTCTTACTTGTTGACGGCGTCCTTGAGGGGCTTGGACACGCGGAAGCGCACGGCCTTGGAAGCGGCGATGTTGATCGTCGCGCCCGTGGCGGGGTTGCGGCCTTCACGAGCGGCGCGAGCGGCGGTGTCGAAAACACCCAGGTTCGAGATGCGGACGTCGCCGCCATCCGTCAGCGACGAATGGATGTTCTTGACGATGGCTTCCAGAACGCGGCCGGCGTCGGCCTGCGAAACGCCGGCGTCCTTGGCGACAGCGGCGATCAGTTCAGCTTGAGTGGTCATGTTGGGTCGTTTCCAAAAAAACCGCCCGATTCAGGGCGATGACCCGGGGATCAACACGCTTTTCACGCGACTTGGCAAGCGCCTATGGCGCTTAAACGCTGTCAGGCTGGGGATTCAGCCCCCGCCGGACGCCCTCTGGAAGCTCTCGACCAGGCTTCCGGCGACCAGTCTCCACCCATCCACGAGCACGAAAAAGATCAGCTTGAAGGGCAGGGAAACCACCACTGGCGGCAGCATCATCATACCCATGGACATCAGCACGCTGGCGACCACCAAATCGATCACAAGGAACGGAACGAAAAGGAGAAATCCAATTTCGAAGGCGGTCTTCAACTCGCTGATCATGAAGGCCGGAGTGACCACCCGCAGGGGCAGGTCGATGGCCTGTTCGGGGACCTCAACCTGGCTCAGCCGGGTGAACAGGGCCAGGTCGCTCTGGTCCACCTGAGCCAGCATGAAAGTCTTCACAGGTTCCGACGCCAGATCGAAGGCCTGAGGCAGTTCGATCTGCTGATCCATCAGGGGGCGGATGCCCGAATCATAGGCGTCCTGCCATGTCGGAGCCATGACGATGGCGCTCAGGAACAGGGCTAGGGAGACCAGAACCGCGTTCGGCGGCGACTGCTGCATCCCCAGGGCGGTCCGCAGCAGCGACAGCACGACGATGATCCGCACGAAGCTGGTGGTCATGATGACGATCGACGGCGCCAGGGAAAGCACGGTCATGAGCCCGACCAGTTGCACCACCCGGGCGGTCAGCCCGGCGCCGGTGCCCAGATCGACATTGATGGCCGCGCCTGCGCCGCCCGCAGCCGCCGCATCCTGGGCGAAGGCGGCCAGGGGCCATATCAGGCAGACGAGGGTGGTCAGCAACGACAGCTTGGCTGCCTGCTTCAACTCAGCCTTGGTGGGCAGGCCGAAGAGTTTGGGCCGGGGTGTCACTTCGCTTCCCCGCGCGGTTCGATCAGTTCGCGGCCCTCGCCCAGCAGGATCAGGCGTTCCTCGCTGTCGACACGGACCAGGACCAGGCGGCGGGCCGGATCCAGGACCAGGGTCTCGACCACCTGCATCCGGCGCTCGCCCCGTTCGGCCGAAAGTCTGGCCATCACCTGGGGCGCATAGCGACGCGCGGCCCAGGCGGCCAGGCCGATCAGGCCCAGAACGAAAGCCAGGCCGAAGATGGCGCGAGCGAGGTCGAGGAGGTTCATCGCGGAGGTCCCGCCGGCGCGAACGTTCAGGCCGCCGGTCGTGCGCCAGAGTCGGGCGTCATGGTTAACGCCGCGTTGAGAAATCGGACGGCTAACGCCCCATTAACCATAGGGGCGGCATTTTCTGCCGATCGGCGCGCGTCGCCCTTGGGATTCGAGACGTGGCCAGCTTCACCGACCTGCCGCTGTTGGGCCAGATCAAGGGCCGTCTGTCCTGGCTGGACGAGCGTCAGCGCGTGGTCGCCCAGAACGTCGCCAACGCCGATACGCCCGGATACGCCGCGCGCGACCTGAAGGCCCCAACGGACTTCGCCGAGGCCATGCGCTCGGGCGGCGCCCTGCAGATGACGCGGACCAACACTGCACACATCGCCCCGGCCGGGCCGGTGGCGCGGTTCACCTCGTCGTCCGCGCCGGATTCCGAGACCACGCTGGATGGCAACTCGGTGGTCGTCGAAGAGCAGATGCTGAAGATGGCCGAGAGCCGCATGGCCTATGACGCGGCCATCGGCCTCTACCAGAAGTCCATGTCCATGCTGCGTATGGCCGCTAGGGCGCCAGGCAAGTGATGGGCTCCGGGCAAGTGATGCGCTGCAAGGCTGAAACATGACCGATCCGATCCCTCCCAGAAACTCGGCCATGGCCGTCGCCGCCTCGGCGCTGAAGGCCCAGCAGTCGCGTATGCGCGTGATCGCCGAGAACATCGCCAACGCCCAGTCCACCGCCGACACGCCGGGCGGACGCCCCTATCAGCGCCAGATCCCGGTCTTTCAGGCGCGCGAAGTCGATGGCGCGACGGGGGTGACCCTGGCCGAGGTTCGGCGCGATCAGAGCGATTTCCGCCGCGACTATGACCCGTCCCACCCCGCCGCCGACGCCCAGGGCTATGTCCTGCGGCCCAACGTCGACACGCTGGTCGAGGCGATGGATATGCGCGAGGCCCAGCGGGCCTATGAGGCGAACCTGAACGTCATCGAGACGGCGCGGTCGATGGAGACCCGCACCCTCGACATCCTGAAGCGATAGGAGCCTAGGCGATGAACCCCTTGATGGCGGCTCGCGCCTATGCGGCGGTGCAGGGCGGCGCGGCGACGGGCGAGACCACGCCTGCGGCCGGCCCCGGCTTTGGCGAAATGCTGAAGAACGTCATGGGCGACATGACCCAGACCTCCAAGGCGGCCGAGACGCAGATGACCTCAGCGGTCCAGGGTCAGGCCAATATGATCGACGTGGTCACCGCCGTGTCGAGCGCCGAGGCCTCGCTGGAAACCGTCATGGCGGTGCGCGACCAGGTCATCGCCGCCTATCAGGAAATCATGCGGATGCCGATCTGACGCAGCCTGACCTTCGTCAGATATAGCCAGCCTGCATCAGTTCGGCGATGTGGACGATGGCGACGGGAAGTTCGTTCTCGACCACGATTACCGTGCCGATCTTGTTGGCGGCCAGAAGATCGACAACGTCGCTCATCCGCTGTTCCGGTGTGACCGTGATCGGGGTGCGGCTCATGATGTCCTCGGCCTTGATGGCCGCGATGTCCTGGGCGAAGGCGCGGCGGACATCGCCGTCGGTGATCAGGCCGGCCAGGGCGCCGCTGGGCGCCAGCACCGCCACCGCCCCCTTGCGACCCGCGGTGATCTTGGACACGACCTCAGAGAAGGGGGCGTCCAGCGGCACGCTGACCGGCGGGGCATGATTGTCGCCCATCCATTCGCGCACGCTCTGCAGGCTCATGCCCAGCGACCCGCCGGGGTGATGCAGCCCGAAATCCTGGGCCGTGAAGGCGCGGCGATCCATCAGCACCATGGCCAGGGCGTCGCCCAGGGCCAGGGTCATCAGGGTCGAGGTTGTGGGCGCCAGGCCATTGGGGCAGGCCTCGGCGACGCTGGGCATGATCAGGGCGACCTCCGACATGCGCCCCAGCAGACTGGAGCCGCGCTGGGTCATGCCGATGACCGGAATATTGTTGCGCTGGCAGAAGGTCAGGGGGTCGCGCAGTTCGCGGCTTTCGCCCGAGGCCGAGATGGCCAGAAGCGTGCAGTCGCCGCGCAGCATTCCCAGATCGCCGTGGCTCATCTCGGCTGGGTGGACAAAGAAGGCGTTGGTGCCGGTGGAAGCCAGGGTCGCGGCGATCTTGCCGCCGATATGGCCCGACTTGCCCATCCCGGTGACGACCACATAGCCCGGCCGCGACAGGATCACATCGCAAGCCCGGGCGATGGAGTTGTCGATGGTCCGCTCCAGCGCCTGAAGCGCCTCGATATTTAGCTGGATCACTTCGCGGGCGCGGTCGGTGGCGGCTGCCGCGCTCTCGGGCGAGAAGGAGGGATCAGTGGTCATGAGGGCCTCGACAGCAAAGCATCGTCTTCGACTGTGAATGCGTCTGCCTCATCCGCCGGGGGGTAGCAAGCGGGGCAAGGCCCCGCCGGCCGATCCCTCAGGTATCGTCAGCCTTCCAGCGACACCACGGCCCCGGTCGCGGTGGCACGGCGGCCCGAGCGACCCTTCAGACCGCGCTTGATCCGCTTCTGGATCGGCTGGTCGATCACGGTGTGGAAGGCGAATGCGAAGGCGAAGGCCGCCGCGACGCCTCCGAACCATAGAAGCCACTGGATGGGTTCCGACAGGCCGAAACGGGCGATGGCGACATTGGCGAAGCCGAACCAGGCGATGCGGACCACCTCGTTGCTGATGAACATCGAAAACGACAGCACCGATAGCTTCTCGACCAGCTTGGACGGCCGCACGACCGGGATGGCGCCCGCCGCCAGGATGATCAGCGAGATACAGGTCAGCGAGACCAGGGCGTGCTTGTCGAAATACTGGACGAAGGCCAGGAACAGGGCGGCGGCGACACCGACCCAGCCGGCCAGCTTGGGCGAGACCCAGACCTTCTCGGTAAAGGCGGCCAGGCCCATGCCCAGAACGAACAGGGGCAGGGCGCGCAGGAAGCCGTAGCCCATCGGCATCTGATAGACCGGATAGCCCAGCAGGGCGTGGGTCAGCTGGTTGGCCATCAGATACAGGCCGATGACGCCGACCAGAGCCGTCCACGGACCCAGCCGCTTCAGGCCGCGCAGGATCCAGGGGAAGGCCAGGTAGCAGCCGATCAGGGCCGAGATCGACCAGCTGGGCGCGTTCCAGCCCAGGCCGCCGGGGACGCCGAACGCCTGGGTCAGGGTCAGTTGGGCGGGCAGCTGGTCCCAGCGGAACCACTCGGGATTGCGCGGTGCAAAGCCGGCGACCGCACCGACGACAACCAGGCTGACCAGGCCAAGGCCCATGATCAGGTGGGCCGGATAGACGCGCAGGAAGCGTTTGATGAAGAAGTCGCCGGGCGACATGGCACCCCGGCCGACCGCGCCGCCATAGACCCGCATCAGGACGTATCCTGAATCGATCAGGAAGAAATTGGTCAGCAGGAAGCCGCCGCGCTCGAACACCGGATTGATCAGTTCGGCCAGCGGCGTCGGCGCTGCAGCCTGGAAGTGATGCAGGATGATCAGGCTGGCCACGATGAAACGCAGCGCATCCAGCCAACCGCCCCGGGCGATGGGGGGTGTCTCATTTCGGGTCGAAATCGCGGTCCAGGCCATGGGGAAAGGCTCCTTCGAGCCTGTCTCCGCAAGGGTCGGGCCTAGCGACCCGCGTTAGGCGACCGCCATGGGGCTCAGCGCGTCAGGCGCAGGAATTCCTCGCGAGTGCGCGGGTCGTCACGAACCACACCCAGCAGGCTGGAGGTCGTCAGCTTGGCGCCGGGCACATTGACGCCGCGCAGGGTCATGCAGGAGTGCTCGGCCTCGATGACCACCCCGACGCCGGCGGGACGCAGGACTTCGTCGATGGCCGTGGCGATCTCGGCGGTCATCTTTTCCTGAATCTGCAGCCGCTTGGCATAGCCGCGCACGACCCGGGCCAGCTTGGAAATGCCGACGACCCGGTCGGTCGGCAGATAGCCGACATGGGCTACGCCAACGACCGGCAGCATATGGTGTTCGCAGAAGCTGACGAAGCGGATGTCCTTCAGCACGACCAGTTGATTATAGCCGCCGACCTCCTCGAAGGTGCGCTCCAGATAGGCGCGGGGCTCGGTCTCGTAGCCCTCGAACAGCTCCTTGTAGCTGCGGGCGACACGGGCCGGGGTGTCCAGAAGACCTTCGCGGTCGGGATCGTCGCCGGCCCATTGGATCAGGGTGCGAACGGCGGCTTCGGCTTCGGCGGCGGAAACGGTCTGGTCGGTCATGCACAGCCTATAGCCGCCCGGCCGGACTTGGGGGAGGGGGTTCGTGAGCTTGGCGCCCGTCTGATGAACTGCGGCGTCGAGACCGGGAGACGTGCGTGCGCAGGCGTGGTAGCGGCGAAGTGTGAAGACCGTGCGCGACCTGCTTCGTCGAATGGGCTTCGTCGGCGCCCTGCTGCTGACGTTGGTCTTCGCCGCGCCTGCTTTCGAAAGCCACGCCTGCGCCGAGGAGGCTGCGGCGGTCACCGCCCAGGTCTTCGTCGATGCAGCGCCCGTCGATGATGTTCAGTGCCCCGATTGCGGCCCGGCCTGCGCCAACGGCTGCTGTCACGCTTCCCACGCCGCCGTCCCGGCCGAGCCTCACCCGCATCAGCGGGCGGTCCGCTTCAGCCATCCCGTGGCCTGGAGCGATACAGGCGGTGCGCCGCTGAGCCGACCTGCGGGTCCGGAACGCCCACCCCGAATCTGATCCTCGACCGACCCTTGCGTCGGTTCAGCCTGAGCTTTCGCGCGGCGATGATGTCGCGCGTCCCGAACTCTGGGCCCGGCCGTGTGCGCCGGGCGAGGACAGATCATGAGAATTCAAAGACATTGGCTGATGACCGGCGCCGCCGTGTTCGTCGCCCTGGGCGTGGGTATTGGCGCGGGCTTCGGCGTCGCCGGGCGCCTGGACGGCTCCTCCGCAGCCGAGCACGCTGACGAAGGCCACGCCGAAGAGACGGGCGAGGAAGGTCTGGTCGCCCTGACGCCGGACCAGGCGATCCAGGCCGGGGTCTCGATCATCGCCGTGCAGCGCGGTGGGGGCGGCAGCGAGCTGAAACTGCCCGGACGCGTCGCCTTCGCGCCGGGCGCCGAGGCCTCCGTCGATGCGCCCCTGGCCGGGGCCGTGACCCAGGTCCATGTCGGGCTTGGCGACCGGGTCGGCGTCGGCTCTCCTCTGATCACCTTGCGCAGTCCCGACGGAGCCGCCTCGCGCGCGGACGCCGATGCGGCCAGCGCCACGGCCGACGCGGCTCGCGCGGCCGAGCGACGCGAGCGGACCCTGTTCGAACAGGGCTGGATTTCTCAGGCCCGGCTGGACGTCACCAGCGCCGAGACCCGCCGTGCCGAGGCGCAGTTGCGCGCCGCTCGCGCGCGGGTCGGGGCCTTTGGGGCGCCGGGCGCCAACGGCCTGACCGTGGTGCGCAGCCCCATCAACGGCATCGTCACCCGGATCAGCGCCGCGCCGGGACAGGTGCTGCACGAAGAGGCGCTGCAGGTCGCCGCCGTAGCCGATCCCGCGCGCACCGAACTGGTGTTCGAGGCGCCGCCGGCCGCCGCCGTTCTGGTCAGGATCGGCGACAGGCTGGACAGTACGGTTGCAGGATCGGGTGGGGTTTCCGGCGTCGTCACCGCAATCGCTCCGGCCAACGCCAATGGCGTCGTGATCGTGCGGGCGCGGCCGTCTGGAGCTGCGCCCCCCGCCGGGTCCGTGGTCTCGGCCCGCATTCTGTCGGGCGCCGATGCGGGCGCCCTGGTCGTGCCGGTGGACGCGGTCCAGACGGTCGAGGGCGCGCCCTCTGTCTTTGTGGTGGAGGAAGGCGGGTTTCGCGCCCGGCCTGTGGTCACCGGGCGAACAGCCGATGGCCGCATCGAAATCATCTCGGGCCTTACCGGCGCCGAACGCATCGCCGGGCCCGGCGCCTTCCTGCTCAAGGCCGAACTGGCCAAGGGCGAAGCCGAGCACGGACACTGACCATGCTGAACCGGATCATAGACGCCTCGGTGCGTCTGCGCTGGCTGGTCGTCGGACTGGCCGTCGTCCTGGCCGTCCTAGGCGGTCGCGAACTGATGCGCCTGCCTATCGACGCCGTCCCCGACATCACCAACCGACAGGTGCAGATCACCACCGTGGCCCCGGCTCTTGGGCCCGAAGAGGTCGAGCGCCAGGTGACATTTCCGCTGGAAACCGCGCTGGCTGGCCTGCCCGGACTGATGGAAACCCGGTCTCTGTCGCGCCACGGCTTTTCCCAGATCACGGCCGTCTTCACCGACGCGACCGACATCTATTTCGCCCGAAATCTGGTCAATGAGCGGCTTCAGGCGGCGCGAGACGACCTGCCGCCGGGCCTGTCGCCCACCATGGGGCCGGTCGTCACCGGTCTGGGCGAAGTCTATATCTGGACCCTGGAACTGACCGGCCCGGCGGCCCGGACCGGCGTCCTCTACGTCACGCCCGAGGGCGAGCGCCTGACCACGGATCAGGAAAAGGCCACCTATCTGCGCACGGTCCAGGACTGGATCGTGGCCCCGCAGTTGAAGACCGTGCCGGGTGTCGCCGGCGTCGATGTGCTTGGCGGCTATGTGAAGGAATACGCGGTGCACCCCGATCCCGGTCGGCTAGCCGCATACGGTGTCGGCCTGGTGCAGCTGGTCGAGGCGCTGGAACACGCCAACCGCATCGCCGGCGCCGGCTACGTCAACCGGGCGGGCGAGGCCTATATCGTGCGCGCCGACGCGCGGCTGAAAAGCCTGGATGATCTGGCCCAGACCCCGATCCTGAATCGGGGCGGGCAGGTAATCCGCGTCTCCGACGTGGCCACGGTCGAGATCGGCCGGGCTCCGCGCCTCGGATCGGCCAGCGCCGATGGACGCGAGACTGTGGTCGGCACCGCCCTGATGCTGCAGGGCGAGAACTCGCGCGAGGTCGCCCACCGCGTTGGCGAACGTTTGAAGGAGATCACGCCCAGCCTGCCGCCCGGCGTTCGCCTGCGTCCGGAGCTGGACCGCACCGAGCTGGTCGAGGCGACGATCCGCACCGTCGAGCACAACCTGCTGCTCGGCGCCCTGCTGGTGGTCACCGTGCTGTTCTTCGCCCTGGGCAATCTCCGCGCGGCGATCATCACCGCCTTGGTTATTCCCTTGAGCTTCCTGTTCGCGGCCTCGGCCATGAACAGGTTCGGCATCAGCGCCAATCTGCTGAGCCTGGGCGCGCTCGATTTCGGCCTGATCGTCGATGGTGCGGTGGTGGTGATCGAGAACACCCTGCGTCGCCTCGGACTGAAGCGGACGGAGGCGGGCCGGGCGTTGACGGCTGCAGAGCGTCTGTCGGTCGCCGCTGCGGCGGCGCGCGAGATGGCGCGTCCGGCCGCATTTGGCCAGGCGATCATCCTGCTGGTCTATGCGCCCCTGCTGATGTTCGAGGGGGTGGAGGGCAAGATGTTCGGGCCGATGGCCGCCACCGTCATGCTGGCCTTGGCGGCGGCCTTTGTTCTCAGCTTCACCTTCGTGCCCGCGATGGCGGCCCTGCTGGTTCGCGAACCCAAGGCGGATCACGAGGAAACGCGCCTGACCCGTGCAGCCAAGGCGCGCTATTCGCCTCTGCTGGCGCGCGCCATCGCCTGTCCGCGCATGGTCCTGGCCGGAGCCGGCATGGCCCTGATCGCCGGCCTGATCGCCTTCATGATGCTGGGGCGCGAGTTCGTGCCGCAGTTGGATGAAGGAGACATTCTGGTTCAGGCGTTGCGGGCGCCCTCCACCTCTCTGGAACAGAGCCAGGCGATGCAGTTCCAGGTGGAGACGGCGCTGAAGGCCATGCCGGAAGTCGAGCGGGTCTTCACCCGAACAGGCACCGCCGAGGTCGCGTCGGATCCCATGCCGCCGTCGATCTCCGATACCTTCGTCATCCTGAAGGACCGCAGTGATTGGCCAGAACCGGGCATGGCCAAGGCCGATCTGGTCGCGGGGATGGAGGCGCGTCTGTCGACCCTGCTGGGCAATAATTACGAGTTCACCCAGCCGATCGAGATGCGGTTCAACGAGTTGATCGCCGGGGTCAGGTCGGACGTGGCGGTGGTGATCTATGGCGACGATTTCGCCGCCATGACGGCCACGGCCCAACAGGTGGCGACCGTTTTGAACGGGATCGAGGGCGCGGCGGACGTTCGGGTGGAACAGGTGTCGGGCCAGCCGACCATCACCGCCAGCGTCGACCGCACGGTGGCGGCGGCGCAGGGCATCCACGCCTCCGACGCCGCCGACGCCCTGGCCATCGCCCTGGCCGGCCGATCTGCGGGCCAGATCCATGAGGGCGACCGGCGCTTCGACGTGGTGGTGCGGCTGGACGAGAGCCTGCGCGCCGACCCGGCCGTGATGGAGCAGTTGCCGGTCATGCCCGAGAACGCCGAGGCGGGCGCCCCCACCATTCCCCTGTCGTCCGTGGCCCGTTTCGACGTGGCCGAGGGGCCGAACCAGATCAGCCGCGCCGATGGCAAGCGCCGCATGATCGTCCAGGCCAACGTCCGCGGACGCGACCTAGGCGGCTTCGTCGCCGAAGCGCAGGCCAAAGTGGCGGCACAGGTCCAGCCCCCGCCGTCCGGCTGGATCGACTGGGGCGGACAGTTCGAGAACCTGCAGCGTGCATCGGCGCGGCTGGCCCTGATCCTGCCCATCGTCTTCCTGACCATCGGCCTTCTGTTGGTGCTGGCGCTGCGCTCATGGCGGGATGCGGTTCTGGTGTTCGCGGGGGTCCCCCTGGCGCTCGTTGGCGGGGCTTTGGCCCTGGCGCTGAGAGGGATGCCCTTGTCGATCAGCGCGGCGGTCGGCTTTATCGCCGTGTCCGGTGTCGTGACCCTGAACGGCCTGGTCCTGATGCAGGCGATCCGGCAACGGCTGTCCGAAGGCATGGCGGCGCCCGATGCGGCGCTTCAAGGCGCGGTCAGTCGCCTGCGAGCCGTGATGACCACGGCGCTGGTGGCGGTGCTGGGCTTCGTGCCCATGGCCTTTGCCAGCGGCGCGGGGGCAGAGGTGCAAAAACCCCTGGCCACGGTGGTCATCGGCGGGCTGACCTCGGCGACCCTGCTGACCCTGATCGTTCTGCCCGTTCTGGCGGCGCGGTGGAGAGGGCGGGACTGATCGGGTCTGGGCGGCGTTTGTGGTTAAGCCATCTGATCCGCGATCTCGCGCGTATCTGTCCAACTGGAGGAGCCCATCATGAACGTCGCCGTCGCCTATGTCCTGACCCTCGTCGCCTTCGCCATCATCGACACGGCCTGGCTGGGGACGATGGGAGACCGGGTTTATCGCCCCCTGATCGGCTCGATGCTGGCCGACCAGTTCCGGCTGGTCCCAGCCATCGCCTTCTATGCGCTTTACGCAGCGGGCCTGACCCTGTTCGCCGTCATGCCGGGTCTGGCCGAGGGCGGCTGGAAGAAGGCGCTGCTGTGGGGCGGCCTGTTCGGCCTGTTCGCCTATGGCACCTACGACCTGACCAATCTGGCCACGTTGAAGACCTGGAGCCTGAAGTTGTCGATCATCGACATGGCCTGGGGCGTCTGCGTCAGCGCCGGGGCGTCAGCCGCAGCCTGTGCAGTCGCCATGCGTGTGCTGAAGATCACGCCCTAGTGGTCAGGCGGCGCTAAGGTCGAGGCGGTCTGGGGAAGAAGACGCTGGTGCGCGCGGCGTAGGCCGCGAAGGCGTCGGGCCTCGATCGCTTCATATGCGCCTCCAGCAAAGGCACGCCCGACACCTGGGTCAGCAGCCAGTAGATATAGGCCGGGCCGCTCAGGGCCAGCCAGCCCCAGACCCATCCGCCCGTGAAGTCGATGGCGAAGATCGGCCAGGCGCACCAGCCCAGGAACTCGAAGAAATAGTTGGGATGCCGCGACCAGGCCCACAGGCCGGTGTCGCAGATCCGGCCCCGGTTGGCGGGATCGGCCTTGAAGGCGGCCAACTGTCGGTCGGCGACCGCTTCGCCGATCAAGGCCGAGATGAAGACGATTGCGGCCAAGGCGTCCTGTATCGTCAGTCCAGGCGTGGGCTGGCGCGCGGCCAGCAGCACGCTGAGCGCCAGGAAGGCGGCGGCTCCGGCCTGGAGCATCAGGAATCCGAACATCCGCCCCTGGAAGTGCGCGCCCCATTCGTGGCGGAGCCGGGCATAGCGGGCGTCTTCGGTGTCATGCGCGGCTCGGGCCGCGATATGCAGCCCCAGCCTCAGGCCCCACAGACCGATCAGGACCGCCGCCAGCCACTGGCGCGGGGAGGGCGGTTCCGCGGCGACGGGGAACAGTGCGACGCCCACCCCTGCCGCGCCCAGACCCAGGGACCAGAAGGCGTCGGCCCAGCCGCCCTGACCCGTACGGCGCTGAACGATCCAGGCGGCGGTCATCACCACGACCATGAACAGGGCGGCGCCGCCCCAGAGCAGGGCGAGAGGGATCACAGCCGCACGAAGGGCTGCATCAACCGCCCCAGCCAGCCATCGAGCTGAATCTGGCCGTCGAGGGCGACGACGCAGAGGCAGGGTTCGTCGGAGACCACGCGCGGCTGGTGCAGAACGTCGTTGTCAGCCTCTTCCAGATCCCCGACATCGAACCTGTGGTCATCGGTGGCATAGGCGCCCGACAGGACGCAGGTCAGCTCGACCCCGCCATGGGTGTGGCGTGGCGTTTCGCGGCCTGGGTCGATCTTCAGCAGGATGACGCGGCAATCGCCGTCGCGCGGCGCATCGACGTCGCGTATCCGCATACCCGGCCCGATCCAGCGCCAGGGACCCAGGGCATAGCGGCGCAGCGGCTCGGGCAGTTCAGGCATATCGTTGAGCGGCGGTTGGGGCCGGGCCTCGCCGGCGTCGGTTTCGATCCGGGCCATGGCGCGGGCCAGGGCGTGTTCCGAAAGATCGGCCGGCGCTGTGTCGACCAACAGGGCTCCGCCGACGCTCTGCAGCCGTCGCACCCAGGCGTCATTGGCGGGGCGCAGCGCCAGATGGGCTGCGACGACGACGGCTTCCGGCGGGCTGAGCGCGCCCGAGGCATAGGCCAGCAGGCGGTCTTCGGACGGGTCGTGGCGGCTCTTCGCCAGGGGGGCGGTCATTGCGACGCCCCTTGGGTGGGTTCAAGAATCTGGCGCAGCTTTATCATGGCGTTTCGTATGCGGGATTTGACGGTGCCCAGCGGCAGGTCGAGCCGGCGGGCGATTTCGGAATGGGGGCTGTCGACGAAGAAGGCGAGGCGCAGCACCTCGGACTGGTCGGGCGTCAGCCGAGACAGGGCGTCGCGTACACGTTCTGCATCCTGCGACATCGACAGGATGTCGTCGGGCCGCTGCGGGTCCTGGTCGGCCAGTTCGATCTCCGGCGTCGGCAGGGGGCGGGCGTCGCGGCGAAGCATATCCAGCCGCCGGTTGCGGGCGATGGTGAAGATCCAGGTCGCGGCGCGGGCCTTTCTGGCATCGAACAGATCCGCCTTGCGCCACACGGTCAGCATGGCGTCCTGGGCGAAGTCTTCGGCGGCGGCGGGGGCTGCGCCCGACTTGATCAGCCAGGCCTTCAGCCGGGGGGCGAAATAGTCGAACAGTTCAGCGAAGGCTTCGCGGTCGCGCCGCAGGGCCACGGCCTCGATCAGCCTGTCATGGTTGATCGGCTCGGGTTGAGCGGCGCTCGGACTCATCCGCGCGGGCCATTTCGCCGACTGCCTGGCCGACTGCCTGTCTGGCCGCCCTGCAGGGTATGTGAATACGGAAGCCTCAGCATGCATGGAGCCTAATACGCTTCGTCGAAATGTCTGGATCAATCACGATCCGATCTCCAGGCCGAAGCGTAACGGGTCATGCCTTCCCTGTTTCCGGCGGGCCTCTTTTGGAGCCGTCATGCCGCTGTCGTCCGTCCGTCCCATCGACGGTTCCCTGAAGATCGCCGTGGTCGGATCGGGCATCGCCGCCCTGTCCTCAGCATGGCTGCTGGCCCAGCGGCACCAGGTCACCGTTTATGAACAGGCCGATCGGCTGGGCGGTCATTCCAACACTGTCTCCGCCGGGGAGGTCGCTGTCGACACTGGCTTCATCTGTTTCAATGACGCCACCTATCCCAACCTGATCGCCCTGTTTGCGCATCTGGGCGTAGCGACGCGGGCGACCGATATGTCCTTTGCGGTCTCGCTGGAGGACGGGCGGTTCGAGTACGCGGCGCCCGGCCTGTTCGCCCAGAGGCGAAACGTCCTGCGGCCTCGCTTCTGGTCCATGCTGGGCGAGATCCTGCGCTTCTATCGCGACGCGCCCGTCGATCTGGCCCAACTGACCGATCCCAACCTTACCCTGGGTGACTATCTCAAGCGCGAAGGGTTCAGCGAGGCTTTCCGCGACGATCACCTGCTGCCGATGGCGGCGGCGATCTGGTCGTCGCCCGCCCATACGCTGATGGACTACCCGGCCGAGGCCTTCCTGCGCTTCTGCGGCAACCACGGCCTGCTGAAACTGGTGGGTCGTCCGCTATGGCGCACGGTCGAGGGAGGCAGCCGTGTCTATGTCGAGCATCTGGCTCGGGCGCTGGGCGATGTGCGGCTGAACCACGGCGTTCGGGCGATTCAGCGCACCGAGCACGGTGTCATGATCCATGACAGCGAGGGCGACGTCGAACGGTTCGATCACGTCGTCATCGGCGCCCACGCCGACCAGGCCCTGGCCATGCTGGCCGAGCCCACCGCTGACGAGGAACGGGTGCTGGGGGCCTTCCGCTATAGCCGCAACCTGACGGTCCTGCACACCGACGCGGGGCTGATGCCGCGTCGCCGGCGCGCCTGGGCCAGCTGGAACTACATCGGCGCGGACGACGGCCTGTGCGTCACCTATTGGATGAACAAGCTGCAGGGCCTGCCGGGCCAGGACCTGTTCGTCACCCTGAACCCGCCGCGCCCGCCCCGGCCCGACACCCTGTTGCGCAGCGAGCTTTACGAGCACCCCATCTTCGACCCGGCCGCCATCCAGGCGCAGAAGCAGCTGTGGAGTCTGCAGGGCCAGGGCGGGGTCTGGTTCTGCGGCGCGCATTTCGGGGCGGGTTTCCACGAGGATGGCCTGCAATCGGGTCTGGCCGTCGCCGAGCAACTGGGTGGGGTGCGCCGCCCCTGGTCCGTCGAAAACGAGAGCGGGCGTATCCATCTGTCGCCCGTTGCGACGGGGACGCTGGAGCGGGCGGCGTGAGCCCGAACCCTGATAGCCCGACCTCAGCCCTCTATCGCGGCGAGGTCATGCACCAGCGACTGCGGCCCAAGGCGCACAGGCTAAACTATCGCGTCTTCTGGCTGCTGCTCGATCTGGCTGAGATCGACGGACTGGACCGGCGGCTGCGCCTGTTCTCGCGCAATGGCTTCAACCTGCTGTCGTTTCATGACGGCGATCATGGCGACAGGTCGGGGCAACCCCTGCGGCCCCAGGTCGAGGCCTGGCTGGATCGCGCAGGCATCCATATCGGCGAGGGCGCCATCCGTCTGCTGACCATGCCGCGTGTGCTGGGCTATGTCTTCAATCCGATCAGCCTCTACTACTGCAACCTCGAAGACGGACGGCTGGCGGCCATGGTCTATGAGGTGACCAGCACGTTCGGCGTTCGCCACGCCTACGTCATTCCAGTGCCGGAACAGGATCAGGCAGCGGGCGTGATCCGCCAGGGCGCCGCCAAAGCCCTGTATGTCTCGCCCTTCATGGCCATGGAAATGGACTACGCGTTTCGCGGCCACGCGCCGGGCGCGACCCTGGATATGACCATCGACGGCATCGACGCTGAGGGTGTGCTGATCACGGCCGCCATGTCAGCGGAGCGCCGCCCGCTGGAGGATCGCGACCTGTTATCGGCGGCGGTGTCCCTGCCCCTGATGCCGATGAAGGTCATGGCCGCTATCCACTGGGAGGCCATCAAGCTGTGGCTGAAGGGCGTGCGATTGACCCGTCAGCCGCCGCCGGCCTGGGAGCCGCTGACCGCCCAGCGACAACCGCAGGAAAGCCGTCTGGGTCGATGAAACCCGCGACGCCCTGCCGCCGAGACCGTCGTGAACCTTTTCCCGAACCGAGACCTCTGAACTCATGACCACGACCCTGTATGGAGCTCCCCGCGCGGCGCCTTCCTCGGCGGTCTTCGACCTGGCGTTGCGGCTGCTGTCGTCGAACTGGACCTGGGGGCGGCTGACCATCGTCCTGCCGGACGGCACGACGCGTCAGCTCAGCGGCAGGGAGCCCGGCCATGCGGCGGTGATGACCATCCGCAACTATCGCTGCGCCGCCCGTGTGCTGAAGAGCGGCGATATCGGCTTTGCCGAAGGCTACATGGCTGGGGAGTGGGACTCTCCCGCTCTGCCAGTGCTGCTGGAGACCCTGGTCAACAACTACGACCACATCCGGCGACTGTTCGACGGCAATCCCGTGATGAACGCCGTCCACTGGCTGGGCCACCGGCTGAACCGGAACAGTCGCCGGGGTTCGAAACGCAACATCCACGCCCATTATGATCTGGGCAACGCATTCTATTCGTCCTGGCTTGACGGCTCCATGACCTATTCGTCCGCCCGGTTCGAAGGGCCCGGCCAGACGCTGGAGGCGGCGCAAGCGGCCAAATACGCGTCGCTCGCCAGGATGATGGACCTGCGGCCCGGTCACAGCGTCCTCGAAATCGGCTGCGGTTGGGGCGGGTTCGCCGAGTTCGCGGCGCGCGAGATCGGCGCGACCGTGACCGGCGTCACCATCTCGCGCGAACAGCATGATTATGCGCGCCGTCGTCTGTTCGAGGCTGGGCTGGCCGACAAGGCCGACATCCGTCTGATCGACTATCGCGACGTGGAGGGACGGTTCGACCGGGTGGCCTCTATCGAGATGTTCGAGGCTGTGGGACGGGAATACTGGCCTGCCTATTTCGCCAAGGTGCAGGCGGTCCTGAAACCCGCCGGCCGGGCGGGTCTGCAGATCATCACCATTCAGGATGCGCTGTTCGACGAATACGACGCCCGCACTGACTTCATCCAGAAATACGTCTTCCCCGGCGGCTCACTCCCTTCGGAGGCCAGGCTGGCGCCCGTCATCGAGACGGCGGGGTTGAGATGGAATACGGTCGAGCGGTTCGGTGGCGACTACGCCGATACCCTGGCCGAATGGGCGCGCCGGTTCGAGGCCGCGTGGGCTGTGATCGGCCGAGAGGGGGCGGGATTCGACGAACGCTTCCGGCGGCTATGGCGCTTCTACCTGGCCTATTGCGAGGCCGGCTTCCGCTCGCGGCGAACCGATGTGATCCAGTTGGCGCTAGACCGGGCGTCGTGAGGCCTAGACTAGGCCCAGGCTCATGCGGACCAACGCCGACAGGTTGGGAGCCTCGGTCTTGGTCATCACCTTGGCGCGGAAGATTTCCACCGTGCGCGGGCTGATTTCCAGCCGGGCGGCGATCTCCTTGTTCGACAGGCCGGCGGCCAGGGCGTCGAAGACCTGGCGCTCGCGGGCTGTCAGTTGCGCGAGCCGCCGGTCGATATCGGCGCGCACTTCCATCTGGGTCCCGACCTGATGCATCCTGGAGACGCAGCCCTTGAGGGTCTCGACCAGGCGCTGGGGCTCGAACGGCTTTTCGATGAAGTCGGTCACCCCGGCCTTCATCAACTCGACCGCCGAGGGCACGTCGGCGTGGCCGGTGATGACGACGATGGGCCAGGCGTCGCCGCGAAGTTCGCCCAGTCGCCTGACCACCTCGATCCCGTCGATGCCCGGCATTCGAAGGTCCGTGACGACACAGGCCACCAGATCTGTCGGCAGGTTGGCGAAGAACTCGACCCCGCTGGCGAATCCCCTGGCGCGAAGTCCCTGGGATCGGAGCAGCAGCACCAGCGAGTCGCGGACGGCGAAATCGTCCTCGATCACGAACACCGAAGGCGTGGTCTTCACGGGCATGGCGGCTCCGATGCGCGTTGCAGGCTGAAGTGGAAGACGGCTCCGCCCAGGTCGCTTCGACCCACGGACAGGACGCCGCCGTGGTTCTCGACGATGGTTCGGGTGACCGACAGGCCCAGGCCCATGCCGTCCGACTTGGTGGTCATCAGCGGCTGGAACAGGTGGGATGTGCGCTCTAGATCGACGCCGGGGCCGGTGTCTTCCACGCGGATTTCATAGACGTCGGCATCGACGGAGCGGCCTACCACCCGGACTTCGCGTCGGGCACAGTCGGCGACGGCCTCGACGGCGTTGCGGATCAGGTTGACCAGGGCCTGTTGCATTTGAATCCGGTCGGCCATGACGCCGTCGTCGCCGGGAGGCACGTCGATGTGGACCGTTGCGCCCGCCGGCGGGGCCAGTAGCTGGATGATGGGGCCGAGGTCCTCCAGCATCGACGACAGGCGTTCGTGCTGAAGCGGACTGGCCTCTACCGTCAGGAGCGCGCGCGCCCGCCGGATGATGGCCCCGGCTCGCAGGATCTGGCCCTTGGCCAGATCGGCCGTACGGCTGGCGCTGTCGGCCAGCACCCCGACCCGGCCCAGATCGGCCTGGGTCGCCTGCAGATACATGGTCGCCGCCGTCAGGGGCTGGTTCAATTCGTGAGCCAGGATAGCCGCCATCTGGCCCAGGGAGTTCATCCGCCACACCTGATTAAGCTGCTCGCCCAGATCCTGATTGCGAAGCTCCGATGCGTGCCACAGGCTGAGGTCGGTCAGGGTCAGGATAACCTCTGACGTCGTGGGATCTCCGGTCACCGACGCGACCTGGATGCCCAGCGGGAAGACATCGCCATCCGTTCGGCGGCCCAGCCAATACTGGTCCGTGATCGGCGCCTCGGACGGCGCCCACCGCGCCAGCCCGAGGTTGAAATACTCGACGAATTCCTGAAAGGCGCGCCCCTTCGCATGGCGTTCTGTCGTGCGGAAAAGGGTGCAGGCCGGCTGGCTGATGGTCACGATCCGGGCGCGGGCGTCCAGGGTCACTACGGGGGCCGACGCAAGCATCGCGTGTATGGTGGCGTCGCGGGTGTTCAGCTGGGATTTCAGTTCGATCGACCGGGCCTTGAAGGACCGACGCGCCCGGCCGATCTCGCCGATCGCTAATCCTACAGCGGCGAACAACAGGGCGTTGACCACAGCATCGACCACACTGACGCGGGACACCAGAACCACATTGGCCGCAATCGCCAGCACGATGGCCAGGGCCGTAGCCCCGCGCGACGCCAGCAGCGCAGGCAGCATGATCGCCGGGATCAACGGCAGGTAATAGAATTTGCCGAAAGCCTCGAGCCCAAGCCGGGCCAGCAGAGCCAGGCCGACGCCGCCCACCGCCAGTGCATAGCCGCGCCAGCCGTGCGATGCCCAGCTCGACATCATGGCGAAGCGCGTCAAGAAAGATGACGTTTCTGCAGGTTGAGGGGCCTGATCGACGGTTGTCACGGCTTGTTTTTCTTAGCTTCCTCGGCCGACAGGGTTAGCACCGAGGCCATTAGGGGTAAATACCTAAGCACTTGACCCTATCGCGAAGGTTACCTCGGCTTCGCTTCTGTTGGTTATCGCCGTTCTCTTAAGTGAGGACGGGCTATGCGTAAGAATTTTCGGATACTCTTGATAGACGACTCCGCGGCCATTCGTCGTTTGCTGTGCTGTATCCTGACGGCGGCCGAGTTCGAAGTGGTCGCCGTTGACGGGGTTCGGGCGGCGCTGCGCCGACTTCGCACCTTCACGCCGTCTGTCATCCTGACGGATTTCAATATGCCGTGCCTGAACGGCGAGGCCCTGGTGCGGCTGGTCCGTCGTCACCCGCGTGTCGGCGCCACCCCAATCCTGGTCGTTTCCAGCGAGACCTCCGCTCAGCCGCGTCAGCAGATGGCGGCGGCCGGGGCGAACGCCTGGCTGGGCAAGCCCGTCGACGCCTGCGCCCTCGTTCGCGCGGTACAGGCCCTTTGCGCTTCGAAGCCCGTCGCCGGGCCGCAGAGCACGCCGCACCAGCCAACCGCCGCCTCGACTGCCCCGCAGGCTCAACTCTAGGTGTTTCTACCTATCGCGCGATTCACGAAGAATATTCGCGTTCCCCGTCAACCTTAACGACAACACGGAGACCAGAAAGGTCACCATGAAGAACAAGAAAATGGATAACGCTGTAATGCGAAAGATTGGCCTGAGCCTTTTTGCTGTCGGATCGACCTTGATGGGCGCGAGTGCGGCCGTGGCTGCTGATCCCTTCTCCTTTCAACTGGGTGTCGCTAGCGAATACACGGGCAAAGGCCTTGGTAAGAGCGACGAGCAACCCAGTGTCTCGGGCCAGGTGACCTGGACCCAGGGCGGAGCCTACGCCAGCCTGTTCGGCGCCACCGCGGACCTGCCCCAGGGCTCGGACGCCGAAATCCTGACCACCATCGGCTATCGGACGACGGTCTCCGGCTACGGACTGGACCTGTCGGTCATCAACCGCGACCTGCCGGGCACCCGCTCGGGCATCGACGCCAACTACACCGAGTTTCAGGCCGACGCGTCGCGCACTTTCGGACCTGTCGCGACCCGCCTGCGCGTCAACTACACCGACGACGGCTTCGCCGGCACGAAAGAGGCCTGGTGGGTCGAACTGCAGGGCGGCGTGGCCATCAATGCCGCAACCAAGGCGACCGCCGCCATCGCCGACCGCACCGCCCGCAACGGCAACGACTACCGGGCCTGGAACGTGGGTGTGAAGCGCAAGCTGGACGACCGCTTCGCCGTCGATCTGCGCTGGTACGACACCGATCGGCACGACTTTGGCGAAAGCTACGAAGGTCGCCTGGTCGCCGCCCTGACCCTGTCTCTCTGACCGTCTTCTTACCGATCTTTTTCGTCCCTCGCGCCTCTCGACAAGGAAACTGCCGTGAAACTGAGCAATGTCCCGATCGGCAAGAAGCTGATCCTCGCCTTCGCCTCAATCCTGCTGGCGATCAGCGCCATGGGCGGGGTCGTCTACCTGAACCTGAAGGAGGTGAAGACCTCCGACGCGCTGCGTTCGACCGCCAACGCGATGACGCGTGAGACCGCGGCGGCCGAGTTCTCCCTGGCGCGCCAGGAAAACAGCTATCGGGGCTATCTGGTGTCTTCTGACCCCTATTACCTCGACCGGACAAACGCTCACCGCGCCGCCTTCAAGGAAAAGCTGGACACGTTGCGCGGCTCAGGGACGGTCGAGGCCGATGCGGTGATCGACGATGTCGAGAAGGCAGCCGACGCCTGGTTCGAAGGGGTTGTCGTCAACGGCGCGACGCTGGCGCGTGACCCGGCGACCCGGGCCGAGGCCGTCGCCATGGTTGGCAACGCGGGTATAGCCGATCAACTGATGACGCCGGTCGAAACGGCGATGGACAAGTTGAAAGCCATCATCTCGGCCAATCTGGACCAAGCCCGCGACCTGCAGCACCGCGCCACCGCCGTCGCAGAGATGAGCCTGCTGATCGGCCTTCTGGGCGCTATGCTGATCGCCGTCGGCGCCAGTGTCGTGCTGTCACGCGGCATCGCCAAGCCGGTGATGAACATGACCGGCTACATGCGCAAGTTGATGGCTGGCGACAACACGATAGAGGTGCCCTGCGCTCTGCGCAAAGACGAGTTCGGCCAGATGGGCGTCGCCATCATCGCGTTCCGCGACGCCGCTATCGACAAGATCCGCATCGAGGCCGAGGCCCTGGCCAATCGCTCGCAATCCGAGGTCGAACGTGCGGCCAACGAGGCTGAGAAGGCCGAGGCGGCAAGACAGGACGCCATCGCCATCGGCGCATTGGGCGAAGGTCTGTCGGCCATCGCCAACGGGGACCTGACGCATCGCTTTACCGCCGAAGTCGCCCCCAAGGCGGCTCGCTTGAAGGAAGACTTTAACACCGCAGTGGTGCAGTTGCAGGACGCCATGTCCGTCGTCGTGACCAATGTCGCGGCCATCCGTTCAGGCTCCGGCGAGATCAGTCAGGCCGCCGACGACCTGTCGCGCCGCACCGAACAACAGGCCGCTTCGCTGGAAGAGACCGCCGCAGCCCTGGACGAGATCACCGCCACGGTGAACCGCACCGCCGCCGGCGCCCGCCAGGCTTCCGAAACCGTCCAGGCCGCCAAGGGCGACGCCGAGACAAGCGGCAATGTCGTGCGCGACGCTGTCTCGGCCATGGGCGCCATCGAGAAGTCGGCCCAGGAGATCAGCCAGATCATCGGCGTGATCGACGAGATCGCCTTCCAGACCAACCTTCTGGCCCTGAATGCCGGCGTCGAGGCGGCGCGGGCAGGGGACGCAGGTCGCGGCTTCGCCGTCGTCGCCTCCGAAGTCCGGGCCCTGGCCCAGCGCTCGGCGGAAGCGGCCAAGGAGATCAAGGTCCTGATCTCGGCCTCGACCACCCAGGTCAATACGGGCGTCAGCCTGGTCGGCCAGACGGGCGAGGCGCTGCAACGCATCGTCGGACGCGTCGCCGAAATCGACGGCCTGGTGTCGGAAATCGCCGCCTCGGCCCAGGAGCAGGCGACCGGCCTTCAGCAGGTCAACACCGCCGTCAACCAGATGGATCAGGTGACCCAGCAGAACGCCGCCATGGTCGAGCAATCTACCGCCGCCAGCCATTCGCTGTCGCAGGAGGCTGAAAGCCTTGCCGGTTCGGTCGCCCGTTTCCAGATCGGTTCGGTGGCCCAACCCGTGCGCTCTGCTCCCCGCGCCGAGCGGAACGAGCCCCGCTTCGCACCTCGGCCAGCCCATCGTCCGGTCGCAGCGATGCGTACGGTGGGACGCGGCGGCGCCGCCCTGCGCCATGAGCCCGTGGCGGCCGATGAAGGCTGGGAAGAATTCTGATGACCAGTTCCTCGCAAGCGGCTGTCGTCACCCTGCCGGCCATTCTCGACATCCAGCAGGTCGAGCCCATTCGGGCGGCGCTGTTGGCGCTGAGAGGACGCGATGTCGTGGTTGACGGTTCCGCCGTCGAACGCCTGGGCGGCCTGTGCCTTCAGGTCCTGATCTCGGCCCAGGAGTCCTGGGTCCGTGACGGCCACAGCCTGATCATCGACCGCGTGTCCGAAGCCTTCGCCAACCAGTGGAACACCTTCGGCGCCGACCCCGTGTCGGCGTTGCAAGAGGGAGAGGCCGCATGACCAAGACCGTCCTGACCATCGACGATTCCCGCACCATGCGGGACATGCTGAAGATGGCCCTGATCGACGCAGGCTATCATGTCATCCAGGCAGTCGATGGCGTCGACGGCCTGGAGACCCTGGGGGCTCACGGCGCCGATGTGGTCATCACCGACATCAACATGCCCCGCCTCGACGGCTTCGGCTTCATCGAGGGAATGCGCGCCAATCCCGACCATCGCTCGACGCCCGTCCTGGTCCTGACCACCGAAAGCGACGCGGCCAAGAAGCAGCGGGCGCGTGACGCCGGCGCCACCGGCTGGATCGTCAAGCCGTTCGATCCGGTCAAGCTGGTCGACGCCGTCCGGCGCGTGGCCGCCTGACCATGAGCGACGCCGTGGACCCGTTCGAGGCCATCAAGGTCGTCTTCTTCCAGGAGTGCGACGAACTGCTGGGCGACCTGGAAGTCGGCCTGCTGGCGATCGAGTCCGGCGCCGGGGACGACGAGACCGTCAACGCCGTGTTCCGGGCCGTGCACTCGGTCAAGGGCGGGGCAGGGGCCTTCGGCCTCGACGCCCTGGTGCGGTTCGCCCATGTGTTCGAGACCCTGCTGGACGAGATCCGGGCCGGTCGCAAACCCTGCGACGACGTGACGGTGAAGACCCTGCTGCGCGCCTCCGACGTGCTGGCCGACCATGTCGCCGCCGCGCGCGGCCAGGCCGCTCCGGTCGAGGAGGCCCGGTCCGCCGGTCTCGTCGCCGAGATGGAAATCCTGACCCACGGCGAGGCGAGCTCGCCCGCCGCCGAGGTCGCGCTGGACGACGCGCCCGACTTCACGCCCGTGTTTGCTCCGGTCATGGCGGCCGTGCCCGAAGCCGACGAGTTCGGCTTCCGACCGGTGGCCTTCAACTTCGCCGGACTGGGCGAGCCCGTCGCGGCCGCTGACGAGGCGGCGGCTCCTGCGGCTCAGGCCTGGCGCATTGTCCTGCGCCCGCACGCCCGTCTCTACGCCAACGCCAACGAGACCGGCATCCTGCTGCGCGAACTGTCGCGCCTGGGTCAGATGAGCGTGGATCTGGATGCCTCGGCTCTGCCGGACCTGGCCGAGTTGGTCAGCGAGGAATCCTATCTGGCCTGGACCGTCGATCTGATCACGGACGCCGACGAGGCCGCCATTCGCGACGTGTTCGACTTCGTCGAGAGCGACTGCGACCTGTCGATCTGCAGGACCGACGCCGAATCGGAAGCGGTCGAGGCTGATCTGTCGCCCGCCGCTGATTTCGACATCTCCGCCCTGTTGGCGATGGCTCAGGCCGAGGTGTCTGCCGTTCCCGCTCCCGTGGTTGAAGCCGTCGCCCCCGCTGCTTCACCGGCTCCCGCTTCGGTTCCTGCGCCGGCGTCCGCTGCGCCCCCCGCAGCGGCCCCGACCGCGCCAGCCGCCCCGGCGGCGGTGACCATCCGCGTCGATCTGGATCGGGTGGACCGGTTGATCAACGTCGTCGGCGAACTGGTCATCCAGCAGGCCATGCTGGCCCAGCGCGTGACCGAGAGCGGCCTGGCCCGGTCGTCGGGCGTCTCGGTCGGTCTGGAAGACCTGGAACTGCTGACCCGCGAGATCCAGGACAGCGTCATGGCCATCCGCGCCCAGCCGGTGAAGTCGGTGTTCCAGCGCATGCCGCGCCTGGTCCGTGAAGTCGGCGAGATGACCGGCAAGCGCGTCCGCCTGGTCACCGCCGGCGAGGACACCGAGGTCGACAAGACCGTGGTCGAGCGTCTGGCCGAACCCATCACCCATATGCTGCGCAACGCGATCGACCACGGCCTGGAAGGGCCTGAGGATCGCGCCGCCGCCGGCAAGCCTGTCGAAGGCACGGTGCGTCTGGCCGCGCTGCACCGTTCGGGCCGGATCGTCATCGAGATCTCCGACGACGGGCGCGGCATCAATCGTGAACGGGTCAAGGGCATCGCCGTCTCGCGCGGCCTGATCGCCGAAGACGCCGTCCTGTCCGACGACGAGATCGACAACCTGATCTTCCTGCCCGGTTTCTCGACCGCCGAGACCATTACGGATGTCTCGGGCCGGGGCGTGGGCATGGACGTGGTTCGCCGGTCCATCCAGGCCCTGGGCGGGCGCATCTCGATCAGCTCGGTTCCGGGCAAGGGATCGACCTTCACCCTCAGCCTGCCCCTGACCCTGGCCGTGCTGGACGGCATGGTCGTCAGCGCCGCCGAACAGACCCTGGTCGCGCCCCTGACCGCCATCGTCGAGAGCCTGACGCCGCGCGCCCAGGACATCCATTACGTCGGCGGCCATGATCCGGTGATCCGCTTCCGCGACCAGTTCGTGCCCCTGATCGACGTGGCCCTGGGTATGGGATTCCGAGACAGCCCCGTCGCGCCCGAAACCGGCGTGGCCATGGTCATCGAAACCGAGGCCGGCGCCCGTGCGGCCCTGCTGTTCGACGCCATCCAGGGCCAGCGCCAGGTGGTCATCAAGAGCCTTGAGACCAACTACCAGCAGGTCGACGGCGTCGCCGCCGCCACCATCCTGGGCGACGGTCGTGTCGCCCTGATCCTGGACGTGGACGCCATTGTCGCAGCCTGGCGCAAGAAGGCTGTCCGCATCGAGGCCGCCACTCGTCCCGACTTCAAAATCGCGAGCTGATCATGAACGACGTGTCCCACATCACCGCCGCTGCGGTCCGCGAACTGATCGCCTTCCGTATCGGCGAGCAGGAATTCTGCGTCGACATCATGGCTGTGCGCGAGATCCGCGGCTGGACCCCCGCAACGCCCCTGCCGCGTGCGCCCGGCTATATGAAGGGCGTCATCAACCTGCGCGGCGCCGTGCTGCCGATCATCGACCTGGGCGCGCGGTTCGGTCTGAACACGTCCGAGCCGTCCGAACGCCATGTCATCATGGTGGCCCATGTCGGCGGCCGGATGGTCGGCCTGCTGGTCGACGCCGTGTCCGACATCATCCAGCTGACAGACGAGGCCGTGCAGCCGACGCCCGACGTGGCCAGCGAACAGGTGAAGGCCTTCGTCAAGGGCATCTTCGCCATCGACGGCCGCATGATCAGCCTGATCGAACTGGACCGGATCATCCCCGAGCCCGAGGCCGAAGCGGCATGACCAACCCCGCCGGGCGCGCTTCCCTGGTCGAAGGCGAGTTCGTCTTCACGGCCGATGACTTTCGCCACATCGCCCAGATCCTGCACAGCCACGCCGGCATCGCTCTGAACGAGGGCAAGGCCGTCCTGGTCTATTCGCGGCTGGCCAAGCGGCTGCGCAGCCTGGGTCTGCGCAGTTTCCGCGACTATTGCGCCCTGATCGAGGGCGTGGACGGCGTGGACGAGCGTCAGGCGATGACGGCGGCCCTGACCACCAACGTCACCCGCTTCTTCCGTGAGCCGCATCATTTCGAGCATCTGCGCGATCAGGTGATGCCGGTGCTGGCCGAGCGAGCCCGTCGCGGTGAGCGGGTCCGCCTGTGGTCGGCCGCCTGTTCGAACGGGCAGGAGCCCTATTCGATGGCCATGACTGTGCTGGCCGTCCTGCCCGAAGCCAATGATCTGGACGTGCGCATCCTTGCCACCGACATCGACCCCAACATGGTCGCCGAGGGCATCGCCGGGGTCTATTCGGCCGAGGCGCTGGAGAATGCGCCGCCGGTGCTGCGCAATCGCTTCTTCGAAAAGGCCCCGTCGCAAGGGCGCGATATGCTGTCGGCCAACGCCGAGCTGCGCGACCTGGTGTCGTTCCGCGAGCTGAACCTGATCGGCGACTGGCCGATGCGGGGCAAGTTCGACGTCATCTTCTGCCGCAACGTCGTGATCTATTTCGACGAGGCGACCCAGGAGCGGGTTTGGAAGCGGTTCACCCCGCTGATGACCCCTGGGGCCACCCTCTATATCGGCCATTCCGAACGGGTCAGCGGCCCGGCGTCGAAGCAGCTGCAGACCAGCGGCCTGACCACCTACAGGCTGAGCGCATGAGCGTCGCCCCCGGTCCGGTGAGGGTTCTGGTCGTCGACGACTCGCCGACCATGCGCGGCCTGATCACCGCCGCCCTGCGTCGCGATCCCGAGATCGAGGTGATCGGCACCGCCGCCGACCCCCTGGAAGCGCGCGCCCTGATCAAGGAACTGAACCCCGACGTCATCACCCTGGACGTCGAGATGCCCAACATGAACGGGCTGGAGTTTCTGGAAAAGATCATGCGGTTGCGGCCCATGCCCGTGGTCATGGTCTCGACCCTGACCCAGGCTGGCGCCGAGATCACTCTGGAGGCCCTGGAGATGGGCGCGGTCGATGCGGTGGGCAAACCCGGCGCGGGCGTCACGGCCGTCGAGGCCTTCGCCGAACTGACCCTGAAGGTGAAGACCGCCGCCCGTTCGCGCGTCCGCGCTCGCGGACCGGCCGAGGCCGTTCGTCCTCGCGCAGACTATCGCGCGGCCCACGATCACATCCTGGCCATCGGCGCTTCGACGGGCGGCGTGGAAGCTCTGCTGACCATCCTGTCCGCCTTTCCCGCCGACTGTCCGGCGACGGTGGTGACCCAGCATATGCCGGCGACCTTCACCGCCAGCTTCGCCGCTCGCCTGAACAAGATGTCCGCTGCCCAGGTCAGCGAGGCCGTGGACGGCGCGCCCTTGGTCCCGGGCCAGATCTATATCGCGCCGGGCGGCCTGACCCATCTGGAGGTCTCGGGAACCACGCCGCGCTGCCGCCTCAGCCAGGGTGACACGGTCAGCGGCCACCGTCCGTCCGTCGATGTCCTGTTCCGGTCGGTGGCGCGCCTGCGCCGTCCCATGACCGGGGTGATCCTGACCGGCATGGGCCGCGACGGCGCTCAGGGCCTGCTGGAGATGCGCAACGCCGGCGCCCACACCCTGGGCCAGGATGAGGCGTCGTCCGTCGTCTATGGCATGCCGCGCGTCGCTCACGAGGTCGGCGCCGTCGAGCGCCAACTGCCGCTCACCCGCCTTTCGTCCGCCATTCTCGATCTGTGCGCCGCGCCTCCCCGCGCCGCCCAAACTGTCGCCTGAGGTTCGTCTATGCCTGCCGCTTCCGCTATCCATACCCTGATCGTCGACGACCAGATGTCGATGCGTGGCCTGATCCGCACAAGCCTGCAGCAGATCGGGTTCCGTGAGTTCCGCGAAGCCTCTGACGGCGAGGCCGGCCTGCGCGAGATGATCGCCCGGCCTGCGCATCTGGTGATCTCGGACTTCAATATGCCCAAGCTGGACGGCCTGGGTCTTCTGCGCGCCGTCCGCGCCCATCCGCCGACCCAGGGCGCCGCCTTCATCATGCTGACCGGTCGGGCGGATCGCGAACTGGTGGCGCGCGCGGTCCAGTTCGGGGTCAACAACTACCTGGTCAAACCCTTCACCGTCGCTCAGCTGAAAGAGAAGCTGGAAGGCGTATTTGGACCCCTGACATGATGTCGGCGGCGGCGCTTCAGACCGAGCAAAGGATCCATGTCGGCCAGGGGGACCACCATGTGACCGCCGACCCGAACGTGATGCTGACCACCATCCTGGGCAGTTGCGTCGCCATGTGTCTGCGTGATCCTCAGAGCGGCGTCGGCGGCATGAACCATTTCCTGCTGCCCGAAGGCGCAGGCGCAGGCACCGACGCGGGCCGCCGCTACGGCGCCTATGCGATGGAGCTTCTGATCAACGACGTGATGAAGGCCGGCGCCCGACGCGATCGCCTGGAAGCCAAGCTGTTCGGCGGCGGGCGGATGTTCGATTCCCTGAAGGATGTCGGCATGGCCAATGCCGATTTCGCCGAACGCTTCCTGCGCGACGAAGGCATTCCCCTGGTCGGCGGCAGCCTGCGCGGCGCGGGCGGTCGAAGACTGCATTACTGGCCCGTCTCCGGACGGGCGCTGCAACGGGCGGTGCAGGACAGCCATGTTCCCGCACAGGCGCCGCCCCGCCTGCCGACGGCGCCCATGGGCGCCGTGGAGTTGTTCTGATGCCCGCCAAACGTACTCAAGCTCTGCTGACCGCCGTGTCCGACGAACTGGTCGAGATGCGAGTCCAGATGGACGATCTGGCCGATCTGACTTCCGAGCTGATGGCGCATTGCCCCGCGGCCATGCGCGCGGACGCCCTGTCGCGCAGCCAGGCGTTCGACCTGCTGATCCAGCGGCTCGAAGGTCTGAGCGGCCTGTCGGCGGCGCTCGGCGTCGGTGTTCCCTTCGCCACGGCCCTGCATACCCTGACCCTGTCTGACCTGGCCGATCGGCTGGGCGACCGCATCCCGACGCCCTCGGCCCGCCCCACCGCTTCGGGCGATGTGATGCTGTTCGACTGATCCCATGGCCCGTCCCGATGCCCCCGACAGAGTCAATCTGGCGCGTTCGACCGTGCTGCTGGTGGATCACAATCAGAAGTCGCTCGATATGCTGAGCTCGATTTTCCACGGCTTCGGCGTGAAACAGCAGATCAAGCGCGGTTCGACCGCCGAAGCCGTCGAGGTGGTCGAAACCCGCGATGTCGACCTGATCCTGATCGACTGTTCCATGCCCGGCATGGACGGCTATGACTTCACCAGGTGGTTGAGGCGCGAGACGCCTGCGCCGGTGCGCTACACGCCTGTCATCATGCTGACCGGGCACGCCGCCCAGTCGAAGGTGCACAAGGGACGGGATTGCGGCGCCAGTTTCGTGGTCACCAAACCCCTCACGCCCAGCGTGCTGTTGCAGCGCATCCTGTGGCTGGCCGGCGACGAACGCGAGTTCGTCGAGTGCGACACCTATATCGGCCCCGACCGTCGCGTGCGTAACTTCGGCCCTCCCATGGGCCTGACCGGGCGTCGCCAGGGCGACCTTTCGGCTCACGTCGGCGAGGCCAGCGAAGCCAATATGGACCAGTCCGATATCGACATGATGATGAAGCCGATGAGGGTTTCCCTGTGACCGAAGCCCGAACCTTCAAGGTGGTCAGCCCTCTGGCACGTCAGGTCATGGAGCCCGGCGGGCGCCATGTCCGTGACGCCGAACGTCTGGCGGGGGAGGCGCTGAACACCCATCGCGACGATGTCATGGCGACCATCGCCACGACGCTGGACACGCTTCAGGCCCTCTGCGTCGAGGCGCCCGATGGCGCCGGCCCCCGGGTCTATGAGCTGGCGTCTTCGATCATCGACATGGCGGGCTTCTTCGACACCGGCCCCCTTTACGAAGCGGCCTATAGTCTGTGCGACGTGTCGGATCGGATGATCGCCGCCGACACCTGGCGATGGCCGCCAGTCCAGGTGCATCTGCAGGCGCTGCGGCTAATCCTGGCCGGCGGCTGCCGCGCCGGGCGCACCAGCGAGACCCTGCTGGAGGGACTGCGGTCCGTGGCCAGGCTGACGCCCGCAGCCTGAGGCTGGGGCGGGCGTCAGCGCCAGCCGCGCCGCGGCGGTTTGATCGCCGCCTGAACCTGCTCGAGGAAAACCTCGTGAGTGGCCAGTTCGGGTTGGGCGTTGACCTCCAGCATCGCCGCAGCCTCGGCGATCAGTTGGGCGACCTCATCCGTCATGGCTCCGGCCAGACGCGCCAGTCCCACCGCACGCAGGCGGACCAGCAGCAGGGCGGCTGCGGGATAGCGGCCTTCCAGACGCGACGCCCACAGAGGCACGTCATCGGTCGATCCACGCAGTTCGGAATGGCGGGCCATGACGAACCCCGCCGCTTCGCGATAGGCCGGCCACAGCATCAGGAAGGCCAGGGCGCGGTTGGCGTCGGGGTATTCAAGGGCGAAGGCCATGGCCCGGTCCAGCGCGACCACGTCCTCGAAGTCGGGCAGGGCCGCCAACAGGGCGCGCAGCACCTCTGCCGACAGTGTCCGCTCGAACATGGCCCATCGGGCCTCGGTGGCGTCTTGCGTGCGGCCCTCGGCGTCGAGCACAGCAATCTCTGCGGTGAACCAGGCCTCGGGCGGGGGCTCAGTGTCGGCTGTGCGCGACCAGCGCGAGGAGGGGGCGGCGACAGCACGCGCGCCGTCGAGGGCGATGCGGGCCTCTGCGGCGCGACCGGCGTTGGCCAGACGCCGCGCGATCTCGGCGCCTACCTCGGGCTTGTGCTGGTCCTCATCGGGGAAGGCGGCGATCCAGGCGTCGACGTCGCCCGATCGGTCGGCCAGCTTTCGCACGACCAGGGCCAGGCGGCCTGTGGGACGTGGGCGCCCCAGGGTCAGAACGGCCAGTAGACGCCCCGCCAGCTCAGGCTCCATATGGGGCGCGCCGCGCCCGACCCAGGCTCCCCATTCGGACAGCCGGGTCATCAGGGCCTCGCCCAACAAGGGGCCTGAGACGGCGGGATCGGCCGCGGATGCCACGGCGGCCAAGTCCTGTGACGCGCCATCGAACAGAAGGGCAAGCTCGCCCTTGGAATCCTTCACGCGCGAAGCCAGACCCGGATAGAGATCGAACCAGCCGACCAGCCGCGTCAGGCCCGAGCCCGCGTCCATCGCCGCCAGCCGATCAACGATCATGCGACGCAGCGTCTGCAGATCGGCGATCAGTTCGGGACGCTTGCGCCATGACACCCGCGCCCGCGAGGTCGCCAGGGTGTTCATCCGCTTGTCGATTTCCAGCGCCAGATCGGGCGCGCCGACCTCGGCCGCCAGCTCCATCCGCAGGCGACGTTTCCAGCCCGCATCCGAACCTGAGACCTCGATCAGCAACTCGCTCAGCCGGTCCGCGCCAAGGGTCGCCAGGTTGGCGGCGGACAGGACCTTGCTGACCTTGGTGACACGTCTTGCCATTCGGCTATCTGGCCAATCAATTACCGGGACGACGGGGCTTCGCCGAACACAGGCAGATAGGCGACCGTCACCCGGATCGCCACCTCTGGTCCGCCTAGACGAAGATCAACAAGGGCAGGGCCTGCCAGACCACGGCGATCAGGCCAAGGCCGCCTCCGAACAGCCCAAGCCGTCGCGCCAAGGCGGAGGCCTGTTGCGCCCGCACCGTCCACCACAGCAAGCCCGCGATGGCCGCGACGCAGATCCCGGTCAGGCCCACGCCCGCCATTCGCCACGCGGCTTCCTGTGACAGTGGCGAAATGTCCGCCATGCTGGCCACGACATAGATCAGCACGAAATGCGCCGCCCAGACCAGGAGGCCGCCCAGCATCATCGCCCACTCGCGCATCAGCCCAGGCCGGGGAAGAGGCGGGTCAGCAAGAGGCCAAACAGGCTCTGGCCCGCCGCATAGGTGAAGAACAGTCCGATGAGTTCCAGCGTCGCGGGGCGGTCCGACGTGACCCTGCCGAACAGCCAGCGCAGCAGGACGAACAGGGCCATGATGGCGACGACGGCGACGAAGAAGCCCTGCCAGGCCAGGAAGTTATAAACCGTGGCGCCTTGCCCGGACGCTTGCGGCGTCAGCCCCGTTGCGAGCCATCCCGAGAGATCCAGACCCCAGGCCGAGGCCAGGGCCGCACCGGCTGCGATCATCAGCAAACTGGCGATCATCGGGCTGCGTGGGCGGTCCAGGGCCAGCGCCCGGCTTGAACTCCAGGCCAGAGCCGCCGCCAGGACATTCAGCAGAACCGGCGCGACCAGGGTCGCCATCTCGGGCGGCGGCGCCCAGGCGGACGGGTTACGGCTCCACAGGAAGACGTAGGAGAAAGCGCTCATGGCCAAGACCATTCCGGCCACGATCAGGGTGATGACCATGGCCCACCAGCCGGTGCTGGACGTCCCGCTTTGATAGGTGGGCACGATGATGCCCGCACCGATGTCGGCGTGGGTCTTGGCCGATTTCGCGCCTGTATCGGGCAGGTCGAGGAACCAGGCCCACTGCATCATGGTCCAGATCATCAGGGCCAGGCTGATGAAGCTGAGCACATAGGCCTGCACGGTCAGCAGCAGGAAGAAGCCCGCCGTGAACACTGCCGCCCAGATGTACCAGCCCGAGGGCACGGGCATCTTCTGCAGCGCCTGGGGCTCGGCGTTCAGGGTCGAGGTGACCAGGGTCTCGCGACCGCCCGTCGCGCTGCCGGGCAGGAAATAGCGACCGGCCGGCACGTCCTTGATCAGGTTGGGCTGGTCCCACAATGGATAGCGGGTGGTGACGACGGGAATGCTGCGGGTCGAATACAGGGCGGTCGGCAGCCACTCCAGACCGCCGCCCTCATAGACATTGCCCGCCTCCCTCGCGCCGAACGGGCGGAAGTTTCTGATCATGTCGATGATCCAGATCAGCACCGCCAGCGCGAACAGGAAGGCCCCGATGGTGGAGATCAGGTTGGTCAGCTCCCACTGGCGGCCCGGCAGATAGGTATAGACCCGCCTCGGCATTCCCATCAGCCCGGTCAGGTGCATGGGCAGGAATGTCACATGCATCCCGATGAACATCAGCCAGAAGGTCCACTTGCCCAGACGCTCGCTGAGCGGGCGGGTGCTGACCATTCCCATCCAGTAGTAGATGGCTGCGAACATCGGAAAGACCATGCCGCCGATCAGGACGTAGTGCAGGTGGGCGACGATGAAATAGGTGTCGTGGGCCTGCCAGTCGAACGGCACCATGGCCACCATGACGCCGGTCAGGCCGCCCATGACGAAGATGATCAGGGAGCCGAGGATGAACAGGCCCGGGGTGTTGAAGCGCATCTTTCCCGAGGCCAGGGTGGCGATCCAGGCGAAGACCTGGATGCCAGCGGGCAGGCTGACGGCCATCGACGCGGACGAGAAGAAGCCGATCGACATATCGGGCATTCCGGTCGTGAACATATGGTGGGCCCATACGCCGAAACTGATGAAGCCGGTCGCCAGCATGGCCAGGACCACTAGCCGGTATCCGACCAGGGGTGTCCTGGCGATGGCCGGGATCATGGTCGACATGGCTCCCGCCGCCGGCAGGAAGATGATGTAGACCTCTGGGTGCCCGAAGAACCAGAACAGGTGCTGCCACAGCATCGGGTCGCCGCCCCTGAGCGGGTCGAAGAAGGGCCAGTTGAACGCCCGCTCCAGCTCCATCAGGGTCGTGGCCAGGATCACCGACGGGAAGGCGATGATGATCATCACCGCAAAGATCAGCATGGCCCATGCGAAGATCGGCAGCTTGTCCAGCGTCATGCCGGGCGCGCGGGTCCGCAGGATGCCGACGATGATCTCGATGGCCCCGGCGATGGCCGAAATCTCGATGAAGCCGATGCCCAGCAGCCAGAAGTCGGCGTTGATGCCGGGCGAATAGGTGGTGTTGGTCAGGGGCGGGTACATGAACCAGCCGCCGTTCGGCGCCAGGCCGAAGAAGATCGAGCAGAAGAAGGCCAGGCCGCCGATCAGATAGGCCCAGAAGGCATAGGCTGAGAGCCTTGGAAACGGCAGGTCGCGCGCCCCGATCATCTGGGGCAGCAGCAGCACGCCCAGGGCCTCCACTGCCGGCACGGCGAACAGGAACATCATGATGGTCCCGTGCATCGTGAACAGCTGGTTGTAGGTCTCCTGCGGCAGGAAGCCGTTCAGCGGCAGGGCCAGTTGGGTTCGCATGATCAGCGACAGGACCCCGGCCAGGACGAAGAACAGCATGGCCGCGCCGACGTAATAGACGCCGACATAATTGTTGTTGATGGCGGTCAGCCACTGCCAGCCCCTGGGTGCGCACCAGATCCGCTCCAGCGCTTCCAGTTCGCCGTCCGGACGCGGGTCTGAGGTGGGGAAGCGGTCGTAGAGCCGCGTGTCGAACCCCGTTTCCGACGGCGCGCCGCCGGGCGTGCGCGGAGCGCTCATTTCAGGCTTTCGAGATAGGCGGACACGTCACGCAGCTCCTGTCCCGTCAGGACCGGATAGGCGGGCATCCGGTTACCCGGCTTGATCGCCTGACTGTCGGAAATCCAGCCCGCCATCGTGCCCTGATTGTTGGGCAGGATGCCGCCGCCCAGGGTGCGCCGCGAACCGACATGGGTCAGGTCGGGCCCGGCCTGACCGTTGAAGGGCGTGCCGCGAACGGTATGGCAGGCGCCGCAGCCGGAACGCTCGAACACCGCGTAACCCGCGGGCAATCCGATCGACGGGACCGGGGCGCCGGGTTCTGATCGAGCGGGTAGGGGCTGTGCGGCTCTGGCGCGCCACGCCTCGAATGCGGCGGGCTCGTGGGCGACGACGACCAGCCCCATCAGGGCGTGCGGCCCACCGCAGTATTCGGCGCATTGGCCGCCGAAGGCTCCGGCCTGATCCGCCTGAAGTCGCAGGATGTTTCGGCGCCCCGGGATCATGTCCATCTTGCCGCCCAGGCGCGGAACCCAGAAACTGTGGATCACGTCTGCGCTGTCCAGTTCGAACACCACGGGGCGCCCGACCGGTATATGGACCTCGTTGGCGTCCTGGATGACCTCTCGACCCTGGGCGTCCAGATAGGCGACCCGCCACCACCACATCTCGCCCGTGACCCGAATGCGCATTTCGCCGGGCCGGGGCGGCTCGCTGATCTGGCGCGTCGTCGTCAGGCCGTAGATCAGGAGGCCGGTCAGGACGACGGCGGGAAAGGCGAAGCCGGCGATCAGGATCAATGTCTCGCCGCCAAGCCTGCGCCGCCAGGCGCGGGGGCCGAACAGGGCCAGCCACAGGGCGACCAACACCACCAGACTGACAACCACGACCATGACCACCAGCACCCAGGTCAGGGTGTTGAGCGGCTGAGACATGGGACCGGCGGGATCCAGCACCGGCGGCGGCCAGCCTTCCAGCCCGCGCGGTGTCGCTCCATCGGGGATGCGGGGATCGGTGCTCATTTCAGGGTGTAGAGATAGGCCGCGACATCGCGGGCTTCGGCTTCGGTGATGGGGATGGGCGGCATTCCAGTTTCGGGCGACAGGGACGGGGCGTCTCGCAGCCAGCGGACAAGGATGTCAGGCTGGTTGGGCAATCGGCCGGCGATCAGCGAACGATCCGCGAACCCGTCCAGCGTTCCGCCGACGGTCCCGCTCGGCCAGGCGACGCCGGGGATGCGGTGACAGGCGGCGCAGCCGACCCGGCCGATGATCTCCAGGCCCCGGCCCGCATCCGCGCCGGCTATGGGGCGAGGCGCGTCGGATTTGTCGGCGCAGGCGCAGAGCGACAGCAGGGCCAGGGCCGCCGCCGCCTTCATGCGGTCCGTCTCACGGTCGTCGCTGGTTCCACGGTCACGCCCCTCTTCCGATCTAGCGAATACGCTGCGGGGTCAGGGGTTCCGGGGAACCTGAGCGATAAGCCTCCGTTGCCTAGGCGTGCGTCTGCTCTCCCCCATCCTTTCCGTGCTCGCGGCCGGCGTCGTACTCGGCAGTTGCGGCCTGCCCGCGAACGAGACCGGCGCGGCTCTGACACGCACCGGCGAAGGGGTGGCGATGAGCGGCGGGGACGGCGGCGCCAGGAACGCCTGTTTCACCTGTCATGGGCTGGACGGAGCCGGCGACGGCGTCTCCGTTCCCCGTCTGGCGGGGCTTGAGGTTGGATACCTGCAAAAGCAGATGGAGGATTATGCCTCCGACCTGCGTCATGACGACGTCATGACGGCCATCGCTCGGAAGCTGGATCAGCGCCAGAGACGAGCGGTCGCCGGCTTCTACGCCGCCATGCCGGCGCCTTCACAGAGCCGTCCTGCATCGCCGCCCCCCGTGATCTGGATGCGCGGCGATGCGTCGCGGGGGGTGGCCGCCTGCGTCGCCTGTCACGGAGGCCAAGGCCTGGGCGTTGGGCCGGGCAATCCGGCGGTCGCCGGTCAGCCCGCCGCCTATGTGATCAACCAGATCGAGCGCTGGCGAGACGGCGAGCGACGCAATGATGCTCGCAGCGTCATGGCCCTGGCCGTCGCCGGTCTCACGGATGCGGAAGCCGCCGCCATAGCCCGGTGGCTAGAGAACCAACCCGCTTCTCCAGCGCCCGATACCGACGCTGCCAGCGTGTCCGCCGCCGCGACGGCAGCGGCACGACCGGCGCCATTGCATGAAGCACGTCGTCGCGATCAATGATCTGGTGCTTCAGCGCCGCACCCGCGTGGATGGGGATCAGCAACAGCAACGACACGATCAGCCCCCAGTGCATCCACTCTGCGGCGGCCTCGATCCACCACAGGACGGGGTTCGACAGGGTCTGCATCGGCATCAGCGGCCAGTCGAACAGGTTCAGGAAGGTCAGCTGCTGATCCCTGGCCGTCGCCGACACCATGGCCCATCCCGTGAGGGGCAGGCCGATCAGACAGGTGTAGAAGACATAGTGGGTCACATGGGCGGCGACGCTCTCCCAGCCCGGCTTGTCGGCGTCGTTGATAAGGTCGGGGGCGAAGGTCCGCCACCCCAGCCGCATCAGGGCCAGGACAAGCATCAGAACCCCGACGAAGAAATGGACTTCATAAGCTCCGACCTTGTCGCCGCCGACCGGTATGCGACCCATCCACCAGCCCCAGCCCAGCTGAAAGATCACCAGCCCGGCCATGCTCCAGTGAAAGGCGATGCCGACCGGGGAATAGCGTCCCTCATCCTGGTGACCCGCCGCCCATTCGAAGACGTTGAGGATCAGCCGGTCGATCACGCGGTCAGCTCGCGCGGCTTGGCGTCCGGGCCCAGCCAGCGGCCGACGATGACCAGGGCGGTCGCCAGATAGACGCCCGCTGTCGGCGCCCACATGATCAGGCCGGCCAGTTGCTGGTCCTCCAGCGGGCTGAGGCCCCAGGTGGCGGTGGTCAGTGCGTGGGGCGGATAGAGGGCCGATCCGGCGAAGACCAGCAGGGCGCCCAACACCCCCATCTGCACCATGGTCAACACCAGGGCGAAGGCCGCGTTCGGTGCAGAGGCCCCACGCACCGCCAGCCAGAACAGGGTCGCACTGGCCAGAAGCGTGACCTCCATCAAGCCATAGACCGCATCACTGGACAGGGCGGCGCCATACAGAGCCGGGGCGTGCCACAGCCACAGGACGACGGCCTGCAGCAGGGTCGCCGACAGCACGGCCATAAGGCCCATGCGAACGGGCCTGCGCAGGACCAGGGCGATCAACGGGGCTGCGACCGAGATCAGCAGCACATGGTGCAGGGTCCGGGCGGCGAATAGGGCGGAGCTGACCGCGCAAAGGGGGCTGACGAACGCCACCGCCAGGGCCAGCAGAGCCAGGGTGCCCAGCCCTCGTTGGCGTCGCGACAGCGGCAGGGTCGGGATCACCAGCAGCACGGCGCAGAGGACAAGCGGCCCCACAATCACGGGATCGAAATTCCAGCTGGCCCAGGCCAGGTCCGGCGACGGCGGCGGCCCGCAATAGGGTATCGCTGGCGTCGCTGCAGCCATGGTCACCGTCTCCGTCAAATGCCTGAATGAGGCCAACGGCAGCGCTGGAAGGGAGTTCCGCATTCGCTTCGCCGAGGCAACCTTTACGGTGCGCGGGGATTGGCCTTGCCTGGAAATGGTTGATCAGGAGATGGCGATGGCGGTCTGGAATCCGGGACTTGAACGATGGCTGGACGCCTTGCGCGGCCTTCTGCTGAGCTTCCCCATCGCACTGTTCACCATCGCCGTATTCACCGACATCACCTATCTGCGCACCGCCGAGGTTCAGTGGACGAACTTCTCGGCCTGGCTGATCACCGGCGCCCTGGTGTTCGGAGGGCTGGCTGCGGCTTGGGCGCTCATCTCCCTGCTGCTGCGCTTCAGGCGTGGCGACAGAAACCCTCGACTGGTGTTCTTCGCCTTGCTGGCGGTGATGTGGGTGCTCGGACTGGTCAACGCCTTCAAGCACAGCCAGGACGCCTGGAGTTCGGTCGGCGCTTTCGGCCTGATTTTGTCGATCCTGTGCAGCCTGCTGGCGATGGCGGCGGGCGTCATGGCCTTCTCTGGCCTTCACACACGGGAGATCGCCCGATGATCCGTTCGACAAAGATGCGCACCTTGCTAGGCGCGACCGCGCTGGCCCTCGTGGTCGCCGCCTGCGGACGCAGTGATCCCAGCCTCAACCAGACGGGCGCCGGTCCGGACCTGCCGGGGGTGCGCGAGACCCTGGTGCCGCCGATGAAGATTTCAAACCCCATCGGCTGGGACGGCCAGACCCCGACCGTGCCGGCGGGCTTCACCGTCACGGCCATGGCCACCGACCTTCGCATCCCGCGTCAGATGCTGGTCCTGCCCAATGGCGACATCCTGATCGCCGAGGGGCGCGGCGGCAATGCGCCCGCCCTGCGGCCCAAGGACATCATCGCCGGGCCGATCAAGAAGAAGGGGAATACCCAGGTCGAGAGCGGCGACCGCATCACCCTGCTGCGTGACGCCGACAATGACGGCCGCCCCGAGATCCGCACTGTCTTCATCGACAACCTGAACGCGCCCTATGGTTTGGCCTTTGTCAATGGCGCCCTCTATGTCGCCGCTCAGGACGCCCTGCTGCGCTTCCCCTATCAACCCGGCCAGACGCGGATCACGGCGGCGCCCGAAGAGGTGACCAAGCTTCCGTCGCGGATCAACCACCACTGGACCAAGTCCCTGACCGCCAGTGCGGACGGCCTGACCCTCTATGTCGGCATTGGCTCGAACAGCAATATCGGCGAGCGTGGCCTGGCTGTGGAGGAAGAACGCGCGGTGGTCTGGGCTATCGACCGCCAGACCGGCGCTCGTCGCACCGTGGCGACCGGCATCCGCAACCCAACCGCCCTGTCGATCGAGCCCCAGACCGGGGCCCTGTGGGCCGTGGTCAACGAGCGTGACGAGATCGGGCCGCAACTGGTCCCCGACTATCTCACCTCGGTGCGCGAAGGCGGCTTCTACGGCTGGCCCTACAGCTATTGGGGCCAGAACGTCGATCCGCGCGTGCGGCCTCAGAAGCCTGAACTGGTCGCCCGCGCCATCGCCCCGGACTACGCCCTGGGTTCGCACGTCGCCGCCCTGGGACTGTCGTTTGCGACCAATGGCGGCTTCGGCGGCGGTTTCTCGCAAGGCGCCTTCATCGGCCAGCACGGCAGCTGGAACAGGCAGGATCCGTCCGGCTACAAGGTCGTCTGGGTGCCGTTCGCCAACGGCCGACCTGCGGGTCAGCCGGTGGACTTCGTCACCGGCTTCCTGACCGATCAGGGTGCGAGAGGTCGCCCGGTCGGCGTGGCCTTCGACCCCAGCCGCCGCATCCTGCTGGTCGCCGACGACCTGTCCAACACCATCTGGCGGATCGCGCCCGCGCGATGACCAGGGTGGGTTGAACCCCAAGGGATGGATGGCGTTGAGGGTGGATGCGTATTTCAGCCCTGCTGCCATCCATCCTCATCGGCGCCGTTTCCAGCGCCCGCTCCATGACGCCGATGGCGGCCCTGGCCGGCGCGCATCTGGCAGGACGCCCGACGCCGGGACGTCTGATTTTGCTCGGGCATCCTCTGTTCACCTTCGGAGCCTTGGCTATGGGCGTGGGCGAACTGTTCGGCGACAAGATGAAGTCGGCGCCGGATCGCACGGTCTTCCTGGGCTTGCTGGCGCGGGTCATGAGCGCGGGCATAGCCGGGTCCGCTCTGGCCCCGCGCGGGCGCGAACGAACGGGGGCGGCGCTCGCCATCCTGACGGCTGTGCCCCTGGCCTATCTGACATTGGCCGGGCGTGAACGCGCCATGCGCCGCGTCGGCCAGACACGGAGCGGATTGATGGAGGACGCCCTTGTGGTCGCGGCTGGGGCTGCGGTCGTCGGCGCCAGCGTCAGGCGGCGGGGTCTGGGCTAGGGCGGTCATCCGCAGACCGAATCTCGGTGCCGCCTAGACGGTCCCACATCTGTAGATACAGGCCATAGTTCCCGTTGAACCGCTTGTGGTGGATGTCGTGGTGAGTGGCGGTGATGATCCAGCGCAGCGGTCGCGCCCTCAGCCAACCTTCGGGCCAAACTTCGCGTCCTGCATGGTTGAGGACCGCTGTTGCCGTCATCAGGGTCAAAAGGCTCAGCGCCACGCCCCAGTGCAGGGGAATGATCATGGCCAGGGCCGGCAGGAACCAGGCCGTCGCCAAGGCCTCGGCCGGGTCGAAGGCGAAGGAGGCGAAGGCGCTGGGGTCGCGCGAGCGATGGTGTTCCGCATGGGCCCAAGCGAAGACGCGTGGATGATGCAGGCCTCGGTGCAGCCAGTAATAGAAGGCGTCGTGGGCCAACAGATAGACGACGAAACTGGCGGGCAGCCACCACAGGGGCCAGGCGTGGACATCGTCATAGATGGCCGTCCCGCCACGCTTCCACAGCTCAAGGACCACCGCGGCCGGCAGGGCGTAGATGGGACAGGCGATGACCGAGGCGACGATCTCGCGCCGGATGCGGGGCGGATGCGGATCGCGATGGTTCAGCCGTCGCCCGCGTCCCTTGCCCGCCCACAGCAATAGATGCGTCACCGCCGCAACCACGAAATAGCGCAGGCCGATGATGGCGCTGAGCGCCAGTGTGGTGACGAAGATGTCGAACAGCATGGGCGCAAGGGCGGTCAAACAGGTCGCGGGGTCAAGGTCTGGCGACACGCCTGCTGGGGCGATAGACTGAGGCCATGCGTCTGGCAGCGATGATCTTGATCTTTATGGCCGTGGTCATGGCCATGGAGGTCTTCGCCTGGGCGATGCACCGCTATGTCATGCACGGACCGATGTGGGTCTGGCACCGCAGCCATCACGAAGCCCATGACCGGATGTTCGAGCTGAACGACCTGTTCGCCCTTGTCTTCGCTCTGCCGGCGGTCGTGCTGATCTTCGTGGGAATGCACGTCTGGCCGTGGGCCATGCCGATCGGTCTGGGGGTCACGGCTTACGGTGTCGTCTATGGCTATTTCCACGATGGCCTAGTGCATCGCCGCTATCCTACGGGCCTGACCGGTCGGTCGGATTTCTGGCGCAAGCGAATCCAGGCGCATCGGCTGCATCATGCGGTGCATACGCGCGAGGGCTGCGTCTCCTACGGCTTCCTATGGGTCCAGCCCGTCCGCGCCTTGAAGGCGCAGCTGGTTCACAAGCGGATATCGTCCAGCAAGGGCGCCTGAGCCAGGGCCGCCAGATCGGCCGAGCCCGTGCAGAAGCAGGCCAGGCGCAGCTGGGCGTTCAGAACCTCGAAGTGATTGACGACCGCCTCGGTCGAAACCAACGCAGCCTCCAGCACGCCAGCCGCCTGACCCACAACATGGGCGCCGAGCCGGATGGCGCGGGCGGCGTCCAGGCCGTCTCGAATGCCGCCCGATCCGATCACCGTCAGACCCGGCGCCGCCGCCGCCGCCTCGGCGATGGCGCGGGCGGTGGGCACGCCCCAGGCGGAGAAGGGGGCGACCACGGCCTCGGCCCGTCCGCCCGCGGCGCGCGCGCCCTCGATCAGGCCCCAGTTCGTGCCCCCGGCGCCCGCCACATCCAGCGCGGCGACGCCCATGTCGGCTAGCCGGCGCGCAACGTCGCGCGACAGACCCGCGCCGGTCTCCTTGACCACCAGCCTGCCGGGGAAGGCGGCGCAGATGGCGGCGATGGCCGCGCCGACGCCGCGCCAGTCGCGGTCTCCCTCAACCTGCACCGCCTCCTGCAGCGGGTTCAGGTGCAGGATCAGCCCATCGGCGCCGATCATCTCCATGGCCTGTCGCGCCTGATCCAGGCCGTAGCCTTTGACGAACTGGACGGCGCCGAGGTTGGCCAGGATGACGGCGTCGGGCGCGCGGCGACGCAGGTCGACGGACAGGCCCAGATCGGCCCGGCTTTCCAGCGCCACCCGCTGCGAGCCAACAGCCAGGGCGATGCCCAGCGCTTGAGCCGCCTCGGCCAGTCGGGCGTTGATGTCGACCGCGCGCGACGGCCCGCCGGTCATCGAACTGATCAGAAAAGGACTGCGAAGACTGCGGCCCAGCAGGGTCGCGGTGGTGTCGATGGCGTCGTGATCGATCTCGGGCAGGCCGTTGTGGACGAAGCGCACCATGTCCAGGCCGCTGGCGACCGCGCCCTGACCCTTGCCCGCGAGAACATGATCGATGTGCTCGTCCTTGCGACGGACGAGGGCGTCGCCGGACGGACCCATGACATTGTCCCCAGTGGAGGTTGCATCCGAACCACTCGTGATGCCGTATAGGATCTTAGCGTTTCGTCAGACCACCGCAAACGCCGCGACGTAGTGATTGCTGGAGGACGTGCATGGCGACAGCGGAGGCCCTGTCTGAAGGCCCGCGCGGCGGGGCTGCGGCGGACCACGATCTCGACCATCTGTTGGCCCTGACCGAAGCGCGACTGGATCAGTCATTGCCTCGGGCGCATGGCGGCGAGAGCGTCCTGATCGATGCAGCCCGTTCGGCCCTCATGGGTCGCGGCAAGCGGGTCCGGCCCATCATGACCATGCTGGCCTGCGCCCATGTCGGGGGGCGGGCCGAGGATGCGCTCGATTTCGGATGCGCCGTCGAGATGGTTCATGCCGCATCTCTGGCGTTGGACGACCTGCCCTGTATGGACGATGCGGCCCTGCGGCGCGGCGCACCGACGGTTCACCGCGCGCATGGCGAGGACGCCGCCGTTCTGGCCTCCATCGCTCTGTTGAACCAAGCCCATCGTCTCATCCTCCAATCCGGCGGCCTGGATGCGGAACGGCGCCTGGACCTGGTCGAGACCCTGACCCATGCAGTGGGTTTCGACGGCCTGACTCAGGGGCAGATGCGCGACCTGCGAGACCCCGTCGAGGACCGGACAGAATACGGTCTGCGCCGGCTCAACCATCTGAAGACGGCGGCCCTGTTCACCGCCGGGCTAAGGGGCGGCGGTCTGATCGGCGGCGCTGGGCCGCAGGAAATCCAGGCTCTGAGCCTTTTCGGCGAGCGGATCGGTTTCGCCTTCCAGCTTTTCGACGACCTGCTGGACGCCACCGCGACTGCCGAAGTCTTGGGCAAGGACGTGGCCCAGGATCGGGGCAAGATCACCTTCGTCGACCTGTGGGGCGAGGGCCGGGTGCGTTCGGCTATCGGCCAGTCCCTGGCCTGGGGGCGAGACGCCCTGGGCGAGAACTGCGCCCTGAGCGACTATGTCTGGCGACTGTTCGGGGACGCCGGTTTTGCCGCCTGACCGGCCGCCCGCGCTTCGACTTTCAAACATCGGCGCCGGCTACTCGGATCAGCCAGTGTTGCGCGGCCTCGACCTGACGATCGCGGCGGGCGAAGCCTTCGCCCTTCTGGGGCCGAACGGGTCGGGCAAGTCCACCGCCGCCCGCGTCGCCTGCGGCCTTCTGAAACCGACCATGGGCGAAGTCAGCATCTCGGGCGCGGTGTTGAACGCCAGAGGACGTCGCGCGCGTCATGTTGGCCTGGCCCCTCAGGAATGCGCCCTGTTTCCGGCCCTGACCATCCGCGAGAACCTGTCGATCATGGTGCGGCTGTGCGGCATGGCGCGCGGCCTTCGCTCCGCGGCCATCGCCCGCGCCATGGCTCTGGTCGATTGCAGCGCGCGGGGCGATCAGGCCGTCGCCACCCTGTCGGGCGGATGGAAGCGGCGGGCCAACCTGGCGGCGGCCCTGGTCAGTCAGCCCGCCTTTCTGGTCATCGACGAGCCGACCGAAGGGGTGGATGCGCCGACCCGCCTGATCATCGCCCGCGCTATCCGCCAGGTTCTAGACGAAGGCGCGGGATGCCTGATCATCAGCCACGATGCCGCCTTCGTCGAGATGACTGCCGACAGGATCGGGGTGCTGGGCGAGGGGCGGCTGATCGCAAGCGGCCGACGACGCGCCCTGTTGGCTGAGGCTTTCGCAGACGACAGGGTTCTAAGCGTTCGGTTCTTGGCGCCCCCGACCGAGGACGTGGTCGATCTGATCGAGGCTCTCGGCTTGGCGCGCGTCGGCGGCGATCTGACCTGGCGGTTGCTGGCCGGGAACGTCCTGGCCGTGGCCGAGGCGATCTCCAACGGCGTGGATGACGGGGGCGGGGAGATGACCATCCGTCGTCCGGGCCTGGATGAACTGGTCGAACGTCTTCGGGACCCGCCAGCATGATCGCGATCATCATCGCCTATGGGCGCAGTTTCCTGCGCGATCGGGCGGGTCTGGCCATGACCCTGATCCTGCCGCCGGTCGTCTATCTGCTGTTCGCCGCCATCTTTGGCGCGGGCGCGCGGGGCGAGATCGAGTCGACCGTCTTCCTGCACGACGCGGCCCGGACGACGCAGAGCCGGGTCATCGAGATCGGTCTGAAGTCCGCGCTCGGCGACCGGCTGACCCTGGTCCCCGACGCCGCGTCCGTCGAGGCGGCGGTGATCGATGGGCGCAGCGACGCGGGCGTGCTGATCCTGCCATCGCAGGGACCTGAACCCTTGATCGAGGTGGTCTCCGGCGCGGGGCGGGACGTGGCGGCGGCGGGCGTCGTCGGCCGGGTTCAGGCGCTCACCACGGGGCTACGGAGAAACGCGCCGCCGCCCGCCTCGACGGTGCGACAGCGCTCGGTCGGCCCCGAAGGCGATGTCCAGGCCGTCTATTACGCCGGGGCCGTCAGCATCATGTTCGTCTTCTTTGCGGCCATGCACGGCGCCATGGCGGGGCTGGACGAGCGCCGCTCCGGCCTTCAGGCTCGGCTGTCGCTGGCGGCCGGCGGACTGGCGTCCATAATCGCCGGACGGGCGGCCTGGCTGTTGATGGTGGGACTGGCCCAGTCGGCAGTCGTGTTCGCCATCGCGGCTCCCCGCCTGCCGCCGACCGAAATCTGGCAATGGGCGGCGTGGCTGGCGACCGCCGGTCTGGCCAGCGCCTCGGCGGCGGGGGTGGCTTTGGCCATCATCGCCCTGTGCCGGTCGCGCGAGCAGGCCCAGCCCCTGTCCACCTTCATCGTCCTGTTGCTGGCGGCGTTGGGCGGGTCGATGGCTCCGAGATTTCTGATGCCGGAGGTCTTCCGCCAACTGGGCTGGCTGACGCCCCATGCCTGGGTGATCGAGGCCTATCAGACCCTGATGTGGCGCGGCGTGTTCGACATGACGGTGGTCTCGGCCTGGATCGTCCTGGCCGTTGTCGCAGTCTTTGGAGGGATGATCGCCCTGGCGGTGGAGACGCGTCGGCCGGTTCCCTAAGGGTTCAGACGTGGGTCCAGAGCGCCGGCCGGGCGGGGGGCTCGCGCCAGGCGTCCAGGGTCTTGCTCCAGATTGCGATCAGGCCGCCGCGTCCCAGCAGAACCAGCTTGCCCGTCCGGTCGACCGAGGCGCGGTTGTCCCAGGCCAGGGCGCCGGCATCGGCGACATGGCGGCCGATGGCGCGATAGACGCCCCGCGCCGTGGCTATGGCCCATGCCGAACGCGGATTCAGATCGCGCAGACCCCAGCGGGCCGATGCGTAGAAGGGCTCCGCCGCCGCCACCAGGCGCTGGGCCGTGCGGGCCACCGCGCCGCGATGCTCGGGCGCAGCGACACGGTCGCGGGGCACGCCCGCCTCATCCAGCCACTCGCCGGGCAGATAGACGCGGCCGCCCTTGGCGTCCTCGATCACGTCGCGGGCGATATTGGTCAGTTGGAAGGCCAGGCCCAGGTCCTGGGCGCGGCGAAGGGTCGGGGCGTCGCTGACCCCCATGATGCGGGCCATCATGACCCCGACAACCCCGGCGACGTGGTAGGCGTATTCCAACGTGTCCTCGAGGGTGTCGTAGCGCCGCTCCAGCACATCCATCTCGAACCCCTGCAACAGGTCCATGGCCTCCTGCGCGGGAATGGCGTGGCGGTCGGTGACGCGTTGGAAGGCGGCGAAGACGGGGTCGATCTGGCGCTCGCCTGACAGGGCCGAGGCGGTTCGCTCGCGCAGTTCCTGAAGCTTCTGACTGGCCAGGACGGGGTCGATGCCGACCGCTCCCGATCCCAGGACCTGGCCGTCGATCTCGTCGTCGCAGTGGCGGCACCAAGCGTACAGCATCCAGGCGTCGTCGCGGATGTCGGACGGGAACAGGCGCGACGCCGTGGCGAAGCTTTTCGAGCCCTGCTCCATGGCCCTACGGCTATGGTCGACGACAGCGTCGTTCATGGCGTGATCCCCGCGTCCGCGATCATCAATCCGGCAGTCGCCTTGGCCGAACCCACCACGCCTGGAACACCGGCGCCCGGATGGGTGCCGGCGCCCACGAAATACAGGTTGGGAATCTTGTCGTCGCGATTATGCACCCGGAACCAGGCGCTCTGGGTCAGGATCGGCTCCAGCGAGAAGGCGGAGCCCTGGTGAGCGTTCAGCTGCTGCTGGAAGTCATTGGGAGTGAAGATGCGGCAGGTCTCGAGATCGCCGGTCAGGCCGGGGATATAGCGTTCTTCCAGATAGGCCAGGATGCGGTCGCGATACCGCGGCCCCTCGACCTCCCAGTCGATGTCGGCGGCGGCCAGATGCGGCACGGGCGCCAGCACATAGAAGGCGTCGCAACCCTCGGGCGCCAGGGACGGGTCGGTCCGTGTCGGGGCGTGCAGATACAAAGAGAAATCGTCCGGCAGATCCGGCCCCTTGAAGATCTCGCCGATCAGTTCGCGATAGCGCGGGCCGAACAGCACCGTGTGGTGGCGGATTTCCGGGTGGACCTTCTTCAGGCCGAAGTAGATCACGAATAGCGACATCGAATGGCGCTTGTTCGCCAGTCGTTTGCCCTCGGCCTGACCGCGCGGCTCCTGTCCCAAGAGGCGCTGATAGGTATGAACCACGTCGGCGTTAGAGGCGACCATGTCGAAGTCCAGGGTCTGGCCGCCGACCACCACGCCCGTCGCCCGCCCATTGGCCATGACGATCCTGTCGACAGGGCTGTTCAGCCGAATCTCGCCGCCCAGATCAGTGAACAGGCGGACCATGGCCTGGATCAGCGCTCCGGTGCCGCCGCGCGGAAACCACACGCCCCAGCGCCGTTCCAGCGAATGGATCAGGGCATAGATCGCTGAGGTGGCGAAGGGATTGCCGCCGACCAGCAGGGAGTGAAAGCTGAAAGCCTGACGCAGGTGCTCGTCCTGGATGAAGCTGGCGACCTTGTCATAGACCGAGCGCCACGCCTGCAGCCGCATAAGCTCCGGCGCCGCCTTGATCATGGAGCCGAAGTCGAGGAAGGGCACGGCCCCCAGCTTCAGATAGCCTTCCTTCAACAGCTCTTGGGAATAGGCGAGGAAGCGACGATAGCCTTCCTTGTCGGCCGGATTGCGGGCCACGATCTGGCGGTCCAGCTCGTCCTGATCGTTGACGTAATCGAACACGTCTCCGTCTTCCCAGCACAGCCGGTAGAAGGGGGCGACCGGCAACAGCTCGACATAGTCCGACAGCTTGCGACCGCTGAGTTCGAACAGTTCCTCCAGCGCTGAGGGGTCGGTAATGACCGTTGGCCCCGCATCGAAGGTATAGCCCTTGTCCTGGTAGACGTAGGCGCGGCCGCCGGGCTTGTCGCGCGACTCGAAGATCGTGGTGGCGATGCCGGCCGACTGCAGCCGGATGGCCAGAGACAGGCCTCCGAATCCCGATCCGATTACTGCCGCTCGCATCACGCACGTCCCCGTTCAAACAGACAAGCCAGGGCCGCACCGAGCGGCACCGGGGGTTTGCCGCTGAGGATCCGCGCCTTGTCGGCGAGGGTCGATCCAGCAGCGTAGAAACGCTCGATCAGAGGCTGAGGCAGCCGATAGAACCGCTCCAGCACCCTGTATCTCAGTTCGGGCTGTGCGGCCCGGAACAACATACGGTCAAGCAGGCGATAGAAGCCTCGGGATGCCCAAACGTTCAATGCGTATTTTGCGATTTCAGAGGCGATGTCGTCGACAGCCAGACCTCTGTCCGACACGCGGTCCGCCAGCCTGACAGCGTCGGGCAGGGAATAGCCGGTGGTGGGGTGAAACAGGCCGGCGCGCAGGCCCGTCTGGGCCGTTGGTCCCATGCGTTTGAGGTGCGCCCGGATGTCGCCGTCCAGGGCGATCGGCAGGACGCCTTCCTCCTCGCGAAGTATGGTTTCGACGGTCCAGCCCTGCCGTGCGGCATAGTCCAGGACACCCTGTCGCAGGGTGGCGCGGTCCAGTGCGTCGCCGTCGGTATAGCGGGTGTCCTCGATCAACAGGGTCCGGGCGTCGAACGGCAGGACGTAGAGGAAGCGGTAGCCCTCGGCCTGATCGACCGTCGCATCCATGATGATAGGTTCGGCGAGGCCGTGAGGCTGGGCCAGCCGCACCTCAAGGCCGACGAACTTCTGGAACCCCAGCATCAGGTCCGGCGTGGCGGTGGGGCCTCGTCCGTCGATCACGACCCTGGCCCCAAGCGAGGTTCCGTCCGCCAGGGTGACCTTGGTCGGCGCGACGGTCGCCACCGAGGCGTTGAACCGGATCCGCCCCGGCAGGGCGGCCTGGATCACACCGTCGAAGCGGTCGGCGGTCACGCTGGCGTAACCCGAAGACAGGCGGCGGCTTTCGCTGGGAAAATGCACGGAATAGCCCGGCCAGCGGTGGACAATCAGGGGCGCGATCCACGCCTGCTGTTCCGGCGTCAGATCGCGTTCGAAGAAGGACCAGGTATGGGCGCCGCCGAGCCGGTCGGCCGCCTCGATGATCCGCACATCTAGATCCGGCCGGGTCTGCGACAGCCTCAGCGCCAGAAGTCCGTTCGCCAGCCCGCCGCCGACCAGTAGCAGGTCAGGTTCCGGGGCATGGATATTGGGCTCCTGCATCCCGGAGAGGTCGCACGGACATGGCGGGTGGGCAAGCAAGCGGGGTGTGCGAGGCGGCTCCGTGCGCTAAAGTGCCGCCATGGCAACCCACGCCCTAGCTGCGCAAACGACGGAACGCCGGACGATCCCGAACCAGACGACCATCGGCCTGACCCTGGCCGCCATGATCGTCACAGCCTGGCTGTGCCTGCATATTTACGGCGTTTATCTGCACCGCTGGTCGGCGTGGAGCGTGGCGATCGTGCCGGCGGTGGTTGCGGTCCAGACCTGGCTGTCGGTCGGGCTGTTCATCATCGCCCATGACGCCATGCACGGCTCGCTGGCCCCCGGAAGACCGCGGCTCAACGCCGGGGTCGGGTCTGTCGTCCTGGCCCTCTATGCCGGGTTTCGCTTCCGCAAGCTGAACACCGCCCATCACGCCCATCACGCTGCGCCGGGGACGGCCCAAGATCCCGACTTCTTCGCCGCAGCCCCACGCGCGTTCATCCCCTGGTTCGTGAACTTCTTCCGCACCTACTTCGGATGGACCGAACTCGTCGTCCTGACCCTGCTGGTCGCCATCGCCGTGTTCGTGCTGAAGGCCGGGATGGCGAACCTGCTGGTCTTCTGGGCCGCGCCCGCCCTGCTGTCGGCGTTGCAGCTGTTCTTGTTCGGGACCTGGCTGCCGCACCGCCATACGGACACCCCGTTCGCGGACGCCCACAACAGCCGCAGCAGCGGGTTCGGCGAGCTGACGTCCTTGCTGACCTGTTTTCACTTCGGCCGGCACCACCAGCACCACGTCCAGCCCTGGCTGCCTTGGTGGCGTCTCAAGGGCTAGGTTGTCAAAGGCCAGTCGGTCTCAGGCTTGAGGTTGCGCCAGACCGCTCAGGAACATCTCGGCGGCGTCGTCGGCGATGGTCTGGCTCTTGATCGGCCCGGCGGGATCGAACCAGGTGTGGGTCCAGTTCAGCATTCCGAAGAACAACATGGTCAGCGACCGGCGCCGGGGACGGTCCTGGGCCAGGTCCGGGCGAATGGCTAAAAGCAGCCGATCGACGACGTCGATGACCACCCTCTGGCGATCAACGATGTCCTGACGACGGTCCACCGGCAGGTTGCCCAGTTCGTTCAGCAGCACCTTCTGATTGGACTGCGCGCCCTCGTAGTGTTCCATCAGATCGCGAGCCAGACGGCGAAGCTTGTCGCGCGGCTCCTCGCTGCCAGCCTCTACGGCCAGGGCCGTCTCCACCAGGCCCTGGACATGGGAGTCCATGACATCGAACAGGATGTCTTCCTTGGACGGATAATAGTGGTAGATCAATGACTTGGAGGTCTCTCCCGCTGCAGCGATCTGGGCGATCGAGGCGCCCAGAAATCCGTGCAGGGCATAGAGCCGCGCGGCAGTCGCCATGATCGCCTTGCGCCGGTCGTCATAGTCCGCTGCCTGTGTCCGCGCCATCGTGATCCCGTCTCTACGTCTCAGACTGGATAGGGGATGCGGCTGCGCAAGGCCAGTGATCCAAAGCGCTTCAGGCGCCGTCGGATCGTCCGGCGGCGCCTGAAGAAGGAACATCTCAGATCGCGTTCATGGTCAGGAGTTCGTAGGTGGCGACGCCTTCGCCGTCCTGGTTGGTGACCAGGGCGTCCCAGCGGACCTCGCCGTATTCATCGTTGCGGCGGCTCTTGGACTTGGCGGTCAGGCGAACCGTGATGGCGTCGCCTGGCGAGACCGGCTTGAGGAAGCGCAGGTTGTCCAGGCCGTAGTTGGCCAGGACCGGACCCGGCGCCGGATCGACGAACAGGCCCGCTGCAAAGGACAGGATCAGATAGCCGTGGGCCACACGGCCGGGGAAGAACGGATTGGCCGCCGCCGCGTCCTCGTCCATGTGGGCATAGAAGGTATCACCCGTGAACTCGGCGAAATGCTCGATGTCGGCCAGGCTGATGGTGCGCGCATCCGTGGTGATCGATTTGCCGACCTCCAGTTCGCCAAAGCTGAGGCGGAAGGGGTGGGGCGCCTCGGTGGCGACGGGCGCGCCTTCGATCCAGCGGTGGCCAATGGCCGACAGCATCCGTGGCGAGCCTTGCAGGGCGGTGCGCTGCATATAGTGGTGCACCCCGCGGATGCCGCCCATCTCCTCGCCGCCGCCCGCGCGTCCGGGGCCGCCATGCACCAGGCCGGGCAGGGGCGAGCCGTGACCCGTGGATTCGCGTGCGCAATCGCGATCAAGGATCAGTACGCGTCCATGCCAGGCTGCGGCGCCCGCGACGAAGTCCGTCGCCACTCGGGGATCATTGGTGAACAGCGACATGACCAACGAGCCCTGTCCGCGATTGCACAGGGCGATGGCGTCGGCGACATCGCGATAGGGCATCAGGGTGGAGACGGGACCGAAGGCTTCCTGGTCATGCACCGTCGAGGCGTCCCATGGGGCGTCGCAGCGCAGCAGGATTGGGGACATGAAGGCGCCGTTTGGGGCGGGTGGGCTCTCCGGGTCGCCGAAGACGATCCGGGCGTCGCGCGCCAGTTCAGCCACGGTGCGGCGCACGTCGGTCAACTGTCGTGCACTGACTAGGGCGCCCATGGTCACACCTTCGACAGCCGGGTCGCCGACCACCACCTTGGCCAGCCGGTCCTTGAGCGCGGCCTCGACCGCGTCGATCACGGCCTCTGGCACAAAAGCGCGTCGGATGGCGGTGCATTTCTGCCCCGCCTTGGTCGTCATCTCGCGCACGATCTCCTTGACGAAGAGATCGAACTCGGGCGCGTCGGGCGTGGCGTCGGGGCCCAGGACCGTGGCGTTCAGGCTGTCGCGTTCGGCCACGAACCTCACGCTGTCGCGCGCAAAGACCGGGTGGGATTGCAGCTTCTGCGCCGTCGCCGCCGAGCCGGTGAAGGACAGGACGTCCTGACAGGTCAGGTGGTCAAGCAGGTCGCCAGTCGCGCCGGAAATCAGCTGTAGCGCGCCCGCCGGCAGGACGCCGGCTTCCAGCATGATGCGGACGCAGGCCTCGGTGACATAGGCGGTCGAGGATGCCGGTTTCACGATCGCAGGAACGCCCGCCAATAGAGTCGGGGCCAGCTTTTCCAGCATCCCCCAGACGGGGAAGTTGAACGCGTTGATGTGGACAGCCACGCCCTGCAGCGGGGTATAGATATGCTGGCCGATGAAGCTGCCGCGCTTGGACAGGGGCTCGACCGCGCCGTCCAGCAGGACGGTGTCATTGGGCAGTTCGCGACGCCCTTTCGAAGCATAGGCGAACAGGGTGCCGGCGCCGCCTTCGATGTCGATCCAGCCGTCGGAGCGCGTGGCGCCTGTATGGGCCGACAGGGCGTAAAGCTCTTCCTTCTTGGCCATGACGGCTTCGGCCAGGGCCTTCAGCATCCGGGCGCGGTCGTGGAAGGTCATCCGACGCAGGGCTGGGCCGCCGACCGCGCGGGCATGGGCGGCCATGGCGGCGAAGTCGATGCCGTTTGAACTGATGCGCGCGACGGGGGCGCCGCTGACGGCGGAGACGACCACATCGAACCCGCTGGCCGCCTCATGCCAGGCGTCGGCGACATAGCTTTTGATAGCGGGGCTTTCGATAGCGGCTTGGGTCATGTCGGGGTCTTTCCTCTATCGGCCCTTGAAGGCCGGCGTGCGCTTTTCCAGGAAGGCGGCGACGCCTTCCTGGTAATCTTCGGTGCCGCCCAGGATCCGCATCGCGTCGCGCTGCAGGTCGAGTTCGGTGTCGAGACTGTTCAGGCTGCTGGCGCGGATCATTCGCTTTGTGGCGGCCAGGCCCGCCGTGGGGGCCTTGGCGAAGCGCTCGACCAGGGCGTCGACGGTGGTCGCCAGATCGGCATCATCCACCACCTGCCAGATCAGGCCCCAGGTCTCGGCGGTCTCGGCCGTGATCGGCTGGCCGGTCAGGGCCATGCCCAGGGCGCGCGCCTGACCGACCAGACGCGGCAGGACCCAGGTGCCGCCGCTGTCGGGAATCAGCCCGATATTGGCGAAGGACTGGATGAATTTGGCCGAGCGAGCGGCGATGACGATGTCGCAGGCCAGGGCGATATTGGCCCCTGCGCCCGCCGCCACGCCGTTCACCGCACAGACGACAGGAACGGGCAGGGCGACCAGTCGGCGGATCATCGGATTGTAGAAATCCTCTACCGAGGCGCCCAGATCGACCGGTGCATCGCCCGGCGACACGGCGCGATCCGACAAATCCTGCCCGGCGCAGAATCCGCGTCCGGCGCCGGTCAGGATCAGCACCCGGAGCTCGGACGTCGCCTCGATCCGGGTCAGGGCGTCCCGCATCTCCAGATGCATGGCGGTGGTGAAGCTGTTGAGGCGGTCGGGACGATTGAGGGTCAACCGCGCGATGCCGTTTTCCAGCGTCAGAGCCAGGGTTTCGTAGGCCAAACCGATCCTCCCGATCGTCGGTGTTTGCGACGCACATAAACAAGACCGATCGGACGGTCAATTATTGTATCGCGGTTCGATGCGGTCTAGGCACGGCTTGAAGTTCACCGAAACTCCCGAAGGAAATCCATGTCCGACGCCTTCATCTGCGATGCTGTCCGCACGCCCATCGGCCGCTATGGCGGGGCGCTCTCCTCGGTCCGGCCGGACGACATGGCGGCGATTCCGCTGGAGGCGTTGAAGGCGCGCAATCCCGGTGTGGACTGGTCGCGGTTGGACGACATGGTGATGGGCTGCGCCAATCAGGCGGGCGAGGACAATCGCAATGTCGCGCGCATGGCGGCCCTGCTGGCCGGGCTGGGGGAAACGGCGCCGGCCACAACCATCAACCGACTGTGCGGCTCGGGCCTGGACGCCGTCGCGGCCGTGTCGCGCGCCATCAAGGCGGGCGAGGCCGACCTGTGTATCGCCGGAGGCGTGGAGAGCATGACGCGTGCGCCCTTCGTCCAGGGCAAGGCCGAAAGCGCTTTCTCGCGCGCCGCCGCGGTGTTCGACACGACTATCGGCTGGCGCTTCATCAACCCGCGCATGAAGGCGGCCTTCGGCGTCGATTCCATGCCGGAGACGGGCGAGAATGTCGCCGAGCAGTTCTGCATATCCCGTACAGATCAGGACGCCTTCGCCATGCGTAGCCAGGCCAAGGCCGCCGCTGCCCAGGCCTCGGGACGGCTGGCCGCTGAACTGGTCCCCGTAACCATCCCGCAAAGGAAGGGGGAGGCTATCGTCGTCGACCGCGATGAGCATCCTCGCCTGACTTCGATGGAGGCCCTGGCCAAGCTCAAGCCCATCGTCCGCGCCGACGGCACCGTGACGGCCGGCAATGCGTCGGGCGTGAACGATGGGGCGGCGGCGATCATCGTCGCCTCGGAGGCGGGGGTGAAGGCCCACGGACTGACGCCGCGCGCCCGCGTCCTGGCCACCGCCGTGGTCGGGGTCAGCCCCCGCATCATGGGGATCGGCCCGGCCCCGGCCTCGCTGGCTGCGCTGGCGAAGGCGGGGTTGTCGCTCAAGGACATCGACCTGATCGAACTCAACGAGGCCTTCGCCTCGCAAGGGTTGGCGGTGCTGCGCCAGCTCGGGATCGCGGACGACTCGGAGATCGTCAATCCCAACGGCGGCGCCATCGCGCTGGGGCATCCCCTAGGAATGTCGGGGGCGCGCCTGTTGCTGACAGCGACCGAAGAGCTGCAACGCACAGGCAAACGCTATGCCCTGTGCACCATGTGTATCGGCGTCGGGCAGGGCATCGCTACCGTCATCGAACGCGTCTGAAAGCCACTTGATAATTAATTGACCGTACGGTCGGGCAATGATATCTGCCCTCACGAAACAGGAGAGCGGCGATGTACGTGCAGGAGGTAAAGGGCGGGGGCGGAGAGGGGCCTGCTGGGGGCTCCCTGGTCGAGGATCCCGACCGCCTGGCCGCCTTCGAGGCGCGCGTCGCCGCCGATGAGTTCATCGAGCCCAAGGACTGGATGCCCGAGGCCTATCGCAAGACCCTGGTGCGCCAGATCTCGCAACACGCTCACAGCGAGATCGTCGGGATGCTGCCCGAAGGCAACTGGATCAGCCGCGCGCCTTCGCTGCGCCGCAAGGCCATCCTGCTGGCCAAGGTTCAGGATGAAGCGGGCCACGGCCTGTATCTGTATTGCGCCGCCGAGACCCTGGGCGTGTCGCGCGACGAGATGACCGAGGCTCTGCTGTCGGGGAAGGCGAAATACTCGACCATCTTCAACTACCCAACCCTGACGTGGGCCGACATCGGCACGATCGGATGGCTGGTGGACGGCGCTGCGATCATGAACCAGGTGCCGCTGCAGCGGACCTCCTACGGACCCTATGCCCGCGCCATGGTGCGGGTGTGCAAGGAGGAGAGCTTCCATCAGCGCCAAGGCTATGAGGCCGTAATGGTCATGGCCGCCGGCACGCCCGAGCAGAAGGCGATGGCCCAGGACGCTTTCGACCGCTGGTGGTGGCCCTCGCTGATGATGTTCGGCCCGCCCGACGATCAGTCGCCCAATACCGAGCAATCCATGCGCTGGCGCATCAAGCGCGACACCAATGACGAGCTGCGACAGAAGTTCGTCGACATCACCGTGCCCCAGGCCGAGGCCATCGGCCTGACCGTTCCCGATCCAGATCTGAAGTGGAACGCGGCGCGCGATAGCTATGATTTCGGGGCCATCGACTGGGACGAGTTCTATGCCGTGGTTCGGGGCGAAGGCCCGGCGGCGAAGGAGCGTATGGAGGCTCGCCGCAACGCCTGGTCCGACGGCGCCTGGGTGCGCGAGGCCGTGATGGCCCATGCCCAGAAACAGACGGCCTTGAAACAGGCAGCCGCTGTCGCAGCCTGAAAGCCGTCCAACACCGCGATACAGAAGAAAGATTCAGCATGTCGAGTGAGCTACCGCTCTGGGAAGTTTTCGTGCGGGCTAAACATGGCCTGTCGCATCGTCACGTCGGCAGCGTCCACGCTTCGGACGCGCGCATGGCCATCGAGGGCGCGCGTGATGTCTATACGCGCCGCATGGAGGGGGTGAGCCTCTGGGTCATGCCGTCCGCCTTCATCACCGCCTCGGATCCCGCCGAAGCCGGCGCCCTGTTCGAACCCGCCGAGGACAAGGTCTATCGCCATCCGACCTTCTACGTCGTGCCCGACAGCATCACCCACATCTGATGACCATGACTGCCGGAACCGATACCGCCCGCCTTTCGCTTGCGCTGCGCCTGGGTGATGACGCCCTGATCCTTGGGCAGAGGGTCGCCGAATGGTGCGGCCATGCCCCGACGCTGGAGGTGGATCTCAGCCTGGCCAATATCGGCCTGGACCTGATCGGACAGGCCCAGCATTTCCTGGCCTATGCGGGCGAACTGGAAGGGCGAGGCCGCGACGCAGACGCCCTGGCCTTCCGGCGCGACGTTTATGATTTCCGCAATTGCCTGCTGGTCGAACAGCCGAACGGGGACTTCGCCCGGACCATGGCGCGCCAGTTCCTGTTCTCGACCTGGCAGCATCTGATGCTGCAACGACTGGTGAACAGCACCGATCCGCGCCTGGCCGAGGTCGCGGCCAAGGCGGTCAAGGAAGTGGCCTATCACGCGCGTTTGTCCGCCGACTGGGTCATCCGACTGGGGGACGGCACGCCGGAAAGCCGCTCCCGGATGATCGACGGTTTCGACTGGAATTGGCGTTTCGTCGAAGAGCTTTTCGAGGCGGACGGTGATGAGGCCGAACTGGTCGCGACGGGTGTCGCTGTCGATCGCGCCGCCCTGCGACCCGAATGGGAGGCCGTGATCGCAAGTGTCCTGGCTGAGGCGAACCTGCCGGCGCCGGTCGTCAAGCGCGGCGTGTCCGGCGGCCGTACCGGGCGACACAGCGAACATCTGGGGCACCTGCTCAGCCAGATGCAGTTCCTGCCGCGCGCCTACCCGGATGCGGTCTGGTGACAGGCGGGGCGTCGGAGATGATCTCGGACGCCGAGCTGGTCGCGGGCGTGGGCGCCGTTCTGGCCTCGGTGCCGGACCCGGAAATCCCGGCGGTGACCGTGGTGGATCTGGGGATTTCGCGCGGGGTCCGCCGTCGCCCCGACGGTTCGTACGCGGTGGTGCTGACGCCGACCTACACCGGATGTCCCGCCACCCTGGCCATCGAGGCCAGCGTCAGGTCGGCGCTGGATGCGGCGGGCTATGGTCAGGTTGCCGTGGTGACGGAACTGTCGCCTGCCTGGACCACCGACTGGATCACCGACGAGGGGCGCGAAAAGCTGCGCGCCTATGGCATCGCCCCGCCCGAGAGGGGAGCCGCCGCCGCGTCGCTGAGACCCGAGGTTCCACCGGCGTGCCCGCAGTGCCGCTCGCTGAACACCCAGGAGGTCAGCCGCTTCGGTTCGACGCCCTGCAAATCCCTGTGGCGCTGCCTTGGCTGCGCCGAACCCTTCGACCGATTCAAATGTCTCTAGGCCGTCCGTCATGAACGCTAAGACCGATTTTCACACCCTGCGCGTCAGCGAGGTCCGGCGCGAGACGCCGGACGCGGTATCCATCCTGTTCGACGTCCCCGACCCGACATCGCCGCTGCTGGCCTATGCGCCCGGCCAGTATCTGACGCTGCGTCGCCAGATCGCGGGCGAAGATGTTCGGCGCAACTATTCGGTCTGCGTTTCGCCTCTGGACGGCGAGTTGCGGGTGGCGGTGAAACAGGTCGGCGGCGGTCGGTTCTCGACCTTCGCCAATCACGAGTTGAAGGCGGGCGACCTGCTGGACGTCCTTCCCGCCGCCGGGCATTTTACGGCTGCGTTCGAGGCAGGCGAGGCCCGCAACTATGCCGCCTTCGCCGCCGGGGCGGGCATCACGCCGATCCTGTCCCTGATCCGCACGGCCCTGCGCCAGGAGCCGCACAGCGTCTTCACCCTGTTCTACGGCAACCGGACCAGCGGCAATATCCTGTTCCAGGAAGAGCTGGCCGCGCTGAAGAACCAGTTCATGGGACGGCTGGCCGTGTACCATTTCCTGACCCTGGAAGACGAGGATATCGACCTGTTCAACGGTCGGCTGGATCGGGCCAAATGTGACGCCGTGCTGTCCACTCTGATCGACCCGGCCGCCATCGACATGGCCTTCATCTGTGGTCCCGAGGGGATGATGGAGGCGGCGGAACAGGCGCTGTTGGCCAAGGGCGTCGCGCCGTCCCGGATTCTGCTGGAGCGGTTCGCCAGCTCCGGCGCAGGCCCGCTCCTCGACGATGCCGCCCAGGTCCGGGTCGCCGCGGCCGCCGGTCGGTCGATGAAGGTCGTGCTCGACGGTCGGCGCATGACGGTCGCTTTCGATGCCCAGGCAGGCAACATCCTCGATAGCGTTCGCGCCACGGGCGCTGCGGCGCCCTATGCCTGCAAGGGGGGCGTCTGCGCCACCTGTCGCGCCAAGGTCATCGAGGGCGAGGTCGAGATGCGGGTCAACTATGGCCTGACGTCCGAGGAAGTGGCCCAGGGCTATGTTCTGACCTGCCAGTCCGCTCCCGTCGGTGACGGGGTTGTGCTGAGCTACGACGCATGAGCGACCTGATGCAGGCGGTCGTCGGGGTCTGCGGCGCGGGCGCCATGGGGGTCGGTATCGCGCAGGTCGCGCTTCAGGCGGGCCATGCGGTCGTCGTGCTGGACACCAACGAAGCAGCCTTGGGCGCAGGCGAGGCGGCCTTGGCCCGGTCGCTGGCCGGTCTGGTCAAGCGCGGGCGGCTGGAGGAAACCCAGGTCGCCGCCATGATGGCGCGCGTGTCCTGGTCGACCGCCGTCGAGGCGCTGGCGGGCGCCGGTCTGGTGATCGAGGCGATTGTCGAGAATGAAGCGATCAAGGCCGATCTGTTCGCCCGCATCGAGGCGGTGACCGGCCCGCAGACGGTGTTGGCGACCAACACCTCATCCCTGTCCGTCACCCGGCTGGGCACGGGTCTGCTCAGGCCGTCGCGGTTCCTTGGCCTCCATTTCTTCAATCCCGCCGCCGTGATGAAACTGGTCGAGGTCGTGCCCGGGCCCGAGGCCGAGGCTGCGCTGGTCGAACAGGCCCAGGCATTGATGATCGCCTGGGGCAAGACGCCGGTGCGCGTGCGCGACGTGCCGGGCTTCATCGTCAACCGGGTGGCGCGTCCCTACTACGCCGAGGGCTTCCGCGCCTGGGCCGAGCAGGTCGCTGCGCCGGAAGTGATCGACGCCCTGTTGAAGGCCGCGGCCGGCTTCCGCATGGGGCCATTGGAACTGGCCGACATGATCGGCCACGACGTCAACTATGCGGTCGCCCGCTCGATCCATGACGCCTATTTCGGCCAGACACGGTTCACACCGCAACTGGCGCAGGGCCAACTGGTTGATGCCGGGCGGTTGGGCAGGAAGTCCGGGCGCGGCGTGTTCGACTATGCCGCCGCCGTCCCGAGCGCGGGTCCCGCGCCCTCGCGCAAAATCCCTCGTCGCATCGCCATCGGTCCCGGCGTGGAGCTGGCTCTGGCGGACCGGTTGGCCACGGCGGGCGCAGTCTTCAGCGATGCGCCCGCAGGCTGTATCGACGTGGACGGCGTCCTGGTGGCGCGCAGCGATGGCCGAATGGCCTCGTCCCGTTCGGCCGAGTGCGGCAAGCCCTTCGTCGTGCTCGACTGGATGGAGCCGGGCATGGAGACGGTCGGGTTCTCGGTGTGTGGCGACCGGGCGCGCTCGGCCGCGCAGGCCTTGGTCAGCGCTGCCGGATGGACAGGCTACGAGTTGGCGGATCGCCCCGGTCTGCTGGTGCTCAGGGTGCTGGCCCAGCTCGCCAACGCCGCAGGAGACGCCGTGCGCGATCGGGTCGCTGAGGCCAGCGGAATCGACCGCGCGATGAAGGCCGGCGCCAACTATCCGTTTGGACCTCTGGCCTGGGCGGACCGATACGGTCGAGCGGCGCTGATCCGTACTCTGGACAATATCGCCACGGAAACGGGCGAGGCCCTGTACCGGCCGAGCGAATATTTCAGGAGAGCGGGGTGAGCGAAGACGCCGACATTCTGCTGGTCTCTGACCCCCGACCGGGCGTCCGTCTTCTGACCCTCAACCGCCCCTCCCGGCGCAACGCCATTGCGACGCCCCTGCTGGTCTGCCTGGCCGAGGCGCTGGATGCCGCGGCTGTCGATGCCGGAGTGAGATGTGTCATCGTCAGCGGCGGTGACCGCATCTTCGCCGCCGGCGCCGACATCGGCGAGATGGCCGACCGCGACGGCGTCGGCGCACTTGGCGATGTGCGGCCCGGTCAGTGGGCCCGGCTGCGCGCCTTTCCAAAGCCTCTGATCGCCGCCGTCGAGGGCTGGTGCCTGGGCGCCGGCAACGAGCTTTTGATGTGCTGCGATCTGGCCGTGGCGGGCGAGGGCGCGCACTTTGGACAGCCTGAGACCAATCTGGGCATCATCCCGGGGGCGGGCGGGACCGCCACTCTGCCGCGTCTTGTCGGCCGTGCGGCCGCGATGAAGATGGTCCTTCTGGGCGAGCCGATCGACGCCGCCGAAGCTCTGACGCTCGGCCTCGTTTCCCATGTCGTCGCCAACGGCGAGGCGAACACGGTCGCGCTGGAGATGGCCGGTCGGATTGCTGACCGCGCCCCGGTGGCGATGCGCCAGGCCAAGTCCATGGTCAACGCGACCTTCGACCTGCCCCACACCGCCCACCTGGCCGCAGAGCGCCAGGCCTTCTCCCTGCTGTTCTCGACCGCTGACAAGGCCGAGGGCGTTGCGGCCTTTCTGGAGAAGCGGCCGCCGCTGTGGACGGGTCGCTAGACCCGTCCGTTACGCCGGAATGCGGTGATCCAGAACCCGCGCGGCCTTGCCCTGCGAGCGGGGCAGGGAGCCCTCTGGGCGCACGTCCACGGTGACGCTGATGCCGATCAGGGTCTTGATCCTGGCGGCCAGTTTCTTTGCATCCTGGGCCTGTTCGTCGGCGCCCGCATCGCTCCGGGGCTCGACCAGGACGCGCACCTGATCCATGCGGTTGGGGCGGGTCAACTCGATCTGATAGTGGGGCGTCAGCGCGGCGCACCCCAGAATTTGTTCCTCGATCTGGCCGGGGAAGACGTTGACGCCGCGCACGATCATCATGTCGTCCGAACGCCCCGTGATCCGGTCCATCCGGCGCATGGTCCGGGTCGTGCCCGGAAGCAGCCGCGTCAGGTCGCGTGTGCGATAGCGGATGATCGGCATCGCCTCCTTGGTCAGGGAGGTGAAGACAAGCTCGCCCTCGCTGCCGTCTGGCAGGACGTCACCCGTCACAGGGTCGATGATCTCGGGATAGAAGTGATCCTCCCAGATGGTCGGTCCGTCCTTGGCCTCGACGCATTCGGAGGCGACGCCCGGCCCCATCACTTCGGACAGGCCATAGATGTCGACGGCGTCGATGGCGAAGGCCTGTTCGATCTCGGCTCGCATGGCGTTGGTCCACGGCTCGGCGCCAAAGATGCCGACCTTCAGTGACGAGGCGCGGGGGTCGATGCCCTGGCGGCGGAACTCGTCGAGGATCGACAGCATGTAGCTGGGGGTCACCATGATGATGTCCGGCTTGAAGTCGCAGATCATCTGGACCTGTTTCTCGGTCTGGCCACCCGACATGGGGATCACCGCACAGCCGAGGGCCTCCGCGCCGTAGTGGGCGCCAAGCCCGCCGGTGAACAGGCCATAGCCATAGGCGACATGGACCTTCATCCCGGGTCGCCCGCCGGCCGCATGGATCGAACGGGCGACCACGCTGGACCAGGTCTCGATGTCCTTGCGGGTATAGGCGACGACGGTCGGCTTACCCGTGGTGCCGGACGAGGCGTGAATGCGCGCCAGCTGGTCTTCGGGCACGGCCAGCATCCCGAACGGATAGTTGTCGCGCAGGTCGGCCTTGGTCGTGAAGGGAAAGCGCGACAGGTCCGCCAGAGATTTCACATCGTCGGGATGCACCCCGGCCGCGTCGAACTTGGCGCGGTAGTGGGGATTGCCCTCATAGGCGAGCCGCAGCGATGCCTTGAGCCGCTCGAGTTGCAGAGCCTGCAAGGCGTCGCGCGATGCAGTCTCGATCGGATCCCAGGTCTTCGCCACGGTCGTCTCCTGTCGGCGCGCGCGAGGGTGCGAACGCCTGGCTTCGGCGTCAGCGCGCCGTCACGGATGGGGTGCGGCGGACGGCTGTGCGTCCGCCGCCTGATCTCACCAGTGGCTGGGTTTCTCGATATGTGCGGCGGCGTCGTTGGCGACGGCCATGTCGTACATCAGGCGCGCATCGACGACGGCGGCGATGGAGCCGTCCTCGTGGAAGCCGCCCAGCGGGCCATGCACCACGGCGAACATGATGACGCCGTCGTCGTGGGTGTTGGGGATGTGGCGGATGCCTGCGCCTTCAAAGACGTAGTCGCCGACATAGCCGTGATCGTCGTCGTAGCTGAAGCCGCCCTCGACGATATAGGCCTCGACCGCGCCGAAATGGCCGTGGATGGGGGCGGTGTTCGACGCCGACACCTTCAGCAACAGGGTGAAGCCGCCAGTCATCGGATTGACGTTCAGCAGCTTGAACCAGGTCCCCTCCATCACCCAGTCGGTCCAAGGCAGGTTCGAGGGGTTGAAGAAGGCGGGCCGATGGGTGGCGGTGATGCCGATGGCGGAATTCGTATTCGGGCCGATCACGGGCGATGAGGTCGACATCTGCTTCTCCACAATGAACTCAGGGACGATGGCGACAGACGCTATGGGCGGGGCCAGGGGGTCACAATGACGCGTACTACTCATGCCCGGCTTGACCGGCGGGGGTGGGCGCAATCCGCGAGCGAGAGCCCCCCGGCAGCGGGTGCGTGGAACACGTCATTGTCGAGAACGCCCGCGCCGATGTCTCTGGACGCATCAGGCCGAATGGCCGCGCATCAGGTTGGGCAAGGAGAACATCGTGACGGGTCGTCTGGACTCCAAGGTCGCCTTCATCACCGGCGCAGCGTCAGGCATTGGATACGCCACGGCGCGGTCATTCGTGGACGCCGGCGCCCGCGTCGTGATCGCCGATCTGGACGAGGCGCGCGCCGCCGCCGCCGCCAATGCGCTGGGATCGGCCGCGTCGCCGTTCCGCATGGATGTCTCGCGCGAGCCCGACTGGGAGGCGGGCATGGCTTTCACCATCGAACGCTTCGGCAAGATCGACATCGTCTGCAACATCGCCGGGGTCGGCCGGGGCGGGACCATCGAGGATCTCGAACTGGACGAATGGCAGCTGATGATCGACGTCAACCTGACTGGCACCATGCTGGGCTGCAAGCATGGCGTTCGCGCCATCTCGCGCTCGGGCGGAGTCGGGGCGATCATCAACGTCTCGTCGCTGGGCGGGCTGGTGGGAATCGCAGATGTTGCGGGCTATTGCGCCAGCAAGGGCGGCGTCACCGTACTGACCAAGGCCGTAGCGTTGCATTGCGCTCAGAAGAACTACCCGATCCGCTGCCTGTCGATCCATCCGACCTATGTCGACACCGAGATGCTGGATCCGGTCGTCGCGGCGGCGGGCGGAGACCGCGCGGCTCTGCTAGACGGTATGGCGCGCCTGGTCCCCATGGGCCGGGTTGCGCGACCGCAGGATGTCGCCAGCGCCATCGTCTTCGCCGCCTCCGACGAGGCGGCGATGATCAGCGGATCGCCCCTGATCATCGACGGGGCTCAACTTGCCGGGCCGCCTTCGGCCCACTTCAACTGAACGAGGAATAAGTCATGACGGGACGGGTTGAGGGCAGGATCGCCCTGGTGACGGGTGCGGCGCAGGGCCTGGGCTTCGCCATCGCCAAACGGCTGGTGGAGGAAGGCGCTCAGGTCGTCATGACCGATATCAGCGAGGCGGCCGTGAAGGCGGCGGCCAAGGGTCTGGGCGCACACGCCATCGTTCAGGACGTCGCTTCCGAAGCCAGCTGGCTGAGCACCGTCGCCGAGGTTCAGACCCGATACGGCGGACTGCATATCCTGGTGAACAACGCCGGGATTGAGGGTGACATCACCGTACCCAAGGACCCGGAACAGGGACCGCTGGCCGACTGGAACCGCATCTTCGCCGTCAACAGCGCCGGCGTCTTTCTGGCCTGCAAACACGGCATCGCCCTGATGAAGACATCCGGCGGCGGGTCGGTGGTCAATATGTCGTCGGTGGCGTCGCTGGTCCCCACGCCCTTCCTGACTGCCTATGGTGCGGCCAAGGCCTCGGTCGAGCATCTGACCCGCTCGGTCGCGCTTCATTGCGCCCAGACCGGCACGAACATTCGCTGCAACTCGGTCCATCCGGGCCAGGTCAAGACGCCGATGCTGGACGAACTGTTCGCCCGTATGGGCGAGCAGCACGGCATGAGCGCCGAGGCCTTCGCCGCCGAGTTCCTGAAGAGCATCCCCATGGCCTCATTCCAGGACCCGGTCGATATCGCCAATCTGGTTCTGTTCCTTGTCTCCGACGAGGCTCGCTACGTGACCGGCCAGGCCATCGCCTGCGACGGCGGCTTCACCCTCGCGCACTGACAAACCCGCCTCTCTATAAGGACAAGCAGATGAAGAACTGGAGCTGGGGTCAGAGCCGTAGCGGCATCATCCAGATGGCCTATATCGTCGAGGACATCCGCACCGCCATGCCGGCGTTCACGCGCGACCTCGGCGTCGGCCCCTGGTTTGTGATCGAGCATTTCCCCTTCGACCGGCTCAGCTATCGGGGTGCGCCTTCGAACATCGACATTACCCTGTGCCTGGGGGCGTCGGGCGGCATGATGTACGAGCTGATCCAGCAGAATGATGACAACCCCAGCGTCTATCAGGAAGTCCGCGACGCGCGCGGTTGGGGCTTTCATCACTATGCCGTGGGGGTGGAGCCTTCGGGCTATGACGCCCTGCTGAAGGATCATGTCGCGCGGGGCGCCGAGATCGTGCTGGACGCCCAGGTCGGTGTCGGCGCCCGCGCCGCCTATGTCGATACGCGGGCCGAACTGCACGGCATGATCGAGGTGATCGAGATGACCTCCGGTGTTGAAGAGCTGTTCGGCGGCATTCATGCGGCATCGCTGAACTGGGACGGCTCGGACCCCATCCGCACCCTAGGCTAGTCACACCCTCACCGATCCGATTGAATAACGACTCAAGACCCGTTATAAATAAATCGAACGGTCGGACGGCCAATTCTCTGCGCAGACAGGGAAGGGCCTCGGAGGGGGAAATCGACATGGCGGCAGCCAGTTTCGCGTCAGCGCCATCGGCGGAGATGTTCGGCAAGGTGCTGACCTGTCTCAGTCCGTCTTCAATCTCGTCCAGCATCCTCGAGCCCTTGGCGGAAAGTCTTTCGGCCAGGAGCGGCGTCTATCTCCAGTTCGTGTCGACGCCGTGCGATCCCTATCATGTGGGAGGGGCACGCTATGTGGGCTCCAAACCCCAGGCGCTCGACGCCTACATGAATGGTTTGTACGAGCTGGATCCGATTGTCGGGCCCGCCATACGCAGCCCCGATGACGCCTTGTCCAAGGCCGGGGTTGCGACGATCACGTCGTTCGAGACCTATGGCGCGGACGGGGATCCCTATACCGAGACCTTTCTCAAGCGCTACGACATTGGCCATGTGCTGGCGATCGCCGTGCCGGTGGTGCTGGGCTTCGAGACACAATTGGTCTGCCTGGGGTTCCACCGTCGCTATGGCGAGGACCCGTTCGGCCCGGAACATCAGGCCTATTTTCAGCAGCTCCGACCGGCGCTCCAGTCGGTGTTCCAGTCGCTCGCCTGCCGCGAGGCCCTGGATATGTCGCGCGCCATCGTCGAGACGGCCGAGTGGCATGGCAAGGATTTCAGCTTCCTGATCCTCGATGAGGATCTGGCTGTCCGAAAAGCGGATGCCGGCCTGCCGGGCCGCGTCAGCGAGCAACGGTCGGGGTTGCTTGATCCCGCGGTGCTGGGCGACGTAAAGCAGAAGCTGCTGGTCGACCCGCCCAGCGTAGGCAGCCGCCGGACCATCACGATCAGCGACCGCACCGGCGCCGCTATGGAGATCGAACTGCGCGGGCTGCAGGCGGGCGGGTCCAAGACCTATTACCTCGTCACCACCAAACGCTCGGATCTCCGCCATTCGCTGGACAGCGCCTGTCACGGCTTCGGCTTTACTTCACGCGAGACTGAGATCGCGCGTCTCATCGCTGCGGGCAACCAGAACGCCGCCCTGGCGCGTGAACTGGGCATCTCGTTCCGCACGGTGGAGAACCATCTGCGGTCGATCTATCGTAAGTCTTCCGTCGGCAGCCGCACCCAGCTGGTCTCGCGCCTGCTGTCACTCTAGCGCTCTCTTTTAATCCAACTCTGAAACACCGTCCGGCGGAAGCGCTCGGCCGGCTGATCTCGGCTGCCCGCCATCAAGGGCTACGCAGAGGGTGAGTGGTTCCCGTTATATGAATACCGCATCGCCCCGATCATCATCCGCTTCGATAAAAATAACGGCACGAGCGATCTCGCAAATGCTTGTGCGAAATCATGGGATGAGTGATCGATGACAATAGACGCAAGAAAAACTCTCAAGTACGGCTGTGCAGTGGCTGCGCTCGCCGCCGCGACGCTCGCATTCGCGGCCCCCGCCATGGCCCAGGACGCCGCCGCCTCCGAGCGCGCCACCGACACCATCGAGGATATCGTCGTCACGGCGACGCGTCGTGAAGCCAATGTGCAGGACATCGGCATCGCCGTGACCGCCATCAGCGGCGAACAACTGACCCAGATGGGCGTGCGCGATTCCACGGATTTGGCCGCCGTCACTCCCGGCCTTCAGTTTACGGCGCCCGGTGGCTCGCCCGTGGCTGGCCTGATCTCGATCCGCGGCGTGTCCCAGAACGATTTCGCAGGCCATATCGAGCCAGCCAACGCCTTCTACGTCGACGAAGTCTATCAGCCGTCCAGCGCATCTAGCGTTCAGCAACTCTATGACCTCAGCCGCGTAGAGGTCCTGAAGGGGCCTCAGGGCACCCTGTTCGGTCGCAACGCCACGGGCGGCCTGATCCACGTCCTGACCAACCAGCCAAGCCAGGAGTTCGGCGGCTTTGTCGATCTGACGGCCGGCAGCTTCGACCAGCGCCGCGTCGAAGCGGCAGTCGGCGGCCCGTTGTCGGACACGGTCTCGGCGCGCCTTGCGGTGCTGAAGGACGAGCATGACGGCTATATCCGCAACTCGATCGGCCCTGACATCAACAACGACGACACCATCGCCGGCCGTCTGCAGGTCAAGATCACGCCGAGCGACGCCCTGACGATCAACCTCTTCGCCGACATCTACAAAATCCGGCCGGTCACCGCCGGGGGCGCCATGATCGTCGGCGCGGCGCCGGGTCCGGACGGTCTGGGCGTGCTTCTGCCGCCCGGTTCGCCGACAGGCTTCGGTTATGCAGACGCCGACGGCAATCCCTACACGGGCGCCTTCGACAGCCCTGGTCGTCTGCAGCGTGAGGCCAAGTCTTACGGCGCCAAGATCAGCTATGACATCGCTGGCCTGACGCTGTCCTCGATCACCAGCGTGCAGGAAGTCGAAGGCGAATACGCCGCCGACAACGATTATTCCCCCGTCGAGATCGGCGTCTTCATGCAGAACGGCGAGAGCCGTCACATCACGCAGGAACTCCGCCTGACGGAAGAAGACGGTGCGTTCCGCTGGACCGCCGGCGTCTATTATCTGAAGATCGAAGGCGACTATTTCCAGGGCTTCGACCTGACAGGCTTCGCCAGCTATCCGCGCGCCGATTACAGCGTGGACACCGAATCCTACTCGGCCTTCGGCCAGGTCGAATACGACATCTCCGACACGCTCAAGTTCACCGGCGGTCTGCGCATCACGCGCGACGAGAAGGACTATTCCTATCTGGAGACCTGCGACGGCCCGCTGTGCGCCTCGTTCATCGCGCCGGGTTCGCTGGCGGCCAACGGTCTGACCACCGACAACCACGACGAGACCGGCGTGTCGGGACGGCTCGCGCTCGACTGGCGGCCCAACGACGACACCCTGCTCTATGCCAGCATCAACCGGGGCTACAAGGCGTTCAACTATAACGCCGGCTTCGTCGGCCAGGCGCCCCTGTCGGGCTTCCGCTTCGACGGTGAAAACCTGATGGCCTATGAAGTGGGCGGCAAGTTCGACCTGCTGGACGGTCGCGTGCGCTTCAACGCCGCCGCCTTCTATTACGACTACGCCGACTATCAGGCATTCGACCAGCGCGGCTTCAACTTCACCCTGTTCAATACCGACGCCGAAATCTACGGCGCCGATATGGAGCTGACGGTGCGGCCCGGCGCCGGTTTCCAGCTCAAAGCCGGCCTGGCGCTGCTGGACACCAATGTCAGCAATGTGCCGATCGGCGGCAGCCTGGTTGATCGCATCGCGCCGCAGTCGCCTGACTATACTCTGGACCTGTCCGTCTCGAAGAACTTCGCCTTCGAGTTTGGCGACCTGGATATGTCGATCAACGCCAACTACACCGACGATTCCTACGCCCAACTCAGCAACGCCCCGGCGACGCTGATCCCCGGCGACTGGCTGGCCAATGCTCGCGTCAGCCTGACCAGCGTGGATGGTCGCTACGAGGTGGCGGTGTTCGTCAACAACCTGTTCGACGAAGCGCGCGAGACCTTCGCCTTCGACGTGTCCGGACCGCCGTTGGGAGGTTCGTATCGCACCTATGCCCTGCCTCGCTGGGTGGGTGTCTCGGTTCGCACGAACTTCTAGAGACCAGGTCGGCCGGGACATGACTGTGTCCCGGCCGATAGGCTTCCGTCACGACTTCTTCGAGCGGCGAACATGACGAAATTGTCCCATTCATTCGGCGCGGATCTGCCGGCGTTCACGCCCCGCACGATCGGTCAGGCTCTGGACGACACGGTCGCCCGCTTTGGCGATCAGGAGGCCGTCGTCGCGCCGTGGCAGGACGTTCGCTGGACCTGGCGTGAACTGGCCAGGCGTGTCGATGCTCTGGCCGGGGGGCTCGACGCCCTGGGGCTGGCGCCGGGCGACCGGGTCGGCATCCTGTCGCCCAACTGCGTCGAATGGGTGCTGACCCAGCTGGCGACTGCGCGACTGGGCCTGATCCTGGTGGCGATCAATCCGGCTTACCGGACCTATGAGCTGGGCCATGCCTTGAGGCTGTCGGGTGTGCGCGCCCTCGTCACAGCGGACCGCTTCCGCACCTCGGAATACCTGGGGATGCTGGCCGAGCTGGCGCCCGCCACGGCCGGGCATGACGCCGGACCGATCTTCGATCCAGGTCTGCCGGACCTGCGTTACGTGATTCAGATAGACGCGCCGAACCGCGCTTCGCGCCTCAGCTTTGCCGATCTGGCCGCATCGCAGCCGGCGACCGCTCGCATCGCGCTCAAGCCCGCCGATGCGATCAACATCCAGTTCACCAGCGGCACGACGGGCTCACCCAAGGGCGCGACCCTGAGCCATGCAAATTTGCTGCACAACGCCCAGACGACAGCGGCGGGCATGAGCCTCACCGCTGCCGACCGGCTGTGCATCCCGGTGCCCCTCTATCACTGTTTCGGCATGGTGCTGGGCGTTCTGGTCTGTCTGGTATCGGGCGCCGCCATGGTGTTTCCGGGCCAGGCCTTCGACGCCGGCACGGTGTTGAAGACTGTCAGAGATGAGCGCTGCACCGCCCTGCACGGCGTGCCGACCATGTTTATCGGCGTGCTCGAGCATCCCGATTTTGAAACCTATGACCTGTCCAGCCTGAGAACCGGCGTCATGGCCGGCGCGCCTTGCCCTCCGCCCGTGATGCGCCGCGTCATGGAGGCCATGCACATGACCGAGGTGACCATCGGGTACGGCATGACCGAGACCAGTCCGCTGAGCACCCAGACCCGCCCCGGCGCCGATCTGGAGACGCGCACGGAAACGGTCGGTCACGCCCTTCCTCAGGTCGAGGCCCGGATCGTCGACGAGGACGGCCATGTCGTGCCCGTCGGCACGCCCGGCGAATACTGCGCCCGCGGCCCCGGCGTCATGCTGGGCTACTGGAACCAGCCGGAAGCGACCAAGGCCTCGATCCGCGACGGCTGGATGCACTCCGGGGATCTGGCGACCATGGACGAGGACGGCCGCGTCCGCATCGTCGGGCGGATCAAGGACATGATTATCCGGGGCGGAGAGAACATCTATCCGGCCGAAGTCGAGGCCTTCCTGGTCACCCATCCGGCCGTCGCCGACGCCGCCGTATTCGGCGTGCCCGACGAGAAATACGGCGAACGGGTCTGCGCCTGGGTTCGTCTGCGCGACGACACAGCGCCTGAGGCCATCCTCGACTGGTGCCGGGGCAAGATCACCCACCACAAGATACCCTCGGCCCTGAGGATCGTCACTGAGTTCCCCATGACCGTCACCGGCAAGATCCAGAAGTTCGCCATGCGCGACGCCGAGGCGGAAGCCGTGCGGGGATAGCTCGAGGCCTCACCGCGTGAGGCCGAAGGCCGGGCCGCCGATTCCTGGGCCGCCGACGTCAGGTCTGTGTGGGCTGTGGCGTCATTCCGCCAGGCCGATCGACCGCCTCAGATCCAAAAGGTCGGCCACGATCCTGTGATCATCGTCACCCGACGAACTGGTCCAGTCGCCGACCAGCCGCAGGGCGCGCAGGTGGATGCACATCGCCTCTGTATGCCAGACCCCCAGTGTGACCAGGCCGTCCAGCATGACGCAGACACCCCGCGCGATGGCCGCCACGGCGTGTAGCCCGGCTGCGGCGGCGACCTCGGCGATGTCCAGTGCTGGCCCGCTGATGTCGCGGCACCCCGCGAACAGATCATCCTCGGATCGGTCGGCATAGGGGGTGATCTGAGCGATCCGTTCGCCCACGAAGGCGCGGATCTTATCGGCTAGCGCCAGAACGCGCCGATCTGCGTCTGCGATCAGGCTTTCATGTGATGGGCCGTCGGAGCGCAGGGCGCGGGCTAGGCGGTTCTCTGGCGTGAAGATGCGGACAGGCTGCATGGAGATTTCCTAGCCGAACAGGGCGGTGACATCGTCCTGGGACATGGCGCGGTTGAGGTCCCCGATCAGGGCCAGGGCGTCGGCGCGGCGCTCGGGCACATCGGGCGACAGGGGGGCGCTGCGGATGCGGCGGTCCGGTCCGCGATACCGAGCGGAATCGACGAACTCACGCGTGTCGCGGGCGATCCATTCGAGGCGGCTGAGCAGGATAGCGGGTACGACGGGCTTGCGGATGATCATGTTGGCGCCCGCATCGCGCGCATTCATGACCATGTCCTCTGGCGTGAAGCCGTGAAGGATGACGATCGGCGCGGTCTGATTGGGGGACATGGGATCTGAGCGGATGTGCCGCGCCAGATGCAGCCCGTCCTCGCCAGGCATGGCGTAGTCGATGAAGATGAGGTCGAACTTTTCGGCGGAGACCAGGCCGCGCGCCTCGGCGGCGGACAGACAGGTTCTGAGCCGCTGCAGATGAAACCCGGCCAGCACTTGGGACAGCAGGTCCAGCGACGCCTGATTGTCGTCCACCAGCAGAGCGCGGGACTTGCCCAGATTGAGGCGCGTCGCAGGGGGCGGCATATTTGAATCCTCTCTCTGCGGCGGGCGAAGGTTCAGAACCCCGACAGGATCCGGTCGGCGGCGGCCTGATCCAGACCCTGTCCGCTCAGGGCGGGACCATTCAGCAGGGAGGCTGCTGCCAGCGTAGGAGCGGGGGTCGGGGTCGGGGGTGCAGCCGCCGCGCCCTTTAGGGTGTCCGCCAGAGAGGTCAGGCGCTGACCCGTCAGATCCTGGAAAGCGCAGGCTTCGAGGATTTGCAGCAGGCCGGTTTCCAGCCGATGCGCCGCGCCGGCATCGACATCGCGCATGGCGGAGACGGCGCCCAGGCCGTCGGTCGCGGCGGTCAGGATGATGTCCACGGCGGCCTCCATCTCCTGGCGGATGGCGGCGATGATCTCCAAGGGGCCGCCCATGTCAGACCTCGCCCAGAACGGTGGTGAGCTTCTGTTTCAGCACCGCCAGGGTGAAGGGCTTGATGATGTAGTTGTTCACCCCGGCCTGACGGGCGGCGACGACGTTTTCGGTCTTGGCCTCGGCCGTGACCATGACGAAGGGAGTGTTGCGGGTCCGCGGATCGGCTCGCACCGCCTTCAGCAGGTCGAAGCCCGTCATGGGGGCCATGTTCCAGTCCGACAGGATCAGGCCGTAGTTGTTCTGTTGGATCTTCTCCAGGGCGGTGACGCCGTCGGTGGCGTCGTCGATGTTGCGGAAGCCCAGCTGCTCCAGCAGACCCCGGACGATGCGGATCATGGTCTTGTAATCGTCCACGACGAGAACGCTCATAGATTTATCGACTGCCATAAGAGCATTCTCGTTGAGTGACTGATTGAATGCATCAGCACCCAAGGTTGTTCGTGAAGTGGATAACAAATTGTGACCGAAGATCGGCGTCAAAATATAATGGACATGGGTAACAAAAATCGTCGAATACACCTGAGGTGTAGAAACATGATATGATTGGTCAAAAACATAACGGTCAAAGGTCCATGAATACATGACCTGCAATTGATCTAGATCAAACTAAACTATCATTATTCATTAATCGGCGTTCCGTATTTAACTGTTGTTAACCAGAAAAGCCGTTGCTCTCGCCCTAAGGTTCACGGGGATTGGGCGATTGGACGACCTGGTTGCAGACTTCATCGCCGAGACCCGCGAGGGCCTCGAGGCGCTCGACAGCGAACTCGTGCGCTTCGAACAGCAGCCGGATGACCCCGCCACGCTGAGCGGGATCTTTCGGCTCATCCACACCATCAAGGGCACCTGCGGTTTTCTGGGTCTGGTGCGGTTGCAGACGGTAGCGCACGCGGCAGAGAACGTGCTCGGCGCGTTCCGCGACGGTGTGTTGCCGGTGACGCCAGTTGCGGTTTCGGCTGTGCTGGAAACCGTCGACCTGATCCGCGCCCTGACCGACGCACTGGGCGCCACGGCGTCCGAACCGGAAGGCGACGACTCGGCTCTGATCGCTCGGCTGGAGGCTCTGCTGGAGGAAGGCGAGCCTGCCGCAGATGTGACGACCGGCTTGGCGCCCGCCATGGTCGCTGCAACGCAATCGGATGGCGATACGCGGCGCCTGATCGATCGGCTGGGCGGGGACGCCACCCTGGATGCGGCGGCTGAAGCGACGGTCGAGCGGTTGGCCTTGGATGGCGTCGTCGGCGCCCAGTTCCGGGACGCGGACCCGGACCGGCTTCAGGCCGCGATCCGCGACAGCCTGGGCTTGCTGGCGCGCAAGATGGAGCGGGGGCGGGCGCTTGTCACCGCACTGGCCCCCTTCGCCGAGACCAGACTGACGGCCGGGGAAATCCTCAGGGTCTTCGTCCTGATGGGCGAGGCCTTGGGCGCGCTGGACATCTCCGACGCCGCTGTCGACGATCTGGCGATGCTGGTCGATTGCGAGCCGGCCGAAGCTGTCGTCAGCCTGCCGACCGCTTCGATCGCCGCGGCCGACCCTGACATCGCCGTTCGTGTACCCATCGAGGCTCCGGCGATGAAGGGCGAGGTCGAGGCCTCGAGCCCGGCCCAGACCATCCGTGTCAGCGTCGATGCGTTGGAGCATCTGATGACCGTGGTCAGCGAGCTGGTGCTGATCCGCAATCAGCTGATCCAGACCCTGCGCCTGGAGCCTGAAAGCCCGTTCGCTGCGCCGCTCAACCGGCTGAACCAGGTCACCAGCGAACTGCAGGAAGGCGTGATGACCACGCGGATGCAGCCGATCAGCGGGGCCTGGGCCAAGCTGCCTCGACTGGTTCGCGACCTGGCCCAGGACCTGGGCAAGACCATCGACCTGGTCATGGTGGGCCAGGACACCGAACTGGATCGTCAGGTTCTGGAACTGATCAAGGACCCCCTGACCCACATGGTCCGCAATGCGGCGGACCACGGGCTGGAAACGCCGGCCCAGCGCATTGCGGCGGGCAAGCCGGAGATGGGGCGGATCACGCTTCAGGCGCGTCACGAAGGCGGCGCCATCGTCATCGAGATTTCCGACGACGGGCGCGGTCTGCCTGCCGAGAAACTGCGCGCGAAGGCGGTGTCGGCCGGGGTCATCACCGCGCTTCAGGCCGAGCATATGTCGGATGTCGAGGCGCGCCAGCTGATCTTCCTGCCCGGCCTGTCGACGGCGGCCGAGGTCACCTCGGTCTCGGGGCGCGGCGTTGGGATGGACGTCGTCCGCACCAATATCGAGAAGATCGGCGGGGTCATCGAACTGGCGTCCGTCGAGGGACGCGGCGCCTGTTTCACCATCCGCATTCCCCTGACCCTGACCATCGTCTCCGCCCTGATCGTGGAATGCTGCGGCGAGCGGTTCGCTATGCCCCAGTCCAGCCTGGTCGAACTGGTCAGCGCCAGCGACGGCTCTGGCCGGACCATCGAGTATATCGACGGGGTGGCGGTGCTGCGCCTGCGCGATCGACTGTTGCCCCTGGTGTCCCTCCAGGCCCTGCTGGCGCTGGAGCCGACGGGCGAGCCCTCGGCCGAGACCTGCATCATCGTGGCGCGCGTCGGCTCCTTCACCTTCGGCGTCATCGTGGACCGGGTGTTCGACACCGAGGAGATCGTGGTCAAGCCGGTCGCCAGCGTGCTGCGGCATCTGAAGCTGTATTCGGGCGCGACCATCCTGGGCGATGGATCGGTCATCCTGATCCTCGACCTGAAGGGGATTTCCGTCGAGACGGGCGCAGGGCAGGGGGCCGCGGGTCAGGGGCTGCTGGACGGAGAAGACCCCGAGGCCATGAGCAAGCAGCAGGCCGTGTCGGCCCTGCTGGTCTTCCGCGCCGCCAACGACACCCTGAAGGCCGCCCCCCTGGCCAATGTGTCGCGCATCGAAGAGGTGGCCGCCGCCCAGATCGAATGGATCGATGGCCGCAGCGTGATCCAGTATCGCGGACGGCTGATGCCGATCATCGGTCCCGACGCGGCAGCGGCGAACGCCTGGGAGGGGCCGGAACAGCGACCGCTGCTGGTCTTCACCCGTGACGACCGCTCCGTTGGCCTGCTGGTCAACGAGATCGTCGACATCGTCGAATGCGTGGTCGAGACGGACATGGCGCCCGCCGGGCCCGGCGCCCAGGGCGGACTGATCATCGGGGGCACGGCCACCGAGCTGATTGACGTCGCCTACTACTGGAACAAGGCCTTTCCCGAAGACGCTGAGATCGCGGCTGCGAGCGAGCCAACGCCAAGGCCCACGACAAGGGTTGGGCCTGTCGAAGCCACGCCAACTGCAGTCCCGACCCAGGGCCGTCGCCTGCTGCTGGTCGACCAGAGCCCGTTCTCGCAGCTTCTGCTTCGGCCTCTCCTGGCCCAGGCCGGCTATGAGGTGATTGTCGCCGAGGATCCGGTCGCGGCCCTCAGTCTCTATGAGGCGGGCGAGCAGTTTCAGCTCATCATGGCCGACACCTCCAGCCCCGAATGCGCCCGACAACTGGCGGCGACCCTGCACCGGGCGGAGGGGTGGCACCGCACGCCCCTGCTCAGTCTGGCGGTCCACAATACCCTGACCGCCGAGCCGACCGGCGGCATGGCCCACTCGACCCTGCTGGACGCGGTGTCCACCGCTATGGGCGAACTGAGGGGCGCAGCATGACCATCCGCGTCGAGAACGCCCTGGTGGCGACCGACTCATCGGACGGCCTGGTGTCGATCCGGGTCGGGGGACAGACTTTCGGCGTGCCTGTCCTGTCCGTCCAGGATGTCATCTCCGAGACCCCGATCAACCGCGTGCCCCTGGCTCCGCTCGAGGTCGCCGGATCTCTGAACCTGCGCGGTCGCATCGTCACCGCAGTGGATATGCGCCGCCGTCTGGGAATGCCGCCGAGAGCGCCAAGCGACCGCGCCATGAACGTCATCGTCGAGCACGGCGGCGAACTCTATGCCCTGGTCGTTGATGATGTCGGCGACGTGCTGTGGCTGGAACCCGCCGAGCACGAGCCCAGCCCCGTGACCCTGTCGCCCGAGTGGCGGGCCGTCTGCACCGGACTCTACCGGCTGGAGGGTGAGCTGCTGCTGGTCCTGAACATCGCCGAAGTCCTGACCCTGAGCGCCTCCGCGCCGCTCGCCGCCTGACCTCATTGTCTTCGATACATCCGCCGGCTGTCCGCTCGGCAAACCACTGGAAGGGACGCACAATGCCCACTGCCGCCGCTCTCAAGACGACTGAAGATTTTCCGGCCAATGACGAGATGCTGGAAGACTATCGGGGCCAGATCGACGCCATCCGCAAATCCCAGGCGGTGATCGAGTTCGCCCTCGACGGCACGATCCTGGACGCCAACGACAACTTCCTGAACGCTCTGGGCTATTCCCTGGTGGAGTTGCGTGGCCGTCATCACAGTCTGTTCGTCGATCCGGCCGAACAGGCCACCCCGGAATACCGGGCCTTCTGGGACCGGCTGGGGCGCGGCGAATACGACGCAGGCCAGTACCGCCGCATCGGCAAGGGCGGCCGCGAGGTATGGATCCAGGCCAGCTACAACCCGATCATGGGGCCGGGGGGCAAGCCCACCAAGGTGGTCAAATACGCCACCGACATCACTCGGATCGTGCAGGAACGTCAGGAGGGATTGAAGGTGCAGCGCGCCACCCAGACCCTGACCAGCTCGGTCATGATGGTCGATCGCGACCTGATCATCACCTACGCCAATGACAGCACCAAGGCGCTGCTGAGAAGCATCGCGCCCGAGGTCCGGCTGCTGTGGGCCGAGTTCGATCCCGAGCGGATCGTCGGCGCCTGCATCGACCGCTTCCACAAGGATCCGTCGCACCAGCGCCGTCTGCTCGCCGATCCGTCGCGAATGCCCTACAAGACCGACATCCGTCTGGGCGGTCTGGTGGTGCACCTGTGCGTCAACGCCACCTATGACGAGAACGGTGTCCACGTCGGCAACTCGCTGGAATGGGCCAATGTCACCGAGGTTCGCGCGTCCGAGGCGCTGAATACCGACCTGGCCAACCAGATGGCGGCGATCAGCAAGGCCCAGGCCGTCATCGAGTTCACCATGGACGGCCGGATCGTCACGGCCAACGCCAACTTCCTTAAGACGCTCGGCTATTCGCTGGAGGAAATCCAGGGCCAGCACCACAGCATGTTCGTGGCTCCGGCCGAGCGGAACACCGCCGAATATCGCGCCTTCTGGGACAAATTGAACCGAGGCGAGCATGATTCCAGCCAGTATCGACGCATCGCCAAGGACGGCGCAGAGATCTGGATTCAGGCCAGCTACAACCCGATCTGCGATGCGGCGGGCAAGCCCATGAAGGTGATGAAATACGCCTCCGACATCACGCCCCAGCGCAAGGTCGCCGAGCGGGTGAAAGAAATCTCCAACATCGTGTCGTCCGCCTCGACCGAGATGCGGGCGACCGCCGAGGCCATGGCCCATACGGCGGCCGAAGCCACGACCCAGGCCGCCGCCGTCGCCAGCGCCGCTCAGGTGGCGTCCAGCAATGTGCAGACAGTGTCTGCCGCAGGCGAGGAACTTTCGGCTTCGATCTCCGAGATCGCGCGTCAGGTGGCGGAATCGACAAACATCACCCAACGCGCCGTCGCCGAGACCGACACCACCAAGGCGGCCATCCAGACCCTGGCCGAGGCGGCCAAGAAGATCGGCAATGTCGTCACCCTGATCAACAACATCGCCGGCCAGACCAAGCTGCTGGCCCTGAACGCCACGATCGAGGCGGCGCGGGCCGGGGATGCGGGCAAGGGCTTCGCGGTGGTGGCCTCCGAGGTGAAGAGCCTCAGCGACCAGACGGCCAAGGCGACGCACGAAATCTCGTCCGAAGTGTCGGCCATGCAGGCGGCGACCAGCACCTCGGTCTCGGCCATTCAGGGCATTGCCGACACGATCGGCAAGGTCGCCGAGATCGCTTCGGCCATCGCCAGCGCGGTGGAGGAACAGTCGGCGGCGACCGGCGAGATTTCGGCCAACGTCACCGAGGCCGCCGCCAGCACCCAGGAGGTCTCCAGCAATATTCAGGGCCTGAACGAGGGCGTGTCCCAGACCAGCGCCGCCTCCGCCCAACTGCTCACCGCCTCGGGCGAGCTGGCGGTGCAGGCCGAGGCGCTGAGCCTGGAGATGGATGGGCTTCTGTAGCGGCGACCCCCAGAACGCCCGGCCCACGCCCGGCTCGCCATTTCGTCGGCGGGCCGGGCGTTTGCTTGTGCGCTAGGCTTTGTGAGTCAGGCTGAGCGCGAAGCGGCGCCGTCGGTGGGCCGATAGAGGCCGCGCAGGCCGGGGACGGGCTCCACCGCGCTAGACACGCCGAGCACGGTCTCGGCGCTGCCGAGCAGCAGGGATCCATCCGGCGCCATGGCCCGGCGGACGTGATCCAGGATTTGCCGTTTGGTCTCGATGTCGAAATAGATCAGCACATTGCGGCAGAAGACCACGTCGAAGACGCCCAGACCGGCCGAACCCTGCAACAGGTTGTGGGGGCGGAAACGGACCATCTGCTGAAGCGCCGGCGACACTCGCCAACCGTCCGTCTCGCGTTTGAACCAGCGCGTCTGGCGTTCTGGAGACAGCCCGCGATTGACCTCGAAGTCGTTGTACAGACCTGTCGAGGCCTTGCGCAGGATGGGCTCCGACATATCCGTGGCCAGGATGTCCAGCTTCCAGCCTGCCAGTTTCGGACCCATCTCCTTCAGGATCATGGCGACGGAATAGGGCTCCTGGCCGCTGGAACAGGCGGCGCACCAGATGCGCAGAGATCGCTGCGTCTGGCGCGCGGCGATCAGCGGCGGCAGCACCGCGTTGGCCAGTTGCTCGAACGGCGCGGTGTCGCGGAAGAAATAGGATTCATGGGTCGCCATCACGTCGACCGCCTGCTGCACCAGGGCGTCCGATGCGCCGGCGCGTAACAACGCCAGCAGGTTCTCGACCGTGCCCAAGCCTTCTGCGCGCGCGAGGGGCGCCAGGCGGCTGGAGACGAGATAGGCCTTCTCTGGCGTCAGAACGAGGCCGGACTTCTGGCGGATCAGGCGGCAGAAATGATCGTAATCCGGGCTGGTCATGCCGAAGCTCCGTTCGTGGGCGCGCTGCAGACCCGGCGGACCCATGGACCGATCTGGTCGAGGGGCAGGATGCCGTCGGCGAGGCCGGTATGGGCTGCGGCGCCCGGCATGCCCCAGACGACGCTGGAGGCCTCGTCCTGAACCACGAAATGACCGCCGGCCCGCGACAGAGCCTCGCAGCCCTTCGCGCCATCCGACCCCATGCCGGTCAGGATCAGGCCCAGGGCGGCGGAGCCAAAGACCTGGGCTGCGGTGCGGAAAAGGGGATCGACGGCCGGGCGGCAGAAATTCTCTGGCGGGTCCTGGTTCAGGCGCAGGATCGGCAAGGCGCCCAGGCGGCCCACGGTCATGTGCCAACCGCCCGGTGCGATGTAGCAATGACCCGGCTTAATCCGGTCGCCGTCCTTCGCCTCGGCGCAGGGCCGATCGCCGGCGCGCGTCAACTGGTCGGCCAGCAGCGCGGTGAAGGTGGGCGGCATATGCTGGGTCAGCAGGATCGGCTGATCCACCGCTCCCTTCAGCGCCCCGAACAGCTTCAGCAGGGCCGGTGGCCCCCCGGTTGAGGCTCCGATCAGCAGGACGTTCGGGCGAGTGCGGGGCGAGCGCGTCAGGGGTGGGGCGGGGGGCGTCGCGGGCGAGGACGTCGCCGCGACCGGAGTTCGAACGACCGCCCTGGGTCGCGTGGCCGCCAGGGCCCTGACCTTGGCCGCCAGTTCATGGCGGAAACCCTCGGCCGCCCCAAGGCCTGTCTCGGGCTTGGCCACATAGTCGCTGGCCCCCAGATGCAGCGCCTTCATGCTGATCTCGGCGTTTCTACGGGTCAGTGTCGAGGCCATGATGACCCGGATCGCGGGATAGCGGACGACGATCTGGCTGAGCGCGGTCAAGCCGTCCATGACCGGCATCTCGATGTCCAGAACGACGACGTCGACTTCTCGTCGGGCCAGTTCCGCCAGGGCCAGTTCGCCATTGGCGGCGGTAGCGACGACGCCGATTCCGGCCTCGGCATTCAACTGGCGGGAGATAAGTCCCCGAACCACAGCGGAATCGTCCACTACCAGCACCCGAATATCTGTCGGTCGGGCCGGATCGTACTGCGTCATCTGACCTCTATCAAAGCAGGCTGGTTCGTTTGAATGCATGCCTAATCGATATTGCGTCATGCTTTTCAATCAGGATTCGGTCTATCGGGCCTGTCATAATGATCTATATCAGAGGATAGACTGAGTAATTTTGTATAAACATCGTAGACCTAATATAGTACTTTTGTACTAGATGTATTCGAGTAGCGCATCGGGGGTGTTTATTGTGCACCTGCGGTGGGAAAGTTTGTACCTAGAGTGTAATTCTTGCCCGGAGTTCAAGCGATGCAATCCAATTTGTCTGGCCTTTCAGGCGAGCAGATCCGGGCCGCCAGAGCGCTTGCGCGGATCGATCAGGCCGATCTGGCCAAGCGGTGCGGCCTCAGCCTGGAAACCATCAAACGATTGGAGCGTATCCGCGGGCCCGTGGACGCCAACAGCAGGACTCTGCGCGCCCTGTTCGAGGTGTTCTCGGCCATGGGGGTGTCATTCGACCAGTCTGGCGCGGGTGCTGTCGGAGTCTCTCTTGCGCCGAGCGCGGCTGCGGTCGCCGTCGTCGCCGCGCGTGAGGCGCCACGGCGGGCCGAAGCTCGGTCCAGTGGCGGCTTTCATCGGCTGATCTATTGCAGCAGCGCGGCCGAGCACCAGCCGCGGCCCATCCACGAACTGCTGGAGCACCTCGACGAGTCCGGCCAGCGCAGAAAAAACATTCTGGACATCACAGGCATCATGTACGCCCACGATGGCCGGTTCCTGAGCGTCCTCGAAGGACCGAAGGAAAAGGTGATGCAGGTCTATGGCGCGATCGCGTGCGACCGCCGCCATACCGCCTTGTCGGTTCTCAGCGATCAACCGACGCCCGTGCGCCAGTTTGCGGATTGGAGCGTGTCGTGCGGCCGGTTCGAGTCCGATGCCACGGTGGTCGGCAACGAGCCCTCGCTTCGCGACGGTTTTCGGCCCGAGACCCTGTCCCCTTCGGCTGCGCTGGGGCTGCTCAGCGTCATGCGTGATCTCCAGCAATTCTCGCCGCGCAACGGCCTGTCCAGTCGCAGTCCCTGTCCTCTCGCCGCGGAGTGTTTCGACACCTTCTGTTCGCGCGGCGCGGTGGTGACCGAGGAGACGGGGTCTGCCGAAGCTTGGGTGTGACAGAATGTCACACCTGCGGGCCGATTAGGCCTGCGGTGCAAGGCGTCTTACCTCACGCGTCGTGATGGCGCCCCTTGCCGCCACGCCTTGCACCCTCTGCCCGATAAGCCCTTCGCGCGACCAAGCTTCACCGTTTGACGGAGGCGCAAATCGCTTCACGCGACAGATCGCATGCAACAGCGGGTGGGTATCGACGTGGACGGAACGGGTCGGAGACCACCCTTCAGCGGCGCGCCGTCGGTCGGGCGCGAAGAGTTGCTGTGGCGCCTCAAGCGGACGCAGTCCCTGGCCCAGATGGGAAGCTGGGATCTCGATCTCCGCACCCGGGCGCTGGTCTGGTCCGACGAGACCTTCAACCTGTTCGGCCTGCCGACAGATCCGCTGGGCGTCAGTTTCGCGGGCTTTCTGGACCGGGTTCATCCCGAGGACCGAGCCATGCTCGGGGAGGCCATAGAGCGCGCCGCCGAACAGGGCGTCGGCTTCGAGATCGAGCACCGCATCTTCTGGCCGGATGACGAGGTGCGCCTCCTGCGCGCCTATGCCGAGGTCGAGTGCGACCCGACCGGGGCGCCGCTGCGCCTGCGCGGCATTGTTCATGACGTCACCCGAATGCGGGCCGTCGAACGTTCCGCCACGCGCAATCGCGACCTGCTGTCCGGGATGTTCCGCATCTCTCCTGAAGCCATCCTTGTGGTCAATGCGGCGGGCCGGGTGGTGATCTTCAGCGCGGGCGCCGAAGCCGTGTTCGGGTATGCCGCTTACGAGATCGTCGGCAAGACTATCGAGCATTTGATGCCTGAGCGGTTTCGGCACACCCATGCCCACCACGTCGCCCGGTTTGCCGCAGGCCCCCACGACAACCTGCAGATGGCCCAGCGAACGCCTGTTCAGGGGCTGCGCAAGGATGGAGTGGAGATTCCCATCGCCGCTTCCCTGGCCCGCATCGTGGCTGGCGGCGAGACCCTGTTCACCATCATCGTGCGCGACCTGACCGAGCGCTATGAGACCGAGACCTCCCTGATTCAGGCTCGCGATCGCGCCGAACAGGCCAGCCGGGCGAAGTCGGACTTCCTGGCCAACATGAGCCATGAACTGCGCACGCCGCTGAACGGCATCCTGGGCGTGGCCGAGGCCTTGGCCAGTTCGACCGCTGATCCTCGGCAGAGGGAAATGGTCGATCTGATCGCCGTCTCCGCCCGCGCCCTTGAAGTCCTGCTGACCGATATCCTCGATCTGGCCCAGATCGAGGCCGGGCGGATGGAGATCCAGCAACGGCCATTCGACCTCGGCGCCATGGTGCGCAACGTCGCGGCCCTGTTCAGCACCGGCGCACGCAACAAGGGCCTGTCGTTTGAACTGGACCTGGCCGAGGCGGCTTGTTCGCGCTTCATCGGCGACGAGAATCGGCTGCGTCAGGTCCTGAACAACCTGCTCAGCAATGCGGTGAAATTCACCGATGCCGGTCATGTGACCCTGTCGGTCGAGGTCGATCATGGCGACATCCCCAGGATCCGGTTCGCCGTCCGCGATGCCGGAATAGGCTTTGACGCAGAGACCGGCGAGCGCCTGTTCAATCGGTTCGAACAGGCCGACAGTTCGATCACCCGCCGGTTCGGCGGCACCGGCCTGGGCCTGTCGATCTGCAAGGTCCTGGTCGAGGGCATGGGCGGGACGATCCGGGCCCGATCCCGGCTGGGCGAAGGCGCGACCTTTTTGTTCGAGGTGCCGCTGGCGGTGGCCGAACCGGAGGGCGCGCCGCCCTCAGCCGAACAGGATGTCTGGACGGCCTCGGTCGAGAGACCGCTGCGCATTCTGCTGGCCGAGGATCACCCGGCAAATCGGCGAGTCATCGACTTCATTCTGGAACCTCTGGGCGTCGATCTGTGCAGCGTCGAAAATGGTGAGGAGGCCGTCGCCGAAGCGGCCGCTAGGGACTTCGATCTGATCCTGATGGATATGCAGATGCCGGTCATGGACGGGTTGGAGGCCGTGCGGCGCATCCGCGACGAAGAACGGGTCGCGGGGCGAGAGCGCGCGACGATCTATATGCTGACGGCCAACGCCCTGCCTCAGTTCCAGCAGATGGCGCAGGAGGCCGGCGCCGACGCCTTTCTGACAAAGCCCATCAGCGCATCCGCCCTGATCGCCAAGGTGATAACCCTGGGCAATGGCTCCTCGCTGTTGAATGACGACGGGCAGGGCCATGTCTGACCGCCTAACGGCTGACAGGGCTGGGCTTTCGTTTTGTATCTAGACTGAAACCGCCAAGGCCTTACCCTGCCTCCAAACGACGTTTTCCCGACGTCTTCCCTCGATGATTCAACGGGGCGAGGCGTCAGGGTCTGAGCGTTGAACTTTATACCGAAATCGGCGCACGGCTGGGATCGGTCAAGGAGATTGGGTTATGGCGGATGGCTCCCGTGTGGTGACTCGCGACACGTCCGAGCGGCGGCGCGAAATCACGACCATGATCCGCACGCGCGGCAGTGTTCAGGTCGCCAGCCTTGCCGAGATGTTCAACGTGTCTATGCAGACCATCCGCAAGGACCTGCACTATCTCGAGGAGCACGGCGTCGCGACGCGGGCCTATGGCGGCGCCATCTCTTCGGAGGTGGTGAACGCCCATGTCGAACCGGCCATCGAGACCAAGCGGGTCAGCCACACAGAGGCCAAGGAGCGGATCGGCAAGCTGGCGGCCGGCATGGTCAATCCAGGCGATTCCATCATGCTGGACTCGGGCACGACGACGCTGCAGATCGCCCGGTTTCTGCCCGACCACGAAGACCTGACCGTCGTCACCAACGACTTCGACGTGCTCAGCGTCCTGAACCAGAAGCGCAAGATCAAGATCGTCATGCTGGGCGGTGAACTGCGCCGCCGGAACATGGCCTTCTATGGCGCCCAGACCGTGGCGGCCCTGGGCGAGCTCTTGCTCGACAAGCTGTTCCTGGGTGTGGACGGGCTGGATATCGAGCGCGGTATCACGACCCACCACGACGCCGAAGCGCAGCTGAACCGCAAGATGGTCGAGACGGCGCGCGAGGTCATCGCCGTCGGCGACGCCTCGAAATTCGGCAAGGTCTGCCTGCACCGCATCATCGACCTGGGTGATCTCGACGCCCTGATCACCGACACCGAGGCGCCAGCCTATATGGACGAAGCGGCCGAGCGGCTGGGCGTCAGGCTGTTCAAGGCCTGACGCCGTTTGAGGCTCGCGGGCTTCAGCGACGCAGGGCCGCGTCGCCCAGGGTGACGACCAGAGGCAGGTCGCTGTCCATGTCTTCCGAGCGGGCGACGATCTCGACGATCGACACGCCCGCGATGTCTGCGGTCAGGGCCAGGGGCGCATCGCCAAAGCCCATGGCGGGCGTCTGGGCCAGCAGCCTGCCGTCGCCATAGACCGAGAAGCCGACCCGGTCCTTCAGGTTGCGGGTGGAATCGTCCACCCCGACCTTGGCTTCGAACTGGGTGTAGCCCGCGTTGCGCACTTCCAGACGCGAGTTGGTCAGGATGCCGATGCCGGTGTCGAAGCCCTGGCCGCCGACGCGCAGCGCCTGGTCATAGGGGGTGGCGTCGGCCTGGGCGCCGCCCCAGCCGGTGTAGGTCGGCCGCTCGCCCGAGCCGCGCGTCTCGCCCCAGGCGTTGCGCATGCGGTGCACAACCGGATCGGGCTCGGGCGCGATGACGCCATCGGCCGCCACGTTCACGCTGCCGGGCATCTCGGACAGATAGAGGCCGTCATCCAGCAGCCGGGCGCCCGAGGCCTCGAACACCAGGGTCTGCCGCGGCTCCAGGGCGAAGGTCTGTTCGCCGGTGAAGGTGGAGGCCGTCTTGTCCCACAGGTTCTGCAGGGCGACGGGCGCATCGTCGGCGAACTTCAGTTGCGCCGCGGTCAGGGTCACGTCGGTCGCACCCATAACGCGGTTGAACAGGGCCACGGCCTTCTTGCCGGTCGACAGGGTCTTGACGATGATCTGCACGTCGTCGGAGGCGTAGGCGAGGACCGCCTGGTTGCCGGCGGGGTCCTGGTTCAGCCGTACGATGTCGGCATTGCCCCAGATGTCCATCAGGCTCTGCGGCGCCTGGCGCAGGTCATAGCTGATCAGCAGGGGCGCATTGATCATGGCCCACAGGCTGAAGTGGGACTTGGCCTCGGTCAGGTGGTCGGCGTCGAACTCGCCATGGCCGACGAACAGGATGTCGGGATCGTTCCAGGCGCCCGGCTTGGCGTAGAGGGCGCGGGTCGAGGCGCTGTCGAAATTGTGCAGCATCCGCGTCCAGGTCGGGGTGATGTCGCCGCTGGTGCGCCACATGTGGCCCACGTCCTTGCCCCAGGTCCGCACGTCGGCCGAGCCCCAGTTGCACAGCGCCAGGATATAGTCGCCGTCGGGATTATGGATCTCCAGGGCCTGGGCCACCTCGGCATAGAGGGCGCGCACGGCGGCGATGTCGGTGCGGTTGATCGCGGCCTGGTCGATCAGCGGCTCCACGCCCGTGTAGGCGTAGTCGCGCACGATGTCGGTGTCGGGGCCGTAGACATTGATGCCGCAGGCGTCGACCTTGATGTAGTCGAAGCCCCACTCCTGGAAATACAGGCCGATGTCCTGATCGACATGGCCCTGCAGACCCACCTCGCGCTCGGCCGTCGTGCCTTCGGGCAGGTTGGGCGAATGCAGGTCATAGGCCTGGGAACAGGCGTTGCGGCCGATGTCGGTATAGATGCCGGCCTTCAGGCCCATGGCGTGGATCGCATCCGTGTAGGGGCGGAAGCTGGAGTCCTGGCCCTCGATCGCCGCCGACGGGAAGATGCCGGTGCGGATCTGCAGCCGCCCGTCCGTCTGGCGCCGCTTCAGCCACCAGCCGTCGTCGATGTTGACGTAGGTATAGCCCAGGGCGCTCAGGCCGCTGTCGACCATGGCGCGGGCGGCGCCCAGCACCTTGGCCTCGTCGACCTCGGTGCGGAAGGCGTTCCACGAGTTCCAGCCCATCGGCGGGGTCTGGGCCTGCGACCGCTCCGGGATCGACCAGCGACCCGTCGCCGTCAGGACATCCGCCTGCGAACCCGCCTGCTGCGAACCCGTCTGGGCCAGGACGGGGGATGAGAAGGCGAGCAGGCCGCCGACAGCGACGGACGCCAGGAGCGATCGGATCATCAGGCGACCTTTCGGTTAGTCGGCGCTGCGGGCGAGGAATTCGCGACGCGCGTTGGCGTAGTAGATCTTGTCGATCACCGACCTGGGCAGGGCCAGCCCGCGCGCATCGGCGTCGATGTCATCGACGCGGCGGCTCTCGCCCGTCGCCAGGTATTTCCAGTCGTTGGTCCAGTACTCATGCGCGACCTGGCGGAACTCCTGCACATCCTCGTTGGGGTTGAGGGTCAGGTCGGTGCCGTAGAGGATGCGGTCCTGGTACTTGATGAAGAAGTCGCGGACCCGGTCGTAGTCGCGGACCGACTGGTACTGGATCTGGGCCATGCGCGCGGCCAGTTCGACCACGGCGTTGGGGTTGGCGTCGAGGAAGGCGGCGACGCGGTCGACGTTCCATTCTAGGCTGGCCATGTGAGCCCCGACGAAGCGCAGGTTGCGATGGGCGGCGACGGCGGCGTCGCGCTTGGCCATCAGGCTCTCGTAGCTGGGCATCTCCGGGTGCAGGTACATGTGGTATTCGGGGTGGGCGCTGAAATAGAGCCGGTCGTTCTCGGTCGTCATCTGCTCGAACGGCAGCCAGCAGTTATGCGGCTCGGCCTGGTGGGCGATCAGGGGGATGTTCAGCTCGGCCAGATGGTCGAAGACCGGATCGAATCCCTTGTCGTCGATGAAGATCAGCTCGCCAGCGGCGTCGCGTTCGACCATGCCGATGTTCTTCCAGACCTTCACGCCCACGGCGCCCTGCTGGAATTCGGCGTCGAGGGCGGCGTTGGTCGCCTGTGCCCAATCGTCGCTGCCGAAGCCCTTCATCGAGAAGGTGGTCGCATAGTGGAAATGCGCCGGGTCCTGGGCGATGAAGTGGTGGGCGGCGTCGGCCTGATCCTTGATCGAGGGGAAGGCCGGATAGTCGACGTTGATCGACAGGACCTCGAAATTGTCGGCGACGGCCTGATCCATGAAGGCGCTGTCGGTCACGTTGACGTGGACGTGAGCATCGAACTTCCGCACCGTGGCGAAATCGGCCAGGCTATAGGTGTCGGCGTCCTGCGCAGCGCAGGCGGTCAGTGGGACCGAGGTCAGCAAGACCAAGGGCGCCACGAAGGTGAGCAGCAGGTTTCTGTTGAGGCTCATGGTCACTTCCATTTCCCTTCGAAACACTCAAGACAACGAAAACGAAGCTGATTGTTTCGGTGTGCGTCTTTTTGTTTGCCTTTCAAAATCGGCTTATGCAAGATCATTTCCTGCAATCAATATCATCAAGGGGTGAGGCGATGATCACGGAACATCTGGTGAGCAGGCGCGGCCTCCTGGGTCTCTGGGGCGGCACCGTTCTGGCGGCGGGCGTCCTGAGTTCCACCCAGGCCTGGGCGGGTCCGGCCGTGGCGCGCGTGGGTGACAGGGCCCTGACCATCGAATTCGATTCGGCCCTGAACAGCCGGCTGATCTCCAGCCTGTCGGGCCAGGCCGTGACGCTGACCGAGTTCGGTGCATCTGAAACGGTGACGCTGGAAGGCGACAAGGTCGTCGACCGCTTCTTCTTCGCCGATCAACGGCAGGAAGCCGTCAGCGACCGGCATGGCGCAGGCGTCCGTCATCTGGTGCGCGGCGTCTCGGCCGAGGGGCTCGAGAAGACCGTCAGCCTGACCTTCTATGACCGTTATCCCGGCTTCCCCCTGATGAAGGTGGACTGGCGGCTGACGCGCGGCGAACCGCTGAAGATCGCAAGCTACCGTGTCGGCGCCCATACGCTGAAGTCTTCGCGCGGGGGCTTCTGGTCCTGGTCCGGCTCGACCCACGCCGACCGCCGCGACTGGGTGCAGCCCGTGGGCGAGGACTTCGACCAGCCCAACTTCATGGGCATGAACGCCTCGGACTATGGCTCGGGCACGCCCGTCGCCGATGTCTGGAGGCCGGACGCCGGCATCGCCGTCGGCCATATCGAGCTGACGCCCAAGCTGGTGTCCCTGCCCATCATCGCCTCGCCCGCCGGCGCTTCGGTGGCGCTGCAGGAGGCGCGCGTCGTCACCCTGAATGTCGGCGAGAGCATCAGTTCGCTGGACGCCTTCGTCACCGTGCACCGCCGCGACTATTACGCCACCCTGGACGCTTATCGCCGGGTGATGGCGGATCGCGGCATGGCGGCTCCGAAAGCGCCCGATGGTTCCTACGAGGCCATCTGGTGCGCCTGGGGCTATGACCGCAACTTCACCGTCGCCGAGGTCGAAGGCACCTACGCCAAGGTCAAGGACATGGGCTTCACCTGGGCCGTGCTGGACGATGGCTGGCAGACCAACGAGGGCGACTGGGCGCTGGACCCGCGCAAGTTCCGCACCGAGGCCGACATGGTGGCCTTTGTCACTGCGATCCGCGCTGCGGGCCTCAAGCCCAAGCTGTGGCTGGCGCCCCTGGCCGTGGATCCCGGTTCGGACCTGCTGCACGACCACACCGATATGCTGCTGCTGGACGAGAACGGCGCGGTTCAGGACGTGACCTGGTGGAACGCCTTCTATCTGTGCCCCGCCTATCAGCCGACCAAGGACTACACCCAGAAGCTGATCCACAAGATCATCGGCGAGTGGGGCTATGAGGGGCTGAAGCTGGACGGTCAGCACATGAACGGCGTGGCCCCTTGCCACAACCCGGCGCACAACCACTCGCACCCCGAAGAGTCCGTCGAGAAGCTGCAGGACTTCTGGAAGATGGTCTACGACACGGCCATCGCCGCCAATCCGAACGCGGTGGTCGAGTTCTGCCCCTGCGGCACGTCCTACGCCTTCCACAATCTGCCCTATACCAACCAGGTCCCGTCCTCGGACCCGCTGTCGTCTTGGCAGGTGCGCCTGAAAGGCAAGTCGCTGAAGGCCCTGATGGGTCGCGACGCCGCCTATGCAGGCGACCACGTCGAGCTCAGCGACGGCGGCAACGACTTCGCCTCTTCCGTCGGGATTGGTGCGGTCATTTCGACCAAGTTCACCTGGCCCGAAGAGGGCCGCGGGCCGGACGCCAACTTCCGCCTGACCCCCGAGCGCGAGGTGGTCTGGCGCAAATGGACGGAAATCTACAACGACCGCATGCTGCCCAAGGGCCAGTATCTGGGCGAGTTGTACGACATTGGGTTCGACAAGCCCGAGGCCCACGCCATCGAGAAGGATGGGCGGCTCTACTACGGCTTCTACGCCTCCGAGTGGAATGGCGAGGTCGAGCTGCGCGGGTTGGCGGAGAACACCAGCTACCGCCTGACCGACTACTTCAACGGTGTCGATCTGGGGACCGCAACGGCGAACGCCGCACGCATCCCGGCCAGGTTCGACAAATTCCTGCTGATCGAAGCTGTTCCTACGCAAGGCGTGCAAGCATGACCGACGTCGCCAACGCGTCCTCTCCCGTCCCGGCGTCGCGGCGCTGGTTGATGTTCGCCTTCCTGACCGTCGCCCTCTGGGGCGTGTGGGGCGCGTTCGCGGGCATCTCGGCCCAGCGCGGCTTCCCCGAGACCCTGGTCTACTGCGTCTGGGCGCTGACCATGATCCTGCCGGCGGTGATCGTCATGCACCGCGCCAAATGGCGGCTCGACCGGGATCCAAAGTCGATCCTGTACGGCCTGCTGATCGGCCTGACCGGGGCAGGGGGGCAGATGGTGCTCTTCTACGCCGTCACGACCGGACCGGCCTATCTGATCTTCCCGATCATCTCGCTGTCTCCGCTGATCACCATCCTGATGTCGCTGGTCCTGTTGAAGGAGCGCACGTCGCGGCTGGGCGCGCTGGGAGCCGTGTTGGCGCTGATCGCCCTGCCTCTGTTCGACTTCTCGCCCCAGGGTTTCTCCTTCGCCCAAGGCGGAACCTGGTTCCCGCTGGCCCTGATCATCATGGCGTGCTGGGGCGTGCAGGCCTATTTCATGAAGCTGGCCAACAACCGCATGAGCGCCGAGAGCATCTTCTTCTACATGATGCTGAGCGGCCTCTTGCTGGTCCCGGTCGCCCTGGCGATGACGGACTTCTCCAAGCCCATCAACTGGGGGCCGGACGGTCCCTGGCTGGCTGCGGGCATCCAGATCCTAAACGCCATCGGCGCCCTGGCCCTGGTCTATGCCTTCCGCCACGGCAAGGCGATCGTGGTCGCGCCGCTGACCAATGCCGGCGCCCCTCTGGTCACGGCGGTCATCGCCCTGCTGATCGCTGGGGTCGTGCCCGGCGACCTGAAGATGATCGGCCTGGCCCTCGCCTTCGTCGCCGCAGCCTTGCTGGCCTCTGCGCCATAGGGCTGACGAAACCGCCACGTGAAACTTTCGGTTTCATTGTTTTTGTTGCGTTTGGCGTATTTTGATCTAGGGTTGCGAAACGTTACCCATAGGATTCCTCATGAAGGCGATGATTGATCTGGTCGCCCGGCATAAGTCCGGTCAGGCCTGCGGCATTTATTCGGTCTGCTCCGCGCATCCGCTGGTCATCGAGGCGACATGCGCCCATGCGCGGGATGCGGATCTGGACGTGGTCCTGATCGAGGCGACCTGCAATCAGGTCAATCAGGACGGCGGCTATACGGGCATGACGCCCGATATGTTCCGCGACTTTGTCCATGATATCGCCCGCAAGGTCGGCCTGCCGGTCGAGCGCGTGTTGCTGGGCGGGGACCACCTGGGTCCCAATCCCTGGACCGGCCTGAGCGCAGAAGAGGCGATGGCCAAGGCCGGCGTTCTGATCGAACAGTATGTCGCCGCGGGCTTCCGCAAGATCCACGCCGACTGCTCGATGTCCTGCGCCGACGATCCCACGCCTCTGCCCGAAGACACCATCGCCCGCCGCGCCGCGCGCTTGATCAAGATCGCCGAGGCGACCCAGGCCCGTGTCGGCGGCGAGCCCTGCGTCTATGTCATCGGCACCGAGGTTCCCGTGCCCGGCGGCGCCGCCGAGGACCTGCCCGAGCTCGAGGTCACCACGCCCGAGGCCGCGCTGGCGACCATCGAGGCTCACCGCGTCATCTTCGCGGCTGATGGACTGTCCGATGCCTGGGCGCGGGTCATCGGCGTCGTCGTCCAGCCGGGCGTCGAGTTCGACCATCACAAGGTCATCGACTATCAGCCCGCCAAGGCGGTCGAACTGAGCGCCGCGCTCGACGCCCAGTCGCACATCGTCTTTGAGGCCCATTCGACCGATTACCAGACGCCCAAGGCGCTCAAGACCCTGGTCGAGGACCATTTCGCCATTCTGAAGGTCGGGCCGGGCGTCACCTTCGCTCTGCGCGAAGCCCTGTGGGCGCTGGACGCCATCGAACGCGAATGGATCGGCGCGGATCGGGCCTCGGGCTTCCGCCAGGTCGCCATCGAACGCATGAAGGCCGATCCGCGCAACTGGTCGAAATACTATCACGCGACCGGCGCCGATCTGGATTTCGACCTGCAATACAGCCTGTCCGACCGCATCCGCTACTATTGGCCGGACGCCGAGATCGCGGCGGCGCAAGCGGCGATGTTCGCCAACCTGACCGACAATCCGCCGCCCATGGCGCTGGTCAGCCAGTATCTGCCGGGGGCCAATGCCGCCCTGCGCAATTCCGACCTTGCCGCCACCCCGGCTCGTCTGGTGATCGCCCATATCGGCGCGACGCTGGAGACCTATCGGGCGGCCTGTAATCCTGAGCTGGAGTCCGCTCGTGCCTGACGTCAATCATCTCGGTCTTTCCGAGTCCGAACTCGAGCGCCTGGGCGGTCTGTGGACCGCGCGCGAAATCGCTCATCAGCCCGCCATGCTGCGCGAGACGCAGAAGCTGCTGATGGCGCGGCGCACCGAGATCGAGGCCTTCATCGGTCCGCTGCTGGGCAAGTCCAACCTGCGCGTCATCCTGACCGGGGCGGGCACCTCCGCGTTCGCCGGCGACTGCCTGGCGCCCGTTCTGTCCAAGCGGCTGGGGCGTCGCGTCGAGGCCATCCCGACCACGGATCTGGTCTCGGCCCCGCACCTGTATTTCGAAGCCGAAACCCCGACCCTGGTGGTGTCCTTCGGTCGCTCGGGCAACAGCCCCGAAAGCGTCGCGGCGATCGAGCTGGCCGACCGGCTGGTCAAGGACCTGCATCACCTCGTCATCACCTGCAACGCCGACGGCGCTCTGGCCGGCTTCGGCAAGGCCCCGCGCGGCCTGACCGTGCAACTGCCCGAGCCGACGCACGATCGCAGCTTCGCCATGACGTCCAGCTTCTCGTGCATGACCTACGCCGCGCTGGCGGTGTTCAGCGGCATTGAGGCCATGGACGGCCGGGTCGACTCCATCGCCCGCGCCACCGAAGCCGTCATCGCCAACTACACCTCGGTCATGCAGGCCGCGGCGGCGGAAGGCTATGAGCGGGTCGTCTATCTGGGCAGCCACATCTTCCAGGGCCTGGCGCGCGAATCCGGCCTCAAGCTGCTGGAGCTGACCAACGGCGCGCTCGTGACGATGTTCGACTCGCCTCTCGGCTTCCGCCACGGCCCCAAGACCATCGTCAACGACCGGACGCTGATCGTCGTCTTCTTCTCCAACAACGCCTACACGCGCAGCTACGACATCGACCTGCTGGACGAGCTGCGTCGCGACAATGACGCGGCGCGGGTCATCGCCATCACGGCCCAGGACGGCGTGGGTCTGGCCAAGAGCGATGAGATCAGCATCCTTGGCCTTGAGACGGCGGACGACGCCGAACTGCTGATCCCCTTCATTGTGGCGCCGCAGATTCTGGCCTTCTTCGAGTCGCTTCGTCTGGGGCTCCGGCCGGACAAGCCCAATACCTCGGGCACGGTCAACCGGGTCGTCCAGGGCGTGCGCATTCACGAGTTGGGCTGATGGGGGCTGCGATCCGATCTGACGGATATTTCCTGGGCGTGGACGGCGGCGGCACCAAGACCGCCTTCGTCCTGACCGACCGCGAGGGCCGCGAACTGGCCAGGCACGAGGGCGGGTCCAGCTATCATATCCAGATCGGCGTCGAGAGCCTGCATGCCCTGCTGCACGACGGCGTCCACGCGGTTCTGAATCAGGCGGGGGCGACGACGGAAGACATCGTCTTCGCCTTCTTCGGTCTGCCGGCCCATGGCGAGGATTCGCAGGTCCAGCCCTTCCTGGACGTGACGCCCGAGGCGGTTCTTGGCCATCGCCGCTACGCTTGCGGCAACGACATGATCTGCGGCTGGGCCGGATCGTTGGGCGGCGAAGACGGCATCAACATCGTCGCCGGCACCGGCTCCATCGGCTATGGCGAGCGCCAGGGCCTGTCCGCTCGCGGCGGCGGATGGGGCGAGGTGTTTTCAGACGAAGGCTCGGCCTACTGGATCGCGGTCCAGGGTCTGAACGTCTTCTCGCGCATGGCCGATGGCCGTCTGGAACGTGGGCCGCTTTATGACCTGCTGAAGCGCGAACTGGATCTCAAGAGCGACCTCGACATCTGCGCCTATGTCTATGCCAAGGCGACGGCTCAGCGCGATCGCATCGCCGCCCTGTCACGCCTGGTCGCTCGCGCGGCGGCTCAGGGCGATGTCGCGGCGCAAGCGGTGTTCAGCCAGGCGGGACAGGAACTGGCCGCCATCGTGGACGGCATCCGGCGGCAGCTGGACTATCCGGCAGGCGAAGGCGTCAACCTGTCCTATTCGGGCGGCGTGTTCCAGAGCGACGAACTGATCCTGCGGCCCTTCCGAAAGCAGCTTTCGACCTATTCGCCCGACTACCGGATCGTGACGCCTCGCTATAGCCCGGCCATGGGCGCGGCCATCTACGCCGCGCGGCTGAGCGGGCATTCGCTCAAGCTGCCAGTCCACGCCTGATTGTATGGCCATCCCGACCTGCCGATAATTCAGGTTTCGGTTGTTCCATGAAGCGCTTTGTGGCCGAGACGAAACGGTCCGCAACCAAGATCATACCGAAACGAACTTTCGTTAGGTATCTATTTGACAGTTTCAAGAAACCAGAGTTACTTTTTGTATCTGTCTTGGCCGCCGATGACGTTCGGTTCCGGCGCAGACCCGATACCGTCGATCATGCGAAAAAAGGGGATCGCAATGTCACGTCGTAAATCTCACCGGAACGCCATCATGGCAGGCGCGGGCCTGGCCGCATTGCTTTCGTCAGGCGCAGCCTATGCCCAGACCGCGCCTTCCAGCGCCGATCTCGAACTCAGCGACGGCCAAGTCGCAACCGTGGACGAGATCGTGGTGACCGGGGTCCGCGCCAGCGTCGCCCGCGCCGTTGGACTGAAGCGTGAAGCCACGACCGTTCAGGATTCGATCAGCGCCCTGGAACTGGGCATGTTCCCCGACGACAACGTCGCCGATTCGCTGAGCCACATCACCGGGGTTTCGATCTCGCGCACCGCAGGCGGCGAAGGCCAGTCGGTCAGCGTTCGGGGCCTTGGCCCGGAATACACTCTGTCGACCTTCAACGGCCGCATCCTGGCCACCGACGGCGCAGGTCGCGACTTCGCCTATGACGTGCTGCCTTCCGACGTCATCAGCGGTGCGGATGTCATCAAGGGCGCCGAGGCTGCGAACACCGAAGGCGCCATCGGCGGCCTGATCAACCTGCGCTCGGCCAGCCCCTTCGACAAAGTCGGCCAGCAAGGCATCATCCGCGTCGAGGGCGACCACAACCGGATGTCCGAACTCGAGGGCAGCAAGATCTCGGGCGTCTACAGCAACACCTTCATGAACGACACGCTGGGCATCCTGCTGGGCGTGGTCTCCGAGCGTCGCGACGACCGCACGGATGTCGCCGGCAATGACGGCGGCTGGTCGCGCAACGCCGATCCGACCGACGAGAGCTGGCTCTGGGGCAACACCTGGGGCGGTCACATCGACCCCAACAACAACGGCGTTCTGGACCCCGAAGAATACGGCCTGATCGGTCCCGGTCAGTTCCGCGTCGGCTCGATCCTGGAACAGAAGAAGCGCGAAGCCTACACGGCCAAGCTGGAATGGCGTCCGACGGACAACTTCCGCCTGACCCTCGACGGCCTGTCGACCAAGCTGGATTCACCGCAGGTCGGCTATCAGCAGTCCTTCTACACGCTCTATGCGCCGGGCCGCTGGTCGAACATGGTGATCAACGACGGGATCGTCACCAGCTTCGACATGACCAATCCTGATCCGGAACTGCGCCTCAATCCCGAGCTGCTGAACCAGACCACCTTCCGCGTCGTCGAGACCGAGCTGTATGGCGCCAACGCCGAATGGCGCGTGTCGGACAACCTGACCCTGACCGCAGACCTCTATCGTTCGACCTCCAGCCGCAAATCGGGCGGCCAGGATTCCTACGTCGTGCTGCGTATGAACCAAGCCAACACCGCCCATGTCGAACTGACCGGCGCCCGCGTGCCTAACGTCAACGTCGACTTCGCTGACGGCCGCGACCTGGCCGCCGGCCTGGAAGCCGGGGCATTCTCCGACGCCGACTTCAACACGCACTACTTCTCGCTTGAAGGCGACAATATCGAAGACGAGATCAACGGCGCCTCGTTCGCAGGCCGTCTGGAAACCCAGCGCGGCTGGCTCGACAGCCTCCAGTTCGGCGTCACCTACACCGAGCGCACCAAGTCGCGCGACCTGGTCAACAACTCGCTGACCGGCGGCGCTGACTATTATTCCGGCGACTACGCGATCAACGTCGGCGATCTGGGCGGCAACGTCATCTCGAACAGCTTCAGCCTGCCCAACTTCATGAGCGAGGTGAATGCCGACTTCCCGCGCACCTTCCTGGCCTTCGACATCGCCAATTACCAGGCGGCCCTGGCGGCCTATAACGGCACGCCGCGGCCGGGTGGCGGGGTCTATGACTATTCCGCCGCAGCCCCGACCTGGAACCCGCTGCAGAGCTATCGCGTGTCCGAGGAAACCTGGGCCGCCTATGGTCAAGCCAACCTGGCCGGCGAGCGCTGGAGCGGCAACATCGGCCTGCGTATCGTCCAGACGGACACCAAGGCCCAGGCCTGGGACGCCAAGATCCTGCAGATCATCGAGAACGGCGCGTTCAACTATACCGCCGTCTATGACGATCCGACCGAGATCAATCAGGAAACGGGTCACACCTACTTCCTGCCGTCGCTGAACCTGAACTATCGGATCACCGAAGAGCTGCGCCTGCGTTTCGGCGCCGCCAAGACCATGGCTCGCCCGTCGGTCGAGACCCTGGCCCCGACCAACACCACCGAGAGCGTGTCCTGGGGTGAGTTCACCCAGATCTACAGCGGCAACGCAGCGCTGAAGCCCTATTCCGCCGAACAGTACGACCTGTCGCTGGAATACTATTTCCGCCCCAACTCGATCTTCAACATCGCGGTGTTCAAGAAGGACATCGAGGACCAGATCACCACCAGCTGGGAACCGGGTCAGGACATCGGCGTCCCGGGCTATCTGTTCAACGTCATGCGTCCGATCAACGGCGACACGGCCGAGGTGCATGGCGTCGAAGTCGGCCTGCAGCACTTCATGGACAACGGTCTGGGCGTCCGCGCGCAATACACGCGCAACTGGTCCAAGAGCTATGTCGGCGACGAAGAGCGTCCGCTGGAAGGCATCGCGCCTTCGGTCTATTCGCTGGGCGTCTTCTATGAGCGCGGCCCGATCTCGCTGAGCCTTTCCGGCGACCACACCGACGGCTTCGTCACCGCCGTCAACGTGCTTGGCGGGGGCTTCAACGAAGAAGCCGACGCCATCACCTGGGTCACCGCCCACGCCTCGTACAGCTTCAACGACCACATCAGCATCTCGCTGGAAGGTCAGAACCTGCTGGACGAAGCCAATACCTACAGCATCAACGGCAACCCGCTGCTGCCGCAGGGCTACTATCGCTACGGCGCTTCCTACAAGCTGGGCGTGAGCTACCGGTTCTAAAACTGCGCGTCGCCGATCTCCCCGTTCGGGAGATCGGCGACGTTGCTCGCGCGCGTCCAAGTGGTCGGACGAGGGCGAGTTCTGGGGTCTCTTGACCCATGCCTAACATTTCGACGCCAGCGCGGGCCGGGGTGCGGTCGCAACCGACGCACTGAGCCGTTCCAGCGCGACAACGCCGATCCGGCGTCAATTCCTAAGCGGCGCCAAGCGTTGCCGGAACCCTGGAAATATCGCCCCCCGGCGCGGTTCGACTCCATCTTCGGTAGGAAGTCGTTCGCCTTCTTCGATCCCCTGTCACGAATAATCGCTGCTGGATGTCAGCTTCTTTCGGCTCGCCCGTCTAACGGGTAAGGCAGAGGTTTGATGACCACACTCGCGGACATTCTAAAGAAGGCCAGGCGGGCGGTGGTGCGGCAGGGCATCGCCGACCAGGACGCCGACGAACTGGTGCATGACGCCTATCTGAAGGTGCAAGCCTATCAACGCGAGCACGCTGTCCGTTCGCAGGAGGCGCTGCTGGTCCGGGCCGCCGTAAACCTGTCGATCGACCGCCAGCGCCGCGCCGCCCGCCTGCCGATGGCCGAGGGGGCGGTGCTGTACGAGTTGCCCGACGAGGCTCCGGACCCTGCGCGGATCATGGAGGCCCGGACCCGGTTGCGTCAGGTCGCCGCCGGGCTCGAACGCCTGCCCGAACGCACCCGCCGAATCCTGTTGAAACGCCGTCTCGAAAACATGAGCTATTCCGAAATCGCCGCATCGGAGGATATGTCCGTGGCCGCCGTCGAAAAACTGGTGGCGCGTGCAACCCTGCAGTTGATGAACGGGATGACGCCGTCATGAGCCGGGTCCTTGCCCCGCACGAGGCTTTGGCTTCGCAAGAGATCGAAGCCCAGGCCGCCGTCTGGCTGACGACGCTCAACGGCGAAGACGACCACGATGTTCGCTCTGCGTTTGACGCCTGGCTGGCTGAGAACGCCGCCCATGCCCAGGCTTTCCAGAGGGCTAGCGAGGTCTGGGCCATCCTGCCGCGTGCCGCCGCGCACGAAGCCGAGGCGCCGGCCTATGCGGCCCCGCGCCGAGCGCGCTCATGGCCCGTCGGCGCCGCCATCGCCGCCTGCGTATCGGCGCTCGTGGTCGTCGGCGTGCTGTTCTGGTCCCTGGCGGACGGCGGAGACTACGCCACCCGTCTGGGCGAGCAGAAGGTCGCCACCTTGCAGGACGGCAGCCGCCTGGCGCTGAATACGGATACGCGGGTGGACGTGCGCTTCGACGCGGGCCATCGCCGCATCGATCTCGCGCATGGCGAGGCCATGTTCGAGGTGGCCCACGACGCGTCGCGCCCCTTCGTCGTGGTGGCTGGCGATACCGAGATCCGGGCCATCGGTACGGTCTTCACCGTGCGCCGCACGGGCGAGGATGTGGTCGTCACCCTGATCAAGGGACGGGTGGCGGTGTCGAACGCTCGCACCCGGCCGGCCCATCGGGCCGACGCCGTCGTCATGCTGCATCCCGGCGAGAAGCTGACCGAGCCTGCGCAGGGCGCGGCGCGGGTCGAGCCGGAATCCATCGAGGCGGCGACGGCCTGGCGCCGCGGACAGGCGATGTTCGACGACACGCCTCTGGCGATCGCCGTGACCGAGTTGAACCGCTACGGCGGAGTGCAGATCGCCATCGACGATCCCCGCGTCGCCGCCCTGCCGGTGTCGGGGGTGTTCGACACAAACGCTGCGGACTTCGCCCAGGCCGTCGCCGCCCTGCATGGGCTGCAAACGGAGCAAAAGGGTAAAACCGTGCACATAAGCCGCTGAATGGCGGTCGATTGAACTTTTTATGTCCCCGACGTGTCTGTTTTGCGGTGCAACATCGTCTCTACTAGTGGGGCTCGGATGGGATCGAGCCCCTCACCTGGGGGACTACAATGTTTTCACGCTCTTTCGCGCTGGCCGCCAGCGCCAGCATGCTCGTTCTGTCGGCGACGGCGGTTCAGGCGCAGGCGCTTTACGCGTTCAACCTGCCGGCCCAACCGCTTGAGACCTCGCTGCGGGCCGTGGCCTCGCAGACCGGGACCAATGTGGTCTTCGCCGGCGATCTGGTCCGCGGAAAGTCCTCACCGGCGCTGCAGGGCAGCCATTCGCCGCAAGCCGCCTATGAGGCCATCCTGCGGGGTTCGGGCCTGAGGCTCGGCGTCACCGATGGCGGATCCTTCGTGGTCAGCGGACCGGCTGGCGGGCAGGCGGGGCAAACGCAGGGTGCGGGCGCCCTGGTCGGTCGGGTCTCGGTCGCCCAGGGCGTGCGCGGCCTGGACGGCGCACTGGTGCGGCTGGTCGAGACGGGCCAGACCAGTCGGGTCGACGACTTCGGCTCCTTTCGCTTCGCTTCGGTCCAGGCCGGACCCAAGACGGTCGAGATCTCCTTCCTGGGCTATGAGACCCTGATCGCGACGGTGAACGTGCCGGCGGGCGGGACGCTGGAACAGACCTTCGCGCTGAACGAGAGCGGCTTCGGCAACGTCGATGACGTGGTGGTCTATGGCTCGCGCAGCGCCCGCGCCAACGCCCTGAACCTGCAGCGCACGGCCGAGAACAGCGCCGACGTAATCTCGGCCGACGACCTGGGCAACTTCACCGGGACCACGTTTTCCGAAGCCCTGCGTCGCGCGCCGGGCGTCTCGTTCCAGCGCAACTCGGTCACGGGCGACGGCACCAATGTGATTGTGCGCGGGCTGGAGCCCGACATGAACGCGGTCAAGCTGAACGGCGTCAACCTGCCGGTCGGCAACGGTCTGGGGCGTTCGGCGGACCTGTCGAACCTGCTGGCCGATTCCGTCAGCCGCATCACGATCAACAAGTCGCTGCTGCCCAGCCAGGACAGCTCGGGCACCGGCGGCCTGATCGAGATCGAGACCATGTCCCCGCTGGACCGGCCGCATCGCTACTACAACTTCCTGGTCGAGGGCGGTCAGACGCCCAAGGACTTCAACGACGACTTCCTGGCGTCCGGCACGGTGGCTGGGACGTTCGGCGACAACTTCGGACTGAGCGCGTCGATCCAGTATCGCCGCAAGAACACCCGTTCGATCGCCTATGACGCGGGCAGCAACGGCGGCGCCATGACGTTTGGACGGTCCCTGCCGCTGGATGCGAGCGGCAATCCGATCCTGGTGCTGGACGGTGTCGATCCGCTGCTGAACTTCCCCTTCATCGACGGCGACGACCAGTCCTATCCGCGCGGGGTGGTCACCAACTTCTATCACAACGAGGCCGAGACCCTGGCGGCGACCCTGTCGGCCGAATGGCGGATCGCCAGCCATACCAACCTGAAGTTCGACATCCAGCATTCGCAGGCCAACACCGACTTCTTCTCGCTGTCGGACACCTTCTCGACCGGGGCCGAATACGCCGTCGTGCCGGGGCAGGGGCCGAACGCGCAATTGGTGCTGGACCTGACGCCGGGCAACGCGGGCATTTCGCGCTCTCAGGCCTATGGCTATGACCGCAACGTCGAACAGGTGACAGACACCTATACGATGAACGGCAAGACGACCCTGGGCGCCTTCGAGTTCAAATACCTGGCCGGTTACGCCCACGGCACCGAGCGGCATCCTCAAAGCTTCAGCACCCAGCTGCGCATGCCCGACACGGACGCCAGCGCGGCCCTGTTCCTGCCCGAGGCGGTGGATCCCACGACCGGCCTGATCGCCACGGGTTTTGCGCCCCGCACCGGCAAGGGCATTCCTCTGCCGCTGCTGAGCGCGGCGGGCTGGGCCCTGGTCAATGATCCGTCCGCCTTCACCATCGACAACGCCAGCGGCCAGATCGACAACACCAGCGGAAGCAATGATCGCTACACCGCCAGCGGCAGCGCGCGCTGGACCCGCGGCGAGGGCTGGCTGAACTACATCGAGGTCGGCGCCTTCTACGAAGAGACCGAGTTCCGCAGCGACCTGACGCGGAGCCAGCTGGGCGGCAATATTCCCGTCTCGGCCCTGGGCTTCGGTTTCGTGCCCTCGGACCTGTCGCGGATCGGCCTGTCGGGGGCGGGCTTCTCGACCCTCAGCGAGGCGACGCTGCGTGATTTCGTCGGCAATCTGGACAGCATCGCCGGCGGCCCGTCGGGCCTGACGCTGACGCCGATCGTGCCCCACCCGGATCAGGGCAACGAGAAGACCGAGGAAAGCAATTTCGCCGCCTATCTGCAGACGCGACTGGACTTCGGCAAGCTGGAGGTCATCGGCGGCGTGCGTTACAACCGCACCGAGCTGTCGGCGACCAACCTGAGCTTCCCCGTCTATATCGGGCCGTTGCTGCCCTCCAGCGGCGGGGGCATCGGCATCGATCTGGCCTTCCAGAACGAGTTCACCAAACTGGTCACCGAGGAGACGACGGCCGAGGACATCCTGCCGCGCGTTCTGTTCAACTATCGCCAGAGCGACAACCTGATCTTCCGGGGCGGCTATTTCCTGTCGGTGGCCCGGCCATCGATCGGCCAGCTGTCGAACGAGACCCGCATCTCCTTCATCAACTTCCCGATCCCGGGGCCTGAAGGCTTCAAGCCGGTGCTGCAGATCAACAGCGGCAACCCCAATCTGAAGCCGGCGACGACGGACAATTTCGACCTGAGCGCCGAATACTATTCGGGCGTCGGCATCTTCAAGCTGAGCGCCTTCTACAAGCGGATCGACAATCTGCTGCAGACCAACATCACCAATGGCCCGGCGGTGCTCAGTGCAGTGACCCTGCCGGATCACCCCTATTTCAACGGCGCGCCCTATTTCGATCCGGCCAATCCGACCGCGGCCTTCATCACTGGCGGCAGCCCGGTGAACAGCGACGAGGTCGCCGAGCTGTGGGGCATCGAGGCCCAGGCCGAGCGGCGCTTCGACTTCCTGCCGGGCGTCTGGGGCGGGTTCGGCGTCTTCCTGAACCACACCTGGACCGAAAGCTCGCGCGCCGACCGCTACAACTGGGCCTATGACCCGGTCCCGGACAATGTCTACACCTTCACGGACCTGCCGTTCATCCAGCAGCCCGAGCATTCGGGCACGGCCGCGATCACCTATAACAAGTACGATGTCGATGCGACGCTGGCCTATGGCTACCAGTCGCGGTCAGTGTCCCTGTTCCAGCCGCGCGGGCTGAGCGTCTATACCGAGGGCGTGCGGACGCTGGACTTCCGGGCCGAATACTATCTGCGCCCCAGCTACGGCAGCTTCCGCGTCTATGTCGAAGCCAACGACCTGCTGAACGGAACCGGCGATCCCGATCTGGAGCAGACGTTCGGCGGCGAGAACGGCGCGCCCAAGGTCTTCACCCGCGCCACCTACCTGGGCGGGCGCAACCTCAGAATAGGCCTGTCGGCGACCTTCTGATCGCCGACGTCAAACGGTCGGCGCGCGTATTTGCGCCGGCCGCCTTCCTTGTATGTCAGGATTCACGATGAAGAAGATGCTCCTGCTGGCGTCGGTCGCGGCCGTTCTCGCCGCCCCGGCCCTGAGCCATGCCACTCAGTCGGAGCCCCAAGGTCCGGCGCCGCAGGGCGCGGTGCTGGTGCCCTATGAACAGTTCACCCTGCCCAACGGCCTGCGGGTCGTGGTGCACGAGGACCATTCGGCGCCCAAGGTCGCGGTGGCCGTCTGGTACGCCGTGGGCTCGATGAACGAGCCCCAGGGCAAGTCCGGCTTCGCCCACCTGTTCGAGCATCTGATGTTCAACGGGTCCGAGCATCGCGACGACGAATACATGCCGCCGCTGCAGGAGATCGGCGTTTCGGCGGTGAACGGCGCCACGTCGCTGGACCAGACCTACTACTACGAGGTCGTGCCGACCGGCGGGCTGGAGCGGGTGCTGTGGCTGGAATCCGACCGCATGGGGTATCTGCTGGGCGCGGTGACGCAGGCCAAGCTGGATGAGCAGCGCGGCGTCGTCCAGAACGAGAAACGCACCTACGAGAACCGCCCCTACGCCATGATGTCGGATCTGCGGAGCGAGGCCCTGTTTCCGGCCAACCATCCCTATCGGCATTCCGTCATCGGCTCGATGGAGGACCTGAACGACGCCTCGCTGGAGGACGTGAAGGACTGGTTCCGCCGTTATTACGGCGCCTCGAACGCGGTGGTGACCCTGGCCGGCGACGTGACGCTGGAACAGGCGCGCGAACTGATGACCCGCTATTTCGCCAGTGTCCCGCCCGGACCCCCGGTCGGACGGATCACCGACTGGACGCCGGTGCTGGAGCGGATCAAGACCGAGGTGGTCGCCGACAATGTGCCCCAGACGGCGGTGTCCTGGGCCTGGCCCGTGCCCGGCAGCCGGGCGAACGAGGATCAGGCGCTGCGCATGGCGTCGTCGGTGCTGGGACGCGGGCGTCTGTCGCGGCTGCATCAGGCCCTGGTGATTGACCGGCCGTTGGCCACCAGCGTGTCGGTCAACTACGAGGCGGCGGCCATCGCCGGGGTCTTCAATATCGAACTGCGGCTGAAGCCCGGCGTGGACCAGGCCGAGGCCGAGGCCGCGCTGCAGGCGGAACTGGACCGCTTCCTCAAGGACGGCCCTACGGCGCAGGAGCTGGAGCGCTACAAGATCACCGCCTATGGCGATAACGTCCGCTCGCTGGAATCCCTGTTCCTGCGCGCCATGATGCTGTCGGGCGGGGTGATCTTCGACGGCAATCCGGGCCAGTTCCAGATCGACCAGGAGCGGTTCGACGCCCTGGGCGCCAATGAGGTGAAGACCGTCGCCAACGCCTGGCTGTCGCGGCCCAACTATCGGCTGACCGTGCTGCCTCAGGCGCAGTTCGCGGCCGGCGCCGACGGCGCGGATCGGACCCAGTTGCCGGGCATGGGGCCTATGCCCGACATCGTGCTGCCGCCGTTGCAGGAAGGCCGCCTGACCAACGGGATGCGCGTCCTCTACTCGCATCGCCAGGGCACGCCGACGGTCGAGCTGGCCATGAACTTCGATGCGGGCGGGGCTGCGGACCAGGGGCTGAAAGAGGGGCTGCAAGGCTTCACCATCGGCCTGATGGACGACGGCACGCGCGACATGACCGGCGAGGAATTCGCACAGGCCCAGGAGATGCTGGGCGCCCGGATCTATGCGAGCAGCGACGTGGACACGACCAGCTTCCGCGTCTCGGCCCTGACCCGGTCGTTCGACGACACGGTGGCCTTGTGGTCGCGCTATATCCGCAATCCCGGCTTCCGCCCGGCGGACCTGGAGCGCGAAAGGTCATCGGCCCTGTCGGGCCTGCAACAGGCCCAGGTCGATCCCGACAGCATCGCCGGCAGCGTGTTCAACTATCTGACCTTCGGCGCCGACCATGCCTATGGCGGGCCGCTGGCGGGGCGGGCGCAGACGATCGCCTCCTATAGCCGCGACGATCTGATCGCCTTCCATGAGCAGTTCATCCGGCCGGACAATGCCGTGATCTTCGCCGCGGGCGACGCCGATTTCGACACGCTGATGGCGACGCTGGAGAAGGCGTTTGGCGACTGGCGCGCGCCCGTGTCGGCGGTGGGGACCAAGACCCTGGCGCCGGTGGCCGAACAGGCGGCGTCGCGCGTAGTGCTGGTCGACAAGCCGGGCGCGATCCAGTCGGTCATCCGGGTCGGGCAGATCATGCCGGATGGGCTGGACCCCCGGAACTTCGACTTCGACCTGTTGAACGGCGTGCTGGGAGGCGGCTTCACCGCGCGGCTCAACATGAACCTGCGCGAGGCCAAGGGCTGGACCTATGGCGCCGGCAGCGGTCTGGGCGATGCGCGCGGACCCCAGGCCTTTGCGGTCTCGACCAGTATCCAGACCGACCGCACGGCCGAGGCCCTGAGCGAGATCTCGCGCGAACTGCACGACATCGGCGGCGCGCGTCCAGTGACCGACAAGGAGCTGGACCTGCTGCGGCGGGGCCAGGTGCTGACCCTGGCGGACCGGTTCGAGACCAACAATGCCATGGTGGGCTACATGGCCTATGTCTCGCGCTTCGAGCACGACTACGAATGGCTCACGACCCTGCCGGACCGCTATGAGGCGGCGACGCCGCAAGGCGTGACGGCGACTGCGGCCATGCTGCGGCCAGACGCCATGACCTGGGTCGTGGTCGGCGACCTGTCCAAGATCGAGGCCGGCGTCCGGGCGCTGAACCTGGGGCCTGTCGAGGTTTGGGACGCCGAGGGTGTTCGACAGCGCTAACGTGACCTCTCTCTAGAAGGCAGCGGATCAGCCATTTGATGGGTGACGCCAAAGTCTTGACCAGACCCGACCAGCCCCGCTGTTCTGGTGTTTTCCGCCGATCCCGCCCGTCGTTCCGTGGTTGAGTACGACCACCAACAGCGTGCGGGGCCGGATGCGTCGACAGAGTTTGATGTCCAGGCCGCTGAGGCTGAACCTCGCCATGCTCATGGCGGGGCTTGGAAGCTTTTCGCTGCTCTACTGCCCTCAGCCGCTGATGCCTTTGTTGGCGAGCCATTTCGCGATCAGCCCGGCTTCATCCAGCCTGGCGGTAGCTCTGACCTCGGCGCCTATGGCCATCGGGATTCTGGCCGGGAGCGTCCTGTCTGATCGCGTGCATCGGCGGACCCTCATGGCGAGCTCTCTGTTCCTGGCGGCAGTCCTGACGCTGATCACCAGTCTTACGTCCGATTGGCATATCCTGCTGGGCCTGCGCGTGCTGACCGGCCTGGCGCTGGCCGGTGTTCCAGCCGTCGCGATGGCGCATATCTCGGCCGAGACCGACAGTGTCTCCATAGGCTCGGCGATGGGGGTCTATATCGCCGGAACCGGCGTCGGAGGGCTGCTTGGCCGGCTTGGCGCCAGCTTCGCGGCCGATCTGCTGGACTGGCGGTGGGCCTTCGCGCTGACGGGGCTGAGCGGCATATTGATCGCCGTGGCGTTCGCGCTGTTGCTGCCGACAAGCCGGGTCGCACAGGAGTTCCGGGCTGCTAGACCTGCCGAGATTCTGGGCGATTTCCAGCGACTGATGAAGGACCGCGTCCTGGGGTTTCTCTACCTTGAGGCCTTCATCTTCATGGGCGTGTTCCTGACCGTCTTCAACTATACGGGCTTCCATCTCGCAGAGCCGCCGTTCGCCCTGTCGCAAGCGGCCATCGGCTCGATCTTCATCCTCTTCCTGATCGGCAGCGCCGCATCGCCGGGGATCGGCTGGTTGTCTGGGCGCCTGGGCCGCGACAAGGTGTTTCGCGCGTCTCTAGTCGTACTGCTGGCCGGTGTGATCGTGACCCTGTCGATGTCGACGTGGATCTATATCCTTGGCCTGATCCTTGTGATCGTCGGCTTCTTTGGCGCGCACGCTGTGGCGTCGAGTTGGGTTGGCGTGCGGGCTGCGGCTGCGGCTGGCAAGGCGGCGGCGCTTTATCTGTTCTTCTATCATCTCGGATCGGCGGCGGTGAGTTCGCTCGGCGGCCTGGCCTGGCAGGGCGGCGGGTGGCCGCTTGTGGTCGGCTATGCGGCCAGCCTGTGCCTGCTGGCTCTCGCCGCGACCTTCGCCGTGCGCCGCGAGGCTGGCCCGATGCGAACCACCGTCGCGGGGCAAACCTCATGAAGCCCAACTGCCCAAAGACCGCCGTCCGCGCCCAGGCGCCGTTTCAGGGACACTAGGAAGATGTCGAACACCTCCGACCCCACCTCTTCGATCCTCACCTTTCTGGTGAAGGATGGTGTCGCGCTTCTGACTCTTAATCGACCAGAGGCGGGCAATTCCCTCAGCCCCGACATGCTCACGGCGCTGGAGGCCGCCTGGGCTCGGGTGGAGGCTGACAACGACATCCGCGTGGCGATTATCACCGGGACAGGCGAACGTCATTTCTGCACGGGCGCCGACGTGTCCGGCGTGGAGGTCGGAAAGGGCGGGCTGAACAATGTCCCCTACGCCTTCGCCAATCGCTTCACCCCGCGCCAGTGGGGGGTGTCCAAGCCGGTCATCTGCGTGGTCAATGGTCTGTGCAACGGTGGCGGCCTGCATTTCGTCGCTGATTGCGACATCGTCATCGCCCGGGCCGGAGCGAGCTTCATGGACAGTCATGTGTCCATCGGTCTGGTGTCTGCCCTTGAGTCCATCGGGGTGGCGCGCAAGGCCGGCGTCGGGGCGGCGTTGTTGATGGGGCTGTGCGGCCGGGATTACCGCATGACCGCCGAGCGCGCCCACGGCCTGGGGATGATCGACATCCTGGAACCCACTGCGGCGGATGCGCTGGCGCGGGCCCATGCGCTGGCGGCGATGATCTGCGCCAACTCACCTCAAGCCGTTGCGCTGACCAAGCGAGCGATCTGGGCTTCGACGGAACTGCCGGACCCGGCCGCCCTGGTTTACGGATGGGAACTGCTCAAGTCGCAGTGGAGCCATCCCGACTTCGAGGAAGGGCCGCGGGCCTTCCTCGAAAAGCGTGCGCCGCGCTGGAACCCCGATCCCAACGCCGATCGTCGGGGGTAGCGTGGCCGTCGGGGTTAGCGTGGCCCTCGGGGCAGTCCCAGAACTCTTTCGCCGATGATGTTTCGCTGAATCTCGGAGGAACCGCCGGCGATCGTCTCCGAAAAGGCGTCCAGATAATGGTGGCCCAGGCCGTGCTCGCCCAAGGCCTCCGGCGCCGAGATGCCGAACAGGTCCAGCGAGGCGGCCGTGACCCTCTGTGCGAACTCCGCAAAGCCGAGACGCACGATCGAGCCGCTGGAGTCCGGAACCGTATCGGCGGAATCGAGCGCGAACCGATAGGCCATGGCCTTCTGGGCCGCGCCTTCCGCCCTGAGGCGCGCGATCCGTGTTCGCATCGCCGGGCGATCTTCCGGACAGGCCTGCAGCAGGGTCTCGACGCCCTGGATCAAGCCAAGCAGCAGTGGAAGACTGGCCGTTCCCCGCTCGAACGCCAGGGTGGACATCGCGGTCGCCCAGCCATTGTTGACGCCGCCGACGACGTTCTTCAGCGGCACCCGAACGCCGTCATAGAAGATTTCACAGAACTTCTGCGGCCCGGCCATGGTTCGGATCGGGCGTATCGTCAGGCCCGGCGCATTCATCGGGCAGATGACCCAGGTCAGCGCTTGTGAGGTCTTCGCCGTCGCATCGGTGCGGACCAGCATCTCTTGCCAGTCGGCGATGTCGGCGTAGCTGGACCATATCTTGTGGCCGTCGATGACCAGTTCATCGCCCTCGACCCGACCGCGCGTTCTCACCGCCGCCAGATCCGACCCCGCGCCAGGCTCGGAGAAGCCCTGGCACCAGATATCCTCGCCGCTCAGAAGTCGGGGCAGATAGAAGTTTTTCTGCTCGGGCGTCCCGCATGCGATCACCGTGGGCCCTGCGTGATTCAATCCCACAAAGGAGGCGTCGAGCGGGGAGGGGGCGCCGGCGCGGGCATACTCCTCACACCACACGATCTGTTCCAGCACGGTGGCGCCCCGCCCGCCATAGGCTGTGGGCCAGGCAACGCCGGCCCAGCCGCCTTCGAACTGGGCCTTTTGCCAGGCCAGAATGGCGGTTCGCGCACCCTGTCCGCAAAGCGGGGGCAGGGCGGAGGGCTTGTTTGCGGCCAGCCAAGTGCGGGCCTGCAAACGAAACTCGCTGATGGATTCCATTATGCGGCCTCCGGCCATGCGGCCGCTGCGGCGGCGCGTGCCTGACCGCTGGACCCGCCCAACTCGCCGACGAGTGCGCGCAGTCGATAGGTCCAGAGATGAAGCGGAAATTCGAGGGTCAAACCCATCGCTCCCGTGAACTGGTGAAGGTCGAAGGTGAATTGGGGGATGCGCATCTGGACGAAGCCGGCGGCGATCGCGGCGTCGTCATCACGGTCGGACCAGGCGGCCCGCAAGGCCAGCCAGCGCGCGGACTCTGTGGTTTCCGACGCCATGGCGAGCCGGTGCTGAATGGCCTGAAAGGCGCCGAGAGGCCGGCCGAAGGCTTGGCGCGCCGTCACGTGTTCCACCACCAGGGCGAGCGCGGCGGCCATGCAGCCGGCGGCCTCGGCGGCCAGGGCGATGCGCGAAAGTCGACGGACCAGTTGCACGTCCGCGAACACCCGTCCGCAGCCTGGGTCGATGTGGGTCAGCCGGCCATAGGGGTAGGCGAACAGGGTCTCGACAAGTTCAACGTCCGAGGCCTTCACCGGCAGGATCAAGGCGTCTTCGCCGCGGTCGATCACGACCAGACTGGCGCGGTCCAGATAGCGGCCGGCGCGGTTTGCCTGTCCCGAAATCATCGAAATGGGTCTGAGGCCGGGCTCGATGCCGAGCCTGGGCGCCAGGATCGCGCTGGCTGCGGCCTCGACTGTATGCGGCAATCTGGCCAGCCGCTCAACGATCAAGGCCGCGTCCAGAACGCCAAAGCCATCCTCGCGTGCGATGTCGAGATAGCCGGACCCGGCCAGCGCCATGTCGAGCTGGTCCGCATAGGCTGAAAACACCGGTTCGGTCGGCGCAGGGGGGGCCTCGCTGGCCAGCAGTTGGTCCAGACCCGACAGCAGGCTGGCCTGGTCTTCGCTCAATTCGAAGTTCATGGACGACGGCCCTCTCCAGGCAATTCCAGCCAGCGACGGGCCACGAGGTTCAGCTGGATTTCAGCCGCGCCAGAGGCGATGCCGGCGGCGATCGCGCGCTGATGATGCGCCTGCTGCACAGGGTCCTGACCCAACAGCCCCTCGGGCAGAAACTCGGTCAGGAAATCATTGACGCCATTGTCGGCCAGAACCACCGACCACCGGGCGACGGCCCCGAACGCATCGGGGGGCAGGTCGCGCGCCTTGCCGTCGATGATGCGATAGACCAGCATCCTGGCGGCTTCACACAGCATCAGGGCGCGTCCCGCCCGGTCCCGAACCACGGGATCGGCCCACCGACCGTCGGCCTTCAGCCGCGCCACCGCCCGGTCGAGGATGCGACGGGAAAACTCGTAGCGAGGAATGCCGACGCGTTCATTCTGCAGGGCGAAGGTGATGATCTCCCAGGCCTGTCCCTCCGCACCGAGACGGTTGTGGTCGGGCACGAAGACATCGTCGAAGAAGACCTCGTGGATGTCGCCATCGCCGATCAGCGAGGGGATGGATTTCACCTGGACGCCGGCGGCCCGCATGTCGGTGAGCAGGATGACGATGGCCGCCTTGCCGGTCGCGGCTCCCGGCGCCGCCGGCACGCGCGCCAGCAGGAAACAGGTGTCGGCGCGCCCGGCGTAGGAAGTCCAGACCTTGGCTCCGTTGACACGATATCCGCCCTCGACGGGCGTCGCCGTGGTGCGCAGGGACGCCAGATCGGACCCGGCCGATGGTTCGGAAAAGCCCTGGCACCAGATCGCCTCACCGGCGCGGATGGGCGGCAGATAGCGCTCCTGCTGGTCGGGCGTCCCAAAGCGCATGAGGACCGGACCGATCCAGTTGACGTTCATATACTGCGGCCCGCGAGGCTCGCCTGCCGCCCACACCTCCTCGGCCATGATGAACTGGCGCCAGACGCCCTCGTCCTGGCCGCCGAAGGCCTTGGGCCAGTGCGGGATCAGCAGGCCCTTGTCATGCAGGGCGGCGCAGAAGGGGCGCGAGAAGTCCGTCTGCGCATCGCTGCCGGGGCCGTGCAGGGAAATGTCTTCCCAGTCGTCAGGCAGCATTTCGGTCAGGACATCGCGAACGCTCTGGCGATGCGTCGCCTCCTCGGGGGACCAGCCGAACTCCATCTCAGGGTCTCCCCTCGGCCTGGATCAACTCCTGGCGAATGACGTGCTTCAGCACCTTGCCGGCTTCGTTCTTGGGCAGGGCCGTCCAGACCGCGACCTGTTCCGGCGCCTTGAACGACGCCAGTCCGGCGGCGCGCAGAAAGGCCGCCAGGGCCGGGACATCCGGCTGCAGGGATGTTTGACTGTTGTCGCTCGGCATGGGGACGATCACCGCGCAGGCGCGCTCGCCCGACGCCGCGTCCGGGACGCCCACCACCGCGACTTCGCCGATCCACGGGTGGGTCACCAGAACGTCCTCAATCTCCTTGGGCGCGATGTTCTCGCCTTTGCGGATGATGATGTCCTTGGCCCGACCCGAGATGACCAGGCAGTCGCCGTTGGCCCAGCGGCCCAGATCGCCGGTCCGATAATAACCCTGGTCGTCGAACACGGTCGCCTCGTCTGCCGGGTGCAGATAGCCGACCAGCATCTGGGGACCGCGGGCGCGGACCTCGCCGGCGGGGGCTTCATTTTCGGCGTCGTCGATCAGCCGTATGTCGGCGATCCCGGCTCGACCGTCGGTCTCCGCCGCGTCATTCAGCGTCTCGCGCGCCGGCGCGCCGATCGTGGTCACGGGCACCTCGGTCGATCCATAGACGCGGGTGACGCCCGCCTGGTCGAACCAGGCCGAGGCTTCGCGGATCAGGGACGGGGGAACCGATGCGCCCCCGCAGATGAAGACCTTGAGCGCCGGTAGATGCTCGTCAGCGTGGCGAGCCGCCTGCAACAATTGTTCGAGAAAGGGCGTGGCGCCGGCCATGTGGGTGCAACGGTGTCTGACCATCAGTTCGAGACCCGCCGTGGCGTCCCAGCGGTCCATCAGCACGGCCGTCGAGCCCAGTAGCAGCGGGGCCTCGAAGGCATAGATAGAGCCGCCGATATGGCTGATCGGGGAGGGCACCAGGAAGGTGTCGCCCGGCGCGACCCGCCAGTGCTCGCCGATCTGGCGCACCAGGGCGTGGATGGAGTTGTGGGTGTGCATCACCCCCTTGGGCGCACCCGTCGTGCCGGATGTGTAGAGGATCAGGCGGACCGCATCGGCCTCCACCTGTGGCATGGTCACTCTTGGCCCGATGTGCAGGAGGCTTTCGAAGGCGGAGTGGTTTTGGGCCGGGCCACGCACAACGACCACGTCTAGCGGGGTCGTCAGATCGGTGCGAACCCGCTCCATCATGGCGACGTAATCGTGGCCGCGAAGCTCGGCCGGAATGAAGATGATGCGGCTGCCTACATCTTCCAGCATGAACCTGAGTTCGTGGGCTCGCAGCGACGGCAGGATCGGATGGACGACCATGCCGGCAACGGTCGTGGCCAGATAGATGATCGCCGCCTCATGCCAGTTCGGCAGCATGAACGAGATCACCGAACCTCGGGGAAACCGCTCGACCAGCCGACTGGCCAGGCGGGTGACACGATCCTTCAGGACTGCGCCGCTCAGACTGATCTCGCCATCAATGATGAGGGGTCGTGCGGGCGTCCTGGCTGCGCGGTCGAGAGCCTCGACCAGGGTCTCGCGCACCCAGTGACCTTGAGCATAGGCGTCGTCGGCGCGCGCCTGATCCCAGCGAATGGAACGGCCTTCGATCACCCGTCGGACGGTGTCCGTCGCCACGCTCATCGTGACACAAACCGGGGCGCGGGCGCAGCTGGAGACAGCAGACGCAGGGACGTGCGACAGCAATGAGGACGGCTCGATATCATGGTTCGAGGGTTACGCGCTTCACCGGGTGATGTCCTTGACGCCTGACGACATCGTGAGCGCAACTGGCGACCCTGACCTTGGCGAGCATCCGGGCGGGCCTTGTCAGTCCGTCCGGGCCAGCGCATGATTGTGGCCACAACAGAAGCCGCAAAGGCCGTTTAAAACCCAGGGAGACGAGATGTTGCTGGAACGCGTCGACAACCCACCGGCCAACGATGGCGGGTCGAAAGCCGACTCGCGTTTCGAGGTGGTCAACATCGAAACCCTGCGGTTTTTCCCGGAGTTGGTCGTCGAACTCGGCGGTGACCCGGCGCCATTGATGCGGCGCGCACGGGTCGATCCCTTCATCTTCGAAAAGCAGGACTCCGTGCTTGAGTACCGCTGCTTCGTGCAGCTGTTGGAACTCGCCGCGTTGGAGCTGAAGTGTCCCGATTTCGGCATGCGTCTGGCGGGACTTCAGGCCGCGCGAAAGGTGATCGGCCCCGTTGGGGTGGTGATGCGGAACTCCAAGACGGTCGGTCAGGCCCTTGGTTACTGTGCCCGGCACATCCATGCCTACAGCCTGGCCACGCGCGTGCGTTTCCGGCCCGACCGGGCCAATCACAGGCTGTTCGTCGGGCTCGAGATCCTGGGCGAGAATATGCCCCAGCCCTGTCAGGCCGTGGAGCATGGTCTTCTGCTCGCCAGCCGCAACATCCTGGACATCGCAGGGGGAACAGCCCGTGCGCGCGCCGTGTCCTTCCGTCATCAGCCGGTGGCTTCGATGGAAACCTATCGCGCGATGTTCGGTTGTGACGTGCGGTTCGGCGAGGATGCCGATGGCATCACGCTGACCGAAGACGATCTTCTATGCGCGATCGTGGCGGCGGACGAGGACATCTACGAGATGGCCACCTCCTTCGTGGACATGCGTTTCCCGCCCGCGACGCCGCCGATGCATGCGCGTGTTCGGGGTCTGGTGCGCCAGTTCCTGGGCGGTGACGACTGCACCAACGAGCGTGTCGCCGCAGAGCTTTGCATGCACCCCCGAACCCTCCAGCGCCGCCTTCGCCAGGAGGGCAAGTCGTTCGAGAACATCAAGGACGACGTCCGGCGCGAAGTGGCGCTGCACTATCTGCAGCAGACCGACATGCCGCTGTCGCGGGTCGCTGAAAAACTGGGCTACGCCGAGGCCTCCGTGCTGTCGCGCAGTTGCTACCGCTGGTTCTCCGCATCCCCGCTCAAACTCAGGCGCGAGCCCGTCCAGGCGCCTGCCGCCTGACCACAGATTGGTCGCGCCGCCCGCTGATCGCGATGTGCCCGTGATCGTGTCGTCTTGGGTCGCTTGATCGTCCGGAGGCGTCAGTGCGGGCAGCGTCATTCGCGGACTACAACGACGCCTGTATCTGGGGCGGTTGTAGGACTTGAAGTGATGGAGGATGGACCGCGATATCAGCCAAGCCGCGATCAACTTGAGGTCGCCTCCAGTATTGGCGGCGCGCTCAAGGATCTGCTGCCGATCTCGCGCGTGCATCTCTCGCCCAACGAAACGGATGAGACCTGGGCGGCGCTCGACGACCTGGGGATCTTCGGCATAGCGGCCAATGAGGCTGACGGCGGATGTGGTCTGGGCGTGGCGGAGGAGGTGCTGATCGTCATGGATCTGGGCCGTCGTCTCGCCGCTCCGTCGGTGCTGGCGACGATAGGCGCAGGACACGCCCATTGGCCGGAGGGCGCGCCTCGCTCCGCCCAGCCTAGGGTCGCGGCCGCCTATTCTGAGGCGGGGCGCATCGTGATCGTCGACGATCCGAACGCCGATCTCGTGCTGCTCCGGTCTGAGGGGCCGGGCCTCCACGCCCTTCCAACCGCCTCGCGCACCATCGACGAAACCGTCTGGGGCGTGGTGCTGAAGGAAGCCGACGTGGTGGGCGGACCCCTCGCCGCCTTTGGGCCTCGCCAGGCCATGAGGCTCAGGCTTCTTGATGCGGCAGCCCTGGCCGGTCTGGCCGAGGCGGCCCTGGATATGGCCGTCGCCTATGCAGGCATTCGCGAGCAATTCGGTCGCCCGATCGGAAGCTTCCAGGCGATCAAGCACAGGTGCGCCGATATGGCCTTGGCCAGCCGCAGCGCCAGGGATCTTGTGACCTTCGCAGCGGTAGCCTTTCAGGACGACCGATCCGACGCCGCCATGCTCATCGAGGGTGCGGTGTTTGTCGCCGGGACGGCGGCGCTCGACAACTCCGGTGCGAACATTCAGGTCCATGGCGGTATCGGCTTCAGTGACGAGGCCGACCCTCATTTGTTGCTGAAGCGGACGCGGGTTCTGCTGGCTCTGGCCGGCGGGCTCGAAGCCGCTTCGGAGCGGGTGGCCGCGGCCAGGAACGACGAGGATCCAGTATCATGACGACCGTAGCCATCATCACCGGCGCTGGAAGCGGCATCGGCCTGGGTTGCGCCGAGAAACTGTCGGCGGCGGGCATGTGCGTGCTGGGCGTCGGGCGTCGCGCCGACCTGCTGGAGGCGATGGAAGCCCATCTGGGCGACCCCCAGAGAACCGCCAGCCTAGCCGTCGACATTACGGAAGAAGACGCCCCGCGTCGCATCGTCGCCCTGGCGCTCGAGCGGTGGGGACGTGTCGATTTTCTCATCAACAACGCCGGCGCCGGCAGTCCCAAGCCCTTGCTGGAAACGGATGACGCGGGGCTGGATCAGGCCCTCGACCTCATGCTGAAGGCGCCCTTCCGGCTGGCGCGCGAAGCCATGCCGCACATGGCGCCGGGCGCGGCCGTGATCAATATTTCCTCGACCTTCGGCGTGATCGGCGGCCTTCGCGGCGGCGCCTATTCCGTGGCCAAAGCCGGGCTCTGGGGACTGACCAGCCACATCGCTGCCCACTATGGCGCCCAGGGCATTCGCTCGAACGTGGTCGCGCCGGGCGTTACCGATACGCCGATGACCGCCGGACGATACGAGGATGTGCGGTTCCAGCGGATGAACGTCGAGATGACGCCTCACACCCGGTTGGGGACGGTCGAGGACGTGGCCAGCACCGTGGCCTTCCTGTGCTCGCCCGGCGGCAGCTTCATCAATGGTCAGACGATCGCCGTCGATGGCGGTTGGAGCTCGACCAAATACCTTTCCGAAGACGCCCTGAACGCGACCTGGACTTTCGCCGATCAGACCTGATCCCGGCGGTTCACCACGGTCCAAGACCACGGACATTCCATGATCCCGAACTTGAACGATCCGGCCCTGGTCAAAAGCCAGGCCTTCATTGACGGCTGCTGGATCGGCGAGGCCAGTCTGTCTGTGGTCGACCCTTCCACCGGCATGAGCCTGGGCGAGGTCGCCGAGCTGAATGCGGACGATGCTCGTCGCGCCGTCGAGGCCGCCGAGGCCGCCCTCCCGGCCTGGCGCGCGCTCACCGCCGGAGAACGCTCGCGAATCCTGCGTCGCTGGTTCGATCTGATCGTGGACGCCCAGGAAGACCTCGCCATGATCCTGACCTCGGAACAGGGTAAGCCGCTGCACGAAGCCATCGGCGAGATCAGCTATGCCGCCAGCTTCGTCGAATGGTTCGCCGAAGAGGCGCGCCGGATGTATGGGGAGATCATTCCGACCCATCGGCCGGACAGCCGCCTGCTGGTCATCCGCCAGCCCGTCGGTGTGGTGGCCGCCATCACGCCGTGGAATTTCCCTGCCGCCATGATCACGCGCAAGGTCGCCCCAGCTCTGGCGGCGGGATGCACCGTGGTGTTGAAGCCCGCGATGCAGACGCCCCTGACGGCTCTGGCCCTGGCTGAACTGGCGCAGAGGGCCGGCGTGCCGAGCGGCGTCTTCAACGTCGTCACCGGATCATCGCGCATTATCGGCGCCGAACTGACGGCCCACCCTTCGGTGCGCAAGCTCAGCTTCACCGGGTCGACGGAGGTCGGCAAGCTGCTGATGGCGCAATGCGCGCCGACGATGAAGAAGCTGTCGATGGAGCTGGGCGGCAATGCGCCCTTCATCGTCTTCGAGGACGCCGACATCGACGCCGCCGTCGAGGGCGTGATGGCTTCGAAGTATCGCAACAGCGGCCAGACCTGCGTCTGTGTGAACCGGATCTATGTTCAGCAGTCGGTCGCCTCTGCGTTTGAAGCGCGGCTTGCCGAGGCTGTTGCGCGCCTCAAGGTCGGACCCGGTCTGGATGCAGGCGTGCAGCAGGGCCCGCTCATCGACCAGGCCGCCGTGACCAAGGTCGAGGATCATGTTCGCGATGCGGTGGAGCAGGGCGCCCGGCTGGTGGTTGGCGGCGCGCGCCACCCCTTGGGACAGAGCTTCTTCCAGCCCACGGTGCTCGCCGATTGCACGGCCGAGATGGCCGTCGCGCGCGAAGAGACGTTCGGTCCTCTGGCCGCCCTGTTCACCTTCCGCGACGAAGCCGAGGCGATCACCCTGGCCAACGCGACAGAGGTCGGTCTGGCAGGCTATTTCTACACGCGGGATCTGGCGCGGGCGTGGCGGGTCGCGGAGGCGCTGGAGGTGGGGATGGTCGGCATCAACACCGGCCTGATCTCGACCGAGTTGGCGCCCTTCGGCGGCATCAAGGAATCAGGCATGGGGCGGGAGGGATCTCGCCACGGCCTCGAGGACTACACCGAGCTCAAATACATCTGCATGGCGGGTCTCTGAGCCCCCGTTTTCCTCCTCACTTCAGGCGACACGCATGATGTCGTCTGAAGCCGTGGTTCCGTCCCTCAATGTCAATACCGGCTGCGGGGATGTCTGTAAGACCAAAACTACTGAAGCCGGTCTTCCTTGCGTGCGCTGCCGACAAGCTCTGTCGACCCGCCCGTCCGGAACCAACCAGAGTGACAGACAACATCAAGGGAAGCGGCGGCCCGATCCCGGATCGGCCGCACGAAGTCCCAGGTAAAGGGGAGATCGGGTCGATGAAGTTCAAGTCCGCATTGTTGTTCGGGGCCGCACTGGCGGCCTTCTCGGCTACCGGAGCGATGGCCCAGACGGCCGATGATTCCAGCCAGCCCGTCGTCGCGTCCGAGGGGCAGGCGACAGGTCTGGAAGATGTCATCGTCACCGCGCGGCGCCGCTCGGAATCGCTTCAGGACGTTCCTGTGGCGGTGTCCGCCATCTCCAAGGAAGAGCTGCAGAACAACCTCGCCGCCGACCTCACCAAGATTGGGGAACTTGCGCCCCAGGTTGTCATCGGTCGTGCGACGATCGGCACGGGCGCCGTTATCGGCGTTCGCGGCATCAGCTCGTCGTCCAACGATCCCGGCCTCGACCAGAGCGTCGCCGTCGCCATCGACGGCATCGTCCTGAGCCGCGGACGCATCATCTCCACGGCGGTCTTCGACCTTGCCCAGGTCGAGGTGCTCGAAGGACCCCAGGCGCTGTTCTTCGGCAAGAACTCGCCCGCCGGCGTCATCTCCATGAGCAGCGCCAACCCGACCTCGACCTTCCAGGGCCAGGTTCGTGGCGGCTATGAGTTCGAGGCCCGCGAGCGTTTCGCCGAAGGGTTCGTCTCGGGGCCGCTGACCGATACCCTGGGCGTTCGCTTCGCCTTCCGGGCCAGCGAGATGGACGGCTGGGTTCGCAACATCGCGACGCCGGTCGAAGACCCCCTGCATCCCGGCGTGATTGTGCCCGGCGCGACAAGCGGCGGCCGCCAGCCTGGCAACGAGGAGTACGCAGGTCGTTTGACGCTGCTGTGGACGCCCACGGATGATTTCGAGGCCGACTTCCGGCTGCTGTTCAGCCATCAGGATCTGAACGCCTACAATGCCTTCGCCGAAGCCTTCTGCACCAACGGCGTGACCCAGCCGACGCTGTTCGGCACCATTCCGGACGTCAATGCGGACTGCAAGAAAGACCGCCGCAAGTCCGAGGGCAGTCTCGCGCCCGAGTTCTCGGCCAACTACACCTTTGGAAACAACGGCGTTCCCTATTTCACTTCGGAGGGTTTGCTCGGCGCCCTGACGATGACGAAGCGGTTTGGCGACGTCTCGATCACCTCGACGACTGGCTACTACAAGCAGGACTTCTCCGGCACGAACAACGCGGACTACACCTCGTTCGCCCTGCTGTGGGGCGCCCAGTCGGAAGAGTATGAGCTGTTCACGCAGGAAGTGCGGCTGAACACGGATTTCGAAGGTCCGTGGAACTTCTCCGCCGGCGTCTATTACGAGAAGTCCGACCGTCTGTTCGGAAACTACCCCAGCATCACCCACGCCGGGCTCAATGTCGCGGCCAACAACTATACGACGTTCGAGACGCTGGCGGACGCCGAGACCGAGACGATGTCGGCCTTTGGTCAGGCCCGGTGGAAGATCACGCCGACGTTGGAGTTCGCTGCGGGCGCGCGCTACTCGCGTGATGAGAAGACCCAGGACGCCTGGAACCGGACGATCGGCGTGACGACCTTTGTGCTGCGCCCCGCCGGTAGCGTTCTGACGTCAGATTTCAGCGACGAGAACGTCTCGCCGGAGGCGACCCTGAGCTGGAAGTTCGCGCCGGACCACCTGGCCTATATCGGCTACAAGACTGGCTATAAGGCCGGTGCGATTTCGAACGGCGCTCTGCTGACGGCCAGCGCCACCTCGGACAGCCTGGTGATCGACAGCGAAGTCGCTGACGGTTTCGAGGTCGGATACAAGGCCGACCTGTTCGACAAGACCCTGCGGCTCAACGTCACCGCCTACACCTATGACTTCGACGATCTACAGCTTGGCACCTTCAACCCGACCAGCCTCAGCTTCACCATCCAGAATGCGGCGGCTGCCAAGACCGAGGGTGTTTCCGCCTCGTTCGACTGGCTGGCGGCGGATCGGCTGACCCTCAACGGCAACGTCGGCTACAACCGCGCGCGCTACACCCGCTTCGCCGATGCGCCCTGTTACACCGGCCAGACCGTGGCGGACGGCTGCGTCGATCGTCGCCAGGATCTGACCGGCGAACAACTGGTGCGGGCGCCGGACCTGAACGCCACCCTCGGCGCAAACTATGTCGCACCCCTGTGGACGGGTTGGCAGGCGGACTTCTCGGCGAGCGCGACCTATTCCTCGAAATACCAATCGGCCTCCGACAATGATCCGGGCGGTATCCAGGACAGCTTCGTCAGGCTCAACGCCGCGGTGAACATCGGTCCCGAGGATGGGCGATTCCAGGTCTCGGTGATCGGCCGCAACCTGACCGACGAATACTATCTGGCTTCGACCTCCGCCCGGCCTCTGGGTGGTCCCAACGAATATATCGGCGTCTTCAACCGGCCGCGCGAAGTGGTGGTCCAGCTCCGCTATCAGTTCTAGTTCCGAACCCGATCAACACCGCCCCGACGTCACGCAGACAACAAGGATTATGATTTCAATGGCTCGAGTCACCGTCGTTCTGAAGCCCAGCGATTATCCCGGCAACCCGGATGAGCAGACCAAGGCCGACGTCAAGGCGCTGTTCGAACACATGATGCCCGGTGTCGAGAATCCCGAGATTCCCGGCACCGCCGGCGCCTTCGGAGTTGTGGCGCAGGATCCGAAGCTTGCCCTGCTGCTGATCAAGCTCAGCGACTATATCGTCAAGGAAATGCCCTGGACGAGCGGACGCCGCGACCTGCAGCAGTTGATGGTGCAGACGCTGAACTACCACTTCAAATGCGACTTCTCGTTCCTGGCGCACATCAAGCCTGCTGCGCTGGCGGGCACCAGCCCCGAGGCCCAGGCCGCCATCCCCTTTTGGCGCACGACCAACGTCTTCGATGACGAGCAGAAGCTGATCATCGAATACACCTACGCGGTGGTGACCGGCGAGGTGCCCGAGGAACTGTTCAACCGGGTGGTCGCCCAGTTCAGCGAGCGCGAAGCCATCGAAATTTCGGTCGGCGTCGGCTGGTGGTCGATGTGGGCGATGATCATCGGCGCGACCCGTCCGACATTCGACTTCGGCTACGGCAAGAAGCCGGCCTGACCGACGCGGTCCCGAACGGCATCCCCGAACCAGTGGCATAGAGACTGATCCCATGCATCCTTACATGGCGGAGTTCCGCAACCACTGGCGGGGATTGCTGTCGGCGTCGCTGGGCCTCGCCGCCGGGACGATCTCGAACTACGTCAACAACCTGTTCTCGCCTTCGCTGGTGGCCGAGTTCGGCTGGTCCAAGTCCGAGTTCGCCCTGATCGGCCTTACGGTCCTGATCGCCGCCGTCTGCCTGCCGGTGGCGGGTCGGGTCGTTGACAGGGTGGGCACCCGGCGCATGGCCATGGCCGGCGTCGTCGGCCTGCCGCTGGTCTTCCTCGGCCTGAGCGCGATGACCGGCAGCTTCCTGATGTTCTTCTGCCTCAGCGTCCTGCAGATGCTGTTCGTAAGCTGCATCGCCGGCATCCTGGTCTACACGCGTCTGATCACGGGCACGTTCAACCTGGCCCGGGGCGTGGCCCTCGGTCTGGCCTCCTGCGCGCCGCCGCTGGCGACCGCCTTCTTCAGCCCCATGCTGTCCAGCTTCATCGAGTCCGATGGGTGGCGCGCCGGCTATCTGGTCATGGCGGGATTCACCGCCGTCTTCGGCCTGGCCGCACTGTTCGTCATGCCGCGGATCCAGGATAGCCAGACCGCTTTGAAAGCGACCCGTCCGGCGGCTGCGGGTCGGTATTTCGAGGTGCTGAAGGGACGGACATTCCAGATTCTGTTTCTGGCCCTGATCCTCTGCAATCTGCATTTCACCGTGCTGACGACCCAGCTCAAGGTGGTGGTGCTGGAGCGCGGCGTCAGCTCCGAGACCGGCGCCCTGATGATCTCTCTGTTCGCCATCGGCGTGGTCGCCGGGAGGATCGCCTGCGGCCTCGCACTGGATCGGTTCTCGACGCATCTCGTGTCGGCCGTCTCTTTCGGAATTCCCGCCGTTGGGCTGGCGGTTCTGGCCAGCGGCGTTCCCACCCCCCTGGTCATCGGCGCCGGCATTCTCAGTCTCGGCCTAGCGATGGGCGCCGAGGGCGATCTGGTCGTCTATCTGGCGGCCAAATATTTTCCGGCTGGCGTGTTCAGTTCGGTCCTGGGCCTGTTCACAGCGGCCATGGCCATCTCAGCCACACTCGGCGCCTTGATCCTCAGCGTATCGCTGAACCAGTTCGGACATTACGGGCCTTTCCTCGGACTGACCTCGGTGACGATGGCCCTGGGCGCCCTGCTGTTCCTGCTGGTCCCGCGGATTGCCGGTTCCGACGACAAGGCCGATCCTCATGCGGTCCCGGTCGGCGACGCCGGTGCAGTCTGATGAAGCTCTACACCAGCCCCAACTCGCCGTTCAGCGCCCGCGTCCGCATCGCGGCCCGGCTCAAGAACATTGAACTTGAAACGGCGCCCCTGCCGGTCGGCGGGCTGAAGTCGGAAGAATTTCGCGGCCTCAATCCGGTCGCCAAAATCCCGGTTCTGGTCACCGAGGACGGCGTCTCGATTCCCGAATCCGAGGCCATCCTGCGCTACATCGAGGATCGCTTTCCGACTCCTTCCTTGATGCCTGCAGATGCGGGCGAGCGGGCGCGCGTGAACGTCACGATCCGACTGACGGATCTCTATGTGATGGACCCTGTCATTCGCCTGTTCGCGCATCTGGCGCCGACCTCACGCGATCAGCGGGTCGTAGACAGCGAAGTTGCACGGTGGGCCCAGGGACTGGCCAACCTGAACGACTGGTTGGCGCCGGGGCTGCCGCAATCGGAGGCGGGTCTGACGCTGGCGCACTGCGCCCTGGCCCCGGCCCTGCACCTGCAGACACGGATCGCGGCCATGCTCGGTCTGGCCGAGGACCCCGTCAGGCAGCACGACGCTCTCGTCGCCTTCTATGAAGACATGAAGCGCCATCCCGTCGTGGGGGCCCTTCTGTCCGACCTGACCACCGCTCAACACGCCTACGACCTCAAGGCCGGCCGACCGCCCGTGGCGCACTGGCACTAGGCGCGGGCCCGACGACACACATCAAGAAAACGACCCACTGGGAGACGACGACATGACGATATCCAAGGTTCCTGAACGCATCGCCGAGCTCATTCAGGCGGAAGGCGTCGACACGATCTTCGGCATTCCCGATCCGAGCCTGTTCGGCCTATTCCTGGAGGCGGAAAAGCGCGGCATGCGTGTGATCGCGCCTCGCCACGAACAGGGCGGAGCCCTCATGGCGGACGGCCTGTACCGTCTGACCGGCAAGCCCGGCGTGCTGGGCGTCAACAAGGGGCCGGGCGTTGCGAACATCGCCGCCGGCGCCATCTACCTGGCCAAGGAAAACATCCCCGCCGTCTTCATCATGGGCCAGCGCCAACGCCTGTACGAAGAGCGCGTCCGTCGCGGCAAGATGCAGTATCTCAGCCAGCCCAAGCTGTTCGAGGGCTGCATGAAGTATGTTGGCGTCATCGAATATCCAGAACAGACCGACGAGATCATCCACGAAGCTTTCCGGCGCGCGCTCAGCGGTGTTCCCGGCCCGACCTATGTCGAACTGCCGCTCAGCGTCGTGCAGACCGAGATCGATTTCGGCCCGGCCCTGGCGCCCGACCGGTACCGCCTCGTCAATCAGCGGGCCAGCGACCAGGCCGCCGCCGAAGCCGTGCGACTGCTGAAGGCGGCTTCCAATCCGGTGCTGCTGGTCGGGCAGGGCGCATTCGTGTCTCGCGCTCATAAGTCGGTGGCCGCCCTGGCGATCAAGCTGGGTTGCCCGGTCCTGACCACGCCCGCCGTCGAGATCGTCACCCTTGAAGGGCTTGAGGACCGCACCATTCCGTACGGCACCCCGGTCGCCAACGAGATCGTCGCCAAGGCGGATGTCGTCGTCGCCATCGGCACCGAACTGGGCGAGAACCTGCACTATGGTCGTGGCGTCCATTGGACGAAGGGCGTCGTGGATCGCAAATGGATCTACATCGAGCGCGATCCAACCGCCTTCGGCGTCAATCGTCCGATCGACGTGCCGCTGGTCGGCGACCTGCGCGACATCGTTCCGCAGCTGACCGAGGGACTGGGGGCGACCAATCGGGCGCCGCCAGTCGAGCTGGCCGGTTGGAGCAGCGCCCGCGCGGCCGAGAAGAAGGCCTATCTGGACAAGGCTCCAACCACCTCGACGCCGATCCATCCGGCCCGCCTGGCCGTGGAGGCGACCAAGGCCCTGACAGCCGAGACCGTGATCGTGCGCGACGGCGGCGCCTCGGGTCTGTTCTTCTCGTTCTTCAACCAACTGGCTCCGCGTGACGCCATGTGGAACTCGAACTACGGCGCGGTCGGGCCGGGCCTGCCCTACGCCATCGGCGCCCAGGTCGCGGTCGGTGACAAACGCCGCGTCGTCCTGTTGACGGGGGATTCCTCGGTCCTCTTCCACATCTCGGAGATCGAGACGGCGGTTCGCGAAAATCTGCCGGTCATCGTGGTCGTCGCCGTCGACTACGCCTGGGGCATCGAGTGCGCGTCCTACAAGGCGAACTTTGGTCCGGACACATCAATGCCGGGCGCAAGGTGGAGCTCCAAGGTTCGCCTGGACAAGACAGCCGAAAGCCTGGGTGCGCACGGCGAGTACGTCGAGCGGGCCGAGGATATCGCCCCGGCCATGGAGCGGGCGCTGGCGTCGGGCAAACCGGCGATCCTGCACGTCGTTGTCGATACCAACATCAACCACAACTTCGCCGAAATGCCTGGCATGGCGGAGTTCCGCACCTGGTACGGAGAGCCGGGCGACACCCTGGGCTTCGCCGGAACCCCGGCCGCGGCCCCTGCTGCGGCGGCCCCGGCTGCCGCTTCCGCCAAACCCATGGATGGCGGCGCAGGCTACTAGTTCGAGTTCGAGTAAAGGGAGCGACATCATGCGTGAGTATCTCAAGCACTATATCGACGGCCACTGGGTCGATCCGATCACGCCGTCGTTCCTGGAACTCGAGAATCCGGCGACGGAAGAGGTCTCGGGGCGGATCGTGCTGGGGTCCGGCGCGGACGTCGATCTGGCGGTGGCGGCAGCACGCCGGGCCTTCCCGGCCTGGTCCGCCACCAGCCGGGAACATCGGCTGGATATCCTGGCCGCCATCCTGAGCGAGTACGAAAAGCGCTCGGGTGATCTCGCCCGGGCCACCACCGACGAGATGGGGGCGCCCGCCGCTCTGGCCAGCGGCTTTCAAATCGGGCTCGGCCATGGCCACCTGACCACGGCGATCGAGGTCCTCAAGACCTTCCCCTTCGAGGAGCAGCGCGGCGAGACCCTGATCACGCGCATTCCGATCGGGGTCTGTGGTCTCATCACGCCTTGGAACTGGCCCATGAACCAGGTCGCGGTGAAGGTCTTTCCTGCGCTGGCCACGGGTTGCACCGTTGTGTTGAAGCCGTCCGAACTGTCCTCCTTCTCTGCGGCCATCCTCGCCGAAATCCTGGAAGCGGCGGGCGTGCCTGCGGGAGTATTCAATCTGGTGTTCGGCGATGGCCCAGATGTTGGTGCGGCCATGGCGGCTCACCCGGATATCGACATGATCTCGTTCACCGGCTCCACACGGGCGGGTGTCGAGATCGCCCGAACGGCGGCGGCGACCGTGAAGCGTGTGACCCAGGAACTGGGCGGCAAGAGCGCCAGCATCATCCTGGATGACGCCGACCTGGCCCAGAACGTCGCCTCCGGCGTGCACGGCATGATGGGCAACTCGGGCCAGACCTGCAGCGCGCCGTCGCGAATGCTTGTGCCGGCCGCGCGTCTTGAAGAGGCGATCTCCATCGCGCGCGACGCGGCGGCCGAAGTCACTGTCGGGGATCCCAACGGCAACTTCACCATCGGACCGGTCGTGTCCAAGGCTCAGTTCGACAAGATCCAGACCCTCATTCGCCAGGGTGAGGCCGAAGGCGCAACTGTCGTAGCGGGGGGCTCCGGTCGTCCGGACGGATTGGAAAAAGGCTATTACGTCAGGCCGACTGTGTTCGCGGATGTGACGATGGACATGGCTATCGCACGCGAGGAAATCTTCGGTCCGGTTCTGACAATGCTCAGCTATTCCGATCTGGATCACGCCATCGCCATCGCCAACGAGAGCGACTATGGCCTGGCGGGCTATGTTTCGGGCAAGGACCCGGCCCAGACACGTGAGGTTGCGAGACGCATCAAGGCGGGATGGGTCGTGATCAATGGCGCCTTCGACTTCAACGCGCCTTTTGGCGGTGTGGGTCGCAGCGGCAACGGACGTGAGTGGGGCGAGTTCGGCTTCCATGAGTATGTGGAGGTCAAGGCCATCCTCGGCCACGCTCCCGCCTGAGGTAGTTGCGGGAGAGATCCTTCGCTCATCTGATTGCGGCCCCGGTGATCAGACCATCATCGAGCCCGTGTTCACGAACCTTTCGTGCCAGGACAGCGCCTCGTTCAGAAGCATGGGCGTCTGCAGGCCATACGAACCCGTCAAAGCCCGCCGATAATAGTCCGCCAGAATCGGGCGGTAGGTGGGGTGGGCGCAGTTCTCGATCACGACCTTGGCGCGTTGCTTGGGCGACAGGCCCCGCAGATCCGCCAGCCCCTGTTCGGTGACGATGACCTGGACGTCCTGGTTGATGTGATCGACGTGCGAGGCGTGGGGCACAATGGTTGAGATGGCGCCCCCCTTTGCTGTCGAAGCGCTCATGAAGATCGAGATGTAGGCGTTGCGGGCGAAGTCGCCCGAGCCGCCGATGCCGTTCTGGATGCGCGATCCCATGACGTGGGTCGAGTTCACGTTGCCGTAGATGTCGGCCTCGATCATGCCGTTCATGGCGATCAGGCCCAGACGACGGATCAGTTCGGGATGGTTGCTGATCTCTTGCGAGCGCAACACGATCCGGTCGCGGTACTCACCCATCCGCTGGTTGACGCTCTGGCTCAGGTCCGGGCTCAGGCTGAGCGCGGTCGACGACGCCATCGTTAGCTTGCCGCTGTCCAGCAGGTCCATCATCCCGTCCTGAATGACCTCGGTATAGGCTGTCAGATTGTCGAATGGAGAGTCGATCAGACCTGTCAGTACGGCGTTGGCCGTATTGCCGACCCCCGACTGGAGCGGCAGCAGCGACGGCGGCAGGCGGCTCTTCCTGACCTCGTGTTCCAGGAACTCGAGCAGGTGGCCTGCGATGGCCAGGTCGGCCGCGCCGGGAGTGGTGAAGCCGGCGTTGCGATCTGCGCGGTCGGTCTCGACGATGGCGACGATCTTGTCGGGATCGCAGCGGAAACAGGGCTCGCCGATCCGGTCGCCCGGATGCACCAGGGGGATCGGCAATCGGTTGGGCGGCAGGGCCGCGCCGTAATAGATGTCGTGCATGCCCAGCAGTTCGGGGTTCTGCCAGCGGTTGACCTCGAGGATCACCTGACTGGCCCGGTCCAGCCAGGTCTTGTTGTTGCCAACGGACGACGCGGGGATCAGCGCACCGTCCTCGCGGACGCCGGTCACCTGGATGATCGCCGTGTCGAGCGGTCCCAGGATGCCCTGCCAGGCGGCGGGCGCCACCTGGCTCAGGTGCATGTCGAAATACTCCATCTGGCCGCGATTGATCTTGTCGCGGCAGGTGGGGTCGGAGTTGTAGGGCAGCCGGAACTCGATCCCGTCGGCCTTGGCCAGGGCGCCGTCCAGTTCGGGCCCCGTGGAGGCCCCCGTCCAGATTCTCAGCTTGAACGGGCGCCCCGCCGCGTGCTCATCCTCGATGCGGGCCGCCAGGGCCAGAGGCACGGCCGTGGGATAGCCCGAGGCGGTAAAGCCGCTGAGCCCCACGGTCGTATTGGGGGCGATCAGCCGGGCCGCGTCCTCGGCGGACATGAGCTTGGCCCTGTGGCCCGGGCTGGCGATCCGAGACTTATCCATAGTGATGTCCGAGGCTCCGCTGCGTCTAACTCCCGTCCGATAGACCCAAAACCACCGCAGCGTCGCCCTTAGACGACAGTCTTAGACTAATGGATAATCCTGTCCGGCTCCGGAATCCCAAACAGAAAGGCACGTAGCGGCGAGGCGATAGCCTCGGGGCTTCCTGCCGGCACGAAGCCCGCATCGACCTATGACGAGGGTGCAGGCGGGACCGGCTTGGGTCTTTGGGAAATCGATCGCTAAAAGCTGCGGGAAAGGCTGACGGCGATCGTGCGGGGAGGCAGACTGGTGGTCTGGTCGCGCGAGCCGTTGACCCCGGATATAATTCGCACCGGGCTGACGGCGTTCAGGGCGTTCTGAACTGAAGCGGCAATCGTCATCCTGCCCGACATCAGCGCCAGTCGAGCGTCCAACTGGTCGTAGGCGGGTTGGATTTCATAGGTTTCATAGGTCGGCCGGAACTCCGACGCCGAGGCGCCTGTCCGGAACCAGTTTAAGCGAGCCTCGCCCTGCAGGCCCGGACGCAACGGCCACAGGTATGACGCTGAAGCGGCCAGTGTGTATCGGGGCGTGAAGGGAATGCGGTCTCCGGCCATGCCGGTCGCCGCCGTCGGATGCGCCAGCGCGCTGGATTGATCGCGCACCAGGCGGGCATCCAGGATTGAAACCGCCGCCGTCATCGTCAGGCCTTGTAGGGGCTGAGCCCGCAGTTCCAGTTCACCCCCTCGAATTCGGGCGGCTCCGGCATTGGTGAGATAGCGCCAGGCGCCGTTGGCGCTGGTGGCGCTTATCTGCATGTCGGTCCAGTCGATCCGGAATGCAGCGGCGGCGGCGGTCAAGCGATGCCCGAACCAGCCTGATTTGACCCCCGCCTCGTAGCTGATCAGGCTGTCCGGCAGATAGACAGCCGGAAGGGCCTCACCGGCGCCGGGGACGTTGTTGACGCCGCCCGGGCGAAAGCCCTCGGCGGCGGCGGCGTAAATCAGGGTCGCGGAGCCGAGACGATAGCTGGCCGAGACCTTGCCGACATCGCCTCGGGCGTCGGTGGAACTGTGCCGATAGTCGGTGGCGCTTGATCCGGTCAGGAAGTTTGGAACCACCACTCGACCTCCAACAGAGGTGTCGTAATCGTACCGTCGCCACCCCGCCGTGAGGGTCAGTGCGGGGACCGGCAGCCAGGACGCCTCGGCGAAGGCCGCGCGTTGCCGGATTGCGTTATCGATTACGCGGTAACCGGTTTCATCGCCTGGGATGGCTAAGACCTGGCCGGTCCGCGGGTCAGCCCGGTAGACGAAACTGCCGAAATCGTCGTGCCGACGTTCGTAATATGCGCCGACGGTCCAGCGGTATGTCGCAGCGGTATGGGAACTGAGGCGGAGCTCCTCGCTGGACGAGGTGAGGTGGGAAATCTGGCGCCAGGCCCCCGGCAGGCGGCTGAGCGCATAGGCCTGGAACGCCTGCATCTGGCCCGGGTCGCAGGCCTGGGTCAGGGACAGATAACTCTGGCAGCCCGTAGCGTCGGTGACGCCGCTCGCCAGCGTCCGGGTGTAGTCGCTGGCGGTGACCCGGTCCCAGGTGTAGCGCGAAGCGGTGGCCGTCAGGGTCGCGAACGGCAGGTCCCAGGTCGCCGTGACATTGTAGAGGGCCAAATCTTCGCTGTGTTCGCCGATAATGCTGGCGTCTGTCTGATAAGCGCCCAGCGACGGAGTCCAGTAGCTGATGGCGTCGTCGTAGTCGGTCGTTTGCCGGATGGCGGTCACGGCCAGCCGCAAGTCAGGCGTGGCTTCAAAAGTCGCCGCGACCCTGCCGCCGCGCACTGAGGACCCGTTGATGTTGCTGCGGCCAAAGCGGATGTTGTCGATAAAGCCGCCTTTCGTTTCGTCGTAGGCGGCGAGCCGCACGGCAACTCTGTGATGGAGAGGCAGATTGACCATGCCGCGGATGGATCGGCTTGCGTCGCCACCCTCGATGGCCGAAAGCTCGCTCTCGATCAGACCCTGGACGCGCGTCGGATCGGGCTTGTTCAGCAGGACACGCAGGGTGCCGCCCATGGAGCCGGAGCCGTACAGGGTGCCCTGAGGGCCACGCAGGATCTCGACGCGGTCGATGTCGAAAAGGGCGATGGCGGGCTGGCTGGCGCCGGGGTCGGCGGCTGACCCGGCCGGGCCGGTCACGGGGGTCTCGTCATAATAGACGCCTGTGGTCGCTTCGCCGAACCCCTGGACCCCACGCAGGACGATGCGCTGAAGCGTGGTGCCGTTCTGGATCATCTGCATGCCTGGCGTCTGACGCAGGATATCGTTGAACGACCCGGCTCCGCCGACGCCCAGACTCTTGCCCTGCAGCACCGTGATGCTGGCCGGGGTGGACTGGAGCAGAGAGGGCTGTTTGAGCGCGGTGACCACGACCTCGTCGAGAACCGTGGGGAACGCAGGTTCAGTCGGGCGGGGCGGCTCTGCGACGCTCGCTGGACCGAGGAAAGGCCGAATGACGATGACAGCCCCGTCGGTGTCGGCGCGCAGGCCCGAGCCGCGCAGCAGTATCGCCATGGCGTCATCCAGCCCCAGCGCGCCTTGCAGTGGTGGGGCGTTTAGCCCGGCTATTGCGGAGGGCGCGAAGACCACCTGCCGCCCTGCGACGGCCGCGACCCGCCTGAGGGCCTGTTCAAGGGGCATGGCGGGCAGGGCATAACGTGTGTCAGCCGGCGCTGCCTGCGCCGCCACGGCCATGAGCCCGGACAAGGCTGAGCACAGCAGAAGCGCGCGGCCATGCATCCGCGAACGGGTCAGTCGGAACGGCGGGCGCGACGCATCACGATCCTGCCGTTAGCCTGCACGGGTTCGAGACCGTAAAGCTTGCTGACGCCCTCCGCGAAGCCGCCGGAATCCCCGTGGTCGAAGCTGCCGCTGATCCTCAATGCGCCGAGCGACGCATCGGCAAGGACGATCGGAACGTCGGCGTAGCGGTTCACTCGCGCCAAGGCTTGCGCAAGGCCGACGTCGGCGAAGTCCAGCTTTCGGTCGCGCCAAACAGTGGCCTGCAGGGTATCGACCGTCTGGGGGGAGCCAAGGCCGGCCGCACCAATGGCGACCTGTTCGCCAGGCTTCAGCCGGACGATCGCCCGCGCCTTCTGGCCAGACCCGCCGCTCTTTGCGGTCGCAGAGATGGAGCCCTCGATAAGGGTGACAACGGCGCCGTTGCTCCCTCTGGTGATGTTGAACGTGGTGCCAAGGACCGTGACCAGGCCGTCACCGACATCGACCTGCATCGGTCGGCCCGCGTCGGGGGCGACGACGAACCGGGCGCGGCCCTGAACCAGTGTCAGGTCTCGAATGTCGGCTTTCATTCGCACCTTGACCACCGCCCCGGCGTCCAGCGTCAGATGCGACCCGTCATCGAGGACAACATCGAGGACATCCGAAGGATTGGCCGCATAGGTGGTCTGGCTCAGGCCTGGCGCGATCAGGCCGTAGCTGCCCGCCCCGATGGCCACTACCGCGACGCCAGCCGCGACCTGGCCGATGAAGGCGCGGCGCGAGGGGCGGCGGCCCCGTTTCAGGGCGCGAGCGCGGATGGAGGCGAGGGCAGGGTTCAGAGAGCCGCTGCCGGCAGCGCCGTCGAATGCGACCCAACTGCGCGCCACCCGGTCATAGGCTTCGGCGTTGCCGGGTTCGCGGCGCCACAGCCGGAAGCGTTCGGCCTCGACGGGCGACAAGCCGCGGTCGCGGAGAAGGCGCCATTCGCCGGCCTGTTCGAAGGCATCGTTGTCGTTCTCGGAGCCGTCGGTCATCGCGGCGGAAGACTCCGCGCCAGGTGGGCCAGAGCGCGCGCCATGTGCTTCTCGATCGCGCTGACGGAAATGCCGAGCCAGTCCGCGATCTCTCTGTTCTTCATGCCCTCGATCCTCTGCAGGACGAAAATTTCCTGTGTGCGCTCCGGCAATTCGGCTAGGGCCGCCATCGCACGATCCAGATCGTCCTTACCTGCTAGAACGCGGTCGGGGTCCAATACCTCAACCAGACTGCGATCAAGAGTCTCGCTGACATGGTCGAAGGGCAGGGAAATCTGCACGCCGCGCACTGCACGACGACGTCCGCGATCCCGCAGAAGGTTGGCGGCGATGGTGAAGACGAAGGCTTCGAGGTTCTCCAGTGTCATGTGATCGCTTCGGCGAGCGATGCGCAGGAAGACTTCCTGTGTCAGGTCCTCGGCCTCCGAAGCATCCGAGGTTCGGCGACGGAAAAAGCTGATCAGCGGCCGGCGAAACCGGCCGTCCAACTGGTTGAGGACATCGCGGTTACGAGCGACGCCTGATGACGACGGATCGGATGCAGTCAAAGTTCAAAACCTTAATGCGCCGCACAATTTCTCACATCGCGATGCACAAAGCGCAAGGGGCTGTTGTCAGCCAAGTGACGCCAAGTCGAACATTGTGCGACGGTTTGGCAACAGTCAGGTGAGGTGGATCGACAGCGCTGCGTTGAACTGAACAGGCGACATCGCCTCACGCGGGGACCTGACATGATCGACAGACGCAGTTTTCTAAACGCCTCGGCCGTGGCCGGAGCCATGGTCACGACTTCGGCCCCCGCCTGGGCGCGAACCAGCACAAGCACGGCGCCCGATGTGGCTGTGGTGGGAGCTGGGGCCTTTGGCGGCTGGGCGGCTCTTTCTCTGCGCGAGCGCGGTCTCGATGTCGTGTCGGTCGATGAATATGGCCCGTCCAACCCGCGCTCCGCCTCGGCCGGAGAGACCCGCTCGATCCGCTCTGGCTATGGTGCTCAGGGCTTCTATTCGGCCTGGGCGGCGCAGGCGCTGGAACTGTGGAAACGACGCCAGGCCGAGTTCGGTCGCACGCTGCTCTATCCCAATGACCGGCTGGAACTGGCGCAGACCTGGTCGCCCGGATTGACGGCCCAGCGTGAGATCTTCGAGCGGCTGGGCATTCCCTACGATGTACTGGACCGGGCCGCGCTGCGCAGCCGCTATCCGCAGATGAATTTCGATGACGTCGAATTCGCCTTCCTGGAAAAGACCAGCGCCGCCGTCATCAAGGCGCGCGAGGCCATGATCCGCACCTCCGAGGTGTTTCAGGAAAAGGGAGGCCGCTTCCAGATCGCCCGCGCCATGCCGGGCGAGGCGAGTGGGCGCACATTGAGAACCCTGGCCCTGAACGACGGCGGCACGCTGGCGGCGGGCCAGTTCGTCTTCGCCTGTGGTCCTTGGTCGCCCAAGGTCTTCCCCAAGGAAATGGCGCCCAAGGTCGCGGTGCGTCGCAGCGAATATTACTACTGGGGCGTCCCGCCGGGAGACGACCGCTTCTCCTGGCCCAAGCAGCCCGCCTGGCACGATCACATCAAAGGCGGCTACGGGTTCGGCAGCCTCGAGCGGGGTCTGAAATATTCGCCGAGCGGGCTGGGCGGGGGCGCGCATGATCCGGACACGGCCGACCGGCTGCCGACCGCCTTCCTGATCGAGACGGGGCGTCAATACATCGACCACCGCTTCCCGGGAATGCGGGATGCGCCGATCCTCGAGACGAGGGTTTGCCAGACGGAAGGCACCGCCGACAGCCACTTCGTGATCGACCAGCATCCGGATTACGACAACGTCTGGATCGCCAGCGGCGGCGGCGGGCACGGCTTCAAGTTCGGCCCCCTGCTCGGTGAGTACATCGCCGGACGGGTCACTGGCGCGCCCGGCGATCCGCAGATCGACGACCTGTTCAAGCTGTCCAACAAGGCCGACATCGGCTGAGATTCGAGGCCCGATCCGGCCTGCTGATCGCAAGGATCAGATGTTTGAAGCGCGGTGTTCTTGCAGAACGCCGCGCTTCTGGCGCTGCCTGACAGGTGTCAAGCAAGTCTATGAAATAATGTAATAAATACTAATTTTCTGGGTGGGGTGCGGGTGATGAGCTGCGTTCTACCTCTTAGACGGCGCGATCACGGGGTCGAGGCCGCCTGAGGGGAATAGTATGACACACACCGCCAAGTCCGACTTCCGGATGGGGCTTCTGGCCGCCACCGCTCTGGTCGCCGCGACCGCATCGCCGACCCTGGCTCAATCCATCCAGAATGCCCCCGCCTCTGCGCGACAGGAGGCGCTGGAGACGAGTACGGTTGACGAGATCGTGGTCACCGCGCTTCGTCGCGACCAGTCCCTGCAGGATGTGCCGATCAGCATCACGGCCATCACCGGTGAGACCCTGGCCGACCAGGGTGCGTCGAACATGAATGACTATTTCCGCCAGGTGCCGGGCCTGAGCGTCGAGGTCGGCGGTCCCGCTCGTCAGCGGATCTCGCTACGCGGCGTCCAGAGCAATGGCGAGGCGACCACGGGGCTCTATTACGATGAGACGCCGGTCACCGGCCCCGCAGGATCCGCCGCCGACGCGGGCGCTGCCCAGCCCGATCTGAATCTGTTCGACGTCAGCCGGGTCGAGGTCCTGCGCGGACCCCAGGGCACCCTGTACGGCTCGGGCTCCATGGGCGGCACTGTCCGCATCATCTTCAACAAGGCGCGCACCGATCAGTATGAAGGGGCCGTCGAGGCTCAGGCAACGACCGTCAAGGATGGTGGCGAGGGCTACATCCTGCGCGGCATGGTCAACATCCCACTGATTGAAGACAAGCTCGGCGTTCGCGTGACCGGGTTCACGGAGCAGCGCCCCGGCTATGTGGACAATGTCCGCCTGGGCAATGAGGACGTCAACGAAGGCGAATTATCCGGTGTCCGCGCCATGTTCACCTTCACGCCGACCGATACCCTGACGATCAATGGTACGGCCATCTTCCAGACCGCCGACTACGATGACGCTACGACCACCTGGTTCAAAAGCGCGGGCGACTACCAGACCGAGGCCTTCACCAAGTCGCCCTATTCCAACGACTTCGCCCTCTATAACCTGACAGCCCGCTGGAGCCTGCCTTTCGCAGACCTGGTGGCCACCACGTCGCGGACGGAGTGGGACTCGGTCTACACCTCGGACTACACCTCAACGCTGTCAGTGAACCGCAACGGCTCCTGCCTGGCCTACTTTGCAGTCGGCAGCTGTACGCCCGATCAACAGACCCAGTACAATGCCTACAAAGACAGCCGCCTGCCGGGCGTCTGGCATCAGCCCTCGACCATGGAATCCGAAAACCACGAGATTCGGCTCAGCTCGATCGAGGGCAGCCTGTTCGACTGGACGGTCGGCGCCTACAACGAGCGTCGCTACGACTACTTTGACAGTCAGGTCTATCGCGCCGACCCGGTGACCGGGAACCCGCTGATCATTCCGGGCGACGAGACCGGCTGGCGCACCATCGAGACCGAGGTCAAGCAGACCGCCTTCTTCGGTGAGGTCTCCTACACTGTGTTCGATCGCCTGACCCTAACCGGCGGCGCGCGGTACTACGACTATACGAAGTCGGTTGGCGGCGAAGTTCTGGTCGCCAACCACGTGACCCTGTCGGCGCTCCAGCCCTATCAGCAGGTCTCGGTCGATGCGACGGGCTGGGTGACCAAGCTGAACGCCGCTTTCGACGTCACGCCGGACATCATGGTCTATGCGACCCGGTCAGAGGGCTTCCGTCCGGGCGGCGCGAACAATGTGCCGGGCATTCCCGACACGCTGCTGCCCTATGACGCCGACAGCCTGACCAACTACGAGACGGGCGTGAAGGGCAACTTTCTAGATCGCCGCCTGACGGTGAACGCCTCGATCTACCAGATCGATTGGGACGATATGCAGATCAACGCCCAGGCCTCGGCCGGCGCGTGGAACTTCATCACCAATGCGGGCGCATCGCGTATGCGCGGCCTGGAACTGGAAGCCGCGGCTCGGCCCATGCCGGGTCTCGATCTGACCGCCAATTTCGCCTACATCGACGCCGAACTGACCGAGGATCAGGTCAACTCCTCGATCATTCTGACGGCGAACGCTGGCCGCAAAGGCGACCGGATAGTTGGTATTCCCGAGGAAAGCGGCGCCTTCAGTGCGGCCTATCGCTGGTCGCTGACCCAGGCCTTCGATGGGATGGCGCGTGTGGATTACACCTACACAGGCTCGGCCCCGACCCAGCTGCGAACGACGAACGCCAACTACCAAATGCGGCCGTCCTACTCGCTGGTGAACGCCCGTGTCGGCATCGAGAGCGATGCGTTCGGTCTCTATCTGTTCGTCAATAACCTGCTGGACGACGTGGCGGTGACCTCGATCACGACCAACACGGGTCAGGGGATCTACAATCGGATCACCACAGCGGCGCCACGCACAATCGGCGTCAACCTGACCAAGTCGTTCTAGCCGTTTCCGACGGCTCGTCGTCGCCGGCTGGAGCGCGCTCCGGCCGGCGATCGCCATCCCCCTTTTTGCCGGAGACCATCCATGCGTACTGCCCGCACAGGCCTCGTCTGCGCCCTGGCGCTCGCCTTCAGCGCTCTCGCACCCCTTCAGGCCTATGCTGCCGAGGACGCCATGAAGCGCGACGCCCGCGAACGGGCGCCCGCAGCCCTGCTCGGCGTGTGGGAGGCCGACATCGCCGCCTCCACCTATTCCACGCCGCCTCGCCAGCACCTGCGGTCCTTCTTCTACACAGCCGAAGGCAAGCTGATGGTGTCCTTCCTGACGCTGGGTGCTGACGGTCGTCAGTCCGCAGGTCACTGGGCCGTTCAACTCGACGGCACGCCCGGCCTCGAATACTTCGCCGCCAACGGCTCGACGCCCTATGCCGAAATCCGTCTGACCCCAGTCGACGCACAGACCTTCACTGTCACCAACACCTATGCCGGCGAACAGGCCTCCACCGCGAGCTACGTCCTATCCAACGAAGGGCAGACCCTGACCATTACGCGTACGCCCAAGTCCGGCAACCGTTCGGTCGTGGTCTATCACCGCTGGGGCCTGGGCCAGTCGACCTCGGCGAACTGAAATCATGACTGAGGCGAAACGAGGCGGGCTGCCGCTGCACTGGCTGATGCTGATCGGCTTTGTGGTGGGGCTGGCCGGAGGGCTGGCGGTCAATGTGTTGATCGGGCCGGAGACGGCCTGGGTTGTCTGGGGGACGTCGAACATCACCGGACCGGCGGGCCAGATCTTCCTGCGTCTGCTGTTCATGCTGGTCATCCCGCTGCTGTTTTCGGCCCTGGTCGTGGGCGTGGCCGAGATGGGCGACCTGCAGTCGTTGGGCCGGGCGGGGATCAAGACCCTGCTGCTGACCATCGTCGTATCGGGCATCGCCGTCGTCATAGGCCTGGGGATGGTCAACCTGTTCCGGCCCGGCGACGGGGTCGATCCGGTTCTGGCCCAGGCCCTGCTGAACCAGGGCCGCGAAGGCGCCTCGGCCATCGTCAACTCGGCGCCGGAGAGCGTGCAGTTCGGCCAGTTCTTCCTCGACCTGATCCCCTCGAACGTCTTCACGGCGGCGGCGGACAATCAGATCCTGCCGGTGATGATCTTCGCCCTGTTCTTCGGCATCGGCCTGGTCATGGCCAAGTCGCCCAATACCGACCGGCTGCAGAACGTCATCGAGGGCATCCTCGAAGTGACGATGAAGCTGATCAACCTGGTCATCAAACTGGCCCCCTATGCGATCGCCTGCCTGATGTTCAACCTGGCCGCCCTGTTCGGCTGGGACCTGTTGCTGCGGCTGGCGGCCTATGTCGGGGTCGCGGTCGGCGCGATGCTGATCCACATGTTCGTGGTCTATCCGCTGGTGGTCTGGTTCGGCGCCGGCATGTCGCCGCTGGCTTTCTTCCGCGGCGTGCGCGAGCCGATGGTGGTGGCCTTCTCGACCGCCTCGTCCAACGCCGCCCTGCCGGTGTCGCTGAAGGCGGCGCAGGAACAACTGGGTCTGCCGCGCAAGATCGCCCGCTTCGTCCTGACCGTCGGCGCGACCGCCAACCAGAACGGCACGGCGCTGTTCGAAGGGGTGACGGTGCTGTTCCTAGCGCAGTTCTTCCAGATCGAGCTGAGCATCACCCAGCAGATCATCGTCATGCTGGTGTGCATCCTGGGCGGGGTCGGTACGGCGGGGGTGCCCGCAGGCTCCCTGCCTGTGGTCGCCATGATCCTGGTCATGGTCGGGGTGCCGGCCGAGGGCATCGGCCTGATCCTGGGCGTCGACCGCTTCCTGGACATGTGCCGCACGACGCTGAACGTCACCGGCGATCTGGTCCTGGCCACCGTGGTGTCGAAGGGCGAGAGCGACGATCCGGAGTTGGAGGGGGCGCCATGAGCATCGAACAGATTTTCGGGGATCCGAGAACGCGTCCGCCGCCCATCAAGGCCGGCAGCGAATGGTCTTCGGATGAGGTGGACGACTTGCGCCAACTGGCCGTGCGCCGACTGAAGGCCGCGACCATCGCGGCCATGATGGGGCGCACCTCGGCCGCGATCCGGAGCAAGGCCGCCAGCCTGGGCATCGTCCTGTTAAGCGATCGATCGCTTGAGCCGATCACCCTGCGTCGCCTATCGGCGCTGAACCCTTCCAGCCCCGCGGAGTGCGGGGCCGAAGAGCGATCAAACCGGGCCTGACATCGGAAAAGGCGGTGCTGGACGCTAAAACGGTTCCGCCCTGGGACGGCCATAACCGCTTAGGCGCGCGTCCGACAAGTGGCGGAGGCGGCTGAACTTAAGTTGTCTGATAAAGGTATGCTTGCGTATGGTTTTGGGCTGTTGTCGACGATCTGCTGAAGGCCGACAGCCGGTCGGTCGAGCCGGCATTGCTGGCCGAGGGCAATCACGAACCGGCGCACAATCCCATCCCTCGACTGCGCTATTATGATCCGGCGTTCGCCGCCTTGGAGCGGGAGTTTGGTCATCGAGCCCGAGAACCCTTCTTGTCTCTAGGTGGCGAGGGGGGGGGCGGCAGGGTTGTCCTCGAGTACGAAAAGCCCGCTGCCGGTTTTTCGAGCGCGCTGGAGAGACTGCTGCCGCTCTCGTCGTCGGATCAGCGGGCCCACACTTCGTCGCGTCCTCGACGACAAAGTCGCCGCATGGCGGTGGCTGTCTTCTGACTCAGGCAGGGGGGAAGGGCTTCTCGACTAGCGAAATCAATCTGTCAGCACCTTTCGGTTGACCGATTGGTCAGCCAATGAATTGCGTCCGGCCGCAACAGAGGGTACGTGGAACTAGCTTTGCTATAACAGGTCCGCGTAAAAATGCCTTTCGTCTGTGAAACCGCTCCCGCCACCGAGATCGCACCGTCGCGAGTGAATGGCTTCCCTCGCGGTAGGAAAGCGAGCCCAGGCGCGCGTCGCGTCTTGATGATCGGTACGGCCCTGGGGTTCTCGATCGCGATCCTGGCCGCGGCGGGATCGGCTGAGGCGGCCTGTGTCGTGGGGCCGACGACGGTGACCTGTGCCGACCCCGTCTATAATGGCGACATCACAGAGAGTGCAGTCGGGGATCTGACCCTGGTGATCGCCGACGGCGTTCAGGTGAACGGGGCGGTCGCCGTGCGCGGCGACAATCTGGTGATCGACGCGACAGGCGCGGTTATCGATTCTGCGACGTCGGGTGTCACCGGCTATGCCCAGGGCTCGGTGACGATCACGACTACGGATGTGACCACCAGTTATGGCGCCGGTATTGTGGCGGTCGGGTACGGCGAGGTTACCGTCAACAGCGGCGCCGTTTCGGTTGCGGGTTCCGGCTATGGCATTTTCGCCGTGGGCTATTCGACCCAGGATGTCACGGTGGTCAGCGCCGAGGTGGAGACACTGGGCGATAATAGCCAAGGCATTTTCGTCCTCTCCCAGGGCGATGTGTCGATCACCAGCGGCGCCATCACAACGAGCGGCGAATCGGCTGGCGGCGTGCGCGTCTATGGCCAGCAGGACGTCGTCATCAACAGCGGGACGATTGCGACCAGCTCGAACCGCTCCCACGGCATCACGGCCTATGGTCTGGGCGACGTCACCATCACGAGCGGTGAGATCGCCACGGCTGGCGAGGGGGCGGATGCGATCGAGGTTATCTCCCAGGGCGATGCGTCGATCGCCAGTGGCGCCATCACGACGACCGGCGATTACTCTAGCGGCATGCAGGTCTATGGCCGTCAGGACATCGTCGTCGACAGCGGCACGATCTCGACGACCGGGTACGCCTCCTACGGCATGAATATCAACGGCGACGGCGACATCGTCGTCACCAGTGGGCGGGTCACCACGATCGGCGAATACGCCGATGGGATCGACATTGATAACTATTCCCTGACGGGTCTCGTTTCGGTCAGTAGCGGTGTCATAAGCACTGAGGGCTACGACTCGTTTGGCATCGACATCGATGCCTACGGTGACGTGATCGTCGACAGCGGCACGCTGAGCACCCTGGGTGATGACGCAGACGGCATCGATGTCAGCACCTCTGGCGACGTGACCATCACCAGCTCGGTCCTGAGCACTGCTGGCTATTCCAGCATTGGTATCGACGTGTCCACGGATGGAGATGTCTCCGTCACGAGCGGGGCCCTCAGCACCCTTGGCGACGGTTCCGAAGGCATCGATGTCAGCACCGACGGCTCGGTCACCATCGTCAGCCAGTCCTTGACCACCGCCGGTCGGGACGCTGAGGGCATGGACGTCGGCGCCGACGGAGACGTGATGATCACCAGCGGTTCTGTCGGGACCTTGGGCTATGGATCGGAAGGCATCGACGTCAGCGCCTACGGGTCGGTCACCATCGTCAGCGAAAGCGTGACCACGGCGGGCGATTACGCCGCGGCCATGTTTATCGGCGCTGACGGAGACGTGACGATCACAAGCGGCTCGATCGCCACTTCGGGCTCCTATGCGCACGGCATGGACATCGATTCGCTTGGCGCGGTGACGATCGCCAGCAGCGTGATCTCTACGGAGGGAGATTACTCCTCCGGCCTCCGGGTGTACTGGGCAGACAGTCTGACCGTCGAAAGCGGGGCGATCACGACGTCCGGCGACGGGTCCTCGGGGATCGCCGCCTTCGTGACCGGTGACATCACGATCAACAGCGACACCGTCGTCACCTCGGGCTATCTGTCTTCGGGCATCTCTGCGGTCTCCGATGGTGGCGACGTCAGCATCACTGCGGCGTCGGTCACCACGAGCGGTCAAACCAGCCACGGCGTCTTTGCCGTCGTTACCGGCGGCGATATCGCCGTTGCGGCAGGTTCGATCACCACGAGCGGTTCGAACTCCCATGGCGTCTGGGGCTATACGACGGGGGGCGATGTATCCGTGGAGGTCAGCGGCGATATCGCGTCCGCTCAGGGAGCCGGAATTTTGGCCCAGGGAGACGCGGTGACGGTGACGGTTGCCGAGGGAGCCACCGTGACGGGAGCCGTCAACGGCGTCTGGGCGATTTCAACCAAGTCGACCACCATCAATCTGGCGGGCTCGGTCCGATCCTCCGGCGGATTCGCCATCCTTGCCCAGGGGGGCGCAGCGACGATCAACAACACCGGCAACACCATCATCGGCGCGATCGCCCTGTCCGAGGCGGACGATGTGGTGAACAACTCCGGCTCCTTCATCGCGGCTGGCGACAGCTGGTTCGGGGGCGGCGCGGATGTGTTCAACAACTCCGGCCTGCTGCGTTTCGTGGATAGTGCGGTTCCAGCCGCCGTAGGCTTCATGGACCTGGAGGTCTTCAACAACTCCGGCGTCATCAACTTGGGCAACGGTGTTGTCGGCGATGTTCTGGACCTGTCTGGCTCCGTGTTCAACGGCCTGGCCGGCAGCCGCCTGACTGTGGACGCCAATGGCGTCAGCAGCGACATGCTGCTGGTCGCCGATGCGACGGGCGTGACGACCGTCACCGTCAGCGACACCAGCGATGTCGCCATCGGAGAGCTCGCCACCTTCGTGCGGTCGTCTTCGGTCGAGACCGGGACCGAGTTCGTGATCGACGGCGCGCAACGCGGGCTGATCGGCTATGATGTCGTCTTCGACGCGGCGGACAACAGCTTCGCCGTCACTGGCCGCGCCGGGCTGCACGCCCTGGATCCGCTCCGCTTCGTCGATGGCGCCCAGAACCTTTGGCACAAGGGCGCCGACGGCTGGAGCGCGCGCATGAACGAGGTGCGCGATACGGCCTCGCTTCGTCCGGACGGCCTGGAAGCCTGGGCTCAGACGGTGTTCGGCAGCGACCAGTTCGGCTCGGGTCCGCGCAGCTACGCCGCCTTCGACGCGGACGTGGTCGCCGACCTGTCCTACGACCAGGACTATATCGGCTTCACGGCCGGCTTCGATGTCCGCCGCTCCAGCGAACGCGGCTCGACCCTCTGGGGCGTGACGACCGGCCTGATGCGGTCAAAGATAGATCTGGAAAGCGCGACCAGCGCCAAATACTCGGGCTACAACCTGGGCGCCTATGCGGGCCTGACCCGCGACGCCTTCTTCGCGAACGCCCTGGTTCGCATGGATGGCTACAAGCTGGACGCCATGATCCCGGATGTGCCTGCCTACGAGAGCGTGGACGGCGTCAACTTCGGGGCCAAGGTCGAGGCCGGCGCCCGCTTCGAGGGCGGCCGCTGGTTCGCCGAACCTCTGGCGCGACTGGCCTGGGTCGAGACCGACCTGGACGGCTTCTCGGTCGATGGCGGCGACTTCGATTACGAGAAGGGCTCCAGCCTGAAGGCGGAACTGGGGCTGCGTGTCGGGGCCAAATACCGGGCCGGACCGGGCGTCTCGCTTGCGCCGCACTTCGCGCTGTTCGCCGTCGAGGAACTGGAAGGCGACAATGAGATGCGCCTCACCCTGGGCTCTGTCGTCGACACCCTGGTGGACACGCCCGCCGAGCGTCACGGCCGCGCCGAAGTGGGCGTCACGGTCTGGGCGCCCAAGGGGCTGGAGGCCTTTGCTCAGGCAGAAGCCCTGTTCGGCGACGACGCAGAGGGCTTCACCGCCCGCGCCGGCGTCCGCTGGCGTTTTTAGGTTTGTAAGCTAGGTCTTGTGCCGCGCGCCCCTGGTGGCGCGCGGCATTTTTCAATTTCCAAGAGTGGCGTAGAGACATGGCGAAATCTTCCAAGCCGGCCCCGGCCGATGCCTCGATCGACGCCGTCTCCGGGCAGGCGCCCGACGCGCCAGCCGTCGCGCCAGCCGTCGCAACCGCCGCGCCGGCAGGCGAGACCAAGATCAAAGTGTCGCGCGGGTTTTCCCAGTGGCTCAGGTCGCGCAAGGCCAGCCTGGCCTTCACCTCGTATCAGACAGGGAAACTGTTCCTGATCGGCCTGTTGCCCGACGGCAAGGTGTCGATCCACCAGCAGTCCTATGAGCGGGCCATGGGCCTGTGCGCCCAGCGTGAGCGCCTCTATCTCGGCTCACTGTTTCAGGTGTGGCGGCTGGAGAACGCCCTGGCGCCCGGCGATCGGGCGAACACCCATTTCGACCGCCTCTATGTGCCGCGCAACGCCCAGACCACGGGCGACATCGACATCCACGAGCTGGGCATCGATCGCGCCGGCCGGGTGATCTTCGTCAATACGAAATTCTCCTGCCTGGCCACGCTGTCGACCCGCTACGGTTTCACTCCGATCTGGAAGCCGCCCTTCATCTCCAGGCTGGCGGCCGAGGACCGCTGCCACCTGAACGGGCTGGCCATGCACGACGGCGTTCCCCGCTATGTCACCGCCGTCAGCCGCACGGATGTCCTGAGCGGCTGGCGTGAGCGCCGTCATGAAGGCGGCGTCCTGATCGACCTCCAGACGGACCGCATCGTGACCGACCAGCTGTCGATGCCGCATAGTCCGCGCGTGTGGAACGACCAGGTGTTTGCGCTGGATTCCGGCCGCGGCTGGCTGATCCGTGTCGATCCCCAGACCGGCAAGAAGGAAGACATCGCCTTCTGTCCCGGCTTCCTGCGTGGCCTGGCTCTGGTGGACGGGTTTGCGGTCGTCACCCTGTCTCTGCCCCGCAATGGCGAGTTCAAGGGACTGGAGCTGGATGGGGCGATCAAGTCGCGCGACGGAGAGCCCTGGTGCGGGCTGATGGTCATCGACCTGAGGACCGGCGACACCGTGGAGTGGATCAAGCTGGAGGGGGCGGTGACCGAACTGTTCGATGTGGCGGTGATCCCCGACACCGTCTGTCCGATGGCGGTGTCGAGCACCTCGGCCGAGATGCGGACCATTCTCCCGTTTGACCAGACCTTCGGCCCGCTCAATCCGCCGAATCCGTGACGCGATGGCGCTGTCAGGGGAACCGAAAAACTTCGAGAAGAAGCGGTATCGGCTGGGGCTGGCTCATCTCCGACAGGCGGGGTGAGGGCAGGGGCGGGGCGCCTGAGTTCCACCTCGACCCTGGGAGACGAAACCGGGGCGCCGCCGAACGCCGAGCGGTATCGGCTGGGGCTCGCGCCATAGCGGCGTCGGAAATGTCGGCGCAGAGTCTCGGCGCTGCCCAGACCTCAGCTCTCCGCCACGTCGTCTGAGGCCATGGGCATGTGGATGGGCGGCAACCCGCCGCTTGGCTACAGCCTGCCGACCGATCCTCTGACCCGGGCCCCGGTCGTCCATCCGGCTGAGGCTGAGACCGTGCGGATGCTGTTTGACCGTCGAAGGCCTGCAGCGGATCACTCTGCCCCTAACCTGGTCCGAACAGCGCGCGGTTCTCGGCTTCGCCGTCTAGGTCATCCGCCGCCCCTCAATGCCCGCCCTGTCTACGGGGCGGTGCGCCTGTTCGATTCTCATGGAAATTCCCTGATGTCTTCCCTGCTACCAGGGAAAACCGGAGTCGGTTTAGCGCGCCGGAGACTCCAGGCCAAAACGGCGTGGAAACCGGCTGAATTTGGCTGTTCCGGGCAAACGGCAGTGGGCTATCGCAGCGACGAAGGCGTTTGACTACAACGTCTTATGACGTTGCCTTATATGGAGCATTGACGCTGCCGGCCGGTGGCGGAGAGGGTGGGATTCGAACCCACGGTACCCTTCCAGGCACGCCGCATTTCGAGTGCGGTACATTCGACCACTCTGCCACCTCTCCGCGGGGCCGTAAGTACGCTTGGTCGAGCGAGGGGCTTCTCTAGTCGGACACAGGCGGGGCTGCAAGCAGTTGTGAGAGATTTTCCGATCAACGTTGCGCAGGCAGGGCCAGGCCTGGCGCCTGGCCGCCCAGGGGATCGGCGTCGGTGAAGCGAAACAGCTCGGCGGGACGGCCTCCGGTGCCCATGGAGACACGGCCCGTGGCCTCGACAAGGCCGGTGCGTTCGACGCCGCGGCGGAAGTTCTGCTTGTGCAGGGCCAGGCCGATGACGGCTTCCGCGGCGCCCTGCAGCTCGGACAGGGTGAAGGTCTCGGCCGTCAGGCCGAACAGGACGGGGCGGTATTTCAGCTTGCTGCGCAGACGGCCCAGGCCGGTGGCCAGGATGCGGCGATGATCGGATGCCATGATCAAGCCGGGGGTGGCGCTCTGGTGGCCTGGGGGCTGAGGGCGACCCGCGTCGCGGTCGGCCTCTGGGACGACGCCGGCCTCGTAGAGCAATTCGTAGCGTTCGAGAACGCGTTCCTCGTTCCAGCGTGTGTCGGCGCCCAGCGCGAACAGCGCCTCGACGCGGGCCCTGCGGCGCGGGTCGATTTCGGCCCAGGCGCGCAGGGCGGCGACGACGCCGACCGTGGCGTGTCGCGCGTCGGCGCGGCGGTCCTCCCACGGGAAGATGTCGAAGACGGGCGTCCAGCGCGCCTCGGCGGCGTCGGCGGTTGCGGCGTCGCGGGTCAGGGCCAGATACCCGACCGAGATCTCGCGCTGGCGCTCTGGGCCCGGGGTGGCGCGCGGCGATTCCCGGCCCGCGTCGCCGAAGGTGTAGAGCTGTTCGACGAAGCCGGGGCGAAAGCCGGTCTGGTCGGTGACGAAGGCGCGCAGGGACAGTTCGAAGGTGCGGTCGCGGGCCGGGTCGAACGGGCCGGAGGGCAGGGCGATCTCACCCCCGTCCTCGCGGCTCGTGGTCGTCAGGACGGCGAGCTCGCGGCCATGCAGGGCCATGACGACGGCGGACAGGCCGATGCGGACGCCGTGCTTTCCGCCGAAGGACATCGCTCTATTCCGTATGCCAGGCGTCGGGGCCGGCGATGATGCCGACGGCCTCGCCCAGGACCCGGTAGCGTTCCAGATAGCGCTCCTGGGCGATGGGGGCGGGCAGGGGCTCGATGATCAGGTCATAGCCCGCGGGGGGCGTGCCGAACAGTTTCAGCGATTCGGCGCGTTCGAAGCCGGCCAGTTGGGTCGCCTCGAAGAAGGCGCAGGCGCGGTCGGCCTTCTTGATCAGCTTCTTGATGGCGACGGGGCTGCGAGGGGGCAGGCCGAACCGGAGGTGGATGGCGTTCTCCAGCCGTTCCTCGAACGCCTTGTAGTTCACGCCCAGGGCGGATTTGAACGGAGAGATCATGTCGCCGATGACGTATTCCGACGCATCGTGGAGCAGGGCGGCGAGGCGCCATTTGGGCTCCAGCCCCGGCTGGATGTGGGCGGCGATCTCTTCGACCACGCAGGAGTGCTGGGCGACGGAGAAGGCGTGCTCGCCGATCGTCTGGCCGTTCCAGCGGGCGACGCGGGCCAGGCCGTGGGCGATGTCGCCGATCTCGATGTCGAAGGGCGAGGGGTCCAGCAGATCCAGCCGGCGGCCGGACAGCATACGCTGCCAGGCGCGGGGCTTGGCGCTGGAGGAGGATTTCGAAGAGGTCGTCGGGCGCTCGGCCAAGGGAATGTCCTGATGGCGGTGGCGGTTCAGGTGACCCAACTGGCCGCCGGGATCAAGGCCGAGGGCCGGTTATTCGCCGACGTTGAGGGTGACGAGCTCCTTGGCGTCGTCGAATGCGCTGTCGTTGTCACGCTCCTTGGCGCGGATCGTCGCCACCACGATGGGGCCGCCGCGAGGGCCGCGGGCCTCATAGCCGACCATGCGCCAGCCAGCGGGGGACGGCGTCTGGTCGGTCAGCAGATAGGTCTGGCGCGTCGCTTCGCCTGAGGTGCGGGTGCGGATCTCGGCGGCATTGTCGCGGGCGTTGATGCTGACGGCCTCGCTCTCGGCCGCGGCGGTGGCAGAAGACGTGGCGTTCGGCGGAGTGACAGAGCCCTGGACCTGGGCGCTTTCGCCATCGGCGCGGATGGTCAGGCCGCCGATACGGACGTCGGCATTGTCGCCGTTCGCTTCAATGTGGATGCCCGGCATATGCACCGAGGCGCGGTCGCCGTTGGTGTCCACGGTCATCCCCGGCAGGGCGACGGAGGCGGCGTCGGCATCGGCGCGGGCGGCCTCTGCATCGGCCCGGCTTGCGTCGGCGTCAGCGCGTGCGGCGTCCGCATCACGCCGCGCGGCCTCAGCCTGTTCCCGCACCAGGGTCGTGGGCATGAGCGCAGCCAGGCGTGTCTCGAACCCACGCAGGGCCTGTTCCGGGGTCTGGCTGTCGACCGCGACCAGATGCAGCGAGACCTCGGTGCCGCGCCGGCCGACATAGTTGCAGACCGTGCCGTCGGCCTGGGCCGAGCCCTTGCGCGTCAGCTCGCCCATGCTGTCGGGGCATTGCAGGGCCGTGACGACCTTGAGAACGCCCTTGGACTCGTCGCCGGCCGTGTTGGTGCTGATCCTGACCGAGCGGTCGCCATCGCAGCCGGCCAGCAGGGCGGCGGCGGCGAGTGTCACGGCAAGGGCGGCGGAGCGCAGGCGCATCAAGGTCCTCTTTCGATACCCATCCTGACCGGAAAGTCCGGTCATGCCAGTGAAATCGCCGTAACCGGCATGACCAAACCTGTTCGAACCTGTGTTGGGAAGGCCGCAATCGGCCCGCCGAACTCAGCCTCCGGGGCGGGCGCCTTCGCGGCGGGTCAGGAAGGCCAGCCGCTCGAACAGATGCACGTCCTGCTCGTTCTTGAGCAGGGCGCCGTGCAGGGGCGGGATCAGCTTGTTGGGCGTCTTTTCGCGCAGGGTCTCGGGGTCGATGTCCTCGACCAGCAGCAGCTTCAGCCAGTCCAGCAGTTCCGACGTGGAGGGCTTCTTCTTCAGGCCAGGCGTGTCGCGGATCTCGTAGAAGGTCCGGAGCGCCTCGGACACCAGCCGCTGCTTGATGCCGGGGAAGTGGACCTCGATGATCGCCTTCATCGTCTCGTCGTCGGGGAAGCGGATGTAGTGGAAGAAGCAGCGGCGCAGGAAGGCGTCGGGCAGTTCCTTTTCGTTGTTCGAGGTGATGACCACGACCGGGCGGACCTCGGCGCGGATCGTCTCGTTGGTTTCCTGGACATAGAACTCCATGCGATCCAGCTCTTGCAGCAGGTCGTTGGGGAACTCGATGTCGGCCTTGTCGATCTCGTCGATCAGCAGAACGGGGCGGACAGGCGAGGTGAAGGCCTCCCACAGCTTGCCCTTCTTCAGATAGTTGCGGACGTCGTGGACCCGCTCGTCGCCCAGCTGGCTGTCGCGCAGGCGGCTGACGGCGTCGTATTCATACAGGCCGTTGTGGGCCTTGGTGGTCGACTTGACGTGCCAGGTGATCAAGGGGGCGTTCAGGGCCTTGGCCATCTCATAGGCCAGCACCGTCTTGCCCGTGCCGGGCTCGCCCTTGATGAGCAGGGGGCGTTCCAGGGCGACGGCGGCGTTGACCGCGATCTTCAGGTCCTGGGTGGCGATGTAGTTCGAGGTGCCCTCGAACCTGTCGGTCGGCTTCGGCATGGGTCGTACGCTCCGGTATTTCTGTCAGTGGCCTAGCCGATGGGCCGCGAGGTTTACAATGATAACCTCTGTCCGGCGCCGCCACTTCGCCTCACATCAGCCGCCGGGCAGGGCGTCGATCGCGTCGGTGTGGACCTCGAACCGGGTCAGGGTCGCCTGGCCGAAAGCGGTGGTCAGGGCGGCGTCGACGGCGTCGCGGCCGGTGGCCATCAGGATGCGGCCGATGCGCGGCTTGTTATGGCGGGCGTCGAAGGCGTGCCATTTGCCGCCCAGATAGACCTCGAACCAGGCCGAGAAATCCATCGGCGCGTCGATGGGGTCGATGCCGATATCGCCCAGGTATCCGGTGCAGTAGCGCGCCGGGATGTTCATGCAGCGGCACAGGGTGATGGCCAGGTGGGCGAAGTCGCGGCAGACGCCGCAGCGTTCGTCGTGCGCGTCGAAGGCGGTCTTGGTCGCGCGGGCGTGGTGATAGCCGAACTCGATCCGGTTGTGGACGTAATCAACGATTGCCTGGACCCGCTCCCAGCCCGGCTTGGTCGATCCGAACAGGCTCCAGGCCGTCTCGATCAGTCGGTCGGTCTCGCAATACCGACTGGCCAGCAGATAGACGACCACCTCGTCGGGCAGGGCGTCGACGGAATGCTGTTCAGCGTCGGGCGACTGGGGATCGGGCAGGCCCGAATCCTCGACCACGAAATCACAGCTCAGGGTCAGACCGCCCGCCGGCACGGTGAAGCGGCTGCAGACGTTTCCGAAGCCGTCGATGTAGTCGTACATCGGCACGTCCGGCGTCGCGACGATGTGGTGCGAGGTGCGCATGTCCTTGTGCCGCGAGGGATGCACGCTGAGCAGGGCCAGCATGGGCGTCGGCGTATCGGTGTCGAAGCGAATGTCATAGCCGGTTCGGATCAGCATTCAGCGGGCTCTGTCTGGGGACCGGGCGCGGTCCTGGCGAGGGTTATGTCCGGGCGACGGCCGAGGCGACCGGATCGTCCAGGGTGATTTCGACATCGACGGTCATGTCCAGGGCGCTGCCCGGAAACCCGGTCCAGGCGCCGGACAGGGGCACCGCCTGATAGGGATCGCGGGCCTGGGCCACGCGGATCAGACCGGTGTTGCCGACGATGCCGTTGGTGGGATCGAACTCCACCCAGCCGGAGCCGGGGATGAAGATGCGAACCCAGGCGTGGGTGTTGCCGCCGCCGACGCGGCCTTCGTGTCGGGACGGGGAATAGACGTAGCCGGAAATGAACCTCGCCGCGAAACCCAGCGAACGGGCGGCCTCGATCATCAACACCGCGAAATCCCTACAGGTTCCCTTGCGCGCCTTGAGGGTCTCCATCGGGGTCTGGGTGCCCATTTCGGGGCGGGGGATATAGGTGAAGTCGCGCTTGATGGCCCGCGTCATGGCCGTCAGCAGGTCCAGGGTGCCGGTCCTGCCCTCGGCGGCGACGAACGTGCGCGCCCAGGCGTCGACGACCCGATAGGGGTCGTGGTGCTGACGCTCGATCGATCGCAGCAGGTCGGGCATGTCCTCCGACGAATAGGTGAAGGGGTACTGCCGGGCATAGGGTTCGACATCCACCGTGTCGGTCTGGACCGGGTTGTGCTCCATCCGCACCGTGCTGGCGAAGGTCAGCTCGGTGGCCCGTTTGGCGAAGGTGGCCAGGGCCACGGCGTTGCCGAACACGTCCTGGACCCAGCGCAGTTCGGCGGGCGCCGGGGTGATGTCGAGCCGGGTCTCGATCACCCGCTGATCGAAGCTTTCGCGCGGGCGCATCATGATGCGGTGCTCGCCGAACGCCACCGCTTGCCGGTATCGATAGGTCGTGAGATGCGAGATCGTCAGGAAGGGCATGCGTGGTGCGTCGCCGTCATGGCCCGGGAGTGAATATGGAGAGGCCGCGTGAAGGATAGCCTGTTCGGAGCCTCGGACCCAGCCGCCGTCGAGATCATCAACCCCGAAGGGCGTTCGCCGTTCCTGCTGCTGGGCGATCATGCGGGCAACGCCATCCCGCAGGCGCTGGGCGATTTGGGCGTCAGCGCCGCCGACCGCCTGCGTCACATCGCCTGGGACATCGGCGTTTCCGATCTGGGGCAGGACCTGGCCGGAAGACTGGATGCGGTCTTCGTGCGCCAGCATTATTCGCGGCTGGTGATCGACTGCAACCGCGACCCCGCCGAGCCGGGCGCGATGCCGGAAGTCAGCGACGGCGTGACCATTCCCGGCAATCTGGGTCTGACGGGCGAGCAGAAGCAGGCGCGGATCGAGGCCATCCATCAGCCCTATCAGGCCGCCATCGCCGCCGAGATCGCGCGGCGCCTGTCGGTCGGCTTGAAGAGCGTTCTGGTGTCGCTGCACAGTTTCACGCCGCTCATGGACGGTTTCCATCGGCCCTGGCACGCGGGCGTCCTGTTCGACGGGCGCAACGACGCGTTTGCCTGGGCGCTGCTGGAAACCCTGCAAGCCGAGCCGGAGCTGCATGTCGGCGAGAACGAACCGTATCGCATGAACACGGTCGACCACACGGTGCCGCTGCACGCCTTTGCGGCGGGACTGGCCTATGCCGAGCTGGAAATTCGGCAGGACCTGTTGGGCGATGCCGACGGGGTGGCGGCCTGGGCCGAGCGGCTGGAGCGCTGTCTGAACGCGGCGCTGCCGAGCGCGTGACGGACTAGGTCGTCGGCCAGACGATCTCGACCCTGAGGCCGCCCATGGTGGACCGGGTCAGGGTCATCCGGCCTTGCGACGTCGTCACCAGATCTCGGGCGATGGACAGACCCAGGCCATAGCCGCCGACCGTCTCGTCCAGCCGGACCCCGCGCACGAAGGCCTCGCCCAGGCGGGTGGAGGCGATGCCGGGGCCGTCGTCGTCAAGCGTCAGCCGCGTGCCCTCGGCGTCGCTGGCGGCGGTCGCCCGGACCTGACGGCGGGCGAAGCGGGCGGCATTTTCCAGCAGGGGTCCGACGATCTCGGCCAGATCCTCGCGCGCGACCGGAGCCGCAGCCTCGTCGGCGTCGATGGTGAAGACGATGGCCTCGCCGCGTTCGGTCTGTTCGATGACGCCGACCACCTGTTCCAGAACGTCGCGGATGACGGTGCGACCGCCGCGAGCCGCCGCGATCCGGCTGCGGGCCAGTTCGGATTCGCTGGTCGTGGTGATGGCGGCGATGGCGCGGTCCAGGCCATTGGCGATGTCGATATCGCCCGCCTCGCGCACCCGCCGCGCCTGGGCCATCAGGGCCGCGAGCGGCGTCTTCAGCCCGTGGGCCAGGTCGGAGGCTCGCCCGCGCGCGCGTTGCAGGTCGGCCTCGCGCGCGGCGGCGAGGTCGTTGATGGCGTCGGTCAGCGGCTTGAGCTCGTTCAGCCGAGGCTCGGCCAGACGGGCGGCCGATGTGGCCATCAGGGTCTCCACGTCCTGGCGGATGCGCTTCAGCGGCGACAGGCCCAGCGTCACCTGCAGCCAGGCGGCGGCGGCCAGCACCAGCCACAGGCCAGTCAGAAACAGGCCCAACTCGCGCTCGAACTCGGACTGGGCGGTGGTCACGTCGGACGCGTCCTGGGCCAGTTGGATCACCACGGCCGGTCCCGTCGCATTGGGCCGCACCGACCGTTCCAGCAGGAAGACCGGCTCGTCGAACGGCCCGGTCGATTGTCTCAACCGCCAGGTGTCGTTGGGGGCGTCGGTGGGGGGCGTCAGGCTTTCGTCCCACAGGGAGCGCGAGCGCACGGCGTCGATCGGGGTCGAGGCCTGCCAGTAGAGACCGCTGGCGGGAATATCCAGGCGAGGGTCCGTCAGGGGATCGACCAGCGAGGGTCGCCCCGAGGGATCGACCACCAGGGCGGCGGCCAGACGGGTGGCGTCGCGGGTCATCTCGACCGTCAGGCGGCGCTCCAGATGGCGCTCGAACAACAGGGTCATGAAGATCCAGGCCACGACCAGGGCGGCCAGGATCGCCGCCCCGCCGCCGATCAGCAGCCGCCACCGCAGCGAACGGATCACGCGGCGGCGTCCAGCAGATAGCCGAAGCCGCGCCTTGTGGTGATCAACTCGGGGCCGAACTTACGGCGCAGGCGGGCGACGATGGCCTCGATGGCGTTGGCGTCGCCGCTCTCGGTCGCCCCGTACAGGTGTTCGGCCAGTTCGCCAGCGGACACGGCCCGGCCCGGCTGGTGCGCCAGATAGTCGAGCAGCCGGTATTCCAGCGGCGACAGGCGAGCGGGCGCGCCGTCGAAGGTGGCGGCCATGCGGGTGGTGTCGAGCCTCAAACGGCCGATGCTGACGACGGTCGACAGAACGCCGGCGCCGCGCCGGATCAGGCCGCGCAGGCGGGCGACCAGTTCGCCCATCTGGAACGGCTTGGCCATATAGTCGTCGGCCCCGGCCTCGATGCCCTCGACCTTTTCGGTCCAGTCGCCGCGCGCGGAAAGGATCATGACCGGAAAGGCGCGACCCGCCGCCCGCCAGCGCCGCAGCACCGACAGGCCGTCGAGGCGGGGCAGGCCCAGGTCCAGCACGGCGATGGCGTAATCCTCGACGTCGCCGGCGTACCAGGCCGCGTCGCCGTCGCCGGCCACATCGACCACGAAACCGGCGGCTTCGAGCGCACGCTTCAGGTCGGCCTGGATGTCCGGATCATCCTCGACCACCAGGCAGCGCATTCAGTCGTCCTCGATTTCCTGCACCACCCCGGTGCGGGCATCCATCTTGATCTCTCGCACACGCCCCGTCGAGGTCAGAACCTTGACCTCATAACGCCACTGGCCGCGATGGCGGTCCAACTCCACGTCGATGACGTCGCCCGGAACGGCGCGCAGGGCGATGTCCAGGATGCGGGTCAGGGGCAGGATCTCGCCGCGACGCAGGGCCTCTCGCGCCGCGATATGATCGTCGTCATCGACCGAGGCGTGAGCGACCGTGGCCGGAGCCATCAGGACGGGGACCGCACCGGCAACGGCCAGCACGGCGGCGAAGGGCGCGATACGGCGCAGGGAGAGGGCGTGTTTCATGCCGACAAGATGCTGTCCGTTCCCTGACATTTCGCTGACGGGCTCCGCGTGGGGACTGTCAGGCAGGATCAGCAATAGTCCGGGCGAAACAGGGGTTCGAGATGGTTCGTATTGGTGGGACGGGTTGGCGCAAGGCGGCCTCTGTAGGGGCGTCGGGTGCGGTCTTGGCGCTCGCGCTGGTGTCTGCTGCGCAGGCGCAGGACGCCCGAACCGGCATCGAACGCTATGAGGCGGCCAGTTTCGCCGCCAATGCGCCGGCCAACGCCGCCGACATGCTGGCCCGCGTGCCGGGCTTTTCCATCGTCGACGCCGACGCCGACGTGCGGGGTTATTCGGGCGCCCAGGGCAATGTGCTGATCGACGGCGAGCGACCCTCCAGCAAGCGCGAGAACATCGGCGACCTGCTGAAGCGCATCCCGGCGCGCACGGTCGATCGGATCGAGCTGATCCGGGGCGGGGCGCCGGGCATCGACATGGCCGGATACGCCGTCATCGCCAACGTCATCCGGCGCAGCGCCGCGACGGCCCAAGCCGGCTCGGGATCGGGATCGGCGGCGACGGTCGAGGGCGCCTATCAGGCGGGCGTGGTCGTCTCGACCGACGGCTGGGCCGCGCCGTCCGGCCAGTTCGAATACACCCGCCGCAGCGGCGACCGGACTCTGGATCTGGCCCTGAGCTCGGAGCCGGAACTGGACGACGACAGCGGCGAGGGCCTGATCCGCAAGATGTCGCCCGACGGCGTCACGACGGAAGAGAAGGACCTCGACACCCGCACCACGGTTCGCCAGTCCGAGGCCAGCGCCGGCTATCGCGCGCCTCTGGCCGGCGGTCGGCTGACGACGACGGCGGCGGTGAGGGGAGAGCAGACCCGCACCGAAAGCGACTTCACCCCCCGCGACGGCTCCGATCCCGAACGCGTGGACGAGGACGAGGATTTCACCGAGGCCGAACTGACGGCGCGCTATGCCCGCCCCCTGGGACCGAAGACCTCGCTGGAGGTGGTCGCCTCGCAGCAACTGGGCTGGCTGGAAGGGTCCGAGCACAGCGTCGAGGGCGATTCGACCGAGAGCTTTTCCGAAAAGACCGATACCGGCGAGAGCATCGGTCGGGTCGATCTGGCCTATGAGCATTCGTCGAAACTGGCCTTCTCGGCCGGGCTTGAAGGCGCTTTCAACTTCCTCGAAAGCCAGGCGCGTCTGGAAGAGGACGGCGTCGCCGTGCCCCTGCCGGGATCGGATGTCCGCATCGAGGAACGCCGGGTCGAGGGTTCGCTGGACGCGGCCTGGAAGCCGCATGACCACTGGGTGATCGAGGCCGGGTTGCGCATCGAGGATTCGACCATCACCCAGACGGGGGATGCGCCGCTGGAGCGGTCCTTCCTCTATGCGAAGCCGCGTCTGGCGGCGACCTGGGACGCCAATGCCGACACCCAGTTGCGGCTGTCGGTATCGCGGGAAGTGGGGCAGCTGGATTTCGGTGATTTCGTCGCCTCGGCCTCGCTGGACACGGGCCAGGTCACGGCGGGCGCCGCCGATCTCGTGCCCGACCAGACCTGGCGGCTGACCGCGTCGTGGGAACGCCGGTTCTGGGAGAGCGGCGCCCTGACCCTGACCTATACCCATGATGAAATCTCGGACGTGATCGACCGCGTCCTGGTGGTCACGCCCGACGACGTGTTCGATGCGCCGGGCAATATCGGCGACGGGTCGCGCGACAGCCTGAGCCTGGACGCGGCGGCGCCTCTGGACCGGATCGGGTTCGCGGGCGGCCGGGTGCGTTCGGTCCTGTTATGGCGGACCAGCCAGGTCACCGATCCTGTGACCGGCCAGACGCGCGGCATCTCCAAGGAAAAGCCGTTCGAGGGCTCCATCGAGATCAGCCAGGACCTGCCCGCCCATCGCCTGCACTGGGGCGTCACCGTCGAGCATATCGGGGAGAAGAAGACCGAGTACCGCTTCGACGAGATCAAGCGCGAGCGCGAGGCCGTGGGCTGGACCGCCTATGTCGAGCGGCGGATCGGCGAGCGCTGGCGCCTGCGGGCCGAGGCCACGGACCTGTTCGGTCGCGACTTCGACGAGCAGCGCGAGACCTGGGACGGACCGCGCTCGACCGGGGCGCTGGACGAGATCGAGACCCGCCAGCGCCGCACGCCCGGCTTCGTCAGTCTGACGCTCCGTCGTAGTATGGGCGGCTAGGCCAGCCCGGTTCGGGGTCGTAGCCGTAATAGCCGCCGCCCCGCTTGAACCGCTCCAGCCGGGCCAGTTCGGCCGGGTCCGACTTAGCGTCCCAGGTCTTGACCCTGTTCGACAGATCGGCGGGCGTCAGGACCAGAGCATCCCACACGGCCTCGCCCTGAACGTCGTGCAGGGTATAGGTCAGGGTGGGCGTGGGCCCCGTCATGTCGAAGCGCATCAGGCCGACGTTGACGCTGCGGGTCCAGGTGTCGCGGACGCGGACCTCGGGCGTCTGGCGCGTATTCTTGTTGGCCGGCATCTGGGCCAGGGGCGAGGAACAGAAGTCGTAGATGTCATAGCCGCCGACCTCGGAGCGGGGCACGCAGTTCAGCTCGCCCATGTGGCTGTCGCCCGAGATGCAGAAGACGCCGCCGATATTGCGGTCGCGGATGAAGTCGAAGATCTCGTTACGCTCGGTCAGATAGACGCCCCAGCTGTCGCCGCCCTTCTCGTTCTCGGCCGAGCTGAAGCCGCCGCCCGACACCAGCACCTTGAACGGCGTGGTCGAGGCCGCCAGCTCGCGCTTCAGCCAGGCCTTCTGGCGGGCGCCCAGCATGGTCTTGGCGCCGTTGTCGGGCGTCTCGATGGGGTCGCGGTAATAGCGGCCGTCGAGGAAGAAGAAGTCCACCCCGCCGTAGGTCTGCTTGAAATAGACGCCGGGGTTGTCGGCCTCGCCATAGGCGGGGTTGGCCCAGAAGACCTTGAAGACGCTGAGCGCCGAGGCCTTGTACGGGCTGAGGCCGTCGGAGTTGTTATATCCGAAGTCGTGGTCGTCCCAGATGGCCAACTGGGGCTTGGAGCGGAGCAGGGGCGTCAGCCGCTCGACCGCCCGGCCACGCCCGTAGAGGTCGGCCAGGGCGCTGCGCTGATCGCTGTCGCCATAGATGTTGTCGCCCAGCCAGAACATCATGTCCGGGTCCAGATCGCGCACGGCGTTCCAGATCGGCTGTTCGGCGTCATACTGGATGCGGCAGCAGGATCCAAAGGCGACGCGGAACTTGGCCGGGCCTGCGGGTGCGGTGCGGGTGCGATGGGGCAGGAACTGGAAGCGGTCGCCCTCGCCATTGTATTTCAGCCGGTACCAGTAGTCGGTGTCCGGTTTCAGGCCCTCGACCCGGAAGGTCAGGCACAGGTCGTCTTCGGCGCGGGCGGTCTGGGTCGGTCCCTGGATGACGGTCCCGAAATCGCGGTCGGTCGAATACTCGACGGTGACCGGAAAGGCGCCGCTGGCTCGGACCCAGATGGTCATGTGGTTGGGGCCGGGGGCGCCGACCATCGGGCCCTGAAGGGCCCGGGGATAGCCCAGCACCTCGGCCAGGGCGCGAGGCGCCGAGGCGATGAAGGCCAGGAGGGATGCGCCGCCCAGGAAGCCGCGACGGCCGAAGTTGTGAGCCATGGACCTTAACCCTCCAGCGCGGCGTTCAGGCGGCCGATCAGGGCGTCGTGGATCAGGCCGTTGGTGATGCAGACATTGCCGCCGTTCACGTCCATTTCCGACCCGTCACAGTTCGAGGCGCGACCGCCGGCCTCTTCGACCAGGATGATGCCGGGCGCCATGTCCCAGGCGTTCAGGCACCGCTCCCAATAGGAATCCCAGCGCCCGGCCGCGACCCAGGCCATGTCCACGGCGCAGGCGCCCGTGCGGCGGATGCCCGCCACGTCGCCGCTCAGCGAGGCCATCTCCCGCGCGAAAACATCGTGGTCCGGCTTACCCGCGAACGGGATGCCGCAGGCCAGGACGCTGTCGATCAGGTTGGCGCGTTTGGAGACGTGGATCTGCTGGCCGTTCAGCCAGCAGCCCTTGCCCTTTTCGGCGACGTAAAGCTCGTTCAGGATGGGGATATAGGTGACGCCGGCGACCACCTTGCCCTCGCGCGCCATGGCGACGTTCACGCCCCACAGCGGGCACGAGAACAGGAAGTTGGTGGTGCCGTCCAGCGGATCGACGATCCACATCTGCTCGGTGTCCGAGCCGCCCACCGCGCCGCCTTCCTCGCCGAGGAAGGAATAGCTGGGCTGGGCGCGGGCCAGGATGCGCCGCGTCGTTTCCTCGGCCTCCTGATCGGCGATGGAGACCATGTCGGCGGGGCCGCTCTTGGTCTGGATCACCAGGTCGGAGAGCTTGGCGAAGTGGCGTTCCAGCCCGTCGCCCGCGGCCTTCGCCGCCTCGATCATGGCCTTCAGGTCGTCGGAGGGAGAGAGCAAGGCGAGTAATCCTCTAGTCGCGAAGGCGGGTGCGCCACAGGCTGGCGGCCAGGATCATGGACAGCACCGAGGCGCCGATCCACACCCAGATCACCGGGCCGAAATCATAGATCTTGTCGTCGCCGACGGTGGTCATCCCGGCCTCGATCAGGTGGCCGGAGACGTTCTCCTGAATGGCCGCGCCGATGTAGCTGAACACCCCGATGACCCCCATGGTCGCCCCCGCCACCCGCTTGGGCGCCACGTCGACCGCGAACAGGCCGCCGAGCGAGGTCACCAGGCCGGTCATCCCCAGGCCGAACATCAGCATGGCGGCGGTCAGGGAAAGCAGATTGTTGGGTCCGAAGAAGAACAGCAGCAGGCCGGCCAGCTCGATCACCGCGAACAGCAGGTTGGCAGGGGGGCGGCGGGTGGCGAAGACCTTGTCCGAGATGAAGCCATAGGCGATGGCGCCGACGATTCCCGCCATCGTGCTGGCGAACAGCAGACCGGCGGCGGTCTGAAGGTCCAGGCCGCGTTCCTCCTGAAGGTACAGCACGCCCCAGGAGTTGATGGCGTAGCGGGTGATGTAGATCAGGGCGCTGGACAGGGCCAGAATCCAGATTGCCGGCAGTTTCAGGATCGACAGCTGCTGACGCAGCACGCTGGCGGGCTCGGCCTTGACCGTGCCGGTATAGTGGTCGTTGCGCCAGTCGGCGACCTTGGGCAGGCCCAGGGTTCCGGGCCGGTCGCGCATCAGCAGATAGGTGGCGATGGCGACCAGAACACCGACGACGCCGGGCATCCAGAAGCCTGCGCGCCAGCCCCACCAGGCCACGGCGGCGCTGACCAGCAGGAAGGTCGCCCCCTCGCCGATGGAGTGGGCGGTGGACCAGATGCCGTACATCCGGCCGCGCTCGCGGTTCGAGAACCAGGCCGTCATGGCGACCACGCCGCCCGGCGCGCCGAAGCTCTGGAACCAGCCGTTCAGGCCCCAGACGAGAGCGGCGATCCACACGACGTTGGAAAAGCCCATGAAGATGCAGCAGACGCCAGACAGCAGAAAGGAGGCGGTCAGGAACTTCTTCATGTTGGCGTGGTCGGCGAAGAAGCCGTTGGTCAGCTTGCCCAGGGCATAGGTCCAGAACAGCGCCGACCCGATCAGGCCCAGTTCCGAAGGGGTGAAGACGCCCTGATCCAGCAGCGGCTTCTTCACGATCCCCAGCGCCAGCCGGCACATATAGATCAGGCCATAGCCGCCCGTTATGGCCAGCATCACACGGAAGCGGTTCTGGCGGTAAAGTCGGTCGATCACGCCGTGATCGGCCATGACCGGCACGTCGGAGCCTGTCGCAAAGAAGCTGAAAATGCCGCGCGCCATGGTGTCTCGTCCCGGGTGTGCGGGTCGGCGATCGTGCGCCGGCCTCGTTAAGCCAAAGCCTATTTCAGCCCCGTGATGAATGGAAGAAGAATTCTAATTCATTTGCAAAATGGAATAAATGTCGCAGGCGTGTCCGGTTTGGCGCTCGCGGGGGTTAAAGTCGTTCAGAACACCGGCCGCCATCAGAAACGTAACGCCTCGTTAACCACGGTCCCGGCATTTTCTGCCCAGTGGGATCAGGGCCGGAATCACGCCCGGCACGAGGAAGTTTGTATGAACGGCGCTGAAGTTCTCGATGTCGGCCGCGACGCCATCTGGCTGACCGTGCAGCTGTGCGCGCCGATCCTGATCGTCGGCCTGGTCGTCGGCGTCGGCATCGGCCTGTTCCAGGCCCTGACGCAGATCCAGGAACAGACCCTGATCTATGCGCCCAAGATCATCGCCATCTTCGTCTCCCTGCTGCTGTTCCTGCCGTTGATGGGCGCCCTGCTGGGCGGCTTCATGCGCAACATCGCCGCCCGCATCGCGGGGATGTAGCGACCCCGCATGGAGCGCACCTAAGTGGAGCCGTATGCGACCGCCGATCAGGTCTGGGCCGGCGGGCTGATCTTCTGCCGCATCGGCGCGCTGATCCTGACCATGCCCGGCATCGGCGAATCCTATGTTCCGCCACGCATCCGGCTGTCGTTGGCGCTTGTCGTGTCCCTGGTCTTGTGGCCGGTGGTCGCCGGAGCCCTGCCGCCCTTGCCCGCCACCCTGGGCCTTACGGTCGGATGGGTCCTGCGAGAGGTCATCACCGGCCTGATGATCGGCGCCCTGCTGCGGATCTTCATGTCGGCCCTGGCCACGGCGGGCGAGATCGTCTCGTTGCAGACCACCCTGTCCTTCGCCCAGACCGCCAATCCGCTCCAGGCCCAGCCGGGCTCGACCCTGGGCGCGTTTCTGATGCTGCTGGGCACGGTGCTGATCTTCGCCACAAACACCCATCACCTGTTCGTCGCCGGGCTGGTCGGATCCTATGAGGTGATCGCCCCGGCCAAGCCTCTGGTCATGAGCGATTTCGCCGCCATGGCCGTCAAGACCGTCGGCGACAGCTTCCTGCTAGGGGTGCAACTGGCGGCGCCGGTCATCGTCTTCGCCCTGATCTTCAACCTGGCCTCGGGCTTGGTGGCGCGGGTCATGCCGTCGTTCCAGGTCTTCTTCGCCGCCGCGCCGCTCAGCGTCATCCTGGGCCTGTCGGTCTTCGCCCTGTCGCTGGGCGTGATGGGCACCGTCTTCATCGACCGTTACCGCGTCCTGGCGCGGGTGTTCGCGGGAGGGGCTGGTGGCTGAAGACCAGGATCCCGACTCCAAGACAGAAGACGCCTCCCCACGAAAACTCGAGGAGGCGCGTCGCAAGGGCGACGTCGCCAAGTCCGCCGATGTCGCCCAGACATTGAGCCTGATGGGGGCCAGCGCCGTGGTCGTGTTCGGCGGCGGCTATTTCGCCACCAGCATGGCCGAATCCTTCCTGCCCTTCATAGCCTCGCCCCACGCCATGATCGGGGCGCTGGAGGCCGGAGCGGGGGTCGAGATCGGCGCCACGGCGCTGTGGGCGGTCGCGCCGTTCCTCGGAGCGGTCGCCCTGGCCACCATCCTGGGCGGGGTGGGGGGCAATGTCGGCCAGATCGGCGGCTTCATCTTCACGGGCGAGAAGATCAAGCCGACCTGGAACAAGGTCAGTCCCATGGCCGGGTTCAAGCGCATCTATGGCCCGGACGGCCTGATGCATTTCGGCCAGACCCTGATCAAACTGATCGCCGTGGGGGTCATCTGCTACACCGTGTTCAAGCCGCATATGCGCGAGTTCGAGAACATGGCGGCGATGTCGCCGGCCAACATCCTGCCGGTGGCGCGCGACCTGATGATCGCCATCCTGGTCTCGACCCTGGTCTTCATGGGGTTCACCGCCGGGGCCGATTTCATCTGGCAGAAGATGCGCTTCGCCAAGCGGATGCGGATGACCAAGGAAGAGGTCAAGGAGGACTACAAGCAGTCCGAGGGCGATCCGCACGTCAAGGCCAAGCTGCGCCAGATCCGGATGCAGAAGGGCCGTCAGCGGATGATGCAGAACGTGCCGACAGCCACGGTCATCGTCACCAACCCGACCCACTATTCGGTGGCCCTTCGCTATGAGCCGGACCAGGGCGACGGCGCGCCCATCTGCGTCGCCAAGGGCGTCGACGCCCTGGCTATGCGCATCCGAAAAGTGGCCAAGGAGCACGACGTGCCGATCGTCGAGAACGTCCCCCTGGCCCGCGCCCTCTACGCCGCCGTCGACGTCGACGAAGCCATCCCGCGCGAACATTTCGAGGCCGCCGCCAAGATCATCGGCTTCGTCATGCAGAAGCGCAAAGGGCGCTAGGCCGTTGGCGTGACGGCGTCGCCCGTCGCGATCCGAGAGGCGAGAAGCGGACTCTTTGGAGGCTGTTATGGTGGGAAGCAGACCTTATCGCGGAGCACTTTCGCATTGCCGAACCTTAACTTGATGGCGGTAGGGCGAGACGACAAGGGTGCTCTCATGCGAGACGGTCGCGATTGAGGAAGCTATTGTGTTTCGGTTTACAGCCATCTTGGCCGCCGCCTCGTTAGCGGCCGCTACGGCGCAGGCGCACCCTGTTCAACGGGGTGTCGACGACGCCGCCCTGTCGCCGCTGTCCGGTCTTGAAACGGCGGCGCCTCGGCTGCTTTCGAGCCTGAAGATTGCGAGCCTCTCCGTCGCGATTGTGGAAAACGGGGAGATTGCTGAAGCCCACGCTTGGGGAGAGGCGTCGCCTGACCGACCCGCGACCATCGCCACTCTCTACAATGTCGCCTCCTTGACGAAACCGGTGAGCGCTGAGGTGGCCATGCGCCTCGCGGCCGAGGGTCGGATTTCACTTGATGAGCCTATGTCGGCCTACTGGGTGGATCCGGATGTGGCGAATGATCCTCGGTCGGCCCGACTGACGCCCCGGCTTGTGATGAGCCACAGGAGCGGATTACCGAACTGGCGCCCGGCTGGGGGCGGTAAACTCAGCTTTATCAATGAACCCGGCGAAACCTTCGGGTACTCCGGAGAGGGCTTTGAATGGCTGGCGCGCTTCATCGAGGCAAAGACCGGCGAGCCGTTCGAAAATTTGGCTCAAGCGCTCGTGTTCGAACCGGGCGCTATACGCGATACAGCCTATACAAGACGCACGTGGTTTGAGGGCCGTCTCGCCGTCCCCTACGACGCCGATCTCGACGTCCTGGCGCCGCAAGTGGCCGACCATTTCTTCGCGTCCGACGACCTGATCTCGACGCCTCGGGACTACGCTCGCTTCGTGGTCGGGATGTTCCAGAAGCAGGGAGTTACGCCCGATCTGTATCTAGAGAGGGAAAAGCTCCAGACTGTCCGTCTCACGCAAACCTGTGCGGGAGACGAGCCCGGCTGTGCGGCCGAAGATGGATTCGGTTTAGGTTGGGAAACCTTCCTGATCGGTGGGCGTCGTTTCCTGATGCACACCGGCATGGACGACGGGACCTTCACCTTCGTCTACCTGGAACCCGAGACCGGCGCCGGCTTGGTGCTGTTCACCAACAGCACCAACGGCTGGAAGGCTGTCCTTCCCGTCCTCGAACTGACCGGTGCAGATGCCGGATTCATCGCTCATCTTCGGAGCAGCCTTTCGTGAAGTTCATCATCAAGACTCTGAGCGTCTGCGTCAGCGTGCTGGCACTTATGGCGGGCGGACGCCCTGCCGTGGCGGCGGATGTTGACGACCTTAGATCCCAGATCGTGGCGGCGGACGCTCGGCTCTTCGAACTATTTATGGAAGGGTGCGATCCCACAGCCCATCGCGGGATGGTGACCGACGACTTCGAGTTCTTCGATGATCGCGGTGGTCTGGTCGCCACAAATGGCGACGCTTTCGTAGCCCAATATGCAGGGCGCTGCAGCGGTCGGGACGCCCCCGACGCTTGGCGGTCTCGCCGTGAAGCGTTGGCCGAAACCATCGAAATCTTCCCAATCAAGGAGTACGGCGCGGTCGAGACAGGCGAGCATGTTTTCTACGAACGTCAGGGCGAGGGCAAAGAACGTCGGGTGGGCCGGGCAAGATTCGCCCAGATGTGGAAGCTTGAGGGCGACTCGTGGAAGCTGGCGCGGGTGTTCAGCTACGATCACGCTCCGCTGCCCTAGGTCCGAGGGGACTACAAACAGCGGACTGCCCGAATGTCGCCTACGGGTCGCTACCAGACCTCAAGATCTGGCCAGAAACTGAACGCCGCATCAGCGCGTCCTAACCGTGGATGTCCTGTTTCGCCCGCCACTGCGCGATGAAGGCCGGAAGGCGTACACTGCAAAGATTGATTCGCCTCGAGGTCGCATGACCCAAGCTCGCCCCACGTCCGCAAACGACAACCGTCGTCCGTTCGACCCGCTGCCCATCATCATGGCGGTCGGGTTCGCCGTGGCCGTGGCCGCCCTGGCCTGGCCGGCGTTCCAGGCGGGGCCGACGACGACGCCGGGGATGATCCTGTTGCTGACGGTGGCGGTGGTGTCTCTGGTCGGCCTGTTCGCCTTTGGCCGCGCCGGGGCGAGGACGCCTGCGGGCGATGTCGCGGTCGAGATGCTGGACGCCATGGCCGAGCCCGCCGCCCTGGTCTGGTCCGGAGGACAGGTGCTGGCCTTCAACGCCGCCTGGGCGTCGCAGAACGGCGCCACCGTGGCCCTGCCCAAGCTGAGGGCGGGTGGCGGCAAGTCCGCACAGGCGTTGTACATGGCCTTCGCCCAAGCCCGTAAGGGCGAGCAGGGGCGGGCCATCGTCACCGTCGGCGACCGCGCCGTCGAGGTCCTGATCGGCCAGGCTGGAGCGGGACGTTTCCTGGTCCGCGAGGCGCCCGAGGCGGCCCTGACATCGGCGACCACCGCGCCTGCGGCCCGCGCCTATGTCGCGGCGTCGGGCGAGGGGCGGGCCATGGCGGCCGGGGCGCCTTTCGGTTCGGCGGTCATCGGCGGCGACGACATCTTCGCCGGGCGGGCGGAGGAGGCCAATGCGGCCCTGGCCGTCCTGACCGGCCCGGCCGCCGCCCGCGACGCCGCCTTCGGCCACCTGTTCGACCCGGCCGGCGTGACCGAGGCGCGCGCCCGGCTGGAGGCGGGCTCCAACGGCCCGATCGAGCTGGTCGCCCGCGCCTTTCCCGACAAGATGCTGCACCTCTATGTCGCACCCGAGGGCGACAAGCGACGGGTCTGGCTGTTCGACGTCTCGACCCAGAAGTCGATGGAGCTGCAGCTTTCCCAGGCCCAGAAGATGCAGGCCGTGGGCCAGCTGGCCGGCGGCGTGGCGCACGATTTCAACAACCTGCTGACCGCGATCCAGCTTCAACTGTCGGGTCTGCTTGAGCGTCACCCGGTGGGCGATCCGTCCTATGACGGCTTGAACGAGATCCGCCAGACCGCCATCCGCGCCGCCGACCTGGTGCGCAAGCTGCTGGCCTTCTCGCGCAAGTCGACGGTGCGGCGCGAGCGGCTGGACGTGGGCGAACTGGTCTCGGAGTTCACCGTCCTGCTGCGTCGTCTGCTGCGCGAGGACGTGCGGCTGGAGACGGACTATGGCCGCGACCTGCCGGTGATCCTGGCCGACAAGAGCCAGCTTGAGACCGCCGTCATGAATCTGGCGGTCAATGCGCGCGACGCCATGCGCGGCGTGGTCGAGCCGGGCGCAGGGGTGGTCACCATCCGTACCGCGCGCCTGAGCGCCGAGGACGCGCGCGCCATGGGCTGGCGCGATGCGCCGGTGGCTTCCGAGGGAGAGGGCGAGGTCGCCCTGATCGAGGTCGCCGACACCGGCCCCGGCGTGCCGCCCGAACTGCTGGACAAGATCTTCGAGCCCTTCTTCACCACCAAGGCCGTCAACGAAGGCACGGGCATGGGCCTGGCCACCGTCTATGGCATCGTCCAGCAGGCAGGCGGCCATATTGGCGTCAGCAATCTGGAAGACATCGACGGGGTGGTTCGGGGCGCGGCCTTCCGCATCTTCCTGCCCGCCGCATCGGCCGCCGAACTGGTCGAGGTCGCGCCGGTCGAGGTCAAGGTCAAGGCGGCGCCGCGCGACCTGTCGGGCGCCGGACGCATCCTGTTCGTGGAGGACGAGGCCGCTGTGCGCGGCATCGCCGCCCGACTGCTGCGCCAGCGCGGCTATGAGGTGATCGAGGCCGCCGACGGCGAGGAGGCCCTGGCCCTGGCCGAGGAATGGGCAGGTCAGATCGACATGATGATCAGTGACGTCATCATGCCGGGCCTGGACGGGCCGAGCCTGCTGAAGAAGGCGCGCCAGTATCTGGGCGATGCGCCGGTGATGTTCATCTCGGGCTATGCCGAGAGCGACTTCTCGGACCTGTTGCAGGACGAGACCGGCGTCTCCTTCCTGCCCAAGCCGCTGGACATCAAGACCCTGGCCGAACGGGTGAAGCAGGAACTGCACGCGGCCTGAGCGGGCTCTTGCCGAAAAGGACGCGGCGGGCTCTTATCCCTGACCGTGTTCGAGGGGTTCCCATGATCGACCGTCGCCGCCTGCTCGCCGCCGCCATGCTCGGCGCCGCCGTCGTCTCGGCCGGACCCGTTCTGGCCGGACAGGCTGGATCGGAGAGCGCCCGTCTGGCCGCCCTGCTGGAGCGACTCTACGAGGGGATGCTGGATCGGTCGCCGACAACCGTCACCTATCTGGGCCTCGACAAGGGCAGCCGCGCCGCCGCCAAGTCCCGGCTCGATCCCCTCGATCCTCAGGCACTGGCCGCGGGCAAGGCCTTTGACCGGCAGGCCCTGGCGGACCTGAAGGCCATCGACCGCGACGCCCTGAGCGCCGACGAGAAGGTCAGCCTGGACTCCGTCCTCTATTCCTTCGAGACCCAGGTGATCGGCTATGACCGCTTCGATTTCGGCTCCAAGGGCTATCTGTCGCCCTATCGGCTGAGCCAGCTTACCGGCGCCTATCGCGACGTGCCCGACTTCCTCGACACCATGCACACGGTCGAGACCGATGCGGACGCCCGGGCCTATCTGAATCGTCTGGGCGCCTTCGCCGTCCTGATGGACCAGGAGACGGCTCTGGCCCGGATCGATCTGGCGGCGGGCATCACCCCGCCCGACTTCATCGTCGAACGCACCCTGGAGCAGATGCGCTCGGCCATAGCGGGCCCGCCCGCCGAACTTGGGCTGGTCACATCCCTGGCGCGCCGCACCGAAGACGCCGGGTTGTCTGCGGGCTGGGCCCCGCGCGCCACCGCCATCGTCGTCGAACAGATCATCCCGGCGGCGCAGCGCCAGATCGACCTGTACGAGGGGCTGAGGGCCGGGGCCGTCCATGACGCGGGTGTGTGGCGGCTGCCGGTGGGCGAGGGCTACTACGGCTATGGCATCCGCTTCTTCACCACCACCGCCCTGACCGGCGACGAGGTGCACGAGATCGGCCTGGCCCAGGTGGCGGAAATCTCGGCACGCGCCGACGCCATCCTGAAGGCCGAGGGGCGTTCCGACGGATCGGTCGGCGCGCGGCTGGCGGCCCTCGGCAAGGAGCCGCAGTTCATCTATCCCAACACGCCCGAGGGCAAGGCGCAGCTGCTGGCTGACCTGAACACCCAGGTCGCTGCGGTCACTGCCAAACTGCCCGAGTGGTTCGGCCGCCTGCCCAAGGCGGGCGTCGAGATCCGCGCCGTTCCCGCCGCCATCGAGGCCGGTGCGCCGGGCGGTTACGCCATGGGGCCGTCGCTGGATGGCTCGCGACCGGGCGCCTATTACATTAACCTGCGCGACACGGCGGAGTGGCCCAAGTGGACCTTGCCGACCCTGACCTATCACGAGGCGACGCCGGGCCATGTGATGCAGGGCACCCTGGCGGCGGAGGCCGCCGACATCCCGATGATCCGCAAGCTGTTGCAGTTCTCGGCCTATGGCGAGGGCTGGGGCCTGTATTCGGAACAATTGGCCGACGAGATGGGGATGTATGAAGGCGATCCCTGGGGGCAGCTGGGCTATCTGCAGTCGATGCTGTTCCGCGCCACGCGGCTGGTGGTCGATTCCGGCCTGCACCACAAGCGCTGGAGCCGCGAACAGGCGATCCGCTACATGGTCGACACCCTGGGCGATCAGGAAAGCAGCGTCACCACCGAAGTCGAGCGCTACTGCATCTGGCCGGGACAGGCCTGCAGTTACAAGATCGGCCACAACGAATGGGTCAGGCTGCGCGAGGGCGCCCGCGCCGAGCTGGGCGATCGCTTCGACATTCGGTCTTTCCACGACACGATGCTGAATAGCGGCGACATGCCCCTGGCGGTGTTTGCGACCCTGGTCGACGACTGGGTGGCGGCGCGAAAGGCGGCCTGAGACTCAGCGACCTGGGTTTCAGCGAATAGCGTCGAAGGCGGCGGTGATGGCCGGATCGTCCGCCGCCGCCTTCAGCACCCAGTCTCGGAAACGCGCAATCTTGGGCGACAGCCGCCGGTCCGTCGGCCAGCAGACCCAGTAGCCCGCCGACAGTTCGACCATGTGGGCAAACGGCTGGACCAGCACCCCGGCCGCGATCTCGCGCGCATAGAGGATGGGCGAGGCCAGGGCGACGCCCTGACCGCCCAAAGCCGCCGCCACCTCCAGCGCCTGGAAGTCGGCCCTCAGCCTGACCGCCGGGTGGCCCACGCTCTCGACCCCGGCTGAGGCGAACCAGGCCGCCCATTCCTTTTCCTCGCCGATGCGGGGCGCAGCCACCAGGTCGGCGGGCCTCTGCAGGTTCAGCCGGGCGCACAGGTCGGGCGCGCACAGGGGAGTGAAGACGCCGGGCATCAGCAGGGCCGCGTCCAGTCCGGGCCATTTGCCGTTGCCCGAGCGGATGGCGATGTCGACGTTCTCGCGCATCAGGTCGGTCAGGGTGGACGAGGTGTCGACCCGCACGGCCAGGCCGGGATTGGCGACCTGGAACTCGCCCAACCTCTGGGCCAGCCACTGGGACGCCAGGGTCGCCAGGGAGGTGATCGACAGGACCCCGTCATCGGCCTCGGTCAGGTCGGAGATGGCGCGCCGCAGCAGCAGCATGGCCTCGGTCGCGGCGCGCGACAACCGCTCGCCCGGCTCGGTCGGCGCCACCTCTCTGGGCAGGCGGCGGAACAGGCTGAGCCCCAGCCGGGTCTCCAGCGCCTTGATCTGCCAACTGACGGCGGCCTGGGTCATGCCCAGTTCCTCGGCGGCGCGAGTGAAACTGCGCAGACGCGCGGCGGCCTCGAACACCCGGATCGAGGCGAGGGGCAGGCCGGAAAGGGGGTCGGACATAAGTCAGCCTTGTGATGACATCCGATCATCTGGTTTGCGAGGGGCGCCCGTCAAGCCCAGATATAAGCCTCCAACAAACATCAGCGCAGGAGGCTGCTATGGAAGATATGCACCGGACCCATAAGGAGCCCGCATGGCGCTGGATCGGGGTCGTGCTGGACGGATTCGCCTCGCGGCCACGACCTGCGCTGCGCCCGACCCCGCAACCTGCGCACCGGATCCAGGCGACCAAACGGATCGTGCGGCCGGCTTAGGTCAGGCCCTCAGACCGTCTGGCCCTCAGACGGTCTGGCCGTCCGCCTGCCTGAGCATATTGTGAATGGCGGTGGCGGCGATGGCGGCCTCTGCGGTGGCGACGGCGATCTGATTCAGGCCGCGCACCACGTCGCCGGCGGCGTAGAAGCCGGGGATGCTGGTCTGCTGATGGTCGTCGACCTCCAGCCGCCCGTCGTCGCAGGTCGCGGCGCCCAGGGCCTGGGCAAGGTCGACATTGGCTGTGGTCCCCAGGGCCGAATAAACCAGATCAAAGGCGGTGGCCCGCCCGCCCCAGCTCAGGGCTGTGACCCGGTCGCCCTCAAGCTCGACCCTGTCGATGGGGGTCTCGACCAGGGATACGCCCAGCCGGTCGAGCGCGTCGCGTTCGCTGAGAGCCTCAGGCGCGCCGACGTGGATCAGGGTCACCCGGTCGGAATAGGTGCGCAAGAAGGCTGCCTCGCGCACCCCCATGTCGCTGTCGCCAATCACCGCCACCGCCTTGTCGCGCGCCTCATAGCCGTCGCAGATGGGGCAGATACGGACCAGGGCGCGGGCGATGGCGTTCTCGACACCCGGCAGGTCGGGATGATGATCCACCACCCCCGCAGCCAGAAGCACGGCGCGCACCTGGACCTGTCGGCCGTTCAATTCAGCGACGAAGCTGCCATCCTCGACAGGCGTCAGCCGCGCGACCGCGCCGGATTCGATCACCGCGCCATATTCCTCGGCCTGTTCGCGCATCCGCGACAGGATGGCGTCGCCGCTGATGCCGGCGGGAAAGCCCGGCATATTGTGGCTGAGCGGGATCCAGCAGGCGCGCGGGGAACCGGCGTCGGCGACCAGAACCCGCCGGAGAAACCGCGCCAGATAGGTGGCGGCCGTCAGCCCAGCCGGGCCTGCGCCGATGATCAGCACCTCGGGGTCGGGCGTGGGGCTCATCGCGCCGGCCTCAGCGCGAGCGATAGGTGGTGGGCCAGAAGTCCGACACCATGCCCCAGCAGTCGCCCATGATCTGTTCGCGGCTCATGACAAAGCCGCGTCCGGTCCAGGTCCAGGTCTGAAGCGCGCCGCAATCGCCGATGCCGCGCGCCTTGGAAAAGGCCGTGATGGTGCGTGTGGCGGGGTCGTAGATCGGGTTGACCAGGCCGTCGGGCGAATACTCGGTGGTCACGACCTGGCCGTTGCTGCCGGGGAAGTCGACGTTGCGGGGGTTGGCGCCCTTGGCCCCCGTCAGGAAGTAGGAATAGACGATGTTGTAGGCGCCGGCGCCGCAGGGCACGCCCCACATCTCGGTAGAGGCGTCCAGCCGAACGGCCGTGACCGCCTTCTGGATATAGTCGTTGAAGTTCGTGTCCTCGCGACATTTCTCGACGTCGCCCAGGGCCTCGAGCGTGGCGGGCAGGAGCCGCGGGGCGTTGCCTTCGAGCCCGGCCTGGCTGATGGCGGGGGCGGCGGTGATGACGGGCAGGGCGGGCGCGGCTGGCACGGCCGAGGCGGGCTGGGGGCCGCGCCGGATCAGGGCCGTGGTGGTGTTCAGCCGCCCCTGCCGCTCGTCGATCCACAGCAGGGAGGCTGAGGCTCCGGCGGTGGGGAAGCTGGCGCTTTCGCCGTCCCAGGTCGCCGTGATCGTCGAGGCGGCGGCCAACTCGCTCAGGACGGCGCCAACCTCGCCGGGCGCCACATCGAAGCTGAAGGTGTCGGCTGGACCGGCGCGCAGTCCGTGACGCTGCCCGTCGATGACCAGGGCGACGGACGAAGCCGTGGTTCCGTTCAGGGCGGGGATGCCCAGGCTGACCGATGGGGCGGCGTCGGCTCCGGCGTCCATGCCCACCCGCAGCCAGCCGCTGTCGCCGCCGGTGTAGGCGACGCAGGCATTGCCGTTGTCACAGGTGGCGCGCCAGTCGCGGAACTCGCGGCTTTCGGACGCCACAGCTGGGCCGGCCGTCTGAGGGGCCGCAGGCGCCGCGCCGGGTACGGGGGCGGGATCGGCCTGCGCAGGCCTGTCGCTGGCCTTTTCGCCACAGGCCACCAGCGTCAGGGGCGCCAGGGCCAGGGCGGTGATGAAGCCGAGATGTCGCGTCATGATGGTCCCCCGAAGTGATCGTGCTGGGCGCAAGGAGTCTGGGCGCAAGGCGTCAGGCCTTGCGCAGTTCCGAAGGCTTGTGCGCGGCGCGGGCGCCCGTCTTTCCGCTCTCGACCAGATATTCCGGGTTATCCTGGGATGCCGCAACCTTGTGGTCTTTGATCTTGGTCGGGTGGGTCAGCTTGCGGACCACCTTGCCGGTGGTCGTGCCCTGGCTGTGGTCCCATTTGACCGTGTCGCCGGCCTTGAAGGTCTTTTCGGTCATGGCGTCCTGTTCCCGATCCGCGATCTCCTTCTCAGCGAGCAGGCGGCGCATCAGTTCCGGGTCGATCAGGACCGGGGCCTCGCAAAAGGCCATGATCCAGCGGTCGACCAACGCCTGTACGTCGTCGTTCATCCTGTCTCCAAGTTTTCAGCCGGGTGTTCAGCGGGCGGGGCGGGGCAGAGGAAGCCCCGGATCACCCGCCGGTTCAGCTTGGCCGTGGGCGGCTTTTTGCGGGCAGGGTTAATGCTGCGGGGCCAGCCCGCGCGCGGCCCAACGACGCTTTCGCCCGACCGGGCTTTGCGAATGACGGCAGGGGTGGCTATACCGCCGCCAACCTTCTCCCCCGACACAGCAGACAGAGGCGCTTCATGGCCAAGATCAAGGTCGCCAATCCCATCGTGGACATCGACGGCGACGAGATGACCCGGATCATCTGGCAGTGGATCAAGGACAAGCTGATCTTCCCCTTCGTCGAGGTCGACCTCGACTACTACGATCTGGGCATGGAGCACCGCGACGCCACCGACGACCAGGTGACGATCGACGCCGCCCACGCCATCCAGAAGCACGGCGTCGGCGTGAAATGCGCCACCATCACCCCTGACGAAGCGCGCGTCGCCGAGTTCGGCCTGAAGAAGATGTGGAAGTCGCCCAACGGCACCATCCGCAACATCCTGGGAGGCGTGGTCTTCCGCGAGCCCATCATCTGCCAGAACGTGCCCCGCCTCGTTCCAGGCTGGACCCAGCCCATCGTCGTCGGCCGTCACGCCTTTGGCGACCAGTACAAGGCCACCGACTTCCTCTTCCCCGGCAAGGGCACCCTGTCGATCAAGTTCGTCGGCGAAGACGGCGCGGTCATCGAGCATGAGGTCTATCAGGCGCCCGGCGCCGGCGTGGCCATGGGCATGTACAACCTGGACGCCTCGATCCGCGACTTCGCCCACGCCTCGTTCAGCTATGGCTTGGCGCGCAACTACCCGGTCTATCTGTCGACCAAGAACACGATCCTCAAAGCCTATGACGGTCGCTTCAAGGACATCTTCCAAGAGATCTTCGACGCCGAATACGCCGAGGAGTTCAAGAAGCGCGGCCTGACCTACGAACACCGTCTGATCGACGACATGGTGGCTGCGGCCATCAAGTGGTCGGGCGGCTTCGTCTGGGCGTGCAAGAACTATGATGGCGACGTCCAGTCCGACATCGTGGCTCAGGGCTTCGGCTCGCTGGGCCTGATGACCTCGGTCCTGATGACGCCCGATGGCAAGGTGATGGAAACCGAGGCCGCCCACGGCACCGTGACCCGCCACTTCCGTCAGCACCAGAAGGGCGAGGCCACCTCGACCAACTCGATCGCCTCGATCTTCGCCTGGACGGCCGGCTTCAAGCACCGCGCAAAGCTGGACGGCAACGCCGAGCTGATGACCTTCGCCGAGACCCTGGAAAAGGTCGTCGTCGACACCGTCGAGGCTGGCTTCATGACCAAGGACCTGGCGCTGCTGGTCGGCGACCAACAGGGCTGGCTGACCACCGAGGGCTTCCTCGACAAGGTCGCCGAGAACCTGACCACGGCTCTGCCCCAAGCGGCTTAAGGCAAGGCCTTAACGCGCATCCTGCGGGGGCGCTGACGCTCGGCTCGCGGAGCCTCGCTGCTTGAGCGCCAGGTTTTGCGATCCTTGACCACTACAGCGGCCCATCCCGTCATCGGGGTGGGCCGTTGCGGCTTTTGGCGGGCGCCGCTAGCGTTACCAGCGCCGGGTGATCCGGCCATGAGGTCGCGACGTGAGCCCACCGGATCATCCGACGCCAGATGCCTATCAACCCGTCTGGGCGCGGTCGGTCGCGCGCAAGGCGTCGCGCGAGCCCTCGTTCAAGGCGCTGATCCTCAACATCCTGGCCGTCGCCGTAGTGGCGGCGGTGGTCGCCTTCTTCGCCGCGCCCGCCGTGGCCTTCTTCGGCATCCGCGCCGCCGCCGAGGCGGGCGACGTGGCGGGGCTGAGCCGGCTGATCGATTTCGACGCCGTGCGCGCCTCGCTTCGTCCGCAGATCTCGCGCCGCCCCGAGATCCTGACCCCGCCGCCCTCGATCCTGCAGGACCCGATCGGCGCCATCCGCCGCCAGTTCGAGGACACGGTCGCCCCGGTCACGCCCGGCGCCCCGCCGGTGGACGCCTGGCTGAGCCCGACGGCCCTGCTGGTCCTGACCGCAGGCGAAGCGCGGGCCGATGCGCCGCCCAGCGCTGCGTCCTCGGCCATCGCGGTTCAGAACCCGCCCCTGCCGCGTCCCGCCTACTGGAGCATCAATCGCGCGCGGCTGGCCGTGGCCGGCCAGGATGGGTCACGCACCCTCTTCACCTTCGAACGCCGCGCGGCGTTCGAGTGGAAACTGGTCCATGTCGGCCTGCCCGGCGCTCTTCCCAGCACGCAACCGTAAAGCTTTCCCGGCGTTCGAGGCACCATGAGCGGTAAACTGATCAAGGCGCTGGTCGCCATCGTCGTCGTGGCGTTTGCGGCGGCCTATCTGGGCTCGCCGGTGCTGGCGTCCCAAGCCCTGGTCAAGGCGGCCAAGGCGGGTGACGAGGCGGCGCTGGACCGGCTCGTCGATTTCCCCGCCTTTCGCACCAGCCTGAAAGAGGAGCTGAACGCGCGGCTGGTCGCCGAGATGCGCGCCGACCTGGGCGACAGCGGGCGCGGCAATGTCCTGAGCGGCCTGGGCATGATCCTGGCCCCGTCCCTGATCAGCGGCGCCGTCGACGCCTTCGTCAACGCCCCCGCCATCGCCTCCATGGTCCGAACCGCCGAGGCCCCCGCGACGACCCCGACCGGAAGGGTGACCCCGCCCCCAGCCGAGAAGGCTGCGGACGAAGACAAGGTGCGTCGCTCCTATGGCTATCGCGATCTGAACACCTTCGTGGTCACCCTGCGCCGCGACGACAAGCCGAACGAACAGGTGGACCTGCTGATGCAGCGGCGCGGCCTGTTCGCCTGGAAGCTGGCCGGCATCGACCTGACGCCGCCCACGGAATAATCCTTTCCCGCCCAACTCGGACAGGGAAGGGTCGGGGCGTTATTGACCCGCGATCCAGGCGTCCATCCTCTGGTCGAGCAGGTCTAGCGGCAGGGGCCCGTCCACCAGCAGGGCGTCGTGGAAGTCGCGCACGTTGAACCGGTCGCCCAACGCGTCTTGGGCCCGCGTGCGGATGGCGCGCAGGCGGATCTCGCCGATCTTGTAGGCCAGGGCCTGACCCGGCCAGCCGATGTAGCGTTGCAGTTCGGTCTCGATGTTGTGGGGCGACAGGGCCGAGTTCTCGGCGAAACACTGGCGCGCCTGTTCGATGGTCCAGCCCATGGCGTGCATGCCGGTGTCGGCGACCAGCCGACAGGCCCGCCACATCTCGTAGGACAGTCGCCCGAACCGTTCTTCCGGCGTGCGATAGAAGCCCATCTCCTCGCCCAGGAATTCGGCATACAGGCCCCAGCCCTCGGTGAAGGCGGTGACGTCCACCCCGCGCCGGAAATAGGGGCCCTCGGCGGCCTCCTGTTGCAGGGCGATCTGCAGGTGGTGACCGGGCACGGCCTCGTGCAGGGTCAGGGCTGGCAGTTCGTACAGCGGTCTCTGGTCCAGCCTGCCGGTGTTGACGATGTATCCGCCGGGCACGCCCTCGGCCAGTGAGCCGCCGAAATAGCGCCCGGTCGTATAGGTGTCCTCGATGTCCAGCGGCACGGGCCGGACGTCATAGGTTAGTCGCGGCAGGGTGCGGAACAGGGCGGGCAGGCCGCCGTCGGCCCGCTTGGCCATTTCCGAGGCCTTTTCGATCATGTCCTCGCGCGACTGGGCGTAGAAGGAAGGATCGCTCCGCAGATGCGCCAGGAAGCCGGCGAAATCGCCGGTCCAGCCCGCAGCCTTCATCTCTGTGTCCATGCGCGCCCGGATGCGCGCGACCTCCTGCAGACCCAGGGCGTGGATCTGGGCCGGCGTCATGTCGGTGGTCGTGTAGCTGCGAGCCTGGAAGGCGTAGTATTCCGTCCCGCCGGGGCGTGAGCCGATGCCGACGACGGGCGAGGCGGCGGGCCTGTATTCGTCGCGCACAAAGGCCAGCCAGGCGGCGCGGCGCGGCGCGATCTCTGCTGCGACGGCGGCGGCGGCGCGGGCGCGCAGCGCGGTCTGATCGGCGGCCGAAATCGTTGCAGGCAGTTCGGCGAAGGGCGTCAGCAGCGGCTCGGTCTCACGCGTATAGGCGGCCTCGTTGCCCAGGGTGACCAGCATGCTGTCGACCACGGAGGTCGGTTGGGTAAACCCGGTTTCGATCCCGCGCCGGGCATTGGCCATCGACACGTCATACAAGGCGCCCAACCCCTCCAGCCGGGCGATCCAGGCTTCGGCGTCGGCGCGGGTGGCGATCCGGGTCGATGTCGCCAGATAGGCCGCAAGCTGGCCGACGCCACCCTCGGAATCGAAAGCCAGGCGCCCGTCGTCGAACTGGATCTCCTCGATCGACCGGGCCAACACCCAGATCAGGAAGTCGCGGTTCAGCCGGTCCGCGGAAGACAGGCCGGCAGGCGTGATCGCCTCGGCCCGCGCCTTCAGCGCCTCCAGCGGAGCCTTGCGGGCCAGTTCGGCCTCGCGGCTGAGGTCGGGCAGTTTCGACTTGGCGGCCTGATCGCCCTCGAAGCCAGCGGTGATCGGGTCATTGGCCTTGAGGAAGCTCTCGTAGTCGCTCAGCAGGGCGGCCAGGGCAGGATCAGGCGCGACGGCCGGTATCGCCGTCGTCGCGGGCGCGGGGTCCTGGGCCAGGGCGGCGCTTGCAGACGCGGCGGCGAGGACGACGGCGGCAATGAGGGCGAGGCGGGTCATGCGTAGGGCTCCTGAACAGCGCCGGGCATGGGGCGCGACGCGCCGGTCTGCGTCAATGCTCGCCGCCGAGATTTCCGCTCAGTATCGGGCGCTGACGCCGACGTTCAGCCGCCACTTGTCGGCGGTGGGGCGAGGGTCGTCGACGGCCCGTGCGGCCTCCAGTTCCAGTCGTGTCCTAGGCCCCAGGGCGATGCGGGTTCCGGCGCCGACCGAGGCCAGACGCAGGGTGCGGCCGGGCAGGCCGGGCCGATCGTTGAGGGTCGCCTCGCCGCCGTCGCCGAAGGCATAAACCTCGCTGCCCGCCAAACGGCCGCGAATCCTTTGCGGTCGCCATGCCGCCTCGGCCCGAACGCCCCAGCCGGCATCGCCCGAGATCAGGGCGGTGGGAAAGCCGCGCCCGATATCGCCGCCGCCCAGGGCGAATTGCTCGGACGAAGGGGCCGCGTCGCGGCTGTATTGTGCGGTCGCGGCGGCGCTGATCCGAAACGCGGTTCCCAGGGCGCGGGTGGCGTCCAGCCGGGCGTTGATCTTGCGAAAATCCAGGTCGGTCAGGCCGGAGGGTGCGCGGGCGCCCAAGGTGTCCAGTCCTTGGCTGAGCGTCACGCCGCCGGAAAGGGTCGAGCGTTCGCGCACACGACTGGCCGTTGCCGAGGCACGGAGAACCCGCGTGCGTTCGGTGGCGATCCGCTCGCCGAACACCGCCGCATCGCTGTTCACCCCGTCCAGCCCAACCCCCAGAACGACGTTGGTGCGGTAGCTTCGGATCAAGGGCCAGGACAGGTTCCCTCCACCCGTTACCGCGTCGCCCTCGATCCCACCCGTAGGACGGGTCCGCAGGTAACCAAGGCTGCCGGTTACGGCGGCCCCGTCGAAGCCGAGCGGCTGGCGGTGAGATACGGCGACATACTGAAAGCGCTCGACATCGGCGGGCAGGATGGCGGTCACCCGCGTCTGGTCGCCCATGCGAAAGGCTCCGTTGAGGGCGGCTGACGCGATCAGCTGGGTCCGGCCCAGAATGCGAGAGCCCCGCGTGTCGAGACCGAAATCATAGGCCCAGCGCTGGCGCGCGACCGTCATGTCCAGATCGACGCCGCCGGCCTGATCGCCAGGTGTGGCGCGAGTAGCGACCACGACGCCCGGAATGTCTCCGATCAGCGAGAGATAGCGTTCGGCGCGAAGACGGCTCAACGGGGTTTCGGCGATCAAAGCAGCGGCATAGGCCTGTAGCAGCAAGCTGTCGTCGCGGCGGGCCTGGCCCTTGAAGGCGACATGTTGGACCCGACCCTCGACGGCGGCGATCCGCACGACGCCGCGCTGGGCCTCGGAGACGTCGATGGCCACGATCGGCAAGGCCCATGGCGATCCGGCGTAGGCGGCGGCGACGGCTGCTCTCAGCCGCGCCACGCCTTCCACGTCCAGGGTCTGACCGATGAAAGGCTGAACCGCTGCCTGAAGGCGCTGCTGGTCCAGACGCGACCCCTCGATTGCAGCCGCGCGCAGCACAAAGGGGGGGAAGGGGGCGGTGGTGGCGTCAGGCGCGTCCAGTCGGGCTGCGGCCGCGTCGGGCGTGGTTGGCGGACGGCGATCTGGCCGGTTGCGGTCGATCAGGATGGCGTCCTGTCCGGCCTCCGTACGGGCGGCTACGGCCCGAACAGGTTCGGCCAAGGCAGCCACCGAAAGGACCGTCCCGGGCAGGATGACAGGCGCAGCCGCAAGGGTTGCGGTCGCCAGGAGCATAGGGGTGTTCATGGACATCTCCGGACGGAGGAGGCGACCGGCGCTGGCGCGGCCGCCTCCGTCTCGTCTTCAGTCTCGCCTCTGGGGTCCGTGCGGCCCGTCAGCGGACGCTTTCAACAGGGTCAGGGATTCTTCCCGCCCAGCAGGCCGCCGACCAGCCCGCCGACCGTGCCGGTAAGTGCGCCGGTCGTTCCGCCTGCTCCGGCAGCAACGCCGCCGCTGGCTCCTGAGCCAGAGACCGCCCCGCCGGCGCCGACACCGATGCCGCCTGTCAGGCCGCCGACCGTGCCGCCAACCGGCGTCGCGCCCAGGACCGAACCCACGACGTTGCCGACCGTTCCGGTAACGGCCCCAACCGTGCCCGTCACAGTACCCGTGACTCCGCCGAGACCGCCTGCCGCGCCGCCCGTCTGGCCGAGGGCGGAGCCCGCCGTGCCGGTGGCCGTATTGACGACGCCGGCGACCGTATTGGTCACGCCAGTAACGGGGGAGGGCGAGGTGACGTTGACCGCGACGGGCTGGCCATTGGACAACAGCCCAACCGTCGCCGCCTGCCCGGCTGCACCTGTGGGTGACAGGACCGCAGCGCCCAGTAGCGGGGCGCCGCCGCCGTCCAGCACCTGGGCGCCGCCCAGGTTCAGGCCGATCAGGCCTGTCACCGGTCCCGTGGGTGTCGCGACCGGGGTGTTTGGCGTCCCCGTGCCGAGGGTGACGAGTTGCCCTCCACTTGCCGCGCCCACGGTGGCGATGCTGCCTTGGGCGAGGGTTGGGTTCAGGATGCTGACGCCGACTGGGCCGGTGGTCCCGCCAGCGCCGATGAGTGTGGCATCCCCTACTGTCACCGTCCCGACAGGATCGAGAAGTCCGCTGATGCCTGTCGTCTGGCCGAGTTGATCCAGGATCGCGGTTGCGCCGCCGCCAGAGCCGCCGCCGCCAGAGCCACCGCCTGTTCCGCCGCCGCCCGTTCCGCCGCCGCCCGTTCCGCCGCCGCCCGTTCCGCCACCACCAGAGCCGCCGCCGCCTGTTCCGCCGCCGCCCGTGCCGCCACCACCAGAGCCGCCGCCGCCTGTTCCGCCGCCGCCTGTTCCGCCGCCACCAGAGCCGCCGCCGCCGGTTCCGCCACCGCCCGTTCCGCCACCGCCAGAGCCGCCGCCGCCAGAGTTGCCGGGGTCATCGAAGCCGAGGCCGCTGCCGAAACTGTAGGTGCGGGCGCCGTGGCAGGCGCTCGTCGCCAGGAGAACGGCGCCCAGACCGAGGGCCAGGGCCGTACGTGAAGTCATTGAGTTCGAGTGGGACATGTAGAATCTCCTTCCTGCAACCGGGAATGGAGAGCGCGTCACGCCGTTCCTCGTTATCTGTGATAACTCACGGGTATGTGATGAAATAAAGCGATAAAAAACAGATAGTTAATGGTTATCTATCCGTTAATGAGCTTCGCCGTCACAAGTCAAGCTTGTGGGGTTTCCTCAGCGGCGCGCGCCAGAACCCGACGCGCCGGGCCAAATACAGGCCTGCGACTGACGCCCTCGCATCGATCGGCGAATGACGATTTGAAGTCCTCTCGCAAGCAGGCGTCTGCACTTGGCCGCGACGAGATCAGCCCGCCAGCGCGGCCCGGATGGCCGCGAGGCCGGCCTCGGCCTTGGACCCGTCGGGCGCGCCGCCCTGGGCGAAGTCGGCCTTGCCGCCCGCGCCCTGTCCGCCCATGGCGATGACCGCCGCGCGGGCCAGATCGGCGGAGTTCACCTTGCCGACGACGTCAGCCGTCGCCGCGACCGTGACCGCCGCCTTGCCGTCCGTCACGCCGATCAGGGCGACGACGCCCGAGCCGACCTGCTTGCGGAAGTCCTCGGCCACGCCGCGCAGACCCTTGCCGTCCACGCCGTCCAGCACGCGCGCGATCAGCTTGACGCCATTGATCTCCTCGGGCGCGGCATTGGCCGACGAACCGCCGCCCAGCGCGAGCTGCTTCTTCAAGTCGGCGACCTGTTTTTCCAGCGCGCGGCGTTCGGTGCTCAGGGCCTCGACCCGGGCGGGCACGTCCAGGGGCTGGACCTTGAAGGACTGGGCCAGGGTCCTGGCCACCCCGGCCTGGGCCAGAAGATACTGGCGCGCGGCCTCGCCGGTCAGGGCCTCGATGCGGCGGATGCCGGCGGCCACGCCCGTCTCGGACACGATCTTGAACAGGGCGATGTCGCCGGTGCGGGCGACGTGGGTGCCGCCGCACAGCTCGACCGAATAGGCCTTGGACGCATCCGTCAGCGAGCGGCCCAGCGTCAGGACGCGGACCTCCTCGCCGTATTTCTCGCCGAACAGGGCGACGGCGCCGGCCTCGATGGCGGCCTGAGGCGTCATCAGCTTGGTCTCGGCCGGGATGTTCTGGCGAATGACGGCGTTGACCTCGTCCTCCATCGCGGCCAGTTCGGCCTCGGTGACCGGGGCGTTGTGGCTGAAGTCGAAGCGCATGCGGTCGGCGTCGACCAGCTGGCCCTTCTGCGCCACGTGCGGGCCCAGCACATTGGCCAGGGCCGCGTGCAGCAGGTGGGCGGCCGAGTGGTTGGCGCGGGTGGTCAGGCGGCTGTCGGCGCCGGCGCGCAGTTGCACGCGCGCACCGATGGCCAGCGTCCCGGACGTGACCTGGATCTTGTGGGCGTAGAGGTCGCCGCCGGCGTGTTTCTGGACATCCAGCACCGTGCCCGAGGCCTGGGCGCCGGAGGCGTCGGTCCATTCGATCTCGCCCTTGTCGCCGGCCTGACCGCCGCCTTCGCCATAGAAGGAGGTCTGGTCGAACAGGACCTCGGCGGTTTCGCCCGCGCCCAGTTCATCGACCGATGTTGCGCCCGCGACGATGGCCAGGACCTCGCCTGAGCCCTCGACCGAATCATAGCCGGTGAAGACGGTCGGCCCCAGGCGGTCGCGCAGGGCCAGCCATTCGCCGGCGTCGGCGGTCTGGCCCGAACCCTTCCAGTTAGCCTTGCCGCGCTCGCGCTGCTCGGCCATGGCGGCGTCGAAGGCGTCGTTGTCCACGCTCAGGCCGCGACGACGCGCCTCGTCCTGCGTCAGGTCCAGCGGGAAGCCATAGGTGTCGTACAGGGTAAAGGCCGTCTGGCCCGAGATGACGCCGCCTTCGGACAGACCGCTGGTGGCCTCGTCCAGCAGGCCCATGCCGCGGCCCAGGGTGGTGCGGAAGCGGATCTCTTCCTGCTTCATGGTGTCCTCGATCGAGGCCTGGGCGCGGGCCAGCTCGGGGAAGGCCTCGCCCATCTGATCGACCAGGGTCGGCACCAGACGGTGCATCAGGGGATCGGCGGCGCCCAGCAGGTGGGCGTGGCGCATGGCGCGGCGCATGATCCGGCGCAGCACATAGCCCCGGCCCTCGTTCGAGGGGGTCACGCCGTCGGCGATCAGGAAGGACGACGAGCGCAGGTGGTCGGCGATGACGCGGTGGCTGGCGGCTTGCGCGCCCTCGGCCTTGGTCGAGGTGGCGTCTTCCGAGGCGGCGATCAGGGTCTGGAACAGGTCGGTGTCGAAGACCGAGTTCTTGCCCTGAAGCACGCTGGTCATGCGCTCCAGGCCCATGCCGGTGTCGACCGAGGGCTTGGGAAGGCTGCGAACGATCTCGTCGTTCTCCTTCTCGAACTGCATGAAGACGTTGTTCCAGATCTCCACATAGCGGTCGCCGTCCTCGTCGGGCGATCCGGGAGGGCCGCCGGCGATATGGTCGCCGTAGTCCCAGAAGATCTCGGTGCAGGGACCGCAGGGACCGTTGTCGCCCATGGCCCAGAAGTTGTCGGAGCCGGCGATGCGGATGATCTTGTCGTCGGAGAAGCCGGTGATCTTCTTCCAGATCGCGGCGGCCTCATCGTCGTCGATATAGACGGTCACCAGCAGGCGCTTGGGGTCCAGGCCGTAGTCCTTGGTGACCAGGTTCCACGCGCGCTCGATCGCGTGTTCCTTGAAATAGTCGCCGAAGCTGAAGTTGCCCAGCATCTCGAAGAAGGTCAGGTGGCGGGCGGTATAGCCGACGTTGTCCAGATCGTTGTGCTTGCCCCCGGCGCGCACGCATTTCTGCGACGAGGTGGCGCGCGGGTAGGGCGGGGTCGCCGCGCCGGTGAAGTAGTCCTTGAACGGCACCATGCCCGCGTTGACGAACATCAGCGTCGGGTCGTTCTGCGGCACCAGGGGGGCCGAGTGGACCTTGGTGTGACCGTCGGCCGCGAAATAATCGAGGAAGGTCGAGCGGATCTGCTTGAGGCTGGTCATGGTCGGTCTTTGGCTTCGTCGGCGCGCTGGGGGCGGAACGCGCGTCATATAGGGGTTTTGGCGCCTGCGCATCACCCGTCGGTCGATGATGCGCGGTCCGGTGGCGGGGTCTGGGGAGGCGGGAGAGGCTGAGACGTACCGCTGTCGGCGGTGCGGGTGGCGTTGGCAGGCGGTCAGGCCGCGTCCTCATCCGCCTCCAGCAGGGCCTGAAGCGCCTCGACGATGGCGTCGAGTTGTTCGCCCGTCGCGGCAAGGGTTAGCAGAGAGCCTCCGTCGCCGCCGATTTCCAGCACATAGCCGTCGTCAGTCTCGGCCAGGTTGAACTGGGACAGGGCCTGAATGGGGGGCTGGACGGTATCGGCCATGGTCAGTCTCGTTGAAGGCGTAGGGCTAGCGGGGAGTGCAGGCGGCCCATCGTGCACATTTCGGGCGGCGACACGACCTGCAAAAAGCGGGGCGAGGCGACGGAGGCCTAGGCTGAGACCAAAGAAAAGGGCCGCCCGGCTTGCGCTGGGCGGCCCTGCTCCGTTCGACCCTGAACCCCGCGGGGGTCAGTGGCGGGTCGCGGGGGACCGGCCGGACGGAGTGTCTGTGTCCTCCGCCAAAAGGAGGAGGAGGCGGACCCTAGCCCTCCAGGTCCTGGCCTTCGTCCGGCTCGGGCGTGCCCAGCAGTTCGTCGGCGATCTTGTTGGTCGATTTCCTGACCTTGTCCTCGATGGCGTCGGCCATGTCGGGGTTGGCTTTCAGGAAGTTGCGCACGTTCTCGCGACCCTGACCGATCCGGGTCGAGTCATAGCTGAACCATGAGCCCGACTTCTCGATCACACCGGCCTTGACGCCCAGGTCGATGATCTCGCCCAGCTTGGAGATGCCTTCGCCATACATGATGTCGAAGATGACCTCGCGGAACGGCGGGGCGACCTTGTTCTTGACCACCTTGACGCGGGTGGTGTTGCCGACGACCTCGTCGCGGTCCTTGATCGCGCCGGTGCGGCGGATGTCCAGACGGACCGAGGCGTAGAACTTCAGCGCATTGCCGCCCGTCGTCGTTTCCGGCGAGCCGTACATGACGCCGATCTTGTGACGGATCTGGTTGATGAACAGGACGATGCACTGGGACTTGTTAATCGAGGCGGTCAACTTGCGCAGGGCCTGGCTCATCAGACGGGCCTGAAGGCCGGGCAGGCTGTCGCCCATCTCGCCCTCGATCTCGGCGCGGGGCGTCAGGGCGGCGACCGAATCGACCACCACGATGTCCACGGCGCCAGAACGCACCAGGGTGTCGACGATCTCCAGCGCCTGTTCGCCCGTGTCGGGCTGGGACACCAGCAGGTCGTCCAGGTTGACGCCCAGTTTCTGGGCATAGCCGGGGTCGAGCGCGTGTTCGGCGTCGACGAAGGCGGCGACGCCGCCGGCCTTCTGGATTTCCGCCACCGTGTGCAGGGCCAGGGTCGTCTTGCCCGAGCTTTCGGGGCCATAGACCTCGATCACCCGGCCACGCGGCAGGCCGCCGATGCCCAGGGCGATGTCCAGACCGAGCGAGCCGGTGGAGACCGAGGGGATGGCTTGCGTCACCCCGCCCTTGCCCAGTTTCATGACAGAGCCCTTGCCGAAGGCGCGATCGATCTGCGCGATCGCCGCCTCCAGAGCCCGTTGCTTGTCGCCGTCGTCTTTACCGACCAATTTCAATGCCGCCTGCGAAGCCATCTTACCCGTCTCCCTTGCCATGATTCCCATCGATGCTTGGGAGAGACCCGCCATGGACCCGCTCCCTGTGAACAGAGGTAGAACACGGATCACGGACGTTCACAATCTGTTCTTAAGAACATTATCGGAACAAAACCGAGGATGCGACCGGAACTGACGTGGCGCGGTCTGGCGCACGTCAGCCTTGGGCGGCGTCGGCGCCGGCGTCGGCCTCGGCTGGCGTAGGCGCCGGCTCGGCGAAACGGGCCGTCGCTGACAGGCCGCAGGCCAGGATCAGGCAGGCGACGGCGGCGGCGGCCAGGGCGCGCGGATGGGTCGGCGTCAGGGGGCGAGCCAGCATCAGCAGCAGCAGGCCGACCACGCCCAGGACGGCGGGCAGGTCCATGCCGATGCCGAGGAAGGCCGGGTGGGCCAGACTGACGAGCCAGGCTCCGCCCAGTACCAGCGCGGCGGCCGGAGCCAGGTGACTGCGCACTCCCGCCAGCCGGGCGCCGATCAGGGCGGCGAGCGCGGCGGCGGTGGCGGCGATGAGCGCGGGCCACAACAGGATAAAGGCGGCGGCGGGCGCCACGGCCTGGACCAGGCCGCCGAGCAGCAGCACCAGGGCGATCAACCCCAGCCAGCCGCCCCAGCGGGTGCGGGGCCAGGCCTGGGTCCACCAGCTCAGGGCGATGGCGACAATGGCGGCGGCGATGACGACCAGGTTGACGCCGCCCAGCAGGGTCGCGACCCCGGCGGCCAGCACCAGGGCGCCGGTCAGGACGCGCTGGCCCATGGCGTCTCGCCCCGCAAGCGCCGTCAGGGCGACGGCCAGCACGGTCAGGGCGGCGCCCGCCTCCATCCACGGCAGGCGGCGCATCAGGGTGTAATAGAGGTCGAACGGCACGGCGGGCGAAAGCACGGGTCCGGCCAGAACGCGGGTGGCCTGGGTCAGGACGACCACGGTCGCCAGGAACCACAGACCCGAGATCATGCCCCGCCCGACATCGGCCAAGGTCACGCCCGTCGCGTGGCGGCCTCCCCAGAAGGCGAAGGCGGCAAGGCCCAGGGCGAGCGCGAACAGGGTCCAGCCGGTCTGGGGCGCATGGCCGATCACTCCCAGGCCCAGGATGTCGGAAAAGACCTGGTCCTGTGTTGCGCGGGGCAGGGCGGGGGTCCGCAGCAGCAGGTCGGTCGCCTCCAGCGCCTGGGAGCCGATATGCTGGACGCTGCCCTGATCCAGGGCGTCGGGTGTCGATGCCGGTGAATGGTATTGTGCCGGGCGTCCCTGGAAGGCCAGGTTCAGCCCGGCGATGCCGCGATCGCGCGCCAGGGTGAAGTCGGTGCCGTTGGGCATCAGTTGATAGACCAGGGCGGTCAGGGAGTTGCTGGTGGTCCCGCCGTCGGCGCGACGGGCGGCGTGGCTGAACAGGGCGATGGTCTGGCGATTGCCGGGGCCGGTCTCGAACATCATGGCGCGACCGCCGCCGCCGCGCGCCTCCAGATTGACGACGGCGCCGATCCGGCTGCGCCAGGGATGCTCGCTGAAGAAGACGCGGGCCCCGTCCAGCCCCACCTCTTCGGCGTCGGTCAGGAGGACGATCAGGGTGCGCTCGGCCGCACCCCGCGCCTTGATGGCCCGCACGGCCTCCAGGATAGCGGCGACGCCGGCGCCGTCGTCGGCGGCTCCAGGCGATTCCGGCGTGGTGTCATAGTGGGCCATGACGACGATGGCCGGGGCGGAAGGGTCCGTGCCCGGCAGGACGCCGACGATATTGGTGGCGGTCGTGGGCGGTGTGTCGCTTTGCGTCGCCAGCCATCGGATGGTCGCCGGCGACAGGCTGCCGGTCTGAAGCGCGGGGTTCAGGCCCAGGCCGATCATCCGGCCGAACAGATAGCCGCGCACCCGCTCATGTTCGACCGAGCCGATGGGGTGAGGGGCGCGGGCGATGACCCTGACATCGGCCATGGCGCGGGCGGCGGCGAAATCCACGGCGGGGGTGTCGAGGCCTCTGGGCGCGGGGACCTGCAGCGAAATCACGCCGATCAGCAGCGCCAGCGCCATTGACCCGAACAGCAGTATGGATCGCATCAGATATCCCCCTCCGACAACGGGTTCAGCCTAGTCCGGTCGGGAGGGCTGCGTCTATGCGTACACCGACGCCCGCTTATCCCCGCCATCGCGGGATAAGCGGATCAATCGCGTTCAGGCGGCGCGGCTAAGGGCGGCGGGGGCCTTGACGAACAGCCCCTTGCGGCCGCTGACGGGGCGGAAGGCGACGGTGTCGCCATCCAGTCGCTCGTCCGGTCCCAGGAACAGGCAGCCGTCATCGACCAGGCGCCGCTCCAGCGCCTCGATGACGCCGCCCCGACGCACGGGGTCCATGTCCTTGAGCACATGGCGGCAGAAGATGACGTCGAACCGCTCGTCGTCGGTCGGCTCGTCCAGCAGGTTGGCGCGGGCGAAGCGAACGACCTGGGCCAGTTCGGGCCGCACGGTCCACTGGTCCTCGAGCGGGGTGAACCAGCGCAGCATGGTCGCAGCCGTCAGGCCACGCTGGATCTCGAAGCCGGTGTAGGCGCCCAGTCGGGCTCGGTCGATGGCGCGTTGCGACAGGTCGGTGGCGACGATGTCGATATTGGCGTGGGCTTCCAGGGCGCCGATGGCGATCGACCAGGCTTCCTGGCCCGTCGAACAGCCGGCCGACCAGACGCGCACGCGGCCTTGGGGGCGGACCTGGCCGATGGCGGGCAGAAGCTCGCGAGCGAAGGTGTCGAAGGGGGCGCGGTCGCGGCGGAACCAGGTTTCGGCGTTCAGCAGGGCTTCGATCACCGCCCACCCCAGGCTGGCGACCGGCTTGGCCCACAGGGCGGCCAGCATGGCGTCGACGCTGTCGAACCCCTCGCGCCGCGCCACGGGCCCCAGGCGATGCTCGGCCAGGTGAATCCGGTCGCGCGTCAGCCGATAGCCCGCGCGCGAGGCCATCAGGGATTGCAGGCGGTCGAAGTCTTCCTGGATCATGCGGAGATAACGGACCTCAGACGGCCCCGACCTCCATCAGCTTGGAGTGCAGGATTTCACCGTCGAACGGCTTCATAACATAGTCGTCGGCCCCGGCCGTCAGGGCCTCTGCGATCCGTTCGGGCGCTGTCTCGATGGTGCAGAACAGGACCTTGGGCGTCTTGCCGCCGGGCTGCTCGCGCAGGCGGCGCAGGAAGGTCAGGCCATCCATCACCGGCATATTCCAGTCCAGCAGAATCACGTCGGGCATGACCGAGGCGCAGTAGGTCAGGGCCTCGGCGCCGTCGGCCGCCTCGTCGATCTCGAATCTCAGATTCTCGAGGATGCGGCGCGCGACCTTCCTGATGATCCGACTGTCATCGACGATGAGGCAGGTACGAAGGTCCAAGACCGGTAGTCTCCAACGCGGACAGCCCGCGCATCGGTGTTATAATTGCTTCGCGTCGGTTAACGAGGCGTTGGCGGTTGAGCTTAAGACGGCATTCGTACTGTCAGGCGGACGCGGCCTTCCTCACTGGAAACGTTCAGACTTCCGCCCGCCTCGGTCACCGTAGTCCACAGCCAATAGGGCTGGATCCACTGGCCGGGCAGGCCCTCGCTGAGGCGCTTACCCGAGAAACCGACCACAGCTTCGGGCTTCAGCCGTGCGCGGGCGCCCTCGGCGACGCCTTCCAGCACCAGGAAATCGTGTTCGCGGCGGCTGGTGATGGTGGCGACGCCGCCGGTGGCGAGTGCGCCTGCGGTCAGATAGGCCAGGTTGACCAGGGCGCGGGCGGCGGGCTTGGAAAAGCCGGGCTCGACGACCTGCCAGTCCAGGGTCGCCCGCCCGCCCTTGGTCATGCCCTGAACCAGCGCCTTCAGTTCGTCTCCGGAGAACCGCTCGCTGGTCGTCGCCGCGCCGAAGGCCACGCGGGCGAAATGGGTCAGGGCGATCATCTTGTCGGCGCTGTCGGCGATCAGGCTCAGCGCATCGTCGCGCATATCCTGGGCCGAAGGATCGTCCAGCAGGTCCAGGCCAGAGCGGATCGCGCCCGCCGGGCTGATGAAATCGTGGCACAGTTTGGCGGCGACATAGGTGGCCAGTTCTGCCCCGTCCACGGGCGAAGAGGCGGCGGCGAGAGGCGTTTGGGCGGCGTCGGTCATGCGGTCTCTTGAAGCGGCGTCGTGGACGCGATGCAAGCTGGGCTGATTTGCCGGTTCGCGAAACCGTTCCGATCCTCTATCGAGCGGCCCATGACCGACAGACTGACGAAAGACCTCGCCTCGGGCGCCCTGGCCGACGTGCTCGCCGACATCGCCGAAGAGGCATCGGCGGTGATCCTGCCCTTCTGGCGCGCGGGCGCCGAGGTGACGACCAAGGCCGACGACAGCCCCGTGACTCTGGCCGACCAGCAGGCCGAGGCCCTGATCCTGCAACGACTGGCCGCTCTGTACCCCAAGGTGCAGACCGTGGCCGAAGAAGCCGTGGCCGCCGATGGCGCGCCCGATGTGGCGGAATCACGTTTCTGGCTGATCGACCCGCTGGACGGCACCAAGGGTTTCATCTCCGGCAAGGAAAGCTTCAGCGTCAACATCGCCCTGATCCAGGACGGCGCGCCGGTCTGCGGCGTGGTTTCGGCGCCCGCGACCTCGATCACCTGGCGGACAGGCGTGGATGGCGCTGAGCGCCGCCGCTTTGGCGGATCGTGGGAGCGAATCAAGGTCCGCGACCGCCCCGACGTCGGCGTCGCCCTGATGAGCCACACCATGACCGACGAAGAGGCGCTGCGCCTGGCCGGTCGCCACGGCTGTGGTCAGTGGCAGGGCATGGATTCGTCGCTGAAGTTCTGTTTCATCGCCGAGGGCCGTTTCGACGCCTATCCCCGCACAGGCCCGACCCACGAATGGGACACCGCAGCGGGTCAGGCGGTGCTGGAAGCCGCGGGCGGCCGGGTGCTGGACGCCGATGGCGCGCCGCTCCGCTATGGCAAGCCGCGGTTCAAGAACGGCCCGTTCACCGCGATGGGCGGCTAGGGCGGCGGCTAAACCCTGACGGTCGTAGCGCTGAGCAGGCCCACTGCGCGGGCGGCGATGGCGGGGACGCCGTATTCGCGAGCGACCTCTGCGGCCTCGCTCAGACCCAGGGCGCCCAGGCTGGCGTCGGAACCTGTCAGGCCTGCCCGCGCGGCGCCGATGCGCGCCATGCCGATCTGATCGACGGCCCAATCCAGTTCAGAGCCCTTCGACATCGGCTCCGCCAGGCGACGGCGCACGCCGCTTTCCAGCATCGACAGCCGGTCCATGTCGCCCTCGTCATAGGCGAAGGCGACTTCGGCCTCGACCAGCAGGTCGCGGGCCACGGCGCCCAGCACCAACCCCTGACCGGCGGACAGGGCCTCGGCCTGGCGCAGGACGGCCAGCGAGGCGCCGCCGGGCGTTGCGGCGCGCACGATCTGGATGACGACCCAGTCCAGCGGACTGTGGTCGGGGGTGAACTGGTCGGCGGCGGCGTCGAACATCACCCGGCCCTGGGCATGGGCCTCGGCGTTGTCGGCCAGGGCGGCCAGAGCGGACAGGCCCGCCGCGCAAAGGGTCAGGGCGCGCGCCCGCGTCAGGGGACGATAGTCGGGCGAGGCGTTGGTCACCAAGGCCTGCAGCTCGCGCCCCGCCTGATCCAGCAGATTGGCGTCGCGACGGATCACGCCCGTCTCCAGCGACAGGGCGGCGCGGTCCATCCGCAGGTCGTCGATCTCTGCCGCAGGTCGACCCGCCATGTCGTGAATGGCGGCGTCCAGCAGAGCGGCGGCCTGCATCAATGCGGACGGGTCGTCGTTCAGCCGTGCCGAACGGGCGCGCAGCCGGGCGTGGATGGCGGAAATCTGTGCGGCGGTCTGGTGACGGCATCCGGCGGCTGAGGCCGGAGCGGCGCGCATGGCCTCATCCAGGCCGCCAGGGCCGCCGTTCAGGTCAAAACGAACCAGCAGGGCCTGAGCCTTGCAGACATCGGCCAAAGCGATCTCGTCGCGGGTGCGGGCGGCTCCGGCGGCGTCGGCGGCGGCGTCCAGCGCGCGGCGAACGCTCTCGGCGCGGCCGGTGCGGCGGGCGTGTTCTCGCCAAAGGGCGGCGGCGCGCAGCCAGGCGGCATGGGGTTGGGCGCAGGAGACGCGGCCGGCGTCAGTGCTCTGCTGGCGGGCTTCGGCGGCCAGAAGATCGACGCCGATCAATTCGAGCCAGCTCAGATCCTCGCTCTCGCGGGCCTGGCTGAACAGCTTTCGCAGATCCTTGCCGAACTCGAACATACGCCCTCAAGACCTTTCGGTGTCGTCCCGCTTCGGGACCGCGGACGCGATCCCGGATCAGACCTAGCAAGGGCGACACCAGTCCAACGCCGGGACGCGCATGAAGTTCGCGCCTCAGCCCAGATCGGGCGTCCGCTGGCGGCAGCGCTGCAACAGGGTGGCGGCCTCTGCGTCGCGGATGGTCAGGCGACGCACGGCCTCGATCCGGGCCAGGGTCTGGTCGCGGTCGGCGGCGACGGGATCACGCCCGGCGGCCTGGGCTGCCTGACTGGCAGCCAGCGACCAATAGAGTGCGGCGTCGAACAGCTTGCTTCCGGCCTCGCTTTCGGCCCCCTCAAGTTCGGAAGCGGCCTGGCTCAGACCGGCGCAGCGCACCACGTCCTCATAGGCCATCAGGTTCGCCACCGGACCCGTCGCGGCGGGAGCGGTCTGAAACAGGGCGGCGATAGCCAGGGCCGTGAACATCACGAATGCGAACTCCACGACGCCATCGCGTCGTCCCCGTCACAGAACCACGGGTGAATGACAGAAGAAAGTGCGTCTTAGGGGAATCCGACGACGCGCTCGGGATGAAGCCTCAGCCCGCCAGCTCGTGGAAGCGGGCTTCTTCAGGCACACGCTCGATCGGGCAGGATTTCCAGCTGTCCTGCTCCGTGCTGGCGTCGATGCTGAGAGTGGCCTTTCGGATCAGGGTGTCGGCAGCCGTCTGGCGGTACTCGATACTGTACAGGCCGCCGTCGCCGCCGGTCTCGGTCTGGCACCGTTGGTCCTCGTGCCAAAGGGCAGGGCCGACCTGGCGGATCTGGCCTGCCTCGCAGCCGCCGAAGTCCAGGGTAAAGGAGACGTCGGACAGCCAGGCCAGATCGCCTTCGCCGGGCCAGACCTGATCGCAGTCCATGTCGCCGCGCACATAATAGCCCTGGACGAGAGCGGGGTAGTCGACGGGTTCGGCCGGGGCATCGGCCGTCTGTTCGGCGCCGCCGTTGAGAAGCCGGGTCACCGCATCGTCAGGGGCGCTTTGGGATGGGGCGCTTTGGGATGGCGCACTTTGGGGCGGCGCGCTTCGCGGGGCGGCGCTCTGAGGCGGCCGCGCCGCCTGAGCGGCCGGAGCGGGCTGCTGCTGGATGACGCGCGCGGGCCGTTCGACCTCGCTTAGGGGCGGGCCTGCCGTGACCCGGTCGGGACGCATGACGCTGTCGCTCGGGCCGGTGTTGAGGGACTGGGTCGTGGACCGCCCCTGGTCCCGGGCCTGGTTTTGGGTGACGGACTGGGCGCTGGCGACGCTGGCGCAGGCCAGCCCGGCGCAAAGGGCCGTTACCGCTGCCAAGGTGCGCGAATGGGGGAGGAGGGGCGTCGTCGTGCTCATGCGATCAGCCAATCATGGGCTTGGGACCGAACAATGGCCGACGCGCGGCGGCTGCCGGCCTCAGGACTGGAAACGGGCGTTGTCCGACACGTCTTCGGCGGGGCAGTATTTCCAGTCATCGACCTCGACCCAGTTAGTCTCGGTCTCGGCGTCGCCGACATCGAGGCTGGCCTCGCGCTTGATCAGGTCGGCGCCAATGACCTCATAGGTGACATTATAGGCCCCTGCGTCGTCTCCAAGCTCGGACAGGCAACGCTGTTCCTCGCGCCATGAGTTCGGGCCGGTCTGCAGAAACTGGCCGGGCTCGCAGCCGCCGAAGTCGATGATGAAGGCTGTCGGCGTCATCCAGGCCAGGTCGCCGTCGCCGGGCCAGACCTGATCGCAATCCCGATCGCCCCGTACATAATAGCCCAGGGTCATCTGGATGGGGTCGGGCTCGGTCTGGCCCGCAGCTAGGGTGACGCCGGCCCGAGACACAGGCTTCTGCTGCGCAAAAGCCGCGCCGGCCAAGAGCATCACGCCGCCCGTCAGAGCCAGGGCCGCGCAAGCGAATTTCGATCTTCCAGTCATGCTGGCCATTCCAGCATGGATGAAAGACAAAACGATGGCGGGCGACCAAGGTTCAGCCGCGTTCCTTGGTCCGAGTGAAGGCCACCTTGGGGAAGCGCTCCATGACATAGCCGGTCTCCCAGCTCGACTTGGCCAGGAAGACCGGGGCCTGGTCTATATCGCGCGCCATCTGGCCACGGTACTTGCCGCTGAAGTCCTCGATGTCGGCGTCGGTGCCGTCGATCCAGCGCGCCTCGGCATAGGGGCTGGGTTCGAAGATGACTTCGAGCCCGTACTCCTCGCCCAAGCGGTCGGCCATGACCTCGAACTGCAGCTGGCCCACGGCGCCGACGATGAAGTCGGCCCCCAACTCTGGCCGGAACAACTGGGTCACGCCCTCTTCGGCCAGACCGTCCAGCGCCTTTTTCAGGTGCTTGGCCTTCAGCGGATCCTTGACCCGGACCCGTTGCAGGATTTCCGGCGCAAAGTTCGGCAGGCCGGCAAAGCGGATCATGCCGCTTTCGGACAGGCTGTCGCCGACCCGCAGCACGCCGTGGTTGGGAATGCCGATCACGTCGCCGGCGAAGGCGTCCTCGGCCAGTTCACGGTCGCTGGCGAAGAACATGATGGGGGCGTTCACCGACAACGACTTGCCGGTGTTCTGCACCTTCAGCTTCATGCCGCGCTTGAAGCTGCCCGAAGCCATACGGAACATGGCGATCCGGTCGCGGTGGTTGGGGTCCATGTTGGCCTGGACCTTGAAGACGAAGCCGGTGACCTCGGCGGCGCCCGGCTCGACCGTCAGTTCGACGGGGGCGGGGGCGTTGCGGGTCTCGGGCGGGGCTTCCTTCCTGGCCTTCATGACTTTCGGAGGCGGGGCCCATTCGCCGATGGCGGCCAGAAGCTCGTCGATGCCGAAATGACGCAGGGCCGAGCCCCACAGCACCGGCGTCATGTGGCCTTCCAGGAAGGACTGGCGGTCGAACGCGGGATAGCCGCCCTCGACCAGTTCGGCGGCGTCCAGCAGGTCCTGGTGCTCGCCGGGTTCGAAATACCGTGCGGCGTCGGCCAGGGGCAGGGCGTCGGGGTGGCCTGCGTCCTCCACGGCGCCGGGGATCTTTCGGGCATAGGGCTGGAACCGGCCCGTGCCCATCTCGACCATGCCGCGCAGGCGGTTGCCGCTCTGGGCCGGCCACCAGATCGGCGAGGGATCGAGCTGAAGCTTGGACGCGATCTCGTCCAGAATCTCCATCGGGTCCAGGGCCTCGCGGTCCAGCTTGTTGATGAAGGTGATGATCGGGATGTCGCGCAGGCGGCAGACCTCGAACAGCTTCAGCGTCTGCGGCTCGATGCCCTTGGCGGCGTCCAGCACCATGATGGCGCAGTCGGCGGCGGTCAGGGTGCGATAGGTGTCTTCCGAAAAGTCTTCGTGCCCGGGCGTATCCAGCAGGTTGAACATCTTGGCCACACCGTCGGATGTGGTGTGCTCGAAGGTCATGACCGAGGCCGAGACGGAGATGCCGCGTTCCTTCTCGATCTTCATCCAGTCGGATTGCGTGCGCCGGTTCTCGCCGCGCGCACGCACGGCGCCCGCCGCTCGGATGGCCCCGCCGGCCAGCAGGATATGCTCGGTCAGCGTGGTCTTGCCGGCGTCCGGGTGGGCGATGATGGCGAAGGTCCGGCGGCGACCGGCCTCCTGTTCGAGGGTCAGTTTTGACATGGGGGATCCTTGGGCGGCGGACCTAGCGCAAGACCGCGCGGAAGTCACTGACCGCCGCTCAGAGCCAAATTATCGACGTTCCATCGACAACTATCGACGACATATCGAGAGCGTGATGAGAAACCCCTCGCCAATCGTGGTTTTTGAAGGCATCGTTCCGTGGCGAGACGTTCCGGCCATGTAGTCGGGCGCCGCGGATTGGGAACGGAAACCGAGGAACAACGCCATGGCGCTCATTCATCCGACCGACAGTGCGGCCGCGGGCCACAAGGAAACGACCAACCATCCCCGCATCTGCCTGGCCGCCGGTTTCGCGGTCATCATCGGCGCGGCCCTGATCGTGCATCTGGTGTTCAGCGCCGTCACCTGAGGAAACCGGGCGGCGCGGTCGATCAGGCCGCCATGCGGTTCCAGACGGCGCGGTCGGCGGAGACGGCGTTTAGCTGGCCTCTGGAATCGCGCGAGCGCAGCCGGCTCATGACGAGCGCGGGCAGGGCGCAGAAGCGCGGTTCGACCAAGTCGGGATCGCAATCCTGAGCAGGCGCCGCGAACAGGGCGGCGTTCACGTCGGGGCTGGTCTGCGACACCAGCCAGGCCAGGCGGCGGGCGCGACCGGGATCGTTCCGGTGCATCAGCGGATCCTCGGCGAACAGCTCGCAGCCAAGTTCCAGCACATAGTCGAAGTCCAGCTTCTCGAAACGGCGCGCATCGGCGGGCGAGACCGGGGTGGCCTCGTCCAGATCGAACACGACATCGTTCAGAAGAAACAGCATGAGGGGCTTACTCGCCAGACATCGACGTTTCTTCGCCGACAACCGGACCCTACAGCCGCCCGCTTGCGGTCCCGTTCACGAACGCGGTTAAGTGTTTCTGACCAAGCTCGGAAATCCGGTCAGGCGTTCTTCGCCACCGTCTCCGTAATAAAGTGCCGCCCCTCGCGGTCCTCGATCTCGACCACCCAGATGTCGGGGTCGTACCCGATCTGGCGCTGGATATAAGCGTCGAGCTCGCTTTCCATTTCGCTCTGAACCGGCTGAATCCACAGACGTTCGCCGTCGGCGCCGAAGGCCTCGGTGAACAGGCGGGCCTGGCGGTTCGACGTGTCGTAGGCCTTGACGATCACCGTGCCGGCGCGGGCGTCGCCCTTGCGCACCACGGTGGCGAAGGCCCCGCCGATCTCGGCCCGGCGGATGAGTGCACTGACCCACAGGTCGCTGGAAAGAAGCAATTCGCTAACCCTGCTCGGAAACGCGACCGGAACCGTCGGCGCCTATGGTGGGCCTCATGAAGACCGGTCTGCCCCTCCGATACGCCAAAGCCGCAGCGATTGCAGCCGTGATCGCGGGCCAGCCCGTGGCCGCCTGGGCCAATGTCATCGACACCTTCTACGAACGCAGCTTCGTGCTGGCGGCGAACGACCGCTGCCGTCTGTTCGCGCCGGGCGTGACTTCGGCCCTGACGTCTGCGGCGCTTCAGGCGCGCGGCGCGGCGGCCCGCGGCGGCGCCAACGACGTGGTACTGGGCGAGACCGTCGCGCGAGCGCGGGCCAGAGCGGCTCGGACAGCCTGCAACGATCCTGATCTGGTCATGGTGCGCGGTCGGGTGAACGAGGCCTTCTCCGGCTGGACGCGAACCGCGCGGATGAGCTTCCCAGGTTCGACCGCCAGTTGGAGCGCCAATCGCAGCGAATTCTCGTCGCCCACATGGAGGCTGATGCAGGCGTCATCGACCGGCGCCTCGCCCGTGACCTTCGGTTATGCGGCTGGCGGGGGGCAGTCCCATGAACTTCAGGCGGTGGTGTCCTGGTTCGGACGGCCCCGTCCCTATGCAGTGAGGATCGTCATGCGCGACGCGGACCGGGCGCCGCGACCCTGGCTGGTCGGACAGGGCGTCCTGCCTCCCGAAGCGCAGCGCCGGGTGATCTTCTCGTCGGGCGGACGCGACGCCGCCCCCACCCTGTTGTCCGCCGACAAGACGCAGGGGCAGGCCTGGATCTTCCCGGCCTCGACCGCCGACGCCCTGGCGCGTCTGGACCCGCGCGAGCCCTTTGTCGTCGAGTTCCTGTTCCGTGATGACAGCGTGGCCCGCACCACCTTCGAGGCCGGGGATTTCGCTGCCGGGCGCGCCTTCATCGCCATGGGGTCGATCTAGCCGTCGGGCGCTGTCCTGAGGTCAGGTCCAGCCGCCATCCACGACGTAGTGCTGGTTGGTGATGGCGCCGGCCTCGTCGGAGGCCATGAAAACCACGACACGGGCGATGTCGTCGGGGACCAACCGCCGTTTCAGGCACTGGCGCTCGTAAAGGTCCTTTTCGGTCTCGGGCGTGACCCACAGCGCCAGCTGGCGCTCGGTCATGATCCAGCCGGGGGCCACCGCGTTGACCCGCACGCCGAACTCGCCGAAGTCGCGCGCCAGCGAGCGGGTCAGGCCGATGACCGCCGACTTGGACGCCGTATAGGCCGCCATGCCGCCCTGACCGATGACCCAGGATGTCGAGCCCAGGTTGACGATCGCGCCCTTGCCGGTGGCCTGCATGTCGGGAAGCACGGCCTGGGCGGCGAAGAACTGGTGTTTCAGGTTCACCGCGATCCGCCCGTCCCAATAGGCTTCGGTGACGTCCAGCGTGGGGTGGCGCTCGTCATGGGCGGCGTTGTTGATCAGGACGTCGATGGGGCCAAAGGCGTCGCGCACGCTCTGGATCGCAACCTTCAGCGCCGGGATGTCGGTCAGGTCGCAGGCGACGAAGCGGGACTTTTCGCCCAGCTCCGTCTGCAGCCGCTCCCCGCGGCCTGCGTCGATATCTAGGAAGCCGACGCGGCAACCCTGGGCCAGGAAGGCGCGGGTGATGGCCTCGCCAATGCCGCCGGCGCCGCCGGTGACGATGACGACCCGTTCGCCGAGGTCGGTATAGATTGCGGCCATGATGTTACGCCTCCCGGGCGTGGGCCGCTCTGTGTCGGCTGAATTGTCTGAGGATAGAGAATTGACGCTGGCGGGCCGGTGCGAGCCTGTCAACGGTGGGTCGGCCGCCGCGCGGTTCAGGCATGGGGGACCGACGACATCTTGTCCGAGATTTCCCCTGCGGCGCGGCGCAGGCGGACGACCGTCTGGGCCAGGGTCAGGTGGCGGGGCGTGCGTTCGATATAGGGGGTGATCAGGGTGGCGATGACGCCGTCCGATCCCATGATCGGCGCCACCAGATCGGTGACCCCCTTCACGAAGTCGCTGGCGCGTTCGATGTGGCCGGCCTGGGCCACGGCCATGGCGTTCCGGGCGAAGGCCGCCGTCTTTCGGGGGCCGTGGATCTGGGCGAGGGCGTCGTGCAGCGCGGCGCGGGCCGAAGGGTTGGCGCAGCCGTAGAGCATCAGGCCCGAGGTGGCGTGCAGGATGCTGCGGCGATAGCCGATCCGCACCGAATAGCCGAGATCGCCGGGGCTCTCGACACGGGCGATGACCACGATCTGGTCGCCGGACGGCACCACCAGATGGCAGGACTGGATCGTCTCGGCCGCCAGGGCGCGCATCACCGGCAGGGCTGCGTCGCTCAGCGTGCGGATCGGCGCCTGGGCCATGCCCAGGCTGAACAGCCGGTTGGTCAGCCGATAGCCGTCGGACGACTGTTCGATATAGCCGCGGAATTCCAGCACCTGGATCATGCGGAACAGTTCGCTGACCGACCGGCCCAGTGTCGTCGACATCTGCGACGGGGTCATGGGCTCGGCCTGCGACGACAGCAGTTCCAGCACGTCCAGCCCTTTTTCCAGGGCCGGGGCGCGGTATTTGCGTTCGTCTGTGGCGTCGTGAGGGGTCATCAACATCCGGCTCGGTCGGTCGCGCCGGTCAGCGGCGGCGACCTCATGATTGTCGCATGTAAAAGCATTCCGCACATATAAAAAGCGTTTGCGACGCAATCGGGCGTGGAATAGCCTGAGCGCGAATTCCGGCGAACGGAACAGGCCCGGACGTCGGGGCCGACGAATGGGGAGGCTGACCGCATGACGCTTGCGACCATCGATCTGGTGATTCTGGCGATCTACGCCGTCTTCATCTTCGCCCTGGCCCAGTGGGTGTCGCGCGACAAGGGCGGCCCGGCCAAGACCTCGACCGACTATTTCCTGGCGTCCAAAGCCCTGCCCTGGTGGGCCATCGGCGCGTCCCTGATCGCGGCCAACATTTCGGCCGAGCAGATCATCGGCATGAGCGGATCGGGCTATGTCATCGGCCTAGGCATCGCGTCCTATGAGTGGATGGCGGCGCTGACCCTGCTGATCGTGGGCAAGTTCTTCCTGCCCATCTTCCTGCGGAACGAGATCGTGACCATGCCGCAGTTCCTGCAGCAGAGGTATGGGCCGACGATCCGCAACGTGATGGCCGTGTTCTGGCTGCTGCTCTATGTCTTCGTCAACGTGACCTCGATCCTGTGGCTGGGCTCGATCGCCGTGACCACGGTCACCGGCCTGGACCAGAACTACGCCATCATCGCCATCGGCGCCTTTGCTCTGCTGTATCAGCTGTGGGGTGGGCTGAAGGCCGTGGCCCTGACCGATATCGTGCAGGTGACCCTGCTGGTCGCGGGCGGCCTGATCATCGGCTTCATCGCCCTGTCCAACATCGGCGACGGCGCGGGCCCCATAGCCGGCTTCACCACCCTGATGACCGAGTTCCCCGACAAGTTCGACATGATCCTGTCCAAGGACAACCCGCACTACAAGGAACTGCCGGGCATCGCCGTCTTGCTGGGCGGTCTGTGGATCATGAACATCAGCTACTGGGGCTTCAACCAGTACATCATCCAGCGCGCCCTGGCCGCCAAGTCGCTGGGCGAGGCCCAGAAGGGGATCGCCTTCGCCGCCTATCTGAAGCTGCTGATGCCGGTCATCATCGTCCTGCCGGGCATGGCGGCCCTGATCCTGGCGCCCGGTCTGGCCAAGCCCGACCAGGCCTATCCGACCATGATGAACCTCTTGCCCATCGGGCTGAAGGGTCTGGTCTTCGCCGCCCTGATCGCCGCCATCATCGCTTCGCTGGCGTCCAAGGTGAACTCGATCTCGACCATCTTCACGCTGGATCTCTACGCCAAGGCGCGCAAGGGAATGAGCGAGCAGCACCTGGTTCTGGTCGGCCGGATCGCCGCCGTCGCCGCCATGATCATCGGCATTCTGGTGGCCCGTCCGCTGCTCGGCGGCTTCTCGCAGGCCTTCCAGTTCATCCAGGACTTCACCGGCTTCTTCACCCCCTCGATCGTGGTCATCTTCATCCTGGGCCTGTTCTGGAAGCGGGCGTCCGAGGCCGGCGCCCTGACCGCAGCCATCGGCGGCGTGGCCCTGTCGGGCTTCATGTTCTGGCTCGACAAGGCGGGCATCTTCACCCTGCCGTTCATGAACCGGGTCGGCGTGGTCTTCGTCGTCGCCCTGATCGCCGCCGTGGTCGTTTCGCTGCTGTTCCCGCCCAAGGCCGGGACGATGCAGATCAAGCTGGACGGCATCAGCTACAAGACCTCGCTGGGCTTCAACCTGGCCGCCGTCGGAGTGATCGCCTTCCTGATCGCAGTCTATGCGATCTGGTGGTGAGATGACCCAGCCCGTCCTGATTGGCATCGACTGGGGCACCAGCAATCTGCGGGTGTTCCAAATCGGCGAGGGCGGCGTCGTCCTGGACCAGCGCGCCGATCCGCGCGGGGCAGGGGGGCTGGCGCCTACCGACTTCGCCCCCGTGATGGCCGAGGTCGCCGGCGACTGGATCAAGGACGGCCTGCCCATCCTGGTCTGCGGCATGGCCGGCGCCCAGGATCGCTGGGCCGCTGTCCCCTATCGCCCCTGTCCGGCGGGGCTCGGCGACATCGCCGCCGGTCTGGTCAAGCCGGCCGACAGCCCTGTGCGACTGGTCCCCGGCGTGGGCCGCGACAATGGCGATGGGCTGCAGGACGTGATGCGCGGCGAGGAGACCCAGATTTTGGGTCTGTTGTCCGACCCCGGAGCCAGCGCCCGGGTCGTCCTGCCGGGAACCCACAGCAAATGGACCACGGTTCAGAACGGGCGGATCACCGACTTTCGCACCTTCATGACGGGCGAACTGTTCGGCGCGATCCGCAAGGCCACCATCCTGGGCGGCGGCATGGGCGATCCGGGCGTCGATGACGACGCCTTCCGCAAGGGCGTGTTGCGCGGCCTGTCCGAGCCCGCCGTCACCGCCGCCCTGTTCTCGGTCCGCATCGAGAAACTGTCGGGACGTTTGCAGCCCGAAAGCCTGGCCGACTATCTGTCGGGCCTGCTGATCGGCGCCGAGATCGGCGCCCAGAAGGGGCCTTCGGAGCCCTTGATGCTCATCGGGTCAGACGCCCTTGTGGCGCGTTATGTCAGGGCCCTGTATCTGGCCGGGTTCACCGACGTCACCGCCGTCGGCGGCGCCGACATCACCGCGCGCGGCCTGTGGCGAATCTGGAAAGCCTCGCAATCATGACTGTCGACGACGCCCTGAAGACCCTGCCTCTGGTGGCGATCCTGCGCGGCCTCGTGCCCGAGGAGGCGGTCGAGGTCGCAGAGGCCCTGGTCGCCGCCGGGTTCCGCTGCCTGGAGGTGCCGCTGAACTCGCCGCGTCCGCTGGAAAGCATCCGGCTGATGCGCGACGCGCTGGACGGCCGGGCCGTGGTCGGCGCCGGCACCGTGCTGTCGATCCCCGCCGCCAAGGCCGTCGCCGACGCGGGCGGCCAGATCGTCATCTCGCCCAACACCAACGTCCAGGTCATCGCCGCCGCCAAGGACCTGGGCCTGTTCTCCATGCCCGGCTTCTTTACCCCGTCCGAGGCCTTCGCCGCCCTGGATGCGGGCGCCGACGTGCTGAAACTGTTCCCGGCCGAGGTCGCCGGTCAGGCCGGCCTGAAGGCCGTGCGGGCGGTCCTGCCGACAGGAACCCGCGTCTATGCCGTGGGCGGCGTTTCTCCCGAGACCGTGCCCGCCTGGCGCGCGGCCGGAGCGGATGGCTTCGGCATTGGTTCGGCCGTGTTCAAACCGGGCTGGACCCCCGATAAGGTCGGCGCGGCCGCTGCCGAATTCGTCGCCGCCTGGACCTCAACGGAGACCGCCCCAGCATGACCGAACCGGAACTGATCTGGGACGTGCAGGCCGAATTGGGCGAGGGTCCTGTCTGGGACGTTCGGCGGCGGGCCGTCTGGTTCGTCGATATCAAGGGCCGCAAACTGCATCGCTATGGCGTCGATGACGGCGCCCAGGTATCCTGGGACACGCCGGATCAGACCGGATTCGCCCTGCCGGCCGAGGACGGGTCGCTGGTCTGCGGCGTGCGCGGCGGCCTGTATCGCTTCGATCCCGACAGCGGCGTCTTCACCCTGATTGTCTCCGTCGAGGCGGATCGCCCTCAGAACCGGCTGAACGACGGCTTTGTCTCGCCCGACGGCGCCCTGTGGTTCGGGTCGATGGACGACAGCGAGGAGACCATTTCCGGCGCTCTCTATTGCTTCCGCGACGGTGTGGTGACCCGCCATGACGACGGCTATCGCGTCACCAACGGACCGGCGCTCAGCCCCGATGGCCGGACCCTGTATCACCACGACACGATCGAGCGCCGCATCTACGCCTTCGACCATGTGGACGGGGCGCTGACCAACAAGCGGCTGTTCGCCGAGACGGTCGACGGGTTCGCCGACGGACCCAGCGTGGATTCCGCCGGGGTCCTTCACGTCGGTCTGTTCAACGGCTGGGGCCTGGCGCAGTTCTCGCCCCAAGGCGAGCGGATCGGCACGATCCGGATGCCGGTCCAGACCGTGACAAAGGCCGCCTTTGCGGGCGACGACCTGCGCGACGTCTATTGCACCACGGCCTGGCTGGGCAACGCCGACAAGCGCGCGGCCCAGCCGACACTGGGCGGCCTCTATCGCCTGCGGGTAGAAACGCCCGGACTGCCTCCGGCGCTGGTCCGCCTTTAGTCTGGCTTCTGCTTTCAGGCCAACGAGACGGTGTGGCGCCGTGGCCCCTGTCTGAAACCGGAGAATGGGTTTAGGCGAGGCGCTCGGGGGGTGTTAAGCCACCCTTGTGACGCGCGTCTCCGTCAGGACAGCGGCGCCATGTGTCGATGCTTGATCTGACGCGGGTCCAAAGGTCCGATGCTTGAACTTCGCTCATTGCCGTCCGAATGCGCCAAGCGCCGCACCCAGAGCGCCTGTGTCACCTGTGGAGCCCGCGCCTTCAGCGTGTGCGGCAGCCTTGCGGACGATGACCTGGCCGGGCTGGACGCCATTGCCGAACGCGACGTGATGCGGGCCGGAGAGACCCTGATCCGTCAGGGCGACGCCGCCGGCCATGTGTTCAACATCACGTCGGGCTCGGTGCGGGTCTATAAGCTGTTGCCTGATGGGCGACGCCAGATCACGGGCTTTCTGTTCGCGGGCGATTTCGTCGGGCTGGCGACGGGCGAGGACTACGCCTTCTCCGCCGAGGCCATCGAGGACATCACGGTGTGCCGCTTTCGCAAGAGCGAATACTGGGCCCTGATCCGTCAGCGCCCGGCGCTGGAGGCGGCCCTGCTGGACCGAGCCACCCACGAACTGGCGGCGGCCCAGGACCAGATGCTGCTGCTGGGGCGCAAGACGGCGCGCGAACGGGTGGCGTCCTTCCTGATCGACCTGCCGGACCGCGATCCGATCCGCGCCGTCGTCCCCAACGAGGTGAGGCTGTCGATGACCCGCGCCGAGATCGCCGATTATCTGGGCCTGACGATCGAGACCGTCAGCCGCGAACTGACCAAGCTGAAGACCGCCGGCGTCATCCGGATGCTGTCGTTGAACGACCTTCGGGTCGATCAGCCCGAGCGTCTGCGCGCGGTGGCCGAAGGTCGGGATCAGGCCGCCGAGCGCCGCTGAGGCGACATCTGGACCCGGCCCTCGTCGGCCAGGCCCTGGACCCGGATCACCTGATCACAGATGTCCATGGGCGCAGACTGGTGACTGATCAGGATCAGCCCCTGTTGGCGCTCGGTCAGGCGGCGATCCAGCGCCTTCAGGACCTGGGCCGCGCTGGCGGCGTCCAGCCCCTCAGTAGGCTCGTCCAGCACCAGCCAGGGCGCGGATCGCAGATAGGCGCGGGCCAGACCCAGGCGACGGCGTTCACCGCCTGACAGCCGCTCGCCATTGGCGCCGACCTGGGCGTCCAGCCCCTTGGGATCGGCCCTCACCCGGTCGCCCAGTGCGGCGTCGTCCAGGGCCTGCCACAGCGCGGCATCGTCGGCGGGGCCGGCCAGCAGCAGGTTCTGGCGGATCGACCCGCCCAGCAGCCGCACGTCCTGGGCCGCATAGGCGAACAGGGCGCGACGCCGATCCGGCGCGACCCTCGCCGCATCCACGCCGCCGATCAGGGCCTCGCCGGGCTGAATGGTCCGAAGGCCCGCCAAGCGCTCGACCAGGGTGGTCTTGCCCGCGCCAGAGGCGCCGAGCACCCCGAGGCGAAACGGCGGCGACATCGCGTCCGCCAAGCCGTCCAAGGCAATGGAAGCGCTGGCCGGGAGCCCGGCGGGCGGGACCGTCTCGGCGGGCAGCAGGTCGTCGAGCCGGGAGAGGGCCTGGGACGCCGCGCCGTTCTGGTGCAGGGCCGTGATCAGGCCGGAGGCCGCGTCGATCCCCATGACGGCGGCCAGCGCGGCCAGGGCCGTCATCGGCAGGCCCGCTCCGGCGGTGGCGGGAATGATCAGCAAGACGGCCAGGCCGGTGACCGCCGCCTGCCAAGCGGCCATCCAGCCCCCGACGCGGGCGACGGCGATCTGGGCCTCGTCCTGGCGGACGGCGACGACTTGAAGCTGGGACACCGCCCAGGCGTCGAGGTCATAGGCCTTGAGCTCGGGAGCGACGGCTTCCAGCGCCGAAAGCCGGTCCTTCAGGGCGGCGACGGCGGTCTGGGCGGCGTGGCCAGCGGGGTCGGCCATTCGGCGGGCGATCAACACCCCGCCGCCGCACGCCAGGCCGAGGGCGATCAGCAGCACCAGACCCGCCAGTGGGGTGGCCAGGGCGGCGAGCAGGACGGATACGACCGCGCCGGCGCCCAGGGCCCAGGGGGCGGAGCGGCGCACGAACAGGGTCTGGACGGCGTCCACGTCCTGAACCAGCCGCGTCGATACATCGCCTGACGACAGCAGCAGCGCAGTCTCCGGCGAACCAGCGGCCATTGCGTGGAACAGTTGCGGACGCAGCCGGGCCAGGGCCTTCAAAGCCGCCTCGTGGCCTGCGACCCGTTCGATATAGCGGCCTCCGGTCCTGAGGATGGCCAACAGGCGGATGATGGCGCTGGGCATCATGTAGTTGAAAGCCTGGATCGCGGCGCCGCCCGCCACGCCCGCCAGGGCTGCACCGGTGATGAACCAGCCGGACAGACCAAGCAGGCAGACGGCGGCGACGGTGACCACGACGCCGCCGAGGGCCGCTGTTCTCAGGCGTGGGCGCTGCGCGCGTCGCTGGGCGGCGATCAGGCCGCCGATACGGGTCGGGGCGCTCACAGCGTCACCACGCGGTCGGCCAGGGCGGCGACGGCTGGCGAGTGGGTGGCGATGAGGGTCGTGCGTCCCTGGGCGGCCTTGCGGATGACTTCCAGCATGGCCTGTTCGGCGGCGGGATCCAGATTGGCGGTCGGCTCGTCCAGCAGCAGGATGGGCGCAGGTTTCAGGATGGCGCGGGCCAGTCCCAGCCGCCGCCGTTCGCCGCCTGACAGTCCGCCGCCCCGCTCGTCGATGGGCCTGTCGAGGTCGCCCATCAGGCCCGCCGTCCGCGCCGCCAGTTCCAGTCGCCCGCGACAGGCAGCAGGATCGGCCAGGGCGATATTGTCGGCCAGGGAGCCCGGCACGACGACCGGATGCTGGCTGGCCCAGGCGATCTGACGGGTCAGGCCGCGACTCTGGCGAAGGCTGTTGTCGCCGACGGTGACGTTCCCCTGTGTCAGGGGCGCGAGGCCGAGCAGAAGATGCAGCAGGCTGGACTTGCCCGCCCCGCTCGCGCCCAGCAGGGCCACCATCTGGCCGGGGCGGATGTCGAGGTCGAACGCCTGAATGACCGCCGCGCCGCCGTCATAGGCGATCGCGACCTGGTCGAAGCGGATTGCGGGCGCCTCGTTCAGGTCGGGGAAGGCGACGCCCGGTGAGGTCTCTGGATCGGCGGCGAGACCCGCGATCAGGCTGGGAACGGCGGCCTCTGCGGCCTGACGGTCGTGATAGGCGGCGGCCAGCCGACGGATCGGCATATAGACCTCCGGCGCCAGGGCCAGGACGAAGAAGGCGCGGCCCAGGTCCAGGGTCTCGGGCACGGGGAAGGGCAGCAGGCGCAGCAGGTTGAAGCCGCAATAGACGGCGATCAGAGCCACCGCGAGGGCGGCGAAGAACTCGATCACGCCGGACGACAGGAAGGCGATCCGCATCACGCGGGCGGTGCGGCGTTCCAGCTCGTCGGAGGCTGTGGCGATCTCGGCGGTGGTGCGGCGGGTGGCGTCGAAGGCGAGGACGGCGGGCAGGGCGCGGATGCGGTCGATGAACAGGCCCGACAGGCGTTCGAGGGCCTGGAACTGACGCCGGCTCTCGCCCGCTGCAGCCGTCCCGGCCAGGGCCATCCCGGCGATGAAGGGCAGCAGGGTGAACAGCAGGATTGCCGCCGCCACCGGACTGGCCACGGCCGCAGCGGCGATGATCAGCAAGGGCGAAATCGCGGCGCAGACCCTCAAGGGGACGAAGCGGGCGTAATAGCCCTCCAGCGCCTGAACCCCCTCGACCACGGTGGTCAGCCCGGCATCGGAGCGCCGCCCGCCTGCGAACAGACGAACCAGAAGCCGGTCCCGCACGGCGGATTTGACCTGTTGGCCCAGGCGCGCGCCGGCCGACACAGCGACCTGGGCCAGAAGACCGCGCGCCACGAGGCTGAGACCTGCCAGGACCAGCCATGGCGCCGCCGCCGCCAGGGAGGTGTCGAACCGGGCGATGGCCATGGCCAGACCGGCGGCGAATCCGATGGCCGGAACCACGTCGGCGGCGACAAGCAGGGCCGCCAGACCGGATTGCCGACGCCATGGCGCGCCGGCCTGCTTGAGCCAGGGGGCCGGTTGTAGGTCCGTCCCGGAAGGCGGATTCGGGATCAGGTCGTCGATCGGCGCGGCAGTCATCGGATCACACAATAAATGCGCGCGCGCGCGAAGGCTTTGATCCAGATCAAGGCGCGGGTCGCCCGGAAAGTCTAGGGCGAGGGAAACGTCGGTCGTCGGGGCCGGCGGTCGGAGCCATGCCATGATCGACCTCGCGGTCGTCGACCTGTCCCGTCTGCAGTTCGCGCTGACGGCCCTGTACCACTTCCTGTTCGTGCCACTGACACTGGGACTCAGCTTCATGCTGGTCATCATGGAGTCGATCTATGTGATGACCCGCCGCCCGATCTGGCGGACCATCACCCGGTTCTGGGGCGTCTGTTTCGGCATCAACTTCGTGCTCGGCGTGGCGACCGGCATCACCATGGAATTCCAGTTCGGCATGAACTGGAGCTATTACAGCCACTACGTCGGCGACATCTTCGGCGCCCCCCTGGCCATCGAGGGCCTGATGGCCTTCTTCCTGGAGGCGACCTTCGTCGGGCTGATGTTCTTCGGCTGGGACAAGCTGAAGCCGCACGCCCACCTGTTCGTCACCTTCATGGTCGCCCTGGGCACCAACCTTTCGGCCCTGTGGATCCTGATCGCCAACGGCTGGATGCAGAACCCGGTCGGCGCGGCCTTCAATCCCGACAGCATGCGGATGGAGGTCACCGACTTCATGGCCGTGCTGTTCAACCCGGTGGCCCAGGCCAAGTTCGTTCACACCGTCAGCGCCGGCTACGTTTGCGCCGCCGTTTTCGTGCTGGGCGTTTCGGCCTTCTATCTGCTGAGGGGCAAGCACGTCGGCTTCGCCAAGCGGTCGATGACCGTGGCCTCGGCCTTTGGGTTGGCGGCGTCCCTTTCGGTCGTCGTGCTGGGCGACCAGTCCGGCTACACCCTGACCGACAACCAGAAAATGAAGTTGGCCGCGCTGGAGGCCATGTGGCGCACCGAGCCGGCGCCCGCCGGCCTGACCCTGATCGGCATTCCCAGCATGAAGGATCGCGAGACCCACTATGGCATCCACATTCCCTGGGTCATGGGCCTGATCGCGACGCGCAGCATCGACAAGCCGGTCGAGGGCATCTTCGAACTGGTCGCCACGGCCGAGACGCGGATCGAATCCGGCGTCATCGCCTATGACGCCCTGGAGAAGGTCAAGGCCAACCCGACCGATATGGCCGCGCGGGGCGTGTTCGAACTGCACCGTCGTGACCTGGGCTATGCCCTGCTGCTGAAGCGATATGTCGCCGATCCCCGCATGGCCTCGCCCGAGCTGATCCAGAAGACGGCATGGGACACGGTGCCCAATGTGCCGGTGCTGTTCTGGGCCTTCCGCATCATGGCCGGGGTGGGGATGTTCATGATCGCCCTGTTCGGTACGGCCTTTGTACTCTGCACCCTGCGCAAGCACGATACGAAGTGGTTCCTGCGGATCGCGGTGCTGTCGCTGCCCCTGCCGTGGATCGCGATCGAGTTCGGCTGGATCCTGGCCGAGTTCGGTCGCCAGCCCTGGGCTGTGGACGGTGTTCTGCCGACCTTCCTGGGCGCGTCCAGCCTGACCGTGCCGCAACTGTGGACGACGATCATCGGCTTCACCCTGCTGTACGGCGCCCTGGCCGTGGTCGAGGTCCGGTTGATGCTGCACGCCATCAAGAAGGGGCCGTTTCACGAACAGGAGACGTTCGGCGAAGCCCCTTCCGATGAGCCCGCCGAGCGCGCGCCCGCGCCCGCCGTGGCCTGACCCAGACCTGACAGGAATCCGACCATGGATATTCCCCTCGACTTCGCCACGCTTCGCCTGATCTGGTGGGGCCTCCTGGGCGTGCTGCTGATCGCCTTCGCCCTGACCGACGGTTTCGACCTGGGGGTCGGCGCCCTGTTGCCCTTCGTCGCCCGCACGGACGAGGAGCGGCGCATGGTCATCAATACCGTGGGCGCGACCTGGGAAGGCAACCAGGTTTGGTTCATCCTGGGCGGCGGGGCGATCTTTGCGGCTTGGCCCTTCGTCTATGCGGTCAGCTTCTCCGGCTTCTACCTGGCCATGTTCCTAGTGCTGGCGGCCCTGATCCTCAGGCCGGTGTCGTTCAAATACCGCTCCAAGCGGCCGTCGCCGAAATGGCGGTCCTTCTGGGACTGGTGCCTGTTCATCGGCGGGTTCGTGCCGGCCCTGGTGTTCGGCGTCGCGGTCGGGAATGTCCTGCTGGGCGCGCCCTTCCGTCTGGATAGCGACCTGCGCTCCTTCTACGAAGGCAGTCTGCTGGGACTGTTCACCCCTTTCAGCCTGATCGCCGGCCTGCTGTCAGTGGCCATGCTGGTGCTGCATGGCGCGGCCTGGCTGTCGGTCAAGGCCGAGCATGGCCCCGTGCTTGAGCGGGCGCGGCTTTACGGCACGATCGCGGGGGTTCTGGCCCTGGTCCTGTTTGCTGTCGGCGGCCTGTATGTCGCCTTCGGCGGGCTGGGCTACCGGATCACGGGTCCGCTGGACATCAATGGCTTCTCAAACCCGCTGCGTACGACGGTCGAGGCGGCGCCGGGCGCCTGGCTCGACAACTATGGCCGCTATCCCTGGATGCTGATCGCACCGGTCCTCGGTTTCGTCGGCGCCCTGGCGGGTTTGATCGGGATGTGGAGACGGTCAGCGCCCCTGGCGTTCGGCGGGTCTTCCGCCTCGACCGTGGGCATCATCTCGACCGCCGGTCTGTCGATGTTCCCCTTCATCCTGCCCAGCTCGATCAACCCCCAGTCCAGCCTGACGGTATGGAACGCCTCGTCCAGCCAGCTGACCCTGTTCGTCATGCTGATCGTGACCGTGATCTTCCTGCCGCTGATCCTGATCTACACGACGTGGGTCTATTCGGTGCTGTGGGGCCGGACCTCGACCCAGGCCCTCAAGACCAACCCCGACCTCTATTGAGCCCAAGGAGCCGAAACCGATGTGGTATTTTTCATGGATCCTGGGCCTGGGGCTGGCGGTGGCCTTTGGCGTGCTGAACGGCCTGTGGCACGAGTTTCACCTGTTCGACGAGGGTGACGCCGGCCTGTCCCAACCCGACGCTTCGAACGAGGCGGATGTCCCGCTCTAGCGGGCGTATTTCTGGGGCGATTGATGTCGATCAATGCCCCGGGGCATTGAGGAGGCGAAGGTCTGAAGATCAACGGAGATCGACATGCCTGCTTCCGCCATCCCCTTCATCGCCTTCGTCTTTTCCGCCTTCGCCATGTTCATGATCGTGGTCGGCGGCGTCTCCATCTGGTCCAACCGGAACTGAGATCGGGGACAAACGGATCAGGGAGCCTCGTCGCTTAGATCCGCATCTTCGACCGCCTCGGTCGGGGGTCGCAGCAGGTCCTCGGCCGCATCGTTGACCGTGCGGACCGGGGCCGACATCGGAGCGCGCCTCGCGCCGTCCGTCTGGGCTGGACCGCCCGCGCCGAGCCCCAGCGCATCCAGCGCCGCCTGGCCCTCGCGACCAAAGACGCTACGGACCCGGACATCGGTCTGGGGGTAGGGGATCTCGATCCCGGCGGCGTCCAGGGCGTCCGCGATCAACCAGGTATAGGCCGCGTGCATCCCTGCCGGCCGCTTCACCGCCGCCTGGGTCGGCCAGACCAGAAGCTCGAAATCCAGGCCCTTCTCGCCGAACCCGACCAGCCAGACCTGGCTCTTCCTTGCCTCGGTCTCGGGCAGGGTGAAGGGAGACGATCGGGCCGCTTCAAGTATGGCGTCGCGCACTCGCCCCCGGTCTGCGCCATAGGCCACGCTGAACGGAATGTGGATGCGCCGGGTGTCGCCCTTCAGCGTCCAGTTGGTGACCCGATCCTCGATGAAGGCCGAGTTGGGGACGATGATATTGACGTTGTCGTTGTTGCGGATCCGGGTCGCACGCGGGCCGATCTCGGCGACTGCGCCGCGCACACCGCCCTCCAGTTCCACATAGTCGCCGACCGAGACCATCCGGTCGAAGATCAGGAACAGGCCGGAGACGAACTCCTTCACCACCCCCTGAAGGCCCAGGCCGATGCCGATGCCGATCGCGCCGGCGAAGACCGCCAGGGATGAGAGGTTCAGGCCCGCCGCCGACAGGCCCGAGATCACGCCGAAGACGATCAGCCCATAGGTGACCAGCTTTTCCAGCACATAGAGGGCGGCGGTGGTCTTCTGGGGCGAGCGTTCGCGCACACGGCACAGGATCCGGCCCAGAATCTTGGCCAGGATGAAGGCCACTACGATGATGACGGCGCCGCTGACCACGCCGCCCAAGGTCACGGCCGAGCCGCCGAAGCTGAACAGCCGCGCCCCTTCCAGCCGGTCCAGGTCGCCCAGTTTTTCAAGATCAGGAAGCATGACGGGAACGGAGCGCCCGGCAAGCGTGACGGTTCCTCCGGGGGCGATGCATCGAATGACCGCAGTCGGCGTTGAGGCCATTCGATCATTGGGGCTGATACCGCGTGACACTGCAGCAGGGACTGGCGTTCGGACTGATCGCCCTGACCATCGGCGCCTTTGTGTGGGGCCGGTTCCGCTATGACCTCGTCGCCCTGGTGGCGCTGGTCGCTGGGCTGGCGGTAGGGATCATCCCGGCCGAGGCGGCCTTCGATGGGTTCAAGAACGACGTCACCGTCATCATCGCCTGTGCCCTGATCGTCTCGGCGGCCTTTGCGCGGTCGGGCATCGTCGAGCTGGCGATGCGTCGTATCCTGCCGATGCTGAAGACCGAGCGGTCGCAGGTTCCGGTGCTGACCGGCGTGGTCACCCTGCTGTCTATGGCCACCAAGAATGTCGGCGCTCTGGCCATCATGATGCCTGTGGCCTTGCAGGTGGCGCGGCGGACGGGGTCGGCGCCCTCGCGGCTGCTGATGCCCATGGCGTTCGGCGCCATGGCCGGGGGCATGGTCACCCTGGTCGGGACCGCGCCGAACATCATCGTCGCCGAAGTGCGCCAGGAGATCCTGGGCCAGCCGTTCCAGATGTTCGACTATGCGCCGGTCGGCCTGGCCCTGACGGCCATCGCTCTCGCCTTCCTGGCCGTGGGCTATCGGATATTGCCCAAGGACCGGCACGGGGCGACGGCCATGAACGCCGCCTTGGCCGCCAACGCCTATGCCACCGAGGTCAGCGCGCCCGAGGACTGGGCGCCGGAATCGATGTCGGTTTCGGCCCTGCTGGAATGCGGCGAGGGGGATGTGCGGATCATGGCCCTGATCCGCGAGGGCAAGCGCCGGCCCAACCCGCGCGGCAATACGGTCATCAAGCCCGGCGACGTGCTGCTGGTCGAGGGCGGGCAGGAGGCGCTGGAGGAGTTCCTGGCGCGGTCGCGGCTCAAGCTGGTGCGCGAGAACCGGCCCATAGCCATCGAGAACGCCTCCGAAGAGATCGCCATCGTCGAGGCGGTGGTCGGCCGAAACTCGGCCTTGCAGGGCCAGTCGGTGCGCCAGTCGGACCTGTATGGCCAGCACGGCATCAACCTGCTGGGCGTGTCGCGAAGTGGTTATGAACTGACCCAGCATCTGCGCACGGCCAAGCTGGCGCCCGGCGACATCGTCCTGTTGCAGGGGGCGGAACAGGCCCTGCCGGCGGCGCTGGCGGCCTTGGACCTCTTGCCCCTGGCCGAGCGCGAGGTGCGGCTGGGCGGCGTGCGCAAGCGGTTCATGCCGGCGGTGGTGCTGGCCATCGCCATGACCCTGGTGGGCTTCGGCGTGATCCCGGTGGCCATCGCCTTCTTCGGCGCGGCGGTCGCCATCGTCGCCATGGGCGGCCTGAAGATGCGCGAGGCCTATGCTGCCCTGGACGGGCCGCTGCTGGTGCTCATCGCCGCCCTGATCCCGGTGTCGGACGCCATCCAGTCGACGGGCGGATCGGACCTGATCGCAGGCCTGCTAAGGAATGTGTTCGGCGGGATGCCGGGCGTTCTGGCGGTCGGAGGCGTCATGCTCGCCTCGATGGCCGTGACGCCTTTCCTGAACAATGCCGCGACGGTGCTGATCGTCGCGCCCATCGGCGCAACCCTGGCCAAGCAACTTGGGTTCAATCCCGACCCCTTCCTGATGGCGGTGGCCGTCGGCGCCGCGTGCGATTTCCTGACGCCCATCGGACACCAGTGCAACACCCTGGTGATGGGGCCGGGGGGGTACAAGTTCTCGGACTACCCCCGGCTGGGCGCGCCTCTCAGCCTGCTGGTCCTGCTGGCCGGACCGCCGCTGATCCTGATGTTCTGGCCTCTGGGCTAGACAGGAGACGCAGTCGCCTTCGCTGGATAGGATGAGGCCGAAACGGCTTTCAGGAGTGCATGATGACGACGGCGGATATGGTGCTCGATGAGCGCGTCACGGTGACGTTCGACGGAGCCGTCGCCGAGGTTCGCCTGGAACGTGCGGACAAGCACAACGCCCTCGACGCCCGGATGTTTGCGGCGATCACGGCCGCAGCTGACTTTGTGGCCGAGCGATCCGATGTGCGGGCCGTCGTCCTGTCGGGGGCAGGGCCGTCCTTCTGTGCTGGTCTGGACCTGAGGTCCTTCGTTCCCAAGATCGCCTCTGGCGCTTTCAGCAATCTTGAGGATCGGGATCGCGGCGATATGAACCTGTTCCAGCACGTCTCCATGGCCTGGCGCGACCTTGCGCCGCCCGTCATCGCAGCGCTGCATGGATCGGTCTTTGGCGGGGGGCTGCAGATTGCGCTGGGCGCCGATGTCCGCATCAGCACGCCGGACGCCAAGCTGTCGATCATGGAGACGCGATGGGGCCTCGTGCCCGACATGGGCGGCATGGTGCTGCTGCGCAGTCTGGTGCGCGCCGATGTGCTTAGGGAGTTGGTCTATAGCGCCCGGGTTCTGTCAGGCGCCGAGGCCCAGGCTGTGGGGCTGGTCACCCAGGTTCATGCCGACCCCCGTGCAGAGGCGCTTCGCATGGCCCACGCCATCGCCGCCCAGAGCCCGCGCGCTATAAAGGCCGCCAAGCGGTTGCTCAACGCCATGAACGATCAGGACAGGGCGGGTCTTCTGATGCTGGAATCCACCGAGCAACTCGCCCTTCTCGGCGGTCCTGACCTGATCGAGGCCATGACGGCCAATGTCCAGGGGCGCGATCCTGTCTACTCCGAGCCATAGAGGCCCTAGGACAGGTCGCCCACGGCGGCGTCGAGCAGCATGAAGGCCCGGCCAGCGTCGGTGGCCAGGATCGACAGGACGGCGGCAGCGTCGCCGCTGCGGCCCTGATCGGCCAACTGCTGGGCGAAGATGCGGACATAGCGTTCGGCGTCCGTGCGCAGGTCGGCATCGCTCATCACCCGCCGCGAGACGCTGCGAACCGCCGCTGGGGCGACGCGGCGCACGATCTGGCGGGCGTGATCGGGGTCGCGTTCGGCGAAGGCCTGAGCGGCTTCTTCCACCCGTTGGCGGGGCAACAGGGCGTTGGGATCGACGCCCATGCGGCGGATGGCGGCGGTGATGCGGTCGGCCAGGGCGTCGGCGTCGGCGGGCATAAGCGGCTGGTCCAGATCCAGCGGCGCCGGATCGGGCTCGTCGCCGACCAGATCGGCCCAATCCAGACCCGTGTCAGACGCCGGCGCCGGTCGTGCGACCTCGTCGGTGGGTTCCAGACGCAGCCGTCCACGCAGACCGAAGCCGTCGTCCTTGGGCGGGGCGCGGCGGGCGCGGGGCTCTTCCTGCACAGGCGGCGTCAGAGTGATGCCGCCTTCGCGACGCCGAGCTGACGGACTTTCGCCCGACACGACGCCCATCATGCGGACGGCCTCGGTCAGCATATCGTAGTTGCGGCGGACGCGTTCCTGGAAGCCATGCTCCAGCGCCTCGGTGTCCTCTGCGGCCTTGCGCGAGGCGGCGCCCAGTGCGGCGAGGCCTTCCTCAACCGTCTTGCGCACGGCGTCGGCGCGGTCACGGGCCTGATCGGGCAGGCGGGCGGCGCGGTCGTCCAGGTCGGTGATCGACGCATCCACCTGTCCAAGGGCCTGGATCATCCGCTGCATGGTCGCTTCCAGGCGGGCGATAGCCTGTTCCCCAGCCTGATCGACCAGGCCGACAGTTTCGCCGACGATGCGACGGGCGTTCTCGATCCGGGTGTCGGCGGCGTGGTCGGCCTTCTGGGCGGCGTCGAACAGGGCCTCGCCCAGGCGGTCGGCGCGGACCTGGGCCTGGCTCGCGGCCTCGGCCGCCAGGGCGCGGCTGTCGTCGGCGGCGGCCTGAAGGGCGGCGAGAGATGAGCGAGTTTCCTGCATCACCGCATCGCGAGCCTCGGCGGCCAGAGCTTCGAAACGGTCGAGCGACAGCTTGGTGGCGGCGTCGAAACCGTCGGCCTCGCGCTGGGACATATCCACCAGGGCGCGGAACTGGTCGCTGGCGGCCTCGACCAGGTCGCGCATCGAATCCGCCGACTTGGCCGAGGTCTGGCCCAGGTCGGTGCTGGCCGAGCGGGCGGCGTCCAGTTGTTCGGTCAGTTGCGCGCGTTGGCTCTCGACCTGGGCCGAGAAGTCCTCCTGATCGGTGCGCAGGGTATAGGCGGCGGTGACCAGGGCGGCGCGCTGCTGGCCCAGGCCTTCCTCGACCGACTGGATCTGTTCCGCGACGCCGGCCCCGGCGTTTTCCAGTCTCAGGGTCTGGCGGGCCAGGTCGTCGGCGGCCAGGCGGGCGGCATCCTGGGCGTCGCCGGCGGCGGCGGCCAGATCGGCGGCGCGGGCCGCCAGTGCGGCTTCGGCCTCGCGAAGTTGGGTCTGGGCCAGGTCGGAGGCGTCGACGATCATTCGCGACTGGCGTTCGACCGCATCCAGCACCGCGGCGGACTGGCTGTCCAGCGAGGCGCCCAGCAGGCGCATATTCTCGCGCTCGCCGGCCATCTGTTCGACGACGTGGCGAGCGGTCCGGGCGGCCGTCTGACAGGCCTCGCCCAGACGATCCGTTTCCAGCGCCAGGGACTCACGCAGCAGCACCATCTCGGTGCGCGCCTGTTCGGCGGCCAGGGTGGCCTGGTCGATGTCGTTGCGCAGGCTGATCAGTTGCCGGCCGGTCTGGTGGGCGGCGTGGGCGGTCGGGGCGACCAGGGCCTCGGCGAAGCCGCGCGCGCGGACGGTCTCGGCGGCCAGGCGGGCGCCCTGGCGGACGGTGTGGGCCATCATGATCGCCAGCCCGGCGGGGGCCAGGGCGATCAGAGCATAGAGGGCGATGCGCAGCCCGTCGAAGGCCGCTCCGCCCGAGCCGAATTCGAAGGCCGCCCACGAGGCGATGCCGCCGATCCACATCACCGAGGCCAGGGCGGCGATGACATAGGTCGAGCGCGACTGGGGCGCGAGATCGGGCAGGGAGATGTCGGACGGAACCTGGGCCGGGCCGTCTGTCGCGGGAGACTCGGCGACCGGAGGCGTTGCGGGCGCATAGGCGACCGGGGGGGCGTCGGCGCTGACCCCCATGCGCGGCACAATCACTTCGGGAGAGGCGGCGGCGGCGGCCGGGGCTGGAGCCGGCGGCGGTTCGGGAATGGCGTCGAGATCGGCCTGCGGCGGCTGAAGCGCGCGCTCCTGCTCCTGCAGCCTGCGACGGCGACGCTCGGAGATCGGGCGCTGGAGGACCTGCTCGGGCGCAGGGGCCTCAGGCTGCACTTCGGGAGGCGGCGTCGGGGCGAGGTCGTCGTGGGACGCGTCTGCTGCGACGGTTTCCGGCGCGACGGGCTCTGGATCGGACAGGTTGAGCGGCGGTCGCTGGCGGGATTTCATCAGGCGTCGATCTCGATCATTGATCCCACGGACGGTGCGTGGCGCGTAAGCCACAGACCCTAGCGGTCTAAATCACGTCCGCAAAGGCGCTAAGGCCATCCTTGCGGGGATTCAGCAGTCCCGTTTGGCGGTCTGACCCATCGCGGCGGCCGGAGGGGCGTCGCGGCAGTCGGCGGTGCGGTGAACCTCGCGCTCGCCCTTGGCGGGCGGGGTCAGATCGACGCCGAACTGGGACAGAGCGGCGGCGGCCAGCAGGGCCACGAAGCCCGAGATCAGGTCGATCAAGAAATTCATCATCCACCCTCCCTGCGCAGCCCCGCTTATGCCCCGAAAACGGCGGTCGGACAATCCATGGCGCAGATCGTGCCCATTGACCCCGCCACGCCGCGCATGGAACGAGAGAGACGAGGGCGACCTTAGCATCTGCTTGTCATCTCCCATCCGTATTGCTGGACGTCGCATGGCCCCGAACGACGCCTATTCCGACAGTCTGACGGCGCCGGGCCGCAACGCCTGGCGTGTGGAGAAGGCTGATCGGTTCGCCATCCTGATGGAGAACGAGGCCTATTTCGACGCCCTGTCCGCCGCGCTGGACAAGGCCCAACGGTCCGTCGTGGTGCTGGGTTGGCAGTTCGATCCGCGCACACGCCTGGACCCCGAGACCCGCGCCGGCGACCGCCAGGCCGAGATCGGCCATCGGCTCAGGATGCTGGTCCGCTCTCGCCCCGATCTGGACGTACGGCTGCTGATCTGGAAATCGCCCCTTCTGATCGCGGCCTCTCAGGGCTTTTATCCGCACAAGGCCCAGAGCTGGTTCCGCAAGCGGATGGTCGAGTTCCGGCTGGACAGTCCCGGACCCATCGGCGCCTGTCATCACCAGAAGGTGGTCATCATCGACGACGCCGTGGCCTTCTGCGGCGGCGGCGACATCTCGACCGACCGCTGGGATTCCGAGAACCACTATGACGGCGACCCTCGCCGCTGCCAGCCTACCGGCCTGATCAGCGCGCCACGTCACGAGACCATGTGCGTGATGGACGGAGCCGCCGCTCGGGCGCTGGGCGACCTGGCGCGCGAACGCTGGTTCCGGGCGACCTGGGAGCGGACCATCCCCGATGAGGTCGATCACGACTGCTGGCCCGAAGGCGTCGCCGTCGACATGACCGACGTGCCGATCAGCATTTCCCGCACCGAGCCCAAGTGGGGCGGGCGCGGCGAGGTGCGCGAGAACGAGTGCCTGCACCTGGACGCCATCCGCCAGGCGCGAAAGCTGATCTATCTGGAGAACCAGTATTTCACCTCGCCAGTGATCGCCGCCGCCCTGGCCGACCGGCTGTCGGAAGAGGACGGGCCGGAGGTGGTGCTGGTCTCGACCGGCAACAGTCCCAGCTGGTTCGACAAGATGACCATGGACACGGCGCGGTCCGAAGTCCTGTATCGGCTGGAGAGCGCCGACAGATACAACCGCTTCTTCGCCTTCGCCCCGCGCACCAAGGAAGGCGACCGCATCATCGTGCACGCCAAGGTCAGCATCATCGACGACCGGCTGCTGCGGATCGGATCGACCAACCTGAACAATCGATCGATGGGGCTGGATACCGAATGCGACATCGCCGCCGAGCCGACCGATGCGGCGGGGCAGGCCCGGATCAAGGCTTTTCGCCAGCACAGTATCGGCCATTTCATCGGCATCGACGGCAAGGATTTCGCCGACTGTGAAGCGGTGATCGGATCGACCGGCGAGGCGATCCGCAAGTTCGACACCGGCCGTATGGAGGAGCTGGGCGCCACGGCGCCGACGCGGATCGAACGCTTCATCGCCGAATGGCAGCTGGGCGATCCCTCATCCTCGACCAACGCCTGGCGTCCTTGGAAGCGGCGCAATCCGTCGCAGCGCGCCTCGCACAGCCGCCTCAGCGAACTGCGCGAACGCTAGACCCTGTCCAAACTAGGCTGCGTCCAGGATGTCGAAATCCACGACCAGCGGCAGGTGATCGGACGCCGCGCGCGCCAGGGGCGAGGACGGGGAATGAACGCGCGTCACCCGGATGTGCGGACTGACGAAGACATGGTCGATGCGGATGGCGGGGAAGTTCGCCGGGAAGGTCTTCACCGACGGCCTCAGCCCCAGTTGGCGCTGGCAGTCCGCCAGCCGTCGCGTCAGCGCCTGATACGGGCGGGTGATCGACGTCGCGTTGAAGTCGCCGGCCAGGATCGTCGGGCCCACGCAGTCGGCGTGGCCCAGCCAGTCGCGCCCGACCAGGGCGGCGGCCTGAAGCCTCTGCTCGCGGGGCACCAGGCCGAAATGGGTGTTGATGACGTTGACCCTGCGATCACCGATGTCGATGGCGGCCCAGACCGCGCCGCGCGGCTCCAAGCCGGGAATGCCGCGCACGGTGGGCAGGTCGCCGGCCTTGACCAGCCGCTCGGGCCAGGGGGTCAGGATGGCGTCGCCGTACTCCTCGGCCTCGATCCGCATGGCGGGGTGGAAGCGGACGCTCATCGCCAGACCCTCGGCGATGGCCCTGGCCTGGTCGACGTTGCCGGTGCGCGCGCGGCCGACGTCCAGTTCCTGAAGACAGACGACGTCGGGCTCGTGTTCGGCGATGACCGCGACGATGCGATCCACATCCAGCCGACGGTCGCCGCCGACGCAGCGATGGACATTATAGGTAAGAAGTCGGGCCATGAGATCCGGGCTGTGACGCTCGCGAAGGGCTAGGCCCTTTCTGCCGCGATTGCGACCTCGCGATGGCGACGGTTCTGCGTCAGATTTCGACCAATCGGTTCGGCAGTTCGTCAGGGTTGTCCGCACGCGGCGGAAAATGCTCGGCCAGGACGGCGCCCGATGCGGCGATGGCGGCCTCGAAACCCTCGGCCATCCTGTCCCGGCGCATGGCCACCACCAGGTCGTTGACGGCGTCGCCCCAGACGGTTTCGGGTACACGGGAATGGATGGCGGTGTCGGCGATGATCTCGGCCCGCCGGTCGTTGAGCGCCAGGAAGATCAGGACGCCGGTCCGCTCGCGCGTGGCGTGCAGGCCGTGGGCCAGAAACTGTTGCAGAGCCGAGCGACGCACGCGGGCGCGCCGGATCGCCGGCGGGGTCACCAGTCTGAGCACGAACGGCAGGCGGGTCAGCAGGAAGACGACGATGAAGATCGCCGCCTGAAGCACCGCATAGGCCCCCAGGGCGCGGGCCACGGTCAAATCCCGTGCAGCAAGCTGCGCCGCCTCCCAGCTGTCGGCGATGCCGGGGAACCAGGCTGGATCGAAGCCGAGGGGGATCAGGCAGAGGGGCAGGATCAGGGCCGCAGCCGCCGACCAGCCCAGGCTGACGTCCAGATAGGAGGACACCCGCCCGGCGATGACGCAGAAGATCTCGCCCGAGGTCCGGGTCTCGGCCTGGGCGATGGCCCGGCCGATACGGTCGTGGTCTTCCTGTGAGAGGGATTTCACCATCCGCCCGATGCGCCCCCGCCGCCGAAGCTGCCGCCGCCGCCACTGAAGCCGCCGCCACCGCCAAACCCGCCGCCTCCGCTCGAGCCGGAGCGGGCTGCGCTGCTGAGAGCCTCGCTGGCCGCCCACAGCAGGATGGACCCGACGTCACCCTTGCGCCGCCGCCCGCGCCGCCGACCGCCCGAACGGACCAGACCCAGCACCAGGAAGACGAAGACCAGGATCACCAATACGCCCACGCCAATCGGGGCCTCGACGTTCTCCGGTTGAAGGGCCGCAACCCGCGCCTCGGCCTCGGCAGGATCGAGGCGGATCTGGGTGATGATGGCGTCGACCCCGGCGACCGCGCCCGCGCCAAAGGCGCCCTCGCGGAACTGGGGCAGGATCTCGGTCTGGATGATGTGGCTGGACATGGCGTCCGTCAGCACAGGCTCAAGTCCATAGCCGACCTCAATCCTTACTTTGCGCTCGGTCGGGGCGATGATCAGCAGGACGCCGCGATCTGTGGCTCCCGGCCCGATGCCCCAGGCCCTGCCCAGGCGATAGCCGTAATCCTCGATCTCATAGCCCTGAAGGTCAGGCAGGGTGACGACCACAAGCTGTGCGCCGGTGTCCGTTTCCAGCGCGGCCAGCTTGGCGTCGAGGTCGGCGCGGGTCTGAGCGGGCAGCAGGTCGGCTTGGTCGACGACCCGGCCGCTCAGCGCTGGAAATGTCGGCTCGGCAGCCCAGACATTGGACGCAAAAAGCGCGAGCCAGCAGCAGAGCAGCAGGCCCAGAAGCCGTCCACCCAAGCCCCGGGCGCCAAAAGTCCCCGCCGCGCGGGGTGCGCTCATCACCGCGCCGGTGCGGCGGCGGGTGCGGGCGCAGGCGCCGCAGCGTTCGGCCCGACGTTGAAGGCCACTGTCGGCGCAGACTGAGCCTCGGCCGAGGCGGCGAACAAGGTCATGGGCTGGGCGCTGGCGTGGGCGGTCTTGGCCCAGATCACGCTGGGGAAGGTTCGCAGCGACAGATTATAGTCGCGCACCGCCTCGTTGTAGTCGCGCCGGGCGATGGTGATGCGGTTCTCGGTGCCTTCCAGTTGGGACTGCAGGTTGAGGAAGTTCTGGTTCGATTGGATGGTCGGATAGGCCTCTACCGTCGCCAGCAGGCGCGACAGGGCGCCGGTCAACTGACCTTGCGCCGCCTGATAGGCCTGGAAGGCGGCGGGATCACTGAGTGTTTCCGGCGTGATCTGCACCGAGGTGGCGCGGGCGCGGGCCTCCATGACCTCGGTCAGGGTGGTGCGTTCGGCGATGGCGGCGCCCTGGACGGTGGCGACCAGGTTGGGGATCAGGTCGGCCCGGCGCTGGTACTGGCTCTGGACATCGGCCCAGGCGGCCTCGGCGCGTTCCTGCTTGGTCGGGATGGTGTTGTAGCCGCAGCCCGCAGCCGCAGGGGCCAGCACGACGACGGCGGCGATAGCCGTCAAACGAGGGTCAAGACGCAGCATGGTCGCTTCCTCTATGGCGCATGGACGCTTGCGCCTTCGAGTCGGACTATTACGCCTGAGGGGGCGGGCTTCAAGCGTCCAATGGTTGTGGCTCGACGCCATTCGCGCGGCAGGCGGCGACATAGGTGTTGGCCAGCAGACAGGCGATGGTCATCGGTCCCACGCCGCCGGGCACCGGGGTGATGCGACTGGCCACGGCGGCCGCCTCCTTGAAGGCGACGTCGCCCACGACGCGGGTCTTGCCCTCGGCGGCCTTGACCGGATCGGCGGACGGAACGCGGTTGATGCCGACGTCGATGACGACGGCGCCGGGCTTGATCCAGTCGCCCCGGATCATCTCCGGCCGACCCACGGCGGCGACGAGGATATCCGCCTCGCGGCACAGGGCGGGCAGGTCGCGACTGCGAGAGTGGGCGATGGTTACGGTGCAGTTCTGGGCCAGCAGAAGCTGAGCCATTGGCTTGCCGACGATGTTGGAGCGGCCGACGATGACGGCGTTCAGGCCCGAAAGGTCGCCAAGGGCGTCCTTCAGCAGCATCACCGAACCCAGGGGCGTGCAGGGGACCATGCCGGGCAGTCCGACGGCCAGCCGCCCGGCGTTGACGACATGGAAGCCGTCCACATCCTTGTCGGGGTCGATGGCGTCCAGAACCGCCGTGGAATCGATGTGCCCGGGCAGGGGCAGTTGCACCAGGATGCCGTGGATGCCGGCGTCGGCGTTCAGCTGGGCGATCAGGGCCAGCAGGTCGGCCTGGCTGGTGCCTGCGTCCAGCCGGTGCGTGTCGGACCGCATCCCGGCGCGCAGGGTCGTCTCGCCCTTGTTGCGGACGTAGATCTGGCTGGCCGGGTCCTCGCCGACGATGACCACCGCCAGGCCGGGCTGGACGCCGTGATCGGCCCGCAGGCGCGCGGAGGCCCCGGTGATGCGGTCGACCAGGCCGGCGGCGAAGGCCTTGCCGTCGATGGCCTTATCCACGATCGAGGGGGCGTGAGGGATCGTTTCCGCCATAGCAGAGCTTTCGTCAGGTATCGTTCAGATGAGGGCGATTTACAGTGGTCACAGTTCGGCGTCTATGATCGGCCGACAAACCTCGAGGAAACCTATGCGCCGCACTCCCTTCGCCGTCACCGTCAGCGCCGCCGCCTTGAGCATGGGCGCGCTTCTCGGGGGAGCGGGTCACGCCAACGCTCAGACCGAGCTTCGAATCGGTTCCTCGATCCAGGGCGTGCTTGACGGCCAGGATTCGGTCGGCGGCGACAATGATTCGGGCGAATACCGCTACGACGCCTACCGCATTCGCGGTCGCGCCGGTCAGCGGTTGGAGGCCGTAATGCGGTCCGAGGCGTTCGATTCCTATCTCGAGGTCTTTGCGCCGGGCTCGGACGAATCCTTCGCCTCCGACGACGACGGACTGGGCGAAGGGGTCAACTCCCGACTGCGTTTCGTCGTGCCGTCCGACGGTGAATACACGCTTCGCGCCCGCACCCTGAGCGGTCTGGAAGGCGGCGGCTACAGTCTGGCTCTGACCGAGCGCCCGCCTGCGCCGCGTGCGCCGCGTCCGACCGCGATCAGCATGGGCCGAGAACTGTCCGGCGAACTGACCGACCGCGATCCCGAGGCCGACAACGAGGAGGGCTCCTATGACGCCTATGTCTTCCGCGCCCGTCAGGGAGATCGGTTCGCCATCTCGCTGAAGGCCGAGGATTTCGATCCCTTCGTCCGCGTCGGTCGGATGGAGCGCGGATCCTTCGTTCGACTGGCCGAGAACGACGACTCGCCCTCGGGCGGTCTGGATTCCTACCTGATCTTCACCGCGCCCAGCTCCGGCGAGTTCGTGATCCACGCCCAGGCCTTGGGCGGCGAGGGCCGGGGTGACTATACGGTCGGTCTCAGCGAGGCGCCGGCGCCCCTGCCTGCCGCCCCGATCAACTTCGGCGCCTCTATCGATGGCCGCCTGGGGTCCGAGACGGGTGTGAACGAGAGCGGTGTCCGCGCCGACGCCTATCGCTTCACCGGCGCTGCGGGCCAGCGGATCGACGCGACGATGAATTCTGACGCGTTCGACGCCTATCTGGAACTGTTCGACGCCTCGGGCCAGAGCCTCGACCAGGACGATGACGGCGGCGTCGAAGGCACCAATTCGCGCATCATCTTCACCCTGCCTGCGGCCGGCGAATACACGCTCCAGGCCCGAGCCCTGTCGGGCAACGGCGACGGCGCCTATACCTTCGCGCTGGGCGAGGCGGTGCCGCCCCCGGCCGCGACGCCCCTGGCTATCGGCGAGACCCTGCGTGGCGAAATCTCCGCCAAGGGACCTCAGGACGAAGAGGGCCGCGGCATGGTGGAGTATCGGTTCAGCGGAACCGAGGGCAACCGGGTCCAGATCATCATGCGCTCGGGCGACTTCGACACCTATCTGCAGGTCGGCCACGCCGATGCGTCGTTTGAGGCGCTGGGCCAGGACGACGACGGCCTGGGCGAGGGCACGGATTCACGGCTTAACTTCATCCTGCCCAAGACCGGCGACTACATCGTGCGCGCCACGCCGCTGAGCAGCGGCTCGGAGGGCCTGTTCTCCATCGAGTTGCTGGACAAGGGCCCGCAGCCCCAGCCGGGCAGCATCCTGGTCGGCGCCACGGCGCGCGGGACCCTGGCCGACACGGACGCCATCGCCGAGGACGGCGCCCTGTTCGACGCCTATGCGGTGCGCGTCACCGAGGGTGAAAAGCTGGAGGTGACAATGACCTCCAACGACTTCGACGCCTATCTGGACATCGGGCGCGAAAGCGACGGCAACTGGAACAGCGTGGCCAGCGACGACGACAGCCTGTCGGACACTCACGCCAAGGTCGAGTGGACCGTCGAGGATACGGGGACCTATGTGATCCGCGCGCGCAGCTTCGCGTCCGGCTCGACGGGCGCCTATGCCCTGACGGTGTCGCGCAAGCCCTGACGCCGGGACGGACACTTCGCGCCGTCTCTGCGTTCTAGACCCGCCGCCGATCGCGCAGCCTGCGCGGTCGGCGGTCTCATATCGGGAGCGGGGCATTGGCGGACATCTCGGACCGGAAGGATCAGCACCTCGATGTCGTGCTGTCGGGCGCGGGGCGTCACGCGCGGCCGGCCGGGTTCGACGCGGTCCGCTTTGTCCACGAAGCCCTGCCCGATCTTGATCACGACAAGATCGACCTGGGCGCCGATTTCCTGGGTTACCGGCTCAAGGCGCCCTTTCTGATCAGCGCGATGACCGGCGGACCAGGGCGGGCCGAGGCGATCAACACCCATCTGGCCGAGGCCGCCCAGCAACTGGGCATCGCCCTGGCCGTGGGCTCCCAGCGCGTGGCCATCGCAGAGGGGGAGGGAGGCTCAGCAAGCCTGACCCGACGTCTGCGCGACCGGGCGCCGGACACGCCGATCCTGGCCAATGTCGGGGCGGCCCAACTGACGCGCGGCTTCGGGCTGGACGAGGCGAGACGGGCGATCGACATGATCGGCGCCGACGCCCTGATCGTACATCTGAATCCCTTGCAGGAGTCCTGTCAGCCCGAGGGCGACCGCGACTGGTGGGGCGTCGGCGCGGCGCTGGAGGCCTTGATCCGCAAACTGGACACGCCGGTCGTGGTCAAGGAGACGGGCGCGGGCCTGTCGGGCGCGACGGCGCGCCGGCTGATCGACATGGGCGCCGCCGCCATCGACGTGGCAGGCGCAGGCGGCTCGAACACGGGATTGATCGAGGGCGAGCGCGCCGAACAGGAAACGGACCGCGCCCACGCCGCCGCCTTCGCCGACTGGGGCGTATCGACCGCCCAGGCCATTGTCGACGTGCGCCGCGCCTGCCCTCGCGCCGTGGTCATCGGCTCGGGCGGGATCGCCAACGGCGTGGATGCGGCCAAGGCCATCCGTCTGGGCGCCGATGTGGTCGGTCAGGCGGCCGGCGTGCTGGCTGCAGCGACCGTCTCGACAGAGGCGGTGGTCGCCCATTTCCAGCTGATGATCCGCCAGTTGCGCACGGTCTGCTTCTGCACCGGCTCGGCCAATCTGGTCGCGCTGAAGCGCGCGGCATTGCAGCCCTGACCGGCGGCCAGGGCTGCGCGGTCGATCAGGCCTCTGCGGTCGGCAGGCGGTAGTCCTTCAGCCGTTCGCGGACCAGTTTCTTGTCGATCTTGCCCGTCGCGCCCAGGGGGATGTCATCGACGAAGACCACGTCGTCGGGCATCCACCATTTGGCGATCTTGCCGACCAGGAAGTCGAGGTGTTCCTGCTTGTCCTGCGGTTGGTCGGGCTTGAGTTTGACCACCAGGACCGGGCGTTCGTCCCATTTGGGGTGGGCGGCGCCGATGACGGCGGCCAGTTCGACACGGGGGTGGCCCATGGCGATGTTCTCGATGTCGATCGAGGAGATCCACTCGCCCCCGGACTTGATCACGTCCTTGGCGCGGTCGGTGATCTGCATGAAGCCCTGTTCGTCGATGGTCGAGACGTCGCCCGTGTCGAAGAAGCCCTCTGCGTCGAGGATGACCTCGTCCGAGTTGAAATAGCCGCCGGCGATGGTCGGCCCCTTGATCATCAGCCGACCATAGGTGTGCCCGTCGTGCGGCATTTCCTGACCGGCGTAGTTCTTGAGCTTCAGCTCGACGCCCAGCGGCGGGGTGCCCTGCTTGATCCGCCACTTCATCTGCTCGTCATAGGGCAGGGCCTTCAGCTCGGGCGTCATGTTGGACAGGGTGCCGATGGGCGAGGTCTCGGTCATGCCCCAGCCCTGCAGCACCTCGATGCCGAACTCGTCGTGGAAGGCCCGGATCAGGCTTTCGGGCACGGCCGAGCCGCCGATCAGCACGCGCTTGACCGTGGGGATCTGCAGCTTGTGCTCGCGCAGGTGGGCCAGCAGCCCCTGCCAGACGGTGGGCACGGCGGCCGAGAATGTCACGCCCTCGGACACGATCAGCTCATAGATCGAGGCGCCGTCCATCTTGGCGCCCGGCATGACCAGCTTGGAGCCCGCCGCCGGGGCGCCGAAGGCGATGCCCCAGGCGTTGGCGTGGAACATGGGCACGACGGGCAGGATGACCTCGGACGGCGTCGCGCCCAGGACTGTGGTCTGCAGGCCCAGCAGGGTGTGGATGAAGTTGGAGCGATGCGAATACAGCACGCCCTTGGGATTGCCCGTCGTGCCGGAGGTGTAGCAGAGGCCGCAGGCGGTCTGTTCGTCGAAGTCGCCCCAGGTCACATCGGCGGAAGCTTCGGACAGGATTTGCTCATAGCATTCGGCGCCGGGCAGCTTGGTCGCCGGCATGTTCCACTCGTCGGTCATGACGATGACCTTCTCGACCTTGGGACAGTGCGGCAGCACCGCCTCCAGCAAGGGCACGAAGGTCAGGTCCACGAAGATCATGCGATCCCCGGAATGGTTGATGATGTAGACCAGCTGTTCGGGGAACAGGCGCGGGTTCAGGGTGTGGCACACCGCGCCTATGCCCATGATGCCGTACCAGGCCTCGATATGTTTGCCGGTGTTCCAGGCCAGGGTCGCGATGCGGTCGCCGGGCTTTACGTCCCAGGCCAGCAGGGCGTTCGAGACCTTCTTGGCGCGGGTATGGATCTCGCCGTAGGTGGTGCGGACGATCGGCCCCTCGACCGACCGGGTCACGACCTCGCGATGGCCATGCCAGTTCCTGGCATGATCGATGATCTTGTCGACCGTCAGCGGCCAGTCCTGCATCAAACCCAGCATCGCATTCCTCGCATCTGCGCCGACTGAATGCGGCGCTTGAGGACACGCTAGTCAGGTGACCGCTGATAAGCAACGTGACGCAGGGTCACCTACGACCATGGTCAATACAGGTCTGGCCGCCTAAGAAGCCCCGCCGCGCCACAAGATGCGAGTGCAAGCTGGACTGTTGTTGATGACCGTACTGATCGCCATCACGGGAGGCTCCGGATCGGGCAAATCGACCCTGGCCGAGGCTGTGGTCGCCGCCCTGCCTGCGGGCGCGGCGGTCCTGCTGCGCGAGGACGCCTATTATCGCGACGCGGCCGGACTGCCCGACTTCGACGCGGCGACCTTCGATTTCGATGACGTGGCGGCGCGCGACCACGATCTGCTGCACGCCGACCTGACCGCGCTGAAGGCCGGGCGCGACATATCCGCGCCGATCTATTCTTTCGTCCACCATGGCCGCGAGCCCGGAGGCGAGGCGGTCCGCGCCGCAGCGGTGGTTCTGGTCGAGGGTACGCATCTGTTGTGCACGCCGGCGCTGGCCGCCCTGTTCGATCTGCGGGTGTTCGTCGATACGCCGGCCGATATCCGCTTCATCCGCCGCCTGCTGCGCGATCAGGCCGAGCGGGGCCGCACGGCGACATCGGTCATCGATCAATATCTGGCCACGGTGCGACCCGGACACGAGCGGCTCACCGAGCCGTCAAAGGCGCAGGCCGACATCGTCATCGCCGATGTCACCGCGGCGGTCCGGCTGGAAAACCCGACCACGGTGGCGGTGCTGGCGGCGCCGGTGCTGGCCCACCCGCTGCTGGCCTCTGTCAAAACCTGACGGGTCAGGCGTTAGCGCTTGCGAACGTCGTGATTTAGCGACACTTTCTGCGTGTGACTGACGATAATCCGACTTTTCCGAGAAACCCCGACGGCGATCCGCGCCGCTCCGCCATCATCCGGCACGCGGGGCGCGCCTTCATGACATCGGGTTACGCCGCCACGCGGATCGAGCCCATCGCGCGCGCCGCCGGGGTCTCGACGGCGACCCTGTACGGCTATTTCCCCTCCAAGGATGACCTGTTCGCGGCCGCCATCGACGACGCGGCCGAGGAATTTTCGCGCAAGATGGCTCGCGTGCGGACGGCCTCGGGGCCGGCGCGCGAGCGGCTGCTCTATTTCGCACTGGCCTACGCCGAGTTCCTGGGCGACGGCTTCGTGCGCTCGATGTTCCGGCTGGTGATGGCCGAGCGTCCGCGCTTTCGCGACGTCGCCATGCAGTTCTTCGAGCGCGGACGCCGCGACTTCGGCGGACCGCTGATGGAGGCGCTGCGCGATCTGTCGGCGGCGAACGAGCTTTGCGTCGACAAGCCGTCCTGGGCTGCGGGCCAGTTGATGGGGATGATCGAACATCCGGTCTTCTTCATGCCCATGGTCACAGGCGACGAGGTCAAGGCCCAGCGTTCGGCCCAGCAGATCGCCGAGGATGCGGTCGAGACCTTCCTGGCCCGCTACGGCGTCGATCAGGGATAGAGGCGACCCCGGCTCCAGCCGTCTGCGTCGCGCTCGAACCGCAGCCGGTCGTGCAGGCGGAAGGGGCGGTCGCGCCAGAACTCCACGGCCTGAGGAACCACGCGCCAGCCGGTCCAGCGCTCGGGGCGGGCCACGTTCTGGCCTTCGAAGCGAGTGGTCTCGCGGGCGATGGCCTGGTTCAGGGCGTCGCGGCCGGGCAGGGGACGGGACTGGTCCGACGCCCAGGCGCCGATCTGGCTCTCGCGCGCACGTGTGGCGAAATAGGCATCGGCCTCGGCCTGCGAGACCGGCTCGACCGCGCCGCGCACCCGCACCTGACGTCGCAGCGACTTCCAGTGGAACAGCAGGGCGGCTTTCGGGTGCGCGTCCAGTTGCAGTCCCTTGGCGCTCTCGCGGTTGGAAAAGAAGGTGAAGCCGCGCGCGTCGATATCCTTCAGCAGCACCATGCGGCTGTCGGGCGCGCCGTCCGCATCCACGGTCGACAGGGCCATGGCGTTGGGATCGTTGATCTCATGCCGTCCGGCATCGGCCAGCCAGTCGACGAACAGGCCGATCGGCTCGGTCCGGTCGAAGATGGCGTCATCACCATTGGCGGCCAGGGCGGCGGCATAGTCGCGCGCATAGGTCTCGCGGTCGGGACTGGCGGGAATGGCGTTGTTTGCGGTCGGCGGGGTCATGGATCGCATATAGCGTCGTCCGATGAGAACCGCACGGTTAACTCCGCCTTGACCATGTTGCCGACATCTATCGCGGGATGTCAGCGTCGCACGCCACTCTCAATCCCGGTCTCGCGCCCAACCTGGGCCAGGCCTTCGCCATTCTGGGCCTGCACGGGCCCACGGGTGGAGACGCCCTGACCCGCGCCTTTCGCGAGGCGGTCAAGGCGGCGCGGCCGGATATGCCCGGCGGGGACGCCGACCGGTTCCGCCGCGTCATCGCCGCCTATCGCCTGATCCAGCAGAGCGGCGGCGCCCGCGTCAGCCTGGCGGCGCCCCAGGCCAAGCCTGAGGCCCTGCCGGTGGTGTCGGTCACCCCGATGCAGGCCGTGGCGGGCGGCTTCAGCCATGTCCGCATCGGCGGCCGGCTGTTGAAGGTGCGGACCGCGCCCGGCGTGCGGACCGGCGACCATCTGCGGCTCAAGGCGGGGCGCGATGACGGCGCAGACCTGTATCTGCCCGTGCTGATCAAGGCCGCCGACGGCCTGTCGGTGCTGGGCGATGACCTCTACATGACCTGGGCCGTGCCGCCGCGTTCGCTGGAGGACGGCGGACGCGTCGAGATCGAGACCCATGCCGGGACCCGCGGCGCCTGGGTCGCGCCCGGCCTGACGGCGCCGGTGCGGCTGCGGCTGCGCGATCTGGGCCTTCCCGCGCGTGGATCCAAGGCGGCAGGGCACCTGTTCGTGACGCTGGAGCCGTCCGAGGATGCGCCGTCGGCGGCCGAACATCTGCTGGCCCGGTTCGCTCGGGTCTGGACGCCGGAGCGTCTGGCGGCCTAAGCCACGCCCTATGTCGCACAATACCTTCGGCCATCTGTTTCGCGTGACCACCTGGGGCGAGAGCCACGGGCCGGCGATCGGCTGTGTCGTGGACGGTTGTCCGCCCCTGATCTCCCTGACCGAGGCCGACCTCCAGCCCTGGCTGGACCAGAGGAAGCCAGGCGGCTCGCGTTTCGTCACCCAGAGGAACGAGAGCGATACGGCCCGCATCCTGTCGGGGGTGTTCGACGACGGCGGCGGCCCGGTCACCACCGGGACGCCCATCGCCATCGAGATCCAAAACGAGGACCAGCGCTCCAAGGACTATGGCGAGATCGCGCGGGCCTATCGCCCCGGTCACGCCGACATGACCTATCAAACCAAATACGGCGTGCGTGATCCGCGCGGCGGCGGGCGGTCCTCGGCGCGCGAGACGGCCAGCAGGGTCGCTGCGGGCGGGGTGGCCAGGAAGGTTCTGGGCGAGGGCGTCGTCATCCGCGCCGGCGTCGTGCAACTGGGCCCGCACCGGATTGCCGACGAGGCCATCGATTTCAGCGCCGTCTATGACAACCCGCTGTTCGCCGCCTCCGCCGAGGTCGTGCCGGCGTGGGAAGCCTATCTGGATGGCGTCCGCAAGGCCGGTTCGTCCATCGGCGCCGTCGTGGCGCTGGAGGTCACGGGCGTTCCCGCCGGCTGGGGCGCGCCCCTCTACGCCAAGCTGGACGCCGAATTGGCCGCCGCCATGATGTCGATCAATGCGGTCAAGGGCGTAGAGATCGGCGCGGGCTTCGGCGCCGCCGAACTGTCGGGCGAGGCCAATGCCGACCAGATGCGGCTGGACGCCGACGGCCAGCCGGTCTTTTTGTCCAACCATGCAGGCGGCGTCCTGGGCGGCATCTCCACCGGCCAGCCCCTGACCCTGAGGGTGGCCTTCAAGCCGACATCCTCGATCCTGACCCTGCGTCAGACCGTCACCCGCGACGGGACCGAGGTCGATCTGAGGACAAAGGGGCGCCATGATCCCTGCGTGGCCCTGCGCGGCGTGCCGGTGGTCGAGGCCATGGCCGCCTGCGTCCTGGCCGACGCCAAGCTGAGGCACCGCGCCCAGATCGGCTGACACCCGGCGGCGTCGGGCGCGAGAACTGCGGACGAAAGGACGAACCATGGCGACCAAACGAACCGGCGACACCCGGGTCAAGGCGGCCCTGGCCTGCGTGGCCATCAGCCTGCTGGCTCCGCTTCTGGTGTTCATCGCTGCGGCGGGGGTCAAGACCGGCGCCTGGGACCGCGCCTTTGCGTTCGACGTGCTGACGCTGAAGGCGGCCTGGGCTCTGGCCTGGGTCGGTGCGGCTGCGGCTGTTGGGGCCCTCATCCTGGCCTTCGGCGCGTGGAAGCGCGCGGGGATCTTCGCCGCTCTGGCCATCGTCGTCGCCGGGCTGACCATCGGCCAGTTCCTTCGCCACGACGCCGGGATCAAGGCCAACCAGTCGTCGCCGGACGTCTCCACCAATCCCGCCGACCCGCCGGTCTTCAGCCGCCAGATCATGGCCGTCAGACCCGCAGGCGATGCCGCGCTCATGGCGCGCTGGGCGCAGCAGGGGGCGCGGTGTCCCGCCGCCGTCTCGGTGCCGACCCAGGTCGCGCCGGGCGTCGCAGGCTATGCGCTGAAGGAGGCCGGGTTCGAGGTCGCGGGCATCGGCGTGGGCCGCGCCGACGGCAGCCACCACAGTTTCTGGTTCGGCTTCACCCATGATGCGGTCGTTCGCATCCGTCCGGGCCGCACCGACGTTCGGGTCACCGCGCGCGACGACCGTGACGACGGCGGCGAGGCTTGTCGCCTGGCCACCAGGATCGTCGAAGTCCTTCAGACCAGCCCGTAGGTCGCATCCAGCGTCGCTTGGGGCTCGGCGGACACGCGGCCCTCGCCGACCAGCTTGATCAGATGGGCCAGCACCGACAGGCTGGCGGCCGGCCACAGCCGGCTGTCGACCGCGGCGTAAAGGGTCGGGATCATGGCCGGGATGGTCTGGTCCCCCGCCGCCAGCCGCGCCAGGACCTGATCCTCTCGCCCCAACCGGTGCGCCTTATAAGCGGCCAGAAAAGGCGCAGGTTCGGTGATCGGCGCGCCGTGGGTGGGCCACAGGGTGGCGAAGTCGCGCGCGATGACGGCGTCCAGACTGGCCATATAGGCGACCATGTCCCCGTCCGGCGGCGCAACCACGGTGGTCGACCAGCCCATCACATGGTCGCCGCTGAACAGGGCGTTCTCCTCTTCCAGCACAAAGGCCATGTGGTTCGAGGCGTGGCCGGGCGTGGCCAGGGCTTCGAAGGTCCAGCCGTCGCCCACGATCCGCTCACCGCCGGTCAAAAGCTCGTCGGGCTGAAAGGCGCCGTCCTCCTCCTCGTCCAGCCGGCCCGAGGCATGGGTCTCGCGCGCCGGCGGCCGGGCCGCCAGGATGGTCGCGCCGGTCCTCTGGGCGAAGGGGCGGGCGAGGGGAGAGTGGTCGCTGTGCGTGTGGGTCACCAGCACATGGCTGACCCGGCGACCGTTCACCGCCGCCATCAGGGCGTGCAGATGCATCTCGTCCGCCGGACCGGGATCGATCACCGCCAGGGCCGCGCCGGGTTCGTCCCGGCCGATGATGTAGGTGCCCGTGCCCGTATAGGTGAAGGGGCCGGGATTGGCGGCGATGACCCGCTGGATCAGGGGCGAGACCTGGTCGCGCCGCCCGTGGACGAAATCGAACTCGCGCACGAAGGGGATCATTGAAACTACCTCGACTGGCATGATCGACGCCCGCAGCGGAATCCGTAGCGGGCTGAACCGCTCTGGTCCGACCCTTGCCTTAACAGGTCGTAAACCTGTTGCGGAGCGTGCGTCGTGGTTCAATCCCTGGCCTATAATGTGTCAAATCGGCTCCAGCCGATCGCAGCGGCGATTCTGTGTCTCATGGCGGCGCAACTGATCACCGCCTCCTGCACGCCAGAGCCGACGCCCTATGCGGCGCGAGTCGCGATTCAGCGCTGAATCCAGGGCGATCACCCCGCCGCCAGCCCTGATGAGAAAGCGCTGCCATAGCCGAGAATTTGGCCCAGTTCCTTAAGGCAAACTCAACGTCACGTCTCATGTGTGTCGGAAATGCGCCCGGACACAAGGGATAAAGCTTATGGAAATCATCGGCTTAAAATCAAGCTTAGCCATCAAACTCTGGTGTGGCGAGATTGAGACAGCCCGGCGTCGATCCTGTTACAGGTATGTAATTGATCTTGGACCCCGCTTCACGCCTGCCTAGGATGGCGGCAATCCGAGCGGCGTGGGGTCCGTAGGCGCATTCAGCGATGCGCCCCTCAGACAGCTTGGCGTCACTTTATAAGGGGCTACGACTTATGACTAACCAGAAGCGTTTCAACCACCTGGCCAAGGGCGTCAGCACCGTTGCGATCAGCGCAGCGATGGGCATGTTCTTCGCCGGCGGCGCGATGGCGCAGTCGCAGACGGGCGCCCTGCGCGTCGCCGTCACGGCAAACGACGGCCAGCCCCTGTCCGGCGCAACCGTGATCGTGAGCTCGCCGGACAGCCTGATCACGCGTTCGGGCGTCACCGATGCGACCGGCCGCGTCCGCGTCGCGGGTCTTGATCCGTCGCAGAACTACACCGTCGAAATCGCCGCTCCCGGCTACGCTGACTACAGCGCCAGCAACGTCGCCGTCGTCACCGGCCGCGACCTCTCGGTCGGCTACGTCCTGAGCAGCGGCGCTAGCGATGCAACGAACCTGGACGACATCGTCGTCACCGGCCGTTCGCTCGCCGCCATCGACGTGACCTCGGCCCAGGTCAGCACCACCCTGACGCTCGCCGTTGTGGAATCCCTGCCCACCGGCCGTAACTACCAGAGCTACCTGCAACTGGTTCCCGGCGTTAAGCCTTCGAACGGCGGCAACCCTTCGTCGCGTTCGGGCGTCAACTACTCCGACGTCAACGGCGCCATCGGCGCCTCGACCGACAACCTCTACTACCTGGACGGCGTCGACGTTACCGACCCCGTCACCGGCACCTTCGGTTCGAACTTCAACTCCGAAATCATCCAGGAACAACAGGTCATCGTCGGCGGCGTGCCCGCTGAATACGCCGGTGGTTCGGGCCTGATCTCGCGCGTCGTGACCAAGTCCGGTTCGAACGAGTGGCACGGTTCGCTCAACTACTACCTGCAGAACGACGACCTGGTCGCCGAGGACAAGCACAACACGTCGGGCGGCTTCTCGACCTATGACACCGCCTTCACCATCGGCGGCCCGATCATCCGCGACCGCCTCTGGTTGTTCGGTTCGTACCAGAAGAAGAACCGTGAAGACGACGTTCTCGACACGGACTCCGGTGAAATCCTGCGTTCGGTCGAAAGCGACCAAGACTACTACTTCGGCAAGCTGACCTGGCAGGTTACGGACAACGACCGTCTGACCGCGACCTTCTTCAGCGACCCCACGGAAATCAGCGGTCAGAACTCGTCGGCCATCATCAATCGTCGTGACTATTCGCGTACGCAAGGCGGCGACAACTACAAGATCGACTATTCGCGTACGTGGGGCGACCTGCTGTTCAATGCTTACTATTTCAAGCATGAATCCGAGCTGACCGACGTCGCAAACGACAACACGGTCCGTGACAACGTCACCTACTTCAACTCCGATCCGTCGACGATCTACGATCGCCAACTGGGCGGCCGCGGCATCAACTTCGAAGAACACCGCGACCGTGAAGAATACGGTTTCAACTTCGAATACTTCCTGGACTCGAGCTTCGGCACGCACACGTTCAAGGCGGGCTTCGTCTCGACCGAGAACACCTACTTCCAGACCGACTCGGTCCCCGGTGGCGTGACCTACAACTCGCTGGCTCCCGACTATCTCGGCACCACGCTGGGCACCTATCGTCGTCCTCGGACCTTCGATGAGGACGGTAACCTGGTCTTCGCAGGCTGGACCGCCCGCTCGATCACCGCGACCGACTACTCGGCCTTCCTGCTGCCCGCGCTGTCGGCTAACGCCAACGCTCTGGCCCTGCTTGATACCGACGCCGACGGTGAAGTTTCGAGTTTGGAAGCCGACGCGCTGGTGTTCAACGACACCACGGGCAACCCTTACGGCAACGTCAACGTCTACCGCACCGTTCGTGAAAAAGACGGTCCTTACACGGTCTCGACCGAAGGCCAGTCCCTGTATCTGCAGGACACCTGGACGATGAACCAACTGACCCTGGCGGTCGGTGTTCGCGCCGAGAAGTGGGAACACTTCGCTTCGGACGGCAGCAAGATCGCGAGCTTTGACTGGGAAATCGCTCCCCGTCTGAGCGCGACCTTTGACCTGTTCGGCGACGGCCGTACCAAGGTGTTCGGCTTCGCCGGCCGCTACTACGACCCGATCCGCAACGACATGTCTGACTTCGCCGGCGCCCTGACGGGTCCGATCAACAACGAACAGATCAACGTCAACGGCGAATGGATCACCTTCCGTACGCGCGGTCCGGGCGATGCCCAGATCTCGCCGGCGACCAAGACGCCCTACACCGACGAGTTCATGGTCGGCGCCTCGACCACGATCGGTTCGAGCATCGGTCTGTCCGCCACGGTCACGCGTCGCGTGTCCAAGGACATCATGGAAGACTACGACCTGGGTCTCTACTCCGACCCGGATTGTACGGCGGCTGCCTGCGGCGCGAACGGCTTCGCCTATCCGGGCTCGCAGTTCTACATCCCGCTGTCCTACTTCGGTTACGACACGAACCCCGGCACGAACTACGTGATCGGCACCCTTCTGGGTGGCAAGCGTGAGTACACCGGCGTCGAACTGGTCCTGACCAAGTTCAAGACCGACAACTGGAATGGCCAGATGTCGTACACCTGGAACAAGGCCGAGGGTAACTCGAACTCGGACGGCAACGCCGACTTCCAGGGCGACTGGATCGCTCTCGATCCGCGCGCTCCGAACATGTGGGGTCCTCAGGCTGGTAACATCGAACACCAGTTCAAGGCCTACGGTTCGTATGACTTCGACTTCGGTCTGCAAATCTCCGGCGTGTTCAACTGGAACAGCGGCGCCCTCTACACCCCGGCTGACGTGGTGCAGAGCCGCTACCTGCCTCCGATGTCGGACGGTTATGAGTTCGGTGGCATCACCGACAGCTGGGTCCTGCCTGGCTTCGTCGGTAGCGAGAAGAACCCGGACTACTACACGTTCGACATGCGCTTTAAGTACGTCCGCGACCTGCCGGTCGGCGAGGCTGAGTTCTTCCTCGACGTGTTCAACGTCCTGGACGAGCAATCGGCCACGCAAGTCCAAGCTAACCGCGCTGGTAGCGGTCAGTACGCCTACCAGGACGCAACCAACTGGGTTGCCCCGCGTCGTGCATACGTCGGCGTTCGCTACTCCTTCTAAGGACAGCGAAATCTGAAATGACTGGGCGGCGGATCTTCGGGTCCGCCGCCCTTTCTTTTTGCGCCGCAGAAAAACCATCGGGCGGCTTCAAGCGTTGCGGTCGACGCGTCACGACGGGCGCGTAACTGATGTTTCAACCGACCCAGGACGCCTTCATGCTGACCGCTCTCGCCTTCGCCGCCGCCTTGTTCAGCCAGACGACCGGAGCTCAACAGGCGCCGGGCGATGACGGCCCGATCATGACGGCGGGTCGCGGCGCGGAATCGAGTTCGGAACTGCGCCTGCGCGAGGCGCTGGCCTATTCCAATCCTCTGCCGCGCGGAGCCCCGGACCAGGACTATCCTCTGGTGGCCTGGTGTGACGCTCTGGTCAGCGGTCATGTGCGGTTGGGCGAAACCCTGACGGACCGGAACCCCGAGGACCTCGAGATCATCCGGCTGGGCCGACTGGAGGCTTCGGACTTCCGTTCAGCCCTGGCGGTCGCCGGACCGCGCCAGACGCCGGCCACGCGCGCCGCAGCGGCCCAGGCGGCCGAGGCGGCGACGGCTCGCTGGACGCCCCTGCTGGCCCAGGAGGACGAGATGGCGCGCAGCCAGGCTTTCGGGCTGTTCTTCGGCCTGCCCGGGCGGTGCGAGCATGCCGCGCGTCGTATCCGCAACGACATCGCCACCCAGCCTGCGACCCTCGACGAGGTCGGCCTGCGTTCTGAAGGCGTCGATCCGGTTCAGTAGGGCGCGCCCGCCGTCGGGCGGCGCGTCAGACGGCGGCGGTCTGGCCCGGTAACCGCCTGGCCACGCGGATGAACCGTCCCGTCAGAAGGGTGGACGAGACCAGGCTGGCCACGATCACCGCCCAGACCAGTCCGTCCACGCCGATCTGGTGCGCGAGAACCCAGCCCAGTGGCATCATGATCGCGCCATAGGCGGTGATGTGCATGATGGTGGGCCACCAGATGTCGCCTGCCGCGCGGTTGGCCTGGGCGGCGACGACCTGGATGCCGTCGGCGACGAAGAACAGCGAGGCCAGCACCAGGGCGGGCGCGGCGATGGCCAGCAGAGCCGGGTCGCGGTTGTAGGCGGCGACCATGGCGCCCGCACCGGGCCAGGTGATCAGGGCGACGATCAGGGTCAGCGCCGTCACGGCGGCAATCCCCACCAGGCCAGCGCGCAGCACGCCCGCCCCGTCATGCGCGCCATAGGCTCGACCGACCAGGACGGCGGTCGCCGACGACAGACCCATGGGGATCATGAAGACGATGGCCGAGACGTTCAGGACGACGGCCCAGGCGGCCGTCTCGGCGGCGCCCAACTGACCGGCGATGATGGTCATCAGGGCGAAGGCGGCGACCTCGATGAAATACGACGACCCGGCGCCGGCGCCGATGCGGATTTGTTCCCGCGCGGCGGCGGGTTCGGGCGTGGGCTTGCGGAATACGCCCAGGGCGCGAGCCTCGGGCAGGCGCATGATGAACCAGATCAGGAAGACGGCCAGAGACGCTCGTGCGCCGAAGGTGGCCCAGGCCGAGGCGAAGGCGCCGTTGAAGCCGAGGCCCAGCAGGTCCGGCACCAGCAGCAGATTGAGCGCCAAGTTGACGCCATTGGCGACCCACATGGCGACCATGCCGGCCTTGGGGCGACCCAGGGCCTCGAGGAAGAACTGGCACGCCACCGACACCAGATAGAAGGGCATGGACAGGGAAAACACGATCAGGGCCGGGCCTGCGCCCTCGCCCAGTCCATCTTCCAGGCCCATGTGGCGCAACGCCCAGGGGCCCAGGGCGATCAGGGCGACCATGGCCAGAATGCCGATCTGAAGCCCATAGACCAGGCCGCGTCGCAGCACGGCTCCCGCCGCTTCTGGCCGCCCTTCGCCGATGACGCGGGCGATCATGACCTGAATCCCCATCAGCAGTCCAACCGAGGTTGTCACCACGACGGCCGTCGGCGCCCAGGCCAGCGAATGATAGGCCAGTTCCCGGCCCGAGAAATTGCCCACCACGATGGCGTCGGTCAGGCCCATTGTCATGATGCCCAGGCGCGCAAGAATGACCGGCCAGGCCAGGGTCAGCAGGTCCTTGGCAGTGGTGCGGGTGGCGGGGCTCAACATGGGGCTTGGCTAACAATGGGGCGCGACAGAGGACCGGGCAGGGACCATGCGCCGCACGCCGGGTCAACACCGGCGGCGCTTATGGATGCACAAGGGGCATGACGGCGGGTGGCGCAGGGGGGGCGGCGGAGGCTAAAGGACACCCCATGCCCCAGACCCCTGTTCTCCGTCCCTTGTTCGTCACCCAGGTCTATGAGGCCACGCTTTCGACCACGCCAGGGTTTGAGGCCTTCAACGACAGCCTGGTCGAGGCGGTAAGGATGCTGGCGGCCGAGGATGGGGCGGGCAGGGCCTGGTGTCGCGCCCACGGCTATCGCGGCTATACCTCCTATGGCTCGCTGAACGACCTGCCCAACCGGATGCCCGAGTTCGCGGAACTGAAGCGGCATCTGGACCGGCACGCGGTGGCCTATGCGCGGGCGCTGAATTTCGACCTGGCCAGGAAGCCCCGGCTGGATAATCTCTGGGTCAACCTGCTGAAGCCCGGCGGCGGGCATTCGGGCCACATCCATCCGCACGCCTTTCTCAGCGGCACTGTCTATGTCGAGGTGCCTGACGGCGCCTCGTCGTTGAAGCTGGAGGATCCGCGCCTGGCGATGATGATGGCGCGGCCCGCCGTGTCCGAAGCCGCTTCGGAGGCTGAGAAACCCTTCGTCTATCTGGCCCCGCGCGCCGGCACGGTCTTGATGTGGGAGAGCTGGCTGCGCCATGAGGTGCCGCCCAATGCAGCAAAGTCAGAACGGATCTCGATCAGTTTCAACTACGCATAACCGAAACTGCGGCCTTGCCGTGCCTTCAAACCGCCCTGCGGAACGGCTAGGTCATTTGCCACCCGGCGGCGGGATCGCTACATCCCGCGCCTATCTCCCCATTCGATTGAACGACAGGGCGCAACGCACCTCATGGCGCAGCAATATATTTTCCAGATGCAGGGCCTGACCAAGGCCTTTCCCGGCGGCAAGAAGATCTTCGAGAACATCTGGCTGAGCTTCTACAACGACGCCAAGATCGGCGTGGTCGGGGTCAACGGCTCGGGTAAGTCCACCCTGCTGAAGATCATGGCCGGGCTGGATAAGGAATTCTCGGGCGAGGCCAAGGCCGCCGACGGGATCAAGCGCGGCTATCTGGAGCAGGAGCCGCACCTGGACGACAGCCTGAACGTCCGTGAGAACGTGGAGGCCTGGTGCGAAGAGAAGCAGTGGGTCAACCGCTTCAACGCCATCGCCATGGAAATGGCCGAAGAATACACCGACGAGCTCATGGAGGAGATGACCAAGCTCCAGGAGAAGATCGACGCCGGCGACGTCTGGGACATCGACAGCCGCATCGAGATGGCGATGGACGCCCTCCGTTGCCCGCCCGACGACTGGTCGACCGAGAACCTGTCCGGCGGTGAAAAGCGCCGCGTGGCCCTGGCCCGCCTGCTGCTGTCCAAGCCGGACATGCTGCTGCTCGACGAACCGACCAACCACCTGGACGCCGAGAGCGTCGCCTGGTTGCAGCATCACCTAGAGGCCTTCCCCGGCTGCGTCATCCTGGTGACCCACGACCGCTACTTCCTGGACCTGGTGACCAAGTGGACGCTGGAACTGGACCGCGGCAAGGGCCACCCGCACGAGGGCAACTATTCCAGCTGGCTGGAAGCCAAGCAGAAGCGCGTCGTGCAGGAGAACTCGGAATCTGAAGCCCGCCAGCGCGCCCTGACCCGCGAACTGGAATGGGTCCGTTCGGGCGCCAAGGCTCGGCAGGCCAAGTCCAAGGCCCGTCTGGCCGCCTATGAGCGGATGGTGGACGAGCAGGACCAGCAGCGCGGCGCCCAGACCCACGCCGTCATCCAGATCCCGCCTGGCCCGCGCCTGGGCAACGTCGTCCTCGAAGTCGAGGGGATGCAGAAGTCCTATGGCGACAAGGTCCTGTTCGACAACCTGACCTTCAAGCTGCCGCCCAACGGCATCGTCGGCGTCATCGGCCCCAACGGCGCCGGCAAGTCGACCATGTTCAAGCTGATCACCGGCCAGGAAACTCCTGACGGCGGCACCATCAAGGTCGGCGAGACGGTCAAGCTGGCCTATGTCGACCAGTCGCGCGACGCGCTCGATCCCAACAAGACCATCTGGGAAGAAGTCTCGGGCGGCACCGACGTGATGATGGTCGGCAAGCGCGAGATCAACACCCGCGCCTATGTCGGGTCGTTCAACTTCAAGGGCGGGGATCAGCAGAAGAAGGTCGGCCAACTGTCGGGCGGTGAGCGCAACCGCGTCCACCTGGCCAAGACGCTTGCGACGGGCGGCAACCTGATCCTGCTCGATGAGCCGACCAACGACCTGGACATCGAGACGCTGCAGAACCTGGAAGAGGCCCTGGAGGAGTTCGCGGGCTGCGCCGTGGTCATCTCCCACGACCGCTGGTTCCTGGACCGTCTGGCGACCCACATCCTGGCCTTCGAGGGCGACAGCCACGTCGAATGGTTCGAGGGCAACTTCGAGGCCTACGAAGAAGACAAGAAGCGCCGCCTGGGCGCCGACAGCCTGATCCCGCACCGAATCAAGTTCCAGAAGTTCGCCCGCTAAAGCAGGCGTTTTGCGACAGACAAAAGGGGCGCGGCCATGCAGGCCGCGCCCCTTTTTCTATGCCCCGCGTGGGCGTGGAAAAGCCTTGGCCCAGACAGCATTCGGGCCGGTCCCGCAAAGCGAAACCGGCCCGAACATCCGCTTAAGGAAAGGTCGCCGCCGGAAGGCGGCGTCCGATCAGGCGGCCGACAGACGCTCGAAGATGCCAGCCAGCGCCTTCAGGCGGTTGGCGTCGGCGCCCGTGGCCTTGTCGGCCGCAGCCGTCAGGGCGACGGACAGGGATTGCGACGAGGCGCGGTCGGTCGAGCCGGCACGCCATTTGACGATCTCGGCCTGGACCTTGTCGGTCAGGGCCGCGTCGTGACCTGCCGTACGCGCCAACTGGTCGGCATAGGCGGCCGCCACGTCAGGCGTATCGCCGTACTTGTACTCGGTCTGGGTCTGCGGGTTGATCTCGTTGGAGATCATGCTCTCGGCGACGGCGATTTCGGCCGCCGACAGGAACTCGCTGGGGACCAGACGCAGGACGTCGACGCCGCGGGCGATCTCGCTGCCGTAGATGCGGCCGTTGAACCAGTAGGTCGACCAGAAGCCGCCGACGACCATGCGGTCGGCTTCAATCGGGCCACGGTCGAACGAGGCCACTTCGAACGCCTTGTCCGGGTCGGTGAAGTCCACGATCGACAGACCGCCCTGGTACCAGGCCTGGACCATCAGGTCGCGGCCGGGGACGGGGATCAGGGTGCCGTTGTGGGCGACGCAGTTTTCAGCGGCCGTCTGGGGCGCGGGCAATTTGTAGAAGCTGCGGCCGCGAAGCTGGCGGTTGTCGATGGTGGCGATCAGGTTGGCGCCCCAGTTGGAGGGGTCTTCAGCACGGCAACGCGCCTGGGTGCCGCCACCCCATTCATCGGTGAACAGGACCTTGTCGCCGGCGTTGTCGAAGGTCGCCGAGTGCCAGTAGGCCATGTCGGGATCGAACAGCTCGGAGATACGCTTGGGATTCTGCGGGTCCGAGATGTCCAGCAGGATGCCGTTGCCGCTACAGGCGCCGGCCGCCAGGCCGCGTTCCGGATAGACGGTGATGTCGTGGCAGTGGTTGGTCTGAGCGGTGTTTTGGGCGGCGACGCCGATGCGTCCACCCTGCCACAGACCGGCGACGCGGCCGGTGGCTGCGTCAGCGAAGATGCGGGGACGGTTGACGATGGCGGCGTCCTGGGGCCGGTCGAGCGGCACCTTGATGACGTCGATCGAATAGAGGGCGGTCTCGGGGTTGGCGTCAGGCTCGCCTTCGGAGCAGATGCCCAGTTCGTCGGTCTTGCGCACGCCCGACGTCGCCGAGTTGTAGAGGTACAGCACGTTCGGGTCGGTCGGGTCCGGCACCTGAGTGTGGGTGTGGGAGCCGCGGCAGGTCTGGACGGCCGCGATCTGACGGGGGGCGTCAAGGTCGGTGATGTCGAAGATGCGGATGCCGCGGAAACGCTCGGCATTCACATCGCCTTCGGCGCCGGAGACGCCGCAATCCAGCCGGCCACGGTTCTGTTCGACCGACATGAACAGCAGGTTGCCGTGGATCGACAGGTCGCCCTGGCCGCCGGGGCAAACGACCGACATGACCAGCTTGGGCTCGCCCTGGGTCACGTCATAGGCGTTGAAGCCGTTGAAGTTGCCGACGAACAGGCGGCCGTTGGACATGGCCATGTCGCTGTTGGACAGGGCCAGCGGCGTGAACTTCGGTTTGACCTCGGGTTGAGGCGGGCGGGGCGCGTCCTCATCGTCGTCGCTGCGCGGCGTGGGGGCGAACAGGGCTTCGGGATCAAAGAAGCCGGGCGCCGGGGCGACCGAATATTCCAGCGTCAGGTTGGACGCGGCCTGACCGGCGTCGCGCAGGCCGGGCGACAGGGTGCTGCGCGCGTCGGGGACGAGGACCTGGGTCTGAGCCGAGGCCGATGCGGCGCCGAGCATCACGCTCATGGCCGCAACGGAGGACAGCAATAGGGTTCGCACGATCATGAATGCTCCGGGTTTCTAGGTGGCGGGAGTTGAGTTGAATGCCTGCGCGGGCACGAGGGCCGAAAGCAGGGACTGCATACGCAGGATTTCGGCATTCTGGTCGGCGACGACCGAACTCAGGAAATCCGACAGGGTGGGATCTTCGGCGGCGTCCGGCTCGGCCATCAGCTCATCGACCATGTCGAGGGCGCCCTGGTGGTGCTGGATCATGCCTTCAAGGAACAGTCGGTCGAAGTCGGCGCCTCTCGCCGCGGCGAGGCGAACCATCTGGGCCGGGGACAGCATACCGGGCATGACAGCCGTTTCAGACGGGGCGGCCATCGACGCGGCCATGTCGCCATGACCCGCGTGGGCGGAATGATCCATGCCGGCGTGACCAGAGTGGTCGGCTGCGCCCATGGTCATGGCGGTCGGCTGTTCGCGGCTGTGCAGCCAGGCCTCCATGATGACCATCTCGGCTTCCTGACCCATGGCGATTCGCTCGCCCAGGCGTCGAACCGTCGCGTCGGAACCGTGGACCTTCAGCAGGTCGACCATCTCCACGGCTTGGCCGTGGTGGACCAGCATATGTTGCATGAAGCGGACATCGCCCGCCGTATAGCCCGAACGGCTAAGCTCCAGGGCCTGGGCAGGTGTGATGACTCGTGAGGGAGCGCCGGGCGCGCCGGGCTGGAAGATGGGCGGGGTCTGCTGGGCCGCCGAACCGGCGATCAGGCCTGAAACGATCAGACCAATGACGAAATGCAAAACTCTGAACTCCCCACTGACTGAGGGGACAATAGGTTCGATGCGGTCGGGCAGGCAAGTGAACAACTGTCCATTTTTCGCCCCAATCGGAGATGGCTTGGGGCCAATCCGGAGAGATGTTGGTCGCGCGCCATGATCCGCAGATGCGCCGGAGGGAGAGTTTGCACCCCAAGAATACAGACGGTCATTGGCCGATGCCGGTGCAGGCAGCGCCGTCTTCGAAGATCGCGCGACGGGTTCAAACGCCGATATCGCCTAAGCGAAAAGACACCATCCACTGAATGCTTTGCAACTATGAGTAGTTTCTTGTCGATTGCGTTCCGAAATCGATTATCACGCCGCCTATGCTGACAGGACGGCCTGCCGCGACGAATATTGACAGTTCATTCACCCTGATCAGTCGTCGTTGATTAGGAGCTTGGCCGTAAACAGACGCCCAGTTTCCCCGAGTATCTGTATGCGCTTCCTCTCATGCCTGACCGACGGTCATGATCTCTGGCTCGTCGCCCTGGCGGCCGGCCTGTGCCTGCTTGGCGCGTTCATCACTGTCAGGCTGTTTCAGAAACTGCGACACGCGGATCAGGGCTCGCGCCTGGCCTGGATGTTTCTGGGCGCCCTGACATCAGGTGCGACGGTCTGGTGCACCCATTTCGTGGCCATGATCGCTTATCGGCCGGGCGTGGACGTCGCCTACGAGCCGGGCCTGACGGGGCTGTCCCTGGCCGTCGCCATTTTCGGCAGCGCCGCCGCCCTTTGGGTCGGTAGCGGACGCCGACGCGGGGCGGGCGAGGTGGGTGGTCTGATGTTCGGCCTGACCGTGACGGCCATGCACTATGTCGGCATGGACGCCTTCGCAGCCGAGGCCCTGATTCAGTGGTCCGCCGTCTATGTCGCCGTGTCGGTGATCGGCTCGGTGATGTTCGGCGTCGGCGCCTTCAACCGGGCCTGCGCAGCCGGGTCAACCGGATCGACCCTGCCCGCGGTTGGGCTGATGGTCTGCGGCATCGTGGCCCTCCACTTCATCGGCATGACGGCGATGACGATCATTCCGCTGGCTCCGAACGTGGGCGACATCACGGGCGATCAGGCCAATCTGGTGCTGGCCTTCGCCGTCGCCGCGGTGGGCCTGCTGGTCCTCGGCACCGGAATCGCCAGTCATGCGCTGGACGTCCAGGCGCGTGTCCAGGCGCGTCTGCGACTGGAACAACTGGTGGAAGGCAGCGTCGACGGCATGGTCGTCGCACAGGAAGGCCGGATCATCGCTGCCAATGCAGCCTTCGCCATGCTGGTCGATCATCCCCATGGTCTCGTCGTGGGCGAGCCGGTTGCACGCTGGTTCCAGACCACCGAAGACCTGGCGGTCGACGGCCTGACCCAGTCCGTGCTGGACGGAGCCGCTGGCGAAATTCCGGTCGAGATCGCCGTCCGCAGCGAGGTGCGCGAATCCGGCTCGGCTATACTGACCATCTATGCCGTGCGGGATCTGCGCGCGCGCATGGCGCAGGAGCGCCGCATCACTCATCTGGCCCGCAACGACAGCCTGACCGGCCTGCCGAACCGCGCCTCGTTCCTGGAATGGCTGAGCCGCCAGACCGCCGACGAAGTCGCGAATCCACACATCGCCCTGCTGGCCATCGACCTCGACCGCTTCAAGGAGGTCAACGATATCCACGGCCACGCGGCGGGCGATCAGCTTCTGGTTCGGATCAGTGAACGCATGAGGGCGGCGATCCGGCCTGGCGAGTTCATCGCGCGTCTGGGCGGCGACGAGTTCGTGGCCATGACCCCGGTTTCACGGCGCGAGGATGCCCTGGATCTGGCAAGCAGGCTGCGTCTGGCCATCACCGAACCCGTCGACCTGGGCCACGCGGAGGTCGCCTGCGGCATGAGTGCGGGCGTCGCGGTTTGGCCTCAGGACGCCGCCGATATATCGGCCCTGATCAACAATGCCGATCTGGCCATGTACCGGGCCAAGGCCGCCCTGACGACAGATGTCTGTTTCTACGAAGAGGAGATGGACGAGGCGGTCCGCAATCGCCGGCGTGTCGTTCTGCAACTGCGCGAGGCCTTGGACCGCAATGAGTTCAGCCTGAACTGGCAGGTCCAGGCCGATGCCGAAACCGGCGACGTCACGGGCTATGAGGTCCTGCTGCGCTGGCGCCAGGCGGACGGCTCCTTTATTTCGCCCGCCGACTTCATTCCCCTGGCCGAGGAAACCGGCCTGATCCTGCCGATCGGAGAATGGGTGCTGCGGACAGCCTGCGCCGAGGCGGCGACCTGGGCCGAGCCGCACAAGATCGCGGTCAACCTGTCGCCAATCCAGCTGGGTCACGTCGATCTGCCGCGCCTGGTGCATCAGATCCTGATCGAGACGGGCCTGGCCCCCTCGCGGTTGGAGCTGGAGATCACCGAGACGGCGATGATCACCGACCTAGACCGCACGACCCACATCCTGCGGCAGTTGAAACTGCTGGGTGTCTCCATCGCCATGGATGACTTCGGCACCGGCTATTCGTCCCTGTCCACGCTGCGAGCCTTCCCGTTCGACAAGATCAAGCTGGACCGCTCGTTCATGTCGGAGCTGAACGGCGGACCTCAGTCGGCGGCCATCATTCGCGCTGTGCTGGCCCTGGGCGAGAGCCTGGGCATCCCGGTTCTGGCCGAGGGCGTGGAGACGATGGAACAACTGACCTTCCTGCGCGACCAGGGTTGCGACGAGGTGCAAGGGTATCTGCTGGGCCGCCCCATGCCGGTCGCCGACAGCCAGATTCCCAACGCAGTGCTCCATGCCTGGAGCAAGGCGGCCTGAGCGCAGGCGACGTCCATCCCGCCTGAGACGGATCGTCCTGTCCGTTGATAGGTGGTGTCTTTTCCGGCCCGCCCGGACCATGCTGCCCCATGATTCAGGATCTGCCCGCCGACCTGCCTGACGTCGTGGTTACGGCTGCGCGATTGCCGCCCGCCGCCGGTGACGCGGCCTTCTCTGTCATTCGCCTGGACCAGGCCGAGTTGGGCCGCGCGGTGCGGCTGGATGAGGCCCTGGCCAGCGTGCCGGCGGTGTCCCTTTTCCGCCGTACGTCCAGCCTGGCGGCCAATCCGACGACCCAGGGCATCAGCCTGAGAGCCATCGCGCCATCCGGCGCCGGCCGCACCCTGGTCACCCTGGACGGCGTGCCGATCAATGATCCGTTCGGCGGCTGGGTCCTGTGGTCCCAGGTTGCGCCAGAAAGTCTGGAAAGCCTCGACGTGGTGCGCGGCGCGGGCGCGGGCCCCTATGGCGCCGGAGCCCTGACGGGCGTGATCCAGTTGCGCGAACGTGACCGGCCCGGTGGGGTCCTGGACGTGTCCGTGGGTGAGGACGGTGGTCGCCGCCTGGGCGCCGCCACGACCCTGACGCAAGGCCGCGTGTCGATCACCGGCTCGGCCCTCTACGACCAGTCGAGCGGCTATACACCTGTGCGCGGAGACGCGGCGGGCGCTGCCGATACGCCGCTGAGCCTGCTGGCCAAGAGCGCCGCCCTGCGCGTCGATGTCGCCGTGGATGACGTCACCGCACTGTCGTTGCGAGCCTCGGCCTATGATGAGGAGCGGGGTTCGGGTCTGTTGAACACCCGATCGGCCGCCAGCGGCCACGGCTATTCAGCCACCCTGGCCCGCACGCCTACCTCCGGTCGGCTGGGATGGCGGGCCCAGGTTTGGCGGCGCGAGAGCGATTTCTCGAACACCTCGGCCTCCGTGGCGTCGGATCGCTCCGGCACCACACCCGCCAACAATCAGTACGCCACCCCCGCCGTCGGCTGGGGTCTGAATGGTGCGGTGCGGGGACGCAGTCCGGGCCTTTGGGGGCAGGCCGTCGAGTGGGAGGTCGGCGCTGACGCCCGCTTCAACGAAGGCGAGACCCAGGAGCGGTTTCGCTTCATGCCCGTGCCCTCGGGCGGCTCGGTTTTCACCCGCGACCGCTTCGCGGGCGGCGAGACCTCTGTGGTCGGGGCCTATGCCGAGGGTTCCCTGACAAAAGGTCCGTGGCTGATCGCCGGGGGTTTGCGCGTCGATCAGTGGCGCAACGAGAACGGCCGCCGCCTTGAACTCGACCGCGCCACCGGCCTGCCCACGCTGGACGAGACCGATCCCGACCGTTCGGGCGAGGTCGTCAGCGCCCGTATCGCCGCCCGGCGCGACCTGGGGGCCGGGCTGGCCGCCCGCGCCGCCGCCTATTCCGGGTTCCGCCCCGCGACCCTGAACGAGTTGCACCGTCCCTTCCGGGTCGGCAATGACATCACCGAGGCCAACGCGGCCCTGGAGCCGGAGCGGTTGCAGGGCGTGGAGACCGGGCTGTCGTGGGACCGGTCTCGAACCCGTCTGGGCGCGACCTTGTTCTGGAACCGGATCGAGGACGCCATCGTCAATGTGACCTTGGGGGAGGGGCCGGGAATCATTCCCGCCCTGCCGCGCGGTGGGTTCGTGCCCGCAGGCGGCGTTCTGCGCCAGCGCCAGAATGCGGGTTTGATCGAGGCTGTCGGGATCGAGCTGAACGCCGAGCATCGCCTGGATCGCGTGACGCTGATTGGCGCCGTTGCAGCCACCGATGCCGAACTGGATGGTGGATCGGCGGCGCCGCAACTGACGGGATTGCGCCCCGCCCAGGCCCCGGTATGGAGCGCCACCGCCGGTGCGGACTGGCAGGCCGCGGATCGGCTGACACTGTCGATCCGCGCCCGTTACGAAAGCCGACGCTTCGACGACGACCTGAACAGCCGTATCCTGGACGCCGCCCTGACCGCCGATGCGCGGGCGGAGTGGAAGGTGCGTGAGGGCCTGGGCCTTTACGCCGCGCTCGACAATCTGTCTGATGAGATGGCGCCCGTCTCTCGCACCGGCGACGGCATCGAGGGTTATGGCCCGCCGCGCACCTTCCGCGCCGGCCTAAGCCTGAGCTGGTAGGGCGCGCCCGAAAACAGGCAGCTCTGGCCCGCTATTCGCGCAAGGACCTTCTGTCTGTGCCGACCTTCGGTTCGATGCGGTATCGGTTTTTGTATCGACGCTTGTCGTAGCGGATGGGCCCGACCCGGGAATGCAGGCAGTGATGCTGTTGGCCTGCAAGGAGCCCCTGAACCCGTCCGCATCATGGCCCCGGTCGCCGAGCAGCCACTGCGCCCTAGTCAGGATCGCCCGCTCACATCAATGGGGCCTCAGCCTGGGATCGGCGGCATCACGCCCGGCGCCACCGTCGAAACCTGTGGAGTTCTCCTGCGCAAACGGCGGGGGCGGGATGCGTTAAGCATGCTGCCCTCCTGACAGGCCGACCGACTCATCCTGTAGCTGGAAGAAAGGTTCCGGCGGGCTCGGCGGAACAGTTCAGGAGGCTTCATGCCCATGCGCCCCGGGATTTCTTGCCACGCGTTCTCCAGGCTGGAAGACGAGATCATCGGCCTGGGCGGCAAACTGTCGGACTGGCAGTTGATGGAACTGGCCGAAGACTTTCACGCCATGCTGCGACTGCGACGCCAAGCAGTCGGGCCCAGGGCGACGACCACGGATATCTACTTCAGCGACAACGACAACCGGCCTGTTTCACAAACGGGGCCCATGCTGTCCGGCGACAGATAGCCAGCCTGCGGGTGCGGTTTCGACGACCGCCCTTTCAATGGCAAATCATGCCGAAGGTATCGCTCTGAGCCGCAACGCTTTACGAGCACGAGGGATGGCGCGTCCCAGCTACAGACGAATCCAACCCGACGTCCGGCGGCGCGAGCTGATCGAGGCGGCCATGCGGTGTCTGGCCGACAAGGGCGCGGCCGGATGCTCCGTGCGCGCCATCTGTAACGAGGCGGGCGTGTCGCCCGGCCTGCTGACCCACTATTTCACCGGCGTCGACGACCTGATGGCCGCGACCTATCGCGAGGTGGGCGAGCGCGTCGCCGTGACCCTGGCCGAGGCGGTCGAGGCGGCGGGCGAGGGGGCGCGCGACCGGCTGCGGGCCTATGTCGTGGCCAGCTTTCGCCCACCGGTCATGGACCCTGTGCTGCTGGCGACCTGGGTCGCCTTCTGGAGCCTGAGCCGGGGCGATGCGGGCCTGCGCGTCGTGCATCAGGAAATCTACGCCCTGTATCGCGGCGATCTGGAGCCGTTGATCCGCGCCTGCCTGCCCACGGACGCCCGCGACGCAGACGTGCGCTTGATGGGCGTCGGGCTGACGGCCCTGGTCGACGGGCTCTGGCTGGAGCTGTGCCTGGACGGCGGCGCCTTCACCGCCGAAGAGGCCGGCCGGGTGGCCGAACGCTGGCTGGACGATCTCCTGGCCCGGCCTCTGGTGTCCGACTAGGCCCGCTTCAGCATCCGATCCAGCAGCGGGCGGTCAGACAGGATTTCCATCGCCGCATTGTGCCCGGGCGCCCCCGTCACCCCGCCGCCCGGATGGGCGCCGGCGCCGCACAGATAAAGGCCCGTCAGCGGCCCGCGATAGTCGGCCTGGCCCAGGAAGGGGCGGGCGGCCCAAAGCTGATCCATCGACATGGCGCCGTGCATGATGTCGCCGCCCGCCAGGCCGAAGGTGCGCTCCAGATCCAGCGGCGACAGGATCTGGCGACCCAGGATCGAGGCCTTGAAGTTGGGGGCGTGTTTGGTGACCGTGTCGATGATCAGGTCGGCGGCGGCCTCGCGTTCGTCGTCCCAGCTGCGACCGTCCGGCAGGACCGGCGCGAACTGCTGGCAGAACAGGCTGGCGACGTGCTGGCCGGCGGGCGCAAGGCTGTCGTCCACTGTGGATGGAATCAACATCTCCACGATCGGCGCCTTGGACATTCCGTACTGTTTGGCGTCGAGGAAGGCGCGGTCCATGTAGTCCAGGGTCGGGGCCAGGATGACGCCGCTCTGGTGGTGTTCCCCGACCGTCTTGCCGGGCAGGCAGGTGAAATCGGGCAGTTCCGACAGGGCCACATTCATGCGGAAGGTGCCCGAGCCCGCCTTGAAGCCCTTCACCCGGCGCTTGAACTCGACGTCGAGATCCGCTGGGTCGAACAGCTTGTTGTAGAGCAGGCCCGGACCGACATTGGAGATGACGCGGGCGGCCCGGATCTCCTCGCCGGATTCCAGACGGACGCCGACGGCACGGCCGTTATCCACCAGGACGCGCGCGACCGGCGCGTCGAGGTCGATCTGTACGCCCAGTTCCTCGCAGGCCTGACGCATGGCCCCCGTGATCGCGCCCATGCCGCCGATGGCGTGGCCCCAGGCGCCCTTCTTGCCGTTCACCTCGCCAAAGACATGGTGCAGCAGGACATAGGCCGAGCCGGGGGTGTCGGGGCTGGCGTAGTTGCCGACCACGGCGTCGAAGCCGAAGGCCGCCTTGACCGCCTCGCTCTCGAACCAGCCGTCCAGGAAGCTGCGCGCGCTCTTGGCGAACAGGTCCAGCACGTCGCGCTGTTTCGACAGGGACAGCGTGGCCAGCGGGCCGCCCTGGACCACGGCGGCCAGCAGCGACTTGAGCCCGCCGCCGGCATTGGGCGGGGTCTTCATGGCCAGGCTTCGCAGCACGTCGGCGACGCCTTCCAGGGCCTCGTAATAGGCGGGCAGGACCTCGGCGTCGTGATGAGAGAATTTGCGGAATTCAGCCTGGGTCTTCTCCAGTCCGCCGCCCAGTTTCAGATAGCCGCCGTCTTCCTGGGGCAGGAAGTTGGAGATGGGGCGTTCGACGATGCGCAGGCCGCGACGCGGCAGCTCCATGTCGGCGATGACCTTGGGGTTCAGCAGGCTGACGGTGTAGCTGGCCACCGAGTTGCGGAAGCCGGGATGGAACTCCTCGGTCACCGCCGCGCCGCCGACGACGTGGCGCCGTTCCAGGATGCGGACCTTCATGCCGGCGCGCGCCAGATAGAAGGCGCAGACCAGGCCGTTGTGGCCGCCGCCGATGATCACGGCGTCGAGGGGAGCGGTCATGCTGGGTCTCTCACGAAACGGATTTGGGGCGCCGGCTCCAGCCGGACGCGGGACGGTGATGCAGTCGCGCCTCAGGGATCAGGTCGCGGACCTTGCCGGCGAAATGGCGCAGGCAGACCTCCTGTTCGCTCAGGGGACCGACGGTGAAGCTGGGCGAGGCCATGCCGTCCTGAACGCGCTGGATCAGAGCGGTGTCCTCCAGATTGACTTGGCGGTTGACCCGCCAGTTCAGATAGCGCGCCGCCTTCATCTCGCGACGGTCGTCGGGGATGGCGTAGGAGATTTCGCGGATCAGGGTCTCGGTCGGCGAGACCGGCAGGAACTGCATGAAGTCGATCTGGTCCGGATAGATGTCGAAGGCGACGGACGGCCAGAGCTTGAAATAGAGCCAGCGCCGCTGGGCACCCTCGGGCAGGTGGTCCACGTGGGGCAGGAAGTGCTGGTACAGTCGCTCGGACGGATTGTCCGACATGCGCACGCCGATATCGCCCCACATCTTGTCGCACCATGGGCTGGCCTCGACGCCGTAGCTGGCGCCCAGCAGCCGGGTCAGGCCGGGGTGGGCGACGCGGATGTGCAGGCCGTCCGAATAGTTGTCGGCGACATTCTTCCAGTTGACCGTGCGGTGGCGGATGGTGACGCGGCCGATGGCCTGAAGGTCCTCGAACCGATAGGGCGCGATCTCGGCGTCATATGGGGCCATCATCTGGGCCAGGGAGGGGCCGCCGCCTTCCAGTCGGATGAAGACGAAGCCGCGATAGATCTCAAGCTCGACCGGGACCAGTCCCATCGTCGCCTTGTCCAGCGTGGGATAGGTGGCGCCCAGGGGCACGCCCGTCAGCCGGCCGTCCAGTTCGTAGGACCAGGCGTGATAGGGGCAGACCAGCTTGCGCGCGCAGCCTTCATGGCCGTCGACCAGTTTGGATCCCCGGTGGCGGCAGACGTTGGAAAAGGCGCGGACCTGCATGTCCTCGCCGCGCACCACGACAATGCTCTCGCCGAGAAACTCGAGCGTGCGCCAGTCACCGATCTGGGGGATGTCGTTCAGGTGGCAGACGACCTGCCAGGATGGACGCAGCACCCGCGCCTGCTCGACCTCGAAATACTCGGGGTCGTCGTAGATCCAGGCCGGCAGGGTCCAGTCCGCGTCAGGGTCGGCGGGCGTATTGGGCAGGATTTCATGCAGCGACACAGGCGTTCCCCCCAGCGCGGCTTCACTCGCTGTTGTACAAACGTATTATAACACCGAGCCGTGATCAAGCGGTGTTCCGGGGTCGGTTGCGTGCGTCGCACAACCGTGATTACTGTGTGACCGTACAATAAGAAACGCGTGACGAAATAGCGGGCGAATCGGGCTGGGGCGAGATCGGGACGGCACGGAATTCCAGGTCGAACGCTCCGTTCGACCGTGAGCCAGGACGGGGTCATGGGCGCGCAGATGGTGCAGGAGGCTGTGGGAGACCTGGCGACTGCGCTGGCGCATGCCGAACGTCTGTCACGCCGCGAGCCGGCTCTGGCCGAGACCCAGATTCGCGAAATCCTCCGGGCCGTTCCGGGGCAGAGGGACGCCGGCCTGCTGCTGGCGGCGACCCTTCGCACGCAAGGGCGGGCGGCCGACGCCGCCGCCGCCGCGCGCAGCCTGGTCGATAGCCACAGCGGCTGGGCCGCCGCCCATCATGAACTCGGCCTGGCCCTGGCCGCGGACGCAGACGCCGCGGGCGCCATCGCGGCCCAGACGCGCGCCGTGGGTCTGGACCCGCAGATGGGGGTGGCCTGGCGCGCCCTGGCCGATCAGCTTTTCGCAGCCGGAGATGCGGCGGGCGCCGACACGGCCTTCGTCCGCTATGTCTCTGCGACGCGCAAGGACCCCGATCTCGTCGCGGCGGGCGCGGCTCTGGTCGCCAATCGGCTGGACGCAGCCGAGCCCCTGCTGCGGGGCCATCTGCGCCGCCATCCGACCGACGTGGCCGCCATTCGCATGCTGGCCGAACTGGCCGCCCGCATGGGACGCTACGGCGATGCGGAGCGGCTGCTGGCGCGGGCGGTGGACCTAGCGCCCAGCTTCGAGGCCGCCGCGCATCAGCTGGCCCTGGCCCTTTATCGCCAGAACAAGTCGGTCGAGGCGTTGGAGCTGCTGGATCGGCTTTTGGCCCGGCAGCCGGATCATCCGACCTATCTGAACCTGAAGGCCGCATGCCTGGTGCGGATCGGCGAATACGAAGCCGCCATCGAAATCTACGAACGGGTGCTGGCCGAACATTCGCAGCACGCGCGGGCCTGGATGAGCTTTGGTCACGCGCTGAAGACCGTGGGCCGCCAGGACGACTGTATCGACGCCTATCGCAAGGCCATCGCCCTGCAACCGGAACTGGGCGAGGCCTACTGGAGCCTGGCCAACCTCAAGACGGTGAAGTTCACCGCCGAGGACCGGGTCGCCATGCAGGCGCAGCTGGCGCGCACGGACATCAGCGACGAGGACCGGTTTCACCTCGGCTATGCCCTGGGCAAGGCGTTCGAGGACGCAAAGGACTATGCGGCGTCGTTCCGCCATTACGAGGCCGGGGCGGCCCTGCGGCGCAAGTCGGTCCAGTATGACGCCGCCGAGACCACCGATCACGTCGCCCGGTCGCGCGCGGTCTTCACGCCCGAACTGATGGCGGCGGGCCGGCAGGCTGGGTGCCCCGCGCCCGATCCGATCTTCATCCTGGGCCTGCCGCGCGCCGGCTCGACCCTCATCGAGCAGATCCTGTCGAGCCATTCGATGGTCGAGGGCACGATGGAACTGCCCGACATCATCGCCATCGCCAAGGACCTGAGCGGGCGCAAGAAACGCAGCGAGGCGTCGGCCTATCCGGAGATCATGGCCGCCCTGCCGCCGGAGCGGCTGGCCGAACTGGGCGAGGAATTCATCGCCCGGACGCGCGTCCACAGAAAGCAGGGGCGGCCGTTCTTCATCGACAAGATGCCGAACAACTTCGCCCATGTCGGGCTGATCCAGATGATCCTGCCCAATGCCAGGATCATCGATGCGCGGCGCCATCCGATGGCCAACGGCTTTTCGGCCTTCAAGCAGCATTTCGCGCGGGGGCAGGGGTTCAGCTACGACCTGAGCGAGCTCGGCCTCTACTACCGCGACTACGTCGAGCTGATGTCCCACTTCGATGCGGTGTCGCCGGGCCGGGTCCATCGCGTCATCTATGAAAACATGGTCGCCGCTCCGGAGGCCGAGGTCAGGGCTCTGCTCGACTACTGCGGCCTTGAGTTCGAGCCGGCCTGTCTCAAGTTCTACGAGACCGAGCGCGCCGTGCGCACCGCCAGTTCCGAGCAGGTGCGTCAGCCCATCTTCAAGGACGCCGTCGAGCACTGGCGTCACTACGAGCCCTGGCTGGAGCCGCTGAAGGCGGCGCTGGGGCCGGTGCTCGACACCTATCCGGAGGCTCCGCCGATCTAGCCGCCGCACGCCATCGACCACCGCCGGCCGATAACGGCGGGGCCGATCCATTGGACTTCAACGAGGGGATATCGATGAATACCAGAACACACAGGGCGTTGCGCCGGACGCTATGTCCGGCCCTGCTGATGACCACGACCATGCTGTACGGCGTTCCGGCGGCCATGGCCCAGGAGGCGGCGACCACGCTGGACGAGGTGGTCGTCACCGCGCAGAAACGGTCGGAAAACCTGCAGGACGTGCCGATCAGCCTTCAGGTCTTTGGCCAGGAGAAGCTGGAGCAGCTGAACCTTTCGGACTTCGACGACTACGCCAAATACCTGCCCAGCGTCTCGTTCCAGACCTTCGGCCCCGGCGTCGGCAGCGTCTATATGCGCGGCGTGGCGTCGGGCGGCGACGGCAACCACTCAGGCTCCCTGCCCAGCGTCGGCGTCTATCTGGACGAACAGCCGATCACGACCATCCAGGGCGCGCTCGACATCCACATCTATGACGTCGCCCGGGTCGAGGCTCTGGCCGGACCCCAGGGCACGCTCTATGGCGCAAGCTCTCAGGCCGGGACGGTCAGGATCATCACCAACAAACCCGATCCGTCGGGCTTCTCCGCCGGGGTGAACCTGGAGGTCAACACCGTCGCGCACGGCGGCGAGGGCTATGTCGCAGAGGGCTATTTCAACCAGCCGATCAGCGACAACGTGGCCATCCGTCTGGTTGGCTGGTCCAAGACCGACGCCGGCTATATCGACAATGTCCTCGGCTCACTGACCTACCCGACCTCGGGCATCGTCGACACCAACGAGGACGTGGCCGAGGACGACTATAATCAGATCGACACCTATGGCGCGCGCGCGGCCCTGCGGATCGACCTGAACGACAGCTGGACCATCACGCCCTCGATCATGGGACAGGTCCAGAAGGCCACGGGCTTCTTCGGCTCGGACGCCAATGTGGGCGACCTGGCGGTGACCCACTTCAATCCCGAACGCACCGACGACGAGTGGTATCAGGCGGCCCTGGCGATCGAGGGGCGGATCGGCAGCTTCGACGTCACCTATGCCGGCGCCTATATGGAGCGGACGTTCGAGAGCGAGAGCGACTACTCCGACTACGCCTTCTTCTACGACACCCTGTTCGGCTATGGCGCCTACTTCGTCGATGACGCCGGCGATCCGGTGAACCCGTCGCAATATATCCAGGGCGTGGATGGCTTCACCAAACAGAGCCACGAGATCCGCATCTCGTCGCCCCAGGACCGCCGCCTGCGTTTCGTCGGCGGCTTGTTCTATCAGAAGCAGACCCACGACATCTTCCAGGACTACAAGGTCAACGGCATCGGCGACGACATCTCCGTGCCCGGTTACGAGGACACCATCTGGCTGACCAAGCAGATGCGCGAGGATATCGACACCGCCATCTTCGGCGAGGTGGCCTTCGATCTGACCGATCAGCTGAGCGTCACGGCCGGCATACGCGGCTTCCGCTCGGAGAACAGCCTGTACGGCTTCTTTGGCTACAGCGACGGGTTCAGCGGCACCACGGGCGTCGCCGCCTGTGATCCCACCCTGCCGGTTCTGGACGGTTCGCCCTGCACCAATCTGGATAAGGCGATCAAGGAAGAGGACACGGTTCCCAAGTTCAACGTCACCTACAAGCTGGATGACAACAGGCTGATCTACCTGACCTATTCCGAGGGGTATCGCCCAGGCGGGATCAACCGGCGGGGCAGTTTGCCGCCCTATCAGTCCGATTACCTGAAGAACTACGAGTTCGGATGGAAGACCACCCTGTTCGACAATCGGGTCCGATGGAACGGCGCCGCCTACCTGCAGGAATGGGACAATTTCCAGTTCTCGCTCCTGGGCCAGAGCGGCCTGACCGAGATCAAGAACGCGGGCCAGGCCGAGGTCAAAGGCATAGAGACGGACATCACCTGGGCGGTCTCCAGCGGTCTGACCCTGACGGCTTCGGCCGCCTATATCGACAGCAAGCTGACCGAGAACTTCTGCGGCTTCGTCGATGCGGAGGGCAATCCGGAAACCGACTGTCCGGCGCCTGAGGCGCCCGAAGGCTCACGCCTGCCGATCACGCCCGAGTTCAAGGGCAACCTGATCGCGCGGTATGAATGGACGGTCGGCAGTCTGGCGGCCCACGTCCAGGGGTCGATGGTCTATCAGACCAGCGCGCCGGCGGACCTGCGTACCGAACCCGCGGCGATCCTGGGCGACATTCCGTCCTTCACCCTGGTGGATTTCTCGGCCGGACTGGACAGCGGGATCTGGTCGCTGGAGGCCTATGTCAAGAACGCCTTCGACGAGGAGGCGCAGTTGAGCCGGTTCGCCCAGTGCGCCGAGACGGTGTGCGGCGGGGTGACCTATTTCATCCCGACCCAGCCCAGGACCATCGGCGTCCGCGTCGGAAGGCGGTTCTGATGGCGCCCCGTTCGATGACTCATCGCGTAACGGCTCGGGCCTGATCCATGCCGAAGGGAGGTAGCGTACAGGCTCTCGGCTTCTGGATGTGCACGGCTCTGGTCGTGGGCAACATGATCGGGTCGGGCGTCTTCCTCCTGCCGGCGTCTCTGGCGCCCTATGGCTGGAACGCCATCGTCGGCTGGGTGGTGACCATCGCGGGCGGGCTATGCCTGGCGGGCGTGTTCGCCACCCTGTCGCGGCGGTTCCCGCGCGAGGGCGGACCCTATGTCTATACGCGCGAGGCCTTCGGGCGCAGCGCCGGGTTCGTGGTGGCGTGGAGCTACTGGATATCCCTGTGGGTCGGCAACGCGGCCATCGCTGCGGCGGCGGTCAGCTATCTGGCGGTGTTCGCGCCGGGGATGCTGGCCGTGCCGATGCTGCCCGCCATCGTGACCTGCGCCGTGGTCTGGCTGTTCACGGCCATCAACCTGATGGGGGTGCGCTGGGCGGGTGGCGTGCAGGTGGCGACGACGGCGCTGAAGCTGCTGCCGCTGGCGGCCGTGGCGCTGATCGCCGTCATCGTGCTGACCAGCGGTCACGCGCCGCCGGTCCCGCCGCTGAGGATTTCGGACCTGTCGCTCGGCGCGGTTACGGCGTCGGCGGCCCTGACGCTGTGGGCGCTTCTGGGGCTCGAGTCGGCGACGGTTCCGGCCGACAGGGTGAAGGACCCGACCCGGACCATCCCGCGCGCGACCATGGTGGGGACGGTGGCGGCCGGGGTCATCTATCTGGTCGTCTGCGCCGCCGTGATCCTGCTGATGCCCGCGGACCAGGCGGCGGCGTCCAATGCGCCCCTGGCCGATTTCGTGGCGCGCTATTGGCCCGGCGCGGGCGGCGGGACGGCGCGTCTGGTCCTGGCGGCCTTTGCGGCCATCAGCGCGCTCGGCGCCCTGAACGGCTGGATCATGCTGCAGGGTGAGATGCCCTATGCGATGGCGCGCGACGGCGTGTTTCCGCGCTGGCTGGCGAAGCTGTCGCCGCGCGGCGTTCCGGTGCGGGCGCATCTGGTGTCCAGCAGCCTGCTGACCGTGCTGGTGCTGATGAACGGGTCGAAGTCGATGGCGGACCTGTTCACCTTCATCATCCTGTTGGCCACCAACGCCTCGCTGATCGCCTATCTGGCCTGCGCCCTGGCCCTGCTGAAGATGATGCATGAACGCAAGCTGGCGGGCTCGGCGGCGCTGGCGGCGGTCGGGGTTTTGGGCGGTCTCTACGCCCTGGGGGCCATGATCGGCGCGGGCTCGGAGGCGGCCCTGTGGGGCCTAGTCCTGCTGCTTGTCGGCGGCCTCTATCATCTGGTCGCGCGTCGCATCGAGGCGCGCCGGCCCGCCGCGGAATCCAACTGACATACGGCCGACCGGGCCGCTCGGAGCTAGTCCCATGATCCATCGACCGCTTCGGCGAAATATCCTCGGCCTGTGCGCGGCGGCGACGGCCCTGCTCAGCGCCGGCGCCGCTCTGGCCCAGACAGGCTATGTCCGCGCCGGGCGTCTGGTGGACACGATCGCCGGGCGGGTGTTGGACGACCAGTTGATCCATTTCGTCGATGGACGCGTGGTCTCGGTCGCGCCGTTCCAGAGCGCGCCGACGGACGCGCCGGTCACGGACTGGTCGGCCTATACGGTCCTGCCCGGCCTGATCGACATGCACACCCATCTGGTCGGCGGCGATCAGGGCGCCCATGTCGCCGACCCTCTGCTGACCAGCGCCGCCGAGGACGTGCTGTACGGCGTGCGCAACGCGCGGCTGACGCTGAGGGCGGGCTTCACCACCGTGCGCGACGTCGGGACCTGGCGAGCCCTGGGCGATGTCGCCCTGCGCGATGCGATCAACGCCGGTCGGGTCGAGGGACCGCGCATGTCGGTCGCCGGCGCCTATATCACCGTGCCGGGCGGCGGCGGCGAGATCACCGGCCTGGCGCCGGACGTGGTCATCCCCGAGGAGATGCGGCGCGGCGTCGTGACCAACGACAACGACGTGCGGCTGCGCGCGGGCTGGCTGTTCCAGCGCCACGTCGATTTCCTGAAGCTGATCGTCACCGGCGCCGTCCTGACCGTCGGCACCGAGCCCGGTCAGATGGAACTGAGCGAGGAACAGATTCGCATCGCGGTGCAGGAGGCGGCGATCCGCCATTCCTTCGTCGCCGCCCACGCTCACGGCGCCGAGGGGATCAAGGCCGCCGTTCGCGCCGGGGTCCGCACCATTGAGCATGGCTCCCTGATCGACGATGAAGGCATCGCCATGATGCGGACGCGGCCGGTCTGGCTGGTCGCCGACATCTATAACGGCGACTACATCGAGGAGATCGGCACGCGCGACGGCTGGCCGGCCGAGACCCTGCGCAAGAACCGCGAGACCACCGACGCCCAGCGCGAGGGCTTTCGCCGGGCCGTGGCCGCCGGGGTGAAGATCGCCTACGGCACCGATTCCGGCGTCTATCCCCAGGGCCAGAATGGCCGCCAGTTCCCCAACATGGTTCGCTATGGGATGACGCCGATGCAGGCGATCCAATCCGCCACCTCCGTCGCCGCCGAGGCGATGATGTGGAGCGACGACGTCGGCGCCCTGGCCCCTGGTCGTTACGCCGACATGATCGCAGTCGAGGGCGATCCGCTGGCCGACATCGCGGTGCTGATGGACGTGAAGGCGGTCATCAAGGGCGGAGAACTGGTCACGCCATGATCCATCGCCTCGCCCCCGCATTCGCTATCGCCGTCGGTCTGATCGGCGGGGCGGGGGAGGCGTGGGCGCAGGGCGCGCCGATGTCGGTGTCGGACCTGAGGCGTGAACGCACGATCGGCGAGCCCGTCTTCACGCCCGATGGCGAGGCTGTGATCTATTCGGTGACCGGCGCTGGCGACGGCGACGTGCAGCAGAGCGATCTGTGGCGGGTGGGATGGACGGGCGGTGCGGCTGTGGCGCTGACGGACACGCCGAGCGTGAGCGAATGGGCGCCCGAGCCCAGCCGCGACGGCCGGTTCATCGCCTTCCTCAGCGACGGCGGGCCTGAACAGGATACCCAGCTTTGGGTCCTGCCGTCGCAAGGCGGCGAGGCGCGGCAGGTCACGCACCTGCCCGGCGGCATCAGCGCCTTCAGCCTGTCGCCGGATGGAACGGCTGCCGTGGTCGTCGCCGAGGTCGGAGCCCGCGTCGGCCTGCCGGCGGATGCGACCGCGCCCATCGTCATCGACCGCTATCAGTTTCGCGAGGACCTGCGGCCCTGGCTGGACGACCGGCGCAACCACCTGTTCCGTGTCGATCTGGCCAGCGGGGCCGCCACGGCGCTGACGGACGGCGAGTTCGACGAGGCGTCCCCCGCCTGGTCGCCGGACGGGACGCGGATCGCCTTCGTCTCCAGCCGTTGCGAGAACGCCGACAGACACATCTGTTCGGACGTCTATGTCATGGCGGCGACCGGCGGCGAGGCGACGAAGGTCAGCACATTCGAGGCCGGCGACGCCGACCCCAGCTGGGAAGCGGGCGGCCCGCAATGGTCGCCGGATTCGCAACGCCTGGTCTGGGTTCAGGGCGGGGCTGAGCAGACGACCTGGTATGCGCCCTTCCAGCTGGCGGTCGCGGACCTGGATAGCGGGCAGATCACTCATCCGGGCTGGATCGACCGCTGGACCTATTACGCCCGCTGGTCCGGGGACGGGAAGTCGATCCTGGCCCTGATTGAACAGGACCGCGACACCTGGCTGGCCCGCGTCGATCCGGTCAGCGGCCATATCGACTACCTGACCCAAGGCACCCGGTTCGCCACCGGGTTCGCGACCAGCGAGGATGGCCGGATCGCGGTAGTGGACGGCGGTGTTCAGGCCCCGCCGGTGCTGCGCGCGGTCCAAGGACGGACCCTGGCCGATCACAACGGCTGGCTTGCCGAGCGTCGCCTGGCCGAGGTCCGCGACGTGTCTTGGCAGAGCGAGGGCGTCGCCATTCACGGCCTGCTGACCCTGCCCCTCGGGTACAGGCCGGGCGACGAACCGCCTCTTATCGTGCGGGTGCACGGCGGGCCCGTCTATCAGTACAGCCACGAGTTCATGGCCGACTGGCAGATCTATGCCGCCCAGGGCTATGCGGTCCTGGCGCCCAATCCGCGCGGTTCCTCGGGCCGAGGCCAGGCCTTCGCCGAGGCGCAGATGGGGAACTGGGGCGGACCGGACGTGGCCGACGTCTCCGCCGGGATCAGCCATCTCATCGACGCCGGCCTGGTCGACCCGGACCGGATCGGCATCGGCGGCTGGAGCTATGGCGGCATCCTGACCAACTACATGATCGTGTCCGATCCTCGCATCCGGGCGGCGGTCAGCGGGGCGGGCATGGCCAACTTCCTGGGCGGCTACGGGGTCGACATGTACGCGCGGGATTACGAGATCGAGCTGGGCGCGCCCTGGGCCGAGCCTGAGCGCTGGATGCGGATGAGCCGCGCCTTCTTCAATGCGCCCAGGATCACCGCCCCGACCCTGTATCTGTGCGCCGAGCAGGACCACAACGTCCCCTGTGCCGGCAGCCAGCAGATGTATCAGGCCCTACGCTCGCTGGGCGTGCCGACCCGGCTGGTGATCTATCCGGGCGAGAGCCACGGCCTGACCACGCCCAGCCATATCGAGGACCGGATGCAGCGACAGCTCGACTGGTACGACCTCTATCTGGCGCCCACGACCACTGGAGACTGACGATGAAGACCAAGACATGGATGGCCGCGGCAGGCTTGGCCCTGGGCCTGGCCACCCTGGCGGGTGCAGCGTCGGCGCAGGATCGGCCGGCCTTCGGTGCCGCCCATCTGCGGCCGGACCAGCAGGCTTTTCGCGCCATCTTCAAGGAACTGGTCGAGACCAACACCACCCTGTCCGAGGGCAGCTGCACCCTGGCGGCCGAGCGCATGGCGGCGCATCTGCGCGCGGCGGGGTTCGGCGATGACGAACTGACCCTGTTCTCGGTCCCCGAGCATCCCAGGGAGGGGGGCGTCGTCGCCGTCCTGCCGGGCACGGACGCCGCCAAGCCGATCCTGCTGCTGGCCCATCTGGATGTCGTCGAGGCGCGCCGGGCCGACTGGGTCCGTGACCCCTTCACCCTGGTCGAGGAGGACGGATATTTCTATGCCCGCGGCGTCGCCGACACCAAGGAACTGGCGGCGGTCTGGGTCGATATCATGGCCCGGTTCCGGCGTGAGGGTCTGGTCCCCGGCCGCACCCTGAAGATGGCTCTGACCTGCGGCGAAGAGAGCGGCGAGTTCAACGGCGCCCAGTGGCTGGTCGACAACCGGCCCGACCTCATCGCCGCCGATTTCGTGCTGAACGAGGGCGGGGGCGGGGAGACCGACGGTCATGGCGCGCTGCTGAATCAGAGCGTCCAGATCGGCGAAAAGACCTATCAGGACTTCCGCTTCGAAACGACGAACCCCGGCGGCCACTCCTCGATCCCGATCCGCGACAACGCCATATATCAACTGGCCGATGCGCTCGAGAAACTGCGCGATCACGACTTCCCGGTCGAGGTGACGCCCACGACCCAGACCTACCTCGCCCGGGTCGGCGCGATCCGCAACGACGAGATCGGCCGGGCCATGACGGCCCTGTCGCAGAACCCCCAGGACGCGGCTGCGGCGGCGATCGTCTCGGGCGACCGGGGGCTGAACAGCATGCTGCGTACGACCTGCGTCGCGACCATGCTGGAAGGCGGGCACGCCAACAACGCCCTGCCTCAGCGCGCCGCCGCCATCGTCAACTGCCGCATCTTCCCCGGCCGGGACATCCACGAGATCCGCGACGCCTTGACGGCCCTGGTCGATGATCCGGGCGTCGCGATCACCTTCGTCGAGCCCATCGCCAAGATCGCGGTCGCGCCGCCGCTGGATCCCGTCGTGATGGGGCCCATCGAGGCCCTGTCGGAGCGCTACTTCCCGGGCGTTCCGGTCATCCCGTCCATGTCCCCCGGGGCGACGGACGCCGTCCACTTCGGCCCCGCCGGCATCCCGGTCTATGGCGTTCCCGGCATCTGGTTCGATCCCGACGGCAACGGCCAGCACGGTCTCGATGAGCGTGTTTCGATTGAAGGCGTCTATGTCGGCCGAGACTATCTGACAGACCTGGTCCGTCTCCTGGTGACGACCCCGGAGTGAGGCGTCGGCAGATAGGCGCGCAGCAGGATTCGTCTCCGGGTTCGATAGAAGAACCGGCGAAAGACGTCATGATCCGGCCTGACTAAGCCCGGGACCCCTGAAGGCGAAGCGGGCGATCTGAGTCAGGCTCTGCCAGGAGACTGGGTATGGGCGACTTCTATTGGCTGACGGATGAGCAGATGGAGCGGTTGCGACCGCACTTCCTCAAGAGCCACGGCCACGCTGTGGTGCGGGAACGGCTAGCGCCGCCACACCTCGCGCCCCTCCTTGAAGGTGTTCGTGACCTTGATGGCGGCCAGCGTCTCAGGGTCGGCGGTCAGGGGATTGTCTTCAAGCAACGTCATGTCCGCCAGCTTGCCGATGGCCAAAGACCCCTTCCGGTCGTCCTCGAAATGCTGCCATGCGGCCCACAGGGTCATGGCCTTCAGGGCGATGTCGACCGGCACGCATTCGTCCGGCCCGAGGATATCGCCCGAGCGGGTGCGGCGGGTGACGGTGGCCGACAGGACGCGCATGGAGTCTGGGTTGGCCACGGGCGCGTCGTGGTGGGTGGTGAAGCGCATGCCGCGACGGATGGCCGAATGGCAGGGCGAGATGGTCTCGGCCCGGCGCGGTCCCAGCACCGAGTCCCTGTGATAGTCGCCCCAGTAGAAGGTATGCATGGGGAAGAGGGACGGCACGATGCCCAGGGTCTTCAACTCGTCCAGTTGATCCATCCGCGTGGTCTGGCCGTGGATCAGGACCGGGCGGCGGTCCTTGGCGCCGTGCCTGTTCGTCGCCTCGCGCACCGCACCGATCAGCAGGTCGATGGCGGCGTCGCCGTTGGCGTGGACCTCGATCTGCCAGTCGTTCCTGAAGGCCAGTTCGACGGCGTCCAGGGCCTGCTGCTCGGTCACCGCGGGATAGCCGCGATAGGAGGCGGGCTTGCCTTCGGGCGGGATGTAATAGGGCTGTGACAACCAGGCCGTCTTGCCCTGGGGCGAGCCGTCCAGCGTCAACTTGACCCCGCCGACGCGGTATTTGCCGACATAGGTCCTACGATAAAGCGGCGTCGCCATGACGTCGGTCGAGGTCTGGATGTCCGGGAAGGACAGGATGTCGATGGGCAACTCGCCGCGCTCGGCCAGCATGGCAATCATGTTGCAGGTGGCGGTCGAGGACCGCCCGTCCTGAGCGGTCGTGTAGCCGAAGCTGGAATAGAAGCGCGCGCCCTCGCGGATCATCTCAAGGTTGGCCTGAAGGTCCAGTCGAGTGAACAGGGCGCCCATGACGGCGAACAGGGCGGTTTCCTCCATGACCCCGTTGGGCTGCTGCGAGCCTTCTTCCCGGCGAAAGGCGCCGCCGTCGGGATCGGGCGTCGAGGCGGTCACGCCCGCCGCCGCCAGGGCCGCGCTGTTGGCCGAGCCCAGGTGACCGGACTGGTGCATAAACAGGATCGGCACGCTGTCGGAAATGGCGTCCAGCTCCTTACCGGTCGGGTGACGGCGCTCCTTCAACTGGGAGTCGTCATAGCCGAAGCCGATGACCAACTGCGTGTCGCGGACCAGTTGTTCGTGCGCGTTCATCCACTCGCGGGTGATGCGTTGCAAGGCGGGGATGTCGTCGCCCTGACCGTCCGGCGCCGGCAGCAGATTGGCGTAGCGCGCCTGCAGCCCGACCATGGAGACGTGGCCGTGTGGATCGAAGAAGCCGGGCAGCAGGGTGCGCCCGTCCAGGTTCACCGTCTGGGCGCCCCGGCCCACGGCGGCGCGGGCGGCGTCCAGTGAACCGACGGCGACGATGACGCCGTTGCGCACGGCCACCGCCTCGGCGGTCGGCATGGCGTCGTCGATGGTCAGGATCGGACCGCCGGTGAAGATCAGATCCGACGACGATGTGGTCTGGGCCATGGCGCCGCGACCTCCCAGCAGGGTGGTCCCGGCCAGGGCACCAGCTCCGGCGAGCAGGGTACGGCGGTTGGACGGGGGAAGGATCAGGGTCATGGACGTCTCGCTCCGCTCAGTAGTTGGCGATCAGATTGACGTAGGCTCCGCTCCACACAGGCGCGTCGGCCACGATGGACTTGATACCGGCCTGTGGGTTGGAAACCGAGAAGCCTGCGGTCAGGAACAGGTTGGGAGACAGCACCCGGAAATATTCGAAATAGAGATCGTCCGACAGATGGTGGCGCGTGACCCCGGTGATGGGGTTGTCCACGTCGTCGCCCTCCACGCGGGTCGCCTGGCCGAACTGGATGGGGCTGCGCAACTGGTCGGCTTCAATGCGGTGGATGCGGAGCGTGAAGGTGTCGACCGGTGTCGGAGCGATGCTGGCCGCGACCTGCCAGGAGTTCACATTGGAGTTGATGAAGACCATCGACGACTTGGTGCCGGTCGACCAGGCCGAGGGGTTGCCCTCGTAATAAAGGGGGTCGAACCGCTCCAGACGATCCGTGTTTGGATCATCGCCCGAGAAGGTCTGATAGCCGACGGTGAAGGTCGGCTTCCACGGGTGGTCGGCGAACGCATAGCCGACCTGGGCGCGTCCGGCCCAGGCGCGCAGGTTGATGCGGTCGTTGCGCTCTAACGCCAGATCCGCGGCCATGAAGGCGTTGGGAAAGCCGGCGATCGGCGCGCGGCCGTACAGGTTGGCGAACTCCAGCCCGTCGCGGGCGCCGGGAATGATCGAGGGGATGCCGGCCCCACCGGGCGGGGCCTGGGGGTAGGGGGCGCTGGATTCGATCACTCGGCCCGCCGTCAAACCGATCAGAGCGTTCGCGTTCGAGTCGTAACGGAAATCCACGCCCGCCAGCCGGTTGCCGGTGTCGTTGTCCGGCGATTCATTGGGATCCAGGTAGAAGCCCGTCGCCTTCAGCTTGCCGTGGGTGATCTCTCCCAGGGCGGCGAAGCCCCAGGCCTTGCGCGGTCCCAGTTTCAGCGCGCCGCGCGAGAACCCGCTGGACCCGCCGGCTTCGATCAACATCCCGGCGCCCGCCTTGAAGACGCGCGGGCCGACGGACAGGTCGAAAGTCGTCTCGTCGGCCGCATAGCGCCAGCCGAGATAGCCCTCCTCCAGCGTCACCCGCCCGGTGTCTCCGGCGTCGAAGGCGTCGGCGCCGATGGTCATCGACGCCACGCCGGACAGACCGCCGTAGAAGGTCGTGCGCTCGCCCGCGCGCCGCTCGAATGTCACGCCGGGTTTCAGATAGGCTTCGAACCATTCGGCGTTGGGATCGAAGTCGGTGACCCCGGCCACCGTCTCCCCGAAGTCCCAGAACAGTCTTTGTTCGGCGACGAGGTTCACACCGCCTTGCAGATGACCTGTTATTGTCAGGTCATCGCTCTCGTACAGCGTTGGGGAAGGGGGCGAGCTTTGCGCCAGCGCCGCAGAGCCTGAGCTCCAGAGGGCAAAGACCACGAGGCCAAAGTGGAGGGCAGATGGCGTCATCGACAACTCCTCTCCTCGACCTTAGCTCAAGCGAGCGAATTTCGATAATAGTAATTAAGCGCCGATTGGCGTGAACATACTGAACGACCAATTATCCATTACATAAAATGTCTACTATTGGCGCGCATCTACCATCAGCCGGCCAGCGCCACGCTTGCGAAAATAGTTCTCGGTTTCATCCTCGGCGGCGCGCCTGTGCGTAGGCCTTGGGCGTCAGCCATCCCAGCTTCGAGTGCGGCCGGGTTTCGTTGTAGTCGCGCCGCCAGGCCTGCAGCACGCCACGGGCGTGCGGCAGGGATCGGAACAGCGTCTCGTTCAACAGTTCGTTGCGCCGCCGACCATTGAAGCTCTCGTTGACCCGAAGGGCGGCGCGTAGCAGCCAAGCCGTTCTGCTGAGGCTTGCCCGGCGCGATGTAATGCCAGCCCACGCCGGCGTCGTCGGCCCAGGCCGGGATGGCGTTGGACGTATATTGGCTGCTACGCGCCGCCCTTCGGGTCCGTGCCGTTATCGCTGATGATCGTCTCGGGTCGCCCTCGTCGCGGCCTAGCTGACGGCGCCATGAAGCGCGTGGGTTGAGGCACGAATGCGGAACAAATCTGTCTAACCAAAACGAAACGTTAGACAGATTGAGGTTTAAAATTATGATTTTAAATGCAAATTTTTAGGGGAGTGGCGGACAGAGAGTCTGAATTTTGATCAGTTCACAGCGTTTCATCGCGTTTCATTGTCGTTATTTTTCAATCGGATGACGAAAAATAAAGTGTCATCCTTATTCAGGGCGTTTCACCTAATCGCAAACGTATTGGTGGGTGTGATGGCGGGTTGGCTGGTGGGTGAAATTGGAGTTTTTAGGCTTTTTGCCCAATATCTAACGAATTTCCCCGTTTTCGGCAGGAGATGTGGGGTGGCATGATGGGTGAGATTTTCAGGCCAAATTGGCGGTGCGGCTAAGGTGCTGAATTATGTGTTGGAGGATGAAGTGTCCGCCATCCGACCCATTGGAATTCGAACTCGCGCCATTTTTGGCCATTTCCCATTGGAATTCGAACTCTCACCGCCGTCAGAACTCTGCGTCTGATGCGATGAAAGGCGATGACATTCGCCGCAGTACAGGAGGGGCCAACTCGTAGGCCTCTACGCGATCCCGATCGTGAGATTGTCCTGTCGATAGTGGTTCTACCGGTACAGATGTGAGAGTTTTGCCGCGAGGACATTTCAGCCGATTGCTGCTTCGCGCCAGCAGCAGACTTTGGCAGGACGCCAACTTCCTAACATTCAGCGCGGCGACCAGAAGCGCCGAAAGGCACAGCCTACTTGGAAACGCACTGCCAACCGCCCAGAAGATGTTATTCGTCCACTGTCGACCATCCGGTGGGCAGGTGCCTTCACAACCTTGCGAGGTGCGACGACAAGCGCCCAAGCTGACTGGAGACGATGATAGAATGGTCCCAGAAGGGGTCGGTCGCAGTCGGCGCCGATTTGCCGAGAAGACCGGCAGCGCCCAAGACGCAGCCGACCATCCTCCTCAAACGCGGCCTCAAGCGGCCCTCCTAACGATCTATCCTTAACCGGCCCGGCCCTTCGCACGAACCTCAGCGCTAGGAACAGCATCGCCGCGACCAAGGTCGTCCAGAAGCACTGTCCTGAACAGCTCCCCTACGTCGTCTGATCCTGCCTTAGCGGCCGATCTCCGACCGCGGTAAGCTGGTGAAACTAGATGAGCGGCGCGTTGGGCAGACGCCCGGGCCGACAGAAGCGATGAAACAGCCAGTCGGTGACGAACGGCCGCAGGAGCCCGCTGTAAAAGACAGATTCCCAGTTATTGCGTCCCGCGTCGTCCGCGCGCTCGCGCTCGTCCCTCAGGATCTTCACGAGCGCGTGCCGGCTCTGAGGATTAAGTCTCAGCGCTGTGGTGATCCGGCCGGGCCTTTCCATAAGCTTGGCCCACTCTCTGGTCAGGTAGCTTCGGATCTGGGTCGGCTTCACAATGGTCTCGACATGGAAGGCGACCGCTGGATAGTCCGGATGCGCGATCGGCAGGAGTATCTCGAGTGAAACCTTCGGCGCGATGCCCAGATCCTCGAACTTTGCCGTAAGAAGTCGCCTGCCAAGCACTTCGTCGAAATAAGGATGCAGGATGCGCTGCCCGGGAGCCGGGCCGCGCGTCCTTGTTCCCCGCCTGGAATTGCATTTGCAGGCAGGAACCAGATTTCGACTGTAGATGGAAAAAGCGGGGTAAGGCCCCTGCGGCATCATGTGATCGAGAGAGCCGCCGGCGAACGAGCCGCACATAGGGCACGAGTTGAGGTCGCCTTCCAGGCGCACCGGGTCGATGAAGGCCAGAGCCTGTGGCGGTCGGACATAATGTTGCTTGAGATAACCCTCCACGTTCGCAGGCAGCACGACCCCGTCAACCCGCGTAACGTCGCCGTTGACTGCGACATACTGGGCATAGGCTGTCTGCATTGTCGCAAGATGGTCTCGCAGGGACGGAAAGCTCGCCAGTCTGCGGTTCTCCGAGAGAACGGCCAATGCGGCGGCGTCGTCAAAGACAGGACAGGGGAGCCGGTTCATCCGGCCGACTTCGAACGTTCGTCGTCCTCGATTTCCGCCCTGATTTCCCCGAGCAGCTCTGGGGCCAGTTCGTCCCTATAGATATTGAGCACCTCATCCCACGACCGACCTTCCGAGGTGATGTCCTTTTCAACCTTCTTCGCCAGCCGGGACGGCTCGTCTTCGCCGAAGATGAAAAACGAAATCGCCCCGACATCGGCGCCGAATGTCTTCATCCGCGGGATTTCGACCTTTACGCTCCGGTCCGCCTCAGAGCGCAGCACCCTGACCTGATCCTCGAAGGCCTCGCGAACGAAGTAGGCCGAGTGCGTCGCGATGATCGCTGCGGAACCAGTGCGTTCAAGAAGACTGTCCAGCAGGACGACAAACTGGTTGATGAAGTTGGGATGCAGATGGGTCTCCGGCTCGTCAAACAGCAGCAGCGAACTGTTCTCGATGTGCAGGCTCGCCAGCGCAGCGAAGCGTAGGAATGAGATCTCGCCACTGCTCAGCGGATAGACCTCTCCGCCTACATACCGAACGACATCCTCGCCGACGACAATGGAGGCGTAGCGATCTAGCTGAACCTGCTCAGAGCCGCGCTGGATGTCGGCGAGCAGAACGATCTGATCAGAGCTGTTCTCCTGGATTAGTGCGAGCTCATTGTGCGCGTCGATAGCCTGCACGGAGTTCAGGAAGATGCCAAAGCGGTCATCGTCGCGTATCCGCTCTGTTGAGCGGACCAGCTGGACTACGAGATCCGCTGTCTTCTGTCGGCTTCTGCCCTGCCCGGGGCCGTTGAGTGCGAACCGTCTGTACCAGACCTTTGACCGCCGCCTCTGTTCGGTAGGAAACGTTCCGGAAGAAGTGGTAGAGGGTTCAAACGCTAGGAGCCGATTAAACACCGGACGTCCGCCGGACCGGTCGGTCAGAGTTGGGAGCCCTTTGATCGCTGCGTCTACTATGCGGCGCAGTGTCTGGCTTTTGCCTACCCCGTTTTTGCCGATGATCACGGCAAACCGCTTCGGCAGGACGGCCTCATCCATCGAGAATGTAAATCCGAGATGATGAGGCGTGGGTCTGCCGGCCAGCTGAAACTCAATGTGCAGCTCGTCTGACAGTCTGCCGACGTGTTCGAACTCCACGCCACGCAGGAGCATGTTGGCATTCTTCCACGCGAAATAGGCTTCTGACGTGCGCAGGAACGCCTGACGAAAGATTACCATCTCGCTGACGCTCTTTAGCCAGGGCCGGTTTGTCCCCGCGAAGTCGGCGGCGACGATATCCTTCAGTTCAGCCAGGATCTTGCGAGATTCCTCCGGTCCAAAGGTGCGGACGAGGTCTCGATAGGCCGCCATGTCCGGCAGCATCGTGAAATATGCGGGGGCTACGTCTCCGAGCAGTCGCCCGTCTGGGGCCACAGCAAGCAACGCGTTCAGAACCCGCGTGTCTTGGTTTCTGTCGACGCGTTCCACGAACCCGAGAAAGCCGCGAACGCTCAGGTCGCGCCCAGTTCGAGAAGGGATCCGAATGTCGATCGCGATCTGGAATCCGAAGTCGTTCCAGCTGTCGCTGCTGCGCGAGACCACTATGGTGCCCGGTTCAGCGATCATGCGAGGATGGCTGGTGAAAACCACCTGATAGGGTCGTTCAGACTGCTCGACCAATGGATCCCCCGAGACGTGCACGCGACCTGCCCGATTTGGGCTGCCTTTGACAGGCTAAAGCGCGCCGCCTCAACCTTTCAAGTTGTATCCACCAGACCGAGCTTCACTTGCTCTTCCGCCCCAAAGCGGACGCCCGACACTCATCGAGGCACTCGCGGGTCCACCAGCCAGCCTCATTCGGTCATCTTGACCTGCCCCAGCCGATGAGCCCTAAGCGCCAACAGGCGACATTCACTGACCGGCCAGAACGTGACATTCACGCATGTCGCACAACAGTCTGGATGTCTGCTTTTTGGTACCGCAGACGTCTGGGCGCGATGCCGGCCGCCTTAGCTCGATATCGTTGATGACATCAAAGGACTTGGTCCTGAGGGTCCAAAGGATCTTCCGCCGACGTCAACTCAGGTGGTGAGGGGCCATCGGATTGGCGAGATGGATAACGTCGTGGACGACAACCCGGCGCTTTAAACGTCGCTACGCTGATGTCGCGTCCGATTTTGACGTAAGATCACATCCAATATCCTGCTCGGCGGCATCGGCGAGTAAGGCCCTGTATTAATGTGCGGCTTTTTCAGCGGGCCCAAGTTCAGCCCGCCCTATCGGCGTTGAGGGATTCTCCAATGTTCAGATGGCTGGCGAGACTCTGGCGGTCGATTTTTTTCCCGGATCGAAAATCTCCGCCTCCGGAACGCCCGATCCTGCGACCTCACGGCCTGATCCGAGAGTATCTCCCGGTCGGCAGGCCCATCGCGGCGTTTCGCGGCGAAGGCGATCTGCCGCCCATGCACTGGAAATCATGTCACCCGCGGACACGGGCGCGCTTCAAGGCCCATATGACGTGTTCGCGCGGACACGCGATTGTCCTGAGCGGTCACAGTATCTCGTCAGTGGGCGCAGTTCGACCGAGCGTGGTCTGCCGCACCAAAGGCTGCGACTTCCACGACTGGGTCAAACTCAAGGACTGGACGGACGGTGCCCTGTCCTGACCTGCACCGATCAGGCTGCGAGAACCTCCTCCGCGCCGCCGAGGGCCAACGGCGACAACTCCGTGCCGACATCATCGAAGGCGTAGAGCTTGGTGACCTTCGAACCGTTCCAAAGGTAGCGGTAGTGTACGGTCTGGATCGAGCGCTGGAGGGCCGAGCCCGACCTGACCGCCACACAGGTGGCCGATGGACGTTCGGGCGGCCGGTAGAGAATACCGTCGACATCGTCCGGGAGCCCCGCCCCTAGCACCCATCGCGCTTCCCTGTCCGTCGCCGGATCCAGATCCCGCAGATCCAGGAAGCGACCGTCGACCGGCGTCTTCAGCATGCGCATGTCGAGCCCGATCGCTGGCTCGGAGGTTCGGCTCAGGAAGAACTCACGCCGGGCCACCGACACCGCAAGCGCGGTTTGGCGGGTATCGGCGAGTTCGAGGCTCGGCCGCTCGGGCGGGAAAAACCGCGACCCTTCCGGGTTCGAATAGGCGAAGGGCGCGTGGTTCCAGTTCTGCAGGCGGGGCGAGTCCGCAGCGATCCCGAGGCTCGCGGTTATCAAGCGCTGGGCTGAACGCAGGCGAGGATTGGTCAGGTTCTCGATCTCGACCAGGGCCTCGACCCGGTCGTTGGCGACCACCTCATCGTAGATGTCGACGGGCGGAAACCGGGAGGGAATCAGGCGGAAAGCGTCGCCCTTCCAGGCAACGACGGAAGGATTACCCGCCACGCTGCGCATCCAGATACCAGCGCACCTTGTAGAGGTCGATGACGCCGCCGGCGAGCATCACGTCCAGCGCGCTCTGGCCGTCGAAATAATCGTTGGCCTGGCGAATCCACTCGTAGCCCCGGTCATCGAGGGGGAAGAGGATCTTCAGCGACTTCCATATGCCCAGGATGTGGGAGATCCGTTCGGTGGTGTCGACGGGCACCGCGCCTCCGTCCTTCTTCCACTTGAAAAACGTCGAACGCCCGGGAGACCCCAGCAGCTTGATCTGCTCATCGGTCGAAAGCTTCCACTTTTCGGCGATCGTGAAAAAGGCCTCCAGCTCTACGGGAATCCTTGAAGGCCCAGCGCCCTCCCGGGCGGCGGGGTTTAATTCCTGCATCCACTACCTCCAGTCCAAATATGGACTTGACGACCTGTTTCGGTCCACATACATACAGTCCATATCGGGACTGATTGTGAGATCTTAGTCCGCGATCAATCGGTGTCAAGCGTTTGCGCAAGGAGCGAAAGCCATGGAAGCAGAAGAAAACGGGCGCCCCTGGCGCGTCATCGATCTCAACGGGTCGACCTACGAAAATGACGATCCGGTCGTGTCGGGTCGGGACATTCTCGGGTTGGGCGGCTTTGCGCCGGCGACGGAATATATCCTGATCGAAATCCGGAAGGGCCGTACTCACTTGGTGGGGCCCGACGACAAGGTCGACCTGAAGGCCCACGCCGGGGCCCGATTCCGGTGCGCCCCGGGTGATCGCGCCTTCACCTATACCTTCGACGAGATCGGCCAGGTCTCGTGCGAGGAAACAATCGAGGTCAACGAACTCGCCGCCATCTTCACGGTCCCTGAGGACAAGGAGATGGTTCTGGAACGCGACGACCAGCCCGATGTGATCCTGCGCCCGGATGGCGTGGTGTCGTTTGGCCCGGCCGGCGTGGAGGACATTGTCACTCGTAAGCGCCGCGATCATGAGTTCGTCACGGTGACGGTCTTCGCGACCGCCGGCGTGTTCCCTGCGGAAGGCGCCCTGCGCGTCAAGGCGGACACCCTGGTCTCCGACGTTCTCGAGCGCGCCGCGCGCAAGCTCCACCTGACCGACACCGCCGCCTGGGTCGTGTCGATCGACGGGCGCGACATCAGTCCCGGCCTGTCGTTCGCGCAGAACGGGCTCAGCGGTCATGTCGATCTCGACTGGCTCCCCCCGGAAGGCGGCGGCGGCGATGCTTAGGGAGCTCTCGAAGGCGGCCTTCGATCGGGACGTGGGCCGCCTCGACCCCCGGCTGGCAAAGCGCCGCGGCTGGACCGTCCTCCAGGCCGACTATCCGGTTCTGGATGTCGTGCTCCGGCACGGCGGCGCTTCCCCGCTTCGGTTGCGGTTCACCTGTGACCACTGGGACGAACAGCCCCCGGCGATCGAGCTTCTGCGCGAAGACGGTTCGATCGTCCAACCCGGGTCGGCCGAGGACGGGCGGATGTTCAGCTACGGCAAGTCGATCTTCAACCCCAGCGCCCACCCGACGACCGGCAAGCCCTTCATCTGCATGCGGGGCGCGCGCGAGTTCCATACCCACCCCAGCCATCTCGGGGAGGTCTGGGACGGTTTCAGGGGCCGCTCCGGCAACGACCTCCTCGGGCTGCTGGATCAACTCTGGAAGACCTGGAAGGGCAGCGTGCAATGACGCCTCTCTCGATCAGCGGCCCGAACCTCGAGGCCACCCTGAAGATCCTGCGAAGCGGGGGGATTCGCGGCCATGAGCGCGTCGCCCTCTGGCTCGCGCCCGCGGTTGCGAAACCTTACCGGGTCAGTGAGGTCTTCGAACCCGAGCAGGAGACCGCCAAGGACTATTTCAGGCTGCCGCCGCACAGCATGAAGGCGCTCATGACCCGCCTCAGGACAGGGCGGTTGAAGGTGGTGGCGCAAATCCACACCCATCCCGGCCGCGCCTATCACTCCGACGTCGACGCGGAATGGGCGATCGTCCGCCATGTCGGCGCCCTGTCCCTCGTCCTCCCGCGCTTCGCCTCCGCCACAACCCTCGAGAATTTTCGAGACGAGGTCATGACCTATGAATGCGCCCCTGACGGGGACTGGACCCTGGTTCCTAACACGGGACCGCAAGCCCGACTGGAGATCACCGCATGACCGCCCGGGATGAAAGCGCCAAGATGCTCGCCTCGCTGATGGGCATCGACCAGGACGAGGCGGCCGAACGGCTGGACCGCAAGGTTTTGATCACCGTCGGCGACCAGCCGTCCGCTATGAGCCTCGCATCCGAGGTCACCTTGCTCCTGGAGCGGACCCTCGCCATCACGGAAGTCCCTGACGAGGCGCACCTCGAACTGGTCGTCGGAAACACCGCCCCCCGGGCCGCCTGCCCGCGCCAATACGCAGCGGCGGATGCGGTCAGTGTGATCGTGGGCTCAGCCCCCGCTACCCGCACCGCGTCGGAAGCCCACCCTCTAGTGGTCATGATCTATGCGACCGCTGTCTCGGCCGCCGTATTGCGGGCCGTTGCGGGTGATGGAGCCCTGCCGCAAGGCCCCGATCCGCTCGAGGTCAAGGCGAGCCAACTGGGCCTGCCGAAACTCGACGCCCTCGCGCCTCTCGATCTGACCGGGGCGGTCCTTGTGGGCGCCGGCGCCGTTGGCCACGGGTTCTTGCGCGCCCTGAGGACCGTGCCCGCTACTGGCGAGTTGGTCGTCCTCGATCCGAAAAAGGTGGGCGAAGGCAATCTGAACCGTTGCCTGTACCTTCAGCCCGGAGACGAGGGTCGCGACAAGGTCAAGGCCCTCACCGAGCGGGCAGCGCCGGACTTCCCGACCCTGCGGCTTGCTCCGATGGTCGGCGAGTTCCGGCAATACGCGGAGACGATCGACAGGGTCGATACGGTCATCGTGACCGTCGACAGCCGCCGTGCCCGCCGCAGCATCCAGGAATATGCACCGCGCCGGGTATTCGACGCCTCGACGACCGACGTCACCGCCGTGGTGATGCACGTCCATGAGCAACCGACCGACGGGGCCTGCCTCGCCTGCATCTATCGCCACATCCCGGATGAACATGCGCGCGAGCGCTCGATCGCCGAGGGCTTGGGCATCGATCTGGACACGGTCGCGCACGGGTTCATCGATGAGGACGCCGCGACCCGGATCCTGAAGGCGCATCCGGGTCTCGACAAGGCTGACCTGATCGGTAAGGCCTTTGACTCCCTGTTCCGCCAGCTGTGTGCGACCCAAGCCCTCACCACTGCCGAGGGCCGCCAGGTGTTGACGCCATTTGCCTTCGTATCGTCCTTGGCCGGTGCCCTCATTGTAGTCGAGATGTTACGGCGCGCGGGCGGCGTCACCGACGCGAACTACTGGCAGGTCGATCCCTGGCTCGGGCCGCTGGCGAGGCTTCGGAAATACAGGTCCAAATCGTCCGAATGCGTCTTCTGCTCTAGTCCCGACGCCCAGGCGCTGGTCTGGCGATGGTGGGGCTAACACCTGAGCGCCGGCATTTCGGAAAGCCGACCCCCAAGCTCACCTTGCCTTGTGTCGGGCATTAGGCAGCCTGCAATCTGCGCGCGTGACAGCCTGATCAATGCACGGCACGGTGTAGCTAAAAGACGGAGGAACGCTTGTGAGAATGATCGACGGCGCGTTGCGCCTCTCTGCGTCGGATTTGATGCGTTTCAAGGGTTGCGCCCACGCCATCGCACTTGATCTGCGCATGCTCGAACGGGCGGATTTGACGCCTGACGACGACAGTGAGGAGGCCGAACTCCTTCAGCGCCAGGGCGATGACCATGAGTTGGCGTTTCTTGAGTCTCTCAAATCCCAAGGCCGATCGATCATCGAGATTCCCAAGGATGGGATCACACTAGAAGAGTCGGTCAACCTGACACGGGAGGCTCTTATGAAAGGGCCGGACATCGTCTTTCAGGGTGCCTTCCTCGGCGGGGCGTGGGGCGGTTACTCGGACTTCTTGGAACGTGTTGATCGGCCGTCGAAGCTCGGCAACTACGCCTACGAGGTCGTGGACACCAAGCTCAAGCGCTCGCCCCATCCCAAGCACATCCTTCAGCTAGCGCTCTATTCGGATCTTCTGGAGGACATTCAGGGCGTCGCCCCGGAACACGCGCATCTGCAGCTGGGAGACGGGTCTCGCTTCTCGGCTCCGTTGGCCGAGTTCTCCGCCTATGCGCGCCTGTCACGCGGCAAACTTGAGGCCTTCGTCGCCGATCGGCCGGGGACCCGCTCCGAGCCCGTCGCTACCTGTGGTTTGTGCCGCTGGCGTTCGACCTGCAAACAGGAATGGGACCAAGCCGACAGCCTCTCCCTCGTCGCCGGAATAACCCGCAGTCAGCGCGCCAAACTCGAGAGCGCCGGCGTTGGGACAATGGCCGCGCTCGGCGTCTATGCGGGTCGTGCGCCGAACCTGTCCACAACTACCCAGGCACGGCTGAGTATCCAGGCACGTCTTCAGACCGACCGCCGGGCGGGCGGACCACCGTCCTTCGTACTGCGGACGCCGGAGCACGGGAAGGGCTTCGGGCTATTGCCGGAACCGGACGAAGGCGACCTCTTCTATGACATTGAGGGAGATCCGTATTTTCCGGAAGGCCTCGAATACCTTCACGGCTTCTGGCTCAAGTCCGATGGACAATGGATGTTCAAGGCTTTCTGGGCGCACGACCGTGAGGCTGAAGGACAGGCCACGGCAGCTCTTCTTTCCTTTTTGGTCGAGCATCTGGCCGCGCATCCGAAGGCGCACATCTATCACTATGCCCACTACGAACTAACCGCGCTGCGCAGGCTCACCGCGCGGCATCGCGTCGGCGAAGCGGCGATGGATCAGTTGCAACGGGAACTCCGCTTCGTCGATCTGTTCCGGGTGGTCTCTGGCGGTTTGATCGCATCCGAAGCAGGGTACTCCATCAAGGACCTGGAGGCCTTCTACATGGAGAAGCGCGCCGGCGACGTCGCCACCGCGGGCGCCAGTGTGGTCGTCTACGAAAGGTGGCGGGAGAGCCAGGACCCCGCCCTCCTAGAGCAGATCCGAGCATACAATGAGACCGATTGTCGTTCGACGCAGCTCTTGCGGGATTGGCTGATCGAAAAGGTGCGGCCGCAGGACCTCGTCTGGCGCCAACCTGGGCCGGCGCCAGAGGCTGGCCCCCTCGCGAACGTCGCCGAGGAGGAGGCAGAGATGGCCGCGCTCCGCGCGCGCCTAGAGCCGGTGTTCGAGCGCTACGGCCCGGACATTGGCGCCTTGCTCCTGGACCTCGGCGGATTCCACGCGCGCGAAGACAAGCCGACCTGGTGGGCGATCTTTGACCGTCTGTCGCGTGAAAGCGATGACTTGCTGGATGACCTCGACTGCCTGGCGGGCTTGGAGGCCACAGGGCCTGCGGTCCCCGACAAACGATCCTTCCAGCGCACCTACGCCTACCCAGCCCAAGAGACGAAGCTGCGCGCAACCAAACGCCCTTGCGCCAAACCTGCCGAGAAACCGATCGGGGTGGAGATATCGGGGATGGACGCCACCCGACGCACGGTTATCTTGAGAAGCACGGCCAAGAACTTCGTCCTCCCAGATAGGCTGGACCTGATCCCGCCGATGCCGATCAAGAATACGACGCTTCGGGACGCCATCGTCGCGGTGAGGGAGGGTTTCATCAACGCTGCTCCCGTTCGTGCGGTGGAGGATCTTCTCCTGCGTTTGCCGCCCCGGTTCACCAACGGCGACCGACCCTACGGGATCATCGATCCATCGCAGCCACTGCCCGAAGAGACCAGCCGCGCCATCCTCGCCATGGACGATACGACCTTGGCGATCCAAGGGCCGCCCGGGACTGGAAAAACCTATGTCAGCGCACTAGCAATCGTCGATCTTGTCCGCAGCGGCCGGAGGGTCGCCGTATCGTCCAACAGCCACAAGGCTATTTCCAATCTCCTCGAAGCGGTGGCCGTCCGGGCCCGGGCGACCGGAACGCCCTGCCGGATCGTTCAGAAAACCTCCGACGAGACGGAGAACGCCGGGGCTTCCGACATCGTTACCGTCACCGACAACAATGCCCCGGAACTCATGGCTGCCCAGGTCGTCGGCGCCACGGCCTGGCATTTCGCCCGCTACGACACGGCTGCCTTCAGTCACCTGTTCGTCGACGAAGCAGGCCAGGTGTCCCTCGCTAATCTGATCGCCATGGCGCGATCGTCGGACAATCTGGTTCTAGTCGGCGATCCCATGCAGTTGGCGCAACCCCTTCAAGGGTTGCACCCCGGGCTCAGCGCCCAGTCCTGTCTGGAGTATCTAATGGACGGCCATCGCGTCGTTCCGCCGGAGCGCGGCGTGTTCATGCCCGTCAGCCGGCGCATGCATCCCGATGTTTGTGATTTCATCTCGCGTGCGGTCTACGAAAGTCGTCTCCAGAGTGACGAGGGCGCCGCAGCCCAGCGCCTCACCGATGCCTCCGGGGAGAGCCTTGTCGGCGCCCGGTTCATGCCCGTCGCCCATGAGGGACGTTCCCAAGTCTGTCCTGAAGAGATCGATGCCGTACTCAATGCCGTCCATTCCCTGACAGGGACAGTCTTCCATGACCGCGACGGGGTGCAGCGCCCCATCGGCCACGGCGATATCCTTGTGGTCGCGCCTTATAACGCTCAGGTGAACGCGTTGCGCGAACGTTTGCCGCAAGCCATTCGGGTCGGGACGGTAGACCGCTTCCAAGGCCAAGAAGCGCCGATCTGTTTGATCTCCATGACGACTTCAAGCGCTGAAGAACTTCCTCGAGACATTGAGTTCCTTTTCTCGCTCAACCGGATCAACGTTGCGATCTCCAGGGCCCAAGTCACCGCCCTGATGTTCGCCAGCCCTGCGCTGCTTGAAGTTCCCTGCCGCACGACCCGCGAGATGTCCTTGGTCAACACCCTGTGCATGCTGGCTGAGTGGTAATCCGGGGCGACAAGCGGACATTCCGAACAACTGCTTTGAGTGAACTTCAGCCCTTCGCGGCGCACTCTGGGCAATCACCGTGCGTGACTCATTGTGGGTAGGGCGCGCAGCGGTTGCGCAACGCCCTGACGGCCGTCGAGCGGATCGTCGTCCAGCAGAGGCTGGTCGTGTTGCTGCCCACGGGGCGGATTCACGTACCGCCGATTTCATGCGAGTCTGAGCTCCATGATTTGCAGGAGCGATGGAGGGCGCGATGCCCAGGCTTACGGAGCCATTGGGACCTTTGTCGGTGTCGAGGCTGAGCAAACCGGGCCTGCATGCGGTCGGGGGCGTGCCGGGCCTGGCGCTTCAGGTGTTGCCGACCGGTGGACGAACCTGGATTCTTCGGACGATCATCGGCAATCGTCGCCGCGAGATGGGCTTGGGCGGTTACCCAGCCGTGACGCTGGCCATGGCGCGAGAGGCGGCCCGTGAAGCGCGGGAGCTCATTCGGCGCGGGATCGATCCGATCGACGCCGCGAGGGAGGCGAGAGAAGCCCTTAAGGTGACGCCGACCGTCGCCTATACATTCAAGGCTGCTGCAGAAGCCTACATCGCTGCGCACGAAGCCAGCTGGAAGAACCCCAAACATCGGGACCAGTGGACCGCTACGCTAAAAAACTACGCCTATCCTGTCATGGGTAAGCTCGACGTTGCGGCCATCGAGCTCCCGCACGTCATGCGGGTTCTCGAGCCGATCTGGCTCAAGAAAACTGAAACCGCCAAGCGACTACGGGGGCGGATCGAAATGGTGCTCGACTGGGCCGGCGCTCGGGGCTTTCGAGAAGGGCCGAACCCTGCCCGCTGGCGTGGCCATCTCGACAAGCTTCTGGCCAAGCCTTCGAAGGTGCACAGGATCGTTCACCATCGCGCTCTGCCCATCGATGGGATCAGCGCCTTCATGACCAGGCTGCGCGCAGCCGAAGGCGTCGGGGCGCGGGCGCTGGAGTTCGCCATTCTGACGGCGGCGCGTTCCGGCGAGGTTCGGGGGGCGACCTGGAAGGAGATCGACCTCGACGCCCGGCTCTGGACCATCAGCGCCGAGCGCATGAAGGCCTCGCGCGAACATCGTGCTCCGCTATCCGATGCTGCAGTTTCCGTGTTGAAAGCCATGCCGCCGGGGCGGCCCGATAGCTATGTGTTTCGCGCGGCTCATGGCGGCCGGCTGTCTGACATGACGATATCGTCCGTGCTTCGTCGACTGGACGTCGACGCCGTGCCTCACGGCTTTCGCTCGACGTTCCGTGACTGGGTCGCCGAGCGGACGGCCTATCCGAACGAGGTCGCCGAAATGGCCTTGGCGCACGCTGTGGGGAACAAGGTCGAGGCCGCCTATCGGCGAGGCGACCTGTTCGAGAAGCGCCTCGCCATGATGAATGATTGGGCCGAGTTCTGTGCGAGGAAGCCTGTGCCGTCGGCCAGATCGGATTGAGGAACTGAGTTACCTAGCAGCCTGGCGGGTCTCGGCCGAGCCTCCGGCATGGTTCGCCCGAGCGATACGATTCCTCGGAACTTAGGCGCTAACCTCCGAGGAATTGAATCGTGGATCTGGGCTTTCACTTCAGTCCCGTTCTTGCGATGCCTATTCACCGCATATGTTGCGGTGAATAGGCGGCGCAATCACCGCAGCAGGATTTTCCTGGCAGAGGTCGAGCGGGGACCTTCGTTACTCGCGTAGCTGCGCGGCGCAGTAGGCCAGAGCCTTGGTCATCCGCCATTCGACGGTCTTGGGCGATATGCCCAGATGGTCTGCGATCTGCTGTTGGCTCATGGCCCCGAACCGGCTCAGCACGAAGACGTCCCGCAGCTTCTCGGGCATGCCCAGGATGATGTCCTTCAGGACGATGGTCTCGACCTGGTCGGCGGCGGTGGTTTGAGCCCGCGTCGCGAGCAGGGGCTGTTCGAGCGCCGCCCGGTTCCGTTTCTGGCGATAGCCGTTGAGGAAGACATTCCTGGCGACCTGAAGCAGGAAGGCCTTCGGCTTCAGGATCTCGATGGTCGCCGCATGACGCGTCACGCGCAGGTAGGTTTCCTGCAACAGGTCATCGGCGACCTCTCTGCCGAATTTGTGCTGCAGGGTTCGAAGCAGCCAGGGGCTATAGGCGCGGAACAGCGCCTCGGGATCGCTTCCCTTGGGAAGCGTCAAGGATGGGTTTGCACTCCGGCCGCCAGACGCCACTTCGTCGCCTCCGATGACAAGGCGGGATGTCGCCACATCCCGAGCTCGGTGCGAGGCAAGCGTAAAGGCTTGCAGGCGCGTTTGGGCACGCATGAACAGCCATGCGGTTTCGGCCTGCTTGTTCGCTTCGTCTCAACCGAGGTTCTCACGCCTCGACGCCGCTCAGCGGCGCATCGACAGCATGAATCACCTGCGCAACCATGGCAAGTGCGGCCGAATGGCGTTCGTTGGGAGTGCAAGCTTGACGGTTTGGTGCGCCGGGCGTTGAGAACATGGTTGAGCCATGCGCCGCCGCCTTTAGCCGAAGCTTGGACATACGCGGGGGCCGCCCGGGCGGAGGAAAGCTAGCCGAACCTCAGGCTGCCGCAAAGCTGGTTGCCCGTTTGAAGTTCTCTGAGGCTGGCTTGGGTTCTCGGGAAACGAAAGCCATCACGGGTAAACAACAGCTCAGCGACAGATCGGGAGGGCAAGATAAAAGAGGGTGTGTTCGCTTCGCTTTTGTCCTTTCGTTTCCATCCTCTAGCGAGCGCTCCCGACCGGTTCTGCGACTTGTGACGACTTGCGGCGGTTGAGAGCGGTTTCGCACCCCCTGGGAGGCGTCGTCATGACCGTCCGCAGCATCATCGAAGACCGCATATCGGCCCTGTCCGGTTCGGACGGCGATGACCTCCAGATCCGTCTCGCCGCGAGCCAGAAGCGCGACGGCTCCATCCGGACCTCGATGTTGAAGCGGCTCTCAACGTCGATGCGCTTCAGCTATGGCGCCAAGGCGGGGGCGCTGAAGACGGCGGCCAAGCGATCTGGCGCCGCCTTCCGTGCGGACGTGCGCCAGCGGGTCATCGTCAAGGCGCTGGTGTCACGCCACCTCGGCAAGGGCCTGGCGCGGGGCAAGGCGCTGGCGGCCCATGTCCGCTATCTTGGCCGAGACGGCGCCGGGCAGGACGGTGAGGCGGGGGCCTTCTTCGACCGTAGCAGCGACGCCGTCGATGGGGCTGAGCGGACCCAGGACTGGGCCGAGCATCGCCACCACTTCCGCTTCATCGTCTCGCCGGAGCATGGCGACCGCATCGCCGATCTGCGCGACTACACCCGCGACGTGATGGGCAGGGTCTGCGCCGACCTCGGCGAGCCGAACCTGCCCTGGATGGCGGTTTGCCACTTCGATACGGATCAGCCCCACGCCCACGTCCTGATGCCGGGGCGACGAGCGAACGGACGCGACCTGGTCATTCCCCGCGACTACGTAAGCTATGGGTTTCGAGCTCGGGCCCAGGAGGCGGCGCAGGAGCGCCTGGGCGACCTTTCCCGTCTCGACGCTGAGCGACGTGTCTGGCGGGAAACCCAGAGGGACGGCTTCACCAGCTTCGACCGGCGGTTGCTGGCGTCGATGGACGGGGAGGGGATGGTCGCGGACGCCATGGGTGGTCGAAATGCCTGGGCGGCTCTGACGCGGGGCCGTCTGGCCCATCTGGAGGGCCTCGGACTGGCGGAGCGGCAAGGGCGTCGGTTCAGGCTCGCGGATGACCTGGAGGGCAGGCTGCGGCGGTTACAGGTCTCGAAGGACGTCATTCGTACCTTGAACGAGCGCCGGTTAGAGACGGGACGGACGGCCGAAATCTTCCGCGAGGGGAGGGTGGCGGGGCAGGTGATGAAGGCCGGCTTCCACGATGAACTCGGCGCCTCGCCCTTCGTGGTTCTCAAGGACGCCAAGGGGGTCGAACATTACGCGCGGCTGGCGGTCGGAACGTCCCTTCCCTCCGTCGGCGCGCAAACGACTCTTGGTGTCGATGCGCGAGGAATGATGCGGGTTGTACCGGGAATAGCGCGGGGGGCCGGGCTCGGGCTTTAGGGCGCAACCGGGGTGTTCCATTCGCCGGATCGGCGCGGCTGCCGGGAGGACGAGCGCAATCCTGTCAGCTGGCTCCGCGCCCAGTCGTGCAGTCGCTGGCGAGGGTAGTAGGGCGTGCGGCCGAGATGCATACAGGGTGGGCCGTCGGATCGCGTGCTGAAGATCTTGGCCAACGTCCCTGGCGAGCGGCGGATACCCATGCGCAGCAGTTCGGTGGACGCCTCCTTGCGGGTCAGAAGAACGTCTTCGGTCTCTCCCAGGTAAAGGCCAGTCATTGCCGGTGCTCCTCGTTGAAGGACCCTATCCGGCGATGATGATCGGTAGGGGGTCAATGCGGCCGCTGAACCGCGATCACGCGCTGGATCTTTTCAGGATTGTTCAGGAAGTTTCAGCCGGTTTCACCACGTCCGATCCACTCACGCAGTCTCTCACGAACGTGATGGCAAACGGCCGTCCGCGTCCAAACTCAGGCGGTCTCGGCCTTAGATTGGAGTTCTCCGATCCTAGACTGGCAGAGGTCAGCGACGAGGTCGCGCAGCGCGCGGGCTCGGGCCATCAGCCATTCCAGGTCCTCAGCCGAGGCATCGTACTGATCGCTGTAGCGGGCTTCGACATAGGCGCGCTTCAGCAGCTCGAAGCGGCGACGGTCGCCGCGCTGCTCGCGCGGCCAGGCCTCGACAAGGCGTGTGTCCACGTCCTCTGCTAGGGAGCGCAGGAATTTGATGTTGTGAGAGCGTGGAAAATAGAAGGTGTGGACTAGCAGGAAGCAGGCGTAGGCCGTCTCGACGGCTTGATGGAGATTGAAGGCGGCATTCTTTCGCCAATCGGCATCCTCGACGCTTTCTTGGGACGAGATGCTTGCCAGCTTTAGGAAGCGATCAGTCGCCTTTAGCCAATGGGCGAGGTGCCGTTCGGCGGTGTTGACGGCATCTTCCGAAGTCATCGGCTGCGGCGTCGCCAAGGGATGGCCGGGCACGCCGTAGAGCGAGACGCCGTCCCGCACGATGTCAGTCCAGAAGTACTCGCCGCGCCGGAGCGCGTCGTTCACGTCCTGGAGGTCGTGGACGATGATGTTGACGGTCCGACCGATGGCGGGGTCGCGTAGGATCGCGTCCTCCGAGTTCCACCAGTAATCCGCGATGTTGGTCAGCTTCTCATGGCTGACGACGACCAGCAGATCGAAGTCGGAAAGGTAGCCGTTCTCCGGCTCATCGACCCAGTCCGTGCGCGCATATGAACCGAAGAGGATGATCTTCAGCACCATCCCGCCGCGCCGCCACTCCTGCGTGCCGCCCCCGCCGCCGTTCTTGGCCGCCTCGAAACCAGCCAGCAGCATGTCACGCACGCGCTCAAGCTCGCGCTGCTGCCGCTCCGGTAGATGATGCAAATCAGACCGCATGGGGTGATTCTAACCGAAAACCTCAGGACTGCATCAACCAACGGTCGAGGTCGGAGAGATTTACGCGTGGAACGCCTGCTCGGCGCCAGAACCGAACATTTAACGGTGCCGAAATTCGGACATGGAGGCAAATCGCAGGCAGCCTACAGTAGCCCCGCCAGTTCCGCGCATCTCGAAAGTTGTTGGTCAGATCAAACGGCAGGCCGCCAGAGCAGAGGCTGCGCGTATGGCGGAAGTACTTTGCCCAGGGGTCTTCACCAAGGGGCCCTTGGGGCGCGGGCCGGCGACCTACTGCATCCCCTGCTGTCTTAACCCGCGGTCGAACACGGCCTCGCTACCCCGTTAAACCCCCGACCGGCTGATCTGGGCAGGGCCTGGAACGCCGTACTGGTGATGGCTCTCGCAGTTGACCCCACGATGCCAGCCGCAGCGATGGTCTTTTCGGCCCAAACTCACCAATCCATGCGTGTGAGGACAGGGAACCGTTCTTCTCTGGCGGGAACTCCTTCCGATGCTATGGTGAGATTGGGGGGGCTGAGTCTGCACGCATTGCGCTTCATCGATTTGTTCGCTGGTCTCGGCGGCTTTCACGTCGCCTTGTCGCGACTGGGGCACAAGTGTGTTTTCGCCAGCGAGATCGACCCGCAGTTGCGAGGCCTTTACGAGCGAAATTTCGGATTGAAGGCGGCTGGTGACATCCGGGAGATCGATCTTGCGCAGGTTCCGGAGTTCGACGTGTTGTGCGCTGGCTTTCCCTGCCAACCGTTCTCCAAAGCCGGCCGCCAGGAGGGCTTCGATTGCGATCAGAATGGCGATCTGGCCGGCCTAATTATCCATTGGCTCCGACGCCGCCGCCCCCCGTTCTTCATCCTTGAGAATGTTCCGAACTTTCTTAAACACGATCAGGAGCGCAGTTGGCGCTGGCTGAGCCGAGAACTCCGTCACGCCGGCTATACGATCGACGCGCGCGTGCTTTCGGCCGACGAACTCGGCTTTCCCCAGATCCGCGAGCGGTTGTTTATTGTCGGGGCGCGGTCTGGGTTGGAAACATTCAACTGGCCTGCCCAAGTTCAGAACCGGCCGGTTCTACGTGATTTTCTAGAGTGCCACCCGCCGGAGGCGCGTCGTGTCTCTCCACAGGTCGATGCCGCGCTGGACGTCTGGCAATCTTTCCTCGACGCCTACCCCAAGGATCGCCGTAAACCCTGGTTTCCCATCTGGGCGGCGGAATTCGGGGCGACTTATCCGTTCGCCACGACGGGCCCCCTTGGCGTGCCGAGCGAGGCTCTTCGCACCTACACAGGCGCTTTCGGCCAAAGCCTGGCCTCATCCGATGACGCGGTACTGGCCGATCGCCTGCCACCCTATGCGCGATCCGCCAAAGCATTCCCGGATTGGAAGATCAAATTCATCCAGTCCAACCGGGATCTTTACGAGCAGAACCGGGACTGGATCGATCCCTGGATGCCCCGCCTCCGACCGTTCGAGCACAGTCTGCAGAAGTTCGAATGGAACTTCGAGGGCCGTTCGTTGGAGGACGCCGTCATTCAATTGCGGGGCTCAGGCGTGAGGGCGAAGGCTGCGGAGAGCGCTCCGACACTCGTTGCCGCCTCGTCGTCGCAAGTCCCGATCATCGGCTGGGAGAGGCGTTATTTGACAATCCGGGAGCGCGCCCGGCTCCAGGACCTCGGTGAATTGACTGGGCTTCCTGCGTCTCACGACGCAGCAAATCGTGCGCTCGGAAACGCTGTAAACGCAGGCGTCGCCGAACAGGTCGCTCTCAACCTACTGAGCACGGCTTGGCTTCAATCTTCTCGACAGTCGGCGGTTCTCTAATGGTCACCTTCGTCAATATTCGCCCCGGCGTCAGTATCCTGTCTGTCCTGCCGCACCTGAACTACAAACCTTGGTACGCCCTCGCCGAGTTCGTCGACAATGCGCTGCAGAGCTACACTGCGCTCCGACCCGCGCTGAGGAAAATCGAAGGATCTCGCTTTTCGCTGTCGATCGACATCGATATCGATCCCGGGGCGCAACGGATCACCATTCGCGACAATGCCGGAGGAATCGACGCTTCCGCCTTCCCCCGCGCGTTCCGACCTGCCGAGGCACCGCCTGACGCGAGCGGCCTGTCAGAGTTCGGCATGGGGATGAAAAGCGCAGCGGCGTGGTTCGCGCCGCGGTGGTCGGTCAGGACTTCGGCGCTCGGAGAGCCTGTCGAACGAACAATCCGGTTCGATATCGATCGGATCGTTCGCGACACGATCGAAGAACTGGAAGTGGAAAGCCGCAAGGTCGACGCCGACCTCCACTACACCGAGATCATTCTGGATGAGGTTCGCAAGATGCCTCAGACCAAAACCATCGGTAAAATTCGCGATCACCTTTCGAGCATCTATCGCTGCTTTACCCGCCGTGGGGATTTGGAGCTGCGGCTCAATGGCGAACCCCTCCTCTACGACGATCCGGAGATCCTGGTCGCTCCACACTTCAAGAAAAAGTCCGGCGAGCCGCGCCAATGGCGACACGAGGTGGACATCGCCCTCTCAGGTGGTCGTCGGGCCAAGGGGTTCGTGGCCATACGGGCGAGAGGTTCGACCGCCCGTGCGGGCTTGGCCCTTCTCAGGCGAGATCGATTGATCGAGGGGAGCGCGGACGAAACCTATCGGCCGCCGGAGATTTTTGGAGCCGCCAACTCCTACGCTTATCAACGCGTGTTCGGCGAAATCAACCTCATCGGGTTCAAGGTCAGTCATACCAAAGACGGTATCCGCTGGGACGAGGCCGAGGATGAGTTTGTCGCCAAGTTGAAGGCCGCCATCAACACAGCCGAAGCGCCCATCCTTGATCAGGCTTACAACTGGCGTTCGACTGATGCCGCCAAGGCCAACAGACCGGTCGCCCAAAAGGCGCTGGCCCAGCTAGAGTTGGAGGTTCAACCAGAGTCTCTGTCGGTTAAGCTCGAAAAGATCCAAGCCCTCGTCAACGAGGAGCGGCTTTCGGAGCCGCCGCAAAAGACTATGCGTGCGAAAGAGGATGACGTCTCTCAGCGCTTCGATGTCGATGTGGGCGGCGGTCGCTGGGAGGTGAGTCTGACGCTCGATTACAAAGACCCGACGTGCGACTGGTTTCGTATCAGCGATCACGCGACCGAAGCAAGCGGAGGCGTTCGTAAACTGGGCGTTCGTCTCGCCATGCTGCATCCGTTCAGTCAGCGTTACTTCACGGGTGCCGACGAACTGCAGATCCAAGGCTTGGCGCGTCTCGCGATCGCCTTGGCGCTTTCCGAAACCCTGGCGCGAGACGGCGGAGCCAAGATGGCCGGTCGGGTGCGGACGGCCCTGAACGAACTCCTCAGACTGAACCTGGCCAACTAGGCCCTAGATGAGAAGACGAATGAGCCAGCCGACGACGATTTTGATTGCTCCGAACACGGTCGAAGGACGGTTGTGGAACCCCGTTGCAGGCATCGAAGCGACTTCGCTCCTAGAGCGCAAACACTTCGATGACGCAGCCCAACAAAAGGTACTCGAGGAAAATCTGGAGATCATCGCACGCTGCCTTCCGCCCACCGCTGTCGCCGAGCAGCGTACGGGTCTTGTGATCGGCTACGTCCAAAGCGGCAAAACCCTGTCCTTCACAATGGTCACCGCCTTGGCGCGTGACAACGGCTACCGGCTCGTGATCGTCCTGGCCGGAACGAAGACCAATCTGCTCGATCAGAACGATGAGCGGTTGAAAGGGGATCTCGGGATCCTCGGCGAACGCGGCAAGTTTTGGCGCACCCTGGTCAATCCCAGACCCGAAGCCACGGAAAAGGAGAGTGTGAAGAGCGCTCTGGCGCTCTGGGATCGCTTCCCTCAGAAGGAACGCTGCCGGACGTTGATGATAGTGGTCATGAAAAACGCCTCCCGGCTCGATGACTTGCGAGCTCTTCTCGCGGCGTGCGATCTAAGCAAGACGTCCGCAATACTGATCGATGATGAGGGAGATCAGGCGGGTCTGAACACCAAGCATCGGCAAAACGATGAGAGCGCGACCTATGCAGCGATCCTGAATCTGCGCAGCGTAATCCCGAGCCATACCTATCTGCAGTATACAGCGACGCCGCAAGCGCCCCTGCTCATCAGTCGGATCGACGCACTGTCCCCGGAGTTCCAGCGCCTCCTCGAGCCCGGCGCCGGCTACGTCGGCGGACAACATCTCTTCAAGCGCAACTCCCCCTACATCTCCACAATCCCCGCCGCTGAGTTGCCGGGCGCGCACGACCCCAACGACGGTCCGCCGGCCTCGCTCGAATGCGCCATGCGCACGTTTTTCCTTGGGGTCGCCGCCGGCGTCATCGAGGGTCGAGAGGGTAATCGGACCATGATGGTGCATCCCTCGCATCTCACATCGATGCATGAGGCATATGCGACCTGGGCGCGCAGCGTGAAACAAAACTGGGAGACCGTGCTGCGGGACGAAGGTTCGCCGGACCAGCGCGACCTGCGTCGTGACTTTAAAGCGTCCTATGAAGATCTGGTCAAAACGGCCGAACTACCGCCCTTCGAAGATCTTTGGGGCGAACTCAGTTACGCGCTTGAAGACACGATGGTCCGGGTGGTCAACGCTTCGCGCGGCCGCATTCCAAAATTTCCATGGTCCGACAGCTACGCCTTTATCCTGGTCGGCGGCGCCGGTCTGGATCGGGGGTTCACAGTCGAAGGTTTGACGGTGACCTACATGCCTCGAGGCGCGGGGACGGGGACGGCCGACACGATCCAACAGCGTGCGCGCTTCTTCGGGTACAAGCGCGGGTATGTGGGCCTCATCCGGATCTTTGTAGACGCTGCCGTCTCAGACGCCTTCACCGCCTATGTGGAACACGAAGACAGCGTCCGCGGAGCACTTGCCGCCCATGGTGACCGACCGCTGAGTGAATGGCGCCGGCTCTTTTTCCTCGACAGCAGCCTCAGACCAACCCGCCGCTCCGTCATGGCTCTGGATACGATGCGGGGGCGCGCTAAGGACTGGGTGTGGAACCGCTACCCAGGACCTTCGCCCAAAGACAACACGGCTGTCGTTGACGCATTTCTTGCCAAGATCGATGGCCGCCTGACGGACGATCCTGAGGCCATCGAACATGGCTGGACAGGCGTGCAGCGCCACAAGGTTGCGAAGGCCCTGTCGCTCGACGAGATTTACGAGGAGCTGCTCGTCCCGTTGCGGCTGGACGATGAAGACGATGTCTTCGACTACACGCTCATGCTGCTGCAGATCCGTGCAGCGCTCGATGCCCGTGAAAGCGGCCAACTGCCCTTGCTCGGCGACGTCTATGTGATGAGCGGCGGTGACCGCCGGGAGCGGGCGATCAGGGCCGATGGCGCGATCGAAAACACGTTCCAGGGCGCCAACCCCAAATCCACCTACCCCGGAGACCGGGAACTCAAGACCAAGCAACGCTTCACCATCCAGGTCCACCGCCTCAAGCTCAAGACGCAAGGGCAGCCCGCCGTGGATGTTGTTGCGGTCAATGTGCCCGATCGCTATCGGCGTGACGGCGTGTTTCAGCCGGAGGACTGATAGTGTCCGAGGCGCTGCGCTCACTAAGGGCGGACCTGCTCCAAGAACTCCTCCCGGAGCAGGGGACGATCATCGCCTTCAGTCTTGACGAGATGCCCGTCTATCATCTGGGGCGAACGCCAGAGGGCTTCTTCTGCGCCTTTGTCGAAGCGCCAGGGGGCGTGGTCGACTATCGGCTTAAAAGCCTGGAGATCCGACAAGGCGTCCGATGTCGTCTGCGCCACCCTGGCGGCGGTGAACGTGAGACGACGGGAAGTCTCATCGTCTGCCGTACGACCCAGGACGCGTTGATCGACCTTTTCGTTCGTCTTTACGCCGACGCCATCGTTGCGTTTGGGCCTTGCCCGAGCGCCAACGACCTGGTGACCTGGCTTCATCAACTCGCGACGCTTCTCAGTCGCGCCGAGCAGGACGGCCGCAAACGCCTGCAGGGTCTTTGGGCCGAACTCGTCGTCATCCGCGAACTCGGAGATCCGGATCTATTGATCCGCCGGTGGCGTCCCGATCCCAGTGAGGCGTTTGATTTTCTAGCGTGTGGGTTCGCCCTGGAGGTGAAGAGTTGCCGGGATTTCTCTCGGGTGCACACCTACTCCTGGAACCAACTGCGGCCGCCCGAGGGGCTGGATGTCTGGGTGGCCTCGCTTGTTGTGCGCCGCGACCCTCAAGGGGTCAGCGTCCTCGATCTCTTGGCTGACATCGAGGATCATCTCCTAGATCCAGAACTCCGACACCTCGTTCGGGCCATCACCTTGGCCACCGCCGGCTCGCTCATTGAGGAAGACGACGACTACCGCTTCGACGCCGCCTTGGCGTGTGACAGCCTCAAGCTCTTCTCGATCGAGGCTGTTCCCGCTGTGGGCGGCGTGGCGGCGCCGGAGGTAGTGAGCATCACGGTTCAAACCCGGTGCGATGGGCTTGTCGACATCGGGTCGTCCGCTGAAGCGTGTGCGCGCCTGTCGGCAGGGCCTTAGCGGTGGGTCTAGCGTAAAGTTCAATCGTCCGAAGGGGTGATCGGCTGACCTCGCTTCTGAACCATGACCTGCGAAGCGTTTTCGGCAACAAACGCCTGTAGGGCGGCGGCCCCTCCATCCAGATATCCGTTTACGGCCTCGCCGTTCAGCAGCACGAACTGCAGGTGGGTGTCTGCCGTAACCTGCCGCGCATAGGCCTTGGCCTCGCGCGAGAAATCCGAGGTGGTGACCACCGCCACGACATGGGATTTGCTGAAAATGGCCAGCCCGACTTCCTTGGCGACGTCACCCAGACTGACGCGACTTTTCACGCACTTGCACTGCACCTGCCACCGCGAGAACAGGAGCCTGCGGCCTTCGGCTGTAAGATCGACCTCCGCATAAGCGGTGTCCTTGCTGCGTTGACGGAAAGACCGGGGCTGCAGGCCTAGATCGATCATCATCCGAAGCGCCAATAACTCCAGTCCGAGCCCCCTGTCGTTGGCGCTTTCGCTTACCAAGAGCCGTTTGATCTCGCTGCGCGGCAGACTGATCTTGCCTCGGAGATCGGCGGGAATGACCTGGTTGAAGTCTGGGGTGACAGCGTCGATCGGAAGGTCCATCAACTTTGGCGTGGCCTGAACCCACCCGCTCTTTGCTCCCCGACCGCCAGATCGCTGTGTGCTCTCGATCCAGCCGGCTTCCGCCAACGGCCGGATGACTTTTCGGCTGAGTTGATCCTCGTCGAAGTGGGCCGAGTGGTCGGCGAGGCATTCGTCGGTGATCACTTTGGTGGGCGAGCCAGCCGGCTCCACTTCGGACAGCCGGCGCAAGATCTGAAGGAAGATGCTCTGATCCAAGGGCAAGGAGGTCAGTTCGCCTCGCTCCGAGGCTGAGATGCCCAGAACCGATTTCAGCACTTCGTCGTTCGGTCGGAAATTCTGCCGGCGGTCCTCGAACAGCCCGGCCTGAACCATCCAGTTCAGGAGTGTGGTGTGGTCGGTCGTGGCGGCGGAAAGCTCCACGCCGAGAAGCGTCAATTCGCCCTTTAGGCTGTCCTTGGAGACCTTCTCGGCTTTGAGGTTCAGGGCGCGAACCGCCTCGATGAGTAAAATGCCGTTGCCGGTCGAGACGACGTGCGCTGCGAGGGCCTGAGCCGCTTCTTGTGGGCTGGCTGCTGCGGCTATGGTTTCCCCCGCCTGCGTCAACGACATCGTCTTGCGATCGAACAGGCCCAGACTGGTCAGGGTGGCGGGAACGTTGGTGCTAGCGCGCTTGTTGTCGATCGAACCGCCGAAATAGTCGTTGGCCCAACTCCGGACGATTGCCGTCCAGTCGGGCGCGAGCCGTTTGATCGTTTTTAAGGGCGCGCGGACATCGCCGATCAGTCCCGGCGAGAAGTCATTAAACGACGGAAGTCGGCTCATGCCGCCGCCTCCAGTCTCGACCCGAGATGTTCCGCCAGGACTCGCCCGACGGCCTGAGAGAGCTGGGGCGGGACCGCATTTCCGATCTGACGCCACTGCTGTTCGGTTGTTCCCGCTAGAACGAAATCATCAGGGAAGGTCTGAAGCCGCTTGATCTCCTCGATCCGCAAGATGCGATTGCGCCAATGAAAGGGGCCCATATTGTTGGATCGCCGCGCTTGGATGGTCCAGGAGGGCATGTCGGGACTCAGCTTCAAGAGGAACGACCAGTAGCGGCCACGCCACTTGAAGCGGGGCACCGGATGCCCCCGCTTCTCCGTGAAATAAAGGTAGTTGTCTCCAGGCGGCACTTCTTTGAGAAGGTCATTGTGTTGGCCGCCGGCGAAGTGACCGATGTCCGATGCCGCCTCCTCGGTGTCCAGGTCAGACAAGACGTCGCCTGCTGTTTTCCAAGGTGCCAAGCCGCCTTGCCTGTCCTTTGAATGGGTTGGCGACGGCAGAGTAATCTTGCCCTCAAGAGAACCCAGGACGAAGCACCGCTCACGGATCTGAGGCACGCCGAAATCCGCGGCGTTCAAAACTCCCCACGTCACTGTGTAGCCGAGAGCTTCGGCGCGGGTGATGATTGTGTCCAAGGCGTCGCGGTGCACCGTGTAGGCGAGGCCCTTCACGTTCTCCATCAGGAAGGTGCGCGGCCGAAACCACTCAAGCGTCCGCAGAAAGCCATCGACGGTTTCCCAGCCATTGGGGTCCTCAAGGGCCCGCGGCATGTCCTGTCGATAGAAGCGGCTCTTTGAGAAGGGGGGGCACGGGGGGCCACCTGCGATCAGGTCCAACTCCCCTATATTTCCGCCAGCCGCGGCGACGAGGTCGGCCCGGGTCAGATCGCCGATCCGGCCCAAAGCGAAGGGAACGCCCGGAAAGTTGGCGGCCAAGGTCTTCTCGCAAAGCGGCTCAGCGTCGGTCGTCAGAACGGTCCTAAAGCCCGCAGAGTGCAGGCCCAGATCCAACCCTCCGCAACCGGTGAAAAGGCTCAGGCTGCGCAACGCGCTCACGCTACGGCCTCGAGTACAGAGCGCGCCATTGCAGCCGCCATCGGCGGAGGGACCGCATTGCCGATTTGACGCACGCGCTCACGCCGAGGCCCGGACAGCTGGTATCCCCTGGGGAAGCCCTGCAACGCCGCCATTTCAACAGTGCGCAGCCGCCGCGTGTCCCAGTGGAAAGGTCCCGTCCACGGCCCGGGCGAGGCGGCAATCGTCCAAGACGGGCGTTCGGGATCAAGCTTCAGAAGGAAATTCCAGAACCGGGTCTCGGTCACGAACGACGGCTCGGGATGACCCGCCCAAGAGGTGTGCGCCTTGTAGTTGGAGCCTGGCGGGACCGTTCTGAGGTGTTCGGCCCAGCGACCCGAAACGACCTCTTCCGGCTCAAAGAAGTCAGCCCCATCCAAACCGTGAAGGGCTTCCCGCGCCGTGACCGTCGGCTTCAAGCCCTCCGAGACCTCTCTACCTACTAGATGCGTCGGAAGGGGCGCAACGGGTTTGCGTTTGCGCGAGCCGAGCAGGAAGACGCGTTCACGGGTCTGAGCCACGCCGAAGCGCGCCGCATTGCCCAAGGTCTCGGTTACTTCATAGCCCGCGTCCAAGGCGGCTTGGCGAAAGCCATCGAGAACGGGCTTGTTTCTCGGGTGTCGGATGGAGGGGACGTTCTCGAAGACGAAGCCGTCCGCATTTGATTCATAGATCAGACGCCAGAACTCCTCGACCAGGGTGCGGCGCTCATCTGGCCGCGCCTGGGTGGGAGCCGCCGGGCGAACCAACACCTCCCCTGCCGCGCGCGCGCGACGATACCGCGACTCCTCGCCAGTCTCGACCCAGTAGGCGGCCTTGGAAAACGGCTGGCACGGCGCGCCGCCCACCACGATCAGGGGGTCCGATGGACTGAGCCCGCCCGCCTCCCTTAAACCGTCGCCAGAAAGGGTCGACACATCCGCCTGCACGACCTCGCCGTGCGTGGCCCGGTTCAAACGTAGTGTATCGCAGGCGTGCTGGTCCAACTCCACGGACGCCCTAACATCACACCCTGCCTGACCAGCGCCAATGCCGAGCCCGCCAGCTCCGGCGAATAGATCGATGACAGGAATGCCGCGGGTACGCGCCATAAAGCTAACCTTAAGAACAGAAGACGAACGCACCATCTATCACGATTCACAGCCCGGTCGCATGAGCTATCCGCAGCTGCGTCCGCAACTGACGCCATTAACTCAGCAGCCAGCCCCTATGAATGTTGGCCACCTTCACCAAACCTGGGTCGGGCCAGTGGGCTCCCCTTACAGGACCGAGCAGTTTTGAAGCCAAGGCGGAGAGAAATGCGCCTTGACCGCCGTCACGACCATCTGCGGCGAGTTGACCGAGTTGGTCGCTGGAGTGGTGCGTCGCAAAGCCGGTGTCGAAAGTGATCAAGCCTCGGTCGTAGGCCCGATGATGCAGGACGCACATTGCGACACCGTTTGTCACCAAGTCGGTGCTCAGCGGCTCACTTACGGGCAGCACGTGAGCGGCGTCTAGCAAGTCCAGTTGCAGACCACAGAAACCGCAGCGAAGCCCGTAGGCATTCAAAACCTTGGTGCGGAAGCGGCTGTCCCTTAAGGTTCGCAGGATGGTTTGCAGCACCTGTCGACGTTTAGGCGAGGCACCCGCATCAATGTCGGCGGGAGTGATCAAATCCGGCGTAGCGGCGATGTTAACCAAGAGACTCAGATCTGCGGCGACTGCCCCTGACTTGTGTAAGACCGCCGCCTGTCGGACATAGGTACTGAGCAGGTCAGGGCCGATGCCGAAGACAATCTCCTTGCTCGCTTTTTTATGCGGTCCAAGGCCTTGTTCAGCGGCTGCATCCAGCGCGCTCTCCGCGATCTGAATCGAGGGCGACGCTCCCAACAGCCCAAGATGCGTCGAGAGATCAAACCCGGCGAACACATCGCGCGATGGCTCATAGCCAAGGATCAGGGTTTGAACGTTGGGCGAGACCTTGAAGCCTGCCCCGACATTCGTGGGCTGGATACGCCACTCTGTGGACGCACGTCCCTTTCAGCCGGGCGTCAACACCCTCGCAGCGCTGTTCGAATTGGCCGACCGGGAGTTTCGCTACGTGCGCGATGAAACGCTCGCCGAAATCGCCAAGGCGGCGATCGAAGGCAACGCCGCCGACGAACAGATCGAGGCGGATCCAGGCGACGTTCCAGGCCAAGGGGAGGGCGAGGTCGAGCCTGGTCAACTCGCTCCTCTAAACGCGTTTCGGTTCCGGCGGATCGCTCACCACTTCTTTCCTCATTTCGATTTCGAGCCGCAGAAGGTTGACGGCTTCACAGCTGAGATCATCCGTTTGGAGCCCGCCATCAGTAGGAGCAAGTTCAACTACGATCTTCGCGAAAACGTCGGACTGGTTCGACGGTACCGAGATCATTTCTTGGCGGAGGCGGCGGGGAACACATTCAACGCCTTCACCGAGATACGTCACTGCCTCTACGTCGCTGACCCGGAAACGTTTGGAGAAATGCTCAACAATTTGGCCAAGGAGGCGTTCGAGGCTTGGCGGCGTGCGCATGGCGGTGAAGCCGCCGCGCCGGTTCCTCGCGCACCTCGAGCGCGGCGGCCGCGCCGCTAGCGACCCGTTTCAACTGACAACCTGAGTCGTGGCCTCCGCCACGCCATCTGATCGCGCCAGTTTGCAGGTCGATCGAACTCAGATGGAGGCTGAGGGTCGGCTTCGTCAGCAGCTGCTGGCTGCATAGCTTCCAAGCTGCAAGCACATGAAACCGATTGAAACGCGCTGAATGCCAAACCCCAAGCGCAAATACGCAGGTGGGTTGGATGGCGGGTGAGGAAGAAAATTTCCGAAAAAAATGTTTAAGAACAACGCGGATGGCGGACAGAGAGGGATTCGAACCCTCGGTAGGCTTTCACCTACACACGCTTTCCAAGCGTGCGCGATCGACCACTCCGCCACCTGTCCGTTTTCCACGACCTTCCCGCTAGGGGACCTTCGCGACGTCGGATGGTCGTCCGACGCGAGGCGAGGCTGATAGAACAGCATGACCCCCTCGGCAAGCGCCGCATTGCATCCCATATGGGTGAAAAGCCGTTTTCTGTGCTTATCCGACAAAGGAGTTCGCCATGCTGTTCCGCAAGGCCGCTGAAATGCCCACCGCCGACACCGCCCTGCCGGGCCGGGACACGCCTCTGGCGACCGACGAGGTCCACTTCGTCAACGGCCGCCCGCTGAAGGGGCCCTATCCCGAGGGTTTCGAGACAGCCATCTTCGGCATGGGCTGTTTCTGGGGCGTGGAGCGCAAGTTCTGGCAACTGCCGGGCGTCTGGGTGACTTCGGTCGGCTATTCCGGCGGGATCACGCCCAATCCGACCTATGAGGAGACCTGCACCGGCCTGACGGGACAGACCGAGGTGGTGAAGGTGGTCTTCAATCCGGCCGAGATCTCCTATGCCGAACTGCTGAAGACCTTCTGGGAGGGGCATGACCCGACCCAGGGAATGCGCCAGGGCAATGACGTGGGCACCACCTATCGGTCTGCCATCTATTATCTGGACGCGGATCAGCAGGCCCAGGCCGAGGCGTCGAGAGACGCCTATCAGTCGGCTTTGACGAAGGCGGGCAGAGGCGAGATTTCCACCGAGATCGCACCGGCCGGCGCCTATTATTACGCCGAGGGCTATCATCAGGGATATCTGGCCAAGAATCCGGCCGGTTATTGCGGCATCGGCGGGACGGGCGTTGTCTGTCCCATCGGGGTGGGCGTCGAGGCCTGAAGTCCTAGGAAAGGGCCGGGCAAATCTTGCCCGGCCTCACCAGGCCTCTATCCGCAGTCGGCGAAAAAGCGTTCGACGTTGGTCGCGCTTTCGGGGTGGGCGACATAGAGGTCGCGCCGCCCGTCGTGCAGGGACGCCATCCATCCCAGGCGGCGGAAGCGCTTGAATACCGGCACGTCAGTGTCGGCGCGGGCGTTGAGGATACGTCCGTGCAGTTCAGAAGGTTCGGACACCGCGCTGAACCTTTCGGTGTCGCCTCCGGATTCGAGATGGATCTCGTCCGCCGCATCGACGATGGCGAACAGGTCCAGTTTGCCGCTGCCTGCCTGGCAGGACAGGCCCATCATCACATCGTCGCTTTCGGCCATGCCAAACACCAGCGAGGCCTCGCCGCCTTCTACGTGGTAGTGCCAGTCATAGTCGGGGATGGGAGAGGGCGCGCCGGCCAAGGCTTCAGTCGTCGAACGGGAGCCGTCCACCGATGCGCAGGCGGCCGCCATAGCCGCCACAGACGCCACGGCCAGCCAGCGCAACGCCTTCTGTCCTGTCCCTTGCCTGTTGTGGTTCATTGTCGCCCCCTCATCAGTCTATCGGCCGCACAGGTCCCCGAACCGTCGCATGGCAGTCTGGAAGGGCGGCTGCACCTCGACAGACTGTTCGGCGTCCCCGACGGCGATCTTCAATGCGCCATTGGCCATCATCTGGGTGAACAGGGGATGATCAGTGCGGACGGGGACCGAAATCTTGTCGGTTCCGACCGTGGCTTCGGTCATGGCTGTGCTGTCGCCGCTGGTCAGTGTGGCGATCCCCTGGACAAGGCCGTCGCCATAGACAGAGACCCTGACGACGCCGGACCCGGGCGCGCAGTCAAACGTCGCCTTAAGCTGAGGGGTGTCCGGCACTTCGTTGGCGAACACCAGCGGGCCGTCGCCTTCATACAGGGTCCAGATCCAGGCGGGGGCGGCGCCGCTACCTGCAGGCGCCGACTGCATCAGCAGGCTTGCCGCTAGGGCGATTGCCGGGATCGTCATGCTTCAGCCCCGCTGGATATGCCGCTCTGAACGAAGGTCAGGCGCGGCCCTGTCCGCAATAGGCCAGAAATTCACTGACGACGCGACGTTCTTGTCGGGTCGCCTTGATCGGGAAGCTGCCTGCATCGCCCTGAACATCCATGCGGCCGCGCTCGGCCAGGCTGCGCAGGCTGGCGTCCTGAAGGGGAATTCGGCTTTCGAAGGCCTCACCACCCGACAGGGGATCGAGCAGTTCTGGCCCCACCGAGGCCTGGATCAGGCGGCCGCCAGCAGGCTGGACGTCGCCATAGACCACCGCCGAGGCGTCGCCCGGCATACAGGTCATCATCAACGCCAATTGGTCCGAGTTTTCGACACCATAGGCCAGCTTGGCGATGGCCCCGTCGTGGCTCAGATGCCAGCCCATCTCGCCCCCAGCCATGGGTAGGTCGTCGAAACTCGTCTTGGTCTGGGCAGCAAAGGCGACCAGACCGAGGGCGGCGACGGCGGGGAGAAGGACCTTAAACATGGAATGGCTCGCGTTCGTCGGATCAACGCGAGATCACGGAGCCGGTTCACGGCTCAGCTTGGCATTCGTTAACGCGATATCGCCGGTGTGGCGAAATTCGCACTCGGTGAGCGCCCTCAACGGGACTGCGCTCAAGCAGCAAGCGACCGCGTCGTGAGCGTCAGCGCCCCTCTGCTAGAAGGGGCTGAAGCGCTCCACCAGGCTCTGAGCTGCCGGCGTGGCCTGGACGCGGCTGATGTCGCCACGGCCGCCGTAGCTGATGCGAGCCTCGGCGATCTGGGTGTGGCTGATGGTGTTGGCGGCGGTGATGTCTTCGGGGCGGACGATGCCGGCGACGGTTAGTTCTCGCACTTCGCGGTTGGTGCGCACTTCCTGCCGACCCTGGATCACCAGATTGCCGTTCGACAGCACTTCGGAGACCACGGCGGCGATGGTCAGGTTGACCTTCTCCGAGCGGCTGACCGATCCGGCGCCGTTGGCCGCCAACTGGCCCGACATCCCGACCAGGGTCGAGGGATCGAAGCCGCTGGGGAAGGCGTCGCCGAGCTGGCCTTCCAGGCCGAGGAAGTTGTTCACCCCCGACGACAGGCTGTTGGAGCGAGAGCGGGCGGTAGTGTTCTGGGTCTGGGCGCGGTCATCGATGGCGATGTTGACGGTCAGGATGTCGCCGACACGGCGGGCGCGCTGGTCGCCGAAGAAGGTGCGGGCGCCCGTGCGCCACAGGGAGTTGGCGCTGGCTGCCGGAGCCTCATTGGCGTGGACATATTGCTGGCTGACGGGGGCCAACTGAGCCGGATAGCCGATGGGCGCCAGTTCGGGACCACGGACCGCTTCCATTGCGGTGGAGCAGGCGGTCAAGGTCAGGGCTGCGGCGGCGACGGAGGCGAACTTCAGGGTGCGGATCATGGCTCTGTTCCTCAGCGGGAGGCGAACTGGGTGGGATTGGCGCGGGCCATCTGTGCGCCGGGGCCGGTGACGGCCTGGCCTGGACCCGTCGCGACGGCGTCGATGGTGCGGTTGGATTGCAGGTTCAGCACCGGCACGGGCTCACCCATGGCGGCGTTGCGGGTGGCGCGGCCGGTGATGGTCAGGCGCACGCCGCCCGAGATGAAGGCGACCTCGACCATGTCATTGCGGGCGATGACCTGGGGCGAGGTCAGGTCGCGCACGGCCACGGGCGAACCGGCGCGAAGGGCGCGGCGGGCGCTGAGGCCGATCACCTGCTCGGCGTCGCTGGGGGCGCCGCCGACAGCCAGGTGTGATTGGACCGTGGTCCAGGAGACGTCCTCGGGCTGGACCACGTCGCCGGCGCTCAGGCTGCGGGCATAGGTGAGGACCTCGACCGTGGCGCCGGCGCGGGCTGCCGACGCGGTCTGGACATTGCCGCCGGTCGCGGGGGCGGCCGAACCCTGGCGCACCACGACGCGGCGCAGGCCCTGGGGGTTATTCCATTGCAGGCCCGAACGCAGGGCCAGGCCCTGAAGCTGACCAGCCTCGAACACGACCGAGGGGCCGGCGCGGCTGGCGATGACGACATTGGCCGCCGAGCCCGCGTCGTCGAACACGTCGCCCAGAGTGACCCGGCCGTCGTCGTCCACCGGATTGACCTTGAGCGTGACCGGATCCGCCAGGGCGGGGGAGACGGCGAGCAGGGCGGCCGCTGCCGCCAGCGTCGCCTTGCGGAGGTTACGGAGGGCGCGCATCAGTTCTTCACCTGGGCCGAGACGCTCATCATTTCGTCGGCGGTGGTGATGACCTTGGAGTTCATCTCATAGGCGCGCTGGGCGATGATCAGCGAGCTGATCTCGGACACCGCATCCACGTTCGAGGATTCGGTGAAGCCCTGCAGAAGCTGCCCATAGCCGGGGTCGCCGGGCGCGGCGACGGAGGCCGGGCCCGAGGCGGCGGTCTCCATCAGCAGGTTGTCGCCTACTGCTTCCAGGCCCGCCTCGTTGAAGAAGTTGGCGATCTCGAGCTGGCCGACCGTTTGGGCCTCGGTCTCGCCATCCACGATCACCTGGACCTGGCCGGTCTTGGAGATGGACACGTCGACCGTGTTCTGGGGGATGGTGATGGCCGGCTCGACCGGATAGCCGTCGTCGGTGACCAGCTGACCTTCGGGGCTCAGCGAGAAGTTCCCGGCGCGGGTGTAGGCGGTCTCGCCCGAGGGCAGGGTGACCTGGAAATAGCCGCGACCGTCGATGGCGACGTCGTAGGTGTTGTCGGTGCGGCTGGGCGTGCCCTGTTCGGTGATGCGGTAGACGCTGCCCGTCTTGACGCCCAGCCCCACCTGAATGCCGGTCGGCACGATGGTCCCGGCATTGGACGACTGTGCGCCCATCCGCTCGACGTTCTGGTACATCAGGTCCTGGAACTCGGCTCGCTGACGCTTGAAGCCAATGGTGTTCATGTTGGCGATGTTGTTGGAGATCACCTCCACGTTCAGCTGCTGGGCGGCCATGCCCGAGGCGGCGGTTCTCAGCGCACGCATACGGCTTACTCCTAGCTCACCCGCCCGAGGCGCTCGACGGCGCGACGGGACAGGTCATTGGTGTTTTCAATCATCTTCGAGACGGACTCATAGGCGCGGCTGATCTCGATCAGGCTGGTGACCTCGATCAGCGAATTGACGTTGGAGCCTTCCAGCATTCCCTGGCGGATCTGGGCGCCTGTGGCCTCGATCGGCTGGGCGTTGGAGCGGTTGCGGTACAGGCCGTCGCCATCTTTCGACAGCGCGCCCAGGGCCTCGAACCGGGCCAGGGTCAGGCGGCCGATGGGCAGGCCCTGCTGGCTGATCGTGCCGTCCTCGCCGACCGTGATCGGGCCCTTGGTGTTGTCGACGACGATGTCGCCGCCATCGCCCTGAACGGCCAGACCGCCCTGGGTCACCAGCCGCCCCTCGGCATCCAGCGCAAAGGCGCCGTCGCGGGTATAGGCCTCGCCGGTTCCGTCGTTGACGGTGAAGAAGGCGCCCTCGCCATCGACGGCGAAGTCCAGGTCACGGCCTGTCTGGGCCATGGCTCCTTGACCGAAGTCGCGGCCGACGCCGTTGTCCAGCACGAAGCTGACGCCGGGGCGGACCATCTCGTTCCTGGCCCGCTGGCCGACCTCGGTGCCGACCATCAACTGCTCGACCTTGAAGCCGGTGGTGTTGGCGTTGGCGATGTTGTTGGCGACGATGTCGAGCTCGCGGCGCAAGGTCATCTGGCGTGACAGTCCGACGTAGGCGGCATTTTCCATGAGGCGCAGGCTCCTTTCGTTAAGGGCCACGCAACGACCGTGCCAACACGGTTAATGCCCGCCCCGTGGGCGTTTGGGGTCGTTTGCGGCATGGGGCGCCCGGCAGGATTTGCCGGATTTCAATCTCGCGTTAACCAAACTGACGGCATCTGGACGCTGGAATCACCCTCTGGTGGGCGCATGCTGAAGCTGGGCAAGAAGAAGAAGGGCGGGGCCGCCGCTGACGAAGCCACGGCTCTGGCTGTCGCTCATGGCGCCGAGGTCGAGGGCGGTGAAGCCGCGCCGGCCAAGAAGAAGATCCCGCTGCTGTTCATCATCATCCCCGCAGCCGTGCTGGTCCTGGGTGGCGGCGGTGCGACCGCCTTCGTGCTGATGAAGCCCAAGCCTGCCGCCGCCGAGGGCGAGGCCGGTCATGGCGAAGAGGCCAAGGGCGGCAAGGAGAAGAAAAAGGAAGGCGGAGGTCACGGCGAGAAGAAGGAGGGCGGCGAGGCCGATCCTGCAGCCGGTGTCATCGCCGAGGGGCCTGACGGCGTCACCTTCTATACCCTGCCTGACATGGTGGTGAACATTCAGTCCGCCGACGGCCGTCCCACCTTCCTGAAGCTGAAGCTGACGCTCGAGATGCACGACGCCGAACTGGCCGCGCACCTGCAGGAAGAGTCACCCCGAATGCAGGATATGTTCCAGGGCTTCCTGCGCGAGCTTCGCCCCGAGGACCTCGCGGGCTCGGCCGGCAGCTATCAACTGCGCACCGAGATCCTGCGCCGCGTCAACCTGGTCGCCGCGCCGGGCAAGGTGGACGCCGTCCTGATCGAAGAGATGCTGGTCCAGTAATGTCAGACGCCGCGTTCGCCGAAACCCAGGACGATCCCTTCGGCTCCGGCGCGGCAGGCGGGGCCGCGTCCGAGCGCGTGCTGAACCAGGACGAGATCGACAGCCTGCTGGGCTTCGACCTTGGTGATGAGGACGGCTCGGACCGGACCGGCATCCGCGCCATCATCAACTCCGCACTCGTGTCCTACGAGCGCCTGCCGATGCTCGAGATCGTCTTCGACCGCCTGGTGCGGCTGATGACGACCAGCCTTCGCAACTTCACTTCGGACAACGTCGAGGTCTCGCTCGACAACATCTCGTCCATCCGCTTTGGCGACTACCTGAACTCGATCCCCCTGCCGGCCATTCTGGCGGTGTTCCGGGCCGAGGAGTTGGACAACTACGGCCTGCTGACGGTCGATTCCAACCTGATCTATTCCATCGTCGACGTGCTGCTGGGCGGGCGTCGCGGCACGGCGGCCCTGCGCATCGAGGGGCGGCCCTATACGACCATCGAGCGGGTTCTGGTGCAGCGGATGGTCGAGGTCATCTTGGCCGACGCCCAGGCCGCGTTCGAGCCCCTGACCCCCGTCCATTTCAACCTGGACCGGCTGGAGACCAATCCCCGCTTCGCCGCCATCGCCCGGCCTGCGAACGCGGCGATCCTGGTCAAGCTGCGCATCGACATGGAAGACCGGGGCGGCCGGGTCGAATTGCTGTTGCCCTATGCGACGCTGGAGCCCATCCGCAAGATGCTGCTGCAGCAGTTCATGGGCGAGAAGTTCGGTCGCGACAACATCTGGGAAGGCCACCTGGCCACCGAGCTCTGGACCACCGACACCGAGGTCCGCGTCGTGCTGGACGAACAGCAGGCGCCGCTCTCGACCGTGCTGGATCTCAAGGTCGGCGACACCTTCATGCTGAACGCCACGCCGGATTCCGACGTCTCGATCCGCTGTGGCTCCATCCCCGTCACGACGGGCCGCATGGGTCGCAAGGGCCAGCATATCGCGATCCGTGTGGAAGGCCCGATCTCGGTCGAGGCCGCCAGCCATCTGACCAGGGGCAAGCGCTGACATGACCGGCATCATTCTCGATTCAGTTCTGATGCTGCTGCTGGTCGCGGCGCTCGCCTATGGCGTTCGGCTGGAGAAGAAGTTGACGGCGCTGCGCGCGGGGCAACTGGCATTCGCCGGCGCGGTGACCGAGCTGAACACCGCCGCCGCCCGCGCCGAAGCCGCTCTCGGGTCGCTGCGCGCCTCCAGCGAGGAGGCCGACATGCTGCACGACCGCATCCTCAAGGCCCGCGCGGTGAAGCAGGAGCTCGAGGTGCTGTGCAACCGCGCCGCCCGGATGTCGCCTGCTTCCTCATTCTCTCCCGAGACGGCGAGGCAGGCGGAGGAAGTTTCTTTCACTCGTGCGCCGTTGGACAGCCCCGTGCGGACAACTGAGGTTGCCGAGCCCGAAGACGACCGCGCCATGCGCATGGCGGCCCTGGCCGAACGGATCCAGGGCATGGCTTCGTCCAAGGCTCCGGGGCGGAACAATGTCTCGGCCATCCTCGGCGCCATGACGGCCAGTCGCGCTAACCAAGCTGTGAAACCCGGACGCAACCCTGCGCGGACTAACCCCGACGACGACCTGTTTGCGGCCTGAAGTTGCGATGCCGTTCATTAGCCTGCCCGGAAACCTGACCTGATGGCCAAGATCCCCCGCCTTCTGCCGCTCATCGCCATCGCCATTGGCGGTGTGGTGGCGGTGCGCGCCGTTGGCGCCGGTCCCGGCCTGCTTCAAGGCGCCCAGGCCTGGGCCGAGGAGGCCGTTGCGTCCGACGCGGCCGCTGCCGCGCCCGTCAAGCCGATCGCCCCGGTCTGCGCCCTGACGCCCGAGCAGTTGGCGCAGCAGGCCGGCATCTCGCCCGCCGAACTCCGCATCATCCAGTCCTTGTCGGCCCGCCGCACGGCGCTCGACGCCCGCGACGCCGATTTCGCCACCACCCTGCCGCTGATGGTCGCCGCCGAGCAGAAGCTGGACGCCAAGGTCCAGGCGCTCAACGCCATCAAGGCCGAGGTCCAGGCCCTGCTGGGCCAGGCCGACGCCAAGGAGCAGGAAGAGACCAACCGCCTGGTCGCTGTCTATTCGGCCATGCGGCCGCGTGAAGCCGCCGCTGTCTTCAACAACCTGTCCGACGACGTGCGCCTGCCGGTCGCCGCCGCCATGCGTCCGCGCGGGCTGGCCGCCGTCCTGGCCCAGATGCCACCGGCCAAGGCCCAGGAACTGACCGAGAAGCTGGCCCGCCGCTTCCAGGCCCAGCAGCTTGCCGCCCGCGCCGCCGCCGCCTCCGCACCCGCCAACACCACCGCTGTCGCCCCGACCGCAGGCCCGCCCGCGCCGACCGAGACGGCCGCGCCAGCAACGGCGGCAGCCCGTCCGGCGGCTCGGCCCGCCGCGAGGCCAAGAGCGGCGGCTCCGCGACCGGCCGCTGCGGCTCCGGCCGGTTCCGCGCCGGCATCGGCTGGACCTCAAGCCTATGCCCCTGCGGCAGGCGCACCCGCTGCCCCGGCAGGCCAGACGCCGCGGCAGTCGGTGCAATAGGGCCGATCGAGCCAATAGGACCGGCGACGGTTGGCAGGCGAGGCGAGGGGGGCTATTCACCCGCTCTCCGCTTTCGCCTGCAAGGCTCGACCATGTCCGACACGCCCCCCGACCGCCTCTCGGTCAACCCCAGCAGCCCCTTCCACGATGCCGATCTGCTGGCGCGTGGCGTCGGCATCCGCTTCAAGGGCGAAGAAAAGACCAACGTCGAGGAATACTGCGTTTCCGAAGGCTGGGTCCGACTGGCCGTCGGCAAGGCCGTCGATCGCAAGGGCAACGCTCTGACCGTCAAGCTGCAGGGCCCGGTCGAACCCTATTTCCAGCATACGGACGCGGCCGAAGAGGGCTGAGGTCTGACTGCTCTTCCTTCTCCCCCTGCAGGAGAGGGAAACGGGCTGCCATGACAGACTGTCGCACCCCGTAAGCCTTGCCGTATGGGCCTGGGAACACCACATCTGGTGTTCACGACAGACCGACACCCCATCGCACCGCAGGAGCGCCGATGCCGCATGCCGACAGCCTGATTCTCACCCTGGTCGGCGGCTTCGTGCTGGCCTTCGTGTTCGGCATGTTGGCCAACCGGCTCAAACTTTCACCCTTGGTGGGCTATCTCGTCGCCGGGATTATCGTCGGCCCCTATACGGGCGGCTGGACCGCTGACACCGAACTGGCGCCCCAGCTGGCCGAGATCGGCGTCATCCTGCTGATGTTCGGTGTCGGCCTGCATTTCTCGCCCGCCGACCTGATGAAGGTCAGGAAGATCGCCATTCCCGGCGCCCTGGTCCAGATCAGCGTCGCCACCGTTCTGGGGTGGGCCCTGGGTCGTTTCGTTCTCAACCTGCCCGATACCCAGGCTCTGCTGATGGGTTTCGCCCTGTCCGTGGCCTCGACAGTGGTGCTGATCCGCGCGCTTGAGGAACGCAAACAGTCGAAAGGCGACATCGGCCGGATCGCTGTGGGCTGGCTGATCGTCGAGGATCTGGTCATCGTCATCGCCCTGGTCATGCTGCCCCTGGTCCTGGTGCCGGAAGGGACGGCCATCGACGGCGGAACCTTGGCGCTCAGCATCGGCTGGACCTTGGTCAAGGTCGCTGTCTTCGTTGGCCTGATGCTGGTTGTCGGCGGGCGCGTTCTGCCTTGGCTGCTGGTCCGGATCGCCCACACCAAGTCGCGTGAGTTGTTCACCCTCGGCGTGCTCTCCATTGCCCTGGGCATCGCCTGGGTCGCCTATGAGGTCTTCGGCGCATCCTTCGCCCTGGGCGCCTTCGTCGCCGGCCTTGTGCTGAACGGCACGCCTCTGGGCCACAATGCGGCCGAGCGATCTCTGCCCCTTCGCGACGCCTTCGCCGTGCTGTTCTTCGTCTCGGTAGGGATGCTGTTCGACCCGACCATCCTGTGGCGCGAGCCTCTGGCCGTTCTGGGCGTCCTGGCCATCATCATCGTCGGCAAGTCCATCGCCGCCCTGATCATCACCACCATGTTCAAGCTGGATCGCAAGGCCAGCCTGACTGTCGCCGCCTCCCTGGCCCAGATCGGCGAGTTCTCGTTCATTCTGGCCGCCATCGGACTGCAACTGGGCGCGATGACCCAGGAAACCTACGCCCTGATCCTGTCGGGCGCCCTGCTGTCGATTTCTCTCAACCCGTTCGTCTTCAAGCTGATCGACCGGATGGGCGCCGCGCCGGACGCCAAGCCCGCGGTAAAGACCTCGCCCGCCGTTCAGGCTGCGCCAGGGGCTGTTGACGGATCGTCGTCGGACGCCGGCCCGGAATGGGCCAGCAGCGACCGGATCAAGGATATCCCCGACCCGGCCGCCGCCGATCCTGAACCGAAGGCTGTCTAGCCAGCCGGGGCTAGAGAACCCCGATCATGCTGGCGACCAGCGGGTGGCGGACGATATCCTGTTCGGCCAGCCGAACGACCGAGATCTCGGGCACGGCCTCCAGGCGGCTGGCGATGTCGGCCAGGCCCGAGACGCCGGGCAGCAAGTCTGACTGCTGCGGGTCGCCCGTGACCACCATGGTCGAATGCCAGCCCAGCCGCGTCAGCAGCATCTTGAGCTGCACATAGGTGCAGTTCTGGGCCTCATCGACGACGACGAAGGCGTTGTTCAGCGTCCGGCCCCGCATATAGCCGATGGGGGCGATCTCGATCAGGCCCTCGGCCATCAGGTGCCCGACCCGCTTCATACTGAGCCGGTCCGACAGGGCGTCGTAGAGGGGCCTTAGATAGGGGGCCAGCTTGTCCTCCATGGCGCCGGGCAGGAAGCCGATGGACTCCCCGGCCTCGACGGCGGGGCGGCTGAGCACGATGCGGCCGACCTTGCCGGCCTCCAGCGCCTCGACCGCCTTGGCCACGGCCAGATAGGTCTTGCCGGTGCCCGCCGGTCCCAGGGCCAGGGTCATGTTCGACGCGTCGATGGCATTCAGCAGTTCGGCCTGGCCCTCGGACTTGGGCTTCAGGGTTTTCAGATAGCCCTGCTCGCGGGTGTCGTTCGACGCGTGCGGCGACCAGGCTTCGTGATTGTTCCGCGATGTCGGCAGCCGACGGACCTTGGAGTCCTCGGAGAACGAGTGGGAATCGAACACGCCTTCACGAGTTTGGCGCTTCGCGGCTGCACGCTTGGTCATGGTAGCCTCCAGGCAAGGAAAGACGCCTCCCGGCTGGGCCGGTCGGCGCTGGGCATGAAAAAAGGCGATGCTGCAAAAGCACCGCCTCGGGCGACATCGGGGGAGGAATGGACAACGGCGACGAGCCGTCCGGGGTCGGAAGAGGGGCCAATCTCCGGCGAGCCAGCCTCGAAAGGCAGGGACCGCCGCCGAACCGAACGCACCACGACGTTCTCCAGGCTATGACCGGACCGGGCTTGATCCGGCTACGGATAAGAGGTCGAAAGGACGGCCTCGAATCGCATCAACAGTTTGATGCTAACGTGGTTTACGAGGGCTTAAAGCGCTCATTTGCTTCAGTTATGACGGTGTCGTGATGTCTGTATATGCGCTGGGTGACAAGAAACCGCAGCTTCCGCCCGAAGGGGAATACTGGATAGCGCCGAATGCTGTGGTGCTAGGGGATGTGATTCTCGAGCGCGGCGCCAGCGTCTGGTTCGGTTCTGTGCTGCGCGGCGACACCGATACCCTGCGGGTGGGTGAAAACAGCAACATCCAGGACCTCAGCGTCCTTCACGCCGATGAGGGGGTGCCCCTGACCATCGGCCGCAACGTCACCATCGGCCACAAGGTCATGCTGCATGGGTGCACCATTGGCGACGACACCCTGATCGGCATCGGCGCGGTGGTGCTGAACGGCGCGGTGATCGGAAAGAACTGTCTGATCGGCGCCAACGCCCTGATTACCGAGGGCAAGGTGATCCCCGACGGCTCCATGGTCATGGGCCAACCCGGCAAGGTGGTTCGCGAACTGGACGAGGCTCAGAAGGCGGGACTGCGCGCCTCCGCTGAACACTATGTCCAGAACTGGAAGCGTTACGTGGCCGGATTCCGCCCGGTCTAGGCGATACGGCGTCCGTCTATGGCGGCCAGGCTCAGGGGTGGTCGGGATACCGCGCCGACGCCGATCGACAGGCGGGCGCCCAGCAGGCCGACGGAATCGGCGGAACGGTCGGCGGCGCTGATCGGCTGATACAGGCCGATCAGGCGGTCGGCGACATCGCTGGCGCTCCGTAGTGGGGCAATCACGATCTCCAGAATGCCGTCCAAGCGCTCGGAATCGGCCGCCAGGACGACGGGGCGCGCCTCGCGGAAGGTCTGGACGATGGCGGCGGCGACCATCGGGCGGCTGTCCTCACGCCACAGCGTCAGCCAGTCGACCCCGCCGAGAGAGCCGCCGTGCAGTCGCTCGATCCAGCCCCCGGCCAACCGCAGGCGAGCGCCCTGCCGATCGACAGCAAACAGTTGCGGAACCAGAGTTCCCATTCGCAGCGGCTCGAAGTCCGCGCGCGCTGGAATCCGCCGGGCGTCCGGCAGGGCGGTCCAGGCGTCGATCAGTTGCTGCGTACCGGAATGAAACATGGCCTCGGCTTTCGCCGGGAGCACCGCAAGCCTCAGGCCGTATTGTCGCAGTCGTGGTTACCCGAGCCTTGGCAACGGAAACGCAAGGCTTTTGCCGTCAGATGCCGTTTGGGGTCGTTCGCATGTCGCGGATCGGCCCAGGTGAATGAATGCAGGAGCCCAGCCCATGCGGGTGCGGATCAAGACCTGGTTGCCGGCGATCATCGGCCTGATGGCGCTCGGCGTCGCCGGAAGCGCGGCGGCCCAGTGCAACGCGGGCTGCCCGCCGCCGCCCGTGTGCTGCGAGCCGCCACCCCCGCCGCCACCGCCTCCGCCGCCCCCCGGCGGATGCTGCACGCCGCCTGGCCCCCCGACCTATCCTGGCGGCGGCAACGCCAACATCAATGTGAACGTCAACGTCAATGCGAACGCCAACGCCAACGCAAATGCCGGGGCCCGCGCCTATCTGTACGCGAGAGCGGGCGGCGACGTCTATGTGAACGGCGGCGGCGGCGCCTATTTCAGCGTCGAACAACCCTATCCCACCGTCATCCAGGGCCTGAACGTCGAGGCCGCCGCAGCCGCTCAGGTCGTGCGCACGGCCTATACGGCGTCACGCTGGGCCATGAAGCGGGTCGTCATCCAAGCGGTCTGCATCGACGACCGCAATATTCCCCACCCGGCGTCCCAGGTGACGCCTGGCCGCGATGTCCACGACGGCTATGAGGGCGAGCTTTACCGCTGCATCGCCGGGACCTGGCTACAAATCTCGATCGCCGACTATCTGGATCAGGTCGATTTCAGTCACGGCGAAACCATCGCCTGCCGCAAGGGTGAATCCCTCTGGTATGGCCGTGGTACGGGTGGACCCGGCGGTCCGGCCGGGGCGATCATGGAATGCCGCCCCCAGAAGGCCGAGCGCGATTGCAACGAGCGGTCGCTGCTGCGCCGCTATGGCGCGGGCGTGAAAATCCTGTCGCTGTATCGCGAGGAAACCTACACCGACTATCGCGAAGAGGTGGTTCAGGCCGCAGGCGCGTCCTTCAGCGGCATGAGCCTGACCCTGGACGGCGGCGTCGGCGGGCGCGTGTTCTGATCTGAACGCCGCGTTCAGCCGCGCGTCACCTGACGCGTTCTAATGTTCGAGCGTTCGGTTCATCGCCGGCGATCCTGACGATAAGACTGGCCCTGGCGCGAAAGCACCGGGGCCATTTTTTGTCTTCACTCTGCTGCAGGACGAGCGGTGACCTGGGCGCGCCAAGCCTTATCCGATGTCAGATAGGTTTGAGCGACGCGCTGGATATCGGCCGGCGTCACCGCTTCCAGGTCCGAGATGATCGTGCGCAGCGCCTGGACCTGGGCGGGGTCGTCATGCACCTCTTCCAAATTGCTGACCCAGTAGGCGTTGGTCGACTGACTGCGACGGATGCTTTCGACCGTCGACAGGCGGGCGCGGTTCAGTTCATCGGCCTCGATAGGGGCGTCGCGCAGTCCTGCAGCCATGGTGTCCACCGTCTCAAAGAAGCTGGGCAGCAGTTCGGGCGGCGTGTCGATTTGGGCGAAGACATAGCCGTATCCGGGGAAGACCTTGGACGAGGTCGCCGAGGCGCCCGGCGAATAGCCCGCCCCCTGTTTCTCTCGCAGTTCGTCGGTGACGCGCAGTTGCAGTACGCGCGCGAGCAACTGGACGGTCCGGGCCTCCTTTCGCTCGCCGATGGAATCCACCGTCGGCCAGGCGATATAGCCCATGGCCTGGGTCGGCAGTCCTGTGTGGAAGATTTGCACCGGCTGGGTGGTCGGGGCGGGGAAGGCGACGTGCAGAGCGGCCTCGGTCGGGGTCGGCGCCGGTGACCGGGCGGGCAGGGCGGCGAAGGTCGAGGCCACGGCCGCGATGGCCTGATCCACCGTAACCTCGCCGACCACCACGATCTCGATGGGGCCTTGTGAGACGGAACTCGTGACCAACTGGCGCAACTCATCAAGCCGGGCCGCCTCGATCTCTGCGGCGTTGGGCAGGGCGAACCTGCGGTCGCCGCTGGCCAGCATGGCTTGACCATACAGGGCGAAGGCGCCGCCCGGCGTGGCTTCGTACTGGGCCAGTTGCTGGGGCAGGGCGCTCTTGTTCAGAGCGAACGGCTCGGGGCGCCAGCCCGCATCGGTCACATAGGCCGCCAGCAACTGCATCTGCAGCGCCAGATCGGCAGGCCGGGTCGCGCCGCTGTAGCGATAGGTGTCGGCGTCCGCCTGGAAGTTCAGGCCGACGACATTGGCGGCCAGTATCTGTTCCAACTGTGTACGCGTCAGCTTGCCGAGGCCGCCTTCGGACACCTCGGACGCCGCCGCCCACATGGGCGTCATGCGGTCGGTAGGCAGGGCCAGATCGCCCTGACCAGCGCGCACCGAGACCAGGATCTGGTCGTCGGCGAAGGTGGTCGGCTTGACCGTCAGCTTTACGCCATTGGCGAAGGTGACCAGGGTCGCGCCCAGGTCGGCGATCTCGCTGCGGGACACAGGCTCTGCGGCCGGTCCGAAATCCGCGTAGGGCCATTCGACGACCTCGGCGACGGCGGGGGCAGCGACGGGAACCCGGCGAGAGGCCTCCAGCGCGGCGGTGACAGCCGCCTCGCCGCCCTCGATGGCGACCGGGGTGGTGACGAAGGCCAGGGGGCCGTTGCCGGTGAACAGGTCACGCGCGGCGGCATTGACCTCGTCGACAGTGATGGTCGGGGCAGAGGCCTGGAAGGCGCGAAGGTTCTCCGCGGGCGAGGTCACCACGATGTCGTCGTTGACCGCGTTCAGGATGCCGCTGGCCAGGCCGGGTGTCTGGCGCGTGGCCGCACCCGCGGCGGCAGCCTGAAGCGCGGTGCCGTATTCGGTGATCTCGCGCGCCAGTTCCGCCGGACCGACTCCATGTTCGACCAGGCGTCGCTGCTCCTGCTCGCCCGCTGCAATGGCCCGCTCCCAGCCGCCGGGATTGAAGGCGATGACCAGGCCGGTGGTGTCCAGCGCGCTGAACAAGGCCTGTTCACCCCCGCCGCCGCCGAGGAAGGGCGGGTTCTCTGATCGGGTGATCTCGCCAAGCCGGCGGTTCAGCACGGCCAGGGCCAGGGACCGAACCAGGTCCTTGCGCCGCTTGGCCTGGGTGTCGGGCGAGGCGTCGTGTGGGCGGGTCCAGAACAATTGGGCGGTCGACTGCACACCCGGTTCGACGTGAATGCGGGTCTCGGCCTGACGCGGGACCAGCACGCCGGCATCGGGATCGGCCCCGTCCGGTGCGGTATTGGTCCAGCTTTCGAAGGCGGTCCTGATCTGGCCTTCCATCTTGTCGACATCGAAATCGCCCACGGCGATCAGCGTGGTCCGGCTGGGGCGGTAGTAGGCGTCGTAGAAATCAACGAACAGCTGACGCGGCGCGGTGCGGATGATGTCCAGATCGCCGATGGGCAGGCGGTCGGCCAGCCGTTGACCGGGCGCCAGGAAGGGCAGCATGACCTTGGTCGAGCGCAGGTCAGGCGTATTGCGCGTGCGCTCCTCGCCGACGATGACGCCGCGCTCCTTGTCCACCGCATCCTGAGCGATCAGCAGTTCGCTGGCCGTCTCGCGCAAGGCGAACAGGCTCGTGGTCACGACCTCGTCCGAGGTATTGGGCAGGTTCAGCGTATAGGCCGTCTGGTCGAAACTGGTGAAGGCGTTGGTGTCGCCGCCGAACGACAGGCCCAGCCGTTCCAGCCGCCGGGTCATCTCGCCCTCGGGGATGTTGTTGGAGCCGTTGAAGGCCATGTGCTCCAGAAAGTGGGCCAGGCCCTTCTGGTCGTCGCGTTCCGACAGGGAGCCTGCGTCGATCCGCATCCGCAGCGCTGCCTGCCCCGGAGGTGTGGCGTTGCGCATGATGGCATAGCGCATACCGTTGGCCAGGGCGCCGAAGCGGATGGCGGGATCGGCGGGAATATCGCTGCTCGCCTGGGGCCAGCCAGCGGCCGGGGCGGGCGCGATGCTGGTCGGGGATGGGGCTGCGGTCTGGGCGGTGGCTGCAAGGGGCAGGCTGGCCGTCAGCAGGACGGCGCTGGAGGCGGCGAGAAGCAGAAGGTGGCGATAGGAGATCATGCGGTCGCTCCGGCAAGCGCGTGCGCCGGGCGCAGTCGCGCGAGCCCGACAGGCCGCCGGGCTCGAGCGCTAAACCTAGGAGAGGCCGTGGCGAGTTTCCAGCGGCCAGTCTGGGATCAGTTGCCCGACCCCGGCCGCGACACATAGAAGGTCGCGGAGTTGCCGACCGCATTCACGCCCGTGATCACGGCGCGGTTGGCGCCCACGACACTGGTGTTGGCGGTGGCGCTAACATTGCCGGAATTGTTCTGGAGATTGGTGGCGGTCAGCGTGCCGCTGCACTCCGAACAGGCGTAGCCGGTGACCGAGTTGCCGACCGCATCAGCCCCGACGTAGGCGTCATAGCCGTTCGTGCCGATCATCGTGGCCTGGACCTCGACGCCGCCGGTGTTGAGCTGGGTGTTGTCGAGCTTCAGATAGCGGTCGTTGTTCCCCGCCGAGGCGAGATTGCCGGCGCCGGAGGCCGAAACGACCGCAGCGCCGAAGTCATAGGCCGTGACACGGGCCGTCGCACTGACCGCCGAGCCGTTGGTCTGGTCGAAGCGCGAGATCATCGCCCCGCCCTGGTTGGTCAGCACCGCTTGGTTGGCGGCGGCGTTGGCGCGACCTGCCAAATCCCAGGCGTTGCCGGCGTTGGCGCTGGCGTCCGCCGTCACGACCGTGCCGGTCGAGGTCTGGCGAACCCCCAGATTCTGGGAGGAGGCGCCCGTGCTATTGGCGGCCACGGCATTGCCCGTAGCCTGGGCCGACACGTCGGCGCTGGCCGGAATATACTGGGTCTCGACCAGGGTCGAAGCGCGCACCGAGGCGTCCGAAGACTGGGTCACCGTGCCGATGACGACTGCGCCGGTCCCGCCCAAGTCGGTCCGGTTGGCGATGGCCGAGGTTCCGATCGACCCGCCTTCCAGCAACCGCGCCGTGCCGCCGGTCAGGCTGGAGCCCGCCGAAATTTCTCCGGCCTCCATGGTCTGCGTCGCATCGACCGATGCGCTGGCGCCATAGGCGCCGGCGGCGAGATAGTTGCCGCCTGCCTGGGTGACGACATTGACCGCGCCCTCGGTCTCGCGACCGGCGATGGTCGTGGTCGCCAACGAGTCGCCGCGCATCGTCTGGCGCGAGCCCAGTTGCAGGGTTCCGTTTTGAACGGCGCCCGACAGGCTGTTGCCCTGGGCCGAGTTGCTGCCCGTGACCTGATCCGTCGCGCCTTCAACGTTCAGCACCAGGTCGCTCGTCACATCGACGGACTGGAGCTGGTTGTTGCGGATGATCGTGGCGTCCTGCCCCGATGTCTGCGCTGCGACCTCAGTAGCGGCTGCGGCGCACATCGCCGTCGCGGCGATCATGCCAACGGTTCGGTTCAGCGCGTGTCTGGCCATTGTTGGTGTCCGTGTTGGCGTAGGCGGGATAATAGCCGCCGGTCGGGCCCACGGCCCCCAGCGGGTCGTTGGAGGCGTCGAGGCAGACTTCGGGACCGGGCGCGCCATACAGGTTGGCCATGATCTCCAGGGTGCCGCGCTCGATCAGCGAACGCACGGCCAGCTGGACCGGCTCGAAACCGCCGGTGCCGGCCGAGATGTCGAAGACATTGCCGTTCAGGAAGTCGAACACGCCCGCCGAGACTTCGCGGCCGACGATCTGCTTCTGGTAGGAGATGACGTCGACCACCTCCATCGAGGTGGTCTGGACCAGGCGCAGGTCGATCGCGACGTTCATCACGAAGATCTTGCCCTGGACGATGCCGGAACCGCCGCGCTCTGCGACCTCGCCGCCGGCGACATCGAAGCCGCTGGAGCGGATGTTGTAGTTCACCTCGGTCACGCCGCCGACAAGATAGAAGTCGGAGCCGGGCACTTGGCCCGCCAGAATGCGGCGATAGTTCGGATCGTCCGGGCCCTGGTTGCCCTCTTCGCCGATCAGCTTGTTGTTGGCGTAGCGCAGTTCAAGCTCTGAAATAGAGGTGTCGTAGCGCTCGACCATCCGCGCGCCGGACTTGCCCAGGGCGGAATAGGCCATCAGGGACGCGCCCTGGGTGATCTGGCGTCCGCCGTCCGCCGAGACTGAGCCGGTGTAGTCGCTGATCCGACCCACGGCGATGCGAGGCGAGGGCAGGTTGTAGCGCCTCGCATAGTCGGCCAGGCAATACAGGGCGGTCGAATAGGGGGTAGGGTTGGCCGTCACCGGCGCGTTGCCAATGGGCGTCGCATACAGGCCGTTGGAGCCGGCGACCGGGCTGACGCAGCCCGCCAACATGACGGCGAGAGCCGAAACTGCGCCCAGGGCCCGGCGGCGTCCTGAAACCGAAGCGCCTGGCGAAATGATCCGATCACTCATTATCGAGGTCCAATGTCCCGTTCAGCACGGTTCCGGCGTTGATATTGCCGTTGTTGATTTGGCTGGAGTTGACGATGACGGTGTTGTGGCTGCCCTGAACCACGACGTTCAGGCTGTTGCCGATCGCGGTCGCCCCGCCGATGGCCAGCCCGCCGTTCGAGGACGATCCCGCCCCCGAATAGCTCGACGACACGCCGCCGCTGGCGTTGGCATAGCTGCTGGCGCCCGTCTGGATGATGCCGTCCACGATCAGGCGATTGCCGTTCGCATCCCGCGTCGAGCCGGTCTGGGCGCTGGCTGTCGTGTAGCGCGAGCCGCCATAACCCGACTGGAAGGCAGCGGCGCCCGCAGACCCGGCGGACTGAGCGCAGGCGGAAGAGGCCGCGAGC
>NZ_OZ245778.1:0-2497500 GCF_965227765.1 Brevundimonas sp. | reverse complement strand
AGTTCGACGTATGACGACCCGAAACTAGGTGATCTATCCATGAGCAGGTTGAAGGTAAGGTAACACTTACTGGAGGACCGAACCCGTGAATGTTGAAAAATTCTGGGATGACTTGTGGATAGGGGTGAAAGGCCAATCAAACCTAGACATAGCTGGTTCTCCGCGAAATCTATTTAGGTAGAGCGTCCGACGAATTCCTTAGGGGGTAGAGCACTGGATGGTTGCGGGCTGCGCGAGCGGTACCAATACTAACCAAACTCCGAATACCTAAGAGAAATATCGGGCAGACACACGGCGGGTGCTAACGTCCGTCGTGAAAAGGGAAACAACCCTAACCATCGTCTAAGGCCCCCAAGTACTGGCTAAGTGGGAAACGATGTGGGATTGCTTTGACAATCAGGAGGTTGGCTTAGAAGCAGCCATCCTTTAAAGAAAGCGTAACAGCTCACTGATCAAGCGATCCTGCGCGGAAAATGTAACGGGGCTCAAGCCAGTCGCCGAAGACATGGGTTTGCACTTTGTGCAAGCGGTAGCGGAGCGTTCCGTAAGCCGGTGAAGGTCAGGCGTGAGCCTGGCTGGAGGTATCGGAAGTGAGAATGCTGACATGAGTAACGATAGGAGTGTGAGAGACACTCCCGCCGAAAGACCAAGGGTTCCTGCGTAAAGCTAATCTGCGCAGGGTTAGTCGGCCCCTAAGGCGAGGCTGAAAAGCGTAGTCGATGGGAAGCAGGTAAATATTCCTGCACCAGCTGGAAGTGACGGATGGCGTAACTCGTCAGGGCTTATTGGATTGCTCCTGGCGGGGAAGTTGTCCCTGGAAATAACTCCAGCAGAGACCGTACCCGAAACCGACACAGGTGGTCAGGTAGAGTATACCAAGGCGTTTGAGAGAACTGTGCTGAAGGAACTCGGCAAATTGCACGCGTAACTTCGGAATAAGCGTGACTCTCCTTGCGCAAGCAGGTGAGAGTGGCACAAGCCAGGGGGTAGCGACTGTTTAGCAAAAACACAGGGCTCTGCGAAGCAGCAATGCGACGTATAGGGTCTGACGCCTGCCCGGTGCCTGAAGGTTAAAGGGAGTTGTGAAAGCGACGAACTGAAGCCCAGGTAAACGGCGGCCGTAACTATAACGGTCCTAAGGTAGCGAAATTCCTTGTCGGGTAAGTTCCGACCTGCACGAATGGCGTAACGACTTCCCCACTGTCTCCAGCACAGGCTCAGTGAAATTGAATTCCCCGTGAAGATGCGGGGTTCCCGCGGTCAGACGGAAAGACCCTATGAACCTTTACTATAGCTTCGCCTTGGCGTTAGCGACCGTATGTGTAGGATAGGTGGGAGGCTATGAAACCGGGGCGCCAGCTCTGGTGGAGCCATCCTTGAAATACCACCCTTACTGTCGTTGACGTCTAACCGAGGGCCGTTATCCGGTCCCGGGACATGGCGTGGTGGGTAGTTTGACTGGGGCGGTCGCCTCCTAAAGTGTAACGGAGGCGCGCGATGGTGGGCTCAGACCGGTCGGAAATCGGTCGTCGAGTGCAATGGCATAAGCCCGCCTGACTGCGAGACTGACAAGTCGAGCAGAGACGAAAGTCGGCCATAGTGATCCGGTGGTCCCGAGTGGAAGGGCCATCGCTCAACGGATAAAAGGTACTCTAGGGATAACAGGCTGATTTTGCCCAAGAGTCCATATCGACGGCAAAGTTTGGCACCTCGATGTCGGCTCATCACATCCTGGGGCTGGAGCAGGTCCCAAGGGTTCGGCTGTTCGCCGATTAAAGTGGTACGTGAGCTGGGTTCAGAACGTCGTGAGACAGTTTGGTCCCTATCTGCCGTGGGTGTTCGAAGCTTGAGAGGATCTGTCCCTAGTACGAGAGGACCGGGATGGACATACCTCTGGTGGACCTGTCATGGCGCCAGCTGTGCAGCAGGGTAGCTAAGTATGGAATAGATAACCGCTGAAAGCATCTAAGCGGGAAACTAACCTCAAAACAAGGCTTCGCTGAGGATCGTGGAAGACTACCACGTTGATAGGCCAGGTGTGGAAGTGGGGCGACCCATGAAGCTTACTGGTACTAATAATCCGATCGGCTTGATCGTTTCTCAGCAAAACTCATTCGATTTTCGAATACGACAATGTCTTCTCTCATTACAGTCTGATATCCGCCTGGTTGACCCGGTGGTTATGTCGGAGGTTCCCCACCCGATCCCATCCCGAACTCGGTCGTTAAGCCCTCCAGAGCCAATGGTACTATGTCTCAAGGCATGGGAGAGTAGGTCGCCGCCGGGTCTACCAGCCGGATATCTCACTGTAATGTCTCTCGAACATCTTCCTTCACACTACCGTTTGCCGCGGGATGGAGCAGCCCGGTAGCTCGTCAGGCTCATAACCTGAAGGTCGTAGGTTCAAATCCTACTCCCGCACCCAAGATTCTAACCCGCTATCCTCAAGGATAGCGAGTTTTTCTTTGACCAAATTCCAGACCCAAATCCCCCGCTGGAAGCCTCGGGGAAGCGGCAGGGCTTCAAACCCAGGCGGCGACGGGCCCAGATCACGTCTGCGAGAGGGCGTTATCAGCGCCGCCCTGCGTCGTACGGTCGCTCCCGGTCGCTAGAGGCCTTCACCCTCAGCGGCACATGTCGAAGCCAGCGAGATCTCGGTAAGACTGACTCTGGCTCGTAGAGGACGGTGGGAAGGTCCGCTTGCTCGATGGAGGTGCGGAAACGCTGTGCGCCGCCCTGCCCGCGACATTCCCGCTGGTCCGTCTCGGATGCTCAGCTCACCTCAACCGCAATCAGCGGTCGCTTGAAGTGGGGCTTTTGTTGCCGAGCCTCCGGATCTGTCGGCGTTTGATGCCGCCATCTGACCGACCTGGTCGATCGCTCTGATCGGCGTCAGTCCCGGATGAAGTGGGGCAGGAAGCGCGAGGTGTTGCGGGTGATCAGGCTGGTGTCCTCGCGCAGGCTCATGCCCGCAGCCTGATCGCCGACGACCCAGGAGCCGACGATGACGTGGTTGCCGTCGAAGCTGGGCGGGTTGCTCAGGGCCTGGCGGATGAAGCGTCCCTCGCCATAGCCGCCGTCGATGACCTCGGCGGTGCTGCGGCCCTGTTCGATCAGTTCGACGTTGGCGCCCTCGCGTGAGAACAGGGGCTTTCTGACATAGGAGGCGCCCAGCGCCGTGTGGGCCGGATCGTCCTCGAAATAGGCTTCTAGCAGGTTGGGGTGACCCGCGTGGCGTTCCCACAACAGGGGCAGGATGGCCTTGTTGGACAGGATGCTTTTCCACGCCGGTTCCAGCATCGTCACGTTCGCCGTCGGCAGGGGCGCGGCGTAGTCGTCGCGCAGCATCTGCTCCCACGGATAGAGTTTGAACATCGCCTGGATGACCCAGTTCTCGTGGTCCACGAATTGGCCCTCGGCGTTCAGGCCGATCTGGTCGATGGCGACGAACTGCGGCTCCAGCCCCGCCTGCTGGGCCAGGTCCTCGAGGAAGCGCACGGTCTGGCGGTCCTCGACGAAGTCGGCGTCCGAGCTGAAGTGGACGAAGCCGCCGTTGGGGAAGATGGCGCGGAAGCGGTCGACCAGCTTTTCGTGCAGGCTGTTGAACTGATCGGCGTCGGCGGGCAGGACGCCGGCCTTGATCTGATCCTCCAGCCACAGCCACTGGAAGACGGCGGTCTCATAGATGCTGGTCGGGGTGTCGGCGTTGTATTCGTACAGCTTGGCCGGGCCCGTGCCGTCATAGGCGAAGTCGAACCGGCCATAGAGGGAAGGGTCGCCCCGGTTCCAGCTGTCGGCGACGTAGTCCCGCATGGGCTCGGGGATATCGAGCTGCTCCATCAGCCGCTCGGACTGGACCGCCTCGGCGACCAGATCGAGGCAGAAGCCGTGCAGTTCCTCGGTCGGCGCTTCGATCCCGTCCTCGACCTCGGCCATAGTGAAGGCGTAGGCGGCGGTTTCGTCCCAATAGAGCTCGCCGCCGGTGTGCCGCCAGGTGAAACCCAGGCTGTCGGCCTGGGCGTCCCAGTCGGGGCGGGGATCAAGGCGCAGACGCTGCATGGATCAGGCCGGGTCCTTGTCGGGCGTGGATTGGCCGATGCGGGGGGTGACGATGGTCACGTCCTTTTGCGTCAGGCGCGCCAGAACGTCGTCGGCCGACGAATGGCCGGGCAGGATGCCGGCGTCGCGCAGCTTAGCGTCCAGATCGGCGCCGGTGCGGCGGTCGTCCAGGGCCTGGTTCTCGCGCAGCTTCTCTTCCTGCACGGCCTGGCGCTGCTTGATGCGTTGCAGGCTGTCGGCGGCCGAGCCGATGCGCGAGTTGGCGCCGGCCGAGTTCAGGGCGACCGAGGTCTGGGCGCGCTGGACGGACTCGTTGACCTTGACGATGTCGATCTCGCGACGAAGCGTCTCGATCTTCTGGTCGGTCGAGGCGATGGCGGTACGCAGGCGCGTCTCGGCCGTCTTCATGTCCTCGATCAGCGGGCCGCGGCTGTTGATCTCGACTTCCAGCTCGGCGATGCGCGAGGCGACTTCGCGGGCCAGATCGGTCTTGCCCTGGCCCAGGGCCGAGCGGGCCGAGCTTTCGTATTTGGCGATCTGGTCGTTGAAGCTGGCCATCTCGTTTTCGGCCATGCGGCGACGCGCCACCAGGCCGGCCAGGTCGTCGCGCGCCTTGCCCTGGGCATTGTCGGCGTCGCGGATTTCCTGGTCCAGGATCTTCAGCGCATTGGCGTCGACGACGCCCTGGGCCGCGTCATGGGCCGTGCCGCGGAACAGGGCGGAGAGTTTTCTGAGCATGGACATGGTCGTTTTCCGGGATCAGGCGGCGTCGGCGCCGAAGGTTTCACGCAGTTCAGTGGCGTCGATGGCGTTTTCCGCCAGGGTGCGCAACTCGATCAGGATGGTTTGCAGCGTCGTCTTGCACGACAGCTCGCCCATCAGCTCATAGACGTCCTCGCCGCCGACGTTGGTGATGGCGAAGTTCGACAGGGGCACCACGCGCTGGGCCTTGAGCAGGAACTCGTTGAAGGCGTGGCGGTCGGCCTGTTCGGCGACCGGCCACAGCAGGACCGAACAGACGATCTGGGCGCCGCCGACGCTGAGATAGACGGGCAGGTCGCCGTATTCATGCATGGTCGCCAGCAGCACAGGCTCGGCGCCTTCCAGCACGCGCAGGGTCATCTCGCCCTCGCGGACCAGGGGCGAGGCGTCCATGGCCTCCTTGATGGCCGGCACGGTCCAGGGGGTTTCGATCACGGCGTCCATGTGGTGGTCGTCTCCAGAGGGGATGGAATCAGAAGTGGGGCGGCGCGCCCGACCAGCAAGGTCTCGGCCGGCAAGATGGGGGCCGCGCGTGGAATCGGTGACGATGGCGCGGACCGCCGCCTTAACGTCGTCGCGGGCGGCCTCGGGCACCCAGAGCTCAAGCTTGATCAGCCCGGCCTCGCGGCGCGCGTGACGCCACGCACGGATGCGGTCGTTGGCCGTGGAGGAAGGGGCGGGGGACGAGGTCATGTTTCATGTAACGCGTAACATGAACGCTTGACAGCGGGCAAGATGGCATGGAATTTCGGACCATGAACCGCATCATTCGGTCGCAGCGTCCGTGTTCTCTCGCCGTCCGGCCTCGACGCGCCTAGATAGTCGCTCATGTTCAGGAAACTATTCGGACAATCGGACAAGGCGGCGCCCGTTTCGCCGCTGGCGACCGTGCGCAACATCACCGTGGGCCGCACGGTGGCGCTGGACCCTCTGGCCTGGCGCCGGCTGGGCGACGAGACCCATTTCACCCTGGATCGCGACGTGCTGAACATCACGGCTCAGGGACGCGTCAGTCTGGACGGCGGGCAGTACGTCCATCGCTTCTATACCGACGACCACGTCATGCTTCAGGCCATGAGCGACGACGAGGCGGGCGCCGAGGCCTATGACTTCAGCCTGTTCACGCCCTGGACTTCGGCCTATCCGCCGGGCGAGCGCGAGCGTCGCATCTGGCGCGACCGGCTGTCGGCGCCGGTGTTCCATGGCGCGGCGGAAGACCTGCCGGACTATCCGCGCTTCTGGTTCGCCGAGAGCGATGCGACCCAGCCGCCCGTGACCCTGTGGGAGACCATCTGGGACGACCGTGCGGCGACGACGCCCTACGCCAAGATTTTCCAGACCTGTATGCTGTACGCGCGCGATCTGGCGGGCGGGCGTGAACTGATGATCGCTCTGGAACAGCAGCCCGAGGGCGGCGAGACGACGCACGAAATCATGATCGGCATTCCGCTGGAAATGGCCGAGTTCCGCGCCTGACGGGCGCACACGGAGACGCAGACAATGTTCGACTGGTTCGTATTTCAGCAGGGGGCGACCGCCTTCCTGATCGCCTTTGCGGCGGCGGGCGTCTTCACCCTGGGCTTCAAGGTGATCTACCAGTGGGTCACGCCCTATCATGAGCGGACCCTGATCCGCGAAGGCAACCCGGCCGCCGCCATCGCCCTGGGCGGGGCGCTGATCGGCTATGTCTTGCCTCTGGCCTCGGCCCTGTCGCACACGGTCAGCCTGATGGAGTTCGCGGCCTGGGCGCTGCTGGCCGGGGTCATCCAGATCGTGGCCTTCGTCGTCACCAGCAAGCTGGCCTTCAAGAACCTGGTGACCCGGATCGAGGCGGGCGAGATCGCCGCCGCCATCTATCTGGCCGCCATCACCATCTGCGTCGGGCTGCTGAACGCCGCCTGCATGACGGCATGAGCAGCGCGATGACCGATCCCAAGGACCTGCCCCAAACCACGACCATGCGCCGGATGAAGCGTTCGCGCGTCCTGCACGTCAGCAGCCTGATGGCGACCGCCAGCTTCTCCCTGGCCGCCTGTGGCGCGCCTCAGCGCGCGGCGCCGGAGCCTGAACTGGCCCAGGTCTATACCTCGCTGGACGAATGCCGGGCCGCCAACGACATCACCGACGCCGAGTGCGACGCGGCCCAGGCCCAGGCCCAGAAGACCGCCGCCGAGACCGCGCCCCGCTACGCCACGCAGTCCGAATGCGAAGGCCAGTGGGGGCCGTCCCAGTGCCAACCGAACAACAGCGGCGGCGGCTCCTTCTTCACCCCTCTGCTGGCCGGGTTCGTGGTCGGCCAGATGCTGAACGGCGGCGGCTATCGCGGCGGCGGGGCCATGTACCGCGACCGCAACAACCAGTTCTCGAACGGCTATGGAGGGGGCTACGCCTACCGTGACTACCGCACCGGCAAGACCCTGACGAACGGTCGCGAGCATGGCGACGTCGCGCGCCAGGCGCCCAGCCGGGTGCAGAGCCGCACCACCGTGGTGTCGCGCGGCGGCTTCGGCGGCGGCGGACGCGGCTACGGCGGCTAAGGCTGCGCAATTTGGCGCCTTCCAGAGGTCGGTTTTTGCTTTCCAGCTATCGATCAGGCTCACGATGAAGTGGCCCGCGTGGCCCGTTGCCGCCGATAATTGACCTCTCCGGGCCAGCCGCTGTCGCGGGACCGTCATAGCGTTCGTCATCGCCGTTCGTTCTTGCGCCGGCGGATCGACATCTGGAGGGGATATCCATGACGACGAATGCACACCTTAAAACCGCCTTGCTGACCGGCGCGGCTCTGGCGCTGTTCGCCACGCCCGGACTGACGCAGACCGCAAGCTCGAACGAGCCGACCACCTTCCTCGACGAGGTCGTCGTCACGGCCAACAAACGGGCCGAGAATGTTCGCGACATTTCCGGTTCGATCAGCGCGGTCACCGGAGAGCAGCTGGAACAGATCGGCGCCCAGAGCTTGGCCGACTACATCCAGCGCACGCCCGGCGCCGTGTTCAACTCGTATCAGCCCGGCGTCTCCCACGTCGTCCTGCGCGGTATCGCGACCAGCTCGGGCAACGTCCAGGGCCAGGGCACGACGGGCTATTATCTGAACGACATTCCTCTGGCCGAGCCGGGCTTCACCATCGTGATCCCGGACATCGACGCCTTTGATCTGCAACGGGTCGAGGTGCTGCGCGGCCCGCAGGGTTCGCTGTTCGGCGCGGCCTCGATGGGCGGCGCGATCAACTATGTCGCCGCCCTCGCCAATGCCGACGCGTTCGACGCCGCCGTCGAAGTGACCGGCAGCCAGACCAAGAACGCGGACCTCAGCTTCGCCACCAAGGCGATGATCAATGCACCCCTGACCGACAATTTCGCCGTGCGCCTGACCGGGTTCCACCGCCAGGAGCAGGGCTATCTGGACAACATCGGCATCGGCAAGGACGGCTCCAACGAAGTGAGCCAGTCGGGCGGACGCTTCTCGGCCGTATGGACGCCGAACGACGACACCACCGTGACCTGGCTGAGCATGTTCCAGGAAACCGACGCTGCCGATAACTCCTATCAGCAGCCCGCTGTCGGCGACCTGAAGCGCGACACCGCGGTGCCGGAATACACCGACACCAAGGTCGAGATTCACAGCCTGCGCCTGGACCACGACTTCGGCTTCGCCAACTTCACCGCCCTGGCGTCGTTCCAGAAGAAGTCGCAGGACTGGCAGTTCGATTACACGCCGATCCGCGTCTTCTACAACGCCGACCTGGGCATCAACCTGACCAATCCCCTGTTCATCGAGAGCGGCGGTTCGAGCGAAGGCAAGAGCCTGGAAATGCGCCTCGCGTCTCCGTCGGGCAATCGGTTCGAATGGGTGGTCGGCGGCCTGTACTTCGAGACCGACAAGTTCCTGTACGAGCAGATCGGCGCGATGGGAGCCAGAGAGGCGTTCAACAACTCGACGCTGCCCTTCTACGCCGGAGGCGGCAATATCATCGCGCCGGAAGGGGACATCTTCAACGCCTTCATGACGACGGTCGACGGTACCGAAAAGGCCCTGTTCGGTGAGGCCTCCTATCACCTGACGCCGGAATGGAAACTGACGGCCGGAGGTCGTCTGTTCAAGACCGAGATCAGCACCCGCACGACCCAGGTCGGCTTCTCGACCTATCCGGGCGCGCCTGTCATCACGGGTGCGACGACGAAAGACGACGGCTTCTCGCCCAAGGTCGCGCTGACCTACACCCCGAGCGACGACCTGATGGTCTATGGTCTGGTGTCCCAGGGCTTCCGTTTCGGCACGCCCAACGTGCCCGGGATCACGGCGGATCCCATTCCGGCGGGATCGACCAGCGACGAGCTGACCAACTATGAGCTGGGCGTTCGCACCAACTGGCTGAACCGCAGCCTGCAGATCGACGCCACCCTGTTCTATGTCGACTGGAAGGACATCCAGCTTCGCCTGCCGACGACCGACGGCTTCAACTATGCCGCAAACGGCGGTTCAGCCGAGAGCAAGGGCGTCGAACTGTTCGTCGCCTGGGCCCCGACGTCGCAACTGGATCTGACCTCCAGCGTGACCTACACGGACGCCCAACTGACCGAGCCGTATTTCATCTTGTACTACGGTACGGCCCCGGACGGCGCGCAACTGCCGGGTTCGGCGGAATGGTCGGTGTCCAACACCCTGGCCTATCGTTTCCAGACCCAATACGACCCGACGCTGGTGCTGACGCATTCCTATCTGTCCGAGGGATACAGCGACATCAACTCGACCATCCCCGGCGTCGTGCCGAACCTGCAAGGGGACTACAATCTGTTCGACGCGCGTCTGAGTGCGCAGTTCGGCCAGACCCGCGTCACCGTGTTCGGCTCGAACCTGGCCGACGAGCGGGGCGTGACCCGGTCCGTGTCCGAGGTCAATGGTCTGGGGCAGGGCATCGTGCGTCCGCGCACCTTCGGCGTCACCCTGAACTGGTCCCTCTAGGCCTTCGGCCTGTAGAGACTTGGATACCAGTATCCTGACAGTAGCGACCCGCGTATCGGGTCGGGAGCGATAAGATGAACCGGCGGCAGCTTCTGATCACCGCGGCGGCCGCCGCGTTCTCTCCTCGCATAGCGCATGCTCAGGACGCCGGGGCCGTCGCGCCGCCCGTGACCGAGATCCGGCCGCACCGGATCGAGCAACTCGGGCGGGTGCGGATCGACAACTACGCCTGGCTGCGCGATCCCAACTGGGCCGAGGTTCAGCGCGACACCTCGAAGATGCAGCCCGATATCCGTGCCCATCTGGACGACGAAAACCGCTACGCCGATGCGGTGCTGGCCCCGACGCAGGCCAGGCAGCGCGCCTTTGCCGAGGCGATGGCGGCCATGGCCGTGGGCGACATCCAGGCTCCGGCCACGGTTGACGGACCCTGGGCCTATTACCGCTATGTCCGGCCCGGCGAGGATCATACGGTCCACGCGCGCCGGCCTGTCGGCGGCGGCGATGAGCAGATCCTGCTGGACGAGCAGGCCCGGTCCGTGGGGCAGGCCTATTACCGGATCCTTCAGCCGCAACACAGCCCGGACCACAGCCTGTTCGTCTGGGCCGAGGATACCGAGGGTGGGGACCGTCACCGGATCTGTGTCCACGACCTGACGACGGGCCAGGTCACCGTCTCCGACAACGCCGACGCCTATGGCTGGGAGGGTCTGACGGTGTCGCCGGACTCGCAGTGGCTGTTCTGGATCTGGCGCGATCCGCTCAGCCGGCCGGCCAAGGTCTTCCGCCGTCCGGCGCGGGGCGGCGAGGATGTGCTGGTCTATCACGAGCAGGATCCGGCGCTGTTCATGTCGGTGGGCCGGACCAAGGCCAAGAGCCATGTCACGATCCGCATCCAGGGGCCGGACCTGGACGAATGGCGGCTGATCCCCGCGGCGGACCCCAGCGCCGAACCCATGCTGGTCGAGCCGCGCCAGGTCGGGCTGCACTATCAGGTCGAGAGCTGGAACGGCGATCTGGTCATCCTGACCGACGCCGACGACGCCATCGACGGGCGTCTGATGCGCGCCTCCGTGGAGGCTCCGGGGCGGGCCAACTGGCGCGACTGGGTCGCCCATTCGGCCGGGACGCACCTGCTGGAGATGCACCCGTTCGAGAGCCATTTCGTGCGGCTGCAACGGCGTGACGGGCGACTGGAGCTGGTGGCCTCGCCCCGGGACGGCGGCGCGGATGCGCTGATCGCCTTCGACGAGCCCGCCTATGCCCTGTCGGTCGAGCCGGGCCAGGCGTTCGACAGCACAGCGCTGCGGGTCATCCTGCAGTCGCCCCGCCTGCCGCGTCAGTGGATCGACTGCGACCTGAGCGATGGCGAGCGGACGGTCGTCCAGACCCAGGGCGTCGGCGCCGGATACAATCCTGCCGACTATGAGGTCCGTCGTCTGGAAGCCCCAGCATCGGACGGCCAGACCGTGCCGGTGACCGTGCTGATGAAGCGCGGTGCGGCCCTCGACGGCGCGGCGCCCCTGCTGATCTACGGCTATGGCGCCTATGGGGTGAACAGCGAGGCCGAGTTCTCCATCCCCAACCTGGCCCTGGTCGATCAGGGCTGGATCTACGCCATCGCCCATGTGCGCGGCGGATCGGAGAAGGGCAGGGGCTGGTTCCTGGACGGGCGCCGGTTCAACAAGCGCAACAGCTTCACCGACTTCAACGCCTGCGCTGAACATCTGATCGCCCAGGGCTATGGCGCCAAGGGCCGGGTCGCCGGCTATGGCCTGTCCGCCGGGGGTCTGCTGGTCGGGGGCGCGGTCAATCTGCGGCCCGACCTCTACGGCGCCATCATCGCCCAGGTGCCGTTCGTGGACATGCTGAACACCATGAGCGACGCCGACCATCCGCTGGTCCCGGCCTTCCGTCCCGACTGGGGCGATCCGCTGGCCGACCCCGTGGCCTATGACTACATCGCTTCCATCTCGCCCTACGAGAACGTGACGGCCCAGGCCTATCCGCCGATCCTGGCGACGGCGGGCATCCGCGACAACCGGGTCAGCTATTGGGAGCCGGGCAAGTGGGTGGCGAACCTGCGGGCCCACACGACCGGCTCTGCGCCGATCCTGTTCCGCATCGACATGGCCGCGGGCCACCAGGCCGCATCGGGCCTGTCGGACCAGTTCCGCCAGATGAGCCTGTTCTGGGCCTTCGCCGACCAGAGCCTGAAGGCATGACGCGCGACGAGGCCTTCGTGCTCGGACGGCTGGACGGGCATGGTCAATCGGCCCTGATGCGCAGGGGCGAGGTCACGAGCAGCGAATTGGTCGAGGCCGCCATCGTGCGGATCGAGGCGCTGGACCCCCAGATCAAGGCCGTCAGCGCCAAGGACTTCGAGCGGGCGCGCACACGTGCGACAGCGCCCCAGCCTGATGGGCCTCTGGCGGGCGTGCCCTATCTGCTGAAGGATTCGCTGTCCTATCCCGGCATGGTCGGGCGAGGCGGCTCGGCCAGCACGTCGTCGCAGCCTGCGACGAAAGCCTGGCCCTATACCGAGCGTCTGGATGAAGCGGGGCTGATCCCCTTGGGCAAGTCGGCCATGCCGGAGTTTGGCCTGCTGGGCGTGACCGAGCCTCTGATCGGACCGATCACCCGGAATCCATGGCAGGCCGGGCGCTCGCCGGGCGGGTCCAGCGGTGGGGCGGCGGCGGCCGTGGCGTCGGGCATGCTTCCCCTGGCGCACGGTTCGGACGGGGCAGGCTCGATCCGCATCCCGGCCTCGGCCTGTGGGCTGGTGGGCTTAAAGCCTGGGCGGGGAACGACCGTGAGGGTGCGCTCGCGCCATGTGATCGAGGACCTTCTGGTCGGTGATGGCCTGATGTCGCGCAGCGTGCGCGACGTGGAGGCCGGCTTTGCCCTGGGCCATCCGGCGCGGCCTTCGGTGGTTGAGCGGGCGTCCTCGCGGCGGCTGCGCATCGCGGTCAGCACCCGCGCACTGTCGGGTGAGGTCTGCGCCCCCGAACTGGCGGCCGTCACCCAACGGGCGGCGGATTTGTGCGCCGATCTGGGCCACCATGTCGAATGGGCCGAGCCCGATATCGATGGGCCGGCGGCGGACGCGGCCGAACGCACCCTGTGGTCACACATCGGCGCAGACTGCGTCGACGCCGCGCGCGCGTCGGGCCGTGACCCGGAGGCGGTTCTTGAACCCTGGACCCTCTGGCTTGGTCGTCACGCCCACAGCCTGACGACGGATCAGCTCGAAGCCGCCTATGGTCAACTCGCGGCTCTGCCCCGACAGCTCGAGGGCTTCTTCCGGACGTTCGACGTGTTCCTGACCCCGACCCTCAGCCACCTGCCGCCGATGATCGGAGAGATGGCGCCGACCGTGGACGGCGAGCTGTTGATGCAGCGGATGTTCGGTTGGCTGGGCTTCACGCCCTTGCAGAATTTGGCGGGAACCCCCGCGATCAGCCTGCCACTGTTCGAGGCTGAGACCCTGCCCGCAGGCAGTATGTTTGCAGCGGATCGAGGCTGCGAGGATCTGTTGCTGGGCCTGGCGTTCGAACTGGAACAGGCGGCGCCCTGGGCCGATCGCTGGCCGGGACTGTCAGTCGGCCAGTCCTAGGTAGACTGTTCGAAGTAATGGCTGGGGGCGACGCCGAAGGCTCGGTGGAACATGGCGGTGAAGGCGCTGGGGCTGTTGTAGCCAACGTCAAAGGCCACTGACGTCACCGACCGTCCCAATGACAGCAGGGACAGGGCCTCGGCCAGCCGGACCTGCTGGCGCCATTCGCTGAAGCTGATGCCGGTTTCCTTGCGGAAGGTACGGGTAAAGGTCCGGCGCACCATGCCCGCGGCGTCGGCCAGCCTGTCCAGGTCATCCTCTTGCGCCGGGTCCTGCATGACGGCGCGGCAGACCTTCAGCAGGCGGGGGTTGCTCGGCATCGGGACGTGCAGGGCGGATGCGGGGTGTTCGACCGCCTCGGCGATCTCGTCCAGGATCAGCGCCATGATCCGCCCGTCGCGACCGTCCAGATCATATTCGACCGACAGATTGCAGGCTTCCAGGATCAGTTCGCGCAGCAGGGGCGATATCTTGAGCGTCTGACAGCGGTTGGGCAGGCGCGCATCGGCGCCGGGTTCGACGTATAGTGTCCGCAACGACACCGCGCCTCGGCACAACGCCTCGTGTCGCACGCCAGACGGCATCCAGACGCCGCGCTGGGGCGGGATGGTGAAGCTGGCGTCATCGGTCACGACCGACATCACGCCCGAACTCGCGTAAAGCAACTGCGCCCGCGTGTGCGAATGCGGAGGGTCGATGAAGTTGGCGGGATACTCGTCCACCAGCACCGCAATGGGCCGGGTGACGTGTTGATAATCCTCGCCTCTGGTGCTTCTGGGCATATGGCCCAATCTAGACGATTGCGGATCGGTTGGCGATAGCGCGCCAAGCGATGTCGGTTACACTGTCGCCTCTTGGCGAGCGACGAAGCCCGCGGAAATACAGGCGAAAATCTTCATGGCGCACGAGTGGGCGACGCTGAACGGCACGGATGTGGACCCCGATATTCGCCGGTTCATCGACGAAACCAGCGCCGAGTACGCCCGCCATCCGTTGCTGTCGTCCCTGTCCATCCCCGAAGCCCGCAAGGTCGCCGAGGCGGTTCGCGCGCCCTGGACCGCCGGTGGTCCGGTCATGCACAGCACTGTCGAACAGACTGTCCCCACGCCGCATGGTCCTGTCCGCGTGCGGATCCACAATCCTTCGGCCCGCGCCGACAAGCCCGCCCTGATCTATGTCCACGGCGGCGGCTGGACGCTGTTCAGCCTCGACACCCATGACCGGCTGATGCGCGAGTACGCGGCGCGCGCGGACGTTGTCGTGATCGGCGTGGACTACGACCTGTCTCCCGAGGTCCGTTTTCCCGTCGCGCTGGAACAGGTCGTTGCGGTGGTGCGCTGGGCCTCGAAGCAGGCCCAGACTCTGGGCATCGACGCCACGCGGCTGGCGCTGGGCGGTGATTCGGCCGGCGGCAACATGACCTTCACGGCCGCTTTGATGCTGCGTGACGCGGGCGAAGGCGGGCTGCTGAAGGCGCTGCTGCTCAACTACGCGGTGCTGAACGCCGAGACCTCGGACGAGTATCACGCCCGGTTCGGGGGGGAGGGCTATATGCTGGCCAGCGACGAGATGGAGGCCTTCTGGGCCAACTATCTCAGCGCGCCGTCCGACCGAGCCAATCCGCTGGTGTCGCCGATGCTGGCGGATGTCGCGGGACTGCCGCCGGTGTTTCTGGCCATCCCGGAATGTGACCTGCTGACGGGCCAGAGCCTGGACATGGAGCGCCGCCTGATCGCGGCGGGCGTGCCGGTCCAGTCGCGGATCTATCAGGGGGCGACGCACAGTTTCCTGGAGGCCGTGTCCATCGCCCCAGTGGCGGATCGGGCGTTCCAGGACGCCAGCGAGTGGCTGCGCGACACGTTGATTCAGGCTTCTCGCGGCTGAAGCTGCCTTAGGGCTTCGCATCCGGGGGTGAAGTCGCGCTAGAAGCGGTTCGCCCTTCGCCGAATGTTCGCCCATGCCTCCGATCCAGCCCATCCGTATCGCCGCCCTCTATCGTTTCGCCTCGATCGGCGACCGTGAAGTCGTGCGCGACCGGTTGGAGGCGGCCTGTCGGGACAATGATGTGCTCGGCACGCTTTTGGTGGCGCATGAGGGGCTGAACGGCACCATCGCCGGTCCGGCCGACGGGATCGCAGCCGTGCTGGCCGACATCCGCAGCCTGCCGGGGTTCGAGGCGACCGAAGCCAAGATGTCGAGCGCCGACAGCCCGCCTTTCCATCGGCTGAAGGTGCGGATCAAGGCCGAGATCGTCACCATGGATCAGCCGGACATCGACCCGGTCGAGGGCGTCGGCGCCTATGTCGCGCCTCAGGACTGGAACGCGCTGATCTCGGACCCCGCCACCGTCGTCATCGACACACGCAACGATTACGAGGGCGAGATCGGGGCCTTTGCGGGCGCCGTCCAGCCTAACACCCGCACCTTCCGCGAGTTCGCCGATTGGTTCCGGGGCGAGGGACGGGCGCTGCTGGATCGGCCCGAACCCGTGACGGTCGCCATGTACTGCACCGGCGGCATCCGTTGCGAGAAGGCGACGGCCTTCCTGAAGTCCGAGGGCGTCGCCGATGTGCGTCACCTGCACGGCGGCATCCTGCGCTATCTGGAGACCGTGCCCGAACAGGACAGCCTGTGGCAGGGCGACTGCTTCGTGTTCGACGAGCGGGTCTCGGTCGGTCATGGCCTGAGCGTCGGCGAGCACAGCCTGTGTCGCGCCTGCCGGATGCCGGTCAGCGCCGAGGGGCGGGCCTCGCCTCTGTTCGTCGAGGGCGTGTCCTGCGCCCGCTGCCACGCCGACCGCACCGACGCCCAGCGCCAGGGCTATGCCGAACGCCAGAAACAGGTGGCGCTGGCCGAGCAACGGGGCGAGGCTCACATCGCCGCCGCGCTTCCACCGGCCAAACCGGCGCCGGGCTGACAAGCGGAGCCTTTGGCGGCAGGCGGCGTTAGGTCCGCGAACAGCAGAGGTCGTCATGATCCCCACCCGCACCGCCGCAGCCCTGTCCTTTGCAGCCTTGTCCTGCGCCGCCATGTTGGCCGCCTGTTCTCCCGATGCGCCGGAGACGCCCGCGCCGTCGCAGGCGCCGCCCGTCGCAGCCCCCACGCCGGCGACACCCGCGGTCGGATACGCCTGCGAAAGCGGCAAGACCGTCTCGGTTCAGTATCCCGACACCTCCAGCGCCATCCTGACCTATGGCGGCCAGACCCTGATGCTGCAGACCGCCCGGTCGGCCAGCGGGGCGCGCTATTCCGGTTCGGGCGTCGAATGGTGGACCGCCGCGCGAGGCGGGCAGGAGACGGCCACGCTCAGCCGCCTGGGGCCCGATCAGGATGTCGGGGTCGCCGTGCTGGAGCGGTGCAGCCGACCGACGCCTGCGGCCGAGATCCCGGCTGGACCGCTGCCCACACCGATCCCTGCGCCGGGCGGAGTCCTGCCGGCCGCGACGGCCTGCACCAGCAATCAGCTCAAGCTCTCGGCCGAGGGCGGCGACGCGGGCATGGGCAATCGCGTTTCCGTGCTGGGCGTTCAGAACGTCGGCCCCCAGGCGTGCAGCCTGACCGGCTATCCGACCATCACCCTGCTGGACGGCCGCGGCCGGGCCATGACCGCCATCCGCAGCGAGCGTAATCCGGGCAACTATTTCCGCGCCGGAACCGCGCCCACGCCGGTCAATCTGGCGCCCCAGGCCAAGGGCTATTTCGATATCGCATGGAACGTGGTGCCGAATGAGGGGCAGGGCGAGACCGCCTGTCCGTCCGCCGCCACGGTGCGGTTCGCGGCGCCCGGCGACACCGCCGTCGTGACCCTGGCCCAGGCCTTCACCCCCTGCGGCGGGCGGGTCCGCGTCAGCCCCATCCGGCCCGTGCCCGAAGACAGCGGCGCTCCCGCCACCGCCTGAGGATCAGCGGCGTCTTCGACTGGCGCTGTCGCTGAAATGGGCGTAACCGGCGGATCAAACCGCGACGAGGACCCATGTCGACAGAATCCACGGATTTCCACGCCCGCATCGCCGCCGAACTGGCCGACATCGACGCGCAAGGCCTGACCAAGCCCGAGCGGATCATCGCCTCGCGTCAGGGGCCGGAGATCGAGGTCGGTGGGCGCAAGGTGCTGAACTTCTGCGCCAACAACTATCTGGGTCTGGCCGGGGCTCAACGGATCGTGGATGCGGCCAATGCGGCCTCCGAACGGCGCGGCGGCGGGACGGCCTCGGTGCGTTTCATCTGCGGCACGCTGGACATCCACAAGGAACTCGAGCGGTCGATCGCCGACTATCTGGGCTTCGAGGACGCCATCCTCTTCGCCGCCGCGTTCGACGCCAACGGCGGCCTGTTCGAGCCTCTGTTCGGGGCCGAGGACGCCATCGTCTCCGACAGCCTGAACCACGCCTCGATCATCGACGGGGTGAGGTTGTGCAAGGCCAAGCGCTATCGCTTCGCCACCTCGGACATGGACGATCTGGAGACCCAGCTGAAGGCGGCGCGGGCCGAGGGCGTGCGCAACATCGTCATCGCCACCGACGGCGCCTTCTCGATGGACGGCTATATCGCCAAGCTGAAGGACATCCGGGCTCTGGCCGACAAGTACGACGCCCTGATCATGGTCGACGACTGCCATGCCACGGGCTTCCTGGGACCGCAGGGGCGGGGGTCCTTCGCCCACCACGGCGTCGAGATCGACTTCCTGAGCGGCACCTTCGGCAAGGCCCTGGGCGGGGCCATGGGCGGCTTCATCTGCGCCTCGGCCTCGGTGGTGCAACTGCTGAAGCAGCGGGCGCGGCCCTATCTGTTCTCCAACGCCCTGGCGCCCAGCATCTGCGGCGCCTCGATGGAAGCCATCCGCATCGCGCAGGGGTCCGAGGGCGACGCCCTGAGGACGCAACTGACGGCCAACGCCCAACGCTATCGCGCGGCGATGACCGAAGCCGGTTTCGACCTGCTGCCCGGCGAGCATCCGATCATCCCCGTCATGCTGGGTGACGCCAAACTGGCCCAGACGCTGGCGGCGCGGATGCTGGAGCTGGGCGTCTATGTCATCGGCTTCTCTTTCCCGGTGGTGCCGCGCGGCGCCGCGAGGATCCGCACGCAGATGTCGGCGGCGCATACATTCGAACAGATCGATCGCACGGTTGCTGCGTTCAAACAGGCTGGCGCAGAATTGGGAGTGATCTAGATGTCGAACACCATGAAAGCCCTGGCCAAGATGCGGCCCGAGATCGGTCTCGAACTGATCGACGCGCCCATCCCCGTCGCAGGTCCCGAGGACGTGCTGATCCGGGTGAAGCGGACGGCGGTCTGCGGCACCGATATCCACATCTGGAACTGGGACGAGTGGTCCCAGAAGAACGTGCCGACGCCGATGATCACCGGCCACGAATTCTCCGGCGAGATCGTTGCCATCGGCTCGGACGTGAACCGGCCGCTGAAAATCGGTCAGCGGGTCTCGGCGGAGGGTCATGTCATCGACCTGAACTCGGAAGCCGCGCGCGCCGGGCATTTCCATCTGGACCCGCATACGCGCGGCATCGGCGTGAACCGTCAGGGCGCCTTTGCCGAGTTCGTCGTGGCGCCGGCCTTCAACGTCATCGAACTGCCCGACGACGTGTCGGACGATGTGGCCTCCATGCTCGATCCGTTCGGCAATGCGGTGCACACGGCCCAGCAGTTCGACCTGTTGGGCGAGGATGTGCTGGTCACGGGCGCAGGCCCCATCGGCATGATGGCTGCGGCCGTGGCGCGTCACGCCGGGGCGCGCACCGTCGTGCTGACCGACATCAACGACTTCCGCCTGGATCTGGCCCAGAAGGTCGCGCCGGGCGTCCGCACGGTGAACACGACCAAGGAAGATCTGCACGACGTCATGCACGAGCTGGGCCTCAAGGTCGGGTTCGACGTGGCGCTGGAGATGTCGGGCTCGCCCATCGCCTTCAAGCAGTGCGTCGACACCCTGATCATGGGCGGCGGCATGGCCATGCTGGGCATTCCGTCCAGGCCGATGGAGACCGATTGGGGCGCGATCATCCTCAAGGCCCTGACCATAAAGGGCGTCTATGGGCGCGAGATGTTCACCACCTGGCGCAAGATGCTGGGCCTGCTGAAGGCGGGTCTGGATCTGGAGCCGCTGATCACCCACCGCATGGCCTATGACCGCTACGCAGAGGGTTTCGAGGCCATGAAGTCGGGTCAGTCGGGCAAGGTCGTGCTGGACTGGGAGAAGGCGGCGTGATTTCAGCTTAAGCCATGCTGTCCGATACCGCCCGTTACGCCGTTCGCGCCCTGATCGTGCTGGCCCAGCGCGCGCCCGATTCCGTCTCGATCCTTGAGGTCGCGGGGGCGGCGGGCGCGCCGCGCAAATATCTGGAGGCGATCCTGCTGCGGTTGAAGCGGGATGACATCCTGTCCAGCACGCGGGGCAGGGCGGGCGGTTACCGCCTGGCGCGGGCCGCCGACCAGATCACCGTCGCCGACATCATCCGCAGCATGGACGGGCCGCTGGCCCTGGCGCCCTGCGCGTCGCGGACCCGCTACGCCGCCTGCAACGACTGCGTCGATGTGGAAGCGTGCCGCATCCGCGACGTCCTTCTGGAGGGCCGCGACGCTCTTGCCGAAGTGCTAGAGCGCCGCACCCTCGCCGATCTGGCGGAGACGCCCGCTAGTACCGTGCCCGTAGCGTAAGGCCGACCGTGCGCGGATCGCCGGGGTTGCCGATGACCAGGCCCGAGTTGCCGGACTGGACGCTGACGAACTGCAGATAGTCCTCGTCGAACGCGTTCTTGACGAAGACGAAGGCTTCCCAGCCGCTCTCGGCGCGGAAACCGGCGCGCAGGTTGACCAGCCCATAGCCGTCGATCTCGGTGTATTTCGAGGCCGAGGCGTCGGAGTTGTAGGTCGAGCGATAGCTGGCGTCGGCGCCGAAATAGGCCTCGCCCGGCCGGCCCAGCAGGGTGGTGTCGGCGTGGAACTCGCCGCCCAGCGAACCGGCCCAGGGCGAAACGCCGGGCAACTCCTTGCCGCTGAGATCGCAGGCCACGGTCGTCGAACCGATCAGTTCCAGCGGGCAGGGGCCGTTGGCGAAGGAGGCGTACTCCGCATCCGTCCATGACACATTGGCATAGAGGTCCAGGTGTTCGTTCGGCCGGGCGAAGGCGTCCAGTTCGACGCCGCGGATCTCGACCTTCTCGGCATTGGCCAGATAGCCGCGCAGCGAGCCCGGGCCGGTGTCGACGACATTGGCCTGATAGTCCTCGACCACGGTGTTGTAGATGGCGAAGTTTGTCGTCAGGCGCCGCTCGAACGCCTGGGCCTTGAGTCCGAACTCCCAGGTCTCCACGGCTTCGGGATCGACCACGGCGTTGGTCAGGGACGGCGACCCGTCCGGCAGGTTGGGGATGCCCGCCATGTTGATGCCGCCCGACTTGTAGCCCCGCGCATAGCTGACATAGGCCAGCACGTCGTCGGTCACGTCATAGGACAGGGCGACCTGGCCCGAGACGTCCGAGTCGTCAAAGGCGGCGGCATAGGCCTGGGGCCTGGCCACGCCCTTGCGGCGCGTGTCCTCGTTCGAGCCGGGGACCACGACCGAACCGCCGGTGACGGTGGCGGCGTATTCGCCTTCCTTGTCCTCATAGGTGTAGCGAAGGCCTGGCGTCAGATGCCAGCGGTCGGTGATGTTCCAGGTGAACTGACCATAGGCGGCGTAGGACTTGGTGTTGATCTTGGAGTCGTTGAACACCGTGTATCCGTCCAGCAGGGCGTCTGGCAGGCCCTGGGTCGGCAGCAGCCAGTAGCTGGCGTCGGCGCCGTATTCGGTGACGCCGTGGGTCTCCACGGTCTGGTCAAAGAAATACAGACCGGCGGTCCAGTCGATGCGGTTATTGCCGTTGGAGGACAGGCGCAGCTCCTGGCTGAACTGGTTCTGTTCGGACGGGTTGGCCGACTGACGGACGATGTCGAGGGCGGTGTAGTCGCGATCGTTCTCCGGGCCCCATTTCCAGTCGCGGTATGCGCTGATGGAGGTCAGGGTGAAGGCGCCGAAATCATAGTCGACAATCGCCGAGACGCCGCGGTGACGCTGGTCCGCCTGGATGCCGGAATCGACGTCCGAGATGCGGTCGCGCCAGTCCAGGCTGCCGGGCGTATAGCCGCGACCGGCGGCCAGGGCCTCAAACTGCTGGCCTGCGGGCTTCAGGGTCTCGCCGGCGGTGACAAAGACCTGCGTGCAGCAGACGGGCGACTGTTCCGAATAGTCGCCGTAGAGGCGGACCTGAAGTTGCTCTGTCGGCTGGTACAGCAGCTGGCCGCGCAGGCTCCAGCTGTCCTGCGAGTTCTGCGCCTCGCCGGTAGTGACATTGTCCAGCAGGCCGTCGCGCTCGGTCTTCACGAACGACAGGCGACCGGCCAGGGTCTCGGCGATCAGGGGACCGGACACCGTGCCCTTGAACTGGAACAGGCCATAGTCGCCAACCGTGACCTCGCCCTGGGCCTCGGGGGTGAAGGAGGCGGCGCGGGTGGTGATGTTCAGGGCGCCGGCGGTGGTGTTCTTGCCGAACAGAGTGCCCTGGGGCCCCCGCAGGATCTCGATCCGGTCGATGTCGACGAAGTCGAGCGTCGCGGTCGCCGGGCGGCCGTAATAGACCTGATCGACATAGATGCCGACGCCCTGTTCCAGACCGTCGTTGGCCAGGCCGTAGCTGGCGCCCAGGCCACGGATGGTGATGGCGGTGTTGCGCGGGTTGGAGGTCAGCAACTGCACCGAGGGGGCTAACTGGGTGACCTGGCCGACGTTATAGGCGCCGGTGCGGTTCAGCAGTTCCTCGTTCACGACCGTCAGGGCGATGGGCACGTCCTGGGCGCGTTCGTTGCGACGGCGCGCGGTGACGACGATGTCGCCGACGCTGGCGAAGCTGGGATCGGTGACCGGTCGTGCGCTCTGGGCAGGCGCATCGGGCGCAGTCGCAGCGATATCGGTCTCGGCAGCCGCAGGTGCGCCGATGGCGCAGATCGCGAGGGTGGACACCGCCGCCATCAGACCGGATCGGGGGGAGAGTTTCGAGATAGGCATGGGATTTCCTGCAGCCGCGTCGTGCGGCCCCATGACGGTCGCATTTAAATCCTATCTGTACAGTCGAGATTTACTGTCGAGTGATTGCAGTTTTTCGACAGACAGCGTTTTGGTTTTTGAAATCTATGACTTGAGGGCTTTCAGAAGCGCCTTTTCGAAGCCTGCGGTATCGGAACCCGGCAGGACCTGGCCGATGCGACCCGACTGATAGAGGTCGAACACCGCCGGGTGGACATAGGAGGCGCGGCAGACGGTGGGGGTGTTGCCCAAGAGGCCGGCGACAGCCTTCACGCAGACATTGAGCTTGCGCTTCGCGTCGGTGGGAGAGGTCGGCGGCTCTGCGTCGCGCAGGGCGCGGGCGGCCGAGACCGTGCCGGCCCAGGTGCGGAAATCCTTGGCCGAGAAGCCGTCGCCCATGGCGTTGTGGATATAGGCGTTCACGTCATCCGAGGTGATCGGACACAGCTCACCGTCGGGCGTGCGGTATTTGAAGATCTGCTGGCCCGGCAGTTCGCGCAGGGACCGGACCACGGTGGCCAGTTTCCGGTCGCGGACGCTGACCTTGTGCTCCACGCCGCTCTTGCCGCGAAACTCGAAGGTCAGGGCCGCGCCGTCCACGTCGAGGTGGCGCTTGTTCAGGGTGGTCAGACCATAGGAGCGATTGGCCTTGGCGTACTGGGCGTTGCCGACCCGGATCAGGGTGATTTCCAGCAATCGGACGGCGGTGGCCAGGACCTTGTCGCGGGTGACGCCGCGCCTGGACAGGTCGGCGTCAACGCGTTTTCTCAGGCGGGGCAGGGCGCGGGCGAAGGCGGACAAGCGGTCGAACTTGGTCTCGGACCGGGCCGTGCTCCAGTCGTCGTGATAGCGGTATTGCTTGCGGCCCTTGGCGTCGCGGCCGGTGGCCTGGATATGGCCGGAGCTGCGCGGGCAGATCCATACGTCGGTCCAGGCGGGAGGAATGGCCAGGGCGTTGATGCGGGCGATGACGGCCTTGTCCTTGATCAGGGCGCCCTTGGCGTCGTGGTAGGTGAAGCCCGAGCCGCTCTTGGAGCGGCGGATGCCGGGGCTTTCGTCGCTGCAATATGTCAGGCCCTTGGGCACCTCGCGGGGGGCGGCGGGCTGGGTCGCGGAGGATTTGTGGGCGGGCATGTCGTCGTCCGATCAAGGGCTTGCGCCGAACGACTCTTCGAGGCGGGCGGTTCCGGCCTTGACCCCGGCGCGTGGGCGGGGGACGAGCCGGGATGAACTATCGACACAGCTTTCATGCCGGAAACTTCGCCGATGTGGTCAAGCACGCCCTGGTGCTCTGGCTGCTGAAGACGCGGCAGGTCGCGGGTCCCGTGACCGTGCTGGACACCCATGCGGGGGCTGGCCTGTACGACCTTGCGGGCGACGCCACGCGGTCTCGCGAGGCCGAGGCCGGGATCGCGCGCCTGATGTCGGCGGATGCGCGTCCGCCTCTGATCGAGGCCCTGGCGGCCGAGGTCGCGGCGCTGAACAGGTCAGGCGATATGCGGTGGTATCCAGGCTCGCCCATGCTGGTCGCGCGCAACCTGAGGCCTGACGATCGCTACGCCGGGTTCGAGATCAGCGGCGACGTCGCCTCCCTGCTGGTCGACAGCCTGAAACGGTATCCGAATGCGACGGGCCGGCCCGGTGATGGCTACAAGGCCGTGCTGAGCGAGGCCGCCAGCGTGTCGGCGCCCCTGGTGCTGATCGACCCCCCGTTCGAGCAGCCGGACGACTATGTGCGGGCGGCGGAGACGACGCTGGCGATCCTGAAGTCGGCCCCGAAAGCGACCGTGGCGATCTGGACGCCGATCAAGGACATGGAGACCTTCGACGGCTTCCTGCGGCGGTTGGGGCCTGCGGGTCCGACGGTGGTGGCCGAGGCGCGGCTCAGGCCCTTGCTCAACCCGATGAAGATGAACGGCTGCGCCATGGTGGTGGTCAATCCGCCCGAGGGAACGGACGAAGCGGCGGTGGAAATCTGCGGCTGGGTGGTCGAACACCTGGGCGAACAGGGCGGCCGATCGGAAATCTGGCGGCTGTAGCGGCTCGCCCCCTTGCGTAACCGGACACTTGTGTCCACTTAGCCAGAATGAGCGAAACGGCCAGAACACGGGCTCCCCGAAAGGACGCGGTCGAACGCCGCGCGGCCCTGATCGACGCCGCCGCCGCCGAGTTCGCCGAGCGCGGCTATAACGTGCCCCTGGACGCCATCGCCGAGCGGGCGGGGGTGGGGCGGGCGACCCTTTATCGGAACTTCGCCGATCGCGGCCTGCTGGCCCTGGCCGTGTTCGAGCAGAAGCTCGAGGACCTGGCGACCGGGACGCGGGCGCGAGGCGACGATCCGCAGGCCTTCTTCTGGTTCGTGGACCAACTGGCCGACCTGTTGGGCCAGAACGCGGGCCTGGATGCGGCTCTGCGCGAGCATCAGGACACGGGCGCGATGGCCCCCATGCGGCACAAGCTGGTGACGGCCGGCGCCGCTGCGCTGGAGCGGGCGCAGTCCGCCGGTCTGGTCCGTGCTGATCTGCAGCCCCAGGATATCCGCGCCATCGCCATGGTTCTGGGCGCCGGAGCCAATCGGCCCAGCGTGGACGAGCGCGATGCCTTCGGTCGGCGCATTCGCGCGTTGTTGCTGGATGGGCTGCGGACACGGCCCCCGGAAGACCGCGCATGAGCAATCCGCACGACCTGCCCAACCCCCACGACCTGCCTTGGGAAGAGTACGAAAAGACTCTTCAGCCGCACGAAAAGCCCCAGATGATGGGCTCTCCGGCCACGCCCGACCATCCGTGGCGGCGGCGCCTGCACTATGGCGCCATCGGCATTCTGGTGGCGATGACGGGCAGTCTGGGCAATGCGGTGGTGACCGCCAATATCCAGAGCCTGGCCGGGCATCTGGGCGTCACCCTGGTCGAGGCGGCGTGGCTGCCGGTGGTCTTCGTCATGACCAATGCCTGCATGAACCTATTGCTGGTCAAGTTTCGCCAGCAGTACGGCCTACAGCTGTTCGCCAAGATCATGCTGGGCGTGTTCGTCGCGGTCTGCCTCGCCAACGTCTTCGCCAGCACCTTCCAGTCCGAGCTTCTGACCCGCGCCATCGCCGGGATCGCGGGGGCGGGGATGTCGACCCTGGGGTTCCTGTATCTGATCCAGGCCTTTCCGGCGGCGCACCGGCTGAAGGGACTGATCATCGGCATCGGCCTGTCCAGTTTCGCCCTGCCGGTGGCGCGACTGACGTCGTCCCATCTGCTGGATGTCGCGGGATGGGAGGGGCTCTATTTGTCGGAGCTGGGGCTGGCTCTGCTGTCGCTGGCGGCGGTGTTCAGCCTGCGACTGCCGCCGGCGCAACGGATCAAGGCCTATGCGCCGCTGGACTTCCTGACATTCGCACTGTTCGCGCCAGGCGTGGCCCTGCTGTGTGCGGTTCTGGGCCTGGGACGACTGGTCTGGTGGACCGAGGCGGCGTGGATCGGCTGGGCCCTGATCGGGTCGATCCTGTTGCTGAGCGCCGCATTTTTTGTCGAGTTCAACCGCTCCAAACCGCTGATCGACCTGAAATGGCTGGGCGGCGCCGACCTGATCCGACTGATCCTGGCCATCCTGCTGCTGCGGGTCGTGTTGTCGGAACAGACGTCGGGCTCTGTCGGGTTCCTGCAACAGATGGGGTTGGGGCTGGATCAACTGCACGGCCTGTTCTGGGTCATCCTGCTCGCCATGATCGCTGGCACGGCGGTCAGCGCCCTCAGTCTGAACATGGCCAAGCTCTACAAGCCGATCGCCATCGCCCTGGCCCTGATCGCGGTCGGAGCCTTTATCGACAGCCATGCGACAGTGCTGACGCGCCCTGCAAACCTGTATTTCAGCCAGGCCCTGCTGGCCTTCGCCTCGGCCCTGTTTATCGGTCCGGCGCTGATGATCGGCATCGTCCAGGTGCTGACCAAGGCGCCCCAGAACATCGTCAGCTTCATCGTCACCTTCTCGGTGGTGCAGAACGTCGGCGGCCTGGCTGGCGGCGCCCTGGTCGGGACGGTGCAGACCATCCGCGAGAAATTCCACTCCAGCCAACTTTCCGAGAGCATCACCCTGGGCGATCCGCAGGTCGTCCTGCGGTTGCAGCAACTGGGCGGCGCCTATTCCCGGACCCAGGGCGACGCCACGCTGCGCGCTACGGACGGGCTGCAATTGCTGCAGCAGCAGGTCAGCCAGCAGGCCCATGTCCTGGCCTACAACGACGTCTTCATGCTGATCGCCGCCGCCGCCGCCATCGGTTCGGCCTGGACGACCTTCATCCATTTCCGCCCCAGAATCGAAGCCCGCCGCGCCGCGCGAAACGCCGACACGACCGTCGCCGACATGAGCCACTGAGACACCCTATGACCGACGCTACAGAAACCACAGCCGCCCCCACGACCGCCCCGGCCGGAGTGGCTCCGACGCCTTCCGGTCCCGATCCGAAAAAGCGCATCATGATCGCTGTCGTCCTGGGCGGAGTGGCTCTGATTGGCATTCTGCTGGTGCTGTTCGCCTGGAAACTGCCGCCGTTCTCTGGCGCGATCCAGCGCACGGACAACGCCTATGTCCGCGGCCAGGTGACCATCATCAGCCCGCAGGTCGCCGGATATGTCACGGCGGTCCAGGTGCAGGACTATCAGGCCGTGACCCAGGGCCAGCTTCTGGCCACAGTCGATGATCGCATCTATCGCCAGCAGCTGGAGCAGGCGACGGCCAGCCTGCATTCCGCCGAGGCCGCCCTGGCCAACTCGGCCCAGACGCAGTCGTCGGCCCAGGGGACGGTGGCGCAACGCCGGGCCTCCATCGCCGGGGCCGAGGCCGCCCTGGTTCAGGCCCAGGCCAACGCCAACCGCGCCCGCACCCTGTTCGCCGGCGGTTGGGTGGCCCAGGCCCAGGTCGACACCACCCAGGCCTCATTGCGCGCGGCACAGGCCTCTCTGGCCGAGGCGCGGGCGGTGGAGGGCGTCGCCCAGACGGGCGTCACCTCCGCCGTCGTCGGGCGGGGCTCGCTGGAGGCGGCGGTCGAGAACGCCCGCGCCCAGGTCCGGCTGGCCCAGATCAACCTGGACAACACCCGGATCACGGCCCCCAGCAACGGGCGGCTGGGCGAGGTGTCGGTGCGTGTCGGCCAGTCGGTGGCGGCGGGCACGCAACTGACGACGCTGGTGCCGCACCTGACCTGGGTGGTGGCGAACATGAAGGAGACCCAGATGCGCGACATCCGGGTCGGCCAGCCGGTCGAACTGTCGATTGACGCCCTGGGCGGCCAGGTGCTGCGCGGCCATGTGGAGCGGATTTCGCCTGCGACAGGCTCCGAGTTCAGCGTCATTCGCCCCGACAACGCCACCGGCAACTTCACCAAGGTGGCCCAGCGCGTGCCGGTGCGGATCGCGATCGACCCCGGTCAGGCCGCAGCGGAGCGGCTGGCGCCAGGGATGTCGTTGACGGCGCTGATCGATACGCGGGGCGGGCGGTAGGGACGGCTTGCCGTACCGCAGAGCGGCTCCTTTGGGGGAGGCTCTGCCTTGAACTCCCGTCAGTTGTCGGCAAGGTCGTGCCGACGACAATGCTGGCGACCTTGCTAAAGGACATACCCTCCAGCAAGGTCGTCGAATGGTCGATGCGCATACGCTGAACATCCTCACCCATGTCGCGACCGGCGGCCTGGCGCTGCTCATCGGTCTCATTCCCTTATTCAGCCGCAAGGGCGGGCGCTTGCATCGTTGGTCCGGGCGGACGACCGCAGGTCTGGGGCTTGTGGTTCTTGCCAGCGCCATTCTGGCGGTAGTCCTTTTCAAGCCGCCTGCGCCGCTGGTCGCGGCGACTCTTACAGCTGGCTATCAGTATCTAAGCGGCCTGCGGACCCTGTCGCTGACCCGGCACGGACCACGGTTCCCGGATACCTTGCTCGCGATCCTGGGCGTGGGCATGGCTCTGCTCATTGCGTTTCAGATGGGCCAGGGCAATGCGTCGTGGACACCGGCTATCGGCTATACGACGATCGGCTACCTTTTGATCATGACCGCTTATGACCTGAGCCGACCCTTGTGGGTCGGGGTCTGGTATCGGCGCGTGCGACCGCTGGATCACGGCGTGAAGATGATCGGCTTCTACTTCGCCATGCTTTCAGCCGGAGCAGGAAATCTTCTCGCTGAATGGCAACCTCTGAGCCAAGTTCTGCCTTCCGCCATCGGAATGGCCGTGATGGTGGGCTTCATTCTTTGGTATAGCTTGCACCCGATCCAACGTGGGGTGGTCAGGCAGACTTGAGACCGCGGTCCACCGGCGGGCGATACTGCGCCGGCCTGTAGTGGGCGTTCAAAACCTCCGTCCGCCCCGCGCCTAATCCCTGTCCGGTGCGCCGAGCGGGAAGTAGTGGCGGAAGGGACGGGCTTCTTCGATGGCGCGGGCGAAGGAAGGGCGTTCCAGCAGGCGGGCGCGATAGGCCAGCAGGTTGTGATGTCGCTCGGGAATCCGGTGGGTCCAGTCGGCGTAGAACAATGAAGGTGCAGCGGCGCAGTCGGCCAGGGTGAAGGTCTCGCCCACCGCCCAGGTGCGTCCCTGAAGCCGCTGATCCAGCCAGGTATAGCTGGTCTCCAGCATCCGGCGCGCATCCTCGACGCCGGCGGGATCTCGGCTGTCGGCTGGGCGCATGGCGTCGACGACGAACTTGCCCTGTGGCGTCATGACGTAGTTGTCGAACACCCGGTCCATCATCCGCGCCTCGATCGCCAGATCACGATCGTCGGGGATCAGCCTGACCGGCCCAGGATGATGGACTTGCAGGTATTCGATGATGGTCGAGGTCTCCAGCACCACCCGCTCACCCTCGCGCAGAAGCGGAAACTTCTTGATTGGCCACAGCGACGCCAGTTCGTCGCCGACGCCGGGGTCCTCGACCATGCGGTAGGTGAAGGCGATGTCGTTCTCATAGAAGGCGATCAGCACCTTCATGCAGTAGGACGAGAACGGGTGGGCGAAGAGTTCGATACTCATGAGGCAGCCCCGGGTTCGCGGCCGTCGAGAACGGCGAGCATGTGTCGATATGCCGGTCTGAAGCGCGCGAATGTCAAGCGGCCGTACGGGCTGTCGATCCACAAGATCGTGAACAAATGCAGAACATAAAGTTTGAGCGCTCGTCCGCGCAGGTCTAATCTGCGCGCAGGAGGCAGGCTCATGCGCGACATTCGCACCGATTGGTACGTTCCCGAGGATCGAGAAAGCAGCGTCGGCGCTCGGCTGATCGTCGCCTGTGATGCGGCCTCGTGCGACCACGCGGTGCTGATGGACCCGCGCCCCCTTTTCGGGGCACGGCGGATGTGGCCGGTGGCGGGTCGGTCGAGCCGCTTTCGCTGTCGCTGCGGGTCGCGCGAGACCAAGCTGTCCTATACGGCCAATACCAGCCAGCGGGACGGCCCGATCTCGCCCGACGCCATCCGGCTTTGGACTTAAGGCCATGGACGCGAGGCCATCGCGCTTGTAGAGCGTCACGCCTACCGAATGCGGATGTGGCGGAACTGGTAGACGCACCAGATTTAGGTTCTGGCAAGCGACTTCCTTTTACTTAGTAACTTCAGTTATTTAACGCGAGAGTCTATCTCCTTTGTGTCTAACTTTGCGTCCATGGGTGCGTAAAACGAGTGATCGAGGAGCGAGGGGCGGATGACGATCGCTTGTATTGGCTGGGGCTCACTAATCGAGAATCCCGGTAGCCTTCCGGTCGTTAGCGTCTGGCGTGCCGACGGCCCAGATCTGCCCATAGAGTTCGCTCGCCAGTCCCAGGACGATCGGCTGACCTTGGTTTTGGTTGAGGGAGTTCCAACATCCAAAGCGCTGTGGTGTTCGCTCGATGCATCGACTCTCGAAGAAGCCGTCCTTGCTCTTCAAGCGCGCGAAGGGGCGAAGACAGGAAAGCACATCGGGCGTTGGCCGCTCTCGGATCCGGATGAATATCTAATGGCGAGCCAGATTGGCGAATGGGCCCAATTGAATGGCTTGCTTGGTGTCGTTTGGACAGCGCTTCCACCCGGAATGAAAAACAGTCGCGGCCAACTGCCGTCACTTGCAGAAGCGGTCGCCCACTTAGGCGGGCTCGATGCGGCCAGGTTAGACGCTGCTTCGAAATACATCCGTACTGCCCCCGCGCAGACCCAGACAGCTTACAGGGCCGCGCTCGAAGCGGAGCTCCTCAGGCTTGGATGCTAGTGTTTGTTGTTGTGGCTAAAACATAGAAGCCGGATGACTTTAGTTCTCGGTTCGATCTAGTCTTACTGTTCAGGCGATGTGTGACTGGTCGTCTCTGATGGAGGCGGTGCTATGAACAAGCAGGCTGTGAAACGCGACCACTGTTCCACTGGTGCCGGGCGGCGAGCCGCTTCCACTCTTTTTGGCAGTCGCGTTGTAGCGTCGGAAAGCACTTCGGCGAGACTGGCAGGGGCAGCATGACCCGTGTTGAGAAGAAAGGGACCTCGAAGCCGAAGCCGAAGCGGCAGAGGAAAGCTTCTGCGACAACCCGATCGACCGGGGGGCCAGGCTACCAATTTGAAGATCTAGTCGCCGCGCGCCTTCTGATCCAAATGCTGCTGGATCGGTCACTTCAGGGCATAGGTGCCGGTGCTGAACGGCTTCAGTTCCAAGCGGACGCGCTCGGTTGGCGGATCGACGATTTGCTGGTCACCGTTGGAGATGGGCCTTCGGAAAGCCGATTGGCTCTATCGTGCAAAAGTAGCCTCCAAGTCTCGGGTAACGGCTTCCCAAACGATTTCATTACTCGGGCGTGGGAGCTTTGGGATGGGGCGGACGCCGGCCCTATGAACCGTTCGTCCGATTTCTTAGGTTTGGTTACTCGAGGACGGCACAATGTGTTCGATCCACTTTGGGCTGACATCGTTCAATGGTGCAATGAAAGCCCCAACGCCGTCGCTTTGGCTCGCATCCGAAAGTCGGCAAAACACCAGAAGATTTTCGAGAGCGTCAAGCGGCCCTCTGGCGGTGTAGAGGCGAGCGACGAGGAGACGGTCGCATTGCTCCGTCGACTTCTGGTTATGCCGTTAGACTTCCAGCTGGAGCCGTCACGCGATTGGGACGACAGCATCGAGTTGAGCCGCACACTTGCTGCTTCCGGCAACCTCGACGACGCACGCGAGATTTGGAAGGAAGTTGTTGGCTTGGCGGCCTCAAAACGGGTCGTCGGCGGCGCGATTACGGTGGACGAGCTTTGGTCAAAGCTCCGAGCCAAGTTCGCCCTCACTCACCGACCAGACTACGCTGCTTCATGGAAAATGCTCGAAGCGGTCACCGATGAATACCGGGCTGGGATCGCTACAACCCTACAATCAGGCCACTCCGTCAGCCGCACGGCGGAGCGAGATCAGCTCGCAAGGCTGGTTGAAGGCCAGACTTTCACCCTCGTGTACGGAGACTCAGGCAGTGGAAAGTCAGCGCTCGTAAAACTTCTGCTCGACGAAAGGAGCGACCGGCAGGTTTGGCTTGGGCCGGAGCAAGTGGCCGTTATGACAAGCGAGGTTCATCGCTCAAAGCTCGGTCTTGCTTTTCCGCTGTCAGAAGTCCTCGCAACCTCGACTAGCGCTCCGAGCGTATTGGTTATCGATGCGGCCGAGAAGCTCACGGTCGCGTCCCTTACAAGTCTCAAAGCCATGCTTGAGAGGCTCGTGCCACTGGCCGCCGATCCGCTTTCTTGGAAGGTGATCATCATCACCCAAGCGGAGAGTTGGATTGATCGAGCGGCCGCTCTCCTAGGTCAACGGACAGTTACGCCTTTCGAGGTAATACCGATCAGTGCGGACGAGGTTCGCAAAGCGCTGCTGTCGACTTCTAATCTTCACTGGCTTGCGAACGACGCGCAGTCAGTCGAAGCGCTCCGCAATCTCAAGATGCTCAGTTGGGCTGTCCAGGCCGAGGGCACCCTGCATCTGGCGCAGGCAGACGTGACCTCCCCCTCCGCGCTAGCCGATCGCATCTGGGGACATTGGACGGCGGGCCGTCCCGACGTGCAACGGCTCTTAATGAAACTCGCCCAGCGCGAAGCGAACTTTGAACGCAGCTTTCCGATAGCTGATCTTGAGTCCGGCGATGCGACGGCTCTGTCAAATGCTCCGGATGTTTTGCCGCTTCGGCCAACCAATCGGAACCGGTTAGTCTTCGAGCACGATATGGCGGCTGACTGGTCGCGGTTTCAATGGCTCAAACAAGTCGCTGAGGACACGACGCAGTGGGCTCCTTTGGCCGTCAATCCGCTCTGGGCTGCGGCCCTCCGCATGCTCGGCCATTTTTTACTTCGGGAACCATCGGGCGCGGCCAGCGCGTGGGATGTCGCTCTGGAGGATTTGGAAAAGAGTGGGGACCGAGCGGCGAGTAGCATCCTACTCGATGCTCTCTGTCTAGATCCGGACGCCCACCGACTGCTCACGGAAAGGGCGCAGACGTTGCTGGCCAACGGCGGCGCAATGTTGGATCGTTTGCTAAAGCGCTTCCTGCACATCGCTACGGCACCAAGATTTCCTTCCGGTGCCCTTACCATCGAGCCGGGTCTTGCGCTCTACATCGAAGCTAACATTCGGCAGCCTATAATTGGGCGCTGGCCAGCTATGGCGGTTTTCCTCTACGCCCACCGCGAACGACTCGCTGAGCTCGCGTCTCCAACCGTGTCGAAGATTTGTGAGTTCTGGCTGACGACTATGCCGCCAGCACTAGCTGATGGCTCCGCGACGCCGTTTAGGAGGGAGTTTGCTGAAATCGCCCTCGCTAACGCCCGCACGGTACAGGTTCACAAGGGTTCAGGCGTTCTCTATCTGGGAGACGACTGGGAACCTCTCTATTCCGCTGCCCTTTCTGCGGCTCGCGATCTTCCCGAGGAAATAGGCGCTTGGATCATGGAAATGGTTCGACGGCGTCCACTCGCTGACGATGTCCGCGAACGTGTTTCCCAAGCCAAAGAACGAAAAGAGCAAGAGCGCGCCCAACAGCCAAAAACTGCTCAAGCTAAGAGGCCATCGCCCCCAATTTCCTTCCGCAACTCAAGGGACCTCCCAGCTTGGCCACTGGGACCCGACGGTCGCATCGACCATCAGTTTCACAAGGTTGCGGTCGTCCCGGCGGCACTTGTCCCGCTGATGCACGTGCGTCCCAAGCTGGCGGCCGAAGCACTTCTCGCCCTTCTTATCGAAGGGCGACCAGTCGAAGAATTCTCTCGGAATGCTTTGCACGAAAAGTTGGGCCTCGAATACGAGAGCACATCTTATCCAACTGCTTTTTGGAAAAGTCCCTTCTTCCAGTTTCTGCAGATCGAACCGGACACCGCACTTTCAACGCTTCTCCAGCTTGTGGATTTCTGCACCGACCGCTGGGTCGCCGGACGGGCGTCCGCCGGTGAGCATGCTCCACCCTCCGTTTCGGTACCGCTGCCCGACGGCCCAAAGGCCTTTCTCGGAAACTGTGCTGTATTCGACTGGACCCAGGACGACGATCACGGCTACGGACAGCTGAACTGCGCTCTCAATGCATTGGAACGTTGGCTTACTCTCCAGCTGGAGGTCGGTGTCGACATAGACGACTACATTTCGAGAATCTTGGCTGAGAGTAAGTCTGTCGCATTCCTCGGTCTGCTGACAAACATAGCGAAATTTCAGCCCGCGCTACTGAGAGGCGTTCTGCGGCCTCTGTTGGCGTCCGAGCCATTGTACTGGTTCGATAACTGGCGGCTCGGCATCGGCAACAGATTTGTTGCGTGGGCGTGGACACGTGAGGGCGATGCAGTATTTGAGATCGCAAAGGATTGGGCCCTCGCCCCGTACCGACAGCAACGTCTCATCGACCTGTCTGTGGCGCTCGTAAAAAGCTCCTCCGAGAGTGCGATATACGTCAAGGGTGCAATCGCCGAATGGCAAAGGCCCGATGAGCCTGATGAAGCCATTGATTTCGACAGTCTTTGCGCTGCTTTGGACCCAGCCAACTACCGGAAGATCCCGGACGAGGAAAATGGCTCCGACCGCGACGAGTTCGTTTTGCCAACCCGGCTAGCTGAAGACATTACGCGGAGAAACTCAGAGGACGCTGAAGCGCGGCGGGAGGCCAACCTTCCCATGCAGCTTTCAAACGTGCTCCGCAGCGCAGCACTGCTGGATGCTGAAAGCTCGGCTTTCCTTGCTGGAATGCTCGACGATAATTCGACCGACAAGCCCAACCCAAATCTTGTTGCTATCGCTAGCACCTTAGTTGCCCGCGCCGGCGACTGGCTGCTGGATCACCCAGATGCGGAGACCCAGGCGCACTCAGTCCTTCTTCAGGCGACGATCGAGGTCGCGGATGATCACGACAAAATTCGAAATGACCGGATAAGGTCTTCTCGCGGCGACATGGATTTCGCGGCCTTTGGCGTGGCGCACCTCTGGATCCATAACGGTGATGACGGCCGGTGGGATGAACCGCTTTTGCGCCTACTCACCAGCGGTCATTCCGCCGCGGTGCGCGTTATTGCAGTTGACGTGACCCCCGTTTCTCATCCAGCCATAACGAGAGTCCTTTGGTGATCTGAACTGGTGTTGGCGGGGTTGGCAATAGGCCGGTCTGAGCAGCCATCAACCAGCGCAGCAGACCGGCCGCTGTGTCCGGTGAGCGCCTGTGCGTAGGCCTTGGGCGTCAGCCATCCCAGCTTCGAGTGCGGCCGGGTTTCGTTGTAATCGCGCCGCCAGGCTTCGAGCACGACACGGGCGTGCGGCAGGGAGCGGAACAGCGTCTCGTTCAACAGTTCGTCGCGCAGCCGACCATTGAAGCTCTCGTTGAAGCCGTTCTGCTGGGGCTTGCCGGGCGCGATGTAGTGCCAGCCCACCCCGGTGTCGTCGGCCCAGGCGAGGATGGCGGTGGACGTATATTCCGTGCCGTTGTCGCTGATGATCGTGTCCGGCCGTCCCCGCCCCAAGATGATGGCGTCGAGCTCGCGCGCCACCCGTCGGCCCGACAGAGACGTGTCGGCGACGAGCCCGAGGCATTCGCGGGTGCAGTTGTCGATCACCGTCAGGATGCGGAAGCGCCGCCCGTCCGTCATCTGGTCGGAGACGAAGTCCAGCGACCAGCGCTGGTTCGCGACCAGAGGAATCTCCAGCGGACGCCGCGTGCCCATGGCGCGTTTGCGCCCGCCGCGCCGGCGCACCGTCAGATTCTCCTCGCGGTAGATCCGCTGGACCCGCTTCCTGTTGACCGCATGCCCCTCGCGCCGAAGCATCACATGCAGACGGCGATAACCGAACCGGCGGCGCTCCTGGGCGAGGGCCTTCAGCCGATCCCGCAGGGCGCCGTCGTCCGCTCGTGTCGCCTGATAGCGCACGCTCGTCCGATCCACGCCCAGCACCCGACAAGCCCGCCGCTCGCTCATCGCGTAGGCTGATTGCAGGTGCGCCGCCGCCGCTCGATGCGCAGCGGGCGTCACCACTTTTTTCCCAGCAGATCCTTCAGCGCGACGTTGTCCAGCATCGAGTCCGCCAGCATCCGCTTCAACTTGGCGTTCTCCTCTTCCAACGCCTTCAGACGTCGGGCCTCCGACACGTCCATGCCGCCATACTTAGCCTTCCACTTGTAGAAGGTCGGCGAGCTCAGCCCGTGCTTCCTGCACAAGTCTGCCACCGGAACACCGGCCTCCTGCTCGCGCAAGATTCCGATGATCTGCTCTTCCGTGAACCGTGATCGCTTCATTCTGTCCGTCCTTTCGAGGGGCGGACTCTAGCTATTCCTGGAGGAGTTTCAGGGGGTCACGTCACCGCCATTAAAAGCCTTCGCCAGCATGACCGGCATCGGATTCTGTCGGATCAATCGCACTCGCTCCCGAGGGGTGCCGGCGAGCATCCTTGGGGTTAGCTTTCATTGAGCGTCGCAGCACCGTCTATGTGGAAGTCGCCCTTCGTGAGGAGGGCGATTTTTATTTTGGCGGGAGCGCGCCGCCGGTCTCACTGAGCAAGGTGTTTGCCTGAGGGCCCCGTGGGAAGAAGCCAGAGGCTTGCAACGCCCCTTGCCGAACAGTTCGCTGACGATCGTGCAGCGCGGCGGTAAGGCAGACCCTCCCAACGAAGTTAAGGGGCCGATGCTTCCCATACATTGCAATGTATGGGTCATCTCCTGGGGCTTCCGGGGCGCGGCGAGCGGCCTCGGATTGCGTGCGGGACAACTCCCGCTCCGCCGCTGGGAGCTTGCATAAGCGGCGGATATGCCGGGGTCTGGGGGTGGCATCGGAACGCCCTCTGAGCCGCCCCATGCTGTGTTGCAGCAAAACCCCAACGAGTTGCAATGAGGGAAGCAAATGCAACCCTAAAGCGACTTACTTAGGTGGACACATTCGAAGAATGTATAAGTGCACCCATAGCTCTTTTCTTCCACTTCACTTCGCTTGCGACAAGAGATGGGGATTACTCGGGGTGGCGATCTACCATTTGCGATTAAAGGTCTTGGGACGTGCTCTGGGCCGGGCAGCACGGCCGGGTGGCGCAACGCGCCGGTCGGTCGTTGCGGCGGCGGCCTATCGCTCGGGAGAGCGCCTTTACGACGCGTCGCAGGGTCGCTGGTTTGAGTTCGACAACCCGACGTCGTGCATGCGGAGATCCTCGCGCCGGTCGGCGCGCCGGCATGGGTGTTCGACCGACAAACCCTTTGGAACCAGGTCGAGCGCTCTGAGAAACGCGTCGATGCCCAGCTCATGCGCGAGGTGGAAATCACCTTGCCGCGCGAGCTCGAAAGGGGCGACCAGATCGACCTCGTTCGGCGCTTCGTCTCGGAGCGTTTCGTCGCGCAGGGCATGGTCGCGGACTTCGGGGTTCACTGCCCCGACGCCGTCGATGGGAAGGAACAACCCCACGCCCATGTGATGCTTTGTCTGCGCCGGCTGGACCCGTCGTCAGAGACCGGGTTCGCCCGCACCAAGGAGCGCGACTGGAACGAGCGCGAAGACATTGCGCGCCTCGTGGCCGAGGCGCGCAAGAAGTTCAACAACACGAATGCGCCGGTCGACAAAGACGCGCTGGACGCGGCCGAGGCGCTGCGCAACGTCAACATCTGGCGACGAGAGTGGGCCGAATACGCGAACCGCGCGCTGGCCGATAACGGGTCGGCCGCGCGCATTGACCATCGGACGCTGGAAGCCCAGGGCATCTTCCGATTGCCGCTGCCGAACCTCGGCTTGGCGCGCCATATCGAGAAGGCGTACGACTATCTCAAGGACCGCGTGACGCAGTGGGTCGCGGTCAAAAAACGCGCGGCGTTTCACGCCGACGCGGAACATCTCAAGAAGCGCGATCCGGCAAAGCTGGCGGAGTTCGTCACGCGCCTAGGCGACATGGCCGAGAGTTTCGCTGCGCAATTTCGTCAGCCGGAACGAGCACCGGAGGTCGACCATGACCGATGAATTCGATCGGATGTTTGGCAGGGGAGGAGAGCGCCCTCGCCCGACATTTACGGACCGGGTGATTTCCGGCGAAGCGTTCGGCGGTCGCCACGATCCGCTCCAGGCCATGGCGGTCGAAGCTGCGTCCACCACGCCTGTGCCGGGCGAGTACCGTGCGTTCGGTCATCTACCCTCGGGCAACATCAACCTGTCCTGCGAAGTGCGTTGGTGGCTCGAAGGCACGTCGGTGCCTGAGGGTCTGGCGTTTCCCTACAGGCTACTGATGCAGGTCGGTTTCACCGGAGACGACACACTCCGGTTGATGCTTCCCGACACCGTCATCGAGGTCAGCGGTCGTCAGCTCGAACCGCTTCGTCAGGCCGTGATGCGCCAGCAGGTGCATTTCATCCAGCAGTTCAACTCGAAAGTCTGGTCGGCGAAGCCGAATGGCGAGACTGTCATCGACAGGATCGAGGCACTTCGGCCTTAAACAGCGGATAGGATATCAGCGCACTAATGTCGTTCAATCGGCATCGGCTGCCGATTGTGAAGCGGGGGTGATGCGGCGCTGTACTCACCTGACAATCTGATGCGGTCCACGGAGACCCTCACCCCGGCCAAAAAGCGGTCGAACGCCGATGCTTCGGTCGCACAGGTGTCAGCCAGCCGCTGCTGGGTCACGCTGCTAGTCGAAATCCGGTGAAACTGGACCTCAGTTGGCACTTCGATCCCATTGGCGAACAAGTCTGTGTTTTGCTGTCGGAACTGCGAGAACCGTCTGCGCGCTTCTTCTGGGCTGAAGGCGATAGTCGCGGTCTCTCCGGTCCTGCATTGCGCCAACGCAGACAGCCCCTCGTTTCTGAGAATGCGAACTGCGGTTTCAACATATTCCGCAGCGGAAAGCCGATGGTCGCCGTTTGCGTCCATCATCCGTGCAACACCAAATCTGTCAGGCATAAAAACTCTCCTATCAGCAGATTTTATCTGATTGCGCGAAACATATTGTTACAGTTTTGTTAAGTTACGGGGCGGGACATCTCTCATATTGTTGGCGTACGACTGGAGCAGTATCGCACTGATACTCGATAAACACTTCACAAACGTAGTGTTTCCCATCCAGAAACATGGGGCGGCAGCGGCAGCGGGACGGAATGATCCGCTCTTGGTCATAGGCGACTGATTGGGCATAGTCACCGTGGTACTTGTGACATTGACCATCAACCTTGCTCAAGCTGTTGTGCCAGCTTGCTGCAATCGCGCTGCATGCATTCCACTCGCTCATCGCCGTCGGTTGTGAACGGTCGGTTGCGATATATGGTCCATGGGTGAAGCGTTTCGTGACGCGGCGGCTGACAGTTCTCTGTTCGCGGTTTTGTAGTGCGGCGCTGACGAGATAGCTCAGACGACCTACGGGGTTGCCAGCCACGTATTCTCGTAACGGTTGGCATGCGTTGCTGTTCGCCAGGATTCGCTGATACGAGATATCCCCTGCCGCCAACGCTGCCGCGCGGTCACGGTCTGGTTCCTGATCCATCTCTACAGCTGGGTCCGGTTTGGGCAGGTCTCCGAACCTTGGCTCGTTGACACGCCACCAAGCCTTGTAGGTCGCATCGTCCCACCGGTTCAGCGACATTTGCTGCGGCAACTGGACGTCGAAGCCGATAAATCGGGATGTCGGCCGATCCATCTTCGCAAGGGAATGCCAATCGATATTTGGATCGAATGGAGCCGGCGTGCTGGAGATGCGCGGAGCCGCTGGTTTCGGCACGGCCTTTCGTTCCGGCCACAACGTAAAACGCGGAATGCGGACATGTTGCACAGGCGCGGGCGAATCTGCGCAGTGGCGGGCTGTGCCGAAAATCATGCACGCTGCCGTATCTTCAACACTCTCGCCGAATTCCGCCTGGTACCAAAGCGCAGCCAGCGTGAAGCCAATGCCGACAGCGAGGGCCGCGATAGCGGGTTTAAACCCTTTAGGCAGGCTCGATAGATTAATAGTGGAGAGTAAGATCCCGCTCAGCACCGCCAGGATCACAGCAAGAAGCGTCTTCATCGACCTCGCCTCGACCAATAGCCATGGCAGCTTCACCATTGGTACGGGTTCCGACGGGAACCACAAGAAGGCGGATGCAGATGCCTAGTTCGTGCCAGGCTTCATTAGGCGCAAACAATAGGTGGGCAGTTCCATCGTAGCTGAATTTAGGCTGGTCGAGTGGCGTGCGGCCGGAAGGCAAGCGCTGACCACAGCGGCCTCGCTAGTTTTACGGGCGGATGGCCCGCGAAGCATCCGGACGACCATAGTCAGGAACATGATCGCTGTTCCCACCCAGAACGCGAGGACGGCGAGGTTCATCGCCGGAGTGCTCTCGACGTCCTGAGACATCCAAACGAACCAGCCCCAAATGGCCAGGCCGATCGTGACCTTGATTACCTTGCCGCTCGGAGGCCGGAAGGTTCGCGGCGGCTTCCCGGCATTTTCCCAATCGCGCTGCCAGGCGGCGTAAGCACGGACGCGCTGAGCCGCCTTGGCGACGATGCTCGCCACGATTGCCGCGCACAGGGCCGCCAACCCCGACGCCTGCCCGATCATCCAGAGATAGCCGACATAGATCGCTCCAAGCATGAGCGGGACGCACAGGAAGACATTGCCGACGAAGGCTTCAAACGGGGTGGGACGGCTCATTGTTGGAAGCTCGCATGGAGGTAGTTGCGGCCACTGGCCTGGAACTGTCGACCGGCGCTGAACCAGAGGCCGGTGACACGGCCGCCATTCGCTTGTCCGCCAGTGACGAGGTCGCGGGCGAAAATCGCGGGCTCGATCTCGACATCCATCGTTTCGCTGTAGCCTGCGGAGTTTGAGGTGCCGCTATTCTGGCCGCGATTGCGGCCCCAATTGTCACCGCTTCCGGAGTTGCCGCCGCTGCTCCAGTTGCTCGAACTGTTGCCCTTACCATCGGTCGAGCCGCCATAGCTGTGACTGGCGCCCCGGTTCTCGTTCGCGCCGGAGTTCATGCCCAACGACCAGCCCGACGACTCCCCAGCGCTCTCGTTGTAGCACCGCTGGAGCGAGCGGCCGATCGTGTCGGACGCCCAGCGGTTCGTCGTGAAGTCGGCGTTGTTGTGGAAGATCTTCGTGACGAAGTTCGCCAGCAGCATGTCGGCCTGATGCTGCGGCTGCCCACCGCCCATTTTGGCGTAGTAGGTCGGCAGGGACTGCGACAGGTAGACGGTACACGCACGGGACGATCGGCAGGTCGATTGGTAGTCGGTGTCGTAGGAGTTCACGAAGTACTGCGCTTCGTCGGCCCAGAGGAACACGGGCCGGTCGCGGTGCCGCTGCTCAAGGGCGTTGCGCGCGAGCACCGCGCGCTGCCACATATATTTGAACAGCATATTTCCGATGATGCCGTCCTCGTTCCAGGTGAGTGCGGACATGTCCATGATGATGATCGCGCCGTGGAACGTCAGCTCGGGGACGAGCGTCGTTTCGGTGCAGAAGGCGCGATGCAGCCGGCCGCGATTGAAGCGGTCGAGCGAGGTCGACAAGCTGATGGCGATGTTCGACCGGGTCTTGTTATCGAGCTGGGCGAATTCGTAGCGCCAGTAGTTGGACGTCTTCTCGAAATCGCCAGGACTAATATGCGCGACGGGCCGGTCTTTGGCGGCCAGGAGCGCTTGGAACATGAACGATGACGCCTGCCAATCGTCGGTCTGGAGTTGCTCTACGCTGATGGGCGCGGAACTGACGAAACGGATGATGTCGGGCACACGCACCGTACCGGTGGCGGCGTAGAGCACCGGAATTGAGTTGCGCAGCAACTGACGGGTCGCGTCCTCCCAAAATGGCTCGCTCTTTCCGCCGTCGCCTTTCGACAGGCGGGCGGCTTCCAGGATGCGCATGAGGCATTCGACAACGCTGCCGATGCCGTCCGCTCCATGACGCGCGAGCTCGTAGGTGAGGAAGTTGAAGCCGCCGCCCCGGTCACCGAAAAGCACGACGGAGTTGGCGCGCCCCGCGTCTCGCGCGTAGCGAATCCAGAGTTCCACCTCGTCCGGCTTGGCGGCGAGGATGAGGCCTCCCATGCCCGCTCTCAAATAGGCGGAAGCGAGCGCTTTGCCGCTGCCGCTCGTCTTGCCGGAACCGATGCCGCCGAAGACATGCACGCCCTGACAGGCGTCTCGTAACGTGAAGTAGTCGGCTCCCGACAGCCGAAGAAGCTTGGTGTCGAGATCGCTCACATAGCCCATCTCGGAATCCCCCGATCCGCGAACAGTGTTCAACTGTGAAGCTAATGCGCTGGTAGGTCGCAAATCCAACGACATGCTACCCATGAGAGTCTTTGGCGGCGGGGATGCAGGCGATGGGCGAACGGGGCCTCTGGGGCGCGGCAGGCGATGCGATCGCCGACATCCGCACCAAGTTGATCGATGAAGGCTGGTTCGGCCGGCGCGCTGCGTCTGGTGGCCAGAACCTCGCTCAGGAGTGGGGCGGTCCAAGCATTCACGATACGCCCGGGGCAATGGCGGGCGGCTCCAGCTTCGAGGAAGCCTGGGCGGTGCGGGAGCCCACCAGCGACGGAGAACGAGCTCAAGAGATCGGGATCGACCGATAATCAACGGGGGTAAAAATGGGCTTTCACGGAATACCACTGCCGCTCTGGGCGAAGTTCGGCATTTGCATCGCGTTCGACCTCATCGACATGACGGTCGGTCGCCTGATGATCGGCGTCAGCCTTTTCAGCGAAGGGTTCACCACGCTGGTGATGTTCGCGCTCTGGGGCCCACTTGGCCTTCTCGCGGCGTGGGAAGCGGTCGATGTGACGGAGCAGCTCGACGGCTTCATCCCCACCAACACGCTCATCGCCTGGGCTGCGCATAAGCGGCATCAGCCCGCTAAGGAGAGTGGCCATGGATAATCACTTTCCGAAGGCACCGAGCCTCGGCATGTGGTTACTCGCGGGATCTGCGTGCGCAGTGACCTATGTGACCTTCCATCCAGAAGCCGAAACCTACGGCCTTGCCGTTTTCTTCGGCTGCGGTGCAGCGGCCTTCGTGACGATTGTCGTCTGGCTTATCCGGTGCCTCCTCGCGGGGCTCGGCGCTACGGCGCGTGAGTTTCAAGCGGGCTATCGTGAAGGCTACGACAAGGCGGAACAGCGTAAGCGCGCCGCTGAAGCCGGAACCGATCCGGTTAGTTGAGGGTCGGCAGGCGTTTCCACAGACGAACGGCGAAGCCGCGTTCCTCTTCGCCGACGACATCGACGTAGATGGCGGTCGATTGGAGGTCGGCGTGACCCATCCAGTCGCGCGTTTTCGTCAAAGGCACATGTGCCTGCACGGTCGCCACGCCGAAGCCGTGGCGCAATCCGCGTGGGGTGGCGTGAATGCCTGTGATCCCGGCCTCGGCCATCGCCCAACGCACGCGTCGCCATGCCGTCTGCCGGCACCAAGACCATAACGGCGCGCCAGACTCCCGACCTCGCGCCAGTCGCGCGAGTTCCTGTATCAGGACGCGTGGCACGGGGACCGCTCGAAACGCCCGTTTGCGCCGCTTCAACGTTTGAAACACGACCCGAGAGGTTTCGACGTCAAGGCGCTCGGATGTGAGGGCCAGGCCTTCGCTGATCCGGCAACCCGTGAAGGCGAGCAGCCTACAGAATGCGCGGCTTTCCGCGTCCATGCGGGAGGCAGCGGTGAGGAACCGCGCCGTCTCACCCTGTTGGAGGTATTTGCGTTGGCCTTCTGCGCTGAGAGCGCGGGACAGGTCATGCGAGGAAGTGAACCGGCGGCTCATACGGCGACCTCCAGCCGTGAGCCTGAAACGTTATGCGGGATAGTGTTGCAACCCCGGGGGACCCAGAAAGCTAGGCCAGCCGGGGCATTTTCGGCTGGTTCGCGTCTGAGGTTTCCAAGCATGCCGCATTCCAAAATCATGCCGATAGTCGTTTCAATTCAGAGCCTTTCAATCAACGGAATCCCGCACAATGTTACTTTTTCTCTGACGTTCAGGCTGAACGCAGGGGAAATCCGTGGCCCATCGGCATCTTATTGTAGGCTCGGCTATAGCCACCTTGATTGCACTGGGAGCCGATCCAACCTTCGCGCAAACAACGGCGCGTCGCTCCGCTCTGCCGGACACCTACGAAGCGGCCATGAAGTGTTTTGTTGCAAACGGTCGAGCCCGCTCAATTCGGCAACGCGCAGGCGATGCGCCTGCCGCTAGCCAGTATGAAGCCGGTGCCCGCTCATCTTTCGAGGCGGCTCAGGTCGTCGCAGGTGCGCTTGGATACCAGCAGAGATTCACCGCCGATCTGGATCGGGTTCGCGAACATGAGTTGCCGCTGATGGTGAACGACCCTGCATATTTCCGTTCCGCCGTGAGCACGTGCCGCGCGCTCGGGCTAATGCCGACCGCTTAGACTCCGACCGCCGGGCCAGGCTCCGTTGCTCTTTGGCGGGTCACGCCATGCCCGGAAGCGCTGGCGTCAGACATAACGGTTCCTGTGGATCGTAGAACGGCGATTATGTCCGGCGATACCAAAGTGCTTTCTGTGGGAGCAAGGGCGTCTTCTGCCTGCTGTTGAACAACCGGTTGCCGACCGGCCAGCGCTTGTTCAAGCGGCTGCTGTGCCGCGTCGATCCGGTTGAGCATGGGTTGGTAGTCCGGGCTGTCGGCTGCGCCGTACTTGCCAGCATCCACCAACTGCGCGCGGGAGATCTGAAGGGCACGAAGTTCTCCTTCGGGCGTCCCTTCCGCCCGCGCGGTCTCGATTGCCTTGCGTGATGCTTCTTCCCGTTCGCGATATGCGCGCTCTTCGTCCGCCGAAGCGAAATGCAGGTAGGGGTCGAAGATCTTCTTCTCATAGAAATCGCGCACGAAGTCGCCAGTCACGCGGTGAGCTGCCGCGCTCGCTTCGTGCAAGGCGGCTTCAGCGGCCTGCGCCGTCGTTGCCGACGCGCGCGCCCGCTGCGCCAACGTCTGCGACGCCGCGACCGAAGCCATGACTTCCGCGCGGATGGCGGCCAGTCCGCCGCCCTGGGCGCTCTCGATGCGGTGCTGCAATCCGGAAAGGCGGGACATCTGGTTTTGCGCAGCGGCCAAAGCCCCGCCATCACCACCCATCATCGCCGCGTGGCGAAGCGTCTCGATATCCGATTCCAGCGCAGCCTGCGCCCCGGCGATCTGCTCGATGAGCATCGCTCGAATGCTAGCATTCAGGTCAACGGGAAGGTGCCGTTGACCGTCTGAAACTGTAGGGTCGCCTGCTATAGGTTACCTCTAAGGCTGGTGTTCTCGGATATTATACCTACGCGCTCGTTAAGTTTTCGTTAAGTATAATGAATAGAAGGCCGAGCAGGTTTTTCTGCCCGGGCCTTCTGGTCCTTAGCGACTCCACAGGAGCTGGTGGCGTCCGTCATCGCCTTCGATCATCCGGCAGAAAATTGCTGCCGGGAAGCTCGGGTCATCCAGCTTGACGGAGAGATAGGGGCGCTCGCCTTTGCTGGTTTTCGACCAAGCCGCGCCAATCTCGATGCCGCCGGCATAAACCCGGTAGTCGGGAGCCGCGTCACTCACCTTGGTGTTGGGCTGAAGAGACGCCTTGGCCTTCAGAGCCAGGGTGGTGATGGCGCCGGTGAAGTTTGCGCCGTCGCGAGTGAAAGTTCCGATGTTTGCCATGGTGGCCTCCTTTGCGTTTGAAGCCGCACCGCGCGGCCTCGATGCGCACCGATCGGAGCTGCTGGGCAGCGCCCTCAAGCCGAAGGCGGTACGTGCATTTTGAAGCCACGCGTTCGCGAGGAAGCCCGCAGGGCAGGGGAAAATGCTCGTTGAAGGCGCTGGCCAAGGCTCCAGGTTGCGCGGATGGAGAGGCCGGAGGAGCGGCGACGGACAGGTGCCCGGCTATCGCGGCTTAGCGGGCGGCTCTTCGCGGTCGTCGATGTCTAGTCTCTGTCGAAGTTCCACACTGTCTTTCAGCCCACACACATGCGCAGCAGGGATCGGAGAATGGCATAGTCGGCGTTTCTCAAGGCGCTCGCTTCGGAAACCCTGCAGCTGCGCCCGCCCATGGCGGCTCTGGCCTTGGCGAAAAGCCTGATCCTCATGCCGAGGGCTCCTCATCCCGCGCATTCCGTGCGGGCAAAGGAGGACAGTATGAAACCAGCCAACATCGCCCTGCTGATCGCCGCAGTCGCCCAGCTCATCACCTCTCTGGCAACCGCCTTCTCGATTATCCGGGGCTCACCGTGACGACTGAGCCTCCGAGAGTTCAAAATCGCGCATTCCAGCGTTAGTGCGGTGGCTAATGGTAGCCGTCCTGCCATCGCCTGCGATGGTAAGGACGCCGGAAAACTCATTTCCAGTTCGGCTGAAATCCGTGACCTTGAATAACTTGCCAAGATTGGAGGACGCTGAAGCCATCTGGCGATTCAGTTCCTCAGCTCTCCACTCGGGGTTCTTCACGATGTGGCCTTGGAGGGAGTGGACGTAGTCCCCTAAGTACTCCTTAAGGACGGCGTCGAGGTCTACCGGCATTGCCGCTGGGAGTTCGGTAATTGCTTCAAACAACTCGCCATACCTACCTGCAAGCGAGCTCGCAGGCAACGTCGGCAGCGCGACCAGCTCTGCCGTCACGGCGCGACTTTTTGCGCTGTCTTGAAGACGGTAACGATCCCCGTCAAACAGCGGCAAGAAATGCTCCAAGGCACCTCCGGTTAGTATCCGGACACGTTTGGTAGCAAGCGCCTCCTTGACCTTGGAAAGCCGGCCCGATAGCTCGGCCGCCGCAGTTTTACCGATTACCTCCGTGACGGCCGGACGGTTCGCCGCCATTTCAACGAGGAGCGCCACGCGGGCTTGGTTGAGCGCTTTCTTATCTATGAAGAGGCGGGCTCCCTTATCGACGCCGTTGAGATAATCCGAAAGACTTTGGATTCCTTGGGGCACGGTATTCAGTGCCAAGATCACTTTGATCGCATCCGTTAGTCCCCGATCAAGCTCCCCGCAGACCTTGGTGAAATCCCCGCCAAGGCCAAGATCAGCCAAAAATTCTGAAACTTCATCGTCGTTGCGAATGCACGCACGAAGGTTGCCTGTAAACAGACTGTCCAGATCGTAGACAAAATGCGCTCGCTTACCCAAAAGTTTGCAGAGTTCGAGGTACTTTGTGACTTCCTCGCATCCTCCGGCATCAATGATGCAACTGCCCGCTGCGGCGACAGAGACGTTTCTCTTTTCCTGAATTGCTTCGATCAACTGCGCGTCGGTAATGCCTTCTACAAAAATCGGGTCATCAGCGAAGAATAGTTGCTTATGGTGGACATTAAGTCGCGGAACTAGAGTGCGCAGTCGCACAGACGCCTGATGATCGAGAACGCCTGCGTTCGCCGGTAGCTCGTGTTTTCCAGAAAACGAGTAAATCGACTGAAGATCTTCAACTGTTTTGATGTCGAGGATGAACGGGGAGTGGGTGATCAAAATGATCGCCTTGCGGCGCGCTAGTCCGCGGCCACCATCAGCGACCTGTCGGACTTCTTGCATAAAGAAGCTCTGAAATTGCGGATGGAGATTGAGTTCCGGTTCGTCAATTATTAGGCAGTCATGCTGGTCATCATAGAGCTGCGTCAGCAGGACAATAAGTTCTCTGATCCCGTGGCATTCGTCGCGATCTGCCCGATAGGTCTCTCCGGTGGCCTGCGAAATCGCCTTTGGCACCAAGTTTCCCGAGTCCCATTCGAGGCGAATAGTGCGCTTGAACAGGCTGCTGACGGTAGCTTCAACCAGCACCCGGATGTCTGGCCTCTCTTCAAGGATCACAAATGTGTCGATGCCAGCGCCCTGACTACGCCCTGCGTTCTTGAAGTGATCGAAATACTGCTTCGAGAGGCCAGCACTGAAGTTGTCACCCCACAAGCCAAAGCCAGCGCCACGACCTTGACCTTCGAGCCGATCGGTCCCGAGTAGGCGAGCGTTTGGAACCACTGCTTTTAGGGCTTCCGCGAAACGCGATTTACCGCTGCCATTTGGGCCTACGAAGTAGGTGAGAGACCCGAATGTCTGGAACTGAAACGTCCCGCCAGTCCAGGGTCTGGGAAGGGCGAACGAAACCGGCCCGAGGAGCTTGGCGTCGGGGGAAGTCTCCGTCGATTCAGATGCGCTTAGGCTCGTGTCCATATTCTTCTTCCCCAGTAGCGTTGCGATGGCTACGCCCGTTCGGGCGTTATTCGCCACCGGTTCGACCCGTACGGGTCGCTCCTTCGCTGCGCGCAGAGGACGGCCAGTGCTGGCCTTGAACCCCTGCGCTGGAAGGGTGGTGCGGCTAGAGGGACTCGAACCCCCACGGTCACCCGCTTGGACCTAAACCAAGTGCGTCTACCAATTCCGCCATAGCCGCGCGGTCGATCGTCTATAGCTGGCCGGTCAATTTGAGCAAGGAAATCATCAACCCGGCGCGTGGGTGTCGGGACCGTCAGGGATGGAAGGAGTTCGACGCCGGGACGATTTCCGAGCGGCGATCGGCCGTTGCATGTTGATCGAAGCCGCATCGATGCGGTCTTTGATGTGGGCGGCGTAAAACTGCTCGATCATCTGGACGCTGGTGCGACAGTTGTTCGCGATTTGATAGACGTCCGCTCCCTCCATGAGCCGCATCGAGATGTAAGTGTGGCGAAGGCTGTAGAGGGGCCGGACCTGTCCATCCCGATCATGCTTCAGGCCTTCTTCGCGCAGGATCGCGTTGAAGGCGTCGCGGTCATAGGGATTGAACAGTCGGTCTGTCGGCTTGAGCGCGCGCGGCTCTTGCGGGATCGGCGCAACGCGATGTTCCACCAGCTTTCCGAGTTTGCTGCGCTTCGGCCAAGCCTTGGGAGGGCTTTGGAGCTGCCGGGTACGTCGCTCAAGGATGCGGGTGAAGGGATGGACGGCACCGGGCATGCTCTTGCAGTAGCCGGTCCCGGTTTTACCCCGCACATCGATGACGAGGATCGTCTGCTTGGTCGAGTAATCATCCTCGATGGCCACGTCCCGGAACTCCAGCCGGAACGCCTCGTCGGGTCGGAGGCCCGTGTTGGCCATGAAGAGCACCAGGTCGTGGAGCTCTTGATAGTGCTCTTGCCAACCCACGCGCCCGCCTGAGGCTCCTCCCGCCTTCCGACCCGTCGCAGTGTAAAGCTGCTTGTATTCGTCAGGGGAGAACCAAGCCCGGCGTTGGCGCTTGGTCTGGGTCTTGTAAGGCATCTCAAGGTTCGGGAGATGGGTCAGCCAGCCTTTGCCCTCGGCGTGCTTTAGCACCTGCCGGATCAGCACCATTTCGTGGTCGATGGTGCTGCGGGCTGGCGGCTTGCCTTGGGCGGTGCGCCGGCGCTCGGCGCATTCCGCCACTACTTGAAGGATCTCCTGTTCAGAAGACGCAGCTGCCATCCCGTTTTTCTCATCGCGGTCTATCCGGCGGAGCGACTGCTCAAGGGTCTTGGCAATGGTGTCTTCGGCACGTTTCACCCGGTAGCTCATAACGAGCCCACGGTTGACCTCCGGCAGAGCGGTCTTGCTGAAGAACGGGTCCACATGCACCTTCAGTCGAAGATCCATACCCTCGATATAGGCAGGACTGCGGAGGCCAGCCGCCAGGACGCGGAAGTGCCGCATGTAGTCCTCGGCGGCTTCGCCAAAGGTCTTTTCCTTTTTGACGATCTGGCCATTCCGGAGTTGGCCCCTCAGACCGAGGTACCACTCCTCAGCGACGTCCTTCGCCCGAGCCAACTCGGTCTCGTGAGTGGATTCTCGAAAGCGCTCGCCCCCGACGCGGGCCGCGCATTGCCAGGTTTTGCCATCCGCCCGCCGGTAAACCTGCAAGCGTCCATCGAACATCGTGTGCGTAGTCACAGCGCCTCCTCGACCGGAAGCCCGGTCGGTTGAGAGTGATCAACGGCGCAGCTTAGTTGTGTCCACGGTGTGTCCAGCCAATGCAAGCACCAGACGAAAATACAGCGTTGATTTGACTGATATTTTCATCATATGTGTTGATCTAACACTCGATTTAGGTTCTGGCATCGCAAGGTGTGGAGGTTCGAGTCCTCTCATCCACACCATCTTTTTTTAGGGCGCTAACGCTCGCCGCGCGGCGGCTCGCTGCTTGAGCGCAGGTTGCTTTAGGGCGCTACCGCTTGCGACGCGGTCGCTCGCTGCTTGAGCGCGGGTTGTTTTAGAGCGCTACCCCTCGCGACGCGGTCGCTCGCTGCTTCAGCGCGCCCCCACTCTCTCATCGTCATCCTAGGCCTTGTGCCTAGGATCCAGAGACACCGTCTTCGCCTTAGTCGCACAGACGCTTGGCCCGCCTGTGCGGTTGTCCGCCGCTCGGTAGATGCCGCGCGTCTGGGTGCTCGGGGCAGGCCAGGGGATGAAGAGGCCGCCCATACGAAAAAGGCCCGGGATCGCTCCCGGGCCTTTCGTCTTTTGGACCGTCGATCAGGAGATCGGCGGGACCGGCGGCGGCGGTGCGTCGCTGTCGGTTTCGTGGACTTCGATCAGGCCGCGACCCAGGTGGCTCTTGCGATAGCCATACAGGAAGTAGACCACCAGACCGATGCCGCCCCAGATCGGCAGCACCATCTTGGCGTCGTGCGGCAGGTTCCAGAACAGAAAGGCGCAGCCGAAGGCCGACAGCGGGGCGAAGACCCACACCAGAGGCATGCGGAACGGACGCTTGCGGGTCGGATCCTTGCGCCGCAGGACCAGCACGGCGATCGACACCATGAAGAAGGCGAACAGGGTGCCCGAGTTCGAGATGTCGGCCAGTTGACCAACGGGGAACAGGGCCGCTGCGATGGCCACCGCGATGCCGGTGAAGGCGGTCACGATATAGGGCGTCTTCCACTTGGGGTGGATCTTGGTCAGGCCTTCCGGCAGCAGGCCGTCGCGCGCCATCACGAAGAAGATGCGGGTCTGACCATAGATCATCATCAGGATGACCGAAGGCAGGGCCAGCATGGCGGCCAGGCCCAGGGCGTTGCCCACGCCCGGCCAGTTGATTTCACGCAGGACGTGGGCGAGGGCCTCGTTCGAGCACACCAGCTTGTTGGTGTTCTCGGCCAGGGCGCAGGCGGCGACGAAGGCGGCCGAACCGGGCTGAACCGCTTCACCGGCGGCGCCGACGACCGGCTGGGCGCCGATGGCTCCAACGGCGCCGATGGCGACGAGGAGATAGAACAGGGTGCAGATGGCCAGCGAACCGATCAGGCCGATGGGCACGTTGCGTTGCGGGTTCTTGGTCTCTTCAGCCGCGGTGGAGACGGCGTCGAAGCCGACATAGGCGAAGAAGATCGACGCGGCGGCGCCGACGATGCCCATGCCCGACGACGAGCCGAACAGGCCGTTGGGCGCGAAGGGCGTGAAGTTGGCGGCATTCACCACCGGCAGGGTCAGGGCGATGAAGGCGGTCAGGGCGGCGATCTTGATCACCACCAGCACGGCGTTGACGCGCGCCGATTCCGTCGTGCCGATCATCAGCAGGCAGGTCACCAGCAGGGCCACGACGATGGCGGGAACATTGATGATGCCGGCCGAGAAATCGGGGACGGGCATCATGCCGTTCATGGCCCAGACCGGGCCGGCGGATAAGAGGTCGGGGAAGTCGAACCCTAAGGCGTTTTCTATCAACCCCAATACATAGCCTGACCAGCCGACGGAGACGGCGGAGGCCGCGACGGCGTATTCCAGAATCAGAGCCCAGCCCACGCACCAGGCCAGAAGCTCGCCCATGACGGCGTAGGTATAGGTGTAGGCGGAGCCGGAAACCGGGGCCATGGCCGCCAGTTCCGAATAGCAGAGCGCCGCAACTGCGCACACGGCGCCGGCGATGATGAAGCTGACCGACATGCCCGGACCGGCCTTCTGAGAGGCCGCAGCCGTCAGAACGAAGATCCCGGTGCCGATGATGGCGCCGATGCCGAGTAGTGTGAGTTGAACTGGACCTAGCGACCGGTGAAGTGATTTCTTCTCGGCCGTGGCCAGAATCGCGTCGAGCGATTTAACGCGCCACATGAATTACCCCTCGAAAGTTTTGCCCGACCCCTGTCGGTTTGCGCGGACGCTAACCATGGAATCCGGCATGCGCAACGCGCGATCAATGGGATGAGTGCGACACGACGGTTTCGTGATGGCGGCGGGCGGGACTAGAGCAGGGGTGATGTTGCCCATTCACGCCGTTCTGGAAGACCTGTCGCGCGCGCTGGCGAACCACGACGCCGTGGTGCTTGCAGCGCCGCCGGGCGCGGGCAAGACCACGGTCGTGCCCCTGGCCTTGCTGGACGCGCCGTGGCTGGCTGGGGCCAGGATCCTGGTGCTGGAACCGCGACGCCTCGCCGCACGGGCGGCGGCCGAGCGGATGGCTGCGACCCTGGGCGAAACGGCGGGCGAGACGGTCGGTTATCGCACGCGACTGCAAAGCCGCATTGGGCCCAGGACGCGGATCGAGGTCATTACCGAGGGCGTCTTCATCCGCATGATCCTGGACGACCCCGGCCTGGAGGGCGTGGGTGCGGTGCTGTTCGACGAGTTCCACGAGCGCAGCCTGGACGCCGACCTGGGCCTGGCCCTGGCGCGCGACAGCCAGGCCTTGCTGCGGCCGGACCTGAAGCTGGTGGTCATGTCGGCGACCCTGGACATCGCCGGGATCGCCCGCCTGCTGAACGGCGCGCCGGTGGTCGAGGCGCAGGGCCGGATGTTTCCGGTCGAGACCCGATATCTGGGTCGAAACGCCGCCGAACGGTTCGAGGACGCGATGGCCCGAGCCTGCCGGTTGGCCCTGGCCGGCGAGACGGGCTCGATCCTGGCCTTCCTGCCGGGGCAGGGCGAGATCCACCGGACGGTTCAGCGGCTGAAGGAGCAGGTGCGCGATCCGGCGGTGGACGTGGTCGCCCTGTATGGCGCGCTGGACAAGGGCGAGCAGGATCGGGCGCTGGACCCGTCGCCGCCTGGTCGCCGCAAGATCGTTCTGGCCACATCGGTGGCCGAGACCAGCCTGACCATCGAAGGCGTGTGCGTCGTCATCGACGGCGGCCTGTCGCGCGTGCCGCGTTTCGATCCGGCCGGCGGGCTGACGCGGCTGGCCACCGTGAGAGTGTCGAAATCCTCGGCCGAGCAGCGGCGGGGCCGGGCCGGGCGCACCGAGCCGGGCGTCTGCTATCGCCTGTGGGACGAGGAACAGACGCGGGGCCTGGTCCCACACCAGAGGCCCGAGATTCTGGAGGCCGACCTGACCGGGTTCGCGCTGGATCTGGCGCGGTGGGGCGCGCGGTCTGCCGACGGCTTGGCCCTGCTGGATCCGCCGCCGGCCGGGGCGATGGCCGAGGCCCGCAGTGTTCTGACGCGATTGGGCGCATTGGACGAGGCCGGGGCGCTGACCGAACATGGTCAACGGTTGACGAGCATCCCCCTGTCGCCGCGATTGGCCCATATGACGGCGGTGGCGTCGGATGCGGGCGACGCTCTGTTGGGCGCGCGGATCGCGGCGGTGCTGAGCGAGCCGGGCCTGGGCGGAAACGACGTGGATCTGCGCGACCGGCTGAAGGGTCTGGACCGCGACCGCTCGCCACGCGCCAACGACGCCCGCCGTCTGTCCGACCGCTGGGCGCGGGCGGCGGGGGGCGAAAATGGCGGTGCGGTCGATGTCGGCGCCATGGTCGCCGCCGCCTTCCCCGAGCGGATCGCACGGGCGCGGGGCAGGCCGGGCGAGGTGCTGCTGGCCAGCGGACGCGGCGCCTTTCTGGACCCCACGGAACTTCTGGCGCGTGAGCCGTGGCTGGCGGTCGCCGAAGTCGGGGGCGGTGATGCGCGCGACCGTATCCGCCTGGCCGCGCCGGTCGATCTGGGCGAGATCAAGGACCGGATCACCGTCGAGGACCGGCTGAGCCGCGAGCCCTCGGGAAGAGTAGTGATGCGCCGCATTCGCCGCATCGGCGCCTGCGTCGTGGATGAAAAGATCACCGGCGCGCCGGACCGCGCGGCCCTGACCGGCGCCCTGAAGGCCGAGGTCGAGGCGGGTGGCCCAGGCGGTGGACTGTCGGGACTGAAATGGGGCGAGCGTTCCGGCGGATTGCGGGCGCGGCTGGCGTGGCTGCACGGCATCGACGCGACCTGGCCCGACGTGTCCGATGCGGGCCTGGCGGCCGAGCGCGAGACCTGGCTCTGGCCCTTGCTGGACACGGTGCAGGCCCTGGACGGCATCGCGGATGGCTCGCTGGAACAGGGGTTGCGGACTCTCGTGCCCTGGGACCAGCAGCGGCTGCTGGACGAGGTCGCGCCGCCCCGGCTGACGACGCCGCTCGGTTCGACGGCCATCGACTATGCGGCGGAGGGCGGGCCGCGCGTGGATATCCGGGTGCAGGAATTGTTCGGCGTCACGGCCCATCCCACCGTGGGCGGGTCGGCCAAGGTCCCGCTGACCCTGGCCCTGCTGTCGCCCGCGCGACGGCCGGTGCAGATGACCAAGGACCTGCCTGGCTTCTGGGCCGGAAGCTGGTCGGCGGTGCGGGCCGAGATGCGGGGCCGCTATCCGCGACATCCCTGGCCGGAGAACCCTGCCGTCGCCGAGCCGACCAGTCGGGTCAAGCCGCGCGGAACCTGATCGTCGGGGAACGCCGGTCGTTATCGCCGACGCCCGCCATTGAGGTTTGGCGCGAACCGGGCATAACCGAAGCCATGAGACAAGCCCTGCGCATCACCACCCTGGCAATCACGCTCGCAGTCCTGAGCCTTGCGGGCGCAGGCCATGCGACGGTGGTCGTGCAGGATCAGGCCGAGATCGCGCCGGGCATCCCCCGCCTGGTCCGCACCGCATCCTCGGCCGAGGGCTTCGCGCCTGAAGGCTGGCGGGTCGAGCAGGCGGTTCAGGGCGACTTCAGCCGCGACGGCAAGGCCGACCTGGCCTTTGTCCTGCGCAAGACCGATCCGGTAGGCATCATCACGCGCGAGTATTTCGATCCGACGGACATCAATCCGCGCATCATCGGCGTCGCCCTGGGCAGCCGGCCCGGCGGGGGCTTCACCCTGGCGGCGCAGGATCATCGCCTGATCCCGACGCGCGACGCCGAGGGGCTGAACCTGGAGGACCCGTTCGAGCAGGGGCTGGCGATCAGCAACGGCTCGCTGGTGGTGCAGGTCTATCTGTTCATGAGCGCAGGCGGCGGCGACGCGGGCCCCTATAGTTTTCGCCTGCGCTATCAGGACGGGGCGGTGCGCCTGATCGGCTATGACCATGTCAACGTCCAGCGCATGAGCGGCGCGACCAGGACGATCAGCGTGAACTTCCTGACCGGCCGGATGACCACGGCGACGGGGTCCATCGAGACGGACAAGGAGACCACCGTCGTATCGCGCACCACCACCCCGCCGCTGACCCTGGACCAGATCGGCGACGCCTTCGCCTTTGAACACGACGTCCTGAACCCACCCGCAGAATGATGCCCGCGCAATGACCGACGCAGACCCGTTGATGGCCCCCAGCCGCACCTCCACGCGCCGGGTCCTGTTCGCCAGCCTGATCGGCACGACGATCGAGTTCTTCGACTTCTACATCTACGCCACGGCGGCGGTGCTGGTGTTTCCCGCCCTGTTCTTTCCCGGCGGCGACCCGACCACGGCCATGCTGTCGTCGTTCGCGACGTTTTCAATCGCCTTCTTCGCCCGGCCCGTCGGGGCGCTGGTGTTCGGCCATTTCGGTGACAAGGTTGGGCGCAAGGCGACCCTGGTCGCGGCCCTGATGACCATGGGCCTGTCGACCGTCGCCATCGGCTTCCTGCCGACCCATGCCCAGGTCGGGATCATCGCGCCTCTGCTGCTGGCCCTGTGCCGGTTCGGCCAGGGACTGGGTCTGGGCGGCGAGTGGGGCGGGGCGGTCCTGCTGGCCACCGAGAACGCACCTCCGGGCAAGAAGGCCTGGTTCGGCATGTTCCCGCAGTTGGGCGCGCCCATCGGCTTCATCCTGTCGACCGCGTCCTTCATCATCCTGACCTCGACCATGAACGAGGCCTCATTTGCGAACTGGGGCTGGCGCATCCCGTTCATCTCCAGCGCCCTGCTGGTCTTTGTCGGCCTGTGGGTCCGCCTGAAGATCACCGAAACACCCGAGTTCCAGACGGTCGTCGATCGCCATGAGCGGGTGAAGGCGCCTGCGGTGACCCTGTTCGCCAACCACAAGGCGGCCCTTGTGCTGGGCACCTTCAGCGGGGTGACCACCTTTACGCTCTTCTATCTGATGACGGTCTTCGCCCTGGGCTGGGCGACGACGGGCATGGGGCTGGTGCGGGCGGACGTGCTGCCTGTCCAGTTGATCGGCGTGCTGTTCTTCGCCGCCTTCATTCCGGTTACGGCGCTGCTGGCCGACAGGTATGGACAGGTAAAGGTGATGATCTGGTCGTCGGTGGGCATCGGCCTGTTCGGCCTGCTGTTCGCGCCGCTGTTCGGTCTGGGCCTGACCGGGTTGCTGATCTTCTTCTCTCTGGGGTTCGGCCTGATGGGTTGCACCTATGGGCCGATCGGCGCGGCGATGGCGCGGCCCTTCCCGACGACGGTCCGCTATACGGGGGCGTCGATGGCCTTCAACCTGGCAGGCATTCTGGGGGCTTCGCTGGCGCCCTTCATCGCCCTGAAGCTGGCGGGGACCTTCGGGCCTGGCGCGGTCGGAGGGTATCTGGCCGCGTCCGCCGTCATCAGCATCCTGGCCCTGTGGATGCTGGGCCGTGTCGCGCCCGAGACCGAGCTTTAGCCCGCGCCAATCCTTAGCTCGCGCCAGTGATTAGGCCGCATCCGTCACCGCATAGACCATGACGCCGGTGGCGACGGCCAGGTTCAGGCTGTCGGCGCGACCGCGCATGGGGATCTTGACGTTCACGTCGCAGGCGGCGGCCAGTTCGTCGGTCAGCCCGGCCTGTTCATTGCCCATCAGGATCAGGGCGGGCGTCTGGATCGCCGCGTCGCGATAGCCGGTGGTCGCATCCAGCCGGGTGCCGATGACGCTGCCCGGCCAGGTCTCGCGCCAGGCCAGAAACTCCGTCGGCGAGGCCTTCGAGATCGACACGGCGAAGACCGAACCCATGGTCGCCCGCACCGCCTCGACCGAAAACGGATCGACGCAGTCGCCGATCAGGATCACCCCGCCGCATCCGGCGGCGTCGGCGGTGCGGATGATGGTGCCCAGGTTGCCCGGATCACGCACCTGTTCCAGCGCCACCCAGCAAGGGGCCGATTTCGGGTTCAGGGCCGACAGGGGGGTGAAGTTCTGTTCGAACACCGCCAGCACCGTCTGCGGGTTCTCGCGGCGGCTGATCTTTTCCAGGATCGGATGGGTGACGACGACGATCTCGCCGCCCGCCGCGCGGGTCTCGGCCCTGGCGCGGTCCAGCAGGGGATGGGGCCGCGCCTCCATCCCGACCAGCAGGGTCCTGGGCGTGCGGCCCTGGTCCAGCGCCTCGCCGATGAACTTCAGCCCCTCGGCCAGGAATAGGCCGGTGGTCTCGCGTTCCTTGCGCATATGCAGGGCGCGCACGGCCTTGACCGTGTCGTTGGTCAGCGATGTGATCTCTCGCTCGGTCATTTGGCAGACCAGCGGGCGAAGAAGCTCAGGCCGATGGCGCGGGGATCGACGCCGTTCAGGGGCGCGTCCTCGGACAGGGCCAGTTCGCCCCAGTCGATGCGGCCACCGCGATCATGGGTGGCCTCGGCCATCAGATGGGCCAGGGACAGGCCCGAAATCCGCGCCGCATAGGCATTCAGCAGCAGGAAGGACGCGTCGTCGTCCAGCAGGGCGGCGCAGTCCTTAAGCAGGGCCGGCATGTCCTCGAACAGGCGCCAGACCTCGCCCGTCGGGCCGCGTCCGTATTTGGGCGGGTCCAGGATGATGCCTTGATATTTCGAGCCGCGCCGGACCTCGCGAGCGACGTATTTGCGCGCGTCATCGACGATCCAGCGGATCGGGGCGCCGCCCATGCCCGAAAGCTCGGCGTTGTCGCGGGCCCAGGCGACGGACTTCTTGGACGCATCGACGTGGGTGACCTCGGCGCCCGCAGCGGCGGCGGCCAGGCTGGCGACGCCGGTATAGCCAAAGAGATTGAGCACCTTGGGCTTGTTCAGGCTGCGGATCCGTCCATCCAGCCACTGCCAGTTGGCGGCCTGTTCGGGGAAGAAGGCCAGGTGGCGGAAGGGGGTGAATTTGCCGTGGAAGCGGACATCGCCCCAGCCAAGGGGGAACTGGTCGATGGGCTTGCCTGAGAACCGCCAGCGTCCGGCCTCGTCCTCGTCCTCGGGATCGAACACGGCGTCGGCGCGGCCGAAGGCGTCGGGATCGCGCGGTCGCCAGAAGCACTGGGGTTCGGGTCGCAGCACCGTGTGGCGGCCATACCGCTCCAGCTTCTTGCCATCGCCGCTGTCCAGCAGGGCGTAGTCGGACCAGCCGGTGGTCAGCAGGGTTTCGGGGGTAGTGGACAGTGTGGGGGCCATGCCCCGGTGATTAGGGTTCAGGCGGCCCGTCGTCCAGCGGCCAGTAGATCAGGCGCGGCGAGGCCGGCGTCGGTGTCTTCGACCTGAATGGGGTCGCGCTGGTGCGGGGTCTTGTCCCAGGCGTAGGGCTCGCGGATCAACCGCCAGGCGGCATGGGCGAAGGCCAGGCTGAGCATCGACCAATAGAGCGGGGCCAGGATCATGTCGGCGGCGGAATAGGGGGTATGGGCCTTTCGTGCACCGAGAACGCATTGTAGCCAGGCCGCCGCCAAGCCCAGGATCATGACGCTGAGGGAGAAGGCGCCGACCGTCGGCGGTGCGCCCGCCGCCACGGCCATGACCAGCGACATCGTCACCCAGGCCATGGCGACCGCGTGCATCCCGGCGCTGACCAGAGCCAGACCCAGGCTCATCACCAGGGCCGCGACGCCGCGCCAACCAAGGCCCGTGGGCGTGCGGGTATGAACGCCCCAGGTCTGCATATAGCCCTTCAGCCAGCGCGTTCGCTGGGGCAGCCATATCTCGACGCCATTGGGCGCGGACTCATAGGTTGGTCGGCGAATGACATCGAGACGCCAGCCCCTGCGCCAGAGGCGAAAACCCAGATCCGCATCCTCGGTGACATTATAGGCGTCCCAACCACCCAAGGCTCGCAGCACGTCCGTGCGGAAGTGATTGCTGGTCCCGCCCAGCGGAAAGGGCAGGCCCAGCCGCGCCATGGCGGGCAGGGTGATTTCGAACAGAGCAGCGTATTCCACGGCGAACTGCCGTTGAAGCGCATTGGGCCTGCCGCAGCGGCTGCGTATCCGCAGGGGCGCCTGCAGACAGGCCAGCCGTCCCGCGCCGTCGCCAGCGAAGCGCCCGGCCGCCTCTCGAAGTTGCAAGGGGTCAGGGTCGTCCTCGGCGTCATAGATGACGACCAGGTCGCCCGTGGCCCGGGCCAGGCCGTGGTTCAGGGCGCGGGGCTTGGTGCCGGGCGAGCCTGGGGGCACGACGATGACCTGCATCCAACGGGGCCGATCCGCCGCCATCACCGCATCCAGGGTCTCCAGATCGTGCGCTTCAAGCAGCAGAAGGGCCTCCAGCCGGTCGTGAGGATAGTCGATCTCGGTCAGACGCGAGATCAACTGATGCGCCACGTCGGCCTCGTCATGCAGGGCCGCCAGGATGGTGTAGCGGGGCCAGATGTCGGGCGCCGCAGCCAGAGGTCGCGTCGGGCTCGGCCGGGCGGCGACAACCAGCAGAACCCTCCAGACTCCACAGACCAAAAAGGCCAGATGGAAAGCAAAAACAGCGACATCCCACGGCAGTCGGGGCGAGCGTATCGCCATGGCCGCGACGGCCAGGGTCAGGCTGAGGATGACGACGATCTGGAACGGCGAGAGGCTGCGCCGCAGAGCACCGTGTGCCGACGCGTCACGGTAAGCCTCGCCTGTGCCCATGTCCGCGCAACCCATAGGTGCAACGGCTAAGCTCGAACAGGGTATCTCGCAAGTCCTGGGGTTTAAGTCCTGGTCGTGGCCACAGCGTGGAAATCCAGGTCTGAGGGCGCGACACTTGGCGTCGCCGCGTGAATGCCGCTATTCAGGACGTCCCTTCCCGGAGTTCGCGATTGTCCAGCGCTTCGACCCCGTCTGCCTTGTCCGAACCCGGCTCCCGCTCGGGGCGAAAGCCCAAGGGCGAGGGCCATGTTCGCCGTGCGGAAATTCTGGCCGCCGCCGAGCGGATCTTCGTCGAGCACGGCTATGAGGGCGCGACGATCCGCAAGATCGCAGACGAGGTGGGGCTGTCGTCCACGGCCCTCTACATGCACTTCTCCGAGAAGAGCGAAATTCTGCACGAGATCTGCCGCGGGGCGTTCGAACAGCTGATCAGCGGCAACCAGCGGATCATGGCCGATCATGGTCCGGCCCAGGATCGGCTGCGGGCGATGCTGGAAGCCTATGTCGATTTCGGTTTCGCCAATCCCAACGCCTATCGGCTGATCTATCTGACCCGACCGGTCGAGGCCCGCGACGGTGCGGAAAGCGCGGCCCAGCAGATGGGCGGCGAGCTGTTCCGCTCGTTCGAACAGGTGCTGGAAGAGATCGCCGCTGCGGGCAATCTGAACGCGGAGGCCAGCGTGGCGGCCCAGGTCCTGTGGGGCGGGGTCCACGGCATCGTGTCCCTGGTCATCACCAAACCCTATTTCGGCTGGGTCGAGCCGGCCGTCCTGACCCGGACCATGATCGACGCCCTGTTCGTCGGCCTGCTGCGGACGTGAGACCGGGACGGGTCATCCTTGCGGCTTTGATTGTCACCCTGCTCGCCGGCGCCGCCGAGGCCGATGCCGGCCTGCGCGTCATGTCGCTGGATCAGTGTGCGGATCAGTATGTGCTGGCTCTGGCGCCTCAGGCCGATCTCGCCCTGTCCACCCGCGCCGACGACCCGGACGCCTGGATGCGCGCCGAGGCGCTGGGGCGACGCCAGACACGCGCCACGCTGGAGGCCGCCGTCGCCTTTCGGCCGGACGTGGTGGTGCGTTACTGGGGCGGGGAACCGCGTCTGCTGATCGAGCTGGCGCGGCGTGGCGTCACGGTGCTGACCATCGATGACGCCACCGATTTCGACGGCATCCGAGGCAATGTGCGCCGGGTGGCGGCAGGCTTGAACGCCGGTGAAAGGGGCGAGGCTCTGGTCGCCGACATGAACGCCAAGCTGGCGCGGTCAAGTCGTGGCAAGCAGGCCTCGGCCCAGTATCTGACCGCAGGCGGGTTCACGGCGGGCGAGGGGACCTTGATCAATGCCATGTTCGCCGCCGCAGGACTGGTGAACGCCGCAAACCGGCCAGGCTATGGCCCGCTCAGCGTCGAGCGGATCGCCCTTCAACCGGCCTTGAAATTCGTGCTGGGCTTCTTCGACCAACTGCGTTCGGACTGGCGTGGGGCGGGGCGGCATCCGGTGGTGCGTCGGGCCAGCCGGACCCGCACGGTCGCCAGCCTGTCGGCGGCGGTCCTGACCTGTCCCGCCTGGTTCGCCGCCGACGGCGTGGCGATGATGGCCGCCAAGCCGTGACGGTCACGCGCCTGAACCTTATGTTGCTGCTCGCCATCCTCGGGGCCATCGCTCTGGCCACCGCCGGGGGCGAGGTGGCTTTGAGCGCCGCTCAATATTCTCAGGCCTTTTCTGAGCCGGGATCTGGACCTTGGCAGGTGCTGTGGGAAGTTCGAGCGCCGCGCGCGGTCTGCGCCGTCATGGTCGGCGCGGCGCTGGGGCTGGCAGGCGCGGTCTTGCAGGGGCTGTTGCGCAATCCGCTGGCCGATCCGGGCGTGCTGGGCGTGTCGGCGACCGCCGCCCTGGGCGCGGCCCTGGCCATCGTACTGGGCGCTGCCGCCTTGCCCGGAGCGGTCGAGATCTCGGCATTGGCGGGGGCTGGGCTGGCCGGGCTGATGCTGGTAGCGGCCCAGGTCCGACTGAGGTCGCCCGAGGCCCTGATCCTGTTTGGGGTGGCGCTGTCCAGTTTTGCGGGCGCCGTAACAGCCCTGATCTTCAACCTGTCGCCATCGCCGATCGCCCAGGCGGAGGTCATGTCCTGGCTCTTGGGGTCGGTGCAGAACCGCAGCTGGATCGACGTGGCCTGGGTCACCCCGCCGCTGCTGGTCGCCGGAGGCCTGGCCCTCCTGGCCGCGCCGGGCTTGCGGATGCTGGTGCTGGGCGAGGAGGCCGCCGCCGTGTCCGGCCTGCCGATGCGGCGGATGCGGATGCTGGCCCTGATCGCGGCGGCTGTCGCAGCGGGCGCGGCCGTGGCGGTTGCAGGGGTGATCGGCTTCGTCGGACTGGCCGCGCCGCATCTGGTGCGGGGGCTGGTGCGGGGCGATCCGGGGCGGTTGCTGCTGCCCTCGGCCTTGGCGGGCGGATTGATCCTGGTGCTGGCCGACCTGCTGGCGCGGATCACGCCGACGGATCAGGAGCTGAAGCTGGGCGTCTTCACCGCCCTGATCGGCGCGCCCCTGTTCGCGCTGATCGCCTGGCGCGCGGCGCGGGAATGGCGATCGTGATCCCGGTCGAGCTGACGGGCGCCGTCGCGCGGCTGAACGACCGTGTCGTACTGGACGGGGTCGATCTGAGCCTGAATGTGGGTGAAGCGGTGGCCCTGTGCGGTCCGAACGGCGCGGGCAAGTCCAGCGCCATCCGCGCGGCCCTGGGGCTTCTGCCTCTGAACGCGGGTCAGGCCCGGCTCGGAGGCGAGGACATCACCAAGCTGTCCGAGCGTGCTCGCGCAGAACGGGCCGCCTATCTGGCTCAGGAACGCCGCATCGCCTGGAATATGCCCGCCATCGAGGTCGCCGCCCTGGGCGCGCCCTTCCTGAGTGCGGCGGATGGTTTGCTCCGCGCTAAGGCGGCGCTGGATGAAGTCGGGGCCGGGCATCTGGCGGATCGCGGCGTCGCGGATATGTCGGGCGGCGAGCGCGCGCGCATTCTTCTGGCCCGTGCGCTGGTGTCCGGTGCGCCGGCTCTGCTGGCCGACGAGCCGATTGCCGGACTGGACCCGGACGCGCAGTTCCTGGTGCTGGACCGGCTGAAGGGGCGGGCGCGGTCCGGCCAAGCGGTTCTGGTCAGCCTGCACGACCTGACGCTGGCGGCGCGCTGGGCGGACCGGATTATCGTGCTTCAGGCGGGCAGGGTGGTCGCCGATGCGCCGCCGTTGGAAGCCCTGTCGCCCGAGGTGCTGCGCGATGTCTTCGGCGTCAGCGGGCGCTGGGTCGAGACGCCGTCCGGGCCGCTGCTGGATGCGACCCGGATCGGCTGAGGCCTATTGGTAGGGTCTGGGCCCGGGCAGGGCGCCGCGCGAGATGTCGTTCGACAGGGTCAGGGGCGCCGTGCCGCCGTTCAGCCGGGCCTTGTAGACGCTCATATTCTCCATCACTCGCATCATGTAGTTGCGCGTCTCGGTGAAGGGGGCGCACTCGATATAGTCGATGGCGGCCTCGGCGTTCTGGCGCGGATCGCCACAGCGGGCCACCCATTGCGGCGCGCGGGCGGGACCGGCGTTATAGCCGACGGTGGTCATCAGCATGGACCCGCCGAAATTCCCCATCAGCTCGCCCAGGTGATAGCTGCCCAGGGTCATGTTGTAGTCCGGGTCCCACAGCTGCTCGGCCGAATAGGACATCCCCAGGCGACGGGCGACGCCGGACGCGGTGGCGGGCAGGAACTGCATCATGCCGCGCGCATCGGCGCCGGAGCGGGCGCGGGGGTCGAAGCTGGATTCCTGACGGGTGATGGCCAGGGTGAACTCCAGCGGGGCGGCGCCCCCGACCGAGGGCGGGATGCGGATCGGATACATGCGCTCGGGCATCAGGACGCCGCGCTGGCTGGCCGCGCGACCGACCATCATGGCCGCGAACCCGTCGCCATAGCCGCGCGCCGTATCCATCAGTAGGGCCAGGTCGGTCGGGTTGGGAACGGTGTCGTCCAGCTGATAGGCGAAGACCCGGAACAGGCTCATCTCGCCGGTCTCGCCCAGGATGCGCATGGCGCGGACCACCTCGTTGTTCTCGAAGGCGGCGACGTCGGCGGCGGTGGGCTGGGGGTCGGCGGGCAGGGTGATCGAGGTGTAGCCCGCCTTCTCGGCCGCCAGCTGGCCATAGAAGGTCTGGATGTGCTGGGCGCCGGCCCGGTACCACTGCTGGGCGCCTGCCTGATCGCCCGAGGCCTCATAGGCGCGGCCCAGCCAGTAGAGGGCGCGGCCCTGGGTGATCGGGGTCGAGGAGACGTTGCGCAGGTTCTCGAAATGGGTGGCGGCCAGGCGCGGGTCGTTCAGCTTGGTCAGGGCGACCCAGCCGGCGAAGAACTCGGCGTCCACCTTGCGGTCGCCGCCGGGGAAGCCGTGACCGGCCATGGCGTCATAGGCCGCGCGCCAGTTGCGACGCTCCAGCGCATCGAGGAAATAGTTGCGGCGCTCGCTCCACAGGGTGTCCTGGCCCTCCTTGTGTGAAGGAGCGGCGGGCAGATAGCGCAGCAGGTCGAAACCTTCGCTCTGACGCCCCGCCGAGCGCAGGATGCGGACCCGCTCCAGCGCCACGGCCGGGTCGGTGGCCTGGGACGGGCTGAGGCTGGCGAGCATGGCGTCGGGGCTGTAGGCCGTGCGCAGGCCCATGACGGTGTTGGCGATGGCCGCCCGTTCCGGCGAGACGTAGTTGACCATGGCGCGCGTGGCCGGACCATGCGGGCCCAGCAGCAGCATGTTGAGGCGGGCCTCGTGGTCAGCCTGGCTGAGCCAGCCGCTCCAGCGGTTCAGGATGCGGCTCTGGTCGGCTTCCTCGAACGAGCGGGTCCGCCACCAGTCGGTGATCAAGGCGCGTGCCTCGGCTTGACGGCCGGTCTGTTCCAGCGCCGAGGCCAGGGCGATGGCGCCTGCCGAGGTCGTCGGCGCCGATCCCTGGAAGAAGGCGAGGGCGGCGTCGGGGCCCATACCGGCCCGGTCCAGAGCGATCTCGCCCGCCGAACGGCGTGTGTCGGCGCGCGGCCAGCCGTTCAGGGCCTGATTGTCCTGGGCCAGCTCGGTGTAGGACAGTTGCGAGGCCGAGGTGTCGACCAGGGCCCATTCGACCAGTTTGCGCGCGGTGGGGTCGTTTATGCCCGAGATGGCGTTGCGGGTTCCGATCACGTCTCGCGCCCGCGCCGCCGCCAGACCACGGCGGAAGGCGGCGGTGTCGGCGTCGCTCAGCACCCGCGCCTGATAGGTCCCGCCGCTCTGCACCGGGGTGGGCGCAGCCTCATAGGGGGTGGCTCCGTTCAGATAGGCGGTGGTGGATTGCTGCACGGGCGCGAGCAGGGCCATAGCGGCCGCCAGGGTCGTCACGAGCATGATTTTTCCAATCCCCATTCAACGCAGTTGCGGTACGACGACCGGCAACCTACCCTCTCGCGTCTCTCAATCGGCGCGTGTCGCCGACTCTCCACGCAGGTAACTTGTTCCAATGACCGCCCCCTTGTTCAAGGGCGTGATCACCGCCTTGATCACACCTCTTCGTGACGGAAACGTGGACGAAGATGCACTCATTCGTCTGCTGGAGCGCCAGATCGCCGCTGGCGTCCACGGCGTCGTCGCCGTCGGCACGACCGGCGAAGGCGGCGGCCTGACGATCGAGGAGCACAAACGGGTGACGTCGATCTGTGTCGAAACCTCGGCGGGACGCATCAAGGTCATCGCCGGCGCAGGCTCGCCCGCGACCTATGAATCCATCGACCTGGCCCGCCACGGCAAGACCTGCGGCGCCGACGCCTCCCTGGTCGTCACCCCCTATTACAACCGCCCGTCCCAGGCCGGACTGGTGGCGCATTTCGAGGCGGTCGCTGACGCGGTCGAGCTGCCGCTGATCCTCTACAATGTGCCGGCGCGCACCGGCGTCGATCTGTCGAACGAGAACGTCGCCCATCTGGCCGCCCATCCCAATATCGTCGCGCTGAAGGACGCCACCGGCGACATGAGCCGCGTCAGCTGGATGCACGCCAACATCGGCGCCAATGGCGGACAGTTCGACCTGATGTCGGGCGACGACCACAGCGCCCTGGGCCATATGGCGCATGGGGGAACGGGCGTGATCTCGGTCACCTCGAACGTCGCGCCCGAGGCCATGGTCGCGCTGTATAACGCCGCCGCCGCCGGGGACTATGCGACCGCCCGCTCGTGGCAGGATCGTCTGATCGGCCTGCACAAGGCCCTGTTCCTCGACGCCTCGCCCGCACCCGCCAAATACGCACTGGCCAAGCTGGGTCTGTGTTCGGAGGAGATGCGCCTGCCGATGCTGCCGACCTGTGACGCCGCCAAGCCGGGCATCGACGCCGCCCTGGTGGCGGCCGGAGTGATCTGATGGCCACGACCAAGGAGCAGGCGGCGGCCGCCGCCAAGGCTCCGATCACCAAAGCCAAGACCATCGCCGAGAACCGGCGGGCCAAGTTCGACTATTTCCTCGAGGACAATATCGAGGCGGGCATCATGCTGCTGGGCACCGAGATCAAGGCGCTGCGCATGGGCCGGGCCAATATCGCCGAATCCTATGCGGCGGTGGAGGGGCGCGAGATCGTCCTGATCAACGCCGACATCCCGCCCTATGCCCAGGCCAACCGCTTCAACCACGAGCCGCGCCGGCCGCGGAAATTGCTGCTGCACCGCAAGCAGATCGATAGGCTGATCGGCGCCGTCCAGAAGGACGGCCAGACCATCATCCCGATCCGGCTCTATCTGAACGACGACGGCAAGGCCAAGCTCGAGATCGCCCTGGCCAAGGGCAAGAAGCTGCACGACAAGCGCGAGGCCTCGGCCGACCGCGACTGGGCCAGGGACAAGGCCCGGCTGATGCGAGACAAGGGCTAGGTCGCGTCGAAGGTCCGTACGGACGGCGAGGGCGCGCTCGTCTTTGGCCGGACCCAGTCATCGCGATCCGTCAGGTCGATATAGGCGTCCGCCTGACGCCTCAGGTCGTCGGCGATCATCGGCGGCTGGGACTTCAGGGTCGAGACGACGGTGACCCGCACGCCCTTGGCCTGAACCGCCTCGACCACCCTGCGGAAGTCGCCGTCGCCGGAGAACAGCACCATGTGATCCAGGTGGGGCGCCATCTCCAGCATGTCGACGGCGATCTCGACATCCATATTGCCCTTGGTGCGGCTGTGGCCGGAGGCGTCGGTGAAGCGCTTGACCGGCTTGGTCACCATCCGGAACCCGTTGTAGCCCAGCCAGTCGACCAGCGGCCGGATGGGAGAGAACTCTTCGCCCTCGACCACGGCCGTGTAATAATAGGCCCTCACCAGGACGGCCTCTTGGCGGAACGATCCGAGCAGCTTTCTGAAGTCCAGATCGACGTTCAGCGCCCGAGCCGCCGAATAGAGATTGGCCCCGTCGATGAACAGGGCGACGCGATCGGTCGGATAAAGGGTCATGAGCAGCGCCTCGACGAATGATGAGGGTCCGGTCTCCGTCAATATCGACGGCGATGGGGATCTGGATGATGCGGTCATCGTCGCCCTGGGCTGCAATGACAAGGGCGTCTGGTCGTCCTGCCGCGAGGCGCTGGAGGCGGCCCTGGCGCGGTTCCGCTCCGAAGGCATAGACGTGGTGGCGCGGTCTTCGTGGTGGACTTCGCAGGCCTGGCCCGATCCGAACGATCCCTCCTTCCTGAACGGCGTCGTCATCGTCAGGACGGCGCACGATCCCCACGCCCTGATGGCCGCCCTGGGTCGGATCGAGGAGGCGTTCGGGCGCCAGCGCTCGACCCAGAACGCGCCGCGCACCCTGGACCTGGACCTGATCGCCTATGGTCGCGAGAGCGGCGACTGCAACGGCCTGATCCTGCCCCATCCGCGCGCCGCCGACCGACTGTTCGTCATGGGGCCGCTGGCCGAGATCGCACCGGAGTGGAAGCATCCGGGGGGCGGCAAGGCGTCTGTGCTGGCGAAGACGACGACCGTCGGCCTAGACGCCCGGCCTTTGGGAGATTGACGATGCTGTTGAAGCGCGCGTGTTGTTTCTGCGGTGACCTCATTGAGCGCACGGATGCCGCCGCTGTTGAAATCGTCCTCAGTAATCTCTGGCATCGCGACGCTGTTCAAGGTCTGCAAGCGCACTCCGTCTGCGCATCAATCGCATTTCCCGGTCGGGCCATGGTCGATCCGGAGTGCTTGATCGGCTGAGCCGCCTCAGATTCGCCGCCCTGTGATATCAGTGTGGCGTTGCACAAATCGGCTCTTACCTGTATTGGGCGCGGTTCTCCCGACGACCCCGAAGGATTCCCATGGCTCGCGTTACCGTCGAAGACTGCATCGAGAAGGTCCCGAACCGCTTCGGTCTGGTCCTGCTGGCCGGCAACCGTGCCCGCGCCATCGCCAATGGCGCTGCGCTGACGCTGGACCGCGACAACGACAAGAACCCCGTCGTCGCTCTGCGTGAGATCGCCGAAGAAACCGTTATTCCCGCCGAGCTGCTGGAGACCGTCGTGGTCGCCCTGCAACGCGTCGACGAGCGCACCGAAGCCGAGGACGAGGCTGAAATCGTTGGTCTGCTGGCTGAGCCTCAGCACATGAACATGGCCGAGCAGGAGCTGATCCGCGCCCTGCAGAGCGACCGTGACGGCGGCCAGGAGGAACGTTACTGACGGCGGAACCCGCCAACGGTATCACGATCCAACCGGCGCGGTCCGGCAAGACCCCGCCGCAGCAGAACGTCGCCAATAACAATGATCCCCTCTCGCCGCCCGGTCTTTCCCCGAATGGGGAAACGCCGGCGGCGAAACGCGTTCCGATCCTGCGCCAGTTCGAGCTGATCGAGGCGGTCAAGGCCTATGACCCCACCGCCGACGAGGCCTTGCTCAACAAGGCCTATGTCTATGCGATGAAGATGCACGGCTCGCAGTTGCGGGCCTCGGGCGATCCCTATTTCGCCCATCCGATCCAGGTCGCGGGCATCCTGACCGACTACAAGCTGGATACGGCGACCATCGTCACCGCCCTGCTGCACGACGTGGTCGAGGACACCTCGGCGACGCGCGACGACATCGCCGGCATGTTCGGCGAGGAGGTCGCCGTCCTGGTCGAGGGCGTGACCAAGCTGAGCCGGCTGGAGCTTCAGGCCGAGCACACCCGCCAAGCCGAGAACCTGCGAAAGTTCATCCTGGCCATCAGCCGCGACGTGCGGGTGCTGCTGGTCAAGCTGGCCGATCGTCTGCACAACATGCGGACGCTGAAATACGTCAAGCCCGAGAAGCGCGAGCGGATCAGCCGCGAGACCCTGGAAGTCTATGCGCCGCTGGGCCGCTCCATCGGCATCCATTCCATCGCCTCCGAGCTGGAAGAGCTGGCGTTCGAGCATCTGAACCCCACGGCCCGCACCGCCATCATGCGGCGGCTGGAGGCTCTTAAGCTGGAGCACGGCAGCGCCACCGAGGTGGTCGCTCACGAGATCGAACAGGTGCTCAGCGAGGCAGGCATCGCCGCCCAGGTGTTCGGCCGCCAGAAGACCCCATATTCCATCTGGCGCAAGCTGCAGAGGAAGACGGTGGGGTTCTCTTCCCTGTCCGACATCTATGGCTTTCGCGTCATCGTGCCGTTCGAAGACGACTGCTACCGCACCCTGGGGGTCATTCACCGCGCCTGGCCGATGGTGCCAGAGCGGTTCAAGGACTTCATCTCGACGCCCAAGTCGAACAACTATCGCTCGCTGCACACGACAGTGGTGGGGCCGGGCGGCCTGCGCATCGAGATGCAGATCCGCACCGAGGCCATGGACCGGGTCGCCGAGGACGGTGTCGCCGCTCACTGGGCCTACAAGAACCAGTCCTATGGTCTCGACAAGGAGGCCATGGAGGCCGGCGGCGGCCGCGATCCGCTGCAGAACCTGCGCCACCTCGTTCAGGTCATGGAGCATGGCGAGGGCGGTGAGGACTGGGTCGAGCACGCCAAGCTGGAGATGTACCTTGAACAGGTCTTCGTCTTCACGCCCAAGGGTCGGCTGATCAGCCTGCCGCGCGGCGGCATGGCGCTGGACTTCGCCTATGCGGTCCATACCGAGGTCGGCGACACGGCCGTGGGGGTCAAGGTCAACGGCGAGCTGAAGCCGATGCGGACCGCCTTGCAGAACGGCGACGTGGTCGAGATCATTCGCGGAACCAAGCGCGAGGCGCCCGCCGACTGGCGCTCCCTGACCATCACCGGACGCGCCCGGTCGGCCATCCGTCGACACATCCGGGGCGCCGAGCGCGACGAGTTCATGCGCCTGGGCCGCGCCACCCTGGAACAGACCATCGTCAAGGCCGGCAAGTCGCTGGAGGCAGTATCGCTGACACCTGTGCTGGAAGTCCTGGCCATTGCCAACGAGGCGGACCTGATGGAGGCCATCGGGCGCGGGCGCGTGTCGGCGGTGAAGGTCGCCGAGACCCTGTTCCCAGCCTTGATGGGCAAGATCAAGCCGGCGCATCAGAGGAAGTCGATCCAGGACGCCAAGGCCCGGCTGTTCGTGCGCGGGGGCGGACTGACCCCTGGCGTCAGCATCCATTTCGGCCAGTGTTGTACGCCTCTGCCCGGCGACCGGATCGTGGGGATTCTGGAGCCCGAGCGGGGGCTGACCGTCCACACCATCGACTGTCAGAAGCTGGCCGACTTCGCCGACGACGACAGTGTCTGGCAGGATTTGCAATGGACGCCGCAGGCCGAGCAGGGAGCGCTGGGTCTGGCCAAGCTGAAGGCCACGGTCCGCAATGGCGTCGGCGTGCTGGGCCAGGTCACGACCCTGATCGGCGAGGCGGGCGGCAATATCCGCAACCTGTCCCTCAGCCACCGCCAGGAAGACTTCTTCGACCTGAATTTCGAGGTCGAGGTCGAAGACGCCAAACACGCCACCATGATCATGGCCGCCCTGCGCACCAATCCCTCCGTCGATACGGTGGAGCGGGTCAGGGGCTAGCATCGCTCGGGGAACAGGGGCTATGACGCCCGCATGAACACCGAAGACGTCCTCAACGAGTTCCGAGCCGCCGGCGCCCTGCGCGAGGGGCATTTCGTCCTGTCATCGGGCCTGCACAGCCCGGTCTTCCTGCAGAAGAACCTGGTCTTCATGCACGCCGAACGCTGCGCGCGGCTGTGCAAGGCCCTGGCCGAGAAGATCACGGCGACGGTCGGCCCGGTCGATGTCGCCATCTCGCCGGCCGTCGGGGGCATCATTCCTGGCTATGAGACGGCGCGGCACCTGAACGTGCGGTCCCTCTACGTGGAGCGCGAAGGCGGCGAGTTCAAACTGCGTCGCGGCTTTACCATCGAGCCGGGCGAGAAGGTCGTGATGGTCGAGGACATCGTCACCACGGGTCTGAGCTCGCGCGAATGCATCGCGGCCATCCAGGCGGCGGGCGGCGAAGTGGTCGCTGCGGCCTGTATCGTCGATCGTTCGGGCGGGCGCGCCGACGTGGGCGTGCCCCTGGTCGCGCTGGCGACGCTGGACGTGCCGGCATACCCCGCTGACGCCCTGCCGCCCGAACTGGCCGCCATCCCGGTGCAGGATCCAGGCAGCCGCCGGATCGCAAGATAACCAACGCCCGCCCTGGCGGGGATGCGGAGTTTGACGTGCCAAACCCTCTGAGACTCGGCGTCAACATCGACCATGTGGCCACGGTGCGGAACGCGCGCGGCGGCCAGTATCCCGATCCCGTGCGGGCGGCTGAAGAGGCTCTTGCGGCAGGGGCGGACGGGATCACCGCCCATCTACGCGAGGATCGCCGCCATATCTCGGACGCCGACATCGACGGCCTGTCGACCCTGCTGAACGCCGAGGCGCGGCCGCTCAATCTCGAGATGGCCGTGACCCAGGAGATGCTCGACATCGCCCTGCATCACCGGCCCCACGCCGTCTGCCTGGTGCCGGAAAAGCGCGAGGAGCGGACGACCGAGGGCGGGCTGGACGTGGTCGGCGGCCATAACTGGATCACCCCCATGGTCGGCAAGCTGAACGAAGCGGGATCGCGGGTGTCGCTGTTCATCGGCGCAGACCCTGAACAGATCGCCGCCGCCCACCGCACGGGCGCGGCGGTGGTCGAACTGCATACGGGCGCCTACTGCGACGCCGTGCGCGAGGGCAGGGCGGACGAGGCGGCGCGCGAACTGGCGTCCCTGACGGCGGGTGCGACCCAGGCCGCCGGGCTGGGGCTGGAGGTCCACGCGGGCCACGGCATCGACTACGACACGGTCGCCGCCGTCGCCGCCATTCCCGAGGTCATGGAACTGAACATCGGCCATTTCCTGATCGGCGAGGCCATCTTCGTCGGCCTGGGTCCGGCGATCCGGCGGATGCGCGACCTGATGGACGCCGCCAGAGGCGTCGAGCCGTGATCATCGGGGTGGGCACCGACCTGTGCGACATCCGCCGCATCCAGACCTCGCTGGATCGCTTCGGCGACCGCTTCAAGATGCGCTGCTTCACCGAACTGGAACGCACCCGCTCGGATCGCAAGCCGGATGCGGCCTGGAGCTACGCCAAGCGGTTCGCCGCCAAGGAGGCCTGCGCCAAGGCCCTGGGCACCGGGATGCGGCGCGACGTCTATTGGCGCGACATGGGGGTGGTGAACCTGCCCAGCGGCCAGCCGACCCTGGCCCTGACCGGCCACGCGGCCGAGCATCTGGCCCGTCTGACGCCGGTCGGGCATGAGGCGAAAATCCACCTGACGCTGAGCGACGAACACCCCTACGCACTCGCCTTCGTGGTGATCGAAGCCTTGCCGATGGCTTAATCAGGCTATAGGTCCGCTCATGGTCCTCAGCGAGCGGGCCGGGGACAGGCCTGTCAGATGAGCGAAGAGAAAAAGCCCCACGAGGCCGACGCCGCGCACGATGCGCACGCCGCCGAGCCCGAGGCGCACACCCCGCACGTCGAGACCCATGACGCAGGGCATGAAGAGCCCGCCGTGATCTCGGCCGACGCCTCGGTCGTCGAACCGGCCCACGACGACAGCCATTCCGTCACCGAACCCGATCATGTCGCGCCCGCCGCGGCCGCCACCGCCGCCGCCCGCCCGATCTGGAGCGATCACGGCGACGCCCCCTTCGACGACGGCGACGAAAAGCCGATCCGGGAGAAGAACATCAAGAAGGCCAACATCAAGGCCCCGTCGCCCACCCGCAGCGAAGAGCCTCCGCGCTCGGCCGGCAGCGAGACGCTGGAGGTCATCAAGACGGTGGTCTTCGCCCTGCTGATCGCGTTCGTGCTGCGGGTGATGCTGTTCCAGCCCTTCACCATCCCCTCGGCCTCGATGGAGCCGAACCTGTATGAGGGCGACTACATCGTCGTGACCAAATGGTCCTACGGCTATTCGAAATATTCGAGCGGCCTGCCGGTCAACCTGCCGCTGGGCGAGGGACGCCTGTTCAACACCGCGCCCAAGCGGGGCGACATCGCCGTGTTCAAGCTGCCGCGCGATAACAAGACCGACTACATCAAGCGCGTGATCGGCCTGCCAGGCGACCGTGTGCAGATGATCGCCAACAAGCTCTATATCAACGGCCAGCCGGTCCAGGACGCCATCGTGGACGAAGGTCAGGTCGCCGACGCCTTTGGCCCGCGCTCTATCGTCCGCGCCCGCGAGACCCTGCCCAACGGCAAGAGCTTCATGACCCAGGACTTCGGTCCGGGCGGCGATCTGGACGACACCGGGGTCTATGAGGTGCCGGCGGGCCACTACTTCATGATGGGCGACAACCGCGACAACTCGATCGACAGCCGCGTGGCCGAATATGCCGGCGTGGGCATGGTCCCCGAGCAGAACCTGGTCGGCAAGGCGCAGATCATCATGTTCTCGTGGGAGCCGGGCGCCAGCCTGTTCAACCCGGTCAGCTGGTTCGCCAATATCCGGCCCAGCCGCTTCTTCCGCATCCTCGACTGATGGCGAATCCCCGAGCCGAGGCGGTGGCCGAGCTGGTCCGCCGACTGGGCCATGATTTCCGCACTCCCGCCCTGCTGGAGCGCGCCCTGACCCACGCCAGCGTCAGCGAAGGCGGTTCGCCCCAGACGTCGAAGGCGCCGCGCGACAACGAGCGGATGGAGTTCCTGGGCGACCGGGTCCTCGGCCTGCTGGTCGCCGACCGGCTGCACAACGACTTCCCCGAGGCCGACGAGGGCCAGCTGTCCTCGCGCCTGCACGCCCTGGTCGACAAGGCAGCCTGTGGCCGGGTCGGCGAACGGCTCGGCATCGGCCAGGCCCTGCGCCTGTCGCCCGGTGAGACCAAGTCGGGCGGCCGCCGCAAGGAAGGCGTCATCGCCGACGCCGTCGAGGCGGTGCTGGCGGCGGTCTATCTGGATGGCGGCCTGGACGCCGCCCGCCTGGCCTTCGACCGACTGTGGGCCGAGGAACTGGCGCGGACGCCAGAGCGCGGCCTGGCCAATCCCAAGTCCGCCCTGCAGGAATGGGCGCAAGCTCAGGGTCGGCCGCTGCCGACCTACCGGATCGCCGACCGCAGCGGATCCGACCATGCGCCGACCTTCACCATCGAGGTGTCGGTCGAGGGCGTCGAACCCATATCCGCCCAGGGACGTTCGCGTCAGGACGCGGAAAAGTCAGCGGCGATAGCAATGCTGAAACGAGAAGGCGTGATTTGACCGATATCGACCCCAACACCTCCGAAGCGGGCGTCCGCAAGGCAGGCTTCGCCGCCATCATCGGCGCGCCCAATGCGGGCAAGTCGACGCTGGTCAACCGGCTGACGGGGACCAAGGTTTCGATCGTCACTCAGAAGGTGCAGACGACGCGGTTCCCTGTGCGCGGCATCGCCATCGACAAGGACGCCCAGATCGTTCTGGTCGACACGCCCGGCATCTTCACCCCGCGCCGTCGTCTGGACCGCGCCATGGTCGCCTCGGCCTGGGGCGGGGCGTCGGACGCCGACGTCGTGGTCCACCTGATCGACGCGGCCTCGCACATCGCCTCGGAAGGCAAGGAGGGCACGCCCGCCGACCGCAAGTCCGCCGAGGACACCGAGACCATCATCGAGAACCTGAAGGGCTCGGGCTCGCAGGTCATCCTGGCGCTGAACAAGATCGACGGCATGCGCCGCGACACCCTGCTGGCCCTGTCTCACGCCCTGTTCGAGACCGGCGTCTATTCCGAGGTCTACATGATCTCGGCGGCGACCGGCGACGGGGTGGACGATCTGAAGTCGCGCCTGGCCCTGTCCATGCCCGAAGGCCCCTGGCTCTATCCCGAGGATCAGAGCGCCGACGTGCCGATCCGGGTTCTGGCCGCCGAGATCACGCGCGAGAAGGTCTATCTGCGCGTCCACGAGGAACTGCCCTATTCGGCGGCGGTGGAGACCACGGCCTTTGACGAAAAGGCGGACGGCTCGGCCCGCATCGAACAGACCATCTATGTCGAGCGCGAGAGCCAGCGGCCCATCATCCTGGGCAAGGGCGGCCAGACCCTGAAATGGATCGGCCAGAAGTCGCGCGAAGAGCTGATCGAGCTGCTGGACCGGCCCGTCCACCTGTTCCTGACCGTCAAGGTCGATCCGAAGTGGCAGGACAGCCGGGCCCTGTACGCCCAGTTTGGCCTGGACTTCGACGTCTGATCTTCGGCTATCTGGCTTCCCGAGTAGAGTAAGCGTGTTCACCGTCCCCAAGACCGCCGGCAATCATCCGCGGCTGTTCGCCGGCGTCGTCGCCGCCATCGTGCTGGCCGGTGCAGGCGCCGCCGCCGTCTTCAGCAGCGCGGCGCCGTCCCCGCCGCGTCCCGTGCGCCAGGCGCTACCGCCGCGCCCGCCGGTCGAGGTGGTGCAGGACCTGCCGCAACTGGCCGCCGCCATGCAGGCGCGCCCGCGCTTCATGGGCGGGGTGCTGGTGGCCAAGGGCGACACGGTGCTGTTTCGTCAGGTCTATGGCCCCGCCCATGTCGATCGGGGCGAGCCGCTGGCGCTGGACAGCGAGTTCCTGCTGGCCTCGATCAGCAAGCAGTTCACCGCCGCCGCCATCCTGAAGCTTCAGGACGATGGCAAGCTGAAGATCGGGGATCCGGTCTGTCACTGGATCCAGCCATGCCCGGCCGCCTGGGCGTCGCTGAAGATCCACCACCTGCTGTCGCACACCTCGGGCATCCCCGACCTTATGGCGCGGCCACAATGGGGTCTGGCGCGGGTCACGCCTGTGACGCTGGATCAACTGACCGAAGATTCAAAGGCATATGGGCTGCAGTTCGAGCCGGGTTCGAAGATCCGCTATAACAACGCCGCCTTCAACTTGGCCGCCGCCATCGTCGAGAAGGCCAGCGGCATGGCCTTTTCGGACTATCTGCAAACCACCTTCTTCCAACCCTTGGGCATGACCCGGACGGGCCTGGGCGACGGCGGCGAGACGGTCATGGGATACGCCAACTATCCCAGCGGTCTGGCGGCCCAGACCATTCCGAATGTCAGCGTCGTCATGGGCGCGGGCGCCCTGCATTCGACGCTGGACGACATGCTGGCGTGGGAGCTGGCCCTGCACAGGGGCCATGTGCTGACGCCCTATTCCTACGCCCAGATGACCGGCGACCACGCCCCGGCGGATACGCCCAGCGAGCGCGGGCGGCATCGGCGCGATTGGGGATACGGACTGTTCGCCAACAGGCTGGGCGAGCAGGTGTCGCCGTCGTTCGAAGACCGCCAGATCTATCACACGGGCAGTTGGGCGGGCTTCCGCAACCTGATCAGCTATCAGCCGGATCACGACGTGACGGTGATCGTCCTGTCCAACAACTATCACCAGCGCGACGAGGTCTTCCTGATCGTGCAGCAGGCCATGGCCGAGGCCCTGGGGCGCGACTTCCCCCAGGCGCTGAACCGCAACGGCCCGGCTAGAGGCTCGCCAGCCCCCCAGCCAGCAGACTAGCCCGACCAGCCAGGCTGAGTTCCAGCAGGGCGGCGGCGACCTGGGACACAGGCGCGCCGCAGGCCCTGGCCAGTTCATCGCGCGGCGTCGGCGTCGGCGACAGCAGGGCGGCGACCCGCTCGATCAGGGCGGCGTCGATGTCTTGGCCCATGTCGAAGGGCTCGGACGGGGGCTCGCCCAGATAGCGCAGGGTCTCGAAGGCGCGCACCACGTCGTCCACGCCCTCGCACAGGATCGCCCCCTGACGCAGCAGTTCGTTCGGCCCCCTGGAGCGTGGATCGAGCGGCGAGCCGGGTACGGCGAAGACGTCGCGGCCCTGTTCCCCCGCCAGCCTGGCGGTGATGAGCGAGCCTGAGCGCAGTTCGGCCTCGACCACGATCACTCCGCGCGACAGGCCCGAGATGATGCGGTTGCGACGGGGGAAGTCGCGCGCCTGGGCCCGCGCGCCCATTGGGCTTTCTGAGACGACGCAGCCCCGTTCGGCCAGGCGGGCGTGCAGGTCGGCGTGTTCGGGCGGATAGATGTCGTCCACCCCGCCGCCCAGGACCGCAACGGTCCCGGTCTCGATCGCGCCTTCATGGGCTGCGGCGTCGATGCCGCGCGCCATGCCGGAGACGACGACGAAGCCGGCCTGGCCCAGGCCCTGGGACAGGCCGCGCGCGATCCGCTGGCCGCCCGCCGAGGCGATGCGGGCGCCGACCACCGCTATGGCCTCTCGCGACAGCAGGGCTGGATCCCCCAAGGCCCACAGCACCGGCGGCGGCGGATCGACGGCGGCGAGGGCGGGGGGATAGGCGGCGTCGCCCAGCACGATCAGGGTCGCGCCCCGCCACTCGCCGGCCGCCAGTTCGGCGTCTATGCGGGCGGGATCGGGCAGGGCATAGCCGGTCGAGCCGCCGCGCCGGACCATGTCGGGCAGGGCGTCCAGCGCGCGCTTGGCGCTGCCGAACCGATCCAGCAACTGTTTGAAAGAGACCGGCCCGACGCGGTCGGCGCGGGCGAGACGGAGGCGCGCGATGCGTTCGGCCTCCGTCAGCATGGTCAGGCCTTCTTGGCGCCGATGCGGGGTTCGGCGCCCTTCAGCAGCCGGGCGATGTTCTCATGGTGGCGGATGAAGATCAGCACCCCGGTGAATATGGCCAGGACCACCAAAGGCGGCGCGACGGGCAGGCCCAGGGCCGCGATGGGCAGCACCGCATAGACGGGCGCCAGGGCGGCGGCGACCAGGGCCGCCAGCGACGAATACCTCAGACCGAAGGCCACGATCAGCCAGGTGGCGGCGGCCATCAGGCCCAGCGGCCAATGGGCGGCCAGCAACAGGCCAAAGAAGGTGGCGACCCCCTTGCCGCCCTTGAACCTGAGCCAGACCGGGAACAGATGGCCCAGAAAGGCGAAGGCGCCGGCGATGCAGCCGACCAGATCCTGGGTGGTGTTTCCCTCGAACAGGGCGCGGGCGATCAGCAGGGCGGCGGCGCCCTTGCCCGCATCCAGCAGCAGGGTGGCGATGGCCAGGTCTTTGCGGCCCGTCCTCAGGACATTGGTTGCGCCGATATTGCCCGAGCCGATGTTGCGGACATCGCCGACCCCGGACAGGCGCGTAATGATGACGCCAAAGGGAATCGACCCCAGCAGGTATCCGCCCAACGCCACGAGCGCGAGCGTGCCCAAAGCCGGCCCCACCAAGTCCTGCAACTGATTCTCTCCCCACGGTCGTGTTCGCGGCAGGATGCGTCCCAAGGTCGCTGCGGGCAAGCGTCGTGACACGACTTGACCGGAACCGGGCTAGGAAGAGACTGCAATCCCCAACCGGAGTTCCAGATGCGCCTTGTCCTGCCCGCCGTCATGACCGCCAGTCTCGCACTGGGCGGCTGTTTCGCGGTGTCGGACGCGCCGGCCGGCAAGCCCGAGCTGGCCGCCTATTTCGACTGCGTGCGCGAGCGGGGGGTGATGATCTCGGCCCATCGCGGCCAGTCGGCGGCCGATCAGCCCGAAAACTCCATCGCCGCCATCCTGGCGACCGGCCAGGCCATTCCCGGCGCCATCGTCGAACTGGACGTGGTCAGAACGCGGGATCGCAAACTGGTGCTGATGCACGATCCGTCGGTGGACCGGACCACCACCGGCCACGGCCATCTGGCCGAACTGACGCTGAACCAGGTGCGTCAGATGCGGCTGCGCGCGCCCAACGGCGACCTGACCGACGCGGCGCCGCCCACGCTGGACGAGGCCTTGGCTGCCGCCGGGCGTGTCGGCGCTATCGCGGCGCTCGACTTCAAGGCCGACGACGAGGAGGGCACGCTGGAGCTGGCCCGCGCCGTCATCGCCGAGGTGCGGCGCGTGAACGCCGCCGACCGGGTCATCCTGATCACCTATTCCGACACGGCGGCCCGCGCGATCGCGGCCCTGGCCCCCGAGATGATGATCTCGGCCGGAATGAGCCGGGCGACGGACCTGTCCGGGGTGGACAGCGACCAGATCCTGGCCTGGACCGGTTCGCGCACGATGAAGCCGTCCCAGTGGCGTCAGCTGAAGGCCGAGGGGATCGAAGTTCAGTTCGGCACCCTGGGCGCGCCCGGCGAACGGTTTGACGACCAGTTCGCCCAGGACGGCGATGTCGGCGAGTATCGCGAGCTGTGGCGCAAGGGCGTGACCATCATCGCCACCGACGCGCCTCTGGCCGTGAAGTCGGTCATGGGGCCGGAACTGGCTGCAGCCCAGACCTGCAGCCGCTAGGCGACGAACACCGTCCGCCCGGCGACGATGGTGCGCATCACGCGGCCCTGAAGCCGGCGACCGTCGAAGGGCGAGTTCTTGGATTTGGACTTCAGCTTGGCGGCGTCGATGACGACGGGGGCGTCGGGGTCGAACAGCACCAAATCGGCAGGCGCGCCCGCCTCGATCACACCGCTGTCGAGGCCCAGCAGGGATGCCGGTCCCTGGGTCAGCGGGCGAAGCAGGGTCAGCAGGTCCAGCCCGTCCTCGTGATGCAGGGTCAGGGTGGCGGCCAGCAGGGTCTCCAGCCCCACCGCGCCGGGTGCAGCCTCGGAGAAGGGGCGGCGCTTGTCCTCTGCGGGGGCGGGTGCGTGGGCCGAGGTGATGACGTCGATCAGGCCGTCGCGCACCGCCTCGATCAGGGCCTGGCGGTCGCTCTCGGCGCGCAGGGGCGGATCGAGCCGGTAGAAGGTGCGGTATTCACCGATGTCGAGCTCGTTGAAGCACAGGTGGTTGATCGACACCGAGGCGGCGACCTCCAGCCCCTTGCCGCGCGCGCGAGCCAGGGTGTCCAGCGCACCCTCGGTCGAGATCTGATCGACCAGGAACCGCGCGCCGGTCTGTTCGACCAGGGCCAGGTCGCGTTCCAGCTGGATGCGCTCGGCGATGGCCGGGGCGCCCGACAGGCCCAGGCGCGTGGCCAGTTCGCCCGAGGTCGCCACCGTGCCTTCGCTCAGCCAGGGATCGGCGGGACGGCAGGCGATCAGGGCGTTGAAGGCCCCGGCGTAGCTCATCACCCGTTGCAGGGTGCGGCTGTTGGCGATGACGCGGTCGCCGTCGGTGAAATACAGAGCGCCCGCCTCGTTCATCAGGCCGATCTCGGCCATGCGGACGCCGTCGCGGGCCTTGGTCGCGGCCCCTGCGGCGAAGACGTTGACCAGGTTCAGGGCCGCGCCGCGCCGCTGGATGAAGTCGACCATGGCCGGGTCGTCCACGGCCGGATCGGTGTCCGGCTGGACGACGATGGTGGTGACGCCGCCCGCCGCCGCCGACAGGCTGGCGGACTTCAGCGTCTCCTTGGGCTCGGCGCCGGGCTCGCCGGTCTTGACGCGGATGTCGATCAGGCCGGGCGACAGGCACAGGCCCTGGGCGTCGATGGTCTCGACCTCGCCAAAGCTTGTGGCGCCGCGCACGACTTCGGCGATCCGGCCATCCTCGATCAGGACGCCGCCGGGACCATCATAGTCGGTGGCGGGATCCAGCAGGCGGGCGTTGACGATGGCGAGGCGGCTCATCGGTCGTCTCCGATCCGGGCGGAGAGCGAGGCCAGCACGGCCATGCGGGCGGCGACGCCCATCTCGACCTGATCCTGGATCAGGGAGACGGACAGGTCGTCGGCGACATCGGAATCGATCTCGACGCCCCGGTTCATCGGGCCGGGGTGCATGACCTTGGCGTCGGGATTGGCCCAGGCCAGTTTCTCGCGGTCCAGACCCCAGAAGCGGAAATACTCGCGCGTCGACGGCACCAGGGCTCCGGCCATCCGCTCCAGCTGCAGCCTCAGCATCATGACCACGTCACAGCCGGCCAGGCCCTCGCGCATGTCGTGGAAGACCTCGCAGCCCCAGCGGTCGGCGTCGCCCGGCACCAGGGTCGGCGGGCCGATCAGGCGGACGCGCGCGCCCATCATGGACAGCAGGATGACGTTCGACCGGGCCACGCGGCTATGGGCGATGTCGCCGCAGATGGCGATGGTCAGGCCGCCCACGTCGCCAAAGGCGCGGCGCAGGGACAAGAGGTCCAGCAGGGCCTGGGTCGGGTGTTCGTGGCGACCATCGCCGGCGTTGACCACCGCACAGCCGACCTTTTGCGACAGCAGGTCGGCGGCGCCCGAGGCTCCGTGCCGGATGACCAGGATGTCGGGCTTCATGGCGTTCAGGGTGACCGCTGTGTCGATCAGGGTCTCGCCCTTGGCCACCGACGACGCCTGGACCGGCATGGTGACCACATCGGCGCCCAGACGCTTGGCCGCGATCTCGAACGAGGACGAGGTGCGGGTCGAGTTCTCGAAGAAAATGTTCACGACCGTGCGGCCGTGCAGCAGGTCAAGCGCCTTGGACGACTGGCGGTTCAGGTCGACGAAGACATCGGCCAGATCCAGCAGGGCCAGGGCGGCCGGCGGGTTCAGGGCGCCTGCGGACAGGAAATGCGGGCTCGGGAACGGGATCAACCGTTCGGAGATCAGGTCGGTGACGGCTGTGTCGGTCATTAAAGCCCGCCTATAGGGCGGATTCTCTTCGGATGAAACAGCGGGGCGTCATACCCATGTCGCCTGATCGCGCACCCGGTCCAGCGCGCCCTGCAGGATCCAGGCGGCGGCGGTGCGATCCACCACCTCGGCCCGGCGCTTGCGGTTCAGGTCAAGGTCCTCGATCAGGAACCGCTCGACCGCGCTGGTCGACAGCCGTTCGTCCCAGAAGGCGACATTGGTCGGGCGGATGCGATCGAGGTTGCGGGCAAAGGCGCGGCAGGACTGGGCGCGGGGCCCCTCGGTCCCGTCCATGTTGACCGGCAGGCCGATGATCAGGCCCGAGACGTTCCGCCCATTCATGATCTTGATCAGCCGCTCGACGTCCTGTGAGAACTTGACCTTGCGGATCAGCTCCAGCGGGCTGGCGATCATCCGGCTGGTGTCGGAGGCGGCGACGCCGATGGTCGCCTCGCCCAGGTCGAGGCCCAGCCACGCCGTATTGGGCGGGCAGGCGGCGGGGAGGTCGAGAAGGTCGAGAACGGGCACGGGCGCTGCATAGGCCAGGCCGGGCGCGATGTCGAAGGTTCAAACCTTGTGAATCCGGCTCTGGCCCGCTAGTCACCGGCCCTTGCACTTTGACTATCGGAGGGCCGCATGGCCATCGACGCCGCGACGGTGCGCAAGGTCGCACACCTCGCCCGGATCAAGACCCCTGACGACCGGCTGGAGCCCCTGGCTCAGGAGCTGAACGGCATCCTGAGCTGGATCGAACAGCTGCAGCAGGTGAACGTGGACGGCGTAGAGCCGATGACCTCCAACGTGGCCCAACCCCTGCGTCTGCGCGACGACGTCGTCACCGACGGCGCCAAGGTGGACGCTGTCCTGTCGAACGCCCCGAAATCGGCTGACGGCTTCTATGTCGTGCCCAAGGTGGTCGAATAGTCATGAGCGACCTGACCAAGCTGACGCTGAGCGCCGCCGTCGAGGGCCTGAAGGCCAAGACCTTCTCGTCCGAAGAGATCACCCGCGCCTTCATCTCCAACATCGAGGCCGCCAACCCGACCCTGAACGCCTATGTCGAGGTCACCGCCGACAAGGCGATCGACATGGCCAAGGCCTCCGACGCGCGCATTGCGGCGGGGCAGGGCGGCGTGTTGGAAGGCGCGCCCCTGGGCATCAAGGACCTGTTCTGCACCCAGGGCGTCCAGACGACCGCCGGCTCGAACATGCTGCGCGGCTTTGTGCCGCCCTATGAATCCACCGTCACCGCCAACCTGTGGCGCGACGGGGCGGTGATGCTGGGCAAGCTGAACATGGACGAATTCGCCATGGGCTCGTCCAACGAGACCTCGGCCTTCGGTCCGGTGAAGAACCCCTGGAAGTCCAAGACATCCAACGCCGAGCTGACGCCGGGCGGTTCGTCGGGCGGTTCGGCCTCGGCCGTCGCCGCCGACCTGTGCCTGGCCGCCACGGCGTCCGACACCGGCGGCTCGATCCGCCAGCCCGCCGCCTTCACCGGCACGGTCGGCATCAAGCCCACCTATGGCCGCGCCAGCCGCTTCGGCATGGTGGCCTTCGCCAGTTCGCTGGATCAGGCCGGCCCGATCGCCAAGACCGTCGATGACGCGGCCCTGCTGCTGAAGTCGATGTGCTCGTTCGACATCAAGGATTCGACCAGCCTCGACATCCCGACACCCGACTGGTCCGCCAGCGTCGGCAAGTCGGTGAAGGGGCTGCGCATCGGCGTGCCCAGCGAATATGTCGTCGACGGCATGCCCGAGGCGATCCAGAAGCTGTGGGCCGATGGCATGCAGTGGCTCAAAGACGCCGGTTGCGAGATCGTGCCGATCAGCCTGCCGCACACCCAATACGCCCTGCCGACCTATTACATCGTCGCGCCCGCCGAGGCCTCGTCCAACCTGGCCCGTTACGACGGCATGCGGTTCGGTCACCGGGCCGAGGGCACGACCAGCCTGACCGACCTCTATGAGACCAGCCGCGCCGAGGGCTTCGGCCCCGAGGTCAAGCGCCGCCTGATCATCGGCGCCTATGTTCTGTCGGCCGGATTCTACGACGCCTATTACGTTCGAGCCCTGAAAGTGCGTCGCCGCATCGCCGAGGACTTCGACAATGTCTGGGGCAAGGTGGACGCCATCCTGACGCCGTCGACGCCATCGGCTGCCTTTGAACTGGGCGTTAAACAGGTCGATCCGCTGCAGATGTACCTGAACGACATCTTCACCGTCACCGCCAATCTGGCCGGCCTGCCGGGCATCTCGGTGCCTGCGGGCGTGGACGCCGGCGGCCTGCCGCTGGGCCTTCAGGTCATCGGCAAGGCGCTGGACGAGGCGACCGTCTTCCAGGTCGCCGGCGCGCTGGAGAAAGCGGCCGGATTTACCGGCAAGGCGGAGAAGTGGTGGTGAGCATGACCGACACATCCAAACTGATTCAGGGCCGCACGGGCGCCTGGGAAATCGTCATGGGGCTGGAGATCCACGCTCAGGTGGCGTCGAACGCCAAGCTGTTCTCGGGCGCGGCCGTCGGCTTCGGCGCGGGGCCGAACGAGCAGGTGTCGCTGATCGACGCGGGCTTCCCCGGCATGCTGCCGACGCTGAACAAGCATTGCGTCGAGCAGGCGGTGAAGACCGGCCTGGGCCTGAATGCCCAGATCAATCTGAAGAGCCAGTTCGACCGCAAGAACTACTTCTACCCCGACCTGCCTCAGGGCTATCAGATCAGCCAGCTCTATTTCCCCATCGTGGGTGAGGGCGAGATCGAGGTCGAGGCGGAGGACGGTTCATTCAACACCGTGCGCATCGAGCGGCTGCATCTGGAACAGGACGCGGGCAAGCTCATCCACGACCTGTCGCCGACGGAAAGCTTCGTCGACCTGAACCGAGCCGGCACCGCCCTGATGGAGATCGTCTCCAAGCCGGACATGCGTTCGCCCGAAGAGGCCGTGGCCTATGTGAAGAAGATCAGGACCATCCTGATCTATCTGGGCGCCTGCGACGGGGACATGGAGAAGGGCAACCTGCGCGCCGACGTGAACGTCTCGGTCTGTCGCGAAGGCGGCTATGAGAAGTTCAAGGCGACGGGCGACTTCAAGCACCTGGGTACGCGCTGCGAGATCAAGAACGTGAACTCGTTCCGCTTCATCTCCCAGGCCATCAACCATGAGGCCCGCCGCCAGATCGAGATCCTGGAGGACGGCGGTTCGATCCTGCAGGAAACCCGCCTGTACGATCCGACCAAGAACGAAACCCGGTCGATGCGATCCAAGGAAGAAGCGAACGATTACCGCTACTTCCCCGATCCTGATCTACTGCCGCTGGAACTGGAACAGGCCTGGATCGACGCCATCAAGGCTGATCTGCCGGAACTGCCCGACGCCAAGCGCAAGCGGCTGATGGCCGACTATGGCCTGTCGCAATACGACGCCGTGGTGATCATCTCGGACCAGGCCAAGGCCGACTACTTCGAGGCGGCCGCCAAGGGTCGCGACGCCAAGCTGGTGGCCAACTGGGTGACCAACGAACTGTCAGCCCGTCTGTCGGCGGACCACCTTGAGTTCGACGCCAGCCCCCTGCCGGCCAGCCACGTCGCCGAACTGGTGGCCCTGATCGAAGAGGGGGTCATCTCCTCCAAGATCGCCAAGGAGGTGTTCGATCACGTCTGGAACGGCGAAGGCTCGCCGCGTCAGGTGGTCGAGGCGCGCGGTCTGGTTCAGGTCAATGACACCGGCGCCATCGAAAAGGCCGTCGATGAGTTGATCGCCGCCAACCCCGACAAGGCCGCCGCCGTCGCCGAGAAGCCTCAGGCCCTGGGCTGGTTCGTGGGTCAGGTCATGAAGGCCACCGGTGGCAAGGCCAACCCGGCCTCGGTCAACGAGATCCTGAAGGCCAAGCTGGGTCTGTAATCTTCAGCCCGGCCCTGGTCGGATGACTGGACGAAGAAAAGCCCGCCCGGATCGCTCCGGGCGGGCTATTTAATTCAGACTGTCGGCTTAGTTCGACAGCAGCGACAGGATCACGCCGGTGGCCAGGGCGGCGACCACGATGTCGCCGGTGTCCGTGCGGTAGTAGCCGTAGCCGCGCGGCGGGGGCGCATAACCGTAGCGGTTGTAGTCGCGAATGTACCAGTTCGAACGGTACTGATAGGGCAGGGTGCCGCCCCGGTAGTAGCGGCGCTGGTCCTGACGGTACTGACGATGGTCGTTGCGCCAGTCGCGACGCTGGTCGCGGGCATAGCGACGATGGTCGTTGTAGCGTTCACGTTGGGTGTAGCGTCCGCCGTCGTGGCGGTTGCGGTCGGCACGCCGCTCATGCCGCTCGTAGCGGCCGTCGCGATCCCGGTCGCCATGGTGCCGGGACTGAGCCGAGGCAGCCATGGGGGTTACAAGTGTCGCGGCCACGGCGGCTGCGATAATCATGGTCTTCTTGAACATATCTGCCTCCTTTGAGAAACCGCCGGGCCAAACGGCGAGATGGCCATTCGATCCGCGGGATATCCCGACTGAGGCTCCACTGTGGCTTCGCTCGCGTGAACCGAACTTGAACGGGTCGTTAATCAAGACACTTTTCAGATAAGCTTGGCCCAACGAAAAAGGTCCCGGAAACTGTGTTCCGGGACCTTTGCTATTCACGCCGTTACAGTAGCGCTTACCAGCTCCAGACGTCGCTGATGACCTCGACGATATAGCCGTCGCGCTCATCGATCAGGTAGACCCAGTTGTCGACCAGGACCCACCGTGTGCCGGCGGGCGGATAGCCCAGGCCATAGGTGCGATAGTCGTCAAGCCGATAGCGCCAGAACACCGACGGCAGATAGCTGCCCTCGTAATAGCGCTGGCCCCAATATTGGCTGGGAACGCTGTAGTAGCCGTAGTTGGGCGCGAAATAGTAGCCGTAGCGGAAACCGCTGTAGTTGCGGAACCGGCGGTCGTTGCGCCACCAGTCGTGCGACCGGCCACGGTTCCAGCCACGACGCCATTCGTCGCGGTCGAAGCGATTGCGGAACTCGCGCTGGCGATCGGCGCGATCATCACGACCGCCGCGACCGTTCCAGCCGCCACGGTCGTTACCGCGCCCGTCGCGATCACGGGCGCCGCCACGGCCGTCGTCACGGCGGTTTGGGCGGTCTCGCGTCTGGCCATTTCCGTCTGGGCGGTCCGGACGCTGCCAACGGTCCTGGCCGCCGGAGTTCCAGGCGCCGCCGCCCTGCGAACGGTCGCGATCTGGACGCGTTTCACGGCCCTGATTGGTGCGGCCTTGGCCGCGATCGCCCCGGTTGGTGTTGTCGCGGGCTTGGTCTCCTCGGCTCTGGCCGCGATCCTGACCTCGAGCGTCCTGACCTCGCGTTTGCCTTCGATCCTGCGTCCGATCCTGGGGGCGAGCCTCGCCCCCGCTGGGACGTTCAGGCCGGCTGGGGCGTTCAGCGCGTTCCGGGCGCTGCGTACCGCCTGATCCCTGACCGCCAGACCCGTCGGAACGCGTCGGGCGCGACCAGCCGCTGTCCTGGCGAGCGGACGGCCTTTCCGAGGATTGAGGCCGTTCTGCCCGGTCGGCCCGGCTGCCGCGATCACCGCGCTGGGGACGTTCCTGAGCCAGAGTGGCCATGGGCGCCAAGGCCGGTCCGACAAATGCGGCGATGGCGGCGAAAACCATCAGTGAGCGTTTCATGGTCTGTAAGTTCCCGGCACGTCCTTCTGGACGGCTTGGCTTGAAGATCGGTCCGGCCGCATGAACTGTGTCTGAACAGAATAGTCAGCCGGCAGGCGCGGGCAGGCGCCTGTAAAACAAGACAAAAAGCCCCGCACCGATACGCGGGACCTTTGACCGGATCGCGAGAGCCTCGACAGAGGCCGGAGGATCATGACGAGGTCGTCACCGGAATGGCGCGGGGTGCGTTCTCGCTGCCGTCGCCCGGCGACCAGCGGCTTTCGTAGCGATATTCACGCCGGTCGTTCTGGCGTTCCTGACGATAGTCGCGGCGGGTGTCGCGACGCTCTTCGCGGCGTTCCGGGCGGGCCTCGCGGCGTTCGTTGCGATTGTCCTGGCGATATTCGCGGTTGTTGCGATTGTCGCGCTCGGGCTCGGTCCGCCTTTCCTGGCGCGCTTCGTTGCGGTCGCGGGTCTGGCTGGCGTCATGGGCCTGGGCCGCCAGAGGCGCGGCGGTGGCGGCCAGAGCGATGGCGATGATGGCGGCGCGCGAGAAAGGATTCATGGGCTGTCTCCTGGGGCGCGCGCGGTCGGGGAGGTCGCGCGAAGCCGTTTAACAGGCCTGTACCTTTCCTGAACGGACATGAACTCTCGCTGAACAGACATCAGACTTCGCTTGCGCGTGCAGAGGGGCCACCCCAGATCAGGGTCGCACCGGCCTGTCGGCGTGCGTGAGGGGCTGAAGACATGACGCGACCGATCGAGCTCTGGTACTGGCCCACGCCCAATGGTTGGAAAGTCTCCATCGCCCTGGAAGAGATGGGTCTGCCCTACGAGATGAAGCCGATCAACATCGGCGCGGGCGAGCAGTTCGGGGACGCCTTCCAGAAGATCAGCCCCAATGGACGGATGCCGGCTATCGTGGATCCCGATGGGCCGGACGGAATGCCGCTGTCGATCTTCGAGTCCGGCGCCATCCTGCAGTATCTGGGCGCCAAGTCGGGCCAGTTCTATCCGCGTGACGCCCGCGGCAAGGCCGAAGTCGATCAGTGGCTGTTCTGGCAGGTCGGAGGTCTGGGGCCGATGGCGGGACAGACGCATCACTTCCGTCAGTATGCCCCGGCCATCGTCGCCGATCAGCGCCACATCGCCTATGGCGTGCGCCGTTACACCAACGAGACCAACCGGCTTTACGGCGTGCTGGATCGGCGGCTGGCGGATCGCGACTATCTGGCGGGGGACTATTCCATCGCCGACATGGCGACCTGGCCCTGGATCCTGCCGTCGCATCAGGGGCAGTCGCTGGACGACTTCCCGCATCTGGCCGCCTGGATGGAGCGGGTCGGGGCGCGGCCTGCGGTGCAGGCGGGCAGGGCGCTGGGCGAAGAGTTGCGGCGTAACCTGGCCGCTCCGGGCAAGGCCGCGGAGGAGGCCCGAAAGGTGCTGTTCGGGCAGCGCGCGCGTTAAACCGCGCGCGCCCTCAGGCTTTCGAAGCGCGTGTGAACGCGGTCTTACCTGCGTCTTCACAAGGTCTGAACGGGGTCTGCGGCGTTGGTAAAGCGTTTACACAAAAGGGGTTTTCGACCCCGGCGCCGTTAACTTTAACTTCAAACCGCGGGTATTTGATTGGGTCATCAAAGGCGGGTCCAGAATGGGCGTCGCGCTAGAGGATACGACGATGACCGCGCAAGAAATGGCGCCTGAATTTGTTGAAGCGGTTCTGCCGCTTCCCACCGCCGACATGGACGGTGACGCCCTGTTCCACCTGGGCATGATGTATTCCGCCGGTTCGGGCGGATGCCCGATGGACCGGGTATCGGCCCACATGATCTTCAACCTGGCCGCCATGAAGGGCTCGATCGAAGCCCGGGTCTATCGCCGCGAGATGTCGCAGGAGATGGAGCGCGAAGAGATCGCCGAGGCCCAGAAGGCCGCGCGCCGTTACATCGACGCCGGCGTGGTCAGCCTGGCCGCCTGACGCCTAGAAGTTGGCGAAGCCGTTGCCGTTCGATCCGTTGAACGAATAGCTGAAGCCGATGGGCAGGGCCGCCCTGAACTGGGTGAAAAAGGCCGCCAACTCGCCCAGTGTCGAACGCGGCACGAAGATGATGTCCCCGCGACGCAGCGCGACGACCTCGCCCCGGCGTGGCCGCAAGTCGATCTCGCGCAGCATTCGCGTGCCGCCGGGTCCGCGACGGATCAGGGCCACACGTGTCGATCCTGCGGTCGGCAGAACCCCGCCCGCCATGACCAGCGCCTGATAGGCGTCGATGTCGCCGGGCATGTCATAGACGCCCGGCGTCCGGACCTCGCCGTCCACCCAAACCTTCATCGGCCCCGCCTGCCTCAGCGTCACCTCGACCAGGGGGCGGATCAGTTGGGTGGAATAGAACTGGCTGACGTCGCGTTCCAGCTCGGCGATCGTGCGGTCCGCCGCCATCACCTGACCGACCAGGGGCAGGGCCACCCGACCGTCGGGGCCGATCTTCAGCGTGCGGGTCAGTTCCGTCGCCGTGGGGGTCGCGACCTCGATCTCGTCGCCGGGATAGAGCAGATACTCAGGCTCGGCGTCGGTCCAGTCGGCGAAACCGATGTCCTGAAAGCCGTCCCGCGTCACGCGCTCGCCGGCAGGAGCGCGGGATTGGGCCCCGGAGGAACCGGACGCGCATCCCGTCACCGCTACGGCTCCGAGGGCGAGCAGGATGTGGCGACGATCAGGGATCATGGGAATCGGACGGCCAAATAATGAGGTCTGAAACGCGAGCGTGGCGTCTTATGGTTAACTAGTGGGTAACGCCGCTGGGCGAAGGATCATCCATCGTAACGCCTTCCATGGATTCGCCCCCTCATGCGCTCGACGGCCTATGTTGCAGCCCGCCCGCGCTACGGCCTGCTCGACATCATCGGTCTGATGTTCCGCGAGCTGGGGCTGATGATCCTGATCTTCCTGCTGGTCTTCGTGCTGGGCGCCGCCGCCGTGATGACGGTCAAGAAGACCTATACGGCCGGGGCCAGCCTCTACGCCGGGACGGGCCAGGAGTATGTCTATGAGCCGCGCGTCGGCGGCATGCAGCAGCAGCAGTCGGCCGCGCCGCCCCAGGCCGGCGAGGTGGCCCAGTCCGAGGCGACCATCCTGGGCAGCCGCGAGGTCAAGCTGAGAGCCGTGCGCGCCCTGGGGGTGCAGACCTTCCAGAAGAAGCCCTCGACGGCCCCGATGGCCAAGCAGGAAGGCGACGCCATCAAGATCATCAACGACAGTCTGAAGATCGGCACCCAGCCGCTCAGCGCCATCATCGGCATCAGCTATGAGAGCGACAGCGCCGAGACTTCGGCCAAGGTCCTGAACGCGGTGATCGACGCCTATCTGGAATACCGCCGCGAAGTCTTCCGCGACAACGCCGGCGCCGTGATCGACAGCCAGCGGACCGTGTTCGAGAAGGAACTGTCCGATGTGGACGGGGCCTATGAGCGGTTCCTGTCGTCCAACGACATCGGCGACTTCGCCACGGCCAAGGCCACGGCGGCGGCGACCTATCAGTCCATATTCACCGACCGGATGTCGGTCGCGGCCCAACTGAGCCAGGCCAGTCGTCGTCTGCAGACCCTGATGGCCCAGCAGGTCGACACGCCTGCCGAGATCGCCTTGCAACAGGACCTGAACATCTCGGCCCAGGACCAGATCCTGACCCTGAGGACCGAGCGCGAGCAGTTGCTGGCCCGCTATCAGCCCGGCTCGCAACCGGTGCAGGACATTGAGGCCCGCATCCAGCAGCTTCGCGACTACGTTGCCGGTGGCGATACGGTCGGCCCCAAAGAGGTCCGCACAGGGCCCAACCCCGTCTGGACCGAGCTGGAAAGCAGCCGCATCAACGCCGCCGCCGACCGCGACGCCCTGGCCGCACGCCTGACCGCCCTGGACCAGCAGCTGACCATGCTGCGCGACCGCCAGGCCAACCTGACGCGGCTGGAGTCCGAGAACGCCATCCTGTCGGGCAACCGCGAGGTCCTGACCGCCTCGATCCGCGAGTTCCAGCAGCGCGGCTCGCAGAACCGAGCCGACAACGACCTGGTGGCCGGCGGGGCGGACAATGTGCGGGTCATCGAACGGGCGGCTGCGCCGTCGCGGGGCTCCAGCCTTAAGCTGCCGCTGCTGATGCTGGTCTTCCTGTTCGCCGGATTTACCGCTCTGTGCGTCGGCCTGTTGCGGGTGTTCACGCGCCGCGGTTTCGTCACCCCGGCCTCGGCGGGGCGGACCCTGCAGATGCCCGTTCTGGCGGTCGCGCCCATGAAGACCGCGTGAGCATGAAGAGGCTGACGAAACACCGTGTTAGGCTGAGGGCCGTGGTCAGCGCGTAACCGATTCGATGGTCGATCTCACATCTGAAATGGCAGGCCTCTGGGCCGCCCTTGGATCGCCCCCGGCGCATCGCGGGCGCGTGATCCAGTTCGCCTCGGCCAACAGCGGCGAAGGGGTCTCGACCGTGGCTCGCGAGTTCGCGCGTCTGGCCGCCGTTCGGGCGCGAAAGCCTGTCTGGCTGATCGACGCCGACCTAGCCAATCAGGGCCAACAGGAAACCATCGCCGCCGATGTCGAACGGTTCGGCCGGATCAGCCCGCCGGCCGCAGCCTCGCCTGACGGAACGATCTTCTATGCCGTGACGCCGCCCATCATGGGACGGGACGGCAAGCCCGTCGATCCCGGCCGGCTGATGACGGCCCGCGCCTGCCTGGGCGGGCGTCTGTGGGTCACGCGCTTCAGCACCGAAAGCCTGCGCTCGGGCCAGAAGGCCGAGCCCCTGTCGGATCCGCGCTATTGGGACGCCATGCGTCGCCACGCCGACACCATCGTCATCGACGCCCCCGCCGCCGACCGCAATGACGCGGCCATCATTCTGGCCCCCTATGTGGACGCCACCATACTGGTCGTCGCCGCCGAGACCACGGCGGCCAACGAGCCGGTCATCCTGCGCGACGAGATCGAGGCCGTGGGCGGGCGGATCGCCGGGGTCGTGGTCAATCGCTCGACCTACAAGGCGCCCGGCTTCCTGAAGCGACTGGTCGGCTGAAGGCCTACCGGGACGCGCGGGCCAGTTCGTCCGCTAGCGCCGCCGTCAGATAGCCGTCGGCCAGCCTTCCATTGGCGATCTGCCAGCGTTTCAAAGCCGCACGCGTATTTGCGCCGATCACCCCATCCACGCCCTGGGTGTCGTAACCTAGCCGGGTGAGGCTGGCCTGTGCGCCGATCCGCTGGTCGCGCGACATGGCGGCGTCTGCGGGCCAGGTCGCGACCAGACCGGGCTTGCCCGCTGCGCCGTCCGCCGTCAGGCCGATGGCCAGGGCGTAGGACACCGAGTTGTTGTAGCGGCGGATCACATAGTGGTTGGGCAGGGCCAGGAAAGCCGGTCCTCGCGCGCCCTGAGGCAACAGGATCGTCGCGCCCTCGGCCGCTTCCTCGCCGGTCGGTGCGCCGCTACGGGCCAGGGTGACGCCGCGTGCCCGCCAATAGGCCCAGGGCTGGCGCTCGCCGTCGGCCAGGCCGTAGTCGAAGCCCTGAGGCAGGACGACCTCATAAGCCCAGGTCTGGCCGCGCTTCCAGCCCGCCTGCGCCAGCAGGTTGGCGGCGGAGGCCAGGGCGTCGGAATCCGTGCCCCAGATGTCCACCTGGCCGTCGCCGTTCTGGTCGACGCCGAGGCGCAGGTAGTTGTCGGGCATGAACTGAGTCTGGCCCATGGCGCCCGCCCAGCTGCCTTTCAGGCCCGCACGGCTGCGACGGCCGTCGACGACGATGTTCAGGGCGTCGCGCAGCTGGCCCTCGGCCCATTCGCGGCGTCGGCCTTCGTAGGCGAGGGTGGCCAGAGAGCGAATCACGTCGCTGTTGCCCTGGACGCGGCCGAAACTGGATTCCTGGGCCCAGATGGCGACCAGGATCTCAGCCGGGACGCCATAACGCTGGGTCACCTCCCACGGGACGGCGCTGATCCGCTGGCGCGCCTCGGCGATTCGCTGGGCCGAGACGGCGTTCTGGACATAGGCCCCGGCAGGGCGGCTGAACTCGGGCTGGTTGCCGTCCAGGCGGATGACGTCGGGATCCGGCGTCAGCCCGGCCATTTCGCGCGCATAGGCGTCGCGGCGCGCACCGCCCATGCGGTTCAGGAAGCCTTCCTTCCAGCTGTCGAAGCCGGCCTCGTCGGACTGGAAATAGTTGCCCGGCTGCTGCTGGGGCCCTGGCTGGCTGGGGTAGGGCGTGGGATCGGGCGCAGGCGCGGCCGGTGTCGCCGACGGAAGCACCGGCGGCGGGGGCAGCATCGGCGCACAGGCTGCGACGCTGAGGATCAGGGCAAGTCGATAATCAAAACGCATTTGAATGGTCTAATGTCCCGGGACTCTTCCGCGCAATCACAAGCACGTCACAGGGGCGTAGCGCGTGACCGGCTCAAGCGTTGCCATGAGGGCGCTAATGGGGGTTAACGTCATCGGGGCGGAAGGCTGAGACAGCAGGCGGCTGCTGGTTGACGTATCCCGGGACGTTCTCTATACGCACCGCTCCGCCGCAGGCTCGATCTTGCGGCTCTTTTATTTTGATTTGCCTCAGGACATCCGACCATGAAGGTCCGTAGCTCGCTCAAAGCGCTCAAGACCCGCCACCGCGACTGCAAGGTCGTTCGCCGCAAGGGCGTCGTCTTCGTGATCAACAAGACCGACCCGCGCTTCAAGGCGAAGCAGGGCTGATTGTCTTAGGGCGCTAAGGCGTGCGACGCGGTCGCACGCTGCTTGAGCGCTGATCTATCGACAGGCTGCGGATTTTGTCCGCAGCCTTTTTCGTGCCTGCGGTTGAGCGCTCGCCCCCGACGTGGTTAGCGTCCGCACCCAAACCCACTCTCCGATCGCGCTCAAGCCGCGAGGCTCCGCGAGCCGAGCGACAGCGCCCCAAGAAAGATGCTCACCATGGCCGACGACGGCTCCTTCGACGCCAGCGGCGACATCCTGAACTCGGCCGCCCAGGGCCGCCTGCGCACCATCATCGAGCGCATCGAGCGTCTGGAAGAAGACAAGGCCGCCATCATAGCCGACCAGAAGGAAGTCTTCCTGGAAGCCAAGGGCGAGGGCTACGACGTCAAGATCCTTCGCAAGGTCATCCGCATCCGCAAGCAGGACAAGGCCAAGCGTCAGGAAGAGGACGCCATCCTGGACCTGTATCTGTCGGCGCTCGGCGAGATCTGACACTGAAGCGGACGCCCATCGACGGGGGTCCAAAGGCCGGCCCAGGCAAGATGGGCGGCGGCAAGCCGCTGACCCGCAAATCTGGTTTCAAGACACAGGCCGCCGGCTCGGGGATGACCCGGTCCGGCGGCCTTTCTGCATCCAAGCCCAAACCCAGCCCCTATGAGGCCGAGCGCGAGGCCAACCGCCGGGCGGCGCTGAACGCGCTGAAACGCGCGCGCCGGGCGGCGGACAAGGCGGGCATCGACCTGTCCGACTGGGAGGGCGAGTTCATCGAATCGGTCAGCGAGCGGATCCAGACCCACGGCCGCGCCTTCGGCGACCCCGAACTGGGCCGACCGGGTCAGGCCCTGTCGTCCATGCAGGGCAGGAAGCTCAAGGAGATCACCGCCAAGGCCAATGGCGAAGGGCCCAGGCGGCGGTGGGGGCGCAAGGCCAAGACGGACGAGCCGGAGACCTGACGCCGCGACCCCTTTGCAGGGCCACGGCGTCCGCCGAATCTAGCGCGCTGCGCGGGCGGCCAGCAGGCCCATGACCCGGTAGGCCATCTTGAAGCCCAGCGGCCCGACCACCAGGGTGAAGCAGAAGGCGATGGGCCAGGCGGTGATGAAGGCCTTGGGCCATTCCATCAGCCAGTCTCGGGTAGGGCCCAGCGCAATCAGGCTCATGACGCCGGACATGGAAAAGGCCATCATCATGGTGATGAAGCCCTGGGCCAGCAGGAGGACTTTTTTCTCGTTCACGTCGTTCTCGCGGTTGCGGACGGCGGCCGAGGATCGAACTTTCCCCGGGCGCCCTCCTGTTCAGAAGGCGCCGCGGGTTCGCGCAATGACTGCGCGACTAGATCTCGCTGAGCGAGGGCCGGAATAACCACACCGACCTGAAATCTTTTCGACGCGGTCTGGTAAAAACCGACTGCGGCGGGGTCAAGGCGAAGGCGACCGTTTGGACGGGATAAGTCCCCGGCCGTGCGTCAGCCGGCTTCCTTGATCGCGCCTTCCAGCCCCTGTTCGCGGACCTTGCGATACAGGGTCGAGCGGCCGATGCCCAGGCGACGGGCGATCTCGGACATGTGGCCGGCATAGACCTCGATGGCGTGCTGGATCAGGTCGCGCTCGATGTCCTCCAGCGTGCGCAGGTGGCCGCGCTCGTCGAGGATGCGGATCGGCTGTTCGGGCAGGGGCGGCAGGTCGGCATACGAAGGCTGTTCGCCCTGCACCGCCGCCGAGAGGTTGGCTTCCAAGGGCATGGCGACGCCCGAGATGGCGGGGAAGTCGTGCGGTTGCAGATAGGGGGCGTCGGCCAGGACGATGGCGCGATAGACGCTGTTCTCCAGCTGACGGACGTTGCCGGGCCAGTCGAAGGCGGTCAGCAGGTCCAGGGTTTCGGGCGAGGCGGCGACGACGCGCTTGCCCTCTTCGACGTTGAAGCGGGCGATGAAGTGATCGACCAGGGCCGGGATGTCCTCGCGGCGCTGGCGCAGGGCCGGGGCCTCGATCGGGAAGACGTTCAGGCGATAGAACAGGTCCTCGCGGAAGGCGCCGGCGGCGACCTGGGCGGCCGGGTCGCGGTTGGTCGCCGAGACGATGCGGACATCGACCTTGACCGAGCGCTTGGAGCCGACCGGGTCGATCTCGCCCTCCTGCAGGGCGCGCAGCAGCTTGACCTGCATATCCAGCGGCAGCTCGCCGATCTCGTCCAGAAACAGCGTGCCGCCATTGGCCTCGGCGAACTTGCCCAGGTGTTTGTCGGTGGCGCCGGTAAAGCTGCCCTTCTCGTGGCCGAACAGGATGGACTCGACCAGGTTGGCGGGCAGGGCGCCGCAATTCACCGCCACGAAAGGCTTGCCGGCGCGCTCGGATGCGCCGTGCAGGGCGCGGGCGATGACTTCCTTACCCACGCCGCTCTCGCCCGTGATCAGCACGGGGATGGCCGATTTGGCGGCGCGGGCGCCAAACGCCTTGACCAGGCGCATGGGCGGGCTCTCGCCGACCAGATCGTCGAAGCCGACGCGGCCCGCGACATGTTTCTTCAGCCGCCCGACCTCTGCGGTCAGCTGGGTCATCTGCAGAGCGTTGCGGATGCCGACCAAGATACGTTCGGGGCTGGCGGGCTTGATGAAGAAGTCCTGGGCGCCCGCCTGCATGGCCTTGACCACGGTCTCGATCCCGCCCGATGCGGTCAGGACGATGACGGGGGTGGTGACGCCGGCGGTGCGGATCTCGGCCAGGGCTTCCAGGCCGCTCATGCCGGGCATGACCATGTCCAGCAGGACCACGTCGGCGCCCCCGCCCTTGGTCAGGCGGTCGATGGCCTCGCCGCCGCTCTCGGCGTGGACGACGGCATAGCCTTCACGATCCAGAACTGCCTGCACGAGGCGGCGCTGGGTCGGATCGTCGTCCACCACAAGAACGGTCTTGGCCATCGGGCACCCTCGAGAATTCATCACCGTGGGCCGCCGCATCTCAGAAGCGCGACTGACCCGTTTCGGGACGTTTCTAGGCCCGATGCGGTGAAGATCGGGTTGTGGAGCGTGGTGTTCGAGGGGTTAAGGCGAGGGGCGAGCGTCCTCGCAGCGCGCCTCGGACCTCAGCCGCATGGCGTTGCGATTGCCCAGGTCGAGGTCCGGCCAGCGTTCCGTCATGGGCCTGATGGCGTCGGTCTTGAGCCGCTCGCGAGCGTCGTTGACCACGCTTTCGCCGGGGCACCGTTCGTCCTGATACTCGCCCTGCGGCGCCCACAGGTCATCCTCGCGGGCGAAGAGGGTGATTGTGTAGCGCTGCGCCAGCAGGACCTCGACCTGACCGTCGCCGTTAAGGTCGCGCATGACCGCGACGCAGGGGGCACTGGCGTCGCAGTCCTTGCGCGCATCCTTGTATATGGCTTCTGAGCCGAAGTCGGCGGGCAGGGCGGCATCTGCGGGCCAGGCGGAAATCGCGGGTCTCATGCGCTGAAGATTGTCCTGGGCTCCGACATCATATCGGCTGGTCGCCGCCTTAACCTTGGCGACGTTGGCGGCGACGACTGGGTCTTTGGACTGGCTCAGCCGCTCAAGCGCCTGTTCGCCGACCTTGCCGCTCTCGAAGCGGAGGAAGGCGTAGTCGAAGGCGGCGGGTGACACCGCGCCGCGCTCCAGCCGGCCCATCTGGTCCTTGACCGACATGCGCGCCGGGTCGGCCAGGGGGCTGAACAGGGCCAGGATGACGCAGACCTCCAGCACGGCGGCGGCGACGTTGGTCGGCTCCAGCGCCTTCATCCAGGGCGAGCCGCGGCGCACGAAGGGGACCAGCGCCCCCAGGCCATATCCGGCGGCATAGAGGGCGCCGATCAGGGCGCAGGCGCTGGCGATGATCCGGTCCGGCGTCAGCCCATGCTGACCGATCCGCAGCATCAGGCCCCAGACGGCGATGACGATCAGCGGCGTCAGCAGGACCGAGGCCACCCGCACCGCGATCCGCAGCACGGCCGGCGGCAGGTTGTCCTCGCGGCCGTCCTGATAGGCGGTGTTGATCAGGATGATCAGGGCGCCCGCCGCCGACAGCACCAGGGCCGTGGCGCTGCCCGTCTTCCACAGGCCTTCCAGGCCGGTGAAGGGCAGGGCGGCCAGGAAGCCCGCGACCAGCACGGTCAGCACCAAGAGCAGCCACGACAGCAGCATCAGGGCCACGGTCCGGACCCCCCGAATCAGGCCGTCGCGGACATCGGTCAGCTGAACCGCCGTGGCGAAGACCAGGCCGGTGACGGGGAAGGCGAACCAGCTTTCGGTGATCAGGTCGCCCAGGAAGGTCAGGCCGATGACCTTGAACAGGGCCGAGCCCAGGAACAGCAGCAGCCAGAAGGCGCCGGTGAAGCCGATCGACAGGGCCAGTTGCACGCCGGCCATCCAGGCGGCGTCGAAATAGCCGTGGTAATCGGCGATCAGCCGCCTCTGCCGGTCGGCGGGGACGATCAGGTGGTGAGCGATGAACAGGGCGGCGGCGGCGAAGACGAACAGGCCGGGCGTGAGGACCAGGTCGTCGCGTTCGGCGCCTTGGCGGGCGATGTCGTGCAGGGCCAGGCCGGCCAGTGTCAGGGCCAGGACGCCGGTCCAGATCAACAGGGTCCGCAGCCTCAGGCGGCCTATACCGGCCAGCACGACGATGGGCAGATAGGCGGCGACCAGCAGCAGGGGGCCGAACGCCAGCGGCTGGGTATAGGGCCAGGTCTCGTTGGCCCCGTCCGAGGCGCCGCCCGCGCTGCGAAACAGCCAGTATAGGGCAAGGCCCTGCACGAACCCGACGACCAGCCGGGCCAGGGCGGTTCGCCTCTGGGCGTCGTCGCGCCTCAGGCCCGAACGGCCGGCTGCGGCCTCGGCGTCGATGGTGCTCATGGCGTGGTCTCCCTGACCTCAGTCTGGACGGTTCGGCGTCATAGGCAATGGGGGTCGAGGCGTTGCGCCGGGCGGTCCGCCTCCCCACAACAGGAGCATGAACGCCCCCTTCAAAGCCCCCGCCCAGCCTGCCGATCCGTCCGAGCCGCCGCTGTGGGACCTGAGCGATCTCTACGCCGGCCGCGAGGATCAGGCGGTCGCCGCCGATCTGGAGCGGGGTCGGGCCGCTGTCGCCGAGCTTCAGACCCTGCAGGGCCGGTTGCTGGCCAGCCGGTCCGATCCGGTCGCGCTGGGCGTCGTGCTGGATCGCGCCATTGCCCTGTACGAACAGGCGACCAATGCGTTGGGCGGTCTGGGCGCCTATGCCTTCCTCGCGGCCTCGACAGCGCGGGACGACGCCAAGGCTCAGGGTTTTGAGGCCGACATCCGCGAGAAGGTCACGGCGGTCTCGACGCCCACCGTCTGGCTGACGCTGGAGATCAACCAGCTTGAAGAGGCCGAGATCGAGGCGGCCCTGGCGAGCGACTTGAATGCCGCGCGCTGGCGGCCCTGGCTGCGTCGCGTGCGGGCGGGCAAGCCGCATGAACTGTCGCAGGAGCTGGAGACTTGGCTGGCCGAGTATTCGCCGGTGGCCACGCAATGGGGTCGTCTGTTCGACGAGACCCTGGCGGCGATGCGGGTCGAGGTCGGCAAGGAGAAGCTGACCCTGGCCCAGGCGCTGAACGGCCTGTCCGATCCCAAGCCGGCGCGGAGGAAGGCGGCGGCCGAAGGCTTGAACGCGGCGCTGTCCGAACGGTCATCGACCCTGGCGCTGGTCCTGAACACCGTGGTGGCGGACAAGCAACTTGAGGACCGCAAGCGCGGCTTCGCCCGTCCCGCCGATAGCCGCCACATGGCCAATGAGGTCGACGGCGACGCGGTCGATGCGATGGCCCAGGCGGTGGGCGACGCCTATTCGAAACTGTCGCACCGCTACTACGCCCTGAAGGCCAGGGTTCTGGGCAAGGCCAAGCTGGATCAGTGGGATCGCAATGCGCCGCTGGACACCAAGGCGCCGCGCGGCTTCGACTGGGCCGAGGGCAGGGCCATCGTGCTGGACAGTTTCGGCGACCTGGGGCCCGAGTTCCGCGAGCGGGCCTCGGCCTTCTTCGACAATCCGTGGATCGACGGGCGGGCACGACCGGGCAAGCAGTCGGGCGCCTATTGCCACCCGGTGACGGCGACGCGGCACCCCTATGTCTTCATGAACTGGATGGGCGAGCGGCGCGACGTCCTGACCCTGGCCCATGAGGTCGGGCACGCCGTTCACAACAGCCTGGCCGCCGATCAGGGCACGCTGCTGGCCAACACGCCCCTGACCCTGGCCGAGACCGCCTCGATCTTCGCCGAGGGCCTGACGTTCGACCGGCTGCTGGCCACCGCGCCCAGGGCCGAGCAGCGCGGCCTGCTGGCCGGCCGCATCGAGGACGGGCTGAACTCGGTCATCCGCCAGACCGCCTTCCATCGCTTCGAGACCCGTTTCCACGACGAGCGGGCAGGGGGCGAGGTCTCCGCCGACCGTATCGGCCAGATCTGGCTGGAGGAGATGGGGGCGTCCCTGGGGCCGGCGATCACGCTGAACCCCGGTTACGAGCACTGGTGGAGCTATGTCAGCCACTTCGTCCACTCGCCCTTCTATGTTTACGCCTATGCGTTCGGGGACCTGCTGGTGGCGGCGCTGATGGAGACGCGAAGGAAAGACCCGACGGCCTTCACGCCCCTGTATCGCGACCTGCTCGCGGGCGGCGGGACGCGGACCTATGTCGAGGCTTTGGCGCCGTTCGGTCTGAACCCGCGCGACCCGGCCTTCTGGAGCATCGGCTGCCAGCGGCTGGAGCGGCTGATCGACCAGTTCGAGCAAACCGTCTGAGGCCCGACTTGAGCCTGACGCCGACCTCGCTATAAGTCGGCCAACTTTTCTCGACTCTCTGGACGAACTCTCCATGGCCGACCCGCACCACGCTACCGACGCCGCCGACGCGGACGCCCACGCCTATGTCCGTGGCGAGATGCAGATCAACGAGCAGGTCTCGACCTGGAAGCTGGTCCAGAATCTATTCTCTTGGGGCTCGCTGGCGCTGGCCTCGCTGCTGCTGTTCCTGGTGCTGTGGTTCCAGCCCAACGGCAGCTTCTTCGCCGGCCTGATCGGCGGCGTGGTCCTGTTCGTGGCCGGCTTCGTCTTCCTGCGGTCGGGCAAGAGCCACTAGCGGCGGATCGCCGATGCGATCGTGGCATGGCTTTCCTCGGTTTGGCCATTGCGAGCACGGCTTATGCGCAGTTTGAGGCCTTTGAGCCTTTGACGAGGCTTTCCATTCCATCCTAAGGGTCTCCTCACGAAACGTTTCTGGGGAGAATCGCTTGGCTGTCACTATCGCCGTGACCCGCGAACGCCGCGAAGGCGAAACGCGCTGTGCCGTCACGCCTGAGACGGTGAAGAAATTCGTCGCCATGGGCGCCGATGTCGTGGTCGAGGCCGGGACGGGCGCAGGCTCGTCCTTCCCCGACGCCGACTATGTCGCGGCCGGAGCGGTGGTGAAGCCGGACACCCGCGCGGTGCTGGATGGCGCCGATATCGTGCTGAAGGTGCGCGGTCCCAATGCCCAAGAGACCAGTGCCCTCAAACCCGGCGCGGTCGTCGTCGGCCTGCTGGACGCCTATCGCGACAAGGCCGGGGTCGCCGACCTGTCGAGCGCCAACGCCACCGCCTTCGCCATGGAATTCGTGCCGCGGATCACGCGGGCACAGGTCATGGACGCCCTGTCGTCACAGGCCAACCTGGCCGGCTATCGCGCCGTGATCGAGGCGGCCGCCGCCTATGGCCGCGGCTTCCCGATGATGATGACGGCGGCGGGCACGGTCGCCCCGGCCAAGGTCTTTGTCATGGGCGTCGGCGTCGCAGGCCTTCAGGCCATCGCCACGGCCCGGCGCCTGGGCGCGGTGGTCACGGCCACCGACGTTCGCCCCGCCACCAAGGAACAGGTCGAGAGCCTCGGCGCCAAGTTCCTGGCCGTCGAGGACGAGGAGTTCAAGAACGCCCAGACGGCCGGCGGCTACGCCAAGCCGATGTCGCCCGAGTATCAGGCCAAACAGGCCGTTCTGACCGGCGAACATATCAAGAAGCAGGACATCGTCATCACGACGGCTCTAATTCCGGGTCGCGCCGCGCCTGTCCTGGTCACCGCCGAACAGGTGGCGACGATGAAGCCGGGTTCTGTGCTGATCGACCTGGCCGTCGAGGCCGGCGGCAATGTCGAGGGCGCCAAGTCGGGCGAGGTCGTCACGACCCCGAACGGCGCGCAGATCGTCGGCATCGCCAACCTGCCCGGGCGGATCGCCTCGGATGCGTCGAGCCTCTACGCCAAGAACCTGGTCGCCTTCGTCGGTCTGATGCTGAAGGACGGCGTGCTGAACGTCGATCTGGAAGACGAGATCCTGAAGGCGGCGGTCGTCACCCACGGCGGGGCCGTGGTTCATGAAGGAGTGAAGGGCTGATGGAACACGTTGATCCCACGGTCTTCCGGCTGGCCATTTTCGTGCTGGCGATCTTCGTCGGCTATTACGTCGTCTGGTCGGTGACGCCCGCGCTGCACACGCCGCTGATGGCGGTGACCAATGCGATTTCCAGCGTCATCATCGTCGGCGGCCTGATCGCCGCAGCGGCGGTGTCGGGCGATGTCGCCGGTCCCAACGCCTGGATCGCCAAGGGCGCCGGCGTCGCCGCCGTGACCCTGGCCAGCGTCAACATCTTCGGGGGCTTCATGGTCACCCGGCGGATGCTGGCGATGTACAAGAAGAAGGAACGGCCCGCCAAGGTCGAGGCCGTGAAGGCCTGATGACCGCCGACGCGGCACAACTGGCGTGGACCGCGTCCTGGCTCGGCACCGGCCTGGGCGCGGGCCTGTGGCTGTGGAGCTGGGTACGGGTCAAGGATCCGATCCAGAAGCTGCGTTTCCTCGACTGCGGCACCGCCCTGGTGTTCGCCTCCATCCTGGTTCGGGTGGTGGTTCAAGACCGGGCCATGTCGGTGTTCGACTGGGTCTGGGTCGTGGTGTCGCCGCTGTTCATCGCCGGCGCCCTGTGGCGGCTGGCGCGGACCAGCGGGCCGCCGGACGGGAATTGACGATGCGGCGCGGGGTCATCGCGACGCTGATGCTGGCGGCGAGCGTCGTTCCGGCATCGGCCCAGACGCATCTGGGCAAGGATTGGCAGAGCGGCCTTCACTGGTCCGTGGCGGCGCCTCAGGGCGCGACATGGGCCCTGGAGTGCCGGTTCCAGCCGGTGACATACGAGGCCAGTCCGTATGATCTGCGGCACTGGTCCAACCGGATCCGCACCAGCGGAACCGGCGCCGACCGGGGGCGTCTGCCCGGACAGGACGGCCGCTGCGCCCTGACCAAGACCGGCGGCGCCGGTCCGGTCGGGATCGCACTGGTAAAGGGCGGTGTCGCAACCGCCCAAGGCACGAATGACCCGGCGCGACCCGCCGTGGTGACGGTATTCTGATGAGGGGATCAGCATGAACGCATCTTTAGCGGCGCTCGCCTATCTGGTTTCGGGCGTTCTGTTCATCCTGTCGCTGCGGGGGCTTTCCAGCCCCGAGACCAGCCGCCAGGGCAATATCTTCGGCATGGTCGGCATGGCCCTGGCCGTGGGCGTGACCCTGCTGACCCTGTGGGGTTCCGGCGCGGTCGATCTGGCCACGGCCGCCCTGATCATCGGCGGCGTGGTGGTCGGCGGCGGTTTCGGCGCGGGCATCGCGGCCAAGGTCAAGATGACCGACATGCCGCAACTGGTCGCGGCCTTCCACAGCCTGGTCGGCATGGCCGCCTGTCTGGTCGCCATCGGCGCCGTCTATGCACCCGAAGCCTTCGGCATCCTGAGCGCCGATGGCGTGGGCATCAAATCCCTGTCGATCGTCGAGCTGAGCCTGGGCGTGGCCATCGGCGCCATTACCTTCACCGGCTCGGTCATCGCCTTCGCCAAGCTGAACGGCAACATGAGCGGCGCACCGATCATCCTGCCCGCGCGTCACCTGATCAACATCGCCCTAGCCTTCGCCCTGGTCGCCCTGATCGGCGTCATGATCGCCTCGGGCGGCACGGCCATCTGGGCCTTCTGGGCCGTGTTCGTCCTGGCCCTGATCCTGGGCGGCACGCTGATCATCCCCATCGGCGGCGCGGACATGCCGGTCGTGGTGTCGATGCTGAACTCCTATTCCGGCTGGGCGGCGGCGGCCCTGGGCTTCACGCTGGAGAACGTCGCCCTGATCATCACCGGCGCCCTGGTCGGGTCGTCGGGGGCGATCCTGAGCTACATCATGTGCAAGGCCATGAACCGCAGCTTCATCTCGGTCATCCTGGGCGGCTTTGGCGGCGCGGACGCGGCCAAGGGCGGCGAAGGCCAGGCCGAGACGCGCCCGGTCAAGCAGGGTTCGGCCGAAGACGCCGCCTTCATCATGAAGAACGCCTCCAAGGTCATCATCGTCCCCGGCTACGGCATGGCGGTGGCCCAGGCTCAGCACGCGCTTCGTGAAATGGCCGACAAGCTGAAGGAAGAGGGCGTCGAGGTGAAATACGCCATCCACCCCGTCGCGGGCCGGATGCCGGGTCACATGAACGTCCTGCTGGCCGAGGCCAACGTCCCCTATGACGAGGTGTTCGAGCTGGAAGACATCAACGCCGAGTTCGCCACCGCCGACGTCGCCTTCGTCATCGGCGCCAACGACGTGACCAACCCGGCGGCCAAGACCGACCCGACCAGCGCCATCTACGGCATGCCCATTCTGGACGTGGAAAAGGCCGGTACCGTCCTCTTCATCAAGCGGGGCATGGCGGCGGGTTACGCCGGGGTCGAGAACGAGCTCTTCTTCCGCGACAACACCATGATGCTGTTCGCCGACGCCAAGAAGATGGTCGAGGGCATCGTCAAGGGTCTGTGATCCGTCTGGTCCGCCGAAAAGAAGGCGGACCCAGATGCGTTGCCCGACTCCGTGCGGGGCGTTAAGGCTCTCGCCTTCCTGAACGCCTGCCGAAAACCAGTCCCATGCACGACATCAAAGCCATCCGCGACAACCCCGCCGTCTTCGTTGCGGGCTGGTCGTCGCGCGGCGTCGCGGACGCCCAGGCGATCGTCGACCAGATCCTGGCCCTCGATATCGAACTGAGGGCGGCGCAGACGGCGGGGCAGGACGCCCTGGCCAAGCGCAACGCCGCGTCCAAGCTGATCGGCGCCGCCATGGGCAAGAAGGACATGGCCGAAGCCGACCGGCTGAAGGCCGAGGTCGAGACGCTGAAGGGCGAAATCTCCGCGCAGGGGCAGGTCGAGGCCGACAAGGGCAAGACCCTTCGCGACCTGCTGGCGGCGCAACAGAACCTCGCGGCCGACGATGCGCCGGACGGGGACGACGAGGCCGGCAATGTGGAAACGACACGCTGGGGCGCGCCGCGCCAGACCAATCTAAAGACCGACCACGCCGATCTGGGCGAGGCCATGGGTCTGCTCGACTTCGAGGCGGCGGCGCGGATGTCAGGCGCGCGGTTCGCGGTGCTGAAGGGCGGGCTGGCCCGGCTGGAACGCGCCATCGGCCAGTTCATGCTGGACCTACAGACGACCGAGCACGGCTATCTGGAGGTCAATCCGCCGTATCTGGTGCGGGACGAGGCGATGTTCGGGACGGGGCAACTGCCGAAGTTCTTCGATGATCAGTTCAAGGCGGGTGACGACCACTGGCTCATCCCCACCGCCGAAGTCTCCCTGACCAACCTCGTGCGTGAGCAGATCACGCCGGAGGAGGAACTGCCTCTGCGTCTTACGGCGCTGACGCCCTGTTTCCGGGCCGAGGCGGGGTCTGCGGGGCGCGATACGCGCGGCCTCATCCGCCAGCACCAGTTCCACAAGGTCGAGATGGTCTCCATCACCACGCCGGATAAGTCCGACGAGGAGCATGAGCGGATGACCACCTGCGCCGAGGCGGTGCTGCAGAAGCTGGAACTGCCCTATCGCCGGATGCTGCTGTGCAAGGGCGACATGGGCTTTTCGGCCAAAAAGACCTTCGACCTGGAGGTCTGGCTGCCGTCGCAGGACACCTATCGCGAGATCAGCTCCATCTCCAACTGCGGGGACTTCCAGGCGCGCCGCATGGATGCGCGGTTCAAGCGGAAAGAGGGCAAGCCCGAGTTCGTCCATACGCTGAACGGCTCAGGGCTCGCGGTCGGCCGCACCCTGGTGGCGGTGATGGAGAACTATCAGGACGAAAACGGGCGCATCGCCGTGCCCGCCGCCCTGCTGCCCTACATGGGCGGGCTGACCCATGTGGGGTGACGCAGAGTTGTTCGTCATTCCGGGGGCTTTCGTCATTCCGGGCGCAGCGCAGCGGAGACCCGGAACGGGGCGGCGCCGTAGCAAAGCGAAGGCGATCTTCACCACCCGATCCGCGACAGGTTCGCGCTCTCGCGCGCCGCTGGGTTCCGGGTCTGCGGCGCTTGCGCGCCTTCGCCCGGAATGACGAAAGCAAACATGAGAATACTCCTCACCAACGACGACGGGATCGAAGCCGAGGGCCTGGCCTGCCTGGAGCGGATCTCGCGGACCCTGTCGGACGATGTCTGGGTGGTGGCGCCGGCGACCGAGCAGTCAGGCAAGGGCAGGGGCATCACCCTGACCGAGCCGCTGCGCATCAACAAGCTGGGCGACAAGCGGTTCGCCGTGACCGGTACGCCGACCGACTGTGTCGTCCTGGCCTTCAGCGACATCCTGCCGGGCAAACCCGATCTGGTGCTGTCGGGGGTGAACCGGGGGCATAATGTCGGCGAGGATTGCTCTTATTCCGGCACGGTTGCGGGCGCGCTTCAGGGCATGGCCTTCGGCGTCCGCTCGATTGCGATCAGCCAGTCGCTGGAGCGGTTCCACGACGCGGTCGTCGCCCACTGGGAGACGGCCGAGACCTATGCGCCAGGCATCATCGCCAAGCTGCTGGCTCAGCCGTCCCAGCCGGGCGTGATCATGAACCTGAACTTCCCGGCCCGTCCGCCTGAAGAGGTGAAGGAGGTCGAGGTGACGGTCCAGGGTTTTCGCGACATCGGCGAGATGTTCGCCGAGAAACGCACCGACCTGCGCGGCCGCGACTATTTCTGGATGAGCTTTCGCGGCGCCAAGCAGGACCATGCCGCGGGCACGGACCTGCGCGCCATGGACGAGGGCCGCATCTCGGTCACCCCCCTGCACATCGACCTGACCCACAGGACCAGCGTCCACGACCTGAAGGGCGTGCTGGGCGGGGCGCCGCCCAAGGCGCACGTCGCATGACTTTGAGGGGCGCATGAACCTGAAGGACGATCGTGCGGGGCGGTTGATCCTGAGCCTTCGCAGGCAGGGGGTCACCGATCCAAAGGTGCTGGCGGCGATGGAAAGCATCGACCGCGCCGTCTTCGTGCACGAACGTTTCCTGGATCAGGCGTGGGAGGATCAGGCCCTGCCGATCGACTGCGCCCAGACGATCAGTCAGCCCTATATCGTCGGCCTGATGACCCAGGCTCTGATGGTCGAGCCGCGCCACCGGGTGCTGGAGATCGGCACCGGCAGCGGATACCAGTGCGCCGTGCTGTCGCGACTGGCCCGCTATGTCTATTCGGTCGAGCGGTATCGGTCCCTGATGCTAGAGGCGGAAGCCCGGCTGAAGACGCTGGATATCGACAATGTCATCACCCGCCATACGGACGGGGGTCTGGGCTGGCCCGAACAGGCGCCGTTCGACCGGATCATGGTCACGGCGGCATCCCCGACCGAGCCGACCGAACTGCTGAAACAGCTTAAGCCCGGCGGGGTGCTGGTCGCGCCGGTGGGACGAACCTCGGTGCAGATGCTGCATCGCTATACCGGCCAGCCAGACGGATCGTTTCGCCGCGAAAGCCTGTGCGAAGTGCGGTTCGTGCCCCTGGTCGAGGGGACGGCCAAGGAAGGCTAGGCGGGGGAAACCGGGGACCATTAACCTCTCCGCCCAACTTCTGCTGACTTTCCCAGCTTGGCTAATGGCGCGACGCGGGGCACACCATGCGGGGCAAACCGGGGCGGAATCTATGGAGCGCGGCATGAGCATCAATCGCTGGATCAAGGGCGTGGTCATCGCGGGCGCGGCGCTGACGGCGGCGGCCTGTTCGACCTATCCCGACGCGCCTCGCTATTCGACTCGACCGACGACGCCGGGCGTCCCCCAGATTCAGGGGCAGGGCACCAACGTCCCTGCCTATCCGACCAACCCCATGCCCGCGCCCCGGCCCTATGAGGCGCCGCCGCCCATCGCCGCGCCCTATGAACCCATCCAGGGCGGGGCCTTGCCGCCGCCGTCGTCCGGTTCCGTCGGCCCGACCTATCTGCCTGAGCGGCCGGTGGCGCCGCCGGTGTCTTCGGGCGCTTCGCTCGGGGCCAGCGGCACGGTCGCCTATACGATCCAGCCCGGCGACACGATCTCGGGCGTCGGGCGCCGGTTCCAGGCCCCGGTGCAGAGCCTGATCGACCTCAATAGCCTGGGTCCGCGCGGCGCCATCACGCCGGGGCAGAGAGTGATCCTGCCCGACAACGCCGTCGACCTGGGGCCTGATCCCTATGCGACTGGACCGGCCCCGATCGGGGTCGCCGTGACCAATGCGGGAACCGCCCCTCCGCCTCCGCCGCCGCCGCCCGCCATGGCGTCGGTCGCCCCACGTCCGGCGAATGTCGTGCCGACGACCCCTGCTGCGCCCGTCGCCAGCGCGCCTTCGACCCCGACCAGCGTGGCCCTGCAATGGCCGTTGCGTGGCGAGGTCGTGCGCCGCTTCGGCCCCGTCGGCATGGGCGAACGCAACAACGGCATCAATATCGCGGCCTCGGCCGGAGCGGAGGTGGTGGCTTCCGCCGCTGGACGCGTGGCCTATGTCGGCGACGATCTGGTGGGGCAGGGGCTGACCGTCCTGATCGTCCACCGCGACGGCTGGCGCACGGTCTATGGACACCTGGGCTCGGCGACCGTCGATGACGGCGACGACGTGCGCGCGGGCCAGCAGATCGGCACGGTCGGACTGACCGCCGGCGACGGACGGCCCTCGATCCATTACGAAACCCGCCGCATGTCGGGCGACGAACCGGTGGCCGTCGATCCGCTGACGGTCCTGCCGCGCTGATTTCAAGGGGCTGGGACGCGATCGACACAGGGTCGCGCTCAGCCCAAAAGGCCGCGTTGCATATTGGGACGACCGGCCCTAGGTTCCGCGCCTTGTTTTCAAAGGGCGCCCGACTGAGGCTCGCCCAAGTCGGGGAATACCGAAATGCCTGTTGGTGAAGGTGGTCTGATGGCCGCGATCGTACAGTTCCTGCCGTTCGTCGCGATCTTCGTCCTGTTCTACTTCCTGCTGATCCGTCCGCAGCAGAAGCGCGCCAAGGAGCACGCCAACCTGATCGCCGCCGTGAAGCGTGGCGACACCATCGTCCTGTCGTCCGGCCTGATCGGCAAGGTGACCCGCGTCGAGGACGCCGAGGTCAACGTCGAGATCGCGCCGTCGGTCAACGTGCGCGTGGTCAAGGGTATGATCGCCGAGGTGCGCAACCGCACCGCCATCGCCGCCAACGACGCCAAGCCCAAGGCCGTCACCAAGGCCTGACGTCCCTCGTCGTCGCATTCGGTAAAATAGACCCATGGTTCAGCTCTCTCGCTGGAAGATCATCGTCCTGGCGCTTTCATTGGTGCTGGGGCTGTTGTTCGCCTTCCCCAACGCCCTTTCGCCCGCTCAGCGAGAGGCGCTGCCCGGCTTCCTGCCCAAGAACGCCCTGAACCTGGGGCTGGACCTGCAGGGCGGGTCCTACCTGCTGCTGGAAGTCGACGTGCCGGCCATGCGCACCAAGCGGGTCGACAACCTGGTCGAGGACGTCCGGGTGTCGATGCGTGAGGCGCGGATCAACATCAACGCCCTTCAGCGCGAGGCGGGCGGCGTGGTCATCAGCCTGGCCGACCAGAGCCAGGCCGATGCCGCCTTCAAGGCCTTGCAGCAACTGGCGGGCGGACCGAACCAGCAGGGCGTGCAGGAGCGCACCGCGACCCGTCAGAGCGGCAACCGCATCCGCTACGGCTTCACCCAGGCCACGCTGGACAGCATGGGCGCGACCGCCGTCGACCAGTCGATCGAGGTGGTTCGCCGCCGGGTCGACAGCACCGGCACCAAGGAAATCTCGATCACCCGCCAGGGCGCCGAGCGCATCGTGGTCCAGGCTCCGGGCCAGAACGATCCCGCCGCGCTGGAACGCGTCATCGGCCAGACGGCTCAGCTGACGTTCCAGATGGTGGATTCGGAAAACTCGGTCGCCGACGCCATCGCAGGCCGCGTGCCGCCCGACGCCCAGTTGCTGTACGGCGACGACGGCATCACCCCCTATCTGGTCAAGCGCCGCATCCTGGTGTCGGGCGAGAACCTGACCCGCGCCTCGGTCGATTCGGATCAGGCGGGCCGTCCGGCCATCGGCTTCCGCTTCGACGGCGTCGGCGCCCGCCGCTTCGGTGAGGCGACGGCCGCCAATATCGGCAAGCCCTTCGCCATCATCCTGGACGGCAAGGTGATCTCGGCCCCGCGCATCAACAGCGCCATTACGGGCGGCAGCGGCATCATCGAGGGCGATTTTTCGATCCAGACCGCGTCTGAAATGGTCAATCTGTTGAACGGCGGCGCCCTGCCGGCCCCGTTGCGGGTCGAAGAGCGTCGTGTCGTCACCGCCGAGTTGGGGGCCGATGCGGTCGCCGCCGGCGCCCTGTCGACCGCGGTCGGTTTCGCCATCATCGTGGTCTTCATGATCCTGGCCTACGGCTTCCTGTTCGGCGGCATCTCGGTCATCGGCCTGGTCCTCAACGGTCTGCTGATTGTGGCCGCCATGTCGTTGTTCCAGGCCACGCTGACCCTGCCGGGCATCGCCGGTCTGGTGCTGACCTTCGCCGTCGCCGTTGACGCCAACGTTCTGATCTACGAGCGGATGCGTGACGAGGCGCGGGCCGGCCGCTCGGTCATCGCCTCGATGGACGCCGGGTTCAACAAGGCCATGGGCACCATCGTCGACGCCAACCTGACCACCCTGGTCGCCGCCGGGATCATGTTCTTTGCTGGCCAGGGACCGGTGCGGGGCTTTGCTTGGACCCTGACGATCGGGGTTTTCACCTCGATGTTCTCGGCCGTTCTGGTCGCCCAGGTCTTGCTGGCCTACTGGCTGAAGACGGCCCGGCCCAAGAAACTGCCCATCGCTGATGCGGAGACGGTCCGATGACCTGGTGGCCCCTGATCAAGATCCTGCCGCACAAGACGAATCTTCACTTCGTCAAATACTCGCGGGCGGCTGGCGTGATTTCGGTCGTGCTGTGCATCGCCTCGATCGTGGCCTGCTTCTATCCCGGCCTGAATATGGGCATCGACTTCCGCGGCGGCGCCGTGATGGAGATGACCAAGACCGATAATTCCGCCCTCGATATCGGGGCTGTGCGCGAAGCCGTCGGCGAACTGAACCTGGGCGATGTCGGGGTGCAGGGGATCGACAGCGCCGCCAGCGCCATCGTCCGCTTCCAGGTGCCGGATGGCGAAGGCCAGAGCGCGGTGGTCGAGCGGGTGCAGAGCGCCATCAGCGAGGCCGTGGGCGAGGTCCGATACTCGGGTGTCAGCGTCGTGGGTTCGAAGGTGTCGGGCGAACTGTTCACCTCTGGCCTCATCGCCCTGGGCTTGGCCATCGCCCTGATGTTCGCCTACATCTGGTTCCGGTTCGAGCCGCAGTTCGGCTTCGGCGCCGTCGCCGGCCTGTTGCACGACGTGGTCCTGACCTTCGGACTGATCGTGCTGTTCAAGCTGGAGTTCAGCCTGAACATGGTCGCCGCCATCCTGACCGTCATCGGCTATTCGATGAACGATACGGTTGTCGTGTTCGACCGCCTTCGCGAGAACCTGCGCAAGTACAAGTCCATGCCCCTGCGCGAGGTTATCGACCTGTCGCTGAACGAGACCCTGTCGCGGACGATCATCACCGGCGTCACGGCGGTCATGGTGTTGGCGGCCCTGGCCATCTTCGGCGGCGAAGCCCTGTTCGGCTTCTCCATCGCCCTGATGTTCGGCATCATCATCGGCACCTATTCGTCGATCTATGTCGGCGCGCCGATCATTCTGCTGTGGGGCGTGAAGCGCGGCGAACTGGCCGAAGACGCCAAGCCAATCAAGCTGGGCATGGCAAGCCGCCCCTAGCCGACCCAGCCTCCCTCATCCCCCTCGGGGGATGGTGGGCTCCCAGAGGGCAGGGGTGCTCGAGTCCTGGCCAGCGGGCGCGTTGGCCAGAGCGCGCGTTCATGCTTTGCATCAACGCCCCTCCCGCGACAGGGAGGGAGATGTATAGTGCCGGTTCAACGATTCACCCTGGGGAGGGCTGACACTTGGCCAATCTGCTTTCGAACTTTCGCAACACCATCATTCTGAGCCTGCTTCTGGCGGCGCTGATGATCTTCGCCTTTGGCCGCGTGGCGCCGGGCGGTTTCGACCTGGGCTTCTGGCAGGCGGTCCTGCGTTGGGCCCACGTGGGCTCCGGAATCCTGTGGATCGGGCTGCTCTATTATTTCAACTTCGTGCAGATCCGGGTCATGCCGTCGATCCCGGCTGAGCTGAAGCCCGCGGTTGGCAAGCATATCGCGCCCGAAGCCCTGTTCTGGTTCCGCTGGGCGGCGCTGGCGACCGTGGTCTTCGGCGTCGGCGTGCTGTTTACGCGCGGTCACGCCTATGCCGCCGAGGTGCTGAGCTTCGGTCTGGCCGGCGGTCTGGTCCAGGGCGACCAGGGCTTCATGCTGATGGGTGTCGGCGTCTGGCTGGCCATCGTCATGTTCCTGAACGTATGGGGCATCATCTGGCCGAACCAGAAGCGCGCCCTGGGCATCGTGGTCGTCGATGACGACAAGAAGGCCAAGGCCGCCCGCGTCGCCATGCTGGCCAGCCGCACGAACCTGCTGCTCAGCCTGCCGATGCTGACCTCGATGGCCATGTATCAGACCCTGTTCGGCTAGGCCGGATGACGGCGACGGGGCAGTCGAGAGCGGGCGGGCTGATGATCAGTCGGCTGGCGCTTGGCCTGCTCATCGTCGCCGAGGTCCTGTTGCTCGCCATGGTCGTGGTCGGCGGCGCCCGCTATCCCGGCTACGATCACGTCCTTCAGTTCATCAGCGAACTGGGGGCGACGGGGGCGCCGGACGGGTGGGCCGTCAGTTGGCTGGCCTTCCTGCCCATCGGCGTTCTGGTCATGGCCGCCTGTCTGTTGATCGCCTGGCGGATGCGGTCCAGCGCGCTGGCCCTGCTGGGTTTCCTTCTGCTGGCCTTCAACGCCTATGCCTACGTCAACAGCGTCTGGTTCCGGTGCGAGTTCGAGTGCGCCGGGACGTCGGTCGCCCAGGGGATGCACAACCTGATCGGCCTTCTGGGTTATCTGGCGGGATGTCTCGGCCTGTTGCTGGCAGGACTGTCGGCCAAGGGCCACCGGGGCTTGAGGGTCTTCGGGCTGGTGTGCGCCGGACTGGCCTTCATCGGCTTCATGGGTTTGGCCGCCACCGCCGAGACGGGCGGGCCGGCGGGCGCCTTCCAGCGTCTGACCGAGGCGGCGATCGCGCTCTTCATGCTGGCCTACGCCTGGGTTCTGGCGACGGGACGCGATCCGGTCGCAGCGCAATCCTGATGCCGGAGGATGCGACGCCCGCAGGGGGCCTTGATGCTCAGGTCCGCGCGGCCGATCCCGACCGCTGGCTGTCCAGCCGCTTTGTCGGAGACCTTCAGGCGCGTGGCGATCTGATCGCCCTCTACGCTTTCGAGGCGGAGCTGCTCAACATTCCCACCCGCGTCACCCAGCCGATGCTGGCCGAGATGCGCTACGTCTGGTGGCGCGATCAGATGGACGGCGTCTTTGCCGGTGTGGCGCGCAAGGGCCATCCGGTGCTGGAGGCTCTGACCGACATCGTGGCGCGGCGCGGGCTGCGGCGTGCACCCTTCGACGCCTTGATCGAGGGCCATATCGGCCGTGTCCAAGGCGAGCCGCATGATCTCGACGCCTTCTACGTCGGGCCGATGCAGACGGCGGTGCAGGTGCTGGCGGGGCCGGCGCATGAAGCGCGGGTGGTCGATGCCGGGCGCGTGTGGGGTCTGATCCAGGTCGGGCGGGCGGAGGAGGCGAGGGTCTTGCGCCCTGCAGCCAATGCAGCGCTGAAGGGCCTGCCAACGGCGGCCTTCCCGGCAGTGGCTCATGCCGCCCTTACAGGCTCTGAACGCGGTGAGGGCGGTAAGCGTCTGAGGCTGATGTGGGCCAGCCTTAGAGGCCAGGTCTAGGCCGTTCCGGCCTCACCTTGACGGCTGTCATCTTCCCCGTGTCAGATGCCCGCCTGACTAGCGTGGGGCGCATCAAGTGACATTCTCATTGAAAGATATCCTGCCATTCTGGTGGGCTTGGGCGTGGCGCTCGTTCTTACTCGGCTTTGCTGGCGGCGTCGTTCTGGGTTTTGTCGTGGGGTTCGTGCTCGGATTGTCCGGCTTGTCGGACCTCATTCCGCTTGCGAGCGGACTGGCCGGCTACGTCTGGGGGCTTGCAGCTTCGCTTCTCATGCTGGCCGTGGCGCTGCGCAAAAAATACAAGGGCATCAGCATCAACATCGTCGTTGGATCGCCAAACCAGGGCGTTAGCGATCCGGCCACGTCGTGATGTTGTCCGGCCAGACCTGACGGTTTGGCGAGCCGGTATAGACCCAGTCCAGGGTGCGCCGCATCGTTCGGGCGCCATTGCGGACCATAGGCGAGGCCTTGGGCAGGCGGTGCATCTGGCGAGCCCAGTCGGGCAGAAGGTCGGCGCCGGCCTTCATGATCAGGTCCGCAGCGATGTCCTCGCTGAAGCCGCCGACCTTCTGGCGCATGACCAGGGCGGCGACCTCGGTCGTGCGGGCGTCGGCCTTGAGCTGGGGCCGCATCGACTGAATGAGGGCCTCGGCTGCGGCGCGGTCGGTGGGGACGGGATCGGCGCCAAGGGCGCGCCCGACGCGAGCCATTTCGGCGAAATAGGCGTCCTGATCGGCCAGGGGCATGCCCGGCTCGGCATATCGGACCCAGGCGTCGAGGAAGCTGATTGTCTCGGTGACATGAACCCAGGCCAGCAACGCCGGGTCGCTGACGCGATAGGGCGCGCCGTCGGCCGTCGTCCCGGACAGCTTGTCGTGAATGCGCCGGACCTTGTCGATCACGGTCTGGCCCGCCGAGGCGTGGTCATAGGTGGTGACAGCGATGAACTTCGCCGTGCGGCGCAGGCGGCCGTGCATGTCGGCGCGGAAGTCGGAGTGGTCCCATACGCCCGCCAGCACCGCAGGATGCAGCATCTGCAGCAGCAGGCCGGATACACCGCCGATCATCATGGTGACGATGTCGCCATTGACCCGCCAGGCGACGGAATCGGTGGGGAACAGGGCGTCCGCGCGTCTCAGGGCCGGACGTTCGCCACGCTCATAGTCATTGAACAGCTGATTGATGCGCTGGCGGATGGCGACCTTGGCGAACTCCATCGCTCAGCCCGCGTCCCGCCATGCCTTCAGGCTTTCGATCGCCCGGATGCTCATCAGCCGCTTCTTGGCGCGGCCGCGTTCCTTCAGCGGAATCTTCTTGCCGTCCTCGTCGACCTTGGGCGTTTCGAGCGGCGGCAGCAGGCCGTAGTTGATGTTCATCGGCTGGAATTTCGAGCCGGTCAGGTGACCGCCCGTGATGTGTTCGACCAGGGCGCCGATGGCGGTGTGGGCCTCGGGCGCGTCCAGGGATTTGCCCAGCCGTTCGGCGGCGGCGAGACGTCCGGCCAGCAGGCCCGTGGCGGCGCTCTCGACATAGCCCTCGACGCCCGTGACCTGGCCGGCGAAGCGCAGGCGCGGCATGGACTTCATGCGCAGCTGGCGGTCCAGCAGATGCGGGCTGTTCAGGTAGGTGTTCCTGTGCAGGCCGCCGAGCCGCGCGAACTGGGCGTTCTGCAGGCCCGGGATCATGCGGAAGGTCTCGGCCTGCGCCCCGTGTTTCAGCTTGGTCTGGAAGCCGACGATGTTGAACAGGGTGCCGAGCGCATTGTCCTGGCGCAGCTGGACGATGGCGTAGGATTTCACCAGCGGATCGCGCGGATTGGTCAGGCCGACCGGCTTCATCGGGCCGTGGCGCAGGGTCTCGCGTCCACGCTCGGCCATGACCTCGATGGGCAGGCAGCCGTCGAAATAGGGGACGTTCTCCCACTCCTTGAACTCGGCCTTGGGGCCGTCGATCAGGGCGTCGATGAAGGCCTCGTACTCGGCCTTGTTCATAGGGCAGTTGACGTAGGCGGCGGCGTCTCCGCCTGGGCCTTCCTTGTCATAGCGCGACTGACGCCAGGCGATGTCGAAGTCGATGCTGTCCGCATGGACGATCGGCGCGATGGCGTCGAAGAAGCTGAGGCTTTCCTCGCCGGTCAGCTTCAGGATGGCCTCGGCCAGGGCGGGCGAGGTGAGGGGACCGGTAGCGACGATGACATTGTCCCACTCTTCGGGGGGCAGTCCGGCGATCTCCTCGCGGCAGATGGTGATCAGGGGGTGGGCTTCGAGCTTGGCCGTCACGGATTGCGAGAAGCCGTCGCGATCGACAGCCAAGGCGCCGCCCGCGGGGACCTGATGGTCATGGGCGCTGGCCATGATGATCGAGCCCAGCTCGCGCATCTCCTGATGCAGCAGGCCCACGGCGTTATGCTCCCAGTCGTCCGAGCGGAAGGAGTTGGAGCAGACCAGTTCGGCCAGGCCATCGGTATGGTGGGCGTCGGTCTTCACGCCCGGCACGCCGCGCATCTCGTGCACGATGACGGGGACGCCCGCATTGGCGATCTGCCAGGCGGCTTCGGAACCGGCGAGGCCGCCGCCGATAACGTGAATGGGTTTGAGGTCTGGGGACGTGGTCATGCGGCCTTCTAGGGCGACGCGAGGCTTTCGTCAGCAACGCTCTGGTCGCAGAGGCCGACTTCGGGTTAGGTTAATCCCGGATTTGCCGGGGGGCGCATGAGCCACGAACACGCGACCCCGCAGCGGGCGTCGAAACCCACCTTGAATCTGGTCGGTGCGCTGGGCGAGACCCTGCGCGGGCTGACGCCGGCTTGGTGCGGCGCGTGGGGCGCCATGGCCGTCTGCGCCGCCTTGATGGCGGCGATGATATTCCTGCCTGCCGGGAGTTGGAGCGGCGGCTGGACGTGGCTGGTGGGCCTGGCGGTGATCGCTTCAGGCCTGGCGCTGAAGGGCGGTCTGCTGAGAATCGCATTGAAGCAGCCATCGGGCCTGGGGCCGGCCGGTCTGCAACTGGGCAAGCCTGAGGCGAGGTTGTTGGGCGCGGCCCTGCTGTGCCTGCTGCTAATCGTCATGATCGCATCGGTGCTGGGGCTGGTTCTGCTGGCTGTCGCAGGCATGGCCGAGCTGGACGCCGACGCCATTGCGCGACGCAACTGGGCGGCCGCGGGCGAGGGCTGGAAACTGGCGGTCGTGACCCTCGCAGGACTGGCCACCGTGTTCGTCGTCCTGTCCCTGTTCGTGCGGCTTTCGCTCTATGCGCCGGCCACGGTGGCGCGCGGGCGAATGGTGTCGCTGGACAGTTTCATCATCGTAAGGGGCGCGGGCTGGCCCCTGTTCGCGGGACTGCTGCTGACCTCAGCGCCGGTCATTATCCTGGCCCTGCTGTCATCTGGGGGGATGCTGGAGGGGCCGGGGGGCGCACTGGTCTGGGCGCTGGTGCTGGCAGGCCTGCAGGCTCCGCTCACCACGGGATTTGTCGCGGCCGCCTATGGGCGGCTGGACAGGGGCTGACACGAGAACACTGATCCGGAACGTGAACCCTGGGGAGGGGGCGATATGGGACGAGTTTCAAAGCGTAGGTTTTCGATCGGAGAGGCGCTGAATGCGCCCTTTGCCCTGTTGAAGCGACGGCCGGTGACGATCTTCGTCTGGGGACTGTTGCGGTTCGTACTGGCCGCCGGAGTGCTGGCGGTGCTGGCGCCCGTCTTCATTCAGATCATGGGCACGGCCGAAACGGGCGTCGAGCCTGATCTGAGCCAGTTCATGGCGCTGGAAGCTGGCGTACAGGGCTTGAACCTTCTCAGCCTGGTGCTGGGCGTGGTGATCTTCACTGCCGCCATTCGCGCCACATTGGCCAAGCGCGGCGACGGTTTCGGCTTCCTGCGCCTGGGCATGGATGAGTTGCGAGTGGCCGTGACCAGCATCGCGGTCGGGGTCGGCGTCTATCTGGGCGTGATCGTGCTCGGTCTGGCGGGGCTGGCCCTCGCCGCCGCGATCTCCGGCCAGGGTGCGCAGGTCGTGATCCCGGTCATGGTCGCCTATGGCGGATTGGTTGCTCTGCTGGCGATATGGGTGCTGGCGCGGGTCATCCTGATCATTCCCGTCAGTGTGCTGGACAAGACATTCGCTTTCGAGCGGGGCTGGGCGCTGGGGCGTGGTCAGGCAGCCAAGTTGGCTGTCACCGGCTTCCTGGCCTGGGTCATCCAGATACTGATTCAGCTTGTGTTCTTCGCCGTCGCTGGCGGGGTTCTATTCGTGGTGGCCCATCAGGCGGGCGTGATCTGGCCGGACTTCGGCACGGCGACGCCGACCCTTGCCCAACTCACCGAGCTGGCGCGTCCCTTCGCGATCCCTGCCGCTGTGCTGGCCGTTCCGGCCATCCTGTTGACGGGGTTTTCGAGCGCCCTGTTCAGCGCCCCTCTGGCCAGCGCGGCGCGCCAATTGAGCGATAGCGGAACGCCGCCGCCCCCGGTCGTGGCGGATCCGCACGACGACGGCCTGTCACCCATCCTGGCCCCGACCGTAGCCGCTGCTGCAGCCACGCCGGCTCATGCCGAACCGGATCATGGTCATGCGGGGGATCATGCCGCCCAAGGTCCTACCGATTCGGCGCACGATGAAGCAGGGCCCACCCACCATGACGAGGCCCACCATGACGAGGCCCATCACGAGCCGGGACATGGCTCGGCTGAGCATCAGCATGATGTCCCGGCGGACCATGGCCACGACCAGGCTGGCGACCATGGCCATGACGACAGTGATCACCATGCATCGGGCCATGATGACCCTCCTCACGATGACCACTCTCATGCCAAGCCTGCCGACGGCCACTGAGCCGAAAGGATGGCGGGGGCTGCGCACGGCCCCCCGCCGCGCGCTAGACTGGTTTCAGCGACTCACGGAGCGACAAGATGAAGTTCTCGGCGACCGACGCGGCCTTCGAAGGGTTCCGCATCATGCGGCGCAACCCGGTGGCGGTGGGGCTGTGGGCCTTGGCCTATCTGGTCTTCTTCGGCCTGGTCTTTGCGGTGTTTGGCGGCTCCATCGCTCAGATCACGGCGGTGTCGGCGGATATGCAGTCCGGTGGCGAGCCGACCCTGCAAGACTTCGAGGCCCTGGGCCTGGGGTATGCGGTGATGGCCTCAGTGGTCGGGCCGCTGAGCCTGGTGCTCAGCGCGGTGCTGAGCGCCGCCGTGGTCCGCGCCGTCTTGACGCCCGACCAGAAGGGCTTCGGCTATATGGGGCTAGGCGGGGACGAGCTCCGTGTCCTGCTGGTCAGCGTGGTGGTGGTGATCCTGATCTCCCTAGCGGCGATCGTGGCCTTCGGCGCCGTCGGCCTGCTGGCCGGGTTCACGGCCGCGAGCGGGCTCAATATCCTGTGGCTCCTGGTGACCTTGCTGGGCCTGGCCGCCGTGGCCTTCGTAGTCTGGCTGTCGCTGCGGCTCAGCCTGGCCGTGCCGATCACCGTCGACGAGCGCCGCGTCGCGATCTTCGACTCCTTCGCAATGACCAAGGGGCGCAGCCTGCCGCTGCTGGGCATGATGATCATCGCCTGCATCATGGCCATGCTGTTGAGCGCGGTCAGCAGCATCCTCGCTCTTCCGCTGACGTTTGCAGCCGGCGGACTGGACAGTCTCGTTGCGCTGGAGGGGGAGCCGACCCTGACCGTGTTGCGGGCCGCTGGACCGGCCATCGCCGTATGGGTGGTGCTGAACGCAGTGTTTTCCGCCCTGCAGATGGTGGTGCTGTCCGCACCCTTCGCAGCGGCCTATCGCGATCTGAAGGGAGCGTCCGTCCATGGCTGATTCAAAAGGGCTAGAACTCTATGCCCCGCGCGGGTTGCGGTATCGGCGCACCTGGACGGCGGCGGCCCTGGTCCTGGCGGTGGTCTTCATCGCCCTGGGCCAGACCATTGCGGTCATTCCCGGCATCCTGCTGGGCTTCATCTCTCCACAAGGTCAGGGCATCGGCTGGCAGGGCACCGCTTGGACGCTGTTCGGGTTCGCGGCGATCAGCGCGCTTGTCGTGCTGTGGGTTAAGTTCTTCGAGCGGCGCAGCCTGAAGACGATCGGTTTCAACGGCTCGGGCCTGAAGCGGTTCGCGCGCGGATATGCCGTGGGACTGCTGTTCCTTTTGGGCGTCGTCGGGGTGATCGCGGCGTGCGGCGGCTATAGCGTGCAGGGCGGCGGCGCCTTTGGGACGGCCAATGTCGCGGGCGCCCTTTTCCCCATCCTGGTCCTGCTGTTGGGCTTCATCATCCAGGGCTCGACCGAAGAGATCGTCACGCGCGGCTGGCTGATGTCGGTCATTACGTCTCGGCACGGCCTGGCCTGGGGTATCGGCCTCAGCTCCATTCTGTTCGGACTGCTGCACGCCGCCAATATCAAGCCGTCGCCGGAACTGCTGACCGGGGTGCTGAACGTGGTGCTGTTCGGCGTCTTCATCGGTCTGTACGCCGCGCGCGAGGGCTCGCTGTGGGGTGTGTGCGGCTGGCACGCGGCGTGGAACTGGCTGCTGGGTCTCGGCTTCGGACTGGAAGTGTCCGGTCAGGTGGTGGAGACCACGCCCCTGGTCGTCGATCTGGCGACGCGGCCCGAGACGCCCTGGTGGATCACCGGCGCGGCCTTCGGTCCCGAAGGCGGCATCGTGACGACCGTCTTCCTGCTTGTCGGCTCGGCCGTGCTGATCTGGCGCGGCCGGACCAAGGATCACGGCGTGGTGGCGACGGGAGAAGCCTGATCCGAACGCTCGATCATCCCGGCCGCATGGCCGAGATGATCGACGGCCTCAGGCTGAGGCCTTGGTCTTAGCCTTCGAAGGTTTGGCCTCGGCGGTCAGGGCGGCGACCCGCGCCTTGCGACGCGTCTCGTGCCGGTCCAGCACTTCCTTGAGGTATTTGCCGGTCCAGCTGTCGGTGTTGGCCGCGACCTGTTCGGGCGTGCCGACGGCGACGATCTGGCCGCCGCCTTCGCCGCCCTCGGGGCCGAAGTCGAGCAGGTAGTCGGCGACCTTGATGACATCCAGGTTGTGCTCGATCACCACGATGGTGTTGCCGGCCTCGACCAGTTCCTGAAGCACCTCCAGCAGCTTGCGCGTATCCTCGAAATGCAGGCCGGTGGTCGGCTCGTCGAGGATATACAGGGTCTTGCCGGTCGCCCGTTTCGACAGTTCCTTCGACAGCTTGACCCGCTGGGCCTCGCCGCCCGACAGCGTCGTCGCCGACTGGCCGACCTGGACATAGCCCAGGCCGACGCGGGCAAGGGTCAGCATCTTGTCGCGGATCGGCGGGACGGCCTTGAAGAAACTGCCGGCCTCCTCGACCGTCATGTCCAGCACGTCACTGATCGACTTGCCCTTGAAGACGATCTCGAGCGTCTCGCGGTTGTAGCGTTTGCCCTTGCAGACGTCGCAGGTGACGTAGACGTCGGGCAGGAAATGCATCTCGATCTTGATCAGGCCATCGCCCTGACAGGCTTCGCAGCGGCCGCCCTTGACGTTGAAGCTGAACCGTCCGGGCCCATAGCCGCGCGCCTTGGACTCCGGCAGGCCCGCGTACCAGTCGCGGATGGGACCGAATGCGCCGGTATAGGTCGCCGGGTTCGAGCGCGGGGTGCGGCCGATCGGCGACTGGTCGATGTCGATGACCTTGTCGAAATTCTCCAGCCCCTCGATCCGGTCGAAGGGGGCAGGGGCGTCGGACGCATTGTGCAGGCGGCGCGCGGCGGCCTTGTACAAGGTCTCGATGGTGAAGGTGGACTTGCCGCCGCCGGACACGCCGGTGACGCAGGTGAACAGGCCGACCGGAATCTCGCCGGTGACGCTCTTCAGGTTGTTGCCGGTGGCGCCCGAGATCTTCAGCATCTTCTTGCGGTTGATGGGCCGGCGACCCTCGGGCGGCAGTTCGATCTCGCGCACGCCGGTCAGATACTGGCCGGTCAGGGATTTCGGGTTGGCCATGACCTGTTCGGGCGTGCCCTCGGCGCAGATCGTGCCGCCGTGGACGCCGGCGGCCGGGCCCATGTCGATGACATAGTCGGCGGTCATGATCGCCTCCTCGTCGTGCTCGACGACCAGGACCGAGTTGCCGAGATCGCGCAGGCCGCGCAGGCTTTCCAGCAGGCGGGTATTGTCGCGCTGGTGCAGACCGATGGAGGGTTCGTCCAGCACATAGAGGACGCCGGTCAGGCCCGAGCCGATTTGTGACGCCAAGCGGATACGCTGGCTCTCGCCGCCCGACAGGGTGCCCGAGGCGCGCGACAGGCTGAGGTAGTCCAGGCCGACATTGTTCAGGAACCGCAGGCGGTCGCCGATCTCTTTCAGGATACGCCGGCCGATCTCCAGCTGCTTATCCGTAAGTTGGTCTGGAAGGCTGGAGACCCAGGCGAAAGCCTTCTTGATGGAGAGGGTAGAGATGTCGGCGATGTCGGAGCCGTCGATCTTGACTGCAAGGGCTTCGGGCTTCAGCCGCTTGCCGTTGCAGGCGTCGCAGGGGGTCTCGGATTGGAACCGGCCCAACTCCTCGCGCACCCAGGCCGAATCCGTCTCGCGCCAGCGGCGTTCGAGGTTGGGCAGGACGCCTTCGAAGGTCTTGGTGGTCTCGAACTTGCGGGCGTTGTCGTCATAGACGAACTTGATCTTCTCTGATCCCGTGCCGTTCAGGATCACGCCCTGGGCCTTGGCCGGAAGCTCGCGCCAGGCCACATCCATCGAGAAGCCGAAATGCTGGCTCAGGGCCTGCAGCGTCTGGGTGTAGAGGGGCGAGGGGCCGCGCGACCAGGGGGCGACGGCGCCCTTGTGCAGGGTCTTGTCGCGATCCGGGATAACCAGGTCTGCGTCGAAGGCCAGCTTGACCCCCAGGCCGTCGCACACCGGACAGGCGCCGAAGGGGTTGTTGAACGAGAACAGCCGGGGCTCGATCTCGCTGATCGTGAAGCCCGACACCGGACAGGCGAACTTCTCCGAGAAGGTAATGCGGCGCGGCTCTTCGCCCTCTGACGGATTGGCCCATTCGGCCACGGCGATGCCATCGGCCAGGCCCAAGGCGGTCTGGATGCTGTCCGCATAGCGGGGTTCGAGGCCCGCCTTGGTGACGATCCGGTCCACCACGATGTCGATGTCGTGCTTGAACTTCTTGTCGAGCGTGGGCGCGTCCTCGATGGCGTAGAACTCGCCGTCGATCTTGAGCCGCTGGAAGCCCGAGCGTTGCCACTCGGCCATCTCCTTCTTGTATTCGCCCTTCCTGCCGCGCACGACGGGCGCCAGCAGCAGCAGGCGTTCGCCGTCGGGCAGGGCGGTCAGCTTGTCGACCATCTGAGAGACGGTCTGGCTCTCGATAGGCAGGCCGGTGGCGGGCGAATAGGGCACGCCGACGCGCGCCCACAGCAGGCGCATATAGTCGTGGATTTCCGTCACAGTGCCGACGGTCGAGCGCGGGTTCTTGGACGTGGTCTTCTGTTCGATGGAGATGGCCGGCGACAGGCCCTCGATCAGGTCCACGTCCGGCTTGCCCATCAGCTCCAGGAACTGGCGGGCATAGGCCGACAGGCTCTCGACATAGCGACGCTGGCCCTCGGCATAGATGGTGTCGAAGGCGAGCGAGGATTTGCCCGAGCCCGACAGGCCGGTCATCACGACCAGCTTCTCGCGCGGGATATCGACGTCCACGCCCTTGAGATTGTGCTCGCGGGCGCCGCGAACGCGGATGAAGTTGTGCTTTTCGGTCATGTGTTCCGGAAACGCGGGAGGGCCGGACAGGGTCCGGTGCGACGACGCTATATGGGGATGAATCGGCCGAGTTCAGCAAGAACAATGTGGGAACATTGTGGTCTTGTCAGGTCGAGAGGTCTCACGGGCGCAAGTAGCGCTCGTCGCTGCGCAGCAGGACGCCCGCGGCCCCTGCGATGGCGAGTTCAAAACTCTGGGCGATGCGCTCGGCGCGTTCGATGAAGTGATTGGCGGCGACGGGCGGGCACAAGGCTTGCGCCGTCTCGCGGAACAGTCTCAGCCAGCGGTCGAAATGACGGGCATCAATGGGCAGGGGGAGGTGCTTGGGCATGGGGCGACCCTGATAGGCGCCGGTCGACAGGGCCACCGACGACCAGAACAGCTTCATCTGGGCCAGATGCGGCGCCCATTGCGTGATGTGCGCGGCGAAGACGGGGCCGATCAGGTCATCGTCGCGCACCCGGGCATAAAAGCCCTCGACCAGGGCGTCGATCATCGGCTCGTCTATGCCTGTGACCTGGCGGATCTCCTGAGAGGCGGAGGCCCGGCGTGCAGCGGCGATGTCGAGGTCGCGTTCCATGCCCTTCCCTGTAGGGAAGGCCGGCCTATTGGTCGAGGAAGTCGCCGGCGTTGAAGGTGATGACGCAACGCGCATCGTCGCCCGCCTCGGTCGCGGAACAGTAGTCCGCCCCGATCAGGTTGCGCTGGACTACGGCGGTCGAGCGCCAGACCCGGCCCTGGGCTCGCCATTCGGAGCCGATCTGGGCGCTCCATGGGCCGAGCGCCGTGAACATGGCGTGGGCGGCGTCGCCGGTACAGGTGTGCAGCAGCAGTTCGTCGCCGCCCTCGGCGGCGCGGCGATAGGTCTGATTGCGGATCGCCTGGCCAAAACAGTCAGCATAGAGGCGCGCATTGGCTGGCGCGGGTTGGGTTGCGATCTCCGCATAGTCGGGCGGAGACGGCTGTGCGTCCGGCGTCGTCGCGCAGGCGGCCAACAGAACAGCCGGGGCGAGGGTCAGAAGGGTAATGCGGATCATGGCGGCGCCTCCGATCGCCAACCTGTCACGCGGTGGTGATGTCGCAAAGGTCCAATAGTCTTGCGCCTCGGGACGGCTGGACCCATGTTCACATCTTCGAGCACCCACTGGAGGCCTGACTGCCATGATCATCGCGCTGGAAATCGGTATCGCCCTTTCCCTCGTCGCCATGGTCGCTGGTTATGTCTCGTCCCTCCCCAAGCCGAAGCGCGTCCCCGTCCGGGTACGCAACACTGGACCGCGTCAGCGCTGATACGCCTGACGGAGTTCGCCTCCTCGACACTCTGAGCCTGGCCTTCGGGCCTGAGCGCACCGGCCTAGTGGGCCGCAATGGCGTGGGCAAGTCCACGCTGCTGCGCCTGATCGCGGGCCTGCAGGCTCCCTCGCAAGGGACGGTCGCGCGCGACGGCGCCATCGGAGTGCTGGAGCAACGCTACGAACCCGCCGAGAGCGAGCGGGTGGTCGGCACATTGGGCGTCGGGGCGGCGACGGCGATGGTCGAGCGTGTGCTGGCTGGCGAAGGCTCAGCCGACGACCTGGCCGGAGCGGACTGGAGTCTGCCGGAGCGGATCAGGGACGCTCTGGGGCAGGTGGGGTTGGGCGGGCTGGCGCTGGACCGGCTGTCCGCAAGCCTGAGCGGCGGTGAACTGACTCGGCTGCGGCTAGCGGGGCTGCTGATCGCAGAACCGGACCTGCTGCTACTGGACGAGCCGACCAATCATCTGGACAGCGAGGCCCGCAAGATCGTGGCCGAGGTTCTGGGGCGCTGGAAGGGCGGGGCGGTGGTGGTCAGCCACGACCGCGACCTGTTGCGGCGGATGGACCGTATCGTCGAGCTGTCGAGCCTGGGCGCCGCTGTCTATGGCGGCGCCTACGACCTTTATGCCGAGCGCAAGGCGGTCGAGCGGGCGGCGGCGGAGCGCGACCTGGCTTCGGCGGAACGCGATGTCGACCGCACCGCGCGCGAGAACCAGATCGCGACCGAAAGGAAGGCGCGCCGCGACAAGGCTGGGCGGGCCTTTGCCGCCAGGGGGTCCGAGCCAAAGATCCTGCTGGGGGGCATGGCCGAGCGGGCCGAGAACACGGGCGCGCGTGAGGGGCGGCTGGCCGAGCGGCGGGCGGAGGAGGCGGATGCGGTCCTGGCCGACGCCCGGGGGCGGGTCGAGCGGGTGCGTGGACTGGTCATCCCTATGCCGCCCTCACGTCTGGCGGCCGGGCGCACGGTGCTGCGGATGGACCGCGCGACGTGGGCGACGCCGCAGGGGCGACACATTCTCGGCCCCCTCGACCTGTCAATTACGGGGCCTAGACGCGTGGCTGTCACCGGGCCGAACGGTGCGGGCAAGACGACCCTCTTGCGGCTGGCGGTCGGTTTGCTGGAGCCGACTTCTGGCCGGGTCGAGCGGCCGGTCAGAGCGGCGTTGCTGGATCAGGAGACCAGCCTGCTGCACGCGGGCGAGACCGTGATCGAGGCGTTTCTGCGGATCAATCCCGAGGCCCGCCCCAACGGCGCGCGCGCGGCCTTGGCGCGCTTCCTGTTCCGCAATGTGGCGGGCGACAAGCGGGTGGAGGTTCTTTCGGGCGGCGAGAGGCTGAGGGCCGGGCTGGCCTGCGTCATCGGCGGCGAACGACCGGCGCAGTTTCTGGTGCTGGACGAACCGACCAACCACCTGGACCTGGACGCCATCGCGGCGATTGAGACGGCCCTGCAGGCCTTTGACGGCGCCCTCCTGGTCGTCAGCCATGACGCGGCGTTTCTGCAAGCCATCGGGATAGAAGAGACGGTTCACCTGTCCTGACGGGCAGGGCACGCAGGTCATCCGCGCGGGGGGCGTCTAGCCCCAGGCCTCGACCGTGCCGCGTCGCCGGATGGGCGCGACCGTCTGCGCGACGGTTCGGGGTTCGGCCTCGGCCTTGCCGAACAGCCAGCCCTGGCCGTAGTCGACCCCCAGGCCCTTCAGGATGTCGGCCGCGCCCTGGGTTTCGACGAACTCGGCAATGGTGGTCAGCTTCAGCGAGGCGCACAACTCGACCAGATGGGTGATCAGGGTGCGGGCCTTGGCGTCGCGTTCCAGGTTCTGGACGAACTTGCCGTCGATCTTGACCGTGTCGACCGCCAGGCCGTGGATATAGTCCAGAGAGGCGGCGCCAGCGCCGAAGTCGTCGATGCAAAGCTTGATGCCCGCTTCGCGAAGGGCGCCCAGGCGACGGTTGGCGGCGGCGAGGTCGGCGACGGCCGCCGACTCCGTGACCTCGATGATCAGGCGGCGGCGCTCGTCCGGGTTCGACGCGGTCATTCTCAACAGGCTGTCGACATAGGCGTCGTTGGCCAGAGACGCGCCGGAAACGTTGATGGCGATCTTCAACAGGCCCGAGCCGCGCTTTCTGAGTTGCATCAGGGCGCGTTCGGCGACGGCCAGATCGAAGGCCTCGATCAGGTCCAGCTCCTCGGCCATGCGGACGATGCCGGCCGGGCCGCCGTCGTTGGAGAAGCGCGCCAAGGCCTCGAAGTGATGCACGGCGCCGGTCTTCAGATCGACGATGGGCTGATAATGCAGAGCGAAGTCGCGGTTGCGAACCATGGTCTGGAAGCCCTCGGCCTCCTTGATCGTGCGGGCCAGGGCGGTTTCGAACGTCACATCCGGTCGGGCCAGGCCGCCGTCCTGCAGGCAGGCCTCGACGGCGAAGCGCATGGCGCGCAGGGCGTTCACGGGCGGCTGGGTGACGGTGGTGCTTGAGCCGATGACCTGGACGTCCAGACCCTCGGCCTTGGCCGTTTGCCGGACCTCTTCTTCAACATCGCGCTCGTTCGATCTGTCGCACAGCAGGGCGTAGCGTTCGGCGGTTAGACGGGCTGCACTGGCGCCCCCGACCGAGGCCGACTGCATGACGGATTCGATCCGGGCCGTCGCGCGTGCAGCAGTCTCTGGAGCAGCGGCCAGGCCCACGATGTCGATGAAGGAGACGGCGACCGATCCCCGGGCGGCTGTCTGCAGCACATCGCGGGCGCGAGCCAGCAGGGCGTCAGGCGTCAGGATCGGTTGCGCCGGCGCAACGGCGAAGGCAGGCCCCTCATAGCGGATCGAGCAGGAGGCGTTCGGCGCCAGTTCAGGCAGGAGAAAGGCGCTGAAGGCGGCGCGACGTTCCCGGCCTTCGCCGCAGTCCAGGGTGATCTCCAGCGGACCCAGCCTGGCGCCGGGTTTCAGGCCCTCGAGGCGAGAAGACAGGGCCGCGGCGCTGGCTAGCGTCAGGCGATCCGTGAAGGGTCGATTCTGGAATGTCTCCGGCCCCGTTGTCGCCGATGGGCCCGAGCCCAGGGCCATGGCGACAACGCCCTGCGGCGTCAGCTCGACCAGAAGGTCGGCCGAGGCGAAGGCGAAACCGAGCAGGCGCTTGCGGATGGGCATGACCATCGCTTAAGCCCAAGGTCTTAAGCGCAGCCGTAGCGGAAACGGTTAACGGCCGGGTTCCATTACGATTTCAGAGTTGTGGAAGCGACAGGGCTGAGCGTCAGGCGCTGCGGTTCAAGGTGATGGCGCGACCGTCGCCGGGGGCGGCATGACCCTTGGCGCCATAGCCCGTGCCCATGGCGCGACCGGCCGAGACCTCATGCGCAATGGCGCGGACGACGCCTTCGGAGACGATGCGGGCCGCCTCGACGGCCTGTGCATGGCGAGCCAGGACGGTCTCGAACCGACGTGTAGCCTCAATCAGAGAGGTCTTCTCCGCCTTGGACGCGGCGGCGATGACGCCGGGCGCGGCCTTCACCTGCGCCGAGTCGCGACGGTACTGGTTGGCCAGTTCCTGGGTCTGGGGCAGGCTGGCGACCACGTCTTGCGGGCGTCGCTCGGCGAAGGCGGCGGTCTCGGCTTCCAGCCGATCCGTCAGGCGGGTGGTCAGATCGGTCAGGCGGCGCGCCTGGATGCCTGCCGAAACCGGGTCGTTGGCGGGGATGTTCATGCGGCGGGCTCCGACTGCATCTTGATCATCTCGGCCATGACCGTATCGGCCAGGCCGACGCCGCCGGCGGAGACAGTCTGTTTGGCCATGGCGTCGATCATGAAGCTGCGCCACATCCCCTCGGCCTGACCGCCGCCGAAGGGGCCGTCGGTCTTCAGGCCCTCGAACATCGGCTTCATCATCTGCGACAGGAAGCTGGCCTCGAAGTCCTCGGCGGTCTTGCGCATCCGCTCGCGCTGGGCAGGCGAGACGGCCGACAGGGGCGAGGCGGCGCCGCCGCTGAGCAGGTCGGGAGAGACAGACAGGTCGGCCATTACATCACCTCGATTTCGGCCTGGAGGGCGCCGGCGGCCTTGATGGCCTGGAGGATGGAAATCATGTCGCGGGGCGAGACGCCCAGGGCGTTCAGGCCGTTGACGAGGGTGGATAGCGAAGTCGAGCCGTTGACGATGCGGATCTCGCGGCCAAGCTCCTCTTCCACTGTCACGGCGCTGTCGGGAACGACGACGGTCTGTCCCTGGCTGAAGGGGGCGGGCTGGCTGACCTGGGGCGTTTCCTGGACCGAGATGGTCAGGTTGCCCTGGGCGATGGCGACGGTGGAGACGCGCACCGCATCCCCCATGACGATGACGCCATTGACCTCGTCGATGATGACCTTGGCCGGAACATCGACGGCGACGGGCAGGTTCTCGACGCGGCTGATGAAGCCCGCCATGCCCATCTGCGGCGGCGCGCGCAGGGCGACGACCGAGCCGTTCTCGGCCAGGGCCGTGTTGGGGAAGGCGGTGTTGATGGCGGCGGCGACGCGCTGGGCGGTCGTGAAGTCGGGGTTGCGCAGGGTCAGGCGGACCTCCTGCATATTGCCGAACTGAAAGCCGGTCTCGGCCTCGACCGTGGCGCCCGAGGCGATGCGGCCGGCGGTGGGGACGCCGCGTGTCACCGACGAACCGGAACTGCCGGAGCCGGAAACGGAGCCGGTCTGCACGGACCCTTGCGCCACAGCATAGACCTGCCCGTCCGCGCCTTGCAGGCTGGTGACGATCAGGGTGCCGCCCAGCAGGCTCTTGGCGTCGCCCAGGCTGGCCACGCCCACGTCGATGCGGGCGCCCGGCGTGGCGAAGGCGGGCAGGTCGGCGGTGACCAGGACGGCGGCGGTGTTCTTGGTGTTGGCGTTGGCGCCGCGGATGTTGACGCCCAGACGCTCGGTCATGCCTTCCAGAGACTGGCGAGTGAAGGGCGCGTTGCGAAGGCTGTCGCCCGTGCCGTTCAGACCGACGACAAGGCCGTAGCCGACCAGTTGGTTCGTCCGCACACCCTCGATGGCGGCGATGTCCTTGATGCGCGACTGCGCCGCCACCGGACCTGAGAACAGGGTCGTGGCGGCGAGGGCGAACAGGACGGTAAGCAGCTTTTGCATCGAGGATGTTCCGAAGATCACGATCAGAAGGCGCGATGCGAGGATCATGCCGCTGGAAAAGCTATTTGATTTCAATGGAGGGCTGGCCGATTGGAGCGTCGGCCCCGGCAGTTTCTGCCCGGCCGTTAACCAAACGGTGACTCTCCTCGGCGAGGGTTGGCTCATGCACCGGAGCGTCCAGTCATGAAGGTCACCGGCCCTACCGGACCCGCCACGACCCCCGCGGCTCGGCCTGTCCGAACTGCAGGATTTTTCAGCGTGTCGAGCGCGGGCGCGTCCAGCGCTCCGGCCACGGCTTCCGCAACCTCATCCGCCGGCGGCGTCGCCGGCCTGTCCGCCCTGATGGCCCTGCAGGGCGTAGAGGATCCGCTGGAGCGACGGCGCCGTGCGATCCGACGTGGCGGCGGGCTTCTGGATCGGCTGGACGAACTGAAGCTGGCCTTGCTGGCTGGCGAGGCAGGCGAGGGCGTTCTTGATCGCCTCGGCCGCACCCTGCGCGAGGAACGAACCGACGCCTCGGATGAGGATACGGGCCTGAGCGGTCTGCTGGATCAGATCGACTTAAGAGCTGCGGTAGAGCTTGCTAAGGCGGAAGTTCGCCGCAGTGCAGCATAAAACCATTCGAAATCGTTGAGCTTTTTCGCCTGAAGCCACTTATGGTGATGAAGAATTGTCACGGTTCGCCGCTACAGAGCCCGCCTGTCATCACGGATCCGCGAACCGCGTTGCTCCGACTCTGATGATCGGACTATAGGCGGATTGCGCCACAGGGGGGCGTCTTGGTGATGAGCGTAAATGCGATGAACGCCGTAGCGTCCATTGTCGCCGAAGAGCCGGTCCAGTACCGGCCCACCGACGACGAGCCGTTCATGAACGAGCGGCAACTTGCCTATTTCAAACACAAGCTTATGGCCTGGCGCGATGACATCCTGCGCGAGTCCAAGGGCACGGTGGTCAACCTGAAGGCCGAAACCGAGAACCACCCTGATATCGTGGACCGGGCCTCTTCCGAGAGCGATCGGGCGCTGGAACTGCGGACTCGCGACCGTCAGCGCAAGCTGATCTCCAAGATCGAGGACGCCATCCGCCGTATCGAGGATGGCTCATACGGTTACTGCGAGGACACGGGCGAACCCATCTCTCTGGGCCGTCTGGAAGCGCGTCCGACCGCGACCCTGTCGGTCGAGGCCCAGGAGCGTCACGAGCGCCGCGAACGCGTCCACCGCGACGACTGATTGATCAGCCGCCGACCAGGGCCTTGCGCTCCTCGGCGGTGATCATGCGCCACTGGCCCTCGGGTACGCCGTCCAGGCGGATGGGGCCGATGCGGACGCGGATCAGGTCGATGACCTCAAGATCGACCATCTCGCACATCCGGCGGATCTGCCGATTGCGGCCTTCGCGCAGGATGAATTTCAGGCGGAAGCTTTCCATACGGCTGACATAGGCGGGGCGCAGTTGGCGACCGTCCAGCATCAGGCCGTGACGCAGGATCTTCAGCTTCTTCTCGGTCACGTCACCCGCGACGCGAACCAGGTACTCCTTGTCGAGGTCGCTGTCGGGGCCGATCACGGCCTTGGCGACCACGCCGTCCGACGACAGCAGCAGCAAACCGCGCGAATCCTCGTCCAGTCGGCCGATGGGGGGCAGGGAGGCGTCCTTTGCCGGCGCCGCGCCCTCGCCCAGACGGTTTTCCTCGGTCAGCAGTCGAACGGCTGGAATCTTGTCAGGCTCGGGCTGGCCCGAGACATAGCCGATGGGCTTGTGCAGCAGGATGGTGACGCCCGCCGCCAAGGTCTGGGACGCCGCGTCGGACAGGGTCAGGGTCTGGCCTGTCTCGATCTTGCGGCCAGCGTCGGCGACCACGACGCCATCGATGGAGACCAGACCGGCGGCGATCAGGGCGTCGGCCTCGCGTCGGGAGCAGATGCCCGACTGGCCCATCCACTTGTTCAGTCGCTGAGGTTCGTCGCCGTCATAGGTGCGGGTGATGGTCATGGCCGTCCGTAGCGGGTTCCTCCCGCGTGGGGCAAGCGGGTCGGGACAGGCGAAGCCCTATGGCAGCGTCGCGATGGCGATCTCGGCGATCTCATGATCCTGTGCCGCTGATCCGCCCGAGACGCCTATGGCGCCGATGACGCGGCCCTCGACGACGATCGGCACGCCGCCGCCCAGCGGAAGCGCTTCGGCCGTACCCAAAAGCACGATCCGGCCGTCCATGACTCTTTCTTGCTGGGTCATCGTGGCCTGGCGAAAACGAGCGGACGAGCGGGCCTTGTCCTGGGCGAGGGTAAGGGAGACGTACTGGACATCGTCCATGCGGGCGAAGGCCACCAGCTCGCCAGAGGGCTCGACGACGGCGATGGCCATCAGCAGGTCGGCGTCGCGAGCGGCCTGGAGGGCTGCGGTCAGCAGGGCCTGGGCGGTCTCAAGGCGGATGGGTTCGCCATAGGCGCGCAACGGCGCGGAGGCCTGGGCGGGGGTGGGCGATGGGGCAGTCTGCGCGCCGGCCGTGGAAGCGAGGCCGGACAGGGCTGCGGCAAGAATCACAGGCTTCATCGGCGTTTCCTCGTGGTCAGACATGGCGAAAGATCAGCGACAGGTTGTTGGCTGGCATTTCGATCCTGCGCGTCAGATGCAGGCCGTGACGGCGAGCCTCGGCGACGACGGCGTCGAGATCACGCAGGCCCCAGTCGAGGTTCCGAGCCTTCAGGCTGTCGTCGAAGGCGGCGTTGGAAGGCGCAAGGGGGATGCCCGCCTCACGATAGGGGCCATAGAGAAACAGGAGCCCGCCCGGCCTGCGCAGGACGGCTGCGGCGCCCGCCATCAGGCCCTGCGTCGCCGCCCAGGGGCTGATGTGGATCATGTTGATGCAGACCACGGCGTGGTGAAGCTCGCTCGGCCAGGTTTCAGGCCTAGCAGCGTCCAGATCGACGGCAGCGGCCAGGTTCGCGGTCCCGATCTGATCGCGCCAGGCGTCGATGCTGGCGCGGGCCTCTGTGCTTGGGTCGCTGGGAATCCATGACAGGCCGGGCAGGGCGGCGCTGAAGGCCAGGGCGTGCTCGCCGGAACCGGCAGCGATCTCCAGCACCTGGCCCGACGCCGGGAGGTGGGCTTTCAGCACGGCCAGGATGGCAGCTGTGTTGCGCGCCACGGCAGGCGAGGCCAGGGCGCCGGTCGGTGTCTGGGTGACGGAATCGAGGGTCTGCACGACCGAGGTTCTAACGCGCCGGGCCCTCGCTCAGGAAGGACAATCGGTCCCCCCAGCCCACGCAGGCCGCGAAACCACGGGTAAATTCATGCCGCAGTTGACGCAGGGGCCGGGCGCGTGGTTCTGAAGCCGTAACGATGCGTGAAGACACGTAACAATACCGCCTAGAGCGACGTCAGATCGCCGGGCCGCTTCAGGAGCTCAGCCGTTGTCAGCCGTTCAGGTCGAATCCCGCAATTCCGTACCGGGCCTTCATCCGGCCCCCACCAAACACAAACGCCTGGTCGCGTGGGTCGAGCATATCGCCGCCCTGACGCGACCCGACCGCATCCATTGGTGTGACGGTTCCGAGGCCGAGAAGGCCGCCATCGTCGCCGACCTGATCGCCAAGGGCACGCTGAAGGCTCTGGACCCGATCAAGAAACCCGGCAGCTTCTATGCCGTTTCCGACCCGCTGGATGTGGCCCGGGTCGAAAGCCGCACCTTCATCTGCTCTGATGACGAACTGGACGCCGGCCCGACCAACAACTGGGCCGATCCCATCGAGATGCGCGATCGTCTCGACGGCCTGTTCGACGGCTGCATGGTCGGCCGGACCATGTATGTCGTTCCCTTCTCGATGGGGCCGCTGGGCTCGAAGATCTCCGCCCTGGGCGTCGAGATCACCGACAGCGGCTATGTCGCCGTGTCGATGGGTATCATGACCCGCATGGGCAAGCCTGCGCTGGACGTGCTGGGCGAGGACGGCGTGTTCGTGCCCGCCGTGCACACCTTGGGCGCGCCTCTGGCCGAGGGGCAGGCCGATGTGCCCTGGCCCTGCAACCCCGACAAGTGGATCGTGCACTTCCCGGAAACGCGCGAGATCTGGTCCTACGGCTCGGGCTATGGCGGCAACGCCCTCTTGGGCAAGAAATGCTACGCCCTGCGCATCGCCTCGGTCATGGCCCGCGACGAGGGCTGGCTGGCCGAGCATATGCTGATCTTGAAGCTTACGAGCCCTGAGGGCGCGGTGAAATACATCGCCGCCGCCTTCCCCAGCGCCTGCGGCAAGACCAACCTGGCCATGCTGCAGCCGACCCTGGCCGGCTGGAAGGCCGAGACCATCGGCGACGACATCGCCTGGATGCGCTTCGGCGACGACGGCCGCCTGTACGCCGTGAACCCGGAGGCGGGCTTCTTCGGCGTCGCGCCGGGCACCAGCCATGCGTCCAACACCAACGCTATGGCGACGCTGGCCTCCAACACCGTCTTCACCAACACCGCCCTGACTGCCGACGGCGACGTCTGGTGGGAAGGCATGTCGAAGACGGCGCCGGAAGGCCTGACGACCTGGAAGGGCGCGGCCCACGACCCGGCCTCGGGCGAGCCCGCCGCCCACCCGAACGCCCGCTTCGCCTCGCCGGCGTCCCAGTGCCCGACCATCGCGCCGGAATGGGAAGACCCCAGGGGCGTGCCGATCGACGCCATCCTGTTCGGCGGCCGCCGCGCCTCGGCCGTGCCTCTGGTGACCGAGGCCTTCGACTGGGAGCACGGGGTCTTCATGGGCTCGACCGTGGCGTCCGAAGGGACCGCCGCCGCCGAGAACGCCATCGGGACCCTGCGCCGCGACCCCTTCGCCATGCTGCCCTTCTGCGGCTACAACATGGGCGACTATTTCAAGCACTGGCTGAGCCTGGGCGAGAAGGCCGACGCGTCCAAGCTGCCGCGCATCTATTTCGTCAACTGGTTCCGCAAGAACGAGGACGGCCAGTTCGTCTGGCCGGGCTTTGGCGACAACTCGCGCGTGCTGAAGTGGATCGCCGGCCGTCTGGACGGTCAGGCCGAGGCGGTGGACACGCCGGTCGGTCGCGTGCCGGCGCCGGGCGCGCTGGACCTGTCGGGCCTGGACCTGTCCGAAGCCGATCAGTCGATCCTGTTCGACGTCGACAGCGCCGTCTGGAGCGAGGAAGCCGCCCTGATCCCGGCCTTCTACGAGACCTTTGGCGACCGCCTGCCTGCGCCCCTGTGGCGTCAGCATGAGGCCCTGGTCGAGCGGCTGAACGCCGAGGGCGCACTGGCCGTGTCGGCCTGAGGCTCACAAGCGTCGGCCAGGGTGTCTTGAAATCATGGGACAGGCGGGGGAAGGGACGAATGTGCCTTCCCCCGCTTCCGTTTCCGCTCCGTTATCGACCGATGTCGTGATCGTCGGCGCGGGGGTGCTTGGCCTGTGCACGGCCGTCACCCTGAAGCGGCGAGGCCATCGGGTTGCGGTCATCGACCCGGGCGGGCGCAATGCCTCGGCCGTGGCGGCGGGGATGATCGCGCCGGCCCTGGAGGCCGCGCTCGATGATGTGACGCCCGAGCGCGCCGCCCTGTTCCGCTCGGCGCGGCGGGTGTGGGACGATTTCGGCGTCGATCTGGAGCCGGGACCTGCGGCCTGGCGCGGACCGGGCGGCGAGGCGGTCGCGGCGCGTCTGAAGGCCCTGGGGTTCGCTGTCCGTGTCGAGGGCGCCGACGTGCTGACGCCCGAAGACGTGCGGATCGAGCCGGAAACCGTTCTGGCCGCCTGGCGCGAGGATCTGCAGGAAGGCTGGATCCAGGACACTGCTCGTCAGATGGAGCGGGTCGGCGAGGGCTGGCGCGTGACCGGGGCCGACGGCGGCGTCATCGAGGCTCCCTTTGTGGTGCTGGCCAGCGGGACGGCGACGGCGCCTGGCGGGTCGCCTCGGGCGGTCGCGGGATTGATCCAACAACTCCAACCCATTCGCGGCCAGATCGGCTGGACGGCCGAACGGCTGAGCGACCGGGTGATGCGGGGCGAGGGGGCCTATGTCGCGCCAAGCCAGGGCGGAACCCTGATCGGGGCGAGCATGGAGGCGGGGCGTCGCGATCTGGAACCCGAGGCCGAGACCGGCCAGCGGTTGCTGGCGGCGGCCGGGCGTCTGGTCGGGCGCGACCTGTCGGGCACGGCGATGGACTGGCGCGTCGGCATTCGCGGATCAACGATTGATGGCCTGCCCCTGGCCGGCGCGACGGGCGAGGCGGGGCTGTTCCTGGCCCTGGCGCCGCGGCGCAACGGCTGGCTGCTGGGGCCCCTGATCGGGCAGGTGGTCGCCGATGGGATCGAGGGCCGCGCGACCTCTGTCGAAGCCGCCGCCTTCGATCCCCGACGATTCTTCTGAGCGTCAGTCCGCCAGGTTGAAGCGGATGGTGACGTTGACCGTGGCCCCGTCCACCGCCTGGCCGTCCACCGTGCGCGGGCTCATGCGGAAATAGCGGCTGAGCTGAACGCCCGCCCGACCGAAGCCCACGCCCTGGGGCGTTTCCGAAGTCGCCGCGCAGCCATTGAGCGTCCCGTCCACTTTCACGGTGCAGCGCAGGGAGGTCGAACCGGATAGGCCGCGATCTATGGCCCTTTGCGGATAGGCCCGCATCAGCTGGTCGGCATTGGGCCGGGCGACCCACTGGGGATTGGTGATGACCGAGGCTCTGGGCGGCGTCTCAGGCTCGGCCACGCCGGTGGGCAAGGCGTCGGGCACGGGAACGCTCAGGGTGATCGGGCCCGTGGCGGCAGGCGCGTCCGTGACGGCCGCCGTCAGCACCTCAACCGGCGTCGACGGCAGGGGCGTGCGGTGGACTGCCGTGTTGGGCCTGGGCGGCAGGGGCGAGGGGGTGGGATCGACCTCGACCGGCTTGGGCAGGTGCATGGTCACCAGAACCGAGGGCGGCTCGGCCAGGGGTGGCGCGCTGTCGGTCTGGACCTTCTGGTAATAGAGAGCCACGCCGACCGCGATATGGGCGGCGCTGACCAGACCGATGGCGATCCAGGTCTCGCGCTTGAGCGGCTTTCTGCGGTCTGCGAAGTCGATGGGGCTGACCAGTCCGGGTCCGCCCGCTGTCTGTATCATCATGGCCGTCACTCCGTATCGAAGCGCCGCTCCCCAGCTGGCCCGTGAAGACAGGATCGCGCGGCCTATGTGGCTGGTTTGAGGCGCAAAATGAGTGATCAAGCGTCACCTTGCGGGTGTGACATACGGGTCTCAGGTCGCTCGATATTAAGATTCAATTAACTACGTTCATCCAGCCTGCCGGCATTATGACCATCGGAGCGATTCCCTCTTCTGGCGGCGTGGAGGCGGCCATTCGGCGCGCCTCGAGCGCGACCGGAGTCGACTTCGATTTCCTGATGAAGACGGCGCGTCGTGAGAGCGCGATGAACCCCTCGGCGCGGGCGCGGACCTCTTCGGCGGCGGGTCTGTTCCAGTTCATCGAACAGACCTGGCTGGCGACGGTGAAGTCCTCGGGCGCCAAGCATGGCTATGGCCAGTACGCGGACCTGATCCACCGGGGTAACGACGGGCGCTGGCGCGTCGAGGGCTCGGCCCGGAACGTGGTGATGGACCTGCGATTCGACCCCCAGGCCGCCTCGACCATGGCGGCGGAGCTTACAGCGTCCAACGCCTCCTACCTGCGGGGCCGCACGGGGCAGGAACCTGGGGCCGGCGACCTGTACGCCGCCCATTTCCTGGGACCGGCCGGGGCGGCGCGATTGATGGAGGCCATGGGCAGTCGGCCGGGCGCCAGCGCCGTGGCCATGTTCCCAGACGCGGCTTCGGCCAACCGTTCGATCTTTTATCGCGACGGCCGGGCGGCGACGGTGGCGGAGGTGCACGCCAATCTGCAGCGCACGGCGGGGCAGGGCGCGCCCGCCGCCACCTCGGCAAGCCCCGCCACCCCGCCGACCGACGCTCAGCGCGACATCATGATGGCGGCGCGGCTGGACCGGCTGAAGCAGGAGCAGACCCTGTTGGCCATGCTGCTGGGCCAGGACGGAGAGGGCGGAAAGTCGGGCTTTGGCGGCGCCTTCGGACCCGACCCCGACCGCGCGTGACATCCGGTGTTTGCCCAGAGGGTAAACCGGGCGTTAAGCATGATGGCCCAGGGTTCGTGACACGCTTCCGATTCTCGCCAGAGCCTCATTCATGACCGCCTTCCGCGCCCGTCTGACAGAGATCGACATCCGCCGCCTGATCAAGGCGACGGACGACGACGACCGCGCCGCCGCCGCACACAAGCTGTGCCGCAGCATGGATCGCGGCGAACTGACCCAGGAGGACCGCGAGGCGGCCCAGAAGATCATCCGCGTCCTGGCCAACGACGCCGCCGAACTGGTGCGCCGGGCCATGGCGGTGACGCTGAAAGCCTCTGATCTGATCCCCAATGACGTGGCGCGGCGGCTGGTGCTGGACGTGGACAGTGTCGCCCTGCCGATCATCGGTTCTTCGCCGGCCTTCACCGACGACGACCTGATCGAGATCATCCAGGCCGGCTCGGCCGCGCGTCAGATCGCCATCGCCGCCCGGTCCAAGGTATCACGCGACGTGGCGGACGCCCTGAGCGTCGACGGCTGCGAGCCCGCCGTGCGGACCCTGGCGTCCAATGACAACGCCGATCTGTCGGAAGGCAGCATGGGCCAGATCGTCGACCGGTTCGGCGACACGCCCGAGATCATCACCGCCCTGGCCTATCGCCAGGTGTTGCCGCTTGAGATCACCGAGCGGCTGATCGCCCTGGCCGGAGAGGCTGTGCGCGAACATCTGGTCAGCCGCCACGCCGTGGCCCCCGAGACGGCGATCCGGCTGGCGACCTTTGCGCGCGAGCGGGCGACCATCGATCTGGTCGATCAGGCGGCGCAGAGCGCGGACCTGCCGCAGTTCGTGGCCCAGCTGAACGCCCGCAAGGTGCTGACCAGTTCGCTGCTGCTGCGGGCCCTGGCGCGCGGGCAGATGGTGATGTTCGAGCATGGTCTGGCCGAGCTGGCGGCGACGCCACACGCTCGTGCCTGGCTGATGATCCACGACGCCGGTCCGCTGGGGCTGAAGGCCATCTACGACCGGGCGGGAATGCCGCCGCGGCTGTTCCAGGCTTTCCGCGCTGGCGTGGATACCTGGCGCACCCTGCAGGCCGAGGGTGTCGATACCTCGGGCGACGCCTTTCGCCACAAGATGCTGGAGCGGTTCCTGACCCAGCGTCCCAATGCGCCGCGCGACGACCTGGCTTATCTTATGGAGCGGCTGGACCAGAAGCCCGCGCCGGTGGTGCGAGCTGCGAACGCCGCCTGAACCGGCGTGCGGGCTCGGCCCCAGCAATCGGGCCCAGCAATCAGCCCCAGTAATCAGCCTCTGTGGGCGGCGACCTGGGCTTCCAGAGCCTCGGCCAGGATGCGGCCTGTCGGGTGTTCGTCGGTCTTGATCTCGTCGCGAACGACAGCCTTGATCGCATCCACATGGGCGTCCAGCAGCACCGGCGGCACATCCATCCGGCGCGTTGAATCGTCGAGCAGCTTGCACAGCGATCCGGCCATGCGGGTCACCAGCGGATACTGGTAAGTCGTGCCCAGCCCCTTGAGATCATGGGCGCGAAAATAGAGGGCTTCGGCGGTGGCCGGGGTGAAACCTTCGGTGCGGATTGCGGTCTGGGCGGCGTCCAACTTGACGATCTCGTCCTGCAGCCACTGGCCGAACTGGGCCGACATGGCCTCCAGCGCAGCCTCAGCCTTGGCGATGGCATTGGCGTCGATGCCGCCAAAGCCGCCGCCGACCTTCATGCGCAGCATGTTGGGGGGACGGATCACCTGAACCGGATTGCTCACTGCAGACTCCTTCGACGAACCGCCGAAGGTTGCGCCAAGGGGTTTAAAAAACCGTGACCCGGTTAGGGTTAGCCGCTGAACTGTTCCGAGAGCACCCGTTCCTCGAACGAGCGGCCGGCTTCGAACAGCATGGTCAGGCCGACGTCGCGGCGCTCGCGAACTTCGACCCGAGCCACGCTGCGGACCTCCAGGCCGTCGGCGACGGCGCTGACGGGGCGTTTGTCTGGCTCCAGCACCTCGAAGGTGACCTTGGCCTCGTGCGATAGCAGAGCCCCCCGCCAGCGACGGGGCCGGAAGGCGCTGATCGGCGTCAGGGCCAGCACCCGAGCGTCCAGCGGGATGATCGGGCCGTGGGCCGACAGATTATAGGCCGTAGATCCTGCGGGGGTGGCGACCATGCAGCCGTCGCATGACAGGTCTTCCAGCCTGACCTTGCCGTCCACGCTGATGCGCAGCTTGGCGCTCTGGCGGGTCTGGCGCAGCAATGACACCTCGTTGATGGCCAGGCCGCTGACGACCTCGCCTGCCTCGGTCCAGGCGTCCATCTGCAGCGGGTGGATGATGGCCCGTCCGGCGCCGGCGATCCGCTCGACCAGATCGTCTTCCTCGAAGTCGTTCATCAGGAATCCGACCGAGCCCCGGTTCATCCCATAGACGGGCGTGCGCCGGTCCAGATGGGCGTGCAGGGTTTCCAGCATGAAGCCGTCTCCGCCCAGGGCGACGATGACCTCCGCCTCGGACGGCGGCACGGAGCCATAGCGCTGCATCAGGCGCTTGCGCGCGAACTGGGCCTCGGGCCGCTCACTGGCGGTGAAGGCGAGCGCGAGCTGGCGGGTCACGGAAAGAATGGGGTCAGGCGAGTGTTCACCGCGCCACGCAAGCCGAGCCGGAGGGCGAAGTCAAACCGTTCTCTGCGACAGAGGTCAGGCGGCGCCGATCAGGGCGCGGAATTCCTGCGCGGCGGCGGCGGGCGACAGGGTCATCTGGGCCCAGTTCGCGCCCTGTGTCTTTCCGGGCCAGCCATCGGTGAGCTTGCGGACCTCGTCCAGCACGGCGGGCAGCACGGCGCGGTCTATGCCGACGGCGTTGCAGGCCAGGCAGAGGGCGTCTGGCGAGGAGCGCATCACGGCGCTGCGCACCTGGGCCACCGAAAACCCGCCTAGGGTGGCCAGGCCGTGCTCGAACAGGGTCAGGCGCTTTTCGCGGATGGCGCGGATCAGGAAGCCGGCGCGCAACTGGCCCGCGCTCTGCAGCTTGGCGACCAGGCGTCGCTCCATCTCCTCGCGCTCGGCGACATTGGGTTCGTCGACCGAGACCGAAGGCGTCCTCTGCGGGCCGACGGACAGGACAGCGGCGTCGATGGCCTCGCCCACGGAGGCGTCATCGACGCGGAAACGTTCGCTGATCGCCTGGCGCAAGGCCTGGCCGACCCAGGAATAGAGCTGTCCAGCCAGCACATCGTTGAGCCGGGGGTGGCGGGTGAGGGGCGCGCGCAGGGCGGCGATGCGGCGCGATTGCTCGACCAGGCGGCGCAGGCCGTCTTCGCTGATCTCGGCGGTGCGGTTCGAGGCCAGGGCCGTCATGGTCGCCGGTTCTGCGGCGTCGATCACCGCATCGGCGACAACGCCCGACAGGCGAGGACGGCGTGCGACTTCGATATGGTGCTCCAGAGTCGCCTCGACGAGGATCTTCAGCAGGTCCCTATCTTGCAGCAGCGGGCTGCGGGCGATGATAGGGCGGGCGATCTCGATGTCGTCCAGCGCCAGCATATTGATCAGAGCGGGCGGCGCCCATTCGGCCGAGGCGAGGCTTTCCGACAGGCAGCGGCGAATATCGTGCTCGGCCTGTGCGGCCAGGGCCATGAAAATTTCGCCCATGACCGGCGAGACCTGACCCTGGGGCGGCGTCGCGTCGCACATGGCGGCCAGGGCCAGCAGCAGGCGTTGGCGATCATCGGTGGTACGGCTGCGCGCCAGACTCAGCAGGTCGGACGGCGACACGGCGGCCGCACGGGCTGCGCCGGTCGGGGCGGCCGGACGGGCGCTGAAGGTCTGCAACGAGGCGGCTGCGGTCACAGGCACGGTCCAGGTCGGAGGAGTCCGATTGCCCCAGAATGGGACCGCCTAGTGAAAACGGGGTTAACGAAGCCTGAAGCAGCTTTGCCGTGCCGCTTGACGCCGATCCGGGCCGGAGCGACCTTGCCGGACAGAACAAGAAGACGAGGAAAGCTCCATGGCCGACGGTTCAGCTCCATCCCTGAAGTCCCGGGTCTCCGACGCCGAATGGCAGGTTCGCGTCGAACTGGCCGCCCTGTATCGCCTAGTCGCCCTGCATGGCTGGGACGACATGATCTTCACCCACATCTCGGCCCGCGTGCCGGGGCCGGAGCATCATTTTCTGATCAACCCCTACGGCTGGTATTTCGAGGAGATGACGGCGTCTTGCCTGGTCAAGGTCGATCTGGACGGCAAGATCGTTCAAGACACCCAGAGCTTCATCAATCCGGCTGGCTTCACCATCCATTCCGCGGTTCACGCGGCGCGCGAGGACGCGCATTTCGTCCTCCACCTGCACACGACGGCGGGCGTGGGCGTTGCGGCCCAGCAGGAGGGCCTGCTGCCTATCGGTCAGAACGCCTGCCTGCTGCAGCATCAGGTCGCCTATCACGGCTATGAGGGTCTGGCGCTGAACCACGACGAGCGCGAGCGGCTGGTGGCGGATCTGGGCGACAAGCCCCTCATGCTGTTGCGCAACCACGGCACCCTGGCGGTGGGCCAGACGGCGGCGGCGGCCTGGATCGGAATGTTCTTCCTCGAGCGCGCCTGCGCCCAGCAGGTGGCGGCCCTCTCGGGCGGTCGCGAACACGTCCTGATCGCTCCGGATGCGGCGCAGGAGGAAACGAAACAGCAGGGCGGCGGGCTGCCGTTCGTCGCGGCCCTGGCCTGGCCGGGCGCGCTGCGGATGCTGGATCGCAAATCGCCGGGCTACGACGTCTGATGATCCGGGCGGCGCCTTTGACCGGCGCCGTTCTGATGATGGCCATCCTGTTCGTCCCGGCCATTGCGGCTGCGGGGCCATGGACCCTGCCCAAGGGCAAGGGGCAGGTGATCGTCAAGTATGAGGACATGCGGGCAGACGAGGGCTTCGATCCCTCTGGCCTTCGCTTGCCGCTGTGGGCCGAGCAGCGCGATCAAGCCCTGCGGTCCTTCACCGAATACGGTCTGACAGATCGGCTGACCCTGCAACTCAAGGCGGACTGGCAGGAGGGGGAAGACGCGTTTTCCAGCTATGAAGGACGGGGGCCCATTGAGGTCGGAGCCACCTGGCAGGCGTGGCGCACCGATCGGTCCGCCGTCAGCCTCTACGCCGGATACGCCTCGAACGGAGACGGCCGCAACGCCCTCTATGCCGAGCCTGGGGTAGGCGAGGATGATGTCGAAGTCAGGGTCTCGGCAGGCCGATCGTTCGACGGCGGCTTCGGTTGGAAGGGGCGGGGATCCCCGGACCGCAGCTTCGCCGAGATTCAGGCCGCCGCCCGGTCGCGCGACGGCCTTCCCGACGAGGTCCGCATCGACGCGACGTTTGGCAGTCATTTCGGAGATCGCTGGATGGTGCTGGGCCAGGCCTTTGGCGGGTTTGCCGATGGCGAAACGGGGGCGCGCTGGTTGTCGGTGGAGACCACGGTGGTGCGGCATTTCGGCGCCTGGAGTGTGCAGGCGGGGTGGCGACAGGCGGTTACGGGTCGCGAAGCTCCGGTGTCGCGAGGGCCGGTCCTGGCGCTCTGGCGGCGTTTCTGAAGAAATCTGCGCATTCAACGGCCGCGCGCGACGGAATACCGGGCCGGTAACGTTACAGACACGTCATTTGCCTCGGCGGCAGGACTCGTTAAGGCCACGCCATTCAGTTTTCGGAGTTCACCCCGCGTGATCAAACGCCACTTTTTCCTCGTCGCCGCCGGTATTATTCTGGCGCTGATGGTCCTGGCGGCTGTGCTGCGAGTGGTGTTTGCATCCAATGACGAAGGTGGGCCGGGTGGACCCGGCGGCGGCCCAGGTGGCGGCAGAGGCCAGGTGGTGTCCCAGGCTGTCATCGCCGACCGCCCCTTCAGCGACCAGATCCGCGTTCTTGGCGTCGCGCGGGGACAGCGATCGGTCAATATCACATCCTCGACCACCGAACTGATCACCCAGGTCCTGTTCACGGACGGCCAGCGTGTCGCCGCAGGCGCCCCTCTGGTCAGGTTGCAGGCGCGCGAGGAAGACGCCGGGATCATCGAGGCGCGGGCCAATGTCGTGCAGGCCGAGCGTGAGTACGAACGCTATCGCGTCCTGGCCGAGCGGGGCGTGGCCCCGCGCGTCACGGCGGAACAGGCAGAGACCTCGCTGGCGACGGCGCGGGCGTCGCTATCCGCCGCAGAGGCCCGGCTGGGCGACCGCACCATCCGTGCGCCGTTCTCGGGCGTGCTGGGCCTGACCTCGGTGACGGCGGGGACGCTGATCAACCCCGGCGCGGTGATCGCCACCCTGGACGACATCAGCGTCGTGCGCGTCGATTTCCCAGTGCCCGAGCGGTATCTGGGCGTCCTGCGTGCGGGCCTGCCCCTGACGGCGACGGCGGACGCCTATGCGGGAGAGGTCTTCTCTGGCCGCATCGCCCTGATCGACACCCGGATCAACGAGACCACCCGCGCCGTGACCGCGCGCGCCGAGTTCCCCAATCCCGGCGGTCGTATCCGGCCTGGCATGATGATGCGCGTGGCGGTGACCCAGGGGCTGCGCCAGAGCGCCGCCGTTCCAGAGGCTGCGGTCCAGTACGAGGGGCAGGGCGCTTTCGTCTATCGGATCGCACCCGGCGAGAAGGGCTCGACCGCCCAGCGGGTCGAGGTCCAGACCGGCGCCGTCGAGGGCGGCTTCGTCGAGATCCTGTCCGGCTTGACCGCCGGAGACAAGGTCGTCGGCTCGGGCTTGAACCGTATCCAGCCTAATGCGCCGATCCGGGTGAATGAGCCGAGCAGGGCGGGAACGGCCGGCGCTGCCTCCAACCCGGCTTCAGCACGATGATGTTGTCGGATGTGGCCGTCCGCCGGCCGGTGTTCGCGGCTGTGGCCGCGATCGTGCTGTGCGTCATCGGTCTGGCCGCCTTCTTCTTCCTGCCTGTGCGCGAACTGCCCGATGTCGATCCGCCGGTCGTCTCTGTCAGCACGACCTACGCCGGCGCCTCGGCGGAAGTCATCGAGAGCCGGATCACCGAGCCTGTCGAACAACAGGTGGCCGGCATCCAGGGTATCGAGCGGATCACCTCGGCCAGCCGTGACGGCCGCTCGAACGTGACCATCGAGTTCTCGCTGGACCGCAACATCGACGACGCCGCCAACGACGTGCGCGACCGTGTGGCGCGCGTGGTCGGCCGTCTGCCGGACCAGGCAGACCCGCCCGAGGTGTCCAAGGCCGACAGCGATTCCCAGCCCATCATGGTTCTGTTCCTGCGTTCGACGGGCATGAACCGGCTGGAGCTGACCGACTATGCGGACCGCTATCTGATCGACCGCCTGGCGACCGTCCCCGGCGTGGCCCAGGTCCAGATCTATGGCGAGCAGCGCTACGCGATGCGGATATGGCTGGACTCCAAGGCGATGGCGGCGCGTGGCCTGACCGTCTCCGACGTCGAGAGCGCTCTGACCGCCCAGAACGTCGAACTTCCGGCCGGGTCGCTGGAATCGACGGACAAGGACTATACCGTCCGCGTCGCCCGCACCTATGCGCGGGCCGAGGACTTCATGCAGTTGCCGATCGGCACGGCGGGCTCGGCCTCGACCACCAGCGCGGGTGGGACCAGCAACACCACCAACACCTCCAGCGGTACGCCGTCGGGCGCCGCGTCCGCCTTGCAGGGGCGAGCGACCTATGTGACCCGCCTGGGCGACATCGCCCGGGTGGAAGAGGCGGCTGAGGAATCCCGGCGCCTCTTCCGCGGCAATGGCCTGGATCAGATCGGCCTTGCCGTCACCCGCCAGGCCCAGTCGAACGACCTCGCGATCTCCGAAGGCGTGCGCAAGCTGATGACCGAAATCCAGCCGACCTTGCCGGCCGGGACCGAGCTTGCGGTCGGATCGGACAACTCGGTCTTCACCTCCCACGCCATTGACGAGGTCTGGATCACCATCGGCATCTCGATGGCGCTGGTCGCCCTAGTCAACTTCGTCTTCCTGGGCAGTCTCAGGGCGGCGCTGATCCCGTCGATCGTGGCGCCGATCTGCCTGCTGGCCACCTTCATCATCCTGGCGCCCCTGGGCTTCTCGCTGAATCTGCTGACCCTGCTGGCCCTGGTGCTGGCTATCGGGCTGGTGGTCGATGACGCCATCGTCGTGGTTGAAAACATTCAGCGTCGCCTGGATCACGGCGAGCCGCCGCTGATCGCCGCCGAGCGTGGCGCGCGTCAGGTCTTCTTCGCCGTCGTGGCGACCACGGTCGTGCTGCTGTCCGTGTTCGCGCCGCTGATGTTCCTGCCCGGATATGTCGGGCGGCTGTTCGTCGAACTGGCGGCCGCCATCGCCGCGGCCGTGGCCTTCTCCGCCTTCCTGGCGCTGACCCTGTCGCCGATGCTGGCGTCCAAGATCCTGAAGCCCGCAGGCACGGGCGGTTGGGTCGCCCGCCGCGTCGACAAGGCGATGGACGCACTGAAAGACAGCTATTCGCGGTCTCTGACTGCGATGGTCGGAAGCCGCGCGGCCGTGTTCGGCGTCGTCGCCCTGATCCTGGTGGTCGGGGGCGGGGCGGCGGCGATGTTCGTCCACCTGCCTGACGAACTGGTGCCGCCGGAAGACCGGGGCCGGGTCGGGATCCGCGTCTCTGGCCCCGAGGGCGCGGGCTTCGACTATACGCGCAAGATCATGCTGGGGCTGGAACCCATCCTGGCCGAATACAGGGATGGAGGCGAGGTCGACAGCTATCTGGTCTCGGCCCCCGGATTCGGCGGCGGCAGCTACAACTCCGGCAACGCCTCGCTGACGCTCAAGGACTGGTCCGAGCGCAGCCGCTCGGCCGACGAGATCGCTCGCGAGATCAACGGCAAGCTGCGAAGCCAGACGGACGCCCAGGTCAACGCCAGCGTCCCCGGCGCCTTCCAGCGCGGCGGCGGTGGCGGCGGCGGTTCCAACAGCGTCGAGATGATCGTCACCGGCTCGGAATACGAAGCCCTCTATCGCTGGCTGCAGCCCGTGCTGGCGGCCTCGCTGGAAAACCCCGGCTTTTCCCGCCCGCGCCTGAACTATGAGCCTAACTCGCCGCGCCTGCTGGTCGAGGTCGACCCGGAAAAGGCGGCGGCCCTGGGCGTGTCCTCTCAGGCGATCGGTCGCACGCTGGAGACGATGTTCGGGTCTCGCCGGGCCACGACCTACATCAAGGGCGGCCAGGAATATGACGTCATCCTGCAGACCGACCGTGAGAACCGGCGCGGCGTGAGCGATCTGGAGACCCTTTACGTCGCCTCGGGATCGGGGGCTCTGGTGCCCCTGTCCTCGGTGGTTACGACCAAGACCACGGGCGATACCCCGGATCGCCGTCGCCTGGATCGTCAGCGCGCGATCACGCTTCAGGCCGATCTCAACCCCGGCACCACAATCGCGGACGCCGTCGCCTTCCTCGACGCCGAGGTGGCCAAGCAGCCGCAGGGTGTGGCCACGGTGCGATGGGGCGGCGCCGCGCGCGATCAGCAGGAGGCGGGCGGCGCTGTCGCTGCGGCCTTCGGTTTGGCGTTGCTGCTGGTCTTCCTGGTGCTGGCGGCCCAGTTCGAGAGCTGGATCACGCCTGCGGTCATCATGCTGACCGTGCCTCTGGCGGCGGCGGGCGGGCTGTTCGGTCTGCTGATGGCGGGGTCCAGCCTGAACATCTATTCGCAGATCGGGCTGATCATCCTGATCGGGGTGGCCGCCAAGAATGGCATCCTGATCGTCGAGTTCGCCAACCAACTGCGGGATCAGGGGCGGTCGATCAAGGAGGCGGTGGTCGAGAGCTCGGCCCTGCGTCTGCGGCCCATCATCATGACCTCGATCGCCACGGCCTTCGGCGCCCTGCCGCTGGTGCTTTGGCATGGTGCGGGGGCCGGCAGCCGCCAGACGATCGGCGTGGTGATCTTCACCGGGGCCATGTTCGCGACCCTGCTGACCCTGTTCGTGGTGCCCGTGATCTATGGCCTGCTGGCGCGCTTCACCAAGTCGCCGGAATACACCGCCCGCAAGATCGAGGACTGGGAAGCCCAGGAGATCAAGTCTCCAGCGGGCGAGGATGTTTCGCCCAAGCCGACGGCCTGATCTCCCTGTCGGGCAGACTCAGGTCGGCGGCGCCGCGTCGACGCTGAGGAAGGCGATGACGTCGCGGCGGTCCGTGGCGTCAGGCAGGCCGGGGAAGGTCATCTTGTTGCCTGGCAGGAAGGTGCGCGGGTTCTGCAGCCAATGATCGATCCGCGCGTCGTCCCAGGCGAAGCCTGCGGCCTTCAGGGCGGGCGAGTATTTGAAGCCTGCATGGGTCCCGGCGGTGCGGCCGATGACGCCGTACAGGCCGGGGCCGGTCATATTTGGTCCGTTGGGCGTGATGGTGTGGCAGGACCGGCAGCGGGCGAAGACCCGGCGGCCATTCTCCAGATCGGCGGTGTTGTAGGGGGCGGGCAGGGCGGCCAAGGCCGTCGTGCGTTCCGCCGCCGTCAGAACGCGGGGGGGAGCAGCGGGAGGCGTGGCCTTGGGGGCTTCCGCAGGGCCGCAGCCTGCCAGCAGTCCTCCGATCATCGTGGCCGCCAGAATTACCTGTCGCATAGCATCCTCCCGTGTCGGTGCTGGTGATAGCGCAAGCGCCGCCGGGCGCAATCCGTCGCACCTTCGCGCGGTGGAACCTATGGACGCAGGCCTGTCGCACCTGATAATCAGTCACAGATACGGCGACGCCGCTTCGTGCCGCCTGCAAGTCGAGTGAGCATCCATGACGAACGTCATCAAGCTGAGCGAGGCCCGCGTCGGCCAGCGCGGCGTCATCACCGAGGTCGGCTCGCATTGCCATCACCAGGTCGAGGATGTCGAACTGGAACGCCGCCTGCTTGAGCTGGGCTTCGTTGAGGGCGCGCGCGTCGAACTGATTCATCAAGGCCTGTTCGGCCGCGACCCCATCGCCATGAAGGTGGATGACATGCGCGTGGCCCTGCGGCGCAAGGAGGCCGCCAGCCTGACGGTGGCCCTGGACGCCGCTCCGGACGTCTCCCTCCCGGAAGCCGCCGAATAATGGACATCGCCGTGCGCGCCGCCCGGATCGCCCTGGTCGGCAATCCCAACTCGGGCAAGACCGCCCTGTTCAACGCCCTGACCGGCGCCCACCAGAAGGTCGCCAACTACGCCGGGGTCACCGTCGAGCGGAAGGAGGGCTTCATCCGCTCGACCTCGGGCCGCAGCCTGTCGGTTCTGGACCTGCCCGGCACCTATTCCCTGCGCGCCCGCAGCCCTGACGAAGAGGTCACGCGCGACGCCGTCCTGGGCCGACTGGCCGGAGAAGCGGCGCCGGACGCGATCATCTGTGTCGCCGACGCGACCAACCTGCGGCTGGTGTTGCGGCTGGTGCTGGAGCTGAAACAGGTCGGGCGGCCGATGGTTCTGGCGCTCAATATGTACGACATCGCCCAGCGCCAGGGCCTGCGCATCGACCTGGAAAAACTATCGGCCTCGCTCGGCGTGCCGATCGTGACCACGGTGGCGACGCGCAAACGCGGCATCGACGACCTGATCGCCCAGGTTGAGGCCCTGACTTTGGACGCCATCCGCGTCGGCGGCGCCGAGGGGGAGTGGCACGCGCCCAGCGCCACCGAGATCCGCGAGGCCCACAAAAAGGCCGAACGCATCATGCGCGAATGCGTCCGCCCGCCCGAGCGTCCCGACACCCTGACGGGCCGGGTCGATGCGGTTTTGCTGCATCCGGTCGCCGGCCTGGTCATCCTGCTGAGCCTGTTGTTCGTGATGTTCCAGGCCGTCTTTGCCTGGGCCACGCCGGCGATGGACGGGATCGAGGCGGCGTTCGGCCTGCTGGGTTCGGCGGTAGCGGCGATCCTGCCCGACAGCGGCCCCGTCTGGCCTCTGGTCCAGAGCCTGATCGTCGACGGTGTGATCGCCGGCGTGGGGGGCGTGCTGGTCTTCCTGCCGCAGATCGTCATCCTTTTCGCCTTCATCATCCTGCTGGAAGACTTCGGCTATATGGCTCGCGCGGCCTTCCTGATGGACAGGATCATGGGCGGCGCCGGGCTGCACGGGCGGGCCTTCATTCCCCTGTTGTCCAGCTTCGCCTGCGCTATTCCGGGCGTGATGGCGGCGCGTGTGATCGACGCCAAGCGCGACCGGCTGACCACCATCATGGTGGCGCCTCTGATGACCTGCTCGGCGCGCATCCCGGTCTATACCCTGATCATCGGCGCTTTCATTCCGCAGCAGACGGTCTGGGGCTTCGCCAACCTGCAGGGGCTGGTGATGTTCGGCCTCTATGCGGCGGGGATCGTCAGCGCTCTGCTGGTCTCCTTCGTCATTCGCAAGATCTTCTGGAGAGGCGCGGTCGAGCCCTTCATGATGGAGCTGCCGACTTACAAGATGCCTGACCTCAAGAGCGTCGGCTTCAACCTGTGGCTTCGCGCCAAGATCTTCATGCAGCGGGCCGCTCGGATCATCCTGCCGCTGATGATACTGGTCTGGGCCGCCTCGACCTTCCCCTATCCGCCAGAGGGCGCGACCCTGCCGGCCATCGACTATTCCCTGGCCGGGATGATGGGTCACGCGCTGGAGCCGATCTTTGCGCCCATCGGCTTCAACTGGCAGATGGTCATCGCCCTGATCCCCGGCATGGCGGCGCGCGAAGTCGCCGTCGCCGCCTTGGGCACCGTCTATTCCATCGCCGACGCCGAAAGCGCGGGCAGCCTGCTGGGCGCGACCCTGGCGGCCCAGTGGTCGCTGGCCACCGGCCTCAGCTTCCTGGCCTGGTACGTCTTTGCACCCCAGTGCGTGGCGACCCTGGGCGTGGTCAAGCGCGAGCTGAACAGCTGGAAATGGATGTGGGTGATGGTCGTCTACATGTTCGCCCTGGCCTATGGGGCGTCGCTGGTGACCTATCACACGGCCGTGGCGCTGGGCTGGGGCTAGCGCCCCGTCACCAGCTTGACGACGATATGGGCCGTCGTGTCCAGGATCGTGTCGGGCGCGGTGTCGCCGCGTTTCAGCAGCTCGAACCCGGCGGCCATGCCCTCGACCAGGCTGGCCACCTCGTATGAGGTCAGGCGCGGGTCCAGCCCCTTGGCGTGATAGCCGGTGGCGTGGGCCTGGGCGATGCGCCGTTCCAGCGCCAGGTGAACGCGACGCAGGCGTTTGACGCGGCTCTCGACGAAGCCCGCCTCGCCCTTGTCGGCGAGCATATGCTCGATCCGCAGCATCGGACCATGCTCGTGCCAGAAGTCCAGCACGCCGACGATATAGGCGCGCGCGGCGACGAAGGCCTGTTCGCCAGACCAATCGCCATCCAGATGCCGGGCCAGGGGCTGGAAATCGTTCGAAGCCAGTTCACACAGGGCCAGAACGGGTTCCTCGACCGTCTTGTAGTAGGTGTAGAAATTGGTGGGCGACAGACCCGCCTCGGCCGCCACGTCGGCGACGCGGATCTCGCCCAGGTGCCGTCTCTGCAACAGCGACTTGGTCGCCTCCAGGATGGCGTCCCGGGTCTTGCCGCCGCGCGCACCGATCCGGTGTCCAAGCTTGTTGAGGTTGGCGGGCATGAGGAGCGGACGCTGGCTGATCGGGAGGACGGGATCGGCTCCAGGAATCGAACCGCGCCGTCCACTCTACAGCAAGGTGAAGCTGACTCAGCATTTTTCGTGGAGCTCAGGTGGTTTGAACCCTCCGCAACGGTGCTCTGGATGGCGGCGATATGTGAGCCCGCCTTTGACGCTGGGGGGCTGGGCGCCTAAGGCTTTGATGGCGAATCCGTTCAGGAATCGACCGCCGCCGTCAGCCTTCGGAGACGACACCCCGCACGATGCCAGTCAGCCTGCTCTTGATCATCATCCTGGTGCTGCCCTTCTGCGGGGCGATCATCGCCGCTGGCCTGCCGCGAAACGCCCGTACGGCGGCGGCTGTGCTGTCGTGGGTTGTTGCTCTCGTCAGCCTGATCTGTCTGGGCGCCCTGTGGCCACTGTTCCGGGACGGCGAGATCCTGCAGCACGAAATCCGCTGGCTTCCGTCCCTGGGTCTGAACCTCGTGATCCGGCTCGACGGGCTGTCGTGGTTGTTCAGCGCCCTGATCCTGGGGATCGGCGCGCTCGTCGTCCTTTATGCCCGCTACTATATGTCGCCCAAGGATCCGGTGCCCCGGTTCTTCTCCTTCCTGCTGGCCTTCATGGGCGCCATGCAGGGGGTCGTGCTGTCGGGCAACCTGATCCAGCTCGTGGTCTTCTGGGAGCTGACCAGTCTCTTTTCCTTCCTGCTGATCGGCTATTGGCACCAGAACCCGGCGGCGCGCGAGGGTTCGCGCATGGCGCTGACTGTGACGGCGGCGGGCGGCCTGGCCCTGCTGATCGGCATGGTCCTGATTGGGCAGATCGTCGGCAGCTATGACCTGTCCGTCGTCCTGGCCTCGGCCGCCGTGATCCAGGCCTCGCCCCTCTATGTGCCTGCGTTGCTGCTTGTGCTGGTCGGGGCGATGACCAAGAGCGCCCAGTTCCCGTTCCACTTCTGGCTGCCGCGGGCCATGGCGGCGCCGACGCCTGTCAGCGCCTATCTGCATTCGGCCACCATGGTGAAGGCCGGGGTGTTCCTGCTGATCCGCTTCTGGCCCGTGCTGGCGGGAACCGAGACCTGGCAGATCATCGTCGGGGGCGCGGGTCTTGCGACCCTGTTGCTGGGGGCCTGGTGCGCCATCTTCCAGCACGACCTGAAGGGCCTGCTGGCCTATTCGACCATCAGCCACCTGGGCCTGATCGTCCTGCTGCTGGGGTTGGGCACGCCGCTGGGGCTGATCGCCGCGGTCTTCCACACCGTCAACCACGCCACCTTCAAGGCCTCGCTGTTCATGGCTGCGGGCATCATCGACCACGAGGCCGGCACCCGCGACATGAGGCGGCTCAGCGGCCTGCTGAAATTCATGCCCGTGACCGGCGTCCTGGCCATGGTGGCGGCGGCGGCCATGGCGGGGGTGCCGTTGCTGAACGGCTTCTTGTCCAAGGAGATGTTCCTGGCCGAGACCCTGGCCAGCACCGGCGCCCACCCGCTCGGGTTCGCCCTGCCGGTCCTGGCCACGGTGGCCAGCGCCTTCAGCGTTCTGTACTCGCTGCGCTTCATCCATACGACCTTCTTCGGTCCCCCTCCGACCAAGCTGGACCGCGTGCCGCATGAGCCGCCCGGCTGGATGCGCAGGCCTGTCGAGGTGCTCGTCGGCCTGTGTCTGCTGGTCGGCGCCTTCCCGGCCGTGACCGTCGGTCCCTTTCTGAGGAGCGCAGCCGTCTCGGTGCTGGGGCCGGATCTTCCCTATTACAGTCTGGCGGTCTGGCATGGTTTCAATTTGCCGCTGCTGCTCAGCCTCCTGGCCCTGTGCGGCGGGGTCGGGCTGTATCTGGCCTTTGGTCGCCGGATCAACGCCAACTCGCGCGGCGGGCCCTGGGGCCTGAAGGTCCTGAACGGCGGCTGGCTGTTCGAGCGGACCATGACGAAGCTCTACGACGGGGCGGGGCGGCTGGTCGTGGTGTTCGGCACCGCCCGGTTACAGCCCCAGATCCGCGCCATCGTCCTGTTCGTCATGGTGGCGGCGGGAATCGCCCTGGCGGGCTCAGGCCTCGGCCCTCTGAGACTGCCAATCGGAGGCGTCCAACTGTCGGATGTGGCCTTTGCGGGATTGTGGACCGTGGGCGGGCTGTGCGCCCTGGCCGCCGCCTGGCAGGCCAAGTATCACAGGCTGGCGGCGGTAGTCCTGATGGGCGGGGCGGGACTGGTCAGCTGCCTGTCCTTTGTCTGGCTGTCGGCGCCGGACCTGGCCCTGACCCAGTTGCTGGTCGAGGTGGTGACGACCGTTCTGCTGCTGCTGGGCCTGAGGTGGCTGCCCAAGCGTCTGGAGGCCCTGACCGTCGCACCGCATCTGGAGGCCCGCGCTCGATTGAGGCGCAAGGTCGATCTGGTGATCGCCGGCGGGGCAGGGGCGGCGATGGCGGTCGTGGCCTATGCGGTGATGACCCGTCCCGCAGTTGACCGGCTGTCGCGTTTCTTCGTCGAGCACGCCTACTCCGACGCGGGCGGGCGCAACATCGTCAATGTCATCCTGGTCGACTTCCGCGCCTTCGACACCTTTGGCGAGATCACCGTCCTGGGCATCGTCGGGTTGACGGTCTTCGCCCTGCTGCGGCGATTCCGACCGGCGGGCGACACCCTGCCCGAGCCCAAGCAGAAGCGGGTCCAGGACGCCAGCGACCGCACGCGCGCCAATCGTTCAGAGGGCGACACCCTGCAGGAGACCATGCTGATTCCGCGCGTGGTCATGCGCTGGATGTTCCCCTTCATCGTGCTGCTGGCGGCTCACCTGTTCCTGCGAGGCCATGACCTGCCCGGCGGCGGTTTTGCAGCGGGGATCGCGGTCTCCATCGCCTTCGTGCTGCAATACATGGCCTCGGGCGCGCGGTGGGTTGAAGAGCGGCTGGCCATCGCCCCCATCTTCTGGATCGGCGCCGGCCTGTTGATTGCGGCGGCCAGCGGCGCGGGGGCCTGGATCTTCGGCTATCCCTTCCTGACGTCATGGTTCAGCTATGCCGACCTGCCGCTGCTGGGCCGTGTGCCCCTGGCCAGCGCCGTGCTGTTCGACCTGGGTGTCGTGGTCCTGGTCGTCGGAGCCACCGTCCTGACCCTGGTCGCCCTGGCCCACCAGTCGCTGCGCACGCAGCGCGGGACGGATGAGGAGGGACAGGAGCCATGATGGAATTGGTCCTCGCCCTGGCGATCGGCGTCCTGGCGGCCTCGGGGGTCTGGCTGTTGCTGCGCCCGCGCACCTTCCAGGTCATCATGGGGCTGTCGCTGCTGTCCTATGCGGTCAATATCTTCATCTTCGCCATGGGCCGGCTCAGGTCCGGCGCGCCGCCTGTGCTGATACCCGGCGTCGAGGACCCTGCGGCCTATTCGGACCCCGTGCCACAGGCGCTGGTTCTGACGGCCATCGTCATCAGCTTCGCGCTGACTGCTCTGTTCCTGGTGGTCATCCTGGCCGCCCGCGGGCTGACCGGCAGCGATCACGTCGACGGACGGGAGCCGGGCGCATGACCGATTGGCAGTCCCATATCGTCATCGGCCCCATCATCCTGCCCATGGCGGTGGCGGCGGCGATGCTTCTGCTGGACGAGCGCCGCCGCATCCTGAAAAGCGCCATGGCCCTGGCCGCCATGGCCGCGATTCTGGCTATGGCGTTGATCCTGCTGCACGAGAGCGCGACCGGCGCGACCGGCGGCGGGGACACCGCGCGGGTTTACCGGCTGGGCGCCTGGGCCGCGCCCTATGGCATCGTCCTGGTGGCCGACCGGCTGTCGACCCTGATGGTGGCCCTGACGAGCGTGCTGGGGGCCTGTTCTCTGATCTTCGCCATGGCGCGATGGGACCGGGCCGGACCGCGTTTCCATGCGCTGTTTCTTCTGCTGGTCATGGGGGTGAACGGCGCCTTCCTCACGGGAGACCTGTTCAACCTGTTCGTCTTTTTCGAGGTCATGCTGGCGGCGTCCTACGGCCTGGTCCTGCATGGGTCGGGCGAGGCGCGCATCCGGGCGGGCCTGACCTACATCGCTGTCAACCTGACGGCCTCGCTGCTGTTCCTGATCGGGGTCAGCCTGATCTATGGCGTGACCGGAACCCTGAACATGGCCGATCTGGTCGGGCAGGTTCGCCAGGTCGCGCCCGATGACCGCGGACTGCTGCACGCCGGGGCGACAATCCTGGGCGTGGCCTTCCTGATCAAATGCGCCGTCTGGCCGCTGGGCTTCTGGCTGCCGGTGACCTATTCCGCCGCCAGCGCGCCCGCCGCGGCGGTCATGGCCATCCTGTCCAAGGTCGGGGTCTATGTGATCCTGAGGCTCAGCCTGCTGCTGTTCAGCGCAGACGCGGGCGCCTCGGCCGGGTTCGGACAGACCTGGCTGCTGATCGGCGGCCTCATCACCCTGGTGTTCGGGACCCTGGGTCTGATCAGTTCAGGCGACCTGCCTCGCGCCGCCGGGTTCGCCGTCATGATCTCTTCGGGCACCATCCTGGCCGTGGTCGGTCTGGGTGGGACGGCGGTGCTGGGCGGCGCCCTGTATTATCTGGTCGGGTCCACCCTGGCCTGTTCGGTGCTGTTCCTGCTGGCCGAGATCCTCCAGCGCGGTCGCGAGCCTGACGCGGGCGGCGAGAGGGCTGTGTTCGACGACGAATATCGTGATCCGTTCGAGGACGATGAGCGCAACGAGCCGGGCCGGGTGATACCCGCCGCCGTCGCCCTGCTGGGCGGGGCCTTTTTGGCCTGCACCCTGATGGTCGCGGGCCTGCCGCCTCTGGCCGGATTTATCGGCAAGCTGGCCATGATCCAGGCCCTGATCGGCGATGGGCGAGCATCGGCCTGGGTCATCGTCGCCTGTCTGTCGCTGTCCAGCCTGGGCGCCCTGATCGGCCTGACCCGGCTGGGCGTCGGCGCCATCTGGGCTCGTGCGGAGGACGCGCCATCGGTGGTGGTGGGATCGGCGGAGTTGACGGCCATGATCGGCCTGCTGGGGGCGTGCATACTGCTGACCCTGTTCGGGGAGCCCGCCATGCTGTTCGCCCAGCATACGGCAGACTGGCTGGCGCGGCCCGAGGCCTATGTCAGCGCCACCCTGGGCGGAGGCGCACGATGAGACGAATCCTGCCTCACCCCATCCTGTCGGTCGGGCTGTTCGTGGCGTCGATCCTGATGAGCGCGTCCGTTGCGCCGCCCTCGATTGCACTGGCGGTGATCGCGGCCCTGACGGCGCCCTGGATCATGATCGCGCTTCGCGTGGACCCCATCCGTGTCCGGGCGCCTCTGACCATGGTTCAACTGGCTCTGGCTGTCGCCGCCGACGTGGTGCGGTCGAACTGGGCCGTGGTGCAGATCATTCTGGGCGGGCGCAAGCGCGAGCGGGTCTCGGGCTTCGTCCATGTGCCCCTGACCCTGCGCGACCGCTACGGTCTGGCCGTCCTGGCCATCATCGTCACCAGCACGCCGGGCACCCTGTGGGTCGAGTATGAGGCCGCGACCGGGCGACTGCTGCTTCACGTCCTCGACCTCGTTGATGAAGAGGTCTGGGTGCGGACGATCCAGGAACGCTACGAACGCCGGCTGAAGGAGATCTTCGAATGAGCGGGGCCGTGCTCGCCTGGGGACTGGGTCTGGCGCAACTGATGTTGATCGCCGCCATGGGGCTGTCGGCCTGGCGCGTCGTTTCCGGTCCGCGCGCCCAGGACCGGATCCTGGGGATGGACACCCTGTATGTGACGGGAATGCTCCTGGTCGTCGTCTTCGGCATCCGCACCGGCAGCGGGCTGTATTTCGAGGCGGCGCTGATCATCGGTATGCTCGGGTTCGCGGCCACGGTCGCCCTGGCCAAGTTCCTCATGCGCGGCGAGGTGATCGAATGACCGGCGCCGACCTGCCGCTATGGGCGGCGATCCTGGTGACCGCCTGCGTCTTGGCGGGCTCTGCCTTGACCCTGTTAGGGACGCTGGGGCTGGTGCGATTGAGTACCTTCTACGAGCGGGTTCATGCGCCGACGCTGGGCGCGACCCTGGGCATGGCGCTGATCCTTCTGGCGTCGATCGTCTATTTCACGCTGGCCGATGGGCGCTTCATGCCTCGCGAACTGCTGATCGGACTGTTCCTGACGGTGACCACGCCCGTGACCCTGATCCTGCTGTCCCGCGCCGCCCTGTTCCGGGATCGGACCGAGGGCGCCGAAGATGTGCCGGATCAGACTGAAGACGCCTGAGACCGGTCAGACGCGGATGATCCAGTTCCTGCGGCGCAGATAGGCCATGCACAGCCAGATGAAGGCGATGAACAGCGTGATCGGGATCAGGGCCGCTGCGGGTTCGCCGATGACGGGCCGGGCCATCTCGAACGGGGCGACCAGCGGCCGCCAGCCGACCATGGGCCCTGCCAGGGCGTGCAGCACATAGGCCGCGATGGCGTTGACGCCAAAGGCCGCCGGAATGCCGATGACGAAGGCGGCGGCTCGACCGTCGACTGTCTTGCCGTCCAGCAGACCATGCAGCCCCGCCAGCGCCAAGGTCGTCAGCCCGCAGGTCGTCAGGACGAAGCTGCTGGACCAGATGTCCTTGACGATGGGGAAGACCAGGCCCCAACCGATCCCGATTGCCAGCATAAGAGCGCCCGCCGCCGCAAGCCGCCAGGCCGCGCCGGTCCCCTGTCTGCGTGACAGGAACTCTCCGACCATGACGCCGATGAGGCCGTGGGCGATGGCGGGCAGGGTGCTGAAAAGCCCCTCTGGATCGTAGCCTGCCGGGCCTTTGACATAGTTGTGATCGCCCAGCAGGACCCGGTCCAGCGAGGCCCCGAAATTGTGCCCCGGCTGCCAGATGTCGGTGGCCAGACCGTCCAGTGAAGGCATCAGCGACAAAGGCCAGTAGAGGGCCAGAACCGCCACGATCAGGCCAAGCCTCACCTTCGGCCCTGTCAGGTGAAACAGGATCGCACAGGCGCCATAGACCAGGCCGATCCGCTGCAGCACGCCCCAGAACCGCCAGCTCATTCCATCCGGGTTCTGGATCCAGAACAGGTTGGACAGGAGCAGACCTAGCAGGAACAGCCGCGCGACACGCCACAGGATCGGGGCCAGTGGCAAGGGGCCGTGACGGCCCTCCGTGTTCTGAGCCATGGCCAGGGGGATGGAGACCCCGACGATCATCAGGAAGGCCGGGAAAACCAGATCGGCCAGGGTCAGCCCGGCCCATTGTGCATGAAGCAGCAAGGGATAGACCGCGACGCCGTCGCCGTAGTGCAGGCCGGCGGCGGCATTGACCATGATCATGCCGATCACCGTCAGGCCCCTGAGCACGTCGAGGGACAGCAGGCGGTGCGTGGTCTTCGCAGCCGAAGCCGTCGTCATTCGGCTCATGCCAGCAGTTGCAGGCGTCGGTCGCCCGTATGCACGAAGCCGCGCGGCAGGGCCTGGCTCAGAGCGGTTTCGTCGACGGCCTCTGGGGCCTTCACGGTGACGCAGATGCGGCCGGCTCGGCTTTGCGCAGCTTCGATGTTCGTCGAGCCGCCCAGCGCAGCCAGAAGATCGGCAGACAGGGTGGCCGCCGCACCCTTGGCGGGGGTGGCGATGACGGCGGGCTGACGGCCCAGGGCGTCGCGGATGTCCTGGGCTACGGCGTCGGCGATGGGACCCAGAACCACCTGCAGGGCCTCGGGCGATGGCGCGATCATGCCGCGCGCGCCGAGCCGTTTGAGCCCAGGCTCGTCGACCCGGTCGCGCGCCACGATCTCAAGCCTCAGGCGGGTGGTGCAGGCGGCGACGGCGCGCAGGTTGTCGCGACCGCCCAAGGCCGCGATGAAGGCCTCGCCACGATCACTGGACAGGCTGCCCGAGGCTGGGCTGGCGACTGCGACCCCTTCGTCGTCCTCGCGACCCGGCGTTTTCAGGTCGAACCAGCGGATGAACAGCCGGAACAGGCCGTAGTAGGCGAGCGAATAGACCAGACCGACCGGCAGCAGAAGCCAGGGCCGCGTCGACCTGCCGAAGTTCAGCACATAGTCGAACAGGCCGGCGGAGAAGGTGAAGCCCAGATGGACCTCCAGCAGGTTCATGATGACCATGGACAGCCCTGTCAGAACCGCGTGGACGGCGTACAGCACGGGGGCCAGGAACATGAAGCTGAACTCGATCGGCTCGGTCACCCCGGTCAGGAAGGCCGTCAGGGCCAACGAACCCAGCATCCCGCCGACGGCTTTGCGGCGCTCTGGCCGGGCGGCGTGGTACATGGCCAGACAGGCGGCGGGCAGGCCGAACATCATGACCGGGAAGAAGCCGCTCATGAAGGCCCCCGCGCTCGGGTCTCCGGCGAAGAAACGGTTCAGGTCGCCGGTGGCCCCGTTGAAGTCGCCGACCACGAACCAGGCGACATTGTTCAGGATGTGATGCAGGCCGGTGATGATTAGCAGCCGGTTCAGCACGCCATAGATGAACAGGCCGACCTCGCCCGAGCCGACGACGGCGCGGCTGAACACCTCAAGGGCCTGGTCGATGGCCCCGAAGGACAGGCCGATGATCGCCGCCAGCAACACGGCCGCGACGCCCGAGACGATAGGCACGAACCGACGGCCGCCGAAGAAGGCCAGATATTCAGGCAGGTCGACCCTGGAAAAGCGGTTGTAGGCGGCCCCGGCGATCAGGCCGCACAGGATGCCGACCGGAACCTCCAACCGCGTCATGGCGCTGTCGCGGAAGGCGGTCAGGGCGGCGGTGGCGGCGTCGGGGTCCAGCCCGGCCAGCACATCGGCGGGCGCCGCGATCAGGGGGTTGGCCGCCTCGATGGTGATCAGATAGGCGACCAGCCCGGCCAGACCCGCCGCGCCGTGGTTGTCGCGCGCCAGACCGACCGCCACCCCGACCGCGAACAACAGGCCCAGGTTGGCGAACACCGCCTGGCCCGCGGCCGACAGAAAGGCGATGTCCAAGAGATCCGGCTGACCCAGTCTGAGCAACAGCCCGGCCACCGGCAGGACCGCGATGGGCAGCATCAGGGCCCGGCCCAGGGGCTGCAGGCTGGAAAGGCCGATCTTCATGCGACAGCTCCATTAGCCGAACGAAGGACAGGGGCGGGCCGATGTTCGGCCACCAGGGCGCGGACGGCCTCGGCGCTGTCCAGTGTCAGGGCCTCGGCGGCCAGGGCCTGGCAATCGGCCAGGGTATGACTGCGCACAACGGACTTGATCTCGGCCGTCATCGACGGGGTGGTCGAAAGCTCGCGCACGCCCAGGCCGATCAGGATGGGCGCCGCCGCCGGATCCGAGGCCAGGCCGCCGCAGACGCCGATCCACTTCAGCGGCGCGTCCGAGACTGCCCCCGCGACGGACTGGGCGATCAGGCGCAGGACGGCGGGATGCAGGCTGTCGAGATCGGCGGCCAGGGCCGGATTCTGACGGTCCATCGCCAGCGTGTATTGCGTCAGGTCGTTGGTGCCGATGGAGATGAAGTCGATCGCGGGCGCCAGAAGGTCGGTGGTGACGGCGGCGGCCGGGGTCTCGATCATAATGCCCACAAGCGGCGTCTTCTCGGCCGTCGCGGCGGTCGCCATCTCTAGCAGGGCCCGCACCTGACGCACCTCGGCGACCGAGGCGATCATGGGCAGAAGGATGGCCACTGGGCCCTTGGAGCGAACGCGGCAGATGGCGCGCAACTGGGTCAGCAGAAGGTCTGGTCGGTGAAGGCCCGAGCGTACTCCGCGCAGGCCCAGCGCCGGGTTCTCCTCCGGCGGCGTCACCAGATAGGGCAGGGGCTTGTCGCCTCCGGCATCCAGGGTGCGGATGATCAGCGGCCGCCCGTCCAGGGTGTCGGCGATGGCCTGATATTGGGCGAGTTGCTCGTCTTCGTCCGGCGCGCTCTCGCGGTCCAGGAACAGGAACTCGGTTCTCAGCAGGCCGCAACCCTCGGCGCCGCCCGCGACCGCCGGCCCAGCCTCCGCCACGTCGCCCAGGTTAGCGAAGACCTCGATGCGGACGCCGTCGGCGGTGTGACAAGGATCTTGAGCCTGGGCCAGGGCGTCGGCGCGGCGACGCTGACGCGCAGCGAATGCGCTCTGGGCGGCGGCCTGCCGCGTGGCGGAAGGCGATGCGATCAGGCGGCGCGCATCGGCGTCCAGCACGACCAGGGCGCCGTCCTCGACCGCATCAAGTCCCTGGCCGACTGCGACCAGGGCGGGCACGCCCATGGCGGCGGCCAGGATGGCGACATGGGAGGTGGGGCCGCCGCGCGAGGTGCACAGGCCGGCAACCTTGACCGCATCCAAGGCCATCAACTGCGACGGCAGAAGATCGTCGGCGATGACCACCGATCCGGCGCCCAGCGCGGTCACGGGGGGCGCCTCTCCGGTCAGGGCGCTGAGCACCTGTCGCTCCAGATCCAGAAGATCGTCGGCCCGCTCGGCCATGCGGGGATCGCCCAGGGCGCGGAACAGGTCGGCGCCCGCGCGTGTCGCCTGTCGCCACGCGAACCCGGCGCTGCGACCCTCGCCGATCGCGCGTTCGGCCTCGTCGATCAGGCCGGGGTCGTCCAAGAACGCCAGGTGGGCCGCCAGGATGGCCTTGCGGTGGGCGCCGCCCGTCGCCGCCGCCTTTTCGACCCGCCCGCGCACCGCGTTCAGGGCGTGGCCCAGGGCGGCGGATTCCTCAGTCGCGCTCAGGCCGTCGGCGGGGACGGTGATCTCGATCTGGCGTAACCGGATCGCGCGCCCGATCACCAGGCCGGGTGCGGCGGTCACCCCGGTCAGGATCAGTTCGCCCGCCTCGGCGACCTCTGCGGGGGCTGACCGTGAAGGCGTTGCTACAGCGATAGGGGCGGGGGCGGCGGTCTCTTCCAGCCCGGCGGCGATCAGGGCGCAGACTGCATCAAGGGCCTCTGCGGCCTGAGGCCCGCTGGCCGTCAGGTGGAGCTCCTCACCGTCCTGGACGCCTAGTCCCATCATCGCGATCAGGCTGGAGGCATCGGCCTGACGGTCCTCGCGGCCCAGCGTGACCCGAGCGTCGAACGCCCTGACACAGGCGAGGATACGCGCCGCCGGGCGAGCGTGAAGGCCGTGGGGCAGGGCCGCGCGGAGGGTTCGGGCGAGGTTCGTCGTCGGGCCAGTCGCTGGGCCAGAGACTGGCCGGGTCGTTTGCAGACCCGCCGCCTTCTGAACGGCGACGGTCATGACGGGATCACCCGCCCTGACGCTGCGCCCCGGCGACAGGGGGCGAATGTCGGCGCCGCCCGCGACCACCACCATGGGCGAAATCAGGCTGGTCGCCATGGTCGCGATGAGGTCCAGGTCCAGCGTCAGCAGAGGATCGCCGGTGCGGACGTGAGCGCCCTGGGCGACATGGGCGGTGAACCCCTGACCGTTTAGGGCGACGGTCTCCAAGCCCAGATGGATCATGACCTCTACGCCTTCGGGCGACCGGATCGTGACGGCATGAAGGGTCCGAGCCAGACCCGCCACGACGCCGTCGAATGGCGCCCGGACCACGGTGTCGGTCGGGTCCAGGGCCACCCCTTCGCCGACCATGCCGCCGGCAAAGGCCTCGTCGGGCGTCTCGTCCAGCCGGCGAAGCCAGCCGTCCATGGGCGCGTGGACGGTCAGTTCGCTCATCGGGCGGCGTCCAGCGTGATCCAGTCGATGCCCCACATCGGGTCCAGCCCCGGTTGGGCGAAGCGCAGGCACAGGTCATGGCGCCCCTCGCGCGCCGGAAGCTCGCCGGTCAGGATGGTGACGCCCGGATCGGCAGAGGCGGCGGCCAGGGGCAGGACCAGGGCGATCTCGCCCTCGCAGCCGCCGATGCGGACCTCAAGCTCGCCCTCGGCCGTGCGTGGCGTGGGCAGGCGGATATTGTCGCGTGCTGCGCCGATCTGGAAGTTCCACGGCACCTGACCCACGGCGACCTCGAACGACACGGGCCGCGTCAGGTCGGCGGACTGATAGAGCCAGCAGGGGTTCATCACATCCATCACGAAGGCGGGGCGTTCACCCTTCAGCGGGTAGTCGTCGATCATCGACAGGCCCAGACCCTCGGTGCACATCTTCAGCTGGCGGCTGTAGCGACGCTCGCCGTCGGGCGGCGGGATGGTTACGGCGTCGCGCAGGCCGGTTTCGGCATAGCGGATGCCCAGGGCGCGATAGCGGGCCAGTTGCGGCTCCAGCCGGGCGCGGAAATCGGACCAGTTCAGCCGCTCGTGCGCGGTCCAGGCGATCTCGGCCAGGGCGCTGGCGCGGGGGAAGGCCATGTATTCGATCCGGCTTTCGTCGATCATGTGCTCGGTGAAGAGATTGGCCTGAACCCCCAGGACGTGACCGGCCTGTTCGGGCGTCATGGCGTCAGGCGTCGGGTCGAAGTCGTAGATGTCGCGCAACGACACCGCTGTGCTGCGACCAGGCGCGCCGTCGTCGGTGTTCTGGCGATAGTCGAAGTACAGGGTCGGTCCGGGCGTCATCACCGTGTCGTGGCCCAGGCGCGCGGCTTCGATAGCGCCTTCGACGCCGCGCCACGACATGACGGTGGCGTTGGGAGCCAGGCCGCCCTCAAGGATCTCGTCCCAGCCGATCAGGCGGCGATCACGCGCGTTCAGGCGCTTTTCCAACTGCGCGATAAACCAGCTTTGCAGCTCTTCCTCGTCATGCAGGCCCAGTTGGACCATGCGGGCCTGGGTGCTGGGCGAGGCCTTCCACTCGTCCTTCACCGCCTCGTCGCCGCCGACGTGGACATAGAGGCCGGGGAACAGGTCCATGACCTCGTCGAAGACCTTGGCGAAGAAGGTCAGGGTGACCTCGTCGGTGTTGAACAGGGTGGGATAGATGCCCCAGTCGGACGGCACGGCCGGAACCGCCGATCCCGGCGCATCAGTCACGCCCAGTTCGGGATAGGCCGCGACCGCAGCGCTGGCGTGACCCGGCGCGTCGACCTCGGGCACGATGACGATGTTGCGCGCCTGAGCATAGGCGACGATCTCGCGCACCGTGTCCTGAGTATAGAAGCCGCCGTACAGGCGCGGGCGGCCGGTCGCGGGGTCGATGTCCATCTGGGCGCCGGCGCCGGCGGGCACGCGCCAGGCGCCGATCTCGGTCAGGCGGGGATAGGCCTTGATCTCCAGTCGCCAGGCCTGGTCGTCGGTCAGGTGCCAGTGAAAGACATTCAGCTTGTGGATGGCCATCCAGTCGATGAAGCCCTTGATGAACTCGGGCGACTGATAGTGGCGCGCGGAATCCAGCATCATGCCGCGCCAGACGAACCGGGGCGCGTCCTCGACACTGACAGCCTGGATCGTGATCTCGCCCGGCTGGGTCGCGGCGGGGGCGCCGAGTTGCCACAGGGACACGCCGCCATACAGCAGGCCGCCAAAGTCGGTGGCCGTGATGACCGCGCCCTCGGCGCCGACCTCCAGCACATAGGCGTCCTTGGCATGGCCTGGGTCGCGACGCAGGACTATGGCCCCCGACCGGGGGTCGCCCTCGCTCGCTGTCAGGGTGACGCCCCAGGTGCGGGCCGCCAGCTCCGCGAACCGAGCCGCGGCCTGGGCGGCCTCGGCGTCTCCGACCGGGGTCAGGACCGGCGTTGCGGCCGTGATCTGGAAGGTTGTCGGGCCTGGTGTGACTCTTAGGGGCTGAGGGATGATGGCCGGGTTCGGGGCGGCCTGATCGGCGTGCGCCGGACCTCCCGTCAGGGCCGTTGTGGCGACGGCGATGGCAAGGAGGGGACCCATCATGAAGGTCGGGGCGATCCGGATCACAGGCGGCCTCGGCGGTTATGGAAAAAGGGCGCGTGGGTCCCGTCGTGCCACGCAGGTTCGGCCCTGACCGAACGCAGTGTCGGCTTTGGACCTGGGGAATGTCTCCACCGAATGAGGCGCGACGCAAGCCTGCGCGACCATCGGTCCCGGAACAGGGGGCGGGAACGACGTCGTCGTCCCCGCCCGCCGCATCAGAAGGAGACGCTGGCGGTCAGCATCAGCCTGCGCCCGGTGCGATACAGGCCGCGCACCAGCTTCTCGGTATTAGCCACGCCGTCGACCTGGGCATAGGTATAGTATTCGGAGTCCAGCAGGTTCATGCCGTCCAGCTTAATGCCGACCTGCTCTGTGACCTGGTAGCCCAGGCTGGCGTCCAGCGACTTGTAGTCGTCGGTGACCAGGAAATTCCCTCGATCCACCTGGGTGTAGTATTTCGAACGCCAGGAATAGCTGACGCGCGCGCTCCAGGGGCCGGCCTCATAGAAGGGGCTGATGCTGTACTGGTTTTCGGAGGTCCAGGGCATGGGGCCGCCGTTGTCAGACTCGGCATCCGAGTAGGTGTAGTTGGCCAGCAACCCGAACCCGTATGCCAGGTCCTGCTGATAGTTCAGCGACAGCCCCTTGATGGTCGCCGATCCCGCATTGTTGGGGCGCGAGATGGTGAACTCGGTGTCCGTCTGGGTCGACTGGTTGAAGTGGGTCTCGGTCGCCGTCGTCGTCAGGATGTAGTTGCCCACGTCCTTGTAGAAGAGGGTGCCGGCCAGGATCGAGTTCGGGGCGAAATACCACTCGGCCGAGACATCCAGGTTGGTGGATTCGTAAGGGTCGAGGTCCGGATTGCCGCCGCCGCCGGTCAGGGTCTGCGGACCCAGCCACAGGTAGTTGGACATATCCCCGTAGTTCGGCCGCGAGATCACCTTGGCCGCCGAGAAGCGCAGCACCAGATCATCGTCGAAGTCATAGGCGATGTTCAGGTTCGGCAGGACGTTTTCGTACTTCTTGACCACGCTGACGAGGTCGTAGCCGTCCGCGGCGCAGACCGTGCCGGTGGTGCACTGATAGCCCTGGCTGTCGGATTCGGTGCGGACGTAGCGGACGCCCAGATTGCCTCGGAAGCCGTTCCACTCGAAGTCGGCCTGGCCGTACAGGGCGGTGACATCCTCGGTGACCGTCCAGGTGTTGGCCACGAACGACGGATCGTTGAAGGTGCCGGGCTCGGGCATGGTCTGCCAGGGCGCCAGCCACTCGCCGCCCAGGATGTAATCGGCCAGGGCCCAGCCATCGATGGTGAAGCGCTCGGACAGGTCGCCGGTATCGCCGAAGCCGCTCAGATAGTTGTCAGGCAGGGAGCGCGGGTCGAACTGAGAGGCGCGTGGGTTGCCGTAGCCGGCGACGGAGGCCAGGGCCACGCCGGACATGGACTGGCCGGTCTCGTGCTCACGCCGCTTGGCGCCGAAGCGTACCTGGGTGACGGGACCGTCCAGGCGGATGCCGAAATCGACCTGGCCATAGGTCTCCTCGTCCCAGGTCGGCTTGCTGACGATATTGCCGCCCCAACCCGGGGCCCAGTTGGTCTCCGTCGGCGCATCCGTGTGCCACGGGCTGGCGTAACCGCCGTCGATCTGGAAGGCGTCGGGATTGATGAAGGGATTGGCGCCGGTGAAGGTCAGGCTGGGCGTGCCGCTGATGTCGTAGGAATAGTCGGCCCAGTTCAGGAACTCGCCGAAGACCTGACGGCCGGTGCCGCCCGTGGCCTTGGTTGTGCCGATATGGGCCGAGGCGAACCAGCTATCCTGGTCCCATTTGGCCTTCAGGTCGTAGGAATCGGTTTCGACCGTGGCCTGGCGGTTGATCAGGTCATAGGCCGTCAGGGCGTTCCTGAAGGTGCCGCCGGTGATGACTCCGCCGTCCACGGTGACGTCCGTCATCCGCATCAGGGCGTTGTAGGCGTTGCCGTTGAAGGCGAACATGGAGTGGCTGATGTTGTCGTAGCCCGCCTTGACCTTCAGGGCGTTGAACTCGATGTCGAGGTGGTCGTTGGGCCGGAACTGCAGGGCCAGGGACAGGGTGTCGCGCTTGCGCTCCTGTTCGAAATAGTGGGCGCTGATCGAGTTGGGACCCACCGCGTCCAGATTGGCCAGCAGGGTGGTCTCGCACTCACCGCCGCAGGTGCCGGGGAAGGTCTGCCACTCGCCGTCAGGCCCGGCCGGCAGGGACCAGTCGATCGGCGTATTGAACACCGAGCCGCCGCCACCCTGGCCATAGGCATAGTCGCGGCCGGTGACGGTGCCGTAGGATTCGATACCGTCGCGACGGATGTTCTCGGTCGAGGTCTGGGCCGAGAAGATGACGCCGAAGGTTTCGGCCTCGTTCTTCCAGCCGAACAGGATCGAAGCCTGCGGATCGCCGCTCTCGATCCGGTCATTGTAGATGTAGCTCACCTGGCCGGAAACCGTGGTGTGATCCAGGTCCAGAGGCTTGCGCGTATAGACGATGACGGTGCCGCCGATGGAGCCTTCGTCGATATAGGCCTCAGGCGACTTATAGACCTCGATCTTGCCCACCAGTTGCGGCGCCAGCAGCGAGTAGTTGAAGGTCCGCCCCGGCTGGTCGCTGATGAACCAGTCGGCTGAGGCCACGGTCTGGCCGTTCAGCAGAGTGCGGCTGAGCGCCGGGTCGGTGCCCAGGATCGACACCTTCTCGCCCTGACCAAAGGACCTGTCGATGGTGATGCCGGGCAGGGAGACCAGGGCCTCGGCCACGTTCGAACTTGGGAACTTGCCCACGTCCTCGGCGGTGATGACATCGATGATGGCGTTGGCGTTGCGCTTGGTTTCCAGCGACTGCGCCAGCGAGGCCCGAATGCCGGTTACGACGACTTCATCGACGGTGCTGACCGTTTGGTCGGCGTCCTGAGCGAAGGCGGAACCGGCGAACAGCGCCAGGGCGCTGACAGATCCCGCAAGCATGGCTTGGCGAAAACACATAAGAAATTCCCCTCGAAAGGTCTGCCCCCGCAGACCATGAAAAGCCCAATTAGATACCAATCAAGACTCTGCTTCCGGCGATGAATGCTTGAACTCGCCGTTTGCTGGCCTAGGCTTTCATCAATCTGTTGCACGATGCAAGACCAAAATGTAAATTGGGCCTAGCCAACTGCATATTGGCTCTGTATTGGTATTATTGCGTTCACGGCGAGCGAGGCGAAAGCGCTGTGACGGCAGATCTGGAGGGGGCGATGTCATTTGTCGAAGCGATCGGTCCGTTGGACGCGCAGCGTCCTGCGCCGCTGTATCAGCAGCTTCAGCACGCCGTCCGCGAGGCGATCGATCGCCAGGCGTTGAGGCCCGACGAGGCTTTGCCGCCGGAACGCGACCTGGCGCTGGATCTGTCGGTATCGCGCATCACCATCCGCAAGGCCTTCGACGGGCTGGTCGCCGAGGGTCTGCTTACCCGTCGTCAGGGGGCCGGAACCTTCGTGGCCGCGCGGGTCGAGAAGAACTTCTCCAAACTGACCTCCTTCTCGGAGGACATGGCGGCGCGGGGGCGCAAGGCGTCCAGTTCCTGGCTGAGCCGCAGCCAAGGCACGGTGACGCCTGAAGAGGCCCTGACACTGGGGCTCAGCCCCGGCACCGGCGTCTATCGCTTCAACCGGATCCGCTATGCCGACGGCCTGCCGATGGCGCTGGAATACTCGACGGTGCCGGCGGCCTGTCTGCCCAGTCTGGATTCGGTCGAGGCCTCGCTCTATCGCGCCCTGTCCGACAACGGCCACCGGCCGAACCGCGCGTTGCAGCGGCTGCGGGCCGTGTTGTTCGATGCAGAGCAGGCCCAGCTTCTGGGCACGGCCGACAGCGCCGCCGGCCTGCTGATCGAGCGCCGCGCCTTCCACAACGGCCAGGCGGTCGAGGTGACCAAGTCCTACTATCGCGGCGACGCCTATGATTTCGTCGCCGAACTGAACGACGGACCCGTTTGATGCGAGCGACACCTGTTTTGCGCGTCGAGGATACGCGGATGTTCGCCGAGGCCGCTGAGGTCCCGGCCATCGTCGCCGCCCAACTGCGCGACAACGCCGACATCATCGCTCGGGCCGTTGAACGGCTGCGCGCGCATCCGCCGACCCTGGCCCTGATCTGTGGCCGGGGCAGTTCCGACAATGCGGGCGTCTATGCCCGCTACCTGATCGAGACCCGGATGGGGGTCGTGACCAGCCCCGCGCCCCTGGCGATCAGTTCTGTCTATGGCGGTGCGCCCCGTGTCGACGGCGGCGTCTGCCTGGCCATCTCACAATCTGGCAAGAGCCCCGATCTGGTCGCCGCGGCATCGGCGGCCCGCTCGGGCGGGGCCTTCGTCATCGCCCTGGTCAATGCCGAGGGCTCGCCCCTGGCCCAGGTCGCCGACATCACCATCCCGCTGCGCGCGGGGCCTGAGCTGTCGGTCGCGGCGACCAAGAGCTTCATCACCAGCCTGACCGCCATCGCTCACCTGGTGGCCGAATGGTCGGGCGACGCGGAACTGAAAGCCGGCCTCGCCGCGCTGCCGGAGCAACTGGACGCCGCCTGGAAACAGGACTGGTCGCCCGCCTTGGCCATGCTGGAGGCGGCGACCAACCTCTATGTCGTCGGGCGCGGCGTGGGCTTTGGCGCTGCGCGCGAAGCGGCCCTGAAGCTGAAGGAAACCTGCGGCCTGCACGCAGAAGCCTTCAGCGCCGCAGAGGTCCGGCACGGCCCGATGGCCCTGGTTCAGGCCGGCTTTCCTGTGCTGGTCCTTGCCCAGTCCGACGTCACGCGCGACGACGCCGAGGATCTGGCGTCCGAGTTCGCGGCGAGGGGCGCGCAGGTCTGTATCTCAGGCAAGATCGCCGGTCCGCGGGTCATCTCCCTGCCGTCGACGCCTGGGCATCCGATGCTGGAACCCATCCTGCTGACCCAGAGTTTCTACGGCCTGGCGGCGCGGCTGTCCGTGGCGCGCGGATTCGATCCGGATCGTCCGCCCTATCTCAACAAGGTGACCGAGACGGTCTGATGCGAACCGAGCTTGTAAACGGGCGGGTCCTTACCGCTGCGGGCCTGCGCGACGACGTCAGTGTGGTCATCGAGGACGGCTGCATCGTCGCGGTCGGTCCTTTTGGCGACGCCGGGGATGCAGACATCCACGATCTTGAGGGCCAGACCCTGGTGCCGGGCTTCATCGACACCCAGGTGAACGGTGGCGGCGGCGGCCTGTTCAATGACGATCCCAGCCCAGACACCATCGCCAGGATCGGGCGTGCACATCGCCGGTTCGGCACGACGGGGTTTTTGCCGACCCTTCTCAGCGACGACCTTGAGGTCATCGACCGCGCCATCGACGCCGTGGATGCGGCGATCGCGCAAGGCGTGCCTGGTGTGCTGGGCATTCATATCGAGGGGCCGTTTCTGAATGCACGCCGCAAGGGCATTCATGACGTGTCCAAGTTTCGTGTGTTGGAAGATGAGGGGATCGAGCGGCTGACGCGACTGAAGTCCGGCCGCACCCTCATCACCCTGGCGCCGGAAATGACCTCGCCGGAGATGATCAGTCGCCTGACGGCTGCTGGGGCCATCGTTTCCGCCGGTCACACCGACGCCGACTACGCCACCACCCGCGCCGCCCTGAGCGCCGGAGTGACCGGCTTCACCCATCTGTTCAACGCCATGTCGGGTTTGCAGAACCGGGCGCCCGGCGTGGTCGGGGCCGCGCTGGAGGACCAAGACGCCTTCTGCGGCCTGATCGTCGACGGGCATCACGTCGATCCGGTGATGCTGAAACTGGCCCTGCGCTGCCGGCCGGTCGACCGTTTCATGCTGGTCAGCGACGCCATGCCCAGCGTGGGTTCGGATCAGGATCACTTCTATCTTCAGGGACGTCGCATCACCGTGAAGGACGGCACCTGTCGTGACGTCAACGGGGTTCTGGCCGGGTCCGATCTGGATATGTCCGCCGCCTTGCGCAACGCCATCGGCCTGCTGGACCTCGACCTGGCCTCGGCCTCGACCATGGCCAGCACGGCGCCGGCGGCCTTTCTGGGAATGTCGGCCAAGCGGGGGCGGATCGAAGTCGGTCAGGCCGCCGACCTGGTGCTGCTGGATGCTCAGCTGGCGGTTTCCGACACCTGGATCGCCGGTCAGCGCCTCGACTAGATCGAGGTTCTGGCGCGCCTAGAAGGCCTGGCTTCAGCCCGATCTCGCTGTCCATATCCGACGGCCAGAATGTCCGTTGGGCCCTGTGTGTCTGTGGCGAACCAGCGATGTCTGAAACTGCGGCAATCGGGACGGCCAGGGTTGCGGGAGTGCAATCGGTAAGCGTAACTGTTCCTGGGCGACAGGGAACTTCGGATGGCATTCTACCCCGTGATCATGTGCGGAGGGGCGGGGACGCGTCTGTGGCCAGCGTCACGTCCCTCGCGTCCCAAACAGTTCATCAACCTGGCGGGTAATCGGTCCCTGTTTCAGGATACCGTGGATCGCGTCGCCGGCCTGGCCGCAGGGGGCGGAAGTCTGGTCGTCATCGGCGGCGTCGCCCACGGCGAGACCATTGCGGACCAACTGGCCCAGATCGGGATAGAGGCTCAGGTCTTGCTGGAGCCCCAACCGCGCGATTCCGCTGCGGCCATGGCGGCGGCCTCAGCCTGGGTCGCGCGCATCGACCCCGAGGGCGTAATCGCCTTCGTGGCGTCGGATCACTACATTCCCGACGCCACGGCTTTCCGGCGCGCCGTGGTCGAGGCCGCAATGGACGCCCGGAACGGTCGCATCGTGACACTGGGCGTCAAGCCGACCGAGCCGTCCTCCGCCTATGGCTATATCAAGCCGGCCGGCGATCATCTTTCAGCCGTCGAGTCCTTCCACGAGAAGCCGGATGCGCAGACGGCCGCCGAACTCATGGCGTCGGGCTATCTGTGGAACAGCGGCAACTTCATCGTCTGCGCCAGCACGATGATCTGTGAGCTCGAGGCCTACGCGCCCGAGGTGCTGGACGCGGCATTGCGGGCCTTGCCGCCGCTGGGAGCATCGCCATCGACCCGGACCCTGGACGAGAGCTTCCTGGCCGCCCCCAAGATCTCGATCGACTATGCGGTGATGGAGCGGACCCGCAAGGCGTCGGTCCTGCCCGTCGACTTCGCCTGGTCGGATCTCGGCGCCTGGGATGCGGTCGCCGTCAGCGGGGAGGGCTCCACGGGCATCCGTATCCTGGAAGACGCCGAACGTGTGCTGACGCGCGCGCCTGACGGCGTCCTAGTCGCCGCGATCGGCGTCAGCGACATCGCCATCGTGGTCGAGCAGGACGCCGTTCTCGTCTGCAATCTGGATCGTTCTCAGGAGTTGAAGGGGCTGGTCGATCGTGTGCGGGCGATCTCTCCTCAGCATCTGGACTTCCGGGTTGAACCGCCTGAGGGGCTGGTCGAGGGCGCGCGAGGATTCGCAGAGTGGCTGCGGTTGAGGGCCCTGCCTCTCTGGTCGTCAGTCGGCTTGGGCGCGGATGGCGGCTTTCGGGAATCCCTGACCTTGCTCGGCAAGCCGACGACAAGTCCGCGACGCGCGCGGGTCCAGACCCGCCAGATCTTCGTCTACGCCAAGGCTGGCGAACTGGGTTGGCAGGGGCCCTGGCCGATCATCGTGCAGTCGGCGCTCAAGCGCTTGAGCGCCTCCTACCTCCGGCCCGATGGCGCATCCCGCGCGCGCCTTTCGGCGGACTGGAGCGTCCTGGACGATGAGCCCTCGGTCTACGACCAGGCCTTTGTCCTGTTCGCGCTTGCCGCCGCCCAGCGGTCGGGCAGTCATGAAGACGAGACGTTCGAAAAGCGCGCGGCCGATCTGCGCGACCTGATCGTCGCCCAGGCCTTGCCCAACGGCGCCATGCTGGAGGCCGGCGACCATCCGCAGCAGTCGAACGCCCATATGCATATGCTCGAGGCTGCACTCGCCTGGTCCGAGATCAGCGAGGATCCGGCCTGGATCGACCTCGCGAACCGCATTGTCACCCTGGCCCTGGATCGCTTCATTGACGCCGAGGGCGGATTCCTGCGTGAGTTCTTCACACCGGATTGGGCGCCTGCCGAGGGTGACGATGGCCGGATCGTGGAGCCCGGACATCAGTTTGAATGGGCCTGGCTGCTGGAACGGTATGGTCGGCGACAGGAAGACCCGCGCAGTCTGGCGGCGGCGCGGGCGCTGTACGCAGCGGGCCGAAAAGGGGTGATGCATCGGCCCTTGGTCGCGATCGACGCCATGGCCGACGATCTCAAGCCGCGCATTCGCCGCGCGCGCCTCTGGCCTCAGACGGAGTGGCTGAAGGCCTCTCTGATCCTGGCGGAAACCGCTCCGGAAGAAGAGCGCGCCGCTCTGCTCGAAGACGCGGCCTCGGCCTTGCGAGCGGCTAAACTCTATCTCCTGGACGACGGTCTCTGGCGCGACACTCGCCTGCCCACGGGTGAGTTTATCGACGGGCCGGCTCCGGCGAGCTCATTCTACCACCTGATCGCCGCGTTCGACCAACTGGCCAGGACCCTGAACATCCTCGAGCTCGATGGCGGAGATGCATTGAACCTGGCCTGAGCCGATGGCGGGAGTCCCGACCCGCTCCGAGCGCGGCTCGACGGATGCCGTCAGCAATCGCCTTTGAACCCTAGAAGAAGCGTTCGCCGATCCGGATCGTATCGCCCGGTGCGACCTGGGTCGCGGTGGTGAGCGGGAAGGGCTGTTCACCGATGCCGTCCGCGCGCTTGATGTAGACCCGACGAGTGTCGGCCCGGTAGGTGAAGCCTTCGGCCGTGGCGACCGCGTTCAGCACCGTGAGATTGTTGGTGTAGGGATATTCGCCAGGCTTGTTCACCTCGCCCAGAATGTAGAAGGGGCGGTAGTTGAGCACTTCGGCGCTGACGCGCGGCTCGTTGATGTAGCCCTGACGAAGGGCGATAGCGATTTCTTCTTGGAACTGGGAAATTGTCAGGCCGGCAGCCTGAATTTCACCGACCAAGGGCAGAGAGATCTTGCCGCTGCCGCCGACCAGGAACTCGCCGGTCAAAGCTTCCTCGCCGAAAACATTGACCCGCACCTTGTCGGCAGCGCCCAGGCGATATTCGGGAACCGTGCGAACCCCTTCGGCCAGAGCTTCGCCAGCCGAGGCCTGTGAGATGTCCGGCGCGGATGCGCAGGCTGTCGCACACAGCAGAAGCATGGTTCCGAGAAGCAGAGCGCGCAGCGAGCGGAGCATGGGCAATTCCTAGGTGTGACAAGGGTTCATAGCGAACTGAGCCGTATTTTCCAAACGCTACGCTGTCGGAGCGAGAAACACGAAAACAAGCTTAATTTGAAAGTAACCTTACCTTCCCAGCAACCAATTAGCTACACACGACAGCAACCTAGTTTGTAAGCCGAGTTTTATACTGAAGATGAGAAGTTCTCTCTAAGACGAGAGGACAAGAAATGTCGAAATCAAATGTTTGGCGCCGCGCGCTGGTGGCTGCTTTGATCACCAGTGGCGCCGCCGGCGGCACGGCGCTGGCGCAAGCTGCACCGTCAGCCCGGCAGCCTCTCATCACCTCTTCCTCCATGTCCTTGGGATCACCAACGTCGGCTCCACGCGGCTTTCTGGACTTCTGCCGTCGGCAGCCGGCGCATTGCGCCGAATCCGGCGCCGTTGCGTCGATCCAGGTTGTCGAGCAGCGGGCGAACACTCTGTATTGGGCCGCCGTGTTCAGCCCCACGCAGCCATCGACCGCCCCCGCAGCAACGCGCCGGGTTGGAAGAGATCGTGACGTCGACTGGGCGGCCGTGTTTTCCGAGCGCCCGGCGTCGCCCACAAGTTCGCACGCCCGTGCCGAAGTCCCCGTCTCCTCGGCGCCGCTTCCCGCACCCGTGTCGGCTATGATGCAGCGGCGGCCTTGGCCCGTAGGCGCGACAGGCGCTCACACGATTTCCTGGGCTCCGCGCTCAACTCCAACCTACGCTCAGCCTGCCTTGTTGACCGCAGAGACCCCCATGACGCGGGCCATGTCGGCCTATCGTTCGGCGGACCGCGACATCAGCCCAAAGCCGTTCCAACCCGCTGTTCGCCGCGTGGCTCCCTTGATGGTCTCCGGCGTCACGGGACGGCCGCTGCTGGCTGAACCTCAGCCGTCGAAACCCTTCATGAGCGACAGCTCCGTGGCTTCCTTGACGGGCGTCGCGCCGCGGGTTCTCGAAGTTCCGCCGGCGATCGTCGGAGACGAAGCTCTTGCAGCCCCCGAGGTTGTCGATATCGCCCCGCCGAAGGTCAGGCTCGACAGCGCCTTGTGGGCGGAGGTCAACCGGGTGAACCGCGAGGTCAATCGGCGCATCCGGCAGACTTCGGACGAACGCAACTTCGGTGTCGAGGACTTCTGGCAGTTGCCGGCCGGAGCCAATGCGCGGGGCGACTGCGAGGACTATGTTCTGGCCAAGCGCCAGGCCTTGATCGAACGCGGCGTCCCCTCGGGCGCACTTTCGATCGCCATCGCCAAGACCCGCTGGGGCGAAACCCACGCCGTTCTGCTTCTGGCGTCTGAAACGGGCGAATATGTCCTCGACAGCCTCAGCCCCTGGGTCTCCCGCTGGGACCGGGTCGACTACGCTTGGGAGGAACGCCAGGCGCCCGGCAAAGTGTTTGAATGGGTCCGGCTGTAGCGACCGATTGAGGTCGTCGTTGAGGGGTTTGCGAACCCCTTGACCCGTCGATCGGGCGCGGAGACCGTCGCCGACTGCCCGGCTGTGAGTGGCCTCAGCCTGCGGGGACGCTCGACTGTTCGAGAGCCTGCTTGATCGCCTGCGCGCGCCTGGCCTTTTCATAGAGCAGGACGGCGGCAAGACGACCCGACGGGTTGTTGATCAACTTGGGCCTGAAAGGCCGCTTGGCCATGATGAGGGCGTCAAGTTCCTGCGCCGCCTGTTGGCGCAGCGAGGGCGTGACCTCTCCCCAGTGCTCGAAGATGAAGGCGAGGCGCCAGTGCGCAGAGCCCGATCCAAACGGCTCAACGGTGTAGGAGCGCTCCAGCGCGTCCAGACTGGCCGCATCGAGAGGGGCTCCCGATCGGGTCTGGACATAGGCCTGGCGAAGATAGGCGTCCGTGTTGAGGGGAGAGGTTCTGAGCACGGCCGCGTTGTGTTCAAGGGCCAACGCCTGTCCGCCGGGTGTCTCGGCCAAGAGCCGGGCGCGCGCTTCGCGGGCCGGGGTCAGGTCGGACGCCAGCGGAATGTCCATGGTGGCCAGGCTGGCGGACAGCGCCGTTGCGCCTGCGCAGATCAGGGCGATCGCGCCGAGCGCCACGGCTGTGGCCAGTTTGATCCGGTATTTGAGCGCGGAGGTCATGATGTTTCCGGTTCTCGATCCAGCCTAGCTGCGGCTCTGGCCGAAGGCGAACTGGACGCCGAGGATCATGGCCCAGAAGGCCGCGATCGACGGCACCTGAAGGCCGAAGTCCGTTATGCCGTGGATGAGAATGACGAGATTGGACACGATGAGACCACGCATCAGTCCCTGGCCCGATCGCACGCGAAACGTCTGTTGGATCGCGCAGCCGATGATGAGCGCGATGAGCAGGAACATCGGCGTGGCCCCGATGACGCCGGCCTCTTCCAGCCATTGGAGATAGACATTGTGCGCCGCTCTGACGTTCCAGAGATCGCTATAGGTCTCGCCCGTCATGAGCAGGTGGTTGATCTTGTCGAACGACCCCAGGCCGTAACCCATCAGGGGGGAGGCCAAAAAAGCATCCCAATGGGCGCCGAAGATCGACGTGCGCACGACCAGGTCCTGGTTCAGGGTGTCGGCCCGCCGCCAGACGAGATCATTGCCGCCGGCAAGCAGGATGGGCCCCACCAGCAGCAGCGCGAGCCCGCCGAGCAGTATGGGAAGGCGGTTTCCTCGGGTCTCGAAGACTTCCCAGACAAGAAGAACCCCACAGGCGACGACGGTCGCGGCAAGACCCATTCGCGACGCGGTCAACAGCAGGCAGGTCATGAACAGCAAGAGACAGGCGGCCGGCGTGGCGACGCGGGACGTCAGCTCGCTGAACCCCAACCCGGCGCCCTGACGCCAGGCGCGGAGCACGGCGGTCAGGCCGAGAACGCTCAGGATGCCGAAGACCGTCGCGGCGCTGTTGGCGCTGAGAAAGCCGCCGCTGAGCCGGGAGCCCTGCATGATCTGCGCACCGGATAGGAAGGTGAGCAGCGCAATCGCTGCATACGCCGCGCCGATATAGACGATCAGATCAAAGGTCGCCCGCGCCCGATCGGGCCTGGCCGCCTGCAGGCAGCCGACCACGAAGACGCAGGCAAGGCCGAGGAGCTTGATGATCTCTATCAGGGTCGCCGATTGATCAATGGTCGAGGCGCCGACAGCCGCGCCCGCCCATAACCAGATCGGATGCGGCCCGCCGGGCACCGAGGGGGTCAGGGACCACAGAGCTATCGCGATGACGGCGAAGAACAGGATCGCGACCGGAGCCGTGGGACGTAAGTCAAACAGGCCGATGCGGGCCTGTGGAATGGCGATCGTGATCAGCAAGGCTGCGGCCAGGATCGCCGACAGCCACAGTGCGGCAAGCGTCTGGTTCGCGCCGTATGCCAGATGGGCGAGATACAGGATCGAGGGGACCAGCCCGAGGGCCGCCCAGGTGGCGATGCCGATCTTGACCTTGGCCTTGGTCGAGGGTGCGAAGGCCTTGGATCGACGCCGCCGTCGCGTGGAAGGGGAGGAAGATCCGTCGGTCATTTTGCTCGCGCCTCGACGCCCCGGCGCGGGATCAGCATCCATCGCAGCATCGGCGCATCGCATCGCGACAACCCGACGCGACCCGCTCCCAGTGAAGCGTGAAGCGGCTCGCGACCTGTTCTGAGCACAAACCGCGAGCTTCTTGGAAATTTCAAGATCACCCCGGACTAGGCGGCGTAGTATTTCTTGTAGTCGGCATAATAATAGCCGGCGTCGCCGTAGCCGTATCGGGCTTGAGCATTCATGTCGACTTGGGTCATGGCGATGCCAGCGACATGGGCGCCCGATTGATCGAGCAACTTGAGCGCGGCGGAGACCGCCTTCTCAGGCGTCTTGCGCCAACGGGTCAGGAAGACGGTCGCATCCGAACGGGCGGCCAGCACCCGGGTGTCGGCGACAGCCAGAACCGGTGCGGTGTCCAGGATGACGAGGTCGAAGGTCTCGCGCAGTTGCTGAAGAAGCTCGGTCATGGTCGAGGAACCGAACACATCCTTGGGCGTGAAGCTGTTCTTGGCCAAGGGCAGCACATAGGCGCCGGAGGCTTCGTCCAGATGCAGGACATCGTCCAGCTTGGCCGTGCGAGTCAGGACTTCCAGCAGGCCGCGTTCCGGCTCGATCCCCAACAGGCGGTTGACGTTACGGCGACGCAGATCGCAGTCCACGATGACGACGCGGGCCCCGGACTGAGCCGCGACCCGGGCCAGGCTGACCGATGTGGTGGTCTTGCCTTCGGCCGGCAGAGCGGAGGTCATGGTGATGACCTTAATCTCATGGCCGATCCGCGAGTAGAGGATGGACGCGCGGAGCGCTCGCACCGCTTCGCTGAAGCTCGAGAGTGGTCGTTTCAGCACATAGTCGACCGGGGTCTCGTCGCGGTCGACAGGGTCCGCCACGGAAGCCAGGGTCGGCACCGAGCCCAGGTGGGGCAGGTTGAACTTGCGCTCGATGTCTTCGCCAGTGGTCAGGCCCGAGTCGAGCATTTCGGCCAGGACGATACCCGCCAAGCCCGCGCCCAGGGCCAGAAACAGACCGAGAGCCAGGTTCAGGGGAATATTGGGCGAGCTGGGCTCTGTAGGAATGGCGGCGCGGGAAACGATCCGGGCGTCCGACTGCTGGATGCCTTCTGACGAGCTGGTTTCTTTGAAGCGGTCGAGGAAGCTCTGGTACAGGGTGCGCACGGACTCGGCGTTGCGAGACAGTTCGTTGAGCCGAACGCCCGCGGCGTTGTTGGCGGCCAATGTGCCCCGGGCGTTGCCCAGGCTGCCTGCCATCGAACCAGTGCGTTCGCGCGCCACCTGAGCCTCGGCTTCAAGATTGGAGATGATCCGGCGGATTTCAGCCTGGATCTGGGCGTCGATATCGGCAAGTTCGCGCTGCGCACGCAGCATATCGGGGTGGCGAGGGCCGTAGCGGCTCGACAGATCGGCCACGCGGCCGCTGACCTCTGCCCGGCGAGCACGCAACTGTTGAACCACGGCGGAGCCGAGCGCTTCCCCGACATCGTCGCCGGCGGACCCCGCCGCCAGTTGGGACCGCGCGGTGCGAAGACGGGCCTCGGACTCGGCCTGTTGCGCCCGCACTGTCGCCAGTTGTTGATTGTAGGCGGAAATCTCCTGTTCGGTCAGGGTCGCGCCCGACGAGCTCAAGAGGTTGTTCGCCGTACGGTACTGCTCCACCGCCGCCTCAGCCTGCTGGACCTCGGTGCGAAGTTCACCAAGACGCGTGTTGAGCCAGGTGTTCGCCTGACGAGTGGCGTCGAACTTGGCTTCAAGTTGCTCGAGCAGGTAGCGATCGGCGAAGGTGTTGGCGATCCGCGACGCCTTGGCGGCGTCCTCGGATTCGAAGCCTACGTTCATCACATAGGTCAGGCCGGCCCGACGGATCGAGAGGCGGCTGAGAACGACGTCGACGACGCGTTCCTTCTCTTTTTGCGCTTCAACTTCCGAGAGGCGGCTGCGCGCTGCATCCGGCGCGGCGGCGCCAAAGAGAACAGCAACCCCGCCGACGACGGATTTGATGGGGCCCGGCTTCTGCAGGGCGCGATTGAACTCGGGATCCTCGTCCAGGCTCAGCACCTCGACTACCCGCTCAGCGAGACGGCGCGACTTGAGAATCTCGACCTCGGTGTCGACCACGCCGGAATCTGCCGACAGGCCCGACAGCACGGCCTGGGTATCGACCACCTGCTCCGTGCGGGTGTCGATCATGATGCTGGCCGTCGCCGTGTAGAGTGGCGTGGCGCGCAGGGTCACGACGATCGTCACGACCAGGACCAGGATGACGATGGCCAGGAACAGCTTCAGCCGCCGCCGGAAGACGGCGATGAGGCGGTTCAGATCGATATGCTGACCCAGGCCTGTCTGCCAGCCGTCATCGGGACCATGACCCTCAGGCGGTCGCGGAGCAAAATCAGCACTTTGGGTCATGTATACTCAGCTACTCTCGGCGATGGCGAGGTCGAGTTAAAACTGGCCGACCAGCGAAACGGTCAAGCGGTTGACCGTGAAGTCGCGGCCGGGGGCGACGCCATCGGACGACTGGTCGAGCCGGCTGGCGGCGAGGCTCACGCCCAGCCTGCGGTTGACCAGATAGGTGGCGTTCGCAGACAGGTTCAGACGTTCGTCTTCACGGTCGATGTCTTCGTAATCGTCGAATGTGTAGCTCAGGCCGGCGCCGAGGATGATGTTTCGGCGCAGTTCGTGGTCGACGCGAACGCCGGCCGACGAGGCCAGGTAACCGCCCGCTCCATTGACGCCTGCATCTTCAACGCTGCGGCCGCCGGTAAAGGTGACCGTGGTCAACTGCGTCGGGAACCACTCGACCTGGGCGCGGGCCGCAAAGCCGTCGACGTCCGAGTAGGCGGCATTGTCGAAGTCCTGGCTGACATAGCCGACGGCGACTTCACCGCGCGACGTGGCCCCAAGCTCGAAATTGGCGCCGCCCAGGACTTCGTAGCCGGAAGAGTCGCGTGGCGCGAAGCCGGGGCCGCTCGCGTCGCCGTAGTCGCGTTCATTGCCGCCGACCTGAACGAACAGGGCGGTCGCCGGGCTGATGGCGTAGTCGACGCGGCCCGCCAGCGAATAGAGGTCGCGGTCGCGATTGTCCTGGTCGATCGGCAGTCCGGCAACAGTCTCGGCGTCTTGGTAGTCGAAGTTGCGCCAATCCGCGCGGCCGGAGAACTTGGTGCGGCTGAAGGTGCGCGCGGCGGCGAGATAGGTCTGCGCGGTCGAATACTCGATCGGCTCTGCGGCGCGGACATCGGTGCTGGCAGCCGAGCGCGGCTCGGTCAGTTCCGAATAGGACGCGCCTGCGTTGAGGATGGTGCTGCGGGTGACGTCGACGCGGCCGTCGAAACCCGTGGACCAGTTGTTGTGATCCTCGGAACCGAAGTCTTGGTAGCGGTTCAGCGCCGCTTCAGCGAACAGGTCGAGCGCATGGCGCGACCAGTTGGACACGACGGAAACGCTCGGCTTGGCGAAAAGGATTATATCGTCCTGTTCGCCGGTCTTCACCGCAAAGATGTTGTCGTTGAACTCGGCGCCCAGCTCGAGGCGGGGGAAGGCCATGAAGGCGCCCAGAGGAAGGCCAAGCGCTTCATATTCGGGGTGCGGGCGCTCGCGGACCGCCAGGTTGCGGTCTCGCGCAAACAGGTCGGCTCCGTTGCTCGCGCTGTTCACGGCGCTGCCTGCGGTCTGAGCCGACGCGGCGCTGGCGCCCGCAGCGGCGCCCAGAACGACAAAGGCCGTCAAACTCTTGGTCAGGATCGACATGTCCGTGTCTCGCACACAGGCGCAGGACGCGAACGCCCTGTCACCATGAATATCAGGAAGATGACAGCCCGTCCGCCGGACAGGCTGTCGTTTGCGGCTTAGCCGACGGGCGGCACGTAGTCCGAACCGCCGCCGCCGCCACCGCCGCCAGGGCCCGAGCCAATGGCAGCGCCGCCACCGGGAGCGCCGCCAGCAGCGGGAGCGCCGCCTGGAGTAAGCATTGCGGTCTTGACCTGACCCGACACCGCAGCGAAGGCGAGGGCTGCGGTTGGCGTCAGATTGCCTTCCGCCTGGAGCTGGGCGAGCGCCTGGGCCAGAGCCGCGTCAGCCACTTGCAGCGAAGCGCCGCTCGTGGCGACGGCGGCCTGGATAGCAGCCTCAATAGCGGCCTCGGTTTGCTCGGCCGAGTAGCCGTTCGTCGTAGCGCTCGCTTGTGCAGCCGCGGCAGCCGACTTGATCGACGCGACCAAGGAGGCCACTTCGCTCTGCGATTGAGCGACGGCGATTACTGGCACGGCGGCAAGCGACACAGCGCTCAAAGCAGCCATGCCCCGCACAGCCATCGCAACAAAAACTGATTTCGTCATCTGGGGTCCCCTCATCAGAGACCGCCAACGATCTCGCAACTGCGATCATGATCCTGGCAACGGCAAAGGTAAACACTGCTCGCCCACTTCGGGAAGTTTTGAAGCGGTTCGAGCGCGCCTGTGTCTCGGAAGACACTGTGATCTGAAAACTTGGAGGCCGGCTTTTGTCGGCGATAGAGCTGCAGTTCCATAAGGCTGGCTAGGTCCCGACGCCCGCTTTCGTCGATGGGGCTTGCGCGACTGTAACGCGCTAGGACTGTCAAGCCGCCTGGGTGATCTTAAGGATTGCTGCGCCTCGCGTGTATCCTGAGTGTGCGCCGCACCAAAATGAATCGCCCTTCTTCGACGACCTTGTTATGTAAACGCCGCAGCCCGTTGGATTGGCTGCAGTCGGGGGACTTATGCAGGCGAAACTAAACGGCAAGGTCGCGCTCGTGACGGGCGTGACGGGGCAGGACGGGGCTTATCTTTCGGAATTGCTTCTGGAAAAAGGATACATCGTCCACGGGGTCAAGCGGCGGTCTTCGTCGTTCAACACAGGCCGGATCGAGCATCTGTACCAGGATCCGCACGAGAAAGACCCGCGGTTCATCCTGCACCACGGAGATCTGACGGACTCCACCCATCCGACGAGCTCGGGAGCGTAGTTGAGCGCGACGATCAGGATGCGGAGTTGTTGAGCAGGCGCCGGTTGAAGACGCTCGGATACATCGACCGATAGCCCCGTGAGGCCCTGAACAGCCGAGGACGACGGAGCGAGCCTGGCGACACTATCCATTTTCGTAGGACCGCCACCATTGGACGAACCGCTCGAGTCCGTCCTTCAAAGGCACCCTGGGTGCGTAACCGGTCAGGGCGGACAACTTCGACACATCGGCGTAGGTGGCTGTGACATCCCCGGGCTGCATCGGGCGCATGATCTTTTCGGCCTGGCAGCCCAGCGCCGTTTCCAGCGTGCGGATCATTTCCATCAACCCGACCGGCTGGCTGTCGCCGATATTGTAAACCTCGTGCCCGCCCTGGGCTGGAGGGCGATCCAGGACCCCGACGATCCCGTCCACGATGTCGTCGATATAGGTGAAGTCCCGCGCCATGCGTCCTTCGCCATAGACCTCGATCGGCTCACCCCTGACGACCTTCCGGGTGAAGCTGAAATAGGCCATGTCGGGCCGACCCCAGGGGCCATAGACCGTGAAAAAGCGCAGGCCCGATTGCGGGAAACCGTAAAGGGTCGCGTAGCTCTGGCTCAGCAGCTCGCATGAGCGCTTGGTGGCGGCGTACAACGAGACGGGATTCACGGTGGGGTCGTCTTCGCGGAAGCCTGCGCCCTCCAGCGGACGGTCGCCATAGACCGAGCTGGACGAGGCATAGACCAGGTGGCTCACGCCATTATGGCGCGCAGCTTCCAGGATCGAGAGATGGCCCGCCAGATTGGAGCGCTGGTAGGCAAAGGGATTATCGATGGAGTACCGGACGCCGGCCTGGGCCGCGAGATGGACGATGCGGTCGATCTTGTTGACTGCGACAAGGTCCTTGATCTGCTCGTGATCGGCGATATCGGCTCGGACCATTCGGAAGCCCGGTCGGGCTTCCAAACGCGCGGCGCGAGCTTGCTTTAGTTGAGGGTCGTAATAGTCGTTGAAGTTATCGACCCCGATCACTTCCTCGCCCCGGTCGAGCAGGCGTTCGGCCGTGTGCATACCGATGAAACCGGCAGCGCCGGTCACAAGTATAGGCTTTGCGCCAATCGAAACCACAAAAACCCCCCTAGGCCCAAGCTGGGCCATATCCCTCTATACTGACATCTTGCCGCACGCGCGACTAAAATTGCTGCGGCGCAGTGTAGTGACGGTGGTATCGACATGGGGGCTTCCGGCTCATCGCCGCCGGGATGCTTTCGGCGCCCCGTGTACCGAAGTCCCCGCGATCTGGTTCGCGAGAGCGTCTCGACAATCTGCTCGCAAGATTGGCGTCGCAGCAAGCTGCATCCGCAGCGCACTAAGGGTGCTGCAGGCTCTTACACGCAAGATCGAGGTGAGGATGGTGCCGGCTGCAGGAATCGAACCCGCGACATCCAGTTTACAAAACTGGCGCTCTACCAACTGAGCTAAGCCGGCCCGGAGATGTGTCCGTGCGGTGCGCCTTATGCTGAGGGAATCCCCAGGGGGCAAGTAGCTCAACGCGCGCGAGCGATCTCTGAGCCACAAGTTTTCCCAGGAATGCCGCCTAATCCAGGGCGGCGGCGATGCGGGCGGCCAGCGTCTTGAGCTGGTCGGTGTCCGCCATCGGCGCGTGGCCATGGCCCTTGATCTCTCGGCCCGCCCAGCGTGGGATGATGTGGAAATGCAGGTGGAAGACGGTCTGGCCGCCAGCCTCGCCATTGAACTGCATGATGCTGAAGCCGTCGGGGTCGAGCGCCTTCACCACGGCCTTGGCCGTTCGTTGGGTCGCCGCCGTCAGCGCGGTCAGCACCTCGGGCTCGATCTCCAGCAGGTTTCGGGCGGTGGAGGTTTTCGACACCACCAGCACATGGCCCTCGGACTGCGGAAAGACGTCCATGAAGGCCAGGACCTGATCGTCCTGCCAGACCGTGACGTTGGGGATCTCGCCGCGCAGAATCCTGGCGAAGATATTGTCGGTGTCATAGGCGCCGGTCAGGCTCATGGGCGGTCTCCTTCAGCGGGCCCTGAGCTAGCAGAGGTTGCGCCTGAGGGGGAGGCGGTGTTTTGGCGCCGCCGGTCTGTGTGGGCGTCTTTGCTTCGCGTGCGTTGAACCCCTAAAGCAGCCTCAGTCCCAGGAGCCGACGCATGTCCGACAAGAACCCCACCGAAGCCGACCTCAACGCGCTCGACATCACCGACGCCGAAGCGGGGATCATCAACAGCATCGCCCAGCCCCTGGTGCCCGGCGCTGCGCCCGACGCCGACGACGACCTGGTCCAGATCGACGGAACGACGGACGGGGTGGTCTTCATCACCATCAACCGCCCGGCCAAGAAGAACGCCTTCGACGCCGCCGTCATCGCCGCCCTGCACGAAGCGTTCGAGACCCTGCATGGGGCCGACAATGTGCGTCTGGTCTTCCTGCGCGGAGCGGGCGGCACCTTCTGCGCCGGCGCCGACATCAGCTGGATGCGCGATGCGGTCGAGTGGTCGGAAAGCGACAACCGCGACGACGCCATGGGCCTGGCCAAGATGCTGAAGGCCCTGCACGACATTCCGGCCCTGACGGTGGCCCTGGTCGAGGGCGCGGCCATGGGCGGCGGGGCGGGCATAGTCGCCGCCTGCGACATGGCCGTGGCGGTCGAGGGCGCACGCTTCGCCTTTTCCGAGGTCAAGCTGGGCCTCATCCCGGCGACCATCGCCCCCTATGTCATCGACGCCATCGGCTCGCGCCGGGCGCGCCAGCTGTTCCTGACGGCCAACATCTTCGATGCCGACTATGCGGCCCACGCCGGGCTGATCGACATGGTCCTGCCCGAGGGGTCGATCGATGAGTTCATCTCCATGCTGACCGACAGCCTGACGATGAATGCGCCGGGCGCGATGGGCGACGCCAAGCGGCTGGTCAACGACATCGCCGGCAAGCGGATCGACCATGGGCTGATGGAGGACACCGCGCGCCGCATCGCCCGCGCCCGTGTTTCGTCTGAAGGCCAGGAGGGCGTCCGCGCCTTCCTGGAAAAGCGTTCGCCGAATTGGGCCGAATAGGGTGAGGGCTCCTCGCGCCTTCGCAGCCCTGGCCCTCGGTCTTGCGCTCGTGACATCAGGGCCCGTCGCCGCACAGCAGGTCGGCGATGCGGACAGGGCCGACCTGCAATGTCTGGGCGTCTTCATCTACATGGGCGGGCAGGGCGAGGATGCGGCGGCCAAGGCCTGGTTCACGGGTCAGGCCCAGCACTATCTCGGGCGGCTGGAGGGGCGCAGTCCGGGCGTCGTCTGGCTGGATCGCCTGACCGACTATTTCGCCGGGCCCTTCCCGCAGGAGTTCGAGGCCCAGCGCGCCCGTTGCGGGCCCGAGGCCGAGGCGCGCGACGACGCGCTGGAGGCCTGGAGCGTGGCCTTCATGGCGAGAGTGGCGGCGGCCCGATCGGCCGACTGACGCCGCCGCCTTTCCCCCGCCGCGATGGTGGGTGTATGGCGGGACCATGCGCCAGTCCTTTGATGAAACAACCGATCCTTCCTTTGGAGCCCGGCATCTGCCGCTGCTTCGCGAACGCCTGGCCGAACAGGGGCTGGACGGGTTTCTGGTCCCGCACGAGGACGAACATCAGAACGAATACCTGCCTGAGGCCAATGACCGCCTGGCCTGGCTGACCGGCTTCACCGGCTCGGCGGGCGCCGCTGTGGTGCTGGCGGATCGGGCGGCGGTCTTCGCGGACGGGCGCTATACGGTTCAGATGCGCGCCCAGGTCGATGCGGGCCAGTTCGAGATTCTCGGCCTCGAAGGCAAGGGTGTGTCGGCCTATCTGGTCAAGGCGCCCCAGGGCGCTGTGATCGGCTTTGATCCTCGGCTGCATAGCCCGGATTCCCTGGCGGCCCTGCGCAAGGCGGCGGCCGCAGCGGGCGCGACGCTGAAACCGGTCGAGGCCAACCCGCTGGATGCGGCCTGGGGCGCCGACCGCCCGGCCCAGCCCCAGGCGCCCGTCGTTCCCCACGAGGACCTCTATTCGGGCGAGAGCCATGCCTCGAAACGCGCCCGGATCGGCGCCGCGATCGCCGCGGCGGGTGCGGATGCGGCGGTGCTGACCGCGCCGTCCTCCATCGCCTGGCTGTTCAATGTGCGGGGCGGTGACGTGATCCGCTCGCCCCTGCCGCTGGGTCAGGCCATCGTGAAGGCCGACGGGTCCGCCGAGCTCTTCCTCGATCCGGCCAAGGTCACCAACCAACTGCCGGCATGGCTGGGCGACGATGTCGTGCTGAAGCCATCGGACGCGCTGGACGCCGCACTGGACGCTCTGGCGGACCACAAGGTGCTGATCGATCCGGCCCAGTCCTCCGCCTGGTATTTCGACCGGCTGGAAGCGGCGGGGGCGACGATCGTCCGCGCCATGGACCCCTGCGCCATCCCGCGCGCCGCCAAGAACCCCGTGGAGATCGAGGGCAGTCGCCAGGCCCATATCCGCGACGGCGCGGCCCTCAGCCGGTTCCTGCACTGGGTGGGCACGACGGCGCAGGAGACCCTGCCCGACGAGCGCGAGGTCGCCCAGACGCTCGAGCGGTTCCGTGAAGAGACGGGCGCGCTCAAGGACCTGTCTTTCGACACCATCGCCGGGGCCGGCCCCAATGGCGCCCTGCCGCACTACAAGCCCGTCGGCGACAAGATCCGCCGCATAGAGAAGGGCTCGCTGCTGCTGGTGGACGGCGGCGGCCAGTATCTGGACGGCACCACCGACGTGACCCGCACTATGGCCATCGGAGAGCCGACCGATGAACAGCGCCGCATGTTCACCCTGGTGCTGAAATCCCACATCGCCATGGCCGTGATCCGCTTCCCGGTAGGCACCAGCGGGCATCAGCTGGACGCCATCGCGCGCCAGCCGATGTGGATGGCGGGCCTGGACTATGACCACGGCACCGGCCACGGCGTCGGCTCATATCTGGGCGTCCATGAGGGGCCGCAGCGCATCGCCAAGGCGGTCAACAGCCAGCCCCTGCTGACCGGCATGATCCTGTCGAACGAGCCCGGCTATTACCGCGAAGGCCATTGGGGCATCCGCATCGAGACCCTGCAGGTGGTCACCCCGCCCGAGCCCATTCCCGGCGGCGAGCGGCCCATGCACGGGTTCGAGCAACTGACCTTCGCCCCGCACGACCGACGCCTGATCGAGGTTTCGATGCTGACCCCGGACGAGCGCGTCTATGTCGACGCCTATCACGCCGAGACCCTGGCCAAGGTCGGGCCGCTGCTGGACGGGGAGGCTCTGGATTGGCTGAAGGGCCAGTGCGCGCCGCTGTGACGCCGCCTTGCGGTTGACCCCCTGAGTGACGACCTGAGACCTGCACCCATCCAAGGAGATCGCCCATGAAGACCCGTCGTCTCGGCAAGAACGGACCAGAAGTGGGCGCTGTCGGTCTGGGCTGTATGGGGATGGCGTCCTCCTATGGTCAGGCCTCGGATCAGGCCCAGGTGGACGCCGTGATCCATCGCGCGCTGGACCTGGGCGTCACCCTGTTCGACACGGCCGAAATCTATGGTCCGCACGTCAACGAGACCCAGGTCGGCACAGCCCTCAGCGGTAAAGGAGGGGCCGGCCGGCGCGACAAGGCCTTCATCGCCACCAAGTTCGGCATCGGTTGGAAGGCGGACCGGTCGGGGCTGACGGTCGACGGCTCGCCCGCCAATGTGCGCCGCGCCATCGAGGGCAGCCTGAAACGGCTGAACGTGGATCACGTCGATCTCTATTACCTGCACCGGGTCGATCCCGACACGCCGATCGAGGACACGGTCGGGGCGATGGCCGAGCTGGTGAGCGAGGGCAAGGTCCGGTTCCTGGGCCTGTCCGAAGCGGCGCCCGCGACGATCCGCAAGGCCCACGCGACCCACCCCATCACCGCCTTGCAGACCGAATATTCGCTGTGGAGCCGTGACCCCGAGGACGAAATCCTGGCCACGGTGCGCGAATTGGGTATCGGCTTTGTGCCCTACAGCCCGCTGGGGCGCGGCTTCCTGTCCGGCGATATCAAGTCTATCGACGACCTGGCCGAGGATGATTTCCGCCGCTCGAACCCGCGCTTCCAGGGCGATAATTTCCAGAAGAACATGGACCTGGTCGAGGCGGTGAAATCCATCGCCCACGACCGGGGCGTCACCGCCGCGCAACTGGCCCTGGCCTGGGTGCTGCACCAGGGCGACGACCTTGTGCCCATCCCCGGCACCCGCCGCATCGCGACGCTGGAGGACAATATCGCCGCCGCTCGGGTCGTGCTGACGGCTGAAGACGTCGCGGCGATCGAGGCGGTCTTCCCGCGCGATGCCGCGGTGGGCGACCGCTACGCCGTCGCGGGGCAGGCGGCCTTGAACCGCTAGCCGATCAGGGCCAGCCACTCGTCCTCGGTCAGGACGGCGACGCCGTGCTTTTCCGCATCGGCCAGCTTCGAGCCTGCGCCCGGGCCGGCGACGACATAGTCGGTCTTCTTGGACACCGAGCCCGACACCTTGGCGCCTAGGCTCTCGGCCCGCGCCTTGGCCTCGTCGCGGGTGAAGCGCTCCAGCGAGCCTGTGAAGACGACGGTCTTGCCCGCGACCGGACTGTCGTTCCTGGGGCGTTCGGCGTCCTCGACGGTGGTCAGTTCGGCGATCAGGGCGTCGACGACCTGACGATTGTGATCCTCGTGGAAGAACTCGGCCAGGGCGCGGGCGGCGACGGGGCCGACGCCGGCGATCCCCGCGATCTCGCCCAGGGTCATGGACGGACCGTCCTCGCGCGCGATGCGGGCCAGTTCGACCACGGACGCCCAGTCGGTCGCCAGCAGAGCCAGGGCGCGGCGTGCGGGGGTGGCGACGCCGGGGAAGGCGAGGGCGAGCTTCTGGTCAATGGGGGCCTCGGGCCACGGATCGCCAACGGGCAGCCTGGCCTCGCACATGATCGCCAGGGTGCGGGCGGAAACGCCGTGACCTTCGGACAATTGGGTCCATTCTGGCGAGGGAATGCCGGACGCCGCCTCCAGTCCTGCGGCGTAGAATGCCGTCCATGAACCAAAGTGGCGGGCCAGCAGCAGCGAGGTCTGGTCGCCGATATCGCGGATGCCCAGGGCGAAGATCAGCCGTTCCAGCGAGATGACGCGCCGCGCGTCGATGCCGGCGATCAGGTTCTTCACGCTGGTCTCGCCATAGCCGTCCTCGGCGCGCAGAGCGTCGAGCTTTTCAGCGTCGCGGGCCAGGCGGAAGATGTCGGCGGGCTGAGTGATCCAGCCACGCTCATGGAAGGCGATCAGCTGTTTCTCGCCCAGGCCTTCGATGTCGAACGCCCGGCGCGAGACGAAATGCTTGAGCCGCTCGATCAGCTGGGCGTTGCAGATCAGGCCGCCGGTGCAGCGCCGACGCACGTCGTCGCCCTCGCGCACGGCCTCCGAACCACAGACGGGGCAGTGGGTCGGGAAGACGTAAGGCGCCGCATCGGCAGGGCGACGCTCCCGCACCACCTCGACGATCTGGGGGATCACGTCGCCGGCGCGTTGCAGGACGACGGTGTCGCCGATGCGAAGGTCCTTGCGGGCGATCTCGTCCTCGTTGTGCAGGGTGGCGTTCCTGACCACGACGCCGCCGACCGTGACCGGATGCAGCCGGGCGACGGGGGTCAGGGAGCCGGTGCGGCCGACCTGGATGTCGATGCCTTCCAGAACCGTCGTCGCCTGTTGCGCGGGGAATTTGTGGGCGATGGCCCAGCGGGGGCTGCGCGAGACGAAGCCGAGGCGGGCCTGCCAGTCCAGCCGATCGACCTTGTAGACCACGCCGTCGATGTCATAGCCGAGGCTGGCGCGGTCGGTTTCCAGCCCGCGATAGATGTCGATCAGGCCATCGGCGCCGTCCACGCGTTGCGATCGCGGATTGACCTTGAACCCCCAGGATTCGAAGGCCGCCAGAGCCTCGGCCTGGGTTTCGGCGAAGGGGGCGGACACCTCGCCCCAGGCATAGGCGAAGAAGTTCAGCGGGCGCTGGGCCGTGACCTTGGGATCGATCTGGCGCAGGGACCCGGCGGCGAAATTGCGCGGGTTGGCGTAGGTTCGGCGGCCTTCAGCCTCAGCGGCGGCGTTGAAGGCGTCGAAGCCCTCGTTGGGCGCATAGACCTCGCCCCGCACCTCGATCAGGTCGGGCCAGCCGGAGCCCGAGAGGCGGGCGGGGATGTCGCGGATGGTGCGCAGATTGGCGGTGATGTCCTCGCCCGTCTTGCCGTCGCCGCGCGTGGCGCCCTGTACCAGCACGCCGTGTTCGTAGCGAATATTGGCCGACAGGCCATCGATCTTGGGCTCGGCGACGAAGGCCAGGGGCTGCAGCGGGTCCAGCTTGAGAAACCGGCGGATCCGTGCGGCGAAGTCGGTCACGTCGGTGTCGTCGAAGGCGTTGTCCAGCGACAGCATCGGCACGCCGTGGCGGACCTCGGAAAACTGGGCCGAGACCGGCGCCCCGACCTTTCTCGACGGCGAATCGGCGCGGATCAGGTCCGGGAAACGCGCCTCGATGGCCAGGTTTCTAGCCTTCAGCGCGTCGTATTCGGCGTCGGTCAGTTGCGGCGCGGCCTCGGCGTAGAGAAAGTCGGCGCGCGCCATGGCCTTGGCTAGCCGGGCAAGCTCGGCCGCCGCCGCCTCGGGCGTCAGGTCTTCAACGGGCATGTCGGCGGCAGGTGAGGGCATGGGAATCGCAGAACGTCGGCGGGTGGGTTTGGTTTAGCATTCTGGGCGCCGTCAGGTCCGATGACACGAAGTTAATCTGACGCTGGGCCTAAGGCTCGCTAGGCTTTGGCGAAAATAGGGAGGATTCCATGTTCAGACGTTCCGCCGCCGCCACCCTTGCTGCGAGCGCATCCCTGTTGGTGCTGGCCGGCTGCGAGGGCCGCCATCCGGCCGCGGCTCCGGCCGCGATGCCCGAGCCGTTGGCGCAGGTCACACCGCCCCAGCAACTGATGACCGACCTGCGCGTCCTGTCGGCGGACGACATGGAGGGCCGCGGCGTCGGCACAGCGGGCGGCGAACGGGCGCGGGCCTATATCGTGTCGCGGCTGGAGGCTCTGGGCATCGAAGCCGCGCCGATGGGCCGGCTGCAAGCCTTCCAGGCCGAGGGGCGCGATGCGACCGGTCGGCGCCAGGTGTCGGGCGTCAACATCCTGGGCCTGATCCCCGGCACGCGGGTCACGGACCGCTATATCGTGGTCACCGCCCACTACGACCACAACGGCGTCTATGAGGGTCAGATCTACAACGGCGCCGACGACAACGCCTCGGGTGTGGCGACCATGCTGGAGTTGGCCGCGCGGCTGAAGGCGGCGCCGCCCGAGCACAGCGTCCTCATCGTCGCCTTCGACGGCGAAGAGGCGGGCCTGCTGGGCGCCAAGCATTTCATCCAGGCGCCCCCGGTGCCGCTGGCCTCCATCGCCCTGAACATCAACTATGACATGACCGCGCGCGCCGAGACCGACGGCAAGCTGTGGGTCACCGGCACCTATCAGCACCCCGCGCTGAAGCCTGCCCTACAGGCCATTCCGTCCAACGGGGCGGTGGCGCTGGCGTTCGGCAAGGATTCGCCTGCCGATACAGGGTCCGACAACTGGGTGCACGCCTCGGATCATGGCCCCTTCCACGACGCGGGCCTGCCCTTCCTGTATTTCGGGGTCGATTTCCATTCGGACTATCACCGCCCGAGTGATGACTACGAGCGGATCACGCCATCGGTATTCGCCAGCGCGACCGAACTGGCGATCTCGGCCTTCCGGGCGCTGGATGCGTCGCTGGACCGCTGACTTCAATCCGCCGCAAAGCCTCGACATCACCGTCTGCGACATTCTGTCCAGCTTCGAAGGTGATCCATGGCCACGGCGAGCTTTGATCTTGGGCGCGTACAGAAACTGAGGAAGGCGGCGGTCGCTGCGGGGCTGATCGTCGCTATCGCGCTCGCCTTCGTCAGTCGATCCTTTTGGGGCGGGGGCGTCTTACACGAGGGCGTCGAGGCCGTTGGCCTCGGCATGATCGCGGTCTGCATCGTGGGGCGAGCCTGGTGCTCGCTCTACATCGGCGGGCGCAAGAAGGACGAGATCGTCGATCAAGGCCCCTATTCGGTCAGCCGCAACCCACTCTATGTCTTCAGCTTCATCGGCGCGTTCGGCGTGGGCGCCCAGACCGGCAGCCTGATCCTATCACTGGTGTTCCTAGCGATTACAGGTCTGATCTTCGCGATCACCATTCGTCGCGAGGAGGCCTGGTTGTCCGAGGCGTTCGGCCCCGTCTATGCCGCCTACGTCGCCCGCACGCCCCGCTTCGGGCCGGACTTCCGGCTGTGGCGGGATGCCGAGACCCTGCAGGTTAAGCCGCGCTTCTTCCTGACCACGCTCCGAGACGGCTTGGTCTTCCTGCTGGCCGTGCCGATCTTCGAGTCGGTCGAGAGACTGCAGTCCCTCGGTTGGATCGGCACGCTTTTCCGCCTGCCCTAGATACGAATAGGATGGGATGCGAAAGGGGCGGGCCGTTTTCACGACCCGCCCCTCGAAAGCGTCTTTAGTTGACCGTCGCCTTGACGATCTTGCCCGGCGTGCGGGGCGGCTCGCCCTTGGGCAGGGCGTCGACATTGTCCATGCCTTCGATCACTTCACCCCAGACCGTGTACTGGCGGTCCAGGAAGGTCGCGTCGTCCAGGCAGATGAAGAACTGCGAGTTGGCGCTGTCGGGCGCCGAGGTGCGGGCCATGGAGCAGACGCCGCGGACGTGCGGCTCAGCCGAGAACTCGGCCTTGAGGTTGGGCTTCTTGGAGCCCGAGGTGCCGGTGCCGGTCGGATCGCCGCCCTGGGCCATGAAGCCCGAGATGACGCGGTGGAAGACCACGCCGTCGTAGAAGCCTTCCGAGGCCAGTTCGGTGATGCGCTCGACATGGCCCGGCGCCAGGTCGGGCCGCAGCTTGATGACGACATCGCCCGTATCGAGGGTCAGGGTCAGGGTTTGATCGGCCATCGGGCACGCTCCGTTTCTAATCGGGTGTTCTTATCCGGGCAGGGGTCATAGCCCGCAATGCCTGTCGGGGCTATGTGGGATGCATGAGTGAAGATGAAAAGCCCCCAAAGACCGTGAGTGCGTCCGAAACCGCGCCGCCTGAACCCGCGCGCCGCAAGATGGTGCGCCCTCCCACCGGCGGCACGGCTGCGGGCCGCGGCATGGGCACCCAGATCAAGACGGCCGACAAGAAGTCGATGTCCTCCATCCAATGGATCAAGCGTCAGCTGGCCGATCCCTGGTCCGAGAAGGCGCGCGCCGAGGGCTGGCGCAGCCGGGCGGCGTTTAAGTTCAGTGAGATTGACGACCGATTCCGCCTGGTGAAGCGCGGTTCGCGGGTCATCGACCTGGGCGCGGCGCCGGGCGGCTGGGTCCAGGTTTGCGTCAATCGCGGCGCTGCGGCGGTGGTGGGGGTCGACCTGTTGCCGATCGAGCCGATCCCCGGGGCCATCCTGATCCAGGCCGACTTTACAGAACCGGGCGTCGATCAACAGTTGATAGAGGCTCTTGGCGGGGCGCCTGATCTGGTGTTGTCCGACATGGCGCACAACACGGTCGGCCACCGTCAGACGGATCACTTGAAGATCATCGCCCTGATCGAAATCGCCGCCGAATTCGCCATCCGGACCCTGCGTCCCGGCGGGCATTTCGTGACGAAGAACTTCCAGGGCGGGGACGCCGGTCACGTCCTGGCTGACCTGAGAGCGAACTTTCAGGACGTTAAGTACGTCAAGCCTTCCGCCAGCCGGAAAGGCTCGTCGGAGGTCTATCTGGTGGCGCTGAACCGGCTCTGATCCTTCAGGCGGCCTGGGGAGCCCTGCGGGCTTCCCGCGCCGTCCAGAAGCGATCGTGAAGGGCGAAGAAGACCATCTGGACCAGGGGCTCGACCACCCCAATGGCCAGGGCTGCGCGCCAATTCTGCGTCACGGCGAAGGCGACCGTCACGGCCACGGTGAAATGCATGACGCCGTAGGTCATGGTCTTGACCGCGATTTTCCTGAACGAGGGCAGGCTGTGGAGATGGCCGTGGTGCTCGCGGGTCCGCGCCTGTTCGTCTGCGTCCATGACGTTCAGGCGGGCGGTGAAGGCCTCTGCGGTCTCCTCCAGCGAACTGCCCGTTCGGCGTCGCTCGACACGGTGCCAAACGCGGTCGTGAATGGAATAGGCGATGGTCTGGAAAAACGGCTCGACCACGCCGATCGCCAAGGCCAGCCGCCAATCGCGCGTGATGGCCAAGGCCACCAGCATGGCGACGATCAGGTGCATCACGCCATAGCTGGCGATCTTGAGCGCAAGGCTTCGGACGGATCTGGCGATATCTGCAACCATGGCCTTTAAATGTTAGCTGCGGCTGAAAGTTTCAAGCACTGGCGAGCAATCTTGTCCGCCTGCGGATTTTGGCCGTCGGAAGCATGGACTTGCGGTTGACTTCGCAGCCGCGAAAGAGGATATGCGGCCCGCAAAACGGAGACTCCCTATGGAGATACGCGAAGGGCTCACCTTCGACGATGTTTTGCTCGAACCCGGCCCGTCCGAGACCATGCCTGCGGAAGCAGATGTCTCGACCCGCCTGACGCGCGACATCAATCTGAAGATACCGCTGCTGTCGTCCGCCATGGACACGGTGACGGAAAGCCGACTGGCCATCGCCATGGCCCAGGCCGGCGGTCTGGGCGTGCTTCACCGCAACATGACCATCGCCGAACAGGCCGATCAGGTCCGCGAGGTGAAACGCTACGAAAGCGGCATGGTCATCAACCCGGTGACCATCAGCCCGGAAACCACCCTGGGCGAGGTCCGCGAGATCGTGGCGCGCAGGAAGTTCAGCGGCTTTCCCGTCGTCGATCCGAAGACGGGTCGGCTGGTCGGCATCCTGACCAACCGCGACATGCGGTTCGACACCGATCCGAACCGCAAAGCCGCCGAGCTGATGACCACCAGCGATCTGGTCACCGTGCGCGAAGGCGCCGGGCGTGACGAGGCGCGCGCCCTGTTGCGGGACAAGAAGATCGAGCGCGTCATCGTCGTGGACGAGGACTATCGCGCCACCGGCCTGATCACGATGAAGGACATCGAGAAGGCTCAGGCCCATCCTCACGCCGCCAAGGACGAACAGGGCCGGCTGCTGGTCGGCGCCGCCTCGACGGTGGGCGACGCAGGCTATGAGCGGGCCATGGCCCTCGCCGAGGCCGGTTGCGACGTGGTGGTGATCGACACCGCCCACGGCCACTCCGCCCAGGTCGCCCACGTCGTCGAGCGCATCAAGCGCGAGAACAACCGGCTCCAGATCATCGCCGGCAATATCGCCACCTATGACGCCGCACGCGCCCTGATCGACGCGGGCGCCGATGCGGTGAAGGTCGGCATCGGTCCGGGCAGCATCTGCACCACTCGCATCGTCGCCGGTGTCGGCGTGCCGCAGCTGACGGCCATCATCGACGCCGTTCGGGCCGCCAAGGCCTCGGGCGCGCCGGTCATCGCCGACGGCGGGATCAAGTATTCGGGCGACCTGGCCAAGGCCATCGCGGCGGGGGCGTCGGTGGCCATGATGGGTTCGATGTTCGCCGGCACCGACGAGAGCCCCGGCGAGGTCTTCCTGTACCAGGGCCGGTCCTACAAGTCGTACCGCGGCATGGGCTCGGTCGGAGCGATGGGGGCCGGTTCCGCCGACCGCTATTTCCAGAAGGACGTCCAGGACAGCCAGAAGCTGGTGCCCGAGGGCATCGAGGGCCAGACCCCCTACAAGGGGCCGATCGCGCCGGTCCTGCACCAGATGGTCGGCGGTCTTCGCGCCGCCATGGGCTATGTCGGCGCCCCCACGATCAAGGACTTCCAGGAGCGCGCCAAGTTCGTGCGCATCACCGGGGCCGGATTGCGCGAAAGCCACGTCCATGACGTGATGATCACGCGGGAAGCGCCGAACTATCGGCAGGGGTAGGGGACCGATCCGATGACGCCTGAACTGACCTATCTGGCGGCGACGCTGATCCTGGCGGTGGTGCAGATCTTCCTGCCCGCCACCGGGAGGACGCGTCAGTTCGGGACCAAGTGGAACGCCGGGCCGCGTGACGAGGCGACTCCTCCGGTCGGGCCGATCACCGGCCGCCTCGAAAGAGCCCAGTCCAACCTCTACGAGACCCTTCCGCTGTTCATCGGCGCCGTCCTGATCGCCCATGTGACGGGCGAGGACGGCGTCCTGACCTACTGGGGCGCCGCCCTCTATTTCTGGGCCCGCCTGATCTACATCCCGCTGTACGCATTCGGCGTCACGGGTCTTCGCAGTCTCGCCTTCATGGCCTCGCTCATCGGCTTGCTGATGATCATCGCCGCATTGTTCCTCTGAAAGCCTAAGTGACCCCAGCCGCTCGTCTTGCCGCCGCCGCCTCCGTCCTGGACTCCATCGCCCAGGGCCGCCAACCGGCCGAGGCCGTCCTCAAGACCTGGGGATCCGAGAACCGCTATGCGGGGTCCAAGGATCGCCGCGCCGTCGCCGACCGCGTCTATCGCGTGCTGCGTGCGCGCGGTCGTCTGGTCTGGGCCATGGGCGGGCGGGAGGACGGCCGCGCCCTGGTCATCGGCTCGCTCAGCCTGATCGACGGCCTGTCGCTGGAAGAGATCGAGGCCCTGCACATGGGCGACGGCTATGGCCCGCGTCCTCTGTCGAAACAGGAACGCAGCCGCCTGACCGCCACCGACGGCGAACTGCCCGGCTGGGTCGCCGCCGGTCTGCCCGAGTTCGTGATGGAGGACTTCAAGGCCTCGTTCGGCGATAGCTGGGCGGCTGAGGCCGAGGCCCTGATGGTGCCTCGCGCGCCCATCGACCTGCGCGTCAACGCCGCAAAGGCGACGGTGGCCGAGGTCGCCGCCGAACTGCGTGCAGCCGGGCTGGACCCGCAGCCCACGCCCTGGTCCGCCTGGGGGCTGCGTCTGAATGCCGAGCCGCCGCCCAACGTCCAGGCGCTGGAAGCCTTCAAGGACGGCCGCATCGAGATTCAGGACGAAGGCAGCCAGATCGTCTGCTGGCTGGCTGGCGTCGAGCCCGGCATGACCGTGGTCGACTACTGCGCCGGGGGCGGGGGCAAGACCCTGGGCCTGGCCATGCAGATGGCCGCCGCCGGCTCCGGCCGCGTGGTCGAGGCCGCAGAGCCCGGCAAGGTCTGGACCCCGACCGGCTGGGTCGATGCGCCGGTGGCCAAGAAGACCGCCCCGGTCGCCGGGACGGACGGTCGTCTGGTCGCCTATGACGTGGTTCAGAAGCGGTTGGACAACATCAAGCCCCGCCTGCAACGTGCGGGTGTTGCTGCGGAATTGCATCAGCTCGGCCCCAATGGCGGCGGTGTCGAGGACATGGTCCAGCAGGCCGACGTGGTCCTGGTCGATGCGCCCTGCACCGGCTCGGGCACCTGGCGTCGTCGTCCCGAGGACGCCTGGCGGCTGAAGCCCGAGGACGTCGACCGCATGCACAGCCTGCAGATGGCCATCGTCGCCCGCGCCGCCAAGCTGGTGAAGCCCGGCGGTCGGCTTGTCTATGTCACCTGTTCGATGCTGCGCGGAGAGAACGAGGCGACCATGGACGCCTTCGAGGAGGATCACCCGTCCTTCACGCCCGTGGCCATCACCGCCGCCGTGGGCAGCGCCAACTTCACCGACGCCGGGCGCAACAAGCTGGCCGAGCTTTCGAACGGCGGCCATCGCATCCGCCTGTCGCCGGCCACGGCCAACACGGACGGCTTCTTCGCCGCCCTCTACGAGCGGCAGGCGTGAGCCTGAACGGGCGGCTGGAGCGATACGGCGACCTCTCGGTCCTGTGTGTCATGGCCGCCCCCGCCGAATACGGCGAGCACCTAAAGGCGCGCATCCAGCCGCTGATGACCGGCGTCGGTCCGGTCGAGGCCGCCGTCAGCCTGACCGCCGCCCTGGCGCGACTGGATGCCGTGAACAACCTGCCGGATCTGATCCTGTCCCTGGGGTCGTGCGGATCGCGCGAGTTGGAACACGCCTGCGTCTATCAGGCGTCCTCGGTCGGCTATCGCGACATGGACGCCAGTGCTCTGGGCTTCCCGAAGGGGATCACGCCCCTGCTGGACCAGCCCGCCGTTCTGCCTCTGCCATGCCCCATACCCGGCGTGCCGACCGCCTCCCTGTCCACCGGGGGCAGCGTCGTTTCGGGCGCCGCCTATGACGCCATTGACGCCGAGATGGTGGACATGGAGACCTTCGCCCTGCTGCGCGCGGCCCAGACCTTCGGCGTCCCTGTGGTCGCCCTGCGTGGCGTCAGCGACGGTCGCGCGGAGCTGACCAAGCTCGAGGACTGGACCTCGACCCTCCACCACGTCGATCAGAACCTGGCGGTCGCTCTGGATGGGTTGGTCGCTGTTTTGACGGCCCGCGGCCTTTCCGCGCTTGATATTGCTGGCGACGCCAGCCAAGTCCCCGCCCAATCGCTCGCCCCGGAATCGCCATGACCGCACAATCAGACCACCGATCCGTCCTCATCGTCGATTTCGGCAGCCAGGTGACTCAGCTGATCGCGCGGCGCCTGCGCGAGGCCAGCGTCTATTGCGAGATCCATCCCTTCGCCAAGGCCGAGGCGGCGGTGGCGGCGATGAACCCGGCGGCCATCATCCTGTCGGGCGGTCCCGAGAGCGTCCATGAGGAAGGCAGCCCGCGTGCGCCCCAGGCCGTGTTCGAGGCCGGCGTGCCGGTGCTGGGCATCTGCTACGGCGAGATGACCATGTGCGAGCAACTTGGCGGCAAGGTCGAGGGCGGCCACACCCGCGAGTTCGGCCGCGCCGAGATCACCGTGGCCAAATCCTCGCCTCTTCTGGCCGGTCTGGCGCCGGTCGGCGAGGACGAGACCGTCTGGATGAGCCACGGCGACAAGATCGTCGCCATCCCCGAAGGCTTTGAGGCCGTCGCCACCTCTGCCGGATCGCCCTATGCGGTGATCGCCGATGAGAAGAGACGCTTCTATGGCGTTCAATTCCATCCGGAAGTCATGCATACGCCGCGTGGCGCGGAGATGCTGAAGAACTTCACCCACGGCATCGCCGGCCTGACCGGCGACTGGACCATGGCCGCCTATCGCGACGAGCAGGTCGCCAAGATCCGCGCCCAGGTCGGTTCGGCCAAGGTCATCTGCGGCCTGTCGGGCGGGGTGGATTCTTCGGTCGCCGCCGTGCTGATCCACGAGGCTATCGGCGACCAACTGACCTGCGTCTTCGTCGACACCGGCCTGCTGCGCAAGGACGAGGCTGCGCAGGTCACGACCCTGTTCAGAGAACACTACAACATCCCCCTGATCCACGTTGATGCGTCTAAGGAATTCCTCGGCGCGCTGGCCGGACAGTCCGACCCTGAGACCAAGCGCAAGACCATCGGCCGCGTCTTCATCGAGATCTTCGACCGCGAAGCCAACAAGATCGAAGGCGCCGAGTTCCTGGCTCAGGGCACCCTCTATCCCGACGTAATCGAGAGCGTGTCCTCGTCCAGCGGCAAGGCCCACGTCATCAAGAGCCACCACAATGTCGGCGGCCTGCCCGACTATATGAAGCTGAAACTGGTCGAGCCGCTGCGCGAGCTGTTCAAGGACGAGGTCCGCGCCCTGGGCCGTGAACTGGGCCTGACCGACGCCTTCGTGGGTCGCCATCCCTTCCCAGGGCCGGGCCTGGCCATCCGCATCCCGGGCGAGATCACGCCCGAGGCCGTCGAGACCCTGCAACAGGCCGACGCCATCTATCTGGACGAAATCCGCAAGGCCGGTCTCTACGACAAAATCTGGCAGGCCTTCGCCGTCCTGCTGCCGGTCAAGACGGTCGGAGTCATGGGCGACGCCCGCACCTACGAAAAGGTCCTGGCCCTGCGCGCCGTGTCCTCCACCGACGGCATGACCGCCGACTTCTACGAGTTCCCCTGGGACGTCCTGGGCAAGTGCGCGACCCGCATCGTCAACGAGGTCCGAGGCGTCAACCGCGTGGTCTATGACGTGACGTCCAAGCCTCCCGGCACCATCGAATGGGAATGATTCAAATCTGCCGGTCTTCCTTCGTTCTGTTGGACTGGTCGGCGGTCTACCGACGCATCGCATCGGTCGGACGCGGGCCCGAAGCCCTCGTGCCCGCCGATGAACGCGCGTTCCAGGCGTAGGCAGGCTGCGGCTGATGGGGAGGGCGCTCCTATCGCATTCGGCGACCCCAGCCTTTGGATCGCGACGACCGCCGCTATTTCCGGCTGGGCTTGATTGACTCCCGCGCCGCATCTGCCGCGTCGAGCAGTCGGATGGCCGAGATTTCCGCTGCATCCGCGGTCATCTTCAGTTTGGCTTCCGGCGGATCGACCGCCTCGACGCGACCGTCGACGGCCTCGGGTTTCAGCGGGTCGGTGATCAGCGGCGTGTCATCAGCAGGCTCAGTCATCGCCAGAAAACCCGCGCTGTCGCCGCTTGTTCCGGACGGTCTCTCTTCAAGCACACGCAGCGCGCATCCCTTGCAATCCGGTCAGCGACATGTGGCCTATCGTCTGAGAGCGAAGTCCGCGCCGAATTCAGGCGTTTACTCCGATCTTGCCGCGTCGTCGGCAGAGCGGCCGAGTAGGCTGTCCATCGCCCGCGCAACATTCTCCAAAGTGTAGGGCTTCTGGACCACCAGCCGACCGCGATGATCCATCGGCAGGTTAGCCTGTTCGCCATAGCCGGTGGCGAAGAGGAACGGCACGTTCAACTCCATCAACCGGTCGGCGATCGGATAGCTGGTGCGGTCGCCGAGATTGATGTCGAGCATGGCCACCGTTGGTCTCGCGGCCTCGATCAGTTCCAGGGCCGCCTCCACGGTAGCGGCCGGTGAAACGGAGTCCGCGCCGAGCCGACCGACGATGTCCTCGGCGTCAAGGGCGATGATCAGACTGTCCTCGACCAGCAGAACAGTCTCGCCCGTCAGCACCGTCGTCGGCGCCGCTTGGGGATGGCCCACGGCGGGACGTGGATATTTTATGGGCTGCCCTGTGACAGTACGCGCCTCCGATACGTGGCGGCTGGGGATCCAGAAGGACGCTTGTACGCCCGTCGGATCGTAGTCGATGCTGGCCTTGCCGCCGAGGTCATAGGGCACCGAGCGATCAATGATGGTGGTGCCAAATCCCTTTCGGGTCGGAGGACTGACTGACGGCCCGCCTTGCTCGCGCCACTCGAGCACAAGGTCGTTCTTGGCGTCGCGGCGCCAACCGATCGTCACCCGCCCGCCCGCGGCCGACAGGGCCCCGTACTTGGTCGAGTTCGTGACCAACTCGTGGACCACCAGCGCCATGGTCGAATAGGCTTGGGGATTGAGCAGAACTGGCTCGCCTTGCGTAACGATCCGGTCGGGTTCGCTGACGAAGGCGGCGGCCTCGGCGTCGATCAGGGCCTGCATCGGCGCCGGACCCCAGTGGTCATCGGTGATCTGGTTGTGGGCCCGGGCCAGGGCGTGGATGCGTCCGTCGACGACCTTGACGAACTCCGCCATATCACCGCCGGTCGGCTGTGACTGCCGGATCAGGCCGCGAATAACGCCCAGGATATTGCGAACCCGGTGGTTCAGCTCGGCGATCAGCAGCTCCTGACGCGCGCTGGCCTGCTGTCGTTCCGCCGAGGCCTCATCGGCCAACCGCAGCACAACCTCGATCAGGGTGGCGCGCAAGGTTTCGGCCACACGGCGTTCTGAGCCGGTGAAGGGCTTGGACCGACCCTCGATCAGCTCCTTCCACTCGGCGAAGCTCTCGCGCGGCGTCAGGCGCGGCCCGTTGGGTCCGTATTCGATCGGCTTGTGCGGGTCGCCCGCCCAGCGCACCGAATGGATCAACTCGCGGCGGAACAGCACCACATAGTCGCGCGGACTCCGTGAGATCGGGATCGCCAGCATGCCCGCCGTTGATGAGGCGAACGCCTCCGCCCCCGAGACGATCGAGCCGATATGATCGGTCGCATAGACCTTGCCCGCCGCCGTTCCGTTCAGGGCGCGCACGATACGGCGGAAATCTTCGAGTGGCGGCGTAGTGCCCGAAAAGGCGTGGTTGCCGCCGATCCACACCCCGACTCCGTCGGCCGGGATGGCATGGGTCAGGATGTCGCCCAGCCAGTCGGGATCCTTGAGCAGGGTCTCGTCGGAGGCCACGGCCCCCAGCAATTGATCGGAAATGTCGCGGGCGCGGCGTTCGTACTCCACCGTCTCCTGACGCTCCCGGCTTTCCAGCCGCATGGAAAACATCTGGGAGAAAAGCTCCGCAACCGAGCGCCGTTCGAACGTCGGGCAGCGAGCCGAATAGTGGTGGCAGGCGAACAGGCCCCACAGCCTGCCCTCGACGATGATCGAGATGGACAGGGAGGCGCCTACCCCCATGTTCTTTAGATACTCGATATGGATCGGCGATACCGACCTGAGCACCGACAGCGATAGATCGAGCGGTGCTCCCGCTTCGTCGCGTTGCGGAAGAACCGGCACAGCCTCGGCGTTAACATCAGTGATCACGCGCAGCAGGTTGCGACGATAGAGCTCGCGAGCCTGAGCCGGAATGTCGCTGGCGGGGTAATGCAGCCCCATGAACTTGCCGATTCCCGCCCGCACGGCCTCGGCGACGACTTCCCCATGCCCATCGGCGGCGAAGCGATAGACCATCACCCGGTCGAAGCCGATCAGGGCGCGTACCTGGCGCGCGCCCTCCTTGTAGAAGGCGGTGAAATCGGCCGCCTGGTCCAGACGGGTGATCATCGACCGGACCATGCCGGTGGCGTCGCCATGCTCGCCGGACGCCGGCTCGGCTTCGATCACCACCTGTCCGCCGGAGATGTGAAGCGCCACGTCGAATGACCCGAACCCCGGGACCAGCTCGCAGTCGAACATCCGTTCGACCGCGTCAGGGCCCCTTAGAATGGCCGCGCGATTGCGCAGATCGTGGACGGCGGCTTTCGAGAACACCGTTTCGAGCGGCTCGCCGAACAGGTCCGCAGGCTCTCGGCCGATGAACTCCGCCACATTGGCCGAGACCCGCGCCACCATCCAGTCCGAGGTTAGGGCGATTAGGAAGCCGATCGGCTGGATCGCGCCCAGAATATGGATGGGCTCGCGATCGCAGTTCGTCAGATCGACAGGTCTTGAGTTCACGGCTGCGCGGCCCCGGATTGCGATCGAGCGCACTGCTCGAACATGGCGAAGACGACAAGAGCCGCCGAAACTGCGTCGGCAAGACTCGCCTCCGAGCTTAGCCGTTCATCAAGAAGCGAAATGAATGCGCGCCAATCCGCCGGGTTCCCAGGTGTGAGAAAAGCAGTCGGAAATCCTGGTCCGACCGCCCGGACAAGCATGGCTCCGCCCAATCGAGAGCCTTCGAGAACATAGGCGGCGCCGAGGACGGCCGCGTCGGTTGAAAAGATGGGAAGAGGGCAGGGAGACGGTGCGGGCGCGGCCAGGGTGGCGAGGTCACTCAGCAGGTCGGCGGATCGTCGGCGGCTCTCCCAACCCTGGATCACCCTTTCAGCGGCGGCGGCGTCAAGTGCGGCCTCGACTGCCAGAAAAGCTGGAGCCTGAGCTCGCAGGAAGGCGACGTAGTCAGATTTGTTTGCGAGGTTGAAGGTGGAGAACATACCGTCCAGCCGCGCGTGGGCTTCGGCGGTGGCCGCTCTCAGCGCGAAGCGCGGGCTGCGATGCTCATAATCAGCCGGGCCGGCAGAGCCGCGGGGGTGGGGCGACGGGTTTGCGATGGTCGATTTCACCAATCTATGTTAAGCTAGGGATCGAAAGTTGCTAGACATTTTGCATCATGGTTCGACGGACTTCACAGTAACTTGAAACGGATTTTGGCCCGGTTATCATCCTCTCGCTACCAGGGGGATGGCGCCCTGCCTCCAGGGGGCTGGAGCGTCGGAGCCCGGACGAGCGACGACGGGGACGGGGCTTCACGCTCGTGCGTGGTTCACGTTGGCGGGCCACGGTTAGGCCGCTTTCGTCCACGATAGGGAAATCGCGCCAAGGCGCACGCCTTCTCGGCGTTTCCCTCCCCGACTATCCGGGCCGCGCCTAGGCGCGGCTCTTCTTTGTCTGGCGTCAGCGCCGGTCGCCAGAGCGTTTCCAAGATGACCGCAGGACTTCAACTTAAGGCCGCTCGCCAGATCCTCCGATGGGACGAGGCGACGATGGCGCGCGCCCTGCGGCTCGCCGGGACGCCCGAGAAAGCGGCGGCCCGGGTGCGCGAAATGGAAGCGGGCAAGCGCGACATCAGCGGACCTGTTCAGGTCGCGGTCGAGGCCTTGCTCAGCGGCTGGCGTCCGACCGGGTGGAGCGACAGCCCGCCAGCCTGAGCCGCCTCAAGCCGTTAATCCCAGCGCCATCTCGAGCTCATTGCTTGAGAACGGCTTGATCAGCGTCGCGTGGGCGCCCAGACCCGAGGCCATCCTAAGCACGGGACCTGCGCCGAGGCGGCCGCCACCCGTGATGGCCACGATTCGCACGTCGGATCGGACCTTGCGCGCCTCCATGATGAAGGTCAGTCCGTCCCGCTCGGGCATCAGGATATCGACCACAACCGCATCCGAGCCTTGCGTTTCCATGCAGCTCAGGCCTGTATCGACATCAGGCGCGGTCGCGACCGTGTGCCCCAGAGACGTCAGCATCGTTTCCAGATGGCTGAGCATCAACGGATCGTCATCGATGACACAGACTTTCATTGTGATCGACCTCCTCGGCTCCATGCCCAGCCTGCTGAGTACCGGCCAATGACCTCGGCGCGTCAACCCTTGTCGCGCCGTTTTCGCGCCGCCGTCGTTGCGGGCATCGGCGTCATCCTGGTGCTGCTCGCGCTGACCGGGATCGAACTGTCGAAGGAATTCAACAGCAGCAGAGCACTGCGCGCGCAGGTGGTGCAGTCGTACGAGACGCGGCTGGAAATCGAGGCCGTTCAGAAGATCATGCTGGACGGAGAGACGGGCGCTCGCGGTTATGTGCTCACGGGTCAGGATCGATATCTCGAACCGTGGATTTCCGCCTCGGCCCGGATCGGAACGCAGCTGGCCGGACTGCGGCAGGATTTCCGGGGGGATGCTCAGGCGTCGCCTATGCTGGATCATCTCGAGGCGCTGGCCAGAGAGAAGTTCGCCATCTCGGCCGCCGTCATCGATCGACGTAGGGACCTCGGCGCACAGGCCGCCCTGGCATCCCCTCTCGACAGTCGAGGCAAGGTGATCATGGATGAGGCCAGGCGAACCCTTACAGACTTGGTCGCGCTGGAGGCGGCGAGGCTGGATCAGTATTCCGCGGCCGCCGATGCCAGGACCGCTCGGACGGAGCGGCTGGTCGTCGGCCTGTTCGCCACCCTTTTGCTGGTCATCTTGGGCGCCGTCATGCTCGGCATCCGCTATGTCGTCACGCGTCAGACCATGATGAGCGACATCCGGAGCCAGGCGCAGCGGCAGCAGGTGATCTTCAACAGCGCCATCGACGCCATCATCACGCTGAACCCCAGCGGGAGCATCGAGACCGTCAATGCGGCGGCCGAGACCATGTTTGGATACCGCGCAGAGGAACTGAGCCGACGCGACATCTCTCTGTTGGTGGAACTGGCCCAGGACGGCGACGGCGAGTTCCTCAAGCGGCTCGGGTCTTCGCAGGGAGCCCTTGAAAAGGGGCTGATCCGGCAGATGGAGGCCCGACGCAGGAATGGCGTCGTCTTCCCCGTCGATGTGGCCCTGGGCGCCATGCATCTGCCCACCGGAACCCATGTAGTCGCCGTAATCCGCGACATTTCCGAGCGCAAACGGATCGAGCAGTTGAAGGACGAGTTCGTCTCGACCGTCAGCCATGAGCTGCGGACGCCCCTGACATCCATCGCCGGCTCCCTGGGTCTGCTGGCCGGCGGCGCGGCGGGCCGGATGCCCGAGAAGGCCGCCCGGCTGGTCCAGATCGCGCATTCCAACAGTCAGCGGCTGGTGCGGCTTATCAACGACATCCTCGACATCGAGAAGATGGAGTCGGGCAAGCTGCGCCTCGAGGTGACGTCGCTGGATCTGTACGACATCGCCGAAAGGTCGATCGAGGGAATGCGCGGCTATGCCGACGAGTTGGGCGTGACGCTGGATCTGGCGGCGGGCGAATCCGCGCCTGTGCGGGGCGACGCCGACCGGCTGATCCAGGTCGTGACCAACCTGCTGTCGAACGCGGCGAAATTCTCGCCGGCGGGCGGCTCGGTCCGGGTCAGCGTCAATCCGGAAAGGCGATTGGCTCGCCTCAGCGTCACCGATCATGGACCCGGCATTCCCGAGGCCTTCCGTTCGCGCATCTTCTCCAAGTTCGCTCAGGCCGATGGTTCCGACACCCGCGCCAAGGGTGGCACCGGCCTTGGCCTGGCCATCGCCCGCGAGATCGCAGAGCGACATGGCGGCCGGCTGTGGTTCGAATCCCTGCCCGGCGAAGGCGCGACCTTCCATCTGGACCTGCCGCTGGCCAGCGGGCAGGGCGGTGCGGAGGTCGGCGGCGGACCCCGTCTGCTGATCGTCGAGGACGACATCGACGCCGCCAACATCCTGCGTGACATGCTCGAGGCGGACGGTTTCGACGCCGAGATCGCAAGCACGGGCCGACAGGCCCTGATGATGGCGCAGACGGGCTTCTATTCCGCCGTCCTTGTCGACATTCATCTGCCCGACGCCGACGGCATCAGCCTGATCCGGACGCTGCGCGAGTCGGCGGACACGCGCGATCTGCCCGTCGTCGTCGTCTCCGGCGACGCCGCCAAGGGAAGGGCGCGAGCGCAATCGCTGGAAGTCCTCGACTGGCTGGAAAAGCCGTTCGACCAGGCCCGACTGCGCAGCGCCGTGGCAGCCATCTATCAGCGGCTCGCGGATCGTCTGCCGGTGGTCCTGCACGTGGACGACGACAGGGATATCCTGGAGGTCACTGCCGAAGCCCTGGCCGGATCAGCCGTAATGGTGGCGGCGGAAAGCCTGGCGGGGGCACGGGGGGCGTTGGCGAGACACAGGCCCGATCTTGTCATTCTGGACCTCGGCCTGCCCGACGGATCGGGTCTGGAGTTGCTGAGCGAGATGCGCGACGAGAGCGGCCACAGCGTTCCGGTCATCGTCTATTCCGCCCAGGAAATGGATGGCGCGCTGGCGCACCGCGTGGAGGCCGTTCTGACCAAGTCGAAGTCGTCCCTGGCCGGTCTCGCAAAGACCGTCCGGAAGTTGACCGACACGAAGACCAATCAAGAGAGGAAAGCGGTGGATGATGGAGATACTTCACGTCGATGACGAGCCCGACATTCGCGAAGTCGCCGCGATGTCGCTGGCCATAGACCCGGCGATCAATGTCCGCTCGGTGCGATCCGGCGAAGAGGCGCTGGAGATGCTGGCGACCGGTTGGCGGCCCGATGTCGTCCTGCTGGACGTGATGATGCCCGATCTGGACGGGCCGGGCACGTTACAGCGGTTGCGCAAGATGCCGGGTCACGAGACGACGCCGGTCATCTTCATGACGGCGCGCGCGCAGGCGTCGGAACGGATGCGCTTCATCGACCTGGGAGCGATCGCGGTCATCATCAAGCCGTTCGACCCCATGACCTTGGCCAGCCAGGTGCGGGATCATCTCGCCTCCGTCGCATGAGCGATCCTCTGGCCGCGTTGCGCGAGCGCTTCCGGGCTCGACTGAATGACGATCTCGAACGCCTTAGAGGCTTGCGCGCCGCGACCGGAAAAGAAGCGGAGCTGCGGATGCTGGCGCACAGTCTGGCGGGTGCGGCGGGCACGTTCGGATATCCGGCGCTCAGCGCCGTTGCGGTGACGGTGGATGATCGCCACGCCTCAGGCGAGCGACCGACCGAAGCCGAACTTGACGCGCTCGAGACCGCGATCGCCTCGGTCATCGCATCCGCTTGACGTGTCAGCCCTCCAGCGGGCGCAGATACGGTCCCGCCGCCAGGATGGCCTGGCTGCGGTTGTTGACGCCCAGCTTCTTGAAGATGGCCGACATATGCTGTTTCACCGTACCTTCCGTCAGGTTCATGTCGGCGGCGATCTGTTTGTTCAGTCGCCCGTCGGCCAAAGCGTTCAGCACCCGAAGCTGGCCCGCCGAAAGGGTCGCCACCTTCTTGTGGAAGTCTGCGGCCGCCGGCACGGGGGCCGGGTCGCCGGGCAGGTTGACGCTCTCGCCACGCAGGATCGCCCCCACGGCGTTGACCAGGTCGCTGACCGGCGCGCCCTTGTTCAGATAGGCGGCGGCGCCGAAGGTCTTGGCCAAGGCGACAACATGGGTGTCGAACCGGCCGGAAACGATCGCGATCGGTCGATCGGGCAAGAGTTGCTGAAGCATCAGAAGCCCGCTGAATCCCGTGACGTCGGGCAGCATCAGGTCCAGCAAGACAAGTTTGATGCGTGGCCCATGGGCCCTGGCGTAGGCTTCGGCTTCTGCCGCACTGGTGACCCTGCCGACGTCCAGGTGCGGATAGGCGGCCCGAACCGACAACTCGAACGCTTCGCCGACCAAGGGATGGTCATCCACGATCAGGACGATCCACTGCATTCCAGGCTCTCCCTGCAGGCTGTGTAACGGATTCGCAGCTAACAGGTTCAGTCTATGTCAGACGCGCTATGGTTACCAATCTGTTCCCAATGCTTAACGAAATCTGAAAGATCATCGTAAAAATAAAGTAACCACTAATCGAAGCGGCCATCTGCAGAGCATTCAGGCGTATAACTTTGGTATATTTTGATCCCTTTTGAGCTTTGTGCCGCTGGACTTCGACACGCCTTGGTTGTTTCTCCAGATCATCACGTTCACAACGCCCCCGAGGAGAGGCCGAAATGTCGATCAAGTTGTTCGCCGCCGCCGCCGTGATCGCTCTCGGCGCCCTGTCCAGCCCGGCCTTCGCCCAGTCGGCATCGACAACGGGAACGGGCTCGATCACCGTCATCCGCCCCCTGACAATCACCAAGAATTCCGACCTTAAGTTCGGCGCCGTTGTTCGCCCGACGACCGGTTCGGGCACGGCCGTGGTCAGCGCCGCCGGCGTTCGCTCGGTCACCGGCGGCGTCGCCGGCCTGGCTTCGGGCGACACCCCGGTCGCTGCCGCCTTTACGGTCGCTGGTGAAGGCGGCCAGTCGGTCTCGATCACCATCCCCGCGACCTTCAGCATGATCAATGGTTCGGACACCCTGACCGTCACGACCTCAAACAACCTGACCGGTTCGGCGGCGGCCCAGACCCTCAGCAACGCCTTGGGCTCCGCCGGTTCGCTGGCCTTCGCCGTTGGTGGTTCGGTTCCTGTGTCCTCGACCCAGGCGACCGGCCTCTACACCGGCACGTTCACGGTCTCAGCCGCCTATAACTAAGGCGAGTGCCACGCCCGGAGACCACTTTCGGTTAACCCCGGGAGGCTAGCCTCCCCGGCGTCGCCACCGATGAGACCCGAGATGTTCAAAGCCACCCTCGCCGTCGCCGTCTTGACCAGCCTTCTCGCCGCTCCGGCGCTGGCCCAGGTCGGTGCAGATCTGAACATCTCGCCGCGCCGCGTGACCTTCGACGACAGCGAGCGCGCTGCGACCGTCTATGTCTTCAACCAGGGCGACGAGCCGGCGACCTACACGGTCGAGCTGGTGGATCGCATTATGCAGCCTGACGGCCAGATCGTCGCCTTGGTCGACGCAACGGACGCGCCGCATTCGGCCTCGGCCCAGCCCTTTATCCAGTACACCCCCCGCCGCGTGGTGCTGGAGCCGAAACAGAGCCAGGTCATCCGCGTCCGGGTGCGTCCGCCCGCAGTCGGTGCGCCGGCCGAGTATCGCACCCACCTGACCGTCACCGCCCTGCCGCCGGAGGACACCGGCTTCACCGCCGCCCAGGCCGCCGAAGCCAATCCCAACGGCTTGGCGCTTCAGGTCACCGCCCTTTTCAGCGTCAGCATTCCCCTGATCGTGCGCGAGGGCGCCGTCGATGCAAGGGCCGCGATTCAGAACGTCTCGCGCCTGCCCGCCTCGGAAGGCGCGCCCAACGGCGCGCTGGCGCTGGACCTTGTCCGGCTCGGCGACAACTCGGTCTATGGCGATGTCGAAGTCCACGCGGGGCAGGGCGCAACGGATCGCGTGGTCGGTCTGGTGAGCGGTGTCGCTGTCTATCCGGAAATCGAACGCCGCACCCTGACCGCTCCCCTGGCCGAAACCGTCGCCGAGGGTGAAGCCCTGCGCATCGTCTATCGCGACGACGACGCCCATGTCGGCGTCGAACTGGCGACGGCGTCTCTCCCGGCGTCATGAGCCATGGCCGACAGGTCGCGATCATGATGGTGGGAACATTGGCTTCGATGTCCGCCGCGCCGACGTTCGCCCAGACTGTGGCGAACGGGGCCATGGTGGCCGGGCCGAGCGCCAACGACGCCTCGACGCCCTTCACCGGCGACGACCTGCTGTTCATGGAGGTCACGGCCGACGGCTATCAGCTGGCCGAGACCATGAATGTTTATGCCTCGCGCCGGGGCGTCTACATCCCGTTGGGGGAGTTCGCCCGCGTGCTGGACTTCGCCGTCGGCGTTTTCCCGGCTCAGCGCCGCGCCGAGGGCTGGATACTGTCGCGCGACAACAGCCTGGTGCTCGACCTGAGCACTGGCCGGGCTCGTGTCGGCGGTGTCGACATCGCCTTCGACCCCGACCAGATCAGCGTCTTCGACGATGACTTTTATGTCCGCACCGATCTGTTGGAGCGTCTGATCCCTGTCCGGCTGACCCCTGACGTCAACGCCCAGACCCTGGTCGTCGTCCCCACCCAGCCTTTGCCGTTCCAGCAGCGTCTGGCGCGCGAACAGCGCCGCGCCGGGGCTGTTTCCGGCAAGCCTACGGACCGCTTCCGCACCCTGCCGAGCCCCTATCTGCTGGCCAGCCCGCCCGCCTTTGATATCAACCTGGGCGGTCAGGTGACGCGCGACGGCGACGACCAGAGCCGCAGCTACGACGTGCGCATGGCCGGCGACCTGCTGTGGGCCGGATTTCAGGGCTACGCCGGCTCCGACGCCGACGGCGAACTGAACAGCGTCCGCGTCCTGCTGGAACGCAAGGATCCGGACGGTCACGCCCTGGGCGCCCTTGGCGCCACCCGGGCCGGAATCGGCGACGTCTTCACGCCGTCGATGTCGATGGGCGCCGGCAGTTTCGGCGGGCGCGGCGCATACTACACTTCCGCCCCGCTGGAATCGTTGGATCTGGCGACCCCGCTGAACCTGCGCGGCGAGCTGCCGCTGGGTGAGGAGGTCGAACTCTACGTCAACGAGGTGCTGCAGACGAACCAATCGTCGCCCGTCGCGGGACGCTACGAGTTCCTCGATGTGCCCCTGACCTTCGGCCTGAACACCATTCGGCTGGTCTTCTACGGGTCGCAGGGTCAGACGCGCGAGCAGGTTCGCCGTATCAATTTCGGCACGGGTCAGGTCGAGGCCGGCCGCTTCATCGTCCGGTTGGGCGCTGTGCAGCAGAACACCCCGGTGTTCCAGGTGGGCAAGATCGTTTCCGATCGCTCGACCGGGGAGGGCCGGTTCGCCGCCCTGTTCGACTATGGCGTCAGCCCGACTCTTACGCTGAGTGGCGGCGTCGCCCGTTATGCCCCGTTCGGTATGGATGCCCGCAGTGTCGGCCTGCTGGGCCTGCGCGGTTCGTTCGGCGGCATGGCCGGTCAACTGGATGTGGGGGCGGACGAGGGCGGCGGCGCTGGGGTCACCTTTGGTCTGGCCGGTCGTCCCTTCGGTGTCTCGGTGATCGGCCGGCATGCCGAGTATTCGGGCGGCTTCGTCGATGAGACGCGACTGTTCGGGGTTTCGGCTGACGCCTCGCTTGTGCGCAGCAGCGACCTGCGCGCCGATGCTGCGGTGCGGCTGGGCGCGCGCATGATCCTGCCTCTGTCATTCGACATGCGTCGCCAGGAGCGGACCAACGGCAGCGGCCAGTTCACTGCGGACGTGCGCACCTCCCTGCCGGTGAACCGCTATTATCTCTCGACCAGCCTGTCGTACCAAAACGACTGGACCGCGATGGTGCGTCAGGAGCAGCTGATCGGCGTCGCCGATGTCGCCACCTTGGTCGCCGCACGCGCGCAGTTCCGTGGCGGCGTCTCGTATCGCATCATGCCGGATGCGGAGCTCCAGACCGCCTACGCGACCCTGGATTATCAGGTCACCACGCGAAACGCCGTCCGCATCGGCGTTCAGCGGAGCCTGGGCATACAGCCAACGACAACCATCCAAGGCTCCAGCCTCTACGCCGCCGACCGCTTCGACGCGTCGTTGAATGCGGCCTACGAGACAGAACGTGGCGAATGGCAGATCGGCTTCCAGCTGGGCTTCGGCTTTGGCTACGACCCCACACGTGGCCGCTACGAAATTCATCGGCCCGGCCTGGCGACCGGCGGCTCTGTCGCCATCGACGCCTTCATCGACGCCAACGGCGACGGCGTCAGGCAGGCCGATGAACAGGGCGTTCCCAATGTCGCCCTAGACACCCCCGGCGGCTCCATCGTCACCAACGCCGAAGGCCTGGCCATAGCCGGCGGCCTCGGTGACGGCGGCCCGGCCCGAATGCGCGTCAACCTCGAGAACCTGGATGACCCCTTTCTCGTGGGCGGCGACAGCGTGACCTTCGTCCCCCGTCCGGGTCGGACCGTCGCCGTAATCTATCCCTTGCAACTGACCAGCGAGGTCGAGCTGACCACGAGACTCCGCCGCGACGGCGCCGAGGACCGCGCCCTGGCTGCGGTTAATCTTCAACTCGTCCCCACGCAGGGCGGCGATGCGCTCGTAGGACGAACCGACCATGCCGGCGTCATCGTGTTGGAGGGTGTGCGTCCCGGACGCTACGAAATCCGGCTTGATCCAGGCCAGGCCGCTGATCTGGGCCTGTCGATCGAGGGCGCGCCGGTGCTCGATGTTCCGGCTGAGGGCGGCTATGTCCGCGCCGACGATGTCTTCATCGCGGTCAGGCAGAGGGAGCCGGCATGATCCGCCACCTTCTGGCCATTGCCGCCTTCATGCTGGGCCTGACCTGGGCCGGATCGGCCGCGGCCCAACTGACGGTTCAGCGCAGCCCGACGGCGATCAACCCGGCCTTGGGCCAGGTCATTCGCGGCACGTCGGCGACCACCTTCTCCATCGCCACCGACGGCACGGTGACGCGAACCTCCGGCAATGCGATCCGGCTGAGCTCGGCCCCGGTTACGCCGATCACCATCACCGTCATCTGCCAGCTCGACATCCTCTGCAACCTTCGCCAAGTCCGGGTGACGGTGACGATCACCGGCTCCTCCGGCGTCGCTGACATCAGCAACCTTCGGATCAGCTCGCCCTACGGTCTGCTCTACTATATCGCCCCGGCCAGCTCTGGCTCGACGATCACCTTCGACGCCTATCCCCTGGGGCTGAATCTGGGAGCGACGTTCAAGTTGGGCATGGATGTGCTGGTGCCGGCCTCGGGACCGACGGGCTACGGCACTTACAGCTACACGGTCACAGCGGTGCTGTTGTGAGAGCCCTGTTCCTCGCCATATTCGCGCTGTCCTTCCATTGTCTCGACGTCCAGGCCCAGACGCGCCAGACCGGGTCCTCGATCCGCATCGAACGCTCGGTGGGTGTAACGACCATGGCGCGCATGGCCTTCGCCGCCGACGATGGCAAACCGCCGCGCCCCGGCGAAGCCAGCGTGTCGGAAGCCCGCGGCACGACCTCCAGCGCCCCAGCGGTGATCCAGGTCACCGGCGACCCGGGGCGCACCTATCGGATCAACCTGCCGACCTCGCTCAGCGCACCAATGACCAATGCGACCATCAGCCAGTTCCGCGTCTGGAGCCAGAATTCTGGCGACATCTCGGATACCCTGTCATCGCACATGGACCGTGCAGGCCGGGACACTTTGCGGGTCACAGGCGTCCTGTCGACGGTGACGTTCGAGGACGTCACCGCCGCCATGCCGATCACGGTCAACTACGAGTAACCGCAGACGCTTTATCGCCAGGGTCGGGAAGGTCTGACGTTCGGCTAAGGTCCGATGTCTGTAATTTGCGCAGACGGACGCGCGAGCGTCGGGACGGCTGCTCTTGGCCTGTTAGACATCCGGAAGCTGCGCCGCTTAGCCTTCGATCATGTCGTGGACTTTGGCGGCTAGGTCACCCATGACGAAGGGCTTGGTCAGGACCTCCATGCCGGGGGCCAACAGACCGTTGCCCACGGCCGCGTTCTCCGCATAGCCGGTGATGAAGAGGACCTTCAGATCCGGACGGCTGACCCGCGCGGCGTCCGCAACCTGACGCCCGTTCATCCCGCCGGGCAAGCCCACGTCTGAGACAAGAAGGTCAATGCGGCGGTTGGAGCGCAGAAGTTCCAGACCCGAGGGACCGTCCGGCGCCTCGATCACCGTATAGCCGGCGTCGCCCAAGACCTCGGCCACGAGCATCCGCACCGTCTCCTCATCGTCGATGACCAGCACGGTCTCCCCGTGACCGCCCTCGGCGACCGGCGTTGCGCCCACATCTTCGTCGCCGTCCACATCACCTTGATGCCGCGGCAAATACAGGCACATGGTCGTGCCCTTGCCGATCTCGGAATAGATACGCACCTGTCCGCCCGACTGGCGCACGAAGCCGTGGATCATGGATAGGCCCAGACCCGTCCCCTGGCCCAGCGGCTTGGTGGTGAAGAAGGGGTCGAAGGCCTGGGCCTGGACTTCCGGCGGCATGCCGGCGCCGGTGTCGGTGACGCACAGTGAGACATATTGGCCGGGCGGCAGGTCGCGGACCTTGGACGCCCGGTCGTCCAGCCACTTGTTCGAGGTCTCGATGGTCAGCCGCCCGCCCGCAGGGGCCATGGCGTCTCGCGCATTGATGCACAGGTTCAGCAACGCGTTCTCCAGCTGCGACTGGTCGATTCTGGTCGCCCACAGACCGCCGGCGCCGACCACCTCGACTTCGACGTCCGGCCCGACGCTGCGGCGGATCAAATCCTCCATGCCGTTGATCAGGCGGTTCACGTCGGTCGGCTTGGGGTCCAGCGTCTGTCGGCGCGAGAAGGCCAAAAGCCGCTGGGTCAGGGCGGCGGCGCGCTGGGCGGAGCCTTGCGCCGCATCGATGTAACGCTCCGTGCCATTGAGGCGGCCTTCGCTGAGGCGTTTGGCAAGCAGTTCCAAAGAGCCGGAGATCCCGGCCAGAAGATTGTTGAAATCGTGGGCGATGCCTCCGGTCAGTTGGCCGACCGCCTCCATCTTCTGGGACTGGCGCAGGGCGTCCTGGGCCGCCGCCAGGCGCTCGGACTGGGCCCGTTCCTCAGTCACGTCGCGGCCCACGCCATACAGCCGCTCGCCCCCCGGTTCCGGCGACAGGGTCCAGACGAAGGTCCGCCATTCACCGCTCGCGGTCAGCAGGCGATCTTCCAGCAGCGCCGGCTGGTCATTGGTCTGCAGGTCGGCCAGCAAATCGCCGATCGACTCGACCTCATCGGGATGCAGGATCTCGGCATAGGGCCGGCTCAGCAGGGTCTCTTCATCCCATCCCAGCACACGCGTCCAGGACGGGTTGATCCGCTCCAGCCGGCCATCATAGCTGACGACGGTCAGCAGGTCGGGGCTGAGCTCCCACAATCTGTCGCGTTCTGCCTGGCTGCCGGTCAGCAGCCCGGACAGGATTTCGTTGACGCGCTCCAACTCCTCGCCCTGCTGTCGGATGTCGTCGATATCGCTGTTGGCCCCGACCCAGCCGGTCAAGGTCCCTGTCTCGTCATGGACCGGCTCGGAGCCGACGACAAACCAGCGCCAGGCGCCGTCGGCGCGGCGAATGCGGAACTCGGTACGATAGACTTCGCCAGACTTCAGCGCCCTAGACCATGCGGCAGCGGCGCCCGGCAGGTCGTCAGGATGAACGATCCTGGCCCAGCCTGCAGGGCCGTGCAGGTCGCCTTCGGACAGGCCCGTGTAGGCATAGACCTGATTGTTGAACCAATAGAGTTCGCCATCTGGGCGGCTAGCCCAGACCTGATTGGGCACGGCTTCGGCGAAGGCGCGGAATTGCGCTTCGCTTTCACGAAGGGAGCGTTCGGTGCGATGTCGGACGGTCAGATCTTTGAACAGGACCGCGACCTGTTTGCGGCTCGGGGGTTCGACCCGGAAGGCGGACAGCTCCAGCCAGCGGCCGGTCGATGCGAATTCCTTCTCGAAGCGGAGGGGGCGGCCAGTCTCCAGGACGTTTCTATATAGCTCGACCCATTCCTGAGCCTCATCGGGGGCGATGTCGCGGATGCGGCGACCCACTACTCCGGCCAGTCCGGCCTGTTCCGCCGCCGCCGGATTCGCCTCGACATGGATATAATCGTCCAGAGAGCCTGACGGACCATCGACGAATTCCATGACGCAGAAGCCCTCGTCGATGGTGTCGAACAGGGTGCGATATCGGGCCTCGCTGTCTTCCAGGCCGGCGGTTGCACGGGCGCGTTCGCTGGCGGTGCGAACGCGTTCCGCCACTTCGCGCACAAGGGCGATATCTTCGTCGGACCAGGCACGCGGCGTGGCGTTGTTGACGAACAGCAGGGCCACGACCTTGCCCCGCTCCATCAACGGCATGTTGATCAGGGACGTCGCCCGAATGCCGGCCAGAGCCTCGCCCCCGTCGCCGACACGTGGATCGTGGGCCGCATCGGCCAGGATTACCGTCTCGCCGCGCGACAGGTCGTCGATATACGAGCCGAAATCCCGAAAATGGATGACGCCGGCGATGCTCTGGATGCCGGGCGCATTGTAGTCCCTGGCGATGGTTACGGTCTCGGCGACCGTATCCATGACCCCGTATCCGACACGGCTGACATCCAGCGCCTCGGCCAGGATTTTCGAGGAGGCATGGGCGATCTCGTTGGGATCGATCAGGTCGCGGATCGCGTCGTTGAGGTCCAACAGGGCCTGCTGACGCCTCTCGTGCTGCTTCCGTTCAGTGATGTTGGTGAACAGGATCGCGACGCGGTGGGACGCCGGATCGCCGATGCGCAAGGCTTCGACGTCGTACCAGCGGCCGAAGACATCGGCGGGGTTCTCGAAACGGATGGTCTCGCCGGTCAGAGCGACCTTGCCGTAGAGATCGAACCAGTGCTGCTCCAGGCCGGGCGCGATCTCCGACACCCATTTTCCATTGGCGCCTTTTAGGCCGGTCATATCCTCGAACGCCGGATTTCCCTCGACGATCATGTAGTCGATTGGCCGCATCTCGGCGTCGAATTTCATCTCTACGATGCAGAAGCCGGTGGAAATGGAGTTGAACAGGGCGTCGTAGCGGCTCTCGGTTTCCGCCAGGACGGCATCCGCCTGGCGCCGCTCGGTGACGTCGAAGGTCACGCCGGGGAAACGCAGCATTCCGTCCGCGTCCGTCACGATACGACCCTCGGCAGAGACCCAGCGGACTTCGCCATTGGCCTGGATCAGCCGGTATTCCGATCGGAACGGGGCATGGGTCTCAAGAGTGCGATGAATCTCGCGACCGACGCGTTCGGCGTCCTCGGGGTGCATGGCCTGGAAGAACTCCGACAGGGGAGCGCCCTCGCGAGCCACGGCCGGAGCCACCCCGTAGATTTCCGCGAACCTTTCGTCGGCCACGACCCGGTCGGCGGCTATATCGAAGTCCCAAGTGCCGACGCCACGCCCTGCGGACAGGGCCAGTTGCAGCCGCTCGTTGGTGGCGCTCCGCAGGCGGTCAGATTCGACGCGGGCCGTGGTCTCGACGACCGTGGCGATAACGCCGGCGGGTTGTCCGCTCTCATCGAGAACGGGCCAGTAGTCCAGGTCCATCCAGACCTGCTCGGGCTGACCTGTGCGGTGGAGGGTCAGTTCCTGATCCTTGTAGGCCAGCGTCCCCCCCGCCAGGCCGACCTTCATGACACGGTCGTTGAAGTCCGCGACCTCGGGCCAGCCCTCGCGGACGTTGGACCCCAACAACTGAGGATGACGCCCGCCTGCGAAGACCGAATAGGCGTCATTGTAGATCATGACGCCCTGCTCGCCCCACAACAGGACGATGGGAACGGGGGCGGCGATCAGCAGGGAGACCGTCGTGCGCAGGCTCTGTGGCCATTGGTCAATCCCTCCCAGAGGCGTGGAGGACCAGTCGTGACGCCGTACGCGGTCGGCCATCTCTCCCGAGCCGCCCGGGAAGGCGTGCGCGAGATCGTATTTCGAAGTCGCTTCAGACAGTGGTCGTCCCCCCAGGCCGTCATTTCGGATCGCCGCGAATGTCGCAAACGCGGCAGAGCTTGAAAGGGTCCACGTCCAAGCACCTGTGCAGACTTGGGCGCCACAAGGCCGGCGGCAGGATCAGTCCGGTCGCAAATACGCCGGTCGCCATCCTCTGATCTCCTGGGGATTGAGCGGGGAGGGGCGCCGCGTGCGCGCGACCTCGCCCAGGATCAAGCTCGCGGGCGGCCGATCCCACGACCGACGCGGTGTCGCCGGCGTCACGTCACGGCTGCTGCACGATCGGCAGGGAGATGAAGCTGGCCTCTGGACCGGAGACGGTCACCTTCTGCGTCGCGGCGACATAGTCTGCAGGTTGGGCGAAGAAGATGTTCGGGACGAAGGTCTGCGGATTGCGGTCGTAGAGCGGGAACCAGCTGGACTGAATCTGCACCATGATCCGGTGTCCGACGCGGAAGACGTGGCTCGCGTTCGGGAGCGCGAATTCGTACCGCAGCGGCGCATCCGCCTGCAGGGGGCGACCCTCGCTCAGCGTTTCGCGATAGCGACCGCGAAAGATGTCCATGGCGATCGGCAACTGATAGCCGCTCATGGCCGGTTCCTGTGGGGTTTCGTCGGGATAGACGTCGATCAGCTTGACGATCCAGTCGCTGTCCGTGCCGCTGGTGGAGGCCGTCAGATGCGCCACGGGCCGCCCCGCGATCATGACCGGGGCGGTGAGGACCTCGGACGTGAAGGTCAGCACGTCGGGCCGGCTTGAGGCGTTGCGCTGGTCACTGGTCAACCACGACGACCACCGCTCATCGCCCGAGCGGATCGGCCGCGTCAGGAAGGTCACCGGACGGGCCGGGTCAGAGACGTAGTCGACCGTCGTCGCCGCGCCGGGCGCGGCTCCGAACCCCAGACCCAGGCCGGGCCTCAGATAGAGTTTGGCCGAAACCGTGGCTTCGGTTGGCCAGGCATCTGCGCGATGCCAGGTGTTGTCGCCGGATCGGAAGGCCGTCACCGGCGCGACGTCCATCGGGTGCTCCTTGAGGTAGCGGGCGAGGAAGGGGGCGAGCACGTCGCGGCGCCATGCCCGAGCCGTGTCCTCGCCGAACTGGATGTCGCCCAGATGGCTGCCGTTCTCGCGTGACTGGCCATGGGACCAGGGGCCGATACTCAGGAAGACTTTGTCGTTGCCGGAATCCTTTGGCTCAAGCGCGCGATAGACCGCCAGCGCGCCGTAGATGTCTTCCGAATCCCACAGGGAGGAGACGATCATCATTGGGACCGTCAGCGGCCGTTCGCTCAGGGTCAGGTCAACCGCCTGGGAGCGCCAGTAATCGTCATAGGCCGGATGGCGGGTGATCTCGCGCCAGAAACGACCGGACTCCATCCCGTGGCGACGGCCCAGTTCGCCGGCCGAGCCCGCGCGCATGAAGATGTCATAGAGGTCCGACTGGCCCCAGGGCAGTTCGCCGCTGTTGTCGCGTTCCTCGCCACCGAAGATGGCGGGCATCAGCATCTGGCGGAACGCGCCGTTGTGCATCCAATCGTCGCCACGCCAGCCGTCGACCATGGGGTCCATGGGTATGGCGACCTTCAGCGCGGGGTGCGGATCGATCGTGGCCATCAGGGTCTCGAAGCCATCGTAGGATATGCCGATGGCGCCGACCCGTCCGTTCGATTCCGGCAGGTTCTTGACCAGCCAGTCGATGGTGTCCCAGGCGTCGGTGGATTCATCCGTGTCGCTGGCGTTCAGGGGTGTGCCGCGCAGCGGCCGGGTGACTACGAAGTCGCCGCCAGAGCCGAACTTGCCCCGGATGTCTTGAACGACCCGGATATAGCCGCCGTCCAGGATGACGTCGGTGACGTGGTCGAACCTATCCAGGACTGCGGCAACGGCAGGGTGATCTTCGCCCGCCATCCAGTCGGCGCTGTAGGGGGTTCTGGTCAACAGGATGGGCGCGCCGGACGCCCCCTTAGGGATGACGATGACCGTGTGCAGGGTGACGCCGTCGCGCATCGGGATTTCGACCACTCGGCGCACGTAATCGGCGTCTGGCTGGGTCGTGGCGGCCCGGACAGCGGCCGGTTGCTGCGTCTGCGCAGCTAGTGCGACTGCCGGCAGGGCGAAGACGGCCAGGGCGAAAATGGCCAGGACGCCGTCAATCCGGGCGTGTCGAATCATGCGCCGTACTCGGTTCGGGCGGTTGCAGCGGGCGGCCAGTGATCGGCCCGAGCCAGGGCGATTTCCAACTTCGCGGTCAGGTCCACGGCGCGCGCTCCGGCCCGCGCGGTCGAAGGCGCAGTGGCTGATGCTGTTCAAGGCGGGGTCCAGTCGCTGGATTCGGTCGATGGTCGCTTCGACCAGACCACCGGTCGGGATGTCCCCTTCACGGATCAGCGCGGCCTGGGCATGACCATCCAGTTTGGCGATGATCCAGGCGTCGGCTTCGGTCATTGCAATATGCTCCCCACTAAGGCGAAGCCTAACATTCGCTGGGTGATGGCGTGACGTGAATACGGGTCACGAGCGCGCCGGATTGGGCCAGGGTTGAGATCCAAGCGAACCAGCATCGACTGTCGAGGCTCTCTGGCTGCGTCATTTAATCACGGCGGGCGGTCATGGCCCGAACGGCGGCCTAAGTGACCCCCTTGCCCGGCGAACCATCCCATAAGCTCCAATACGGTTTTGGCTCAGACGGCGGATGATCGACGCGATTGATTGGACGCCTGCGGTTTCCATGCGACCAAAGGTCGAATGACCAAGGTCGCTCACATGAGGGGTGGCAAATGAAACTTTCGAAAACTGCACGATTGCTCGGGGCGTGCTCTGTAACGGCGCTCGGTTTGTGTACGGCGCCCGCTGGTTTGCTGGCGTTTACGTTGATTGCGGCTCCCGCTGCCGCTCAGGACTACACTTCCGGCGCCTTTTCGGGCGACGTGAGGGACACGTCGGGCGCGTCCGTCGGCGGGGCGACGGTGACCATCACCTCCAACCAGCAGGGCTTCACCCGCACCTCGACCACGTCGGGCGGCGGGGCGTTCCGCTTCCCCGGCCTGGCGCCGGGCGATTACAGTGTCGCCGTCTCATCCAGTGCGGGTGACACGACGGAAACAGTCCGGGTCGCGGCTTCCAGTACGACCAACTACACGCTGGTCGTCGGATCTGCCGATGTGGTGGGCGAGGTGGTTGTCACCGGGTCGCGTCGCAATCTGGACTTCTCGACCGCCACGACGGGGGTGACCGTCAACGTCGGCCAGTTGATGGCCAAGGTGCCCGTCGCTCGCAATCTCAACTCCATCACCCTGCTGGCGCCGAACGCGGTTCCGGGTGACGACACCTTCGGCAACAGCGCCTCTCTGGGCGGCTCGTCGGTGGCCGAGAACGCCTATTACGTGAACGGGCTGAACATCACCAACTTCGACAACTATCTAGGGTCAGCGCCCGTACCGTTCGATTTCTACGAGTCGATCGAGGTCAAGACCGGCGGCTATCCTGCCGAGTTCGGCCGCGCCACGGGCGGCGTCATCAACGCGGTGACCAAGTCAGGCACGAACACCTTCACCGCCGGCATCCACCTGAATTGGGACCCGGACAGTCTGTCCCAGAACGCACCGAACACCTATCAGGAGCGCAACAGCCTGGATGAGCGTGAGGCCTTCAGCGCGGTGTTCGAGGCGGGCGGACCGATCATCCATGACCGACTGTTCGCCTACGGTCTGGTCGAGTTCCGCGACAACAAGGCGACGGACGTCGGACTGCTCTCGGGTATCCGCACGACCGACAGGGACAAGGATCCGATCTGGGGCTTCAAACTGGATGCCTACCCGCTGGACAACCACCATTTCGAGTTGACCTATTTCGACACCGAGACCCAGCGCGAGCGCGTCGACTATCGCTTCGACAATGCGACCGACACGCTCGGCGCCCTGGCCGGTCGAACGCTCTTCAATAGCGGCGGCGTCAGCTACATCGGCAAGTACACCGGAAATCTGACGGACTGGCTGACGCTCTCGGCGGCTTACGGCGTGTCCGAGGATCAGTTCGAGGTTCTGCCTCAGGAAAGCCGGAACCTGGTCCGGGACGCGAACTATGTCGCGATCAGCGACGAACAGGGCGGTGAGATCAGCAGCCCCTACGATACGCGCCGCGAGTTCGTCCGGGCCGACGTCGACATCTACTTCGACCTGTTCGGTTCGCATCATGTCCGAGCCGGATTCGACCGGGAGGAGAACGAGCTCTTCAAAGTCAGCTATCCGACGGGGCCGGACAATGTCGGCGCCGGTCTGCCCCAGGTGACCACGCCGGGCGGCGTCCAGTACCAGCAGTATATCTGCGGCGTGGATACGCCTCAGTGCGACACTGGGGGGCTGGTGGTGGGAGACGCCTACTTCGGCGTCAGCTTCTATAATGTGGGCGGCACATTCGTCGGCGAGAACACGGCCTATTACATCCAGGACGAATGGAAGGTGACGCCGCAACTGACGGTGAACCTCGGCGTGCGCCTTGATCAATTCGTCAGCAAGACCGCCGATGGCTCCACCTGGCTCGACTTCGATGACCTGTGGGCGCCCCGCCTGGGCTTCGCCTATGACGTCTTGAACGACGGCCGCACGAAGGTGTTCGGCAACTACGGTCGCTACTTCCTGCCCATCGCCGCCGTCACCTCGTTCAACGCCTTTGGGTCGGCGATTTCATTCGCCGAATACTGGAAGACCGACGGCACGTTCGGCGACGGGATGGTTCCCAATCTGACGGACCAGATCGTCGACTTCACCGGCGGGGACACCTGTCCCTTCCCGATCTTCGGCGTCGATGGCCGCAACTGCTCGGTGATCGCGGCGGGCAACGTCCCGGGCGGCGATTCCTTCGTGTCCACCAATCTCGAGGCCAGCGAGGAAGAAGAGTTCATCCTGGGCGTCTCGCATCGTCTGGGCGACCTGTGGACCCTTGGCCTGACCTACACCCACCGCAACCTGCTGCAGAACGTCGAGGACTCTGCAATCGACGACGCGGTGAACGCCTATTGTGTCGCCGAGGGCATCGCCGGCTGCGGCGACATCTGGGGCGGCTTCGGCCAGTATGTTCTGGTCAATCCAGGCGAGGATGTGACGGTCACGCTGAACTCGCCGATCAACGGCGAGTCCACTCTGCGGACGGTGACCTTCAGCGGTGAGAGCCTGGGATATCCGAAAGCCAAGCGTAAGTACGACGCCGTGGAGTTCACATTCGAGCGGGCCCTGGACCGGGGATTGGCTTTCCAGGGCTCCTACACCTGGTCCGACAGCCGCGGTAATACCGAAGGCTTCGTTCAGTCGGACTATGCCCAGACCAACGCCGGGACGGTTATCGACTTCGATCAGCCGGGCTTTACCGAGGGCGCCTACGGCAACCTTCCGAACCACCGCGAGCACCAGTTCAAGCTGTGGGGCTCCTATCAGGTAACAGACGCCTTTTCCGTCGGCGCCAATGCGGTCCTGGCCTCGCCGCGCGAGTTCAGCTGCCTTGGCAACTATCCCGACGTGAACCGGCCTGAGTTCTTCTACGGACACTACTCACGCTACTGCCTTGGTCGGCTTCAGCCCCGTGGCACCGGCCTGGACGGAGCAGGGCTGGAAAGCGACTGGTACAAGAACGTCGATCTGTCGTTGCGCTACAATCTGTCGCTGCCCGGCGGGTTTGGTACGACGCTGCGGGCCGACATCTTCAACGTCTTCAACTTCGACAGCATCACCGACCGTGACGAGTACGGCGAGAACGACTTCAACAGCGACGCGATCCGCCCAGAATACGGAATGCCGATTGGCTATCAGCGGGCCCGGTACGTCCGCATCGGGATGGACATCACCTTCTGATGCCGACCAGGAAGGGCGGCGCTGCATGAAGCCGCCCTTCCTGACGCGGCCTGATCCTCGGACCAGGCCGGCCTATACCATCTCCGACCAGGCGGTTTGGGCGAACACAGATTGACTGCTGAACCGCACGCCGGGTCGCCATTTCGAACGATGGCGATCCGGCGTTTTGCTTTTTTCTTGGCAAGGCGAGATCTCAACGCGGACTTGTCTCAGGCCGCTCGGATCAAGGCTCCGGCTGGAGGCTTTCAGCCTGGCCGGCAGTAGGTGCTGGGATTTGCGCCGAAGGTGCGGTGGAACATGGCGGTGAATGCGCTGGGGTTCTCGTATCCGACGTCGAACGAGACCTTCGCGATCGACTCGCCTGCGGCAATCCGCGACGCCGCCTCCATGACCCTCACCTGTCGGCGCCAGGTGGCCAGACCCATGCCGGTCTGCTCGCTGAAGATGCGGGTAAAGGTCCGGCGCGACATACAGGCCTCGCTGGCCCAGCCGTCGATGTCGCGCGGGTCTGCGGGGTTGGCCATGATGGCGTCGCACACCCGGCGCAACCGCTTGTCCTGAGGCAGGGGCACCGAGACGGGGAGAGAGGGCATCCGTGCGATCTCGCCCAACAGCAGATCGACGATGGCGGCCTCGCGATCCTCCTCACCGGGGCTGGTTTCGAACTCCGTCATCTCGCCGATCAGCGCGCGCAGCAGGGGCGTGGTTTCGAAGACGCGGCAGACGCGAGGCTGGCCGACGAACTTGGGGTCGATGAAAACGAACTGGAACACCAGGTCGCTGCGGATCACCGACTGATGCTTGCACCCCGCCGGTATCCAGATCGCGCGGTTGGGCGGAAGGACGAAACTGGTGTCTTCGACCGTGACCGTCATCACCCCGGATAGCGACAGCGAGAGCTGGCCGCTTTCATGGGAATGCAACGGGTCATGATAGCCCGCACCATAGTGATCTTCCCGCGCCACCATGTGCAGGGCGTCCGCCTGCAAGCTGTCCGTTTCGATGCCCGTGGTCGTCATCAAGAACCCCGATCGCGACTGTGAGCCCCATTCCTGCGACCATCTCTCAAACAGGTCAATCAAACGGCGCTCGATGGCCCGCGACGCAGGGCATATGGCCCATCGCCATCGCCTCGCGCCGACAGTCGCGATGTATCGTCAGCACCATGCTCGGGCAGGCCCGCAGCATGAAAACGGGGACGGCCCTGCGCTTTGAACACCCCCCGCTGAACAGAGAGTCGCAGCTTGAATATCGATCCGGAAATCCAGTTTTTCCTTGATGAGCTTCGTGCCGGCTGGGCCAAGGAGCCGCCTTTCTCCGGCCTGACCTTCCCTGAGCGGCGGGCGGTGGCGGAAAAGGTTCGGGCGCGCTGGAATGCAGGCGGCCCGGTCATGGCTCGGACCTCGGAGCGATACTTCGACCCCGGGGCCGGTGAGCTGCGCGTGCGCGTTCACCGGCCTTCCGGTCTGCCCGAGCCGGCGCCGGCGCTGGTGTATCTGCACGGCGGCGGCTTCACCCTGTTCTCGATCGACTCTCACGACCGGCTGATGCGCGAGTACGCCCAGCAGGGCGGGTTCGCCGTGATCGGCGTGGACTACCCGCTGTCACCCGAGCACAAGTATCCCGTCGCTCTGGACCGGATCGAAGCCTTGATGCTGTGGCTCAAGGAGCATGGCGCGGAACTGGGCGTCGATCCGACGCGGATGGCTCTGGGAGGCGACTCGGCCGGGGCCAATATGTCGTTCGGCATCGTGCAGCGTCTTCACGCTCGCGGGGAGGTCGATCTGGTTCGCGCCATCCTGTCGAACTACGGCGGTTACGACGCCTCAATCTCCGATGCTGCGGAAGCGCACTTCGGCGGCGAAGAATCGGTGATGAGCCGTGCCGAGGCCGAGGAATATTACGGCAATTACCTCAACGGCGACGACGAGGCCGATGACCCGCACGTCTACCCGATCCTGGCCGATCTGACCGGTTTCCCGTCTGTCTTTCTGGTGATCGCCGAATGCGACATCCTGGCCGAACAGGGCGTGGCTATGGATGCCCATCTGCGGAGCCAGGGCGTCGAAACCCGGACGGAAACCTATCCGGGCGCCATTCACAGTTTCCTTGAGGCCATGTCGGTGTCGGAGGTCGCGCGGCGCGCCATCGCGGACGGGGCCGCCTTCATTCGCAGCAAGCTGGACTGACGACAATGGCCCCTGCCAGCGCGCAATCCGACAGCCATTCGTCAGCCGACCGTCGTGGACCCATGTCGGGTGTGATGGTGCTGGATGTCACGCGTGTGGTCGCTGGACCCTACTGCGCTATGATGTTCGCAGATCTCGGCGCGACGGTGATCAAGGTCGAGAACCCGGACGACCCTGACTACACCCGCACCTTTCCGCCGATGGTCGACACAGCCGCCGGCCCGGCCAGCGCCTTCTATGCTCAGTACAATCGCAACAAGCGCGGCGTCACCCTGGACCTGCGCCAGGAGACCGCCCGCGCCGCTTTCCTGAAACTGGTGGCCCGGGCCGACATCCTGGTAGAGAACTTCCGCCCCGGCGTGATGGAGAAGCTGGGCCTGGGCTATGAGGTGCTGAAGCAGGTCAATCCTCGCCTGGTCTATACCGCGATCAGCGGGTTCGGACGCACAGGCCCCAACGCCAGCCGCCCCGGCTATGACAATAGCGGTCAGGCGGCCGGCGGGCTCTGGTCGATGAACGGCTATGCCGACAGGCCGCCCGTTCGCGTGGGCACCATCATCGGCGATCTGGCGGCATCCCTCTATGGCGCGATCGGAACCCTGGCCGCCTTGCGCGAGGCCGAGCTTACGGGCCTGGGTCAGGTGGTCGACATCTCGCAGCAGGATTCGGTGCTGTCGCTGACCGAGAACGCCGTCGTCCGCTACACGGTCGCCAACGAGGTCGCTGGCCCCCTCGGCAACGACCATCCCTTCGTGCGCCCCTACAGCCAGTTCGCCTGCGCCGACGGCTATGTCTTCTTCGGCGGTTATACGGACAAGTTCTGGTCCATCACCTGCGAGATGTTCGGCGAGCCCCAGGTCGCGGCCGATCCCCGTATCGACACCATGGAAAAGCGCTTCGATCCGGCGGTCTATGAGGCCGTGGTCCGGCCGCTTCTGGATCGTTGGTTCGCTGCTCGCACCAAGGCGGAACTGGAGGCGATGGCCGGTGACAGGGTGCCGCTGAGCGCCATCAAGACCATCGACGAGGTGATCGCCGATCCCCACATTGGCGCCCGCGGAATGATCGTGGACGTGCCGATGGGCGAGGTCAGCGTCGCCATGCTGGGGTTGCCGATCAAGCTGTCCAACCTGGGAATCCAGCCCCATGCCGGCGCGCCGACCCTGGGTGAACATAACCAGACGGTGTTCGGAGATATGCTCGGTATGGCCGAGGCTGACATCGCCGCCATGTGCGCGCGAAAGGCGGAATAGGATGGCGATCGAACTGGTCCGTGACGGCGCCGTCGCCATCGTGCGCTTCAATCGACCGCTGAAGCTGAACGCCCTGACCCTGGCCATGTACGATGACCTGGGGCGCGCCTTCGCCGAGATCGGCGCCGACGACCGGATAAACGCCGTCGTCCTGGCAGGGGCGGGGGAGCGCGCCTTCTGTGTCGGGGCCGACCTGACAGAGTCGATCCCGGCGCTGGCGTCAGGCCAGTTCGACATCAGCCATTGGGACCCGGCGCACCTGAAGCCCGCCGGTTTCTACAAGCCCATCATCTCGGCCGTCCGAGGACTTTGCATGGGTGGAGGCTTCGAGATCATGCTGGCCACCGACCTGCGGATCGCGGCGGACGACGCCGTCTTCCAGTTCCCCGAGGTCGACCACGGCTTCGTTCCCGCCGGCGGCACCCTGGTCCGGCTGACACGCCAGATCGCCTATGCCCACGCCATGGAGTTGATGCTCTCGGGGCGGCCTTTCAGCGCGGCGGAGCTTCTGGAGCGCGGCGTCCTGAACCGCATCGTGCCGTCTGGGGATGTTGAGCCGGTCGCCATAGCCCTGGCGGCGGACATCGCCAGCAAGAGCCCGGTGGCGGTCCAGACCATCAAGGAGGCAGTCCTGACCCTCTATGATCTGCCGCTGGAAGCTGCGTTCGCCCAGGAGGCGATCCTCGGACAACGCACCTTCACAAGCGCCCGGGCCCGGTCCGGTCTCGACGGCTTTGCGGCGCGCAGGGCCGAGCCGGCACACCCGTCCGGGGCGCGGGACTGATCCCGTCATTCGCTGCGTCGGTGGTCGATGCCGCAGAAATTTCTGCCCAGCGAAGCGTCGCGGGCGCAATCCTAATCGAAGGCGAACACCCTGATGACCCACCCTGTGGCAAGCCCGACGTCGAGAATCTCCGGATTTCACAAATGGACGCCAGAGGCGCGCATTGAGTGCGTCGCTGCCTTCGCGGGTCTTGGACAGGCCGAGCGCGATCAACTGTCGGCGCCGTCGAACATTGAGGCCCAGTTGGGTGACCACATGATCGAGAACTTCGTCACCACGATCGCGATTCCCGTGGGGATCGCCACCAATGTGCGTGTCGATGGCCGCGATGTCCTGGTGCCGATGGCTACCGAGGAATCCTCGGTGATCGCCGCCGTCGGCAACTCGGCGCGTCAATGCTACGACACCGGCGGCTTCGTCACCTCGATGTCGGGTACGCAGATGATCGCCCAGATCCAGCTGCTGGACATCGCCGATCCGCGTCGCGCCAGGCTGTTGATCCTCGAACGACGCGACGAGATCGAACGGATCTGCAACGCCTGCGATCCGACCCTGGTCAGATTCGGCGGCGGGTTCCGTGATGTCGAGGTTCGTCTGATCGAGACCCCTGCCGGAACCATGGTCGTTACCCATCTGATCGTCGATACGCGCGACGCCATGGGCGCCAATGCGGTGAACACCATGGCCGAGCGCCTGGCGCCCGACCTGGCGCGCTGGACGGGGGGCAGGGCGCTGTTGCGCATTCTGTCTAACCTGGCGGACCGACGAGTGGCGCGGGCGCGGGCGACGTGGTCGTGCGATGCGATCGGGGGTGAGGCGGTCCGCGATGCCATGATCGCCGCCTGGCAGTTCGCCGACAATGATCCCTACCGCGCCGCGACCCACAACAAGGGCATCATGAACGGCGTTTCCGCCGTGGTCCTGGCGACCGGCAATGACACTCGCGCGGTCGAGGCCGGCGCCCACGCCTTTGCCGCGCGGACGGGCCGCTATCGCAGCCTGTCGACCTGGGAGATCACGGCCGAGGGCGACCTGGCGGGGACGCTGGAGATGCCGATGGCAGTTGGACTGGTCGGCGGGGCGGTGAAGATTCATCCGACGGCTCGCGCCCTGCTGTCGATCCTGCGGGTGGAGACCGCCGAGCAACTGGCGCGGATCATAGCGGCGGTGGGCTTGGCCCAGAACTTCGGCGCCATGAAAGCCTTGGCCACCGAGGGTATCCAGAAGGGCCATATGTCCCTGCACGCCCAGAACGTGGCCTTCGCTGCCGGCGCCGTAGGTGAAGAGGTCGATGCGGTCGTTCGCGCCCTCATTGAAAGCAAGTCCTTTAGTGAAGAGGCTGCGAGCGCGGCCCTGGCCAGGCTCAGGTCTCATTAGGCGCGGCATCGCCGGCTGACGCCGGCAGGATTTGGGCCCGGCCCGTTTTGTGGCGCCGGACAGCAGGCCCGATAAATGCAGATTCTCGCCCTAACGCGAGGCTGGCTGGCGATCTGGACTGCTAATCATGGCGCCTCTCGCACCAAGGTAGATGCTTTGACCCGCCTCACGGACATGGACCCCGACATCCGGCGGTTCCTCGACATCATGACGGATGACTGGCGCCGGTTCCCGCCGTTCACAACCCTGTCGCTGGATGAGGGACGCCGGGCGGTCGAAGCGGTCCGTGCACGATGGACCCACGGTGGTCCCGCTATGGCGGAGACCTTCGAGCGGGTGGTCGATACCGGGCACGGGGATATCCGCGTCCGCGTCTATAGAACAGAGGGGGCAGGGCCTGCGGCGCCGGCCATGGTCTATCTTCACGGCGGCGGCTTCATGTTGTTCAGCATCGACACGCATGACCGGCTGATGCGCGAATACGCCGACCGGGGTGGTTTTGTCGTTATCGGCGTGGACTATCCCCTCGCGCCCGAGACGAAGTTTCCGGTAGCTCAGCACCGGATCACCGGCTTGATGCTGTGGCTGGCCCAGAACGGCGCCGAACTGGGTGTCGATCCGCACCGCCTGGCGATGGCCGGAGATTCGGCTGGGGGCAACCTCGCGGTGGCGACCTGCCTGCGGCTGCGGGACATGGACCGCCTGGAAATCGTCAAGGCCATCCTGTCCAACTATGGCGGGTTCACAGGGCGGATTTCGGACGAGTCCGAAGCCACCCATGGCGGCCCTGGCGCCATCCTGAATCGAGAGGAGGCCGAGGGCTTCTGGCGCAATTATCTCAACGGACCGCACGAACTGGACGATCCCTATGCCTGCCCGCTCTACGCCGATCTGACCGGACTGCCGCCGACCCTTCTGATCGTCGCCGAACTGGATCTGGTCGCCGAGGACAGTCTGAAAATCTTTCCTCAGTTCCAGGCCGCAGGCGTCGACGTTCGCTGCGAAATCTACAAGGGCGCGACCCATAGCTTCCTGGAGGCCATGTCCATCTCGGCCCTGGCGTGCGACGCCATCGCCGAAGGCGCCGACTTCATTGGCCGCCAGCTGGCCCTGCACGATCGCGGCAGGTAACCCGCCGTCATTCCTGGCCGCAGTTTTCCAGCCAAGTTGACAGAGGCTGCGCGTCGGGGGCATTATTGTTCCCGTAATGTGGAAATGCGCCATCCCTTCGCGGAATACGCTGCACGCCGGACGCTTCGTCGGAGGCGTCTAGCCCCAAACTCCTTTTGGGCGAAAGCCTAGAGTTTGGGGACTTTTTTCGTTCAAATTTATCCTAGCTGAAATCGGGCTGATTACTCAGATCCCGACGTCCAGCTTGTTCGAAAAACTCAATCGACAACTTCAACCATTGAAATGCGGCTGATCCTCATCAGCCGTTTGCAGCCATGCACGGCTCAAAAGAACGGGATCCGCAGGATGTCCAAAACCACTTTGAAGGCGGCCAGAAAGCCGCGAATTCTCATCACCGCCCAGGATTTGGAAATTCTGGAATCGATGGTCGATCTGTCGCCGTCGCGTAATGCCGCCCTCAACCTGCTGGAGGAGGAGCTGTCGCGCGCGGTGGTGGTGAACCAGGACCTTAAGGCGCGCGCCTTCTGCCGTATCGGCAGCTGGGTGACCTACGAGGACCTGGCGTCGGGTCAGGTCCGCAGTATCCAGATCGTGATGCCCGGCGAGGCCGACATCGACAAGCGGCAGGTCTCGGTTCTGAGCCTGGTCGGCGTGTCCCTCCTGGGCCTGGTGGCGGACGCTGAGTTCACCTGGGCCGACGACAAGGGGCGCCCGCATAGCCTGCGCGTCCTGAGCGTGGGAGACGAGCATCATGCCAAGCTTGAATAGGCTTGATGCGCGCGTCGTCGGGGCCGCGGTCGCTGAGGCTGTCGCTGGCGCCCAGTGGGACCGCGTCGATCTGGAAACGCGTCGGCCCGGTCTCGCGGCGGATGAATTGATGCTGGCCAAGGCCGCCGAGCTGGCGATGTCGCCGCTGGCGCGTGACCAGCTGATGTCGCTCGCCCTGGAACACGCGGCCCAACATTTCCACCCCGACTATCCTGTCATCGACGTCGACTGCGAGCCTGACGCGCGTGAACCCGTCGCCCAGAGGATTTTCGCCCTGGGGCCGCACAAGGCGTCAGAGACCGAAGCCGTCGTGGCCTTGGTCGAGGACCGCCACTCGCGGCGTCTTTGCCAGGACGCCCGGTTCGACCTTCTGGCGGACTGTCTCAGACAGGAGGCCGTGCTTCAGGAGACCTTCTGGGATCACCCCGACATCCCTGCTGACGACGCGGTTCGGCTGACCATGCTCTGCTCCGTGCCGCGACTGCGGGACCGGGCCGAGGTGTTGTCATCTTCGGCGCGCGTCTGGCGCCTGCCGGTTTTCCGGTGGTGCTCAAACCTCAAAGGAGGCGTCCGATGAGGGATCGTCACAACATCGTCGGCAGCGAAGTGGGGCGTCCCCGTCCGCCGGTTTATCTGGGCCGAACCGCCAGGCTGCAGAAAAAGCGGGCTCGGTTCCACTGGGTCTGGATTCTGCTGGCTGTCGCGGTTCTGACGCCGATCATCCTGCTTGCGATCTAGCTGGCCCCCGGCCCCCGGCCCCCGGCGCCCTGCTGCCAGTCTGTCAGGCTGCCATGGCCCTGGCCTGAGCCGACAGGTCTGAAACCAGGCCCAGCAGCTCGGCGGCGTTAAAAGGTTTGGCAAGGTGGTGGTCGGCGCCGGCGGCGTGGCTGGCGGCGACATGGTCGGGCAGGGCGTTGGCCGTCAGCATGACGATCGGTGTCCGTTCTAGCCCCATCGCCGCCTCGTGCAGGCGGATTTCGCGCGTCGCCGTCAGTCCGTCCATCACCGGCATTTGCATGTCCATCAGGATCAGGTCGAAGCTATTCGACTGACAGGCGGCCACGGCCTGGGCCCCGTCCTCGACCGACGTCAGATCGACCGCCGCCTGGCCCAGGATCAGTTCAACGACCCTGCGGTTGGTCGCGTGGTCGTCGGCCAGCAGGACGCGGATGATGTGGGCTTCACCGGCTTCAGGCTCCGCGTCTGGGCGCTCGATCCGCACCGGCGGCGCCTCGACCTGCTGCAGGGGCAGGGTCATGATGAAGGCCGAGCCGCCTTCGGGCTCGCTCTCGCAGTCCAGATCGCCATCCATCATGGTGACCAGTTCGCGACAGATGGCCAGACCCAGGCCGGTCCCGCCAAAGCGACGGGTGATGGTGCCATCGGCCTGCTCGAAACGCGTGAACAACCGGGCGCGGGCCTCGGCGCAGAAGCCGACGCCGGTATCCTCGACCGTGAACCGCAGGATCGGCGTTCCGTCCGTGCGGGCGCTCTGCGCGACGGTCAGGCTGACGAAGCCTTCGGTGGTGAACTTCACGGCGTTGGACACTAGGTTGGTGAGCACCTGTTTCAGGCGGACGGAATCCCCCTGAACCCAGATGGCCGCATTGGGGTCGATCTCAATGAAGAACTGAAGCCCCTTGGCCTTGGCCGCAGATGCATAGAGCTGACCGGCATCGCGGACAGCCCGCGCCAGGTCGAAGGTTTCGCTAGCCAGTTCGAGCCGCCCGGACTCGACCCGGGCGAGATCGAGAATGTCGCTGAGAAGAGCCTGAAGGGTCCTGCCGGATGACTGGATCAACTCCAGCATCTCGCGCTGGTCGGGCGACAGTTCGGTGCGGTCTAGCGCCTGAGCCAGGCCGATGACGCCGTTCAGGGGCGTGCGGATCTCGTGGCTCATGTTGGCCAGGAATTCGGACTTGGTGCGGTTGGCAGTCTCGGCCTCGTCACGAGCCATCTCTAACGCCAGAGCGTCCCGCTTCAGATCGGAAATGTCGGTGCAGACCGTGACTGTGCCGCCTGCGGCTGTCTTGCGATCCTGCACCCGAAGCCAGCGTCCGTCGGACAGCTTCTGCTCCATGGTGTTGGACAACAGCTGGCGTGCAGCCATTCGTTCCGCCATCCAGGACTCTTCGCGGCCCTCGGCCTCTGCATAGACGCCCGCGTTCATGTCGATGCCCACAGCCTCGCGAAACAACATTCCCGCACGCAAGGACTGGGCGACGCCGGGGTTCACCTCGGCATAGCGCGAGTTCCATACGAGGAGCCGGTCGTCGGCGTCGTAGAAACCCAAGGCGTCGGGCATGGCGTCGATAGCCTGGCGCAGATGCCCCAAGGCGTTGGTCCGCGACCAGTAGGCGACGCCCATGACGAAGGCCGCGATGGCGATGACGACCGTCATGACCAACGCAAGCACGATCAAAAAGACCTCTGCGCTGATGCCGCCGGTGGCCAGGCTTGTGGGATCAGGCAGGATGGTGATCGCGCTCATGGAGCCGAAATGAAAGCTTGCGACGCTGGCGACCAGTAGGGCCGCAGCCAGCGGCAGTCCCCCGGCGCGTCCCGAGGTCGAGGGTAGGCCGGCGAGAACAGCGAGGACCAAGCCGGTTAGTATTGAACCCGTCACAACGCCAGGATCGAGGGCGATGCTAGCGCCTTCAAGTGACATGGCGGCGATACCGACGAAATGCATGGCTGCGATGGCGGCCGCGACCACGACCATGCCCGTTACTCGACGCCAGCGGGCTCGGCCTTCGACGGCCATAGCCGTATAGCTCAGCATTCCAGCCAGGATTACGCCCAGCGAAGCCAGGGTCGCGGGTATCTCGTAGGTGACAGGAACGCCGGCTTTATAGCCGAGCATTGAAATGAAATGCGTCGCCCAGATCGCCAGGCCGGCGACAGCGGCTGCGGCGGCGGCGAACAGCTTCTTACCCTTGGAAGACGCCTGGCGCGCCAGGTTCAACAGCAGCAGGGCCGCAACCACTCCGGCGGCGCACACAATGGCCGCCATCAACACGAATGGCCATTCGTGTTGCGAGGTCAGACAGTACAGAATGCGGTCCACAGGCTTTCGGCCCCTTCCTAGAAGCCGCATCCTCGCCCGAACAGGTAAAGAAAGCGGCGCCTTATCGGACGAAATTCGCGCTCGCATTGTCATAAAGACGCGGTGATGGTGGTGCTATCGGCTTTCGAGTCGTGGCGATTTCGCCGCAAAGCGTGGGATTATTCTGGAAGCAATGACATCGGGAACGGGACCAGATGGCGAGACCAGCAGCCTTGATCGGTTGTTGACGACATCCACCGCAGCCTGGTTGGCGGTCGGGATCATGATCCTGCTGGCGATGCTCAATCACGAGGCGGCGAGGGGATTGTGTCTCGGCGCAGGCTTGGTGGGACTGATCGCCTGGCTGGCAGGCCGGCGGACGCGTCCCGCCGCTGACACCCGCGAGGACGTCGCTCCCGTCGTGGACGACGAGCCCCGGCGTCTGCTGGATTCCGTGTTCGAGACCCTGGACGATCCAATCATGGTCATCAGCGGCGGCATGGCCGACGATATGTCAGGGCGGCGCATCATCCTGGCCAATGCGTCGGCGCGAGAACGACTCAGGGTTGCGCGCGACGGCGGGGCTCTGGTCGCCTCGGTTCGGGACCCCGAAATGCTCGAAGCCATCGATGAAGCCCTGTTTGGCGGATTGACGCGCTCGGTCGACTATACCGTCAGCGGCGCACAGTCGCGCGAATGGAAGGCCTCGATTCATCCTCTGCCGTCGCCGGGGCCGTCGCCACTGGTGTTGCTGTCGCTGCGAGACGAGACGGACCTGCGCCGGACCGAGCGGATGCGGGTCGATTTCCTGGCCAACGCCAGCCATGAACTACGCACGCCCCTGGCGTCGCTGACGGGGTTCATCGAGACGCTAAAGGGCCATGCGCGCGACGACACGCGGGCGCGGGATCGTTTTCTCGACATCATGGCGGTGCAAGCCGACCGGATGGGTCGGTTGATCTCCGATCTGATGTCGCTGAGCCGCATCGAACTGAATGAACATGTGCCGCCCCAGGGGCGAGCCGACCTGTCGCGCACCATTCTGGATGTGGTGGACGCCGTGGGCCTTCTGGCTAGGGGCAAGGGCGTCACCCTTAAGGTCGAGCAGGACGGCGCCGCCTGGGTCGAGGGTGAGCGGGACGAAATCCTGCAGGTGGTTCAGAACCTGGTCGATAATGGAATCAAATACGCCCCGGCCGGATCCTCGGTGGAGATCACGGTTCGAACCGGCAGGTCGCTGGACGATATCTGCGGGCCTCGAACGGAGGTGGCGACCCGCCTGGCCCTGCTGACGCCAGACCGCGAGGCTGGGGCAACCTATGCCGCCGTCACCGTGCGGGATCACGGGCCGGGGATGAAACGGGAGCACCTGCCGCGCCTGACCGAACGATTCTATCGCGTCGAAGGCCAGAAGAGCGGCGCCCACTCGGGCACGGGCCTGGGTCTTGCGATTGTCAAACATATCACAAACCGTCATCGCGGCGGCTTGGTAGTCGAGAGCGAAGAGGGGCAGGGAGCAGCGTTCACCGCCTATTTCCCCGTTATTAATCAGTTGGATGAGGCCGCGACAAACTCATTTCAAGAGGCGGCTCCGCTGTAACAGAACTGTCATGCAGCCGTCGTAATCCGCTTGCGAAACACGGGCAGTTTGCGGCCACGACGCCTGCGGACCTCCCCGCGCGCGACAGTCATGGCTTTCGTCGCTCTTCATGCTCTGGATAACGCTTTCGATCCTGGCCGTGCTGGCTGGCCTCGCATACCTCGGCGGACGGACCCTGTCGCAGCGACGCGCGGCGGCCAGCGCCAGCAAGCCTCATTCGCGCCCGGGACAACACGGCTTCTACGCCCTGATCTGGGTCGCTCTACCGGCCCTGGCCGTGCTGATCGTCGCCGGGATCTTCGCCGGACCGATCGGGCACCAGACATTGATGGCCGGAGCGCCTGCCGAGGTCCTGCAGCTCGAGCCCTTCCGGCGAGAGGCCTTCTTCGCCGATGCGCGCCGCGTGGGCGCAGGTCTTGAAGCCCAGCAGATCTGGCCCGGTTCTCTGAACGACGAACTGGCGCAGGAAGGGCGACGCTCCGCAGGCATCAGCCAGGCCCTGGCGATTGGCCAGATGATCGGCGTGCTGATCGCCGCCGCCATGGGCGGGCTGTTCGTCTTCATGCGCATCCGTCCCGATTTTCGCGCCCGCAACCGGGTCGAGTCGTGGATCGGCGTGGGTCTGTTCGCCTGTTCGGCCGTGGCCGTCCTGACCACCATCGGCATCGTCTCGTCCCTGTTGTGGGATTCGATGCGGTTCTTCAGCACCGTGCCGGTGACCGAGTTCCTGTTCGGAACCCAGTGGAGCCCGCAGATCGCCATCCGCGCCGACCAGGTCGGATCGACCGGAGCCTTCGGCGCCGTGCCCCTGTTCGCCGGCACCTTCCTGATCATGCTGATCGCCATGTGCGTGGCGGCGCCGGTCGGGCTGTTCTCGGCCATCTACCTGTCGGAATACGCCAGCCGCCCGTCGCGGGCCATCGTCAAGCCGGTGCTGGAAGTGCTCGCGGGCGTTCCGACCGTGGTCTATGGCTTCTTCGCCGCCCTGACCGTGGGGCCGGCCTTCCGGGTCTTCTTCAACGAGATCGGTGCCCTGCTGATCGGCGGGCCGCTGGACGGCATGGGCCAATACCTGATGCTGGTGCAGAACCAGATGGCGCTGGTGGCCGGGGCCGTCATGGGCATCATGCTGATCCCGTTCGTCTCCTCCCTGTCCGACGACATCATCAACGCCGTGCCCCAGTCGCTGCGCGACGGGTCCTACGCCATGGGCGCGACCAAGTCCGAGACGGTCAAGCGGGTGCTGCTGCCCGCCGCCCTGCCGGGCGTGGCTGGCGCCCTGCTGCTGGCCGTGTCGCGCGCCATCGGCGAGACCATGATCGTCACCATGGCGGCGGGTCTGGCCGCCAACCTGACGCTCAATCCGCTGGATACGGTGACCACCGTGACCGTCCAGATCGTCACCCTGCTGACCGGCGACCAGGAGTTCAACAGTCCCAAGACCCTGGCGGCCTTTGGTCTGGGCCTGACCCTGTTCCTGGTGACCCTGGCGCTGAACGTCGTCGCCCAGCGCATCGTGCAGAAGTATCGGGAACAATATGACTGACGCGACCCCCGACATCTTCGACCGTCCGGCCGACGCCGGCCGTGCCGGACGGCTGCAGGCGGGCCTGAAGAAGCGCTACGCCCGCGAGAAGCGGTTCAAGGCCTATGGGATCATGGCGGTCGCCGTGGCCATCGGCTTCCTGACGCTGCTGCTGTTCCGCATCATCGAGCAGGGCCACACGGCCTTCTATGCCCACGAGGTCACGCTGCCGGTCTATATGGACCCTGCGCGCATCGACCAGGCCTACCCCGAAGGCACCAATTTCGAACTGCTGGTCGCCGAGCAGGAGCTGGCGCGCCTGGGCGTTCAGGACGATGCGGCGGGCACGCAGGCGCGGGCCATGCGCTCGCTGTTCTCTTCGGAACTTAAATACCGCGCCGCCGACATGGTGCGCGACAACCCGGAGATCATCGGCAAGACCGTCACCATCGTCGCGCCCGCGTCGGACGAAGCCGACCTCTATTACAAGGGTGAGATCTCCATCGAGACGCCTGCCGACCAGCGCCGCCTGTCGGACGCCCAGATCGGCTGGCTGGACCGGATCAAGGCCGAGGGCGCGGTGCGGACCCATTTCAACGGCGCCCTGTTCACCAACGGCGATTCGACCGAGCCGGAACTGGCGGGCGTGCTGGGGGCCGTGATCGGATCGGCCCTGATGCTGATGGTGACGGCGGTCATCGCCATTCCGGTCGGCATCGGCGCGGCGGTCTATTTGGAAGAATTCTCGCCCAAGAACAGGATCACCGACCTGATCGAGGTCAACATCAACAACCTCGCGGCCGTGCCGTCGATCGTCTACGGCCTGTTGGGCGTGGCCCTGTTCATCAACTGGATGCACCTGCCCAGGTCCTCGCCGCTGGTGGGCGGTCTGGTGCTGGCCCTGATGGCGCTGCCGACCATCATCATCGCCACCCGGTCGTCGCTGAAGTCGGTGCCGCCTTCGATCCGCGAGGCCGCCCTGGCCATGGGCGCCAGCCGCACGCAGACAGTGTTCCAGCACGTCCTGCCGCTGGCCATGCCGGGCGTGATGACGGGCGCCATCATCTCGATGGCCCACGCCCTGGGCGAGACCGCGCCCCTGCTGCTGATCGGCATGGTCAGCTTCGTGCCGGGCATTCCGCACTCGGTCGTCGAGCCTACGGGGGCGCTGCCGTCCCTGGTCTATATTTGGGAGAATGCGTCCGAGCGGGCGTTCCACGAACGGACGGCTGCGGCCATCATCGTGCTCCTGACCTTCATGATCGTCATGAACGCCGCCGCGATCCTGCTGCGTCGGCGCTTCGAACGCCGGTGGTAACCTAATGAAATTCCCTTTCTTCCGAGCCAACGACGACCGCAACGGCGGCGGTGTCGCCGACCCGACCGAAGTCCCCCGCATGGGCGGCCAGGCCCTGCCTGCCGCCGCGACGACCGACGCCCCGACGGATGACGTCTCTACGCCCGAGCCTCAGGTCGAGGCCGGAGCCCAGACCCGTATCCCGCAGGTGACCTCGACCCAGGCGCCCGTGGGCCCGACCAAGATCGCCGTGCGCGACGTCTCGGTCTTCTATGGCGACAAACAGGCGCTGCACGACGTCAGCATCGACATTCCCGACAAGACGGTGACGGCCTTCATCGGCCCCTCGGGTTGCGGCAAGTCGACCTTCCTGCGCTGCATCAACCGCATGAACGACACCATCCAGGGCGCGCGCGTCACCGGGCGGATCGAGATGGACGGCCAGGATGTGAACGCCCGCTCGGTCGATCCCGTGCTGCTGCGCGCCCAGGTCGGCATGGTATTCCAGAAGCCCAATCCGTTTCCCAAGACCATTTTCGAGAACGTCGCCTATGGCCCACGCATCCACGGCCTGACGACCAGCAAGCGCGAGCTTGAGGACATCGTCGAGGCCTCCCTGCGTCGCGCCGGCCTGTGGGACGAGGTCGCCGACCGGCTGCACTCGGCCGGCACCGGCCTGTCGGGCGGTCAGCAACAGCGTCTGGTCATCGCCCGCGCTATCGCCGTGAACCCCGAAGTCATCCTGATGGACGAGCCCTGTTCGGCGCTGGACCCCATCGCGACGGCCAAGATCGAGGAACTGATCGACGAACTGCGCGAGCGGTATTGCATCGTCATCGTCACCCACTCGATGGCCCAGGCGGCGCGGGTGTCCCAGCGGACGGCCTTCTTCCACATGGGCCGACTGATCGAGACGGGCGACACCGAGACCATCTTCCAGAACCCGCGCGAGCAGCGCACCCTCGACTATATCACCGGCCGCTTCGGCTAAGGATCGCGCAATGAGCACCCATACCGTCAAGGCCTATGGCGACGAGCTGGATCAGCTGACAGCCGAGGTCGCCCGCATGGGCGGACTGGCCGAGGCCCAGGTCGCCGACGCCGTCGAATCCGTTTCGCGCCGCGACATCAGCATGGCCCGGGCCGTGGTCGAGCGCGACCTGCGTCTCGACACCATGCATCGCGACATCGAGAAGAAAGCCATCCGGCTGATCGCCCTGCGCCAGCCGGTCGCCACCGACCTGCGCAAGACCCTGGCGGCGATGAAACTGGCGTCCGACCTGGAACGCACCGGCGACCTGGCCAAGAACATCGCCAAACGCGCCCTGGTCATCGCCGGCACCGAGCCGATGCAGCCCCTGACCCGGTCGATCGTCCGCATGGGCCGGCTGGTGTCGCAACGGCTGCGCAATGTGCTGGACGCCTATACGGCGCGCGAGCTGGACGGCGCCCTGGCCGTCTGGGCCTCGGACGACGAGGTGGACGAGCACTACAACGCCCTGTTCCGCGAACTCCTGACCTACATGATGGGCGATCCACGTACGATCAGCGCCTGCACCCATCTGTTGTTCATGGCCAAGAACCTGGAGCGGATCGGCGACCACGCCACCAATATCGCCGAGACCATTCACTACGAGATCACCGGCGACGAGATGATCGGCGAACGCCCGCGCGGCGCCTTCACCAGCGGCTCCGACGTCAAGCCCAACGCCGAAGACTGACGAAAAAGGACGCGTCATGCAGCCCTATATTCTGGTCATGGAAGACGAGGACGCCCTTGGCGCCCTGTTGCAATACAATCTCGAAAAGGAAGGCTACGACGTGATCGTGGCCTCGGACGGGGAAGAGGGGCTGCTGCAGATCGACGAGCGGCTGCCCGATCTGGTTCTGCTGGACTGGATGCTGCCCAAGGTGTCGGGCATCGAGGTCTGCCGCCGCATCCGCGGTCGCCCGGAATCACGCAACCTGCCGATCATCATGCTGACGGCGCGGGGCGAGGAGAGCGATCGCATCCGCGGCCTGGATACGGGCGCCGACGACTACCTGACCAAGCCCTTCTCGATGACCGAGCTGACGGCCCGCATCCGCGCCGTGTTGCGCCGGATCCGTCCCGGTCTGGCCGACGACCGTGTGGGGCATGGCGACATAATCATCGACCGCGTCGCCCACCGGGTGAAACGTTCGGGCAAGGAGGTCCATCTGGGGCCGACCGAGTTCCGGCTGCTGGACCACTTCATGCGGCATCCCGGTCGGGTGTTCAGCCGTGAGCAGTTGCTGGACGCCGTCTGGGGCTCCGACGTCTATGTCGAGGCGCGCACCGTGGACGTCCACGTCGGTCGCCTGAGGAAGGCGCTGGATGTGGGCGACAGCGCCAACCCGATCCGCACCGTGCGGTCGGCGGGCTATTCCCTCGATCTGGAAGGTTGAACCGCCCGATTGGCCATCTCCTCGGCCGTGGCGGCGCGAGGTCCGAAGGCCAGCGCTGGCCATTGCGGTAAGAGGCGATCCACGGCCAGCATGATGGCCAGGCCTTCGTCCTGGCTCCAGTGGCCTGAGCCGCCGCGCACGAAGGCGATGGCGTCGGCCGATGACATCCGCCCGCCGCGCGGGTCCGTCAGCCAGGCCCAGGCCGACCAGTTGCCCGTGCCTTCCATCGTAAGGAAAACGTCGTCGGCTTCGGCATAAAGGGCATCCGGCCCTGTGAACCAGCGCGCCTGACGCTCTCGCATCTGCTGCAGCCCGTCGTTCAGATGACTGCGCGCCGAACCGGCGTCCGGCGCCGAGACCGCCCGATAGAGTGTATCACGCTCAGCCTCCCACATGGCCTGATAGCCTGGACGCCCGGCAAAACGGTCCTGAACGATGTCGTCGTTGGCGTCCTCGGGCAGACCCAAAGACAGCAGGCGATCGACCCGCGCACCCAGGCCGTCGGCCTGCTGGGTGTGGGTGAACTCGTGCATGAAGACGACTATGGCCAGCAGGCGGGGATCACGACGCTCGGCCCCGTCGGCGCGCCAGAGGGCGGGCAGGGCCATGATGAAGAACATGCCCTCGGACGTGGGGGCGGCGAAGGCCAGCCGCTGGGCCGGGACGGTCGAGCCGTCGGGGATGGCTACCTGACCTGTGTGGGATTCGGCCGATGTCCGAAAACGACGGCCTCCGGCATTGAAATCGCCGCGCCGGTCCGGCGTCAGGCGATAGACGCAGGCCTGGTCGAACAGGGCGATGGTCGGGGTAATCGGATTGTCGATCCGCAGCCGCTCACGATCCAGACGCGCCCAGGCGTCGAGCGCCTGGGCGGTCCACTGACGGGGTTCGCCGGTGAAACGGCATTGCGCCGACAAGGCCGATGCGAGCTCGGGTCCAGCCGGTTTTGTGGCGGGCGAGAGCATAAGGGCGGCGGCGAGGGCGAGGACGGTCAGCATGAGCGCTCCAGACAACGCCACTGTCTCCCACAAGCTCCACAGCTCAAGTGAAATCGCTGCAAGGCTGAGGCCCGAATCTAGTCTGCGGCGGGACGGGCCGCCTCCTCGGGCGACAGCTCATAGACCGTCGAGCAGTATTCGCAGGTCACGCGGATATTGCCGTCGTCCTCGACCATGTCGTCGCGTTCCGCCTGCGAAAACGAACTCAGAACGCCGACGATACGCTCGGCTGAACAGCGACAGACCGCCGACAGGTTCAGAGGCTGTTCGAGACGCACGCCGTCCTCGTGGAACAGGCGATAGAGCAGGATTTCCGGCGTTATGGTCGGGTCGATCAGTTCGTCGTCGGCCAGGGTCATGAACAGGGCTCGGCTGCGGTCCCAGACATCCTCGGTCGAACCGCGAGAGGCGTCGCCGGCCACCATCTGGATCATGGCTCCGCCCGCGCGCCAGTGAGTCCCGGCTTCGGTGGTGATCTGGCCCACGGCCAGACGCACCTTGGTCGGCACCTGCTCGGACTGGGCGAAATAGTGTTCGGCGCACAGCGACAGGCTTTCGCCCTCGATGGGGGTGATGCCCTGGTGGCGGTCGAAATCAGGCCCCTGGTCCAGGGTCATGATGAAGACGCCCTTGCCCAGCAGGGTCTGGGCGCCGGGCCGCGCAAAGCCGGTGGAGGCGGCAGCGACTTCGTCCTCGTCGAAACGGCAATAGCCGCGCAGCGTGCCCGAGGTGTCGTAGTCGGCGACGACATAGCGGACGGGGCCGTCGCCCTGGGCCTGAACGATCAGCCGCCCGTCGAACTTCAGGCTGGAGCCCACCAGGGCCGCCAGCGCACAGGCCTCGCCCAGCAGGGCGGCGACCGGTTCGGGATAGTTGTGAGCCGAGATGATGGTGTCGACCGCTTCGCCCAGACGCACCAGGCGGCCGCGCACGGGCCAGCCCTCGATCTGGAAGGCGGCGGCCATATTGTCCTGGCCGGGCTCGGCGGACGACTGAGTAGGCGTGGGGTCTGTCGGCGCGTGATAAGACACGTTGGGGTTCCGGCATCGGCTGTCTGGGAGCGCGTCAAGATAGGCGCCGCGAGCGTCTATGGTAAGGGGCATGGATAAGGGCGACAAAAGCCCGCCGTCGGAACCGCGACACCCAGGGACGAGACATGCCGACAAAACCGATCCTGAAGCCCCTGCATCAGCAGTCAATCGTCATCACGGGGGCGACCTCCGGCATCGGCCTGGCCACCGCGCGGCGGGCCGTGAAGGCCGGGGCCTGCGTCTTCCTGATCGCGCGAGGGCAGAACGATCTGAAGGCGCTGTGCGAAGAGTTGCAGGGGCAGGGCGGGCGTGTCGCCTTCGCCGTCGCCGACGTGTCGGACTTCGACGCCCTGTCGGAAGCGGCGGACAAGTGCCGGCGGCTGTTCGGCGGCTTCGACACCTGGGTCAATAATGCGGGCGTATCGATCTACGGCTCGATCCGCGAGACGACGCTGGAAGACCAGCGCCGCCTGTTCGAGACCAACTACTGGGGTGTGGTCAACGGCTCGACCATCGCCGCCGAGCATCTGCGCGGACGGCCCGGCGGCGGGGCCATCATCAACATCGGCTCGACCCTGGCGGATGCGCCGGTGCCGATCCAAGGTGTCTATTCGGCGTCCAAGCATGCGGTGAAGGGGTTCACCAATGCCCTGCGGATGGAGCTGATACGGGATCGCTCGCCCATCGCCCTCACCCTGGTAAAGCCTGCTGCTGTGGACAGCCCCTACAACAGGCACGCCCGCAACCTGACGGGCTATGCGGCCAAGAACCCACAGCCGGTCTATGCGACCCACGTCGTCGCCGACGCCATCCTGTGGTGCGCGGCCCATCCGATCCGCGAAATCACCGTCGGTGGGGGCGGGCGACTGATCGCCGCATTCTACTCGGCATTGCCAGGCTTGGCGGAACCTCTTCTGGCCCGGTTCGCTCCTAGCCTGATGCGGGACAGGGGTTCCGCCTACGATCCTTATGCCGACGGTCTCTATGAAGCCGGCGACGACGGTCTCGACGAAGAGGTTTATTATCCCATGGTTCGACAGTTCAGCGTTCTGGCCGAGGCCCGCAAGCATCCTGGCATCACAGCCGGCACGGTCGCCCTGGTGGCGACGGCCGCCATCGCCACCCTGTTGCTGACCCAGCGTTCCGGCCCGATGCGCTATGAGCGGATCCGGGATCGGCTGGACCCGCGCGGCTGGATCGACGCCGAGGCCCTGCGCCATCGTTTCGAGGACATTTCGCGCGGTCTGGCCGACGGCGTCGAGGACCTGGGTCACCGCGCCGAGGAGTTCGGCGGCGACACCCGCGATCAGGCCAGAAAACTGTTCGAGCGCGGCCAGAAGGCTGTCGCCCCGTCCAAGCGCCGCAAATACGCCAAGGCGGCGCGCGGCTATTATGACGACGCCAGCGACAAGGCTCGCCATTACGCCGACGTCGGCGGTCGCTACGCCAAGGACCACGCCCGCGAAGGCGGAGCCCTGCTGGCGGTCGCCACCATCGCCGCCGCCATCGGCGCGGCGGCCCTGGAAAGCCGCCGGCCGGACAGCCGCGTGCGTCGCATCGCGAAATTCTAGGCGTTCAGCTTAGCAATCATCGTTGCTGCATATGCGAGTGAGGGCGTAGAGAGCGCGGCCATGACCGCTGCTCCTACGTTCGTCTTCGACTTCGATTCGACCCTCGTGCGCATCGAAACCCTTGATGCGCTCGCCGACATCGTTCTGGACGGGCATCCAGACGCGGATCGGGTCCGGGCCGAAATCGCGCGCCTGACCAATCTGACCATGGGTGGCGAGCTCGACTTCGGACAGTCGCTCAGGGCGCGTCTGGCCATGCTGCCCCTGACCCGCGCCCATGTGGACGCTCTGGCCGACCGGATCCTGGACGAGGGCACATCGTCGGTGCGCCGCAACCTGCGCTTCTTCCAGGAGAACGCGGCCAATATCGTCATCATCTCCGGCGGCTTCCGCGAGATCATTGCTCCTGTCGCCGAACGCCTGGGCGTCAGCCCCGATCGGGTTCTGGCCAATGATTTCGTCTATGACGCCGAGGGTCGGGTGACCGGCGTGGACGACGCCAATCCGCTGTCGCACGCGGACGGCAAGCCCAAGGTGATCAAGGCGCTGAACCTCACCGGCCCAATCGTCATGGTCGGGGACGGCTGGAACGACGCCGAGGTCAAGCTGGCCGGCGCCGCAGACCGGTTCTACGCCTTCACCGAGGTCGCCCGCCGCGAGAAGGTGGTCGCCGTCGCCGACGCCGAGGTGCGTTCTATGGACGAACTGCTGCACGCCGAGGGCATGGCCGGTCGCTGGTCCTTCCCGCGCAGCAAGATCAAGATGCTGCTGCTGGAAAACATTCACCCCGCCGCCGTGCGCGAGCTGGAGGAGGCGGGTTATTCCGTCCAGACCGCAAAGGGCGCGCTGGACGAGGACGACCTGATCGCGGCGCTGAAGGGTGTCCATGTCCTGGGCATCCGGTCCAAGACCAATGTCACCGAGCGGGTCCTGGCCCATGCCGACCGGCTGATGGCCATCGCCGCCTTCTGCATCGGCACCAACCAGATCGACCTGGACGCCGCCGCTGCGAAGGGGGTCGCGGTGTTCAACGCGCCCTATTCCAACACCCGTTCCGTCGTCGAACTGGCCATCGGCCTGACCATCACCCTGATGCGCGACGTGGTCGACAAGTCGGCCGCCATGCACGTCGGCAAGTGGAACAAGTCGGCCGAGGGATCGCGCGAGCTTCGCGGCAAGACCCTGGGCATCGTCGGCTATGGCGCCATCGGCTCGCAGCTATCGGTGCTGGCCGAGGCCCTGGGGATGCGGGTCATCTTCTATGACATCACCGAGCGGCTGGCCCTGGGCAATGCGCGGCGCATCCGCTCGCTGGACGCCCTGCTGGCCGAGGCCGACGTGGTCAGCCTGCATGTCGACGGCCGGCGCGAGAACGCCAACATTTTCGGCGCGGCCCAGTTCGCCAAGATGAAGCCCGGCGCCCTGCTGTTGAACCTGTCGCGCGGCCATATCGTCAACGTCGGCGACCTGGCCCAGGCCATGGGATCGGGCCGTATCGGCGGGGCGGCGGTCGACGTCTTCCCCGAGGAGCCGCGCACCAACGCCGACCCCTTCGACAGCCCGCTGATGGGCCTGAAGAACATGATCCTGACGCCGCACATCGGCGGCTCGACCGAGGAGGCCCAGGAAGCCATCGCCGAGTTCGCGGCCGAGCGCCTGCTGGGCTATCTGAACCGGGGCGACACCACCTTCTGCGTCAACCTGCCCAACGTCCAACTGGCCGAAGTCACGGGCGGGCACCGCATCCTGCACATCCACAGGAACCAGCCGGGCGTCATGGCCGAGCTGAACCGCGAGCTGACGGCGGCGGGCCTCAACATCCTGGGCCAGCACCTGAAGACCGACGAACGGACCGGCTATGTCATCATGGACGTGGACCGCGACTATGATCCCGAGGCTCTGAAGGCGCTGAAGACTGTGGCAGGAACGCTTCGCTTCCGACTGCTGCACTGACAACCTTACGTCGCGGCATCTTGCGTCTGCTACAAACGGGCGCATGCTCCCGATAACGACCGCGTTCTGACGGTCGAGGGAGGATTCTCGTGTCTAAATATCTTCGCTCCGCAGGGCTTGTCGCCCTGTCATTCGCCGCGGCCTGCGCCGTGTCCACCGCCGCCAGCGCCCAGGAATACGACCGGCTGGTCGTGTTCGGCGACAGCCTGAGCGACAACGGCAACCTGTTCAACGCCACGGGCGGCGTGGCGCCGGCCGCGCCCTTCGTGGACGGACGGTTCTCGACCGGGCCGGTCTTCACCGAGCTTCTGGGCTTCAACGCTGGCCGCTTCACCGAGGGTGCGCCGGTCACCGGCAGCGTCAACTACGCCTTTGGCGGATCGCGCACCGACGCCATCGCCAGCCCCGGTCCCGGCATGCAGACCCAGCTAGGCGCCTACCTGGGCGCGGGCGGTCAGTTCGATTCGAGTGACCTGGTCAGCGTCCTGGGCGGCGCCAACAACATCTTCCAGGGCATCGCCGCCGCTGGCGCGTCGCCCAACCCTGTCGCTGCCATCGACGGCCTGGGACGTTCGGCTGCAACCGACATCGTTGGAATCGTCAACACCATAGCAGGCGCGGGCGCAGGTACGGTGCTGGTCACCAACTTGCCCAAGCTCAGCCTGACGCCGGCCTTCAGCGGTACGCCGGGCGCGGCCCTGGCCGACCGGGGCGTGACCACCTTCAACACCGCCCTGGCCGCCGGCCTGGCCCAGGTCTCCGCCAATAATGCGGGCGCCAACATCATTACGATGGACCTGTTCAAGATCGGCGACACCCTGGCCGGGGATCCGGACGCTTTCGGCATCGGCAATGTCACCGATTCCTGCTTCGCCACGGCCCCTGCCGCCTGCAACAGCGGCAACTATTTCTACACCGACGGCGTACACCCGACCGCCCTGGGACATCGTCTGATCGCCCGGCTGGCCAACGACTACCTCTATTACGCCGACATCGGCGCGGCGTCGGCCCTGCAGGGCGAGACCGCCTATCGTCACCGCGAGGACAGCCTGGACATGGCGACCGAGAGCCTGTCAGGCCGCGCGCCCTGGGCCGCCGGCACGACCCTGGCGGTCAGTGCGACGATCGACAAGACGGACACGGACGCTCGCGGCGCGGTCGGCGATGCCTCGTCCGAATCCTATGGGGTCCAGATCGCGCTGGAGTCCGGCCCGTCCGAGAACTGGCGCTTCGGCGCCCTGGGCTCGTTCCGCCAGGACGAGGTCAAGTCCGGCCTGCTGAACTTCGACGTCAACACCATGTCGATCGACATCTACGGCGGTTGGCGCTCGGGCGGCATGTTCGTCACGGCGGCGGCCGGCCTGGCCAATAACAACTTCGACGACATCGAGCGCCTGACCTCCCTGGCCCCGCTGGTGCACACCGCCGAGACCAAGGGGACCAGCAGCGGTTTCCGGCTTCAGGCGGGCTACTGGTTCGAGGCGGGCGGGTTCGCCATCTCGCCGCGCGTGGGCCTGACCTCGGCCTCCAGCGACGTTGACGGCTATTACGAGCAGGGAACGGCGGCCCAGTACCAGTACCAGGACCGCACGGTCGAGGCCCTGACCGGCGAGGTCGCGTTGCGAATCGAGGGCGACATGGGCGGCTGGGGCGTGTTCGCCGAAGGCGGCTACCGCGACAACCTCGACGACAGCAGCGATGCGGTCGGCGTCGGCATCTACGGCAACAGCGCCCGCGTTCTGTATCGCGAGGTGGAAGACCCGTTTGGTGGCCAGTTCCTGGCCTCGCTGGGCCTCGAAGGCGACCTGGGGCCGGTCAAGGTCAGCGTCGGCTATCGCGGTCGCTTCGGCGATCATGCCGACAGCCACATGGGCGCCATCCGGTTCGCCCTGCCGCTCTAAGGCGTCTGTTCAGCAAATGGGGCGCGTCGGTCGAGAGGCCGGCGCGTCTTTTTGCTTTCGGACATATGACTTTGGTTCCGGGTGCGACGGTCTGTCGCCCTAACCGCCCCAAAGTCGCCCCAGGTGAGCGCGATAGGGACGCTCCTTCGAGCCCGCGCCGCTGATGTGGCGTTCGCCGCCGCGCTCCGACCGGAGCCGCGACGCATGGGCTGTCCCTGCTCGATGAGCCGATCCTGGAGCGCAGATCCTTGCGACGCCAAATTTTCACGCGCCCGTTCTCGCGCCTGTATCCGACCGTCCGGTCGTTCGTCACCCACACCAGCCAGACCGCAGGTCTGGTCGCGGTCGCCGTCCTGGCGATGGCGGCGGCCCCCGCCCAGCCGAGCGAGGAAGCGCCCCTTGTCGGCTCGGTTCCGACCGCTGTGCCCATCGCCGCCGTGGCCAAGCCCGCCGGTCCTGCGACCCGGCTGATCGCCTTTGGCGAGCCTGTGCCCGGCCATGCGATCAACTCCAAATTCGGGATGCGACGCCTGGGCGGCGAGCGGGGCGCGCGGATGCACAAGGGCGTCGACATCGCCGCCGCAAAGGGCACGACGGTCGTCGCTCCGTCAGAGGCGCGTGTCATCCGTATCGGCCATGACGCCGGTGGCTATGGCAACTTCATCGAGATGCGCCACCCCAACGGCCTGACCACCCTGTATGGCCACCTCAGCCGTATCGACGTGGGCAGCGGCGATGCGATCGTGGCGGGCCAGCGCATCGGCCTGGTCGGCTCCACCGGCTATTCGACCGGCCCCCACCTGCATTTCGAGGTCCGTCGCAACGGCGCCCAGGTCAATCCGACCAAGGTGATCGGCCGAACCTTCCCCGTTCGCGTGGGCTGATACCCCGCGCGGGGGACCAAATCGGCTTGTCAGCCCCATGGGCTGCGCTAGGCTTTCCTTCGGTTACCGGAGGACGATATGGCGGCGGCGCTGACGCTTGAGGCCCTGAGCAAACGCTACGGCGACTTCCAGGCGGTGCGCGACCTGTCGTTCGAGGTCGAGCAGGGCTCGATCTGCGGCTTCCTGGGCCCCAACGGCGCGGGCAAGACCTCGACCATCCGCATGATCCTGGGGCTGCAGGCCGCAAGTGCCGGGCGCATCACCATCCTGGGCGCCGACGACGGCCGCAAGGTGCGCGACCGGATCGGTTTCCTGCCCGAGGAGCGCGGCCTCTACAAGAAGATGACCCCGGTGGACGCCATCGCCTTCTTCGGCTCGCTGAAGGGGCTGCCGGCGCGCGAGGGCCGCAAGCGGGCGCGCGAGATGCTGGACGCCCAGGGCCTGGGCGAGGCCAAGACCAAGAAGATGAAGTCCCTGTCCAAGGGCATGGCGCAGAAGGTGCAGCTGATCGCCTCGGTCGTGCATCGGCCCGAGTTCGTCATCCTGGACGAGCCGTTCAGCGGTCTGGATCCGGTCAACCAGCAGGGTCTGGAGACCGTCATTCGCGACCTCGCGGCCAATGGGGCGACGGTGCTGTTCTCGACCCATGTGATGCAGCACGCCGAACGGCTGTGCGACAAGGTCGTGCTGCTGGCGCGGGGACAAAAGGCGTTCGAGGGCACGGTGGGTGAGGCGAGGGCGACCTCGCCGCGATTCCTTGAACTTGAGGGCGCGATCCCGGTCGAGGCGGCGCAGAGCCTACCCGGCGTCATCGCCGTGACCACGGTCGCCGAGATCGACGGCGTGCGCACGCTGAAAGCCTCGCTGAAGCCCGGCGCCGGGGGCCAGGACGCCTTGAAGGCCGCCTTCCTGACCGGGTTGGACGTGCGCCGGTTCGAACTGCGCGAGCCCAGCCTGCATGACGCCTTCATCGCCCTGACCGGCGACCGGCCCGATGTCGATCAGGCGGTGCTTCAGGGAGAGGCCCGATGAACCGGATGCTGCTGATCGCCCGGCGCGAGTTCCTGGCCTATGCGCGCACGGTCGGCTTCTGGCTGTCGCTTCTGGCCTTTCCGATCTTCGCCGTTCTGGGCGGGGCCGTGCCCCTGTTGTTGCAGACCAGCGAGCCGGTGCGGCAGGTCGCGATCGTCGAGGACGGCCCCGCCGCCTCTGGCCTGGCCGCCGCCGTGCGCGACACGTTGCAGGCCGACACCGACCGGCGAGCCGCCCGTGCGCGCGAGGCGGCCGAAAAGGCGCGGCAGGCCAGCGGCGGGATCGACAATCCGCGCGCCCGCTCGGCCATCGAATCCCTGTCCAGGGACCGCGTGGTCCTGGTCGCGACGCCGCATGACATCGCCACGGCCTTGCCCGGCCCGGCCCAGGACATCGCCGTTCGCAACCACCTGATCGAGGATGCCGTCCGGCCGCTGGACGCCGTCATCTTCCTGACCCGCGTGGATGGAAAGCCCGGCGCGCGGGTCTGGACCGCCAAGCCGTCGGACCGGATCATCGAGGATTTCGTCGGCGAGGCCCTGAAGACCGCCAACCGGCGCCAGGCGTTCGAACAGGCCGGCATCGACCCCGCCGTGGTCGCCCGCACCGACGCCTTCCGGCCCGAGGTGAAGGCCTTCTCGCCCCGCTCGGTCAGCGGCGGCGAGGTGTCGTTGCAGGACCGGATACCCGGCTATATCGGCCTGGGCGCGGGCTTCTTGCTGTGGTCCCTGATCATCACCGGCGCCTCGATCCTGCTGAACAGCGTGATGGAGGAGAAGTCCAACAAGATCCTGGAGGTGCTGCTGTCCTCGGCCTCGGCGACCGAGATCCTGACCGGCAAGGTGCTGGGGGTGGCGATGCTGACCCTGACCGTCATGCTGACCTGGGCAGCGATCGGCGGGGTCGGGCTGGTCATGGCGGCGCCTGAGGCCGCAGCGACAGTTGGGGCGGCCCTGCTGCAAGGCGGCCTGATCTTCTATTTCCTGGCCTATATGGTCGGCGGCTACCTGATGTACGCGGTGCTGTTTGCGGCCATCGGCGCCTTTTGCGAGACGCCGCGCGACGCCCAGACCCTGATGGGGCCGATCATGATGGTGCTGGTGGTGCCGATCCTGGTCATGCAGGTGGCGCTGCAGACGCCCGATGCACCCGTGGTGCGGTACCTGTCCTGGGTTCCCTTCTTCACCCCCTTCCTGATGAGCGCGCGGGTGCCCAGCGATCCGCCGATGATCGAGATCGTCGGCACCCTGCTGGGGATGTTCGCCACGGCCCTGCTGATGGTTTGGCTGGCCGGCCGAGCGTTCCGCGCCGGAGCCCTCTCGGACGTGAAGCTGAGCTGGAAAAGCTTCGTGGGCGCCATGGGTGGGCGGCGCTAAAATCGCACAGCAAAAAGGCCGCCCCGTGAGGAGCGGCCTTTTCAAATCTGGTCTGAAGCCTGGGCTTAGGAGCGGTTTCCACCGCCGGCAGCGCCCGGACCCGGCACGCGGGGCTTCGGAGGCGGCAGCAGGCCTTCGCGTTGCATGCGCTTGCGGGCCAGCTTGCGAGCGCGACGGATCGCCTCGGCCTTCTGGCGGGCGCGCTTCTCCGAGGGCTTCTCGTAGTGCACGTGGCGCTTCATTTCGCGGAAGCTGCCTTCGCGTTGCATCTTCTTCTTGAGGGCTTTGAGCGCTTGATCGACGTTATTATCGCGAACGAAAATCTGTACCAGGTTGAACTCTCCTTTGGCCGCCCGCCGCGTCCTGTGAGGGAGACGGGCAGACAAATAAAATCTCTATCCCGGGGGCGACAGCCCACCGAGCGAAGGCGGGCGAATACACCAAGCCTGCTGTGGTGTCCAGTTCATCCCAAGCCAAACACGTCATTCGGCTGAAGGCTCGCGAACCCTGGCGGGGACGCGTATCATGAAGCCATGACCGAGGCTCCCCACCTGTCGAACACCGCCCCCACCGCCGACTGGGCGGACCAGATGGAACAGGCCGTTCTGGACGCCGCTGTCCAGCGTGCGCCTGCCCTGGGCTGGAACGGGCGGCTGGTCCGCGCGGCCTGCGAGGCCAGTGGTCTGTCGCTGGGCGATCAGGAACTGCTGCTGCCCAATGGCGCGCGCGATCTGGCGGCCCTGCTGTCGCGCCGACACGATGCGCGGGCGCTGAAGGCGCTGGAGCTCACGCCGGCTGCGACCCTAAAGATGCGCGAGCGAATCGCTGCGGCCGTCTCGGCGCGGATGGAGGCGGGGGCCGCCGATCTGGAGGCGACCCGCCGTTGCGCCGCCTTCCTGGCCCTGCCGACCAACGCCGACCTGGGTCTGTCGCTGGCGTGGGAGAGCGCCGATGTCCTGTGGCGCTGGGCCGGGGATACGGCGACGGACTGGAACCACTATTCCAAGCGGACCATCCTGTCGGGCATCCTGATCCCGGCCCTGACCATGCGCTGGTTCGACGGACGCGAGGCGGCCGAGGCCTTCGTGTCTCGACGGATCGACAACGTCATGACCTTCGAGAAGTGGAAGGCGGGCAAGGATTTCGAGGCCCCGCTGAAGCGGGTGACCAGCGTGCTGAGCCGCCTGCGTTACGGCAGAGCGTCCTGATATTCAGCTCATCGCCGCTTTCGCCGGAATGAGCGGGGTTTCAGGCTAGACGGCTGACCCGATTGACGTGGGCCATCTTGCGGCCTGGGCGCGCCTCGGCCTTGCCGTACAGGTGCAGGCGGGCGTTGGGTTCGGCGGCCAGGGCGGGCCACTGATCGACATCGTCGCCCAGCAGGTTGGTCATCTCGACCTGGGCATGAGCCTCGGTAGGGCCGAGGGGCCAGCCGGCGATGGCGCGGATATGCTGTTCGAACTGGTCGCAGAGACAGCCGTCCTGGGTCCAGTGGCCGGTGTTGTGGACGCGGGGCGCGATCTCGTTGACCAGCAGGTCTCCGCCCCCCAGATCGAACAGCTCGACGCCGATGACGCCGACATAGTCGAGGCCTTCCAGGATGGCTTCGGCGATCTCGCGGGCGCGGGCGGTCGTTGCGGCGTCGACCTGGGCCGGAGCGAGGGTGGTGGCCAGGACGCCGTTGGCGTGATGGTTCTGGCCCAGCGGATAGACGGCGACGGCGCCGTCGTGGCCACGGGCGGCGATGATCGACAGTTCGCGAGTGAAGTCGGCGCGGGCTTCGAGGATGGCCGGGCGGCCGCCGATCTCGGCGAAGGCCTTGGCCGCCTGTTTGGCGGTCTTGATCCAGACCTGGCCCTTGCCGTCATAGCCGTCGCGCCGGGTCTTCAGCAGGGCAGGGGTCCCCAGGGTCTCCAGAGCGGCGGTCAGGTCCTCGAGCGTGTCGACGGCGACAAAATCCACCGTCGTGGCCCCGACCGCGTTGAGGAAGGTCTTTTCCAGCACTCGGTCCTGGGCGGTGGACAGGGCGGTGGGGCCGGGCGCGACCAGGGCGCCGCCGCCCGCCAGCTGTTCGGCCGAGGCGGCGGGCACGTTCTCGAACTCGAAGGTGACCACGTCGCAGACGCGGCCCAGCACCGTCAGGGCGGTGGGATCGTCATAGGCGGCGACGATCTGGCCGCGCGAGACACGGCCCGCCGGGCTGTTCTCTTCGGGGTCGAGGATGACCACGTCGAAGCCGAGGCGCGAGGCGGCCTGGGACAGCATCCGGCCCAGCTGACCGCCGCCCAGGATGCCGATGGTCGATCCGGGCGGCAGGGGCAGGCTTATGGAATCCTGGGCGGTTTGCGTCGTCCGGGCCAATCAGTCCTCGACGGTTTCGGCGACGGCGTCCGTCTGGGAGGCGCGCATGGCGGCCAGGCGCTGGGCCAGGCCGTCATCCGATAGGGCCAGGATCTGGGCCGCCAGAATGCCGGCGTTCTTGGCGCCAGGAACACCGATGGCCAGGGTGGCGACGGGAACGCCGCCGGGCATCTGGACGATGGAAAGCAGGGAATCCATGCCCTTCAGGGCCTGGGATTCGACCGGCACGCCCAGGACCGGAAGCTCGGTCATCGAGGCCGCCATGCCGGGCAGGTGCGCCGCGCCGCCGGCGCCGGCGATGACGACCTTGAAGCCGGCGGCCTTGGCGCCCGTGGCGAAATCATAGAGGCGTTTGGGGGTGCGGTGGGCCGAGATCACCTTGGCCTCGAAGGCGACGCCGAGGGCCGTCAGCACGTCGGCTGCGTGTTTCATGGTGGGCCAGTCCGAGCGGCTGCCCATGATGATCGCCACCGGCGTCGTCTTTATCGTCATGTCCCTCGACCCCTGACGCAAAGCGGCCCGTTACAGCACACGCGTTGCGCCCGCAACCAAGGTCGCTAGCATTGCAGTGACGCCGCCCCGATTGAGTCGGCGGGCACAGGAGCCTGACCGACCGTGAGCAACGCGGCCGCCATCGATGTGAATAGCGAACTCGAGCGCCTGCGCGCCGAGGTCGAGGCCCTGCGCGCCCATGCCGCCGGACTGGAGCGCCGCGCCGAGGCGGCCGAGGCGGCGGCCGATCACGACGTGCTGACGCCCGCCCTCAACCGGCGCGGTTTCGTGGCGGCGCTGAACCGGGCCATGGCCTGGTGCACGCGGTATTCCGAGCCCGCCGTGCTGCTGTACGTCGATCTGGACGGGTTCAAGGGCGTCAATGACAGCCTGGGCCACGCGGCGGGCGACGCAGCCCTGGTGCGGGTCGCCGAGCTGTTCCTGTCCAATGTGCGAGAATCGGACGCGGTCGGCCGCCTGGGCGGCGACGAGTTCGGTCTGCTGATGCTGAACGCCGGGCTGGAAGAGGGACGCGACAAGGCCAAACGCCTGACCGCCAGCCTGAACGCCGAGGGTTTTGTCTGGAATGGCGAGAAGACGACCCTGGGCGGATCGTTCGGGGTGCGCCCCTGGGCCGGACAGGCGGATGCGGAAACATGGCTGGCCGAGGCCGACGCGGCGATGTGGGTACGGAAACGGTCGCGCTGACGGCGCGTTTGGCCTGTTGAAGGCATGATCGTGCGGCGTTTGACCTTGTCGGTCTCCGCGCTCAGCTTCTGCCGGATACCGCCTTCGAGGAGCCGCCCATGTCGATGTCTGAAACCCCCACCCTCAGCAAACCTTCGGGCTCGCTGCTGGACCTGATCGGCAAGACGCCGATGGTCGAGGTGACGCGGATCGACACCGGAAAATGCCGTCTGTTCCTGAAGCTGGAGGCCCAGAACCCCGGCGGTTCGATCAAGGACCGGATCGCGGTCTCGATGATCGAGGCGGCCGAGCAGCAGGGCTGGCTCAAGCCCGGCGGCACCATCGTCGAGGCCACGGCGGGCAATACGGGCCTGGCGCTGACCCTGGTCGGCAAGCAGAAGGGCTACAAGGTCCTGCTGGTCATCCCCGACAAGATGTCCAAGGAGAAGATCCAGCACCTGCGCGCTATGGGCGCCGACGTGCGTCTGACCCGCTCGGACGTGCCGCACGGCCACCCCGAATACTATACCGACATGGCCGAGCGTCTGGCCCAGCAGATCCCCGGCGCCTACTTCGTCAATCAGTTCGCCAACGACGCCAATACCCGCGCCCACTTCGAGACGACCGGCCCCGAGATCTGGGCCCAGATGGAAGGCAAGATCGACGCCTTCGTCGCCGGCATCGGCTCGGGCGGGACGATCACGGGCAACGCCCAGTATTTCAAGTCGCAGGATTCGGACGCCAAGATCATCCTGGCCGACCCGGTCGGCTCGGCCCTGGCCGGCCTGATCAACGACGGCGTCGCCGGCCCGGACGGCAGCTATACCGTCGAAGGCATCGGCCAGAACTTCATGCCCGACACCGCCGACGCCGACCTGATCGACGTGGCCTATTCGATCCCCGACGCAGAAGCGATCGCGACGGTGCGCGAGCTGCTGCTGAAGGAAGGCATCCTGGCGGGCTCGTCCTCGGGCACCCTGATCGCCACCGCCCTGCGCTGGTGCCGCGAACAGACCGAGGAAAAGCGCGTCGTGACCTTCGTTTGCGACACGGGCGCCAAATACCTGTCCAAGGTCTACAACGACGCCTGGCTGGCCGATCAGGGCCTGACGGAGCGTGAGCTGCATGGCGACCTGTCCGACCTGATCAACCGCAAATACGCCTCGGGCGACGTGGTGGTGATCGGCCCCGACGACACCCTGGACACCGCCTTCAAGCGGATGAAGGGCGACGGCGTCTCGCAGCTGCCGGTCATTCAGGACGGTCGTCTGGTCGGCATCCTGGACGAGAGCGACATCGTCCACATCATGAACACCGACGAGATCACCCGGAAGGACCGCTTCGCCAAGCCGGTCTCCTCGGCCATGACGCGCGACCTCGACACGCTGCAGGTCACCGAAAGCCTGGACTCCCTGATCCCGATCTTCGACCGGGACCGCGTGGCCATCGTGCTGGACGGCGAGACCTTCGTCGGCCTGATCGCCCGCACCGACCTCATCAACCACCTGAGCCTGAACCGCTGATGGCCGACCTGAAGAACAGCCAGGGTTTCTCGACCCGCGCCATCCACGCCGGTCAACGTCCTGATCCCACGACGGGCGCGGTAATGACGCCGATCTACGCCACCTCGACCTATGCCCAGGAAAGCCCAGGCGTGAACAAGGGCTATGAGTACGCCCGCGGCAAGAACCCGACGCGCGAGGCGTTCGAGGCCTGCATCGCCGATCTCGAAGGCGGGGTTCAGGGCTTTGGCTTCGCCTCCGGTATGGCGGCGACCTCGACGGCGCTGGAACTGCTGGACGCCGGGTCGCACATCGTCACCGGCGATGACCTGTACGGCGGGTCGTGGCGGCTGTTCGAGCGGGTGCGCCGTCGCTCGATGGGGCTGGACTTCGCCTATGTCGATCTGTCGGACATCGCGGCGGTCGAGGCGGCGATCACGCCCAAGACCAAGATGCTGTGGGTCGAGACCCCCACCAATCCGATGATGAAGATCGCCGACATCGCGGCCCTGTCCAAGGTGGCCAAGGCGCACGGCCTGCTGCTGATCGTCGACAACACCTTCGCCACGCCATACTGCCAGCAGCCCATCGCCCTGGGCGCCGATGTGGTCATGCATTCGGCGACCAAATACCTGAACGGTCACTCCGACATCATCGGCGGGGTGCTAGTCGCCGCGAACGTCGAGATCGCCAAGGAAATCAAGTTCCTGCAGAACTCGGTTGGGGGCGTCATGGGGCCGTTCGACGCCTTCCTGGCCAACCGGGGACTGAAGACTCTGGGCCTGCGAATGAAGGCGCACTGCGACAATGCCCTGACCATTGCGCGCTGGCTGGAAGGCCATGCCGGGGTGGCCAAGGTCATTTATCCGGGTCTGATCACCCATCCCCAGCATGAGCTGGCGTCGCGGCAGATGCGCGGCTTTGGCGGCATGGTTTCGGTGGTCATCGACGGCGATCTGGACCGGACCCGGCGGGTGCTGGAACACGTCCAGGTCTTCACCCTGGCCGAGTCGCTGGGCGGGGTCGAAAGCCTGGTCAACCATCCGGCGATCATGACCCACGCCTCGGTGCCCAAGGAGGTCCGCGAGGCCGGTGGCGTCACCGACAGCCTGATCCGCCTGTCGTGCGGGGTCGAGGACGTCGAGGACCTGATGGCCGATCTGGATCAGGCGCTGAACGCCTGATCCATCGGTCGCTTCAGAACTTGAAGGCGACCGCGGCGACCAGTTGGCCGGCGTACTGGTCGGTGGGGTTGGACACGTCGGTGTCGTACCAACGCAGGTCCAGGTCGATGGCGTCGGTGGCCTTGTAGGCGAAGCCGGCGTTCCAGCCGGTGTAGTCGATGCTGTTGTCCTGTTCGCGACGCCCCACGGCGACCGATCCGACCAGGCGGTCGGTGACTTCATAGCCGACGCGGCCCTCGACCCATTGCCAGTCACGCACGCTGCCCGTGCCGTCCGGCGAGACCTGGACCTGGATCCGGGTCTGGATGCGGTCGAAATTGCGGGTCAGGTTGGCCGTGAATTCGACGGCGTCCTCGTCAGCGCCTGGGTTCGCGTCGGTCTGGTATTTGTAGGCGGCGCGCAGGTCCAAGCCGAACCCGGCGACCTTGGTCTTCAGCCCGGCATAGGTCTGAAGCTCCAGATCCGACCCGGTGGAGGAATCAATGGTCTCGAAGCCTATGGGCGCGACGTAGAAAAGGCCGCTTGGGCTGGTCCAGGTCACGGTGCCATAGGCATAGGGATCGCCGTTGGTCTTCGATGCGTCCTTGGAACGGTTATCGGTCGCGGCGCCCAGAGTGGCGCTCCAGTCGCCGTGATCAGAGGACTGGGCCAGAACGGGCGAGGCCAGGGCAAAGGCTAGCGAGGCGGCGGCCATTGCAGAGGCGACGGTCATCATACGGAACGTTTTCATGTGTGACGCTCCTAAGCGGATTTGATGACAGTTCAATCCTGGCTTTGTGACAGTTATTCCGCAGGGTGATGGTTCCTGCGGCTGTCCGTATCAGGCCACGCCGACCTTGGCCGTGAACTGGGTCGCCGCCTCGGCGTATTCGCGACGCAGGCGGGCCACAAGCTCGGCGGTCGGGATCACGTCGTGGATGGAGCCTGCGCCCTGGCCCGCCGACCAGACCGTCTTCCAGGCCTTGGCCTCGTCGCCCATGTCCAGCTTATGCTCGGGCAGTTGCTTGGGGTCGATGCCGTTGTCGACCAGGGACTTGGTCATGAAATTGGCAGGGATACCCGAGACGGCGGGGGTGTAGGTGATGTCGGTGGCCCCGGAATCGATGATCATCTGCTTGTATTCGGCATAGGCCGAGGATTCGGTCGTGTTGATGAACCGGGTGCCCAAATAGGCGAAGTCGGCGCCAATCATCAGGGCGCCGGCCACGTCCTGGCCGGTCGACAGACAGCCCGACAGGATGATGGTCCCCTTGAAGAAGGCGCGGACCTCGTTGACCAGGGCGAAGGGGTTGACCACGCCGGCGTGGCCGCCCGCGCCATTGGCGACCAGGATCAGGCCATCGACCCCGGCCTCGGCCGCCTTCCTGGCGTGGCGGACATTGGCGATGTCGTGGAAGACCTGACCGCCATAGCCATGAACCGCGTCGACCACGTCGCGCACGGCCCCCAGCGAGGTGATGATCAGCGGCACCTGATGCTCGACCGAGACCATCATGTCGGCCATCAGGCGCGGATTGGTCGGGTGGACGATGTGGTTGACGCCAAAGGCCGCAGCATCGGGCTTGAGGCGGGATTTGATCTCGACCAGCCAGTCGCGATAGCCCTCGGTCGTGCGCTGGTTCAGCGACGGGAAGGTGCCGATCACGCCCGCATTGCAGGCCTCGACCACCAGATCGGGGCCCGACACCAGGAACATCGGCGCCGAAATCACCGGCAGCTTCAGGCCCTTTTGCAGGGAAGCGGGAATGGCCATGACGTCGTCCTCCGTTGTCTTTCGCTACGCTTAGCGGGGCGACGCGGGGGAAGGCAACGCTGCTGAGCGACTGCGAGGCGACAGTCGGCGACAGTTAGGCGATGGGCCAACCTGATCTGTCACTCTCCGTGGGAGAGAGAGGACGTCAGCCCACCTTCACCCGCGTCGCCGCTTCGGGCAGATCCTCGCCGAACGCGCGCTGATAGAATTCCGCGATCGTCGGGCGTTCCAGCTCGTCGCACTTGTTCAAGAAGGTCAGGCGGAAGGCCAGGCCGACGTCGCCGTTGAAGATGATGGCGTTCTGGACCCAGGTGATGACCGTGCGGGGCGACATGACGGTGGAGATGTCGCCGTTCATGAAGGCGTTGCGGGTCATGTCGGCGACGCGGACCATGGCGGCGATCTTGCGGCGGCCCTCGGCATCGGCCCATTCGGGAGACTTGGCGGCGACGATCTCGGCCTCAACATCATGGTCGAGGTAATTCAGGGTGGTGACGATGTTCCAGCGGTCCATCTGACCCTGATTGATCTGCTGGGTGCCGTGATACAGGCCCGACGTGTCGCCCAGACCGATGGTGTTGGTGGTCGAGAACAGGCGGAACCACTTGTTGGGGCGGATGACGCGGTTCTGGTCCAGCAGGGTCAGGCGGCCCTGGGCTTCCAGCACGCGCTGGATCACGAACATCACGTCGGGACGGCCGGCGTCGTATTCGTCGAACACCAGGGCGACCGGGCGTTGCAGTGTCCAGGGCAGCATGCCCTCGCGGAACTCGGTGATCTGCTTGCCGTCCTTCAGGACGATGGCGTCCTTGCCGATCAGGTCGATGCGGCTGATGTGGCTGTCCAGGTTCACGCGCACCAGGGGCCAGTTCAGGCGGGCGGCGACCTGTTCGATATGGGTCGACTTGCCGGTGCCGTGATAGCCCTGGACCATGACGCGACGGTCGAAGGCGAAGCCGGCGCAGATGGCCAGGGTCGTCTGCGGGTCGAACCGATAGGAGGCGTCCACCTCAGGCACATGGCTGTCGATGGTGTCGAACATCGGCACCATCATGTCGGAATCGACGCCGAACGCCTCGCGCACGGAGACCTTGCGGTGGGGTTCGAACGTCAGCAGCGGATCGGGGGTCGCGTCGAGGATAGGAGCCATGCTCGTCATCTAGAGGCCGCGCGCGTCGGGCTCAACACGCGCGGCTCCATTGCAGGCGATTATTCCGCGCTGAGATCCACGTCGACGTTGCCGCGCGTGGCGTTGGAATAGGGGCAGACCTCATGAGCCTTGTGGACAAGGTCATCGATGACCGCCTTGTCCAGGCCGGAATCAGTCACCTTGATGGCGATATCCAGGTTGAATCCCTCGCCACGGGTATTGGGGCCGATGCCGACCGTTGTGTGGATTTTCGTGTCCGGGCCGACGGGCGTACCAGCCTTGCCCGAGACCAGACGCAGGGCGCCCATGAAGCAGGCGGCGTATCCGGCGGCGAACAGCTGTTCCGGGTTGGTCCCCGCGCCGCCCTTTCCGCCCATTTCGGAGGGCAGGGACAGCAGGACGTCGATCTTGCCGTCGTCGGTGGTCGAGCGGCCTTCGTCGCGTCCGCCGCCGGTCGAGGTGGCGTGAGCCTTGTAGATGACGTCCATGGTCGAAAATCCTTCTGGGTGAGGGAGGTCTAACCTAGGCGCTCCGAGACGGTTCGCCAGTGCAGACGCAAGTGACGACCCCTCCTTGCAGGACGCGTCGTGGTCAGCCGCGCCCAATGCCCGAATATTTGAAGCCGCGCCGGACCATGTCTTCGGAACGATAGATGTTGCGCAGGTCGACCAGAACCGGCTGGGTCATCAACAGCTTGATACGGTCCAGGTCCAGCGCGCGGAACTGGTCCCACTCGGTGACGATGACCACGGCGTCGGCGCCGGTGACGGCCTCATAGGCGCTGTCCATCATTTCCACACCGTCCAGAAGCTTGCCGGCCTCGTGCATTCCCTCGGGATCAAAGGCGCGGACAACGGCGCCCGCAGCGAGCAGGGCAGGCGCGATGTCCAGCGACGGGGCGTCGCGCATATCGTCGGTGTTGGGCTTGAACGTCAGGCCCAGCAGGGCGACCGTCTTGCCCGCCACGCTGTCGCCCAGGGTCTGGGCCACCCGACCGGCCATGGCCTGTTTGCGGGCGTTATTGACCTCGACAGTCGTCTCGATCAGCCGAACCGGGGCGCCATGCTGCTGGGCCGTGCGGACCAGGGCCAGGGTGTCCTTGGGGAAGCAGGATCCGCCATAACCCGGCCCGGCGTGCAGGAACTTGCTGCCGATCCGTTTGTCCAGGCCGATGCCGCGCGCCACCTGCTGCACATCGGCGCCCACGACCTCGCACAGGTCGGCCATCTCGTTGATGAAGGTGATTTTCATCGCCAGGAAGGCGTTGGCCGCATACTTGATCAGTTCCGATGTCCGTCGGCCGACGAATAGCAGCGGGCTCTCGTTCAGGTTCAGCGGACGGTAGAGTTCGCCCATCACCGAGCGGGCGCGCACGCCGGTGGGACTGTCGATATCCTCGATGCCGATGACCACCCGGTCGGGGCGTTTGAAGTCGCCGATGGCGGCGCCTTCGCGCAGGAACTCGGGGTTGGACACGACGCAGAAGTCCGCATTCGGATTGACCCTGCGAATGATGGCTTCGACCTCGTCGCCCGTCCCGACCGGAACGGTCGACTTTGTGACGATCACGGTGAAGCCCTCGATCAGGCCCGCAATCTCTTCAGCGGCGGCATAGATATAGCTGAGATCGGCATGGCCGTCGCCGCGGCGGCTCGGCGTGCCCACGGCGATGAAGACTGCGTCCGCCTGACGGATCGCCTCGGCGCCGTCGAGGGCGAAGGACAGCCGCCCTTCGCGCGCATTGCTGCGCACCAGATCATCCAGGCCAGGTTCGAAGATTGGGCTTTCGCCCCTCTCCAGACGGTCAATCTTGGAAGCGTCCTTGTCTATGCAGACGACCTCATGGCCGAAATCAGCAAAACAAGCGCCAGACACCAGGCCGACATAGCCGGCGCCAATCATTGCCACACGCATAAGAGGCTCCCCCCGTCGAGCGTTGCTATTCTATTGTGGTGCGATGCAGCAAAGCAAGGTGCAGCGAGAGGGAAGGAGAACCGCGTTCGCGAAAGCCTGCCTTCAAGCAGCAGGCTTTACCAAGGGTTCGGGTTACCGCCCGGCGAGGCTCGCGGCGACCTTTCGGCCCAACTCGACCTGGCTGAACGGCTTATGGACGATGAGGTCCGTTGCGACCTCTTTGAGGGCGTCCAGGTCGGCATAGCCGGTGGCGAACAGGATCGGCACAGCGGGGCGCCGGGAGCGAAGTTCGCGCGCCAGGTCTCCGCCGTTCATGCCGGGCATGGCGAAATCGAGCACCATGGCGTCGATCCGGTCATGAGTTTCGACCAGATCAAGCGCTGCGCTGCCACCGCCCGCCTGGATCACACGATAGCCCAGGTCGCTCAGGATACCGGCCGTCACCTCGCGAACGGCGTCGTCGTCGTCCACGACGAGGACAACGAGATCGGCGCCGCTGGCTCGATGAAGAACGTGCGTCTCTTGTTCCTCGTTGATCGGGCCTGCGCTGGCGCGGGGGAGAAACACCTTGATCGTCGTGCCGTGACCGACCTCGGTGTCGATGCTGACACCGCCTCCGGACTGCTTCGCCAGTCCGAAGACCTGGCTAAGGCCCAAGCCGGACCCCTTGCCCACCTCTTTAGTCGTAAAGAAGGGTTCAAAGGCGCGAGACAGAACCTCTGGCGTCATTCCTGATCCCGTGTCGGACACGGCGACCATGACGTAGTCGCCGGCCGGAGGTTCTTCAGATTGAACAGGCTCGGTTCGGACGACGTTCGCGGTCGAAACGGTGAGCGAGCCGCCTACATCCATCGCGTCGCGGGCATTGATCGCCAGGTTCAGGATGACGAGTTCGATCTGGGTCGGATCGATCAGTGCAGGCCACAAGTCGTCGGCCAGAAGCGGCGGCTGAATGTTTACGCTGCCGCCGATGGCGCTTTGCAGCATATCTCGCATGCTGCGAACGGTTTCGTTCAGATCGACCGAGCGCGGCTCGAGTTTCTGGCGCCGGGAAAAGGCCAGGAGTTGCGCCGTTAGACGGGAGCCCCGCTGGGAGGCTTCGTCCACCATGGATAAGCGTTTAAGCAGCGCCGGGTCCTCAATCCGCTTTCTCATCTGCTCGACATTGCCGATGACGACGGTGAGCAGATTGTTAAAGTCGTGGGCCACGCCCGAAGTCAGTTGACCAACGGCTTCCAGCCTTTGCGCTTGGCGGAGCGCCGTCTCGACCCGCTCGCGCTCTGCGATTTGCGACGCCAACTGCCGATTGGCCGCTTCAAGTTCAGCGGTGCGGTCGGTCACCCGTCGTTCGAGCAGCATCTCGCCCTTGAGTATCTGCTCGATCCGTTCGCGCGCCTCATACTGGCGATAGCGGCCACGCAGAGCATTTCTCACAGCGCTGACCAAGGTCGTGGGATGGAAGGGCCGTTCCAAGACATTGACGTTGCCCAAGGTTGTCGACAGCCGCTGCGCCAGTGGATTGCGTTCGATGCTCTCGCCCCTCCGGGTCAAAAGCAAAATAGGAAAGTCGGACCAGGAGGGCTGATCCGCGATCCATCGCGAGAGAGCCGACACGTCGCGGTCCCGTAGAGCCTCTTCGGCGATCACTGCCAAACCCGCGCCCTGTTCCATCCCCTCCAGAAGAGCCGCCAGATCGGCGCAGACGAGCGACGGCGCATTTGCTTCGGCCAGTATTGCGGCGGCGATGCCGGCGTCTCGTCCCGTAGGAGCCAGCACCAGCGAGCGCTCGGAAAGGGCGCCCCCGCTACTCATGCGGAGGCGTCGCCCATCAGGCCTGTTCCTTGGCCGACGAAGTTCGGGACGCCGCGTAACACGCCCTGGAACCCGCTCAGCGGCTCGCCGAGCGTGAGACCGTCTTCCCCGATGTCGAACTCGCGGATGGTTTTCTCATGCCTGCCCGATCGCTTCTTGATCACCGACACCGCGCGCCGGACATGGCCAAGCGCTTCGAAGTAACGAAGCAGGATGACGGTGTCCGCCAGATAGGTCACGTCCACCGGCGCCTTCATGTCGCCGACCAGTCCGTGCTGGGCCACTGTCAGATAGGTCGAGGCGCCCTGACGGTTCAAATATTGCAGCAGTTCATGAATGTGCAGAACCAGGAACTGCTCCTGCGGCATCGCCGCCTGGTAGCCGTTCAGACTGTCGATGACGACGGTCTTGATATCGTGATCGACGACAGCTTTGCGGACTTGAGCAGAGAATTCGCCTGGCGAAAGCTCGGCGGCGTCGATCTGTTCGATGGTCAGATCGCCAGAGGCCCGCATGGCCTGCAGATCGAACCCCAGTTTCAGCATGCGATCATAGAGCAGGCCCAGTTCCTCGTCGAAGATGAACAGCGCCGCCTTTTCGCCTCGTTGAACCGCGGCGACCGCGAAAATGATGGCGAACAGCGATTTACCTGTACCTGCAGGGCCCAGGATCAGAGCGCTTGACCCCCGTTCAAGCCCGCCTCCGAGCAGAGCGTCGAGGCCTGACACGCCGCTGGAAACCGCAGAGCGATCGAAAGTGGTCTTGTGCTCGGAGGCCACAATGCGTGGATAGACGCTTAGTCCGCCCGTCTTGATCGTGAAGTCGTGATATCCGCCCCGGAACCGCCGCGCACGATATTTGAGGATGCGCACGCGCCTACGCTCGGCCCCATATTCGGGCGTCATTTCCTGCAACTGGACGACCCCGTGAGCCACAGAATGCACGGTCTTGTCGTTGACGTCGGTCGTCAGGTCGTCGAGCAGCAGGACGGTTGCGCCATGTTTGGCGAAATAGTGCTTGAGCGCCAGAACTTGGCGCCGGTACCGCAGCGAGCTCTGCGCCAGAAGGCGAATCTCCGACAGGCTGTCGATGACGACGCGCTTGGGCTTGCTGGCTTCGACCCGCTCGAAGATCATCCGGGTGGTCTCGCCGAGTTCGAGGTCCGACGAGTAGAGCAGCGACTGCTGCTGTTGTTCGTCCAGCAGACTTTCCGGTGGAACAAGTTCGAAAATGTCCACGCCTTCGAGATTCCAACCATGCGACCTGGCCGTGGCGCGCAGTTCGTCCTCCGTCTCGGACAGGGTGATGTATAATGAGCTTTCACTCTGCGACGCGCCTTCCATGAGGAAGCTCATCGCCGCCGTGGTCTTGCCCGTGCCGGGGTTGCCTTCAAGCAGATAGACCCGGTCGCGTTCCAGTCCGCCCGCCAGTATGTCGTCTAGCCCCTGAATGCCGAAGGCGGCTTGTGATGTCGCGTTCGTGTCGTCCGTCATGGCCCCTCTCGAATACAGCCGAGGCGAAACGCACGGATATGGATAAGGTTACGGCTGAAGGTCGGTGCGCATTCGCCGCGGCATCAAGGCGCCAACGGATCCGGGTGCCCTGGCGCGAGCAAATGGCGTTAGAGAACCCCGCGAATCAAGAGTCCAGACGCCATTCCGCTATGGCCGCGCAGGACGGGGCCCCTGAGGGGACGGTCTGGATTGTTGAGGGATTTTAAGGCCCGAGTGGCTCCGCGGGTAAGCGAATTTCGTCCGTACACGTCGTTTCAGTTCGTTTCCTGAAAACCTCTTAAGTTTGAATCAGCTGAATGTGATCGACGCGAATTCGGTTCACATCGTTTCAGGCCGTTTCAGGCGAGCGCTGTCGCATTTGGGGGTGGATTTTCGGGTTGTTTTCCAACTGGCTCCGCAACTAGGAGTCTGACTTCCAACGCTTTATTGGAGGTCTTCGATGGCAAGACAGATCAACAGACTGACCGACCGCGCGGTGCGGGCGATGCGGACTCCGGGCTACCATCCCGACGGTCTCGGCCTGCATCTTCAGGTCCTGCCGACCGGCGGGAAGACCTGGATCTACCGGTTCATGATGCATCGCCGCAGCCATGAGATGGGGTTGGGCTCTTTGTACGACGTCGGTCTCGCCGAGGCCCGCGAGAAGCGGGATCAAGCGCGCAAACTGATCAAGTCCGGCGTCAATCCCCTACAGCAGCGCCACGCCCCGATGGTCATCGCTCCACCCATCTCCGAACTGGGGGAGGGGACGGTCGTCGCACTCAAGCCCGGCAAGCCGGCACCGAGCCTGCTGGTCTGCTGGAAGGAGTTCGTTGCCGGGCAGGAGGCGGTCTGGAAGGGCGACAAGACCAAGGATGGATGGATGCGCTCGATCGAGAGCCATGCCGCGGTGATCAAGCATCGGCCGGTCGACCGGATCGACGTGGAAGCGGTGCTGCTGGTTCTCCGCCCGATGTGGACGACCAAGGCCGAAAGCGCCGGAAAGCTCCGCGATCGCCTGGAGCGCGTGCTGGACTACGCCAAGGTGAAGACGTACCGCACTGGCGACAATCCCGCCGTCTGGAAGGGGAACCTCTCCCACATCCTGCCGCCCAGGCCCAAGCTACAGCGGGGTCACATGCGGGCGTTGCCGTATCAGGAAATCCCGGCCTTCATGCAGCGGCTCGCCGCCAAGCAGGGGATGGCCGCCAGGGCGATGGAGTTCACCATACTGACCATCGCGCGCGAGACCATGACCCTGGAGTCCACCTGGGGCGAGATCCACGAGGACCTATGGAGCCTCGAGGCGCAGCGGATGAAGATGCGCCCCTTCCGCCAGCCGCTTTCGTTCGGGGCCTTGAAGGTGCTCGACGGTCTGAGGCCGGCGAACCCGCGTCCCAATCAATTGCTGTTTCCGGCGCCGCTGACCGGAGGGGCGTTATCCAATACGGCGATGGACAAGGTGCTGAAAGACCTGGGGGCTGACGCTACCCCCCACGGCATGCGATCGACCTTCCGGGATTGGGCCGGTGACGAGACCGACTTCGCACGCGAGACGATCGAGGAATGTCTGGCGCACCTGGTCGGGGACGACACGGAGCGGGCCTATCGGCGCAGTGATGCGCTCAGGAAGAGACGGGCGGTGTTGGACGCGTGGTCGACATACTGTCTCGGTCGGAAATAGGCTTTACACCGACAGGGTCGGCGGTTCGAACTCGTCGCCGCCTAAGGCATTCTTCTACAAGAATCAGTGCGTTTTTCCGATTTTGCTGAGCGTATTTGTCCTGTCTACGGAGCAAAGCGGGTCGATGATATGGGGGCAGTTTCTGCCGGTTTCGCTGAAATCCCCTGCACGGTCTTGAACAGCGGGAGGACGTTCACTGCGGCGTTCCGAAGCGACGTCTTTGACAGCCGCTCCTGCAGAGCCTGAACCAGATCGAGCGCATCACATCAATGGATCCTGAGCCTAACCCCGTCCACTTTTGCGGGGAATATCACTCTTGGCTGAAGTTCTGCCGGAAAGCGCCAAGTGCGAGGTCCGTGCCCGTGCCAGGGCGTCATCGACGAGTGCGCGCTGTCCTGCCGGCAGATATCGAATGTAGTATTTCTGGACCGTCACAGGATGATCCTGGATGGCGAACGCCGCAAGGTGGATGGAGCCTGTGGTCTTCAGAATCTGGGTGGCCACTATGCTTCGTATTGTATGTGGCCCGTGAGGGAGGAGGCCGTCCACCAGCCCGCGGCCGGTCCACGGATTGAGGATGCCGTATTGGGCCATCGCCACCCACCAGGCACGCTGCAACTCACTGTGCGTCATCGGCCGACTTTCTTTCCTCTGCACGCTTACGAACACCGCGTCCTCTGCACTGCCGAAGCGCGACAGTAGAGGGCGCGCCTTCTCGAGGTAGATCGCGATCCGCTCATGCAGGTGATCCCAATCAGGCAGCGCCACCCGGAAGGGCTCGCTGCCGAACTGCGCGCCTCGGCTGTTCTTAAACGCCGCGCGAGGAACTATGACTTCCCAGCCGCCCGACCTCTCCCGTCTCAATTCACCGCGCGTTCCAAGAAGCCCCGCGCCTGAGTTCGGTAAGCCGATCTGTCCGATCCGCAGTTCTCTGATGTTACGCGACCTCAAGGCGGTGTGCATGCCAATGCGCAGCAGGAGGTAGTCGCGCACATGTCTGGCCCAATCCAGAGGCGCGGTCTGCGGATCGGGCGACTGTGACCACATATATTCTGCAATCGCTCCGATCATGAACAGCGGATTGGGGGCGTCCAGTATGGGTGCGATAGGTCGCAATGGATCGCGGACGCGAACCGAGAGCCTGGCGACGTCGGCGACCCGCATCGACAGATGGTCATGGGCCCGCGCGCAGAACGCCGGCCAGTCCTGCTGGGCCGCCGTGACGTCGTCGTCGCTGACGACGCCAGCCATGCGCCGCAATCGTCCGGCGAGATGGGGGGCCTGCGGGAGCCAGCCTGACCGCGGGTCCAATAGCGTACGTCCCAAGGCCAGAAAGAGGGTGTCCCCGCGGCTCAGGTGACCCTTGCGACTGTCGGCGGATCCGATCGCTATGTCCCAAACCCGAGGGACGGCAAGCATGGCGAAGCTCAACAAGACGGGCGCTGCTTTGGCCTTGCCGACCACTTCTCCATGGTGATCGATGGCGGCGGCGAAGAGACAGCCCAGCTTGGCGCCGTGAGCGCTGGCGGTCTCGCGTGACCAGGCCGCGGTTCGCCGCAGGCCAGGCGGATTGAATCGTGCGGTCTTGAAGCCTGACAGGTCGCGCCATTCTTCGATTAGACAGGGAGGGGAGGGGCGGCTCCATAGGCGGAGCTGGCGTGGCGTCGGCGGCCTTGCCGTCGTTTCCCTGCCGTGTTCCCACACTGTGTGTCGGCGCAGGTCGAAGCCATTGAATCTCTGATGCCGCATCGCAATCTTGTGGGGATCGGTGGCGAAGGTCTCTGTCAGCCAACGTCCGATCTCCTGCTGCTCGCTCGACGTCCTGGCGGAGAAGTCGGCTGGAATGTGCCAATCGATCAACCAGCGAGGAATGCTAAGCCCCATCGGCCGTTTGGCATCGATCCTAGGCATGCCGAGGTCGAGATGATTCACCCGCCTTGCGCGGGATGTCAGGTATCCCGGTCGAAGCGACAGCAGGGGTTCTAAGCGCGCCAGGGATGCGAAGCTGGACGCGGCCTGCGGGACCGAATTCCCGTTCATCCAAGATTCCAACACGCCTTTTCGGACTTCGGCGCCCCTGCAGAGAGTCTTCCGGTCCAGGCCGCTGCGCGAGATCGCTTGGTTGAGAGCGCGGGCAAAGGCGGCGGCGCGGAGCGTACGGCGTGGGGAGCGTGAGAGGGCCGTCACGCTCAATCAACTCGAACGATGTTGTGCGCGGACTCGAGTGCGTCGAGCGAGATGAGATGAGCCGCGTTCATCATGTGCGATGGCCTCTATCTGACAAGCCGCCGACTTATAATGCTAGTTATATGCTGTCGAGTCATAGGCAGCACATCGCCACTTTCCAGGGATGGAGAAAGCGCGGGGACGAACACGGGCGATCGTTGGCGCCAACGTGCGTCGGCTGCGACGCGCCGATGGCCATAGTCAGGAGGCGCTCGCCGATCTGGCGGGCGTCCACCGAACGTTCGTGGGCCATATCGAACGCGGCGAGACCAACATTTCCCTAGACACTTTGGAACGGGTCGCCGACGCCCTGGGGGTGAAGGTTTCGCTTCTGCTGGAGCCGTAAGCAGCCCTTGCGTCGGGCCTTGTCAGTTGTGGCTGACGATCGTGGTGCGGTCTCTGCCGATGGCGAGGGACCTGCGCGCCGCCTCGGTGAGGTGCGGGAGACGTAAAGTCCCACCATCTGCAGCATCCCATATGGTCAGACGAGCGCGCAGATACTCGTGCGGTTGATGCCTGATGCGGTGGCCTTGACCCCCAAGGTGATCCATCTGATGTGCGGCATCAACGACACTGCAGGCAACACCGGCCCAACGACCCCGGCTGACTATAAGAATAACATCACAGCGATGGCCGCAGTCGTTCGAGACCACGGCATCAGCTTGATCCTCGGAAGCATAACGCCGGCTGCTCGATTTTCATGGGGGCGGGATCTCCCGGATCCTCGTCCGCGGGTTGGCCAACTCAATGAGTGGTTGCGGACATTCGCGGTGCAACAGGCGCCGCCTTCGCCCACTATCACCATGCCGTCGGTACGTCAGACGGGGCGCTGCGAAGCGATCTAACTCGGGATGGAGTGCATCCTCTAACGCCGGGCTATGAGCTGATGCGACCCGTTTTGCGGGCGGCTTTGATCCGAACCGGGCGATGAGGCGTGCGGAAGATTGAGAGCTCAAGCGGCTATTTCGCAGAACTCTCCTTAGACGCGAAGTTGGGGGGCGATCATTTTCGAATATGACTCTTCTCGGTCTTTGGCCACGTCCGCTTCCAGCCATATTGCACGTCAGGGCTCCACAGGCGCGTTCATAACCGGTCCCTTCAAGGCATCTATGATTGCCCGTAGCGCCGGGGGCGGATTGCGACGGCCCGCGTAGTAGAGATAGTTGGGCGGCAGCATCGGACGCCAGTCGTCCAGCACGCTCACCAGCGCTCCGGAGGCTAGGTAGGGCGCCGCTTGGGTTTCGATCATACAGGCGAGGTCCGCCTCGGATCGGGTCGTGCGTGCGAGTTCCAGTTTCAGGTCCTGGGGGGCCAGTTCGCGCATCACCACAGCGCGGTCCAGAAGCCGCCCTGCCTCCATGCGTTCGCCGAGGTTCGGCGACAGAGCCCGCGCGCCTGTCACCACACGAATGCCGTTGTCACGGGGCATGGCGACGAGCGTCGAGCGCGGCGCCGCAGCGGCGTCCGCCTCCTTGACGTCGATCAGACCGAGCCTCGCCTTGCGGCCGTCCCCGAGGCGAACCAGCACGGCGTATCGCAGCCGTCCGAGCGAGCTGCAGCCCTTCATCCAGTAGGCGGCGTCGACCAGACCGATCGCGCCTTTATCCGGACCGTGGTCGCCCGAGATCAGGTTGGAGACATCCGTTGCGCGCAGCAGGTTGGTCAGCCCCTCTCGTTCCGGCGTCTCCAGCGACCAGAACCGCTTGCCGCGCGGCAGGCGGGGCCGATCCGGGTCGAGGCGTTCGGTCGCGAGTTGGGACCAACGTCGCCGCAGCGATTGAGACAGAAGACGCTGGATAAGCTCCGGCCGGTTGGAGCGGTCCTTGCCCCGGTCGAAGTCTCCGGCGAGCCCGGCCTGATATCCCGCCATCAGACCTTCCAGCATCCGAGCCGTGGTCACGCCCGGCAGGTCCGAACCGCGCGCCGCCGAGGCCAGAGACAGGCCCAGCCGGATGATGTCATGCGCCGGGTTGCCGATGGCGGTCTGATCGAGATCTCGGATCTGGATCCGCACCCGGCCCTTGCCGTCCGCGAGCGGGCCCATGTTGCCGAGATGACAGTCGCCGCAGATCCAGACCGGCGGCCCCTCGGGAATCCCCGTCGGCGAGTTTTCAAGCCAGGCGTAGAACTGCTTCGTACTGCCCCGCACATAGGCGTGGGCGGATCGCGCCATCTTCAGCCGGCGTGTCTGGGTCAGAAGGCGCTGACGGTCGGCCGGGGCGATCAGGGCGGGCGATTTCATGCCGCCGCAAGCTCCGTCAGCACAGCTTCCACGAAGGCGGGGTCGTGAGGCATCCCCTCATCGGCCTCGACGATCAGTCGGTCGTTTGACCATCGCCGCTCGGGCGTCAGGGCGAGGGTGTCGGCAAGGGCCTTCGCAACGGGCGGGCTGACAGTGAAGGCGGTGGCCTTGGGCCCCGAGGTGATCTCCGTCACTCCGGCCGCGATGGCCAGGGCCGTCAGACGGGCGGCGCTCAACAGCATCGACGCGCCTTCGGGCAGGGGGCCGAACCGGTCCTCGACCTCTTCGTGGAAGGCGTCGATGTCCTCCACGGCTGTCAGTCTGGCGAGACGCGCGTAAAGGTTGATGCGGGTGGTGGGGTCCGGGACGTAGTCGACAGGCAGACAGCCTCCTGAGGTCAGATTGAGTTTGGGCGGCGCCGGGTCCGGGGCCGGCTCGCCGCGCGCGATCTTGAGGGCGCGGGCGAGCACCCTTTGATACAGGCTGGCGCCGATCAGCCGGATATGGCCGGCCTGTTCGTCGCCGACAAGGTCGCCCCCGCCCCTGAGGTCGAGGTCCCGCGCGCTGATCGCGAAGCCCGATCCCAGCCGGTCCAGAGCCTCCAGCGTCTGCAGCCGCGACAGGGTGTTCTCCGACAACGGCGCCTGCGGGTCGCTGAGCAGATAGGCATAGCCCTGGCGCCGGCCGCGACCGACCCGGCCGCGCAGCTGGTGCAGCTGCGCGAGTCCGAACCGGTCCGGGCGCCAGACCACCATGGTGTTGGCCCGCGGTACGTCCAGACCGTTCTCGATGATATTGGTGGCCAGCAGGACATCGCCGTCGCCTGCCGCGAAGCCGGTCATCACCGCATCCATCTTGTCGGGGGCCAGTTCGCCGTGGGCGACGAGGACCTTCAGCTCAGGGACCAGTTTGGAAAGCTGCTGTTGCAGCGAGCCCAGGTCCTCGATGCGGGGGGCGACAACAAAGCTCTGTCCGCCGCGTGACGCCTCGCGCATCAGGGCGATCCGAACCGATCCGCCGTCGAAATCGGTCAGGAACGTGCGGATCGGACGGCGTCGCGCCGGGGGACTGGCGATGACGCTGACATCCTGAATCCCCACCATTGCGCCCTGCAGGGTGCGGGGTATCGGGGTGGCGGTGAGGCCGAGGACATGCGGCGCACGCGCCGACAGGCCGGCCTTCATCTTGGCCCCGAACCGGTGCTCCTCGTCGATGACCACCAGACCCAGATCGGCGCAGGACAGGCTCTGCGAGGCAAGGGCCTGGGTGCCGACCACGACCCGTAGCGAGCCGTCCGCCAGACCCGCCTTGACCTTGCGGGCCTCGGCGCCGTTCGTCATCCGAGACAGCTGTCCGACGGCGATCCCGGCGTCCTCGAAGCGCCGTTGGAAGAGAGAGTGATGCTGGCGCGCGAGGACCGTCGTCGGCGCCACGATCATAACCTGTCGGCCGGACAGGGCGACGGCGGCGGCCGCCCGCAAGGCCACCTCGGTCTTGCCGAATCCAACGTCGCCGCAGATCAGACGGTTCATGGGTTTGCCGGATGCCAGGTCGGACACGACAGCCTCGATCGCCGCCATCTGGTCCGCCGACTCGGGGAAGGAAAAGCCTGCGGCGAACGTCTCATAGGCCGCGCGCGGCGGCGCGATCGCCGGCGTCGAAATGGCCGCCCGAGCCCGGGCTTGCTCGACCATGATCGCCGCCGTCTCGTCGATCCGGGCGCTGACCTCGGCGCGTCGCTTGATCCAGCCCTCGGTGTTGAGGCGGTCGAGCGTCACCGCGCCGGCCTCGGAGCCATAGCGCCAGATGCGCGAGAAGGACTCAACGGGAGCCAGCACCGTGGCGCCGCCGTGATACTCGAGCCGCAGCACGTCGCGCTCCACGCCATCGGCCTCGATCATCTCCAGCGCCTGCAGAACGCCCAGACCGTGGTCCTCGTGGATCACGACGTCGCCGGCTCTCAGCTCGGTCTCGCCGAAGGGATTGGTTGTGGCTGCGGTCGCCCGCGCGATGCGGCCGCCGGTGACGTCGGAGGGCGTGACCACGACGAGACCCTGCGGGTGGTCGATGAACCCCTGATCCAGGTCCGCCGTCAGGGCGACCAGCGCGCCCGGCGATGCCTGGCGGGCCTCGTTCCAGGACTCGATGGTTTGGGGAGGCTCGACGCCGCTTCGCTTCAACAGGCGGGTGACGACCCGGAGCTCGTGGGTCAGGCCGACAAGGACGACACGGCGGTCCGCCGCGCGCTGCTGCTCGATAAAGGCCCTCAACGCGGGGCCCGACGCCTTCTCCCGGGCAAACTTCGGCGCCGGCGTCACGCCCTGCAAGGACACGGCTTCGGAGGTCGACAGCTTGGCCATCAGCTCTTCCGGCGTCAGATAGACGCTCTCGGGCGGCAATGGACGCGGACCGTCCGCGTCGCCAAAGGCGCGTCGGGCCTCGTAGGCCTCGGCTGTCTGTCGGTCGATCCGAGCGATACGAGACTCCACGGCGGCTTCATGACGGATCGTGGCGGAAGGCAGGAAACCGAACAGGCTGGACAGGCTGTCGTAGCGCTCGGACAGGCGGTGCTCCAAGCCTGGGGTGTCCGGACCCTCGTCCTCGACCGCCCGCCGTTCGTTCGCCGGATCCAGCCGCAGCGAGGAGGCCGCCTCGCCGCTGCGCTGGCTGACCGCGTCGAACGCCTTGACCGAGACGATGACGTCGTCTTCGGACAGGGAAATCCGGAACGGGTTAGAGGCGGCAGGCGGATAGACGTCTATGACCTCGCCCATCAGGGCGATTTCGCCGGGCTCGTCGATACGGTCGTCGGTCACATAGCCCCAGTTTCGGGCGAACGCCTCCAGCGCGGGGCGATCGAGACGATCGCCGACCCGCAGGTGAAAGACGTCGCCAACCACATCGTGGGGCGGCGTGCGCTGCATGGCGGCCTCGGGACTGGTCACGACCCATCGCGGCCGTTCGACCGTGCGGTCTTTCAGCGCTGCGAGCACGGCCATCCGCCGCCCCATGCTCTCTCGCGAAGGGGCGGCCCTGTCATAGGGCAGGCAATCCCACGGCGGCAGGACCAGAATGTCCGGCCCTGCGGCAGATCCCAGAGCGCCCAGGGCCGAGGCGATCTCGTCCGCGCGCCGTTCGTTCGTCGCCAGGAAGATCAGGTCGCCCGGATGATCAGCGAGTTCATCCATGAGCCGCGCCGCGACCGCCGCAGCCGGGGCCTTACGCGGCGCTTCGGCGGTGTCTGTCGGTATCGGCCCGTCTACGAGGGAGAGTTCGCCGATGATCGTGGCGGTCGTCTGGTCGGGCGAGGAAGAGGACATTTGCAGGACAGTCGATTTCATCGTGAGGATCAGCCGCCGGGCCGGCTGAGGTGTTGTGAAGCATCACCGCAGGGCGGTTGCGACTTCGAGGCCGGGCGGCCGCATGTCGATCGGTGCGGGCAGGGATGCAACGAAGGTGTCGATGGCGAGGTGGTAGCTGTCCGCCCGCTCCAGGAATCCCATGTGATTGACGCCGTCGATGACGTCGAGCTCGGCTGACGGCGCGTCGGCGGCCATGACCTGGCTGGCGTCAGGCTTGGTGACGATGTCGAGCGCACCGCCGAGAACGAGCAGAGGAACGCCGAGGTCACGCAGAGCTCCGGTCGCGTCCCAATCGAACATGGCCAGATTGCCCCGCGCCTGGACGCCCGGCGGATTGCGGGTCGCCAGAAGGGTTGTGTGTTCAAGTTGGCTGCGGGTGACATAACGACCGACGCCGAGGCGGTTGGCCATGTGCGCCGATCCGCTCAGATAGCCCTGCCAGGCGCCGAGCCAGAACAGCGGCTGAAGCCAGGCCATGAGGTGGAAAACGGGCTCGATTACCGGCTTCTGCAAGGCTTTGAGCAGACCCGGGAAGATCATCGTCCGAAGCGGGTTGGTGTAGGTGGTGTTGATCAGGACCACGCCCGACACGCGGTCACGAACGAAATCGGGGTGGTCGCGGACCAGCGTCTGGATCGTCATCCCGCCGATGCTGTGACCGACAAGGACGACGCGCCCATCGCCTGAACTAATGACGACCCGCCGCAGATCCTCGGCGAAGGCGGGCAGGGTGACGCCGGTCGGCTTCACCTTCGAACGGCCAAGGCCTGGCAGATCCCAGATAACCAGCGGGTGACGGATCCCCAGGGCTCGGGACGCATAGTCCCAGATGGTGCTGTCCAGACCCCAGCCGTGGGTCAGAACCAACGGAACGCCCGATCCCGCGCCACGGCGCTCGACATAGAGGCTCGCCTCCACGCCATCGATGAAGGCGCCGTCCTCCCGACGTGCGACGGACGGGTCGGTGTCGCTACGGGCCAGCAGCAGCATGATGATCGGTCGGCCCATGAACGAAAAGGCCAACAGGCCCAGCCCGGTCCAGAGGCGCCAGGCGTCACGCACGAAGATCAGACCGGCGCCATCGCCGGCCGGGATCAGATACCCTTCCCACCAAGTCCAGAGCAGCCAGGCCGCCGTTCCCAGAATGAGGAGAGACAGCAGGCCGAAGACCAGCTTGAGAAGGGGGATGAGGGGCATGAGGGGTCCTGACTGGCCCACCAACCGACCCGGCGCCGCATCGTTCCCGGGCGGGGGAGGTTATTCGCTGGAAAGCCGTAAATTCAGGCGCTCAGCCCCGCTCGCCCTATCCTTTGAGGGTGCGAGCCCCCCAAGCCCGCCGACACCGGCCGTGATGTTCGGGAGGAAATGCATGCGGGATTATCATTTCACGCTTCAGCTCCGGCGGGGTGATGGCTTCCAACTGGAATGGGTCGCTGCGAGCGATGATGAGCATGCGGCGGCGCTGGCCGAACTGCGTCTTCTCAGTGACGTCAGTTTCGCGTCCGTGGGTTTCGAGGCATATCGTCGGTGTCACATCAGTGCCGATGCGCCAGACCGGTACGATCTGGGCCGTGGCGGACCCGATAGCCAGACTGAGCAAGACGAGAATGAGGGGACCTTGCAGAGCCTGATGTGAGGAGAGCGCGGGCCGTCTCCCTGCTCTCGATGTCTGACGAGCATAGGAGCGCTGTCGAATGGGGCGCTAGCCCCTTGGCCTGCCAAATGATTTAACGCCAGGGCCGGAGATGCTCCAGACATCGCTGAGTGCGTGATCGCATTCGCCCGGACAGACATTCCTTAACTAGCGCTCGGTAGTCTTCGCATTGAACGGAGTACAGAGTGATGCCCTGCACGGCCTGCAAAGATGGAACCGGATTTGAACTTCCGATCACCATGGCGTTCCAGCCGATCGTCGATGTGCGATCCCGGACGGTCTATGCCTACGAGGCTCTGGTGCGTGGGCGGGATGGTCAAGGCGCAGGCGCAGTGCTTGCCCAGGTGTCGCCAGAAAATCGATACGCCTTCGACCAGCTGTGTCGCAAGACCGCGATTGAGCTCGGCGCGGGGCTCGACCTCGCGGCTTCAGGCGCGCACCTCTCGATCAACTTCCTGCCCAATGCTGTCTACGAGCCCCGTGCCTGCATACGGGTCACGCTCGAGGCTGCCATGCGGACGGGCTTTCCGATTGACCGGATCATCTTCGAGTTCACCGAAGACGAGCAACTGGACACCCCGCATATCCTGAACATCCTGCGGTCCTACCGCGCCATGGGGTTCAAGACCGCCATCGACGACTTCGGCTCCGGCTACGCCGGTCTGGGTCTGCTGACGAAATTCCAGCCGGACATCGTCAAACTGGACATGGACCTGATCCGCGGCATCGACAGCGATCCGGTCAAACGGACGATCGTCAGCCACACCCTGGGCATGCTTCGCGATCTCGGTATTGAGCCGGTATGCGAGGGCATCGAGACCGTGAGCGAGCATGACGCGCTCGAGGACCTCGGCGTCTCGCTGATGCAGGGCTATTTGCTCGCCAAACCGGGTGTGGAAACCCTGCCGGCCGTGACCTGGGTCGCGCCTGAACATCGGGCCGCCCGACACGGCTGAGCCGCGCACGACGCCGACCTGACGGGAGCAAAATGGTCGCCGCAGGCGTTCACCGATCCTGCAACAGAATGACGGTGACCCATGACTTCGAAGATGACGGCGACCTTCGCCACCCGCCGAGAGGCCGAGCTCGTCGTCGAGCGGCTCGTGCAGGCGTTCGACCTCGCCCGCGAAGCGATCCATGTCGGCCCCGAGGGCGACGACAACTCCGCCGGCGAGGCGACGTCCGGCGGAGACGACAAGGCGGCGGAACCCAGCGTCGAGGCGAGGACCGACGCGCCCTTGGAAGGTCGCATCGTCGTCACGGTCGATGCGGCGGATCGCGGCGACATCGAGGACATCCGTCGCGCCTTCAAGGAGTTCGACGGGGCCGCACCCGCCTGAGCGTGGCCGAACCCGGGCTTGCCGCCGACCTGGTCAGGAGGCGCTAAGCGCCCAGGCGGTCCGCTGATTGAAGCAAAGGCGCGGCCGATGGCGCCACCCCCCTATGGCGCCGACCAGCCCTTGACGGTGACGGACGCCGCGCGAGGGTCCGCGTCGAACCGCAGGAAGGCCTTGGCGTGGCCGTGGCCGGGAACATAGTCGACGGTCGCGCTCGCCTGTTCGGCCCCGAGGACGCCTTCGATATCGACGGCGGAGGCGGTGTCGTCCCCCTCATTCACGACCTTGATGACCGCGACATGGCCGGCCGCGGTGGCCTCGATGGCGACGATCCGCGCACTCAGGGCCGGAGGGGCCGCCGGCTGGAGCGCTTCCCAGATCACGACGCCGGTGATGGCGGCCGTGACCACCCCGCCGAGGATGGCCATGGCCCACTGAAGCGCCGGAGTGGTTCGGAGCGGGGCGGCCTTGGGGGGTGTCTTGCGAGGAGCCATGGGGTCAGACCAGAAGACGGGCGGCGGCGGCGCCGATTGCGGCGGGGAAGCCGAGGACGATCACGGTCTGGATCACGCCGGTGAAGGCATGGGCATCGGTGCGACCGAAGATGAAGAGCACGAACAGGCTAACGCCGAGCGCGATGGCGTAGCCGGGCAGGGTGTAGTGACAGAAGGCCTTGAGAGGTTCGCCAGCTTCCTCCTGACCCGCGAAGCCCGCGTTGTAGACGATCAGATGCAGCAGCAGGACCGAGACGGCGATCAGGCTCAGCGCATGAATCGGCGTGGCCTTGTAGGCGATCAGGATCATCTCCTCGGTCGGGGCGACATTCATGGCGAAGAACAGGGCGCCGGCCGCCATCAGGAACAGCTCACCGACGTAGGAGGCCTCGTCCTCGTCCGAGTCGCCGCGGCCCGAGCCGTTGAGCTGACGACGGGCGAGAAGGGCGCCCATGGCGCCGGGTATGGCTTGAAGCGCGACCATGCCGACGGCCTCCCGCGGCGGCGCGTCCCACTGCACGACGCCAAACAGGATCAGGAGGACCGAGGCGGTGATGCAGCCGACGGCCAGGGCGACAGCGGTGTCGAGCAGATCGTTGACCAGGCCCCGTCGCTTCGAGAAGCCGGCGTAGAAGGCGAGTCCGTAAAGCAGCGGCAGGCTGATCAGGATGTAGGCGAGAAGGCGCCATCGCTCCATGACCACGCCCTGCTGCCACATCTCCATGGTCATCAGCAGGGGTATGCTGAACACCAGGGCTCCAGCGAATGCGCGCCCAAGATCACGCAGATAACTGCGATTGGCGCGGAGACGGGTTGCAGCGACGGACATCATCCGCGGCAACGCTTCACCGACGAGTTGGCTCCGCACGTCCCGCAGGTCTGTTCGATGTCTCAAAACAAGGTCACGGCGATGCGCCAGCCGCAAGCCGCCTCACCAACAGGCTTGCAGGCGCGGCGACCGCCGGCGTCGATCGATCATTCGATCCGGGTCAGGGCCGTGCGCCTTGGGCCGCCGGTCCCGCCAGGCCCGGCGGAGGCACGCCGTCGTTCTCGGGCGCATCGGGATCGCGTCCCTGTGTCCGATCGAGGCGGCGCATGATCGGCGTCACCGTCAGCCCGTGCAGGAGGATCGACAGCAGGATGATGAGCCCGACGATGGCCCACAGCCGCTCCGGCTGGGGAAAGGCCGCATGGTTCAGCGCATAGGCGACATAGTAGATCGAGCCGACGCCGCGGATGCCGAAGAAGGCCAGCGTCAGTTTCTCGCTGCGTGTCGCCTTGACGCCGATGAGCCCGATCAGGCCCGCCAACGGGCGCACGACCAGCAAGACCGCGACGGCGATGCCGACGTCGATCCAGGTCAGGGTCGATAAAAGGCCGCCGACCAGGGCGCCGCCGAAGAGGAGGAGGAGGACCATCATGGCCAGCCGCTCCACCTGCTCGGTGACGTCGTGCATCTCGCGCTGGAATTCGTGATCGCGATGGGCGTGGCGCAGGGTCAGGGCCGTGATGAAGACGGCGAGGAAGCCGTAGCAGTGGACCATCTCCGTCAGGCCGTAGGAGATAAAGGTCGCGGCGATGGCGATCAGCCCGTCGCCGGTCCGCGCCAGCTTGCTCTTGGAATCGATGCGGAAGGTCAACCAGCCGAAGATCCGGCCCACCAGCCAACCGCCGACCACGCCGACGCCGATCTCCCAGGCGACATTATAGGTCAGCCAGTCGACCAGCCAGGGCTCTCCGGTCTGGGCCGCCAGGGCCAGGGCGATGGCGAGGTGGACAAAGGGGAAGGCCAGTCCGTCGTTGAGCCCGGCCTCCGACGTCAGGCCGAAGCGGACCTCGTCTTCTTCCCCGGTCTTCGGCGGGCCGACCTGGACGTCCGCCGCGAGGACCGGGTCGGTCGGGGCCAGGCTCGCGCCCAGAAGGATCGCCGCCACCCAGGGCAGTCCGCCCCACAGGCCGAGCAGCGCGATCGCCACGATGCTGAGCGGCATGGTGATGGCGAGGAGCCGCCAGGTCACAGCCCAGTGTCGGAAGTGGAAGACACGGTCGATCTTCAGTCCAGCGCCCATCAGCGCGATGATGACGACGAACTCGGTGAACCGCTCGGTGACCTCCGGGTAGTCGACCGGCACGGGGTTGAGGGTCACCGCAGGGATGGAGAAGATCGCCGCGCCCAATCCGATGCAGATGATGGGCAGGGAGAGGGGTATCCGCTTCAGTGCGGTCGGGAGCCAAGCCACGAGTGCGATCAGCAGACCCGCCCCTGTCAGGCCGACGATGTAGGGCGAGGGCGCGAGATCGGCGAAGTTCATGCTGCTCAACGGCGTATGGGCCCATGCGTTCACGCCAGCCTGTTGTTCGTTTAGAGGGCCGCCCCCTCGCACAGCCGCCCGCAGAGGCCGGATCAGCCGTGTCGGCCAGCGCAAGCCTGCCTGGGGATCGGCGGTTCAAATCCGGGCCCATGCTGCAGGCTGCGCAGGGCCTCGTTCCCGACCCCGTCCAGAGCCGCCAGTCTCATGCGACAGTTCACGATGTCTGGAGGGCAGAGACTGCGGAAAACCGCCCCGGATGATTCCGGGGCGGTGGCGCGGGTCACTAGCGGAGCGCCAGTCTCAGGCGGCCGAAGGACCAGGCCTGGGCCTCTCGGGCGTCGGCCACCACATCCGCCATGGAGAAGAACTCGTGGACGGCGCCGTCCCAGACCCTGCGCTCGACAGGAACCCCGGCCGCACGCAGGGCCGTCATCAGGGTCTCCCCATCCGACCGCAGGGGATCGATCTGGGCGTTGACGATGGTCACCGGTCCCAGACCGCGCAGATTGGCGGCCACGAGATTGTAGCGGGAGTCGGTCTGATCGGCTGGGCTGCGAAGGGCGTACTGGCCGAACCAGCCGAGCGTCGGCGTGCGCAGCGGCAGGCTGGCTGTATTCTCCAGCTTCGAAGGCAGTTGAGGATTGGAATCTGCGATCGGATAGACGGCCAGGATGGCCTTCGGCTGGGTCCAGCCGCCATCCCGCGCGGCGATGGCGACATTGAGCGCCAGGTTGCCGCCGGCGCTCTCGCCGGCGACGGCGATGTTCATCGGGTCGCCGCCCCAGGCCCGGGCGTTTTCCTGAACCCATTTCCAGGCATTGTTGGCGTCCTCGTAGAAGGCGGGGAACCGGTGTTCCGGACCCTTGCGGTATTCGACCGAGACGACGATGGCGTTGAGGGTCTTGGCCATCGCTCGCGGTGTGGCGTCATAGACGTCGAGGTCGGCGATGACCCAGCCGCCCCCGTGGAAGTAGACCACGACAGGCAGGTTGGCGCCGGTGGCGCCGGCGGGCTTGTAGACCCGGACCGGCTGGGTCGCACCGCCGGTCGGATAGGTCAGGTCTGTCGTGGTGACACTGGCGTCAGGCCCGGTCGGCATCCCCATCATGGTCTTGACGCGATTGACCGCGTCCGCGGGCGAGGGCTGGCTCCGGGCCTGGGCGACGGTCAGGCTCTCGATGGGTCGGGCGCCTAGGGCGGCGTGGGCGTCGAGGACGGCCTGCATGTCTGCGTCGGGCCGGGCCGTCATCCCCAGGGGCGCGACGGCGCTCATCGGCGGCGACGGGGGCCGGGTCTCCATCCCCCTGCCGGGGGCGCAGGCGGAGAGGGTGGCGACGAGGGCGGCCGAGGTCGCCAGGAGGGTCAGTCGAGAGGTCATGGGTTTGCTCGATGAAGAGGTGAAATCGGGAGGGGCGGCGCGGCGCGCGTCAGCGCATCAGTCGCTCGACCAGGGTCAGATGGGTCTGGACGACGGTGACGGCGGCGGCGGCGGCGGCCTTCAGTTCGGGCGTGTCCCCGGTCTCGGCATAGGTCTTCATCAGGCCGAGCGCCTCCTTGTGGGCCATCAACTGCTGGGTGAGATAGAGGTTGTCGCGCTCGGCGCCATCGAAGCGGGCCAAGCTCGCCAGCATCGCCGACTTGGGGGCGTCCAGCATGGGTGTCGGCGGCGTCAGGCCGGCGCGCAGGGCGGCAGCCGCAGCGTCCTGGGTTGTCTTGGTGTGATGGTCGACCATCATCTGGGCGAAGCGACGGATCTCCGGATTCTGGGTCGTCGCCAGCACCAGTCGGCTCGACTCGACCTCGTAGAGATCGCCGGCGCCGCCCAGGATGAGGAAGGTCGGCGCGGGGGGTGTCGGCGCGAGCGTTCCGGCGGGGGTCCACCGATAGGCATAGTCCTGGGCCGAGGCCGCGCCAGCGAACAGGCAGGCGGCCGCGGCCGCCGCGAGCAGGGATTTCATCATCGGATTTCCGTTAAGTTCTTCAGTTGACGAGGAAAGCCTGAACGAACGGCGTTGGTTCCAATGTTCGCAAAGCCTGCCTATATCCGGTGATGACGCCCTTGCCGCCGCTCTTTCCACTCGCTGACCTCGGACCGCCCGGCCTGAAATATGAGGCCGCCCTGATCACGGAGGCGGAGGAGTCCGCTCTGATCGCCCGCTTCATCGGTCTCGCGTTCGAACCGTTCGACTTTCGGGGGTTCAAGGGCAACCGGCGCACGGTGTCCTTCGGATCAAGCTATGACTTCACCCATAGCCGGATGCAGCCGGCCGAAGCGATCCCGGCCTGGCTGCTCCCCTTGAGAGATCGGGCGGCCGGGTTTGCCGGGATTCGGGCGGACGCTCTGGGGCAGGCCATGGTCATCGACTATCCGCCGGGCGCCGGCATTGGCTGGCATCGTGACCGCCCGGACTATGGTCGGGTCGTCGGCGTCTCCTTCGGATCGCTGGCCGTGCTCAGGTTGCGTCGACGCACGCCAACGGGATGGGATCGGCAGGCCGCTCCGCTCGCGCCCCGCTCGGCCTATCTTCTCGACGGCGCCGCCCGTGAGATCTGGGAGCACAGTATCGCGCCCGGAGCAGTCCAGCGTTACTCCGTGACCTTCCGGACCTTGCGTTGAGCCCGGTCTGGCGCCGACGGCCCGGCGGCGAGCGCTCTTCCCAAGCCCCCGGACGATGACGTGGTCACCGCTCCCGTCTCCGCTGCGCCAGGCCATCTGCAGGGCGTCACCGCGTCCTGGACAGGCGGGTGATCAAGGCGGAGACCGCGCGGGCGTGGCCGCGATCCGGATCTCCGGCCGGATAGAGGGCCAGCGGAATCCGGGGCTGCAGTCCGTGGCCCTCGAGCGCCCGCCCTTCCGGATCGACATAGGCCTCCATCGGCATGGCGAAGGACCAGCCGTTCGGCAAGGTGACCGACGTCTGGTCGGAAAAGGCGCCTCGCGTGGCCGTCCCGGCGTGTGTCACATTGGGAAGGACCCGCATCATCTGGCTGAAGGTCTCCCCGGCGCTGACCGTGATGTCGCTCGTCAGCAGCCAGACCGGTCCGTGGTATCCGGGTCGGTCGGACGGCTCGACGACGATCGGCTGATAGGGCTCTCCGCTGCCCCAACCGTGCTTGAGATAGGCGAGGCGAGGGGCCTCGGCGAAGCGTCCGGCGATCTTCAAACTCGCCGCATCGTAACCGCCGCGGTTGTTGGAGACATCGACGACGACGGCCCGGGCGTGGGCAAAGGCCGTCATGGCCGCGTCGAGCGCCTCATCCAAGGGCGCAAGTGTTTCGGCGTCGTCCGGGTCGAACCCGCCCATGGTGACGATCGCCAGGTATCCGACCCCGTCCCTCAGCCCCCAGAAGATCCGGTTGTTGGCGGCGACATGGCCCTGGCCCCCGAGGATAGTGTCCTCAACTCCGGACCGCCATGCGCCGAGCCAGACGCGCTCCGGCCGATCGCCGGGCCGGGCATGGATCGCATCCAGGGTCTCACCCTGTGAAACCGCGAGGCTTCGTCCGCCGCCTTCAAGATCCGCCGAGAGCGCGATATGGGCGTCGTCCAGCCCGCCCAGCAGGGTTTCGGCTGCGGCGAAGGCCGCTTCAGGCGACGCGGTGTCGGGCAGGCGATCAAGTATGGCGTGGCGGCGGGCGTCGAAGTCGACGCGGCGCGCGTCAAAGCCGGGGTAGCGTTCGCTCATGAGGTCGGCGATCGCCCTGACGGCTCGAGAGGCGTCGGCGGAGGCCTCCTGGCATTGCGGCGGCAGGTCCGCCACAGCATCGAAGACATAGGCCGTGGCTTGAGGCTCTGCATCCGACGTGACGGCGAGGGCTCCATCGGGTCGCTGGGTCGTATGACGGAAGACGGCGTCGGGCTCGGCTCCGGCATCGAGCCAACAGGCCGACCCCGCCGTCTGGTAGAGACGGGATGGCGAAACCCTGCGGTCGAGGACCCAACCGTAGCCGCGTGACTGGTAGACGCCGGAGGGGATGGACGAGGCCGGCGAGGTGGTCAGGACCACGGCCGCAAGAAGGGAGATCATGGGCCATCATCGCGGCAAGATCCGCCGCCGTCGAGCCTCCTGGCGTCGACGATCGGCGACAGCCGACCCTGGGGCGGGCGAACCTTCGCGGTGGCATCGATCGACGAACATCCTGCCGAGCCGAACACCTGGAAAGCCTAGCCTAAGGTCCAAGGGGGCGAACGGCTTGAGGCGCTGGGGTCTTCAGTTCGCACTGCCGGGTTCCGCCTGTTTGCGATGCATCTCCGCGAGCACGGTCTGGGGCGTCACCGCCGCTGTCGCGGCCTGCAGCTTGTTCATGAGACCTGCGACAACGTCACCGTCGCCGCGCTGCATGGCCCGGTATCCGATCTCGGCGACCTTGGCGGGATCCATCTTGGATGTGGACTGGCCGACGGCGGTGTCATCGAGGCCCGCCCGGTGGAAGAACTCGGTGTCGGTAGGGCCCGGCATCAGGACCGTCACGCTGACGCCCGTGTCCTTCAACTCGTTGCGTAAGGCGAAGGAGAAACTGTCCACATAGGCCTTGGAGGCGTTGTACACGGCGGCGAAAGCGCCCGGCATCAGGCCGGCGATCGATCCCGTCAAGAGGATTTGCCCGCGCCCGCGGCTTCGCATGTCGCGCCCGACGAGATGGAGGAGGCGGGTGGTCCCGGTGATGTTGGTGTTGATCACGTGCAGGACGTCTTCAAACCTCTGGTCGAGGAAGGCTTGCCCTAGACCGTGACCGGCATTGGCGGCGAGTGCGTCGATCACCCGACCCGCGACGAGGTCGTAGAGCGACTGGACCCCAGCCTCCGTCGACAGGTCCGTCTGAAGCGTCTCGACCCGTGCGCCGAGTGTTTCCAAGACCTCTTTCGCATCGGCAAGCGGCGTGTCGGCGGCGACCACGAGATCGAAGCCATCCGAGGCGAACAGCTTGGCGAGCTCATAGCCGATGCCGGTCGAGGCGCCGGTCACCAAGGCGAGCGGGCGAGCCGAAGTCGCCATTTTAAGTCCATCATCCGACACAGGAATCTCCGCTTCTAGGTCCAGGCCCAGAAGTCGCAAACCCTGAGCGATGTTCCGTATTGCGACGCTGGAACGGCATCACGCCGAGACGGTTGGAAAGGTCAGCAGACGGAGTTCGCCATGTCTTCCAAAGATCCGATTTCGACCGACGCCGAGGTCGCCTCGCCCGCCTTCCTCGACAAGGACAATGTCGAGGGCGATCATTCCTCGGCCAGTATCCGCGCGGCGATGATCAACCGCCCCCGCCTTGAGCTCTATGACTACTGGAGCGACATCACCAATCTGCCGAGCTTCATGGAGAACGTGAAGTCGGTCGAGGTTCTCGGGCCCGGCCGATCGCAGTGGACCATCGCCGGACCCGGCGGAATGGACGTCGAACTGGTCTGCGAGATCACCGAGGACATTCCGGGCGAACGCATCGCCTGGACCTCGAGCGAAGGATCGGACGTCGACCACGAAGGCTGGATCGCGTTCCGGGACAACGCCTTCGGGCGCGGAACCGAGGTGCGGCTGTCCATCAGCTACGACCCGCCCGCGGGCGCGATCGGCAAGGTCGTCGCCAAGGTCCTGCAGCGTGAACCCCGGGTTCAGGCCCGACGGGAGCTCCGCCGGTTCAAACAGCTGATGGAGACCGGCGAGGTCTCAACATCGAAGGCTCCGGACGCCGCGCCTCGCGGTGAGCGACACCTCTGAGCCCCGCGGCCGAGGCCGCCCTTTCATTTTACTGAAGACGAGAACATCATGCGCGCACTCACTTGGCACGGCAAACACAACGTCAAGGTCGACACCGTTCCCGATCCCAAGATCGTCAACCCGCGCGACGCCATCATCAAGGTGACGGCGACCGCCATCTGCGGCTCGGACCTGCATCTGTACGACAGCTATATTCCGGGCATGTCCAACGGCGACATCCTGGGCCACGAGTTCATGGGCGTCGTGGAGGAGGTGGGTAAGGAGAACACCACCCTGAAGGTCGGCGACCGGGTGGTCGTGCCCTTCGTCATCGCCTGCGGCAAATGTTTCTTCTGCGACCACAAGATGCCCGCCGCCTGCGATAACTCCAATCCCGCCGAGAAGGCCGACGCCTCCGAGATCGCCTACGGCTACGCCATGACGGGCGCCTTCGGCTATTCCCATCTCACAGGGGGGTATGCGGGCGGTCAGGCGGAGTATGCGCGGGTGCCGTATTCAGACTATGGGCCGATCGTGATCCCCGATGGGATCGAGGACGAACGGGTCCTCTTCCTGTCCGACATCTTCCCCACGGGATGGCAGGCGGCCGAGAACTGTCAGATCAAACCGGGCGACACGGTCGCCATCTGGGGATGCGGCCCTGTCGGTCTGTTCGCCATCAAGAGCGCCATACTCCAGGGGGCCGGCCGGGTCATCGCCATCGACCATCATCCGCGCCGACTTGAACTGGCCAAGGCCAACGGAGCCGAGGTGCTCAACTATCACGAGGTCAGGGTGCGGGAGGCCTTGACCGAGATGACCGCCGGCATCGGTCCCGACAGCTGTATTGATGCGGTCGGCATGGAAGCCCACGGTTTTTCACCGGATAATGTCATCGACGCCATCAAGACCAGCGTGCGGCTCGGAACGGACCGCGCCCATGTGCTGCGCGAGACGATCATGGCGGTCCGGAAGGGCGGCACGATCTCCGTCCCCGGCGTCTATGGCGGGTTCGCCGACAAGATTCCGGTGGGCGCCTTCATGGAGAAGGGTTTGACGATCAAAACCGGCCAGACCCATGTGCAGAACTACCTGCCCCAGCTGCTCCAGCTGATCCTCGAAGGCAAGATCAACACGACCGACCTCATCTCCCACCGTCTGCCGCTGGAGCAGGCCGCCGAGGGCTACAAGAATTTCAAGGACAATCAGAACGAATGGACCAAGGTGGTCCTGCTGCCTCACTAGATCGCAGCACCAGCCCATGTGACCGGCAGACATCCCCTTCATCCTGGGCGCCCAGCATGACACCCCCCACCTCTCGCCGGACGCCGAGACGGCGCTTCGGGGCGTGGGCTCCCTTGATCCGGATGCGCTCGCTCCAGTGGCGGCGATGGAAGAGAATCCGGCGACGGCCCGAGAGCTTCGCCGCCGCGTCGTGATGCTGAAGCGGGTGCGGGCCGCAGGTTCCCGGCAATACCGCCGGGAATGGCGGTGTTGACGGGGGGGTGAACCGGGAGCTCGACGCGCCGTTAAACCGCGAGGACAAGGCCATGGCGAACCCCTTCAAACGTGACGCGGATTACGAGACACCCCCGTCGAAGCGCGCGGCGCGCCTAAGCGCCAACCTGACCAAGGGCGCGCCTAAGCGCCAACCTGACCAAGTGAGACCACGTCTGGACAAGGCGCACGACCGACAGGAAGCGGGTATCGACGAGGGGGTGGAGAACAACCTTCCCCGCCAGCGGCCCGGTCGTCGTCAAGCGCATCAGCGCAACAGCACCGGAGCCTGAACGCTTGAGGATCGCAACCTTCAACATCAACGGAGTGAACACCCGTCTTGCGAACCTGACGGCTTGGTTGAGGGCTGAGGCGCCGGACGTGGTCTGTCTGCAGGAACTGAAGGCGCGCGGCGAACACTTTCCTGAAAAGGCGATGCGTGACCTTGGCTATCACGCCGTGTGGGAGGGGGAGCACCGCTGGAACGGCGTGGCGATCCTCAGTCGGGGCGGGCCTCCGATCGTCACCCGCCGACGGCTTCCCGGCGACACTTCTGATTGTCAAAGCCGCTATATAGAGGCGGCGGTGGAGGGAGTGTTGATCGCCTGCCTTTATCAGCCCAACGGCAATCCGCGACCGGGTCCGAAGTTCGACTACAAGATGGCGTGGGCCGAGCGGCTGAACCGCCACGCGGCCAGCCTGTTCGGAACGGGGGCTCCCGTCGTCCTGGCCGGCGACTTCAATGTCGTGCCGACTGACGCCGACATCTACAACACCCGATCCTGGAAATCGGACGCCCTGCTTCAACCGGAGAGCCGAGCAGCCTTCGCTGCTTTGCTTGACCAGGGCTGGACTGACGGTCTGCGCGAGCGATTTCCCAAGGATCCTCCGCCCTGGACCTTCTGGTCCTATTTTCGGGCGTCCTGGGCGCGCGACGCGGGACTGCGTATCGATCATCTTCTGCTTAACCCCGAGGCCTCGGCTCGGCTGACAGACGCCGGCGTCGACCGCGAGGTGCGAGGCGAGGAAGGGGCGAGCGACCACGCGCCCGCATGGATCGATCTGAGGTCGCGGGAAGGCTGAGCGAGCGGAGCAGGACACGAACCGGATGTTGGAATGATAATCCGGCCTCCAAGCCTTCACCGGACCAAGACCGCACCCGGCGCGCCATGACACGGGGATGCCGCACGAGACGAAGCGAAACCCACTGTCGCCAGATGACGATGGGCAAGGCAACAGATGATGGATGATGACGGTCGATCATGCGTGCCCAACAGGCGCTGATCTTGGAATGGCTGATATCGGGTCCCGGAAGGATTCGGGTAAGATTAAAGTCTTCCGGGAGAAATGGAGCGCCGCTGTGGAGGGAGCCGAGAACTATTCGGCATCAGTCGCTATGGCTGGATAACGAGCACGCCGGCGCGAGGGCGGACGTTCGGAATGTCTGCTGAGGGGGGAGCAGACACTGTGGGCGTTGTTGCTTAGTGCGTGCGATGACAGGCGCAGGCCAGCGCCTTCAAGGCGTCCCGGTCCCGGATGATCACCTTGCCCCTGGTTCCACGCGCCAAGGCTCCGCTGGCTTTCAGGTCAAGCATGGCCCCGCTGATGGTCGTTCTTTGAACCCCAAGAAGGCTTGCGAAATCCGCTTGGGTCACCGCGAAACTCGACTGTCCGGTTCTCTCCTGCAGCGTCAGTATCCATCGTGCTAGACGGGGCAAGATCAGGTGAAAGGTCGCGCAGATGGCGAGACTATGAGCCTCCAGCTGGTTGTGATGGGTCACTTCAAGAAGCTGCGCCGCGACTCTAGGGCTGCGGACGGCAAGATTTCTCAAAACGTCGGCCGGAACCGCCCAAACGACCCCGGGAACGTGAGCGACGGCGTCCCAGCCCAAAGGTTCCAGCGCCATGAAGGCCGCAAGGCCTGTGACACCCTCGCGCCCGACTGAACTGACGGCCAGGCTTTCACCGCTCGGAAGCCGCATGATGTTTGCGATCTGCGCGGAGACGGGAAAATGGATGACATCGACGTGGTCACCTGCAGAAAACAGGACGTCCCCGATCTCGACTTCGCGCCTCGCCAGAGAGGGACGCAGCACATCCTGGTCGGCAACGGCCATGCTGGCGAAGAGCCAGTTGTTGATGAGTGCTGTCTCAGGCATCAGGGCCTCCGGGGAGCGGAACGAAAATCGTTCGCCAGCCGGTGCTCAAGAGCGGGTGACGTATAAACCACGCACATACGAGCGCAGTGTCTCAGCCTGTCGTTCTAAGCGTCACAGTACAAGCTTAGGCGTAAACTCACATTGCCGAAACTGGTTCCATTGAGACCGATTTGGCGGTTCCGGAGCGGGCGTTGACGACCCGTTCCCCCGCCTTTTTCCGGAAGACAGGACAGCGCCTTTATTGATCCTTCTGCATGGCTTGGCTGGATTGATTCTGGCCTTGTCGCCGACGGTCTTCGGAGAGCGGTCCGCCGTCGCCATAAATCCGGACATCATGGGCTGTGAGACCGGCGGCGCCGTCGTTGCCCCGGGATGGCCGCTGAGCCGCCGATTTAGGAGGCGGTCCGCGCCCTTGCTCGCAGGATCAGGCCGTAAGCCACCGTCGCAGAGATGCCGGCGACGATCGAGCCGAAACCGAACATCAGCTTCGTCTCAAAAGGCGCGAACGCCCAAAGGCCTGCATAGATCAGTCCGCTGATCGCCAGCGACCAGCCGCCGAGGCGGGCGATCTGTCGTGCACATGTGTTCGGGGCCAGGGTCTTGGGCATGCGATTGCCGTACCAGGCGACCATCAGGCCAGTTGCCCCCATCACGATGCGAGTGACTGTGTCGGTATCGATGGCTCCCAGTCGGCGAGCCAGCGTGGCCGCCAGAGCAATAGCGATAATGCCGCCGGCCCAGGCGATGCTGTTGACGCGGTCTCTGTTCATTTCGCAGTCTCCTTGGTGAGGACGGGGGCCCCCGCGCCGGTGTCGAACGACCCGACGAAGCCCAGGAGGGCGTCCTCGAGCACGGACAATTTCAGGTGGTAGATGATCGACTTGCCCGACTTCTCGGCGTGCACCAGGTCTGCTTCCTTGAGCACGGTGAAGTGCGCCGACATGGTCGGCTTGGAGACGTCGAACTGATCACTGAGGTCGCCGGCGCTCAGCGGCCCTTTGCGGAGCAACTGCAGCACCCGCCGGCGGGTTGGGTCAGACAAGGCTTTGAAGACGGAACTCATGCTAAGACAATTAGCTAAACGTCGAAACGAGTCAAGAGTCCATGTTCCAGGAGGCCATGCCCTCATGGGCGCGTTACTGGGTATCGATCATCTTCTGCTGACCCCCAGGCCTCAGCTCGGCTGACCGACGCCGGTATCGACCGCGAGGTTCGAGGCGACGATGGGGCGAGCGACCACGCGCCCGCCTGGATCGACCTGCGGTCGGGGGAAGGCTGAGCGAGCGGATCAGGACGCGGACCGGAGCCTTCACCAAAAAACGCCGCCAACCTTCAAAGGCCTGATTTCCTGTCCCGGATGAGGCCGGAATGATCCAAATCTTCCTGGCGAGAATGGTGCGTGAAGCAGGAAATATTCGGCATCCGCCGCGAGGGCCAGGCCGATGCTCGAGCCCCTCAACCATGCTGTAGTAGGTTGGCTCGCACGCTGGCGTACAGCTGACGACATCTCCGATGAAGGCCCCGCCCGGCGCGAAGTAAATGCCCTGCGCGCCATCGACGGTAGAGCCGAAACGGAGGGCTTGAGCGGCGGCGGGGCTGGAAGCGGCTTCTGGCACATCGACGAGTGACCCGTCAGCCGCGATGCGCCTCAATCGCCCGCCTGAAGGCAGGGCGCTCGGGTCGTCCATCGCCGCCCGAACCTCATCGGCGGAATATCCAGCGAAGGCGGCGATGGCTTGCGCATCGCCTTCGAACAGAACCAGGGTGACGGCGTCCTCGACGCCCGTGCCAAACAGGCGTGTCTGAAGATCCTGGGACAGGTGGGCGAGTTCGACCGTGTCGAGCTCGAGCGCTGTCGGGTCGGTCAGCAGATAGCTGTAGTGGCTCAAAGACTTTGACACGCGCGGGAAGGTCCAGCGGACCTCAAGAAAACACGTGGCGTACTTCGCCACCAGCGGCCCCAGCCGTTCCGGCGGCACGTCGGTGCGGTTGCCGTCCAGCAAAACTCGGAGACAGGCAACCGCCGCCATTCAGTCATCTCCTAGGGCCGGGTCGGCGTCTCGCAAGCCACAGAATTCCTCCAGGGCCGTGAGGCAAACCGGAACAGGTTCAAAATCTCTCACCGGCCCTTGCCGGTAAAACCGGATCCGCCTCTGTCGCGTCGCCCGCCAAGGCGGTCTCGATCGAAGAGAACAGGGACGATGGGCTGATGGGTTTGGTGAGGTGACCGTCCGCGCCTGCGGCCGCGCCCGCGCGGATATGTTCCGGGGATGCGTTTGCGGTCAACATGATGACTGGCGTCCTCCTCCGACCGGTGCGCCCCTCGATGGCTCTGATCGCGCGGACGGCGGCAAGTCCGTCCATGACGGGCATCTGCATATCCATGAGCACCAGGTCGAAGTCGCCCGCTTTCCAGGCCGTCAGCGCCTCTTGACCATCAGTCGCGGTAGTGACCGATACCCCTGCGCCGGCGAGGATGATCTGGACGACCGTCAGGTTTGTTGGATGATCGTCAACGATCAGGAGCCTCCGCGCGGTCATCGCCGCCGATGGCGCTTGCTCCACGTCGCCGCCGGCGGTCCCGTCCTCCGGCAGATCCAGTTCGAACCAGAACCTCGATCCTTCTTCCGCTTTGCTCTCGCAGTCGAGGGAGCCGCCCATCATCTCCACCAGGTGTCGCGAGATCGACAGGCCCAGGCCCGTGCCGCCGAATCTACGGGTGATCGTGCCGTCGGCCTGCTGAAAGCGGTCGAAGATGCGGGCTTTCTCGTCTTCGCCGAACCCCACCCCGGTGTCTGTGACGCAGAAGCGCAGTCGGCCTTCTGCCGTCTTGGTCAACGACAGACTCACGGACCCATGCGGTGTGAATTTGACTGCGTTGGAGAGCAGGTTGGTCACGACCTGCCGGATACGGACCTCGTCGCCGATGACGAAGCGATCGGCGGCATCGTCGATGGCCACCGTCAGGCTGAGGCCCTTGGCCTCTGCGATGGATCGGGTCAGACTTGCCGCACTCTGAATGAGGTCACCTGCGTGGAAGGTGGCAAGTTGGATCTCCAACTGCCCGGCTTCCACCTTGGCCAGATCGAGTATGTCGGACAACAGCCGCTCCAGCGTCTGCCCCGAGGAACAGATGAGCTTGGCCGCCTCCTTCTCGCGTGGCGGGAGAGGGGCCGCCGCCACAACATGCGCCATGGCGAGAATACCGTTAAGCGGCGTTCGGATTTCGTGGCTCATATTGGCGAGGAACTCGCTCTTCGAAATGCTCGCGGCCTCGGCCTCCTGCTGTTTTATGACGAGGGCGGCGGTGGTTTTTCGGAGCTGAGCGTAGGAGCGTACGGCATTGACGGCCGAACTGAGCGCGTAGGCGACGAGGAGGCCCGTGCAGGTCAGCAGCCCCAGCTTGTTTTTCCAGGTCGCTTCAAAAAGGGGAAGCGCCAGTAAGGCGACCGCTGGCGGGACCCCGGTGACGAGCATCTGAACGAGCGACCTGTGACAGCCCCGGATCATGTAAATGAGGACACCGCCGATCAAGGCGACCCCTGCCGCCTTTCCGTGCCCTCCGTCCGAAAACCACCACAGCACACCGGCCCCCACCCAGGCGCAGGTTGATAAGAGAGTCGCCGCCAAGCGAAGAAGACGGAAGGCTGCGGGATGCCTCTGCTGGTTTTTCGGCTCGGTCGCGATCCAGAGGAGGCCGTCTCCGATCGCGAAGGCGGCGGCCCAGGTCACCATTAGGCGCCAGTCTAGGACCGTCAGTCCGGAGCAAAACACGACCAGGCCGACGATCAGACGCGTTTTTGCCTGAGCCCGGGTGTCGGCGCCGGTAAGGTCGAAATCGCTGTCAAAGCCAAGCTTGTGGTGCATGGGGTTACTTCCTGCGCACAGCTTGGGCCGTCAGCATGAAGACTGTGTAAAGACAAGATTTTGCTCGCGTTTTTCGTGCGAGGAACCAGTCGGTTGTCGAAAACGGGCGCTCAGTATTCGCCGCCGCGCCAGAGTGATCGCCGGGTTCAGACGCTCAGGCCTTAACCTTGTGAGGGCGCGTTCATTCGGAGCGCTTCACCAGGGATATGGGCCCAGGACAGGCCGTCTGCCGCTCATATCCGTCTGACCGCTGACCTTGCGCCCAGCACCGGGAGCTGTTGGCCGAACTCGGTAAGGCGGCGTTTTCGCATGTCGCTCTCGACCGTCGCGGAGACGGCGTCTCGTCACCGCGTCATGGCTGCATCCGCCCAGACGACCGGAAGCGCGCCCACTGGATCGCCGTCGGCGCGAGCGATGATCTCGAGGATCGCGACATCGGCGATCTCGGCCGTCACGGTCCGGGACGCCGTTCCGAACGCCTGCGGCTCGGAACGGGCGAGAAGTCGACCGTCGCCGTAGACGAAGAAGGTGACCCGCCGGTCGCGGTCGACCGCGCTGTCGTCGATCCCGACCCGAGCGCTGAAGCGCGTGAAGCCCCGATTGCGCACCTCGAAGCGCGAGTTTGCGAGTGCGCCGAGGCCGGTGTCGTAGCGCACGCCGGCGACCCGGAGGGGTTCGCCGAACGGCCCGCGGTCCGCCTGGGCTCCGCCGAACCCGCCATACTGGGGGTGTTCCCCGGAGCCGCGTGTGCCCTGCCAGCTGACGACCGACCGATGGATGAAGGGGTCGTGCTGGGGCGTGGTCACCCCGTCTTCCGCCGGGTTCACATTGCCCGGTTGTTCCGACAGATAGAGTCCGTCGGCGAGGATGCGCTCGCCGGAGGCCCTGAACACCAGGGTCTGGCGCGGCTCGACCCGAAAGGCGGTCTCCCTGGTGAAACCTTGCCGGGCGCCCGTCCATAGATCGGTCAGCGCCACCGGGGCGTCCTCGCGGAACTTGAGATGCCGGGCGCTCAGCTGGGCGTCAACCGGCGCCAGGCCGCGATTGAAGATCGCCACGCCCTTGTCGCCGTCGGCCAGGGTCTTGACGAAGATCTGCAGGTCGCCCGACTGGAAGGCCGCCACCGCCTGATGGCCCGCCGGATCCTGGTTGAGGGCGACGATGCCGGGGTTGCCGAACAGGGCCAGTTGTTCGGCCGTGGCCTTGCGCAGGTCGAAGCCGATGATCAACGGCGCATTCATCATCGCCCACAGGGCGAAATGCGACCGGGCCTCCGTCATATGGTCGGCGTCGAAATCGCCCGAACCCACGAACAGCATGTCGGGGTCGTTCCAGGCACCGGGTCCGGCATAGAGGGCGCGGGTGGACACCGTGTCCAGATTGGTGAGCATCCGGGTCCATTGCGGCGTGATGTCGTCGCTGGTGCGCGAGATGTTGCCGAGGTTCTTGCCCCAGGCGCGCACATTGGAGGAACCCCACAGGCAGAGGGAATAGAGATAGTCGCCGTCCGGATTATGGGTGTGGAGCGCCTCGCCGACCTCCTCGTAGAGCGTCTGCACAGCGGCGATGTCCGTGCGCCCGATCGCATTCATGTCGATCAGCGGCGGAAAAACCCGATAGTCCCCCTTCAGGACATGGTCGGTCTCGGGGCCAAGGCCGCGCACGCCGCAGCCGTCGACCTTGATGAGGTCAAAACCCCATTCGGCGAAATACAGGGCGATGTCCTGATCGACGTGACCATGGAGGCCGACCTCGCGTTCGGCGATCGTGCCCTCAGGCTGGTTGGCGAAGGTCGGCGTATAGACCTGACCGCAGGAGTTTCGGCCGATGTCGGAATAGATGCCGGCTCTCAGCCCCATTGCGTGCAGTCGATCCGTCAGCGGCCGAAAGCTGGTCTGGTCGTCCGGGCCGACGTGGGCCGACGGGAATTTGTCGGTTCGGACGACCATCCGGCCATCGGACTCGCGCCGCTTCAGCCACCACCCGTCATCGATATTGACATAGCGATAGCCGCGGTCCGCCAGACCGCTTTCGACGAGGATCGTGGCCGACGCCATGATCTTCTCCTCATCGATATCGCTGTAGAAGGCGTTCCAGCTGTTCCACCCCATGGGCGGGGTCGGCGCCGATCCTCGCGTGTTGGCGCTCCATCGGCCGCTGGGCTCCAGGCTGTCGGTCTGGGCCATGGCGGGGACGGACGCCAGCAATGCCGCGGCCGCCGAAACCGCCGCGCCGAGCCGCGCCAGCCCCGTCGGACGCTTGCGCTCGCATAGCCGGGATGACTGGTCGGACGGCGTCGTCGCAGAGCGGGGGAGCAGGGGGGACGGCTGGTCGAAGATGCGCATGACGACTCCCATGCGGCGGGCCCCGCACATTTGTCAGACATATTGGGAAGCCCGACAGCTGACAATCCTGTCATTGGTCAGTGGGTGAGCCCGACGGGATATAGCCGGGCCAGTCTATGACGGCGTTTGCGGGTTCAGGAACCCGATCTTGCACTCGGGACTGGGGTCGCCCGCAAGGCAGTCCGACCACCGAAACAACCGTTCGATCTGGACGACGGGGCCGGTTCGACCGCCGCCGCCCGATTCAATCTGTGTCATCCCCGTAATCCGGCCGACGATCGTGACATTGGTATGCTCGCCAAGCAGCGTCGGGTCATAGGCGCCAGCGGCGCAAGCCTCGAAGCTTTGATAGGTCGGCTCGTTCGTCCAGAGCGGTAGGCCATCTTCGTCGCTCCGGGCATACAATAGGGTCAAGCATTCGCCTTGATCGGTTGCGGCGATCCGCATGACGGCGCCCGCCCAACGGATGCGGCGGCCCATGTTGCGCTCTTCGACCGCCTGTTCGGGGCTCAACTGAGCAACCGAAACTGTTCTCAGAACCTCGAAGTCATCGTCAGCGGAGCCGTCCTCACCGGGCGCCGGAGCGGCATCCGGCGTCGGGGACCTGAGAGGCGAGGTTGTCATCAACAGGGGGGTCGGCTCGACCGGAGTTGGGGATCCGGCGCATCCCCACAGGAGTACACAGCCAAGCAGAAGGCCTGGACTGAGTCGCTTCAACATCTTGATGGGGCGTTTTTCCATTGGGTAGGGACTTTCGTGACGGGTCGGGGCGCCGGCGGCAAGCCTGTGTCAGAGGTTACAAGGCACGATTGTTCGCCGCATCAGTCGTTGGCATTCCTGGCCTGTACGAGCAAGATCGTGCCCTAGCCGAGGGAGACCTGACTGCGATGATGCCCAAGACACGACGATTCCGTCTCCGGGCGAAGGGATCAATCCTGGCCTCCGCCCTGGCCTGCGCGCTGATCGTTTCGGGCGGAGGGGCGTCGAACGCCATGGCCGAGACCGGCCGGCCGGGTGAGGAGATCGTCCTCGCCTGCCAGATCGAGGGACGTGACCGGCAGGCGTGGGTGTCCCTGACCGAAACCGGCGCAACCTATCGCTACGGGCCTTCACAGGCCGCACCGGAGCTGACCCTGTCGAGCCCCCTGGCCGATCTCGATTATGTCCGCCAGACGGGTGCAGCCGGTACGGTCGACGAGATCGTGACCTTCGCCAATGGGGACACCGACTACCGGTTCGCCACGGGTTTTCGTAATGGCCCGCAGCCTGACCCCACAGCCCTTCGCCCTTTCGGAAACCTGACCGTCAGTCGTAGCGGCAGGGAGGTTGCGACGCTGTCCTGCGATCCCGACAGCATTGAGCGCGCTCCGGACCGTCTGCTGGCGCGCATGCGCGACATCGGGCGAGAGCGGGCTTCAGACGGCGTGTCGTTTCCAAACTATGATCTCCATCCCCGGATGGCGGCGGCCGAGTCTGCGCCATGCGAAGCTGAGAACAACGTGGACACCTGCTGGAGCCGGGGTGTGAGCGCGGCTCGCGGTGGCGATCTTCGGGCGGCACTGGACCACTACGACATGTCCTGCGCCGCCCGCATCATGACGTCAGGATGCTACGAGGCCGGAAAGCTCTATCTTCAGAACCGGGAATTGCGGGACTACACGCGTGCGAGACAGAGCCTGACGCGAACCTGCGAGGGCGAACATCCCGGGCAGGGCCCATACGCCTGCAAATACCTCGGCTGGATGTATCTCACCGGAACCGGCGTCGAACGTAATCTGGACCTGGCCTTTGTGGAGCTGGCGAAGGCCTGCTTCCTGCACAACGACGCCATTCTGATCGATGGCGAAGGCTGCCACTTCCTCGGGGAGACGATCTTCGAAAAGCGCGACGGCTGGTCCCGCGACAACACCGATTACCTCGCCTACATTGCGTTTGCCCAGGGCTGCACCGACGATGCCGAGACCGTGTGTAACGAAGCCCGCGCACTTCTCCAGCGAGGGCAAGCGAGAACCGCGCCCTGGGTCAGGCGCTGCGATCAAACCGCGGGGCACTACGGCGCCATCAAATCGTGCGCCGAGCTGATCACTACCTCGACGGACTTCGACGTCCGACAGACGGTGCGACGGCAGCTCAAGTTGCTTTTCGGCCAGGCGTCAGCCTCCATGGATACGCCCCAATGACCGGCATTGGACAGTCGGGCGCCTAACAGAGGTGGGCTTCCATAGGGTCGAGCGGCATTGGCGCGTCGGTTGCCCGCCATCGCGAAGGACTGCCGGCGTTGACGCAACGGCGACATCGGCTAGCAGTGGGCTATGCTCCTGCTCACTCTGCTTCTCTGGACAAGTGACCCCACGAACGTCGAGGCGGCAGGGCGTCTGGACTATGGGGTCTCACGATGTGGCGTTTTCGGCTGGGAAGCCGATGAGACTGAACGCATGGCGCGTCTTGAGCAGTTGATAGCTCACGAGACAGGTCGAAGCCGTGAGGACGTCATCCGGGAGTTCAGCCTAGGCGTCCGGTACGCCTTCAGTCGGGAGGGCGAAGCCCTGGAAGCGGCGAGGCCATCCGGGTTCTCGCAGTGGGCCGCTGAAACGGAAATCCGTTGTGACCTTATCGCGCAGGAGCACCCGACCTTGCTCCGCCGCACACCGGATACCGCAGCGCGTTGGGCTCAACTTATCGCGGTACAGGCCGAATAAATAGCATCCCCCGATTCCGCGGAGTCTCTCAGACTTCATGGCTCGTTTTCTCGCGCCGTTTCCGATTCCCGTAAGGAGCAATCCTCTGACGTCTGGCTAAAGCCTTGAAACAGCGTTGCGTCCGCACCGACAGGCCCTTAGCAGGAGATCTGATCAATAGTGGTCTTTCGCCTGCCCATCGGATAACAATGAACGATCAAGATCGCATCGAAGCGCTGTTGGACCTGATTGACGACGGCCGCTCTCCTTCAGTCGATCGGGGCCAGCAGCTCGCAGTTCTCGGCTTGGCTTTCGCCGGCCCAAAAGGACGGTACCGACCAACCGTGGCTGGCTGGAGCCTCTTGGGTGATAAGGGACGCGCATTTCGATCGGTGGACGAATAGGTCAGGCTTGGTCGCAACCCGCGATCTGTCCTCTTGGATCGGGCGCCGCCGCGCTGAGCCGAGCGAGGATGAAAGGCAACCGCTCCGGAATCTCGCGGGCCAGGAAGCCTAGAGGCGCGCCAGCGGCCGCCAGAGCCAAGCCGGCTTGGGCGTGAAGGACGACGCCCCAAAGGGCAGCGACGATAGGCGCCGCGCCTCGGGCGAGAATCCCGCCAATGGCGCCGGCCAGAACGTCGCCGGACCCGGAGGTGCCGAGGCCCGCCACGCCTCCGTCATGTCGCCACGCCGCCCCATCCGGCGAGACGACAAAGGTGGTCGCGCCTTTCATGACCACGACGGATCGGAACAGGGCTGCCGCCTCGCGAGCGGCGACGAGAGGATCGGCGAGGATGGCGTTCTTGTCGCGGCCAAGGATGGCCGCCATCTCGCCCGCGTGAGGCGTAAGTATCGTTCGACCCGCCGCCCACTCTGCGAAGGCGCTCGCCTCGTTTTTCAGGGGCAGGGCGCCGGCGTCGATGACGGCGGGAACGTCGGGACCGCTCTCCAGTAGTTTGCGCGCCAAACGCCTCCGAGCGGAGCCGGTCTCCATGCCCGGCCCGATGACCAGCGCCGAGGCCTTGGCCGCATCAGAGATCAGTGGCGCGGCACGTGTTGCGTTCGCCACAATGATCCGCGCTTCGGGAACGGCGATAGCCATGCCGGTGGCCGAGGCCCGGTCTGCGCGGATCTGAAGCTTGCCGGCCCCGACGCGCAGGGCCGCTACGCCGGCGAGGATCGCGGCTCCGGCCATGAGAGCGTCGCCGCCGACAACCAGAACCGCACCTCGGTCCTCTTTGTCGCCATCGGTTGCAAGCCGGGGGAGCGGATAGTCGACCAGGGTCGCCGCGTCGAGGCGTGTCGTCATCGCGCGGCGACCTTGGCGTCGGGCGTGAAGGTCACTGGAGCCCCTTCATGTTCGAGTGGGGCGATGAAGTTGTAGAGGTCGAGCTTCAGCCCCCCATCGGCGTCGCGCGAATAGCTCGTAACGCCGCAGTTGGCGACGTCGCCATCGGCGTCGATGGCGAGGATGTCGGTCTCGGTCAGGCCCTCGAGCAAATACCGAAGACAAAGGACCACGACCTGATGGCCGACAATGAGGACCCGTTCGTCGCGGTGGTGCAAACTGAGGGTGTCCAATGCCGCGCGAAGTCTCAGAATGACGTCGCACCAACTCTCGCCCCCCGGGGGGCGGTGATAAAATTTGCCGAGCCGGCGCCGGGCTTCGGCCTGCTCGGGATACTGAGCCTCGATGCCCTGGGTCGTCAGCCGGTCGAGCACGCCGAATTCCCGTTCCCGCAGGCGTTCGTCGATGCAGAACCCGAGGTCCCTCTCGACCAGACCGCCAGCCTCTGCAATTGCGGTCGCGGTCTGCTGGGCGCGGAGATAGGTTGAGGTCAGGACGACGGTCGGGCGGTCGTCTTTCGGCAGGGCCGCAAACCATTTGCCCAAGGCCTCTGACTGTTCGTGCCCTAATTCGCTGAGCGGCACATCGACATCGCGGATATCGAGATCAATCTCCCCCAACCCGGCGGCGTGCGCCCGGTCGCGGGCGACATTGCCCGCGCTCTGGCCGTGACGGACGATCCAAAGACGGGAGGGCCATGGCGAGGTCACGATACGGGCTCCAGGTCGAGTGTCGGGGTGCGGCCTTGAATGACCGCGGTGACCTCGCGGAACAGGGTCATCGCCGTGCGATCATCCATGTCGTCGATATCGGTGGATCCGACCAAGGCGTCCAGACGACGGATTACGTCGCCGCAATCCTCCGGGGCGGACGAACCCGCTTCAGCCACCCAGCCTGCGATGGCGCCAATCGTCTGCAGGGCCTCCTGCTCAGACATCTGCGCGCCGTCGAGCAGGGCCACGGCGGCGATTTCGCGGATTTCACGCAGGGCGCGACGACAAGAGAGCGGGTCATTCGAGGTCATCGGCGTTCAACACGTCGGCAGGCGTCAGGTTCATGTCACCTCAGAAATGCCCGCCAACGTCGGTCGCGACGGCCGGCCGGTCAGCGCAGAAGACATGGACGCCGAGCCGACAGAAGCTCAGCGACGGCGCCCATCCGTCGCGACTTCGGTGTTTGGGGACCGATGTAATGTGGCGAGCTCGGAACACTTGAAGTCGAGAAGGGCTTGATACGGCACCTCTGAAAGGAAATGCCCGATGATCAAACCCCTACTCACGCTGGCGGCGACAGCGGCGCTGCTGGCGGCCTGCGGTAACAACAACGAGGCCACCGGTCCTGTTGACGGGCCGGCGGTTTCGACGTCTGAGACGCCGCGCAATCCCGCCGTGGACACCGCCGACACCTCTCAGCAGGCGGCGCTGACGCCCGGCGCCAACTCCTTCACCGAGGCTCAGGCTCGGTCGGCGATCGAGAAGCAAGGCTACTCTGATATCGGCGCGCTCAGCCAGTCTGAGACCGGTATCTGGGCCGCTGCGGCGACACGCGATGGCAAGCCGGTGACCGTGTCGGTCGATTACAAGGGCGTCGTGACCGCTCAATAGGCGGCGATGCCCCACCTCGACAATCCCAACCTACAGGAGCGCCCCATGGCGACCGTTACCCGACTCTATGACACCCACACCCAAGCCCTCGACGCTGTCTCTGACCTGGAGGCTGCGGGCATCAAGGCCGACGACATCAGCATCGTCTCCAACAACACCGACAACTGGCATGCGGGTCACCAACACCCCGACTCCGCAAAGGGCGGCCCCCTTGGCGACCGCAATGGCGACGGCGAGAATGACGTCGCTGACGGAGCCGGCAAGGGCGCCACGACGGGCGGCTTGGTCGGCGGGGCCGGCGGCTTGTTGGCCGGCCTTGGCATGCTCGCCATCCCAGGCCTAGGTCCGGTCGTGGCCGCTGGCTGGCTTGCATCGACGGCCGTCGGCGCGGCGGTCGGCGCCGCGGCGGGGGGCGCTACGGGCGGCCTGCTTGGCGCGCTGAAGGAAGCGGGTCATTCCGACGAGGATGCCAATGTCTACGCGGAAGGCGTCCGACGCGGCGGCACGCTGGTCAGCGTAAAGGCGGCCAGCGAGGATTCGGCCGCAATCGAGCGTATTCTCCAGGGACGCAAAGGTATCGACGCCCTGTCCCGTGGCGAAGCCTATCGAGCGTCTGGCTGGAACGCCTTCGACGGCAGCGCTGAGCCCTATACCCGCGAGGAGATCGCCCGTGAGCGGGCCCTCTATCCCTAACGAGGAGAGCGGGATGACCGACACAGGCATCACCCCGACACCCAAGGTCGGGACCTGAGGCTCGGTTCAAATCAAGACGATCAAAGCCGGCTCTTAACGGGCCGGCTTTTTTCGCGTCCTGCGAAGCCGCCTGCACGTCTCCTTCGCTATGATCGCGATTCCCGTTGCGCGACGCTCGAATGACCCGCAACCGGCGTTACGCCATCGATCAAACTAAAATAATCCGTGGCGCTGGCATCCGGGATCGTGGTGATCGGGGCTTGGCCACACCTCAGACATACGACGTCGAAATGGCAAACCTGCTCAGGCTCAGGCTCAGGCCTCATGACTGGCGACGGCGAGATCGGTAATAGTCGCGACCGCATTGGCCAGCGCCTGTTTCCGTTGGCGGTTGAGAGGGCGTCGGCCAGTCGCTCTGGGCCGCTGTCCCGCGGGCTGTTGCGTCTGTCCGCCGGCCTGGCCATTCCGCGGGTCCAGCGCCTCGGCCGCGCGGCGATCGCGGTCGGCGTCCTAGGCGGGGCAGGGCTGGCTGGCGACCATGACCGGGAGCAGGACGATCACCAGCCAGCCAGCCAGTGAAGGTGAAGCCGCCAAGGACCGCCGTCATGCCGCCAGATCGAAGCGTTGGCCGTCCGCGAAAGCCGTCTTGCCCATCTTGCGGCGGCCCTAGGCCGAAACGGACGCCCCCATGGCCCCCGGCGTTCGGGTCTTGATGTCCGAAAGGCGGGTCCAGACCCGTCCCAGCCGATCAGCCTTCTCAGGCCGCGCGAGGCCTGCCAGACCGGGGCGGCGAGGTTAGATCGCCGGCCACTCCCAACCCAGCTTGCCGTTGACGAAAGGCGCTAGGTCCACGGCTTGGCAGCGCCCACCCCTGAGGGGCTGGGGCAGGCTAATCGTGGTCTGGGACGCGCCCGCCGTCACACGCCGGCACTGCTTCCAAGCTGTCCTCAGACCGTCGCGGACGCTGAAGTCTCGCCCCCTGATCGGGGGTCGACCGCTGGATGACGCGGACAAGATCGGGGTGGGGACCCTTGAATTCGGTGCGCGACTTCGCGCCCAGCCAATGAGGCATGGGTCGGTCTTCCGATTGTATGGCGGGGTTTTGAAAGCGCGTGTTACGCCAGCGCCCAACCAGGCGGCGTCGCTTGGCCAGGCCCTCTCCGAACCGTTACTGGCTCCGGGTTGGGCCGCCCTTATCGGGCTTGCACCGGGCGGCGCGGAACAGCCGCAGATGCTGCGGGTTGTCAGGCGATGACCAAGCCTGCTGACGACACGCCCCTGATCACCGACCCGCTGAAACCTGAGGCCGTAGATGGCCGCGTCGAGGCCGTCGATCCGCCAGAATCCAAGCTGAAGATGACAGCGGACGCGGCCGAAATCTCCGCCATCCGGCTGCTGGACGCAGCCGATGCGGCGCGGGAGTCCATCAAACCCAGCCGGAAATAGCGATGGTCGTCAGGATGTTCGAAGGAAGAGGTCGCCGAACGCGCGACGAGCGGGCGCCGCTTAAGGGAACATGGCTGTTCCGGGCGTTTATGCGCTGGTTCGCTCGCTAGCGTCCGCTGCGCCCCCTGTGCGCAGGGCGTGGGGTCTTCTGTGCGGTCCGATGAGATCGCGCACGCGGCGGGCTGACCTACCGCAATAGGATCGTGACCCCTTTAGGGAGACTGACAGGGCGAACTTCAGCCCGTGGCATTGGTTGATCATTGGCGCCCAGCTGTTTCTGACATAGCCGCGCGAGGACGCAGGAACCGACCGGGCGTTTTGGCGCTGAGTCCGCCATGCCGATCGTCCGCACCCGTGTGATGTCCGCCTCCGGCGTGAAGCTGATCAAGGTGGAGACAATGGCCGGCGACCGGGTCACCGACCTGCAGTACCGCGTCACGACCCTGCGTCAGGCACAGCCGCGCATGATTGCGGATCGTGAACTCGCTGAGGCAGCGTTCCTCCAAGAGGTTACGGCGTCCAAAGCCGATCCCGTCGCGGTCAGACTGGCGATGTCCGGGTTCTAGCTGCGGGAGCGTCCTTTGCCGAAACGCACATTGCACAGTCTCGAGCCTGCCTCCCAGCGCACCTGTTTGCGAATGGCGCGCCGAGCGGAGTTTGCTGCTGGCGTGGTGAAAGATCCTCAAGCCCAGAGGATGTTCATGGCGGAAGCCGACGAATGGCGCGCAAGGGCCGCACAACGGGTGTCTACCTGAACGAATGAAAGCCCCCGCCGCTTCTGGGGCCAGGGCCAGGTTCATCTGGTCAGGATCCCCTGGAGCGGCGCGTGCCGCCGGGCCACCGCTCGCTTCGGCCGTCGCCGACTCCACAACGGTTGATCTCCATGGCAGGGTTCCGGCCATGACCCAAGTGGGCGACGTGATCACCGACCCGACCTTCCCGGCCCTCACGGTCGAGATCGCCCAGGCCGTGTTCGACGCCCTGAGGCCGAGCCTCGAAGAGCCAGCCGCTGCGCCGTCAAATGTCGACGCGGCCGAGGCCTGGCGCACCGTCGTCCGGCTGGCGTTCACCCTGCCTTTTCCTGCACTGAGCGAGACCCTGGAGCGGATGCAGCGGGCCGAAGGGCCGGTCGCCAGGGATGCGGAATACGCCTTCACCTGGGGCGTTTACCATTCGCGCGCCGAGGATGAGATCGCCCAAGACCATGTGTAATCTCTACCGACAGAACAGCGGCCCCGGCGACATCCTGGCCATGACTCGCGCCCTGACGAACAACGCCGGCAACCTGGAGCCGCGCGACATCTATCCCGACTACGCCGCCCCGATCGTCAGGCTGGACGTGAACGGCGACCGCGAACTGGCGCTGGCGCGATGGGGGATGCCGTCTTCGAAGAAGGCGCTGTTCGACGCCGCGACCAAACGGGCGGACAAGATGCGAGCCAGGGGCGGCGAGGTGGACTTTCCCAAGCTGCTGGAGCTGGAGCCCGACAGCGGCACGACCAACGTCCGCAACACGGTCTCGGCACACTGGCGGCGCTGGCTCGAACCGGCCAACCGCTGTCTGGTCCCTTTCACGGCCTTCAGCGAGCCGGGCCGCGACGCCGTAGGGAAATACACGCCAGTCTGGTTCGAATTGCCGGATCAGCCCCTGGCCTTCTTCGCCGGCATCCATCTCCGTGACCACACCTGCGTCCGCAAGATGAAGACCGGGCCCGAGACCTGCGACCTGTTCGCCTTCTTGACAACCGAGCCCAGCGAGCCGGTGAAGTCGGTTCACCCTAAGGCCATGTCCGTGATCCTGACGACCGAGGAGGAGCGCGATGTCTGGGTGCGCGCGCCCTGGGACGAGGCTAAGGCGCTGCAGCGGGCTTTGCCGGATGGCGCCCTGGTTGTCATGAGCTAAGGCCTAAGCATGACCCTCGATGAACTGAACGACACGCTCGACGCCATGGCGGAGGCGGCCGCGGGTGATCCTCAGCAGATGCCTGGCCTGATCACGATCAACACCGACCTCTGGGTGAAGGACCTCGCCGACATGCGGGCCCCCTGCAAAGCGATCCATGACGGGATGCGGCATCGCGACGTGGCGGTGCAGGTGTCGAGCGGCTCCAAGACAGAAGTGCTGATCCAGGCTGAGGCTGGAGACCGGGGCGCACCGTATCGTGATCTGGCGCCGAAGGACTGAAACCGCGAACGCCCTCCACCCCCGTCCGCCGCCGACGGACCTATCCGATTACGGCGCACATCAGCGCCTCGGTCCGTGCACGCGCCTCGGCAGCCGCTGCGCGGACGAGGTCCTGAATGCGCACAGAGGCCGCCGCCCGCCAGGCCATGGCTTCGCCTCGCAGGTCTTGTCTTTCCGGTCCGTGGGATAGCCGCGCTTTCCTGTCGGCTTTCCAAGGCATAGACATAGGACTGCTCGATGGTCGGTCCGGGGGCAGGAACAAGTAGGGGTTGCGGGTGCCTGGAGAGACCCGCGAGAGTCTCTACGAGGGTGCTCGTCTGGTCATGCCGAGCGCTGCGCCAAGAGGGCGGTCCGCTAGGGTCTGACCTCGCCCTGGTCCTCTCCGTCCCAGTAATGGATGCGCTCGGCATGGGCCTTGATCAGGACGAGACCGGGCGTCTCGGTCCCCTTGTCAAACCAGCGCTCCAGGTCCTTGATCCAGTGGGCGTCCAGAGTCGCCTTGTCGCGGATCAGTTCAGCCACGCCTTCGATGGCGATGAAGACGCCCGGCTGGCCGAGCAGGCCCTTGGCCCCCTGCAGGGTCAGACCGACGCGTGGATTGCCCTGGATGTCCGTCACCGCGGTCGTGTCCTCCATGGCGTAGAACCAGGAGTCGCCGTCGTATTCGACGTCGCCGTTGTTGCTCATGGGACGGGCGGCGATGGCTCCATTGGCCGCGTAGGTGGACAGCATGGTGAAGTCGATGGCCTTCATCGCCTTCGCCAGGTCTTTCAGGGTCTTGTCGCTCATGGATCGCATCCTCTGTGTGGTTGCAGACCCAACCCCGCTGGAGGCGGATCGATCCCGCCCGTGATGCGCTGGGCTAGCCGGCGGCTCCTCCGCGCCGGCGTCAAGCGAGAGCGATGGCCGTCTGTCCGCATCGGGACGTCATCGGGACGCTGAACCAGAGGCGGCTTGAAGGGGCCGGGGATGTGCGGCCGCTGGGGCGCGAGCCAGTGATGAGCAAGGGGGTGGCTCTGGGGTTCCATGACGAGGCTGGCGCGTCGCCCTGGGTGGTGGTGCGGGCCCGGGCGGGACTGGAGGGGGCTGTCAGTCCAACGCGAACTCGTCTCCACTGACGGCAGTACGGGCAGGGGAGGCGAGGCTTATGCGGCGAGCGTCTGCCACTCGGCCAGGTCGGCCGAGCGTTGAGCTCTGACAGAGCCGCGGAAAGGGTTCGTGCTCTTGGCCATATGGCCAAGCTACGGGAGCACCTGCTCTCGCGCTAGCGGTTTGGGCTGACAATGCCCCGCCGCACAGTCACGGCGGCTCCGGTGTACGCCACGGTCTGGGCAACGCCCGCATCGAAGTCGTCGGCGTCGCGACGCGGCCCGTCGATCCAGCGGATGTTGAACGTCCGCGTCGCCGGCATCCCCGGATAGGTCCCGGTCCGCGCCCCGATGGTCAGGGTCCGCGACGACTGGTCCCAGCTCAGCGGGATGCGCGAGAACTCGCCGCGTTCGTAGCCGTAGGTCGTGCCCGCATCGTCATAGAGTTCGAACGACCCGTCGGCGCCCACATAGACGTTCAGGGTAATCGGCCCGTCCAGCTTTTCGGCGGTGTATTGCACCTCGGGACCCGTCGGCAGGATCGAACCGGCGCGGACGAAGACGGGGATCCGCTCCATCGGCGCGGCCACCGTGGCGGACCGGCCGCCGCGATAGTTCTCGCCCGTGTCCAGGGCATACCAGTCGGTTCCGGCCGGGAAATAGACCGACCGTTGGCGCGCCCGATACTCGTGCACCGGCGCCACCATCAGCGACGGCCCGAACAGATACTGGTCATTGATGTCGTGGGTCTTCTCGTCTGCCGCGAAGTCCATGACCAGACCGCGCATCATGGTGCCATCCTTGTGGAAGGCGTCGCCGGCCAGGGTGTAGATATAGGGCATGAGCCGGTAGCGCATTCGCATCTGCTCGGCGAAGGCGTCGTACTGGGGCGTGCCCGGCTCGGCCAGGTTGTAGACCTCGCGCAGCGGGAACTCGCCGTGCGACCGGAACACCGGCGAAAAGGCGCCGAACTGGAACCAGCGCAGGTTCAGCTCGTCCCACTCGGCCTTGTCCTCGGGCTTCATGCCGGCGGCGTTGGAATAGCGCGCCTCGACCGCAAAGCCGCCGATGTCGTGGGTCCAGTTGGTCAGGCCCGACAGGTTGGTGTTCATCCCCGCCGAGATTTGTTCGCGAAGATCGTCCCAGCGCGCCACCACGTCGCCCGACCAAAGGACCGAGCCGGTCCGTTGCAGACCGCCCCAGGCCGATCGGGTCAGAATATAGGTCCGCGTGTCCGGCTGTTCGGCGCGGAAGTGATTGTAGACCCCCTGCGCGTTCACCAGCGGGTAGGAGTTGAACACATAGGCGCCGGGGCCAATGGCCGTCGGGCCCATGCGCAGGGTGCGCTCGGGGATATCGAGGTTGGAGTGCATGTCCGGTTCGACCGAATCCAGCCACCAGCCGTCGAAGTCATACTCGCGCATGCTGTCGGAAATCTGCTTCCAGTACAGGTCGCGCGCCGCCGGCAGATAGGCATCATAGAAGCTGTTGGCGTAGCCCGGTCCGACCCAGTCGCGCGCGCCCATGTCGACGTTGCGCGTGTACATGCCGCCGATGGCGTCCAGCTCCTTGTAATGGTCGGTCGTCGGATAGAATTTCGGCCACACCGATATGATGATGTTGGCGTTCATGGCGTGGACGTCGCGGACCATCTTGCCCGGATCGGGGAAGCGGGCGGGGTCGAAATCGTGCGAGCCCCAGGCGTTCTCGGGCCAGTAGAACCAGTCCTGAACCACGTTATCGATCGGCAGGCCCAGCTCGCGATAGCGGGCCACGGTCGAGACGACCTCTTCCTGGGTGTTGTAGCGCTGGCGGCTCTGCCAGAACCCATAGGCCCAGCGAGGCAGCATGACCGACTTGCCGGTCAGGGCGCGATAGCCCGAGATGACGCCGTCCAGATTGTCGCCGCCGATGTAGAAATAATCGATCGCGGTCCCGACCTCGGACGACAGCTGCAGCGCGCCCTGATCGGCGGCGGGCAGCGGGTCCTGATGGCGCAGGGCGATATAGCCGTCGCCGGGAATCCATTCGATCTTGATCGACACCTGCCGGTTCGCCGGCAGTTCGACGTCGAAGTCGTGGTTCCACGGGTTCCAGTTCTGGCGCCAGCGGTCGATCACCAGTTCGCCGTCGATCCACACCTTGGCGTAGTTCGACGAATAGAGCCGGAATTTGTGCTGTCCCGCGGCGGCCGTCTCGATGGTGCCTTCCCAGACGACGCGTACGCCTTCCTGGCCCGACCGGCCCATGTCGCCGACCTGGACCGGCTGGTCGGGCTGCAGCTTGAAGCCCTCGGGCCAGCGCTGCATGTCGCGGATGAACTCGTAGTTGACCTCATGCTCCTGGCGCTGAACCTTCAGTTCGTCACCCTGGTAATAGCTGGCGGTCAGCCCGCCGAAGCGGCCCGTGGCGTCGCGCAGGATCAGCTGCTCGTCCAGCATGCCGTAGGGGCGCGGATCGCCGAACCGGGTGATCGAGTTGTTGTCCCACAGGATGCCGTAGTTGCGGCTCGACACGACCAGCGGAATGCCCACGTCGATATTGTGCTGGGCCAGTTCCACGTCGTGGTTCTTGTAGTTCATCACGCCTTGCTGATGCTGACCCAGGCCATAGAAGGCCTCGTCGGCGGGGCTTTCCCAGATCTGGCGGGTGCGGTGGAAGACGTGGTCTCCAGCTTGGTCCTCGACCGTGACGGGGGCGATCTCGCGGCTCAGCGGGCGCTCGCTGACGACCAGGTCGCCATTCTCGTCGAGAAAGCGCACGGCTCCCGTGACGGTAGAGATCTCGGCCGAAGCCTTGGCGGTCTTGAGCACCAGCAGGTCGCCGCGTGTTTCGACCTCGAAGGGCGTGGCGACGGGACCGTGGACGACTATGATGCTGGCCGGCAGGGCCAGATCCAAGCCGGGCGTGGCGGTGACGCGGATGGTCTCGGGACCATAGACCTGCAGGCGAACGCGACGTGCCATGCCTTCGGCGGGCGTGACGACGATACCGTCGGCCAGACGTTGATAGGCGGCCGTCGCCGTCGCCTGGGGCAATTGCGCCAGAGCAGTCGTCGCCGTCAGGGGAGCCAGACACAGCAGGCCGATCAGGCCCGACATCTGAAGGGAGGGTGCGATCTTGCGCATCATCAGGGTGACTCCGGTATTCAGTAGGTCGCGGTGACGACGCGCAGCAGCTGCGGGCGGTCCGTGAAGTTGAGGCCGTAGTCGGTCTGGTCGCCGCTCAGGATACGTTCGAACACCCATTCGCCGGCGGCGTCGAAATGCCCCTGTTCGTAACGGACGATCATCCGGCGCTTGCCGTCTGTCGAGGGTTTGGGCGTCAGGTCGAGACGGGCGCGATAGCCGGTGACGAAGAACTCGTCCGGACCCCGCTCGGCGATGATCACCCCGCCGTTCGGCGTCTCGGTGTTCGGCACGGTGTCGAGCGGTCCCAGCCATGTCCAGTCCGGCTGTCCGAACTGCCAGCGGCGATAGCCGACCTTGGCGGTATAGTTGCCGAGGTCGATGGTCTGCTCTGACCGGTCGTCCGGCTCTGACACGCCCCACACCCGGTTCTCATAGGCCAGCTTGGCCCAGACGTGCGCCCAGGGCGCGATGACGCGATAGACGTCACGCAACGGCGTAAGCGTCTCCTCGGTGACTTCTTTCGCCCCCAGCGGATAGTTGGCGTAGCCGGTGTAATCGATGCCGAAGGGCGAGAAGCCGATCCCGCCGCGGCCCAGGGTCGAGAACAGGTAGCGCGGATACTGGACGTCGTTTCCGGTCTCGGCGACGAACAGGGCGTTGTCCGGTCGCGCATAGCGATCCAGATGGCCTTCGTAGGTGCGGCTCTCGCGATTGTAGATGTCGGGGCTGAGGAAATCGATCGACGTCCCCGCCGCGAACCAGGCGTCGAACACGGGCCAGACCGGGCCGCCCGAGGCGTAGCTTCCGGGATCGGGACGCTCGTGCGGATCCGGCAGGGCGGCGTTGACGTACATCGGCAATGGATATTCGCGCGTGCCCGCCTCGGCGACCGTGTTGACGTAGCTGGCGATGGCCCAGGCGTGGAAGAACTCCTCGGCCTCGCCGCCGAACACGGCGGACCATGTTCCCGCCGGCTTGTGGACCCGATCCAGAAGCGCCTGCGGAACCGGCCCGTCAAAGGCGGCTTGGGCCGCCGGAGAATAGTCGCGCACCGAGCCATATGTGCCGGTCTCGTTCTCGGGCTGCATCATGATGACGGTGCGCTCGCGCTCGTCGATCTGGCGGATGTGGCGCATCAGGGCGGCGAAGGCGCGCGCGTCTGCGGCCAGGGTCTCGGTCCCGAAAGGCGACATGGCGTAGGAGTCCGTGCCGTCAGACTTGACCAGCAGCGGGAACCGCTCGGGGTTCAGCTTGACCCAGGCAGGGGCGTATTTCGGCGAGGTGTTCTTCCACGTCGCGAACCACAGCAGCACCAGCCGCACGTCATGGCGGCGCGCCTCGGCGACGACATGATCGACGAATGAGAAATCGAACTGGCCCTCGACCGGCTCGATCTGCTCCCAGGCGATGGGCACCTGCACCGTATTGGCGCCGACGAACGCAACGGCCGGCCAGACCTCCGCCAGGGGCGCGGGATAGTTGGACGAGTTGTTGACCTGCGCGCCCAGGATGGTGAAGGGCGCCCCGTCCACAATCAGGGCGTGCCGGCCGCCCTCATGCAGCACATGGGGGATCGAAGTCTGTGCTGCCGAGGGACAAGCAGCTGACAGGCATGCTGCGATGAAAAGAGAAACGACGCTGGTCCACGGGTGAAGACGGCATGTGGCCCCGACTGCAACGACACCCCGCGTTTGCGCGCTGTGGGGCATCGTCCCCGAAAACCGCCAAGGCTCAGGTTGTATCGGCGTTTGTCGATGCGGCGGTTCCGACATTTCTTGTCAGTCGCAACGGGATGCGGAACGGCTGACGCCAATCGACTGAACCATGCCGGACCCGTTCCTCGATACCCGTCCGCTCTCTTCAGGCGCTGCGGCCCGTCCGCAGCCAAACCGTTCTCGGCGCGATCCGCTTTTCAAGGATGCATATGTTTTCAAAAAAGAGAACGACTAAATTCAAAACGACATTCTGGTCCGACCTCGCGGACCGAAACTTCGAAGTGAAACCGCCTTTGACGTGACCCCCTGAAACTCCTCCAGGAATAGCTAGAGTCCGTTCCTCAATTTGACCTTGCCCCCGATGTTGGACCGGGCTTTGCCGGAACGTCTCGGTGTCTAGGCGCCGGGCGGGCCATATGGCCCGCCCGACCTTAGCTGAATAGTTCTCAGGATCATCCACGGCGGCGCGCCTTCGCTAGACTTCATCAAGGCGCGACAGTCCGCTCAATCGAACGACCGAGTCTGACTCTTGGCGGAAGTTCGCAACGTCCGCTTCCGCGAATCCCGCTCAGCCGCGGTTTCAAGGGACGGCGGCAGGGCCGCTCGACAGTTTCAACGCTTCACCTCAACCGGAAGCCGATCTTTCGTAATGGATCGACCCCAAGCGGTGCTGTATGAAGAACAGTATCCTCACGCTCGATTCCGAGAACAACATCAGGATGAGGAGGCAATGTGAGCCTTTTTCCTAAACCGCTCGGCACGATTGATCTTCCTCCGCTTCCCGAGCGGAAGATCAAAGTTGGCGGTAATTGGATCGTACAGACTCCCTTCTTGGGAGCCACCACGAAGGCCCAGATTTCATCCTCGCAGTTCAAAGGGCACGATCTCATCACGACGGGGCTGAGCGCGCCCTACGACCAGTTATTGCTTCGACATAGGGGAGCCAGGAAGGTCGAAAGCGACACGCCTGTGGTGACAGCCTCGACCACTGTCACCTACGAAGAGCAGCCTGCCGGCTTCACGTTGCAATGGGACAATCTCGGCAAGCTCGCGACTTACGCCGACACTCCGGAAAAGGTTCTCGACGCCTGGATCAACGCCTTCGACTTTCACACCGAAGATGAGGTTGCCGGCCGCGCTGGACTCCGAACGCCGCAGATCGGGGCCCTTCACGCCATCTCAGCGCATTTCGCCGTGGGTACGGACTTCGAACCTGCTACGGTCGTTTTGCCGACGGGCACCGGCAAGACCGAAACGATGCTGGCTACACAGGTCTATCGCCGCCTGGAAAGGACACTCGTTCTCGTGCCGAGTGATGCGCTGCGCTCGCAGATCGCCGGCAAGTTCATCAGTTTGGGCGTCTTGCCCGAAACGACCGTCGTGCGGCACGAAATCGCTTGCCCGCGCGTGGCGGTGATCGCGACCGGATTGAAAACCGTTGAGCACGCCCGCGAGATCATTCGGCAGGCGAACGTCATCGTCACCCTGCCAAACACGCTGGAGGCTTCCAATCAGGAGGCCGTAGCGGTGCTGATCGAGAGCACCACCGATCTGTTCGTGGACGAAGCCCACCATGTGTCTGCGGCAACCTGGTTGTCCATTCGCGACAGATTCGATGCGAAACGCATCCTTCAGTTCACGGCCACGCCATTCCGCCGAGACACCAAACGCGGCGATGGCAAGATCATCTTCAACTACAAGCTCGGGGACGCTCAAGCGGCGGGCTACTACCGGCCGATCAACCTCCGCACCGTCGAAGAATACGGAGAGGACGAGACGCGCGATCGCGCCATCGCCGTCGCCGCCGTCGCCGCATTGCGCCATGACCGGGACGAGCTGAAACTCGACCACCTTCTCATGGCGCGCACCAAGTCCAAGGACAGGGCCGAGCAGATCTGCAGGCTCTACGCCGAGCTCGCGCCCGACCTGAAGCCTGTGTTCGTTCACTCCGGTTTGGGCGTGATCGCCACGAAGGAAGCGATGGCGAAGCTGTTCGATCGAGGACCGGACGGTTCCCGCATTGTCGTGTGCGTCGACATGCTGGGGGAAGGATTTGACCTGCCTTACCTCAAGGTCGCTGCTCTGCACGACAATCACAAATCGCTGGCGATCACCCTCCAGTTCATCGGCCGTTTCGCCCGTAAGGGCCACCCCGACAAGATCGGGGAAGCCACCGTCGTCACGAACATTGCCGACCCGGAAGCGGAGAAGAAGCTGGCCGACCTCTACGCTGAAGGCGCGGATTGGGACCGGATCATCAAGCGCCTTAGTGAGGAGCGCATCGACGAAGAGCTCCGCCTGCAAGACGTCGTCTACGGCCTGAAGGCGGAAGGAACGCTCCACGATCAGCTATCGCTATGGAACCTGAGACCAGGGCTCTCGGCTCAGTTCTTCAGGACCAAGTGCGAGACTTGGAGTCCGGCCGCATATCAGGAGGTTCTGCCAAAAGGAGCCGAGAGCTGGTTTTCCTATAGCGAAGAGGACGGCGTCCTGGTCGCGGTCATCTGCCGCGCCGATGAGGTGGGCTGGGGCAACTACCAAAACGTCCTGAACACGATCTACGATCTGCTCGTCGTTCGCTGGGACAAGGACGCCGGTGCCCTTTGTCTCTATTCGAGTGACTACAAGGGCGTGCGTTCGGAGAAGCTCGCCCAGATCATAACCGATGACCAAACCGAGCTCGTTTCGGGCACGCCGATTTTCAACATCCTCAACAACGTCGAACTGCCGCTCGTGAAGAGCCTCGGCTCATCGCGGATTGGCGCGATCAGCTTCACCTCGTATTTCGGCCCCAACGTCACCGAAGGGCTCGCGCTCATCGAGAAGGCGCAGTCCGAGCTCAACAACCTCGCTTGCCTCGGCTATGAAAACGGCGAGCGCGTCATTTGGGGCGGCACCCAACGCCGCGGCAAAGTCTGGCAACAGAAGGCCGGTACGATCGCCGAATGGATCGAGTGGACCAAAGCCACCTGGGCTAAGGTCACGAAAAAGGGCGAGGAACAGGCGAACGTCATTCGCGATTTCCTCAAGCCCGAAAAGCTGGACAAGCCGTATCCGTTCCAGCCCATCACAGTGCAATGGGGCGAGCAGGCGCAGCAGCGATTCAATGACCGTCAGTCGGTCCTGTTCGGCGATGTCGAAGTACCCCTTTACGAGATCGATCTCGATCTCGGCGATGCCGGCCCGAATGCCGAGATCCACGTCAGGATCGTCACCGACAACGCAGCGTCGGAATACAGCCTCACCATCCGAGAGGATCTACCTGGAGGCTACCAACACGACCACGTGTCCGGTCCGCTGGTTCGCTTCAAGATCGGGAACGGCGATCCCGTCGATCTGCCTGAATACCTGCTCAAGGACCCGTTCGTCGTTCACTACGTCGATGGCACCTACTCCTACAATTGCTACCACATCCCTGCGAATCTCGACGCCGGCCTGTTCCCGAAAGATCGCCTGGAAGCTTGGGACTGGACGGGAATACCCCTCAACAAGGAGTCGATGCACAAGGCGGCCGACCAGGCGACCATTCAGTATCGAACGGCCGAGACGCTTAAGCCGGAATACGAAGTCGTGTTCAACGACGATGGATGCGGGGAAGCCGCTGACTTGGTGTGCCTGAAGGACGTTGATGAGGACACGATCCGCATGTGTCTCGTGCATTGCAAAGGCGCGCATGGCGGTCAGGTGTCGCGGGACATCACCAATTTCTACACCGTGTGCGGCCAGGCGCAGAAGAGCATCACCGCAAAGCACGCGGGACTTCCGACGCTCTACCGCGATCTCAAACGCCGGCACGAAACTTGGGCTCGCGTAGGTGCAAACAGGTTTCTCAAGGGCAACATGAAGCAGCTCGCCTACTTCAAGGAGAAGGCCCGCCGCGCGAAGATCGAGTTCGAGATGATCCTCGTTCAGCCTGGCGGATCGGCAGCGACAATTACCGACGATGCGCTGCGCCTGTTGGCGACCACGGAACTCTATCTCTTCAAGACGACGCAGGCGAAGTTGCGGGTGGTCATTTCGGCCTGATCCTGAGGCGGCGTCACCGTTCCTCTCGCCCAAAGGTTGCGACTAGTCGCTTCAGGGCGCTAAGTTCCGACAGTTGGAAGCGCGGGGACGGGATGAGTAACAGGGGGGCTGAGTGGCGGCGTTGGGAGCCGCACGTCCATGCGCCGGGGACGGTGCTAAACAACCAGTTCGGCGTCGATCCGTGGCCCTCGTATCTTGCAAAACTGGAGACGGCGACGCCGACGATCGAGGCGATCGCCGTCACCGACTACTACGTCACCGACAGCTATGACACCGTCTTCGCCCACCGTCTCGCCGGCCGTCTGCCGCAGGTGAAGCTGCTGTTCCCGAATATCGAGCTTCGCCTCGATGTCGCGGCCAAAACCGGCTTCGTGAATATCCATCTGCTGGTCAGCCCCGAGGACGACGATCATATCGCCGAGGTTGGGAGGCTGCTTTCGCGGTTGCAATTCAATGCCTTCGGAGATCGCTTCGACTGCACGCGATCCGACCTCATCCGTCTAGGAAAGAAGGCCGACCCGACGATCGTGGATGATCGGCCGGCGCTCGCTCATGGAGCCACGCAGTTCAAGGTGAACTTCGCTCAACTGCGCGAGGTGATGGGTGAAAGCGACTGGGCGAAGGCCAACATCGTTGTCGCGGTTGCGGGCGGCGCAGGGGATGGGACGTCGGGCGTTCGGCAGGCCGCAGATGCCGTCCTTCGTCAGGAGATTGAAAAATTCGCCGACGCCATCTTCTCAAGCAACGTGGGGCAGCGTGAGTTCTGGCTCGGGGAAAAGTCGCTGACGGCGGCGCAGATCCGAGAGCGCTACAACACCTGCAAGCCTTGCCTGCATGGCAGTGACGCGCACGACCTCGCCACAGTCGGTCAGCCAACAGACAACCGGTTTTCCTGGATCAAAGGCGCTCCAACCTTCGACGCCTTGCGACAGGCGTGCATCGATCCGGCAGGGCGAGCCTTCGTGGGCCTTGCACCGCCCAACTCGGCCATGCCGTCCCAAGTCATTTCCTCGGTGACAATCGCCGACGCCGACTGGAGCGCGACGCCGCAGATCGATCTCAATCCCGGCCTCGTGGCGATTATTGGCGCTCGCGGGTCCGGCAAGACTGCATTGGCGGATTTGATCGCCGCAGCCTGCGATGCGATCACCCCGCAGGCTTGGACCGCCGACGAAAACGCCAGTCCTTCATTTCTGGTCCGCGCTCGCCCCCTTATCGGCGACGCGAGTGCGACCCTGACTTGGGGCGGTGGAGCGAGCGTGACGCGCAGGCTGGACGGCCGGGACGCCAACTTGCCGACGGCCTTTCCCCGAGCGCGCTACCTGTCCCAGCAGTTCGTGGAGGAGCTGTGCTCCGCCAAGGGGGCGTCGGAGGGTCTGATCCGGGAGATCGAAAGGGTCATCTTCGACGCCCATGCACTCGAGGACCGCGATGGGGCCGTCGATTTTGCGGATCTCCGTCAGAGGCGAACCAGTCGTTTCGAACTGGCGCGGCGTCGTGAGACCGAGTCGCTCGTGTCCCTATCCGACCGGATCGCCGACGAACTCGAGAAGGAGAATCTGGTCGGCCTGCTGGAACAGCAAACCCGGCAGAAGGCAGAACTGATCGCCGGCTACAACGATGATCTGGCGAAGTTGGTGGTCAAGGGATCCGAGGTTCAGGCCGCTCGCCATGCCGAGTTGAACCAAGCAAAGCAGGCTCTGAGCACCAGAATCCAGAACCTGGGCTCCCAGCGTCGCACCTTCGAGGCGATGCAGGACGAGGTGGTGAACATGCGGTCCGCGAGGGCACCCGAGATGCTTCGCGACGCTCAGGCGCGGCACGCGAACGCCGGGCTGGATGCCGCGAATTGGGATCAGTTCCTGCTCATCTACAAAGGCAACGTGGACAACAGTCTCGCCTACTACATCGCTTGGGCCGATCAGGAGATCGCCAAGCTGCAGGGGCTGCGGCCACCCGATGGTGACCCGGACACGCCCATCATCCCCGACGGAACGGATCTGTCGACCGTCCAGGTCGGACCGATCGTCGCCGAGATGGCTCGCCTCGAAAAGCACATCAATGCCGATGTACTGGTGCGCAATCAGTACGGTGCCTTGGCGGCCCGGATCGCCGCAGAGAACGGTGCGCTCGCCACCCTCCAGACTCAACTTATGGACGCACAAGGCGCGGTGGAGCGCAGGCGCATTCTCCAGTCCGAACGCGAAGCCTCCTACGGTCGGCTGTTTCAGGCCGTCATCGATCAACAGCAGACCCTGCAAGAACTCTACGCCCCCCTCATGGCGCGCCTGATGGCGGCCTCCGGGACTCTTCAGAAACTCAGCTTCTCAGTCGCCCGAATCGTCGACGCGAAAGCGTGGGCGGAGGCGGGAGAGAGCGATCTGATCGACTGCCGGCGAAGCGGACCATTCTTCGGAAAGGGATCGTTGGTGAATGTCGCCGATCAGGCTCTTCGCCCGGCCTGGGAGCGCGGGGACGCCGCGGCTGTGCAAGCGGCGATGACCGGGTTCATTGCAACCTACACCAAAGATCTGCTGGCTCATGCCCCGTTCGCGCCGGATCAGAGGGCGGAGTTCCGAGCCTGGTCAACCCGCTTCACGCAGTGGCTGTTCGATACGAGCCACATCAGGGTGAGTTATGAAGTCCGATACGACGGGGTGGATATTCGCAAGCTCTCGCCCGGAACGCGCGGCATCGTTCTGCTGCTGCTATATCTCGCGCTCGACGAAGCCGACGACCGCCCGCTCATCATCGATCAGCCGGAGGAAAATCTGGATCCGAAGTCGATATACGACGAACTGGTAGCCCTGTTCGTGAGGGCGAAGATAAAGCGTCAAGTCATCATGGTGACGCACAACGCCAATCTCGTGATCAACACTGACGCCGACCAGATCATCATCGCCGAGTCGTGCCCCCATTCCTCGGGAGGCCTTCCGCAGATCCGCTATCTCTCGGGCGGCCTGGAGGAGGCGGACATCCGACGTCGGGTCTGCGAGATCCTTGAAGGGGGGGAGGCCGCGTTTCTTGATCGTGCCCGGCGCCTCCGCGTCAAACTCTCACGATGAACGCTCGGATGAAGGTCTGCTTCCGGGCGGAGGGTGAATGTCCGTTCGTGGCGGTGGGCTCAACCGGTGATCGCAACACGCTAACTTTTCCTCGGAGATGGAGCGTGGGCGATGAAGCAGCGGCGACGGATCTACTATTCGGCGGCCCAGCGGGCTGAGATCTGGGATCGCTGGAAGGCCGGGGAGTCGATGAGTTCGATCGGACGACGGTTTGATCGCGAGTCCTCGTCGGTGTTTTCAGTGCTGTCGCCGACGGGCGGTATCCGGCCGCCCGACCGGAAGCGGGCGGATCGGGCGCTCAGTCTTGGCGAGCGCGAGGAGATATCGCGAGGGCTCAGCATCCGCTGCTCGCTGCGCGGGATCGCCCGGCTGCTGGGACGGTCACCCTCGACGATCAGCCGCGAGGTTCTGCGCAACGGCGGCCCGGAACGGTATCGGGCGACAGGGTCCGATCAGGCGGCCTGGGACCGGGCGCGGCGCCCCAAACGCTGCAAGCTGGCTTGCCGACCGGCTCTGGCGCGGACAGTATCGGCGAAGCTGCGGCGGAACTGGTCGCCCGAGCAGATCGCCGGCTGGCTCAAGCGCACTTGGCCCGGGGAGCCGCACAGTCAGGTGTCGCACGAAACCATCTATCGCAGCCTGTTCATCCAGACCCGAGGGGTGCTGAAGAAGGAACTTCTGGACCACCTTCGGGCCAGGCGGACCATCCGTCACGCGAGCCTGAAGCGGCAAGGTCTTGGCCAGATCAAGGACGCCGTCTCCATCAGCGAACGGCCCGCCTGCGTCGAGGACCGCGCTGTTCCCGGTCATTGGGAAGGCGATCTGGTCAGCGGTTCGCGCAACAGCTACGTCGCCACTCTAGTCGAGCGGCATTCGCGCTACGTCATGCTGGTCAAGGTCGCCAACAAGGATACCGAAAGCGTCGTCACAGCCCTGATCAAACAGTCAAGGAAGCTGCCGGGCGAACTCTATCAATCCCTGACCTGGGATCGAGGCTCGGAGCTCGCCAGCCACAAACGGCTGGCGATGGCTTCCAACGTCGAGGTCTACTTCTGCGATCCCCGGTCACCGTGGCAGCGCGGTTCGAACGAGAACACCAACCGGCTGCTGCGCCAGTACCTGCCCCACGGGACCGACCTGTCTGTGCACAGCCAGGCTCAGCTCAGCCCCATCGCCCGACAGCTCAACGAACGGCCCAGAAAGACCTTGCTCTATCGGACGCCAGCAGAGACCTTCGCCGAGTGTGTTGCGGCGATCGGTTGAGCCCACCGTCGGGAGCAGACACTCGCCCAAGGGGGGTTAGCGGACATTGGGATCGGCATTGAGTGCAGCGGAGGGATCACGCCTCTGGGGTCGGAACTGGTCTAGGGCAACTACGGCGTCTTCGAATGTGCGGTCCGTGCCGGTAACCGATACTGAGATGTCACCCCCTGTGAGACTGCGATTGGCGGCGGCGGTCATGGCGGCAAAACCACGTCCGGGAAAACGAGCCCGGTCGCGCAGATGCAAGACAATCGCGTGCTGTCGATTGGCGGTCCAGGTTGTAACATCGACGATCTCTGACCAAGGAATGGTCTGATCGGACCATGGTGTCGAACGAAGGCCGTCCACTCCGATCCGCAGGTGCTCACGCCGGTCCAGAAACCGTGTCCCACCCAAGACGAAGCAAACGCCGGAGAAAGCGATCGTAAACCAACCCATCACGGTGATGAAACCGGACGAGTAACGGCTCGATTCTGGAGGTGGGCCAAGCACACCGGCCATCCAAAGTCCGATAGCCACAAAAGCCATGGCGCCGAGGATCATCACCGCAATCCTTGGGCGCGACGGATAGGCCACAAAATCGTCCATAGGTGCATCGTGATCTGATAGCCGGGCCGTCGGCAGGGAGCGGGTGGACCTTAGCCAGGGGGCGGCAATGTCCGCAACGGGTCGAATTGCGACATCAGCACCTCGCCGGTAGTCGGACACTCCGCGACCGCCTAAACGCGGACCCGACACGCCCCTCGCGCAGTATCTGGGACATTGGACAGACGCGCATCAGAAACAATCATTCGTCCGATCGCCTTAGTTGTCTTAGCTGGACAGATGAGAGTTCTTGCCCTGACCTGCGCCTTGAGTGTTTTTCTTGTGGGGCCGTCCGCCGCACAGATCGTGCCGCTCTGGCGTATCGTAACTGACGTCACGGCATCGATCTGCCCCCTGCTGGTCGATGGCGATCTGGACGCAGCGACCCGACGCGCCCAGGAGTTTGAATACCGCATTGATAACGAGGCGAGGCCGCACCCCGAGGCCGTCGGTGCCACCGGCAGGTTCGTCTTTCTGAAAGGCCGACACTCCGACGACATGTTCCTGTCGGTGTCCGAGGGGATGGCCTGGTGCGCGATCTCCCTGCCTCAATCCACCCCGGGCTCGGTCGCGGACGTCGCAGATCCGCATCTGGCCGCTCTCGGCTACGCGCGTGCGTCTACCGAGGCTGATCGCGTCTCCTGGACTGGCGACGGCCGGGAGGCCTCGGCCTTTCGCACGTTGGAGGCCCAGCCCCGCACCACCTTGGCCTTGCATTTTCCCTACGCGTCCCACGATCAGCCGTGATGAAACCGTTCGCCGCCGTTTTCACAGCGCTCTGCCTCAGCGCGTGCGCGACAGTGCCCGCCGATGTCCTGCGACCCGTCACCGCCTCTCTGACGCGCTCTGATGGAGGCCTGGGCCGAATTTCCGATCCCGCCGCGCTCATCTCGCAGGTGTCCGTGGCGCGACCGAACGATGCTTGGTTCGTAGACTATGGAAAGACCGGCGATTCAGCCTGGTGCGGGACGGGCGGCTGCAGGCGCGAACTCTACGTTGCCCGGGGCGACGGCTACCCGCTGGTCTTCGACCATGAGGTCCTCGACTGGCGGCTGACCCAAGGGGCCACTGCAGTCCTTGATGTCGAACTGCACCGCGCCAACTGCGATGCGATAGGCTCGGAACCATGCCTGCGTCGGTTCGTGTGGAATGACGTAACGGGGCGTTTCGACGAAGCTGTGAACCGCGAGGGCTTTGGCTATCTGGTTGGGCCTCTCTTCCAGCCGATAGCGCCTCACTTTGACGACTATCCGGATATCGTCACCGCCGAAATCGAGCGGAGGGAGATGCTGTGCCACACCGCAGGCGGTCTGATGGACTCGGGCGAGTTTCGCGCTGTCAGCAGCCCCGACCTTAACGGCGACGGTCGGCGGGATTGGATCATCGGTTCACGATACACAGCCTGCCGTGGCCCGTCGGGCGACACCCACGAGATGCCCGACATGGGCGTGAGCGTCATCGTCAGCGTAGGCGATCGCTGGACCGTTGCCTTGCGCGCGCCAACAGCGGCCTATGCTGTTGACCTCGCCTATCAGCCGGCGCGGTTCGGTGTGAGGGATGAGCGGATGTGCACGGGACGGCCCGGTTGCCCGACCCGGATGTATGTATGGCATGAGGATGACCAGATGCTGCACGACTCGGGGCTGAGCGACTGGAACCCCAGCCCCACACCCACTGCAGAGACCTGGCTGGAGTGCATCGTCGCAACCGAGCGCAGCTCCGCGGACGCAGCCGAGCAATTTCTCCTCCGAAACCCAGGTCCAGCGGGCGAGGCGCGGCGTCGCGATAGTCTCGACCATTACAGCCGCATGATGGCGCTCTACCGAGAGCGGATGGAGGCGTCCTCGCCTGCGCTGACGGCTTCGGAGATCGCCGAGAGGCGGCGCGTGTACGAAGGCCGATATGACGAACCCACTGAGCTGGAACCGGCACAATGGCGGGGCGACAGCTGCGTCGCATGGCTGTAGACGCAGAACCCCGTCTGAGTCCGCCTGAGCGAATGCTAGCAGGCTAGCCCATCACCGTCATGCAAGCCGGATGTCCGTAATGGGTCGATAGCGGTCTATCGCACCGGGCCACATAGCGGGCGTCCATCCAGGTCACAGACGTATTGGAGCCTCCTCAGACCTCCGGGCGGGCCAAGGAACCGCAAAGGTTCACGCGTATCAGTGGGATGTTTGCTGGTCGGCTTTCTTGCTTAGCTGTTTCACACACAAACCAACGCCCTTCAGAGATAGTCAGGGCTGCCCCGCCCGCATCGTCAGGAACTGTAGCTGTCGTTGGCAGAACCCCGCGCGCATCATCGATTGAAACGGGAGGAAGGGCTAACATGCGCCGGTGGGTTCTGGCTTCGACGGTTATGATCTTGCTGTTGGGCGGCGGCCGGGCCGCCTTGGCGCAGGAAGGGTCCGAGGGTGCGCAGCTTTTTGTCCGCATGGTCTACGGCTCTTATCAGGACGACCATCCGTCGCCGATCGACGAAACACAGCTTGGCGCCGTATGGTCGCCGCGCATGGCAGGGCTTATCCGCCGCAGTCGTGAACTGGCAAATGGCGAGCCGTCTTATCTGCACGCCGACCCGATCTGCAACTGTCAGGATTTTGAGAACCTGACGGTTGAGCACATCCAAATATTCCAGGACCCGCAACGGCCGGATGTTGTGCGCATGGCGAGGGTGGCGTTCATCAACGCCGGACAGCCTGTGACTGTCTTGTTGGTCCTATCCGGCAGTCCGATCCAAGGCTGGCGGATAGACGATGTCGTGAATCAGGAAGGCCTCCCTAGCTTGGCCGAGGCCTTAGTTGCCTGGATCGCCGGCATGGAAGCGGGGGGGACCGCCCTCCGTCAGTGAAATCGGACGGGATCTAGGTCTGTAAGGATAACGGTCTGCGGAGGGGTGACGCGTCTCCACAGAAAACCGTCGAGCGCGACGATACCTGATTCAGTATACCTGTTATCGCCGTGAGCGAAGAGTCCGCTAAGGGCCGAGAGCTGTCCTCGCCATGAGGGCAACAGTCAGACGTTCGCATACCGCCGAATGTCGCCTTTTCGGCGGGCTGCCAATGTCTGCTCCTGGCGCATTTGCGACATCGCCGAATAGCCGAACCTGACAGAGGGCGGCGGTTGGGAAGGTCGGCTTTTGGGCAGACGATCGATCAGCCGGATTGCGCTGGTCGGAATCATCTGGGGCAATCCCAAGGGTTTGTCAGTCGCAGGGACCGCATGGATGGGCCGCTTCTCATCGACCAGCGCCGTGTGTCCGGCTGGCGGGTGAGGGATCGAAGAGTCCGGGCCCTTAGTGTCCGCCTTCTTGACCGCCCGCCGCGCGCAGAAGGTCGCCCACCCGTCGACCGTTCAGGCGGCATGAGGCGATGACCCGGTCATAGACGATGACCCGGCCGGTCCGTCCGCGAACCGCCGCACAGGACAGCACCCGGCCGCGAACCAGATTTGAAAGCCGGTCACGGTCTTCGCGGCCCGTGGGACTGTGAAGCTCCGGGGCATCGAAGTCGGAGAGCCGCACCTCGATCCAGGTCGCCGGGTCTGCGCTGGGTCCCACGCACAGGCTGTCGCCGTCACCGATGTATCGGACGACGCCCGAGAAGGTGTCGCCGGGGCGGCTCGGCAATCGCCCTTCGCAGGGATCGGCCCGGGCGATGGCGGGCGTGAACAGGAGGGCGGCGGTCAGAAACATCCACGTCATACGCCTAGGCTGGCGCGGCGAGACCGGGACGACAAGCCCGGGGAGGGGAAAAGGAAGGTCGATAGGGGGCGTGCTCCGTGTGGGAGTCGCAAAGGAGACCGCCATGAGACCGACCTTGAACCGGGCGAGCGACGGTAACGTCCATCGCCGTTCGCCTGGAACCCCCCGGCGCGCCCCCATGAGATCCTGTGACGCGTTGGATGACCAGGCCCTGTTGGCGGTTATGCTGCGGCGCTCCGACATCGATCCGGACGTCCTGGCCGCAGACCTGTTCGCCCGTTTCGGGACGTTGGGCGCCGTTGCGGGCGCGGAGGGTTCCGAACTCGGTCGGGTGCCCGGCGTCGGCCCAGAAGTGATCGAGGACCTGAAGGTCCTGCCTGAACTTGCGCTCCGACTTGCCCGCATCGAGGCCTCTCGTCGGCCTGTCATCACCTCCTGGACCGCCTTGTTGGGTTATGTGCGCGCGGCGATGGCGCATCGGCCGAGAGAGCAGTTCCGCGTCCTCTATCTCGATCGTCGCAACGCCCTGCTCAAGGATGAATTCATTGCCGAGGGCACAGTCGATCATGCCCCGGTGTATCCCCGCGAAGTGGTGCGCCGCGCCCTCGAGCTCTCCGCCTCGGCCATGATCCTGGTCCACAATCATCCCTCTGGCGATCCCGAACCCTCGCGGGCGGATATCGAGATGACGCGCCAGATCGTCGACGCCGCCCGGCTTTTCAGCCTACAGGTCCATGATCATCTGGTCATCGGCAGCCAGGGCACGGCCAGTTTCAAATCCCTCGGACTGATCTGAGGCGGCAATGACCCTGCATGCCCTGGTCGCCGCCCTCGGCGGCGATCTCTACAGCGGCGGCGCGCGCGCCAGCATCCCGGCGCCCGGCCACAGCGCCGCCGACCGGTCGATCTCCCTGCTTCTGAACGAGGGCAGGGTGGTGATCCATGGGTTCGGCGGCGCCGACTGGCGCACCGTCCGGGCCGACCTGCGGGCCAGGGGCTTAATCGACCAGGCAGGTCGCCTGATCGATGGTGGACACGCTGGGGGACGGGGCGGAGTCTCGACACGGCAGCCGGATCTGCGGGCGCGGCGGGAGACGGCTGCGCGGCTGTGGGCGGGGACCGTCGCCCTTCAATCGCATGACCCCGCGGGTCGATATCTGCGCCGTCGCGCGGTCCGGTCGGGGGCTTCGGCGCTCAATCTCGGCCTTCATCCGGAGGCGCCGGTGTCGGTCTATCGGGACGGCGGACCGACGCGACCGGCGCTCCTCGCGCGGGTCAGTGACGCCGACGACTGCGCGACGGCGGTCGAGATCACCTATCTCGATGCCAACGGAGGGGCCGCGACCGGTCTTTGGCTGACCCGCAAAACCGTCGGTCAGGTTCCGCCCGGCGCGGCCGTCAGGCTCGCCCCTGCTGCTGAAGACATGCTGGTTGGTGAAGGCGTGGTCACCACCTTATCGGCCATGGACAGCTTCGGTCTTCCGGGCTGGGCGTTGATGGCCGCCGCCAATCTCGCGGCCTGGTCGCCGCCTGCGATCGTGCGCCGCGTTTTGATCGCCGCCGACCGGGGCGCCGTCGGACAGAGCGCCGCGGCGCGGTTGCGTCGCCGGCTGGCTCGTCGGGGGCTGGAGGTTCGCATGATCTGGCCCGATGCCCCGTTCGGTGACTGGAACGAGGTCGCGGTCGCCGAGGCGAAAGGGAGGAGGGAGGGCGGTGAGGGGCGCCGGACCGGCGGGGATGAGCCTCGCCGACCGGTCGGAGAAACCTCATGACCGACCTTGTGCCCGTCCCTCATCCTGAGACGTCCGTCCCAGCCGTCATTTTCACGCCCGTCGAACGCATCGTTCGCCTTGGCGATCTCGGCATCGCCCGGGAAAACCTTCGCCACGGCGAACCGCCCGATGAGGAGATCCGGACCCTGGCCGCCACGCTCAAGGCGGCCGGTCAGCTTCAGCCCGTCACCGTCCGCCCTGGACGGGGCAAGAAGGAACAGCCCTTCATGGCGCTCGATGGTCGCCGTCGTCGGCTGGCTCTGGCGCTGTTGCTGGAAGCCGGCGAGATCGACGAGGACTATCCGGTCCGGGCCTATGTCGAGACCGATCCGGCGCGTCAGGCGGCGGCGGTCCTGCTGACCAATACCGCCGTGCCGGTCCATGTGGCCGATATCATCGCCGCGATCGGCCGGATGCTGAAGTCGAAGCTGACCGTCGAGGTTATAGCCCGCGCGCTCGGATACGCCGAGGTCGAGATCAAGCGCCTGGCGGCCCTGTCCGGCCTGCCGTCGGCGGCCATCGTGGCGCTCAGGTCCGGCCGGATGACCCTGAAACAGGCCAGACTCCTCGCCCGCCTGCCGGACAAGGCCGAGCAGGCAGACCTGGCCGAGGCCGCCCTGGAGGGCCACGGCTTCCAGGACTGGCGCATTCTCGAGCGTCTTGACGACGCCCGGGTCACGGTCCGCGATCGGCGCTGCGCCCTCGTTGACCCCCAGGCCTATGGCGCGGCCGGCGGCCGGACCGAGACGGATCTCTTCGGCGAACTGGCTCCGGTCCTGCTGGACCCGGACATCCTGACCGACGTCTGGACGCGACGCGCTCGCGGCATCGCCGCCGTCATCGAGGCCGTAGGCATCGCGGTCCAGATCACCGCTGGTCCCGAGCCGGACCTGCCCGCCGGTCTCGAAGCCCTCGGCTATGTCTACGAACGCTCGTTGCCGCCTGAAGACATGGCCCGCTACCGCGCCCAGCGCGAGGTCTATACCGACCGGCTTGAGGCCGTCCGCATCGCTCTCACCGACACCGAAAAGCCCGACCTCGCCGATCTGGCGATCATCGACATGATCCACGCCAGGATCGCATCGGACCAGACTGGCTGCGGCGGGCGGGTGGTGACCCACCTGGTGATGTGGCCGGCGTCGGGAACGGGCGTCGATCTCCGCTGCTATACCCCCGAGGAGCCGGAAATTGTGGACGACCGGGTCGCCGATGATGCGCCTCGTCACACGCCGGCGCCGCCCGTCTATGTCGCGCCGGAGGTCGAGGCGCCCGAGCCGGACACCGAGGGGGTCAACCACGCCCTTCACGGTGTCCGAACCGATGTCGCGACCCGGGGTCTGATCCGGGCCCTGGCCGACGATCCGGCGGCGGCCCTGACGGCCCTGATCGCCCGCCTGTTCAATGTGGTGGTCCGGCGGGCCCAGGTCGCTCGGTCGGACTCGGCCCTGGCCATTCTGGCCAGCGGCTTCAATCCGTCGGGCGGACACGTGATCGAGGCTCTCGACGGCGACGTGCGCCGGCGTCTCGAGGACCGTCGGGCCGCCTGGGAGGCGTCGGGCAAGACGGTGATCGCCTGGGTCCATGGCCTTCCCCACGCAGACAGGATGGGATTGCTGGCGGAACTGACCGCCATCAGCCTGGACGTCCGCGAAGAGCGTACGACCCTCATCCGGCGCAGCGCCCGGACGGAGGCGGCGGAACTGGCGGCCCTGTGCCACGCCGACATCACCCTGTACTGGACCCCCGACGCGCCCTTCCTGCAGCCCCACTCCAAGGGACTGCTGATGGGGATGCTGGAGACCATGGGCGCGGACGATGAACGGACGACGTCGCTGAAGAAGACCGAACTCGTCGACTGGGTCGCAGAACAGGCCGCAACCCGGAGCTGGGCCCCTGCCAGCCTGTCCTGGGCAGGGGCGACCGAGGAGGAGGGGCTCGATGAGGGCGAAGGGGCGCTCCAAGACGACACGGAACACGCCTCCGCCGAAAGTGGCGATGGCGCGGGCGTCCTGGTGGTGACCTCGGCAGGGGAAGCGGCCCTGGAGGCGGCCGCAGCCGCCTGAGTGACTGGAAGCCTCAACACCGCCCCGGCGCCTGCCGGGGCGGCGCCTTTAGGGGGAGCCGTGCCTGCGGCGGGAGCCTCCGACGACTGGCAGCGCCTGGCTAGGACGATTTATGAGCGGCTTGCCGCCGGGATGCTCGCGAGGAGACCCTTCCTGAAGGCGGCGGCCAAGATGGGGGCGGAAAGGTTTGCCGAAGCCACGACGCTTTCCCATCTGGCCGGAGATCACAAGCCCAGCCAGCGGATGGCGCCAACAGTCGTCAGACCGATGGCGAACACCAGCAGGCCCCAGCGGTTGATGAGGTCGCTCCTGGAGGTCGCAGGCCGCTGAAATATGGACAGAGCCCAGGCGACGCCCAGCCCGCCAACAGCGATCTCCAACCATGCGGGCCACGTACCGAGCATCAGATGAGCCTATGCCGTGGCTCCAGCCATGGCCACATCAGACGTTCTGAAAGCGGTATGCCGCCTGCCCGCAATAGGGGTCAGAAGCCTTTGCGGCTGAACGGGGCGACCGCGCGTAAGTTGTCCATCCAACAAGGGAGCCGGAGATGTCGATTAGAACCGGCTGTCTTACCCGTCGCTTCATGCATCGAATGGGGCGTCCGGTCCGGGTCTCTCCCGTTCGGTGGCGAGGAGGTTGGGTGCATCATGGACCTATAGGTGCTGGGCCTCATCCGCGCGCCAACGGAGTCTGCGCCGTCGCCAGACGAGAGCCACCAGGATCGCGCCCAGCGCATCGGCCAGGACATCGGCGAACTCCATGTCGCGACCACTGAGCCCTTGGACCCCCTCGACCGCGACGCCCGCCAGAATGGCGAGGCCGACTGCCTGAAGGCGCGTCACCTGCGGAAAGTTCAGCAGGATCGCGGCGGTAATGATGGCGAAGGCCAAGGCGTGGGCAGGCTTGTCGGTCAGACCGACACTCTGCTCCGCTCCTTGAAAGGGGCCGATCATCAACAGGAACAGACACAGGGTGGCCGCTGCAGCGGACCCTCGAAACAGTTTGGCCATCGAACGGACTCAGGCGGCGGGGAGGCCGACGCTTCTAGGTCGCACATCTCGATCCGCAGGCACACCCCCGCATTAGGAACGCGTCGATCCTGAGGGGAGGCGGTATCGCCGTCGAAGGGGAGGGGCGGGTGAAACAGGGCCTCGACGCCGGGGCTGCACCGAGAGCCTGTCTAGGGCTCCTGAACGGCGGCTTCCGCCAGGGCGCGCTTCGTCGCCCTGGCGCGCCGCGCCTTCGCATCGAGGAGCACAGCGGCCAGGCGGCCTGAGGGGTTGCTGACCGATGTCGGCTTGAAGGGCCTGCCGGCCATGATCAGCGCCTCAAGTTCCTGGGAGACCTGCTGGCGGAGCGAGGGGCTGAGTTGGGGCCAGCGCTCCAGCAAGAAGCCGATCCGCCAGTGCGCGGACCCTGCCCCGAAGGGTTCCACGCTGTAGGACCGCGCCAGGGCATCCAGGCTGGCGGGATTGAGCGGAGCGCCGTGTCGGGTCTGGATATAGGCCTGTCGCAGATAGGCATCCGTGTTGAGCGGCGATGTCCGCAGGATCGCAGCATTGGTCTTCAGCGTCTCTGTGTCGGCGTCGGGACGCTCGGCCAGGCTTCGTGCGCGGGCCTCGCGCGCCGGCGCCAGATCCGAGGCGAACGGGATGTCGAACGCGGTCTGGCTGGTCGCGAGGGCTGCGGCAGTGGCGGAGATCAGGGTGGTCAGGGCCAGAGCCCCGGCCAGGGTCAGTTTGAGCCGGTATTGGGTCGAGGGTTTCACGACGGGGTCATCCTGCTCGAACCGCTCGTGCCGGCTCTGGCCGAAAGCGAACTGGATGCCCAGGAGCAGGGCCCAGAAAGCCGCGATCGACGGCACCTGGAGCGCAAAATCCGTGGTTCCGTGGATCAGGACGACCAGATTGGACACCAGCAGGCCGCGCATCAGTCCCTGGCCAGACCGGAGCCTGAGGGATTGCCTGAGGGCGATGCCGATGATGGCGGCGATCAACAGGAACATGGGGGCGGCCCCCAGGATGCCCGCCTCTTCCAGCCACTGCAGATAGACGTTGTGGGTCGCTCTGACATTCCACAGAACGCCGTAGGTTTCGCTGGTCATCAGCAGATGATTGATCTTGTCGAAGGACCCGAGCCCATAGCCCATCAGGGGAGAGGTCCGGAAAGCGTCCCAGTGGGCGCTGAAGACCGATGCGCGAACCGCCGTGTCGAGGTGCAGCGTGTCGGTGCGCCGCCAGACGAGATCATTGCCGCCGAGGAGCAGAACCACACCCACCAGCAGCAGGATGATCCCGCCGATTAGAATGGGAAGGCGTCTCCCGCGGGCCTCGACGACCTCCCACAGGATCAGGATGCCGCAGGCCACAGCCGTCGCCGCCAGTCCCATCCGGGAAGCCGTCAGCAGCAGACAGGTCGCGAACAACAGCGTGCATGCAGCCGCTGGGGCGACATTGGAGATCATCGTGCTGACCCCGAGCCCGGCGCTCCTGCGGAAGCCGCGCATCAGGGCGGTCAGCCCGAGGACGGTCAGCACGCCAAAGACGGTTGCGGCGCTGTTGGGACTGAGGAAGCCGCCGCTCAGACGCCCCGTGTTCATGACCTGGGCGGCCGAGATAAAGGTCAGAAGAGAGACCGCCGCATAGGCGGCCCCGAGATAGACGACAAGGTCGAATGTGGCGCGCGCCCGGTCCGCGCGTGCGGACTGGAGGCAGCCGATCAGAAAGGCGCAGGCAAGACCGAGGAGCTTGAGAATCTCCACGAGGGTCGCGGATCGATCCACGGTCGAGGCGCCCGGCGCCAGGCCGGCCCAGGCCCAGATGGAATGCGGACCGCCCGGCGCCGAGGGCGTCAACGACCACAGGGCGACGCCGATCACGCAGGCGAACAGGATCGCCACAGGCGTCATGGGCCGCAGATCGAACAGGCCGATCCGCGCCGACGGGATGGCGAGGGCCAGCGCCAGACCAACGGCGAGAAGCACGGTCAGCCAGAGCGCGGCGACCGTCTGGTTGGCGCCGAAGGCGAGGTGAGCCAGATAGAGGGTCGAGGGAAGGGCGCCGAGCGCCGCCCAGGCCCCTGGACCCAATCTGGTCCTTGTTCTCGTCGAGGGTGCGAAGGCCTTGGACCGGCGCCGTCTTGCGGGGCTCGGGCTACCGGGGCTCGGGGCGCCGGGCGTAGGTGAAGAGGCGGGACGTGACATTCTGCGACCGTGATCTCAGTGTGACGGCGCTGGCGCGCCTGGCATAGCGGCGTTGAGCCCCTGCGGGCGTCGGGCGGCCTCGTGCGCGGCCGTGCTCCCCGATCAGGAGACAAAAACGCTGACCAGGTTTTTGGTCAGCGGTTCTTGGTCCCAAGTGTTTAGTGTCGCCGTGAAGAGGCGGCGTAGCATTTCTTGTAGTCGGCGTAATAATAGCCAGCGTCACCGTAGCCGTACCGGGCTTGGGCGCTCATGTCGACTTGGCGCCGGAGGCCTCCTCCAGATGCAGGACCGCGTCCAGCTTGGCCTTGCGCGTCACCACTTTCGGCAGCCCGCCCTCGGCCTGACTGATGTCGGCGATGCCCGGGCCGACGGCGCCCGGACTGCCGCGAGACTGCTGGATCTCAGCGTCCACCTCTCCCTCGATGGCGGGCTGTGGCGGAAGCGGGCGCGAGTCATGGGGCGCTGGCGGATCGAGGTGGTCGGCGGCCGGACCGATCACGACGCCCTCGTCGCGCTCGGAGGCTTCGTTGAGATCATCGCCTTCCGGCCCCGGGTGTCCGTGCCCTTGGCCTGACAAAGGTGCTGGAGGCGGTGTTGGGTCGCCCTCCGGTGCAGACCGTCGTCGATGGCGCTGCCGCCTGAGGTCCGTCAGGCGGCCTGAGACGTCTCCGCCGGCAGAGGCGGGCTCAAGGCGTCGAACAGGGCCATGGCCCGGGCCGCGTCATAGAGCACCTGGGGCTGGGCGGGCGGGGCGACCAGATAGAACATGGTCACGGGCAGCGGGTCTTCCCGCTCCCGCCGCCACAGGGTCGCGTGCGGCCGGGCCTCGATGACCGTCCAGCGGCCGGGGTCATTGGGATGGTCGTGGGGACGGGTCATGTCGGCAGGATAGTCGGGCCAACGCCGCGTGCGAAGGCCCGGTCCGCGATTTTCGAGTCGGCAGGGCCAGAAGACCACCCGGACCTTGCAAAGGGGCTCCGGGGGAGGAGGAGGGAGGAAGGGAGGTCCCAGGGTGAAGCGGGATGAGGGAGATCCGCTCCCTTGGCGCTTCGGATCAACAGGAGACTGACATGCAATCCATGATGTTCACCGGGCGCCTCGCGGCCGATCCCCAGATCAGCGACGACTTCGCCAAGGCGGTGTTCCGGTTGCTCGAGAAGCGCGGCGTCGACAATGCTGGCAAGGATCGGCTTGTCGGCGTCAACTGCGTCAGCTGGTCCAAGGGGCTCAACGAGAAGGTCATCGCCCGCGGGCTCGCCCAGGGCTGTGAGGCCACCGTCATCGGCGCCTTCATCGACACGGCCTACGCGACTAGGGACGGCCAGGAACGGACGGCCAAGGAGCTGGTGATCAACCGGCTGACCGTCCTCGACTGGGCCGAGGATCGCGACGCCGACACCGGCGCCGGCAGCGCCGACCGGCTCGCCGCCTGAACCCTCTCAATCATTGATATCCAGGAGACTGACCATGCAGACCCTCGTCATCGAAGGCTATCTGGCCGCCGACCCGTCCATCCTCTCGGCCCAGGGCTCGGGCAAGAAGCGGGCGAGCTTTCGCGTGCTGGAGACCACTCGCTTCCGCAAGGCTGACGACGCGCCCGGCGAGCGCACCACCGGCTTCAACTGCACCTGCTTCAATGAGGCGACCGCCGAGAACTACATCGAGAAATACGCCCGCAAGGGCAGCCGTGTGGTGATCCAGGGCCATGTGGAGAACAACACATGGACCGGTAAGGACGGGGTCGAACATTACGACCTGAGTGTGATCGTCGGCGACATCCGGGTGAAGAACCGGCGGGAGCGGCCTTCGGCCGACGAGGGCGCCAATGACCGTCAGGTTCAGGAGCCGGCCGGCGGATACGATCTGAACGACGACATTCCGTTCTGATCGGAGAACAAGCATGGGAGCGGCCCGGCGCGCGAGCGTCGGGCCGTTTTCCCGTGGCGGCAGGAGGAAAAGGCAGGGCGGCGCGAGGGGAGCCAATCAGGCTCGTTGATCCTGGAGCGCTGCCATGACCGCCACCGCCTGGACGGATGACCGGATCGGTCGTCTCAAGACCCTCTGGCTGGAAGGCCGAACAGCGGACTTCATCTCCAGGGACCTCGGCTGCGGCATCAGCCGCAGCGCCGTGCTCGGCAAGGTCTATCGGCTAGGCTTGTCCGCCGGGCGGACCGCCAAGGCGCCGAAGGTCTCGGCTCCGCAGATCATGAAGCCTGTCCCTGCAGGGAGGCCGGCGGCGACGCCGTCTCCGGAACTGGAGGCGGAGCTGGAGTCCGAGCCGCAGCGCGGAACCCGCAGCATCCTGTCTGTGGGTTGGCGGGACTGTCGCTGGCCGCTGGGCGATCCCCAGCAGCCGGGGTTCAGCCTCTGCGGTGGTCCGGTGGTGCGCGGCGCCTTCTGCGTCGACCATGCCCGGGTCGCCTATCGGCCTGGGCCCGCCACGTTCCATAGCCTGGAGGGGGTGACCGATTGAGCGGATCTCCGGCTTCGACCCTTGCTGTCACATCCCCAGTCCTGTGCAGACGGCGACCTCGACGAGGTCGCCGTTGTCGTGTGGGCCGATCGCCAATCCTGTCGATAACCGGAACGAAAGCAGAGCGAGCCTTTGCGGTCCTCGGTCGTCGGGGGGACACGCGTCGTCGGGTCGGCAGTCTTGGAGAGTGACGATGAACGACCAGGCCCTGGCCGATATGCGGGTTGAGCTCGATCTGGCGCTCGCGCGCCAGAAGGATCCGAACGAGACGGCGCGGCAGATCCTCAACTGCGTCGAACAGCGGGCGCCCGGATCCGTTCTTCGCCTTGCGGCGGGGATCCAGCTTCGGCGGCTCGGGTGCGCCACGGCGACGGGCTGGTAAAGTCATGCCCGATCCGAACAGGCCGCGCCTGGCGCGAGAGGATAGGGCGCCGGAGTACGGCCAGCGCCTGATCGTCCAGTGCGACCGGCCGGGTTGCGAGCGCGCCGTGTTGATGGATCCTCGTCCTCTGTTCGGCGCCAGGCGAAACTGGCCGGCCGAGGGGCGGTCCTAGCGGTTCCGTTGCCAGTGCGGACACCGTGAGGCCAGGGTGATCTATACCCGCCACGCGACGGCGCCCAACGGGCCCCTATCCGCCTCCGTCATCTCGCTCTGGTATTGATGGGCGCCGCCACCCGGACCGCTTCGCTGATGATGATTGGCGCGCCTGCGGCGGATGCGACTGATGGCCTGCGGCGCTGGACGGGGTCAACGACCGGGAGACGCCGCCGGCTCGCCGCCGTCGACGGATCTGAAGCGCGTCGCGTCTTCGTCCGTATCGGCGCGACGGCACCGAATGGGGTCCTCGCCCGAAGGGGGCGAGGACTTGCCCCCACACAACGCCCTCCGATCTTGTCACAGCACCCCGGAAGTCAACGGCTTCGCCTTATTCCCTCCGCGGCGGGCAAGCGGCCCGCCGCTCCGGTGACTGCCGGGGACCCCGCTGTGGCCAAGACCGGGGTCGTTGCGCATGGGGCGCTCGACATTTCTTCATCTCAAGGAATGATCCCATGACCCCCTTCACCACAGCTTCTTCCGCCTTCACCCCCAAATCCGACTCCGCCTTCGACGACCTGTCGGCGTCGCTCGGCGATCCGCGTCCGCATCCCACAGAGGAGGCGTTGGTCCAGCTCGGGCGGGCGCTCATGACCGAGCTGGTGGATGTGATCTCCGACACCGCGCTCGAGGATTACCAGACCATCCTGGGAGAGGCCCTGATCGGCGCTTTCCATTCGGCGGCCGGACGGATCGAGAGAGACGCGGACCGGGCGCGCGACACGATGCGATCGCTCGACCGGGACTTCGATGGATCAGAAGCGGCCGACACAGAGCTTCAGGACGCGACGGCCAAGGCGAGAGCAGGCGATGCGGCGACCCAGGCCTGCGAACTGATCCGGGACGCCGCCTCCGACACCTGGACGGTCGCAACCGGGGAGGTCTGGACGGCCTGGCGGGGAAGCCGGCGCGGCACGCATCTGACGGCGAGCCAGCTGGAAGCGAAACAGGCGATCCGGGCGATCCGCAATCGGAAATCGGGAGAGGCGGACCCGGGCGGGCCGGTGATCGCCTTCAGGGGCGCGCCAGCGGCCGACAGCGCGGAGGACGCGGGGCGGATCTTCGACGCCCTCAACTGGGCCAAACAGGAATGGCCCGACATGGCTCTGGCGACGACAGGGGCGAAAGGCTCCGAGAAGCTGGCGATCAAATGGGCCCAGCAGAAGGGGGTGAAACTGATCCTCGCCCGGGCCGATTTCGACACCCACGGCAAGGCGGCGCCCTTCAGGGCGAACGATGAACTGATCGCGCTCGAGCCGGAGGTCTGCCTGACCCTGGTCCATTCGGTGGATGGGGCGAAGGGAGAGCAGCGGCCGTTCGGACCGGCGCTCAACCTTGGACAGAAGGCGATGGAGTCCGGGCTGCGACATGTCTCCATCAAGGCCCGGGCAGCCTGAAAGATCGAGACTGTATCAACGACCCGCTCGGCTTTGGCCGGGCGGGTTTTTGTTTGTCATCCGGGGCCGTCTAGCGATCGGCGGGCGCGAGATCAGGGCCCCAGACATCCCAGGCCAGGCGGTGTTGATCGCCTTTGGTCGGATGTCGGCGGTGTTGATGGCGATGTCTGAGAATCCGTCAAAAGCGGTGGAGGGCAAGATAAAAGGCGGTTTTTGGCGTGGCCTGTTTCTCTTATTCTGCCCGCAGGTTAGCGGCCTGATCTGCGGTGTTGGACGACTTGTGGTGAGTTGTCGGACCGGAGCGCGTCGCTTTCCGGATCGGACGTGCGGCGATGCTTCTTCGAGAGGCCCTTGAGTTCCGACTTTCGACGGGGTCTGTCCAGGGGCGCGGTGATCTTCAGGTCGCCCTGCCGCTGCGCCTCAAGACCGAGCGGATGAACGTCAGGAACGGGATGCTGAAGCGGCTGGCGAGCTCGCGCGCCTTCGCCCTGGGAAATCGTTCAGGGGTGCTCAAGGCGGCGCAGAACCGTTCAGGCCGGGCCTTCCGTCTGGACGTCCGGCAACGGGTCATCGTCAAGGCCCTGGTGTCGCGCCACATCGGCAAGGGTGCCGACCGGGCGGCGGCCCTGGCCAAACACGTCGTCTATCTGGGTCGCTCCGGCGCGGGGGCGGAGGGAGCGCGCCCCGCGTTCTTCAACCGTGAAGGCGAGGGGATCGCGCCGCAGGCGGAGACCGCAGGCTGGAGCGAGGACCGGCACCATTTCCGCTTCATCATCTCGCCCGAGCATGGCGATCGACTGGACCTGGACTCCTATGTCCGGGAGGTCATGGGACGGGTTTCAGCAGACCTGGGGGAGCCTGATCTGGAATGGATCGCGACCTGCCACTATGACACCGACCAGCCGCATGCCCATGTGCTGGTGCGGGGGCGCCGAGAGGATGGGCGGGACCTGGTCATTCCGCGCGACTACATGGGTTACGGCTTCCGGGCGCGGGCGCAGGAGGTGGCCCAGGAACGGCTCGGCGATCTGTCGCGGGTCGAGGCCGAGCGCCGGATCTGGAAGGAAACGGCGGCGGACCGGTTCACGGGGTTCGACCGGCGGCTGCTGGCGGCGTCGGACGCCGGCGGGAGGGTCGATGATGGAATTGGGGCAAGCGACGCCTGGGCGGCGTTGACGCGCGGTCGGCTGCGGCATCTGGAGGGACTTGGGTTGGCCGTGCGGGAGGGGCGGCGATATCGGCTGGATGGAGAGATGGAGACGAAGTTGCGGACGCTGCAGGTGCGGCGGGACGTGATCCGGACGTTGAACCAGCGGCGGCTCGAGGGGGCGAGGGATGTGCGGCCGCTGGGCAGCGAGCGGGTCAGGGGCGTGGTGGTGAAGACGGGGTTCCATGACGAGGCGGGGGCATCGCCCTGGGTGATGGTTCGGGATCGGGAGGGGACGGAGCATTACGCCCGGCTCAGGGCGGGGGCGGAGGTGAAAATGGGAAAGACGATAACGATCGAGGCAGGGCCAAGCGGACTCGCGCAGATCGTCGAAGGGCGCGGAGCGGATCTTGGGATGGGGCGAGCCTGATGCGTCGGAGATAGCCGATCATCGATTTTCACTGTGGGAACGGGGCCCTAATTCAGACGGCGTCGGCTCCACTGTACTCGCTATCGAACGCCTTCGGAGTGCAAGCTGTTGGCCTGGCAAGACCGATCAGGATGGTGAAAAGACTGTCGTCGCCTCCTCGGCGGCGAAGGCGCTATGCCAGGCGGACAGAAAGTCATACTGAACGCTTCTGTTATCCGAGCCGGCGAGGCTGGCCTGAGGGAGGCAGGTCGCAATCCAATGGAGGCATCCCGGGTTAAAGGTGGGGCGGGCTCGGATGGGTCAGCCTCACGCATGGTTTGAAGTGCGCTGATTGGTGGGCGCCGTCTGCAGCGCATCCAGTCCCTGTGGGATAGAAGGTCACAATTCTGGAGGCCGGTTTTTTGGCACGAGAACCTGTGGCACCCTGGACGCGGTCGGCGAACGAGCCATCTCGCAGGCGCGAAAAAGAATCGCCAGTTCCGGATTTCGGCGATATAGCGAAGCGTCCCGAAACAGGGATGAACGGCGGGGGCGCTCGATCTATGGTTGGTAATGGTAAGGTTGCGCTCATCACGGGCGTGACGGGGCAGGACGGTGCCTATCTTTCTGAGCTGCTGCTTGAGAAGGGGTACATCGTGCATGGTGTTAAACGGAGATCGTCTTCGTTCAACACTGGCCGGATCGAGCACCTGTATCAGGATCCGCATGAAAAGGATCCGCGCTTCATCCTGCACCATGGCGATCTGACAGACTCCACCAACCTGATACGGATCATCCAGGAAACTCAGCCGGATGAGATCTACAATCTGGCCGCGATGAGCCACGTCCAGGTGTCTTTCGAGATGCCGGAGTATACCGCCAACGCCGATGGCATAGGCACGCTGAGAATCCTTGAGGCGATCCGCATTCTGGGCCTCGAGAAGAAGACCAAATTCTATCAGGCCTCGACCTCGGAACTGTATGGTCTGGTGCAGGAAGTGCCGCAGTCGGAGACGACGCCCTTCTACCCTCGCAGTCCCTATGCCGTGGCCAAGATGTATGGCTACTGGATCGTGGTGAACTACCGCGAGGCCTATGGCATCCACGCCTCCAACGGCATCCTGTTCAACCACGAGAGCCCGCTGCGGGGCGAGACCTTCGTCACCCGCAAGATCACCCGCGCCGTCGCGGCCATCAAGCACGGCTTCCAGGACAAGCTCTATCTCGGCAATATCGACGCCAAACGCGACTGGGGTCACGCCCGCGAGTATGTCCGCGGTATGTGGTTGATGCTGCAGCAGGACGAGCCCGACGACTATGTTCTGGCCACAGGCGAGACCACGGTCATCCGCGACTTCGTCACCCACGCCTTCGAACAGACCGGCGTCAAACTGCGCTGGGAAGGCGAGGGAGTCGACGAGAAGGGCATATGTGCTCAGACTGGCCGCGTCTATGTCGAGATCGACCCCCGCTATTTCCGCCCCACCGAGGTCGATCTGCTGATCGGCAACCCGGCCAAGGCCAAGGCCAAATTGGGCTGGACCCACGAGACAAAATGGCAGGCGCTCTGCGAAGAGATGGTCGCCGCCGACCTGATCGCCGTGGGCAGGGAGGAACGTGGCAATGGCGAGTGATCAAGGACGAAAACGCCGGGAGTTCAGTGAGGGTGAGCAGATCATCGGCCGGCGCACCCCGGAGCGACTGATCGGTGGGTTCAGCCGGCGAGACTCGACGTTCCTGTTCTATTCTCTCATTCATTCCGTCCTCGAGCCTCACTTCCGCGTCTTGGACTTCGGAGCGGGCCGAGGTGCGCAAGGCGAGAACGAATGGCCAGCAAAAAGGAAGCTGCTGACCCTGAAGGGCAAGGTGCAGTGGGTCGCAGGCGTGGATGTCGATCCGGTTGTCCTCTCCAATCCGCTGCTCGATGAAGCCCACGTCTTCGATCCCGACAAAGGCCTACCGTTTGCGGACGAGTCCTTTGATCTGATCTACAGCGACTGGGTCATCGAACACGTCGATGACGTCGAGAGATTTTCAAGCGAAGTCCATCGTGTCCTGAAGCCGGGTGGCTGGTTCTTTGGCCGAACCCCCAACAAGCTTGGCCTGATCGCGCTGTCGGCTACCCTGGTCCCCAATTCTCTTCACAAGCGGGTGCTGAAGACGCTTCAGCCGGAACGGGAATCCAAGGATGTCTTCCCGACCCGGTATCGTCTGAACACCCCATCGGCCGTTCGTCGGTGGTTCCGGCCCGAGCGATGGGAGAACTACACCACGACGATAGATACCGAGTTCATGTATCTGGCTCGAAACGCCATACTGTTCGAAATCGTGGAACGTGTCGGGCGGATACTGCCGTCGGCTTTCCGGCCCGTGTTGATCGTTTCGCTTAGAAAGCATGAGTTCTAAGTGTTCAATCTTCAAGACAAGCGGATCTGGGTCGCTGGCCATAGTGGAATGGTCGGCTCGGCAATAGTCCGGCGATTGGCGTCCGAGGGCTGCGAGGTCGTCACCGCGACCCGCGCCGAGGTCGATTTAAAATCTCCCGATCAAGTCCGGGCGTTCGTCTCCGACCGCAAGCCGAACGCCATCTTCATGGCGGCGGCCAAAGTTGGAGGCATCCTGGCCAACGACACCTATCCGGCTGACTTCTTGTACGACAACCTGATGATCTCGGCCAACGTCACGGAGGCTGCGTATCGGGAAAGCGTCAGCAAGATGCTGTTCCTGGGCTCTAGCTGCATCTATCCTAAGGAAGCGCCCCAGCCGATCCCGGAAGACGCCCTGCTGACCGGTCCGCTGGAGCCGACAAACGAATGGTACGCAGTTGCCAAGATCGCCGGCATCAAACTGGCCCAGTCGTATCGCAAGCAACACGGCTGCGACTTCATCAGCGCCATGCCGACCAACCTGTACGGTCCCGGTGACAATTACGATCTGAGTTCAAGCCACGTCCTGCCGGCACTGATCCGCAAGGCGCATGAGGCCAGGGAGGCGAGCGCTGAGACTATCGTGATCTGGGGCACGGGCACGCCGCGACGCGAGTTCCTGAACGCGGACGATTGCGCCGACGCCTGCGTGTTCCTGATGAAAAACTATTCGGCGTACGAACACGTCAACGTCGGCTCGGGCGAGGACATCGCCATTATCGATTTGGCCAGACTCGTATGTGAGATTGTCGGCTTTCACGGTGAGATCGTCATCGATGCCCGCAAGCCGGACGGCACCATGCGCAAGCTGATGAGCGGTGACAAGCTCAAGGCCATGGGATGGGCTCCGACGATCACCTTACGTGATGGTATCGCCAGCGCCTATGCGGCATTCTTGGCCACCCAGATAGATAAATCCTGATGGTGCCGACCAGACCTGAATTGCCTCCGCGAGGTATAAGCGTCGGTCTTATTGCGACTGTCCTGGCGGCGTTGCTCGCCTGGACCGCGATGCTTTTCAGGCCAACGGCGATTGGTGAAGTCTACAACTCTCAACTTGCCGCAGCGCTTGTTGGTTTGACGTTAGCGCTGCTGCTGTGTTCGGTGTGGCGTGCCAAGGCTGAAGGCCTCGTTGATATTTCCCCCCAAGCCGCGCTCTTCTTCATCGCGGTCTTGTACGTCGCGATTCGCAGCGTGTCCGCGGGCGGAATGTTCGCCGTTAACGGTCTAAAAGGTCTCGCCGTCGGCATGGCGGGCCTGTTCGCGGTCGTTGCGGTCAATCTCACGCCGGAAAGCAGGCTGAAATTCTATAGCGCCGCGGCGATCTTTGTCGTGGCGACGTGCGCCTCGACGCTGTTGACGAGAATATTGCTGTCGACCGGCATGACCGCAGACAACCTCAAAATATTCCGTTTCGCCTATACCTACGTCAGCGCCGGCGACGTGCTGACGCCCTTTACCTTTGCGTTCAATAAGGTGACAACGCTTTTCGGCGTGCAACCGCGCCTTAGCGGAATTTATCGAGAGCCGGGGCTTCTCCCGGCGTTCGCTTGCTGGGCGGCTGCCTACGCACATTTCAGGCGATGGCCCCTGTGGGTCTCGGCGGTCTGTATCGCGGGGTCGGCCGTATCGCTTTCTTCCTTCGGCCTACCTCTGGCGGTCTACACCGGCGCGCTGCTGGCCTGCTTAAAGGCGAAAATCCCCCTGTCTGTCGCGACGCTGGTTCTCATCGGACTGCTGTGTCTCGCCTGGCCGATCATCTACGGCATGAAGGATGTGGGTGTCGGTTCCAAGATCGCCTCAGACTCTGTCTCGTTCCGAGAGAGACTGTACCTGATCCAGATCGCCTTCTCCGCCCAGAACGCTGTTTTCGGCGACGGACTTCAGCGCATGTATCGAGCCAACGAGGGCATTAGCCTGATCGCGCAGACCCGCCTATTCGGTTTGTTTTACGTGTTCGTTGTCCTTGCGTACTATTTCCGCGCGGTGAAGAACTTCCCATTCTTTATCGCCGGGCTGATACCGGCACTGGTGATCATCCTGACCTCTCAGCCGATCTCGCTGGATGTGCCCGTCTTCATCATATTCACGTCTTGGGTCGCTCTTCCTGAGGTCGTGAAAGGCCGGGCGAGGCGCTCGCGCCGAGAAGCGATGACAGCATCCCCTTGGGCAGTCCGGATCCCTATATCGTATCGCAAAAGGGCCCCTGATCCTATCCGTGGCCAGAGATAGGTGCGATGACTTCGCGCCTGATCGCCATGACGCTCTGACGAAAATGCGCGGCGTCTCCAAGGATTCAGGTCGCGTGGACGTCCGGCACTGACGTCGCCTCCGGTCTATCATACCGCCGTTTCACCATCGTCCTGTTTGCCACCGCAGTGATGGCCGCGCCGCCCGCGACGCCGATCATCACTCCGATCACCGATCCGACCGCGCCGAAATTGCACGACAGGAGCCAGGCAACGATGGGCGAGAAGGTCATGGTGAATAGGCCGCCGATGATGTTCCAGCGCAGTTCGCCGCTTGCGATGCCGAGATAGTAGGCGGGGACGGCCCAGATGTTGACCATCCAACCCCCGCAGATCAGAGCGGAGATGGTCACGAACATCCAGTCGATCTTGCCGAACCAGATTAGGCTTAAGATGGGAGAACCGACCGCGAGCCCGACCATCGCCACGGTGCCAATGGTGACCATGAGCCTTTCGGCCTTGCGGTACAGGGCATTGATGCCTACGCCCAAGCCGTGCCGGTGGATCTCGGCCGTCATCAGCGGGGTGAGGTTCTGGCTAGGTGCCAGGATCAGGGCGCGCAACTGAAGGGTGGCGCGGGATGCAAGCTCATAGAGGCCGAGGACAGACACGCCCAAGGTCGTGGAGAGGACGAATTTGACTGCCGGCTCATAAAGAATGGTCGACAAGCTGAGCGCCTGCATGCGCAGCCCGAATCCGAACAGCTCCTTCAGGACGACCCGGTCGAACCGATAGGGCAGGGCACCGCCCCAGCGTCCATCAAGGATGCGGCACAGCAGAATCCAGCTGGCGATGATCATGACAAGGTACTGGCAGATCTGCGCCAGAGCCAGGCCGACAAGATTAAGCGGTCCGATCAGGGCTAGGGCGACGACGCATTGCAGGGCTGTGGCGCCTAGCATGACCATGCTCTTGCGATCCGAGCGGTGGGCGCCGATCAGGGCTGAGATCAGGACTCCGGATACCGCCTGAAGGACAAAGGCGGCGATCGCATAGATCAGGAGTTCTCGGGCGGCGTGGGTGGCGGCGCCGTGGGTCGCCCATCCGAGCGCCCACCAGGCCGGCCAGTAGATTAACGTGCCCAGACATACATACAGGGCGGTGTTCATGGCGAGCGCCGTCTCGACGTAGAGCATGGCCGCCCCGTCCGGCTCGGGCTGGTCGACTGACGACGCGTGGGTGGCGTCGGCCTGTTTCATAGCCACGAAGCGGGCGAGGCCGCCGGTGACCCCCAGATCCCCGACGCGTCCGACGGCCGTAGCCGAGACAACGAGCGCCCAGATGCCCATCGCCGCAACGCCGAGCTGGTGCAGGATCGTGCGGTAGAGGATGAAGAGAACGAGGCTGGTGACGAGCGCCTCGGCGACGTTCCAGGCCACGTTACGGCCGACACGCATCAGTGCGCCTTTCCAAGAGCGGCGAACACCAGGGCCTGGCTTCGCTCTCGCATCAAATGACTGTGGCGCTGGTTCTGGGCGGGGCTGACGGCGGCGGCCTCAAGCCCGAGGATGACCGATCCGGCGTCGTTATAGGTCGCGGTGGTGGCGCGGGCGGCGATCTGGGCCGCATGGTTGGCCATCGCCGAGCCCTCTCTGAGCAGGACCGGCTTCTCGTACTGAACCGCCCGCCCGAAGATCCCGGAGGCCTGATCGTAGTCGGGCGCGTAGAGGGCCCAGATCACGGTGGCGGCGCCGTAGAGGGAGCGAAGCTCGTCGTCGGACACATACCTGTCGACCAGACCACCGCCCGCCTCGGCGAAGGCGTTCGCGATATCCCAGGCGGACGGCGCCACCTTGCCGGCCGCGACGAAGAGCCAGCGCGAGCGAATTTCCGGCTTTTCCAGCCAGGTACGGGCCAAGATGTCGAAGCCCTTCTCCCGGTTCTGGGCGCCGAGCGCGACCAGGATGTTGCGACCGGCGGCGAGGTCGACCAGGTCGGCGCTGAGCGGTGACGGCGGCGTGCTCAGGTCTTCAATGTCCCAAAGCTGGGGATCGTCGATCCAGTCATCGGCGACCCTGGCGATGCTGGGCAGGACCGAGAACGACACGATCGACATCGTGGTGACCGGCGTGAGCGACTTCATGACGCACAGGAGGAAGGCCTTGTTGCGCAGCTTAAGCGACTGGCCCTCGGCGGCCTCCCGTCCCCGGAACAGGAGCCCGGCCGTGCGGCGACCCTGCAGCGCGCGGACGATCGCGGCGATCGCATAGCCGAAGAAGTTTTCCTCTATCATCAGGAAGCAGGCGGGACCTGCGAAGTCCAGCGTCGCTTTCCAGGTGTCGACGACGCGACAAGAATAGCCCGCCTCGTGGAGCAGGGCCTGGAACTGGTGAATATAGGCTTCCCGATGGCCGTCGCGGGAGTGGGAGACGAGCAGAACCTCGGTGGTCACGAAACAGGTCTCGCTTGCGAAGCGCGTGGGGCGAGCTTCTCTTCGTGCAGCAGTCGGTCGGCCTGAGAGAAGCGCTCGCCCACTCGCCGGGCGGGGTTGCCCGCGACGACGTCATAATCCGCGACATTTTTGGTTACGACCGAGGCGGCCGCGATGACCGCGCCCTTGCCGATGGTCACGCCGCTGAGGATGGTGGCGTTGAAACCGATCCAGACGTCGTCGCCGATGATGACCGCGTCGCGTTCGTCCCGGGGGCGAGAGCCGGGTGAGCCCAGCGTTGTCGATCCCGAAATCAGGCTGCCGATCTCGCAGGCGTCATGTTCGTAGCGGCTGACGATCCCAACCTGGCTGGCGATCATGACGCCGTCGCCGATGCTGCCGTTGCAGGAAATCCAGACGTTCGTGCCGATGGCGACCTTGGCACCGATAGTCAGACCGTCCGCCGCGTTGATGAAACAGCCCGATCCGACCCGCAGGTCGGGCGCGAAGGTGACGTTTTTGCGAATGGCGCTGCGCCGCATCAGCGACCGATATAGAGACTTGATCATGATCAGGTTTGCTCGCCGCCGAGCGCGAAGCCAGATTTCCAACGCTTTAACAGTCGTTTGATATGGCCTAGTCGCGCCAGGACGCGCTGGACGGTCGCGTCCCGGCCCCGGCGCATCAGGTCCAGGGCGACGAAGTCGGTTTCGATCCGGTCCGGCCATGCGCCGACGGCGTCGTTGTCCGGGACCTGCGTGCCTAGAAGAAGCTTGTACGGGTTCAGCCGGCTAGCATGGGTGCCGCCCTTGCCGACGCCGGCGTTGACGACATAGGCGCGGGACGGAAACAGCGACACGCCGCCCTGGCTGAAGATCTTCTGGTGCCAGCGGATGAACCAGCTGTCGACCAGCCCCTGCTGGGCAAGGTCCAGCAGGTCTGAGGCGTTGCTCAGCCCGTTGACGTCGAAGAAACGTCGGAAGCTGGGGGACTCCAGGGTCGCCGCGGGGACCGCGGGCTGGTCATACTCGAACTGGCTCCAAGTTCTCTGCCAGGTCGCCCAGCCCCACGGATGGGCGAAAGGCAAGAAGAAGGACCGATTGTCCGCCCCGAGATCCGGGTGTTGATAAGTATAGCCGCAGACGCTCCAGACCCGGGGCGTGTCCGCGTAGCGCTCGAGCGCCTGGGTGAAATAGGTCAGGGCCGCGGGCGACAGGATTAGGTCGTCTTCCAGCACGATCGCGTGGCCGAACCGCTCGCACACATCCGACACCCCGGCGTGGATGGAGCGCCGCAGTCCGCGATTGGTCTCGGCGATGACGATGCGCCAGTCATCCCGGGCCGCCTCGCGGGCGACGCGGATGGTCCGGCCGACCACCTCGGCCTCAGCAGGCGAGCGCGGGCCGTCGATGAAAATAGTGACCGCTGCGTAACCGAATTCCGGGCAGGCCGACAGGCTGTTTAACAGCCGCGAGAGGCTGTCCGGCCGGGTGAAGGCGAATATGGCAAGCGCTGGTTTCACGATTCAGGCCCCGCGTTTTCCAGACCCGGCCTGGCCCCCCTGAAACGGATCCTGGCCAGGGGTTCGCCAGCGTATACGCCATAGGGCACCGTGCTTTTTCTGACAATCGATCGAGCCGCGACGACCGAGCCCCGACCGATGGTTACGCCCGGGTGGACGAACGCTCCAGCCGCGACCCAGGCCTCGTCCTCCACGACGATCTCCTTGGCGAAGATGTCGAAGGCAATGGCGTTCATGTCGTGGCTGCCCGTGCACAGGTAACTGTATTGGGAGATAACGGCGTTGTTCCCGATGGTGATCGGACCCAGGGTATAGAGTTCGGCATAGTCGCCGACCCAGCTGTGATCCCCGATCGTCAGCTTCCACGGGTAGGTGATCCGAACGCTGGGTCGGACGATCACGCCCTTGCCGATGCGGGCGCCGAACAAGCGCAGCAGGGCGTTGCGCCAGCCGTACATGAATTGCGGGGACCAGGCGAAGGCGGTGCCCTGGACGATCCACCAGAGCTGGACCAGCCAGCCCGGCCGTCCGCGAAAATCCGCAGGCTGTTGGAAGGCCGCCAGGTTCTGGACCGTCGGTCGGATATCCTCCGCGCTCATGATCCGGGTTCCCGGATCAGTAGGGCGACCAGTTTGCGGCAGATGATTTCGCGATCGATCTCGCGCTCGACATATTCCCGGCCGGCGCGGCCGAGCTCTTCACGGAGCGCCTTGTCGTTGAGAAGGGTCTGGATGGCGTCGGCGAAGGCCTCGGGGTTCTTGGCGGGAACGCAGACCCCGCCGCCGGATGCATCGGCGACGTTGCCGAGGGGAGATCCGGGGTCCGCCGTCGCGACGAAAGCGCGGCGCGCGGCCATGATCGAGAAGACCTTGCTGGGAAGGGCGAAGCGTGCGCCCGCCGGGTCTTGGGGCACCAAGTGGAGAGCGGCCTCTCCGAGGGCGACGCTGATCTGATCCCGGTCCGCGAGATCGGAGAAGTGCACATTGGTCAAGGCCATCTTCTGGGCCTCGGCTTCCAGTTCGGCGCGTTCCGAGCCCCGGCCCCGGACATGGACGACAGCCGGGATGTGGCGGTCCATCAGCGACCGGGCGAGGGTCAGGATCTGGTCCAATCCCTGCTTGCGGCCGAGATTGCCGGAATAGAGCAGGATCGGGGTCTGTCCTGCGGGTTCCGGTTGCGGGACGATCTCGCGCACGTCGACTTGGGGCGGCAGGATGTCGATCGGCCTGTGCACGCCGAGCTTGCGCAATTCGCCGGCCATTTCGGCCGTCAGAGCCACGAGGTGATCGCAGCGGTTGAGCGACCAAGCCTCAAACACCCGCAGGACGCTTAGGATCGGGCCCGCGCCCTTGAACTTCAGCGATTGCGCGAGGCCGGACTGGATATCATGGACGATCACGACCACGCGTCCAGCCTTCTTGCGGAAGAAGGGGGCGAAGAAGACGACGAAGATCGAGGGGCAGACGCACACCACGCCGTTGTAGCGGCGCTTGCGGCCGGCCAGCGCGGCCAGCGCGAAACTGAGTTCGCCGACCAGACGACCGATCAGACCCCGCGAGCGCGGAATAAAGCTGGCCACGCGACGTACCCGGGCACCGTGATAGGCGTCGGCGTCCTTCTGGCCGTCCTCGTAGCCGCTGTAGACCTCGGAGAACGGGTAGCTTGGGCGCGCAGTTATGACGTCAGGCCTGAATCCGTTTTCGCCCGCCCAAGCCGCGAGGTCGGAAATGGGCGGCGCGCTACCCGTTGGCTCGGGATGGAAATAGTTGCTTAGGATGAGCATCTCGCCTTCGAGAAAAGCGCGCAAACCGTTTGGCTGAGTTGATGTGTTCACCCTAAGTAGTCTCTCGTCAGAAGTTGCATGCAGAGCGCTCGGGTAGTCGAGGAGCGATCGTCAGACAAAGGTCTCGTCCGTGGCTTCGGCCCAGCGCTTTATTCCGCGTCCGAACGCGCCGGGCGCGAGCAGATCGTGATCGGCCGCCCATTGGGGATAGACGTGTGTGGACTTTAGCAGCTTGGTCACTCGATCCGGATGTACTCCGCCGATCCCGTTGAGAGCGGCGATCGCGCCTGCCAGCGCCATGACCACGCTCCGAGGCAGGTCGACCAGTTTGGCTTTGGGGAAATACTGCGACTGAAGCGTCGTGACGATCTGCTCCAGCGTAGGGCATTCGGGGTAGGAGCCGTTGAGAAGGGTGAAGTCCTCCGGGGTGGTTCGGGCGGCGAGGATCAAGTCGATTAGGTCTTCGACATAGATGCAGGATTTGATCGTGTCCCGGCGGCCGGGAAACACGAAAAAGCCCGTTTTAAGAAGAGAGGCCATCCTAGCGAAGTTGCCACCCTCGCCCTGGCCGAAAACGACGGCGGGCCGAACAATAGTTAGCCTACGACCAGGCTTGGCCGCTTGCCAGGCCATATGGATTTGCTCGGCCATGAGCTTGGATTTTCCGTAAGCGGATTTCGGGTCTGCTAGGCTGCTTTCGGTTTTGTGTTCTTCCGATGGTCCATAGATAGAAATTGAACTGCTGAAAACTATCTCACGGACATTCATTTTCTCGGCGAAACGAGTTACTTGAAGTGCTCCTGTAACGTTTGTGTCATAGTATTCGTGATCCAAATGTCCTGGCGTTGTGTGTATCGCGGCTAGGTTAAAAATAACATCGGCGGCAGGAAGATTCAGATAATCCAAGCTTCGAACATCACCTCGAATGTAAATTGCATCGCTAAGTGCCTCACGAGGAGCCTTTAGGTCTAAGCATGTCACTTTCATTCCAGATTCATTTAGGCGACGCGCCAAGTGCGTGCCGATGAATCCGGATCCGCCGGTAATTAATACTTGTTTCTCAGTCAACTTAGTCCCCCGACGTTGCCCCGCACAGCGCGAGCTGGCGGCTAGTATAATTCCTACAAGCATCTTTCGTCGTCCATGCTGCGCCGCACAAGGGGGTGTTTGGTTTGATGGCGGCGAAAGCGCTCATATATGTGGTCTGCAATCCGCTTCGAATCCTGAAACCGCCGATGTTCAGGTTATTGGACCGCTAGCTTCTGGGGCGGCTCAAATCGGTCCAGTTTTGCAGGGGCAGGTCACGCCTTCCATAACCACCTCAATTTGAAGACGTCCGCCGCGTAGGTCGCCGCGCCCTCCCGAAACGACAGCCCTGCTGCGTCGATCGGCGTTCAGCTATGAGCGCATACTCGACATCTCGCCGTCGGATTTACAGGGCTAATGCTCAGCCAAGTTGCGTAGCTCGGAAAGGCGGGCCTGCGAAGCGTCGAGGACAATTTCGCGGAGGACTGCGACGCGTTCGGTGACGTATGCGAGTTCTTCGTCGCTGATCTTGTAGTGCTTCGAGTAGCGGGATTTCACATAGGCGGATCGTAGCAGCTCGAAGCACCGCTTCTGGAACTTGGTCTCGTGCGGCCAGGCTTCCGCGAGCCGCGGGACTAAGGGTTCGGTCATCTTGCGCAGATGAACAAGGTTATGGGCCTTGGGCGAGTGCAGGGTTAGGACCAGGAGCAAGCCGATGTAGAGGGCTTCTGCGGCCTGATGCAGCTCGAAAGCTGCAATCTTGTTAAATCTCTCTTTCGTAACAAGATCTGCAGTTTTGCGCCGCTGGTCGGACGTCTCCATCCAGTCGTCAAAGTACTCCTGCGCTTCTTCGAGCGCGGTGGCTGGCGACAGGGGCTGCGGGACGGAGAATGAGACGCCTGGCTCGGCGAAGAGCTGAATGCCGTCGCGCAGGATGTCGGTGAAGAAGTAGCGGCCGAGCTCGAGCTTCCTGTTTACGTCGTCCAGGCTGTGGACGATGAAGGTGACGGGGGTGCGGAGCTGGCTGCCCGTGGCGATCTCGGCGAGGAGGCGCTCGTTGGCGGCTTCCCAGAACTCCAGGTCGGTGAGGTCCTCGTGGTCGACGACGACGAGGAGATCGAAGTCGGAGAAATAGCGGCCAACGGGGTCGTGAACCCAGTCCCCCCGGGCGTAGCTGCCGAACAGGATGATCTTGAGGATCTTGCCGTCGCGCAGGCGAGGGGCCTTTCGCGTCGAGACCGTCTCGGCGAAGGTTTCACGCAGGATGGAGACCGCGTGGTCCAGCTCGCGGCGCTTTCCCGCTGGCAGTTTTCTCAAGGGCCGTTTCATGATTTGGAGTCTCGACCATCCGCCGTTGGGCGGCAAGGGTTAGGTGGGTGGGGCGCGCGAAAGTTGCGCGCCGGATGGGCGAACCCCGCCGTCTGGGCGTGAGCAATGGCGAGGCGGGGCGTTGTGGACTATCGTGAGTCTCAGCGGGTTGTCGTGAATAGGCGCCGATCCTGGGTCCGGGGGATGTGCGCCAGTCGCACGTCGGATGCGGTCGGTGGCGAATAAGCGCGCCTCTCTGACTTGCGAGGATTCCACGCCCGCGCCCCATTCTGTGCGCTTGCGCAGGCCTGGCGGCGTCTTGCTGTCGACGCCTGCGGTTGTCTGGGTGGCGTCGTGGCGTTAGGTCTGTCACGCGGGCGCCGACCTATAGGCGCAGGCCCGATCGCCGGGAGGCGCCGGCGCGAGCCGGCGACCGTCGGGGTCTGCGTTGAAGCCGTCGGGCCTTTCGCTAGGTTCCAACGCCCGCCCTCATTCAACCCTGGCGGGCCTTGCGTCGGGGAATCAAATCAGTCACGATTCCCCGTCGGCCTCGGTCGACAGGGGCGTGGAATCCCCTGCGAAGTCTCGATGATATTGATGTTGCCGGCGTGACGCCGCGCGCCGTCCTGTCCGGACGCGTCTCTCGACGCTGTCTGACGACCCCTCGCGGGGCGCAGGTTTTCCATGTGCGGCTGTCCGCAGCGCCCCTCGCAGGAAAGGGAGGCGTCGGGTGTCGAAGTCGGATGCGATGGGAGAGGGGAGGGCTGGGGCCGGGGCGCAATCGCGGCTTGATCGCCTGTATCGCCGCTATTCGCCCTGGCTGACCGCCCGCCTGCGTCGCCGCTATGGCGCGGACGCCGAGGATATTGTTCAGGATGCATGGATGCGTCTGGCGCCGATCGACGCCGGGCTTGAGATCCGGTCTCCGAAAGCCTTTCTTCTGACGCTCGCGTCCAACATCGCCATGAGCCGGGCGCGGCGGGACCGGCGCCGTTCGGAGATTCTGGACGCGGAGGCTCCGACCCAGGCCAAGGCCCAGTCGCCGGATCAGATCGACGCGGTCCTGCTCGAGGAGATCATCGGCCGCTTGCCACAACCTCTGAGGGATGTCTTTGTGTTGTCCAGGATCGTTGGAATGAGCACGGTGCAGATTTCTGAAGCGCTGGGGATCAGTCCGAAGACCGTCGAGTGGCGCATGACCCGGGCCCTGGCCCGCTGCTCTGCTGAACTCCGGCGCTAGGTATGGGGGCAAGATGACCGGCCCGAAAAACCGTGTGACGAGCGCCGACACCGAGGCGGCGAAGTGGCACGCCCGTCTCGGGGAACGCAGCGTCGCGACTCAGACCGTGGAGGACTTCTTCGCCTGGCATCAGCGACCTGAAAATGCGGAGGCCTATCGTCGGGTGCAAGCCATCTGGGGCCAGTCGCCCCAGCTGGCCGGGCAGCCGGCGATGACCGACGCCGTCAGGGACGCCCTGGCGCGCCGCAAGGCCAAACACCGGCCGGGCCGAATGCCACAGGCCCTGCTGGGCCTGGCGGCGGTCGCGACCGCGGCGGCCCTGGTCTTCGGCGGCCATGCCTGGTTCCAGGCAAGGTCCGTCTATTCGACGGTCACCGGCGAACAGCGGGTCGTTCAACTGGCGGATGGGTCGACCGTGCGGCTGGATACAGAGTCGAGGATCAGGGTGCGGTTCTCCGGCGATCATCGTGACATCGATCTCGAAGCGGGCCAGGCCCTGTTCACCGTCGTCCATGACCAGGCGCGACCGTTCGTCGTTCGCGTCGGCGAATCAACCGTGACGGCGGTCGGCACGGTCTTCCAGGTGGAGCGGCGCGGCGCTGACGCCGATGTGACCCTGGTGCAGGGAATCGTGGATGTCCGGTCTGCGGCAGAGCGCTCGAAGCCTGTGCGGATCACGGTCGGGGACCAGGCCAGGGTGCGGGCCGCCGGGGCTGCGGTCTCCCGGGTCAATCTGGCCTCTGAGACGAGCTGGACCGAGGGCCAGATCGTGCTGCGCGACACGCCGCTGCGAGACGCGGTGGCGCAGGTGAACCGGTATCTGACCGACAAGGTCGAGCTGGACGCGCCTGGCCTGGCGGCCACGCCCGTCAATGGCGTGTTCAAGACCGGCGACCGGGACGCGTTTGTGTCGATGGCGTCGGGCGGACTGGGCCTGGAGGTCTCGCCGCTCGCGGGCGGCGGGGTGAGATTGTCGGAACGCAGAAAATAATTGTCGCAGGCCTCCGGGGCCGCCCGGGGGTCTGGCGCACCTCCTCTTTGACGTGACGTCACGTCGAGGGGAGCCAAGACCATGAGCCGTAACCGTCTATTGTCCGGCAGCGCGATCATCGCCTGCATCGCATCCATCAGCGCCCAGGCCTGCGCCCAGGCGGCGCGCGACTTCGACATTCCGCCCGGGGTCCTGGCCGAGTCGCTGAACGCCTTCGCCACCCAGTCGAACCAGCAGATCTTCTTCGCCGGGGATCTGGTCGCGGGACGGCGCGCGGATGGGCTGCGGGGCCGGCTTGTTCCGTCCGAGGCCCTCAACCGCCTTCTCAGGGGCTCGGGCCTGACATGGTCGCAGCCCCGCGACGGGGTGATCTATCTGCGGCGGGCGGCCGAGTCTGCCCAGACCGGCGAGGCGGCGACCGATCTCGAAGACGTGGTCGTCACCGGCACCCTGCTGAAACGGTCGGGGGATCTGGCCTCGCCGGTCCTCGTCCTGGATCGCGACGCCCTGGATCGCCGAGGGGCGGGGACCGTGGCCGAGGCTGTCATCGACCTGCCGCAGAACTACGCCGGCTCCGGCACCCCGATCGTGCAGATGGCCAGTTCGGATCGACAGGGGTCGAACGCCGTCAATGCGACGGGGGTCAATCTTCGCGGTCTCGGACCCGCCTCGACCCTGACCCTGGTCAATGGCCGCAGGCTGGCGGGCACGGGGTTTCGGGGCGAGTTCGGGGACATCTCCGCCCTGCCGTCGGGCGCCGTGGAGCGGGTGGAAATCCTGCTCGACGGGGCTTCGGCCCTGTACGGTGCGGACGCCGTGGCCGGGGTGGTCAATGTGATCATGAGGCGGGGCTTCGACGGCCAGGAGACCCGGGCGCGTGTCAGCGCGGCGAGGGGCGGGGCCGAGGATGTCATCCTCTCCCATCTGGCGGGACGAAGCTGGTCCTCGGGCTCGGCCTATCTGTCCTGGGAATATCAGAACACGAACGGCCTGAGCTCGCTGGACCGCCCCTATACGGCAACCGGCGACCTGCGCGCCTTCGGGGGGACGGATCACAGGGTGGTCTACGCCAGTCCGGGCAATATCCTCGGCTATGATCCAGCCGCCGGGGCCTATGTGGCCCAGTACGCCATCCGGCCCAATGCCTCGGGCGCCGCCCAGGGGCCGGCGGACTTCGTCGCGGGCGTCGCCAACCTGCAGTCCCTGACCGAGGGGATCGACCTCTTGCCGGACCTGGAGCGGAACAGCCTTTACGGCCGCCTGCGCCAGGGCGTCGGGGACCGGCTGGAGCTGACGGCGGACGCCCGCTACAGCCGGCGCGACTACGCGTTCGAGGCCGGGCCCGGCATCGGGGTGTTCGTCGTCACCGCCGCAAACCCGTTTTTCGTGTCTCCGGCCGGCGCGCCCGCCCACATCCTCGGCTATTCCTTCTCGGAGGATCTCGGCCGCCCGCGCCAGTCGGGCCGGTCCGAGAGCCTCGGCCTGACGGCCGGGGCGACCTATGACCTGACCTCGGAATGGTCGCTGGACGCCTATGTCGCCCTGGCTCGGGAGAAGGGAGATCTGTCCGTGCGCGGGCGTGTGCACACAGGCTTTCTCGCCGAAGCCCTGGGCAATGCCGTCGACGACCCGGCGACCGCCTATCGGGCGGCCGCGGACGGCTATTTCAACCCGTTCGGCGACGGGCGCGCCAACGGCCGCGCCGTGCTGGACTTCATCGGCAGCGGCTACAACGAGGCCCATGATCGGAGCCGGGCGACCTCGGTCAATATCTTGGCCCAGGGGCCGGTGCTGCATCTGCCGTCCGGAGACCTGAGCCTCGCCCTGGGCGCCCAGGTGCGCGAGGAGCGGTTCGACACCCGGACCCTGTCCTTCATCTCCACGGCCTCGCCGAGCGCCAGCGTGACGCCTCGGGCCGAGCGGCGGATCGGCGCGGTCTTCGCCGAGGCCCGGCTGCCCCTGGTGGGGCCGGACCAGGCCCGGCCGGGTCTGCGCAGCCTGGAGTTTTCTGTCGCCGGGCGGTTCGAGGACTATGACGACTTCGGAACCACCACCAATCCCAAGGTGGGCGTGGTCTGGTCGCCGGCGTCGGACCTGGCCCTTCGCGCGTCCTGGGGAACCTCCTTCCGGGCGGCCTCCCTGCCGCAGATCCACGATGCCTCGGCCCTGTCCCTGACCTCGCTGCCGCGGGGTGATGGAACCACGGTGCTGGCCCTCTATCAGTACGGCGGCAACCCGGACCTGAAGCCGGAGACGGCCGAGACCCTGACCCTCGGGTTCGACTACCGGCCCCGCGGGCGGCTGACCCTGAGCGGCAATGTCTTCGAGACCGACTTCACGGACCGGATCGCACAGCCGGCTACGGAAAACCTGGCCGGGGTCCTCACCGATCCCGCCCTCGCGCCCTTCGTGACCCGGGTCAGTCCCGGGACGAATGCGGCGGACCTCGCCCTGGTTCAGAGCTATATCAGCCGGCCCGACTTCCCCTTCGGCTCCCTCTATCCCGCGACCAGCTACGGCGCGATCGTGGACGGGCGCTGGGTCAACACCGGATCCGTGCGGGTGAGGGGTGTCGATCTCTCGGGCGCGCTGCCCCTTTCGCTCGGCCGCGACGGGATCGTGCTGGACGCCTCGGCCTCCTACATCCTCGACTATGACAGCCAGACCACACCGAGCGCCGCCGTGCGCGAGGTCATCGGCCTGATCGGCTATCCGGTCCGCCTGCGGTCGCGTCTCGGCGGCGCCTGGACGCGCGGCGATCTCGGGGCCGATCTCCACTGGAACCATGTGGCGGCCTATGAGGATCGCCTCGGCGTCGGCATCGACGCCTGGAACACGGTGGATCTGCAGATGCGATGGAGCCCGGCGTCCGGCGCCTTGACCGGGATCCAGCTGGCCCTGTCGGTGCAGAACCTGTTCGACGCCGACCCGCCCTTCTACGACGCCCCCTCGGGCTTCGGCTTCGACCCGGGCCAGGCCAGCCTGCTTGGACGAACCGTCGCGCTTCAGTTGATCCGGCGCTGGTAGGCCGCGATCATGATGAGAATCTGGCGGCCTGTCATGGCCGCGGTGCTGGTGCTCGCCTGGTTTTCAGGCGAGGCGGGCGCCCAGACACGGCCTCTCTCGGTCGAGGACATCGTCTCGACCGAGGCTTTCGGGCGGGCATCGCTCTCTCCCGACGGGCGATGGGCGCTTTATGAGCGGCGGGGCGCCTATGACACGGCGCCCCGCTTCGATCGGGGGCCGCGATCCCAGTGGGCCATCACCGACCTGCGGGTCGTGGATCTCGAGGCCGCGACCGCCGCTTCCGAACGGCTGCTTCCGGGCGAGCCGCCGGGATTGATCCGGGGAGACTGGTCGCCCTCCGGCGCCCGGCTGCTGGTCTATCGGCTGCAGTCGGACCGTCTCGAGGTCGGGATCGTCACCCTGGCGAGCCGGTCAGTGACATGGACCGGACTTGCCGCCGAGATGCCGATGACCGGGGCTTCGGCCCAGTGGGCATCGGACGACCGTGTCGTGCTGCTGGCCCGCGAGGACGGCAGTCTGCCATGGCTGATCCGCTACTATGGCGCCAGCCAAACCGAAACCTCTGCGGCCTGGCGGCGGACCGCCGACGGCCGGGAGGCGTCCCGCACCGTCATGGAGGCCGACAGGGGCGTGGTCGTCGACCAGCCGGCGACGGACCAGGTCCTGGTCCTCCTTGACGCCCGTAATGGTGATCAGCGCGTCCTGGCCAGGGGGCGGATCCGCGACTTCGCCCTGTCTCCGGACGTCAAAACCCTGGCCCTGGTCAGGTCAGGCCCGTCCTTGCCGGTCCGTCCCGATGTCATCGTCCAGTCGGACATGCCGGATCGGGGCCGGCTCAGCCTCCTCGATCTCGGCGGAGGGGCGGAGAGGCCGGTGGAGGGGGACCTGGATGTCGCGCCCCATCTCCTCAGGTGGCGGCGGGATTCGCTCGCCCTCCTCGTCTGGGGGCGAAGGGATGGGCAGGCCTGGGGTGACGGGCGTCTTGTGGCCGTGTCTCCGGACGGCGCGACGACGGCGCTGGCGAGCGACCGGCTGCAGCCCCGGCCGGCGGGATCCGACATCGACAGTCTTCGCGGGGTGCAGGCCGACTGGCTGGGCGACGCCGCCATCCTCTACGCCCGACAGCCGGACGGGGCGCGGTTCGACTGGTATCTCCTGGGGGGCGGAGCCCCGCTCGCCCTGACCGCACGCCTTTCCCTCGCGCCGTCCCGCCTCGCCGCGATCGACGGGGACGCGGCCTATGCGGTCGCCGACGGCGGGGTCTGGCGAATGGAGGCTTCGGGTTTGCGGCGCGTGGCTTCGTCCGTCGAGGGCGTGCGGGAAGTGATCATCGGCGACATCGAAAAGCCCCTGCGCCTGCGTCTCAACGATGCGCCCCGCCGGGCCTGGGTCGCGACTACGGACGGGCGCGGCGGTCTGGAGATCCTGACCGGCGAGGGGGAGGCGGCGCCGCTCTGGCGCGGAGACGAGGCCGACCAGGTGCTTGCCGTCTCGCCAGCCGCCGCCCTGACCGTATCGGCCGAGGGCCTGGTGGAGACACTCGCCCTGCGCACGGCGGAAGGGGTTCGACCGGTCGATCAGGTGAATGCGGACCTCGCAGAGGTCGTCCTTCCCAAGCCCGTCCGGCTCGACCATCTCGACGCGTTCGGCCGCCCGGCGCAGAGCTGGCTCTTCCTGCCGGAGGGCCGGACAGCCGCTTCGGTGCGAGGGTTGGTCCTGGAGGTCTATCCCGGTTCCGTGGACTCCGGCGCATGGAGCGGTCCCCTCTCCCTGACCTATAGTCTGCGGGCCGCGGTGCTCGCCGGCGCGGGCTTTGCGGTGTTGAGCCCGGCCATGCCCACCGGACACAAAGAGTTGGCGACGGCCGACGACCATGTTCGCAGCGTCGATCTGGCCGTCGACGCGGCCCTGGCCGCCTATCCAGAGTTGCCGGGAGACCGGATCGCCGTCGCCGGCCACAGTTTCGGGGGCGGGGTGGCGCTCGCGATCGCGACGCGCTCGACCCGCTACCGGTCCTATATCGCCTGGGCGGGGACGGCGGAGATGGCGTCCAAATGGGGTGAGTTCATTCCGGTCACGCGCCTGTTGGCTGAGGACCGTCACATGATGCGCAACCAGCAGGGTTGGGTGGAGGTCGGGCAGGGGGCGATCGGCGCCCCGCCCTGGGCGGACCCACAGGCCTATGTCGACAAGAGCCCGATCTTCACCGCGAACCGGATCACCGCGCCCGTCATGCTGATCTCCGCCGACCGGGATTTCGTGCCTGTCTCACAGGCTGAGCAGATGTTCAGCGCCCTGTACCGACTGGGCGGGCGGGTCAGGCTGGTGACCTACTGGGGCGAGGAGCATTCGCTCTGGAGCCCCGCCAATATCCGGGACGTCTATGCGCAGATCTTCGACTGGCTCGATCTCACCCTGGCTCAGTCCCCTGTCAGTCCCGACGGCCCAGCCGAGCTTCCCAGACCCTGACCCAGGCCTCGAACACCGCGGCGATCATGATCTCCCCATAGGCGCCGCGCCACATCAGGCTCTCACGGGTGAGCAGGTCATCGGCAGCCGCCCGGTCCAGGATTCCCCGGGCGGCCAGGCGACCGTCGAGGAGCCAGGGCCGGAGGAAGGGCAGGCTGTCGAGGATCATCCGGCCGTAGATGCAAGTCAGGTCGCCCTTGGACCGGCGGTCCAGGATCGCCTTCGGCAGCCGATCGGCGAAGGCCTGACGGGCCAGCCCCCGGTCACGCCCGCCGACGGTCATCATCGGCGTCGGAATCGTCAGACAGGCCTCGACGACGGGTTGGGCGCACAGCGGATGAAGGACATCGATCACCTCGGTCTGTAGTGACGGGCCGTGACGGGAAATATTGTCGATGGCGGCGGCGATCTGGAAGGTCTTGCCGGGGCCGAAGATCTCGGCTCCGTCGAGCCAAGGATGGATCGCCGGGGCGTCGACGGCCGGGCGCAGCAGTCCCGTATCGCGCGTTGGGCGGCGCGGCCCGGTGCGGCCAAAGGCGCGGGCCTCTCGGACCAGGGTCCAGACCGACACCTCGTTGCCGCGCGCCAGCGGAACGACGTCGCCGGAGCCCAGGGCCCGCCAGCGCTTCTGAAGCCAGAGATCGGTGAAGACGTCGCCGGTCGCCGCCTGGACCAGGATGCCGTCGCCTCCCTTGCCGGTCATGATCGCCCCGGCCCCTGTGGCGGGGACCCGTTGGGCCCAGTCCAGGTCATGATGCATGTCGAGCGCGTTCAGACCCGGGCGGACGCCGCCCGAAATCCGCTCCAGCAGGGCTTCCGTCACCGTGCCGACCGCCAGAGGGACGCTCTGGGGGGCGATACCGAGCTTCGTCGCGAGCGCGGCGACGAACCGCCTCTCATCGGATTCCGGCGTGGCGCCGTGGGCGTTGAACCAGCCCCTGATGCTGGCCGGCGCGCCGTGGACCAGGCTGGCGGCGACGATGCTGGAATCCAGTCCACCCGACACCTCGGCGGCCAGCCCCTCAGGGAGACCGGCGAGCCCCCTGACCGCCTCATCAAGGCTCGAGCGCAGCAGGGTCTCAGCCTCCGTCTGGTCCAGGGCGCGGTCTCGTCCCCGTCTGGCGAAGGCGATGGGTGACCAGATGCTTTGCGCCGCCAGATCGAGCGGCAGGGGCTGGATGGTTCCGGGGGCGACCGTGGTGGGGCCAAGAAGGGGAATGTCGCCCGAGGCGGCAAGCGGATCCCTCAGCGCCATCTCCAGAGCGGTGAAATCGATCCGCCAGTCGGGCTTGAAGAATTCGACGAGCCATCGGGGAAGGGTGGAGGTCACAATGGTCACGCCGTCCTGGACCCAGGCGATGGCTTCGACGGCGCCCGATGGGTCTCGGAGAATGTTGCAGATGCCGCCTTGCCCGGAGATCTGGACGCCGACGTAGCGTCCCCACACCCTGGCCACGAGCTTGCGCTCAAACAGATAGGGGTCGTCCTCAGTAACCGAGGGCATTATGGGGCGATGGCGATCGAAGACATCGCCGATCAGCATCCAGGATCCGATCGCCAGGACCTTGGGGGGATGGGGTCCGGTCGCCGCCATCCAGGCGAAGCGGCCGAGCGGCAGGGTCTGGCTGGCGTGAGTTCCGGCCAGCCGTTTCACCTCATTCGAAAGGGTTTCGGCGCCGGGGTGGTCGGGATCATAGCTTACAGCCAGATAGGCGCCCATCACACGACCATGATGCCAGTGTAGGCCTGGACACGGCCCAGGGTGTCGCCGACGACCCGGTCGCCGACCTGGATCCAGCAGTGGGCGCCGAACGGCCAGGTGCGAACGCCGAAGACCCAGTCGCATGCAAAGCCCTGGCGCGTCAGAAGGCGTCTGAGCTGAAAGGACCGCTGCAGGCACTCGCCCTCGCCGGGGACCCAGGGCAGGATGGCCTCATAGGCGGCGAGGCATCTTGCAAGCCGGGCTTCATCCAGGGGCTCGGATATCGGTCCGCCGCCAGACGACTGGATGAGCTGCCTGAAGGTCTTGCCGCGAAAGGCCAGTGTCGCCGTGGCGAGGACGGCCAGGGTTCTGGCCATTTCAAACAGGGCGGGCCGTTCTGCAGCTTGGATCCGGCCGTGGGGCGCGGCCGGACGGCGGTCGAGGGTCTCCGGCTTCGACGACGAGGCCAGGCCGGCCTCGATCAGCTGCTCCGCCTGCTCTTGCCCGGGCGCGATCAGGACGCAGGTGTCCGGCCGCAGCCAGTCGCCCGCGTCCGGAAGGCAGGCATATTCGTCGGCGTCCACGCACAGAACGACAAGGTCCTCGTGGACGCGGGCGAAAAAGACGCCCTCGGCGGGCCAGATCTCTCTGGTCATGACAGTGATGTGCATCTGATCGCCAGGGCCATCGGCGTCAGCCGAGCGCGTCCGGCGTGCGGTTGGGAGTCAGGCCGAGCTCGAGGAACGGTCCGTCGATCCCCTTGGTGAGGCGGGTGGCGCGGCCGAGCACGAGCAGTCGATGTCCGAAGAAGGTCATTGGGTCGTCTCCGAGATGAGGGGGAAACCGGATCGCGGGCGACCGGCGTCGCCGGCCGCCCGCGGCCTTGTTCAGCCGGCCGGGGTGCGGCTCTTGATGATGCCCAGTTCGAGGAAGGGTCCATCGAAGCCGTCGCGGGTCAGGGTCCTGGCGCTGCCGAAGCTGACGAGGCGGAGCGTGTTTGCAGTGGTCATCACAGTCTCTCCTTGGTTGATCGCCACGGATGTGGCGCAACCAGTGAGCGCGCAGACCCCGCGGCAGCCAAGCTATATCTGGAGTATATTCAGGCCCTAACAGGCCTATATTCCGCTAGCGCCCAGGCCTGGGCCGTCTGGCGTTGAGATCGTTGACGCCTTTCTCCAGCCAGTCTGCAGCGGGGTCGCCGCCGCCCAGGGACGCCGCCAGCTCCGAGAACATGCGGATGACGGCGTTGGCGAGGGTTCGGCTGTCCAGGGCCTGGATACGGTCCCCCATGAGGTCGTTGAAATTCTTCACCCCGACCGTGACGATGGTGCTCATCTGGTTGTCGCAGGCCCGCAGGGCGTAGGCCGGAGACCCTATGGCCACGGCGTGGAGAATGGCCTGGGGGTCGCTCCGCGTGACCGCCGCGAACCGATAGATCTGTTCGAGGTTCATCCGCTTCATTCCCGCTTCGAACCTCTGGTAGGTTCTCAGCGGCATATGCATGCCTGCGGCCACCTCGCCCGGGCTCATGGCCCGGTGCAAACGGATACGCTTCAGACCTTCCGACAGGACCGCGCCGTCCCAGGAGGCGGAAGCCGTCTGTTCGTTCATGGGAGCTCCCGGGCAGGCTGACGATCGAAGATCCATGGTGGGATCAGACTGTCGCCGGATCAACGCCTGCGTGTAGGGTTGCGAACAGAAACCTCCGGGTGCGCCATTTTGTGGCGCGCGTCGCGCCTCTAACCGGCGCGGTCTGGACGAAATGCGGCGCAGCGCACCGGCCACGCTTCACAACCCATTGGCGAGAGAGGCTGTGCGCTCATAGTACGGCTTTTTTCCGGGAGGGCCTCGTGAGCCGAAAGCGCGATCCTTTCACCCTTGCCCTCGAGAGCTTGCGGTCGCGGGCGGAAGAGGGGGTCTATGCGCCGGGCGCGCCCGTCATCATTATCGAGGAGGCCCGACGCCTCAGCCTCTCGACAACGCCGGTTCGAGAAGCGCTCGGATGGCTCTGCGGCTACGGCTTGATGGAGCGAGGCGCTCTGGGCGGGTTTCTGGCCCCCCGGCTTGATCCCGCGCTTGTCCGCGATCGACTGGCGTTTCGGCTGCACTGTCTCGCCACGGCGGTGAATGGCGCCGGACAGGCCCATCGCGCGCGCAACACCGGCCCTGCGCCCGACCGGGTTCGACTGAGTCTGGCGGATCATCTTCTGCGCGCCGTTCAGGAGACAGGCAACGCCGCGCTCATTGACGCCTATCAGAGAGTCAACAGCCAGCTGATCCAGCTCGCACCGGCGGAGCGAAGGCTCTTCGTGGATATCGACGCCGAAGCCGAAGCTCTGGTGTCTCTGTTCGAAGGTCCTCCCGGCGGCGGTCTGCCGGAGGCGCTGACGGCCTATCATCACCGCCGAATGGAGGCCGCGCCGCTGCTGGTCATCGAAACCAAGTCAGGGCGCAGCCCTCCGCCCGGGGAGGTTTGAGATGCGCGCCCGGCTCCTCGGCGCCACCGTCGGTCTGGTCCTGGGCCTGCAGGGCGCTAGCCAGGCCTTCGCCTGGATTTACAATTGGGATGACGCGCTGGGGGTAGGGTTTCCTGTCGGACGGCGAGCGGTGGTTTATCCGCCGTGGGCCATACTCGCCTGGAAGTCGGAGTTCGGGACAGAGGCGCAGGCCGCCGTCGCACGCAGTGCGCCCCTCGTCATGCTCGGAGCCGTCCTGGGCCTGGGGATCGGGACGGTGCTGGAGGGCGACGGGCGGGCGAAACGCATCCGCGGCTGGGGCGGGTTGAGGGAGGCCCGCGAGGCCGGTCTTCTCGCCCGGGCGGGCGCCGTCATCGGGGTGATGGACGGCCGGCTACTCGCCACGACGGACCTGCGGCCCACGCTCGTGACGGGCGGCACGCGCAGCGGCAAGGGCCGGGGACATGTGACGCCGACCCTGTTGTCCTGGCCCGAAAGCGTCCTCGTCCATGATCCCAAGCGGGAACTGTGGTCTGTGACGGCCGGGTGGCGTGCGCGCTTCTCCCACGCCCTGTATTTCGATCCGCGCGATCCGGCGTCGGCGCGCTGGAACCCGCTGTCGGAGATCCAGCCTGGGCCGGGCGAACTGGCGCAGGTGCAGCGGCTGGTGGCGATCCTGTCGGACCCGGGCGGGGCGCGCGACGACGAGGCGATCTGGGACAAGGCGGCCTCGGAGATCCTTGAGGCGGTCATCTTGCACGTCCTCTACACGGCGGACGATCGCGACAAGACCCTGCTCAAGGTGCGCGAGCTGCTCGCCGATCTCGATGACGCCGCCGACGTCATGGTCAAGACCCTGCATCGTCCCGGCGCGGGCGGCGAGCCCGAGACCCATCCCTTCATCCGGACGGCGGTCAAGGGCTACGCGGCCATGCATGATCGGTTCAGGACATCCGTCCAGGGCACGGCGCGATCCTATCTCAAATGGCTGGCGGGCGAGGATCTGGAGCGGGTGCTGTCGGCCTCCGACTTCGCCATGGGCGACCTGATGTGCGCCGAGGCGCCGGTGTCCCTCTTCGTGCAGGTCGCGCCCGCCGATGCGGCGGCGCTTCGCCCGCTCGTCCGGTTGCTGTTCTACGCCGCGGCGCAATCCTTGACGGCTGAGGAAAAGCGCGACGCCACCGGCCGGGAGAAGCACCACAAGCTGCTGATGGTGATGGACGAGTTCCCGTTGCTCGGCCGTCTGGCCTTCTTCGAGAAGTCGCTGCGACTGATGAGCGGCTATGGGGTCAAGGCGATGTTCGTGGCCCAGTCGCTCAATGACATCGTCGAGACCTATGGTCCGCACAACACCATCCTCGACAACTGCGCCGTCTACACCGCCTTCTCCGCGCTCGACCCCCTGACGCAGGACAAGGTCTCCAAACTCACCGGCACGGTGACGGAGACGCGAACCAGCCGCAGCGGACCGGCGCTGCTGGGCTCGGGTCGCAGTTCGGTGTCACGCACCGAGACGGAGCGGCCCCTGCTGGAGCCGGGCGAGATCAGGGCCCTTCCGGACGACCAGCAACTGATGTTCGTCGCCGGCCATCGGCCGCTGCGCACGGACAAGCTTCTCTACGACAGGCGCGAGCCGTTCCGGAGCCGGGCCAAACTCCCGGCTCCTGATCAGGCGGCGGGGATCGACGTCCCGCCCCGGCGACCCCACCCCTGGGCCGGCCGCCGAAGCCTGGGGGAGGACGCCGAGGCCGCGCTGCCCCTGTTCAAGGAGGTGGCGGCGGCGATGGACGACAAGAAGGTCGCCGCCCGCGCCGTCGAAATCTTCGGCCGGGTCAGTCAGGAGATGGCCGCCCAGGAGGCCGCCCTCAACGCATTGCAAGGATTGGGACATGCCCAGGACTAACCCGCCGGCCATCCGCGTGCAGGTGTATCTGGCCGACCCCAGGGTCGCCAAGGCGCTGGACCGTGAGGCCCGTGCGGCCCGCATACCCCTGAGCCAGGCGGCGGGCCGGGTCATCGCCAGAGGATTGCAGCGCTCGCCCCAGGCCGATCCGGAGGACCGCTTGCTGCGACTTGACCGGTCGCTGCGCGATCACATGCGATCCACTGCGCGCGACATGCAGATCATCCAGGAGCTGATGGTCGAGGTGGCGCGCGCCTTCTTCCTTCGTCTTCCCGACGCGCTCGTCGACGAGACCCCGACCGTGCAGGCCGCGGTCGACCGGCGGATCGAGCGGCTTCTCGACGCGACGGCGGCCCGGATCGTCGCGGGCGGCGCCCGGACCGAAGAGGCGCGGCGGGCGCCGGAGGAAGGTCGCTCGTTCGATCCGACCGCCTGATGGCGGTCCATCCGATCGTCGCGGAGCGCAAGCTGGAGGCCCTGCGCCATGCCCTGGGCCCCATCGTTCTCGCCGCCCTCGAAGAGCCGGCCGTGGTCGAGATCCTGGCCAACCCCGACGGCCGACTGATCCTCGACCGCAGCGGGGCGGGCCGGTCGGACACGGGTGAGACCCTGGCCCCGGAGGCGCGCGAGCGCGCCATCAAACTCATCGCGGACTATGTCGGAGAGGGGGTGGCGCGGGAGGATCCGCGATTGTCGGGGGTCCTGCCGGGTACGGGCGAGCGGTTCCAGGGTCTGTTGCCGCCCGTCGTGTCGGCCCCGGCCTTTTCCATACGCAAGCGGCCGGCGGTGATCTGGGGTCTGGACGACTATGTCAGGGCCGGGACGATGACGCCGGGCCAGGCGGCGGTGCTCCGGCAGGCCGCCGAGGATCGCCACAACATCATGATCTCGGGCGGCACGGGGTCAGGCAAGACCACTCTGGCCAATGCTGTTCTCGCGGAGCCGGCCTTCGCCGAGGACAGGGTGTTCCTGATCGAGGATACGCCAGAGCTGCAATGCTCGGCCTGGGACGTCGTGTCGGTCCTGACGCGAAGGGCGCCGATCTGTATCGGCGTCGTCGATCTTGTCAGAGACGCGCTGCGGATGAGGCCGGACCGGATCGTCGTCGGGGAGATGCGTGACGGCGCCGCCGCCCTGGAGACGTTGAAGAGCTGGAACACCGGCCATCCCGGGGGCCTGTCGACCATTCACGCCAACTCCGTCGACGACGTGCTCAGGCGGATCGAGGATCTGACCGCGGAAGTCAGCGCCAACCCATCGCGCCGGGCCATTGGCCAGGCCATCGACCGGATCGTCCACATCTCGCGAACCTCGAGCGGACGCCAGGTCGAGGCGATCCTGGCGGTCGACGGCTATAGGGACGACGCCTACCAGCTTCGCCGACTGGGTTGAGCGGGATCAGCCGAGGCTCAGGGTCTTGGGCGGGCGGATTCGCCGGAAGCGGGCTTCGATGAAGGCGAAGGCGCCGAAGGCGATGAAGCCGAGTGCCGTCACGCCAACCAGCCAGCCGCCGCCCGGTTGTTGGCGAATGGCCTCGAGCGAGGATCCGAAGCTGCGAACCTCGGCGGCGCGGGCGTGCCAGCCGGCGATCAGGACGAACACGCCGAGGGGCAGATAGGCGGCGCCGCGCACCGTATATCCGACGCGCGCCAGCAGGCAGAGCCGCCGGCGCCAATGTTCGGAACAGCTCAACGCCTCGCCGAAGTCCACCCGCAGACCGGTGACGATATTGCCGACGCCGACGCCCAGGACGACCAGACCGACGAGCATCAGGACGATGTCGCCGAACGGCAGGCCCAGCAGGATGGCGGCCTTCGCCTGGTTCTCGGCGATGTCTTCGGCCGCCATCCTCGGGCCGACCTCATCCAGCAGTTCGAACACCCCGGCCGCAAGGAGGGCGTAGACCAGGCCGCTGACGGCCTGTCCCAGGCGCGTCGCCGCGCCGCGCCAATCGCGACCCTCGTGATCCGCATCCCAGACCGCCTGGAGGACGCGCCAGGCGACGAACGCCCACAGGCCGAGGCCGAGCAGGATGAGCCAGAGACGCCCGAACGGCTGGGATGCGAGCCAGGGCGCCACGCCCTGCGATCCGAGGGTCTGTCCGCCCAGACCCGAAGCCGAGGCGAGCATGAGCAGGCCGACCGAGAGATAGACGAAACCCCGGGCTCCATAGCCGGCGCGCGCGGCCATGGCCGTCCAGGCCCGGACGCCTTCGGGCTTGCGGCGCCGGCGGCTGCGCAAGGCTGTGAGGTTTGCCTGGAGGCGCGACAGGACCGCAGCGGGCGCACGGGAGGTCAAGACGCGAACCTGATCAGCTCAGGCTGCACGCCACGCATGACGAAGCCGCCGACGTCGCCGCCGGCGGCTCCGACATCCGGTCTTCCGGTGAGGCTCAGTCGGTCGCCTTGTGGACAGCGTCCTTGGCCTTGCCGAAGGTCTCCTTGGCCGCGCCGGCCGCGCGATCGCCGAGGCCGTCCGCAACCAGCTTGTTGTCGCCGATCGCCTTGCCGACGCCTTCCTTGGCTTCGCCAATGTGTTTCTGGGCGGCGCCTTCGATGCCTTCCTTGCTCATGATCGTCTCTCCTGTCGGCCTTGCCGACGATACGTCCCTCGGGAGCGAATGGCGGGCTGTGGGAAAGCTCGAAATGTGTGTGTGTTCCGCACGCCGCCGCATCGAGCCTCCCTTCCGCGCCCCAAGTCATGGCGCTTTCCGCGCGAACAGGACCGGCGCCTCCGACAGTCGGGTCGTATAGGCCGGGCTTCGCATGTCCGCCTTCAGCATCCAGGCGCGCCTGACGCCGGTGCTCGCGGGAAACAGAGCGCCTCGGCCATAGCGCCCGCTGAGCGCGTCCAGCGCGACCATGAGGGCGTCACGCCGGGGGTCGGCGACATCAATCAGAGCCTTGGGCGCCTGGTCTGGCCGCAGCAGACCTTCCAGGATGACACCGGCCTTGGCGTAGCGGAATCCGTCGGCCCACAGCCGGCGCGTGACAGTCGACGCTGTCCGCACCAGTTCGAGCGTGTCCGCGGTCGGTTCGCGGAGCCGCCCCAGGCCGCTGACGGATCGTTTCGGGCCGTCGCGGAATTCGCCGGTGTGGAAGAAGACGGTCAGGTGGGGCGCCAGCACCCCGTGCCGCCGTAGCTTCTCTCCGGCGCGGGCGGCGTAGAAGGTCGTGGCCTGCAGCATGTCGGCGAGGGTGGTGACCGGCTCGCCGAAGGACCGCGTCACGGCGATGCCTTTGCGGACAGGCGGCGTCAGTTCGAGGTCCTGGCATCTCACCCCGTTCAGCTCGCGGACAAGGCGCTCGCCCGTGACGGTCAGGAGCGCGCGTGCGAGGGAGGGCTCGAGCAGTCGCAGGTCCGCGGCCGTATGGACGCCGATCGTCGCCAGCTTCGCCCTCGAGGCCCGGCCGACGCCCCAGACGTCCGCCGCCTCGACCAGGGGCAGGAGCCGATCCTGTTCGGCGCGGGCGGTAAGGTCGCAGACCCCATCGAGCTCGGGCCGTGTCTTGGCCAGATGGTTGGCCACCTTGGCGAGGACTCGCGTGGGTCCCAGGCCGACGCAGGTCGGGATGCCCGTCCAACGACGCACGGTCCGCCGCATGCGGCGGGCATGCGCGGCCGGCTCGGGCAGGCCGGTGAAGTCCAGAAAGCTCTCGTCGATCGAATAGATCTCGACCTCGTCGGCGAAGGCCCGGTAGACCTCGTTCACCCGTCGGCTCATGTCGCCATAGAGGACGTAGTTGGACGACCGGGCGACGACTCCATGGGCTTTGCAGAAGTCGCGGATCTTGAACCAGGGGGCGCCCATGGGAATGCCCAGGGCCTTGGCCTCCGAGGTCCGGGCGATGGCGCAGCCGTCGTTGTTGGACAGGACGATGATGGGCCGGCCTTCGAGCGCCGGCTCGAACACACGCTCACAGCTGCAGTAGAAGCTGTTGGCGTCGGACAGGGCGTAGACCGTCTCGTTCATCTCGGCGGGGGCCGATGCGGCGTGAGGGACCAGGTGATGACGCCCCAGATCAAGGCTTCGGAGGTCTCATCCAGAACCAGGGGCGTCATGGCCACGTCCGCGAAATCCAGCGCCAGGCGGCCGCTCGGGAGACGCAGCACGCGCTTGGCGCTGGGCAGGCCGTCGATCACGGCGACCACCACATCGCCCGCCTTGGGCACGAGAGAGCGGTCGACCACGACATAGTCGCCGTCATGAATTCCCGCGCGCACCATGCTGACCCCGGAGACCCGCCAGATGAAGGTCGCGGTCGGGTTGGTGACGATCAGCGTCGAGGGATCGAGGGCGTCTTCGACGTAGTCGTCGGCGGGGGAGGGGAAGCCGGCGCAGAGCCGCACGCCCATGAAGGGCACCGGCACGACCTGGCGCAGCCGGGCGACGGGCGTCATTCCAGCAGGCAGGGTCATCTAGAACCAGAGCTTCAGGGCGTCCGCCGAGATCGGTCCCTCCCGGGCGCTGCTGTTCCGGGTGTAGCTGACCCGCGCTTCACGGGATCCGCAATGGCATCGAAATCGCGAGGATCGTCCCTCGGTCGGCCAGTTCCGGGCCCCGCCAAACAGGGGACGGGGATCGAGCAGGGCCGCCCGGTCGCAGCCGGGCCGATCGCAGGCGACGATCATTCGGCGCCCGTGCTCGGGCTCTACGTCTTCCCGCGGGCGGCGGGGCGCGTTGGGGTCCGGCATCTCACTGGACCCGGGACGAACAGCCCAGGGCCTTGAGCTGGAGGCTGGCGGCGGACGCCAGGATCGCGCCCGGCGCACAGGCCTCCACGCGGTCCAGGACAAGTCGCGCTGCACCCGACGGATCGGCCAGTTTGCCGAGTTCTGCATCGAGCTCGGCCAGCATGGCCGCCAAGGGTCCGTCGTTCATGTCTCACTCTCCAGATTGCCGACCCGTCGAGCCTTGTGCCTCCGCCTGCCGCGCAACGGCAAGTCAATTGTTCTCTCTTTGTTCTGTTATCGACAGGTTCGGTGAAACCCGGGGCGCGAGCGGCTCAATCGCGCAACAGCATCCGTGTGGCGGTGTCGGCGCGGGGCCGGGAGGGCGGCAGCCGGCGCTCCAGCTCAGCGAGGACGTGAACTAGTATCGGCGGGCCGACTCCACCGTCGCAGCCAGAATGGTCGCGGATCGGCCGGGCCCCACCAGCGTTTTGCGCTGGGGATTGCATCCGACGTGGAGACGATCATGACGACCAAGCGCCGGAGCGTCGCTTCAAGGGGCGGTCTGAGAGCGGCGAGCGCGAAGGCGTCAACACCGCCGGTCACGCCGGACGGCCGCTACATCGTCGTGCGCGGCCGCCTGTGGCGGCGATCCAACCCCGGCTTGCCGGAGCCGCGTCGCCTGGCCCTGGTGGAGGAACTCATGGAGGCGCGCCGAGCCGTACGCGACGCCCTGAAATCGGAGGCGGACGGGGCGCTGGCGGCGGCCCGAAGGCGCGTCGACGCCGCCAAGGTCGGGCTTGGCGAGCGCGGTCCGGTCTGGTGGACCGACGGGACCGCGGACCTGAACCGCCATATGGCGCGAAACACCCCCTATGCGGATTGGTTCGCCGGCCTCGAGGCCGCCGAGGAACCCGCGAGCGGCTCCGAACATAGGGGCCGGCGGGCCAGACGTCCGTCCGGAGGCGCCTGAGCCATGGCTGACGAGAGCGGATCGTCCCCTGTCCGCACGAAGCCGCGCTGAACCTTGCCCAAGGCGAGGCGGGGTCCGGGCGCCAGATGTGGAACCTGCGGCCAGTCCCTGTTTCAGGGCGGGCCGGTCGATCTCACAGCCGCCGGTCTCGAGCGCCACGCCATGAAAGCAGATCCGCCCGTGGTGATCGACTTCTGGGCCGCCGCGACTGATCGAGACAGCGCGGTCGGCCAGACCCGCCGCCGCCCCACGCGGAGCCGGCGTTCGCGACACCCCCTGTCGAACCCACCGGCGTCGAAACCCCTGAGGGGAACGATAAGCAGGGTTCCCGGTTAGCCCTGGCTCAATCCATAGGAGTCCAGATATGGCTGACGCCGTTCTCGCCGGAAAAAAGATCGCGGTCCTCGCCACCGACGGTTTCGAGCAGGTCGAACTGACCCAGCCGGTGGAGGCCCTGAAGGCCGCCGGCGCCGAGGTCGAGATTGTCGCGCCCCAGGCCGGCCGCATCCAGGGTTTCAAACACCATGACAAGGGTGACTGGACGTCGGTGGACCGTAAACTGTCCGAGGCCGATGCAGGCGCCTATGCCGGCCTGCTCCTTCCGGGCGGCGTGATCAATCCGGACGCGCTCAGGCTTGAGGAGGACGCCATCGCCTTCATCCGGGCCTTCGTGGACGCCTCCAAGCCGATCGCCGCGATCTGCCATGGGCCCTGGACTCTGATCGACGCGGGCGGGGTTGAGGGGCGTCGCATGACGTCGTGGCCCTCGTTGCGCACCGACCTCACGAACGCGGGAGCCGAGTGGGTTGATGAGGCGGTTGTCGTCGACAACGGCCTGGTCACGTCACGCAAGCCGGACGATCTGCCTGACTTCTGCGCCAAGATGATCGAGGAGTTCGCCGAGGGTCGCCACAAGGTCTGAAGTCAGGGCTGCGTCGACCGGGCGATGACACCGTAAAGTTCCGCCGGGTAACGAGGACTGCCGAACCGTTGAAAGCCTGTGACGGGTCCGGCAGTCCTGTCGCTTCCATGGCCGCGAAGTCTCTCAATGTTTGAGCCTGCTCCCGCCGGCGATTTGGCTGGAAAGCTGACCCGGAAGCCGTCGAGCGTACCCGCTCATTGTGATGCCCAAGCCAATCGATCCAGCCCTGGCGACAGAGCGCAGCCGGGCTTTACGCGGCGAACCGTGGTTCCAACCTGCACGCTCCAGACGTTCGGCGCGCCTGGGTTGGCCGCTGGCTGATCATGGGGTCTCAACGGAGACTGACCATGACCCCCACACCCGAACTCATCCTCGCCTCGCCACCCTCGTCACCGCAGTGTCCAGCCTCGTCTGGACGCTGCGCCGGCGGCGCTAACCCTCAAAGGTCGCGCCGACGGATGGCGCCGATGATCGTCCGGGCCATGGAGATGGCCCGTCGATGTCCGCGGTTGATGAGGCCGCTGTCTCGAAGTCATCAGCCCCGAACGATGGACAGAGCCGGTCCATGCCCAGTCGCCCACTGCGATCTCAATCCATGGGATGCCGTGTCGAGCATCTGGAGAGCCGAGGGGCCCGCCAAGGCTTTGGAAGGCGGGCCCGTGCGCCCGGGATGGCGTTGAAAGTCCGGGTCACAGAACCCGGGCGCCTTGGCTTAGGGCCGGTCCTGGCCAGACCGAACTCCCGTCATCCGCGTGCAACGCCTGACGTCGGATGGCGTCGGTATCGGTAGGCGCCCATCGCGCGGCAAGGCCAGTCTCCTGGTCTGGACTGTAACACCTAGACATCATGGGCGCGCGGCAGGCAGGCGAAGACTATAGACGCGGACGAACCGTAGCGCTTGACGGCGAAAGACCAGAAGCGAGCGGGCTCGGCTTGGTCAGAACTGGGAAAGTCGTTTTCCCGACATTTTGAGCGTTTCTCGTTTCTGCGGCCGAAAAGGCGCGAAAACTCGCCGCACGCCTTCGTGTCGACTGCCCGACACTGGAACCCCGTCATCGGAGACGGGTTTGAGAGCGCCTGAAGCAACGACGTTTCGGGGCAGGGGGACATAGGCTTGCGCATCGGCGTCATCGCTCATTTGAAACATCCGATCGCCGAACCCTTCGCGGGCGGACTGGAGATGCACACCCACCTCCTGGCCTCTTCGCTGCGGCGACGCGGTCATGCGGTGACCGTCTTCGCCTCGACCCGCTCCGAACCCGCGCTTGGGCTGGAGGCGATCTGTGACGAGACCAGCCTGAACGCCGTCGGATCAGCCGAGGCCGAGGATGTGGCCTTCTTCAAGGAGCACCACGCCTATCTGTCCCTGCTGAACGGGCTGAGGGACCGGGACTTCGACCTGATCCACAACAACTCGCTGCACTATCTGCCCGTGGCCATGGCCGACACATTGCCCATGCCCATGGTGACGACCCTGCACACGCCACCGTTCTGCTGGCTGGAAAGCGGGGTTCGGGTCGCGCGCAGCCGCAACAACCGCTTCATCGGCGTCTCGGAGACCATCCGCGCCGCCTGGGCGCCGGTGACCCCGATCGAAAGTGTGATCCTCAATGGCATCGACCTCAATCGTTTCGGCTTTGCTGAACAGCCCGCCGCCGATCCCTATCTCGTCTGGTACGGTCGGATCGTGCCGGAGAAGGGGTTGCATTTCGCGCTCGATGCGGCGCGCCTCGTCGGTCTTCCCATCCGGTTTGCGGGACCGGTTCTCGACCACGACTATTTCGACACCGAGATCGCGCCACGAATGGCCGATGGCGCGAGCCTCTATCTCGGTCATCTGGGCCATGAGGAACTGGCGGTCGTCATCGGCGGCGCCCGGGCCTTCCTGTGCACGCCGTGTTGGGAAGAGCCCTATGGTCTGGTGGTGGCCGAGGCCCTGGCGTGCGGTGTCCCGGTCGCCGCCTTCGCGCGGGGCGCCATTCCGGAAATCCTGACCCAGGACTGCGGTGTCCTGGCGCGCCCCGACGACGCCGTCAGCCTGGCGGCCTCCGCGTCTCGGGCGCTGGGGCTGTCACGCCGCGCGTGCCGCCGCCGCGCGGAAAGCCTCTGCGACGCCGAGGTCATGATCGACCAATACGAAGCCCTTTACCGCGAGTGCGTCGATGCCCGCGCGCCGGTCCGTCGTGACCCCCGATACGCCGTCCTTCCCCACAGTCTGCCCCCTCTGACTCGGAGTTCCGATCATGCCACCGACCAAAGCCAAGACAACGCCGGCGAAATCGCCTTCCAAGACCTCTGCCAAACCCGCAGCCAACCCCGTGTCGGATCGTTCGACGTCTGAGGTCACTGTGGGGAACGGGGGCGAGGCGCACCAGACCGCCGCCACGCCCGAGACCCGCCTGACGACCAACCACGGGGTTCCGATCAGCGACAATCAGAACACCCTTTCGGCCGGGCCCCGCGGCCCGCACCTGCTCGAAGACTTCGTACTGCGCGAGAAGATCCAGCATTTCGACCACGAGCGAATCCCCGAACGGATCGTGCACGCGCGCGGTTCGGCGGCGCACGGGGTGTTCGAACTGACCGAAAGCCTGGCCGAGTTCACGACCGCGAAAATCCTGACAGAGGTCGGCGTCCAGACCGAACTGTTCACCCGGTTCTCGACCGTGGCCGGCGGCGCGGGGTCGGTCGACACGCCCCGGGACGTGCGTGGCTTCGCGGTCAAGATGTACACCGTCGAGGGCAACTGGGACCTGGTCGGCAACAATATCCCGGTCTTCTTCATACAGGACGCCATCAAGTTTCCCGACCTGGTCCATTCGGTGAAGATGGAGGCCGACCGGGGCTATCCGCAGGCGGCTTCGGCCCATGACACCTTCTGGGACTTCATCGGCCTGATGCCCGAGAGCACCCATATGGTCATGTGGCAGATGTCGGACCGGACGATTCCGCGCTCCTACCGGATGATGGAAGGGTTCGGCGTCAACACCTTCCGGCTGGTCAATACAGCGGGTGAGGCGACCCTGGTCAAATTCCACTGGCGGCCCCGGCTGGGAACCCAGTCGACCTGCTGGGACGAGGCGGTGAAGATCGCCGGCGCCGACCCGGACTATCACCGCCGCGACCTGTTCGACGCGATCGACAAGGGCGACTTCCCCGAATGGGATTTCGGCGTCCAGTTGCTGACCCAGGAACAGGCCGACGCCCTGCCGTTCGACATTCTCGATGCGACCAAGCTGATCCCCGAGGAGCTCTATCCGATCCGGGTCGTCGGCAAGATGACCCTGAACCGCAACCCCGACAACTTCTTCGCAGAGACCGAGCAGGTCGCCTTCCTGCCGACCAACATCCCGCCCGGCATCGATTTCTCGGAAGACCCGCTCCTGCAGGGCCGCTTGTTCTCGTATCAGGACACCCAGCTGTCGCGCCTGGGCACGGTCAACTTCCATCAGATCCCGATCAACCAGGCCAAGGGGTGCCCGTTCCAGAACTTCCAGCGCGACGGTCACATGCAGATGGCCGTGCCGAAAGGACGCGCCAACTATGAGCCCAACAGCCTTGCCGACGCCGGCGAGATCGGCGGGCCGCGCGAAGATCCCAAAGGCGGGTTCACCAGCTTCCAGGCTCCCGTGGAGGGGGCCAAGGTGCGGATCCGCGCCGAGACCTTCGCCGACCATTTCAGTCAGGCGCGGCTCTTCTTCCGCAGCCAGACCAAGATCGAGCAGGCGCACCTGGCGTCGGCCCTGGTGTTCGAACTCTCCAAGGTGACGCTGGAACACGTCAGGCTCCGCGTCCTGTCCAATCTGCTGAACGTGGACGAGAGCCTGGCGGCGCGGGTCGCCGACGGTCTCGCCATGGATCTGCCAGCGGCGTCGCCGCCGGCGTCCGAGCCCTTCGACATGGATGACAGTCCGGCCCTGCGCATCGTCGGCAAATATCCGGAGACGCTGAAGGGACGGCTGGTCGGAATCCTCGTCACCGACGGCGCCGACGGCAAGGTCGTGACGACGGTCAGGACGGCCGCCGAGGCAGCCGGCGCCCAGGTCCAGCTGATCGCGCCCAAGGTCGGCGGGGTGACTTTGAAGGACGGGTCGAAACTGAAGGTCGATCGACAGCTCCAGGGCGGGCCGTCGGTGTTGTTCGACGCGGTCGCTCTGGTCCTGTCCGAGGACGGTTGCGCCATGCTGTTGGGCGAAGGCGCGGCGGTCGATTTCGTTAAGGACGCCTTCGGCCATCTCAAGGCCATCGGGCATACGGCCGAGGCCCAGCCTCTGCTGGACAAGGCGGGAGTGGTTCGCGACGACGGGGTCGTGGATGTGACGAAGTCCGCCAAGGGGTTCATCGTGCCCGCCAGCACCCGTCAGTGGGCGCGCGAGCCCAGCGTACGGATCCTCGCCTGATAGCGGGGGCGACATGGACGGCAGACGCGCCGGGCCCCAGGCCCTGGTGCGTCTGCGTGCCCGCGCGCAACGAGGCCGAACGGCTGGACCGGCTGCTGGACGCCCTGGCCGATCAGGACATCGAGGGCCCCATCCGGGTGGTCCTGGCGCTGAACAACACCACGGATCGCTCCGCGCAGATCGCTGCGCAGGCGGGGCTCCGGCATGGGGACAGACTGTCGCTCCTTATCGACGACCATGTGTTTGCGCCGGACCTCGCCCATGCAGGCTCCGCGCGCCAACGCGCCATGGCGCTCGGGTCTGGCCTGCTGGGCCAGGATCGCGCTGGGGTGCTGATCAGCACCGATGCCGACACGCGACCACCCCCGGACTGGGTGCGCCGCAATCTCGAAGCGGTCGACGGGGGCGCCGATCTGGTGGGGGGGAGGCTGGCGTGGGACGAGGCCGAGGCCGTCTCGCCGCCCATCCGGCACGCCCGCGCCCTGTGGGATGAATACTGGACGCGGGTGCGGGCCATAGAGGACGAACTCGATCCGTCGGCCTGCGATCCGGCGCCGAGACACGGCGATCATACGGGGGCGAGCCTGGCGATCACCATCGACGCCTATTCGACAGCCGGAGGCGTGCCCCTGATCCCGAGCGGGGAGGACCGGGCCCTGGTTGCTGCGGCCGTCGGCGCCGGTCGGCGACTGGCGCATCCCCTGAACGTCTGGACCCGGGTCTCGCCCAGGCTGGACGGGCGGGCTGTGGGCGGCATGGCCGAGGATATGCGACGTCTGCAGGCGGAGGCCGTCGAAGGCCGTCACCCGACCGCCCCGGACTTCGCCCACTGGCGCGCGCGGGCCCTGTGGCGGCGCGATCTGCGGGCGCGCCTTGGTCCCGCAGCGATGCTCGCGGCGGAGGCGGCCCTGCCGCCCATGCCGCACGACATGGTCCTTCGCCGGTCAGCCGCGCCGGGCGATGCCTCATGATCGGCTACTATGTGCACCATCACGGCGCCGGCCATCTGGCGCGCGCCCTGGCGATCACATCGCCCGAACCCGACGCCTTCACCCTGCTCGGCACGGGTCTGGCGGGACGAACCCACCCGGTTGCAGCGATCGATCTGCCTGATGATCGACCGGCCGAGACGGCGGTCTTCGACGGCGAGGACGGGACGGCGGATCGGCCTGAGGCTTTGCATTATGCGCCTCTGAACCACGACGGCGTTCGGCGCCGCGTGGCTCAACTGACGGCCTGGATCCAGGCGGCGCGGCCGGCCCTGATGGTGATCGATGTCTCGGTCGAGGTCGCCATGCTCGCCAGGCTGACCGCCACCCCGACGGTCGTGGTTCGACTGACGGGCGACCGCACCGACCCGGCCCATCTCGACGCCTTCCGGGGCGCCGCCGCCATCCTGTCGCCTTTCCATCCCGATCTCGAAGACGCCGCAACCCCGGACTGGGTTCGGGCCAAGACCCGCTATGCGCCGCGTCTCGTTCGACCGGTCGCCAGGGCGACGGTCGACGAGACGGTTGTCGCGGTCGTGTTCGGCGCGGGCGGCGGGCAGGCCGATGGCGAGGCCCTCGCGGCCGCCGCGCGCTCTACGCCGGAACTGAGCTGGCGTGTGCTGGGTCCGATGTCCCCTGCGGCGAGCCCGCCGGCCAACCTGACCGTCCTCGGCTGGGTCGAAGATGTCGACGCTGAGCTCGCCGGCGCCGGGGTCGTGGTCGGCTCAGCCGGCAATGGGGTGGTCGGGGCGGTGTTGAGCGCAGACCGACCCTTCGTTTGCCTGCCCCAGCCGCGCCCCTTCCACGAACAGCTTTCGACAGCGCGCGGCCTCGCCGCCCAGGGCGCAGCGGTGCAGCTCGACGCCTGGCCCGCCGCGAAGGCCTGGCCAGACCTGCTTGCGGCCGCTCGCGGGCTGGCCGGCGTCTCGCGCCGTCGGCTGCGCGACGGCGCAGACGCCGCTGACATCCGCCGCTGGCTGCTGGACGGCGCCGGTCGACCCGCCCCCGCAACCCGAGCCCCGCAATGACCTCGCCTACCGTCCGCCCCCCGTCATCCGCCCGGCCGCCACTCCGGGATCGGACTCTCGCCCTGCAGGACGCCTTGGTCCTCCTGGGCGAGCAGTACGACGCCGCGCCGGTCTTCCCGACCGACAGCCTGAAGGCCCTGGTCGAGGCCGATCTGCACCGAAGCTTCGCGCCGGTCGACGCCGGTGGCGAGCGGTTCGAAAGCGAGACGGCGGAGGCGCTGGCCCTGCTCGACGTCTTGCGGATCCTGGGTCGCGCCGACCTGAGCGTGGGTCGGCTGTACGAGGGCCACGTCAATGCGTTGAAGCTGTACGCCTGGTATGGCTCGGCCGAGCAGACATCCTGGCTGTCCGGGGTCCTGAACGACGGGGCGATGTTCGGGGTATGGGCGACGGAGCCCCAACCCGGCGTCCGGCTGCAGGAGACGCCCGACGGGCCGCGGCTTGAGGGCGGCAAGGCGTTCGCCACGGGGGCGGGTGGGCTGGCCTATGCGCTCGTCACGGCCCAGCCCCTGGAAGGCCCCCGCCGTCTGGTCGTCGTTCCGGCGAACCAGACCCACCGCGCCGACCTCAGTGGCTGGCGGGTCCGGGGGATGCGGGCGACGGGCAGCGGGCTCTATGACCTGACCGGTCTGAGGCCGGCGTCCCGCGACCTGATCGGCGAGCCTGGGGACTATGACCAAGATCCCCGGTTCACCGCCGGGGCCTGGCGGTTCTGTGCGGTGCAGCTGGGCGGGGTCGAGGGCCTGCTGGTCGCGCTGCGCGCCGCCCTGTCGGACGTCGCCCGCGCCGATCCCATCCAGAGGGCGCGGTTCGCCGACGCCGTGGCGGCGACCCGCACGGCCGGGCTGTGGGTCCGCCAAGCCGCCTTGCGCGCAGCCCTCGACGATCCCGACGCGCCGGACTTCGCGCGTATGACGAGAGGCGTGGTCGAGCGATCCGCCCTGGAGGTGATGGAGCTTGCCGCCCGGGCGGTCGGCACACGCAGCGCCTTTGACGGTCAGAGGATCGACAAGATCACCCGTGATCTCAGCCTCTATCTGCGGCAGGCCGGACCTGACCACGCCAAGGACCAGGCGGCCAAGGCCTGGCTGGTCCGCGACGTCTGGGGCGAGGCGGACCGGCTGTGGTAGGCGCCCGCCCCCTGTCGGACAGCCGATGGCGGCGCGCCCGCTGGCTTGTGATCGCGCCCCATGCCGACGACGAGACCCTGGGCGCCGGCGCCCTGATCGCCGAGGCGGCGGAGCAGGGCCAGCTGGCGGGGGTCGTCTACCTCACCGACGGCACAGGGTCCCATCCGCATGCCGACGCCGCGAGCCGCGCGCGTCTCAAGGCTCTGCGGCGTTTGGAGGCGCTTAAGGCCTGCCGGATCCTCACGGGCGGCAGGAACTGCCCGCTGATCTTTCTGGACTGGCCCGACGCCGGGCCGCTGGTTCCGCAGAGCGCGGGCCACCAGACGTCCGTCCGACAGCTGGCCGCCCTGTGCCGCCGCAAGCGTGTGGACGCCATCGCCGTGACCTCGGAGGCCGAACCCCATTGCGACCACGCCGCCGCTGGCCAGCTGGCGCACGCGGCGGCCCGCGCCGCCCTTCGGCCCGTGGCGGTGTTCGACTATCTGGTCTGGAGCGAGACGGCGCCGCCGGGACCGGTGTTCGTCACCCGGCCTATCAACCCCGGCCGACGTCGCGCCGCCCTGGCCGCACATCGCTCCCAGCTGACGCCGGTCTTCGGCGAGGGATTCCGGCTGCCGTCGCCTCGGCGGCGCATGCCGGATCGCGACCGGCTCTATCCAAGGGCGCGCCCATGACCCGACACGACAGAAGCCTCGGCGCCGAGTATTTCGAGGCGATGTTCCAGGGCGACCCTGACCCCTGGAAGCTTGAGACCAGCCTCTATGAGGCCGCCAAGTTCGACCAGTCGATCGCAGCCCTTGGCCGCCGGGTCTATGACAGGGCTTTCGAAGTGGGCTGCGCCGGCGGCTCTTTGACCGAAAGGCTCGCGCCCCACTGCGCCCGCCTGCTGGCCATCGACATCAGCGAGACGGCCGTGGCCCGGGCGCGGCGCCGTTGCGCGGCGCTCGGCCAGGTTCGCATCGAACGGATGGCGTTTCCGCGAGCGGTCCCGTCGATGACCCCCTTCGACCTGATCGTCCTGTCCGAGGTCGCCTATTATTGGGACGGCGGCGACCTCGACCGGGCGGCCGGCGCCGTCCGCAACGCGCTGGCGCCCGGCGGCGACCTGCTGCTGGTCCACTACACCGGCGAGACCGACTATCCGCACTCCGGCGACCAGGCGGTGGAGACGCTTAAGGAGGCTTTTGCCGGCGACGTGGAGATCCTCAGGGCGGAGACCCACGACCGCTATCGCCTCGATCTCTGGCGGCGGCGATGACGGGGTTGAGCGTCCTGACCCTGGTCAAGAACCGGGCGCTTCATCTGGACCGATTGATCGAGGGGCTGGACCGCAGCGCTTACAGGCCGCTTGAACTGATCATCGTCGACATGAGCGACGAGCCCGTCGAACCCAGATCGCGCGGGGGCTTTCCGACGACGACCGTGCCGCTGGCCGCCGAAGGCCTGCCGCTGGCGGCCGCCCGCAATCTGGCGGCGGAGCGGGCCCGGGGCGATCGGCTGTTGTTCCTCGACGTCGACTGCATCCCCACGACCGGTTTGGCCGGCCGTATGGATGAGGCGCTGCGGGACGAGGACGCCCTCGTCTGCGCCGAAGTCCGGTATCTGGCGGCCGACGCCGTGCATGAGGACTGGACCGAGACCGGCCTGGCCGAGGCGGCGCGGCCCCATCCGGTCCGGGACTTCCCGACCTCGGGTCGGCGTTACGAGACGAACGCCGGGCTGTTCTGGTCTCTGACCTTCGGCATCCGGCGAGACACCTTCGCTCGCGTCGGCGGATTCGATGAAGGGTTCGAGGGCTATGGCGCTGAGGACACAGATTTCGGATTCCGGTGTCGCGAGGCGGGCCTGCCCCTGGTGTTCATCGGCGGGCCGGGGTCGTTTCACCAGCATCACGGCGTCTATGATCCCCCGCTTCAGCATTTCGAGCCGATCCTCGAGAACGCCCGCCGCTTTCGCCAGCGCTGGGGATTCTGGCCGATGGAGGGATGGTTGAAGGCCTTCGCCGAGCGCGGTCTTGTCGGCTTCGACGGCGCGACGCTGGAGCGATTGCGGGCTCCGACCCCGCAAGAGATCCAGAACGCCAGAAAAACCGGGGACGCGCGGTTCTGAAGACGGTCGGGTCGCCGCGCCGCTGCAGCCCTTCAGAGAGGACCATCGGTCGCCTTTTGGGCCGCGTCCTCAGCCCGGCCGAGGCCTTTCCCTCGCGCCTGCGCCTGCGCGGGCCTTGGGGCCCTTTTCGACGAGCTCGTCATTTCCGATCGCCTTGACCGAGGTCGTCAATGGTCAAGCCCAAGGTGCGGCGTCGGCCATGCCGTCCTCCGTCCGTTCGGCGCATCGGGCCCGGACTGGGTCGGCATCGAGCCTAGCGCATCAGCCCGGCGCGGCGCAGGGCGTCTTCGATGACGCCCTGGATCGATCCGGCTGCGGGGTGGGTCACGGTTTCCACCTGCGTGACCGACGGCGTCACCTCCCGCGGGCCGCCGCCCTGCGCCGAGGTCTCGTGCTCGCGCGGCTGGCGCTCAAGAGGCTCAGGCGATGGCGCGGGGTCGGGCCGGTCGGGCTTCGCGAGCTTCCACCGCGTCACGAGGGTGCGCGTGGCGGACAGGCCGGCTTCGAGGAAATAGGGTCCGGCGGCGCCGCAGGGCTGATCGCCGTGGGTTTCGATCGGAACCCCATGGCCCATGCCCGCAATCCGATAGTCCTCCACCACGACCTTGCCGCCGGCCCCGCGCCAGAGCCGGTGGATGTGGCCTGCGACACGGCGCACCTCGTCCGGCTCCGCCTTGAGAGCGTGCACCCCGACCCACTGAGCGACAAGGGCGTCGGCATTGACGGCTGCGACCGTCTGATCGGCGTCGCCGTGCCAGATGGATATCGGCGGCCAGGGCCCCGCATGATCGGAAGCGGCGAGGACAGCTGTGGTGGAGGCCGCAGCACCAGCAAGGCCATGGCCCCGCATTCGGTCGAACGCCTCAGGGACAGAGGCGGCCGCGCCATAGGGCAGGCCGGCTATGACGGCTCCGCCAGCGAAGATTTCGGGATAGGTCGCGAGCATCGCCGTGGCCATGGCGCCGCCCGCCGAGAGGCCGGTGACAAAGATCCGGGATCGATCGATGTCGTGCTGGAGGACGACGGTCTCGATCGCCGATCGGATCGAGGCGGCCTCGCCGCGCCCGCGTTCGACGTCCGAGGTCACATACCAGTTGAAACAGCGTCCGGGATTGTTCGCCGCTTGCTGCTCCGGATAGAGGACGACGAAGCCATTGCGATCCGCCAGGCTCGACCAGCCGGATCCGGCGTCATAGGCCGCCGCCGTCTGGGTGCAGCCATGCAGGACGACCACGAGCGCCGGGCGGCGATCCAAATCGGTCGGAACGTGTTGATGGGCCTTCAGCCCTCCGGGATTCGGCCCCATGATCGCGACCGGCTCGAGCCTGGACGATGCGGGGTGAGCGGCGGACGCGCGATGTTTCAGACGCGAGAGAGTGTCGGCGAGATTTCGCATGGCGGCTCCGCTGACAGCTTGGACCGGCCCGTCAGCTTATGTTGCAGTGCAACATATAGGGTCTTGATCGCCGACTGCAACGACCGGCGCCGGCCTTGGTTGACCGCGCCCAATGTCGCGTCTGGCTGGCGAAGGCCAGCGCGGCTTGAGCCGCGTGTCCGCCTGGCCAAGCTGGACACGGAGGCCGAGGCCGAGGCCGAGGCCGGGGTCGCGGCCGCTACGCGATCCGAGGCATCCCCTGTCTGATCCTCGTCAGGAAGGGGCGAGAGCTCGCCCGGACGTCCGGCGTGATGCCGACCTCGGCGATCATCGACTGGGTCGATCAAAACCTTCAGGGCGTGAAGCTGAGCGGTCATTGAGGCGCCCGCCAGGCTCAGGGCGTTTCGACGGTCCCGACCCGCTTTCGAACACGACGATCTGGGCACGGCGCTCGCTCTCTGACGCGCGTATCGGCGGGTCCTGGCGCCGTCAGGGTCAGGCACCGGCGGCTTGAGTCTTCGCCTGTCGAGGATCTCCGCGTCGATCGATTTGGGTCCAAAGGGGGGCGTCGGCGGCCGAACTCAAGTCCCCGGCATTAGGGGCGACCCTCGGAAGGCCAGAGAATTGTGCGGCCTGGGCGCATGAAAGCGTTGATCCCATCGCGTTCTTTTCAAGTCGTCAAAAGTCTTGGCCCAAGTCGGCTTGACGTGTTGATCAGAAATGAGGCCACGGCTTTCGCAAGTCTGGACAAGTCATATTTGACTATAGAGCAACTCAACCTAAACTTTTGAATATTTGACGTTGACAACCTGCAGGTATTTTTGCTTGCAATGAGTCGCGGCGTGCTGAAACGCGCTGAAGCACAGGAACACAACATGCAACGGATGCTTGGGCGCGGCCTGTTTGGCGCCGCGATGACGTGCGGCCTGCTGGCGGCCGGGCCCGCTTTGGCCGGAGGATCGGGAATGCCGTGGGAAGGCCCTCTGCAGCAGGTGGTCCAGTCGATCACCGGACCCGTGGTCCAGGCGGCGGCCGTGGTGGCCGTGGTGGTCTTCGGCGCCGGCATCGCCATGAGCGAGAACGGCTCTTCGATGCGCCGGGGGCTCGGGATCATGTTCGGCCTGTCCATCGCCTTCGCCGCCTCGACCTTCTTCCTCGATTTCTTCGGCTTCGCCGGCGGCGTGGAGATCGGGTGATGAGTGCGCAGCCGGACGGTTGGGAGCTGCCCGTGGCCCAGGCCCTGTCCGAGCCGGTGCTGATGGCTGGCATGCCGCGGGAATACGCCATCGCCATGGGGACGATCGCCATGGTCCTGGGTCTGGCCCTGCGGATCTGGTGGCTGGGCCTGCTGTGGTGGGCGGCGGCCCACGCCATCGGCCTCTGGGCCGCGCGGTCCGATCGTCGCTTCTTCGAGGTGCTGCGCCGTCATCTGCGCACCCCCGGCCATCTGGACGGCTAGGGCGCGATGCGGTTCCTCGACGAGCATCGCCGCCGGCCCGCCGCCCTGGCCGATCATCTGCCCTGGGCCGCCCTGGTCGCGCCGGGCGTGGTCCTCAACAAGGACGGCTCCTTCACGGCGGCCTTCCGCTTCCGCGGGCCGGACCTGGAATCCTCGACCGAGGACGAGCTGATGGCCGTGCGGGCCCGGCTGAACAATGCGCTGAAGCGGCTTGGCACCGGATGGTGCCTGCATATGGAGGCGCGCCGCCGGCCCGCCTCGGCCTATCCCGAGAGCGACTTCGACCTCGACGTCGCCTGGCTTCTGGACGCGGAGCGCCGGAGCCGCTTCGAGACCGCCGATCCGGCCTTCGAGACCGATTTCCGCCTCGCCCTGACCTGGCTGGCCCCGGCCGACGAAGCCCGCCGGATGGAGCGCTGGCTGTTCGACGGCCTGGCCCGCGGCGGCCATGACTGGCGCCAGTCGCTGGCGACCTTTTCGCGTGAGGCCGACACCATTCTGGATCTGCTGTCGGACGGCCTGCCGGAGATCGACCGCCTCGACGACGCCGACCTCCTGACTTGGCTGCACGACAGCGTCTCCCCGACGCCGTTTCCGATCCGGCCGCCAGAGACGCCGATGTTCCTCGACGCCTGGCTGGCCGACGCCGGCCTCACCGGCGGGGTCTCGCCCCGGCTCGGCGACCGTTGGCTCAAGGTCGTCGCCGTCCGCGGACTGCCGTCCGTGACCCGGCCCGGCCTTCTAGACGCCCTGGGCTCCCTGCCGTTCGAATACCGCTGGACCGCGCGCTGGATCGGCCTGGACAAGGCCGAGGCCGAGCGGGAGATCGTCAAGCTGCGCAAGCGCTGGTTCGCAAAGCGCAAGGGCGTCGGCGTCCTGCTGCGCGAGGCCATCACCAAGGAGGAGGTTCCACTCCTCGACACCGATGCGGCCTCCAAGACCGAGGAGTGCGATGGGGCGCTGGCGGCCCTGGGCGCCGAGGCCTGCGCCTTCGGCTATCTGACCCTGACAGTCTCCGTGCTGGACGCCTCCGAGGCGGGGGCGTCGGCCAAGGCCCGCGCGGTCGAGGCCGCGCTCAACGCCCAGGGACTGGTGGCGCGGATCGAGGACCTCAATGCGGTCGAGGCCTGGCTGGGGTCCTTGCCGGGCGAGCCCTATGCCGATGTGCGCAGGCCCCTGGTGTCGACGCTCAACCTCGCGGATCTGTTGCCGGTCTCGGCGGTCTGGGCCGGGCCGGCGGAGGACGCCAGTCTCCAAGCTCCGCCGCTGGCCACCGCGCGCACGACCGGATCGAGCCCGTTCCGGCTGGTCCTGCACGTCGGCGACGTCGGCCACGCCATGGTAGTGGGCCCGACCGGATCGGGCAAAAGCGCGCTGCTGTCCTTTCTGGCCCTGCAGTGGTTCCGCTATCGGGGCGCAAGGGTCGTCTTCTTCGACAAGGGCCGGTCGGCGCGCGCCGCCACCCTCGCTGCGGGCGGATGCTGGCGGGCTCTGGAGCCCGGCGCCCGGTTCTCGCTCCAGCCGCTGGCGGCGATTGACCGGGAGGAAGAGCGCGCCTGGGCGTCGGAATGGATCGCCGAGACCGTTCGCCTGGCCGGGCTCGATCCGGTCCCAAGGGTGCGGGAGGAGATCTGGGGCGCCCTGTCAGCCCTGGCGGAGGCGCCGGTCGGCCAGAGGACCCTGACCGTCTTCTGCGCCCTGGTGCAGGACAAGGCCGTGGCGGCGGCGTTGGAGCCTCTGACCCTGAAGGGCCCGCACGGCGCTCTACTCGACGGGGCGGGCGAGACCCTGGAGCCGACCCGGTTCGACACCTTCGAACTGGAGACCCTGATGGGGACGCCGTCGGCGGTGGCGCCGGTGCTGTCGGCCCTGTTCCATCATCTTGAGCAGAGCTTTGACGGCCGGCCCACCCTGCTGGTGCTCGACGAGGCCTGGCTCTTCCTGGGCGAAACGGCCTTCGCAGCCAGGATCCGGGAGTGGCTCAAGACCCTGAGGAAGAAACGGGTCTGCGTGGTCTTCGCCACCCAGAGTCTCGACGACGTGGCGGCCTCCTCGATCTCGGCCAGTCTGATCGAAAGCTGCCCGACCCAGGTCTTCCTGCCCAACCCCCGGGCGCTGGAACCCGCCTCGGCAGAACTCTATCGCGGCTTCGGACTGAACCGGCGTCAACTGGAGCTGATCGCCTTCGCCACGCCCAAGCGCGCCTACTATTGGCGCCAGCCCCGGGGACGGCGGCTCTTCGACCTGCGCCTGACCGGCGTGGCCCTGGCCCTGTGCGGATCATCCGCGCCCGAGGACCAGACCCTCATCGACGCCATCCTGGAACGAACCGGCGACGCGGACTTCGCGCGCGAATTTCTCAAAGCCAAGGGAGTGCAGAATGTGGATTCCGTCTTCGACGCCTTCGCCCCGAGCCTCGCGGCCGAATAGGCGGCTTCAACGCCTGGCCACGGGGCTGGTCACCGTCAGCCTCCTGGCGGCCGCGCCGGTTGCGGCGCCGGCCCAGCAGGTCGTGTTCGACCCGCGCAACCACATCGAGAACGCGCTGCAGGCGGCGCGTCAGCTGGAGAGCCTAGCCAATGAGGCGCGGAGCCTGGCGGGCTCGCCCTACAGCCATCTGACCCAGTCCAGTCAGGCCTTGCGCGAGATGGCCGATCTGGCGCGGACCGCGCGGGGAATAGCGAGTTCCGTCAATGGCCTGGAGCAGCAGTTTCAGTCGCTGTACCTGGATGATCTGTCCGGGTCGGACAGGTTGCGCCTGCTCGAGCAGGGCCAGGCAAGGACCGCTGTTGCGCGGCACACGGCCGAAGATGTGGCGCGTACAGCGGCCGAACTCGAACGGCTGGGGCAGGGGCGGGCGGCCCGACTGTCGGGCGCCCTGTCGGCCAGCGAGGCCGCCGAAGGCCAGACGGCGGCCACCCAGTCGACCAATCAGCTGCTGGCTGTGCTGGCCGAGGATATGGCGGCGCTGCGCACCATCATGCTGGCCCAGTCGCGCCTGATGGCCGAGGCCACGGCGCGGGACGCGGCCAGCCAGGCCGCAGGCGACGCGGCGCGGCGTCAACGCTGGGGCGGACCCGTCGCGACGCCCGCGGCTCCGGTGTTCGATCCCCTGTCCCACGCGGGCGACTGAGGGGGCTGGGCGATGTCGGTCGGATCCGAAACCCCCAATGAGCTCATGGTGGTGTTCTCCAACACCGTCTCGGCCGGGTTCGACGCCCTGCAGGGGTCGGTCAACGGCGTGTTCGGCCTGCTCATCGTCCTGGTCGTCGCCCTGACCGGCATCCAGTGGGCGATGTCGCCCAATCGCGAGATCCTGGCCGCAGGGTTCGGAAAGGTCCTGCTGATCGGGGCCTTCGCCTGGCTCATCAACGACTGGCAGCAGTTGTCGGAGACGATCTACGCCGGCTTCATCGAACTGGGGCTGACCGCGGGCGGCGGCTCGCTCAGCCGCGCCGACTTCCTCAATCCGGGCGCGATCCTCGCCCAGGGTTGGGAGATCGTGAAGGCTCTGGGTGAGACGCCGGCGCCCGTCGACAACCCCCTCGACGTGGTCCGCAACATGGCCGACGCCCTGGTTCTGGGCCTGGCCATGATCGGCATCATGCTGGCCTTCGCCGTGCTCGCGTTGCAGATCATCGTGGCCCTGCTGGAGTTCAAGATCGTCACCCTGGGCGGCTTCGTCCTCCTGCCCTTCGGCATCTGGAACAAGTCCGCCTTCCTGGCCGAGCGCCCCCTGGGCTATGTCGTCTCTTCGGGCCTAAAGGTCCTGGCCCTGGCCATCGTCATTTCGGGCGCGCGCACGGTCTTCGACCAGCTCCAGCCCTCGGCCAACCCGGACATCTACGAGGCCCTGAGCATCCTCGTCGCCTCGATCCTTCTGGCCATGTTGGCCATGTTCATTCCCAACCTCGCTTCGGCCCTGGTGACGGGCGGTCCGGCGCTGGGCGCAGGCGCGGCCCTGACCGGCGCGCTCGCCGTCGGCGGCGCGGGACTTCTCGCCGGCGCCGGCGTGGCGGGCGCGGGCGCTGCAGCGGGCGGCGGCGCACGCATGGCCGGGCCGGCGAAGGCCGCAGCCGGGGCCGGATCGGGGCGATCCCCCACGCCAGGCGGCGGCGCGACGTCTCCCGGCGGCTCGCCGCCGCCCAGACCCTCAAACGACAATCCCTCGCGTGCGGGGCCGCGGCCTTCATCCGGCGGCGTGTCAGCCCGGCCCACCGCATCGGGGCTCCGCGAGCCCACCTTGGTCTGGCGGCCTGAAGACCTCTCGGCGTCGGGAGAGACTTCCGCCGCCGATGTGGGACCGGCAGGGTCAGCGTCGGCGCCCGGCGTAGCGTCGAGCGGCGGGCGGCCGGCCGGCAAGATCGCTGCGGAAGCGGAAGGCGCGCGCCGTGACTTTCACCGGGCTGCCGCTGCCGGCTCGGACGGTCGCGCGGGCAAGGCCTCGCCGTCGGGCCGGTCGGTCGCCCTGCAGGCCTTCTTTGTCGCCAACGCCGGTCGCGGCCTGATGCCCGGCGGCGAAACAAGCGGCGTCCTGTCCCCCAATCTGAAGACCGAGGAGAGTTGAGATGCATCCCTTCTTCCGACCCAGACGCGCCATGGCCTCGGCGCCGGACTCCACCCCCTACCAGCGGGCGGGTCAGGTCTGGGATGACCGCATGGGCCTGTCCCTCGCCCACGCCCGCAACTGGCGCCGGATCGCTCTGGCCAATCTCGTCCTGGCCGGCTTCCTCGGCGCGGGCTGGTGGGTCCAGGCTGACCGGGCCGTGGTCAAGCCGTTCGTGGTCGAGGTGTCCGACTGGGGCGAGACCCAGAGGATCACCGCCATCGGCGGCCGCTATGAGCCCAACGAGGCCCAGATCGGCCATGCCCTGGCCGGCTGGGTCCGGGACGTTCGCTCCAAGTCGATCGACCCGATCGTGATCCGGCAGAACTGGCTGCGGGCCTATGACCTGATGACGCCCAAGGCCGCGAGCTTCCTCAACGCCTGGGCCCAGACCCACGACCCCTTCGCCGAGGTCGGGCGCGAGGCCGTCAATGTCGAAATCCTAAATGTTGTCAAACGGACAGAGCGGACTTTTGATCTTCAGTGGCGAGAGACGCGCTTCGTGAACGGGCAGTCGGCCGGAACCGAGCGATGGCGCGCCCTGATCACGACGACGACCCAGCCCCCTCGCACCGAGGCCGAGCTGATGAAGAACCCCCTGGGCCTGAAAATCGAGGACATCTCATGGACCCCCGACGCTTCCTGATCCTGATCGCCAGCGGCCTGCTGCTGTCCGGGTGCGCGCTCTTTCGGGGGCCGCCGCCATCGTCCGCAGCCGTTGCCTTCGAAACAGCCGTCGTTCCGGTCACTCCGGACCTTCTATCGACTGACCCTGTGGTCGACGAGGTCATCGAGGGTGTGGCGGCCGAGCCGGCCATCGCAGCGCCCGTCGATGTTGCGGGACCCCAACCTTATGAGGCGGCTGCCCCGTCGCCGGCGTCCGAACCCCTGCGGCCCGGCGCGGCCAGCGGTCGCGAGGCGATCGCGGCGGCCAATGTCGCGGCCCGGGCGGCCTCCCGGTCCGACGATTTCGTCGGCGGCGTCCAGGTGTTCGCTTGGTCGCCGGGCCGGGTGTTCGAGGTCTGGACCGCGCCCTTGCGGGTCACGACCCTGACGCTGTCGCCCGGCGAGACCATCCTGTCCAAGGCCGCCGGAGATACAGTTCGCTGGCAGATCGGCGAGGCCAGCTCCGGGGCCGGTTCCGAGGCGCGGACCCACGTGATGCTCAAGCCGCTGGCGCGCGGGCTGGAGACAAACCTCATCCTGACGACGAACCGTCGCATCTATCTCATTGATCTGAAGAGCGGGGGCACGGACGCGTTCAACGCCGCCGTGGCCTGGGACGCCCAAGCCCCCTCGGCAGGGACGATGGCCGTGTCCTCGCCCGTGGCCCTGGCAGACGTCCGCGTCCCGGACCCCGTGGTGATGCCGGACGGGCCGCTCGACGGCCGCTACCGGATCGAGCCCCAGGGCCGACGCGCGCGCTGGACCCCCACGGCCGTCTTCAACGACGGGGTGCGCACCTTCATCACCCTCGACCCTGACGTCGATGTCGACGAGGCGCCGGTGCTGTTCGTGCTCGCGGCCGACGGCGAGGCCCAGATGGTCAACTACCGCCAGGTCGGAGGCCTCTTGGTCGTCGACCGCGTCTTTGACCGGGCCGAGCTCAGGCTCGGCGACCGCCACCCCCAGATCGTTCGTATCCGCCGTGTCTCAGGAGGCCGCTCATGACAGAGTTCGACAGCCCGGAGCCCGTCCCGACGGCGCCTCCGCCAAAGCAGCCGGCGCCGGGGCTCGACGCCCGGGCGGCCCGACCTCAAGCCGTCCGGCTGCGCAAGTCGGTCGTCCAGATGCTCGTGATCGGCGGCGCCGTTCTGGTCTCGGGCTCGCTGGCCTGGGCCTTCGTGGTCCAGCCCGAGATGCGCGACGCGGCGCGTATCCGAAAGGCGGAGGATCGTGAGGACAGCGCGCGCGGCTCGGTGCGGCCGACCGAGGCCGTCACCGATCAGCCCGCCACCTATGACCGGCTTCCGGAGCCGCGCGGAGTTGGGTCGGAACCGGCGACGGCGACGACGGATGCACCAGCCGGCGCGGTCCGGAGAGAGGTCGCGTATGCGCCGTCGTACCGAGCGGCGTCGCCAGTACGGCCTGCGGGACCCAGTCCGCGCCAGCTGGCGGTTCAGTCGGGCCTGTTCTTCGCACAGGCGGCGCCGGGCCAGAGCGCCAGTGCGACGTGGTCCACGCCGACCCAGGAGCGTACGGCGCGGGCGGATCCGGATCTAGGGGCGATCTACAGCGGCCACAGCCTGGTCGCGCCCCTGTCGCCTTTCGAGCTGAAGGCGGGTGCCATCGTACCGGCGGCCTTGCTGACCGCCGTCGACACCTCGCGGGCCGGCCCGGTCGTGGCGAGCGTGACCCAGAACGTCTATGACTCGATCAGCGGACGGCATCTGTTGCTGCCCCAGGGCACGCGGCTGATCGGAACGTCCGAGGGCGAGAGCGCCTACGGCGACCGGCGCGCCTTCCTGACCTGGGAGAGGCTGATCCTTCCCAACGGCAAGAGTCTCCTCCTGACCTCGGAAGCCGGGGTCGACGCCCTGGGCGCCGTGGGCGTGCGCGGCCAGGTCGACCGACGGCTGTTTCCCCTGTTGGTCGGGACCCTGTTCGCCGGCGCCATCACCACCCTGGGCCAAGTCGCGCGGGATGGAGAGCGCGGCTCGGGCGGCCTGCTCGGCGATGCGGGCGACGCGGCGGCGATCGAAGGCTCGCAGGTCGGCGGACGGCTGGTCGATCGCGAGCTCGGCGTGAGGCCGTCGATCCGTCTGCGAGCCGGAGCGCCGGTCCGGGTCATGATCACCAAGGACCTCATCCTGGAGCCGTACCGGCCATGACCTCGCCCCTCGAGAATGGAAACCGCTGGGCGGTGCTCGGCGCCGCCGTCTTCGTCATGACCTGCGTCGGCCTGATCGTGGAACAGGTCCCGGCCATAGCCCTGGTCAATGAGAGCCCGAGCCTGCCCAAGGGCCTCTACGTCCGCCAACCCGGTGGAAGGCCGGACAGGTCCGCCATCGTGGCCGTCCTCCAGCCACCGTCGGTCCGTCAGTATCTCGCCAGCCTGGGCATGCCGACGGACGTGCTGCTGATCAAAAGGGTCGCGGCCGTCGGCGGCGAGGTGGTCTGCCGACGGGATGGCACGATTACGACGCCGGATCGCGTGGTGCAGGCCGTGATGCGGGATCGGCGGGGCGTCGTCTTGCCGGCCTGGGAAGGGTGCCGACGGCTCGCGCCCGGCGAACTCTTCCTTCTCGGGGACACGGCCTCGAGCTTCGACAGCCGCTATTTCGGGGCCGTTCGGCGCGATCAGGTCCAGGGCGTCTACCGGACGGGACTGACATGGTGAGGTTCATCGTCTTGGCATCAGTCCTTGGGACTGTGGCGTCCTCCGCGTCCGCCCAGGCCGTGGACTGGCGACGGGCGGGCGGCGATCTGTTCGGGGGGGGGGCGGTCGAGGCGGCCTCCGACATGTCTCCTGTTGAGGCGGAGCCGGCGAGGCTCCGTGCGCTTAGCCAGCCGTTCCAGGAGGCCATCGACGCCGCGGCCCTGGCGCACGGACTGGATCCGAAGCTCCTCCACGCCCTCGTCGTGACGGAAAGCGCCTATCGGGCAGACGCCGTCTCTCCGGCAGGGGCAGGCGGCCTGACCCAGCTGATGCCGGGGACGGCCTTCGACCTTGGTGTCAGGGATCGCTTCGATCCCATTGAAAACTTGAGAGGAGGGGCCGACTATCTGGCCCGCCAGATTGTACGCTTCGGCGACCTCAGGCTGGCTCTGGCGGCCTATAACGCGGGGCCGGCCAGGGTGGCGCGCCTGGGCCGGGTCCCGGACATCGCAGAGACACGGGCGTATGTCGTCACCGTTATTGATTGCTACCTCGCCCTCGCTGCAGCGCGGGGCGTCTTGAACTCGAGACAGTGTCAGCCGAGCGAGCCGACGCCATGATCGGCGGCCCAGATCCTGCCGGGAACCGGACCTGCGTCGACGACGACGATCTACTGACCCGCGCCGAGGCCTCCGCCTTTCTCGCTCTGCTGGGCGTCCGCCTGAAACCGGCGACCCTTGCGCGTCTGTGGTCGACCGGTTCGGCCGGCCCGCCGTGTCGCCACATCCGCGCCAAGCCCTTCTACCCGCGAGGGTTGCTGCGGCAGTGGGCCAACAGCCAGATCACCGATATCAGGGCCGGGGCGCCCCCCGCCGCCCAAGGCCGGCGCCGTGGTTGATCCCATGGGCGCATCTGCGACTGTCGCCTGGAAAGGCAGCGACTGCGCCGAGGGGGCGAAGGACGCGACGGTGTTGTGGCGGATGTTCGCGGTTCGGGCCTGGCGGCCATCCGGAGGGCCGTCATGACAAGCGATCCCCGGTGCGGGCCCGTAGAATCCGGAGGGCCTGACGATCGTCTGCTGACCTGGGACCGGGTCCAACCGATCGCGGGCATCAGTCGGACGACTGCGTGGCGCATGCAAAAGGCGGGCGATTTTCCGGAACCCGTGACGATTTCCCCCAAACGGGTGGGTTGGTGGGAGAGCGAACTCAATGCCTGGAAGGCCAGCCGAAAGGCCGGCGATCGTCCAAAGCCCCTTGCGCCGCCCCGGGCGCCCCGCCTGATCCAGACCGCCCGGTCGCCGCGGACGGCCCTTGAGCCGGTCCATGACCCGCACTCGGAGCCGCCGTCGCCGACGATCGCGGCGCCCAAGCGCGTGTCTCAGGAATGCACTTTCGTTCAAGCCGACTTGCCGCTGGGGGCGCCCGTCGCGAACGCCCAACGGTCCCGGTCTTCGCGGAAGCGGATCGTATCGCCGGATCAGATCGACTTCGGGTTCTAGGACGGGGTGCGGTCGTCAGAAGCCGCCGGGGCTTGCGCCAGTCGCCGTCGCACGGCCTTCATGAGGTTGGCGTCCAGCTTGGGTTTCTCCCACCTGGCGGCTCCGCCCAGCGGGCGCGCCGCCGCCTCCGGATAGGTCAAATAGGTAAACACGCGATCGACCACCTCGATCATCAAGGTCTTCATCTCGACGTTCGATATCCGGCTCAACGCGTTCCATGGAATTTCCCCATGAGGCGAGACGACCGTCACGTCGCTATAATCGCCGACCACGGAATCGGGGAAGGTTCCTGCGTGCAAATCTTCCAGGCCGGTGTTGCGCATGCAGGTCTCGACGATCGACAGGGCCAGCCATTCAAGGTCAGGCGCGCCACGGGTCTCGTCGGTCATAAGCGGATGTCTCTTGGAGGCGCGGGCCAAGGCGGGCCGCGCATATTGACGGGACGGCGGACGCGGATGAGCATCTTACCATGTGGGGAATCGTTCTGACCAACGCGGCTGGCGAGGCGATTGACCAGTTCGTCTTCGACGGCCCGATTGAAGGCGTGCGCGACGGCTGTCGCCGGCATCTCGAAGCCCGGCCTGACGCGACCCAGGCCCGGCTGGTCTCTCCCGACGGCTTGCTCGATTACGTCTACCCTGAGCGTCCGGGGCCTCTAGGGCGCGCCGCGCCCGGCCCTCGCAAGCGGCAAGTGGGCCGGGTGGCGTGAGCGGCGATGGAGATGTTGAGGTGAACCCGTCCACGCGAAACGGGACTCCCTCGCCAGAGACGTGATTCGTGCCGAATGCCGAAGACGACCGACGATGTCGTTGGTGACGTCGAAACGAGGTGCGGCGGTGTGAAAAGTTGTGGAGAACACGCCCCAGCCCGGTCGGCTTTGGGGGTGATTTTGGGGGTTGTCGATGTTCTTCAGCAAAACCGCTGTAAAAACAATCGTATAAAGCCCGAGTTGGCTCCGCGGGTAGGATTCGAACCTACGACCAGCCGATTAACAGTCGGCTGCTCTACCACTGAGCTACCGCGGAACAGATACTCGGGAGGCGGGCCTATAGCAGCGGGTTCGCGACGATTGCAACGGATAATCTCTCTGATGACCATCATCTCCATCGACGACCCCAAAGATCCGCGCATCGCCGCCTATCAAGACATCCGGGAGCGGGACCTGACAGGCAGGGAGGGGCTGTTCGTCGCCGAGGGGGAGGTGGTGCTGCGAACCCTGGTGTCGCCGTCCTCGCGATGCCGTCCGCGCTCGATCCTGCTGGCGGCCAAGCGGGTGGAAGGGTTGCGCGACGTGATCGCGGCGGCGCCTGTGGGCACGCCTGTCTATTCCGCCAGCCAGGCTGTGCTGGACGCCGTGGCGGGGTTTCCACTGCATCGGGGCATACTGGCCTTGGGCGAGAAGCCGTCGCCTATGGCGGCCGCGGATATGCTGGCCGGGCTCGGTGAGGATGCGGTGGTGGTGGCGGCCTCGGGAATCGGCAATCACGACAATATCGGCGGAATTTTCCGCAACGCGGCGGCGTTTGGTGCGGGCGGAGTGCTGCTGGACGACCTGAGCGGCGATCCCTTTTATCGCAAGTCGATCCGGGTCTCGGTCGGGGCGGTGCTGAGAACCCCGATCGCGGCGCCCCTGCCGCTACACGCCTTGGTCGATGCGCTGGAGGCGCAAGAGTTCGAGGTCATCGCCCTGACGCCATCGGCCAGTGAGCCCTTGTCGGCCCTAAGGCCGGGCGGGCGACGAGCCCTGTTGCTGGGATCCGAGGGGCCGGGGCTGCCGGATGACATTATTCGTCGCTGCCGGGCAGTGGGAATACGGATGTCGGGCGGATTCGATTCCCTGAATGTCGCCGCGACCAGCGCGGTGGCTCTGCATCAACTGACGGCGGGGTAGGGCGGCGGTTCGCTCGTTTGGCGAGTCGCGGCGAGGCAATGCGCCTGAACGGCGACAATCCTAGGAATATGAGCGCGTTAACGCTTTATGCACCTTGATGAATGGCTCAGCTTGTGACGCCATGGCGGTTCAGCGGGGGGAAGCACCGTCATGCACAGCGTCTTGTACTACGTCAGCCGCAACGCCCGGGTCGCCATGGCCGTGGGCATCGTCTTAGCCTGCGTCAGCACGGCGGGCGCGATAGGCTGGATCACCGCACCCGTCTGAGGGTGCGAGCAGAGTGCGGGAGGCGCGGCTCGCACCACGCCTCCTGCTTTCTTCATCAGGCCGCGTCGACCAAGACCAGTTCCGCGTCGTCCAGAGCCTTGACCGTCAGCCGGTCGACATCGGCGATGGCCAGGCCGTCGCGAGCCTCGGCGACGACGCCATTCACCTCAATCCGACCCTTGGCCGCGACCAGATAGCCGCGGCGCGCGGCGCCTAGGTCATAGTCGGCGCTTTCGCCCGCCCTTAGCGTGGCCGCCACGACGCGAGCGTCGGTGCGGATGCGGAGGGCGTCAGCGTCGGTGTCGAACCCGGACGCCAGAACCACGAACTGACCGGCCCGTTCGCCCTTGGGGAAGGGCTTGGCGCCCCAGGACGGCGCGCCGCCCCGCTCGGTGGGCATGATCCAGATCTGGAACAGGGTCGTGGTGGTTGATTCGGCATTGTATTCGGCATGACGGATGCCTGAACCTGCGCTCATCACCTGAACGTCGCCGGCCTCGGTCCGGCCCTTGTTGCCCAGGCTGTCCTCGTGGCTGATCGCGCCCTCGCGGACATAGGTGATGATCTCCATGTCGGCATGGGGGTGGGGCGGAAAGCCAGCGCCGGCGGCGATCTCGTCGTCGTTCCAGACGCGCAGATTGCCCCAACTCATGCGCGCGGGGTCATAATAGTTGGCGAACGAAAAATGGTGTTTTGCATTCAGCCAGCCGTGGTCGGCTCCGCCCAGGCTGTCGAACGGTCTGCGCTCGATCATCGTCGTATCTCCGGCCGCCAGCCATCCGGCAGCCTCTGCTTGAAACCCAGATAGGGATGAACCGACGAACTGCAATAGTCAAAGTTACAGATCGTGATGTGGCGCGCTGCTGGACCGGGGGGCGGTCCCCGAAGGGAAGTCTCTTCATTGGAAAGGGAGGTGGAGGCCTGACCCGGAATCGAACCGGGGTGCAAGGATTTGCAGTCCTCTGCGTAACCACTCCGCCATCAGGCCGTAAGGGACTTTTGAAAGGCCCCTTGATCGCGAGGGGCGTCAGCTATCAGATCGGATTGTCCGCTGCAACGTACCAACCTATAAGCGCGCCAGATTCCTAAGAATCCGCTGCCAAAGGACCCTTCGCCATGGATTTTGTCGCCGCCCGCAAGGTCATGGTCGATTCTCAGGTGCGCGTGAACGACGTCACGGACCGGGGTTTGCAGGCCGCATTGCTGTCCGTGCCGCGTGAGCGGTTCTGTGCGCCGGGCCGCGCCTTCTCGGCCTATGCCGAGGTCGAGGTCGAGATCGCAGGTAGTCGCCGCCTGATGATGGCGCGCGACATCGCCAAGATGATCGACGCCCTGAACCCCCGCGCCGGCGAGACCGCCCTGGCCATTGCAGGCCCCTATGCCGCCGCCGTCCTGGCCTGCATGGACCTGGCTGTCACGGCCCAGGAAGCCGACGAAGCCGTCTTCTCGGTGGTGGGCGACGCCCTGTCGGAAGCCGGCGTGCAGACGGTCGTGGCCCCGCTCGGTCAGCCGTCAGGCGACGGATACGACATCATCGTCAGCGAGGGCGGCGTCTCCGTTCGCCCCGACGCCTGGATCGCGGCCCTGAAGGTCGGCGGTCGCCTGGCCGTGGTTGAACGCACCGGACCCGGCGGAAAGGCTGTGCTTTATGTTCGCGGAGCCGAAGGCGTTTCACGGCGCGAACTGTTCGACAGCACGCCGTCTGTGCTGGCGGAAATGTCGCCCGCGCCGGTTTTCGCACTCTGAGACACGGTCGAGCGACGGACTTGGGTGGCGCTCGCGTGAAAAAAACTTAACTGGCGTATCCGGTGTGCAAGCGCGCACTAGGGCGTCATTCGAGATACTGATCACAAGAGACAGGCGAGCCCGCTGGGACGCCATCGGGAACTGAGCATGATGAAACGATCGTCCGCCCTGGCTTCGGTCGCCCTGATCGCCGTCACGAGCGGCCTTGCCGCGCCCGCCTTTGCGGAGACGCTGCAGGAGGCCATCGCCCTGGCCTATCGCACCAACCCGACCCTGCTGGCCCAGCGGGCCAACCAGCGCGCGCTGGACGAAAGCGTACCCCAGGCGCGGGCGGGCCTGCGCCCGACCATCGACGCCAGCATCGGCGCCAGCTACTCCCGCACCGATTCGAAGGGTTCTACGACCGCAGGCATCGACGTCGACGGCGATGGCATCATCGACATCCCCGGCACGACGACCGGCGGCGTGACCGAGACCGACAGCGGTTCGGCCAGCGTCGGCCTCTCCCAGACCATCTATTCCGGCGGCCGCATCGGCCACGGCATCGGCGCGGCCGAGGCCAATGTCCTGGCCGGTCGTGAGAACCTGCGCGCGGTCGAGCAGCAGGTGCTGGCCTCCGTCATCCAGGCCTATGTCGATGTGCAGCGCGACATGGAGATCCTGACCATCCGCCAGGACAACCTGACCGTCCTGCGCCGCCAGCTGGACGAATCCAACGCCCGCTTCGAGGTCGGCGAGATCACCCGCACAGACGTGGCCCAGTCCGAATCGCGCCTGGCCCAGTCGCAGGCCGACCTGGCCAACGCCCAGGCCCAGCTGTCGGTGTCGCGCGCCGCCTATGCCGCCGTTATCGGCCAGGCCCCGACCAATCTGGAAACCCCGCCCATGCTGCCGGGCGTGCCCACCGACTTCGACATCGCGCTCGACGCTGGCCTGAAGGAAAATCCCGGCGTTCTGGCCGCCCAGTACGCGCTGCAGGCGGCCGAGAGCCGTGTGGCCCAGGCGCGTTCGGCCTATCTGCCGTCCGCCCGTCTGACCGCCTCCTATGGCGGCAGCGACGATCTGGATCGGTTCGACCTGACCCAGCGCACCAGCTTCCAGGCCGGCGCCTCGGTGTCGATCCCGCTGTTCACCGGCGGGCTGAACCGCTCGCAGGTCGCCCAGGCCCTGGAACAGGCCAACGCCGCCCAGATCCAGGTCGAGGGCGAGCGTCGCGGCGTGTTGCAGGACGTGTCGTCCGCCTATGCCCAGGTGATCTCGACCCGCGCCGCCCTGACCGCCGGTCAGGAAGCCGTGCGCGCAGCCACCGTCGCCGCCGAGGGCGTGCGCCAGGAGGCTCAGGTCGGCCTGCGCACTACGCTGGATGTGCTGAACCAGGAACTGGAACTGCGCTCGGCCCAGGTCACCCTGGTCAGCGCGGTGCGCAACGAATACGTCGCCCAGGCCCTGCTGCTCAGCGCCATGGGTCGCCTGGAGGGCCAGAACCTGGATCCGGCCATTGAGGTTTATGACGCCGCAGAGAACTACCGCGCTGTGCGCAATCGCGGCGCCCTGCCTTGGGACGGCGTGATCGAGGCCATCGACCGGATCGCCGCTCCGCCGGTCATGCCCGCCAGCGACGCCGAGGATGCGCCTATCGACACCCAGCTGAAGTCCGAGATCGTCCAGACGGCTCCGGTCCAGGACTGACCGGCGCAGGACTGCCGGTTCAGGATTAACCAGACAGGCGAAAACGCCCGTTGATTCCGGCGGGCGTTGATGCGACGAAAAGGTGGTCGGGGGCGGTGACATTGTCATGACTCCCGCAATCGTTTTCGCACGTCCCTTTCGTGCGCTCCTTCCGGCGCGCTCTTCCAGGTGTTTATTGATGACCGACCAGTCCGCCCAGGAACCGACAATGGAAGAGATCCTGGCGTCGATCCGCCGGATCATTTCCGAAGACGACGCGCCTGCCGCAGAGGCTGCGCCCGAAGTCGCGCCCGAGCCCTTTGCTGCGCCGGAGCCGGCGCCCGAGCCTGCGCCGATCGCCGAGGCTGCTCCGGCGGCCGCTGAAGCCCCTGCCGCGCCGGAGCCCGCTCCCGTCGAGGAAGACGTTCTGGATCTGACCGAAATCTATCAGGCCCCCGCCGCCGAGACGATCGGCGACCTGGACGTGTCGACGCCGGAAGCCGAACCCGAACCCTATACCAGCGCCTATGCCGCGCCCGAGCCCGCCGTCGCGCCTGCGGCCTCGTATGACGCCCTGGTCGGCGAGAGCGCCTCGGCCAGCGCCGCATCGGCCTTCGCCGGTCTGGCCGCCAGCTTCGCCCGGCCCGAGCCCGTCGCCGAGACCGGCGGCACCGGCCCGACCGTCGACGAACTGGCCCGCGCCCTGCTGCGGCCGATGCTGAAGGACTGGCTCGACGCCAACCTGCCCGGCATCGTCGAGACGGCGGTACGCAAGGAAGTGGAACGCATCGCCCGCTCGGCCGGCTAGCCCTCTTCGCGCCACGCGACTACAACACAAGGGGGCGGTTCCGACGGGACCGCCCCTTCTGCTTTCTGGAATGCCCCTGAAGCCGCCTTGCGGAACGACAGGGAACAAGGACGACCATGCTCGACAAGACCTTCGACCCCAAGGCCGCCGAACCTCGCCTGTACGCCCAGTGGGAAGCCTCGGGCGCATTCGCCCCGACCGAGGGCGCGGCCGAGGCCTATTCGATCGTCATTCCGCCGCCGAACGTGACGGGGTCGCTGCACATCGGCCATGCACTGAACAATACGCTGCAGGACATCCTGGCCCGCTATCACCGGATGAAGGGCAAGTCGGTGCTGTGGCTGCCGGGCACGGACCACGCGGGCATCGCCACCCAGATGGTGGTCGAGCGCCAGATGGCGGCGAAAGGCAATGCCGGTCGGCGCGAGATCGGCCGCGACGCCTTCGTCCAGAAGGTCTGGGACTGGAAGGCCGAGAGCGGCGGGACCATCGTCCAGCAGTTGCGCCGCCTGGGCGCGTCCTGCGACTGGTCGCGCGAGCGGTTCACCCTGGACGAGGGGCTGAACGCCGCCGTCCGCAAGGTGTTCGTGCAACTGCACAAGGAAGGCCTGATCTATCGCGACAAGCGGCTGGTCAACTGGGACCCGCAGTTCCAGACGGCGATCTCGGACCTTGAGGTCGAACAGCGCGAGGTCGAGGGCGCGTATTGGCATTTCGCCTATCCACTGGCGGATGGCGTGACGTTCGAATACCCGACCGAGTTCGACGATGAGGGCAGGGCGACTGCGTTCGAGACGCGCGACTATATCGTCGTGGCGACCACGCGGCCCGAGACCATGCTGGGCGACACGGGCGTCGCCGTGCACCCTACCGACGAACGCTACAAGGGGCTGGTCGGCAAGGAGGTCATCCTGCCGATCACCGGCCGTCGCGTGCCGATCGTGGCCGATGAGTATGCCGACCCGACCAAGGGCTCCGGCGCGGTCAAGATCACGCCCGCCCACGATTTCAACGACTTCCAGGTCGGCAAGCGGGCAGGGCTGGCCTCGATCAACATCCTGAACCAGTTCGCGGCGATCCTGGACTGGAAGGACACCCCGACCGGTCTCGACGAGACACAGGACCAGTTCGATCCTGAAACGCCCGAGTTTGTGGTCGCCTCCATCCCCACCGAACTGCGCGGTCTGGACCGGTTTGTCGCGCGCAAGGCCATCGTCGCCCGCGCCGAGGCCGAGGGCTGGCTCAAGGAAATCGAGAAGACCAGACACGTCGTCCCGCACGGCGACCGTTCCGGCGTGGTCATCGAACCCTGGCTGACGGATCAATGGTACGTTGACGCTCACACCCTGGCCCAACCGGCGCTGAAGGCGGTCGAAACCGGGGCGACGGTGTTCGAGCCCAAGTCCTACGAAAAGATCTATTTCGAATGGCTGCGCAACATCGAGCCATGGTGCATCTCGCGTCAGCTGTGGTGGGGTCACCGCATCCCAGCCTGGTACGGTCCGAACGGCGAGATCTATGTCGCCGAGACCGAAGAAGACGCGCGCGAACTGGCGATGGCCGACTATGATTCCGAGGTCGCCCTGACCCAGGACGAGGACGTCCTCGACACCTGGTTCTCGTCGGCGCTCTGGCCCTTCTCGACCATGGGCTGGCCCGACAAGACGCAGGATCTGGAGCGCTTCTATCCGACCAGCGATCTGGTGACCGCCGCCGACATCATCTTCTTCTGGGTCGCCCGGATGATGATGATGGGCCTGCATTTCATGGACGAGGCGCCGTTCAAGCGCGTCATAATCAATGGCCTCGTCCGCGACGAGAAGGGCCAGAAGATGAGTAAGTCCAAGGGCAATGTCATCGACCCCCTGGGCATCATCGACGAGCTGGGCGCTGATCCGCTGCGCTTCACCATGGCCATCCTGTCGGGCACGCGCGACATCAAGTTGTCGAAGGAGCGCATTGAAGGCTATCGCAATTTCGGCACCAAGCTGTGGAACGCCGCCCGCTTCAGCCAGATGAACGAGGCCGTTCGCGTCGAGGGCTTTGACCCGGCCACCGTCGAACAGACGATCAACCGCTGGATCCGCGGCGAGCTGCTGAAGGCCGAACGCCAGGTTTCGGAAGCCATCGAGGGCGGACGGTTCGACGACGCCGCCAGCGCCCTGTACCGCTTCGTCTGGAACGTCTTCTGCGACTGGTATGTCGAGCTGTCCAAGCCGGTGCTGCAAGGCACGGACGAAGCCGCCAAGGCCGAGACCCGGGCCATGACCGCCTGGACCCTGGACCAGACGCTGAAGCTGCTGCACCCCGTCATGCCCTTCATCACCGAAGAGCTGTGGGACGAACTGGGCAAGGAAGGCCCGGCGCGGGACGAGCCGTCGTTGATCGCCGCCACATGGCCGGCTCTGCCCGACAGTTTCGTCGATACGGGCGCCGAGGCCGAGATCGGCTGGCTGGTCGATCTGATCACCGAGGTGCGCCAGCTCAAGGCCGAGATGAACGTGCCGCCGGGCGCCAAGCCGCCGCTGTCCTTCGTGTCTCCGGACGCTGAGACCGCAGAACGGATCGCATGGCATCAACCGTTGATCCTGACCCTGGCGCGGGTGTCGGAGATCACCGTGGCCGAGGCCGCGCCGACCGGTGCCGTGACCTTCGTCATCGGCGGTTCGACCGCAGCCCTGTCGCTGGCCGGGACCATCGACGTGGCGGCCGAGAAGGCGCGGTTGACCAAGGCCATCGCCGGGGCGACGTCGGACGTGGATCACATCAACAAGAAGCTGGGCAATCCCAATTTTGTGGCCAAGGCCGCGCCCCCCGTCATTGAGGAGCAGCGCGCCAAACTGGCCGATGCGCAAGAAGCCAAGGCCAAGCTGGTCGCGGCCCTTGATCGTCTCGGTTCGTTGAATTGAGCCGCGTCCGGCTGGACCAGCTTCTGGTCACGCGCGGCCTGTCCGAAAGTCGGGCCAAGGCGCGTGCAGCGATCGAGGCTGGCGGGGTGACCGTGGACGGTGAAGTGGTCACGTCAGCCTCGCGCCAGGTCGAGGACAACGCCGTTGTCACCGCCGTCGAGGCGCACCGCTTCGTCGGTCGTGGCGCGCTGAAGCTGGATCACGCCCTGACCCTGTGGCCCGTTGCGGTCGATGGCAGGGTGGTGCTGGACGTCGGCGCCTCGACCGGCGGCTTCACCGAGGTCTGTCTGGAACGCGGGGCCGCCAAGGTCTTCGCCGTCGATGTCGGTTCGGGCCAGATGCATGCGCGGGTCGCCGCTGACGCGCGTGTCGTCAATCTAGAACAGACGGACGCGCGCAACCTGGACGCCTCGATCATCACCGATGCGCCGCAGCTGGTGGTGTGCGACGCCAGTTTCATCGGCCTGGCCAAGGTGCTGCCGGCGGCTTTGGGCCTGGCCGAGGGCGGCGCGGACCTAGTCGCTCTGATCAAGCCTCAGTTCGAGGCGGCGGGCCCCAAGGCCATCGGCAAGGGCGGCGTGGTGAAGGACCCCGAGGCTCACGCCGCTGCGGTGTCGGGCGTCGCCGACTGGCTGGCCGGCATCGGCTGGACCGTTCGCGAAACGACGCCCAGCCCCATCACCGGCGGCGACGGCAATGTCGAGTTCCTGCTGTGGGCGACAAAGGCCTGACAGCCCGCCCAACGGCGAATCTGTGCAAGCCTTGAGCCTCTGTCGCTCAAGCAGCGAGGCTCCGCGAGCCGAGCGTTAGCGACCCCTCTTCAAAATTGAGAAACCGCCGGTGGAGTGATCCACCGGCGGCTCCCGTCACTTCGCCGATCGACAGGGGGGCTGAAAAAAATCGACGGAGTGAGTCTCTGTGGCCAGCGTGGCGCAATCAGCGCGGACGCCAGCCGTAATTCTGGTCGTACCAGTAGCGACCGTCCGGGCTGTACTGGACCTGGCTGGAGGCATAGCCGCCGGACGAATAGCCACCTGAGCTGTAGCCGTAACCCGACTGCTGTTGGACACCCTGCGAGCTGTAGCCATAGCTAGGCTGGGTGTAATAGCCCGCGTTGGACTGGCTGTAGCCATAGCTGGAACCGCCGCTGGAATAAGGGCCGTAGCCGTTGGCGTCATAATAGACCTGACCGCCCTGACCTTGGCTGTAGCCCTGATCGTAATAGCCACGGTTGTCGCCGTACTGGTCATAACCGGACTGATCGTAACCCGAGTTGTCGTAATAACCGCGGTCGTCGCGCCGATTGTCGGCATAGCCCTGTTGCTGATAGCAGGCGTCGCTGGAGCCACGGCCCACGCTGGCGCCGACGGCGGCGCCCAGCAGGCCGCCGATGATCCGACCGCCGGTACGACCGCCGCCGCTGGCGATATTGTTGCCGGCGACGACGCCCAGGCCGCCACCAATCAAGGCGCCTGCGCCGGTGCGGCCCGAACGTTCGCGGTCGCAACGCTGTTGCTGATAGCTCTGGCTGTTGTTGTAGTAGCCTTGCTGGCCGTAGTTCTGAGCCGAGGCGGCGGCCGGGACGGCGAGCGTCGCGGCGGCGGCCAGAGCGGCGAACACGGCCCCGCCGGAGATGTTGAACTGACGCGTGGACATCGCTGTCATCCTCGTTCCTGTGAACAGATGCGCGACCAACGGTCTGGCGGCGTCTCTGTTGCATTGAGGATTAACGGGGCGAAGCTGAACGGCCTTTGACGGCGGCGTTCATCTCCGTTCATCTTTCGAGTCCAGTGCGGATTTCGCTTCTGGGGCCGCTGAGGCTAGAAGCGCGCGATGAGTCAATTGCTGGAAATCTCGCGCGTCGGCGGACAGGGCGACGGTATCGCCCAAACCCCCGCCGGCCCCGTCTTCGTGCCCCTGAGCCTGCCGGGCGAAACCGTGCGCGCCGAGGTGAGGGACGGCCGCGCCGAGAGCGTCGAGATCGTCACCGCCAGCCCCGACCGGATCATGCCCGTGTCGCCCCATTACGGCGATTGCGGCGGTTGTTCGCTGCAGCACTGGGCGACCGGGCCGTATCTGGAGTGGAAGCGCGAGCAGGTCAGGCTGGCGCTGGGTCGCGAGGGGATCGAGACCGAGATCGAGGCGACGGTCGCCGTGCCCATGGCGTCGCGGCGTCGGGTGGCCCTGCACGCGCGGCGCACGCCGGAGGGGCGGGTCATTCTGGGGTTCAAGGCCCGCAAGTCCTGGCGTCTGGTCGAGGTCAGCGAATGCCCGGTCGCCGATCCGCGTCTGGTCGCGGCCTTTCCGGCCCTGGCCAAGGTGGCGGCGGCCTTCCTGGAACACCCCAAATCGGCGCCGACCCTGCACGCCACCTGGACCCTGGACGGGCTGGACGTTGACGTGACTGGGGTCGAACGCAAGTCGGGGGGACTGTCGCGAGACCGCCAGATGCAGGCCATCCGGGCCGCCAACGAGGCCGGCCTGGCGCGGCTGAGCCTTGCCGGCGAGACCTTGATCATGGAGCGCCAGCCGAGGGTGATGTTCGGCAAGGCGACCGTGCCCCTGCAGCCCGGAGGCTTCTTGCAGGCGGTGCCCGAGGCCGAATTGGCCATGACCTCTCGCGCCGTGGCGGCGGTGAAGGGGGCCAAGAAGATCGCCGACCTGTTCTGTGGTTCAGGGGCCTTCACCTTTCCCCTGGCGACCGTGGCGCCCGTGCTGGCGGCGGACGCTTCTCAGGCCGGGATCTGCGCGCTGAAGGCGGGGGTCGGCACCGCCTCGGGCCTGCGCCAGATCACGGCCGAGGCGCGTGACCTGTTCCGCCGCCCCCTGTCGCCCTTCGACCTGAAGGGCTGCGACGCCATCGTCTTCGATCCGCCCCGCGCCGGCGCCGTCGACCAGACCGCCCAGATCGCCGGGACCAAGGCCGCCGTCGTGGTGGGGGTGTCGTGCAATCCTGCGACCTTCGCGCGCGACGCCCGGATGCTGATCGACGCCGGTTTCCGGCTGGAGACGGTGACGCCGATCGACCAGTTCCTGTGGTCGGCCCACGTCGAGCTGGTCGGCGTTTTCCGGCGTTAGCCGAACAGTTCGAGCTGGGGCCGCGCATCGGCCGGCACCCGGAACTTCGTGATGTCCAACACATGCCGCTGCTGGTCCAGGCCATAGCGTTTAATGGCGGCCTTGAAGCGGACGCCGATCAGCTCGGCGACCGGGCCGGTTCCCTTCATGCGCTGGGACCAGTCGGCGTCGTAGTCCTTGCCGCCCCGGGTCTGGCGGATCAGGGACATGACCCGGTCAGCGCGGTCCGGGCGGGCGTCGGCCAGCCATTCGCGGAACAGGTCCTTGATCTCCAGCGGCAGGCGCAGGGTGACGTACATGGCGGTCTGGGCCCCCGCCTTGGCCGCTGCCTCGAGGATGGACTCCAGTTCGTGGTCGTTGAGGCCGGGGATGACGGGGGCGAAGCCGACGCCGACCGGAACGCCCGCGTCGGCCAGAACCTTGATAGCATCCAGACGCCGCTGCGGGGTCGAGGCGCGAGGCTCCATGGCGCGGGCCAGGCCCCGGTCAAGGGTGGTGATGGAGACGAAGGCGGTGGCCAGGCCTTCGCGCCCCATCGGCCCCAGGATGTCGGCGTCACGTGTGATTAGGTTCGACTTGGTGATGATCGAGAAGGGCTGATTGAACCGCTGCATGACCTGCAGGATCGACCGCGTCGACTTCAGCTCGCGTTCGACGGGCTGATAGGGATCGGTATTGCCGCCTATGTGGATGCGTTTGCAGACGTATTTGCGGGCGGAGAGTTCCTGTTCCAGGAGACGCGCGCCTTCGGGCTTGAAGAAGATCCGGCTCTCGAAATCCAGGCCCGGGGATAGGCCCATCCAGGCATGGGATGGACGGGCGTAGCAGTAGATGCAGCCATGTTCGCAGCCTTTGTAAGGATTGATGGAACGGTCGAAGCCGATGTCTGGACTGGTATTCCTAGTGATCAGGGTGCGGGCGTGCTCGGCCGTGAGCGTCGTCCGAAGTGGGGCAGGGGCTTCGTCCTCCGGCGTCCAACCGTCGTCGAAAGCTTCAGACGTCGTGACCTCGTAACGACCGGTGGCATTCGAACGCGCGCCTCTTCCTTTTGCGGCTTCCATAGGAGGAGGGTGAGGCAGAGTCGAGAACAAATCAAGAACAAAAGGAATGTCGCCGCGATTCAGCGGCGGTTCAAACCTTTCCACGCATGGACATTATGGAGCCTTGCCTCCCTGCGAGCGGAATTCTTGGCAGGTTTCGACCCGCTTGGGTCTCTCAGGCGGCAAGAAATAGCTCGCCCGGCGAGATAATCCTCCAGATCGACTATTTCTTGCTATGGAGCCCGCCGACCGGCGGCGCTTCTGCGTCGCCGCAGACTTATGCGGAGAACCACATGACCCTGATTGACGAAAAGCTGGAGCCCATCCTGGCGGAGGTTCTGCGCCGCAACGCCGGTGAGGCCGAGTTCCATCAGGCGGTTCGCGAGGTCCTTGAGAGCCTGGGCCGGGTCGTCGCCAAACACCCCGACTATGCCGACGACGCCCTGATCGAGCGCATCTGCGAGCCCGAGCGCCAGATCATCTTCCGCGTGCCGTGGGTGGACGACGCCAATCAGGTGCAGATCAACCGCGGCTTCCGCGTGCAGTTCAACTCGGCGCTGGGGCCGTACAAGGGCGGGATCCGCTTCCACCCTTCGGTGAACCTGGGGATCATCAAATTCCTCGGCTTCGAACAGATCTTTAAGAACGCCCTGACCGGCCTGCCGATCGGCGGCGGCAAGGGCGGGTCCGACTTCAACCCGCGGGGGCGCTCGGACGGCGAGATCATGCGATTCTGCCAGTCCTTCATGACCGAGCTGTATCGGCATCTGGGCGAGTACACCGACGTTCCGGCCGGCGACATCGGCGTCGGCGCGCGCGAGATCGGCTTCATGTTCGGCCAGTACAAGCGCCTGACCAACCGCTACGAGGCGGGCGTCCTGACGGGCAAGGGTCTGGTTTACGGCGGTTCGCGCGCCCGCACTGAGGCCACCGGCTACGGCACGGTCTATTTCGTCGAGCGTATGCTGGCGACCAAGGGAATCGAGATGGCGGGCAAGCGGGCCGTGATCTCCGGCTCCGGCAATGTCGCGGTCTATGCGATTGAAAAGGTCCAGGAGTTTGGCGGCAAGGTGATCGCCTGCTCCGATTCGAACGGCTATATCGTCGACGAGGCGGGCATCGACCTGGATCTGGTGAAGCAGATCAAGGAACGGGGGCGTGGGCGGATCAGCGAATACGTCGAACTGCGCGGCGCGGGCGCCCACTATGTCGAGGGCGGCTCGATCTGGGACGTGGCATGCGACGTCGCCCTGCCTTGCGCCACCCAGAACGAGCTGACCGGCGCCGAGGCCAGGCAGTTGATCGCCAACGGCGTTGTGGCGGTGGGCGAGGGGGCCAACATGCCCTGCACGCCCGAGGCGGTGCGTCTGTTTCAGGAGGCCGGCATCATGTTCGCGCCGGGCAAGGCGGCCAATGCGGGCGGCGTGGCCACCTCGGCTCTGGAGATGCAGCAGAACGCCTCGCGCGACAGTTGGAGCTTCGAGGACACGGAAACACGCCTGGCCGGCATCATGCACTCGATCCACGACCGTTGCGCCGAGACCGCAGACGAATACGGCGTGCCGGGCGACTACGTCCTGGGCGCCAATATCACTGGCTTTGTGCGGGTCGCCGAGGCGATGCGCGCCTTTGGCGTGATCTGAGGCCGCCGTCCGCATCGCGGGTGAGGTCGCCGGGTCACACCCCGATGCGGCGGTGATTTCGTCGGGTTCGGCGATGGGCGCATGGTCGTGCCGTTGTGGAAACGGGGGTTGCATCATCTGTGCAGCTTGGCGGCTTAATCACGCTTGTGTGGACCGTCCGCCGGTCACGCTTGAACCCTGCGTCCCAAAGACCACATACTCATCCGAACGCCGTCGGAATCGACGGGTCGCTTCGTGGGGCTGCTGCATAGCGCGGGGCATTGCGAAGGCGACGGGCCGGAGATCTCCGATGGCCCTGGAGTGCATCAATGTCTGAGTCCGAAACCAAAACCCCGTCGACCCTTACACTGCCCGTGTTGCCGCTTCGGGACATCGTGGTGTTTCCGCACATGGTCGTGCCCCTGTTCGTGGGGCGTGAGAAATCCGTCCGCGCGCTGGACGAGATCATGAAGGGCGAGAAGCAGATCCTGCTGGCGACCCAGAAGAATAGCGTCGATGACGATCCGACGCCCGACGCCATCTATCCCGTCGGCGTGCTGGCCACGGTGCTGCAGCTGCTGAAACTGCCTGACGGCACCGTGAAGGTGCTGGTCGAGGGCAAGGGCCGAGCTCGCCTGACCAAGTTCACCGACCGCGAGGAGTATTTCGAGGCCGAAGCCGAGACGATCGCCGACGAGCCGGGCGAACCCGCCCAGGCCGAGGCCCTGCTGCGCGCCGTGGTCGAGCAGTTCGAGAACTATGTGAAGCTGAACAAGAAGGTGCCGCCCGAGGCCCTCAGCTCCATCCCCCAGATCACCGAAGCCTCCAAGCTGGCGGATTCGGTCGCCGCCCACCTCTCGGTCAAGATCGCCGATAAGCAGAGCCTGCTGGAAACCATCGACGTGCCCAAGCGGCTGGAGAAGGTCTATGGCCTGATGGAGGGCGAAATCTCCGTCCTGCAGGTCGAGAAGAAGATCCGCTCGCGCGTGAAGCGCCAGATGGAGAAGACCCAGCGCGAATATTATCTGAACGAGCAGATGAAGGCGATCCAGCGCGAGCTGGGCGAGACCGACGACAGCCGTGACGAGATCATGGAGCTGGAGAAGCGCATCCGTAAGACGCGCCTGTCCAAGGAGGCAAGGACCAAGGCCGAGTCCGAGGTCAAGAAGCTGCGCAACATGAGCCCGATGTCGGCCGAATCGACCGTAGTTCGGAACTACCTCGACTGGCTGCTGTCCGTGCCATGGGGCAAGACCAAGCAAAAACCGATCGACCTGAACAAGGCCGAGGCCATCCTCGAGGAGGATCACTATGGCCTCGAGAAGGTCAAGGAACGGATCATCGAGTATCTGGCGGTGCAAGCCCGCACCAACAGTCTGAAAGGCCCCATCCTGTGCCTGGTCGGCCCTCCCGGCGTCGGCAAGACCTCGCTGGCCAAGTCGATCGCCAAGGCGACGGGGCGTGAGTATGTGCGGATGTCGCTGGGTGGCATGCGCGACGAGGCCGAAATCCGCGGTCACCGCCGGACCTATATCGGCTCCATGCCCGGCAAGATCATCCAGTCGATGAAGAAGGTGAAGACCACCAACGCCTTCATCCTGCTGGACGAGATCGACAAGCTGGGCGCCGACTGGCGCGGCGACCCGTCTTCGGCCCTGCTGGAGGTGCTGGATCCCGCACAGAACAACGCGTTCGGCGACCACTACCTCGAGGTCGACTACGACCTGTCGAACATCATGTTCGTGACGACGGCCAACAGCCTGAATATGCCTCAGCCCCTGATGGACAGGATGGAGATCATCCGGGTGTCGGGCTACACCGAGGACGAGAAGGTCGAGATCGCCAAGCGTCACGTACTGCCCAAGGTCACGACTGACAATGGCCTGACGCCGGCCGAGTTCGTGGTGCCCGACGACCAGATCCGCAACCTGATCCGCTACTACACCCGCGAAGCCGGCGTGCGGTCGCTGGAGCGGGCTCTGGGTGGGCTGGCGCGCAAGGCAGTGCGCGAGATGGCCAAGGAAAAGACGCTGTCGATCACCATCGACGACGCCAAGCTGGCTCAGTACGCAGGCGTGAAGAAATTCCGCCACGGCGAAACGGACGAGGAAGATCAGGTCGGCATCGTCACCGGCCTGGCCTGGACCGAGTTCGGCGGCGACATCCTGACCATCGAAGCGCTGAAGATGCCGGGGCGCGGTCGCATGACCGTCACCGGCAACCTGAAGGATGTGATGAAGGAATCCATCTCGGCGGCGGCGTCCTACGTCCGCAGCCGGTCGCTGACCTTCGGCGTCAAGCCGCCGGTGTTCGAGAAGACCGACATCCACGTCCACGTGCCGGACGGCGCCACGCCCAAGGACGGTCCGTCCGCCGGCGTCGCCATGACGGTGGCCATGGTCTCGGTCCTGTCGGGCGTGCCGATCAGGAAGGACATCGCCATGACCGGCGAGATCACCCTGCGCGGCCGCGTCACCGCCATCGGCGGCCTGAAGGAGAAACTGCTCGCGGCCCTGCGTTCCGGCATCAAGACGGTGCTGATCCCGCAGGAGAACGAGAAGGATCTGGCCGACGTGCCTGACAATGTGAAGGACGCCCTGGAGATCGTGCCGATCTCGACGGCCGACGAGGCCCTGAAATGGGCCCTGGTCGGCGCCCTGACCCCGGTCGAGTGGGACGAGGCGGCTGAGCCTCTGACGCCTGCGCCACCGCCCGCTGTCGACGGGACGACCGTCGTCAGCCACTGAGCAATCTGACTGCAAGCCTGTGAAACGCGGCCCGGATTCGTCCGGGCCGCGTTTTGCGTTCTAGGATCGGCGCCGAGCGGGAGCGGACGAATGACCAAGGCGGAACTGATTGCGGCGATGGCCGAGGCGGCAGGGATCAGCCGTGACCGGGCGAAACTGGCCCTAGAGGCCTTCACCGACACGGTGACCGGTTCTTTGAAGTCGGGCCGCGATGTCCGCATCATCGGCTTCGGCAGCTTCGTTGTGGTCGATCGCAAGGCCGGCGCGGGCCGCAACCCCCGAACGGGCGAATCGATCGCACGACCTGCCTCGCGCTCGGCGCGTTTCCGGCCCGGCGAAGGCCTCAAGAGCGCACTGAACGGCTGACGCGACCCTGCGCGGGGTTGAATGTCAGGACGGGGGCGGGCAAACAGGCCGCGCGGTATGGGCGGCTAGCTCAGCTGGTCAGAGCATCTCGTTTACACCGAGAGGGTCGGCGGTTCGAACCCGTCGCCGCCTACCGTATCTTACAACGACGTAGCGTGGCCCACTGACGCGCGTGCCCGGATTGTTCCCCGAAATGGAGCGAATGTTCCGTTTCAATCTATGCTCGACGGGACCGCTTCTGGCCCTGATCCGACGGGCTCAGCGGCTCAGGCGTTCGATTCGCTGGACCTGAGGGCGTCGCGCCGAGAGCGCTCTTCTGCAACCGCCGCCCGTACGAGATCCTGAATGCGCACAAAGGCCGCCGCCCGCCAAGCCATCGCCTCGCCCTGCATGTCTTGTCTTTCCGGCCCGGTCAGCAGCCGGGCGTTCCTGTCTGCTTTCCAAGCATAGATATAGCACTGCTCGATTGTGGGGCCGGGAGGAATGAACACGAGCGTCGAAACCATCAACTGTGACGGCTTCCAAACGCGCGCTAAAGGGCGGCGATCCACTCGGTTTAAAATTACGGTTTCGAAGGATTGAGGCTTGCTATCCCCGAAGGCTGAACGGCCCGAAGAACGACGATCATCGAAATTTGATTTTTACTCACGGGCGAGTGGGGTCAAGGTCGCCGGGCCGCCGTTCTCCCCGACTGTCGGCACACCGGATAGACCTAAAGGAGATGCGAAATGGCGCCTTCGCTCGCCCTATTGCTTCTGCTCGCAGTGCTGTGCGCCTGCAGCCTGCTCTGGCTCATGTTCGCCGAGCGGTTGGGCCTGAAATGGCCGATGCGGCGCCGGCGTCGGCGGCGCTCGCGCGATGACATGCTCTAGGGTCTGGGCGGAGGCCTCGACACATGAAAAAGGCCGCCGGATCGCTCCGGCGGCCTTTGTCGTTTCTTATCCAGACCCGGATCAGAACTTGAAGCTGGCCCGCAGCAGCAGGGTGTAGCGAACATAGTCCTCGATCTTTTCGGCGTCGGCCGAGAGGGAGATCATGCCCCGCTCGTTGCCCACCGAGATCCGCAGGCCGGCCAGGGGACCGCCGCCCTCGATGCTGTCGGGCGTCAGAGTGAAGCCCGAGCCGCTGGAACCGAAGCGGGCGGTCGTGTCGCCCACGTCCACCGAGATGTTCTGGCGCCAGCCCAGGCGCAGTTCCGGGCGGATCCAGCCATTTGTGCCAAAGCCATAGCCGATGTTGACGGCAGCCACCGACGACAGGATGTGTCCGTCGCGGTCGTCGATCTCGAGATCGAAGCCGTCCGCGCCGCCGGTCTCGGTGTGCGAGTCCTCCGACAGGGAGAAGTATTCGACATAGGCTTCCGGTCGGATGTTCAGCCGGCCGATGTTGCGCTCGTAGGAAGCGCCGGCCGCCAGGGCCAGGGTGAAGCCGTTCCAGCTGGATTCGTTAGAGATGTTGATGCCGTCGGCGACGATGGCGCGGGTCGAATCGAAGCTGGCGTAACCGCCGGCGGCTCGAGCCCAGGTGGTCCAGTTCTGGCCTTGGGCGCGCCAGTAGAGGCCCAGTTCCAGCAGGCTGGCCGACAGGACTTCCTCGGCCTCGGCCTCGGGGTCCTCGATATCGGACGAGGTGAAGGCGACCGAGAAGCCGAACGCGCCATAGTTGGTGCCACGCTCCACGCCGCCGGCGACGCCGAAGCCCTCGGATTCGAAGCCGTAGGTGTCGGTCTTGTCTTTCTCGGCGTAGAAATTGATCTCCTGCACCCAGGCGCTGGTGGTGCCGGGCGAGGAGACGGCGTTGCGGCCCGTGAGGGCGCGGGTGACAGCGTCGACGCCCGACGCCAACGACAGAAGCGGACCGCCAGAATGGTCGGGCAGGATCTGTTCGTACAGGTTGATGAAGCCGTCCCGCCCGGTCTGGGCCAGGAAGGCGGCCAGCAGAGCGTCGTCATCGCCCAGAGCGGAGTAGAAGGCGTCAAAGGCCTGGGCCTCGACCTTGATCAAGTCGGCCTCGGCTGCGGTGCGCCTGCGGGCGTCGATATAGACCTCGCCGGCCGCGACATCGGCGTCGGCCGTCACGACATAGAGATAAGGGGCCGCGACCAGGTCGCCGCCGACATCCACGTCGCCATAGTTCAGCGTGCCGGCCTTGATGACCGTAAAGCGATCCGGCGCTTCCAGCAGCGAGCTGAAGCGAACGCTCAGGCCCGCGCCGTCGGCCAGGGTGGCCGTGCCGGATACATTGAACCCACCGGCCGAGCCGTCGGTCGGATCGACCGTCACGACCAGGCCGCCATCGGCGCCGACGTTCAGCTCGGTGATGTTGATGGCCGAGGTCTGGCGCGCGTCGAGCACGCCCTTGGTCACGTCGATGCTGAGCAGGCCGTCGGAATCCGACAGAGCGCCGCGATAGGTCGCGCCGCCGCTGATGGTGAAGCTGTCAGCCCCGGCGCCGAAGGCGATGTCGCCCAGGACGTCGCCGTTACGCAGTTCGACAGTGTCAGCGCCCGAGCCCAGCAGGATCGAGCCGACGATGATCGGCTCCTTGCCATTGGACACGCCGTCGCCATCTGCGTCGGCCAGCGGCGTCTCGTCATCCGGGTCGATATCGACAATGCCGTCCTGGATGAAGGTGACGCCCGAGGTGTTGGCGCGCAGATCGACGGCGACCGTGACGCCCGTGACGACTTCGTCGCCCGCGTCGGTGTTGTCGTCATCCAGATCCTTGGCGTCATCATTGGGAACGATCGTCGCCAGGATGCCGCCGTTGTTGGTGAAGCTCGTCAGGGTGCCGGACAGATCACGGATGCCGGTCGCGTCCGCCTTCTCGCCACCCACGGCGGCGGTGATGGTGCCCGTATTGGTGAAGGACGGCAGCGAGGCGCCGGCGTCGATCAGGACGCCCACGATCTGATCGGCGGTTTCCGTCACCGACTGGGCGGTGATCGAGCCCGCGTTGAGGAACAGAGGCGTGGAGGCGCCGTCGGCCAGTCGCACAGCCGTGCTGTCGCCGCCGTTCGACAAGGCCGAGATGGTGCCCTCGTTGCTGATGCCGTTGGCGATGATGGTCGCCTGACCGCCGTCGACGCCGATTCGCAGCGCCTGGGCGTCAATGCCGGCGTAGATGCCGCTGGCGGAAATGGACCCCCGGTTGACCAGGCCATAGGCGTTGGCGCCCGTGCCGACCACGCCGATGTTCACCGCAGCGGTCGCCGAGCCGATCTCCAGCGCGGCGGCACCGCCGATGGAGTTCAGGGACGCCGTGCCTTCGTCTGCGTCCAGGATGCCGTCGCCGTCGCGGTCGGTGTCTTCACTGTTCTTCTTGCCGTCGCCGTCGTCGTCCTCGTCGCCGTTCTTGACGCCGTCACCGTCCTCGTCGCCATCGACGCCGCCGACATAGGCCGGGCCGGTATCCAGCAGGACCCCGCCAGCGACATTGCCCGCCACGCGAACGGCGGGACCGCCCTGCAACAGGTCTTCGGCAGGATTCAGGTTCTCGAGATAGACCCGGCCTTTGACGACACTGGCTTCGTCGGTCGGCTTGGACGGCGGCAGGGTGGTGTAGCGATAGCCGGTCGCGGCGACCGAGGTCTGGATCTGCAAGGTGCCGCCGACATCGCCGTCGACGGCGACGCCAACCGCGTTCTCGCCCTGAACCGTGATGGCGCCGGCGGAAAGCACCACGTCGCCGGAAATGTCGCCCGTGGTGTGGACGCCGAAGCTGTTGTTGCCGGTGACCGAAATGGCGCCCAGCGAGGTCAGGTTGCCCGTCAGCGGGGCTTCGATCGACACGCCGGCAGAGTTGTTGCCTTCGACCGTGATGCCGCCGGTCCGCTCGATCAGGACATTGCCGACCAGGGGCGCCGCGCCTGTGACCCGCACGCCGTAACGGTCCGTGCCATTGGCGAAGGGGCCGTCGGGAATGCCATCGTCGTCGGTGTCCAGATCGTCAGTCGAGTTGATGTTGTCGGTGATGCTGATGACGCCGCCGACCGTGACGTTGCCGGTATTGCCGCCGCGAGCCAGAATCGCCGTCGCGCCATTCGCCGCATTGGCCATGGTGATCTTGGACCCGCTGTCGAGGTCGATCGAGTGGCTCGAATCGAGGGTCGCGGCGACGCCCGAGGTCAGGGTGATGCTGCCGGCGCTGGCCAGACGAATATTGTCGGCCGCCGAACCCGTGGCGTTGGAGGTCAGGATCGGCGTCGTGCGGCCGGTGGAGACCACGAACTCAGCCTGAGCGCCTGAGGCGGCCATCAGCGGAGCGAGCGCAGCGGCGGCCGCGAGCAGTTTACGCATTCGGTAGAGACCTCTGTGGACACACACGCGAGCGGGTGCAGGCAACCCTCTAACAGGGGCCGCGCCAGACTGCCTCAAGTTTCGCGAATTTGAGGCGAATGCAAGGCCGAAACACTGTGTTTCGGCGTGAGGCCGGGTGTCAACAAGCTGCAACCCGCCCGGGGAAAGGCGCGGGTCGGCGTCGAGGGCTTGAGCTTGGCTTTGGACGGGTCTACGGGCGCTGCATGGTCAAGCGTAAACCCGCCGCACGCATCCAAAAACGCCGATCGCACGTTGGCGACGCGACAGCGGAGAGCGACCCCATGAACATGACTGGCCTGGACGTGCAGGAAAGCGAGCTGCGACTGATCCCCGGCCTGGACGAAGAGGTCGCCGAAACCCTGCGATTCCTGAAGGCCTCGACCGCCGATCCCAGGCCGCGACTGGTCGACACGACAATGTTGTACGCGCCCCGCTCGGGAGGGGTGAAACGCTACCTGCTGTCCAAGAAGGCCTGGCTGGAGACGCATCGGCCGGGAGTGAGCCATGCCCTGGTCGTGCCGGGCGCGCGCCATGAGGCGGGGGCGGACGGAATTATCAAGCTGCACGCGACCAAGCTGCCATTCGGCGACGGCTATCGCTGGCCCTCGTCGGTCAAGCGGTGGGGCGCCTGGGTGGCGTCGATGAAGCCGTCGATCATCGAGGCCGGCGACCCCTACACGCCAGGCCAGGGCGCTCTGGAGGCCGGTCAGCGGGCCGGCTGCCCCGTCGTCGGCTTCTGCCACTCCGATCCTGCCGGTCTGGCGGCGCTGCATTTTGGCGAATGGGCCAAGAAGCCCGTCGAGAAACGCTGGGCCCGGCTGTTCAGCCAGTTCGACCGCGTGGTCTCGCCCAGCAAATTCATCGCCCAGCGGCTGGAAGAGGCCGGGGTCGGCAATATCGTCGTGCGGCCCTTGGGGGTCGAGGTCGACACCTTCCATCCCTCGCGGCGTGATCGCGACTGGCTGCTGAAGCGGCTGGGGCTGGGCGCAGACGCCCGCCTGCTGTGTTTCGCCGGGCGCCCGGCGCGCGAGAAGAACATCGATGTGCTGATCGAGGCTGTCCAGAAGCTGGGCGACCCCTATCACCTGGTGTTGGTCGGGGCAGGGCAGGGGATGCCCGCCGAGGACCGCGTCATCGCCCTGCCTTATGAGAAAGACCCCCGCGCGGTGGCCCGGATCATCGCCAGCTGCGACGCCTTCGTCCACGCCAACGACAAGGAGCCGTTCGGCCTGATCGTGCTGGAGGCCATGGCCTGTGGCCGCCCTGTGGTGGGCGTCAACGCGGGCGGCGTCGCGGAGACCGTGACGAATGACGTGGGCCAGCTTGCGGCCTCTGCAGACCCTGACGAGTACGCCGCAGCCATCGAGGCCCTGTTCGAACGCGACATCGAGGCCATAGGCGCGGCGGCGCGCGTGCATACGGTCGAGCGCTTCGCCTGGAATCGGGTCTTCGAGGACCTGTGCATGGTCTATGCCGACGTCAGCGGCCAGGCGGCCTTCGTGCGCCCTGCCGAGGATGTCGCCGTCCACTAGCCGCTGATCTCGACGCGTGAGTTCCGTCGTCGCCATTGAGGTGACGAAAGGGCTAACGCCTGCGCGAAACATGAAGTGAAGATGGATTGGGACTGCTACTCCCCCGGGGCGGGGCGCGCCACTTAGACCTTGAAATCTGTAAGGAATAAGTGGCGCGAGTGACGGGACTCGAACCCGCGACCTCCGGCGTGACAGGCCGGCACTCTAACCAACTGAGCTACACCCGCATTCGTTCGCGACACTGTTGCGCCGCGGCGAGGGGCGGTGTTTAGGCGGGGGCGCCTCGACCTGTCAACGACGATTTGACGATCCGTGACGCTTTTCTTTCGACCCTCGCCAAACCGTCCTGGAGCCGAGTTTTGGCGATCACTGGCGTGCGAACCATTCGCAAGAAAAACCTTTCCCTGCTTGGGTTTGAACGGCGGCGCTCTTGGGTCTAAGAAGCGCCGAATCCCCGTTTTCGCCCGGCTCCTCCCCGGCGCGCGAGGCTATCGGAATGAATGAATTTCTCCTGCAATACCTGCCGATCGTGATCTTCGTCGGGATCGCGACCTTGGTCGGCGTCCTTTTCCTGGTCGCGGCGTGGCTGATGGCCCCGTCGAACCCCGACTCGGAAAAGCTGTCGGCCTATGAATGCGGGTTCAACGCGTTCGACGACGCACGCATGAAGTTCGATGTGCGGTTCTACCTGGTGTCGATCCTGTTCATCATCTTCGACCTGGAAGTGGCCTTCCTGTTCCCGTGGGCGGTGTCGATGTTCGACCTGTCGCGCGGCGGCATGATCTTCGCCTTCTGGTCGATGATGGTCTTCCTGGGCGTGCTGACCGTCGGCTTCATCTACGAATGGAAGAAGGGCGCCCTGGAATGGGAGTAGTCGCACCCACCAGCCCGGTGACCCCAGGCCTCGTCAACGCCGCAGGCGTTCCCTTCGGTCAGGGCGCGCGCTCGACCGTCGAGGGCTATGATCCCAAGCTGCACGACAAGTTCTTCGAGGCGGTCAACACCGAGGTGACCGAGCACGGCTTCCTGACCGCGCCGCTGGACGACGTAATCCAGTGGGCCCGCACCGGCTCCCTGATGTGGATGACCTTTGGTCTGGCCTGCTGCGCCGTGGAGATGATCCAGGCGTCGATGCCGCGTTACGATCTGGAGCGCTTCGGCATGGCTCCGCGCGCCAGCCCGCGGCAGTCCGATCTGATGATCGTCGCTGGCACCCTGACCAACAAGATGGCCGCCCCCCTGCGCAAGGTCTATGACCAGATGCCGGACCCGCGTTACGTCCTTTCGATGGGCTCGTGCGCCAACGGCGGCGGCTATTATCACTACAGCTACAGCGTGGTTCGCGGTTGCGACCGGGTCGTGCCGGTGGACGTCTATGTCCCCGGCTGCCCGCCGACGGCCGAGGCCCTGATCTACGGGCTGCTGCAACTGCAGAAGAAGATTCGCCGCACCGGGACGATCGAACGATGAGCGCGGAAGCCTTCATTCCGCCGCTGCCGCAGGGACACCTGGCGGCGGTCGCGCATAACGAGTCGGTCCTGACGCCCCTGGGCCAGGAGATGGTCGCCGAGCTGTCGGTCGATGCGACCGTGGCCTATGGCGAGCTGACCTTGGTCTGCCACCGCGACCGGATCGTCGAGGTCATGACCAGCCTGCGCGATCGTTTCGGCTTCCAGCAGCTGCTGGACGTCTGCGGCGTGGACTTTCCCGAGCGGGCCGAGCGGTTCGACGTGGTCTATCACCTGCTGTCGATGACGCGGAACGCGCGCATCCGCGTGAAGGTCTCGACCGACGAACAGTCCCCCGTGCCCAGCGTGGCGGATGTCTATTCGTCCGCCGACTGGTTCGAGCGTGAGGCGTTCGACATGTACGGCATGCTGTTCAGCGGCCACCCCGACATGCGCCGGCTGCTGACCGACTATGGTTTCCAAGGCCATCCCCTGCGCAAGGACTTCCCCATGAGCGGGTATGTCGAGGTGCGCTACGACGAGGAGCAGAAGCGGGTGGTCTATGAACCCGTCAAACTGACCCAGGAATTCCGCAACTTCGATTTCCTGTCGCCGTGGGAAGGCGCCGAATATCCGGCGCCCGTCCTGCCCGGTGACGAGAAGGCCGTCGGTTCGGCCGGCACGCCCTCGGGAGGCAAGGTCTGATGGCTGACGGACCCGCAGCGACCCCGGTCGTGAATCCCACTCTGGCTGACGACATCGACGTCTTCGGCGACGTGCGCACCAACCATGCGCGCGAGATGGACGAGCGCAAGTTCACCATCAACTTCGGTCCGCAACACCCGGCCGCGCACGGCGTGCTGCGTCTGGTGCTGGAGCTGGACGGCGAAGTCGTGGAACGCGTCGATCCGCACATCGGTCTGCTGCATCGCGGCACCGAAAAGCTGATGGAGGCCCGTACCTATCTGCAGAACGTGCCGTATCTGGACCGTCTCGACTATGTCGCGCCGATGAACCAGGAGCACGCCTTCTGCCTGGCCATCGAGCGGCTGCTGGGCATCGAGGTCCCGTACCGCGCCCAGCTGATCCGGGTGCTGTATTCGGAAATCGGCCGCATCCTGTCGCACATGCTGAACGTGACGACCCAGGCCATGGACGTCGGCGCCCTGACGCCGCCTCTGTGGGGCTTCGAGCAGCGCGAACAGCTGATGGTCTTCTACGAGCGGGCCTGCGGCGCGCGCCTGCACGCCAACTACTTCCGTCCCGGCGGCGTGCATCAGGACCTGCCGATGGCCCTGATCGACGACATCCACGCCTGGTGCGAGAAATTCCCCGCTGCGCTGAAGCAGATCGAGGAACTGGTCACCGAGAACCGCATCTTCAAACAGCGCAACGTCGACATCGGCGTGGTGTCGAAACAGCAGGCGCTGGATTCGGCCTTCACCGGCGTCATGCTGCGCGGCTCGGACATCGCCTGGGACCTGCGCAAGTCGCAGCCTTATGAATGCTATGCCGAGCTGGATTTCGATATCGTCGTCGGCAAGAACGGCGACTGCTGGGACCGCTATCTCTGCCGCGTCGAGGAGATGAAGCAGTCGAACCGGATCATGGAGCAGTGCATCCACAAGCTGCGCAACTGCCCCGGCGAGCCGGTCATGATCGAGGACAACAAGATCGTTCCGCCGCGTCGTGGCGATATGAAGCGGTCGATGGAGTCCCTGATCCACCACTTCAAGCTCTACACCGAAGGCTTCCGCACGCCGCAAGGCGAGGTCTATGCCGCCGTCGAAGCGCCCAAGGGCGAGTTCGGCATCTATCTGGTCTCGGACGGCACGAACAAACCCTACCGGGTGAAGATCTCGGCGCCGGGCTTCCGTCACCTTCAGGCCATGGACTGGATGAACCGCGGTCACATGCTGGCTGACGTTTCGGCCATCCTTGGCTCGCTCGACATCGTGTTTGGCGAGGTCGATCGCTGATGGGTTTCGAGACCGTCCCTCAGTTTACGACGACGCAAGGAGTCTGGTTCGCCGTGCTGCTGGCGTTCGGCGTCGCGGTGCAGTTCGCCTTTTCGCCCAAGCGCCGCGCGGTGATGGGGAATATCCGCTTTGTCATGGCCGACGTCTTCCGCACCGCCCCGGCCATCGCCGGCGTGACCCTGGTGCGCGGGGCCTATCGACTGGGTTATCTGAACGAGGGCAGGGGCTTTCTGGAGGCCAATCTGCGTTCGATCGTCTGGATGAGTGGCTTCATTTTCGTCGCCCAACTGGCGACGCGGTTCGTCCCGCCGATGTCTTGGCTGGCGCGCGATCTGCGCAACGCCGGTCGCAACGTCTGGAGCGAGCGGCTGAACCGCTGGATGGGGAAAGCCGCATGAGCGTCGAAGCCATCGTTCAAGGCCAACTGGACGCCTATAACGCCCAGGATATCGAGGCCTTCATCCCGCATTTCGCCGACGACATCACCGTGTCGGACCTGAACGCCGAGCCCAACCTGACGGGCCTGGACGCCTATCGCGAGCGGCATGTGAACATGTTCGCCCAGTTCCCCGGCAACCGGGCCGAGCTGGTGTCGCGCACCGTCATCGGCCGCACGGTCATCGATCATGAGCGGGTCTTCCGCTCTCCCGACGCCACGCCCTTCGAGGTCGCGGCCATCTATACGTTCGCCGGCGACAAGATCGCCCGCGTTGATTTCGTGAAGGCGTAGAATGTCTGTTCGTCGTCTCGCCAAGGTCCAGCCCGCTTCGTTCGCCTTCTCCAAGGCGACCAAGGCCAAGGCCGACTGGTGGATTCAGAAATACCCCGCCGACCGCAAGCAGTCGGCCGTGATCCCGATCCTGTGGCTGGTGCAGAAGCAGGAAGGCTGGGTCTCCGAACCCGCCATCCGCGCCATCGGCGAACTGCTGGGCATGGCCTATATCCGGGTGCTGGAGGTCGCGACCTTCTACACCATGTTCATGCTGGAGCCGGTCGGTTCGGCCGCCCTGATCCAGGTCTGCGGCACCACGCCCTGCATGCTGCGCGGCTCGGGCGAGCTGATGAAGGTGTGCAAGAGCCGCATCGGTCCCAAGCAGACCCTGTCGGCCGACGGCAAGTTCTACTGGGAAGAGGTCGAGTGCCTGGGCGCCTGCGTCAACGCGCCGATGGCCATGATCAACGACTATTATTTCGAGGATCTGACCGCCGCCGACATGGACAAGATCATCGACGACTTCGCGGCCGGCAAGACGCCCAAGCCGGGTCCGCGCGTCGATCGCGTCAACTCGGCGCCCGAGGGCGGCGCCCTGGTCCTGAACGATCCCAAACTCTATGACGGCTCGGCGGCCAAGCCGATCAAGAAGCTGCCGAACAGCGCGCCCGTGAAGGCGCCCGCATGAGCCAGAACGAACAGAACGCCGACTTCGACGTCGCCGCCTATCGCGCCGAGATCCGCACCGTTGGTCGCACCCAGCGTCTGGCCGGGTTCGGCCTGGTCCTGATCGGCGCGGTCCTGGTCTGGGCGGCTTCCCAGGCCGGCGCCGCCGCCGGTATCGTGCAGACCGTCGGCTATGTCGCCCTCGGCTGTGGCTGGGCCCTTATGCTGGCCGCCATCTTCCTGCGCACCCGTTATCACCGCCGTCGTCTGCGGGAGTTGAAGTGAAAATGGTCGGTATTCTCGAAGACAAGGACCGGATCTTCACCAACCTGTACGGTCTGCAGGACTGGGGTCTGGAAGGCGCGCGCAATCGCGGCTGCTGGAACGCGACCAAGGACATGCTGGACATGGGCCGCGACTGGCTCATCACCAACGTCAAGAACTCGGGCCTGCGGGGACGCGGCGGCGCCGGCTTCTCGACCGGCCTGAAGTGGTCCTTCATGCCCAAGGAGGTGAAGGATCGTCCTCACTACCTGGTCGTCAACGCCGACGAATCCGAGCCCGGCACCTGCAAGGACCGGGAGATCATGCGTCATGATCCACACCTGCTGATCGAAGGCTGCCTGATCGCCTCGTTCTCCATGCAGGCCCACGCCTGCTACATCTATCTGCGCGGCGAATATGTGCTGGAACGCGAGCGGATGGAGGCTGCGGTCAAGCAGGCCTATGAGGCCAAGCTGATCGGCAAGAACAACGTCCACGGCTGGGACTTCGACGTCTATATCCACCACGGCGCGGGCGCCTATATCTGCGGCGAAGAGACCGCCCTGCTGGAAAGCCTGGAAGGCAAGAAGGGCCAGCCCCGCCTGAAGCCGCCGTTCCCGGCCGGCGCCGGCCTGTACGGCTGCCCGACCACGGTGAACAACGTCGAATCCATCGCCGTCGTGGGCACCATCCTGCGTCGCGGGGCCGACTGGTTCGCCGGCTTTGGTCGCGCCAACAACACCGGCACCAAGCTGATGTCGATCTCGGGCCACGTGAACCGCCCGTGCAATATCGAAGAGTCGATGTCGATCCCGCTGCGTCAGCTGCTGGAAGAGCATTGCGGCGGCGTGCGCGGCGGCTGGGGCAACCTGAAGGCCGTGATCCCGGGCGGCGTCTCCGTGCCGCTGATCACCCGCGACATGGCCGAAACGGCGCTGATGGACTTCGACAGCTTGCGCGAAATGCGCTCGGGTCTGGGCACCGCCGCCGTCATCGTCATGGACCAGGACACCGACCTGGTGAAGGCGATCGCCCGCATCAGCTATTTCTACAAGCACGAGAGCTGCGGCCAGTGCACGCCGTGCCGCGAAGGCACCGGCTGGATGTGGCGCGTGCTGGAGCGGATGGCCGTGGGCGAGGCGGATCCGTCCGAGATCGACCTCTTGCTCGACGTCGCCGGCCAGATCGAGGGCCACACCATCTGCGCCCTGGGCGATGCTGCGGCCTGGCCCGTTCAGGGTCTGATCCGGCATTTCCGCCACGAGATCGAGGACCGCATCCAGACCTACCGCAACGCCCGTGCGAACTTCGCCGGCCACGCGATCGCGGCTGAATAATGCGGGCGGCGATCATCATCGCTGGAGGAATGCTGACGCTGGGCCTGGGCCTGAGCGCCTGCAAGCCCGAGCCGCTGAAGTCCGAGCCGACGCCGGCCGAACGGGTCGAGATGCGGGCCGCCGCGTCCGACGCCTCGACCACGCCGACCGGTCCGCTGTCGGCTGTCGATCTGCGCCGCGTCTGTCGTGCGGCTCTGGCCGCGGTTCACGGTCAGGCGACCTCGGCCATCGAGATCACCGGGCTGGAGGGCCAGGTCGTCAACGCCCAGTGGCGGGCGCCGGTCGACGGCGGGCTGATGAAGGCCCAGTGCCGCACGGATGGCGATCTGGTCACCTGGAAGCCGCTCGAACTGCCCGATCCCGCCGACATCCGCTGGATGAACGAAGCCGGTGATCCGGTGAACACCTTCGCCATCAAGGGCGATGTCGTGACGGTCACCCAGACCTATCCCGACGCAACGATTCAGGCGGAGGACTTCGACGTCCCCGCAACTCAAGAGGCCGTCTGATGCCGATCGCCAAGGTTAACGGCGTGGAAACCGAGTTCGAGCCCGGCATGACCGTGCTCCAGGTCGCCGAGCGCGCCGGACACGAGATTCCGCGTTTCTGCTATCACGAGCGGCTGTCGATCGCCGGCAACTGCCGCATGTGCCTGGTCGAGGTGAAGCCCGGACCGCCCAAGCCCCAGGCTTCGTGCGCCCTGCCGGCCGCCGAGAACCAGGAAATCTTCACCGACACGCCGATGGTCAAGAAGGCCCGCGAAGGAGTGATGGAGTTCCTGCTCATCAACCACCCGCTGGACTGCCCGATCTGCGACCAGGGCGGCGAGTGCGACCTTCAGGACCAGTCGGTCGGCTATGGCCGCGACGGCTCGCGCTATGCCGAGAACAAGCGCGCGGTCGAAGAAAAGAACATGGGTCCGACGATCAAGACCTTCATGACGCGGTGCATCCAGTGCACCCGCTGCGTGCGGTTCGTGTCGGAAATCGCGGGCGCGCCGGACATCGGCATGATCAGCCGCGGCGAAGACGCCGAGATCACCACCTATCTGGAAAGCGCTGTCGGTTCGGAACTGTCGGGCAACGTCAATGACCTGTGCCCTGTCGGCGCCCTGACGCACCGGCCCTGGCAGTACCACTATCGTCCGTGGGAACTGAAGAAGACCGAGACCATCGACGTCATGGACGCCCTGGGATCGAACATTCGCGTCGATGCGCGCGGCGCCGAGGTGATGCGCGTGCTGCCGCGCGTCAATGAGGGCGTCAACGAGGAATGGCTGTCGGACAAGAGCCGCTATGTCGTCGACGGTCTGCAGAAGCGCCGCCTGGACCGGCCCTATGTGCGTGAGAACGGCGCCCTGCGCGGCGCTTCGTGGGACGAGGCCCTGTCGACGGTGGCCGACAAGCTGAAGGCCGCTTCGGCCGACCGCATCGGCGTCATCGCTGGCGATCTTCAGGACGCCGAGTCCATGAAGGCGACGCTGGACCTGTTCCGCGCCCTGGGATCGGCCAACACGGACTGCCGCCAGGACGGATCGGTTCTGGGTTACGGCCCGCGTGAAAGCTGGCTGTTCAACTCGACCCTGCGCGGCGTCGAACAGGCGGACGCGGTCTTGCTGATCGGCGTCAATCCGCGCACCGAGGCGCCCCTGCTGAACACCCGGCTGCGCAAGATCTGGCTGTCCGGTCAGGCGAGCGTCGGCGTGATCGGCGAACAGGCCGACCTCAGCTACGAATACGCCTACCTGGGCGCCGGTTCGAAGACCCTGGCCAAGCTGCCCAAGTCGGCGATGGACTTGCTGACCCAGGCCGAACGCCCCGCCATCATCGTCGGCGGCGACGCCCTGAGCGGGGAGGGCGGCGCCGCTGTCCTGAACGCCCTGGGCGTGCTGGCCAAGAAGGTCGGCGTCATTGTCGACGGCTGGAACGGCTTCAACGTCCTGCATCACGCCGCCTCGCGCGTCGCGGGTCTGGACATGGGCTTCGTGCCGGCTGACGGCGGCCTGACGGTCGCGCAGATGCTGAAGCCGGATGCGCTGGACGTGCTGTTCCTGCTGGGCGCCGACGAGGTCAATGCGACCGCCTCGAACGCCTTCCGCGTCTATCTGGGCAGCCACGGGGATGCGGGCGCGCACGGCGCCGACGTCATCCTGCCGGGCGCGGCCTATACCGAGAAGGCCGGTCTGTATGTGAATACCGAAGGCCGGGTGCAGATGGCCGAACGCGCCGTCTTCCCCAAGGGCGAGGCCAAGGAAGACTGGGCCATCATCCGCGCCCTGTCGGAACGCGTCGGCCAGACCCTGGGCTACGACACCCTGGATCAGTTGCGCACCAAGCTGATGGGTGACCATCCGACGTTTGGCCGCATCGACGCCCTCCCGACGCCGGTTGCCGGTTTCGATCCGTCGAAGCTGGGCGCCAAGGGCGATCTGGGCGACCGTGTCTTCTCGTCGGCCGTGGCCGACCCCTATCTGAACAACCCGATCGCGCGCGCCAGTGCGACGATGGCCGAACTCAGCGCCCTGCGCATGAGCCCGGCCGCGGCCATGGCGGCGGAGTAGACGATGGAATTCTGGACCACACCTCTCGGCTGGACCCTGGCCACGACCGGCGCCGTTCTGCTGGTGACCGTTGGCGTGCTGATCGCCGTGGCCTTCCTGCTGCTGGCCGACCGCAAGATCTGGGCGGGCATCCAGATGCGCAAGGGACCCAATGTCGTCGGGCCGTTCGGCCTGCTTCAGTCCTTTGCCGACATGATCAAGTTCGTGCTGAAGGAGGTCGTCGTCCCGGCGGGCGCCGACAAGGCGGTCTTCCTGCTGGCGCCGATCATCACCGTGATCACGGCCTTCATCGTCTGGGCGGTCATTCCATTTGCGCCGGGCTGGGTCATTTCCGACCTGAACATCGGCATCCTGTATGTGCTCGCGATCAGTTCGCTGGGCGTCTACGGCATCATCATGGGCGGCTGGGCTTCGAACTCGAAGTATCCGTTCCTGGGGTCGCTGCGTTCGGCAGCGCAGATGGTGTCCTATGAGGTGTCGATCGGTCTGGTGATCATCAACGTCATCCTGCTGGCCGGGACGATGAACCTGTCCGAGATCGTCAATGCTCAGCAAGGCTGGTTCTGGAACTGGTTCGGCTTCGGCGGCGGCGCCAACACCTGGCCGACCATCATCATCATGTTGCCGATGTCGGTCATCTTCTTCGTCTCGGCCCTGGCCGAGACCAACCGTCCGCCGTTCGACCTGCCCGAGGCCGAGTCGGAACTGGTCGCCGGCTATCAGGTCGAATACTCTTCGACCCCGTATCTGCTGTTCATGATGGGCGAGTACGTCAACATCATCTTCATGTGCGCGATGATCTCCATCCTGTTCTTCGGGGGGTGGAATCCGGGCGTGTCGCAGGTCTGGCTGGACGCCCTGCCGGGCTGGCTGGAACAGACGATCTATTTCCTGACCTTCTGCGCCAAGACCATCTTCTTCTTCGTCATCATCTCGATGGTGAAGGGCTTCGTGCCGCGCTACCGCTATGACCAGCTGATGCGTCTGGGGTGGAAGATCTTCCTGCCGACCTCGCTGGTCGCCGTGGTCGCCATCTCGGCGTGGCGCGTCTTTGTGGTGGGGTCGTGATCCGGATGGCCCTGATCCTGAGCCTGACCGCAGCAGCCTCGGCCTGCGCGCCTTATGAGGCCCCTCAGCCCACGTCCTCCTATCAATGGGAGCGCCAGCAGAACGAAATCCGCGGGCGTATGTGTGCGACCATGGACAAGAACAGCCCGCGCTATGCGCGCGATTGCGCTGGAGTTTCTCACTGATGTTCAACCGCCTTGCCCAGACCGTGAAGGGTGCGTTGCTGATGGATGTCGGCGGCGCCCTGGTGCTGACCTTCCGCGAGATGCTGCGCCCGAAGATGACGGTGAACTATCCGTTCGAACGCAACCCTCAGTCGCCGCGTTTCCGGGGTGAGCACGCCCTGCGCCGTTACGCCAACGGCGAGGAACGCTGCATCGCCTGCAAGCTGTGCGAGGCCATCTGTCCGGCCCAGGCCATCACCATCGAGGCCGAACCGCGCGCCGACGGCAGCCGGCGCACGACCCGCTACGACATCGACATGGTCAAATGCATCTATTGTGGTCTGTGCCAGGAGGCCTGCCCGGTGGACGCGATCGTCGAGGGACCGAACTACGAGTTCGCCACCGAGACCCGCGAAGAACTGTATTTCGACAAGGAACGCCTGCTGGCGAACGGTGACCGCTGGGAGCGGGCCATCGCGAAGAATCTGGAACTCGACGCGCCTTACCGTTAAGGCGCAATCGCTGAACGGCCCTCGATTCCCCGGGATCGCGGCCAAGACTTTGAAGGGGGCGTCGTCCCACCCATGCTGCAAGGCATAGCGTTCTATCTGCTGGCGGTCGTCGCCGTGGTCAGTGGCCTGTTGGTCGTGACCGCGCGAAATCCCGTGCACAGCGTCCTGTTCCTCATCCTGACCTTCTTCACGTCGGCGGGCCTGTTCGTCATGCTGGGGGCGGAGTTCCTGGCCATGCTGCTGGTCGTCGTCTACGTCGGCGCGGTGGCGGTGTTGTTCCTGTTCGTCGTCATGATGCTGGACGTTGACTTCGTCAGGCTGCGCGAGGGCTACGCCCGGTATCTGCCGCTGGCGGCCATTGTCGCCCTGGTGCTGCTGGTCGAGATGATCCTGATCACCGTGACCGTGGTTTCCGGCGGTGCGGCGGCGGATGCGACCGCGCCGGTCGCGGCCACGCCGGACGCCTCGAACATCGAGACGATCGGGCGGGTGCTCTATACGGACTATGTCTACTTCTTCCAGGCGTCCGGGATCGTGCTGCTGATCGCCATGATCGGGGCCATCGTCCTGACCCTGCGTCACAAGCCGGGCGTTCGTCGTCAGAAGATCCACGACCAGGTGACCCGCAACGCCAAGACCGCCATCGAGATCAAGTCCGTCCAGACGGGCGCCGGAATCTCGACCGAGGAGCTCAACCGATGATCGGCCTGCAGCACTATCTGGTGGTCGCCGCCATGCTGTTCACCGTTGGGGTGTTCGGCATCTTCGTGAACCGCAAGAACGTCATCATCATCCTGATGTCGATCGAGCTGATCCTGTTGGCCGTGAACATCAACTTCGTCGCCTTCTCGGCCTATCTGCACGACGTGCAGGGGCAGATCATGGCGATGTTCGTCCTGACCGTCGCCGCCGCCGAGGCCGCCATCGGCCTGGCCATCCTGGTGACCTTCTTCCGTAACCGCGGCGACATCGCCGTGGACGACGCTTCCGTGATGAAGGGCTGATCGTGAATATCGAACTGCTCGTCACCCTGGGCGTCTTCGCCCCGCTGCTCGGCGCAGCAATCGCCGGCTTCTTCGGCCGCCGCATCGGCGACATCCCCTCGCAGGTCGTCACGACCGGCCTGCTGTTCTTCTCGTGCGTCGCGTCCTGGATCGTGTTCGGGTCGTGGACCTGGGGCCATATGGAGGCCTTCACGGTCGAACTGGCGCCCTTCATCACCGTGGGCGACTTCCAGTCCGTCTGGTCGATCCGCGTCGACGCCCTGTCGGCGACCATGCTGATCGTGGTGACGACGGTGTCCTCGCTCGTGCACCTCTATTCCTGGGGCTATATGTCCGAGGACGACAGCCGGCCGCGCTTCTTCGCCTATCTGTCGCTGTTCACCTTCATGATGCTGGCGCTCGTCACCGCCGCCGACTTCATGCAGATGTTCTTCGGCTGGGAAGGCGTGGGCCTGGCCTCCTATCTGCTGATCGGATTCTGGTACAAGAAGCCCACGGCCAGCGCCGCCGCCATCAAGGCCTTCGTCGTCAACCGCGTCGGCGACTTCGGCTTCATGCTGGGCATCATGACGGTGTTCTGGATGTTCGGCACGATCCAGTTCGCCGAACTGTTCCCCCTGATCGCCACCAAGGCCGACACCACCTGGCATTTCATCGGCCGCGACTGGTCGGCGCTGGATCTGGCGGGCGTGCTGCTGTTCATCGGCGCCATGGGCAAGTCGGCGCAGTTCTTCCTGCACACCTGGCTGCCCGACGCCATGGAAGGCCCGACGCCCGTGTCGGCCCTGATCCACGCGGCGACCATGGTCACCGCAGGCGTCTATATGGTCTGCCTGCTGAGCCCGATCTACGAATACGCACCGACCGCCTCGCTGATGATCGCCATCACCGGCGCCATCACGGCCCTGTTCGCCGCGACGGTCGGCCTGATGCAGAACGACATCAAGCGGGTCATCGCCTATTCGACCTGTTCGCAGCTGGGCTACATGTTCTTCGCAGCGGGCGTCGGCGCCTATCAGGCCGCGATGTTCCACCTGTTCACCCACGCCTTCTTCAAGGCCCTGCTGTTCCTGGGCGCCGGTTCGGTGATCCACGGCATGCACCACGAGCAGGACATGCGGAAGATGGGCGGGCTGTGGAAGCTGCTGCCGGTCACCTATGCGGTGATGACCATCGGCACCATCGCCATCACCGGCCTGGGCATCCCCGGCGTCGGCGGTTTCGCGGGCTTCTATTCCAAGGACTCGATCATCGAGAGCGCCTTCGCGGCGGCCTCGAGCGGTCATTCGCCGGCCGGCTATTTCGCCTTCTTCATCGGCATCCTGGCGGCGGGTCTGACGGCCTATTATTCGTGGCGTCTGGTGTTCATGACCTTCCACAACAAGCCTGTGTGGAAGGAAGAGGACGGCCATGCTCATGCGCATGACGACCATGCCTCGCACGCCCAGCTCGAAACCCATTCCGAGCCCATCGCCGACGATCACCACGACGATCACGCTCACGACGATCACGGGCATCATGGTCCGCTGAAGCCGCACGAGAGCCCGTGGGTCATGCTGGTTCCGCTGCTGGTCCTGTCGGTCGGCGCCGTGGCTGCGGGCATCGTGTTCGCGCCGCACTTCATCGGCCATCACGAAGCCGAATTCTGGCGTGGAGCTATCTTCTCGGGCGCGCACAACCACGTCCTGCACGACAGCCATTCGGTGCCGTTGTGGGTCAAGTGGTCGCCGCTGGTCCTGACGCTGATCGGCACCTTCGCCGCCTGGTGGATCTATGTGGTCCGCGAGGGCTGGGCGCGGCAACTGGCGGATCGCCAGACGCCGGTCTGGGCCTTCCTCTACAACAAGTGGTATTTCGACGAGTTGTATGACGCGACCTTCGTCAAGGGCACCAAAGCCCTGGGCGACCTGTTCTGGAAGATCGGCGACGTGAAGATCATCGACGGGTTCGGACCCAACGGCGCCGCCTGGGCGTCGCTGAAGTCGGCCGGTTGGCTGTCGCGGTTCCAATCCGGCTACGTCTATTATTATGCGTTCGTGATGTTGCTCGGCGTCGCCGGCTTCCTCGCCTTCGTCATCTATGCGTTCGGAGCGTGACCGTGCCCGCAATCCTGAGCATCGTCACCTTCCTCCCGCTGGTCGGCGCCGCCGTCCTGCTGGGCGCACGCTTCCTGTCCAAGACGGCGGATGAGGCGGCTCCTGCCGCGCGCTGGATCGCCCTGGGCACGACCCTTCTGACCCTGGCCGTCTCGGTCGTGCTGGTCATGGGCTTCGATGCGTCGAACCCCGGCTATCAGTTCGTCGAGTTCCATCCCTGGTTCGCAGGCGCCGCCTATCACCTGGGTGTGGACGGGATCTCGATCCTGTTCGTGCTGCTGACGGCCTTCCTGCTGCCGATCTGCATCCTGTCCAGCTGGAAGTCGATCGAGACGCGCGTCGTCGAATACATGATCGCCTTCCTGGTGCTGGAGACCCTGGTCATTGGCGTGTTCACCTCGCTGGACCTGTTCCTCTTCTACATCTTCTTCGAAGGCACCCTGGTGCCGATGTTCCTGATCATCGGCATCTGGGGCGGGGCGAACCGGATCTACGCATCCTACAAGTTCTTCCTCTACACCCTGCTGGGGTCGGTCCTGATGCTGCTGGCCATGCTTTGGATGGCCCATGAAGCGGGCACCACCAGCATCCCCGAGCTCAAGGCCTTCGCCTTCGACGCCCGTTATCAGCCCCTGCTGTGGCTGGCCTTCTTCGCCTCGTTCGCGGTCAAGATGCCGATGTGGCCGGTGCACACCTGGCTGCCCGACGCCCACGTTCAGGCGCCGACGGCGGGTTCGGTCATCCTGGCCGGCATCCTGCTGAAGCTGGGCGGTTACGGCTTCATCCTGTTCAACGTGCCGATGTTCCCCATCGCCTCGCAGATGTTCCAGCCCCTGGTCTTCACCCTGTCGGTGATCGCCGTGGTCTATACCTCGCTGGTCGCCTTCCGGCAGACGGACATCAAGAAGCTGATCGCCTATTCCTCGGTGGCCCACATGGGCTTCGTGACCATGGGCATCTTCGCCGGCAACGCCCAGGGCATGCAGGGCGCCGTGTTCCAGATGCTGAGCCACGGCCTGATCTCGGGCGCGCTCTTCCTCTGCGTCGGCGTGGTCTATGACCGGATGCACACCCGCGAGATCTCGGCCTATGGCGGCCTGACCGCACGGATGCCCTGGTACGCAGCCATCTTCCTGATGTTCACCATGGCCAACGTCGGCCTGCCGGGCACCTCGGGCTTCATCGGCGAGATCCTGACCATGACGGGCGTCTATCAGGCCTCGACCTGGACGGCCTTCGTGGCGGCGACGGGGGTCATCCTGTCGGCGGTCTATGCCCTGAACCTGTACCGCAACGTCATGTTCGGCGAGATCACCAACCCGGCGATGAAGACCATCATGGACATCGACCGGCGCGAGCTGGCGCTGTTCGTGCCCCTGATCGTCGGCACCATCTGGCTGGGCGTCCAGCCTGACCTGGTGCTGAACACCACCGCCGCTTCCGTCGATGCGGTAGTCGCCGCCTACAACGCCGCGATCGGCGGGTGAGACCCTGATGCCTGATCTGTCCTCCGCACTTCACCTGGCCGCCCCTGAGCTGACCCTGGCCATCGGGGCCCTGTTCCTGCTGGTCATCGGCGCCTTTGCGGGCGCACGCTCGGCCTGGGCCATCTCGATCGCCTCGGTCGTCCTGCTGATCGCCGCCTCGGCGCTGGCCGTGACCGGTCCGCTGGGCCAGGCCTTCCACGGCGCCTATGTGGCCGACCCGCTGGCCGTCTATGGCAAGGTGGTCATCTATCTGGCCTCGGCCGTGGCCATCGTGCTGGGCGCAGGCTGGATGAGCCGCACCCGGATCGCCCAGTTCGAATACCCGATCCTGATCGTTCTGGCCGCCGTCGGCATGAGCATGATGGCGTCCTCGGGCGACCTGATCTCGCTCTATGTCGGGATCGAGCTGCATTCGCTGGCCCTCTATGTTCTGGCCGCCTTCCACCGCGACAACCTGAAGGCGTCCGAAGCGGGCCTGAAGTATTTCGTCCTCGGCGCCCTGTCGTCGGGCCTGCTGCTGTACGGCGCCAGCCTGATCTACGGCTTCACCGGCTCGATGCGGTTCGAGGACATCGCCGCCGTCGCCGCGCAAGGCGATGTCGGCCCCGGCCTGATCTTCGGCCTGGTCTTCCTGGTCTGCGGACTGGCGTTCAAGGTCTCGGCCGCGCCCTTCCACATGTGGACGCCCGACGTTTACGAAGGCGCACCGACGCCGGTCGTGGCCCTGTTCGCCACGGCGCCCAAGATGGCCGCGATGGTCCTGATCATCCGCACCCTGGACGGCGCGTTCGGCGGCATTCATGACCAGTGGGCGCAGGTTCTGGTGCTGATCTCGCTGATCTCGTTCGCCGTCGGCGCCTTCGCTGGTCTGGCGCAGAAGGATCTGCAGCGTCTGCTGGCCTATTCGTCGATCATCAACATCGGCTATGCCCTGCTGGGCGTGACGGCGGGGACGGCCATCGGCATCCAGGCCACGCTGATGTTCATGACGCTCTATGTCATCGACCAGTTCGGCTTCTTCGCTCTGCTGCTCAGCCTGTCCAAGGGCGGCAAGCCGATCCGCCGCATCGCCGATCTGGCCGGTCTGAAGAAGGATCGTCCGGTCACGGCCATCGCCATCACCGTGCTGTCGCTGTCGCTGCTGGGTATGCCGCCGTTCGCGGGCTTCTGGGCCAAGTTCTACGTCTTCGGCGCCGCCGCCGAGGCGGGGTACTGGATGGTCGGCGCCGCCGGTCTGGTGGCCTCGGTCGTGTCCGCCTTCTACTATCTGCGGATCATCAAGCTGATGTGGTTCGATGCGCCGCTGGACGACGTGAAGACCGACCCGGCGCCGTTCGAGGCCAAGTGGATCGCCTTCGCCTGCGCCGCCTTCTCCTTCCCGCTGGTGATCGTCGGTCTGACGTGGCTTGAGCCCCTGACGCGCGCCGCTGCGGCCGGCTTCGGAGCCGGGTAGGGCGTTGGACGCCGCCTCCATACTGCTGCTCGAAGAGACGGATTCCACCAATGCCGAGGCCCGACGCCGGGCCGAGGCCGGCGAGACCGGCCCCCTGTGGATCGTCGCCCGGCATCAGAGCGCCGGTCGCGGGCGTCGGGGTCGCGAATGGGTCAGCGAGACGGGCAATCTGTACGCCACGCTTCTGACCACCACGGCGCGCGCCCCCGCCGAGGCGGCCCAGATCACCTTCGTCGCCGCCCTGGCGGTCGCCGATCTGCTGGACACCTTCGTGCCGCCGCCGCTGGTGACGATCAAATGGCCCAATGACGTGATGATCGAGTCCGACAAGGCCTCGGGCATCCTGGTCGAGTCGGGTCCGCACGAAGGCGGCGGGCTCTGGCTGGCAGTCGGGATCGGGGTGAACCTGGCCCAGGCGCCCTCGGGCACCGAACGCCCGGCGACGGCCATGGGCGCGCATCTGAAGGGCGACGTCCTCTATGCCCCGCCGATCGAAGCCGCCGCCGAGATCCTGGCCGAGGCCTTCGCCGTCTGGACCGAACGTTGGAACAGCCTGGGCTTCCAGCCCATTCTCGACGCCTGGATCGCCCGCATCCGGGGGCTGGACGGCCCCTGCACGGCGCGCCTGGGCCACGAGACCCTGACCGGCATGGCCGAAGGGGTCGAGGCGGACGGCGCGTTGCGGCTGCGGCTGCCGGACGGTTCTCTGCGGCTGATCTCGGCCGGCGACGTCTTCTTCGGGAAACCCGCGTGATGCTGCTGGCCATCGAACAAGGCAACACCAACACCCTGTTCGCCGTTCACGACGGCCAGGACTGGATCGCCCAGTGGCGCACGGCGACCGAGGCCAATCGGACGGCGGACGAATACGCCGTCTGGCTGACCCAGTTGCTGCACATGAACGGGCTGGCCTTCGCCAACCTGAGCGGCTGCATCATCTCCAGCGTGGTGCCTCAGTCGATCTTCAACCTGCGCAACCTGGTGCGGCGCTACATGAACGTCGAACCCCTGGTGATCGGCGAGGGCGCCAAACTCGGCATCGAGGTGCGCATTACCAAGCCGACCGAGGCAGGCGCCGACCGGCTGGTCAACGCCATCGGGGCGCATCTGGCCTATCCGGGCGACCTGCTCTTGATCGACAGCGGCACCGCCACCACCTTTGACATCGTGGCCGCAGACGGCGCGTTCGAGGGCGGGCTGATCGCCCCCGGCATCAACCTGTCGCTCCAGGCCCTGCACGAGGCCGCCGCAAAATTGCCCCGCATCGCCATCCAGAAGCCCGATCGCGTGATCGGCAAGGACACGGTGGCGGCGATGCAGTCCGGTGTCTTCTGGGGCTATATCGCCCTGATCGAAGGCCTGGTGGATCGTATCAAGACCGAGTGGGGCAAGCCCATGACGGTCGTCGGCACGGGCGGCGTCGCCTCCCTGTTCGAGGGCGCCACGACAAGTATTGACCGGTTTGATCCGGACCTGACCATCCGCGGCCTGCTGGAAATCTGGCGCCGCAATACCGATACGAAAGACTGAATGAAAAAGAACGCAAACGACGAACTCGTCTTCCTGCCGCTGGGCGGCTCGGGCGAGGTCGGAATGAACCTCAACGTCTATGGCTACGGACCCGAGGCCCGCCGCGAGTGGCTGGTCGTCGACGTGGGCGTGACCTTTGGCGACCCCTCGACGCCCGGCATCGACGTGATCGTGCCCGATCCCGCCTTCCTGGAAGGCGAGACCATCCGCGGCATCGTCCTGACCCACGCGCACGAGGACCACATCGGCGCCCTGGGCTGGATCTGGTCGCGCATGAAGGCGCCCCTCTACGCCACGCCCTTCACCGCCTTCCTGATCCGCGAGAAGCTGCGCGAAGCGGGCATCCTGGATCAGGTGACGATCCACGAGGTGCCGCTGGGCGGGACGTTCAAGCTGGGCGCCTTCGAGGTGACCATGGTCACCATGACTCACTCGATCGCCGAGCCGAACGGCCTGGCCATCAAGACGCCCCTGGGCACGGTGCTGCACACCGGCGACTGGAAGATCGACGACGGCCCGGTGATCGGTCAGAAGACCGACAGCGACAAGCTGACGCAACTCGGTGACGAGGGCGTTCTGGCCATGGTCTGCGATTCCACCAACGTCTTCGTCGAAGGTTCGGCGGGGTCGGAATCCGGCGTCGCCACAGAACTGGACAAGCTTATCGGCAGCCTGAAGAAGGGCCGGATCGCGGTCGGCTGCTTCGCCTCCAACGTCGCCCGCATGGACAGCGTGATCCGCGCCGCCGAGCGGGCAGGGCGTCGCGTCTTCCTGGCCGGGCGGTCGATGAACCGCATCACCGCCGCCGCCAAACACGTCGGCCTGTTGCAGAATGTGCGCAAATTCCTGTCGGACGAAGAGGCCCGCGTTTGGCCCGCCGACGAGATCATGTATCTGTGCACCGGCAGTCAGGGCGAGGCCAATGCGGCCCTGTCGCGCGTCTCGACCGGCACCCACCCGACGGTGAAGCTGAGCCAGGGCGACCACTGCATCTTCTCGTCGCGGGTCATCCCCGGCAACGAACTGTCGATCGGCCGTCTGCAGGACCGCCTCGCCGACCGTGGCGTGCGCCTCTATACCGAGAAGGATCACCCCGGCATCCACGTCTCGGGCCACCCCTGCCGCGACGAACTGCGCCAGATGTACGCCTGGGTCCGGCCGCAGATCGCCGTGCCGACCCACGGCATGCGCCGCCACCTGGTCGAGCACGCCCTGCTGGCCCAGGAGGTCGGCGTCAAGCAGACCGTCACCCCGCGCAACGGCGACATGGTGCGCCTGGCCCCCGGCCTGCCCACCATCATCGACGAGGTGCCCAATGGTCGCCTGTTCGTCGACGGCGGCCTGTTGACCTCCGAACAGGGCGAGGCTCTGCGCGAGCGGCGTCACGCCTCGACCAATGGCGTGCTGGTCGTGGCCTTCGCCATGGACGGACGCGGCAAGATCGCCTCGGACATCGACATCCGCGCCATCGGCATGCCCGGCGATGACGAGAACCCGCTGGGCGATGCGCTGGACGATCTGGCCGAGCGTGTCGAACAGGTGGTCGCAAGCCTGAAGAACGAACAGCGCTTCGACGACGGCGCGGTCGAACAGGCCGTGGCGCGGGTGCTGAAAAAGGCCTCGCAGCAGATCTGGGACCGCCGTCCCATCGTCGAGACGGTCGTCCTGCGTCTGTGATAGACAGGGCGGGAACGGAGACGGCATCATGCGTTCGATCCTGATCGCGACGGCGGCCGTCCTGACCCTGTCCGCTTGCGGCCAGGGTGGGGATCAGGAAGACGCTGTCACGTCGTCGGGCGCTCCGGCGCCTCTGGCGGGACCGGAAACGATCCCGCCAACGCCCGCCGGCGACTTCCAGACCGGCGAGGCGGTGATCGCCGCCCTCTACGCCCTGCCGTCGATCCCGACCGATCCGGTCGCCATCCGCCGCTTCTTCCCCGAAGAGTTTGTGGCCGGCTTGACGCCGCCCGAGGGCGAGGTCGGCATGATCGACTTCGACTACCGCATCAGCGGCCAGGACGGCGCCGCTGACGGTCTTAGCATCGAGGAGATGGCGGGCGGGCCGACCGGCAGTCTGCTGGTCAGCCATTTCACCAATCTGGGCGTGGCCAAGGACATCACCTGGGTCGTCTGTCGCCAGCCGACCGGCGCTCTGCGGATCGTCGATGCGCGGTTCCCTGGCGCAGGTGACCAAGACCCCTGGACGCTCCGAGACCTGCTCGACCTGCCCAAGCGTGGAGACGCATGCTGATGCCTATCGGTCCCCTGACGATGTTCGCCATATATGTCATCTGCTGGTGGACGGTGCTGTTCGGCGTCCTGCCCCTGGGCATGGCGCAGGAAGATCAGACGCCGCCCAAGGACGGCGCCCAGTGGGGCGCGCCGGTCAATCCGAACCTGAAGAAGAAGTTCATTACCACCAGCTGGGTTGCGGCCATCGTCTGGGCCATCGCCATGGTGCTGATCTACACGGGCTGGCTGCCGCTGCCGCGCACCGGCCAGGGTTGAGCCGCGCCCGCGGGGCGAACACCGCGGGTTCTGCCTAGCTTTCGCCCCCGATGACCCGCTAAAGCCGTGTCTTGTCTTTGCCTTGAGAGTCACGCCATGCGCCTGTCGCGCTATTTCATGCCCATCCTGAAGGAAGCCCCTTCGGACGCCCAGATCGTCTCGCACAAGCTGATGCTGCGCGCCGGCATGATCAAGCAGGAGGCCGCCGGCATCTATGCCTGGCTGCCGCTGGGCCTGCGAGTGCTGAACCGGATCGAGCAGATCGTGCGCGAGGAACAGGAGCGGGCAGGGGCGGTCGAACTGCTGATGCCCACCCTGCAACTGGCCGACCTGTGGCGGGAATCGGGGCGCTACGACGCCTATGGCCCCGAGATGCTGCGCATCACCGACCGGCATGAGCGCGAACTGCTGTATGGCCCCACGAACGAGGAGATGGTCACCGACATCTTCCGCAGCTTCGTGAAATCCTACAAAGCCCTGCCGCTGAACCTGTTTCACATCCAGTGGAAGTTCCGCGACGAGCGCCGGCCGCGCTTTGGCGTGATGCGCGGGCGCGAGTTCCTGATGAAGGACGCCTATTCGTTCGACATCGACGAGGCCGCCGCCCGCACGGCCTATAATCGGATGTTCGCCGCCTATCTGAACACCTTCGCGCGCCTGGGACTGAAGGCCGTGCCGATGCGCGCCGACACCGGCCCCATCGGCGGCGACCTGAGCCACGAGTTCATCGTCCTGGCCGAGACCGGCGAGAGCGAGGTCTTCTGCGACAAGAAGCTGGTCGAGATGGCGCCTCCCGGCCACGACCTCGACGCCGAGGCGCTGCAGGGCGTGTTCGACGAACGCACGGCCCTGTATGCCGCGACCGAGGAAATGCACGACGCGGCCCAGTTCGAGACCCAGACCGCCGAGGCCGACCGTCTGTCGGCGCGCGGCATCGAGGTCGGCCACATCTTCTATTTCGGCACCAAATACTCGCTGGCGATGAAGGCCAATGTCGCCGGTCCGGATGGCAAGGATACGCCGGTCCACATGGGCAGCTATGGCGTCGGGGTATCGCGTCTTCTGGGCGCGATCATCGAGGCCAGCCACGACGACGCCGGCATCATCTGGCCGGATGCGGTGGCGCCTTTTGACGTCGTCGTCATCAACCTGCGCGCCAGCGACGAGGCGGTTTCGGCGGCCTGCGAGGATGCGGTCAAGCAACTGGAAGCCGCCGGCAAGGATGTCCTCTACGACGACACTGACGAGCGTCCGGGCGGCAAGTTCGCCACCGCCGATCTGATCGGCGTGCCGTGGCAACTGACTATTGGTCCCAAGGGTCTGGCCGACGGCGTGGTCGAGCTGAAACGCCGCGCCACGGGCGAGAAACAGACTGTGCCCCTGGCCCAGGCGCTGGAGATCATCGGTTGACGGACACCACGGCCCCCAAGCCCATCAAGCCCGCCGGCGCCTTCTCCAGCTGGGAGATCGGCCTGGCGCTCCGTTACCTGCGCGCCAAGCGCAAGGAGGGCGGGGTGGCCCTGATCGCCATCATCAGCTTCGTCGGTATCGCCCTGGCGGTCGCCGTGCTGATCAGCGTGATGAGCATCATGGCCGGGTTCCGTTCGGAACTGCTGGGCCGGATGTTGAGCTTCAACGGCCATATGTACGTCCAGGGCCAGGTCTTGACCTCGCCCGATCGCGACGCCGCCGTGGCGCGCATCCGCGCGGTGCCGGGCGTGGTCAGCGTCAGTCCCCTGATCGAGACCCAGGCCCTGATCCGCGCCAACGGCGTGACGACCGGCGCCATGGTGCGCGGCCTGCGTCCGCAGGACCTGGGAACCATGTCCTATGTGGCCTCCAGCCTGTCGGCCCAGGCCAAGGCCAGCTTCGGCCAGGGCGCCTATGGCGGCGACCGGGTTCTGGTCGGTCAGGCGCTGATGGATCAGATGGGCCTGAAGGTCGGCGATCCGATCCAGGTCTATTCGCCCACCGGCGCCGACAGCGCCTTTGGCAATCTGGGCGGGCTGGAGAAGACCTACTTCGTCGGCGGCGCCTATTCGTCGGGCACGGCCGATTTCGACCGCGCCTTCATCTTCATGCCGCTGGAACAGGCGCAGCTGTTCTTTGGCAAGGAGGGCGTCTGGGATGTGATCGAGATGAAGGTCGCCGAGCCGGATCAGGTGCAGAAATACCTGGCCCCCGTTCGTGACGCGGTCGGGGCCGGCGCCCTGGTCACCGACTGGCGCGAGCGCCTGGCCGCCTTCTGGGGCGCGCTGAAGGTCGAGCGCGTGGCCATGAGCATCATCCTGGGCCTGGTCGTGGCCATCGCCGCCATGAACATCATCTCCGGCATCGTCATGCTGGTGAAGAACAAGGGCCGCGACATCGCCATCCTGAGGACCATCGGGGCCAGCCCGTCGTCCATCCTGCGAGTCTTCTTCATGGCCGGCGCCACCATCGGCGTGGCGGGGACGCTGGCGGGCTTGATCATCGGCCTGCTGTTCTGCCTGAACATCGGCGCGATCCAGCATTTCCTGGAAGCCCTGCTGGGGGTCCAGCTGTTCAACGCCGACGTCTATATGCTGGACGCCATTCCGGCCCTGGTCGATCCGGTCGACGTCTTCTGGGTCGCCGTCTGGTCCCTGGTCATGAGCTGTGCCGCCAGTTTCCCGCCGTCGTGGAATGCGTCGCGCATCGATCCGGTCGAGGCCCTGCGCTATGAGTAGTCCTGTCCTGAGCCTGCGCGGCATCACCCGCACCTACACCACCGGCCGGGGCGACCTGACGGTGCTGAAGGGCGTGGATCTGGATGTGAATCCAGGCGAAATCGTCGGCCTGATCGGGCCGTCGGGTTCGGGCAAGTCCAGCCTGCTGCACGCCGCCGGCCTGCTGGAGCGGCCCACCTCGGGCACGGTCATGATCGACGGCGAGGATGTCGGCGCGCTGGACGAGCGGGCGCGCACGCGCATCCGCCTGAGCCGTATCGGCTTCGTCTATCAGTTCCACCATCTGCTGCCCGAGTTCGACGCCCGCGATAACGTCGCCCTGCCGATCCGCATCGCCGGTCACAAGGAGGCTGACGCGCGGCGCATGGCCGAGGAGTCGCTGGCCGCCCTGGGTCTGGCCGAGCGTGTCCTGCACCAGCCGGCCCAGATGTCGGGTGGCGAGCAGCAGCGCGTCGCCCTGGCCCGCGCCCTGGCCAACAGGCCGCGCCTGCTGCTGGCCGACGAGCCGACCGGCAACCTGGACCCCGCCACCAGCCAGACGGTGTTCGAGGCCCTGCACGACCTGGTCAAGAACACCGGCGTCGCCGCCCTGATCGCCACCCACAACATGGAGCTGGCCGGGCATATGGATCGGGTCTTCGCGCTGAAGGACGGTCATCTGGAAGAACGTCCGGCCGAAAGCCAGGCCTACTGAGGGCTTTGGCGTCGTCGGAACGCTTGGCGGAATCCGCGACTTCGGCCAGTCTGGCGACCTGTGAATCGAGAGCGTGACCTATGGCTGAACCGAGAAACCGCTACTCGACCGTGTCCCTTGTGCTGCACTGGGGCATCGCCGCCCTGGTGCTGGGCCAGATCATCCTGATCACCGCCGCCGAGGCCGAAGGGTCCAACCGCGGTCTGTGGATGATGCTGCACAAGTCGGGCGGGATGGCGATTCTGATCCTGACCCTGACGCGGATCGGCTGGCGTATCGCCAACCCGGCAATCGCCCTGCCGTCCGCCCTGCCGAAATGGCAGAAGGTTTTCGCCCGGACGACCCATGTGCTGTTCTACGTCGTCCTGCTGGTCTTGCCCCTGACGGGATGGCTGGCTGGATCGGCCATGCAGCGCGGGTTCGAATTCTATGGCCTGTTCGACTTCCCCCTGCTGCCGGTCGGCGGCGGACGTGAGACGGCGCGCGCATTGATGACCATCCACACCAGCCTGCCCAAGCTTCTCTATGTGCTGGTCTTCCTGCACGTCGCGGGCGCGCTGAAGCATCAGTTCATCGACCGCGACAACGTCCTGCACCGGATGATCCCTCTGATCCCGCGACGGCCCTAGGTCGATGGATCGACGACTGACCCGGCGGTCTGTGTTCGGCGCTTTTGCGGGGCTGATCCTATGCTGCGCGGCCCCTGCGGGCGCCGTTCCAGACGCCGGGCGCTGGGCTGTCGTTCGCGAAAATTCCAGCATTACCCTGTCGGTGCGCGCTTTCGGGGCCAACCATGCGGGCCGGTTCGGCGACTGGTCCGGCGACATCCGCTTCGACCCCGAGCTCCCGGAGCAGGCGAGGGTGGCCATCACCGTGCGAGCGGCCTCCCTGCGAATGGACCAGACGGCGCTGACTAACCGCGCGACGGGTCCGGCGTTTCTGGACACCACGACCCACCCCGAAATCCGTTTCCAGCTTCGGTCGCTGGAGTCGCTTGCGCCTGATCGCTTCACCGCGCGCGCCGATGTGACGGTCAAGGGGCGTACCCGGCCGGTCGTCTTCCCTGTGACCTTGCGCGTCCAGGGCGACACGGCGCAGATGACCGGCGGCTTCTCGCTGGATCGCGGAGCCTATGACATCGGAACAAGTGGACCGTGGAACGGGATGATCGCCAGACAGGTGCGGGTGGACGTGTCCCTGGCCACGCGTCGCGCGTGACCCATAAAGTCGAAGACGCCGCAGCGGCTTTGAAGGCGGGCGGGCTGATCCTGCTGCCCACCGAGACCGTCTATGGGTTGGGCGCCGACGCGTCGAACGCGGAGGCGGTGGCCGCCATCTTCGAGGCCAAGGGAAGACCGCGCTTCAATCCTTTGATTTCTCACGTCTCTGATGCCGGGGCGGCAGAGGCCATCGCCGTGTTCGATCCAGCGGCGCGCGCTTTGGCCGAGGCCTTCTGGCCCGGACCCCTGACCATCGTCGCTCCCGTTCGTGACCGCGACCGCGTCTGCGATCTGGCGCGGGCGGGCCTCGATAGTGTCGCCGTGCGAGTTCCCGGCCATGCCGGGGCGCGAGCGGTGATCGCGGCTTTTGGCGGCGCGGTCGTCGCGCCCTCGGCCAATCGATCCGGGCGGCCCAGCCCGACCACCTTCGCCGACGCGGTGGAGGAGACTGGCTTTGCCGTCCAGGCCGCCGTCGACGGCGGGGACTGCGCCGTGGGGGTCGAAAGCACGGTCGTCTCGGTGCTGGGCGATGGTGTGGCCCTGTTGCGTCCCGGCGCCGTGACCCGCGCAGAGATCGAGGCCCTGGTCGGTCCGGTGAACGAGCGTGCTGACGAAGGCCACCGATCGCCCGGCCGCCTGACCACTCACTACGCCCCCGACGCCCCGGTGCGGATCGAGGCGGATGGCGCGCACGAGGGAGAGATCCTGCTGGGATTCGGCGCCGGTGTCGGCGATCCGCGCTGGAGCCTGAGCCCGACCGGAGACCTGCGCGAGGCGGCGGCGAACCTGTTTCGGATGCTGCGCGAGGCCGATCGCGAACGGCCGGTCGGCATCGCTGTATCGCCCGTGCCTTTGGTCGGGCTGGGCGAGGCCATCAATGACCGGCTGAGGCGTGCGGCGGGCTTTGTCGGCTAGGGCGGATATGCAAGGCTGCGCCGCTCGGTCCGACACGGAAACACCTCCCATGCGCGCCATCGCTACTCTCCTGATCGCGTTGATGGCGGGATCGGCCAGCGCCGACACCCGGGCTTCCGATGTCGAGCAGCGCTGGGTCGCTGCGTCTTCGGGGGCCGTCGATTACCAGCTGGGCGGCGCCTATCCGCCCCCGCCGGGCGTCACCATCGTCGTGCGGGACCGCAAGGCGGCTCCGGCCCCAGGCGTGTTTTCAATCTGCTACGTCAATGGTTTCCAGACCCAGCCGGGGGAGGCCGGCGAATGGCTGGAGCGGCATCCGGACCTGATCCTGCGTGACCCGCAAGGAAAGCCGGTCGCAGACCCGAACTGGCCGGACGAAATGCTGCTGGATACGCGGACAGAGGCGCGGCGTCTGGCCATTGCCGACATCGTCGGCTCCTGGATCGACGGCTGCGCGGATGCGGGCTTCGACGCGGTCGAGTTCGACAATCTGGATACCTGGGCGCGAGCCGAGGGGCTGACCCTGCGGGACAATCTGGCCCTGGCTGAACAGCTGGTCCAGCGCGCCCACGGGCGTGGCCTCTGGGCGGCGCAGAAGAATGCGCTTGAGCTGGGACAGTCCGCCATCGACGCAGGATTCGATTTCGTCATCAGCGAGGAATGCCTCGTCTGGCGTGAATGCGAAGGCTACCGCCGCCTGTATGGCGACCGGCACATCGATGTCGAATATATCGATGATCTTGAGCTTGAGGGTTTTCTGGCAGGGTGCGGGGCAGCCCTGCCGCATTTGTCCGTATTCCGGGATCGCGGCCTCGCGTCGCCGGGGTCTGCGGCATACACCCGCGCCGTCTGCCCGACCTGAGGCGCGGCGTCAGGGCCGGGTCTTGATTTCCCAGTCCAGCAGCCAGCGACCGGGGCCTTCGCGTTTCAACTCGGCGACGGAGGTGGTCACCTCGCGATCGAAACCGTCCAGCACCACCGTCCGGCCGCTGATCGAGGCTATGGTGGCGTTGGTCTGCCAGAAGGGGCCGGCGCCCCGGCCCATCGAGAATCGGATGTGAACGGTGTCGTTGGGTTGCGGCATGGAGGTTCCCTGGGAGGCGCGGCGATGTGCGCCTCCCAGGGAGGTCCGTCAATGCGTGGGGCTATTTCTTGCGGGCCGGAATCTCATGGCCGCCCTGATGCAGGACCAGGCCGTCGACCGCACCCGCCGCATCGCGAGAGAATATGATCCGGGCGTCGACGACGGTGAGGAAGAAGGCGTCGGGGCTCTCCGCGAACAGTTCGGACGCCTGTTGACCGGTGGCCTGGGCCGTCAACTTGCCGTCCGCCTCGACGACGGTGAAGCCGAAGCCCGGCGTGACCTCGTACACGCCGGCATAGGCAGCCAGCGCCTCGCCCGAGACCGCAATCGCCTGGCGTTCACCGGGCAGGGTCACCGTGCCGCCGCGCGCCAGGCTCATCAGGTCGGCGCCGATTTTGTCGGGCGCGCTGCCGTTCAGATTGCCCAGCACCACCACCGTCGTGCGGGCGTCGGCGTCGTATCCCAGATAGGTGTTGAAGCCCTGGATGCCGCCGCTGTGGCTGATGACCCGGCGCCCGTCGATGGTTCGGACCTGCAGGCCCAGGGCGTAGTCGTTGAGATTAGGGGTGGTCAGGCGGGCCAGGCTTTCGGCCTTCAGCACCGTGGCGCCGAACAGTCCCTGTTCCCATTTCAGCAGGTCGCGGGTGGTGGAATAGAGCCCGCCGGCGCCCTGGGGCACGGTCATGTCGGTATAGTCGGCGTTGACGATTCCGTCGTCGGTCGGCGTATAGCCAGAGGCTCGTTGGGGCAGGATGGCGGCATGGGTGTCATAGCCTGTGTCGGCCATGCCGAGCGGCTGGAACAGGTTGGCGGCCACGAACTCCGCATAGGTCTGGCCGCTCACCTTCTCGATGATAGCGGTCAGCAGGACATAGCCCGAGTTGGAATAGGCGAACTGCTCGCCAGGTGTGAAGTCCAGGGGCAGGTCCCGGAACCGTCCGATCAGGGCCGTCACAGTCGTCGGCTGCGTGGCCAGGGCGGCGTAGTCCTCGAAGCTGGTGAAGTTGGGAATGCCCGAGGTGTGGGCCAGCAGGTCCTTGACCGTCACCGCGTCCCAGGTCGCTGGCGCATCCGGCAGATAGGTCTTCACCGGCGCATCGACGTCGACCAGGCCCCGCTCGCTGAGCAGCAAGACGGACACCGCGGTGAACTGCTTGGTCACCGAGGCCAGACGGAATTTGGTGTCGCCGGCATTGGGAATGTTCCACTCGCGGTTCGCCAGCCCATAGCCTTGATCCAGCAGGATCTCGCCGTCGCGGGCGACCAGGACCGAACCGGAAAAGGCGTCGCTGTCGCTCGAGGCGCGAATGATCTGATCCATGCGGGCGGCGTCCGGTGTCACGTCCCCGGCGTTTGCGGGCGCTGCCGTGACGGCCAGGGTCGCGAAAGCGATGGCCAGAAGCCCGGTCCGACGGTGACGGTGACGGTGCGGGCGATGGGGCGGATTGAAATGGTGCAAGGCTTAGCTCTCCGGGCGTGACCGTCACGCTCGAGGTGAGAGGCTTGCGGGGCCGAGTTCGGATGCAACTGTCGAGGTTACTTCTCTGTAAGGCCGCACGACCTCAGCCGAAGCGGGCCTGGAGGTCGACGCTGGAGCGCAGGCCCACATCGGCGAAACAGGCGTCGAGCCACTCGTCCGCCGCCGCCCGACCGCGCGTCTTCAGGTCGTTGAGGAAGGTCCATTCGGTGTTGAACTTGGACCCCAGCGACAGGTCGCCCAGCCAGCCGTCAGCCTCGATGGCGTGCATCAGGATGTGGCGATAGCGGCCCTTGGCCGAGGCCTTCAGCTGGTTCTCCTCGATCAGCTCCTGGACGAAGGCGACGGCGCGCAGTTCGGCCACCAGGGGCGCAGAGAAGGCGATCTCGTTCAAGCGGTCGACGATCTCTCCGGCGGCCTTGGGCGTCTCGGCCCGCTCGAACGGATTCAACGTCATCAGCAGGACGTCGTCGGGCGTGTCGGCATAGAACAGTGGCCACAGCGGGGGATTGGCCAGATAGCCGCCGTCCCAATAGGGCTCGCCCTCGATCTCCACGGCCTGGAACAGATGCGGCAGACAGGCAGAAGCCAGCAGGACCTGATCAGTGATCTCGGCCGTTGTGAAGATGCGAGCCTTGGCGTGGCGCACGGCGGTGGCGGCGACGAACAACCTGACATCGGAGGCGCGAACCGCCTCGAAATCGATTGCCGCGCCCAGAACCCGTTTTAGAGGATTCAGATTGAAGGGATTGAATTCATAGGGGCTCATCGTTCCGGCGAGCGTCTCGACCGAACGCCACATGGGCGTGTCCTTGAGCCAGTTCGGCGTCATGGCCGAACTCCAGGCCGCGCTGTCGCCAAAGACGTTCTTGCCGCCCGACTGGTTGGTTTCACGCCACAGCTTGTCGAGGGCGGCGCGCGCGCCTTCAGCCCCGCCGGTGGCCAGTCCCGAGACCAGGGCGGCGGCGTTCATCGCACCGGCCGAGGCGGCCGTCACCGCGCGGATATCGAGGCAGTCCGCCTCAAGCAGCCGGTCGAGTACGCCCCACTGGAAGGCGCCGTGAGCGCCGCCGCCCTGCAGCGCGAGGCAGATGGGGCGTTTGGTGGGCGGTGACGCGTCTGCGGGGCCGGCGGAGCGGGGAGAGGCCTTGCGGTTGAAAAGCGCCATCCCGTTCCTTTTTCCGTCTTGAGCTATTGAGCGGTCCAGCCGCCGTCGATGGAGAAGCTGGCCCCGTTGGCCGACGCCCCCAGATCGCTGACCAGATAGAGGAAGATGCCGGCCAGCTCGTCCGTCGTGACGAACTTCTTGGTCGGCTGGGAGGCCAGGATGACGTCCTTGACCACGGCCTCTTTTGATATGCCGCGCGTGCGGGCCTGATCGGCGATCTGGGCGGCGACCAGGGGGGTCTCGACGAAGCCGGGGCAGATGGCGTTGCAGGTGATGTTGGACTGGGCGACTTCCAGCGCCACGGTCTTGGTGAAGCCGATGACGCCGTGCTTGGCCGCGACATAGGCCGACTTGAACGGGCTGGCGACCAGGCCGTGGGCCGAGGCGACGTTGACGATGCGGCCGCGCCCCTGGGCCTTCATGATCGGGATGGCCGCCCGCGTCGCATAGAAGGTCGAGGACAGGTTGATGGCGATGATCTTTTCCCACTGGTCAGAGGGGAATTTCTCGACCGCCTCGACGTGCTGGATGCCCGCATTGTTGACCAGGATGTCCACGCGACCCAACTGGTGCTTGCCATAGGCCACCATGTCGGCGACCTCCTCGCCGTTCAGCATGTTGGCGGCGTGATAGCGGACGCGGACGCCGCAGCTGGCCTCCATCTCGGCGCGGGTGCGCTCGATCTCGGACGGATCGCCCAGGCCGTTCAGCACCACGTCGCCGCCGCGCGACGCCACAGCCCGCGCCAGGGCCAGGCCGATGCCGGAGGTCGAGCCGGAGATGACCGCGACCTGACCCTTCAGGTCATTGGGATCGCGATAGACGGGACGTTGGTTGTCCATGGCGTCGGACTTGTTCCGTTGAAACATGGCGGCGTTTCCAGATGCGTTTCTGATTTGTCGGCAGACTAGGGCGTCATGACGCCGATGGCGACACGGCCGTTCGATTATTTCATTCGCGCGTGAATATCCAGTCGGTGTCGGTCGAGGCGGTCTTGTCGAGGCGATAGCCGTCGCGGTCGAACCGCTTCAGGTCCTCGGGATTGTCGATCCGCTCGTCGATGGCGAACCGGGTCATGGTCCCGCGCGCCTTCTTGGCGAAGAAGGAGACGATCTTTCGCTTCTCGCCCACGCCTTCGTAGAAGTTGGGCGTGATGATCGGCGTCTTCAGGGCCTTCTTGTCGACCGCGCCGAAATACTCCTGGCTGGCCAGGTTGACGACGACCGGATGTGCGCTGTCCGCCAGGTCGGCCTTGATCATCTTGGCGATCCGGTCGCCCCAGAAGTCGTAGAGGCTCTCGCCGCGCCGGGTCTTGAGGCGGATGCCCATCTCCAGCCGATAGGGCTGGATCCGGTCCAGCGGACGCAGCAGGCCATAGAAGCCCGACAGGATGCGGACGTGGTCCTGGGCGAAGGCGAGCCCCTGTTTGTCCAGGGTGCGGGCGTCTAGGCCCTGATAGACGTCGCCGGCAAAGGCCAGGGCCGCCTGGACGCCGGTGTCCAGCGCCTCGGGATCGAAGGCCTTGAACCGTTCCTGGTTCAGCTTGGCCAGATCGGCGGAAATGCCCATCAGGGCGCGCAATTGGGCCTGCGTCTGATTGCGCGCGGTCTTGGACAGGGTCGCCGTGTCCTCGACGAACCGGCGCTGGGTCGCCGGGGTGTCCGGCGACGGCTCGGTGAAGTCCAGCCGCTTGGCGGGGGAGAGCAGGATCAGCACGGGCGGGTCTTTCGGTAAGGCGAATCGATGACGCGGATCAGCACACCTTAGAACAGGACCGCCGGGTTCATGATCCGTTGCGGATCGATGGCGGCGCGGATGGCGCGCATGGTCTCGATCTCGAGCGGGGTCTTGTAGCGTCGGACCTCGTCGGTCTTCAGCCGGCCCAGGCCGTGCTCGGCGCTGATCGAGCCGTCGTAGCGGGCGACGATGTCGTGGACGACATGCGAGCCTTCCTTCCAGCGGCCGATGAAGGCCGGGATGTCCTGACCGACGCCGGGGATGACATCATAGTGCAGGTTGCCGTCGCCGATATGGCCGAAGACCGAGACGCGGGCGCCGGGATGGAAGCGTTCGACGGCGGCGGTGGCCTCGTCGATGAACTCGGCGATGCGGCTGATGGGGACCGAGACATCGTGTTTCCAGCCGCCGCCCTCGGGCTTCAGCGCCGCCGAATGTTCTTCGCGCAGGCGCCAGAAGGCGGCGCGCTGGGCGTCGTTCTGGGCGATGGCGGCGTCGTTGATCAGGCCTTCCTCGAAGGCGACCTCCAGCAGCCGTTCCATCTGGGCCTCGGCGCCGCCGGGCGTGCCGGAGGTGATCTCGATCAGCACCGACCAGTCGGGAATGGGGTCCAGAGGCCAGCGGGTGTCGGGGATGTTCTTCAGCACCAGTTCGGCGCCCAGGCGCTTCATCAACTCGAAGGCCTCGACCCCGCCGCCGGTCTCGGCCTTGGCGCGGGCCAGAAGTTCGATGGATGCCGCCGCCGACTCCAGCCCGACCATGGCCACGGCCCGGCTGCGCATGACGGGAAACAGCTTCAGAGTCGCGGCGGTGACCACGCCCAGCGTGCCCTCGGCGCCGATCAGCAACTGCTTCAGGTCATAGCCGGTGTTGTCCTTGCGCAGCCGCTTCAGGCCCTTGAAGACCTCGCCATTGGGCATGACGGCCTCGATTCCAAGCACCAAGTCGCGCATCATGCCGTAGCGCAGCACCTGGGTGCCGCCGGCGTTGGTCGAGATGACGCCGCCCAGGGTCGCGGTGCCTTCGGCGGCGAGGCTGAGCGGGAAATAGCGGTCGGCGGCGGCGGCGTGCTGCTGGGCCTCCAGCAGGGTGACGCCGGCCTCCAGCGTCATGGCGTCGTCCAGGGGCGTCACGTCACGCACGGTGCGCAGACGGCGCGTCGACAGCAGCACCTCGCCGAACGGGATCTGGCCGCCGACCAGGCCGGTGTTGCCGCCCTGGGGTATGATCGCCACGCCGTGCCGGGCGCAGATGGTCACCGCGCGAGACACCTCGTCGGTCGAACCCGGCTTCAGCAGAATGGGGGTCTCGCCCGTCCAGCGGTTGCGCCATTCGGTCAGATGGGGCGCAATCTCGAACGCGTCCTGGGTCCAGCCGGAGGGGCCGAGGGCAGCCTTGAGTTCGTCGATGGCGGCGGGGGAGGGAGGGGTCATGGTCGCCTTTTGTCAAAACCCTTCGCGCGGCGAAAGCGAAAGCTATGCTGAGGCATGATTAGCCGTCCTGCATCCCCCGTTCCCGCCGTCGGCGTCGTCTGCCTGAGGGGTGACGAAGTGCTATTGATTCGGCGGGGCAAGCCGCCCCGAATGGGCGAGTGGAGCCTGCCCGGCGGCCGGATCGAGCCAGGCGAGCGAGCGGTGGATGCGGCCTTGCGCGAACTGGCCGAGGAGACGGGGGTCGAGGCGCGCATCGCAGGTCTGCTCGATGTGGTCGACGGCCTCTTTCCCGAGGCCGGGATGCACTATGTGCTTATCGATTATGCGGCCATTTGGCACGGTGGCGAACCCGTCGCGGGCGACGATGCGACTGAAGCCCTGTTCATGCCGCTGGAACGGGCGCTGGCTGCCGTGGGCTGGGGCGAAACCCGTCGCATCATCCGGCTGGCGGTCGAGCGTTTCGGTTCGAGAGCGGCGACCTGCGAACCCTGATATTATGGGCGTGACAAGGCGGTGGCGGTCTGCAACACCGTGCGCGACAGAGCCGGTTCGCCGGACTGGGGCAAATACCTCGGCATCGCGCCGAACCTTGGGGACTATATCATGATCAAACTCACGATGGCCGCTGCGGCCGCCGCCATGCTGCTCGTCGCGCCTGTGGCCGCTTCGGCCCAGGTGACCGAGCCCGTCAGCTTCACGCTGAACAACGAGACGGACCACATCCTGGTCTCGCTCTACATCTCGGTGCCTTCGACCGACGAATGGGAAGAAGACATCTTCGGCGACGGCATGCTGGACGCCGGCGACAGCGTCGAGGTCACCATCGACGACAACCTGTCCGACTGCGAATACGACCTGAAGGCCGAGTTCAGCGACGGCACCGAACTGGCTCTCGGTTCGGTCGACTTCTGCGAACTGGACGGCGGCTCGATCGACGTTTCCGAGTAAGCATTTCATCTCGGTGAAATCAGAGGGGCGGTCCCGCGAGGGGCCGCCCCTTTTGCTTGTGCGGAAAGGGTGGCTCAAAGCTCGCCAGGTGCGGCGTCTCGGCCCTTATCCGGTTTTCGTGGCGCTGAGGGCCTTGGGGCGATAGCGTGTGCGTCAAAACAGGGCAGGACGCGATCATGAGCTATATCTTCTTCACCTTCGCGGTGATCTTCGCCTTCGTGCTGTTGTTCAGCGTCATCAAGATCGTGCCCCAGGGGCGTGAGTTCACGGTCGAGCGGTTCGGCCGCTACACCAAGACGCTGAAACCGGGGATCAGCATCCTGACCCCCTTCGTCGAGCGGATCGGCCGGCGCATGAACATGATGGAGCAGGTCCTGGACGTGCCCCAGCAGGAGGTCATCACCAAGGACAACGCCATGGTGAAGGTGGACGCCATCGTCTTCATCCAGGTGATGGACGCCTCGGCCGCCGCCTACCGCGTCGAGAACCTGCCCTATGCGATCACCCAGCTGTGCTCGACCAACCTGCGCACCGTGGTCGGTTCGATGGACCTGGATGAGGTGCTGTTCCAGCGTGACAACATCAACTCGCGCCTGCTGACCGTGATCGACGCGGCGACCGAGCCCTGGGGCGTCAAGGTCAATCGCATCGAGATCAAGGACCTGACCCCGCCCGTCGACATCACCAACGCCATGGCCCGCCAGATGAAGGCCGAACGCGAGCGCCGCGCGGTCATCACCGAGGCCGAGGGCGAGAAACAGGCCGCCATCGCCCGCGCCGAGGGCGCCAAACAGTCCGCCATCCTGCAATCCGAGGGCCGCAAGGAAGCCGCCTTCCGCGACGCCGAGGCCCGCGAGCGCGAGGCCGAGGCCGAGGCCAAGGCGACGGCCATGGTGTCCGAGGCCATCGCCCGCGGCGACGTCAACGCCATCAACTACTTCGTGGCCCAGAAGTATGTGGAGGCCTTCGCCGAACTGGCGCGCAACCCGACCGCCAAGACCGTCATCGTCCCGGCGGAGATGAGCGGCCTGGTCGGCACCATCGCCGGCATCGGCGAAATGGTCGGCCTGGCTCGGGATCAGCAGGGCGAGCGTCGCGCTCAGCCGGCCCCTGCGCCCCGCAATGCGCCAACGCGGACGCCCCGTGGAGGCGGCTCGGTGCCGTCCACGTCATGACCCCCTTGCTCGATCTCTACGCCAGCCAGCCCTTCTGGTTCTGGCTGGCGGCGGCCGTCCTGCTGCTGGCGGTCGAATCCGCCGCCTCGACCGAATGGCTGCTGTGGCCGGCGGTGGCGGCGGGCGTGGTGGCGGTGGTCACCGCTCTGGGCCTCAGGATCGGGTTTGCGGGCGAGGCGGGCGTCTTCGCCGCCCTGACCATTGCGGCGACCCTGTTGTCGCGGCGGCTGGTGCAGCGGGTCAATCCGGCCGACGCGCCCGACATCAATGATCGCGACAGTCGGCTGATCGGCCAGCGCGCCCAGGTCGTCGCGCCCTTCATCGAGGGCCGGGGCCGGGTCTTCGTCTCCGGCGCCGAATGGGCGGCCGAGATCGAGGGCGAACCCGTCATGGTCGGCGAGAGCGTGATCGTCGAACGCCTGACCGGATCGGGGCTGAAGGTGCGCGCGGTCTAGGAGGCCGTGCGCGAGGCTGCGCGCATCTCGGCGATGCCGCGATTGGCCAGCTGGTCGGCGCGTTCGTTGAGGGCGTGGCCGGCGTGGCCCTTGACCCAGTGCCATTTCACATTGTGACGGGCGCGGGCGACGTCCAGCCGCTTCCACAGGTCGTCGTTCTTGACCGGCTTCTTGTCCGCCGTCTTCCAGCCGCGCGCCTTCCAACCGTGGATCCAGCTTGTGATGCCGTCCATGACGTATTTGCTGTCGGTGTGCAGGTCGATCTCGCAAGGGCGGGTCAGGGCCTCCAGCGCCATGATCGCGGCGGTCAGCTCCATGCGGTTGTTGGTGGTCAGGGGCTCGCCGCCCGACATTTCCTTGGACTTGCCGCCCGCCTGAAGAATAGCGCCCCAGCCGCCGGGGCCGGGGTTGCCCTTGCAGGCCCCGTCGGTGTGGATGATTACGTGATTGGCCGGAGCGGTCTTGGCGGGTGCGTTCATGCGGGTGTGACTACAGGTTCGATTGCCGCGCCGCCAAGCATTAGCCTATATGGCGGCTGAGATTTGTAGTCGGCCGAATCCGGCCGCTTGAGGAGACGTTGTCATGGGCAGCATGAGCATCTGGCATTGGGCCATCGTCATCGTCGTGGTCGCCCTGCTGTTTGGCGGCAAGGGCAAGATCTCCAACCTGATGGGCGACGCGGCCAAGGGCATCAAGGCCTTCCGCGAAGGCCTCAAGGACGAAGACAAGAAGGACGGCCCGAGCGAAGGCGTCAGCTCGCTGCCGCGCACCGAGGCCGAAAAAGAAGAGCTGAAGCGCTAGTCGCCAGCTGAGCGGAAAGACACGCGCGCATGGGTGGCCTGGGTCCCGGTATCGGGGGCAGCGAGTGGTTTATCATCGGCCTGGTGGCCCTGCTGGTCGTGGGGCCCGAGCGGCTGCCCGGACTGTTGCGTCAGCTTGGCAAGATGGTCGCCAAGGCGCGCGGCATGGCCAACGAGTTCCGCGCCAGCTTCGACGAAATGGCGCGCCAGTCCGAGCTGGATGAACTGCGCAAGGAGGTCGAGGCGCTGCGGACGGGGCAGGGGGCCTATTCGTCTCCCGTGCAACTCGGGGCCGAGGCCAATGCCGTGTTCAAGGACATCTCTTCCGATCTGAACAAGCCGCTGTTTGCGGCGACCCCCGCCGCCCAGGTTCCCGCCGCCGCCACGCCGGCGCAGGCCGATACGCCGGCGGCGACGACCGAATGGCCGGATGGCGAGCCGGTCATGCTGCCGATCTCGGAGCCCTCGTTGGTTGAGCCCCATCCCGTGACGCCCAAGCCCGCCAAGGCCACTCGCGCCAAGGCGGCTCCCGCCAAGGCGGCTCCCGCCAAGACGGCTCTCGCCCGCAAGGCGCCGACGAAGACGGCGGCTGCCAAGACGGCGCCTGCGAAAACCTCGGCCAAGGCTGTACCCGCCGCTGCCAAGCCTAGCCATGCCAAACCCGCAGCGGCCAAGCCGAAGACGCCGCGCGCCGCGCCGCGTAAAGCCAAGCTCGACCTATGACCGACCGCAACGAAGCCGAGATCGAGGCGTCGCGCGCGCCGTTGATGGATCATCTGATCGAGCTGCGCGGCCGACTGCTGATCTGCGTTGTCGGCTTCGTGCTGGGTTTCATCCTCTGCTTCTCCTTCGCCGGGCCGATCTATGTCTTCCTGGTCAAGCCGTTCGCGGCGGCGGCGGCCCTGCATGCCCAGGCCAATGGCGGCCATGTCTCGCCGTTCGACCTGATCTTCGTGACGGCGGGCATCCAGCCGATGCCGCATGTCACCGCAGCCAACACCCAGCTGATCTACACCGCCCCGCTGGAGATCCTGTTCACCAAGATGAAGCTGGCCGGGTTCGGCGCCATCGTGGTGGCCTTCCCGCTGATCGCCTGGCAGCTGTATCGGTTCGTGGCGCCCGGCCTGTATCGCAACGAGCGCGGCGCCTTCCTGCCCTTCCTGGTCGCGGCGCCCCTGCTGTTCCTGCTGGGCGCGGCCCTGGTCTATTTCGTCATGCTGCCCTTCGTGATGTGGTTTTCGCTGAGCCAGCAGATCACGTCGGATACGGTCTCGGTCGCCCTGCTGCCCAAGGTGTCGGAATATCTGAACCTGGTGACGGCCCTGCTGCTGGCCTTTGGCCTGTGCTTCCAGCTGCCGGTGGTCATGACCCTTCTGGGCATGGCCGGGCTGATCTCGTCCAAGCTGATGGCCGCCAGCCGCCGCTACGCCATCGTGGCGGTGGTGGTCGTGGCCGCAGTCGTCACCCCGCCCGATCCCATCAGCCAGCTGATGCTGGCCGTGCCCCTGGTGCTTCTCTACGAGGTGTCGATCTGGTGTGTGCGCCTGATCGAGCTGCGCCGCGGCAAGGATGAAGAGACCGACGCCCTCGTCGTCTGAGGCCGCGTCGGGCTGAGCGTCCCTTTCGACTAGGGCGCGCATACAAGCGAAGTGCTCGTCGTAATCTGCACCGTCATCCTCGCCCTTGTGGCGGGGATCCAGAAACACCGTCGTCGATTTGGGCCGCGGTTCGTTACTGCATCCGCCAATGCCTCCAACGACCGACCAGCCCGAGTCTGGATCCTCGCCACAGGGGCGAGGATGACGATCCCACTTGGACGATCGGAGCCGGACGCGACAACGGCGCACGGGGCTCACGAATGTTCATCCGGGCGCAGACAAGCAAAAGGCGCCGGACGTTTCCGTCCGGCGCCTCAAGATCGTCGGGGCGGAGCCTAAGCTCCGCCGCCTCGGATCAGCAGCTGTAGTACATGTCGAATTCGACGGGGTGCGGGTGCAGTTGCAGGCGCGCGACCTCTTCCATCTTCAGCTCGATGTAGCTGTCGATGAAGTCGTCATCCATGACGCCGCCCTTCTTGAGGAAGGCGCGGTCCTTGTCGAGGTTCTCGAGCGCTTCCTTCAGCGAGCCGCAGACCTCGGGGATCGAGCCGCGCTCTTCGGGCGGCAGGTCGTAGAGGTTCTTGTCGGCGGGGCCGCCCGGATCGATCTGGTTCTCGATCCCGTCCAGACCGGCCATCAGTAGAGCGGTGAAGGTCAGGTAGGGGTTGCCCATGGGGTCGGGGAAGCGGGCTTCCAGACGCTTGCCCTTGGGCGACGAGACCCACGGAATACGGATCGAGGCCGAGCGGTTGCGGGCCGAATAGGCCAGCTTGACCGGGGCTTCGTAGCCGGGGACCAGGCGCTTGTAGGAGTTGGTGGTCGAGTTGGCGAAGGCGTTGATGGCCTTGGCGTGCTTGATGATGCCGCCGATGTACCACAGACATTCCTGGCTCAGACCGGCGTACTTGTCGCCGGCGAACTGGGGCTTGCCGTCCTTCCAGATCGACATGTGGACGTGCATGCCCGAGCCGTTGTCGCCGAACATGGGCTTGGCCATGAAGGTCGCCGACTTGCCGTAGGCGGCCGCCACGTTGTGGATGATGTACTTATAGAGCTGCAGGCGGTCGGCCATGGTCAGCATGTCCGAGAACTTCAGACCCAGCTCGTGCTGAGCCGGGGCCACCTCGTGGTGGTGCTTCTCGGGCTGCATGCCCATGTCGCGCATCACGCCCAGCATCTCGGCGCGCAGGTCCTGGCCGGAGTCGACCGGGTTGACGGGGAAATAGCCGCCCTTGGGCCCAGGGCGGTGGCCCATGTTGCCCTCGGTGTATTCCGAGCCCGTGTTGGCCGGCAGTTCGGTGGAATCGTAGCTGTAGCTGGTGTTGTGCGGCTGGGTGCTCCAGCGCACGTCGTCGAAGATGAAGAACTCGGCTTCGGGGCCGAAATAGACCACGTCGCCCACGCCGGCAGACTGCACATAGGTGAGGGCCTTCTTGGCCATCGAGCGGCTGTCGCGGTTGTAGGGCTCGCCGGTGTCCGGGTTCATCACGTCGCAGAACAGGAACATCGTCGTCGCCTGATAGAACGGGTCGATGTAGGCCGTCGTCAGATCGGGCTTGAGCAGCATGTCCGACTCGTTGATGGCCTTCCAGCCGGCGATGGACGAGCCGTCGAACATCGTGCCTTCGGTGAGGAATTCCTCATCGACAAGATCGATGTCGAAGGTGACGTGCTGCAGGCGGCCCTTTGTGTCGGTGAACCGGACGTCGACGTATTTCACGTCCTTGTCCTTGATCTCCTTCAGGATCTTGTCGGCGGTGCTCATTCTCGGGTGGTCCTGTTTCTTCTGGGAGGAAAACGCACGCTCGCCGACGCAGGGTCGGCGTTAGTCGGGGTCAGACCGCCTGGGCTCCGGTCTCGCCGGTGCGGATGCGGATGACGTCGATGACGTCGGTGACGAAAATCTTGCCGTCGCCGATCTTGCCGGTTCGGGCGGCGGTCTGGATCGCTTCGACCACGGCCGGATAGAGGTCGTCGGAGACCACTACCTCAAGCTTGATCTTGGGCAGGAAGTCGATGACGTACTCGGCCCCCCGATACAGCTCGGAATGACCCTTCTGGCGACCATATCCCTTGGCCTCCAGCACAGTCATGCCCTGCACTCCGATGTCCTGGAGCGCCTCCTTCACATCGTCCAGCTTGAACGGCTTTATGACGGCTTCGATTTTCTTCATGGTGACCCCGAAGTCCCTGGAACAACGCCAGACACTCGGGAATGGAGGGGACATCGCATTGCAACATAACGCAAGAGCCGAAATGCAATTTCATCATGTCCGTGCACGGATCCCGGCACGAAGAGTGCGCTGAAACCCCCGGATTCGACCTTTAGGCGAATAAAGGTCGTCGGCCTCAGGCCTGGGCGACGATCTGCTGGGTCCAAGGCGGAACCGGCAGGCCCTTGGAGCGCAGGAAGTCGGCGTTGAACAGCTTGGACGCATAGCGCGAGCCGGGATCGCACAGGCAGGTGACGATGGTCTTGCCGGGGCCCAGGTCGCGGGCCAGACGCACCGCGCCGGCCAGGTTGACGCCCGCCGAACCGCCCAGCGACAGCCCTTCCTCGCGCACCAGGTCGAACAGGATGGGCAGGAACTCCGCGTCCTCGATGCGGTAGGCGTGGTCGGGCCTGAAGCCCTCCAGATTGCCCGTGATGCGGGCCACGCCGATGCCCTCGGTGATGGAGGAGCCCTCGGACGTCATCTCGTTCTTGGTGAACCAGTTGAACATGGCGGCGCCCGCCGGGTCGGCCAGGCCGATGGCGATGGCGGAATTCTGCTCGCGCAGATACTGGGCGACGCCCGTGATGGTGCCGCCCGAGCCGACGGCGCTGACGAAGGCGTCGACCTTGCCGTCCGTCTGGGCCCAGATCTCGGGGCCGGTGGTGGTGTAGTGGGCGTCGCGGTTGGCGGTGTTGTCGAACTGATTGGCCCAGACCGCGCCGTCGGGTTCGCTCTCGTTCAGCTCACGGGCCAGCCGGCCCGAGTGATGGACGAAATGGTTGGGGCTGGAGAAGGGGGCGGCGTCCACCTCGACCAGGCGGGCGCCCAGGGACCGGATGGCCTGTTTCTTCTCGTCGGACTGGGTCCGGGGCATGACGATGACGACGGGATGGCCCAGCGCGGCGCCGACCAGGGCCAGGCCGATGCCGGTATTGCCCGCCGTGCCCTCGACGATGGTCCCGCCGGGCCTCAGCGCGCCGGACGCCAGGGCGCCCTGGACGATCGACAGGGCCGCCCGGTCCTTGATGGAGCCGCCGGGGTTCATGAATTCCGCCTTGCCCAGGATTTCGCAACCCGTCTCGTCGGAGAGGCGGTTGAGGCGGATCAGCGGGGTATTGCCGATCAGGTCGATGACGGAGCGGGTAACGGTCGGTTGGGTCACGATAGGCAGTCTTTCAGTACCGCCCCGTCGTCATCCTCGGGCTAGACCCGAGGATCGGACGCAGGGCGAGGAGAACCTGTGAGCAGGCCGCGATCCGTGCGCCCGTCTCTTCGTCTTGAATGATGACCGTCCGGCCCTCGGGTCAAGCCCGAGGGTGACGGTTCAGACCGGCCTCACGCCGCAATCGGCTGAGAGCGGCCCAGATGGATGCCGCACTCGGTCTTGTCCAGTCCCGACCAACGGCCGGCGCGAGCGTCCTCGCCCGCCTCGACAGCGCGGGTGCAGGGCCAGCAGCCGATCGACAGATAGCCCTGATCGACCAGGGGGTGACGCGGCAGGTCGTGGGCGACCAGGTGATCCTCGACGTCCTCGGCCGTCCAGGCGGCCAGCGGGTTGATCCGCAGCACCCCGTCCAGCACCTCGAAGGGCAGAAGCTCTGCCCGGTCTTCATTCTGGTAGCGTTTGCGGCCGGTGATCAGGGCGCTGAAGCCCGCCGTGGCGCGGGCCAGGGGGCGGGTCTTCCTCAGGTCGCAACAGGCGTCGGCGTCGGTCTTCCACAGGTCGTCGCGCGCATCCAGATCGGCCTTCTCGGTCGCATCCGGCGTGACCAGACGCACGTCCGACAGGCCGAGTTTCTCGCTCAGTTGGCTGCGATACTGCAGGGTCTGGAAGAAGTGCTGGCCGGTCTCGAGGAAGACGACCGGCACGGACGGGTCCTGCTCGGCGATCAGGTGCAGCAGGGCGGCGGATTCGGCGCCGAAGGACGAGATGGCGGCCGTGTTCAGCCCCAGGGCCGGGTCGAGGGCGACCTTGAGGATCTGGGCCGGGCCAGCCTGGTGCGGGGCGGTGGCGACCTGAGCGTTCAGCCGGTCGGCCAAGGCTTGCAGGTCGCCGTCAGGCTTTGGGGGCGTCTCCTCGGGAGGCGTGGACGCGCGGGCGGCGGCGCGGCGCTGCCAGATGGTCTGGGCCTTTTCCTCGGCGGGCTGATAGGCGGCGTCGAAGGCCGTATCCATCCGCTTCCAGGTCTCGATGTCCGCGCCCGGCGACAGTTCGACGGCGTCGAAGCCCGAGCGGCGCAGGTGGCGGGCCTGGTCTGGCAGGACATGACCGGCGGCGATCAGGCGACCGGCATAGCCCCGCTCGCGCAGGACCGAGGCCAGGGAAAAGCCGCGACCGTCGCGAAAGGCGTCGAACTCCAGCACCAGGGCGTCGGTGTTGGCGGCTGCGGCCTCGACCTCTTCCAGCGGGGTCGTGACGCTCAGACGGGGGCCGTTCTGGACGGATTCAAGCCACTGCATCGGCGGTCTCGTAGATGGCGTCGCGGAAGGGATCGGCGCCCAGGCGCCGGACGGTGTCGATGAAGCGCTCGCCTTCGATGCGAACCTCCAGATAGCGGTCCAGGGCGCGGCCAATAGCGGGCGCGACCTCTTCGGACGGCAGGCTGCGGCCCACGATCTCGCCCAGAGCGGCCTGTTCGTCCGGCGAGCCGCCGACCGTGATCTGGTAATATTCCTCGCCCTTGCGATCGACGCCCAGCACGCCGATGTGGCCGACGTGGTGGTGACCGCAGGCGTTGATGCAGCCGCTCATGTTGATGCGGACGGGGCCGACGCGCTCCTGATAGTCGAAGTCGCCGAGTTGGCGCGACAGGGCCTGGGCGACCGGGATCGACCGGGCGTTGGCCAGGCTGCAATAGTCCAGGCCGGGGCAGGCGATGATGTCGGTGACCAGGTCGGCGTTGGGCGTGGCCAGACCGGCGGCCAGCAACTCGCGCCACAGGGCGGGCGTGTCGTCCAGCCGGACGTGGGGCAGGACCAGGTTCTGCTCATAGGCCGCGCGGACCTCGTCGAACGAATAGCGCTCGGCCAGGTCGGCGACGAGATCCATCTGGGCGTCGGTGATGTCGCCGGGCACGCCGTCAACCGGCTTCAGCGAGACGATGACCGAGGCGTAGCCCGCCTGCTTGTGGCGGCGGATGTTGTTGCGGCTGAAGCGGGCGAAGTCGGGGTCGGCCAGGACCGCGCGGTCGAAGGCCGCTGAGGTTTTCGGCAGGTCGGCGAAGACGGGCGGGGTGAAATAGGACTGGATGCGGGCCAGCTCCGCGTCGGGAATCCGCAGGTCCTCCTGGCGCAGGGTGGCGAAATGCTTGTCCACCTCCTCGCGGAAGGCGTCGATGCCCAGGGAGGCGACCAGGATCTTGATCCGCGCCTTGTGGATGTTGTCGCGCCGTCCCAGCAGGTTCCAGGCGCGCAGGATGGCGGTCAGATAGGCCAGCAGCTCATGGCCGGGGACCGCCGGGGCGATCTCCTGGGCGATGTGGGGCAGGCGGCCCTGGCCCCCGCCGACGAAGACGCGGAAGGCGGTGCCGCCGTCTGCGCCCTTGACGATCTGCAGGCCCACATCGTGGGTGCGGATCGCGGCGCGGTCCTTCTCGGCCGCGACGACGGCGATCTTGAACTTGCGCGGCAGGAAGGAGAACTCGGGGTGGATGGTCGACCACTGGCGGATGACCTCGCACCAGGGCCGGGGATCCTCCAGCTCGTCATCGGCGGCGCCGGCGAAGACGTCGGTCGTGGTGTTGCGGATGCAGTTTCCGCTCGTCTGGATGGCGTGCATCTCGACGTCCGCCAACTCGCTGAGAATGGCGGGCAGGTCGGTCAGGGCGGGCCAGTTGTACTGGATGTTGCAGCGGGTGGTGAAGTGGCCGTAGCCCTTGTCATAGGTGCGGGCGATATGGGCCAGCCGCCGCATCTGGGCGCCGCTCATGACGCCGTAGGGGACGGCGACGCGCAGCATATAGGCGTGCAGTTGCAGATAGACGCCGTTCATCAGGCGCAACGGCTTGAACTGGTCCTCGGTCAGGGCGCCGGACGCGCGGCGTTCGACCTGGTCGCGGAATTCCTCGACCCGCTCGCGGACCAGGGCGGCGTCGAACTCGTCGTAGCGATACATCAGGCGGGCTCGTGTTTCTTCAGGCTGTTGCCGACGGTGGGGCCAGCCGAACGGATGGTTTCCTTCAGCCGATCGCGGCCCGAAGGCGTGTGGCCGGTGACCTCGACCAGATAGGGATTGACGAAGATGGCGGGCTGGCCGGCGGCTTGGGCCAGGGCGGCGTCGGCGGCCTCGGGCTCGAACACGGCGGCGGCGGTCAGGCTGTCGACCACGGCGCCGGCCTCGCCGAGATAGATGACGCGGCCGTCCGACAGGCGGTTGGCGGTGATGATCTTCATGCTGCGGCCTCTGCGCGGACATCCAGTTGGGCGGCGCTGAAGGCGGCGCATTCGCCTACGAACAGCAGGGCTGGGCCGGTCAGGCTGGCGCGGGCGACCATGGCGCCCAGGTCGGCCAGGACGCCGTTGATGACACGCTCGTCAGGACGGCTGCCGTTCTCGACGATGGCGACCGGTGTCTGGGGATCGCGCCCGGCCTCGATCAGGCTGGCGGCGGTCTCGGCCGCACGGCCTGCGCCCATATAGACGGCCAGGGTCTGGTTCGGACCGGCCAGGCGTTGCCAGTCGGGCGCTGTGCCGCCGGGCTTTTCCTGGGCCGTGACGAAGGTGACCGACTGGGCGTGGTCGCGGTGGGTCAGGGGGATGCCGGCCGAGGCCGCGCAGCCGATGGCGGCCGTGATGCCGGGCACGACGAAGACGGGGACGCCCGCCTTGCGCATGGCCTCAAGCTCCTCGCCGCCGCGTCCGAAGACGAAGGGATCGCCGCCTTTCAACCGGACGACGCGCTGGCCCTTCCTGGCCTCGGCGATCATCAGGGCCTCGATCTGATCCTGGGGCACCGAGTGGTCGGAGCGCGACTTGCCGACGTAGAGGCGGTGGGCGTCGCGGCGGGCGCGGTCCAAGATGGCTTCGGGCACCAGCTTGTCATGGATGATGACGTCGGCGTCCTGAAGCACACGCAGGGCCTTCAGCGTCAGCAGTTCGGGATCGCCGGGGCCGGCGCCGACGATGTGGACCAGGCCCTGTTCGGGGCCAGTCTCGATCTCGCTGGCGGCGTTCAGCAGACGCAGCATCTCGCGGCGGGCCTCTGCGGTCCGGCCCGAGGCGGCCAGATCGGCGGCGGGACCGCGGAAGGCCTTCTCCCAGAACCGGCGGCGCGCCATGAAGTCGGGGACGCTGGCGATGACGGTGTCACGCAGGCTGCGGGCCAGTTTCGCCACCTCGGTCAGGCCTGCGGGCAGGACGGCCTCGATGCGGCTGCGCACGTCGCGGGCCAGGATGGGGGCCGAGCCGCCGGTGGCCACGCCGATGACGACCTCGTCGCGGTCGATCAGGGCGGGGGTGTGGAAGTCGCTGAGGGCGGGCTTGTCGACCACATTGACCTGGGCGCCGGCGGCGCGGGCCAGGGCGGCTAGGTCGTGGCAGACGGCTTCGTCCTCCACGGCGATGAAGACCAGGCGGGCGCCGCTCAGGTCGGCGGCGACGGGCAGGTGCTGGATGGGGGCGGGGCCGCCTTGCAGGGCGCTGGCGCCGACAGGCGCGCCATTGGGGGCGAACCAGATCAGGTCGGCGGGCGTCTTGCCGAACAGGCGCAGCTTGGCCAGTGCGGCCTCGCCGTCGCCGATGATGACGACGCGGGCGCCGTCCATCGGAATGGATGCTAGAAAGACTCTCATGACAGCTCCGCCGGCCTCGATCGGGCGGGGGGCGTCAGTGGGCGCAGCCAGTCCGTGGGTCGTCGCAGGACAGTCGACTTTCGCCCCTTCGATCACAAACCAGATTGTCTTTGTCGCGCTGATAGGATTTCTACGGGCATGGCCAGACCGCTTCTTCCCCTCAACGCCCTGCGCGCCTTCGAGAGCGCAGCGCGGAATCTGAACTTTTCACGCGCCGCCGACGAGCTGTCGGTCACACCCGGCGCCGTCAGCCAGCAGATTCGCTTGCTGGAGGACATCGTGGGAGGGCCTCTGTTCAAGCGCGAGGCCAAGGGTCTGCAACTGACCGACCTGGGCCGCGCCGCCGTGCCCCTGCTGCGTGAGGGCTTCGAGCGGCTGATGGACGCCTCGGCCCTGCTGCGCGAGCCGCCGCGCAGGAAACAGGTCTCGATCAGCGTGGCCCCGTCCTTCGCCTCGAAATGGCTGATGCCGCGCATGGACGATTTCCACGCCGCCCATCCGGAGGTCGAGGTCTGGATCTCTGCCGACATGGAGCCTGCGGCGCTGGGCGAGGGCAAGGCGGACCTGGCCGTGCGCTATGGTCCCGGCGACTATCCCGGCCACGTCTCCGAACGGCTGATGACCGAGACGGTGCTGCCGGTCGTGGCTCCGCAACTGATGGCCTCTGGCAAGCCGATCCTCAAGCCCGCCGATCTGATCCACCACACCCTGCTGCACGACATGTCCGAGGACGGCGACGCGGGCCGCCCCGACTGGGCCATGTGGCTGAAGGCGCGCGGCGTGCGCCATCCCGATCCGCGCCGCGGCTCGCGCTTCAACCAGGCGTCGATGCTGATCGAGGCGGCCGAGGCGGGGCGGGGCGTGGCCCTGGCCAAGCGGACCCTGGCCCAGGCCGATCTGGCGTCGGGCCGGCTGGTGGCGCCCTTCCCGGACGGGTCGGAGGCCGTGGGCTTTGCCTATTATGTCGTCCTGCCCAGGGACCGGCCGCCGTCGCCCAGCGCTGCGGCCTTCGTCGCCTGGCTGAAACAGCAGGCGATCCACCACGAGAACAGCATGGGCGAGCTGTAGCGGCGGCTTCTTGCTTTCGTCGTCCTCCGGGCCGCGAAGCGGAACCGGGGGACCCAGCGGCGCCGAAGGCGATCTGTTCACGCCGGATGGTGGAAGCGATCTTGTGCGCGACAGCTTCCTGCTCGCGCAGGCCGCTGGGTCCCCCGGTCTGCGCCGCGAAGGCGCGGCTTGCCGGAGGATGACGAACGCGGGTGCGCGGTTGTTTACGCCGACTGCAACGCCCGCAGGGCGCGGACGCGGGCGTCGTCCTGCATCAGGTTGGGACGCATGGGACCGTGCAGGACGGTGGGCATGGCGCTTTGCTGGTCGCCAGCGGGCGTGACTAAAAAGCCGTTGCGGGCCAGGGCCTCGCCGGTCGCGCGGCGCGAGGTCCAGACGGCGATCAGGGCGGCCAGCAGCAGGGGCATGACGATCGGCACGAAGAACATGGCCAGGTCGGGACGGAAGGCCAGGGCGGCGACAAAGCCCAGGCCCACGGCCATCTGCCAGCGCATGGCGCGCAGGGCGTCGCCCCAGCTGATGCCGTCGGTGTCGCGTTCCTGGGCGTGCCAGCCGGCGTCCTGACCGCACAGGATCTTGAGGATGGCCTTGGTGTTGGCGACCATCAGGATGGGGGCCAGCAGGGCCGACATGGTGATCTCGGCGGCCATGCCCTTGAGGATCTGGCGACCGCCGCCGAAGGCGCGACGCTCGCGCGGACGCGACAGGACCAGGACGGCGCCCATGATCTTGGGACCGATCAGCAACACCCCGGCCAGCACCGAGGCCAGCATGAAGGGCGTGAACTGGGGCTTCAGGAAGTAGAAGAACGAGGCCCAGTCGATTGGGTAGTAGAGCTGGATCACCAGTCCGGTCACCAGTGACGCGAACCACAGCGGCGAGGCGACATAGGACAGGATGCCCATGAACAGTTGCAGGCGGCTCATGCCCGTCAGGCCGCGTGCGCCGATCAGGGCGGCGTGCTGCAGGTTGCCCTGGCACCAGCGGTGATCGCGGCGGATGAAGTCGGTGATGGTCGGCGGGGTTTCCTCGCACGAACCGTCCAGGGCGGCGGTGACGTGGACGGCCCAGCCGGCGCGGCGCAGCAGGGCGGCCTCGACGACGTCATGGCTCATGACGTGACCGCCGAAGGGTTTGCGGCCCGGCAGGTGCGGCAGGCCGCAGGCCTCGGCGAAGGCGCGGGTGCGCAGGATGGCGTTGTGACCCCAGTAGGAGCCCTCGGAACCCGTCCACCAGGCCAGGCCGGCGGCGGCGACGCGACCGTACAGGCGCACGCTGAACTGCGACACGCGGGCGAAGGGGGTCTGGGCCTTGACGATGGTCGGGGCGGTCTGGATCAGGCCGATGCCCGGATTGCGCTCCATGGCGTCGACCAGACGCAGGACGGTCTCGCCGGCCATGGTCGAATCGGCGTCGAGCACCAGCATGAAGTCGTAGGCGGCGCCGAAGCGACGGGTCCAGTCGGCGATGTTGCCGGCCTTCTTTTCCACGTTCTCTTCGCGGTGACGATAGAAGGCGTTCGAGTGGGCCCGCAGGCGGAAGGAGGCGAAGGCGGACTGTTCGGCCAGCAGGGCTTCCAGCTTGTTGGTGTCGGACAGCACGAACAGGTCGAAGGCTTCGGTCACGCCCAGGCGGGCCAGACCCGCGTCGATGGCCGCCAGACGGGCCAGGGCCGTGTGCGCGTCCTCATTGTAGAGCGGCATCAGCAGGGCCGTGCGCGTGGTCGGCGCCGCCGGATGGGGCGCGAAGGCCAGGTCTTTCTGCTCGCGGTTGGTCATCAGCACCCACAGGCCGATGGCGGCGTTCGAGAACCAGCAGCCGATCGAGGCGATCAGCACCAGGAACAGGCCAAAGGCCGTGATTTCCAGCCCATCCCAACCCTTGCGGCCGTACAGGATGAAGGGCGCCACGGCGGACAACAGGGTGATGAGGGTCGTCAAACCCGCCAGCACCAGACGGCGCCGGCCCACATCGGCCGGGGCGGTGGCGGTCGGGCCGGTCATCGCGGCGTGATCGGGGGCGACGTGGAGATCCTGGATCGCCATGTCCAGCGGCGCATCAGCAGGCAGCCAGCTGTCTGCGGGGAAATCCACCGCATCAACCAGAAAGTCCTCGCGACGCATGGCCAGGCTATTCATCGGCGTATCGATTTCCCCGAAAAGTCCGCCCGCAAAGACGGGAGCGACGTGCGGACTACTGCATTGCAGCATGAACGCATTTTCGTGAAAATCAATCACGCATCTGTGATCTGCCCGTGTTTTTTTACAGGACGGGGCTCTCGCTCTCGTGAGCATGGGCTCGGAGGCGACGTCCCATAACATAGGCGGCGATGCCGACCCAGGCCACCAGGACGAGGGCGTAGGCCCTTTCCCACCACCCGACATTGGCGTCGTTCACCGTGCCCGGAAAGACCATGTGGTGGGTGGTCAGGGTCAGGGCCGTCATCACCACGACGACGACGATCAGGAACAGTTTGAAGAGCGGGAAGTCCTTGCGCCCGCGCAGGCCCCACAGCAGCAGCAGGGGCGCGAACTGGATTCCCAGGGCCAGATTGATGGCGGTGTGGCGCGGATCGGGCCAGGGAAAGACGCAGGCCAGCGCAAGGCCGATGGCGGCCAGGACGAACACCACGGCCGTCAGGCCGCCGGTGACCCGCGCCTCGCTCAGCGCCACGATGGCCAGGCCGAAGCCGACGCCTGCGACCGCGGCCATCAGGGCGGCGATGAAGACGCCGACGTTGAAGATCATCGGATTGGTCGCCGACGCCCCGCCCAACTCGCTCAGGTACTGGCTCGCATTGTCGAAGCCCGGATAGGCCAGGATGGCGATCCCCACCGCGCTGACGGCCAGAGCGGGCGCCAGGGCACCGACGCCCAGCAGCAGGCGACGGCGGCGGTAAAGCGGCGGGTTGGGCGCAGCGGGCAGGGGACGCAGACCCCAGATCGGCCTCAGGATCGGAATCCGACGCACGATCTCGTAGATCAGCAGACTGCCGCCCAGAGTGATGGCGATCAACAGCGGCGGCTCGACCCAGATCGACAACCCGGCCGGCCGGATCAACCACAGGGCGACGACCAGAATGGTCTGGTGCGCTAGGTAGCAGGTGAAGACCGCGTCGTTCAGATAACGCAGCACGGGGCCCGATGTCTGACGCAGGTATTTGCTGGCGAACCCCAGCATGGCCGAGATCACGGCCCATTGGTCGATGGCCACGATCAGGTTGCGAGGCGCACCGAGGAAGGCCCCGCCGCCGGGATGCCAGACCTGCAGCATCATGACGGGCAGGGCGCAGGCGCCGACCGCGACCCCGACCCATCGGAAACGCTCCAGGTCGCGCCAGATGCTCTCCTGGCGCACGATGAAGAAGCCGAACAGGAAGGCGCCCAGGGATAGCAGGTGGTTGTACCAGTCCCAGAAGATGTAGTTGGTGATCCCGAACATCGGGAAAAGCAGGACGCGGATCACGATCAGATAGACCACCGGGATGATCAGCACCCGCCAGCCGCTCAGCATCGGCCCGATGCGGGCGTCGACGGCGGCGATCCAGGCCGGGCGGTTCAGCAGGCCGACGACAACGAAGCTATAGACCGCGATATAGACGACAAACCACAGGTGGTTCAGCGGCACGCCGTTCGACAGGCCGCGCGGACTGAATTCGTGCCACAGCCAGGCCAGATAGCCGCTCGAGAAGCCGCCCTTGTCCATCGCCTCGATCCACGACTGGATCGACACCAGGACCAGAACCCCGAAGATCAGCGGCGGACCCAGCCGGGCGATGCGCAGCCGGGCCACCTGACGCGGGGTCTTGCGGTCGGTCATGAAGCGGACGGCGCAGCCCGACACCAGAAACAGCAGGGTCAGCCGCCAGGGATTGGTGACCAGCACCGCCTCGCGAATCCACTCCAGCGTATGGGCCGAATGGACGTGCCAGTCATAGGGACCGTAGGCGAGACCGACGTGATAGACGATCAACAGACCGAACGCCCCGATCCGAAGCCAGTCGAGGTCGTTCCTGCGTGTCGATACGGGTGAAGCGGAGGTCACGGCCTCCCTATGGGGGAGGCGAGCGGGGCTGTCCACGCTGGGTTGCCTCCCAGTAAGTCCTCATTCCGCTCATCCCGACTTTCGCCGGGATGAGCGGAGGTGGTGTTAGCGTTGCGCGTCCCAGTAGCGCACGGCGTCCGCATCGCGAGCACTCAGCTCGGGATAGTCAGCGTCCGAGCCGACGTCCGGGACACGCCGCCAGGAACGGGCGCATTTGGGATGATCGGCTAGATTGACCTCGACGACGGGGGCGTCGCCGCCGACGACCAGTTCGGCGCCCGAGGTGCGGAACACCTCGGCGGCGTCGAGGCCGTCGAACGGGGCGAAGGCTTCGGCAGGCGCCGTCACGGTCGGCCAGGCGTCCAGCGCCCCGCCGATGGTCTTGGCGCGCCGCGATTCCTCAAGCTTCTCGTTGACCACTTCCAGCAGGGACTGGACGCCGGCCCAGCGCTGGGCCTCCGCTGCATTGCGCCACTGATCCGGCGTCTGGGGGATCACCCGCGCGCAGTTAGTCTCCGCGTCCGGGAAGCGGGTCGTCCAGGCCTCTTCCATGGTGAAGGGGGTCAGTGGGGCCAGCCAGGCGGTCAGGCGCATGAAGACTTCGTCCATCACCGTGCGGGCCGCGCGACGGCGGATCGCGTCGGGGCGGTCGCAGTAGAGGCTGTCCTTGCGGATGTCGAAATAGAGGGCCGACAGGTCGTTGGAGCAGAACTCCAGCACCGGCCGAACGACATCCTGGAAGCGATACTCGGCATAGGCCTTGCGGACATGGGCATCGAGTTCATGCAGGCGGTGGAGAATGAACTTCTCCAGCGGCGGCATCTGCTCGTAGTCGGTCAGCCGCTCGGCCTCGTCGAAACCTTCCAGCGCGCCGAGCAGATAGCGGACCGTGTTCCTCAGCTTGCGATAGGCGTCGACCGTGGTCTGCAGGATCTGTTTGCCGATCCGCTGGTCCTCGGAATAGTCCACCAGGGCGACCCACAGGCGCAGGATGTCGGCGCCGGATTCCTTGATGACAACCAGAGGGTCGGTGGTGTTGCCCTTGGACTTGGACTGCTTCTCGCCGTTTTCGTCCAGGGTGAAGCCATGGGTCAGGACGGCCTTGTACGGCGCACGGCCGCGCGTGCCGCAACCTTCCAGCAGGGACGACTGGAACCAGCCGCGGTGCTGGTCCGAACCTTCCAGATAGAGGTCGGCGGGCCAGTGGGTCGGACGGTCACCGACATAGCCGTTCTCGGGCAGGCGCGGGTCCAGAGTGAAGGCGTGGGTCGAGCCGGAATCGAACCAGACGTCGAGGATGTCCTCGATCTTTTCGTAGCGGTCGGCGTCATGGCCGCCCAGGAAGTCGCTGTCCGGCGCGGTGAACCAGATGTCGGCGCCATGCTCGGCTATGGCGGCGACGATGCGGGCGTCGACGTCATCGTCATGCAGCGGCTGGCCGGTTTGCTTGTCCATATACATGGCCAGAGGCGTACCCCATGCGCGCTGGCGGCTGACCAGCCAGTCGGGACGGCCCTCGACCATGGAGCGGATGCGGTTGCGCCCGGCCTCGGGGTGGAAGTCGGTATGGTCGATGGCCTTCAGCGCCGTCTCGCGCAGGGTGTCGCCCGACTTCAGGGGCTGATCCATGCGAATGAACCACTGGGGGGTGTTGCGGAAGATGATCGGCGCCTTGGAGCGCCACGAGTGCGGATAGGAATGCTCCATCCGGCCGCGCGCCAGCAGCGTCCCCGCCGCGATCAGCTTTTCCATCACCGCGCCGTTGGCGGGGCCGAACTTGCCGGTCTTCTTGCCCTCGGTCTCCAACACCTTGAGGCCGGCGAACAGGGGGACGTGGTCGTAATAGGCCCCGTCGGGATCGACGGTGTCGGGCACTTCCTTGTGGCCGTGCGCCTTCCAGACCTCGAAGTCGTCGGCGCCGTGGCCCGGCGCGGTGTGGACAAAGCCCGTACCCGCGTCGTCGGTGACGTGATCCCCGGACAGCAGGGGCACAGAGAAGCCATAGCCGGGATCGAGCGCAGCCAGAGGGTGGGCGCACTCCAGCCCCGACGGATTGATGGCGTCGATACGGGTCCAGGCGGCGATCTTGGCGGCCTTGAACACGTCTTCGGCCAACTTGTCGGCGACGATCAGGCGGTCGCCCGCCTTGGCCCAGGGTTCGAACTCCAGCCCCGTCTCCATCGCCTGGACCTCATAGAGGCCGTAGCTGATCTCGGGGCCATAGGAGATCGCCCGGTTGGCCGGGATGGTCCAGGGCGTGGTGGTCCAGATGACGATCGAGGGCGTCGCGTTGCGGAAGGCCAGAAGGTCGTCGTCATGGTCGTCGGACGCGGCGATGACCGGGAACTTGACCCAGATCGTGGGCGAGACGTGGTCGTGGTACTCGATCTCGGCGTCGGCCAGTGCCGTGCGCTCGACGGGCGACCACATGACCGGCTTGGAGCCACGATACAGCTGGCCAGAGTTCTTGAACTTGTGGAACTCGGTAACGATGGCCGCCTCGGACGCAAAGTCCATCGTGGCATAGCGGTTCGCGAAGTCGCCGGTGATGCCCAGGCGTTTGAACTGGTCGCGCTGCAGGTCGATGTATTTGCCTGCGTATTCGCGGCAGGCAGTGCGGAACTCTTCCTTGGAAACCTCGTCCTTGCGACGGCCCTTGGCGCGGAACTGTTCCTCGATCTTCCACTCGATCGGCAGTCCGTGGCAGTCCCAGCCGGGCACATAGTCAACGTCGTTGCCGAGCAGGAACTGCGACCGGACGACGAAGTCCTTCAGCGTCTTGTTCAGCGCATGGCCGATATGGATGTCGCCGTTGGCGTAGGGCGGGCCGTCGTGCAGCACATACAGAGGCGCGCCCTGGGCCTGACGGGTCGCGCGCAGGGTTCCGTACAGGTCGCCCCACTGTTCGATGATCAACGGCTCCTTCTGCGGCAGGCCGCCGCGCATGGGGAAGGGGGTCTCGGGCAGGAAGACCGTCTCGCGGTAATCGCGGGCGGCGGGAGCGGTGGAGGTGTCGTCGGCCATGCGGAAAAGTCTCGGCGTCTTGGGGTGATCGTTCGCGGTGTCTCGATTTGGGCTTCGGCAGGCGAAGCAGTCGATCCCAGCGTGGGCGGGGCTGAAGTCAGCCCACGGCGCTACGCCGGGCGGCTAATCGAAATCGGGCGAATAAGGACGCGGACGGTCATGGTTGGCGTTGTCTAGCAGAGCCAAAGGCCGATGCGCCAGCCTTGGCGGTGGATCGGATGCTTGTCAGTTCGGGGCGCGGGCCGGATAGTCCGGGCAGAGCCGGAGGAAGCCATGCGTCTCATCCCGATCATTGTTGCGGTAGCCACCATTTCCGCCTGTTCCGACCAGACGGCTCAGCCCGCCAAACCGCCGGCCGCCGAGACCTCGCCGCCTGGACGCCAGGCAATCTATGCTGCGGCGGGGACGACGCCCGAAGCCTTCGTCCGCGCCCTGTACGCGCCGTTCGTGGCTGGAGGGCCGCGCGAGGCCCCGCCCGCGCCAGGTCAGGACCCGATCTATACCCGGATGATGAACGCCACGATCGGCGCCGACTTCCGCATCGCCAAGGGCGAGGTTCCGTCGCTGAACTACGACCTGATCTGCGGCTGCCAGGATCAGGGGGTCTTCACGCTCGATTCGGTCGTGGTGACCCAGGGCGGGACCAATGCGGCGGACGCGGCCGTGGTCTTCACCAACGCCGGCGAGACCACCCGCCAGACGCTGAAGCTGCAGCGCGAGGGCGGTAACTGGAAGGTGGACGACATCGTCGGCGCCGACGGCAAGTCGGTGCAGGACGAGACGATCAAGCTTATCGAGGCGGCGGGGGGCTAGGGTTTCAGCACGGCCCTGGCAGCCTCCGCATCGGCGTCGATCTGGACCTTGAGGGCGTCCAGGCTGTCGAAATTCATCTCGCCGCGCAGCAGGGCGACCAGTTCCGTCTCGACCGTCTGGCCGTAGAGGCTCTCGTTGAAATCGAACAGCCAGACCTCGAGCAGGGGCTCCTCGATCTCGAACATGGGACGGACGCCCAGGTTGGCGACGCCGTCGATGACGCGACCATCCGGCAGACGGGTGCGGGTTGCGTAGACGCCGTAGGCTGGGCGCATATAGCCGCCCAGTCGCACATTGGCCGTCGGCACGCCTATGGTGCGGCCTCGCTTCTCGCCGTGAACGACCTCGCCTGCGATGGCGAAGGGGCGGCCCAGGATGACGGCGGCCCGGTCCATGTCCCCGGCCTTCAAGGCCTCTCGCACGGCGCTGGACGACAGTTTCAAGCCGTGGGGGTCGTCGTGGCGGCTCACCCTGGAAACGGTGAAGCCAAGGCCTTCGCCTTGGGCGGCCAGGGCCTGGGGCGATCCGGTCCGGCCCTTGCCATAGGTGAAGTCAAAGCCGACCGCCGCGTGGCGAATGCCCAGGCCGGTGTGGAGAACCTTTTCAGTGAAATCCGTGTCGCTCATCGCCGCCATCTCGGCGTCGAAGGGCAGGACATAAAAGCGTTCCACGCCCAGCGGCTCCAGCGCCCGCGCCATCTGGTCGAGGGTCATCAGGCGAAACGGCGCCGCGTCCGGCTGGAACCAGCGTCGCGGATGCGGGGCGAAACTGACCACGCCCAGCGGCGCACCGATCTGGTCGGCGACGACTTTCGCGGCAACGATGACGGCCTGATGCCCACGATGGACGCCGTCGAAAGCGCCGATGGCGACGGCGGCGCCCTTCGAGGTGTCGGGCAGGTCGCGCCAGTCGCGGATGACCTGAATGGTCATAGAATCAATCCTTGGACGAAGTCTCAGTCCTTGGCGGGACGGCGGCGGCGAGGGACGCGGACGGTCGCCTCGCCGTCCATGATCATGTCGTCGCCGACATAGCCTTCGCATTTCAGCACGACGCGGGCGCTGACCTCGTCCACGGACGAGACGGTGATTCGGGCCACGACTACGTCGCCGATACGGACCGGCTTATGGAAGGCCAGGGTCTGGCTCAGGTAGATGGCGCCGGCGCCGGGCAGGATGGTGCCGACCACGGCCGAGCCGAAAGACGCACTGAGCAGGCCGTGGGCGATTCGCCCGCGATAGGCCGTCTTGGCGGCGAAGGCTTCGTCCATGTGGACAGGGTTGAAGTCGTCGGACGCCTCGGCGAACTGCTGGATGCGCTGTTCGGTGATGGTCACGGGCTTTTCGGCGACCATGCCGACCGAAAGCTCTTCAAGGATATAGCCGCCCGAGGGGTGTGGTCCGGTAATCATAGGGGGGTGTTAGCCGGGCTGCGGCGATTTGGCGATAGTCACCACTTCAGATCGAGCGCGGCATAGCGGGCATAGGTCGTCTCGGCCTTCAGCAGATCGGCGGCCAAGGCCGGGTCCAGACGGCGGTCTGCACCTTTTGCAGCGTCGCCGTGGATGCCCTGGGCGATGAACAGGCAATCCAGGCCTTGCTGGTTTGCGCCCAGGACATCGGTGATCACTCCGTCGCCGATGCACAGAACGCGCGAACGGTCTGGCGCTCGGCCCAGCAGGCGCTCAGCCTCAGTCATCGCCAGGTCGTAGATGGGGGCGAAGGGCTTGCCGGCCATGGTCACCCGTCCGCCCAGGTCTTCGTAAAGGTCGGCCAGGGAGCCGCCGCAATAGATGATCTGGTCCCCACGCTGGACGATGCGATCGGGGTTGGCGCAGATCAGCTCCAGCCCCCGCTCGGCGGCGGGCGTGAGGCGATCACGATAATGTTCGGGCGTCTCGGTCTCATCGTCGATCATGCCGGTGACGGAGATGAAGGCGGCGTCTTCGGCGTTGGTCGCCAGATCCAGCCCCAGACCTTCGTACAGGACCATGTCACGGTCCGGACCGATGATCCAGACCGGGCCGGGCGCCCGCTTGGCCAGTTCGGCGCGGGTGGCGTCGCCGGAGGTGACGAAGGCTTTCCAGCTTTCGCGCGGCACGCCCAGGCCGTCCAGCTGGGCGACGACGTCGGAGGCGGGGCGGGGCGAGTTGGAGATCAGGACGACGTGCCCATTCTCGCGGTTGAACCGCGCCAGGGCCTCGCAGGCCTCGGCCCAGCTTTCGCGGCCGTTGTGGATCACGCCCCACACGTCGCAAAGCAGGATGTCATAGTCGGCGGCGATCTCGGAGAGACCGTTGAGGGCGTGGGGCAGGGTCATGGCGGCTGTCTAGCCGGTCTCCCTGCCTGGGTGAAGCGGCCCGGGTGAAGGCGGCGGTTCGGAACGGCCACGCTGGTTGGGGAGTTGAGGTCGCATCGGATCTGGAGAGACACACCATGCGCAAGATGATGATCGCCGGCGTCCTGGCCGCAAGCACTGCGGCTATGGCGGCCTGCGCCACCAACGGCGGATACGCCTCACAGTGCGAGCGCGACTATGCCGTCAACCGCGAGCGGGCCACCGCTTCCGGGGCGCTTCTGGGTGCGGCCATTGGCGCGGCTCTGGCCGGCAGCGGTGATCGCGAGAAGGGCGCCGCCATCGGCGCGGCAGCGGGCGGGCTGCTGGGCAATCAGTTGACGGCGCGGGAAGACCCCTGCGGCTATGGCTTCGGCGGCTATAACAACGACGGTCGCTACGGCTATGACCGAGTGCCGCGCCGCGGCGACTACGGCTACTACTGAGGATCAGGCGTAGCGGCGGCGCTTTTCGGCGCTGAGCAGGGTCGAGCGGACGAAGTCGGCAGGCGGGTCCGTCTCGGCCAGCACCTGTTCCTTGATGGCGCGGGGCTCGCCGAACAGATGGCCCTGTCCCATGGCGATATCGAGTTCCAGGATGTCGACGATCTGGCGCTCGGTTTCGCATTTCTCGGCAATCACCTCGATGCCGTATCGGCGGGTCAGGCCAGCGAAGTCGGCGGCCTGAATGTCGCGCAGGGACGGAATGGGCGAACCCCCGTCCAGGTCCAGAAGCTGTTCGATCAGCAGGTCGGCCGCCACCTTCACGAAGCGCACGTCCGAACGTTGCAGGTCGGCGAAGTTCAGGTCCAGTGTTTGAACCTTGTCGATGGAGAAGCGGAAGCCCAGGTCGGCCAGCCGCGCCATGTTGCGGGCCTCGACCGCGCCGCGCGCGTCGAAGGTCGCCTGGCCCAGCTCGAAGATCAGCGCCTGGTTCAAATCGCGGTTCTCGGACAGGAAGTCGAGGAACTGCGGGAAGAAGGTCTCATCGCCCAAGGAGGACAGGGCCACGTTGCAGAAGACCCCGACCTTGCGGTCCTGGCGGGCCAGCCGGCGCACGATCTGGGCGCAACGGAACAGAAGCAGGTTGTCGATGGCGGGCACCAGACCCTCGCCCTCGGCGACCGACAGGTATTCGGCGGGCATCATCACCCGGTCGGTGGAATCGCGCAGCCGAGTGAAGCTCTCGTAGAAGATGGTCCGCCGCTGCGGCAGGCTGACGACGGGCTGCAGATATAGGTCGACGCGGTTCTCGCTGAGCGCGTCGTGGACCGTCTTCAGCAGAAGGTTCGACTGCTGGTGGCGGCGAGCGTCAGGACTGTCGGGCGCGACCATGGGCGTGACCGTGAGCCGTTGCTCGATCGATTCGCTCATCTGCTGGATCAGGTCTTCCAGGATACGGACCTCGCCGGTCAGTTCCTCGGTCCGCGTCAGCGCGCCGGCCTCGATGGCGTGGGCCAGTTCGGTCATCGCGCCCTGGGTGGTTTCCATGACCTCGGCCAGCAGGCGGTGCGCATCGCGGACCTGAGCGATCTCGGCCTTCAGGGCATGACGCCCAGCGAGGCCTGTGGCCACGGCGTGGATCGCCGCCAGCAAACCGAGGGTCCCCAGGCTCGCCGCCACGCCGGGGCCGAGGCCAAGACCAGCCCGCCACAGGAAGGCGCCGACCGTCATCGCCAGGAAGACGTATCCAAACGCCAAAAATCCGGTTGTCAGTACGCGCATGGCCGCCAAACTGCGGAACGAGAGGCCGTTCCCGGGTGGAATCGCTCGAGTATCGGGGTAACCTTGAGTCGCCGCTAGTGCCCTTGGCCGATCAGTGCCGGAAATACCGCCCGGATGACGCCGGGTCACCGTTGTCGCCACCCGTCGCGGCGCCGTAGGGGTCGTTATCGGCAATCGCGGGCGACAGACCCGCATCCCCGGAGAGACGACGCATGGAACTGTTCGACCTGACCGGCAAGGTCGCCGTCATCACCGGGTCATCGCGCGGCATCGGCCTGTCCATCGCCCAGCGACTGGCCGAGCACGGCGCGCGGGTGGTCATCTCGTCGCGCAAGGCCGGCCCCTGCGACGAGGCGGCCGCGGCGATCAATGCGAAATACGGCGAGGGCCGCGCCATCGCCGTGCCCGCCAACATCGCCTCGAAGGAAGACTTGCAAAGACTGACAGACGAAACCCTGGCTGCATTCGGACAGATCGACATCCTGGTCTGTAACGCTGCGACCAACCCCTATGCCGGGCCGATGGCGGGCATCAACGACGAGCAGTTCGGCAAGATCCTTCAGAACAACGTGGTCTCCAACCACTGGCTGATCCAGATGGTCGCGCCCCAGATGCTGGAGCGAAAGAACGGCTCGATCATCATCGTCTCGTCCATCGGCGGCCTGCGCGGCAACGCCCTGATCGGCGCCTACAACATCTCCAAGGCCGCCGACATGCAACTGGCCCGCAACCTGGCGGTGGAGTGGGGGCCGTCGAACATTCGGGTCAACTGCATCGCCCCCGGCCTGGTCCAGACCGACTTCGCCAAATACCTGTGGGAGAACCCCGACCTGCTGAAGCAGGTGACCGAGCCGGCGCCCCTGAAGCGGATCGGCCAGCCCGACGAGATCGCCGGCGCCGCCGTCTATCTGGCGTCGCCGGCCTCGGCCTATATGACCGGCCAGACCCTGGTGGTGGACGGCGGGATCACCATTGCCTGGTGATCGCGACAATCGCCCCGTCAATGCCAAGCCGGGCAGCGCCAAGCCGGTCAGTGTTCTGGGCGAGGTCGGCGTCTGGCGCGACCTGAGATGGCGGCTGGAGGCGCTGGCCTTCTCTGGGCTGTTCGCCCTGCTGCGCGCCCTGGGCGTCGAGAGGGCCTCGGCCTTCGGCGGCTGGGTGCTGCGCAAGCTGGGGCCGCTGACGGGGACGCGAAAGACCGTGGCCCGCAATCTGCGTATCGCCTTCCCGGATCTGGACGCCGAGGCGCTGGCGGCGCTGACCGAGGCGCAATGGGATCAGACGGGGCGCACCTTCGCCGAACTGGCCGTGATGGATCGTCTGACGCCCGAGGGCGGACGGATCGACGTCGTCGGCCTGGAGCGGCTGCACGCCATACGCGACAGCGGTCGGCCCGTGGTGTTCGTCTCGGGTCACCTGGCCAATTTCGAGGTCATGGCGGCCGTGATCCTGGCGGCGGGGGTGCCGTGCCAGGTGACCTATCGCCCGACCAACAACCCCTATGTCGATCAGATCATCCGCAGCAGCCGCGAGCGTTACGGTATCAGGATGTTCGCGCCCAAGGGCGGGGACGGCGCCAAGGAACTGCTGGCGGGCCTGAGCCGAGGCGAGTCCGTGGCCCTGCTGAACGACCAGAAATTCTCGGAAGGCCCGGAGGTCACGTTCTTTGATCAGCCGGTGAACGCCGCGCCGGGACCGACCCGTCTGGCCCTGAGGTTCGGGACTGTCCTGTTGCCCATGTCGGTGGTCCGGCTGCCGGGCGTGCGGTTCCGCGTCACCGCACATGAGCCGATCACGGTCGAGAACACTGGCGACCGGCCGGGCGACATCCGTCGTGGCGTCCAGGCCGTGACCACCTTTGTCGAGGATCGTGTGCGCGAACGGCCCGAGGACTGGTTCTGGGTCCACAAGCGGTGGCCCGAACGGGTCTATGCGGCGCTGGGTTCCGCGGACGCAGCGTCCGAAGCCGGAGCGTCCTGAGCCTGGGGGTCTGACGACCGGCGCATGAGGCCATTGTATTTCGCGGGCTTCAGCCGCCGCCGGTCCGGGCCGAAATAGCCCTCGGTCTTCACGAAGGCGCGGGGGCGAATGATGACGGCCTGGATGCGGTCGAACAGGGCCTTGGCCGTGATCGGCTTGGCCACGAACTCGTTCACCCCGGCGTCACGCGCCTCCATAACCCGGCCCTTTTCCGAGTGGCCGGTCATCATGATGATGGGCAGGTAGGGATTGCCGCTGTCGGGGCTGTTGCGCACCAGCCGGGTAAACTCGACCCCGTCCAGCGGGAACATATTGAAGTCAACGATGGCCAGGTCGGACGGATGCTCGCGCAGGGAGTGAAGCGCCATGGCGCCGTCCGAAACCTCGCGGATGTGCCGAACGCCTGCCGACTTCAGGATCGCGCCTGTGATCGCCCTCATGTGCTGGTTGTCATCGACCAGCAGGATGTTCAGCGAATGGAGCGATGACATGAGAGCCCAGGGCAGAGTGCCGTGATCCGGCAGGCGTATTGAAACTACGGCGTTTTCACGGAGCGGTCCATCATCCCTCATTCCGTCAGGTCGCCAAGGCGGACAATCTTTTTGAGTGTGCTTCCGCGGCTATGGTCGGCAGGGTTCTAAGGTGCGCCAGCGCCGACCATCAGGGATGGGGCCAGGTTGCGGTCGCGCCATTTCATCCGCCAGCAAAGGTGCGGCCCGGTGGCGCGGCCGGTCGCTCCGACGCGGCCGATGATCTCGCCCTGCGCGAGCCGCTGGCCTGCGCTCACGTCGATGCGGGACTGATGTAGGTAGGCGGTGATCAGGCCCTGGCCGTGATCGATCAGGACAAGGCCGCCCTCGAAATGCATGCTCGGTCGGGCGAAGGCGACCGTGCCTGCGGCGGGGGCGCGGATCGGCGTGCCGGCGGGCGCGGCCAGGTCGATGCCGTAGTGGGGCCGAGCGGGCGTGCCGTTCAGCACCCTCTGACTGCCCCACAGGCTGGTGACGCGATAGGCGTCCAGCGGCCAGGCGAAGCCGTCCTTGAAATCGTCGGCATCGACACGGCTGGCGAAGCCCTCCGCCTTCATCTCCACCTCGCGCGCGATCCGGGCCAGCAGCTCCGGGTCGGAGGGTGTGACCGTGGCGGGTGGCAGGCCGTTGATGCGGGTCGAGGGAAAGGTCCCGCGCGCGATGTCGAGCGTGCGCGCGGCACGGGCGGATGGGCTGCGGGCCTCGATGCGGACACTGGCCGGGGCGTCCCGGTCGAAGCCGACGACGAACAGGCCGCGCTGTGAGGCCGTGGTCAGGGCCTCGCCGTCAACGAAGATCAGGGCGCGGGGCCAGGTCTTGCCCATGGCGTAACCGCCCTGAATCAGTCGGCCATTGAGGACGAGGTCGTTGGATTGGTTCTGCGCATGGGCGAGGCCGGCCATCAGCGTCGATCCGGCGCCGACCATCACGCCCCGCCGGGTGTTTGTCACCCGGCTGGACCCGATCCGGCAACCATCCGCGTCAGGGCCTCGGCCGGACTGGCGTAGGGCTCCTGAAGCTCGGCCGACCAGTAGCGCAGGCCTTCGAGCGGGATCGGCCGCTGGCTGACGGCGCAGATCACAAAGGCGCCGGGTTTCAGTACGGCGAACTCTCCGTCGCCATAATGGAGGGTGGCCGGGGCGGCGGAGGAGGGGTCGTGAGCGTTCATGGGCCAAGGATAGCGCGGCTCGCGCGGTGGCGCGAGACCGGCGTAGGCTGTTCACGCAGGCGTCAGCTGTCTGCCCGAGGGTTTGCCCACTGGCGGTTCGCGTTTGCCGATGCGGCGAAGCGGCGGCCTCGCCCTTGCGATCCCGCGTCCGCCGATGCGTGATGGCGGCTTGGCTGGAGGTCTGCCCGTGTTTCGCAAATGGATGGGTCGTGCGTGTCTGGCTGTGCTGACGCTTGTGTTGGCGGCGGTCGTTGCAGGCGTGGGTGTCGCCTGGCTTCAGGGACGCCACACGCCTCAGGGGCGGCCTGAATATGTCGCGCTGGGCAGTTCTTTTGCGGCTGGGGCGGGGCTGGGTGCGCTCGAACGGGGCAGTCCGCTGCTGTGCGCCCGAAGCGTCAACGGCTATCCCCAGCAGCTGGCGCGGATGCGAGGCCTGGCCATCATCGACATGAGTTGCGGCGGGGCGGTGACCCGGCATCTGCTGCACGGGGGACAGGTCTTCCAGGGTCCGCAGATCCGGGTGATCGACGCCCACACCCGGCTGGTGACCTTGACGGCGGGAGGCAACGACATCGGCTATGTCGGGGACCTGTCCCTGCTGGCGGCGCGCGACTCTGACACGGTGTTTGGCTGGCTGGTCCGGACGCTGTGGAAGGGACCAAAGGCGCCTGGCGAGCGCGACTATGCCGGGCTCGAGGCCCAGTTGACCGAGACCCTGCGCGCCGTTCGCGCCCAGGCGCCCGAGGCCGTCGTGGTCGTGGCCACCTATCCGACCCTGTTGCCGAGTGCTGGAACCTGCGCTCGGATCGGGCTGACACAGGCAGAGGCGGATCAGATGCGTCAGGTCGGCGACCAACTGGCCGCAACGACCCGCGCGGCGGCAAAAACGGGCGGCGCCATCCTGGTCGACATGCACGTCCTCGGAGCCGGGCATGACCCCTGTTCTGCATCCCCCTGGACCAACGGTTGGATCGAGGTGAAGGGCGGCGCCTTCCACCCCACTCTTGCGGGCGCGGAGGCGACGGCGCAGGCGATTTCCGCCGCTCTGAATGCGGCGCAGGCATCTGGCGCCCGTTGACCTAGAACAGGTCGCCCTGGTCGATGGACGGCGGCCTGGCGCGCGGCGGGGCCGGCTTGGGCTTGGATGCCGGAAGAGGCGCAGCCTGCCTCGCGTCACTGTCGCCGCCATCGACATGGGCACCATGGGCGCCGTCGGGGAAGACGAGGGTGATGGCCTGACCGGCCGTCAACTCGGCGGCGCTGGCCACCATCCGGCCCTCGGCGTCGTCGATGCGGGCGAATCCGGGCTTGGGCCGCTTGGGATCGAGGCTGGTCAGGGCGCGGCTCAGGGCGGCGAGCCGGGCCTCGGCCCGTTCCAGCGACTGAGGCACGGGCCGCGACAGGCGTGCCGACACGCTGTCGAGGCGAGAGACGCGCTGGTCCAGGCGACGATGGATCGGGTCCAGCGACAGGCGGCCCGCCACTTTCAACAGCCGACGCTCATGCACGGCGGCGTTGGCGCCCAGGGCCGCACCGAGGCGGGCGGATTGGCCCTCCAGACGTGCCGTGCGCTGTTCGATGGCGCGCTCCAGCAGGGCCGGGGCGAATCGGCCGCCCACCGTGACCAGGCGGCGGTGATGCAGGTCGGTGTTTCGCGTCAGACCCGAAGCCAGGCGGCTGGCGGCGTAGTCGAGCCGTTGTTGGGCCACGGCGACCAGTTCCTCTGGCCGGGCGGGCAGGCCGCGCGCGACGGCCCGCAGCCGCGTGCGACGGTCGTCCAGCAGCCTGGCCCCGGCCCGGTCCAGCCGACGCTCCATGTCCGAAACCGCGAAGCGCAGGTCGCTGAGGACCGGGGTGGCGATCTCGGCGGCGCCCGTGGGGGTCGGCGCGCGGCGGTCGGAGACGAAGTCGATCAGGGTGGTGTCGGTCTCATGCCCCACGGCCGAGATGATCGGGATGGTCGCGGCCGCCACAGTGCGGGCCAGGCCCTCGTCGTTGAAGCACCACAGGTCCTCTACCGAGCCGCCGCCGCGCGCCACGATCAGCAGGTCGGGGCGCGGGATAGGGCCGCCCGGCGTCATCGCATCGAAGCCCTTTATGGCCTTCGAGACCTGGCCACAGGCGGCGTCGCCCTGGACCACCACGGGCCAGACGATGACATGGCACGGCCAGCGCTCGGCGATGCGGTGCAGGATGTCGCGGATCACGGCGCCGGTCGGACTGGTGATGACGCCGATGGTCGTGGGGAAGGCGGGGATGGGCTTCTTGCGCGCGCCCTCGAACAGGCCTTCGCCGCTGAGCTTGACCTTCAACCGCTCCAACTGGGCCAGCAGGGCGCCGGCCCCGGCGGCCTCCATGGATTCGATGACGATCTGATAGGAGGACCGGGCCGGGTAGGAGGTGATCTTGCCGGTGACGATGACTTCCAGGCCGCTTTCCGGCTGGACGCCCAGACCGCGCACCGCGCCCTTCCAGACCACGCCGTCGATGGCCGACTTGTCGTCCTTCAGCGTCAAATAGACGTGGCCAGAGGCGTGGCGGTTGACCTTGGAGATCTCGCCCCGCAGCCGGACATGGCCGAACCGGTCCTCCAGCGTGCGTTTCAGGGCGAACGAAAGCTCGCTGATCGACAGCGGCGGGTTGTTGTCCCGCGCGGGTGCCACAGCCTCTGCTGGGCCTTCGAACACATAGGAGTCGTCTGACATGGCTGCAGACTAGCGCGGAGAAGCATTGGCGGGAACGGCGCCAACGGCGAGCCGTTCGTCTTTCATGGCCGCTGACCCTCCCGGAACCGATCCCGCAGACCAGAACCCGCGAGAACGCGATCTTCAGCGCCGCAGCGACGGACCTGCTGTCAGTCCCTGGCTGATTATCGGCCTGATCCTGATGGCCGGGGCGCTTGTCTATGCGGTTTCGGCCCTGCTCTAGGCGGCTCTTGCCAAGGCCCGCTTGACCAGAGAGGCCATCACGGCCATTCCGCGCCTATGAACATTCTGCTCGTCGGATCGGGAGGGCGCGAACACGCCCTGGCCTGGAAAATCGCCCAGTCGCCGCTGTGCCGGCGGCTCGTCATCGCGCCCGGCAATCCGGGCATGGAGAAACTCGGGGAGCTGCGCGGCGATGTGAAGGCCGATGACGCCGACGGGCTCGCGGCCCTGGCGCGCGAAATTAAGGCGGATCTGGTCGTGGTCGGGCCTGAGTTGGCGCTGGCGGCGGGTCTGGCCGACCGACTGGCGGCGGCGGGCATCCCCTGTTTCGGCCCCACGGCCAAGGCGGCGCAGCTGGAAACCTCCAAGGCCTTCTCCAAGGCCTTCCTGGAACGCCACGAAATCCCGACGGCGGGATACGGCGTCTATGACCAGGTCGCCGACGCCAAGGCCGCGCTCAGCGTGTTCAAGCCTCCCTATGTGATCAAGGCCGACGGTCTGGCCGCTGGCAAGGGAGTGGCCATCAGCCCCGACAAGCGTGACGCCGAGGCCGAGATCGAGCGGATGCTGGGCGGCCGGTTCGGCACCGCCGGCGCCCGCGTCGTCATCGAGGAGTTCATGGACGGCGAGGAGGGTTCGCTGTTCGCCCTGTGCGACGGCCAGCGCGCGGTGCTGTTCGGCGGCGCCCAGGATCACAAGCGCGCCTTCGATGGCGACACCGGCCCCAACACCGGCGGCATGGGCGCCTATTCGCCCGCGCCCGTTTTCACGCCAGAGATGGTCGAGATCGCCGACCGCGACATCGTCCAGCCGACCCTGGCCCATATGGCGGCCGAGGGTGCGCCCTATCGCGGGGTCCTTTACGTCGGGCTGATGTCGACATCGGAAGGTCCCAAGGTCGTCGAGTTCAACGCCCGATTCGGCGACCCGGAATGTCAGGTGCTGATGATGCGCATGGCGGGGGACATCGTGCCGGTGTTGCTGGCCTGCGCGCGCGGCGACGTCTCCAAGGTTCCGGCCCCGGCCTTCAAGCCCCAGACGGTGATCTGCGTCGTGATGGCGGCCAAGGGTTATCCCGACAGCCCGCTGGAAGGCTCGATCATCCGCGGCGCCGAGCAGGATTTCGGTCCCCATGTGCAGGTCTTCCACGCCGGAACCAAGCGTCGTCCCGACGGTCAATTGGTCGCCGCAGGTGGTCGTGTGCTCAGCGTCTGCGCCGAGGGCGACGACATCGCCCAGGCCCGCGAGCGCGCCTATGCGGCGGTCAGGAAGATCGACTGGCCGGGCGGTTTCAGCCGCTCAGACATCGGCTGGCGGGCGCTGGAGCCGCGCTGACGTTCATGTTATGGTCCTGTCATGGGCCAGCCTGCGATTGATCCTGAAGACGAACCCGACATCTTCGACATCCCCGACGATGCCGCGGATGAGGCGTCGACTCTGCGAGGTCTGGCGGACTTCGACGCGGGTCGCGTAATCAGCCATGAAGCCGTCAAGCGTTGGCTTTTGTCCTGGGGTACCGACAATCCTCTGCCTCGTCCAAAATGCGGCGAGTAACCTGGTCGGACGAAGCAGTGGAAAATCTGGAAGCGATCGGCGCCTATGTGGCCGGGTTCAATCCTCTTGCCGCGCAGCGCTTCACACGCAAGCTCATCGCTGCAGCGGAAAGCTTGACGGAGTTTCCTGACAGAGGCCAAGCCGTACGGTCGGGCACACGCGATCTTCTCGCCATTCCGCCCTATCTGATCCGTTATGTCGTCTTGCCCGACGAGATTCGCATCATCAAAATTCGTCATTCGGCCCGCAGGCCGGAGCGTTAAGCCCCGGCGAACAGCAGCCGGCCTTCGCCCATGCGCTCGCGCAGCATCGGCAGGTCGGTGTGGGCGGTCGAGAAGCAGCCGTAGCTGCGGCCCAGCTTGCCTTCGCGCGCCAGGAAGTCCGGGTCGGCATAGTTGGCGCCGTGGACGATGATAGCCCGTTCGCGCGCCATGTTGTTTGAGTACTCGAGCCCGTCCAGCAGGACGTTAGGTCCCTGTTGAGAGCCCCAGCCCGCACCGGCTGTGGCGTAGGCGCCGACGGAGGACATGTAGCTGTCCGGCGTGTTGGAGAAGTTGCGGGCGTAACCGGAATGCTGAGGATCCGAGCCCCGGCCGTGGGAAGTGCGGAAGGCCTGGACCTGGCCGCTGTAGAGATCGACCTCGTAGAACCGCTGTTCGCCCGAGAATTTCTGGAAATCGACCAGATACATCCGGTCGCGCAACGGGATCCGCTGGTGATGGACATCCAGCGCCTGCATGGCGCGCTGCATCAGCTCTGGGCGGACCTGGCGATAAGGGTCCAGCGGCGGCGGCGTGATCTGAGCCGTCGTGATGACGGGCGCAGGCGCCGGCGTCGGCGCGGGTGCGGCCGCCATCAAAGGCGTCTGGACCGTATCGGTGGAGGCGCAGCCGGCGAGCATCGCCGCCGATCCGCCCATGACTAGGCTTCGTCTGGATAGCCGCATGCGACGCCCCTCGCGCGGTTGATTGAAGCCGGATTGTTTCACGAACCCGCAGGTCGTTTCAACCTGAGCCGGGGTTGAAACGGTCTGAACACCTTACTGCCGCGCTTGTAACACGGGGGGTATCAGCTGGTCGTGAAGCTTCGCCTGGACGGGGATATTCCCGAAAGCGGTAGGGCCCAAACCCGCCAGTCACTCGCCCAGCGGCCATGCGGCCAGCGCTGTCAGTCCACGCCCCTTGGGGCATCGACGACCCCGATTGCGGATAGCTTTCATCGAGATAAAACTCTCGTGATCGGCGGAACCAAGTCGTCAAACTTACAACTGATTGGTCGGAACCCGGAAATCGGGCGATTATTGGGTCGCTCAGCGACTTTCCGTCATGCGTGTCCGATAGCGTTCAGCACGAAGGCCCTGAATTCTGCCTCGTCGTCGAACTTGGCGGCCACGGGCCATGACACGACCCGGTCCCGCCATGCCGGGGGCAGCCGGACCCAGTCCTTCTCGGTGGTGACGAGGCCCGCATTCAGCAGCGACGCTCGGTCGGCGAGGAAGGCCAGATCCTGTTCGCGATAGTCAGCGTGGTCCGGGAAGGGCGCGAAATCGACTAGGTCGCAACCGGCCGCGATCAGGCTGCGCTCGACCTTCCATGGCTTGGCGATGCCGGCGAAGCCCACCTGAGGGCCTGGTGGCGGAGGCGTATCGGCGATCAGCCGCGCGACGAAGACGGGCAGGCCCTCGAACGTCGTCAGCAACTCCGGATCGGCCTCGGTGACGTCGCCGGGCAGCAGGATGACGACGGCGTCGGCGCGGGCCAGGCCGGCCTTCAGCGGCTCGCGCATCGGGCCGGACGGGAATACTGAGCCATCGCCGAACGGCCATTCGTCGCCGCGCGTCTCGCCGTCGACGACGATCAGGCTTAGGGCCTTTCGCAGCGTGGGGTTCTGGTGGGCGTCGTCCAGGACGAGGGCCTGGGCGCCTGCCTCGACCATGGCGCGGGCTCCGGCGAGGCGATCGCGTGCGATCCAGGCGGGCGAGCCCAGCGCCAGCATCAGGGGTTCGTCGCCGACCGCCGCCGCATCATGGACGGCGGGATCGACGCGGATCGGTCCTTCCAGCGCGCCGCCATAGCCGCGCGACAGGGCCTGGGCGTCTATGCCTGCCGCGCGCAACAGCCGCAGCGCCTCGCGCGCGACCGGCGTCTTGCCCGATCCGCCGACCGTCAGATTGCCGATGGAAATGACCGGTGCGCCCGGATCGACGGGGACAGCGCGGGCGATGCGGCGGGCGGTGACGGCGGCCCACAGCCACGAAGCGGGCTTCAACAGTATCCGCGTAACCCGCGCATGACTGGAGCCGCGGACATACCACCAGCGGGGCGTGGACAGTTTCATCGGCCACGTCCTGGCGACCTGAGCGGCAACAGGGGCTGCAGGCTGTCCCACAGGCGATCCAACTCGCCCCCAGCCTCGCCCGCCGTGCGTCGCGCGGCCTCGCCCATGGCGCGGGCGGCGGCGGGGTTGTCCAGCAGGCGGCCGACCACGGCGGGCAGGTCGCCAGGAGTGGCGACCATCGCCAGCCCTCCCTGTTCGAGCAAGGCGCTGCTGACCGAGGCCCAGTTGGACGCGTCGGGGCCGGTGACGGCGGGCTTGCCCAGGCGCGCGGGCTCCAACGGATTGTGACCGCCGACAGGCGTCAGGCCCAGAGCGGGCGCGAAACTGCCGCCCATGATCACCACATCGGCCAGACGCAGGAACAGGCCCAGTTCGCCCAGGGTGTCGGCGACATAGATGTCGGTGCCGTTGTCCAGTCCGCCGCCGCGCGACCGCATGGCGAAACGATAGTTCTCGGCCGTCAGGGCGGTGGCGATCTCGGCCCCCCGCTCGGGATGACGCGGGGCCAGGATCAGGCAGGGCCGGGTGGACAGGGCGTCCAGGGCGCGGACGATGGCCATTTCCTCGCCCGGATGGGTGCTGGCGGCCAGGATCACCGGCCGGTCGCCAATGGCTGCGCTCAGGCCGGTGAAGGCCTTGGCGTCATGGGGCAGGGGACCGCCGGCCAGCTTCAGGTTCACCAGCCCGTCGACCTGACCGCCCAAGGCCTGCAACCGCTCGGCGGACGCCGCGTCCTGGGGCAGGATGCGGTCGAAGGCGGCCAGCAGGCGCCGGATCGCGCCCGGAAACCGCGCCCAGCCGCGCGCCGTGCGTTCGGTGACGCGCGCGCTGACCAGGGCCAGTTTCACGCCGCGCGCCCTGGCCGTCAGGATCAGGTTGGGCCAGATCTCGCTCTCGACGAAAACGCCCAGCGACGGGCGCCAGTGATCCAGGAAGGCGGCGACGGCCTGGGGGCCATCGACCGGCGCGAACTGGTGGATCACGCCCGGCGGCAGGCGCTGGGCCAAAAGCTCGGCCGAGGTGACGGTGCCGGAGGTGACGAGCACCGACAGGTCGGGTCGCGACTTCGTCAGCCGTTCGGCCAGGGGCAGCAGGGACAGGGTCTCGCCCACGCTGACGCCGTGCAGCCACACGAGTTCGCCCTCGGGCCGGAGGGCGCCGCTCAGGCCTAGCCGCTCATCCACGCGAACCGGATCCTCCTTGCCCTGTTTGACGCGGGCGTCGAGCAGGCGAGGCGCCAGGGGCTCCAGCAGCCGGGTCAACAGTTGATAGGCGACGAGGGCGGGGCTCACGTCACAGCCTTTCCAGGCCGGTGATGGCGTCGGCGCGGGCCTCCACCGCGGTCAGTCGCTCGGTCCAGGCGCGGGCGACCTCGGCCACGTCGCCGCCAGCCGGAAAGCGATCCACGTCCCAGACGATGGCCCCGCGCCCGAACGGCAGGGGGATCACGGCGCGGTCCCAACTGCTGAGCCTGGCGGCGGGATTGCAGGACATGCCGATGAACAGAACCGGCGCGCCCGACATCCTCGCCATGACGGGCAGGCCCTCGGCCATCTGGCGGGCCGGGCCGCGCGGGCCGTCGGGCGTGATGGCCAGGGCGCCGATCTTCAGCTGTTTCAACCCGTCGCGCAGGGCCTGCGATCCGCCCTTGGAGGCCTCGCCGCCATCCTTGCGACCGGACGAACCGCGCACCGCCGGAAAGCCCTGAAGGGCCACGGCCTTGGCGATGAACTGGCCATCTCGGGACAGGGAAATCAAGGCCTTGGCGGGTTGTGCTCTGTCCAGGGGCCAGCAGGCGGGGGACAGGCCGATGCGCGAATGCCAGAAGGCGCAGATGACGCCGCCGCCGTCCGCCCATACCTGTTGGGCGACCTCGCGGTTCTCGTGCGTCCAGCGGATGGTGGCGAAGCAGAAGCGCATCCAGCTGGCCATGACCCATGACAGGACGGACTGGATGACGGGGTTTCGAAGCGGCCTCATCTCAGGTGACGGCCGCTATGTCGGGGGCTCCGTCCAGCGACTGCTGTCGGGCCAGCCGGGCATAGAGGCCGCCCTTGCGGATCAAGGCCTTGTGGGTTCCGGTCTCGACGATGCGTCCGGCCTCGACCACGTGGATGCGGTCGGCGTTCATCACGGTGGACAGGCGGTGGGCGATCATCAGGGTGGCGCGGCCCTGCATCAGCCGCTCCAGCGCCGCCTGGACCAGGGCCTCGCTCTCGGTGTCGAGCGCCGAGGTCGCCTCGTCCAGCAGCAGGATGGGCGCGTCCTTCAAGAAGGCGCGGGCGATGGCGATGCGCTGGCGCTGGCCGCCCGACAGGCGCAGGCCGGCCTCTCCGGCGCGAGTCTGATAACCGTCGGGCAGGGCGGTGATGAAGTCGTGCGCGGCGGCGGACCGGGCGGCGTCGGCGATCTGTTCCGGCGTGGCGTCCGTGCGGCCATAGGCGATGTTGGCGGCGATGCTGTCGTCGAACAGGAAGGGCTCCTGCGTCACCAGGGCGATGCGGGCGCGCAGGTCGGCCAGGTTCAGATCGCGCAGATCCACGCCGTTGATCGTCACCGCACCCGAAGTCACGTCATAGAAGCGTGGCAGCAGGGACAGGATGGTGCTCTTGCCGCCGCCTGAGGGGCCGACCAGGGCGACGGTCTCGCCCGGCTTCACCGTCAGGGACACGTCCGATAGGGTGGGGGCTTCCGTGCCGGCATAGGCGAAGGCGACGTGGTCGAAGGCGATGGTTGCGGGGCCCGCAGGCAGGGCTTTGGGCGCCGCCGCCTCGCGGATTTCCGGCTCGATATCCAGGGCGGTGAACAGGCGCCGTGTCGCGGTCAGGCCTTCCGAGATCACCGTGGCCAGGTTGGTGACCTGGCGCAGCGACTGGCCGGCGGCCATCAACAGGCCGATGAAGGCGGCGAACTCGCCCACGTTCATGACGCCCGCCTGGGCCTGCCACCCGGCGAAGCCGATCACGGCGGCGACGACGGAATAGGCCACCAGATCGCTGACGGGGCCGGAGAAGGCGCGGGTGTTGGCGCCCTTGATGACGAAGCGCTGGCGGCGCGCGATGACCTCGGCGACGCGGGCCTGTTCGGCGGCCTCGCGGTTCTCGATCTTGATCAGCCGGACCCCGTCCAAGTTCTCCATCAGGGCGGTGGACAGGTTCTCGCTCTCGGCCATGGCGCCCCGCGCGGCCTTGCGCGTACGGGCGCCGAACACCCTGAGCAGCCAGGACACGACGGGAATGGCGGCCAGGACGATCAGCGTCAGCCGCCAGTCGATCCAGGCCATATAGCCGATGACCGCCACCAGGGTCAGGCCGTGCTGGGTGTAGTTGACCACGCCCGTGGTGAAGGTCTCGCGCACCAGGTTGGCGTCATACAGGACCGAGGACACGAACGAGCCCGAGTGCTGGCCGCGCAGGCGGGCCAGGTCGGCGCGGATCATGGCGCCGAACAGGCGGGCCTGGATGTCGCCGACGATGCCGTGGCCCAGCCGGTTGACCAGCGCCGCCTGAACCGCCGTGGCGATGGTCCGCAGCATGGCGACCAGCAGGATGGTCAGGGGAATCCAGATCACGGCCTGAGCGCCCGTCAGGTGGACGCCGAACACCTTGACCTCGTTGCCCGGCACGAACAGGCCGTTGATCGCCGGCTCCAGCAGGCCCAGCAGCAGGGCCGAGAAGCCGCCGGACAGGGCCGCGCAGACCATGCCGGTGATCAGCACCGCCTTGTGCGCCGACAGGTAGTCGCGCCAGATCCGGGCCAGCAGGGGACGCAGCGCTTTGTCTTCCGCGTCGGAATCAGGTGTGGTGGGAAGGGGGGACGCGGCGGTCATCGGCTCTGGGTCGGACGTGCCGGGCGCCAAGTCAACCCACAGTGCTGGTCATGCCGCAGGTAACGGCGAGGGCTCAACCCCAGGGGCCGCCGTGCGAGGGACCATCGTCGTTTCCGGTGGCGCCGTTCTGCGCTTCGCGACGTGCTTTGCGGTCGGCCTCCCAGGCGCGGAACCACCGCGCATAGCTGCGCTCGCCCCTCAGAACGAAGAGCCAGAGGATCAGGGTCGCCACCAGACCGACCAGGGCCATGATCTGCGACGACCCCAGTTCGGTTCCGAACAGGTTCATGGACGTGGCTCCGTCGTGGATAGGGGCGTGGCCAGCGGGGCGCCCGCGAACGGATCGCTGTCGTGGATCAGCGAGGGCGGCGTGATCGAGAGCGGGGTCAGCAGCGGGGTTTTGTCGAGGGGGCCGACAGTGGAACTCGCCGGATCGTTCCAGAGGATGTCCTGTTCGTGGCGCACGACCCGGGGCTGGCCCGGCCTGCGGCGGGTGGCCCAGGCGACGATGGCGACGCCGAGGACCAGAAGTCCAAGAACGATCAGTGTGGGCGCCATTCACGGCCTCCTTCGACAAGCTTGACCTGTGGCCTCACAGCGTCTCGCCGAACCGCCAGGTTCCGCATCAGGCCTGCGACGTATCCCCGCGCGGATCGATCATCTTGTGCGCGTGCAGGATGAAGAAGCGCATGTGGGCGTTGTCGACGGTGGCCTGGGCGCGGGCCTTCCAGGCCTGTTTGGCCTCGTCGTAGCTGCCATAGGCGCCGACGAACTCGACCTGCGACAGGTCGCGGAAGACGGGGGCGTCGAGGTGGCGCAGTTCGCCGCCGATGACGAGGTGGAGGAGTTGCGACGAGGTCGCTTCGTTCTTGGCCATGGGATTGAGTGTCCGAAAAAGCTGGGGAGGGCTTTTATTTTGCCAGCGGGATAGGCCTTGTGCGCCGCACGATCAACGGGTGAAGCCCCGGCGCCGAACAGATCAGGCTGGACTGTCGCGGATCTGCACGGTTGAACAGCCAGGGTCGGCCATGGTGATCGGTGACCTTGCCCCCCGCCTCGTGGACGATCAGATCGCCCGCCGCGACATCCCAGTCCCATTTGGGCGTCAGGGCGATAGCGGCGTCGAAGGCCCCGGCGGCGACCAGGGCCATGCGATAGGCGATGGCGTTGCGCTTCTCGAACCTCATGTCCGGCCAGGGCTCGTCCCACTGCGGTCCCTCCATCAGCCGGGCGTCGGCCAGGACCGAGGCGTCGTCCAGGCTGTCGGTGTCGGAGGCTGTGATCGGATGCCCGTTCAGCCGGGCCCCGCCGCCCAGGGTGGCCTCAAAGGTCTCGTTCAGCATCGGGGCGTGGATGACGGCGGCGACCGGCCGTCCGTCCTCGACCACGGCGATGGGCACGCACCACCAGGGCTTGGACTTCATATAGGCCACGGTGCCGTCGATCGGATCGACCACGAAGATGCGCGATTTCGACAGCCGGTCGGGCGTGTCGGCGGTTTCCTCCGACAGCCAGCCATAGTCCGGCCGGGCCGACAGCAGCCGGTCCTTGAGCAGGGCGTCCACCGCCAGATCGGCATTGGTGACGGGCGATCCGCCGTCCTTGTGCCGGATGGTCAGGCCCTTCTCGCGCTCCGACAGCGCCAGGGCGCCCGCTTCGAGCGCGGCGGCGCGGATCAGGTCAAGGTCAGCCGAATAGTCGCTCATTTCCCGGCGATGGCCACGCCGTCGAACAGCAGCGACGGGCTGTTGGCGCTGGAGCGGAACTCCAGGTCCGAACCCGGGACCATGCGCGACCACAGGGCGATCAGGTTGCCGGCGACCGTGACCTCGCTGACCGGATAGGCGATCTGGCCGTCCTCGAACCAGAAGCCCGACACCCCCGCCGACCAGTCGCCTGTGTTGGCGTTCAGCGACGGACCGAACATGGAGGTGACCAGCAGGCCATTGGCCGCGTCGCCCATCAGCCCGGCCAGATCGCGCTCGCCCGGCGTCAGGTGCAGGTTGTGGCCCGACACGCCCGGAGGCCCGGCCAGACCGCGCGAGGCGTGGCCCGTCGACTGCAGACCCAGTTGGGCTGCAGAGGCGCTGTTCAGCAGCCAGGTGGTCAGGACGCCGTCGTGGATCAGTTTGCGCTCCTGAACCTCCACGCCCTCGTCATCGAACGGCGTCGAGCCCAGGCCGCGAATACGGAAAGGATCGTCGATCAGGCTGACGCCCTGGGGCAGGACCAACTGGCCCAGCTTGTCCTTCAGGAAGGACGAGCCGCGCGCGATCGAGGGGCCGGAGATGGCGCCCAGCAGAGGCGACAGGACCTGGGTGGCGACGCGGTTCTCGAAGATGACGGGGGCCGTGGTCGAGGCGATCTTGCGCGGCCCTGTGCGGGAAACGGCGCGTTTTCCGGCCTCAGCGCCGATCAGGCGGGCGTCGGGCAGGTCCGATAGGTGGCGCGTCGTGCGGCTCTCGCCCCCGCGCTCCATGGCTCCGTCCTTTTCGGCGATGACGCCGACGCCCAGCGAGAAGGCCGAGCCTTCGTAGCGACCATCAAAGCCGTGCGAGGTCACCAGCCGCCACTGGCTGGCCGAGTTGGAGGCATAACCCCCCTCGGACCGGGCGACGCCCTCGACCGCCAGAGCGACGGCTTCGGTCTCGGCGGCGACGGCCTCAAGCTCGGCGGCCGAGCGTTCGGAGGGGTCGAACAGGTCCAACTCGCGATGCGGCCCCCTGTTCAGGCGGTCCTGCGGAGCCAGGCCCGCATAGGGATCTTCGGGCGCCAGTTTCGCCATGGCGACGACGCGCTCGACCAGACGCGCGCGGGTCTTTTCCGACAGGTCGGACGCCGACACCGAGGCCTGACGCCGGCCGACGAAGACTCGCAGGCCCAGGTCGCGTGATTCCTCGCGTTCGACCTCTTCCAGTTCGCCGTTGCGGACGCCGACGGACAGGGCGCGGCGTTCGGCGGTGACCGCCTCGGCGGCGTCGGCCCCGGCCTTCAGGGCGGCGGCGACCAGATCATGCAAAAAGTCGGAAGCGGAGGCGGTCTTGGCGGTATCGGACATACCCCGATATGGCCGCCCCGCCTCGTCGACGCAACCGGATCAGGCCAGAAGGGCGGATCAGGCCAGGAGCGGGTGAACCACCAGAATGATCCCGGCGCCGATCAGCGACAGCAGGGTCAGCACCATGCCGAGAAGGCGGGGCAGGGTGACGCCGCCCGTGGTCTTGACCCCCAGAGGATGGATCAGCCGGCCGATGAACATGGCTCCGCCCACCAACTGCACCGCCCAGGCGGGAGCCCCGATCAAGGCCAACAGGATCAGGGCTCCGATCCCGGCCGGAATATATTCCGCTGCATTGCCGAAGGCGCGGGTGGCGATTGTCATTTCTGCGACCCCGCCGTCGCCCAGCAGGACGCGGTGCTTCCTGCGGTTCAGCACCACTCTCGCCGACAGGACGACGAGCAGCAGCACCAGCAGCCCGCTCCAGAACGACGCGACCTGCAGGGATGTCAGGGTCGTGAACATGATCAGTTCTCCCGGCCGACCGGATAGAGTCGGTAGCGGTCATCGTAGAACGGCGTGCGCTCATAGAACCAGCCCAGCCGCGCGTCGGGGTCAGCGGCGAACGCGGGATCGGCGGCCAGCTTCGCCTCGAACTCGGATTTCAGCGTCGGATCTGCGGCCAGCATCTGTTCCGCCATCGGGGCGATGGCATAGCCCTCGATATATTCGACGCGGTTCAGCACCTCGGCGAACATCCCCCAGGCGAAGAAGCTCTCGTTCGATTGCGGCTCCAGCAGCAGAACGACCATGTCGCCGAGCGGCTGGTCGGTCGAAACCCGGACCGAGCCGGGGGCATAGGTCCAGTCCCGGCGCTCCGGCGTCACCGTCTTCACCGTGATGGCGACGTGGCCCTCGTTCGTGGCGCGGGCGACCTCGGGGTCTTCGAGGCGCAGCATCTCGACCGAGACGGTGCGCGGCGCGTCCAGCGTCTCCATCGTCACGCCATGACCGCGCAGCCGCTCGATGATGTCGGTGCGATAGGCCGGCACCCAATAGGCGGCGGGTCGGGCCAGGGTCAGGGTAGGCTCGGACGTGAACATCGGGACCTGCCACATCTGCGGGTCTTCGCGGCCCAACCAGCGCAGTTCCGACCGGCCCGAGGCGGGGCTGTCATAGGTATCGTACAGGATGCCCTTGAAGGCGCGGGTCGAAGTGGGCTCCGCGCCTTGGGCGAAATTGGCGGGGATTTCGACCGGCCGCAGCCGGCGGTCGGCGGCGATGGCGGCGGTCAGGTCGGAGCCGTGGTCGGCCAGCAGCCGCATCGCCTCTTCCAACAGGACGTAGGTCCCCAGCACACGCTGCTCATGCGGCTTCAGGCTGTGGTTCTCGATCAGGATGGTCGGGGTGTGGGCGACCGAGCCCCAGCCGTTGGAATAACGCTCGCCCAGGCCGCCGTCGCTGAGGCCCGCCTTGGGATCGCGGTCGTCCAGAGCGAAGACCAGTTCGCCGGGGATATGGCCCTGGGCCTCCAGCGCCGCATTCATCTCGGGCTTGAGCACGCCGTCCAACCAGGCCGAGATTGCGGGCGAACGCGAATAGCCGCCATTCTCCCCGTTGAAGCCGTAGGTGACGTCGTACTGGTAGTCGATGCCGTCGGTCACGTGGATGTCGATATAGAGGCTGGGGTGGTATTTCTGGATCAGGCCCATGACCGCCCGCATCTCGGGCTGGTCCAACTTCATGAAGTCGCGGTTCAGGTTCTGGTTCGTGCCGGTGTTGCGCCAGCCCTGGATACGGGGGCCGCGCTGGTTGGGGCGGGAATAGGCCGAGGCGCGTTCGTGCCCGTCCACCGACAGGATGGGGATCAGGATCAGGTTGACCCGGTCCAGCAGGCTGTCCTTGCCGTAGAAGGCGATGTCGCGCAGCAGCATCATGCCCGCGTCCTTGCCGTCGATCTCGCCCGGATGGATGCCCGCCTGGGCAAGCACGACGGGCTTGGCCGGATCGAAGGTCGCGCCGTCCTTCGAAGCGATCACGGCATAGATGGGCCGGCCCTCGGGAGAGACGCCGAACTGTTCGATGCGGATCAGGTCGGACGCTGCATCCAGCCGGTCGAACCAGGCGCGGGTGTCGATGTAGTTCGGGCTGAAGTCATGCTCCGGGTCGATCTCAAATCCGCTGGCCCAGGGATCGGAAGCGTCGCGCAGCAGAGCGCGGCTGGCGCCGTTCCAGGCAGGCGGTGGCGGCAGGAAGTCCTGATCCCAGGGCGCGGTGTTGGACACGGAAGCAGACCGCGGATTGGACGGTGTCTGGGACATGACAGAACTCGTACTCAGAAGAAGGGCCAGAATGGACGTCAGGACCAGGTGCATGGCGCTCAGCCCAGGAAATAGGAGAAGATGATGGTCGCCCCCACCACAAAGGTGATGGTCGCCGCCAGCGCGAACGCCACCGTCCGCTTTGTGGCCGCAAGGGCGGCCGTCGTTAGAAGACCGTAATAGGTCAGGTTCAGCGCGGCCCAGACCACGGTCTCGATCAGCGACTGCTGGGTGGTGAGAGCGATGTAGAGCGGCGGGACCTGAGTGATCAGATTGGCGGCGATCACGCAGAACACCACGACACGGCGGCTCTGCATGATGTGATCGTCCAGGTTCTCCTTTTCGGTCGCCTTGGGGAAGACCTGGGTCGAGGCGAAATAATACAGCAGGGACACCGAGGCGACGCCCAGGGCGGTGAGGAAACTCACCTCGCTCAGATCGCGATAGGCCCAGGCATTGGTCCAAAAGGTGATCAGGTCGATCAGCAGCAGCAGGCCAAACAGGGGCGCGACGACGCCGATCCGGCGGATGTTGCGCTCGTCATAGGCGCGCGAGAATCCGGCTGCGATCTCAGCCAGGGCCAAGCCCAGCACCAGCCCGTAAAAGGCGAACATGAAACTGAAGGCGTCGCTCAAATGTCCGCTCCAGATGTCCGGTCGACCGTTCGTCCGCTTCAGACCCTAGGGCGTGATTCCCGCCTCGTCACCCATGCAGCGATCGCCCGCCTGTGGACGGGTCAAAGACGCGACGGGCGTCGTCACTCGGCCTTCTCCACGAAGGTGTCGATGACCCGTTTCTCGCCCGCCTTCTCGAAGTCGATGAGCAGCTTGTTGCCTTCGATGACGCGCACGACGCCATAGCCGAATTTCTGATGAAACACGCGCTGGCCCTTTGCCCAGCCAGATCCTGCCTTGGGGTCGGCGGTGGCGATCAGGCGCCCTTGGCCTTCGATCACCGCCGTGCGGGCGTAGCGGTCGCCTGAGTTCTTGGACGGCGGGGGCTTGGCGGCCGTGAAGCTCTGCGCCCGCTTCCAGCCAGGCGACGAATAACCCGCCCCGAACGACGGCGCTTCGTCCCAGCGGGACTTGGCCTCCTTCATGCCGGACGAGACGCCGTAATAGCCGGTGTCGCTCTCGGCCTCGACGTGGTCGATGGGCAGTTCGTCGACGAAGCGGCTGGGCAGTTGCGTCGTCCAGCGGCCATAGACCATGCGGTTTGCGGCGAAGGATATCCGCGCCTGGGCCTTGGCCCGCGTCACCCCGACATAGGCAAGGCGGCGTTCCTCCTCGAGACCCTTTTCGCCCTTTTCGTCGATGCTGCGCTGGGACGGAAACACGCCTTCCTCCCAGCCCGGGAGGAAGACCAGAGGGAACTCCAGCCCCTTGGCGCCGTGCAGGGTCATGATCTGGACCGCGTCGTCGCCGGCCCCGCGATCCAGGTCCATGACCAGAGAGACATGCTCCAGATAGGCCTGCAGCGTCTCGTACTGCTGCATCGACTGGACCAGTTCCTTGAGGTTATCCAACCGCGTCTGGCCGCTGGTGCGGTCGGCCTTTTGCATGTCGGTGTAACCGCTCTCTTCCAGCACCGTCTCCATGACGGACCAGTGGCGGGTGTCCTCGGCCAGGGCGCGCCAGCGGTCGATGTCGCGCACGAAGTTGGACAGGGCCGTGCGCGTTCGCGCCTGAAGTTCGTCGGAGGTGATCAGGTCGCGCACCGCCGACAGGGCAGGGACGCCCGCCTGGCGCGCGAAGGCCAGGATCTTCTGCACGCTGGTGTCGCCGATGCCGCGCTTGGGCACATTGACGATCCGCTCGAAGGCCAGGTCGTCCTCTTCAGACTGGATCAGCCGCATATAGGCGTGGGCGTCGCGGATCTCGGCGCGTTCGAAGAAGCGCGGGCCGCCGATCACCACATAGGGGATGGCCAGCATGACGAAGCGTTCCTCGAACGCCCGCATCTGGAAGGAGGCCCGGACCAGCACGGCCATGTCGGCGTATTTCAGGCCGGGTTCGCCGGCATGGGGCCGCCTGGCCGTCTCGATCTCGTCGCCGATCAGACGCGCCTCGGCCTCGCCGTCCCAGACGCCACGGACCTTGACCTTGTCCCCAGACTTATCCTCGGTCCACAGGGTCTTTCCCAGCCGGTCGCGGTTGGCCGCAATAAGCCCAGACGCCGCACCCAGAATATGGTGGGTTGACCGATAGTTGCGCTCAAGTCTTACGACCTTAGCTCCGGGAAAGTCGCGCTCGAACCGCAGGATGTTATCCACCTCGGCGCCCCGCCAGCCATAGATGGACTGGTCGTCGTCGCCAACGCAGCAGACGTTGCCGGTGCTGGAGGTCAGCAGACGCAGCCAAAGGTATTGGGCGACGTTGGTGTCCTGGTACTCGTCAACCAGGATATATCGAAACCGCTGGCGATATTCCTGAGCGATGTCCGCGTGTTTCGAAAGAATCGTCAGGTTGTGCAGCAACAAATCGCCGAAGTCGCAAGCGTTCAGGTTGGCCAGCCGGTTCTGATAGGCGGCGTACAGGGCGTGGCCCTTGCCGTTGGCGAAATCCTCGCCCGGCGGCAGGGTCTCGGGCGTCCAGCCGCGGTTCTTCCAGTGATCGACCAGATGCGACAGCGACTTGGGCGTCCACCGCTTGGTGTCGATATTGGCCGCTTCCAGCAGCTGTTTCAGGATCCGCTCCTGATCGTCGGTGTCCAGGATGGTGAAGCTGGATTTCAGGCCCACCAGTTCGGCGTGCCGCCTCAGGATCTGGGCCGCCACCGAGTGGAAGGTGCCCAGCCAGCGCAGCCCTTCGGCCGACGGTCCGATCAGGTGGGTGATCCGCTCGCGCATCTCGCGAGCGGCCTTGTTGGTGAAGGTGACGACCAGCAGTTCCCAGGGCTTGGCCCGGCCCGTCGCCAGGATGTGGGCCAGCCGCGTGGTCAGCACCCGCGTCTTGCCGGTGCCGGCGCCCGCCAGCACCAGCACAGGGCCTTCGGTCGTCTCAACCGCCGTGCGCTGCTCGACGTTCAGCCCGGACAGATAGTCGGACGGGCCGCGACCTTGATCGCCCCCAGGTCCGCGCGAGCGGGCGAGGTCGGAGATGCGAGGCGCGGGCAGGTCGGTCACGGCGGCGGAAATCTCGTCATGGAGCGAATCCCGCAGGAACTCGGGAAACCGGGAACATAGGGAGTACGGTGGCCAAAGTCAGGCCCGAACCGCGTTGTTCTCTGAATGTCTGACCGTCCCGTCCGCCGCCCCCAACCGGAACCGTCAAGCCTGTCCACCGTTCCTCACGCCACAGGGAAACTGGAAGGGACAACCATCATGTCGGACAACACTAACAGCGGCGGCAACAGCGGCGGCGGCAATGCGGGCCTGGCCTTTATCGTCGGCGGCATTCTCGTGGTCGTGGCGATCCTGGCCTATTTCATGTTCTTCCGGGGCGGCATGGAGCCGGCGTCAAAGGACATCGACGTCGATGTGAACCTGCCCCGCGTCGAGGCGCCCGCCGTGCCGACGCCGGGACCGACCACCAACTGATCAACACCCAACTGATCAACACCCAACTCGCGCGGCGGCCGGCTATCTGAGACGATAGCTGACCGTCGTCACGACCCGCACCCGTTTATCCAACGAGGTGGCTTCGGCGTCCACGTCCTCGCGCGCCAGGATCTCGAACGAGCCCTGCGTCGCCCGGGCGATAGGCCCCAGGGGCGCGCCGGAATCCTTGGCGAACTGCTCGGCGCCAGTGCGGGCGGACGCGGTGGCCTCGGCGATCATTGAGGGCCGCACCTCGTTCAGCTTCGAGAACACATAGGTCGGGGCGGTGAAGTCCAGCACGACCCCCTCGCGCACCAGATCGTTAAGCGCCCGCTCGGTCTGGGCGACCCGCTTCACGTCGTTAGTCCGCACGACCACGGACTGGGCCAGGATGTAGTGGGGCGTGCCCTCCGGCGAGACGTATTCGCGGGCCTTGGTGTCGGTGACTTCCAGCCGGCCAATGGTTACGGCGTCGGCGGGATAGCCCTGGTGGTTGAGGAAGGCGCGGACCAGGGCCAGGTCGCGATCGATCTTGGCCTGCACTTCGGGCAGGGATTCACCCGCGCCTGTGAACCGCAGCGACAGCACCGCCAGGTCCGCCTGGACATTGCGCTCGGCGACGCCCCGCACCGTCACCTGACGGTCGCCAACACGGGCGTTGATGACGCCCTGTCCGATGAAGACGCCGGCTCCGACGAGGCCCACGGCGATCAGCCCCCCGAACACGGCGGCGGGCATAAGGCTCTTGTCGATCGGCATCTGCGTTACCCCGAATTCGGCGCGAGAATGCGCTCGCGTCCGGCCTTGTCAAACGCTGTTTTTTCCGGCCGCCCATTCCAGCGCCAGCACTCGACAGGCCGAGGCGAGGGGCCGTCTTCCCCGCGTCTGGTCCAGCCAAGCCAGCAGTCCGGCATGGCTTAGCCCGCGCGCCTGCGCGACCTCATCCAGCACGGCCCAGAACTCCGGCTCCAGCGCCACCGAGGTCGCGTGTCCCGACAGGGTGACCGACCGCTTCTTCAACCCGCTCATGTGCAGTCAGCGAACGCCCTGCATGGTGATCTGGGCGCTCGGCCGTGCGCCCTGGGTCAGAACGACATGGCGTTCGGTCGTCGTGAACACCAATCGCCCGTTTTCGTCGGATATGGAGGCGCGCGCTGCATAGGTGTGACGCGGGTCGATCTGCGAGGTGGGGAAGCCCAGCGTCACCGAATAGGGGGGTGCGCGACCGTTCAGCGGTTCGCTGGTCTCGGCCATGACGCGCGCCGGAGCGTCGGCAAGGCTGACATCCTCGATCTTGACGGTCAGCACATGGCCCGGCGGCAGCATGATCCGTTCGCGATAGCTGGCCTCCACAGTGACGATGGTCATACCCGTCCCCACGGTGGGACCGCCGCCGCCGGCGCCGCCGCCGTAGCCCGGATCGACGGCACAGCCTGCTGCGACCATGCCGACGCCGAGGACGCCCGCCAGCGCCAGCGTCCGGCTCCAGGGCTTGCGCGAGTTGATCGAGGGGGTCATGGGGGTCTTCCTTCGCGAAAGCGGGTCGTGAGATGTTGCGACCTCACGCGACCCATGTCCAGCCGCCCGCACCGGTTGGTATCGGCCCGTTGGCGCGCTATATCTTGGCCATGACCAGCGCCGCCTATTCCGACGACTTCGGCCGTGTCCGGCCGCAGAAACTCCGCCCCCTGACAGCGCTGCGCGCCTTCCAGCGGCTGATCCGCGACAAGGAAGACACCGCCCAGGTGTTCGAAATCATGCGCGCCCTCAGCGGTCGCTCGATCGCGCGCGGCTATGATCGGATGCTGCAGACGGTCGAGGGCGGGCGACAGGCCTTTCTTGGCTACGAGCTGGCGCAGAAGCTGGACGACCCAGCCTGGCTCGATCAGTTCCAGCCGGGCACGGTTGGCGCCGCCTATCGCCAGTTCCGCGAGGCGCGCGGCTTCACTGCCGACGGCCTGGCCGAGGCCGAGCGCGAGGTCATTCCCTTCGTCGACGCGCCTCATCCCGTCGTCTGGTATTCGCGCCGTCTGCGCGACGTGCACGACATCTGGCACGTCCTGACCGGCTATGGCACGGATGCGCTGGGCGAGGCCTGCGTCGTGTCCTTCTCCTATGGCCAGACCCGTAACCTGGGCTTCGCCTTCATCGGCTGGGGCGCAGCGCGGGAGATCCAGCGCGAGGCCGGCGCCGTTCCCGCCCGCAGGGCCGCCTTCCAGGCCTGGCGCAACGGCCGTGCCGCGCGTTGGCTGCCCGGATTGGACTACGAAGCCCTGTTCTCGGAGCCTCTGGAGGACGCCAGGGTTCGTCTCGCGATCCGTCCGGCGACCGTCTATTCCAAGGTGGCGCCAGAGACCCTCCAGACCCTGAAACTACGCGCCGCCCACTAGGGTCCTGTCGGCGAGCCATCTCACAAGTCGGCCTTATGGATCGCTCGCAACAACCGGCCTTGCGGCCGGGCGCGGGCAGGTCCATTCGAGCCATCCCCTTGCTGACAGGCCCGTCGTGACTGCACCCGCCACACCCAGCCGCCCGCTGTTCGGCCTTCCCGCCGGAGCGCTCGCCCTGATCGGCGTGGGCGTCTGTGCCCTGATCTGGGGTACGACCTGGTACGCCATCACCTTCCAACTGGGCACGGTCGATCCGACCGCCTCCATCGCCTGGCGGTTTAGCCTGGCGTCGCTGATCCTGTTTGGCATCTGCCTGGTGATGCGGCGGCCCATCCGCCTGAACCGCGCCCAGCATTTCGCCGCCGCAGGGCAGGGGGTGTTCGCCTTCGCCCTCAGCTACACCTTCGTCTATCACGCGGAAGGGTTCATCACCTCGGGCATCGTGGCCGTGGCCTTCGCCAGCATGGCGCTGATGAACCTCATCATGTTCCGGCTGCTGGAGAAACAGACGGCGGCTCCCGCGGTCTGGACTGGCGCGGCTCTCGGCGCGGTCGGGGTGGCGGTGCTGTCGGGCGGCGAGTTGCTGGGCGCCCGTCTGGGGCCGGATGCTGTCCTGGGAGTCTGTCTCGCCCTGGCCGGAGCCCTGGTCTCGACCATCGCCAACTATTTCGCCTGGAGGGGTCAGAAGGCCGGCTCACAGGTTCTGCCAGCGACTGCCTGGGCCATGGGCTATGGCGCGGCGCTGGTCGTTCTGTACGGCGTCGCCACCGGCGTGACCTGGAGCATCGAGGCCACGCCCGCCTATCTAGGCTCGCTGCTCTACCTGTCGGTGCTGGGGTCGGTCGTCGCTTTCCTGATCTACTTCAGCGTGGCCCGGTCGCGCGGCTATACCCTGGCCAGCTACATCGGCGCCCTGACGCCGCCCATCGCCCTGCTGATCTCGGCCCTGTTCGAGGGCGCAGACTTCGGCTGGACGGCCTTGGTCGGCGTGGCTCTGGTCGTCGGCGGACAGGTGTTGATCGCCCGCGCGCCCAAGCCTGCGGTCGAGACCGAAGCCTGAATCTAGCTCTGGTCGGGGTCGCGTCTGGCGCCATCCAGCAGCCGTGACGTTCGCTCGCGTTCACGCGCGATGGCCTCGCGCTCCAGTCGGGTCTGTCCGTGGACGACGCGATTGTTTGCGGCCGAGACCTTGGCCTGCGTCCTGTCGCGCGTCTTTCGCGCCTTGTTCAGGTTGACGATCTCGCCCATCGCGCCGTCCTCATGAAACCCGGAATGCTCCAAGGCGTTGAAACATCACGCCAACCGAAACAGGAGATCCCCATGGTAGACGCCTCGCTCATCAAGGAACACCTCGAAGTCGTCGGTTCCGACGGCGGCCACGTCGGACGTGTCGATCACGTCGTCGGCGATCAGATCGAACTGGCAAAGCTCGACCTCACAGGCGGGTTCAAGCATCACATGATCCCGGTCAGCTGGGTCGATCACGTCGACGAGCACGTCCATCTGAACGTCAGCCAGGACGACGCCAAGGCGCGCTGGACCGAAAAGCCGCACTAACCTCGAAACGGCGCCAGTCTCAGCTATCCGGCTGTGCACCGACCTGCGAAGCCCCGCCCTCACCGGCGGGGTTTTCTGCGTCTGGCGTCGGCGGAGCGGCGGGCATCAACACGTCGGGTATCTGGTCGGGCCGCGCCGTTTGCGAGGGCAGGGCCTCGGGCCGGCCCGAGGGGCGGACCCTCGACCAGGCCTCACCGGCCTGGGACCGCGAACGGCCCAGCTCGAACAGGGCCTGCATCGAGGCGCTGTCGAACTTCAAGCTGGAGGCTTCGACATTGTCGGGGATGGCCGACATCGACATGGTGATGCCGTTGCGGTGGGCGAAGGCCGCCGTCGCGGCCAGGGCGGTCCGCAGCGAGGCCTTGCTCATGCTGTCATAGGTTCGGGCCAGAATGCCGCTGATCCGCCCCGGCGTCACACCGTTATTGCGCCCGATCTGGCCATTGATGACGACATACAGGGCAGTGTGCGAGGTCTGGGGCGACGGGTTGGTCCACAGCAGCATATCCTCGGGAATGGCCAGGAAGGGCGTGTTGACGCCGCCGTCGACGTGCATGTCCTCGACCACCTGTCCGTTCGCGTTGAGACCGGCGATCAGCACGGGCGGGAAGACGCCGGGAATGCTGGCCGAGGCCACCAGCACGTCCTTGAACAGCGTCAGAGCCGCTTCGTCGCCCTGGCTGGCCAGTACTCCCATGTCCCAGATCACCGTCTCCTCGCTGTCCAGATTGGTCGTGGCGACCAGCAGCTTGCGACCCTTGGCATGCTCGATGGCGATCTGGCGCAGCAGTTCTGGCGTGACGTTGTCGTCGACCAGGGTGCGCAGGACTCGGGCGCTGAACAGGCTGGGATTACGGAAGGCGGCCAAGGTTCGCGCGCTCAACAGGCCGTCGCTGCCGCCGCCGGTGTAGGCGTGCTCCAGTTCGTCGTCCCACTGGGGACCCAGAAAGGCAAAGGGGGCGGCCAGGGCGCCGGTGCTGACGCCGGTGACGATGTCGAACATCGGCCGATCCCCGCGTGCGCTCCAGCCGACCAGAAGGCCGGCGCCGAACGCCCCATTGGCCCCGCCGCCTGACAGGGCCAGGATCGACTGGCCATTGCCATTGGCCAGACGTGTCGTCATGTCGGCGGCCAAGGCGTCCAGCTTCTCGGCGTCGTTGGCGCTGATGCGCGGATCGGCGACCCGCACGACCTGATCGGGCGCGATCCGCAAGGGACCGTCGGGTCGTTCAAGTGTTCCGCAGGCCCCCAGCAGCAGCGTGGCCGCCAGTCCGATGGCCGAGAATAGTCCGCGACTGGTCATGCAGGTCTCCATCGGCGCGTTCGCACCGCCTTACCGCGAATTCATGGCGCGATCATGTAAGGCCTATTGCACGGCGAGGCTTCCGGCCCCAGCTTTTCGGGCATGATCCGTTTCATTCTGAACATCCTGTGGTTTGTGCTCGGCGGCTGGATTTCCGGCCTGCTGTGGCTGTTGGGCGGCGCGATCCTGGCCCTGACCATCGTTGGTCTGCCATGGGCGTTTTCCGCCTGGAGAATCGCCAGCTACTCGTTCTGGCCCTTCGGCAGGGAAGTGATCTGGGGCGGGGAAGCGGATGGCAAGGATATCGGGTGCTTCGGGATCGGCCTGAACCTGATCTGGTTCATCTTCGCTGGCTGGTACATCGCCCTGTCGCACCTGATGATCGCCATCGCCCAATTCGTCTCGATCATCGGCATCCCGTTCGCTCTCAAGAACCTCGAGCTGACCAAGTTGGCGATGGCCCCGGTGGGCGCGACGATCCGTCGCAAACCTTGAGGCGGCTGACGGCGGCGTAGGCGCACGACGTTATCGACGTAACGAGAATCTGCGGCTAATTGCCAAGCTTCAGCATAAGCTGAAGAGGAAAAGTATCATGATTAAGTCCCTGTTGATGGTCGGCTTCGCCGCCACCCTGCTGGCCGCCTGCGGCTCGTCTGAAGAAGCCGCTGCTCCGGCTGCCGAAGCGACCGCTGAAACCGCTGCGCCTGCCGCCGCGCCCACTGCCGAAGGTTTCCAGCCCGTCAAATTCACCATCGCCAACGCCACCAGCCATACCCTGACCCACCTCTATATTTCGCCGGCTGCAGCGAAGGATTGGGATCAGGACATCCTGGGAAATCAGGTTCTTTCGGCCGGTGAAAGCGGTCTGGTCAGCATCGAAGACGGCGTCGAGAGCTGCATGTACGACTTCAAGGCCGACTTCGACGACGGCGATTCCATCGAAGTCGGTGGCGTCGACATCTGCAAGCTCGAAGGCGAGACCGTCACCGTCTCGGGCTAATCCCGATCTGACTTCGACAATGATTGACGCCGGGGCGATGCATTGCCCCGGCGTTTTTTCATTTCGTGATCCAGGTGGCCAGACGCCTTGGCGTTAAGCCCCAACCTCAGCCCGGCGAGATCATCTTCTCGGGCCGTACGGCTTCGTCGAACTCGGCTTCGGTCAGATAGCCGCCGCCCACCGCTTCCTCGCGCAGGGTGGTGCCGTTCTTGTGCGCGGTCTTGGCGATTTTGGCGCAGGCGTCGTAACCCAGCTTGCCGTTCAGCGCCGTCACCAGCATCAGCGAGTTGTTCAGGCCGCGGGCGATATTGTCCTCACGGGCCTCGATGCCGACGACGCAGTTGTCTGTGAAGCTGATCGCCGCATCCGCCACCAGTCGAACCGACTGCAGGAAGTTGTAGGCCATCACCGGGTTATAAACGTTCAGCTCGAAATGCCCTTGCGAGCCGGCGAACGTCAGGGCGGCGTTGTTGCCGAAAACCTGCGCGCAGACCTGGGTCAGGGCTTCGCACTGGGTCGGGTTGACCTTGCCGGGCATGATCGAGGAGCCCGGCTCGTTCTCCGGTAGGGCCAACTCGCCCAGGCCTGAACGGGGGCCGGAGCCCAGGAAGCGGATGTCGTTGGCGATCTTGAACAGGGAGGCGGCGACCGTGTTGATGGCGCCGTGCGAGAAGACCATGGCGTCGTGGGCGGCCAGGGCCTCGAACTTGTTCGGCGCCGTGGTGAAGGCCAGGCCGGTGATGCCGGCGATCTGTTCGGCGACCTTTTCCGCAAAGCCGACGGGCGCATTCAGGCCGGTGCCGACGGCGGTGCCGCCCTGGGCCAGTTCCATCAGGGCCGGCAGGGTCTGCTCGATGCGCTTGATGCCGTTCTCGACCTGCTGGGCGTAACCGCCGAACTCCTGGCCCAGGGTCAGGGGCGTGGCGTCCTGGGTATGGGTGCGGCCGATCTTGATGATGTGGGCCCAGCCCTTGGCCTTGGCGTCCAGGGCGGCGTGCAGGTGCTTCAGGGCGGGCAGCAGGTCATTGACCACCTGTTCGGCGCAGGCGACGTGCATGGCCGTGGGATAGGTGTCGTTGGACGACTGGCTCATGTTGACGTGGTCGTTGGGGTGGACCGGATTCTTGGTCCCCATCTCGCCGCCCAGCATCTGGATCGCGCGGTTCGAGATCACCTCATTGGCGTTCATGTTGGACTGGGTTCCCGAACCCGTCTGCCAGACGACCAGGGGGAAGTGGTCGTTCAGCTTGCCGTCGATCACTTCATTGGCGGCGCTGACGATGGCCTTGCCGATCTCGGGATCCAGCTTGCCCAGGGCCATGTTGGTCTCGGCGGCGGCGCGCTTGACGATGCCCAGGGCACGGACGACGGGCAGGGGCATCTTCTCCCAGCCGATCTTGAAATTGCCCAGGCTGCGCTGCGCCTGGGCGCCCCAGTATTTGGAGTTGTCGACCTCGATGGGGCCAAAGGTGTCGGTTTCGGTGCGGTACTGGGTCATGCGCGTCGCTCGTCTCAGGCGTGGCGGGAAGGTGCGCAGGCGTGTAGCACGCAGGGACGCGCGAACAAGGAGACACCATGCCCCGTCCAGCAGCGAAGCCTTTTCTGATCCTCGCCGCCTCGGCTGTCGCCTTGGCCGGGTGCGCCACCACGGCCGATCCCTCGCCCCAGCCCCGCGTAGCCATCGAGACCGAGGCCGGCCGGATGGTGCTGGAACTGGACCTGGCCCATGCGCCGATCTCGACGTGCAACTTCCTCGGCTATGTCATCCGTCGCGACTATGACACCGGAAGCTTCTTCCGCACCGTGGTCCGCGCCACCAACACCGCCAATCCCAACCCGATCGACGTGATCCAGGCCGCGACCGAGCATGGCTCCGACGACGCCTCGCGCCCGCCTATCGTGCTTGAGCGCACCCGCGACACCGGCCTGCGCCACACGGCGGGCGTCATCTCCATGGCGCGGGACGGTCCCGACAGCGCCACGTCCAGCTTCTTTATCGTCACCCAGGACACGCCCAGCCTGGATTTTGGCGGCGCCCGCAACCCGGACGGCCAGGGCTTCGCCGCCTTCGGCCATCTGATCGAGGGGCTTGATGTGGCCCGCGCCATCCAGATGTCGCCCGCGGACGATCAGGAGGCCCTGACCCCGGCGATCAAGATCACCTCGGCCCGTGTCGTCGGCGCCATTCCTGCGGCCTGCCATCCATGAGGCGCACATGACGGCGGGCTGGATCGGAACGGGCAAGGTCCGCGCCCGCGAGGCGGGAGAGGTTGTCGAGATCACCATCGACGGCCTGACCACCCAGGCCAAATACTACAAGCCCCTGGTCTATGAGTTCATGCGCAAGGAATGGAACTCGCGCCCGTCCTATGGCGACTATGTCGTCGAGATCGTCATGGAGCACGTCGGCGATCCGCCGTGGATGGATCTCGACAACCTGGCCAAGGCTCTGCTGGACGCCATCAAGGGCTATCTGTTCCACGACGACAGCCAGGTCGCCAGGCTTCTGGTCGAGCGGCATGAGGGCGAGCGCGAACGCATCACCATCCGCTGCTTCCCGCGTAAGCCGGTGGGTTAAGCCTATTTCTTGCGGAATTGGTCCAGCGACACGACCTTGGGACCGTCGTCGTCGCCGCCGGATGCAGGCGCGGTCGGCCGCGCCGCCGCGGGCATTTCGGCCACTTCTGCAGGCTCCAGTTCGGGCTCATCGAACTCCAGCAGGAACTGGACGCTAGGGTCGTAGAAGCGCGTCACCGCCGAATAGGGCACGGTCAGCACCTTGGGCATTCCGCCGAACTTCAGCATGACCGAGAACAGATCATGCTCGACTGACAGGTCCCAATACTGGTGTTGCAGCACCACGGTCATGTCATCGGGATATTTGGCCAACACGTCGGGCGGCACGGTGACGCCGCGGCCGCGCGTCTTGAAGGTGATGTAGAAATGGTGCTCGCCAGGAATGCCGCTCGGCTCGGCCGCGCGCAGCAGCGCCAGACGCACGGTTCCCCGCAGCGCCTCCATGGTCAGGGCTTCGTAGTCCATTTCGTCGATCGGGGGGGTGTCTTCCGCCATCGGATCCTCAAGCGCCCGCTCTGATACGATGGCGGCGGCCAGACTGATAACCGCCCAGCGCCGCAGGTGGAAGTCGAGATGTGTGGATAAGCGCCGGGGATTCTGTTGGCAGGCTCCCAGTCTCGCGGAAAAACAGGGGAGCCGTTTCCAGCTGGAACAAGCGCCGGGGATTCTGTTGGCAGGCTCCCCGACAGGCCCCGCCCCAGGAACTGATCCCTGAGGACTTAAGAGTTCGAAATCAACCGAACCGCATTACGCGGCGAGGCGGACTTCTCCAGCGAAGTTATCGTTCGCAGTTAGAAAATGGCCCGATACGGTGGGCCAGGACGAGCGAAAGCAGTCTTCTTTACACGTCCGTCGATGCTAGTCGGCCCCGCAGCTCCCGCCGATAACGCGCTGAGAGAGTTGGTGGAGCCGCCGGGAATCGCACCCGGGTCCGGTCCGCTTATTACAAGCGCGTTTATCGCCATATCCGGAGCAAGCCCCGGCAAGACCTATATAGGCGCTGCGGGCCCAGGTTCCAAGTTAGGAAGTGGAAAGGCCGTGTCGCGGCCAGTCCGCCGTCTGGTTGCGGAACCAGGTCAGCTGCCGCTTGGCGTAGTTGCGGGTCGCCTGACGCGCCGCTTCGATGGCGTCGTCCAAGGTCGTCTCGCCCGCCAGATGAGACGCGAACTCGCGCACGCCCACAGCCTTCATGGCTGGCAGGGCAGGGTTGAGGTTGCGGACGGACAGGGCGCGAACCTCGTTCAGCGCGCCCTGTTCGACCATCTCGGTGACCCGACGGTCGCAGTTGGCGTAGAGAGCCGCCCGGTCCGGCTCGATGACCAGCTTTTGATAGGTTCCGGGTTCCAGCATCGGCGTGGTCGAGGCCTGCCAGTCCGACAGCGACCGGTCCGTCGCTCGCGCCACCGCATAGGCACGCGTCAACCGTTGCCGGTCGCCGGGCGCGATGGCCGCTGCGGCGGGCGGATCGAAGGTGGTCAGCCTGAGCCGGAAGGCGGTTTCGCCCTCGGTGTCATAAAGAGCCGTGGCCTCCTCGCGCGCCGCCGCCGGGACGGGCGGGATGTCGGCCAGACCGCGCGTCAGGGCGCTGAAATAAAGGCCCGTGCCGCCCACAATCAGGGCCGGGCGGCTCTCTGCGCGCAAGCTTCCCAGCAGGTCGGCGACAGCCCGGCTCCAGTGTCCGACCGACCAGGCCACGGCGGCGTCGGCGATCCCGTACAGCCTGTGGTCGGCCCTGGCTTCGTCCTCGAGCGAGGGGCGGGCGCTCAGCACGCGCAGGTCGGCATAGAGCTGCTGGCTGTCGGCGTTGATGATGACCGCGCCGGTACGCTCGGCCATCTCCAGCGCCAGGCGGGATTTGCCCGAGGCGGTCGGTCCGGCGATCAGGGTTATCAGGGGTGATGACAAAGGAAGGCTCGCGGCGGGGTTCATGGGGCGATAGAAGCAGCGGTCTTCGCCTGCAAGCTTGAGAGCAAAGCCCGTTGTCGCATCCGCCGATCTCCCGCGCCGCCGTCACCGCCGTTCTGGACGCCATCTCCGACCCGAAAACGGGACAGGGGCTGGTCGCGTCCGGCCTGGCCAAGGGGCTGACCGTCGCCGAGGATCGCGCCGGTTTCGTCATCGAGGTCGCAGCCTCCGACACCGCCCTCTACGCCCCCGTCCGTGACGCGGCCGAGGCGTCGCTGAAGGCCATGCCCGGCATGACCCGGGTCTCGGTCATCCTGACTGCGGAAACGGCCCCCGCCGCGCCGCCCAAACGCACCGCCGGCTTGTCGCCCGCTGCTGTCGAACAGACCCGCGCCAAGGCTCCCGTGCCGACCGATCGGCCCGCCCACGTCCGACGCGTCCTGGCCGTGGCCAGCGGCAAGGGCGGGGTCGGCAAGTCCACCATCGCCGTGAACCTGGCCGCCGCCCTGCATGCGCGCGGCCTGTCGGTCGGGATCCTGGACGCCGACGTCTATGGCCCGTCCCTGCCCACCATGCTGGGTCTGTCGGGCCAGCCCGCCTACGAGGACGGGGCGATTGTTCCGCCCATGGTGTTCGGCCTGAAGGCCATGTCCGTGGGCCTGCTGACCAAGGCCAGCGACGCCATGATCTGGCGCGGCCCGATGGCGTCCCAGGCCCTGACCCAGATGCTGACCCAGACGCGCTGGGGAACCGAGGCGGCGCCGCTCGATGTGCTGGTGGTGGACCTGCCGCCCGGCACCGGCGACGTCCAACTGACCCTGATCCAGAAGACGCCTCTGGACGGCGCCGTGATCGTGTCGACGCCCCAGGAAGTCGCCCTGGCAGACGCCCGCCGCGCCCATACGCTATTCCAGCGCGTCAACGTCCCGACCCTGGGCCTGATCGAGAACATGAGCGGCGATGTCTTCGGTCGCGGCGGAGCCGAGGCGGAGGCCGGCCGGCTGGGCGTTCCCTATCTCGGTGAACTGCCGCTGGAGGCGTCGGTCCGGCAAGGCGGCGACGCCGGCCGGCCGGTTGTCGTGGCGGATGCGGACAGTGATGTCGCCAAAAGGTTCGCGGCGTTTGCAGAAACGGTGGCGAAGGCCTTGGGGCTGTAATTTCTTATCGTCATTACCCGATCCAGCCGGGCAATGACGAAAACAAGAAAAGCAGCTTCTGAGGGTTTTCAAACGCAACTTTAATCGCCACCTTGTCTGTTCCAGACCAGAACCGAGAACCTCTTCATGTCCGTCGACGCCCTGTTCCGCCCGTTCCAGATCAAGTCCCTGACCCTGCCGAACCGGATCGTCATGGCGCCGATGACGCGGTCCTTCTCGCCGAACGGCGTCCCGACCGAGGATGTCGCCGCCTATTATCGCCGCCGCGCCGAGGGCGGTGTCGGCCTGATCGTCACCGAGGGCACGGTCGTCGAACGGCCCGCCGCGCGCAACGACCTTCAGGTGCCCTTTTTCTACGGCGAGGCCCTGCCCGAATGGAAGAAGGTGGTCGAACAGGTGCATGGCGCCGGCGGCCTGATCGCGCCCCAGATCTGGCACGTCGGCTCCTCGCGCGGACAGGGCGCGGACTGGACGCCTGAGGGTCAGGTCGACAGTCCCTCGGGCATGACCGCGCCCGGCAAGGTCAAATATGAACCGATGACCGACGAGGACATCGCCGACACCATCTCGGCCTTCGGCCGCTCGGCCCGCGCGGCCAAGGAACTGGGCTTCGACGCCGTCGAGATCCACGGCGCGCATGGCTATCTGATCGACCAGTTCTTCTGGAGCGGCCTGAATGTTCGCGACGACCGCTGGGGCGGCGCCACGATCCGCGACCGCGCCCGCTTCGGCGCCGAGGTGGTCAAGGCCGTGCGCGAAGGCGTCGGCGAGGACATGGCCCTGATCCTGCGCGTCTCGCAGTGGAAGTCGCAGAACTATGACGCCAAAAACGCCGAGACGCCCGACGAACTGGTCGAGTGGCTGGCGCCCCTGTCGGACGCGGGCGTGGACGTGTTCCACTGTTCGCAGCGCCGGTTCTGGGAGCCCGAGTTCGAAGGCTCGGACCTCAACTTCGCCGGCTGGACCAAGAAGCTGCTGGGCAAGCCGACCATCACCGTCGGCTCGGTCGGCCTGGACGGAGAGTTCATCGCCGCCTTCGGTGGCGCAGGCTCGAAGCCGGCCTCGCTGGACGGTCTGATCGAACGGCTGGAGCGTGACGAGTTTGACCTCGTCGCCGTCGGTCGCGCTCTGCTGGCCGATCCCCACTGGGTCGAGAAGATCCGCGACGGCCGCCTGGGCGACCTGAAGGACTTCGAACGCAGCGCGCTGATGTCCCTCAGCTAGGCCGGCTCGACCACCACGGCGGTGCCATAGGCGAGCACCTCGGTGATGCCGTCGGCGATGTCGTTGGCGTCATAGCGCATGGCGATGATGGCGTTGGCGCCCTCGGCCTGGGCATGGGCGATCAGTTCGTCCATCGCCTCCTTGCGGGCCGCCTCGGCCAGCTTGATATAGACGCCGACCTTGCCGCCGAACATGGCCTGGACCTGTCCGCCGAAGTCGCTGATGGCGTTGCGCGAGCGCACGGTGATGCCCCGCACGACACCCAGGTGGCGCACGACGCGATAGCCGGGCAGGTCGTTGGTGGTGGCGATCAGCATGGCGGTCTCCTGTCGGTCAGACGCGTTCGAGGACGCGGAAAGTGAAGTCGTGGTCGTCCTTCTCGCCGGCCGTCCGCGCTTCGCTGGACAGTTCGCGGAAGTCGTTCTCATTGAAGGCGGGGAAGGTTGCATCGCCTTCGGGGGCGGCGTCCACCTCGGTCAGATATATCCGCTTGGCGCGCGCCAGGGTCGTCTCGAACAGGGCGGTGCCGCCAATGATGCAGACCTCGTGCATATCGTCGTCGATGGCCGTCTCGCGCGCGATATCCAGCGCCTCGTCCAGGCTGGAACAAACGACGGCGCCCTTGGCCTTGCCCTGCTCTTCGTAGGACAGGTCCTTGGTCAGGACCAGGTTCAGCCGGCCGGGCAGGGGCCGCAGCGGCAGGCTTTCCCAGGTGTTGCGCCCCATGATGCAGGGCTTGCCCAGGGTGATCTCCTTGAACCTTTGCAGGTCTGAGCGCAGCCGCCAGGGCAGGTCCCCGTCCTGGCCGATCACCCCATTACGTCCCCGGGCGACGACGAGCGCGATGGAGGGCTGGATCATGGTGGGCTCCGGTCATGGGGCGCGACGATGCCGCCGCGCCCCTTCAGACCTAGCGCCTCAGGCGTCGGGGTCCAGCACTTTCAAGCGGTACAGCAGCGCGCCGATCGCCGCCCCGATGGCCGGTGCGACGATGAACAGCCACAGTTGGCTCAATGCCGGGCCACCCGCGAGCACGGCTGGGCCGAAGCTGCGCGCCGGATTGACCGACACGCCCGTCACCTGGATGCCGACGATGTGGATGACGGCCAGGGTGATGCCGATGGCCACGCCCGCGAACGGTCCATGCCCCTTGTCGCCGCTCACGCCCAGGATGACGACGACGAAGATGGCCGTCATAACGATCTCGAACACCAGCGCCGCCTGCATCGAATATTCGCCCAGATAGCCCGGCCCCCAGCCGTTCTGGCCCAGGTTGGCGAACCCGGTCTTGGCGATGGTCCCCAGGATGGCGGCCCCGATCAGGGCGCCAAGGAACTGGGCCACCCAATAGATCAGCATATCCTTGCCGCTCATCCGTTTGGCCAGGAAAGCCCCCAGGCTGACCGCCGGATTGACGTGACACCCCGACACCGGACCAATGCCATAGGCCATGGCCACGATGGCGAAGCCGAACGCCAGCGCCACCGCCAACTGATCGAACGGCGCCGGTCCCAGCACTGCCGCTCCGCAGCCGAACAACACCAGCACCATCGTCCCGACCAACTCGGCCGCGAATTTCTTCATCATGGCGAACCTCCCCGTTTGCCTGCCCGCGTGATCGCGGATCGAGGGCGAGGGTGCGCCGAGTCTTATGGTGACGCCAGTTCGCGAACCGGCGTTATGAGTAGAGATGTTTTCCGAGAAGCGGGTCTGGAACTGTCAAGCTGTTGAGCCGCTTGGAATCTATCTCTGATCCATCCGAGGCGCCTCGTGACCAAATATATCAAGCCGATCATCGTTGGCTTCGTCGTCGCCTTCGTCATTTCCGGCGGCATCAGCTTCATGGTTGCGTCGGCGGGCGGGTCCGCAGGCTGGCTGCCAGCCTTCATCGGCGGCTTCATCGGCGTCTTCACGGCCTATATCATGGCCAATCTGGCCGGCAATCGCGCGGGTCGCGCCGCCCAGCCGGCCCAGCAGGAAGCCGCTCTGAACCTGAGGCCCGAGCCGGGCAGGGCGATGCTGATCGTGTTCCGCGAAGGCTTCGTCGGCATGGCGGCAGGCATGAATGTCAGCGTCGATGGCCGTGTCGTCGCCCAGCTGAAAAGCCCTCGCTTCACCGCCATCCCGCTCGACGTGGGTCGCCATGAGATGCAGCTGGCCTTCGGCGCTCTGGCCGGCGCTCAGAACCGAGCGGGGGTTGAGGAATTCGGTGTTGGCGCCGGCGAGGTGGTCGCCTACCGCGCCACGGTCAGCATGGGCGCGCTGAAGAACTCCGTGGCCTTGGAACGCATCACCCCCGACGCCACCCTGACCGCCAAGCTGAAGGCCATGAAGATGGTCGCACCAGAGGTCGGCTAGCTCACACCGCGATCGGCGCCTTGATGTGCGGCCACGGCGCATAGTCGCTCAGCACGAAATCGGCGGGCTCATAGGCGAACAGGTCGGTCCTTGGCGCGATGGTCATGGTCGGCAGGGCCAGGGGCTCGCGGCTTAGTTGCAGCTCGGCCTGTTCGACGTGGTTCAGATACAGGTGGGCATCGCCGAAGGTATGGACGAAGTCGCCGGGCTCCAGGCCCACCACCTGCGCCACCATCATGGTCAGCAAGGCATAGGAGGCGATGTTGAACGGCACGCCCAGGAAGACGTCGGCCGAGCGCTGATATAGCTGGCAGCTCAGTTTTCCGTCCGCGACAAAGAACTGGAACAGGCAGTGGCAGGGCGGCAGGGCCATGTCCTCGATATCCGCCGGGTTCCAGGCGGACACGATATGGCGGCGGCTGTTGGGATTGGTCTTCAGACTTTCGACCAGCCGCTCGATCTGGTCGATCATTCGACCGTCGGGCGCTGCCCAGGACCGCCACTGCTTGCCATAGACTGGCCCCAGCTCGCCTTCGACGTCGGCCCATTCGTCCCAGATGCTGACGCCGTTTTCCTTGAGCCAGCGGATATTGGTCTCGCCCCGCAGAAACCACAAAAGCTCGACGATGATCGAGCGCAGATGCAGCTTCTTGGTGGTCAGCAGGGGAAATCCCTTGGACAGGTCGAACCGCATCTGCCGGCCGAACACGCCCAGGGTGCCGGTGCCCGTCCGGTCGTCGCGCCGCGCTCCATTGTCGAGGATGTCGCGCAACAGGTTCAGGTATTGCCATTCCGGATGGTCGGCTGGAATGGCGCCGGTACGGTGCTGAAGTTCGGCTACGGCGGCGATGGCGTTCATGGCCGAACAGTGCCGTACATCGCGATTCGTCGCGAATCGATTCGATTACCGTACGGCGACTCAGCTGTGGGTATCCGCCTCCCAACCCGCTGCTTCTCGAGTATCGTACTCCCGCGCCGAGCAGCGTACTTTTTACTGGGTCAACCGCCGAACCCGCCGCCATCCAGAAAGGCCTGTTCCTCCGCCGTCGTCTCTCGCCCCAGCGCGGCGTTGCGATGCGGGAACCGACCGAAGCGAACGATGATGTCGCGGTGGATGTGGGCGTATTTCAGCACCTCGGGCATCGCGGCCGACAGGGTCACGGCCGCGTCCTGGTCCGCCAGGTCTTCAGAATGTTCAAAGGGGGTGACGAAGAACTGGCGCATGGTTTCTTCGACCTGAGCCATATAGCCCCGTGCGACGGCCTGTCTGGCGAACATCAGGCCCAGCCCGTCGGTCGCGAACTGGTGTCCCGTGCCCCGGTAGCTGTTCCTGGGATACTGATCGAGCAGGATCATCAGGGCCAGAGCGCCCTCGGCGGTGTCCATCCAGCCGTCCAACTCACGCCGGGCCGCCGCCCAATGCAGATCGTGGAACGCGTCTCGGAACTCACGGTCGAAGGCTTCGTCCTTGGCGTACCATTTGGCCGGGCCGGCCTCTTTCCAGAAGGCGAGGACGGCGGAAATCGTTATGAGGTCGGACATGAGCAGCACCCTACCCAATCCGCTTCCCGTCTTCCACGACCGCGATTGCGACCTGTCGATCATCCGCAGCAAGCGGGTCGCCGTGATCGGCTACGGCAGCCAGGGGCGCACCCACGCCCTGAACCTGCGTGATTCGGGCGTGACCGACATCGTCATCGGCCTGAAGGCAGGCTCAGCGACGCGCGAGAAGGCGATGGCTGACGGTTTCCCGGTTCTGACGGCGGGCGAGGCGACCGCCGGCGCCGACGTGGTCGCCATGATGGTTTCGGACGAGGCGCACCGTGATCTGTATCGCGACGAGATCGAGCCCAGCATCAAGCCCGGCGCCGCCTTGATCTTCGCCCACGGCCTGTCCGTGCGGTTCGGGCTGGTGACGCCGCGCGCCGACCTGGATGTCATCCTCGATTCGCCCAAGGGCATCGGCCCACGCATTCGCGACCTGTACGAGGCCGGGGAGGGGGTCTTCTGCCTGTTCGGCGTGCATCAGGACGCAACCGGAAAGGCTCATTCCATCGGCCTGTCCTATGCTTCGGCGCTGGGCTGCGGCCGCAAGGGCATCCTGGAGACCACCTTCGCCGCCGAATGCGAATCGGACCTGTTCGGCGAACAGGTGGTGCTGTGCGGCGGGGTCGCCGAGTTGATCGACGGGGCCTTCATGAAGCTGGTCAACGCGGGCTATCCGCCCGAGGTGGCGTGGTTCGAATGTTTCTACGAGGTCAAGCTGGTCACCGACCTGATGTACGAACGCGGCATCGCGGGCGCCTTCGCCAAGATCTCGAACACGGCCGAATACGGCGCCTATCTGACAGGGCCGCGCGTTATCGGCGAGGCTTCGCTGAAGGCCATGGACGGGGTGCTGTCTGACGTACAGGGCGGCGGCTTCGTCAAACGGCTGATGGCCGACTATGACGCCGGTTCGCCTGAACTGCTGGCCCGACGCAAGGCCCTGGGCGAGCGCACCATCGAATCCGTCGGCGCGCATCTGAATGCGGTCGCGGCAGCGGCCAATGATGCTTGAGAGATGAAGGGGGGTACGGCGCTCGGGCGGCGCCGGATCTAATGGTCGGAGTGAGAGGATTCGAACCTCCGACCCCTGCCTCCCGAAGGCAGTGCTCTACCAGACTGAGCCACACTCCGACTTAGGGCGCGGCTTATAGCGACGGGATTCGACCGCTGCAAGCGGCCATCTTGGGCCTCTAAAAAACACTCTCAGACGAGTGTTGCATCCCCCGCGGGCTTGGCGTATCTGACCGCCTCCCGCGGGCCAAAGGCTCTCGGGGCGCCGGACCTGCTGGGGAATGGTGTAATGGTAACACTCCGGTTTTTGGTACCGTCATTCAAGGTTCGAGTCCTTGTTCCCCAGCCATCCGCCCCGCCTGGACCGTATCTCTCGGTCGGCGCCCTCCGAAGAATTCAGTAATTTAACGAGGTTTTGCGGCTAACGCCGCTGGACCCGCGTCGCCTCGTCCCGTTAACCTTGGGAGGGGGAGAGGTTGATGACGCCGCTTACACGTTCGGAAGAAGTCTGCGTTCGTCTGGCGGGTGAAGGATTGCGCAATGGCGCGATCGCCACCCAGCTGGGCGTATCCGAACGCACGGTCGGTAATCACCTGAACCGGGCCTATCGCAAACTGGGCGTGAACGACCGGCGCGCCGCCGCCGAAAAACTACTCACTTCATACTCAGAGCAGAAAGTGAGTATCGCCAGCAGCCCGGATGTCGCCCCAGATCAGGGCGTCACCCCGGACCGGATCACCGTCTCCGAGGATGGTGAAGGCGAGCGGTCCTGGTCCCTGTACCAGGCCTATGCACGGCTCGGGGCGCTTCGAACGCCACCGCGCTGGGCCTCGGCCCGAACGGCGCTGATCCTGCTGTGGACCCTCATCGGTCTGCTGACTTTCAGCATCGTTGCGGGGGCAGTCACCCTCTTCGGATCGGCGGACAGAACGGCGGCGGCGACCTACGCATCCGCACCGCCATCATGAGGATTTCCCCTGTGAATCTCACCCCTATGTCACCGGCTGATCGCTTTGCCACGATCGTGGCCGCCGATCTCCGCAGCAGCGAACACGCCCTTGATCGCAGCCTGGCCGCCTATGGTCAGATGCTGTCCAACCTGGCCGAGGGACGGGTCTCCGCCGGCCTTGCCGCCCAGGCCGGCCAGAAGGGTCTGGACCATATCGTCGAGGCCATCAGCGCCAGCGTCGCGGCGCGCCGTTCGACCATCGCCGCCCACGACGCCTTTGCACGGGACGCCCGTCGTCTCGGCATCGAGTGGACCTCGATGGCCGCTGGCGAAACCAAGCCGGGCGGTTCCGGCAAGGAAGGCGTTCAGCCCGCCGGCTTTGAAGCCGAAGCGGCCTGATACCGGGCCACCGTCTTGCTCATCCTCGCGATGCTCATAGCCAATGTTGCGGCGGTGCTTCTCTTGCTCCGTCACGGCGAATGGCCTGAACGTGTCGCGGTGGGCCTGGTGGTCTTTTCCTGGGTCGGCGCCCGATTGCTGGCGCCGCTCGAGATCGACAACTGGCGGCTGGGCGCAGCGATCGTCGACACCATCATACTCATCGCCTTCTGGGTGATGGCGCTGCGCGCGCATCGCTGGTGGCTGCTTCCGGCGACGGGGTTCCAGAACATCGCCTTCATCACTTACCTCGTTCCCTGGATCGTTCAGGGCGAGGCGGGCCGATATTTCGTCTGGACCGGCGTGACGATCCGCATGGGCGTCTGGCTGGTCATCAGCATCATTCTGTTCGCTGGCGCCTGGGAAGCCTGGGCCGCCCGCCGTTTTCGCCTCGAGGAGGCATCCAATGGTAACCAGCTTCTCAATCCAAGGGGTGTTTGACACCTGGACAATGCTGATGGCTCAGCAGGAGTTGTCAGAGGAAGAGGGCGAACCGCTTCTCGAGGACTGCGAAACCTTCATCCTGACGCACCCCATTCACGACCATGCCGGTGCGGCCAGGCTCTGCGCCGTGCTCTCGAACGGCTTTCGCGACGGCCCGCGCAGTGACGGGCTGGACCTAGACGCCATGACACGGCTGCAGGAATGGCTGCAGCAGCGGGCCAGCAAGGACGCCTGAGTTTCAGCCGCTTGTCGCATCGGCCAGGGCCTGGAACTCCGACGCCAGGATCTCCAGCGCCCGGCTCTGGCCGATCTTTCGCCCCGCATCGGGGTGGATCAGCACCCCGATGGTCCGCGTGACGCCGAAACCAGCCAGCCGCGGGATGGCGACGCCGTCTCCGACAAAGCCGCGCGGCATGACCGTGACGCCAAGGCCCGACCGCACATAGGCCAGGGCCCGGTCGTCGCTGGTCGTCTTGGCCGCCATGAAAGGGCGCACGCCTCGTGCCGTGAAATGTCGGCTCGTCTCGGCCAGGGCTTCGCAATGCCTGCGCACGATCATGGTCTCGGCGGCGACAGCTTCGGCCTCGATCTCGACCTCATCGGCCAAGGGGTGGCTTAGCGGCAGGACCAGGCCATAGGGCTCGGTGAACAGGGCCCGTTGCACACGCGGGTCGCCATCGACGATGCAGATCGCCGCGTCGATGCGCCCACGCTCCAGAAAGCCATGCAGGTCCTTCTGCCGGCCCTCCACGATCTCGATCCGTTCGCCGGCAGCCCGGGCCGCCGTCAGGGCGCGTTCCATCCAGCGGCCGGGCAGGGTCGACAGGACGCCAAGCCGCGTCAGGGGCGCCGATCTGTCGGTATCGGCCTCGCCCACCGCCTGGGCGTCGAGGAAGGCGGCCTCGATACGCCGGGCATGGACTGCGAAGCGGACGCCTGCCGGTGTCAGGTCCACGCGCCGGTTGGTCCGATTGATCAGCTTTACACCGACCAGCCGTTCCAGCTTGGCGATGCCCACCGACAGCGTCGGCTGCGACACCCGGCACTGGGCTGCTGCCCGCGTGAACGCGCCCTGGTCCACGACGGCAAGAAAATAGCGCAGCAGATAGCGATCGATCATAGACGCCATCTATAATAAGCGCAGCCGGAATTGAAACTTCCCGATGCGGCGCAGCGGGCTATGGTGGCGGGATCAGGAGACCCGAACCATGCAGCTCGACTTCCAGCTCGGCGAGAACGCCGACATGATCCGCGAAACCACGGCCAAATGGGCCACGGATCGTCTGGCCCCCCGCGCGGCCGAGATCGATGAGACCAACACCTTCGCCCGCGACCTGTGGCCCGAGATGGGCGAACTGGGTCTGCACGGCATCACGGTGCCCGAAGAGGATGGCGGCCTGGGCATGGGTTACCTCGAACACGTCATCGCCATGGAGGAGGTGAGCAGAGCCTCCGCCTCCATCGGCCTGAGCTACGGCGCCCACTCCAACCTCTGCGTCAATCAGATCAACCGCTGGGCGACGCCTGAGCAGAAGGCCAAGTATCTGCCCAAGCTGATCTCGGGCGAGCATCTGGGATCGCTGGCCATGTCCGAGGCCGGGTCCGGCTCCGACGTCATGTCGATGCGGACGCGGGCCGAGCGCAAGGGGGATCGCTGGGTCCTGAACGGCACCAAGTTCTGGATCACCAACTCTCCGACCGCCGACACCCTGGTCGTCTATGTCCGCACGGGCGAGGGCAACGGCGGGGTCACCGCCTTCCTGATCGAGAAGGGGATGAAGGGGTTCTCGGTCTCCAAGAAGCTCGACAAGATGGGCATGCGCGGCTCGGACACCGCCGAACTGGTGTTCGAGGACTGCGAGGTTCCCGACGAGAACATCATGGGCGGCGAGGGGCGCGGAGCGGCGGTGCTGATGAGCGGCCTGGATTATGAGCGCACCGTCCTGTCGGGCGGGCCGCTGGGCATCATGCAGGCGGCGCTCGACGTGGTCCTGCCCTATGTCCGCGAGCGCAAGCAGTTCGGCAAGCCCATCGGCTCGTTCCAGCTGATGCAGGCCAAGGTCGCCGACATGTACGTCGCCCTGAACTCGGCCCGCGCCTATGTCTATGCGGTGGCGCGCGCCTGCGACGCCGGCCAAACCACCCGTTATGACGCCGCCGGAGCCATCCTGCTGGCCAGCGAGAATGCGGTGAAGGTCTCGCTGGAGGCCGTCCAGGCCCTGGGCGGCGCGGGCTATACCAAGGAATGGCCCGTCGAACGGCTGGTCCGCGACGCCAAACTCTATGACATCGGCGCGGGCACCAACGAAATCCGCCGCTTCCTCATCGGCCGGGAGCTGTTGGGGGCATGAGCGCGCCCGTTCTTCAGTCCAACCTGATCGCCGCAAGCGAGGCCTTCAAGGCCAACGCCGCGCACAATCGCGCCCTCGTGGACACCCTGCGCGCCGACGTGGCTCGCACCGGTCTGGGCGGCGATCAGCGCGCGCGGGATCGCCATACGGGACGCGGCAAGCTCTTGCCCCGTGATCGGGTGGAGCGGTTGCTGGACCCCGGCTCGCCGTTTCTGGAGATCGGCCAGCTGGCCGCCAACGGCATGTATGGCAACGTGGACCAGCCCGACGGCGCACCTGGCGCGGGGATGATCGCGGGGGTCGGGCGCGTGTCCGGTCGTCAGGTGATGATCGTCTGCAACGATCCGACGGTGAAGGGCGGGGCCTATTTCCCGATGACGATCAAGAAGCACCTTCGGGCGCAGGAGATCGCCGAACAGAACCATCTGCCCTGCGTCTATCTGGTCGATTCCGGTGGGGCGAACCTGCCGCACCAGGCCGAGGTGTTTCCCGACCGCGATCACTTCGGCCGCATCTTCTTCAATCAGGCCAATATGTCCGCCAAGGGCATCCCCCAGATCGCCTGCGTCATGGGATCGTGCACGGCGGGCGGGGCCTATGTCCCGGCCATGTCGGACGAGACGGTCATCGTGCGCAATCAGGGCACCATCTTCCTGGCCGGCCCGCCTCTGGTGAAGGCCGCGACGGGCGAGGTCATCTCGGCCGAGGAACTGGGCGGCGCCGACACCCATGGCCGCAAGTCCGGCGTCGTCGACCACGTCGCCGACAATGACGAACACGCCCTGACCATCGTGCGCGACATCGTCTCGACCCTGCCGCCCCAGACCCTGCCGCCGGTCAACATGGCCACCGTCCGCGCGCCCCTGTATTCGCCCGAGGAACTGTACGGCGTCGTGCCGCAGGACGTGCGCGCCCCCTATGACGTGCGCGAGGTCATCGCCCGGCTGGTGGACGGGTCCGAGTTCCACGAGTTCAAGGCCCTGTACGGCGCCACCCTGGTCTGCGGCTTCGCCCACATCTGGGGCATGCCGGTCGCCATCCTGGCCAATAACGGCGTTCTGTTCAGTGAGAGCGCCCAGAAGGGCGCCCACTTCATCGAACTGGCATGCCAGCGGAAAATCCCGCTGCTGTTCCTGCAGAACATCTCGGGCTTCATGGTCGGCGGCAAGTACGAGGCCGAGGGGATCGCCAAGCATGGCGCGAAACTCGTCACCGCCGTCGCTACCGCCAGCGTGCCCAAGATCACCGTCCTGATCGGCGGCAGCTTCGGCGCCGGCAACTACGGCATGTGCGGCCGGGCCTATTCGCCGCGCTTCCTGTTTACCTGGCCCAACAGCCGGATCAGCGTCATGGGCGGCGAACAGGCGGCCTCGGTGCTGGCCACCGTTCACCGGGACGCGGAAACCTGGACGCCCGAACAGGCCGAGGCCTTCAAGGCTCCCATCCGTCAGAAGTACGAAGACGAGGGCAATCCCTGGTACGCCACCGCCCGCCTGTGGGACGACGGCGTGATCGACCCGGCCCAGACCCGCGACATCCTGGGACTGTCCCTGGCCGCGACCCTGAACGCCCCCATGCCCGAACGCCCGGCGTTCGGCGTCTTCCGTATGTGATCGAGGCGCACCGATGATCCTGAACGCCCTGTTGATCAGCCTCTTGGTCGCCGTCTCGCCCGCCCAGGACGCGGCGTCGAACGCCATTCCCGAACGCTTCCACGGCGACTGGAGCAGCGACCTGTCGCTCTGCCATGACCGCGAGAGCGGCCAGAACGTCGCCATCACCGCCGACGCCCTGACCTATTTCGAGGCCGGGGATACGGTCGTCGCCGTCAGCCCGGCCGAGTCGAACGGCATCCATGTGGTGGTCGATCACGAGGACTATGACGGCATGGAGCGGCTGGGCCGGACCATGATCCTGTCTGACGATCTGCAGACGCTGTTCTTCACCTATGGCGACGGCCCCGAATGGACCGTGCTTCGCTGCCCGCCGCAGGGGGAATGACCATGGCCGCGACCCAGAATTCCCGGAGACAGAGCCGATGATCCGATCCCTGCTGATCGCCAATCGCGGCGAGATCGCCTGCCGCATCATCAAGACCGCCCGCAAACTCGGCGTGCGCACAGTCGCCGTCTATTCGGATGCGGACGCCCAGGCCCTGCATGTTCGGATGGCGGACGAAGCGGTGCATATCGGTCCATCTCCTGCGCGTGAATCCTATCTGTTGGGCGATCGCATCATCGCGGCGGCCAAGGCGACGGGCGCCGAGGCGATCCACCCCGGATACGGCTTCCTGTCCGAGAACGCCGACTTCGCCGAGGCCGTGGTGGCGGCGGGTCTGGTCTGGGTCGGAGCGCCCGCGTCCTCGATCCGCGCCATGGGTCTGAAGGATTCGGCCAAGGCTCTGATGATCGCGGCGGGCGTGCCGGTGACCCCGGGCTACATGGGCGAGAACCAGGACCCCGAGCATCTGAAATCCCAGGCCGACGCCATCGGCTATCCGGTCCTGGTCAAGGCCGTCGCCGGAGGCGGCGGCAAGGGGATGCGCAAGGTCGAGGCCTCCGCCGACTTCATCGACATGCTGGCGTCCTGCCAGCGCGAGGCGGCCGCCAGCTTCGGCGACGACCGGGTGTTGATCGAGAAATACATCCTGTCGCCGCGCCACATCGAGGTTCAGGTGTTCGGCGACACCCACGGCGAGGTGGTCCACCTGTTCGAGCGCGACTGCTCGCTGCAACGCCGCCACCAGAAGGTGATCGAGGAGGCCCCGGCCCCGGGCATGACGCCAGAGGTGCGCGAAGCCGTCTGTTCGGCGGCGGTGAAGGCGGCCAAGGCTGTCGATTATGTCGGCGCCGGCACCATCGAGTTTATCGCCGATGGTACAGAGGGCCTGCGCGCCGACCGCATCTGGTTCATGGAGATGAACACCCGGCTGCAGGTCGAACACCCGGTCACCGAGGCCATCACCGGCCAGGATCTGGTCGAATGGCAGCTGCGTGTCGCCTCGGGCGAACCCCTGCCGAAGCGTCAGGACGAACTGGCCATCGACGGCTGGGCCATGGAGGCGCGCCTCTATGCCGAGAACCCCACGGCGGGCTTCCTGCCATCGACGGGGCCGCTGGATCGCCTGCGGTTGCCCGATGATGTGCGCATCGACACCGGCGTCTATGAGGGCGGCGAGGTTACGCCCTTCTATGACCCGATGATCGCCAAGCTGATCGTCCACGCCCCGACACGCGAGGCCGCCGCCGCCAAACTGGCCGCCGCCTGCGCCCAGGTGGAGGTCTGGCCCGTCCGCACCAACGCCGCCTTCCTGACCCGCGCCGCCGCCGACGCCGACTTCGTGGCTGGCCGTGTGGACACCGGCTTCATCGAGCGGGGCCTGGACGTGCTGGTCCCGACCGCAGAGCCGTCCGACGCGGTGAAGACCGCCGCGGCCTCGGCCCTGATCAAGGCCCCGACCGGGGCGGCCTGGACCGACCTGACAGGCTTTCGCGCCAATGCCCCGACGCAGCGTCGGGTCGCCGTCTCCGTGGCCGGCTCTGTCCATCTGGCCGAGACCTCTGCCACGGCGGGCGGCCATGTGGCCTCGGTCGCCGGTCGTGACATTCTGTTCCTCGACGGCGAGGCCTGGCCCCTCGGGCCGGGTCGGGTCGATGGCGCGGGTGGGGGAGGCGGCGCCTCGGACGGGGCGATCCTCAGCCCCATGCCGGGCAAGGTGATCTCGGTCGATGTCGAGGACGGCCAGGCGGTCGTGCGCGGCCAGAAGCTGCTGACGCTGGAGGCCATGAAGATGGAGCACGGCATGGTCGCGCCCTTCGACGGCACGGTGACCGCCCTTTCCGTCGCCGCCGGAAGCCAGGTCGCGGAGGGCGCTGTCCTGGTCCGTATCGAGGCTGATGCGGGCTGATGAGGCCTGTCGGGTCGACCGTTCGGTTGACGACACAGGGTCTGACCGCCTAACCGCCTGTCGCATTGGGTGGAACAGGAACCGGCATGAGCGTCGTCATTATCGGAGCGGGTCACGGCGGAGGCACGGCTGCGGCCATGCTGCGCCAGCAGGGCTACGACGGGTCGATCGTCCTGATCGGCGAGGAGCCACACCCGCCCTATCAACGGCCGCCCCTGTCGAAGGGCTGGCTGAAGGGCGAGGTCGACGCCGACGCCCTGACCCTGCGCCCTCGCGAATGGTACGGCGAGGCCAAGGTCGGTCTGCGCACCAGCACGCGCGTGATCCGCATCGACCGCGACGCCAAGGTCGTCGAGCTGTCGACCGGCGACAGGGTTTCCTACGATCACCTGATCATCGCCACGGGCGCGCGGGCGCGCAAACTTGTGCTGCCCGGCAGCGATCTGGCCGGGTTCCTGGAACTGCGGACCATCGAGGACGCCGAGGCGATCAAGGCCTGGTTCAAGCCCGGTTTCCGCCTGGCCATCATCGGCGGCGGCTACGTCGGCCTGGAGGTCGCGGCCTCGGCGCGCGCCCTGGGCGCCGAGGTCGATGTGCTGGAGCGCGAGGACCGACTGCTGGCCCGCGTCGCCGGTCCGGTGCTGAGCGGCTTCTTCCGTGAAGTCCACGAAGAGCATGGCGTTCGCTTCCACTTCGGTTGCGACATCGCGGGCTTCGAGGGTCTGGACGGCCATGTGTCGGGCGTGCGGATGGCCAACGGCGATGTCGTCGGCTGCGACGCCGTCCTGGTCGGCATCGGGGCGCTGCCGAACGATGAACTGGCGCGTGACGCCGGGCTGACGTGCGACAACGGCGTGGTGGTGGACGCCGAGGCGCGGACCTCCGATCCCGCCATCTTCGCCATCGGCGACATGACCCAGCGGCCCATGAGCATCTATGACCGCTCCCTGCGTCTGGAAAGCGTGCCCAACGCCCTGGAACAGGCGCGTCAGGCGGCAGCCGCCATCTCGGGCGCCAATCCACCCAAGCCCGAGACGCCGTGGTTCTGGTCCGACCAGTACGACCTGAAGCTCCAGATCGCCGGGATGCCGTTCGACGTGGATCAGGTCGTGGTGCGCGGCGATCCGGGCAGCCGCAGATTCTCGGTCTTCCACCTGTCCGGCGGCACGGTCCAAGCGGTCGAGGCCATCAACATGCCCCAGGACTTCATGGTGGGCCGCATGATGCTGGGCGCGCGGCGAAGCGTCGATCCGTCTCGGCTGGCCGACACAGGCATCCCGATCAAGGAAGTCTGATCCGCCTCCGATTTGGGACAGGCGCGCCTGCGTATTTTTACGGGGCGGCCACGAACCAATTCACCATAAGTACGTTGAAGTGTCCGGTAGCCGACAAAAGCGGGTTCGCTTGGGGGTCGAATGCCGTGTTTGGGGTAGGCGTTGACTGGATTGGACGGCATCAAGGTCTTGATCGTCGAGGATCAGGCGCTGCTCGCGCTCGACCTCGAAATGGTCGTGGGAGACGCCGGTTGCCTGATCGTCGGCGCCGCCATGGATCAGCCGGGCGCTATGGCGATCGCGGCCTCTGACCCGCCAGATATCGCTCTGGTCGACATCAACCTGCTGGACGGCCAGACGGGGCCGTTGATCGCCCGCCATCTGGTCGACACCTACGGCACTGCCGTGGTCTTCCTGACCGCCAATCTGGAACAGATCCCCGAGGGTTTCGCCGGAGCCTTGGGCGCAGTGTCCAAACCGTTCGACGAACAGACCATTCGTAGCGTGTTGAGCTTCGCCGCTCGATACATTGAGAACCACAGCGTCACCGAGCCGCCGCGCAGGTTCCGGCCGGCGCCATGGTTGACGACGCCGCCGGAAAACCCGCCCGAGGGCTAGCTCAAGCCTGCGCGCTTAGTCGATCTTCAGCCGGATGAAGATCATCGCCCCGTTGGGATCGCTGCCGTACAGGGATTCAAGAGCGCCCGGCACGCGGTTGACGGCATAAAGGCCCCCTAGGCCCAGACGGGTGTTGTCGGCGATCCGCCAGTCGCGAACCACGCCGATCGAAGCCTTTGCGACCGTGTGGAGATCGCCATGGCCACCGCCGACGCCCGGGACCAGTTCATCGGTCTCGATCCGCTCCACGCGGCCGAAGACCGTCCAGCGATCATCGGGACTGACGGCCGTCTCGAAAAGCCAGCCGTCCTTGGACTCGTCATGATCATTGGTCTTTCGCCCCCAGGCCAGGGTCGAGGACCACCAGCCCTCGGTCCCGAACCGGCGGGTATGGATGGCGCTGGCCGAGAGTTTGGTCTCGTCCTCGTCGGGCTCGAGCTGTTCGGGCGCGGTGACATCGGCGTATGAGGCCTGGACCGACCAGGACGGGCTGGGGTTCCACGAGGCGCGCACGGCCCAACTGTCGAACTCGGGTTCCTCGATGTCGTAGCGATCCTGATCCGGTTCGCGGCCCCGGAAGGAAGAAGCCTCCAATTTGAAGGCGTCGTGGACCCAGCCCAGGGTCGCCACGCCGAACACGATATGGGTCGAGTCGAGCCAGTGGTGCGTAATGGGCGCCTCGGGCGAGTCCATCGCGCTCATCCTGTGCATGAAGGCGGGCGGGCCGAAGGCGGGCTCGCCGGGCAATCCGACATAGGCGAAGACGCTGTCGGTGTCGGAAAGCCGCCGCGAGTAGCTGGCTGACAACTCCATGACCAGTTCGTGGGGGTGCTGGCGGTCGACCAGAGGGTTGACGCCGTCGGCGGTTTCCCCGGCGGCCAGCAGCAGGGGATAGCCGTCCTTGCCCATCAGGGGATCGGGACTGAGCATGGCGCGCAGGTTCAGGGTCGAACCATCGGCGAAATCGCGCCGCGCCGCGCCCATGATCATGCCTGAAACGAAGGTCTGTTCGCCTCCGCGCGGCCCTTCCTGCCAGTCATAGGTCAGGTTGATCAGGGCGTGGCTCATGATCGACCAGTCGCCGTTCTGGGTGTGGACCCCGCCGTGTTCGGATAGGTCGGGTTGCCAACTGGTGCCCGACGCGTCGCGGCTCATGGGCCATGGGCCGAGCGCGCTGGTCATGGCGGCGTGATCGGTGGGCGCCATGTTTGCCATGTCATGTCCCGCGTGTGGATCGGACGCCGCCGTCTCAGCGGGCGGCCTGGCGTGATGGGAATGGTCTTGGGCCGCAGCAGCAGACGCAAGACAAAGCAGGGCGGCGCCGGCGCTCAGGCCGACGCGATAGTGGATAGCCAATGAGGCCTCCTTGAACAAAATCATGGTGGGCGCCGGCGTCAGGCCGGCGCGACGATGGTCTCGATCAGGGTCAGGCCTTGGGCGGTCCAGGCTCGGGCGCTGGCGACCGGCCAAGCGGCAGGGTCAGGCGGGCAGGCTGGCCGAGGTCGAGCGAAGGCGCGACGACGCGGCTGGCAGGGGGCTGGATGATCGCCGGCGTGACGCAGGCGATGCAGCAGGCCATGACCATGGCCTTGGCTGGCGTCTTGGGTGCTGGGTTATCGTGTCCTGCCATGGCGCTGACGGATTCGTGACAGGCCATTGGCGTGCGTTCGCTGGCCCATGCGCCGCTGGCGCCGAGCATGAGGACGGCCATGACGGAAAACAGGCCGAGGATGGAGGACAGGCCGCGCACGGTCACACATCTAGGCCGCATCGCAGGATGCGACAACCGGGCGCGACAACAGGTCAGGCGGCGGGCGCCGGATCGCGGCGGTAGTTGAGCCCGATCAACTGGTCGATCACCACCAGGTTGGCGGCGTCCTCATGCGACACGCAGGTCTTGTTGACGTAATAGGCCTTGGCGTCCCGGACGAAGATCCATGTCTTCGACAGGCCAACAGCGGTACGGCCCGCGTCCGGCCAGGTGAACCGGTCGACGATCTGGCGCACGACGGCGCTGCCCTCGACAGTCTGCGCGCTCGTGGTCTCAAGGCCCGGTCGCAGGGTCTTCATTCGCTCCAGTTCGACTGCCGAAAGCCGCAGGGCCAGGGCGTTGGCCTCTGCCTGGGACAGGGCGCGTTCGACGCGGCGGAAGGTGAAGTCGCATACGGAGGGCTCGGGCCGTTCCAGCGTCCAGGTGTCGGCATAGGTGAAGCGGATCACCCCGTCGGCGTCGATGGTCAGGGCGCTGAGGCTGTATTGGGTGCTTTCATCGACGCTGGCCACGCCGTCGTCGATGCTCAGGCCGTTGACGCCGCTGCGGGCGACGCCGCCTTCAGAGGACCAGGCGACGCCCGGTGCGACCAGTGGGACGGGCGTCGTGGGGCGGGTCTGGGAATGGGCCGCCATCGGCGCTACGCAGGCCAGAAGCAGAAGCGAGAAGGGCAGGGTGCGACGGGTCATCGGGCGATCTGGTCGGTTTCGGCGAGGCTGGACAAGGACTTTCCCCTTCGAGATCCGGCGTTAACCGCGCCAGGTCGCCGCCCTGGGGAATCACGACCGCGCGTTGTGGGCCTCAACCCTTCAGCGGCATCCCTGGCCCGTCCGGAGGCTGATCGCCGCCGGCGCCGAGCGCCTTCTGCATGAAGACAACGTCCAGCCAGCGATCGAACTTCCAGCCCACGTCTGTAATCGCGCCCGCCGGTTCGAAGCCGCAGGCGGCGTGCAGCCGCACCGAGCCTTCGTTGGCCGCGTCGCCGATGACGGCCAGGATCTGGCGCACGCCGGCGGCTTCACAACGGGCGACCAGGGCGTCCAGCAGGGCCCGACCGACGCCACGCCCCTGGGCCGAGGCAAGGATGTAGATCGAATCCTCGACCGTATAGCGATAGGCAGAGCGGGTGCGGAACGGCCCGGCGTAGGCATAGCCGACCACGGCGCCATCTATCTCCGCCACCAGCCAGGGCATGCCAACCTCGGCGATGGCGGCCATGCGGCGCGCCATCTCGGCCTCATCGGGCGGAGCCAGCTCGAAGGTGCCCGTGCCGACGAGGACCCCCTCGGCATAGACGGCTGTAATGGCCGTCAGGTCGCCCGCGACGGCGTCACGGACCAGGCAGACTTGGCTCACGCCTTTTCCCAGCCCTTTTCAACGGCCCAGACGGCGAAGGCGTAGTCGTGGGCGATGTCCTTCAGATAGTCGAACCGGCCCGACGACGCGAAATGCCCCGCCGTCATGTTGATCTTCAGCAGGATCGGCTTGCCCGAGGTGGTGGCCGGCCGCAGCTTGGCGACCCACTTTTCCGGCTCCCAGTAGGTGACGCGCGGATCGGACAGGCCGCCGGTCGCCAGCACCGCCGGATAGGCCATCGGCCCCACGTTGTCGTAGGGGCTGTAGCTCATCATGTAGTCGTAGTCCTCGGCCGACTCGATCGGGTTGCCCCACTCGGGCCACTCGGGCGGCGTCAGCGGCAGGGAGGTGTCCGACATGGTGTTGATCAGGTCGACGAAGGGCACGCCGCCGATGATCCCGGCCCACAGGTCGGGCCGCATGTTGGTGATCGCCCCCATCAGCAATCCGCCCGCCGAGCGACCCTCGGCGACGATGTTGCCCGCCGTGGCGTACTTGTTCTCGATCAGGTGTTCGGCGGCGGCGATGAAGTCGGTGAAGGTGTTCTTCTTGGTGTGGCGACGGGCGTCGAGGAACCAGTTCCAGCCCTTGTCCGAGCCGCCGCGAATGTGGGCGATGGCGTAGATGAAGCCGCGATCCACCAGGCTGAAGCGGTTGGTCGAGAAGCTGGCCGGGATCGGATTGCCGTAGGAGCCATAGCCGTACAGCAGCACCGGCGCCGAGCCGTCGACCGGCGTGGTCGCGCGGCGAAGGATGGTCACGGGCACAAGCTGGCCGTCTGGCGCGGGCGCATTCAGCCGCTCGACCACATAGTCGGCGATGTTGTGGCCCGAGGGGACTTCCTGGGTCTTTCTCAGGGTCCGTTCGCGCGTCGCCATATCGTAGTCGAAGGTCTGGCTGGGCGTGGACGGCGAGTTATAGACATAGCGCATCGTCGCGGTGTCGAACTCGGCCGAGCCCGACAGGGCCAGAGCATATGCGGGCTCGTCGACGGCGATCTCGTGCTCTGCGCCCGCGCGGTCGCGCACGATGATCCGGCTGTTGGCGTCGGCGCGTTCCTGGCGGACCAGGAAGTCCTTGAAGACCCCCATCCCCTCGATGAAATGCCCGGCCTGATAGGGGACCAGGTCCTTCCAGTTGGCGGCGGCGGGGGCCTCGGTCGGCGCCTCGACGATGCGGAAGTCCAGGGCCTCGGCATTGGTCCGCAGCACCCAACGGTCGCCCCAGTGATCGGCGTCATACAGTCGGCCGACCACGCGCGGCTCAAGCACCACGGGCGTCGCCGTCGGCGTCGCTGCGGGGATGTAGCGGGTCTCAGAGGTTTCCTGATTGGCGATGTTGATCAACAGGAAACGGTCGTCGGAACTGCGGTGGATACCGATGAACATGCCGTCGTCGGCTTCTTCATAGACCAGGGTCGCCTCGCCGCCGCGCGCCGGGCGGCGGAAGATCTTGTCGGGGCGGCCGTTGTCGTCGCGGTTGGTCCAGAAGATCCACTGGCTGTCTGGCGAGAAGGTGAAGTTGCCGCCGGTGTCGCCGATGACACCAGGCAGGACCTCGCCGGTCGCCAGATCCTTGACGTAGATCTTGTAGACCTCGGAGCCTTGCGCGTCCTCGGCATAGGCGAACAGGCTGTGGTCGGGGCTGGCCGTGGCCTCGCCTACGTCGGAATAGGCCTTGCCCTCGGCCAGCAGGTTGGCGTCCAGCAGCAGTTGCGGGTCGGGCGCGCGGATATAGTTGATGTTGACCGTCTCGCCGGCCTCGTTGACGAACCGGCCTTGGCGGGCGACGCGCATGTAGCGGGGGTGCTGCTCGCCGGTCCGGTATTCGATGAAATACTCGAACGAGCCGGTGGGGATAGGGACGGAGCTGTCGTCCTCCTTGATGCGGCCCTTCATCTCTTCGAACATCGCCGCCTGCATCGGCAGGGTCGAGGCCATGACGGCTTCGCGATAGGCGTTCTCTTGGTTCAGATGGTCGCGGACATCGGCCTTAATGAGGGACGGGTCCTTGAGGACGGCCTGCCAGTTGTCGTCCTTCATCCACTGATAGTCGTCGGTGCGGGTGCGGCCTACCTGAGTGATGGTGACGGGGACCTTCTTGGCGACCGGAGGCGTGGGCAGGCTGGACATCGAAGCTCCGGATGCGTGGGCTTGGGCGAGGCGAGGGGCGCCGACCATGGCGGCGGCGGCAGCAGTCGAGGCGATCAGTTCGCGGCGGTTCATGACGGACTCACGGACGGAAAAGGATAGTCCCGACCATGGGCGCGAGGGCGCTGGCAGGTCAAATCCTCCTTCTTCCGCCCAAGGAAAAGGCCGCCCTATGCCCCCAGCGCGGTCCGTCCCATTTTCTGCAGCAACGCCCCGCCTTGCCCCACGGCCGCGAGGCGGCTCGACGCATGGCCCAAGACGTTGGCGGCATAGACCTCATAGAGGCCGATCTTGCCTTCCAGCCATTCGACGTCGCCGTCGCCCGCATCCAGCTTGGCCTTGGCCGCCAGTGCGCCCTTGGCCAGCATCCAGCCGCCGACCACGTCGCCCAGCAGCTTCAGATAGGCGTCGGCGGCGGCCAGAACGTCGGCGGCGCGATCCTTGTCGGCCTTGGCGTCCAGCAGCCACAGGGTGGCGTCCTCGACCGCTTCGACGGCGCTGACGAACCGCTCGACCGGCTTGCCCGAAAACAGCCGGCCGAGGGCCGTCGCCGTCTCGCGCATCTCGACGATCACGGCCTTGGCCGAGGCGCCGCCGTCCTGGGACAGCTTGCGGCCGACCAGGTCCATGGCCTGGATGCCGTTGGTGCCCTCGTAGATCGGGGTGATGCGGGCGTCGCGATAGTATTGAGCCGCGCCGGTTTCCTCGATGAAGCCCATGCCGCCGTGGATCTGCACGCCCAGGGAGGCGACCTCGCAACCCACGTCGGTGGACCAGGCCTTGGCGATGGGGGTGAACAGGTCCTCGCGGCCCTTCCAGGCGGCTTTCGTCTCGTCCGAACCGGCGTGGCGGGCCATGTCGGCGGCGACGCCGGTCGACAGGCAGATGGCGCGGGCGGCCTCGATCTTGGCCTTGGACACCGCCAGCATGCGGCGCACGTCAGGCAGGTCGAACAGGGGGGCGTTGGCCTCTCCGGTCCAGATCGAGCGGCCCTGCTTGCGTTCCAGCGCATAGGCCAGGGCGTGCTGATAGGCGACCTCGGCGATGCCGACGCCCTGGACGCCGACGGCGACGCGGGCGGCGTTCATCATGACGAACATATGGGCCAGGCCCTGATTGGGCGCGCCCACCAGGGTCGCCGTCGCGCCCTCATAGGACATGACGCAGGTCGGGGAGGCGTGAATGCCCAGCTTGTGCTCGATGCCTACGGGCCGGAAGTCGTTGCGCGCGCCCAGCGAACCGTCGTCCTTGACCTCGTATTTGGACGTTAGGAACAGGCTGATGCCCTTGGGACCGGCCGGAGCGTCGGGCAGGCGGGCCAGCACCATGTGGACGATGTTGGGCGTGGCGTCGTGGTCGCCCCAGGTGATGAAGATCTTCTGGCCGTTCAGGGCATAGGTGCCGTCGCCGTTCGGCGTCGCCGTGGTGGTCAGGGCGCCCAGATCCGTGCCGGCGCCCGGCTCGGTCAGGACCATGGCGCCGGTCCACTCGCCCGAGACCAGCTTGGGCAGATAGACGCGCTTGTGCTCTTCGGTGCCGTGCTGTTCCAGCGCCTCGATGGCCGCCAGCGAGAGCATGGGGCAGAGGGCAAAGGCCATATTGGCGCCCTGGACGGTCTCGTAGGCCGCCAGCTCCAGCGCCTTGGGCAGAGCCTGTCCGCCGGCTTCGGCCGAGGCGGTCAGCCCGGTCCAGCCGCCCTCCGCGAACTGGCGATAGGCCTCGCCGAAGCCCGGCGCGGCGGTCACCGAGCCGTTGGCGTAGGTCGCGCCTTTCAGATCGCCCTGGCGGTTCAGCGGGGCCAGCACGCCGTCGGAGAAGGATCCTGCCGCCTCCAGCACCGCGTTCATCAGGTCCGCGTCGAAGTCGGGAAACGCGCCGGTGGCGGCAAGTTGATCCACGCCCGCGACCTCGGTCAGGCTGAAGGCGATGTCACGAACGGGCGAACGATAGGGCATGGTCGGCGGCTCCGGCGAGGTTTCGCAGTCCTATGACCCGATGCCGCCGCGTCAGGCAATGGGTCAGCGTCCCGGCACAGTCTGAAGGCGGGGCGGCGTCTCAGTCGTGGGATGCGTCCGGGAAACGATCCAGAGAACTGGCGGTAAAATCCAGCGTCAGACCCAGGGCCTGTTCCGTGGCGCGGAGCCTTAGCCACAGGGTGAACAGACGGATTAGCCCGGCGTCGATATCCGGAGCGGACAGTTGTCGTCGTAGCCAATCACGCTCACCCCCGAGCAGCACGGCCTCGTGCAGCTGGGCGCGCAGCCTCGCCTGTCCCGGGATCTTCCAGCGGTCGATAAGGACCAAAAGCGATTCATCGGCCTCCGGCGTCAACTGGCCCAGAAATCGATCGATATCATCGGCTTCTCCCTCCAGCCGGTAGAGCACAGCCCTACGCTCGCGAACGAATATACCGGTGATACCCAAGGCGGATAGCTGTCGAATTCTCAGGGAATTCTGAGCACTCCGCAGGTGCGTTTCTGACAGACCGGCAGAGAGGGCCGTCAGAACCAGCACCGCGTCTAACGATGACATCTTTGGTAACCTCGTACTGTGTACGATGCCTGTCACACGGGCTGGACGATCATCAACTGCGTGGTGCTACGAGGTTTTACCGTGCAGGTTGAGATGTATCCTAAGGTTCCCGGCGCGGTCGGAGGACGGTAGGGAGAGGTGGAGCAAGTTGCTGGGCGTGGATAAGGGTTTGCCGCAAAGCAGGGCGGATTCAGCGGGCAGGTTCGGAGCCAGGAACTCGCTCGCCGCCGCCGGGATCGACGGTCACGGCAGGGAGCGGCCTGCAGACCACGACGTCGACCTGAACGACGCCGAGGCCCTGTCTCCTGCGGACACAAGGACCGAGATCGTGGTGATCGACGACGATCCCTCGGTTCTGGCCATGATCGTGCTCAGTTTTGAGGTCGCGGGTTTTCCCGTGATCGGCTTCCACGATCCGCTCGACGCCCTGATGTGGGCTTCGGAAAGCGAACCCACCTGTATCGTCGTCGATCTCAAGATGCCGGGCGTCGAGGGTCTGGATCTGGTCGCCGCCTTCTGCGCCCTGGCTCGGCACTCGATTATTCTGGTCAGCGCCTATGTGGACGTGATGACAACCGTCGACGCGATGCGACTGGGCGTGGACGATGTGGTGCCCAAGCCCGCGACCCCTGAGGTGCTGATCGCCTCGGCCCGGCGCGGTCTGAAGGTACTGGCCACCGTGCCGCGCACCGATGTGCTGACCTTCACGCGCCGCGAACGCCAGGTCGCCGATCTGGTGGTGGCGGGACGCACGACCAAGCAGATCGCCCAGACCTTGGGCCTCAGCCCCCGCACGATCGAGTTCTTTCGCGCCAGCCTGCTGAAGAAGACACAGTCGCCCAATACGGCCGCCCTGGTGTCGGCCTTGACGCGGATAGGCTTCCTGCCGGGCGGCTGACGCCTATTTCTTGCCGGGTGGCTGGGTAGAGGGCGAGGTCCCCACCGCCACAGCGGGTTTCGGCTTTTCGGCCTTGGGCTTGCGCGTTTCCTTGTTGCTCCGAACCTGCCCCTTGGCCATCGGGATACTCCTGCGCAGACGCTCTCGTCGAAACGGCGGAGCAGGGGGCGCTGCGCTTCCTAGACCCTGTGGACACCAGACGCACGTTCAATCCACAGCCTGTGCTTGACGAGAACAAATCCGCAACATAGAACATTCCAAGAACGCTCAATCTGGGGATAAGGCCATGCCGAGGGTGATGAGAGATATGCTGTCGCTTGCATCGTGCGGCGGGTTTGTCTGGATGGTTTGGCAGGCCGCCCTGCTGGCGACTCAGGTCGCGTAGGCGTAGGCCGCGGTCCTGTCTCTGTCGTTTTGGGAGCAAGGCGACAGGGGTGAACATACCGAGGGCGAAGGCGTGACGATGAAGCCGGAAATGCAGAATGTCTGATCCGGCCCCATTCCAGGCGTCGGGCGACGGGTTCGTCCACCTGCGGGTCCGCTCGGCCTATTCGCTGCTGGAAGGCGCGATCAAGGCCAGCAAGGTCGGTAAGCTGGCGGCCGACGCAGGTATGCCCGCCGTGGCGGTGGCCGACCGGGTCAATCTGTTCGGCGCGCTCGAGTTTTCCGAGGCGGCCAAGGGCGCTGGGGTCCAGCCGCTGATCGCTTGCGCGCTTCCGGTGTCCGGAATCGGCGGCAAGGCCGGTCAGCGCTGGACCAAGGTTCCGACCGTGGTCCTGATCTGCCAGGACGAGGTCGGCTGGCTCAACCTGTGCGCCCTGTCGTCATCCGCCTATCTCGATGCTGGCGACGACGAGCCTCATGTGCCGTGGGAGCGAGTGAGCGCCCACTCAGAAGGTTTGATCCTGTTGTCGGGGGGACCCGATGGACCGGTCGATCCGCTGTTCGTCCAGTCCAAGCCCGCTGAGGCCCGCCTTGCGCTGGACGCCATGGCCGCCGTCTTCGGCGACCGCTTCTACGTCGAATTGCAAAGGCATGGCCTGCCGGCGGAAGGCCAGGCGGAACAGGGGCTGGTCGAATGGGCCTATGACCACGACGCGCCCTTGGTCGCCACCAACGACGTCCACTACGCCAAACAGGCCCAGGCCAAGTCGCACGACGCTCTGCTGTGTATCGCCGACGGCGCCTTCACCGGTCAGGAGGACCGTCGCCGGATCACCGACCAGCATTGGTTCAAGCCGGCTGCGGAGATGCGCAAGCTGTTCGCCGACCTGCCTGAGGCCTGCGACAACACCATCGACATCGCCCGCCGCTGCGCCTTCCTGGTCAAGACCCATCCACCGATCCTGCCGCGTTTCGACACCGGCGACGGCCGCTCCGAGCCCGACGAACTGATGCATCAGGCCCGCGAGGGTCTCAAGGAGCGACTTCGCCAGGTCACGCCTGCGATGCCGGAAGAGGAATACTGGACCCGGCTCGAGTGGGAGGTGGGGATCATCCAGCAGATGGGATTCCCAGGTTACTTCCTGATCGTTGCCGACTTCATCAAGTGGGCCAAGTCGCACGGCATCCCCGTGGGGCCGGGGCGGGGGTCGGGCGCCGGGTCGCTTGTCGCCTGGGCCCTGACCATCACCGACCTGGACCCCTTGCGGTTCGGCCTGCTGTTCGAGCGTTTCCTGAACCCTGAACGGGTTTCCATGCCCGACTTCGACATCGACTTCTGCCAGGAGCGGCGCGAGGAGGTCATCTCCTATGTGCAGCAGCGCTACGGCAAGGACCGGGTGGCGCAGATCATTACATTCGGCACCCTGCAGGCGCGGGCCGTGCTGCGCGACGTGGGCCGGGTGTTGCAGATGCCCCTGGGTCAGGTGGACCGGCTCTGCAAGATGGTGCCGAACAACCCGGCGGCGCCGGTCACCCTGGCCCAGGCCATCGACCTGGAACCCAGGCTGAAAGAGGCCCGCGACGCCGAACGCTCGGTCCAGACCCTGCTGGAAACGGCGCTGGAGCTGGAAGGGCTGTATCGCAACGCCTCGACCCACGCCGCCGGCATCGTCATCGGCGACCGCCCCCTGGTCGAACTGACGCCACTGTATCAGGACCCGCGTTCGGACATTCCGGCGACCCAGTTCAACATGAAATGGGTCGAGCCCGCCGGCCTGGTGAAGTTCGACTTCCTCGGCCTGAAGACCCTGACGGTGCTGGACCGGGCGCACGGCTATCTGAGCCGGCGAGGGGCGGCGCTCGATTTCAACCTACTGCCCCTGGACGACGGCAAGACCTATGAGCTGATGGCCTCGGGCCAGACGGTCGGAGTGTTCCAGCTGGAATCTCAGGGCATGCGCGACACTCTGCGCAAGATGCGCTGTGGCTCCATCGAGGAGATCACCGCCCTGATCTCCCTCTATCGGCCTGGCCCGATGGAGATGATCGACACCTACATCGACCGCAAGTTCGGCCGGGCCGAGGTGGATTACCTGCACCCGTCGCTGAAAGAGGTGCTGACGGAGACCTACGGGGTCATCATCTACCAGGAACAGGTGATGAAGATCGCCCAGATCCTGGCCGGCTACAGCCTCGGCGAGGCCGACCTTCTTCGCCGCGCTATGGGCAAGAAGAAGAAGGAGGAGATGGATTTCCAGAAGGCGCGCTTCATCAAGGGCGCCTCCGAAAAGTCCGTGCCGGAACAGCAGTCGGACGGCATCTTCGAGCTGGTCGCCAAGTTCGCCGGCTATGGCTTCAACAAGTCGCACGCCGCCGCCTATGCGCTGATCAGCTATCAGACGGGCTGGCTGAAGGCGAACCACCCGGTCGAGTTCTTCGCCGCCTCCATGTCGCTGGACCTGTCGAATACCGACAAGCTGGCGGTCTTCTACCAGGACGCCCGCAAGTTCGACGTGCCGGTTCTGGCGCCCGACGTGAACCGATCCTCGGCCGACTTCGACGTCAGCTGGGAAGGCGAGAAGGGCGCCGTCCTCTATGCACTGGGGGCCATCCGCAACGTCGGGCTGGAGGCGATGAAACACCTCGTCGAGGTGCGCGAAACCGGCGGGCGTTTCGTCGACATCTTCGACTTCCTGGAACGTGTCGACCCGCGCGCGGTCAACAAGCGGGCGCTGGAAGGCCTGGCCAAGGCCGGCGCTTTTGACAGTATCCATCCCAACCGGCGCCAACTGCTGGAACAGGCCGATGTTCTGATCGGCTATTGCCAGTCGGTGGCGGCCGAACGCGCCTCGTCGCAGGTCTCTCTGTTCGGCGCGGATCAGGCCAATGCGTCCAGGCCTCGGCTGCGCACCGTCGATCCCTGGATCGGGCCTGAGCAACTTGACCACGAGCTGTCTTCAGTCGGCTTCTATCTTTCCGGCCACCCGCTGGAGGACATGATCCCGGCGCTGAAGCGCAAACGGGTGACCTTCGTCGCCGAGGCTACAGCCCTGGCCGAACAGGGCCATGAAGCCTTCATGATGGCCGGGGTTGTTCGTCGCCGGCAGGAACGCGCCAGCGCCCGGACCGGAGAGAAGTTCGCCTTCGTCAACTTCTCCGATCCCACGGGCGAGTTCGAATGCCTGTTTCCGCCGGAGCAACTGAGGAAATGCCGGGATGTGCTGGAGGTCGGAACCTCGGTTTTAGTCCGTATCCGCGCCAAATCCTCGGACGGAGAGGTACGGTTCTTCGGCGACGATGCGTCCAGGCTGGACACCCTGATCGATGAGTCCACCGCCGGGCTGCGCATCCATGTCTCGGCGCGCGGGACGGACCCAGAGGCGATCCGGTCGCGGCTTGAAAGGTCGCAGTCGGCCAACGGATCGAACGGCAAGGGGGGCGAGATTTCGCTTGTGGCCTCGCTCGACGGCCGCCGCGAGGTGGAGGTGAGACTGCCCGGACGCTACCGATTGGATGCGGCCCTGCGCGGGGCGCTCAAGACGGCGCCGGGCGTGTTGATGCTGGAAGACGCCTGATGCCGGGTCGGGTTCCGTGAGATTGGTCTTGAAGAGTCTGGTGGCGGGTCTGTGCCTGTTGGCGTCAGCCTGCGCGTCACCGGGCCTGTCCAGTCACCGGGCAGCGCCTGTCGTCGGGCAGGTGGCTGCCATACTGAACACGCCGGCACTGGCGGGAACGCGCTGGGGTCTGCTGGCGATGACGGTCTCGGGTGAGACGGTCGCCGAGATTCACCCCGATGATCGCTTCATGCCGGCGTCCAACACGAAGATATTCACCACGGCGACGGCTTTCGCCCGGCTGGACGGGATCGAAGCGCCCGACCTGGGGGATGGGACCTCGGTCAGGCTGGTCATGCCTGTGGAAGGCGGTCTGCCGGATCTGGTGCTGGTCGGCGCCGGCGATCCGGCCCTGGGCGATGGGCCAGACTGTATCGAGACTTGTCTGGTAGCGCTGGCCGATGCGGCGGCGGCTTACCTTAGCCAGACCGGCGATCACATTGGAGCGGTCATCGGTGACGACCGTCTTTACCCCGACGAACGCTGGGGACCGGGCTGGAGTTGGGAGGATATGCAGGAACCCTATGGGGCTGCGGTCTCGGCCCTGACGGTCAACGACAATACCGTTTTGCTGGAAGTCGCGCCCGGTGCTGGCCTGGGAGAGCCTGTGCGGGCGGCGTGGCGGGATGGCGACGACGCCCTGGCCTTAAGCGACGTCCTGACGCTCGAGAACACGGCCCTGACGGTGGCGGACGGCGACACCGACCTGCGGATCGAGCGGCGGCCGGGTGGCAATGTCGCGCGCCTTTACGGCGTGATGGCTGTCGGCGCCGTGCCGACGACGATCCGGATCGGGCTCGATGATCCGGCCGTGGCTGCGGCTGCCCGGTTCCGCCGACTTCTGATGCAGAGGGGCGTGGTGGTCGAGGGTGGAGTCCGCGAGCGCCACCGTCCCCTGACCCTTAGCGATGACGGTCAACCCAGGGCAGGGAGCAGGGCAGGGTCCGAGCCAGTCGAGGCCGATCTTGAGGGTGTAGAGATCGCGCGTCTGCCGCGTCCGCCCCTGCTGGAAACCCTGACCCGGATTTCCAAGGTCAGTCAGAACCTGCAGGCCGAACTGATACTGCGCCGTCTGGGTGGACTGGACGGGACCGGCTCAAGGGCCGCCGGACTGGAACAGGTCGAGGCCGTCTTGGCTGAGGCGGGGGTGGATCGGGCGGCTTTCGATCTGCACGACGGATCGGGGATGTCGGCCTACAACCGCGTCACACCCCGCGCCACGACGACCTTTCTGCTGTGGACGGCCCGCCAGCCCTGGGGCGTTGCCTGGCGCGAGACCCTGCCGGTCGGCGGGCGGGACGGCACCTTGGCGCGGCGGTTCGTGGGCACACCGCTGGAAGGCCGGGTTTTCGCCAAGACCGGCACCTTGAACGGCGTCAACGCCCTGGCCGGGTTCCTGACGGCTGCCAGCGGCCAGACCCTGGTGTTTTCGATCTACGCCAATGACAGGCCTTCGACGGCGGGTTCGGCCGTCGAGGCGATGGACCGTGCTCTGGTGGCGCTGGCAGCCGCGAACTGAGCCCATCCTGCCGGTGTGGAAAGATCTCTAAGCCGTGTCGCCCAGCCGACGGAGGAACGGATGCTCGCCTAGGCGTGTTTCATCCCAGAACTTCCAAAGGAGATCGCTCAATGACACGCATGCTTCTGGCCGGCGCCGCCACCCTTGCCCTTCTGGGCGCCTGTACCCAGGCTGAACAGACCGACGCCAAACAGGATGCGGACGCCGCGGCAACGGCCGTTCAGGACGCCACCTCCGGCGTCGTCGGTCAGACCTCGGCGGGGGTGCTCGGCGCCAATACTGCGGTAGCCTTCGTGCCCGCCCTGGCCATGTCCGACATGTACGAGCTTGAGGCCGCAAAGATTGCGTCTTCGCGTTCGAGCAACGCCGGGGTCAAGGAACTGGCGGCGATGATCACGACCGATCACACCGCTTCGACTGCAAAGCTTAAGGCCGCCGCCCCCGCCGAGGCGCCTGACGTGGCCCTTCCGACGCAGCTGGACGAGCGGCGCAAGGGCTTGCTGGACAATCTGAACTCCGCAACCAATGCCGACTTCGACAAGGTCTGGCTGACCCAGCAAGTCGCCGCCCACAACGAGGCGCTGACGATGCTGAATGGCTATAAGGACAACACCGCGACGCCGCGCCTGGCCGCCCTGGCTGGCGAGATCATCCCCAAGGTCACTGCCCACCGCGACCACGCCCAGCGGATGCTGGACGCGATGTAGGCTTAGGTTGGGCCTGGATTGATTGAGGTCTTGAAGGGCGGCCCCGCAAGGGCCGCCCTTTTCTTCGGCCGCGCTTGCCTTGGCGGCCTTATCCGCCTATATGCCCGCCCACTTCACACGCAGGCGTGGCGCGTTCCGGGGAGACATCCCGATCCGCTCCGTTCCGAGGAAGCCACCTGGCCTCTTTCACCGTCTGCGGCGGAATAATCGGAAAAAGGACTTCCACAATGGCTCTGCCAGAATTCTCCATGCGCACGCTGCTCGAAGCCGGCGCCCACTTTGGTCACCAGACGCACCGCTGGAACCCGAAGATGGACCGCTACATCTTCGGCTCGCGCTCCAACATCCACATCATCGACCTGTCGCAGTCGATCCCGCTGTTCCACCAGGCTCTGGTCGCCGTGCGCGACGTGGCCGCCAAGGGTGGTCGCGTTCTGTTCGTCGGCACCAAGCGCCAGGCTTCGGATCCGGTCGCTGAATCCGCCAAGCGCTGCGCCCAATACTATGTGAACCACCGCTGGCTCGGCGGCACCCTGACCAACTGGCGCACCGTGTCGGGCTCGATCGCTCGCCTGCGCGAGCTGGAAGGCATTCTGGAACGCGGCGGCGAAGGCCGGGTCAAGAAGGAACTGGTCACGCTGACGCGTGAGAAGGACAAGCTGGAGCTGTCGCTGGGCGGCATCAAGGACATGGGCTCGATCCCCGACATCATGTTCGTGATCGACACCAACAAGGAAGCCATCGCGATCCTTGAAGCCCGCAAGCTGAACATCCCGGTCATCGCCATTCTGGACACCAACTCGGATCCGGACGGCATCACCTATCCGATCCCGGGCAACGATGACGCCGCGCGCGCCATCCAGACCTACTGCGACCTGATCGCCGACGCCGTTCTGGACGGTCTGGCCGCCGGCGCCTCGCACTCGGGCGTCGATCTGGGTGCGTCGGAAAACCCCGTCGAGCCCATGCTGGCCGAGGCTTCGGCTCCGATCGCTGCTGATCCGGCTCCGGCTGGCACTGAAGCGGTCGCTGCTGAACTTGAAGCCGCTGCTGAACCGGCCGTCGCCGACGAAGCCGCGCAGGCCGCAACGTCGGAAGCTAACGACGCCGTCGAAACCGAGAAGGCCGCGGTCTAAGCCGCACCCGGCTTTTTCCGACGGTTAAACTTTGCGGCCGGGCTCACCAGAGTCCGGCCGTTACCGCTTACAGATACTCAGGAGACTATAATGGCCGAGATTACAGCCGCCCTCGTGATGGAACTCCGCGCCAAGTCGGGCGTCGGCATGATGGATTGCAAGAAGGCGCTTCAGGAAACCGACGGCGACATCGCTGCGGCAATCGACTGGCTGCGCGCCAAGGGCCTGTCCAAGGCCGCCAAGAAGGCCGACCGCGTCGCCGCCGAGGGCCTGGTCGCCGTCGCCTCGCGCGCTGAAGGCAAGGGCGAAATCGGCGCCGCCATCGAGTTCAACTCGGAAACCGACTTCGTCGCCCGCAACGAGCTGTTCCAGAACGCCGCCAAGTCGTTCGCACAGCACGGTCTGGAGCATGGTTCGGTCGAGGACCTGCACGGCGCCGTTCTGGAAGCCGGCAAGACCGTTCAGGACGAAGTCACCAGCATGATCGCCACCATCGGTGAGAACATGCAGCTGCGTCGCGCGGCCCGTCTGGCGGTGTCGGAAGGCGTCGTCGCCTCCTACGTCCACAACGCCGTCTCGCCAGGCCTGGGCCGTATCGGCGTGCTGGTGGCGCTGGAAGGTGAAGGCGACCAGGCTGCTCTGCGCGAGCTGGGCCGCAAGATCGCCATGCACGTTGCCGCCACCGCGCCTCTGTCGCTGAACACCGACGATCTGGACCCCGCCGCCATCGAGAAGGAACGTCAGGTCCTGACCGAAAAGGCCAAGGAAGAAGGCAAGCCGGAAAACATGATCGCCAAGATCGTCGATGGCCAGATCAACAAGTTCCAGAAGGACGTGGTGCTGACCAAGCAGCCGTTCGTCATGGACCCGGACGTCACCATCGAGCAACTGGTCGCCAACTCGGCCAAGGAACTCGGCTCGTCCAACCTGCACCTGGCTGGCTTCGTGCGCCTGGCCCTGGGTGAAGGCGTCGAGAAGGTCGAAGGCCCCGATTTCGCGTCGGAAGTCGCGTCGATGATGGCGCCGCAAGCCTGATCCACGGATTGTTGCGATGCGACGAGGGCCGGCGAGCGATCGCCGGCCCTTTCGTTTGACCCCTGCGGCTTCAGGGACCTCCGTTTGGGTTTGCACCCCGGCGACCTGTCGCGGCAAATGGCGGGAGTGATTCTTGAAGAGGCTTTCCATGACGCGTCTGTTCGCCGCCGTTTCCGTCGTCGCCCTGCTGGCTGCTGGCCCATTGTCCGCCCAGCCCGTTGACCGGGCCGCCGTCAACGGCATCGTCGATCAAGGGCTGAACCACAGTGAGGTGATGCAGACAGCCGCCTATCTGACGGATCGGATCGGAGGCCGGATGACCAACTCGCCCCAGATGCGCCAGGCCGAACAGTGGACCCAGGAGCGGTTCCGCAGCTGGGGCCTGTCCAATGTCCATGCCGAGGGCTTCGAGTTCGGCCGAGGCTGGTCGGCTGTGCGATCCAGCGCCCGGATGACCGAGCCGCGTGTGATGGACCTGCGCGCCATCCCCATCGCCTGGACGCCGGGCACCAATGGCGTGATCTCGGGCCCCATCGTGGTCGCCCCCATCACCGCAGCCGCCCAATTCGACGCCTGGAAGGGCAAGCTGCGTGGCAAGATCGTCCTGATCACCCAGCCCGACAACGGCGGTGAGCCGACCGAGCCGGCGTTCAAGCGACTGACGGACGAGGATCTGGCTGATCCCGCCACCTTCGTTCAGCCCCGCAACGACCCGGCTGCCGCCGAAAAGGCCGCACTGTCCGGCCGCGCCCAATTCGCCGGGCGTCTGGACGCCTTCCTGGTCGAGGAAGGCGCATTGGCCATGGTGCGGATGAGCCAGCGCGAGGGCGGGCTGCTGCATGGCACGGGCTACACCTATCAGGTCGGCGCTACGCCCCTGACGCCGGGCATCGAACTGGCGGCCGAGGATTATCGCCGCCTGGCGCGTCTGGCCCTGACCGAGGCCCCGCCAACGCTGGAGCTGATGAGCGAGGTCCAGTTCCACGACGAGGACACCCGCGCCTATAACATCATCGCCGATATTCCGGGCTCCAGCCGGTCTGGTGAGTATGTGATGGCCGGCGCCCATCTGGACAGTTGGGCCGCATCCGACGGCGCTGTCGACAATGCTGCGGGGTCTGCTGTCATCATGGAGGCAGCCCGCATCCTGAAGACCATGGGCGTGCGTCCCAAGCGGACCATCCGTTTCGCCCTGTGGAGCGGTGAGGAGCAGGGCATCCTGGGGTCGCTGGCCTATGTCGACCAGCACCTGGCCACCCGTGCGCCGTCCAGCGATCCCGCGCTGGCCGCCCTTCCGAACAACCAGACCTGGCGCGCCCGCTGGCCGATCGAGCCGCGCGCGGGCTATCGCGATCTGGTGGCCTATTTCAATCTGGACAACGGTTCGGGCAAGATCCGCGGCATCAACGCCGAGGGCAATATCGCGGCCGCCCCTATCTTCCAGCAGTGGCTGGAGCCATTCGAGAGCATGGGTGTCTCGACCGTGTCGATGCGAAACGCAGGCGGCACCGACCACGTCTATATGCAGTCGGTGGGCATTCCCGGTTACCAGTTCATTCAGGACCCGCTGGACTACAGCAGCCGCCTGCATCACACCTCGATCGATTCCTACGATCACCTGAGGGCCGATGACCTGCGACAAGCCGCCGTGGTGCTGGCCAGTGTGCTGTTGAGCGCCGCCAACAGCGACGAACCCTTGCCGCGTATGCCGATGCCGACGCGGCCGACCCCCAGCGATCCGTTCAGCTACCCGACCCCGAACTAGGCAGGCAGGGCGTCAGCGGGGCATAATGTCCCGCTGACGCTTAAATTTTTCGGACTTTTGAAGCCCGGCCCAAGCTTCGGCTATAAGAACCCGCCCGATTCCGCCTATTGAGATCCTCATGTCCGACGCTTCCTCCTCGTCCCGTTACAAACGCGTCCTGCTGAAGGTCTCGGGCGAGGTCCTGATGGGCGATCAGGGCTATGGTATCGACATGGCGACCGTCGACGGCGTTGCGGCCGCCATCAAGCGCGTCGTCGAGAGCGGCACCGAGATCTGCCTGGTCATCGGCGGCGGCAATATCTTCCGCGGCCTGTCCAAGGCCGCCGCCGACATGGAACGCGCCAGCGCCGACTATATGGGCATGCTGGCCACGGTCATGAACGCCCTGGCCATGCAGAACGCGCTTGAGAAGATCGGCGTGCAGACGCGGGTGCAGAGCGCCATTCCGATGGCCGCCGTCGCAGAGCCCTATATCCGCCGTCGCGCCGTCCGCCATATGGAGAAGGGCCGTGTGGTCATCTTCGCCGCCGGCACAGGCAACCCCTATTTCACGACCGATACGGCAGCGGCGCTGCGGGCGGCCGAGATGAACTGCGACGCTCTGTTGAAGGGCACGTCCGTGGACGGCGTCTATTCGGCCGACCCCAAGAAGGACAAGTCGGCGACGCGGTACGATCACCTTACCTATCAGGACGTTCTGGCGCAGAACCTGAAGGTCATGGACGCAGCCGCAATCGCCCTGATGCGCGAAAGCGGCATCCCGATCGTGGTCTTCTCGATCCGCGAAGAGGATTCGCTGCGCAAGACCCTGAGCGGCGAGGGGACCTTCACGGTCATCAGCGACCCCACCGCCGCCGAATAGACGACAAGAGACCTGCAGGAGAACCCCATGGCCAAGCCCGATCTGAACACCTATCGCGACCGGATGGACAAGGCCGTCTCTTCGCTCAAGGAAGAATTTTCCGGCCTGCGCACCGGCCGGGCCAATGCCGGCCTGCTGGATCCCGTGCAGGTGATGGCCTACGGCTCGAACTCGCCTCTCAACGCCGTGGCCGCCATCAGCGTGCCCGAGCCGCGCATGATCTCGGTCAATGTCTGGGACAAGACCATGGTCGGTCCCGTCGAAAAGGCTATCCGCGCCGCGGGACTGGGCCTGAACCCCATCGTGGATGGCTTGACCCTGCGGATACCCGTCCCGCCCCTGACCGAAGAGCGCCGCAAGGACCTGGCCAAGCTGGCCGCCAAATACGCCGAACAGCAGAAAATCTCCGTCCGCAACGTCCGTCGTGACGCCAACGACGACCTGAAGAAGGCCGAGAAGGCCGGCGACATCAGCCAGGACGACCAGAAGAAGATGGAGGCCGAGGTCCAGAAGGACACGGATGCGGCCATCAAGCGTATCGACGAGACCTTGAAGACCAAGGAAGTTGAGATCATGCAGGTCTGACACCAGACCTCGCCCCCGACTTCTCCAGGACACCAGACCAATGACGGCTGCCACCGCCGATCTGTCCGGGACCGCCTCAGGTCCCAGGCACGTCGCGCTCATCATGGACGGGAACGGACGCTGGGCTCAGGCTCGGGGGCTTCCGCGCGCCATGGGCCATCGCGAAGGCGTCCAGGCGCTGAAGCGCACGGTGCAGGCCGCGCCGTCGCTGGGAATTCGGTGTCTGACGGTGTTCGGCTTTTCCACCGAGAACTGGAGCCGGCCGGCCGAAGAGGTCGCCGACCTGATGGGTCTGGTTCGGACCTATGTCACCAGCGACCTGAACCGCCTCGCGCGCGAGGGCGTACGGGTGAAGGTTCTGGGCCGCCGCGGCGGCCTGCCTGACGGCATCGCCGCCATCATTTCCAAGGCCGAGGCCGAGACGGCCCACAACGATCGTTTCCTGCTTCAGGTGGCCTTCAACTATGGCGGTCGGGCCGATCTGGTCGACGCCGCTCAGCGCCATGTCGAACGCGTCCTGGCCGGCGAGAACGTCGGCCCCCTGAACGAGGACACCCTGGCCTCCGGTTTGGCGTCCGCAGGGGCCCCGCCGGTCGATCTGATCGTGCGGACCTCGGGCGAGCAGCGGCTGTCGAACTTTCTGTTGTGGGAAGCCGCCTATGCCGAGCTGGTGTTCCAGGACGTGCTCTGGCCCGACTATGGCCACGCCGCCCTGGCTGACGCCGTGCGCCAGTACGCCCACCGGGATCGCCGCTACGGCGCCGTGAGTTCCGCAGCTGCGGCTAATCTCATGCCTGCGCGCGCGGCCGGCTGATGGCGTTCAAGGCGCGGGACATCGGTCTGAGGGCGGCGTCGGCCTTCGTGCTGGCGCCCGCAGCCGTATTGGCGACCTGGGCTGGGGGATACTGGTTCCTGGCCCTGGTCCTGGCCGCTTCCGTCCTGCTGGCCATGGAATGGGCCAAGATGAGCGCGCCCCAGGCGTCGCGGATGATGGCCTGGGCCGTTGGCGTGGCTCTGGTCGCCGCGGCTGTGGTGACCCATGTCGGCCAGTTCTCGCTGGGGCTGGTGCTGCTGGTCGTGGGGGCAGGGGCGTCCGGTCTGTTTGCTCGGTCGCGAGGCCAACTTGCGCTGAACGCGGCCTATGGCGTGCTCTATCTTGGCTGGCCCATCGTCCTGTTGATCTGGCTCCGTGACAATGACAGCCGCATCGGCCTGCACTGGACGGTGCTGGTCTTCGCCGTGGCCTGGTCGGCGGACATCCTGGCATATCTGGTCGGCAGCCTGCTGGGCGGACCCAAGCTGTGGCCGCGTTTTTCGCCCAACAAGACCTGGTCGGGCTTCATCGGCGGACTGGCGGCGGGGATGATCGCCGGCGGGGCGATGGCGGCCTGGCTCGAGATGGGCCGGCTGAATGTCTTCTGGGGCGCGGCGCTCGGTTTGCTGGCGGCGCTTGCGACCATGGGCGGCGACCTGTGGGAATCCGCTCTCAAACGGCGTTTTGGCGTCAAGGATGCGGGCGACCTGATCCCCGGCCACGGCGGCCTGCTGGACCGTGTCGACGGGCTGATGTTCGCCGTCGTGGCGGTCGCCGCAGGGCGCTGGCTGGTGCTGCTGCTGGAAGCCCAGGTTTGAGCGGGTCTTCGCCCCTGCGGCGCAAGCTAAGCGTTCTCGGCTCGACCGGCTCGGTCGGTTGCTCGACGCTGGACCTGATGGATCAGGCCGAAAAGGCCGGGACCGGCGCGTTCGAAGTCGAGGCCCTGACGGGTGGCCGCAATGTGGCCCGGCTGGCCGAGCAGGCACGGCGGTGGAAGCCCCGGGTCGCCGTCATCGCCGAACCTGGCCTGCTGAACGATCTGCGCGAGGCCCTGTCGGGTACGGGAATCGAGGTCGCGGCGGGCGATGCGGCCGTAGTCGAGGCCGCAACGCGTCCGACCGAACTGGTGATGGCCGCCATCGTCGGCGCCGCCGGCTTGCGCTCGACCTGGGCGGCTGCCGGAACCGGCGCGACCCTGGCCCTGGCCAACAAGGAAAGTCTGGTCTGCTGCGGTCCGCGCCTGATCGCGCGCGTGGCGGCGGCCAAGGGACGGTTGATCCCGGTCGATTCCGAGCATTCCGCCATCTTCCAGGTCTTTCCGGCCGATGCGCCCGAGCGGGTCGCGCGGCTGATCCTGACGGCTTCAGGCGGGCCCTTCCGCAAGACGTCGCTGGCCGACATGGCGCGGATGACGCCCGAACAGGCCGTGGCTCACCCGCGCTGGAGCATGGGCGCCAAGATTTCCGTCGACAGCGCCACCCTGGCCAACAAGGGGCTGGAGACCATCGAGGCGGCCTATCTGTTCGATATGCCCGCCGAAAAGATCGCCGTGGTGGTCCATCCCGAGTCGATCATCCATTCCATGGTCGAATACGTCGACGGCTCGACCCTGGCCCAGATGGGGCCGCCGGATATGCGCACGCCGATCGCCTGCGCCCTGTCGTGGCCTGACCGGCTGAGCTGGCCCGCCCCCCGGCTGGACCTGGCGGCCCTGGGCGCCTTGACGTTCGAAGCCCCCGATTTCGAGCGCTTCCCGGCCCTGAATCTGGCCCGGCAGGCGTTGATCGCGGGCGGCGACGCCCCGACCGTGTTCAACGCCGCCAACGAGGTCGGCGCCTATGCCTTCCTTGACCGCCGTCTGGGCTTTCTCAATATTGCCGCAGTCGTCGCCGAAACCCTTGAACGGGCGATGGCCGAGGGGGTGATGTCCGGTTCCGACGATGCGTGTGAGGCGGCCCTGGCCGTGGATGCACGGGCTCGCCGGATCGCGGGGACCATCGTCGCGCAACGCGCCTTTGCGGCCTGAGACGAGACGGAGGACGGGACCATGCTGTTAGGGAGCCGATGCTGAACCTTCTGGGTCAGATCCTGATCTATGTCGTGCCCTTCCTGCTGGTGCTGACCTTTATCGTCACCATCCACGAACTGGGGCATTTCCTGATCGCCCGCGCCTTCAAGGTGAAGATCGACCGTTTCGCGGTCGGCTTCGGTCGCGCTATCGCCAGCCGCACCGACAGGCACGGCACGGAATGGCGACTGGGCTGGATGCCGCTGGGCGGCTACGTCAAATTCTCGGGCGATCTGGACGCGGCCAGCGTGCCGGACAAGGCCGGGCTGGCCGAGCTGCGCAGCCGGGTCATCGCCGAAAATGGGCCGGGCGCCGAGCGCGACTATTTCCATTTCAAACCCGTCTGGCAGCGAGCCCTGATCACGGCCGGAGGGCCCTTCGCCAACTTCGTGCTGGCCATCGCCATCTTCAGCGCCATGTATATGGCGCTGGGCGATGTGGTCGCCCCCCCGCGGGTGACCAACGTCACGCCGGATTCGGCCGCCGCCGCCGCGGGTTTCCAGCCCAACGACCTGATCCTCGAAGCCAATGGGGGTGTGATCCGTAGCGGCGAGGACGTGATCCGCATCGTCACGCTGAGCTCGGCCACGCCCGTCGATTTCGTGGTGGAGCGGGCAGGCCAGCGGGTGGAACTGGTTGCGACACCTGTCCGCACCGTGACCCAGGACGCCATCAGCGGCGAGATCAAGGTCGGCCGTATCGGTCTTGAAATGGGCTATCGGCGCGATGAAGTCCGCTTCGTGCGCTACAATCCCGTCGAAGCCGTGGGCGCGGCGGTCAACAAGACCGGCGAGGTCCTGTCCACGACGCTGCACTATCTGGGGCGCATCTTCACCGGTCGCGAATCCGGCGACATGCTGAACGGCCCCCTGGGAATCGCCAAGGCGGCGGGCGGCATCAGCCAGCAGGCGACGGCGGGCGAGGCCCCGGTCAGTCTGAAGGCCGCCAACCTGGGTCTTTCGCTTGTCCAGCTCGCCGCCATACTTTCGATCGGAATCGGCTTCATCAACCTGATGCCCATTCCGGTTCTGGACGGGGGCCATCTGGTTTTCTACGCTTACGAAGCTGTGGCGAAGAAACCCGTTGCGGCTCGTGTTCAAGAGGCGGGATACCGGGTCGGTCTTGCTTTGCTCGCGTGTTTGATGTTGTTCGCGACCTGGAACGACCTGCAGAAGTTAAGCCTGTTCAAATTCCTCGGCGGGCTCGTCAGTTGAGCCGACGCCAGCCCCCGATGGTTTCCCGAATGATGATGACCGATACGCGCGCTTCCGCATCCATGGCCGGCCGTTCTGCGGCTCCGGTGGCCAGCGTCCTGGCGCTCGTCATGGCCGCAGGCCTGCACGGAACGGCCCAGGCCCAGAGCGTGCCGGTTCCGCCGCCCGCGCCCGAGCGCGGCCAGCCCGCCAGCGGCCCTCTGGCGCCTGCCGCGCCGCCTTCGCGCACCATCGGCGCGCCTCCGGCCCCCAGCATCACGCCTGGCGCCTCGTTGACCGCTCCCGCCCCAGCTGCGGTCGCCGCTCCGGCCCAGGCGTCCTCGCCCGCGCCTCAGGCGGCTGCGCCGGTCCAGCAGAGCGCCGTGGTCAACCGCGTCCTGGTTCAGGGCAACCAGCGGATCGACCAGACGACGGTCCTGTCCTATCTGCCGATCCAGGCTGGCGACGTGATCGACGCCGCCATCCTGGATGTCGCCATTCGCACCCTGACGCGGACCCAGTTGTTCGCCGACGTGCAGATCGGGCTTCAGCCCAACGGCGACCTGATCGTGACGATCGTCGAGAACCCCATCATCAACCAGGTGGTGTTCGAGGGGAACAGCGCGCTCAGCGAGAAGAAGCTGACCGAAGAGGTCACCATCTCCCCGCGCGGCATCTATACCCGCGCCAAGGTGCAGGAAGACGTCGGTTCGATTATTGAGCTGTACCGCCTTTCGGGTCGGATTTCCGCGACCGTGACCCCCAAGCTGGTGCAACTGGACCAGAACCGCGTCGACGTGGTGTTCGAGATCGACGAAGGCCCCGAGACGGGCCTGCGCGCCATCACCTTCCTGGGCAACGAGGCTTTCTCGGACAACGACCTGCGCGACGTGATGGTCACCAAGCAGAGCGCCTGGTACCGGCTGTTCAGCTCGAACGACAACTACGACCCGAACCGGCTGGACTACGACCGCGAGCAGCTACGGAAATTCTATACAAACCGGGGCTATTACGACTTCCGCGTCATCTCCGCCGTGGCGGAACTGGCGCCGGACAACAGCGCCTTCGGCATCACCATGACGATGGACGAGGGGGATCGGTACAATTTCGGCCAGATCACCGTCGTCACCGAGAATGACCGGCTGAACGCCGACTTCCTGCGTCTGTTGATCCCGATCCGCAGCGGCCAGCTCTATGAGAGCGACAAGATCGAAAGCTCGGTCGACGCCCTGACCTTCGCGGCGGGCTCGGCCGGTTACGCCTTCGTCGACATCCGCCCGACCTATAAGGCCAACCCGGAGACCGACACCGTCGACGTGACCTTCAACGTCAGCGAAGGCCGCCGGGTCTACATCGACCGGATCAATATCGTCGGCAACACCCGCACCATCGACCCCGTCGTGCGGCGCGAGATCATGCTGTCCGAAGGCGACGCCTTCAACCGCACCCTGATCGAGCGGTCGCGCAACAACCTTCGTTCGCTCGGCTTCTTCAAGGACGTGACGATCCAGGAGACGCGCGGAGCCAGCGACGACCGCACCGTCGTGAACGTCAATGTGCAGGAACAGCCGACCGGCGAACTGTCCGTCGGCGCCGGGTTCAGCTCGGTCGACGCCTTCGTGGTCAATGTCGGCATCAGCGAGCGCAACTTCCGCGGTCGTGGCCAGAACATCGTGGCGCGGACCGAGTGGGGCTCGCTGCGTCAGCAGATCGACTTCCGCTTCACCGAACCACGGTTCATGGGGCGCGACCTGGGCGCCGGTTTCGACCTGTTCCACTCACGCTACGACTTCCAGGAAGAGTCCTCATACGACTACCGTTCGACGGGCGCCGGTCTTCGGCTGTCCTTCCCGATCAATGGCTACACGCGCCTGAGCACCCGCTATTTCATCAAGTCGGACGAGATCATCGTTCCGTCCAGCCTGTGTAACGGTTCGACGAACTTCTCGCGCTCGCTGTGCGAACAGGTCGGATCCTCGCTGAACTCCTCGGTCGGCTATACGCTGGCCATCGACCGCCGGAACGACCCGATCCGGGCCACGCGCGGCTGGGCGGGCTCGCTGCGCCAGGACTTCGCCGGCGTTGGCGGCGACGTGAACTACATCAAGACCGAGGCCGATGCGACCTTCTACTACGGCCTGACACCGGCCTGGATCGTCAGCGTCCAAGGCTCGATGGGCTATGTTTCCGGTTGGTCCGGCGACTCGATCCGCATCAACGACCGCTTCTTCAAGGGCGGCAACAGCTTCCGCGGGTTCGAGACTGCGGGCATGGGTCCGCGAGACCTGACCACGCGCGACGCCCTGGGCGGCAACTTCTACGCCGTCAGCAGCGTCGAGCTGACCCTGCCCAACTTCCTGCCCGAGCAATACGGCATCAAGACCTCGCTGTTCGCCGATGTGGGGACGCTGGGCGTGCTTGACGACCGCTACACCCTGGGGAGCAATGGCCTGCCAGACACCAGCATCGTCGATGAGTTGGCGCTGCGGGCTTCTGCGGGTCTCAGCATCCACTGGAAGTCGCCCATGGGGCCGATCCGCTTCGACCTCAGCCAGATTCTCGCCAAGGAAGACTACGACAAGACCGAGACCTTCCGCTTCTCGACGTCCACCCAGTTTTAACCGCAGGTCCAAAAGGACCGCATAAAGGCTAGTCATGAAAACGCTTGCTATCGGCGCTGTCGCCTTCGCTTCGCTCGTCGCCGCTTCGGCCGCCTCGGCCCAGACCGCCGGCCCCGCCAACGTCGGCCCCGCCATCCCGGGCGTCTGCGTCTATTTCAACCAGCAACTGCTGGCTCAATCCACCGCCGGCCAGGCCGTTCAGGCGCGCATGGAGCAACTGGCGACCGAGGTTCAGGGCGAACTGGCTCCCTACGCCACGGCCATCCAAACCGAGGCCCAGGCCCTGCAGACCGGCGCCGCCTCCATTCCCGCCGACCAGCAGCAGCAACGTCGTCAGGCCCTGCAACAGCGCGTGGGTGAAGCCCAGCAGCTGGAACAGACCCGCAGCGAAGAACTGCGCTACACCCTGTCCGAACAGCGCCGCTTGATCTCGGAAGCCGTCGAGCCGGTGCTGGTCGCCGTCTATCAGGAAAAGGGCTGCGGCATCCTGATCGACCGCGAGAGCGTCTTCATCATGAACCCGGCCATGGACGTGACCGCGACCGTGATCCAGCGCGTCAACGCCGCTCTGCCGACCCTGAGCTTCAACCGCCTGCCGGTTCCGGCTCGGACCCAGTAGGACCAATATGCCAGACGCTCGGTTTTTCCAGAGCCTGGAACCGCTGAGCGTCAGCCTGCTCGCCGAGAGGATCGGCGGGCAGGTCGTGCGTGGCGGCGACCGGATCATTTCGGCCGTCGCACCGCTCGCCTCGGCCGACCAGAACGCCGTGGCCTTCATGGCCGACCGCAAATTCGCCGAGAGCCTGACCCACACCAAAGCCGGCTGCGTGATCGTGCCCGAGGCCGCCGTCTCGGCCGTGCCCGAGGGTATCGCCGTCATCCAGTCGCGTGAGGCCCAGGCGGCCTGGGCGCGCGCATCGGCCCTGTTCCACAGATCACGGACCCTGGACGGCGCCGCATACCCTGCGGATGTCTGCGAAGACGACAGCGTCGTCTTGTCGCCCGGCGTCGTGGTGGGCCAAGGCGCTCGCATCGGTCGGGGCACGCGGATCGGCGCCAACAGCGTCGTCGGACCGGGCGTGCAGATCGGCCGCGACTGCCTGATCGGCCCCAACACCAGTGTCGGCTTCGCTCTGGTCGGAGACCGGGTGAAGATCTACGCCGGCGCCCGGATCGGCGAGGCGGGCTTTGGCGCGGCGGGATCCAGCACAGGGCCGATCGACATCCCCCAGTTGGGCCGTGTGATCCTGCAGGACGGCGTCACCATCGGCGCCAACACCTGTATCGACCGCGGCGCCTATGGCGACACGGTGATCGGCGAGAACTCCAAGATCGATAACCTCTGCATGATCGGCCACAACTGCGTCCTGGGCCGCAATGTGCTGATGGCGGCCCACAGCGGCCTGGCAGGCTCGGTCATCGTCGGCGACAATGTCATGTTCGGCGGACAGGCCGGCGTCGGCGACCACATCACCATCGGGGACGGCGCGCGCGTAGCGGCGGGGGGCGGGGTCCTGGCCGATGTGCCGGCGGGCGAGACCTGGTCAGGCTATCCGGCCAAGCCGATACGGCAATTCTTGCGCGAGACGATCTGGGTCTCCAAACAGGCGACCAAGAAGAAGATCAAGGAATCAGACGGATGACGGACGTCGCCAACCAGGCCGCCGTGCAGGATGTGCGGATCGATTATGCCGAGGTCATGCGCCGCCTACCGCACCGCTATCCCTTCCTGCTGGTGGATCGGGCCGAGGATTTCGTGCCCGCCACCTCGATCACGGGCGTCAAGAACGTCACCCACAACGAGCCCTTCTTCCAGGGCCACTTCCCCATCGACCCGGTCATGCCCGGCGTCCTGATCGTCGAAGCCATGGCCCAGACCGGCGCTCTGCTGATGTCCAAGACCCTGGACGTCGCGGTGGCGGACAAGGTCATCATGTTCATGTCGATCGACGGCGTCCGCTTCCGCAAGCCCGTTCGTCCCGGCGACCAGTTGAAGATGAAGGTCATCGTCACCCGCGCGCGCGGGGACGCCTACAAGTTCCGCGGCGAGACCTTCGTCGAGGGCAAGCTGGTCGCCGAGGCCGAGTTCATGGCGATGGTGGTCAAGGTCGACCAACCCGCGGCATGAGCACCATCCACCCCACCAGCCTGATCCATCCGTCGGCCCAGCTGGCCGACGGGGTCCAGATCGGCCCCTGGTGCACTGTCGGGCCGGGCGTGACCCTGGCCGAGGACGTCACCCTGGTCAGCCACGTCGTGGTGCAGCAGGACACGGGCATCGGCGCGCGGACGACCGTGCACCCCTTCTGCGTCATCGGCGGCGACCCGCAGCATAACGGCTACAAGGGCGAGCCGGTGCGGCTGGAAATCGGCAGCGACAATTCGATCCGCGAGCACAGCAGTTTCAACCGGGGCACGCCCCAGGGGTCCGGCGTCACCGTCGTCGGCTCCAACGGCCTGTTCATGACGGGCGCCCATGTCGGCCACGACGCCGTGGTCGGCGACAATGTCGTCATGGCCAACAACGCCACCCTGGGCGGGCATGCGCAGGTCGGAGACAAGGTGTTTCTGGGCGGTCTGTGCGCCGTGCATCAGAACGGGCGGGTCGGACAGGGCGCCATCGTCGGCGGGCTGGCGGCGGTGACCCGCGACGTGATCCCCTACGGCTCGGCCTGGGGCAATCACGCGCAACTGCACGGGCTCAACCTGATCGGGCTGAAGCGCAAGGGCTATGGCAAGGATGCGGTTCGCCGCCTGCTGGCCGCCTATCGCGACCTGTTCGAGGGCAGCGGCGTGTTCGCCGATCGCCTGGACGGCGTGGAACAGGCCTATGCCGACCTGCCCGAGATCATGGAGATCGTCGCCTTCATCCGCGACAGCGGCAAACGCCCGCTCTGCCTGCCGGGAGATTGAGGGTGGTCCGATGACGCCCGTCCGGCTTGGCCTGATCGCCGGCGGCGGCGACCTGCCGCTGGCCATCGCCGCACGCTGCGAGGCCGAAGGGCGGGCTCTTTTCGTCATCCGCCTGACCGGGTTCGCCGATCCGCATCTGGTCCGCTATCCCGGCATGGAATGCGGCATCGCAGAGATCGGCAAGTCGCTGGCGGCGCTGAAGGCCGCCGGCTGCGGCGCGGTCTGTTTCGCCGGGATCGTCGCCCGACCCGATTTCAAAGCGCTGAAGCCCGATCTGAAGGGCGCGACCCTGTTGCCTGGCATCATCGCCGCTGCGACCCGGGGCGACGACGCCCTGTTGCGCAAGATATTGTCCATCTTCGAGGCCGAGGGCTATGCCATCGAGGGCGCCGACGACATCCTGGGCGGCGAGACCCTGACCGAGGGCGCGCTGGGGGCGGTCAGCCCCACGGCGGAGCAGCGCGCAGACCTGAAGAAGGCGCTGCACGTCGCGGAAAAGGCTGGAGAACTCGATATCGGTCAGGGGGCGGTCGTCTGCGACGGCCTGGTCCTGGCGGTCGAGGCGCAGGAGGGGACGGACGCCATGCTGGCCCGTGTCGCCGGATTGCCCGCCGACCTGCGCGGCGCACCGGGCGCCGCCAAGGGCGCACTGGGCAAGGCGCCCAAGCCGATCCAGGACCTCAGGGTGGACATGCCGGTGATCGGCGCCCGCACGATCGAACTGGCCGCCGCCGCAGGGCTGGCCGGGGTCGGCGGGGTGTCCGGTCATCTGATCCTGATCGACCGAGCCGCCGTGATCGCCACGGCCGATCGGCTGGGCCTGTTCGTCTGGGGCGAGGCGCGCTCATGAGCCGTTCTTTGAAGATCATGCTGGTGGCGGCCGAGGCGTCGGGCGACGCGCTGGGCGCCGGACTGGCCCAGGCCCTGAAACGGCGGCTGGGCGGCGACGTGGACTTCGTCGGCGTGGGCGGCCCGAAAATGGCGGCCGAGGGCGTCGTCAGCCCCTTCGACATCGCCGACCTGTCGATCTTCGGCTGGATCGACGGCCTGCGCGCCTATGGCCGGGTCAAGGCGCGTGTCGCCGACACCGTGGCCCTGGCGGTGCGCGAGCGGCCGGACGCCGTCGTGCTGATCGACAGCTGGGGCTTCACCATCCGCGTGGCCCAGGCCCTGCGTGAGGCCCTGCCGGGCGTGCCGCTGATCAAGTATGTGGGGCCTCAGGTCTGGGCCTCGCGCCCCGGCCGGGCAAAGACCCTGGCCAAGTCAGTCGATCACCTGCTGGCTCTCTATGCCTTCGACGCGCCCTGGTTCGAGAAACAGGGGCTGGCCACGACCGTGGTCGGGTCGTCCGCCCTGCATGTCGATATGTCCAAGGCTGATGGCACGGCGTTCCGCCAGGCACGGGGCATAGCCGCGGACGCGCAACTGCTGTTGATCCTGCCCGGCAGCCGGCCGTCCGAGATCGCGCGCATGACGCCCGTCTTCGAACAGGCGGCTGCTCGGCTGAAGGCCGAAGACCCTGGAATTGAGATCGCCGTGGTCGCCGCCGGCACGGTGGCCGAGGATGTGGTCGGGCGGGTCGCGACCTGGCCGTTCCGCACCCATCTGGTTCAGGAAGACAGGAAGTACGACGCCATGCTGGCCTGCGACGTCGCCCTGGCGACCAGCGGGACTGTCTCGACCGAACTGGCCCTGGCCGGGGCGCCGATGGTGATCTCGTACCGGTTCGATCCGCTCAGCTACGCGATCATGCGCCCCTTCTTCACCGGCAAGTTCGCCACCCTGTTCAACACGGCGGCCGACGCGGAGATCGCGCGCGAACTGATCCAGAAGGACGCCACGCCGGAGAAACTGGCCGCAGAAGCCAGGCGGTTGCTGGGCGATCCTGCCGCGAGAGCCGAGCAGGCGCAACGACAGACCGCCGCTCTCGACCTGATGGGCCGTGGCGGCCCCGATCCGTCGGAACTGGCTGCGGATGCGGTGCTGAAGACGATCGTCGAAACGAAAAACGCCGGGGCCTGAGCCCCGGCGTTTCCATTTTCAGTCTAGCCCGAAGCGATCAGCCGCGCTGGCTGACCGGCACGAATTCGCGTTGGGTCGGGCCGGTGTAGAGCTGGCGCGGGCGGCCGATCTTCTGGGTCGGGTCGCCGATCATTTCCTGCCACTGGGCGATCCAGCCGACCGTGCGGGCCAGCGAGAAGAGCACGGTGAACATCGAGGTCGGGAAGCCCATCGCCGACAGGGTGATGCCCGAATAGAAGTCGACGTTCGGGAACAGCTTGCGCTCGATGAAATACTCGTCGTTCAGAGCGATGCGCTCCAGTTCCTTGGCGACCTGGAACAGGGGATCGTTGGGATCGCCGACGGCGGCCAGCACTTCGTCGGCGCTTTCCTTCATGACGGTCGCACGCGGGTCGTAGTTCTTGTAGACCCGGTGGCCGAAGCCCATCAGCTTGTATTTCTTGGCTTTTACGCCTTCGATGAACTCGGGAATCTTGTCGGGCGTGCCGATTTCCTTGAGCATGTTCAGCGCCTCTTCGTTGGCGCCACCGTGCGACGGCCCCCACAGGCAGGCGATGCCGGCGGCGATACAGGCGAACGGATTGGCGCCCGACGAACCGGCCAGACGCACGGTCGAGGTCGAGGCGTTCTGCTCGTGGTCGGCGTGCAGGGTGAAGATACGGTCCATGGCCTTGGCCATCACCGGGTTGACCACATAGTCCTCGGCCGGAACGGCGAAGCACATGCGCAGGAAGTTCTCGGCGTAGTTCAGGTCATTGCGCGGCGACACGAAGGGCTGGCCGATGTGGTATTTGTAGGCGCGCGCGGCGATGGTCGGCATCTTGGCGATCAGACGGATGGCCGAGATCTCGCGCTGGCGGGCGTCATGGATATCCAGGCTGTCGTGATAGAAGGCCGACAGGGCGCCGACCGTGCCGACCATGATGGCCATGGGGTGGGCGTCGCGGCGGAAGCCTTCGAAGAAGCGGTCGAACTGGGCATGCAGCATGGTGTGCATGGTGATGCTGTCTTCGAACTTCTCGTATTGCGCTGCGGTCGGCAGTTCGCCGTGCAGAAGCAGGTGGCAGACCTCGACGAAGTTCGACTTCGAGGCCAGTTCGCCGATGGGATAGCCGCGGTGCAGCAGCGTGCCCGCGTCGCCGTCGATGAAGGTGATTGCGCTTTCGCAGGCCGCCGTCGAGGTGAAGCCCGGATCATAGGTGAAGGCGTCGGTCGCGCCATACAGCTTGCGGATGTCGATGACGTCGGGGCCGGTCGAGCCGGACAGGACCGGCAGGTCCACCGTCTTGTCACCCAGCGTCAGCGTCGCCGAACCGGCGGATTTGGCTTTGTCGTTCATGGCGGCCCTTCATTTTTATTGGTCTCGCACGGGGAGGCGCACGGGACGAAACACGACGTGAGTGTCACTTAGTCTGTTGCAGCGCATCATCCAAGCGCCCGAGGGATTCTTCGCGCCCAAGAGCGGCCAGCGTCTTGGCGATATCGGGCGAAACGCCGTCCCCGGTCAGGGCTGCGCGGACGCCTGGACCGATCTTTCCAAAGCCCACGGCCTCTTCCTCGGCAAAGACCTTCAGCTCCGCCTCGAGGGCGAAAACATCCCAGCTGGCGAAGAGTTTCAGCCGATCACGCAGCCGGCCGATGCGGGCGCCGGACTCGTCGGCCAGCATGGGCAGGGCCTTTTCGTAGATGGCCAGCGGACGGCGGCGCAGCACGAAACCGGTCTGGTCGGCCAACTCGATGATGGTCTTGGCCCGGTCCTTCACGAACGGCATGGCGCGCACCAGCCGGGCCTCATCGTCCTCGCCCAGGACATGGCCGCGAGCCAGTTGGACGTCCAGCACCTGCTTGGCCAGCCGGTCGTCATCCGCCATCCGCATCCAGTGGGCGTTCACATGGGCCAGTTTGTCGAAGTCGAGGCGGGCCGGGGCCTTGCCGATGCCGGACAGGTCGAACCATTCGGCGGCCTGCTCGTCGTTGAACAGTTCCTCGTCGCCATGCGCCCAGCCCAGGCGAGCCAGATAGTTGCGCATGGCCTCGGGCAGATAGCCCATGTCGGCATACTCATGCACTGCCTGGGCGCCGTGGCGCTTCGACAGCTTGGCGCCGTCCGGGCCGTGGATCAGGGGGATGTGGGCGAAGGCGGGCCGGGGCCAGTCGAGCGCATCGTAGATCAATGATTGACGAGCGGCGTTGTTCAGGTGGTCGTCGCCGCGAATGACGTGGGTGACGCCCATGTCGTGGTCATCGACGACCACGGCCAGATTATAGGTCGGGGCGCCGTCCGATCTCAGCAGGACCAGGTCGTCCAGGTCCTCATTGGCCCAGTTGACCGTGCCCTGAACCTCGTCCTCGACCGTCACGCGGCCGGGCAGGGGGCGACGGAAGCGGACCACGTGGGGCTGGGACAGGTCGTCCACGCTCGGCTCGCGGTCGCGCCAGGGCGATTCGAAGGTGCGGCGCGCGGCCTTGGCCTCGTCGCGCAGGCGTCCGGTTTCCTCGGCTGTGGTGAAGTCGCGATAGGCCGCGCCGCGCTCCAGCAGTTGGTCGACCACCTCGCGGTGACGGTCGGCGCGCGAAAATTGGAAGACGGGCTCCTCGTCCGCGAACAGCTCCAGCCAGCTCAAACCATCGAAGATCGCCTTGACGGCTTCGTCGGTTGAACGCTCGCGATCGGTGTCTTCGACACGGATAAGGAACTTTCCGCCCCGACCCTTCGCGTAAAGGTAGTTGAAAAGCGCCGTTCTTGCGCCGCCTATGTGCAGGAAGCCGGTCGGCGAGGGGGCGAAACGGGTGACGACAGGCGTCGAGGGCGAAGAAGAAGTCATGGGGGGAGGGTCCGTGCGGGCCGCTCTTATACCCCCCGAGACGGCAATTCCCAGCCTTGGCGCGCGGTTCGCGGCCTGGCTGGCGGATGAAGTTTCGGGACAGGGGCTGCGCTGGCGGCTGTGGACGCCGGTGGCGTTCGGCGGCGGATGCGGCGTCTATTTCCTGTTGAAGGCCGAGCCTCCGCTGTGGCCGCTGGTGCTGGCGGCCCTGGCGACCTCGATCCTGTGGCTGGCGGCACGGCGAACGGGCCAGCCTCGACGGATCACCCTGCCACTGCTGATGCTGGCCTGTTTCGCCCTGGGGATGACCGCGGCCAAGATCCGCACGGAACGGGTCGAGGGGCCGATCGCTCCGGCCATGAGCCAGCCCACCCTGGTCGAGGGCTGGGTGCTGGATGTCGACAGTCCGGGCCAACGGGGCCACCGCATTGTGGTGGCCCCAACCCGCATCCGCGGACTTGGACCCGAAGCGACGCCGATCAGGTTGCGGGCGACGATCAAGGGTGAGCCCCCGCCGCCGGGCAGCCCTGTTCGACTGTTTGGCATCCTCAATCCCCCACCTGCGCCCGCCAGTCCCGGCGCCTATGACTTTGGCCGCAACGCCTTCTTCCAGGGCATGGGCGGGGTGGTCTTCGCCCTGGGCGAGACGCGACCGGCGCAACTGGACGAACCGCCCTGGCGTCTGCGCCTGATGATGGCGGTCAACGGCGCCCGCTACGCCCTGGCGCAGCGGATCGTGGCCCGGTTGGGCGAGCGGACCGGCGGTGTCGCGGCGGCCATGGTCACCGGACACGAGACCTGGATCCAGCAGGACGATCTGGATGCGATGCGCGATTCCGGCCTGGCTCATATTTTGTCGATCTCGGGTCTGCATATGGCCGTGGTCGGGGGCTTCGTCTTCTTCGCCGTTCGACTGGGCGTCGCAGCATGGCCGTGGCTGGCGTTGCGGGTGTCGGGACGAAAGGTGGCGGCGGTGGCGGGGCTGGCGGCGGTCCTGGCCTATCTGATCGTGTCGGGCGCCCCGCCGCCGGCCGAGCGGGCGGCGATCACGGCCTCCATAGCCTTCATCGCCATCCTGCTGGATCGCCAGGCCATCACCATGCACGGGCTGGCGGTCGCGGCCCTGATCGTGCTGGCGACCCAACCCGAGGCCATCGTCACGCCCGGGTTCCAGATGTCATTCGCCGCCACCGCCGCCCTGGTGGCCCTGGTCGAAGCCTGGCCCGCGCGACCGAGAGAGATTTCGGCGCCCTGGCCGATCGTGGCGGTGCAGAGATTCGGCGGCTGGATCTTCGCCGCCTGCATGGCCAGCCTGGTGGCCGGGATGGCGACGGGGCCGTTCGCCATGCAGCATTTCAACCGCACCGCCATCTATGGGCTGTTCGCCAACCTGGCCACCTCGCCGGTCGCGGACTTCATCATGATGCCGGCCCTGGCCCTGGGCGCCCTGCTGGAGCCGGTCGGGCTGGGCGGGCCCTTCCTGTGGGTGGCGGGCAAAGGGGTCGATCTGATGCTGGCCATCGGCCACTGGACCGCCGACCTGCCGGGCGCCGTTCAGACGGTGGCCAGCGCGCCGGACTATGTGCTGCCCATCGCCTTCCTGGGCGTCCTGTGGGTATGTCTGTGGAAAGGTCGGCTGCGCTGGCTCGGTCTGCCCTTTGCCTGCGCCGTGATGATCTGGCCGCGCGCGCCGACGCCGACGCTGTGGATCGGAGACGGCGGGACCAACGCCGCTTTCAGCGAGGGTCGCGAGGCCGTGGCGATCCGGCCGGGCGTGCGCGAGTTCGCCGCCGATCTGTGGTCCCGGCGGCGGGGGCTGGCCCTGGTGGCGCGACCCGACGAAGGCTGGACCTGTCAGCGCTACGGCTGCGCGCCTGTCAGTCCGGGGGCAGGGCCGATCGCCCTGTGGTGGGGCAAGAGAGCGCCGGACGCCGAGGCTCTGGCCGCCCTGTGCGCCTCGGCCCCGGTCGTCAGCAGTCGGGCGCGGCTGAGTGTTCTACCGGCGGCATGCGAAGGCACTCTGGTGCTGGACGGCGTGGACTATGCCCGAGGCGGGGCCGTCGAACTGTGGCGCACGCCGCAGGGGTGGCGCGCGGTCTGGACCTCGGACGTGCGCGGCGACCGGCCATGGAGCCGATTGCCCGATCCCGACAGCGCTGACGGCGCCTGAACCCAAGCCGTACTGGACCCTAGTGGTACTGGCGGATCAGCCCCACCAGCTTGCCCTGAACCTCGACCTGATCGGGGCCGAAGATGCGGGTTTCGTAGGCGCGGTTGGCGGGCTCAAGCGCGATGGAGCCGCCCTTCTTGCGCAGCCGCTTCAGCGTGGCCTCCTCGCCCTCGACCAGGGCGACGACGATCTCGCCGGAGGAGGCGGTGTCCACCTTCTTGATGACCACCAGGTCGCCGCTGAGGATGCCGGCCTCGATCATCGAATCCCCCTCGATCTCGAGCATGTAGTGCTCGCCCGAGCCGAGCATGGATTCGGGCACGGCATAGCGTCCGTTGTCGCCCTGGATGGCGGCGATGGGCGTGCCGGCGGCGATCTTGCCGACCAGAACAAGCTCCCGGGTGTCGTTGGCAGGCTCCGACGCCGCAGCAGGGCGACCGCCGCCTTCGATCACGTCGGGGCGGAAGGGCGCGCGACCGCGCACAGGGCCGGTCGTCGCCTGTTCGGGCAGTTTGGTCACTTCCAGCGCCCGCGCCCTATGGGCCAGGCGGCGGATGAAGCCGCGTTCCTCCAGCGCCGTGATCAGCCGGTGGATGCCCGACTTGGACGCCAGATCCAGCGCCTCCTTCATTTCGTCGAACGAGGGGGAGACGCCCGTCTCCTTGATGCGTTCATGGATGAACATCAGGAGTTCGTGCTGCTTCTTGGTAAGCATGGAGAATCGGCCTTCAGAACAAGACGTGAACCTGTCTCGATGTTCTGTAAGTGTTCTTGCCTAATGTCAACTTAACGGCAGAGGTCGATCTCAGGCGAGCAGCGCGTGGGTCGCCGCCTCAACGTCCGCCTGACGCATCAGGCTCTCGCCGACGAGGACGGCCTGGGCGTGGGCGGCGCTGACGCGGGCGACATCCTCGGGGGTGAATATGCCGCTTTCGGCCACCAGCAGGGCCTTCACGGGGCTGAGCATGGCCAGCAGTTCGGTCGTGTCGAGATCGACCTCGAAGGTGCGAAGGCTGCGGTTGTTGATGCCGACCAGATCGCCGCCCAGCTTGCAGGCGCGAGCCATCTCGGCCTCGTCATGGGTCTCGATCAGGGCGTCCATGCCGAATCGCGTCGCCTCTGACAGCAGTTCGCCGGCCAGAACGTCATCGACCATGTCGAGGATGATCAGGATGCAGTCGGCCCCCAGGGCGCGGCTTTCGGCGACCTGCCACGGGTCGACCAGAAAGTCCTTCCTCAGGCAGGGCAGGCTGACGGCGGCGCGGGCGGCGACCAGATAGGCGTCGTCGCCCTGGAAGCTGGGGCCATCGGTCAGGACCGACAGGCAGGATGCGCCGCCGGCCTCATAGGCCCGGGCCAGAGCGGGGGGGTCGAAGTCGGCGCGGATCAGCCCCTTGGACGGGCTAGCCTTCTTGATCTCGGCGATCAGGGCGGGCTTGCCGGTTTCCTCGACGTGGCGTTCCAGGGCGTCGCGGAAACCGCGCGGGGCGTCGGCGGCCAGGGCTGCGGCCTCGATCTCGGCTTGCGGTCGGGCTAGCTTGCGGGCGGCGACATCCTCGCGCTTGTAGGCGGCGATGCGGGTCAGGACGTCTGACGTGGCGACGGTCATATGACCTCCTCGATGGGCGCGGGCGTCGAGGTGATGCGGGCCAGGGCCTCCAGCGACGCGGCGGCCTTGCCCTCGTCGATGGCGGAGGCGGCCAGGGCGACGCCCGATTTCAGATCCTCGGCCTTGTCGGCGACCACCAGGGCGGCGGCGGCGTTCAGCAGGACGATGTCGCGATAGGGGCCGGTCGCGCCGTCCAGCAGGGCGCGCAGGGCCGCCGCGTTGAACTCGGCGTCACCGCCGCGCAGGTCGGCGATGGTCGCGCGTGGCAGGCCCGCGTCCTCGGGCGTGACGGTGAAGCGGCGGACCGCGCCGTCTCTCCATTCGGCGACCTCGGTCGGGCCGGTCGTGGTCAGTTCGTCGAGGCCCTGACCATGCACGGTCCAGGCCCGCACGGCGCCGAGACGGCCCAGCACCTCGACCAGGGGCTCCAGCAGCTTGGGATCATAGACGCCCATTAACTGACGCCGCGCATTGGCCGGATTCGACAGAGGACCCAGCAGGTTGAAGATGGTGCGAAAGCCGATCTCGGCCCGGATCGGCGTCACGTGCCGCATAGCGCCGTGATAGGCGGGGGCGAACAGGAAGGCGATGCCGGCCTGATCCAGGGCCTGGCGCTGCAGCTCCGACCCCGCCATCAGATCCACGCCCAGCACCGACAGCACGTCGGACGATCCCGACTTGGAGCTGAGGGCGCGGTTGCCGTGCTTGGCCACCTTCACGCCTGCGCCTGCGAGCACCAGGGCCGCAGCGGTCGAGATGTTGAAGGTGTGCTGGCCGTCGCCGCCGGTGCCGCAGGTGTCGATCACGTCATAAGGGTGGTCCAGGGTCGCGGCGGCGTCACGCATGGAGCCGGCGAAGGCGGCGATCTCCTCGACCGTCTCGCCGCGCATCCGCAGGGCGGTGACGGCGGCGGCGACCTGGGCCGGGGTCGCCTCGCCGCGCAGACAGGCGGCGAAGAAGGCGCCGGCCTGTTCGGATGTCAGGGTATGGCCGTCCACCAGCCGGGCGAGCAGGGGCTTGAAGCCGCCTTCGACAGCGTCAGTCACGAGGTCAGACCACGGCCAGACGTTTCACGCCCGCCAGATCGAGGAAGTTGGCCAGCATTTCGTGACCATGCTGGGTGGCGATGGATTCGGGGTGGAACTGGACGCCGTGGATGGGCCGTTCGCGATGCTGGAAGCCCATGATCTCGCCGTCCTCGGTCCAGGCGGTGACCTGAAGCGCATCGGGCAGGGTGTCGCGCTGCACGGCCAGGGAGTGATAGCGGGTGGCGGTGAAGGGCGAGGGCAGGCCGGCGAACATCCCCAGCCCCTCGTGCAGGATGGGCGAGGTCTTGCCGTGCATCAGGGCCTTGGCGCGCACGACGTGGCCGCCCATGGCCTGGCCGATCGCCTGATGGCCCAGGCAGACCCCCAGGATCGGCATGTCCAGCGGCGCGGTGTCGATCAGCGGCAGACAGATGCCCGCCTGATCCGGGGCGCAGGGCCCCGGCGACAGCAGGATGGCTTCGGGTTTCAGCGCCCAGGCCTCGTCGGCGGTCAGGTCGTCATTGCGCACGACGTGAGTCTGCGCGCCCAACTCCGCGAGGTAGTGGACGAGGTTGTAGGTGAAGCTGTCGTAGTTATCGACGACCAGGATCATGGTGAGCGTCTTAGGGGCAAGGGCCGCGCTCGCCAAGCCGGATCGGGCTGGGGAGGGGGCGGAAACGCGACGTTAAGATCAGGCGGCGCCTGATAGGGGTTCTGATGGAGCCCGCCTTGCCCTTTGTCGACCCCCGCACGCCGGAGACCCTGGAACGCGCGCGCCTCCTGCTGGCCATGCCGGTCGAAAAGCCGGCCAGCGCCTGGGCGGGTCTTGGCGCGGCGGCCTTTGCGGCGATCGCGGCGGTCCTGATGGCCGGGGTCATGGTGCTGGGGCCGGGCGTGGCGCTGGAGAACGACGCCCCGCCGACCTGGATGCGCTGAGGCCCCGAACGCTCTCTAGATCAGGCCCTGTTCGTGGGCGGCGGCAGTCAGTTCGTCGCGGAACTGTGGATGGGCTAAGCCGATCAGAGCGGTGGCCCTCTCGGATATGCTCAGGCCCTTCAGGTTGGCGACGCCGTACTCTGTCACGACGATATGGACATCATTGCGGGGCGTGGTCACAGGCCCGGCCAGACGCCGCACGATGCGCGAGACGCTGCCGCCCTTGGCCGTCGAATGACAGGCGATGATCGACTGGCCGCCTTTTGAAACATAGGCGCCACGGACGAAATCCAGTTGGCCGCCCGAGCCGGTGAACTGCCGCCCATTCAAATGCTCGGAACAACAGGCGCCCTCGAGGTCAATCTCCAGCGTGGCGTTGACTGAGACCATGTTGTCATTCTGGCCGATGACGTGGACGTCGTTGACGTAGGATACCGGATAGGCCGCTACGCTGGGGTTTTCATGCAGGAACTCGTAGGTCGACCGGTCGCCCATGCAGAAGGTGAAGACGGTCTGGCCCGGATGCAGAGTTTTGCGCGCATTGGTGACCACGCCGGCCTTCATCAGATCGACCAGGCCTGGCGTCAGCATCTCGGTGTGGATGCCGAGGTCCTTGTGATCCATCAGGGCCGCGCAGACAGCGTCGGGCAGGGCGCCGATCCCCATCTGCAGGGTGGCCCCGTCCTCGACCAGACCGGCGATCAATTTGCCAATGACCGTGTCCGCCGGCTGGCTGGCCGCCTTGCCGACTTCCAGAAGCGGCGTGGGGTTCTCGACCAGAGCCGTGACGTTGGAGACATGGATGGTGCAGTCGCCGGACACGCGCGGCATCTGCGGGTTGACCTCCAGAATCACGCGCCGGGCGGTCTTCGACACCGGCTGGGCGTAGTCGGTGTTGGTGCCGAAGCTGAAGTTGCCGTCGGCATCCATCGGAGAGACCGTGGCGATCAGGGTATCGACGCCGATCTCTTCGCACAGCAGGCGCGGGGTCTGCTGGAAGCCGGTCGGGACGACCTGGACCACGGGATCGCGGCCCTCTTCGAGCGCGCGTGCGTTCAGACTGCGTTCGATGCCGCTGTGGAACAGGCTGTAGGGATGTATGCGGTCCATCAGCTCGTAGCGAAGCACCGTATCGCCCGCGATGGCCGTGGACAGCAGATAGTACAGGCGCAGGTCGTCGACCTCGCCCGCCTCGGCCCGGTCGGCGATGGCCTTCAGCAGGGCCGGCGGCTGGGCAACGCCCAGGGCCATGGCGACCTTGGCGCCCGAAGGAATCAGGGCCGCAGCGGTGGCGGCGTCCATCACGCGGTCGGCATAGAGGGCTAAGATGTCTGTCACGGGCGTTCAGTCCTGGGCCGGGCGCAGTTGTCGCTAGCCAATTAAGGACCTGCAACCGACGGCGCCAGTTCGACCAAAGGCTGACTAGACTTCGCCCGCCGCATTCAGAGGCGCGCCCAGTTCGAACCGCCAGGCGTCCTCGGCGGCGCGCATCGGGGCGCGGGCCTTGGCCTGGGTCTCGGCGTATTCGGCCGCAGGATCGCTGTCGGCCACGACGCCGGCTCCAGCCTGAACGAAGACCTGGCCTTGCGTGAACATGGCGGTCCTCAGGACGATGCAGATGTCCGCCTCGCCGCCGGCCGAGATATAGCCGACGCCCCCGCCATAGCCGACGCCGCGCCGGGTCTGTTCCAGCTCGTCGATGATCTCCATGGCCCGCACCTTGGGCGCACCCGACAGGGTTCCGGCGGGCAGGGCGGCCAGCAGGGTGTCGACGGCGTCCAGGGCCGGATCGGCCTTGCCCTGCACGTTGGAGACGATGTGCATGACCTGGCTATAGCGTTCGACGACGAAGCTTTCGGTCACCTCGACCGTGCCGGGCGCCGAGACGCGACCCACGTCGTTGCGGCCCAGGTCCAGCAGCATCAGATGCTCGGCTAGTTCCTTGGGATCGGCCAGAAGCTCGGCCTCCAGGGCCTTGTCCAGCTCGCGCGTCGCGCCGCGCGGGCGCGTGCCGGCCAGCGGACGGATGGTGACGCCGCCGTCCTTGAGCCGGACCAGGATTTCGGGGCTCGAGCCGGCCAGCTGGAAATCGCCGAAGTTCAGATAGAACAGATAGGGCGAGGGGTTCTGGCGACGCAGCGAGCGATAGAAGGCGAACGGATCTCCCGCCCAGGGGGCGCTGAACCGGTGGCTGAGCACCACCTGGAAGATGTCTCCCGCCGTTATGTACTCCTTGGCCCGCGCCACCAGGGTGTCGAAGGCGGCGCCGTCCACGGGCGAGGCGAAGGCCGGGGCGTCCTGGGGCTCCGGCGCGCTACGGGCCAATAGGGGCTGACGCAGTCGCGCTTCGAAGGCAGCCAGACGCGCGTTAGCGGCGGCCCAGGCGGCGCCGGGATCCAGGGCGCGGCCGTCGGGATAGGTGGTGGCCACCATGACGATCTCGCGCCGCACCGAATCGAACATCGCCACCAGCGACGGGCGGGTCAGGACGGCGTCGGGCAGGTCCAGCGGATCAGGATTGGGCTGGCCACCGTTCTCGGCGAGCAGCCGCGGCTCCAGCAGCCGCACCATGTCATAGCCGAACACGCCGAACAGGCCCGCCGCCATGGGCGGCAGGTCGCCATAGGGGGTGGCGGCCAGATCTAACCTGGTCGCGGCGATCAGGGCCCTGAGCGAATCGAGCGCAGGCAGGGCCTCGGGCGTGAACCGCTCGGCGGCGACATCCTCGCCGCGCGCGATCTCGGCTGCGCCGCCGCGACAGCGCCAGACCACGTCCGGCTCGACCGTGATGATCGAATAGCGGCCGTTCAACGCGCCGCCTTCGACCGATTCCAGCAGGAAGGCGTGGGTGCGGCCCAGGCCGACCTTCAAATAGGCCGACACCGGGGTCTCCAGGTCGTCGATCAAACGACGGACGACGACCTGGGGGCGACCGGCCGCGAGGCCGTCAGCGAAGGCGGTGAACGCGGCGGCGGCGTCCGGCTCTACCGGCGTCACGACGCCGGAGCGGCCGGGGCGGAACCAGCCGCGGCGTCGGTCACGCCCAGAGCCTGGAGGGCCAGAGCCGGATCGTTCTTCGCCTTTGCCTTGGCCGCAGCCGCCTCAATCAGAGATTGGGCTGCGCCATTGCCGAATTCGGCTCCCATGCGGCCCAGCACCTGCTGGGCGATCGGGGCCGCCAGCGCTGGCACCGCCGGATGGATCGCATCCACACGGCCGACGACATAGGAGGAGGCCGAGGCTGCGCCGGAGAAGACCTGGCCACGGCCCTGGCCGAACAGGCCCTGGAGGATGCCTTCGCCGATCTCCTGCTGCGCCTGCGGGTTCTGCTGGACCGAACCGCGCGTGGTCAGGGTGGCGTTCACCGAGGCGGCGACGGCGGCGATGTCCTGGCCGCTGCGAACGCGGGCGGCCAGTTCCTCGGCCTTGGCCGACAGACGACGGGCGTTCTCGCGCAGCAGCCACTGGGCGGCCAGAGGCTCGCGGACGTCGGCGAGTTCGGGCAAGGCGGCGGCCTGGATGTCATCCAGGCGCAGGACGAAATATTGGCCCTGGCCAGCGTCGATGACCTCGCTCTCGCCACCCTTGCTCAGGTTGTAGGCGGTCGAAAGGATCTGCGGCGGCGCGTTCATGGGCTGGCCGTCCGGCAGTTTGCCGTCCTGGGTGAAGGGCGGCAGTTGAACGATACGGGCGCCGACGGCTTCGGCGGCCTGGGCCAGGGTCTTGCCCTCGGTGCGAGCCTTTTCATACTGCTCGACGCGGCTGAAAACCTGTCCCTTGGCGTCTTCCTCGCGCAGTTCGGCGATCACGGCCTGGCGAGCGCTTTCCAGCGTGGCGGGGGCGCCGGGGCTGATGGCCGAGACCTGGGCGACGGTGAAGCCGACGCGTCCCTGAACCGGGTCCGTCACCTGGCCAGAGGCCGCGCCGAAGACGGCGGCGGCGACGGCCGGATCTGAGACGGCCGAACGCGGCGTGTCGGCGAAGGGCGCCGGACGCAGACCGCCGTTGGCGGAGCCGGCCTGTTCAGGGGTCTGGCCGGCGCGCAGGGCGGCGGCGATCTTGTCGGCAGCGGCCTTGGTCGGGGCTGTCAGTGTGACAAAGGTGCGGGTTTCAGGCTTGGACAGGGCGTCCTTGCGGAAGTTGAAGCGCTCGACGATGCGGGCCTCGGGGATCGGGGCGTTGGCGGCGGCCGGGCCGTTGTCGAACAGCACGACCGAGGCCATGCGGAACTCGGGGCGGCGCAGCTGGGCGGCGTTCTCGCTGATGAAGGCGTTCAGCTGGGCGTCGGTCGGGGCCGGGGCCGTGCCGGCCATGGCCTGGGTCACGGTGAACCAGCGACCATCACGGGTCTGCATGGCGCGACCGGCCAGAAGGGCGCCATAGATGCGCGGCAGGCGAACGCCCGCCACCACGGCCGAGCCGAAATGGTTGGTCGTGTACTGGTCGCGGAAGTCCTGTTCCAGCTGGGCCGGAGTGACGTTCTGTTCGGCCAGGGCCTGTTGGTACTGCTGCTCGTCGAACTGGCCGGTGACGGGGTTGAAGAAGGCGGTGATCTCGCGGATCTGTTTCAGCACCAGTTCCTTGCCGGGACGGATGCCGGCCTGCCAGGCCCATTCGGCGAAGCCCAGACGCTTGGTCTGTTCTTCCAGGTAGCGGACGTGGATGTTCTCGGCGACCAGATCATTGACCGTCAGCGGGCGACCCGCCTGCTGACTGACGCTTTCGCGAATACGGTCGAAGTCGGTGCGGAACTGAGGTCCGTCGACGCTGCGATCCCCGGCGCTGATGACGTGCTTCGGCCCCAGGCTGGAGAAGATGTCCATCTGGGCGCCCGTAACGATCAGGCTGAGGGCGACCAAAACCAGAAGACCGGCGGCCCATTTGGACTTGGCGAAGTTGCGGAACACGGAGATCATCGAGCGAACCTGAAGTGCGACGGCGGCGAGCGCCGTCTCGGCGTATAGGGCAGGGGTCGGCTGGACGGCAAGCGGGAGCGACTGTCAGACACCGGATAAGCCCCGATCCGCAGGCAGATCATTCGATTACGGCGGCAGCTTGGCTTTGCTGTTCCGGTCGCGTTAGTAAGCCAGCATGAAACAATCCGTGAAATTGATTGCCGGCAACTGGAAGATGAATGGCCTCAGCGCCTCGCTTCAGGAAGCCAAGGCCCTGCAAGATTCGCTAAATGATTCGCCCGTGGCGGTCCGCGTCGCCCTTTGTCCGCCCGCCACCCTGGTCGCCCAGATGGCCTGGACATTGAAGGGCGGGACGGTCGCAGTGGGCGGGCAGGACTGCCATACAGAGGCCTCGGGCGCCTTCACCGGCTCGATCGCCGCCTCGATGCTGGCCGACGCCGGCGCCCGCCTGGTCATCGTCGGCCACTCGGAACGACGCGCCGGCTTCGGCGAGACCGACGCCGATGTATCCGCCAAGGCCGAGGCCGCATTGGCTGCGGGTCTGGAGCCGATCATCTGCGTCGGAGAAACCCTGGAACAGCGCCAGGCCGGAGACGCCGTCGCCGTGGTCAGCGCCCAGGTCATGGGCTCGCTGCCGACCAGCCTGTCGGGACAGGCTTTCGCGGTCGCCTATGAACCCGTCTGGGCCATCGGCACCGGCCTGACGCCGACCCTGGATCAGATCGAGGAGGTCCACGCCGCCGTGCGCGCCGCCATGGTCGAGCGGCTGGGGGAAGGCGGACGCACCGCGCCGATCCTGTACGGCGGCTCGGTGAAGCCCTCGAACGCCGCCGAGATCCTGGCCGTGGCCGAAGTCGGCGGCGCCCTGGTCGGCGGAGCGTCTCTGAAGGCTGAAGACTTCCTCGGCATCATCCGGGCGGCCTGACTGCCTATTCCCTAAACCCCGCCTTGATGTTAGAGCCCGCCGCTTGATCCGCGCGCCTGCGCACACATGTAAGTCCCCATGCTCCAGACCATTCTGCTCGTCGCCATGTTCATCATCTCGGTCGCCCTGACCGGGGTGATCCTGCTGCAACGTTCCGAGGGCGGCGCCCTGGGCATGGGCGGCGGTCCTTCGGGCTTCATGACGGCCCGGGGTGCGGGCAATCTGCTGACGCGCTCGACCTCGATCCTGGCCACTCTGTTCTTCCTGTGCGCCATCTCCCTGACCATCGTCGGCAACCTGGATCGCGGCAGCCGCTCGATCATCGACGCCAACGCCGTGGGCTCCATCGCTGTCGGCGGCGATGCCCCGGCTGCACCGGCCCAGGCCGCGCCGAGCCAGGCGCCTGCGCCGACCGCCGCCCCGACCCTGCAAGATCTTGAAGCCAGCGTCGTCCCGACAACGCCCGCTCCGCAGCAATAGGATGGTCGCGGCGGTTCATCCCCGCCGCAGCCGACCCCGACTACGACCCCGTCTCCAACGAGCGCGCCCTGACCGGGCCGCGCTCGTTTTGTTTTCAACAGCTGGTTTGCGTGGCGCCCGTCCTCGCCAAACCGAATCAGCCGTAAGGTGATCTCCCATGGCCCGTTATGTGTTCATCACTGGCGGCGTGGTTTCCTCTTTGGGAAAAGGCCTCGCCTCCGCAGCTCTTGGAGCGCTCCTTCAGGCGCGCGGATACAAGGTCCGGCTGCGCAAGCTTGACCCCTATCTGAACGTCGATCCGGGCACGATGAGCCCCTATCAGCACGGCGAGGTCTTCGTGACCGACGACGGCGCGGAAACCGACCTGGACCTGGGCCACTACGAGCGGTTCACCGGCGTCTCGGCGGCCAAGTCCGACAACGTCACGACCGGCCGCATCTATTCGACCATCCTGGAGAAGGAGCGTCGCGGCGACTATCTGGGCGCCACGGTGCAGGTGATCCCGCACGTCACCGACCAGATCAAATCCTTCTGCCTGACGCCCGCCCTGACCGATGAGGGCGAGGCCGTCGACTTCGTGCTGGTCGAGATCGGCGGCACGGTCGGCGACATCGAGGGCCTGCCCTTCTTCGAGGCCATCCGCCAACTGGGCCAGGATCTGCCGCGCGGCCAGTCCTGCTTCGTCCACCTGACCCTGCTGCCCTTCATCAAGACCGCCGGCGAGATGAAGACCAAGCCGACGCAGCACTCGGTCAAGGAACTGCGCTCGATCGGCATCCAGCCCGACATCCTGCTATGCCGCTGCGAATTCCCGATCCCCGAGGAAGAGAAGCGCAAGATCGGCCAGTTCTGCAATGTGCGGGCCTCGGGCGTCATCCAGGCGATGGACTCGGCAGACATCTACGCCGTGCCGCTGGATTATCACCGCGAGGGGCTCGACACCGAGGTTCTGGCCCATTTCGGCATCACCGACGCGCCCGCGCCCGACCTGACGGGTTGGAACGAGATCGTGCGCCGCCGCCTTCAGCCCGATGGCGAGGTGACGGTGGCCGTGGTCGGCAAGTACACGGTGCTGAAAGACGCCTACAAATCCCTGATCGAGGCCCTGCATCACGGCGGCGTCGCCAATCAGGTGAAGGTCAACATCGACTGGGTCGAAGCGGACACCTTCGAGGGCGACCGTGAACTGTGCGAACAGCGGCTCCAGGGCGCCCATGCGGTGCTGGTGCCCGGCGGCTTCGGCGAACGCGGGGCCGAGGGCAAGATCGAGGCCGCCCGCTTCGCCCGCGAACGCAACATCCCCTATTTCGGCATCTGTTTCGGGATGCAGATGGCGGTGATCGAGGCGGCCCGTAACCAGGCCGGCTATCCTAAGGCCTCATCGACAGAGTTCGGACCGACCGAAGAACCCGTCGTCGGCCTGATGACCGAGTGGACGCAAGGCAACCAGCGGGTCCTGCGCCAGCAGGGCGGGGATCTGGGCGGGACCATGCGTCTGGGCGCCTATGAATCGACCCTGGCCGAAGGATCCAAGATCGCCGAGATCTATGGTTCGACCGAGATCAACGAGCGCCACCGTCACCGCTACGAGGTGAATATCAACTATCGCGAGGCCATCGAGGCCAGCGGTCTGAAGTTCGCCGGCCTGTCGCCAGACGGCGTATTGCCCGAGACGGTCGAACGCACCGACCACCCGTGGTTCATCGGCGTCCAGTATCACCCCGAGCTCAAGAGCCGGCCGTTCAAGCCCCACCCGCTGTTCGCCAGCTTTATCGGCGCAGCTCTGGTGCAGAGCCGACTGGTCTGACGACCGGCCTGCGTCAGTCGAAACGCTGACAACCTGATCAGATGCCATGTGGGGCGTCCGCTCGGCGGACGCCCCACAGTTCGTTACGGGGTTTCGGTGATCGACAGGGTGGTCGAAGCGGTGTCGTCGCCATAGGTGCCGACCCAGATGTCATAGACGCCGCTCTGTGGGCTGTTGAAACGGACCTCGGCGTCGCTGTTGCCGCCCGTGTCGTCGTCACAGTACCAGCGGCCGTCGGGACCATTGACCACCAGGGTCGTGTCCGACCGCGACCGGGCGCGGATCACCAGCGGCAGGAAGCTGCTGTCATAGGTGACCTGAAGATCCGGGGCGGCGCTGATCTTGCCGACGCAATAGCCGCCCAGGTTGCTGGCGTCGTAGGTTCCACCGGCGACCAGATCGATACGATAGGGATCGGGCGTGAAGCCCGAATCCAGGCGGATTTCGCCGAAGTTCGCCGTCAGGCTGGAATCCGGCGCACCGCCGCGATTGGCGCCGCCCCGATTGTCATTCCCGCGATTGTCGCGCCCACGATTGTCGCCGTTGTCATACATTCCGCGCGGGCGGTCCGACGAATATTGGCCGCCGCCATTACCGCCGTTGCCGCTTTCGGTCACCAGCAGGGCGCCGCTGACCAGGTCGCCGCCGTAGCTCCCGATCCAGACGTCATAAACACCGCTGCGAGGCGTGTTGAACCGGACCTCGGCGTTCAGCGAGCCGCCGCCGTCGTCGTCGCAATACCAGGACCCATCGGGGCCATTGACCACCAGGGTGGTGTCCTCGGACGCCTCGGTGCGGAAACTGAGGGCATAGCTGCCCGCCTCGTAGGTCAGACGGAAATCAGGCGCCTCGCTGATCTTGCCTGCGCAACTACTGCTGAGGCGCGAAGCGTCGGTGCCGCCGCCCGCATAGACGCTGACACGATAAGGATCGGGCGTGAAACCGGCGCCCAGCCGGACATTGCCGGAGATCGGGTTCAGGCTGGCGTTCTGGGCCAAGGCCCCGGTCGAAACGGCCATGGTCATCGCGATGGCCGACAGAGCGACAGTATGCAGCTTCATGGTTTCCCCCTCAGGATTTCCAGCGCGCCGGCCGCCGCTCCCTCTGAAGAGGGTACGCCGGTGAACTTCGCAGGAATCTACAGCGATCAGCGTGCGCCGACCATCGAAAAGATCAGCGCTCTTCGCGCCTTGCCCGCTACTGCTCGCGCCCGGAGCGCCACAAGGTGTGGGCCAGCGGCTCCAGCAGATAGTCGAGCGCTGTGCGCTTGCGTAGAGGCACGATCACCTCGACGGGCAGGCCTGGACCGACCGTCTGGGCCGCCGGCCCCAGCAGGGCCATCTGGGCGGGCGGAACCCGGATTTCCGCCGTGAAATAGCTGCGCCCCGACTGCTCATCGACGAAACTGTCGGCCGAGATCCGTGTCAGTTGGCCGTGGATGATCGGCACGGCTCGGTCGTGGATGGCCGAGAAGCGCACCTGAGCGTCCTGGCCGACGCGGATATTGTCGGCGTCGACGGGCGACACCCGGGCCGAAATGACCAGATTGGCCTCGTCCGGCACGATCTCCATCAGAATCTGGCCCGGCGCGACCACGCCTCCGACCGTATGCGTGCTCAACCCGACGACGCGACCGGCGACCGGCGCGCGGATTTCGCTGCGTTCGATCTGATCTACGATGGCGTCGCGGCGCGGCCGAAGGTCATTCAGCTGGATTTCGACCTGACGAAGCTGGTCGGCGACATCCTCGTCGCGCTCGGTCGTCACGCCGGACATCTGCAGACGGGTTTCGCCGATGGCCTCATTGGCCTGAGCGATCTGGGCGCGCAGGGCGCCGTTCTCGCCGTCCAGCGCAGCCGCCGTGCGTTCCAGGGCGCGAACACGGTTCTCCGGCGCAAAGCCGCGTGCCGCCAGTGACCGCATTCCGTCCAGTTCCTCGCCGATCAGCCGGCGCTGTTCGATATTCGACTCGACCTGACGGTTCAGGCCATCGATCTGCTTCGACAGTTGCTCGATCCGCTGCCCCAGAATGCCGACACGGGTCGATCGGCCGCTGCCGCGGGCGCCGAACTGCAGACGCTGAAGCCGCATCGCCTCCTGGGCCAAGGCCGCGTCTTCGGGGGCGAGGCCGTTGAACTCGGGCGGGGAGGGGATGGCGCGCAGGTCGTCGCGCTCGGCGATCATCCGCGCGCGCTGGGCCAGCAGGGCGAAGACCTGGCCTGTCAGGCTGCGTTCCCCGGCGGTCAGTTCGCTGGTGTCCAGCGAGACCAGAATCTGGCCGCGAGAGACGGTATCGCCCTCGGCCACGGACAAGGTGGTGATGGTGCCGCCCTCGCGGTGCTGGACCGCCTGACGACTGCCTGACACCGTGATCTGACCGGGCGCATAGGCCCCGGCGTCCAAGGGGGCGAAGGCCGCCCAGCCCAGGAAGACGACGAAGAACAGGATGGCGACCACGGCCCCAAAGATGATCTCCTTGCGGGGCGCATCTGACGGCGGGGTCGAAGCTGAGGGCAGGGATGCGAGGTCGGTCATTGTACGCTCGCCACACGGGGGCCTGGACGGTTCTGCTGGATACGAGCCAGCACATCGTCGCGCGGCCCCATAAGCTCCACGGCGCCGTCGCGCATCAGCAGCAGGCGATCGACCTTGGCCAGGACACCCGCGCGGTGGGCGATGATGACGACGGTCGCGCCACGCGCCGCAGCGCCTGCAATGGCCGTCATCAAGGCCGCTTCACCCTCCTGATCCAGGGCGGAGTTGGGTTCGTCGAGCACGATCAAGGCAGGGTCGCCGTAAAGCGCACGCGCCAGTCCGACCCTTTGGGACTGGCCGGCGGACAGGCCCGCGCCGTTCGGACCGAGCACAGCGTCATAGCCGCCGGGCAGTTTCTGGATCAGGTCGTGAGCCCCGGCGGCGCGGGCCGCGGCGACGGCGGCGGCGTCGATGTCCTGGGCCGCGCTTCCATCAGCCGCGGCGAAGCGCGAGATATTGTCCTTGATCGACCCGGCGAACAGGGTCGTTGCCTGGGGCAGATAGCCGATGTGGCGCGCCAGCCGGTCGGCGTCCCAGGATTCATAGTCCGCGCCGTCCAGCCGGATGGTCCCAAGGCCCGGAGTTTGAGCTCCGGCGATGACGCGGGCCAGGGTCGTCTTGCCCGAGCCGCTGGAGCCGATGACGCCCAGGGTCTGGCCGGGAGCCAGGCGCAGGGAGACGTTCTTCAATTGGGGTTCATCGCCGGGATTAAAGCGGACGCTGACGCCTTCGACCGAGAGGTCGCCGGTCGGGGCGGGCAGGGCGGTGCGTTCGCGGTCCAGGTCGCTGGCTCCGACGAACAGTTCGACGACGTTCTTCCAACTGGCCAGGCCCTGGACCAGGCCGGGCCAGGCGCCGACCAGTTGCTCGATGGGCGCGACAGCCCGGCTCAGGAGCACCGAGGCCGCGATGATCGCCCCGGCCGAAATCTGCCCCTCGATAGCCAGAAGGGCGCCCAGGCCCAGAGCCAGGGATTGCAGCACCAGCCGCACGAATTTGATCGCCCCGCCGTAGCGACCGCCGGTGAACTGGGCATCAACATTGGCCGAGGTCGCGGCGGCGCGTTCCTGCAGCTGGCGCGAGGTGAGCGAGCGACGCATCCCCAAGGCGCGGACCACCTCGGCCTGATGGGCGATGCTGTCCTGGGCGGCATAGGCACGGTTCTGGGCGGCGATGGCGAGTTGAAGGCGCGGCCGCGTGTCCCGTTCGTTCAGGATAGCCAGACCCATCAACAGCAAGGCGCCGACGAGGCTGAGCAGGCCCAGGGCCGGATGCAGCAGGAAGGCCACCAGAATGTATATCGGGGTCCAAGGCGCGTCGAACAGCGCCATGACGCCCGGACCGGCGACGGCGGTGCGGACATTATCGAACTCGCGCAGAGCCTGGGTCGAGCGGGACGCCGTTTCCTGCCGGGCGATGACCCGAGCGAGGACGGGGCCTGCCAGCTGTCGATCCAGCCTCAGGCCCGCTCGCACCATGAGCCGCGTCCTTAGGCCGTCCAGCAGGGTCAGGGAGGCCAGGGCGAAAACGGCCACAAGGGTGATCAGGATCAATGTCAGGACGCCGCCCGTCGGCACAACCCGGTCATAGATCTGCATCATGTAGATGGTCGGTGTCAGATAGAGCAGGTTCACCAGGGCGCTGAACACCGCCGCAGCGATCACGTGCCAGCGACAGGCACGCAACGCGGCGGCCAAGGGTTTCACGCCCGGCGAGTCAGGCAACAGGGCTTTGAGCACGTCGGTCTCCGGCGAATGCCGAATCTCTACACGCGAGATCGACCCTTAGGCGAGAGCCGCCCATGAAATCTCTGATTGAGGCGACCAGCGAGGTTCAATCTCACGCACATCGAGGCTTAGGCGAGAGGGATCCTGCCGTTGGGGTTTGTCGATTCGCGGTCGCCGGGCTAAACCGCGCCCGTTCTCTTCAACGCCTTCGCCAGAGCCCAGCCGCATGACCGACATCGCCGACATCGTCGCCCGCCAGATCCTCGACAGCCGCGGCAATCCGACCGTCGAGGTCGATGTCACACTGGATGACGGTTCGTTCGGTCGCGCCGCCGTGCCCTCGGGCGCATCCACGGGCGCTCACGAGGCGGTCGAACTGCGCGACGGCGATATGACGGTCTGGGGCGGCAAGGGCGTCCAGAAGGCGGTCGACGCCGTCAATGGCGAGATCTTCGATGCCCTCAGCGGCATGGACGCCGAGGACCAGCGCCGGATCGACGAAGCCCTGATCGTTCTGGACGGCACCGACAACAAGGCGCGTCTGGGCGCCAACGCCATCCTGGGGGTGTCCCTGGCCGTGGCCAAGGCCAGCGCCATTTCCGCCGGTCTGCCGTTGCACCGCTATGTCGGCGGCATCTCGGCCCGCGTCCTGCCGACCCCGATGATGAACATCATCAACGGCGGCGCCCACGCCGACAATCCGATCGACATTCAGGAGTTCATGATCCTGCCGACCGGCGCCGAGAGCTTCTCCGAGGCCCTTCGGATGGGCTCGGAAATCTTCCACGCCCTGAAGAAGCAACTGAAAGACGCCGGCCACAACACCAATGTCGGTGACGAAGGCGGTTTCGCCCCCAACCTGGGTTCTGCCGAGGAAGCCCTGAGCTTCATCACCAAGGCAGGCCAAGCGGCTGGCTATCTGGCCGGCGAGGACTTCCACCTGGGCCTCGACGTCGCCGCCACCGAGTTCTTCAAGAACGGCAAATACAACCTGGCCGGCGAAGGCAAGACCTTCGACGCCGAGGGCATGGTCGGCTATCTGGCCGATCTGTGCGAACGCTTCCCCATCGTCTCCATCGAGGACGGCTGCTCGGAAGATGACTTCGATGGCTGGAAGCTGCTGACCGACCGCCTGGGCGACCGCGTCCAGATCGTTGGCGACGACCTGTTCGTCACCAACCCGGCCCGTCTGGCCGCCGGCATCGGCGAAGGCCTGGCCAACTCGATCCTGGTCAAGGTCAACCAGATCGGCACCCTGTCCGAGACCCTGGACGCGGTCGATATGGCCCACCGCGCGGGCTATACCGCCGTCATGAGCCACCGCTCGGGCGAGACCGAGGATTCGACCATCGCCGACCTGGCCGTGGCCACCAACTGCGGACAGATCAAGACCGGGTCCCTGGCCCGTTCGGATCGCACGGCCAAATACAACCAACTGCTCCGCATCGAGGAGATGCTGGGCGACCAGGCCTCCTACTACGGCGACGGAATGCTGTTGAAATAGGGGAGATTATCCCCGTTTCGTAACGGCTCAGCTACGGTTCGTTAGGCATTCCCGGTCATCTTCGGTTGACCAGTATCCACGCTTAGAATGAGCGTCTGAAATGCCCGAGCGGATGAAACCGTATTTCCCAGTAGCCGTGTTGTCGTTGTTGTTCGTCTATCTGGGCGTTCAAGCTCTCACCGGAGAGCGCGGCATCCTGAGCGGCTCGGCACGCGACGCCCTTCTGGTGCAGCGAGAGGCCCAGCTTCTGACGCTGGCGGAACAGCGCGCGGACCTTGAGGTCCGCGTGCGCTATCTGCGCACCGGCAGTCTTTCGCGAGACCTCTTGGAAGAGCGCGCCCGCGCGGTGCTCGGCTTTGCCGATCCGCACGATTATGTGGTGCGCGTCTCCGCACCCGCACAGGCCGCCGCAGCACCGATCGCCTCCTGAACTATTGTTACAGTCAAGCCGGGTCGCTTTGCGTTTCGGGAACGAAGGCTGCTAAAGCCGCCTTTCCGTAACGATAGGATGCCCCAAGCCGACGTGGTTGGGGGGCACAGCCGGGAGACGCCGGATGGCGAGAGCCGCCGCAGCCAAGACTGCTTCCAAGCCCAGCAAATCGGCAGACAAGTCGATCCCGAACACGCCAAAGGCGTCCAAGGACGACCTGCTGCGGTATTACCGCGAGATGGTGCTGATCCGCCGCTTCGAAGAGCGCGCAGGCCAGCTGTACGGCATGGGTCTGATCGGCGGCTTCTGTCACCTCTATATCGGCCAGGAAGCCGTGGCTGTTGGCGTTCAGGAGAGCGTCAAACAGGGCCACGACAAAATCATCACCGGCTATCGCGACCACGGCCACATGCTGGCCGCCGGCATGGATCCCAAGGAAGTCATGGCCGAGCTGACCGGTCGCTCGGGCGGATCGTCCAAGGGCAAGGGCGGGTCGATGCACATGTTCGACACGGCCACCGGCTTCTACGGCGGTCACGGCATCGTCGGCGCCCAGGTGGCGCTGGGCACGGGCCTGGCCTTCGCCGGTCGCTATCGCGGCGATGATTCGGTCGCCTTCGTCTATTTCGGCGACGGCGCCTCGAACCAGGGTCAGGTGTACGAGAGCTTCAACATGGCCCAGCTGTGGAAGCTGCCGGCCATCTACATCATCGAGAACAACCAGTACGCCATGGGCACGAGCATCGAACGCTCGTCCTCGACGACCGAACTCTACATGCGCGGCGCCAGCTTCGGCATCCCGGGCGAGCAGGTCGACGGCATGGACGTGCTGGCGGTCAAGGACGCCGTCGAACGCGCCGTGGCCCGCGCCCGCGCCGGCGACGGGCCCTTCATCCTTGAGGTGAAGACCTATCGCTATCGCGGACACTCGATGTCCGACCCGGCCAAATACCGCTCCAAGGAAGAGGTCGACGAGGTCAAGAAGACCCGCGACCCCATCGACCACGTCAAGATGCTGCTCGACGAGGCCGGCGCCAAGGAAGACGAGCTCAAGGCTATCGACGCCGAGATCAAGGCCATCGTCGCCGAGGCCGTCCAGTTCGCTCAGGAAAGCCCCGAGCCGGACCCGAGCGAACTTTATACCGACGTCTATGTGGAGACAGCAGCGTGACCGACATCCTCATGCCGGCGCTGTCGCCCACGATGGAAGAGGGCACCCTGACCAAATGGCTCGTCAAGGCGGGCGACGTGGTCAAGGCGGGCGACGTGATCGCCGAGATCGAGACCGACAAGGCTACGATGGAAGTCGAGGCTGTGGACGAAGGCGAAGTGCTGGAAATCCTGGTCGCCGAAGGTTCCGAGGGCGTGAAGGTCAATACGCCGATCGCCCGTCTGGCCGGCGACGACGCCGCACCTGCGCCCAAGGCTGATGCGGGCAAGGCTGACGCGGCCGCCGCACCTGTCGCCGTCGCCAAGGACAATGGTGACGAAGCCAAGGCCGGCGATCCGGAGAAGGCTCCCGCCGAACCCGCCGAGGTCGAGGCCGCCGCGCCCAAGACCGAACTGCGCGACCCGGAAATCCCGGCCGACGCCAAGCTGGTCAAGACCACCATCCGCGACGCCCTGCGCGACGCTATGGCCGAGGAGATGCGCCGCGACGACGCCGTCTTCCTGATCGGCGAGGAGGTCGCCCAGTACCAGGGCGCCTACAAGGTCAGCCGCGAGTTGCTGCAGGAGTTCGGCGACAAGCGCGTCGTCGATACGCCGATCACCGAGCACGGCTTTGCCGGCCTGGGCGTCGGCGCGGCGATGGCGGGCCTGAAGCCGATCGTCGAGTTCATGACGTTCAACTTCGCCATGCAGGCCATCGACCACATCATCAACTCGGCGGCCAAGACCCTCTATATGTCGGGCGGTCAGATCCGTGCGGGCATCGTCTTCCGCGGCCCCAACGGCGCCGCCAGCCGCGTCGGCGCCCAGCACAGCCAGGACTATTCCGCCTGGTACGCCCAGGTCCCTGGCCTGAAGGTCGTCGCCCCCTATGACGCCGCAGACGCCAAGGGCCTGCTGAAAGCCGCGATCCGCGATCCCAACCCCGTCGTCTTCCTCGAGCACGAGATGATGTACGGCCTGGAGTTCGACGTGCCCGAGGTCCAGGACTATCTGGTTCCGATCGGCAAGGCCAAGGTCCGCCGCGAGGGCACCGACGTCACCATCACCGCCCACAGCCGCATGGTCGGCTTTGCCCTGCAGGCCGCCGAGACCCTGGCGGCAGAGGGCATCTCCTGCGAGGTCGTCGATCTGCGGACCCTGCGCCCGCTGGACCACGAGACCATCGTCGAAAGCGTCAAGAAGACCAGCCGCCTGGTCTCGGCCGAGGAAGGCTGGGGTCCGATGGGCGTCGGCGCCGAGGTCGTGGCCCGCGTCATCGAACACGCCTTCGACTACCTGGATGCGCCGCCGATCCGGGTGCATCAGGAAGACGTGCCTCTGCCCTACGCCGCCAACCTGGAAGCCCTGTCCCTGCCGGGCGCCGACAAGATCGTTGTGGCGGTCAAGAAGGTGATGGCATGACCGACATCCTGATGCCCGCCCTGTCGCCCACGATGGAAGAGGGCGTGCTGGCCAAGTGGCACGTCAAGGTCGGCGATACGGTCAAGGCCGGCGACGTCATCGCCGAGATCGAAACCGACAAGGCGACCATGGAGGTCGAGGCCGTCGACGAGGGCAAGATCACCGACATCCTGGTGGCCGAAGGCTCCGAAGGCGTGAAGGTCAACACCCCCATCGCCCGACTGACGGAGGAGGGCGGCGCGTCCGCTCCCGCCGCCAAGGCTGAGGCGCCCAAGGCCGAAGCCTCCAAGGCCGCTCCCGCCGCCGAGACGCCCAAGCCTGCCGAAGCGACCAAGGCTGCCCCTGCGGCTGCTCCGACTCCCGCAGCTGCTGCGGCTCCGGCGAAGTCGGGCGAGCGCATCTTCGCCTCGCCCCTGGCTCGCCGTCTGGCCCAACAGGGCGGCGTCGATCTGTCCGCCATCAAGGGCACCGGCCCGCACGGCCGTATCGTCCGCCGCGATGTCGAAGGCGCACCCAAGGGCGCCGCCAAGCCTGCCGCCACCACGGCCCAGGCCGGCGGCATCGAGGCGCGCAAGGTCCAGTCCCTGGCCGACATGGGCATCCCGGACGGCAGCTATGACCTGATCCCGCTGGACGGCATGAAGAAGGCCATCGCCCGCCGCATGGTCGGGTCGATCCAGAACGTGCCGCACTTCCCGCTGTTCATCGACGTCGAGATCGACGCCCTTCTGGCCGCGCGCGCCCGGATCAACGCCCTGCTCGAAAAGTCGGGTGTGAAGGTCTCGGTCAACGACTTCGTCATCAAGGCCGCCGCCATGGCCCTGAAGGCCGTGCCGGAAGCCAACGCCAGCTACAGCCCTGAGGGCATCGCCATGCACCACCATGCCGACGTGGCCATGGCCGTGGCGATCGACGGCGGCCTGATCACCCCGATCATCTTCAAGGCCGAAACCAAGACCCTGTCGCAGATCGCTGTAGAGTCGAAGGATCTGGCCAAGCGGGCGCGTGAGAAGAAGCTGAAGCCCGAGGAATTCCAGGGCGGCACCTTCAGTGTCTCGAACCTGGGCATGTTCGGCATCAAGTCGTTCTCCTCGATCATCAACGAGCCCCAGGGCGCGATCATGAGCGTGGGCGCAGGCGAGCAACGGCCTGTCGTGAAGAACGGCGTCCTGGCTGTGGCGACCGTGATGACGGTCACCGTCACCTGCGATCACCGCGTGGTGGACGGCGCGACCGGCGCCCGCTTCCTGCAGGCCTTCAAGCCGCTGATCGAAGACCCCGTGACGATGCTGGCCTGAGGCCCATGACGACGGCATACGATTTCACCGCGCGCGGCATCGACGGGACCGAGGTCTCGCTCGACCGCTTTCGCGGTCAGGCGTTGCTGATCGTCAATACGGCCTCCAAATGCGGCTTCACCGGCCAGTACGCCGGACTTGAGGCTCTGCATCGGGATTATGCGGACAAGCCGTTCGAAGTGCTGGGTTTTCCCTGCAACCAGTTCGGCGCCCAGGAGCCGGGCCTGGCGTCGGAGATCGCTTCCTTCTGCGCCACCAGCTTCGATGTGTCCTTTCCGCTGTTCGACAAGGTCGAGGTCAACGGCCCGAACCAGCATCCGCTCTACGCCTGGCTGACGGAGCAGAAGCGCGGCTTCCTCGGCTCCAAGGCCATCAAGTGGAACTTCACCAAATTCCTGGTCGACCGCGAGGGCAGGGTGGCAGCCCGCTACTCGCCCCAGACCGAACCCGCGGCCATCGCCGCCGACATCGAGAAGCTGATCCAAAATGGCTGAATTCGACCTCATCGTCATCGGTTCCGGTCCTGGCGGATACGTCGCCGCCATCCGCGCCAGCCAGCTGGGCCAGAAGGTCGCCATCGTCGAGCGCGAGAACCTGGGCGGCATCTGCCTGAACTGGGGCTGTATCCCGACCAAGGCCTTGCTGAAGTCGGGCGAGAAGTTCGAGAGCCTGTCCCATCTGAAGGACTACGGTCTGTCCGCCTCGGGCGCGACCTTCGACTTCGACGCCATCATCCAGCGTTCGCGCGGCGTGGCCTCGACCATGAGCAAGGGCATCACCTTCCTCATGAAGAAGAACAAGATCGAGGTCATCGAAGGCTCGGCCAAGCTGGAAAAAGGCGCGGCTGCTCCGAAGGTGGTCATCGCTCTGAAGGCGGGCGGATCGCGCACGGTCGAGGCCAAGGCGGTCATGCTGGCCGTCGGCGCCCGCGCCAAGGCCATCCCGCAGATCGGCCTGGAAGCCGACGGCGACCGGATATGGGCCTATCGCGAGGCCCTGGCGCCCAAGTCCATGCCCAAGTCGATCGTCGTCATCGGATCGGGCGCCATCGGCGTGGAGTTCGGCAGCTTCTATCGCGCCCTGGGCGCCGAGGTCACGATCGTGGAAGCGGTCGACCGCATCATGCCCGTCGAGGACGAAGAGGTCTCCAAGGCCGCTCAGAAGTCGTTCGAGAAGCGCGGCATCAAGTTCCGCACCGGCTGCAAGGTCACAAAGGTGTCCAAGTCGGCCAAGGGCGTGTCCGTCGCCATCGAGGCGGGCGGCAAGGCCGAGACGCTGGAAGCCGAGATCTGCATCTCGGCGGTCGGCATCACCGCCAACACCGACGGCATCGGGCTTGAGGCGATGGGCGTCAACATGGACCGGGGCCACATCACCATCGACGGCCATTGCGCCACGAACGTGAAGGGCCTGTACGCCATCGGCGACTGCGCTGGCGCGCCCTGGCTGGCGCACAAGGCCAGCCACGAAGGCATCCACGCCGCCGAATACATCGCCGGCTACAAGACCCCCAACGTCGTCTCGCCCATCGCCGGCTGCACCTATGCCCAGCCCCAGGTCGCCTCGGTCGGGGTGACGGAGCAGGGCGCGCGTGAGGCCAAGCGCGAGGTCAAGATCGGCCGCTTCCCCTTCCGCGTGAACGGCAAGGCCGTGGCGGCGGGCGAAATCGACGGCTTCGTCAAGGTCATCTTCGACGCCAAGACCGGCGCCCTGATCGGCGCTCACATGATCGGCCACGAGGTCACCGAGATGATCCAGGGCTATGTCACCGCCATCACCATGGAGGCGACCGAGGAAGACATCCACGGCATCGTCTATCCGCATCCCACCATGTCGGAAGCCATGCACGAGGCGGCGCTGGACGCCTACGGCCGGACGATCCACCTGTAGGAACCATCGACCGCAGGAGCGGGTGGGGAGGGCTATCTCTTCTTGCCCAGCTCCGCGGCGATATCCTTGACCATGCGGCCAGCCTTGCGGTGGGCGGCGGTGATCTGGTCGCGGGTCACGCCCCAGCGCTTCATCCAGTATTCGACGGCCTGACGCTCGGACAGATCGAGCCGATCCTTGTCGATGAAGCCGCGCTTGTCTTTCAGACCGGCCATGATGTTCTCCATAAAAATATGAACAGGATCAGATGGTAGGGGGCCTACCCTGATTCAGATCGGGAGGCGGCCGTTCGCGAAGAAGGCCTCCATCCTGACCTCCCACGGCGCGACGTCGAAGCCCTGCGTCGCCAGCCAATCGTCGTTGAAATAGGTCGAGCCATAGCGATCGCCATGGTCGCACAGGATCGAAACGATGGAGCCGCGTTCGCCCGTTGCCGCCATTTCGGTCGCCAGCAGGGCGCAGGCCCACAGGTTGGTCCCGGTCGATCCGCCGACCCGGCGGCCCAGGCGACGGCTCAGCACGCGCGCAGCGGCGATGGAGGCCACGTCCGGTACCGCGATCATCCGGTCGATGACGCCAGGAATGAAGGACGGCTCGACCCGGGCCCGGCCTATGCCCTCGATCCGGGACGGCGCCTCATCCGTGGTCTGAACCGTGCGGTCGGCCCAGTGGCGGTGAAACACCGAGGCCTCCGGGTCCGCGACGCAGACTTGGGTGTCATGAAGATTGTAGCGGGCGAAGCGGCCGATCGTCGCCGAGGTGCCGCCGGTGCCGGCGCCGCACACCACCCAGCGCGGCGTTGGGCAGGGCTCACGCGACATCTGGGTGAAGATGGACTCGGCGATGTTGTTGTTGCCGCGCCAGTCGGTGGCGCGCTCGGCGTAGGTGAACTGGTCCATGTAATGGCCGCCCAGATCTCGGGCCAGTTGCTCGGACTCGGCATAGGCGTCGCCGGGCCTGTCCACGAAATGACAGCGACCGCCGTAGAACTCGATGGCGGCGATCTTCTCTGGCGCCGTGGCGCGCGGGACCACGGCGATGAAGGGCAGGTTCAGCATCCGGGCGAAATAGGCTTCTGACACCGCCGTGGACCCGCTGGAGGCCTCGACGATGGTCATGCCTTGGCCGATCCATCCGTTGCACAGTGCATAAAGGAACAAGGAGCGCGCCAGCCGGTGCTTGAGGCTGCCCGTCGGATGGCTCGACTCATCCTTCAGGTAGAGAGCAATATCGGCGAGCGCAGGCAGGTCCACCGGGATCAGATGGGTGTCGGCCGAGCGGTTATAGTCGGCCTCGATGCGCCGCACCGCATAGGTCGCCCAATCACGCGGATTTGGTGAGCCCGGCGACGATTGGAGAGGGTTGGCGATAGTGTTCAAGCCACGGTCGAACGTCATATCTGGAACGCGCCTAAGATATATTATGCGAAATAAGGCTAGAGGGTTGAGCGCTCAAGTTCGTACCGCTCTAGCAAAGTGCCATGCAGTCTTCTGAAATCCCTCGCGTTCATAGAAGCGGTGCGCGTCGATCCGGTGCAGCCCTGAATCCAAGTGGATTTGACCGCAGCCCAGGCGCGCCGCTTCGGCGCCCAGCCACGTCAACATGGCGCGCCCGACGCCGCCTGAACGCGCGCCCGCGTCGGTAATCAGGTCATCGACCACTAGAATCCGACCGCAATACAGCATCTCGATAACCCGAATGCCCGCCACGCCACGGATGACACCTTTGGTGCGCGCGGCAATCAGCCTGAACCCATCCGTTCGCCGCATCCTGTTGACCGCATCGAGGTAGGAAACCAGATCGAGATGCGGCCTGAGTTGCTGCATGACCGGCCAGGTCTCGGATGTCTGCGCCTCGCCGACCTCATGGATTTCGACGGTCATACGCCGTCGCCAATGTTCAAAACGGTCGACCACCCGTCGTATCCGACCTCGACATTATCAGGAAGAGATGAAGACAAAGCATTGTAATCAAGGTCAATATGGAGGTTCGTAAGAACCGCGCGCTCCACGCCGGCCTGGGCGATCCACTCCAGTGCCTGATCGACGTTGGCGTGGGTCGGATGCGGCGTCCAGCGCAAGGCATCGACGATCCAGAGCCTTGATCCGCTAACCGCCTCGATAGCCGCCTCGTCCAGGCCGGATACGTCACTGGAATAGGATACATCACCCAAACGATAGCCGACCGAGCGGATCGGTCCGTGCGCCTGGTCGAACGTCGTTACAGGTACGGGGCCGCCCAACCCGACAACGGACCAAGGCTCGCCATGGGGTGGGATCGCGCGGGCCTCAACGATGGCCGAATAGCCGTGAACACTTTCGAAAATATAGGGAAACCGCGCGGTCAGGGCGGCGTGGGTCGCCGTATCCATCCAGGCTGGAATACGCTGACGGCGACGCAAGGCGAAGACCCTGAGATCGTCGATGCCGTGAGTCTGGTCCGCATGGTCGTGGGTATAGAGCACCCCGTCCAGATCGGTGACGCGGGCGGCCAGCATCTGTTCGCGAAGATCGGGCGATGTGTCGATCAGCACCGTCGTCTGCCCGTCTCGGCCGCGCCTGCGGGCCAGCATGGAGCAGCGGGTGCGCCGGTTTCTGGGCTCGGTCGGATCGCAGTCGCCCCAATCGCCGTCGCCGCGCGGAACGCCGCCCGAAGAGCCGGACCCCAGGATGACGATCTCGAGCGTGTCGGTCTCAAGCTTGTCAGTCATTGGCTCGCCTCCGCCCGCGGGCGCGGGATGCGGTCGAACAGGGCGAAGAAGGCGTCCGTCGTCATGGCGTCGGCCTGTTCCAGCGACCAGCCCCTCACCTCGGCCAGTTTGGCCAGGACCTGGGAAACATAGGCGGGCTCGTTCCGCCGCCCCCGATACGGGATGGGCGCCAGATAGGGGCAGTCGGTCTCGACGATGATCCGGTCAGCGGGCATGGAGCGGATCACCTGACGCACATCCTCGGCCGCCTTGAAGGTGGCGATGCCGGAGACGGAAAACCAGCCGCCCAGATTCGCAGCCAGATCAGCGAGTTCTTGGCCGCTAGTGTAGCAATGCATGAGAAACTTGAAGGCGCCGTCCGCCTGTTCCTCACGCAGAATTCCGGCCATGACGTCGTCGGCCTCGCGCGTGTGCACCACCAGCGGCAATCCCGTCTGTCGCGCTGCGTGGATATGCCGGCGGAACACTTCAGCCTGAAGCTCGCGCGGGCTGAGGTCATAGTGGAAGTCCAGACCGCATTCGCCGATGCCGACGACCCGCGGCCGCTGCGCCAGGGCGACCAGATCCTGGGCCGTCATCTCGGCGTGATCCTTGGCCTCGTGCGGGTGGGCGCCGACGGTGCACCAGATGTCGTCGTGGGCCATGGCCAGGGCGTGGGTGGCCTCGAAGGTCGAGAGCTTGTCCGAAATCTCGACCATGAAGGAGACGCCGGCGGTCCGCGCGCGGTCGATGACGGCGTCGCGGTCTTCGTCGAACTGCGGGGCGTGCAGGTTGACGTGGCTGTCGATCAGCATCAGCGCGGCGTTCCTTCCATGTCGACCTGTCGGCGGATGCGCGAAACCTCTGCCAAAGCACCGGAGAGGACATCACCGCGATCCAGGTTCAGGCCTGCCGTGCGTTCGCTCAGTTCCGACAATCGGCTCCACAACTCGGACCAGCGCGCCCCCTGCCCCGCCGGCGCCGCAAGGGCCTGGGACTTCACGGCGGCGACCAGCCGATCCATCACCATCTCGAACCGCGCCTGACCCTCAGCGCCCCTGAAACCATCTGCGACGGATAACTGCTCAGCCCGGTCGATGGCGGGGCCTGCCACCCACGCGCGCGCCAGGCGATCCGCCTCCAGCGTCGATCCCGAGGCCAGGGCCAGGGCCGCGCCGGGCGAACCGCCCGCCATCGCCGCCGTATAGGCCGCGTCGTCGGCGTCCAGTCCTTCCCGGTCGGCGACCAGATCGGCCAGCGCCGCCTCGGTCCAGATCGGAAACGACAGCCGCCGACAGCGCGAGCGGATGGTGGCCAGCAGTCGACCAGGCGCGTGCGTGACCAGAAACAGCACGCCGTGTTCTGGCGGCTCCTCAAGGACCTTCAGCAAGGCATTGGCGGCATTGATATTCATGTCGTCCGCCGCGTCGATGATGGCCACGCGGGCCTGGGCTTGGGACGGGCTCTTGGAGAAGAATTCCGGCAGGTCACGGGCCTGGTCCACCGAGATGGATTTCTTGGTCTTGCCGTTCTCGACCAGCCGCTCGAGCACCAGAAGGTCGGGATGGGACTGGGCCGAGATCAGGCGGCTGACCGGATCGTCGGGTCGCGCCCCCAGCAGGCCCCGCGACGGATCCGGCGCGGCCCCCAGCAGGCGTCGCGTGGCGCGATAGGCGAAGGTCGCCTTGCCCACGCCCTCTGGCCCGCACAGCAGCCAGGCATGGTGCAGCCGCCCGCGCGCACGGGCGTCCTCGAACGCGGCCTCGGCGGTGGCGGAGGGCTGCAGGTCGAACCGGTCGCGCGGATGGGTCATGGCGCGATGACCTCCACGGCGGCGCGCACCCGAGCGAACACCGCGTCCACATCACCCGTCGCGTCGATGACCCGGCATCGGTCGGGATGGTCCGCGACCACGCAGGCGAAACCCTCGCGCAGTTTCTGATGGAAGGCCGCCCCCTTGGATTCGAAGCGGGATTCGCCGCCGCCTCGCTCCAGCGCGCGCGCCAGTCCGACCTCGACCGGCAGGTCGAACACCAGGGTCAGGTCGGGCTGGTCCCGGCCAACGACGGCAGTATCCAGCTGCTCGATGAACACCGTGTCGATGCCGCCCGCAAAACCCTGATAGGCCCGGCTGGAATCGGCGAAGCGATCGCAGACGACCCACGATCCGGCGGCCAACGCCGGGCGGATGGTGCGCTCCAGGTGGTCGGCGCGGGCCGCGTACATCAGCAGCAGTTCCGTCGTCGGCGACCAGCGCTCGGGCGGGCCGTTCAGGACCAGATCTCGGATGCTCTCGGCTCCCGGAGATCCTCCGGGCTCGCGCGTGCGCACGACCGACACGCCGCGATCGCGCAGCCAGTCGACCAGGAGACCGACCTGGGTGGACTTTCCAGCCCCCTCCCCGCCTTCGAATGTGATGAACCGGCCGCGCGTCATGGGCGCACAATGGCGACCCCGGCGCTCAGCACAAGCCCGGTGCGCGCTTCAGCCGCCCGATATCAACAAGGCATCTCGAACGCCGCGTCCGATGACCGATTGGCGGGCGCGTTCGGCGCTGTTGGCGTCGTTCCAAGGGCCCAGCATGACCCGAAAGACCTGCCGGCCATCGACCGTCGCCGGATTAACCCGCGCGTCGCCACCCAGCGATTCGGCGGCCATGCGTGCAGCGAAACTGTCGGAGAAGGATCCGGCCTGGACCCAGTAGCGACTGTCGTCTCGCGTGGGGCCTCGCTCGGCGGGTTGGGGCGCCTCCGCCCGCTGAAGGCGTCCCGCGGCCGAACTGCCTGTGCCGCCGCCCCTGGGCGCCGGTCCCAGATAGCGGACCCGAACTTGGCCCACCCCCTGGTTCAGGATGCCCAGGGCTTCGGCCGAGCCGCGCGACAGGTCGATGATCCGGCCGTCCACGAACGGACCCCGGTCGTTGATTCGGACGACCAGCGAGCGGCCGTTGGCCTGATTGGTGACCTCGACCAGAGCCGGCAACGGCAGGGTCTTGTGGGCCGCCGTCATGGCGTTCATGTCGAAACGCTCGCCGCTGGCGGTTGGTCGCCCGTTGAACTGGGCGCCGTACCAGGACGCTGTTCCGGTCTCGTCATAGCGGGGCTGTTCCGCCGGCTGATACCAGCGGCCGCGCACTTGATAGCGCCGCATGGTGCCGGAAACGAACGGCGCAGGATCATTGACCACAGGCGCGCGCGACCCTCCCCCCCCGCCCCCGCCAGGCAGGCCTGGAAGATCGGGAACGCCGCCGCACGCCGCCAGAAGCGCCGTCGCCGCGAGGACGATCAGCCCCCTGGGCAGCCGGTTGCGTATCGGGATGTCGAGAGCCGTCATCCCTACAGTCTGAACGATGACATTTCCGTTTTGGTTAATCGCGCCTTTAGCCTGTCTAGGGCTTTGCCTGTCCCGGACTTTGCCGCTATGCAGCCAGCCGCGTCCGCGAGGACAGGTGGCCGAGTGGTTTAAGGCAGCGGTCTTGAAAACCGCCGTAGGTGAGAGCCTACCGTGGGTTCGAATCCCACCCTGTCCGCCATCGCCGCAGCGCCGGATCGTCGCTGCCGGCGCAAGGCAACGCAACCGCTGAACCCGCTCAAGACAAATCAGAACGCCGACAGTTGGAAGGTATTTCCAAGCGATATCTCGTCGCCCCTGCCTATGGCCTTGATCGCGTCGATCATGCCGCCCTTCCTGCCCAGAGCGTCATCGGCCAGCGCGACCATGCGGGGGTTCGGGGTGGCGAAGGGCGCTGCCGAGCGAAGATGCCGCGCCAGGCGGGTTTCTTGGCCGGCGGCAGTCAGGGCGCAGGCGACGACGTAGGCGGCTGCGGGAGAGCGACTCACTCCCGCCCAGCACTGGATCAGCATCGGCCGCTCGCGAGGCCAGCGCTTGGCGAAGGCGATGAGATCGGCGACATCGTCCTGGCTGGCGGGCTTGAGGCCTGCGCGAGGCTCGGGGATGTCGTGGAAGATCAGTTTCAGGCGTTCAGGCCCTGGCGCGATCATCGCCTGTTCGGAGGCGGGAGACGACAGGCTGATGACGTGCGACGGCCGCCAGCGGCGGAGCGCCTCGTCGACCTCATGCAGCGGACAGACGATCAGGCTCACGCGACGACCATGCCGGCGAAGGCGACCAGAAATCCGATCTCGAACGCCTGTTCGCAGGCTCCCAGGGTGTCCCCGACCCAGCCACCGATCAGCCGCCGGGCCTGTAGGGCGACGATCCCAGCGCAGAGGCCGCCCACGCCGACGGACACCGCTGCGATCACGGGTGAAAACAGGGCTGCGGGTACGATCGCCAAAGCGGTGAAGATTAGGGCGACGATGATCTCCGTGGGCCCGACGCCATCGGCGACCGGCTTGACCTTGGTCGAGGCCCGGTCTCCGGCATAGGGCGACAGACGCATGGCCAGGACCGCAACGCCCCGTCCCCCTGCGTGGGCTGCCAGGAGCGCCGCGAGAACAAGGGCGGGGCTGATCAGGCTCAGGGCCGCCACCTTCAACGAAAGCGCCAGAACCAGGGCGAGCACGCCGTATGTGCCTAGCCGACTGTCCTTCATGATCTCCAGCCGTCGCTCCGGCGTCTGGCCCCCACCCAGCCCATCTGCCGTGTCGGCCAGTCCGTCCTCATGGAAGGCCCCTGTCATCAGGATGCCAGTCCCCGTCGCCAGAAGGGCCGGCAGGGCGCCGGTCCAGACGGTGGAGGCCGCGATGAATACAGCGGCGGAAATCAGACCAACCATGCCGCCGACGAGGGGGAAGTATCGAGCGGACTGACGAATCCAGTCCGGATCGAAAGCCTTGAACGACGGTACAGGCGCCCGCGTCAGGAACTGGACCGCCGTCAGGAACAGGTAAATCTGGCGCGACATCAGACCCGCCCCGCCAAGACGTCGTCCAGGCTGGCCACGTCCGACAGGAGGGCCGCAGCCGCCCGAATCAGAGGGACCGCGAGCAGACCACCCGTCCCTTCCCCCAGCCGCAGGCCCAGGTCGAGCAGGGGTTCGGCCTGCATCGCCTTCAGCATCTGGTCGTGTCCAGCCTCGGCCGATCGATGCGCGAACAGGCAGACCTCTCGCGCCTCTGGCCGCATGCGGATGGCGGCCAGGGCGGCGGCGGTGCAGATGAAGCCGTCGATGACGACCAGGGCGCGGCGATCCAACGCCCCCAGCACCGCGCCCGCCATCATGGCGATCTCCAGTCCGCCGAACTGACGCAGGACCTCCAGCGGCTCGGTCGCGTCGCTGCGCTGGGAAGCTCGCGTCAGAACCGCTCGCTTGTGCGCCAGTCCGGCATTGTCATGGCCCGTCCCCACGCCAATGCAGTCCAGCAGCGGTGCGGGCGCCAGGCGATGCATCACAAGAGCGGCCGAGGCGGAGTTGCCGATCCCCATCTCGCCCAGCACCAGCAGGTCTGCGCCGCGATCGAGGGCCGCGATGGCTTGTTCGCTGCCGCGGGCGATGGCCAGTTCGACATCTTGAGTGGACATCGCGGGCTCACGGGCGGCGTTGCGCGTGCCTCGCGCAACCTTGGCGTCGACCAGCAAAGGATGGGGAGCCAGGTCCGCATCAACCCCGGCGTCGATGATGCGGACCTCGGCTCCTATGGCGCGGGCGAAGGCGTTGGCGCTGGCGCGGCCGGCCAGCAGGGTCGCGACCATGGCCTGGGTGACTTCGGACGGATAGGCGGAAACGCGGTCCTGGGTCAGGCCGTGATCGCCTGCGAACACCAGAAGGCTGACCGCCTCGGCCTGGGGTTTCATCGTCTGCTGGACGACGGCCAGTCGAACCGCCAGGTCTTCGATCCGCCCCAGCGATCCCGGAGGACGGGCCTGGGCATCGAGATGCGCCCGGACCGCGGCTTCGGTAATGCGCTGCGTCATGTCGGGATATCCTTGAGGCCTGCGAGTCTCGCCAAGGCGGCGATGTCGAGCTGGGTTTCCAGCACGGCGGCGATCTCGTCCAGAGCCAGATCCACCGCAACCCTGTGATCGACGCCCTCCGAGGCGCCGCCCAATTTGGCCAACAGGGCGGCGCGGGCTGTTCCGGCATCGAACAGGCGGTGCACATAGCAGCCCGAAACGCGGCCATCGGCCGACACCGCACCATCGCCTGATCCATCCTCGCGTATCAGCAGCGGACGGTTCAGGGCTTCGCCAGTCGTGCGACCGATATGCATCTCGAAGCCCTCATAGACGGCCTGACCGTCGACGATGCGCCCGCGACAGGGTTCCAGCACCTTGTCGCCGCCGAGAATGGTGTCGATCTCGAGCAGCCCCAGCCCCAGGGCTGAACCCGCACGCCCCTCGATCCCGTCAGGGTCCGCCACCGTGCGACCCAGGATCTGAAATCCGCCGCAGATGCCCAGCACGCAACCGCCCCGCCTGACGTGCGCTTTCAGGTCGATGTCCCAGCCCTGAGCCCGGATGAAGGCGAGATCGGACAGGGTCGCCTTGGACCCAGGCAGGATGACCAGGTCTGAGTCTGCTGGCAGCGGCTGGCCTGGCGCAACATAGATCAAGTCGACATCGGGCTCAGCTTGAAGCGGATCGAAGTCATCGAAGTTGGCGATGTGGCGAAGGATCGGCACCGCGATCCGGACCCGTTGACGCATCCCGTCAGCAGCCCCTCTCAAGACCACGGCGTCCTCGGCGGGCAGGCTTCGAGCGGCCGCAAGCCAGGGCACAAGACCCATGTCGGGCCAGCCGGTGCGGCTGACGATCTCGCGGCGTCCCTGATCGAACAACTCGGGATCGCCCCGGAACTTGTTGATGATGAAGCCCCGGATTGCGCCCGCATCTTCGGCCTCCAGCACCGCCTTGGCGCCGACCAGGGCAGCGATCACATGGCCTCTGTCGATATCGCCGACGAGCACGACCGGGACCTGCGCCGCCAGGGCGAATCCCATGTTGGCGATATCCCCCTGGCGCAGATTGATCTCGGCCGGACTGCCTGCCCCCTCGACCAGCACCAGATCGGCCTCCTCCTCAAGCCGGCGAAAGCTGTCGAGCACCAGGTCCAGCAGCGTGGCCTTTCGCGTCTGATAGGCCATAGCCTGATAGCTGGCCTCGATCTGGCCGCGCACGATCAGCTGGGCGCCGACATCGCTCTGAGGCTTGAGCAGGACCGGGTTCATATGAACCGACAGAGGCGTGCGGCAGGCCATGGCCTGAAGGGCTTGCGCGCGGCCGATCTCACCGCGCCGACCCTGCTCGTCGGGCTCGGTGACAGCGGCGTTGTTGCTCATGTTCTGCGGCTTGAAAGGACGAACACGGTAGCCGCGATTGGTGAAGAGACGGCACAGACCCGCCACCAGCACCGACTTGCCGACGTCCGACCCACAGCCCTGGATCATCAGCGCCGCCATGCGCGCCCTCCGAATGCGACCGCCGCCCACAACAGGCCGCAGGCGCGCACGTAAATGTCCAGCGCGCGTCTCAGATCTCGCGGCGTCGGAGGCGGCCCATCGCCAAATATCGCGCGTTCGGTCATGACCCCGTCATAGGCGACCGCACCGCCCAGTCGCACGCCCAGCGCGCCCGCCATGGCGGCCTCCGGCCATCCCGCGTTGGGGGAGGCATGATGACGCGCGTCCCTCCGCATGACGTGCAGGCCTCCCCCTCCCGCCGTGGCGATCAGCAGGCCCGCCAGCCGCGCAGGCGCCAGGTTCATGGCATCGTCGATCCGCGCCGCAGCCCAGCCGAAATCCTTCCAGCGCGGCTCTCTATGGCCGATCAGACTGTCCGCCGTATTGACCGCCTTGTAGGCATAGAGGCCCGGCAAGCCTGCAATCACGAGCCAGAACGCTGGCGCGACGATCCCATCGTTGAAGCTCTCGGCCAGGCTTTCGATGGCCGCCCCGGCCACGCCAGCCTCATCGAGAGCGGCCGTGTCTCGCCCGACGATCCGGCCCACGGCGATCCGTGCGGCGGCCAGGTCGTCCGCTTCCAAAGCCGTGGCGACCGCCGCGACATGGTCGTGCAGGCTGCGCTGGGCCAGGCCCAGGGTGGCGGCCAGAACGGGCGCCGGACCAGGCAGACGCGACGCTGCCAGACCCGTTAGAGCGGCCACACCCGCCGTCGCAGCGACGGTCGCGATCCCGGCGAGCTTGCGGCGCCGTGGCGAGTGTTCTGGACGGTTCAACCACCCCTCACCTGCCGAGATCATGGCTCCTAGAGCCGTTACGGGATGCGGCAGGCGCCGATGGAGCCGGTCGGGATATCCGACCATAGCTTCGGTCAGCATCGTCGCTAGGGCCAACTGAGTGTGGGCCAGCCGCGGGGGAGCGATTCGCGCCGCTTTACGCACGCCGGATCACGTCGATCAGCGGGCCGCCTGGGCCCTGTGTCAGGGTCGCTTCGACGCCATAGGCGCGTCGGAGAATCTCTGGCGACAGAGCCGTGGCGGGCGGCTCGTCAGCCACGACGCCTCCGTCGGCCAGGACGATGATCCGGTCAGACATCCTCAACGCCATCGACAGGTCGTGCAAGGTCACGATCACCCCCACCCCGCCGTCGGCCAGCTGTCGAAACAGGGCCGCTGCGTCGATCTGGTGTGCAGGATCCAGCCCGGTAAGGGGTTCGTCGGCGAGCAGCCACTCGGGCTCTCCGGCCAGGGCGCGCGCGATCAGCACCCGCGCCCGCTCGCCTCCGGAGAGGGTATCGACGATGCGGTGCTCAAAGTCGGTGACATGGGCCGCGGCCATGGCCCGGTTGACGGCAGCTTGGTCGTCCTGAGCCTGACCTCGTGCGCCGATGAAGGGCGTGCGGCCCAGCTCGACAAGGGTCCGGCACTCGATTGACCAAGCGATCTCGGGCGTCTGCGGCAGGAAGGCAAGGCGCCGGGCGCGGTCACGCGGGTTCATGGCGGTCAGTGCGACACCGTCCAGTTGCGCCACACCCGAGGTCGGCACTCGCAAGCCTGCCAGGCAGTTCAGCAGCGTGGACTTGCCGGCGCCGTTGGGGCCGACGACGGCGGTGACCTCGCCGGGTGCGATGGACAGGTTGACGGAGGACAGTATGGCCTTTTCGCCGATGGCGACCCTGAGGTTCGTGCAGGACAGGCTCATGCGATCTTCCTCCGCAAACGAAGCAGCAGGGTGAGGAAGAATGGCGCGCCGAGAGCGGCCATGGCGACGCCAAGCTTCACTTCGCCTGCCGCCGGGGTCATGCGGACGACAATGTCGCCGGCAAGCACGATCACCGCCCCGCCGAGGATGCTGGGGACCAGCAAGGCTCCGGGCCGGGCCCCGACCAGGGGTCTCAGCAGGTGCGGCGTCACCAGGCCGACAAAGCCGATTACGCCCGTAACAGCCACACTCGCGCCCGCGGCCAGCCCCACGCCCAGGGCCAAAGTCCACCGGGTCCGGGGCATGGACACGCCCAGCGACCGGGCGCCCAGGTCTCCCAGGGTCAGAGCGTCGAGCGCCCTGCCCGTCGTCAGCAGCAGAGCGCATCCGGCCGCGATCAGCGGCGCGGCCATCTTGAACTCCTCAAAACTGCGGTCCGCCAGGGAGCCCATCAACCAGTCAACGATCTCGTTGACGGCCCAGGGGTTGGGGGCCAGGGACAAAGCCAAAGACACCCCGGCGCTCGACAGGATGTTCAGGACGGCGCCCGCCAGGATGAAGGTGACCAGGCTCGACGCCGATCCCGACAAGAGCATCAGGACGCCCACGCCGATTAACGCACCGCCGATGGCCGCGACCGGCAAGGCCCAGGGGGCAACGGCCGTCACGCCGTAATAGAGGGTTAGCACCGCGCCTAGCGCCGCCATGGAAGACACGCCGAGCACCCCCGGATCGGCCAGAGGATTGCGCGTATAGCCCTGCAGCACAGCGCCTGAGAGACCAAGAGCGGCGCCCACGGCGATGCCCAGCAAGGTCCTCGGCAGACGAAGCTCGAACACGATGGCCCAGCGCGGATCAAGCTCCGGCTGGCTCCAGGCGCTGAAGGGCACCCAGACCTTGCCTGAAATCAGGCTGATCCCCGACAGGACGACCAGCAGGATCAGCAGCACCGCGTACAAAAGCGATCGGTTCACGGGCATCATCCCTGGAGCCCCAGTTGATCGGCCAAGACTGCTTGGCGGGCCCGCGCAAGCGCCGCAGCGGTCTGGATCAGAACTGGGCCGCCGCAGAACAGCAGCCGTTCAGGAAAGACGGCCCGCTGCAGATCGCCAGTGACGCGAGCCAGTGCCGGATGCTCCATCACACGCTCGGCCCAGCTGGGAGCGCCGGGATAGGGTTCGCCGGACAGGAGGACCTGGGGCGGATTGGCCACCACCAGTTCCAACGGCAGGTTCATCGAGCGTCTGAGGCCATAGTCCGAGGCGGAATTTCGAAAACCCATCCGCGTCATCATCGCGTCCATCAGGGTTCCGGGGCCCGAGACAAAGCCGCCAGGCATGAAGACCAGGGCTGAAAGCGGCTGAGTTCCCGGCGCGGGCTCTGCGGCGGTCAGGGCCGCCTCGATGCGGGCGACCAGAGCCTCGCCACGTTCAGGGCGTCCGACCAGCCGGGCGACCTGGCGCACCTGATCCAGGCTCTGGTCGATCGTGTCCGGGACGCCGAACAGAGCGGCGGTGATGCCCAGCCGACCGAGTGCATTTCGGGTCGCAAGACTGGAGTGTCGTCCGGTCAGGACGAGGTCGGGCCTCAGAGCCAGAACCTCCTCGGCCGTCTCGTAGGTGAACGGCAAGGTTCGGGCGACATCCGCGATCGTCGAGCCGTAATCCTCGCGAGCATAGTGGCTGAGGGCAGCGATCTGAGAGCGGTCCGCCACCTGCACCAGAATGACGTCGAGGCAGGGGTTGAGCGACACGACCCGTTGCGGACTGACAGGCGTCATCCCCGCGCCGGGGGGCATGGGCTCGACACCACACCCGGCTACGGTCAGAGCCACGCCGCCGGTCATCAGCATTCGGCGGTCAAGCATCATCAGAAGTCGACGCCTCGCTGCGCCTTGACCCCTTGATCGAAGGGATGTTTGACCAGGGTCATCTCGGTGACGAGGTCGGCGACGGCCAGAAGCTCCGGCTTGGCGTTGCGGCCGGTGATGCAGACGTGTTTGCCCTGAGGACGCGCCACCAACCCGGCGACGACCGCGTTTATGTCGAGGTAGTCATAGCGCAGGGCGATGTTCAGCTCGTCCAGCAGGACGAAGTCGATCTCAGGATCGGCGATCATCTCCAGAGACACCGCCCATGCCGCCTCGGCCGCCTCGATGTCGCGCGCCCGGTCCTGGGTGTCCCAGGTGAAACCCTCGCCCATCACCTCATAGCGGACCTGATCGGGAAACCTGCGGAAGAACTGACGTTCGCCGGTGATCCACTTACCCTTGATATATTGAACCACGCCGACCTTCTGGCCCCAGCCGAGCGCGCGGGCGACCATGCCAAAGCCGGCCGTGGATTTGCCCTTGCCGTCGCCCGTATTGACGATCAGCAGGCCACGCTCTTCGGTTTTGGAGCGCATGAGTTCGCGCCGCTCGGCCTGAAGGGTCTTCATCGCCTCGGTGTGGGCGAGTTCGGTCGTCGGCATGTCGGGGACATCGGTCATGTCGATTGCTCCAGCGCGGCTTGAAGGCGCCGCCAGTGTCTCCGGCCCGGCAGGCCGAAGCGGATGAGGGTCAGGTCGTGGGCGAAGGTGCGTACCAGGACGCCCTGCTGGGCCAGCCGGTCAGCGCGGCCAACGGCGTCAGCGCTGCGTGTGAGGCGGAACAGACTGGTTCCGCCGACGATCTCATAGTCATTTGCAGCCAGCATGCGGTCCAGCCGCGCAGCAGCCCGGCTCAGAGAAAAGCGGGACCTCTCTGCCCAGCCATGATCGGCATAGGCGGCGCGGCCCATGCCGATGGCGTCGGCCCCCACGGGCCAATCGCCGACGCGGCGACGGATGTCCTGAGCTAGGGCAGGTTCGCAGATTACGAAGCCCAGGCGAACGCCGGCCAACCCATAGAATTTCCCAAAGGATCGCAGGACGACTGTCCGATCCTGCGCCAAAGAAGCGGCGCTGAGGTCTGGCGCCACCTCGATGAAGGACTCGTCGATGATCAGCCAACGCCCCTGCGCCTGCGCGACCAGTTCGGAGCCTTGCAGGATCGCGCCGTCCGGGTTGTTGGGGTTGACGATCACCAGAGCGTCGGCCTCGGTTTCGAACAGCACCTCGCGCGCCACTGAGAGGACTGACTTCCCCGCTTGGGTCCAGGCATCCGCGTGGCTGCCATAGGTCGGTGAAGCGACGGCGACCGATCTCACCGGCAGGATTTGCGGCAGAAGCCTCAGGGCGGCTTCGGCCCCGGCCACGGCCACGACGCTCTCGGCACGAACGCCGAAAGCCGTCGCTGCCGTCTCTTCGAGGGCCTGGGTGTCGGCCGGATCGGGCAGACGGCCCAGACTCTCCAGAGCCGGCCGGCCCCGCCGCCAGCCATCGGGATTGATCCCGGTGGACAGGTCCAGCCAGAGCGCGGGCGCAGACGGATAATCCGCCTGCGCCCTGGCCAGTCGGCCACCGTGAGCGATGCACGACGCCATCAGGATCAGAACCGGGCGCGAACGCCTACGAAGGTCCCGCGTCCAGCAACGCCGTAGCCACGGGTGGTCTCGTAGCTTTCATCGCCGACGTTCTCGATGCGGCCGTAGATCTCGACCATGTCGTTCAGCGGATACGAGGCCCGCAGATCGACCAGGGTGTAGTCGTCAAGCCTGGTGGCGTTCGACGCATTGTCGAAGCTGGCTCCGGCGTACTGGACGGCAACCGAGGCCGACAGGCCGAACGGCCAGACGTAGCCCAGCGTGAGGTTGGCGGCGTCCTCGGGACGGCGGGCAAGCTGACGACCGAGATTGGCGCCGGGCGTCCGGTTCTCGGTGTTCGTTCGGGTATAGTTGCCCCGGACGGAAAAGCCGCCGATCTCATAATCTGCCGACAGTTCCACGCCATCGGCTTCGGTCAGGGCGGTATTGCCGTAATAGCCGAAGCGGCGAACGCCGTTGACGAAGCACAGCGGCGCTGTCGCCGGCGTGACCGAACTGGCGCAGGAGACGTAGTCGATCTGGTTGGTCGTTTCGCGCGCGAAATAGGTCGCCGACAGGATCAGGCTTTCGTCGAGCAGATGCTGTTCGATCCCGGCGTCCCAGCCGTCCGCCTCCTCTGGCTGAAGGGCCGTGTTCCCGTACTCGCTATACAGCTGATACAGGCTCGGAGCCTTGAAGCCCTGACCGAAGCTGGCGCGAAGAACGGTCGATCCGTCGTTCAGCGACCAGGCCAGGGCCGCCTGTCCCAGGGTCTTGCCGCCGAAGGTGTCGTGCTCGTCGCGACGCACTCCGCCCGTCAGTGTCAGGCCGTCGATGACCTCAGCCTGGACCTGCGCGTAGTAGCCGTCGATGCCGACCGAGGCGCTCGCTGGCGTCGGATTGGGGTCAAACGAGGATGGCGAGGCGCTGCGGAACTCGCTTTCCTCACGCTCGGCGCCGAAGCTGACAGTCCAGCCTTCGCGGACGTCGAACACGCCCTGGTATTCGTAGCGATTGTTTTCGCCGCGGGCCTCAAAGGTGACCGGCGTCGCGGGTTGGGAAGGGTCCTCGTTCAGACGCTCGGTGTCGGTATAGGCATAGGCGATACGGTTGCTCAGACGGCCGTCGAACAGGTTGAAGTTGAGGCCTGTGTAGGCGACCAGTTCCTTGGTGCTGACGGTTTCTCTCGTATCGGCGAACGCATACAGGGGCGCCGGGAAGCCATCGATGCCGGCCTTGCCATCGGAATAGACCGCGCGCAGATCGAGCGATACGCCCTCGATCAGACGGATATTGGCCCGGCCGCTGAGGCCGAAATTGTCGTAGCCGTCCGCCTCGGTTCCACCGGCGTAGGTCGAGAAGCCGTCCGTTTCGTAGTGAGAGGCCGCCAGACGCCAGGTGGCCCTGTCGGTCACGCCGCCGACCCCTGCGCGCAGATAACGCGTGCCGCGTGATCCGACCTCGGCGTCGACCGAGCCCTGGAAGGGCTGCGTCGGCTCGGCGGTCATGATGTTCACCACCCCACCGATGGCCTGGCTTCCCCACAAGGTCGACTGGGCGCCGCGCAGCACCTCGATGCGAGCAATGTCGCCGACCAGCAGGTTGCCGAAATTATAGCCGCCGCCCGTACCGGACGGGTCGTTCAGCTTGACGCCGTCAATGACGACGACCGTCTGATCAGCCTCGGCTCCGCGAATGCGCAGCGAGGTGGTCGATCCCATGCCGCCATTGCGCGACAGGCTGACACCTGGCGTGCGGGTCAGCAGGTCGGCGACCGCAACCGTCTGGTTGGCCTCGATCTGTTCGGTCGTGATGACGGTGACCGACTGGCCCACCCGATCAGCCGCCTGGGCCGAACGATTGGCCGTCACGACGACATCGGCCAGTTGGGTCGCATCACCGGGTCCGGCAATTTCGACAGACGCCCCGACGGTCTCGGCGGATGCGGTCGTAGCCGTCAAAAGCAACGCAGCCGTAGCGGCGCTCAGATAAAGTTCAGGTCTCATAGCGGGTCCAATCCCTAGCTCGACAACGAGCCGGCCCGCGAACAGCCGCGATCAGACACACAGACGCGCCCAGTCGCGACCGCGCGCGAACGCGGCCCAACAGACGTCGTCATTCGGGTAGATCCCGTTTCGCTCGGCACACCACGTCCGCGCGAAGGACGACCACGACGGGCAGGTCTCCTGGCTTGCGGGTCAACGCCGGTGCGCACCGCCTTCCCAGGTCCTTCAGCTTTCGCCGTTGGGCCCCAGTGGCTATTGGTGCGCGGGCTCGCCGCTTACAGTTGCGTGGGCAGCCCGGGGTTCACACCCGAGTTCCCTATTAATCCCCATCCCTGGGGAACCTGTCGCAGCGCCGCCATAGGCCAATGCTTCAGCAACGGCAAGGAGGCTGGATGACAACGACTCTGGTTCTTGGAGGAGCCCGATCCGGCAAAAGCGCCTATGCCCAGGCTCAGGCCGAGACCGCGGCAGGCGAAACCAGCCGCCCGACCATGATCGTGACGGCCCAGGCCCTCGATGACGAAATGCGCAACCGCGTCGCCCGACACCAAGCCGACCGAGACGAACATTGGCTTACGCTGGAGGCCCCTTTGGACCTCGTCGGAGCCATTTCAGGTCTGAGCAAGAACGATGTCGCCGTCGTCGACTGCCTGACCCTATGGCTCAGCAACCTGATGGCCGCAGACGTCGACATCCCGACGGCCTGCTCCGCCCTGGTTCAGGCCGTCGCCGTGACCCCGGCGAGGCTTTGGCTCGTATCCAATGAGGTCGGCTGGGGGATCGTCCCCGACAATGCCCTGGCGCGACAGTTCCGAGATCATGCCGGACGTCTGCATCAAGATATTGCCGGGGCAGCCGATGAGGCCATCCTCGTTGTCGCGGGGCTGGCTATGACATTGAAGGGGCGCTGAGGGCGGACTGTGCCGTCAGGAGCAGCCCTCGACCAGTTGGATGGCCGGGCCGCCAACGTGGATCATCGACACCTTGCCCTCGCCGTCGATCTCGTAGCGAATGCCGCGGGCGTTGGCGTCGGTAACATAGGCGGTCGACCCGCCCTGGCTCCACGCGAACAGATCCTCGGCCGGCGGGCCCACATACTTATGGGGTTGAGCCACCACGCCGCCGCCATAGGCCGCCTTGATGTCGGTCGCCGACGACCCGACGCCGAAACCGCGATCGGTCTTGATCGCCGCATTGCGGGCCACGGTGATTCGCGCCAATCGGCCGTCCTCGATCATGACGCGCAGGCCTTCGGGGGCGCGAGCGGGGTGGAACTCGTCGCAGGTTGCGGGATCGGCGCCGCCGACCGCATCGGGATTTGCATCGGCGCCAGCGACGGCCGTGATTTCAGCCACAGTCATGCCTACCCGCAACGGCCCCCAGCCAGCGCTGGTCAGCACATCGGCGGCGGGTGATTCGGACGCGTCGGGAGCCATCGGAGCCGTTGCAGGATCGGATGCCGCCGGGGCGGGCGCTGCGGGCTCGGGAGCGTTACAGGCCGCCAAGGCCAGCAGGGAGATCGAGGCGAGACAGGTCAGTCGGATCATGACGGCTCCGGGCAAAAGAGGTGCGGCGCAAGGACAACCAGCGCAGAAAGCACGAAAACGGCGCGCGAGGCTATCTCGCGCGCCGTTCAAGAGTTTCAAGCGCCGAAGAGTTCCGGCGCGCCCGTGAAAACCTAGTCTTCCTTGGGCGTCAGGACCTGGCGACCACGATAGGTGCCGGTCTTCAGATCAATGTGGTGCGAACGGCGCAGCTCGCCCGTGTCCTTGTCCTCGGTGTAGGCATTCACACCGAGGGCGTCGTGGGAGCGGCGCATGTTGCGACGCGAGGGCGATACTTTGCGCTTCGGAACGGCCATGTCCGTCTCATCTCGTATTAAGGTTGCGCGACCATCGGAACAGCGGCGCGAAAAACAGAAGCGGCGGCCCTTCGAAGAGCCGCCAGCGAGCGCGGGCTTATGCCCCAGGTCGGACGAAAGTTCAACCCTTCACAGGCGAAGACCAGCAAGACCGCTCAAGAGCGTAATACAGGCTGTCCATCCACTGGTCGCCGACCAGTATCGTGGCATTAGCCTGGCCCGTCCTGACGAAGCCCAGGCTCTCCAGCAGGCGAATCGATGCGGTGTTGGCCGGGTCCACGTCGGCGCTCAGGGCCTGGACGTCGCAGGTGGCGAAGACGTGGTCGATGACGGCGCTCACGGCCTCGCGGCCCAGCCCCTGCCCCCAGGCGCGTGGATGCAGGATATAGCCCACCTCGGGCAGGCGCCAGCATCCGGCCTTGCCGATAACCTGGCTCTGATATTCGACGACGAAGTCCGCGGCGCCTGCGTCGGCGTTCTCGATCATGGACCCAAGCCAGGTGCGGGTCTGATTGATCTCAACGTGAGGCAGGGTCGACCACCAGCGCATGGCGTCTGGATGCGCCAGGACGGCGTGCATCGCCTCCAAGTCGTCCATGCGCGCCGGACGCAGTCTCAGACGGGCGGTGACGATCTCCATGGTTTCGCCCTTGCCGCGACGGGCCAAGAAGGTCAATTGCCCGTATGGCCAAGCTTGACCCGACGCATCCTCCCCGCAGCGCGCGCCTGCGCCTCTGGCTCATCATCGGCACGGTCGCCGCCGCCCTGCTGGTCGTGCCGTCCCTGCTACTGGTCTTGATGGCGGGAATGGTGACGGATGGCGGCCCCAACGGGCGCATCTATCTGTTCTTGTGGCTGATGCTGACCTCGCCCCTCGTGGTGGTCATGGCGCCCATCACCGCCTGGATCGCCTTCGCGTTCCGGAAAGAGCGGGCGTCATGGATACTGCTGTGCTCCCCCCTGGCCTGGGTGGTTGTCGCGGTCGCCTTGATCGTGATTGGCCTGGGCGACCCGCTCTGGATCTGAGGGCCCAGGTCCGGTTTCGACGGTTCAGGCCGTCAGCAACCGATCGGCCACGGCCTCGCCGATGGCCAGGGAACTAGTCAGGCCGGGGCTTTCAATGCCGAATAGGGTGATGAGCCCCTCCAGGCCGTGAACCTCTTGACCGTAGATCTGGAAGTCCGGCTGGGGCTCGCCCTTGCCGTGCAGCTTGGGGCGGATGCCGGCGTAGTCGGGCGTCAGGGCGCCGTCGGGCAGGCCGGGCCAGAAGCGGCGGATATAGGTCGCAAAACCCTCGGCCTTGGCGGGATCGACCGAATAATCCTCGTCCGCCACGAACTCGAGGTCGGGTCCGAACACGGCCTGGCCGCCCAGATCCTTGCGGTAGTGGGTGCCCAGGGCGCCCGCGATGGGCGGCGGATAGATCAGACGCTCGAACGGCGCCTTGCCCGTCAGGCGGAAATAGACGCCCTTGCCGAAATGGCCGGCGGGGATGTGTTCGACCGGAAACCCCTCGATCCGCCCAGCGACGTCCTGGGCCTGAAGACCGGGTGCGGTGACCAGCAGGCGAGCGGTCACCGTCGCGCCCCCCTGCCCGCCCGCCACGACGGTCCAGCCGCCGCCCGGCAGGGCCTGCGCGCGTTCGAAGGGGGTCGAGACCACGACCGACCCGCCGCCGTCCTCGATCTCGCCCTCCAGAGCCAGCATATAGTCGTGGCTGGCGAACAGGCCGCTTTCGGGCGACAGGATGGCGGCGTGGGCGTTCAGGGCCGGTTCTAGCGCGCGGGCCTGAGCCCCCGTCAGATGCTCCAGCCCCTCGACGCCGTTTGTCGTCGCCTGCTGATAGATGGCCTCGATCAGGCCGACCTCGTCCTCTTGCGTCGCCACGACCAGCTTGCCGCATTTGCGGTAGTCGATCTTGCGGCTTTCGAGGAAGGCATAGAGGGCGCGACGCCCCTCGACGCAGAACCGCGCCTTCAGCGAGCCGGTCGGATAGTAGAGACCGCCGTGGATGACCTCGGAGTTCCGCGAGGAGACGCCCTGGCCGATATGGCCCTCCTTCTCCAGTACCAGGACCGTCAGGCCGCGCTTCGACAGGGCCCGACCACAGGCCAGGCCCACGGCGCCGGCGCCCACCACGACGGCGTCGAAGTCGAAACTGCTCATGGCTTGGCTCCGTAGCGACGGGCGGCCTCGGCCTCAAAACTGGCGATCAGCTTGCCGACGGCCAAATCGAAATTGGCATGCAGCATCGCATTCAGGATCGGAGACTTGAAGGCGAAGTCGATCATGAACTCCAGCCGCGTACCCTTTGGATCTTCGTGGAAATCCCAGCGGTTCTTCAGGTGGCGGAACGGCCCGCGGATCAGGCCGACCTCGACCCGCGGCAGATTGCGGTCATGGCGGACCCAGGTCGAGAACCGCTCGGTCAGGAACGAAAACCCCACCTGGGCCTCAGCGTCGATCAGGCTCACGCCGGGCGCTTCCTCACGGGCATTCCAGGTCCGCATCGAGGTCACCCATTTGACGAACTCGGGATAGGCGCGAATGTCCGCCACCAGCTCGGCCAGCTGATGCGGCTCATAGGGCAGGATGCGGGTGACGCGGTGGACGGCCAAGCGGTCGTCAGCGTCCGGTCTGCGCCAGACGCGCCGCCTTCAGCCGGGCGAAGTCGTCCCCGGCATGGTGCGAGGATCGGGTCAGGGGCGACGAGGACACCATCAGGAAGCCCTTGGCCCGAGCGATGGCCTCATAGGCCTTGAACTCTTCGGGCGTGACGAAACGCTCGATGGCTGCGTGCTTGCGCGTCGGCGCCAGGTACTGGCCGATGGTGATGAAATCGACGCCGGCGGACCGCATGTCGTCCATCACCTGCATGACCTCTTCCTTAGTCTCGCCCAGGCCGACCATGATGCCGGACTTGGTGAACTGGTTCGGGGCGCGCTCCTTGACCATCTGCAGCAGGCGCAGGGAGTGGAAGTAGCGGGCGCCGGGGCGGATCTTCAGATAGAGCCGCGGCACGGTTTCCAGGTTGTGGTTGAACACGTCCGGAGTGGCGTCGATCATCACCTCGGCCGCACCATCCTTGCGCAGGAAGTCGGGCGTCAGAATTTCGATGGTGGTCTGGGGCGCCTGGATGCGGATCTGGCGCACGACCTCGGCGAAGTGGGCCGCGCCGCCGTCAGCCACGTCATCGCGGTCCACCGAGGTGATGACCACGTGGTTCAGGCCCAGTTGAGCGACCGCTAGGCCGACCTTGCCGGGTTCCTCGGGATCCAGCGGCTGGGGCAGGCCCGTCTTGACGTTGCAGAAGGCGCAGGCCCGCGTGCAGGTGTCACCCATGATCATCAGGGTGGCGTGCTTCTGGCTCCAGCACTCGCCGATGTTGGGACAGGCCGCCTCTTCGCAGACGGTGACCAGCCCCTTGTCCTTCACGATGGATTTGGTGGCGTTGTACTGGCCGGATCCCGGCGCCTTGACCCGCAGCCAGTCCGGTTTTTTCAGCACCGCCGCTTCGGGCCGGTTCTGCTTTTCGGGGTGACGAAGCTCTGAGGGCCTGGTCGTGAGGGTGTCGATAAGAGTGACCATGGGCGGAGGGCCGGACGTCCTTGGGCGGGGAGGAGTACCGCTATGTCGGCCTTCCAGGGTCGGAAGGCAAGGCGAGACGCCCCCTGCGACCTCACGCAACGTAACCTGTCTTTTCAATGCGGGGGGACGGTTCTAGAGTCGGCGGCTTGTAACGAGGGGCGCCCGGCGTCCCCAAGGAGGATGTGCTTGCGGCCTGCTCTGGATGCCAAGGCGACCGAAGAATCGATCTTTGACGCCCTGGTCGCTGCGCGCGAGCGCTTTGGCGACAAGGAAATCCTGGAGGACCAGGATCGCAAGCCGCTGACCTATACCGGCCTGATCCGCGCCGCCTTCGTGCTGGGACGCAAGATCGCCGCCCTGACCGAGCCGAGCGAGCGCGTCGCCATCCTGCTGCCCTCCAGCATGGGGGTGGTGGTCACCTATTACGGCCTGCACGCCTTTGGCCGCGTGCCGGTGATGCTGAACTTCACTTCGGGCGAGCGGAACCTGAAGGCGGCGATCAGGGCTGCGGGCGTCAAACGCATCCTGTCGGCCAAACGGTTCGTGTCCCAAGCAAAGCTGGACGACCTGATAGCCGATCTGGCCACAGTCGCCGAGATCACCTGGCTGGACGACCTGCGCGCCACGGTCGGGCTTCAGGACAAGCTGTTCGGCCTGATGGCGGGCCTGATGCCCAAGCGGTTTAGCGTCCGCACCGAACCGTCCGATCCGGGCGTGATCCTGTTCACGTCGGGCAGTTTCGGCGCGCCCAAGGGCGTGGTGCTGAGCCAGGCCAATCTGATCGCCAACTGCCGCCAGGTCGCAACCCATATCGAGCTGAAGCCCGAGTGGGTGATGTTCAACCCCCTGCCGACCTTCCACTGTTTCGGGCTGACGGGCGGGGTCCTGCTGCCGATCAACCAGGGAATGAAGGCGTTCCAATATCCCTCTCCCCTCCACGCCAAGCAGATCACCGAACTGCTGCCTCAGGTCGGCGCTTCGATCCTGTTCGCCACCGATACCTTCCTGAACCAATACGCCCGCGTCGCCGGGCCCGATGATTTCTCGACCCTGCAGTTCGTCGTCGCCGGCGCCGAGCGGGTGCGTGACGAGACCCATCACCTGTTCAACACCCGCTTCCGGGGGCTGAAACTGCTGGAAGGCTATGGCGCGACCGAGGCCTCGCCCGTGGTGGCGGTCAACCATCCCGACCGCAACCGCCCCGGCACCGTGGGCCAGATCCTGCCCGGCATGGAATACCGGGTCGAGCCGGTCCCCGGCATCGCCGAGGGCGGACGCCTGTTCCTGCGCGGCCCCAATGTCATGAAGGGCTATCTATCGCCCGACGATCCTGACGTCATCGAGCCCCTGGCCGACGGCTGGCATGACACCGGCGATATCGTCGACATCGACGAGGACGGCTATTGCGCCATCCTGGGTCGGGCCAAGCGGTTCGCCAAGATCGGCGGCGAAATGGTCAGCCTGACCGCCGTCGAGGGTCTGGCCAGCGCTGTCTGGCCCGAGGGTCGCCATGCCGTCGTCTCGATTCCCGACAGCCGCAAGGGTGAGAAGCTGGTGCTGATCACTGACCGCCGCGACGCCGAATCCTCGCGACTTTCCGAATGGGCGCGTGAACATGGCGCGCCGGACCTTGCCGTGCCGAAGAAGATCATCAAGGTTGCAGAAGTGCCCGTGCTCGGCACCGGCAAGACCGACTATGTGGCCATCCAGCAGATGGCGGAACGCGAAGCCAAGGCCGCCTGACAATGCATTTCCTGGGGGACGATCCGGTGAACACGTCGAAGCTATCCGCCCATTCCGGCAAGGTTCTCAGCCTTCTGCGCATCGTCGCAGGGCTGATGTTCATGCAGCACGGCACGCAAAAGATCTTCAGCTTCCCGGCCGAGGCCATGGGGCCGTTCAACATCGCCTCCCAGATGGGGATCGGCGGGGTGCTGGAACTGGTCGGAGGAGCCCTGATCGTGCTGGGCCTGTTCACCCGGCCGGTCGCCTTCATCCTCAGCGGCATGATGGCCGTGGCCTATTTCCAGATGCACTGGGCCTTCGGCGCCGCATCGCCCTTCCCGCTGGTGAACAAGGGCGAGCTGGCGGCGCTGTATTGCTGGGTCTTCTTCTACTTCGTCTTCGCCGGACCGGGCGACTGGGCGCTGGACAACCTGATCGGCAAGAAGCGTCGCCGCTACTAGCCGAACGTCGATGCGCGAGAAGTATTACGTCTTTCTGGCCTTATCCCTGATAGGAATCATTGGTCTTTCAATGATCGGCCCGATTTATCTCGGCCGGCTTTTCTTCCCCGCGTGGATACTTGGTGTTGCAGCCGTCGCCTTCGGCGCCTCACAGTTCCGATGCCGTGCCTGTGGACATGCCCTCGTCCGACCTCGCACGATCATCGGCGCGCGCGAGATCACAGGCTATACGTCGTTTCCAGGTCGCTGCTGCACTTGGTGTGACTCCGACGTGGACGGCTGATCAGCCCACCCGGAAGCCGGTCATCGAGATCGAGCCGCCGGTGATCTCGTCGTTGAAGAAGGCGATGGGTTCGCCGGGCCGGGCCTGGGCCGCCACGTAGAGCAGCGGCAGGTAATGCTCGTCGGTCGGCACACTGAGCTGCGCGTCCTCGGCCAGTCCGACCCAGTCGATCAGGGCGTCGTGGTCGCCACGCACCAGGGCCGATTTCACCGCCTCGTTGAAGCTGGTCGCCCAGGGATAGGGGCTGTCCTCGCCCGCACGCTTCCAGGTCCGCAGGTTGTGCACGAAGTCGCCTGATCCGGCGATGATGATCCCCTCGGCGCGCAGGGGTTGAAGCGCCCTGGCCAGCTCATAGTGCTGGCGGGGCGTCAGGGTGCGGTCCAGTGACAGTTGCACCACGGGCACGTCCGCCTCGGGCCAGACGTGGGCCAAGACCGACCATGTCCCGTGATCCAGCCCCCAGGCCTCGACGGCATGGGCCTGGGTCAGTTCCGCGACCCGCGCCGCAAGGGCGGGCGATCCCGGCGCCGGATACTGCATGGCGTGCAGTTCCGGGCCGAAATTGCCGAAGTCGTGGATGGTCTCAGGCTGGGCCTGAGCGGTGACGCCCAGGCCCTGGGTTTCCCAGTGGGCTGAGATCATGACCACGCCCTTGGGCTTGCCCACCGCTTCGCCCAGGTCACGCCAGGCGGCGGTGAAGGGCCCGCCCAGGGCGTTCATGGGCGAGCCGTGGCCAAAGAAGACGGCGGGTTGGGTGGTCATGGTCCTAACCGTGAAGTTTCTTCGCGATTTCCGCGATATGCTTGCCCTGGTGGCGGGCGCCGCCCAGGTCGATGTCCGATGGCTGGCGCGAGCCGTCGCCGCCGGTGATGGTGGTTGCGCCATAGGGGCTGCCGCCATGGATGGCTTCCAGCGTCATCTGCTCCTGGTAGTTATAGGGCAGGCCGACGACGACCAGGCCGTGGTGCAGCAGGGTCGGGATGAAGCCCAGAAGGGTCGATTCCTGGCCGCCATGCTGGGTCGCGGTGGCGGTGAAGACGCCGCCCACCTTGCCGATCAGGCCGCCCGAGAACCACAGGCCGCCGGTCTGGTCCCAGAAGGCCCGCATCTGCGAGGCCACGGTGCCGAACCGCGTGCCGGCGCCGACGATGATGGCGTCGTAGTTCTTCAGGTCGTCGACCGTGGCGATCGGCGCTTCCTGATCCATCTTGTAGTGAGACGCCCTGGCCAGTTCCTCGGGCACGGTTTCGGCGACACGCTTGATGTCGACCGTCACGCCCTCGACCGAGCCCGCGCCTTCGGCGACGGCCTTGGCCATCGTCTCGAGGTGGCCATAGGTGGAGTGATAGAGAACCAGAACCTTCGCCATGGGGCGCTCCTTGAAATACCGGCGCCATTCCGTAACAGCGTCAGTAGCTGATTTAGCCCCTGACCGCATAGATTCAAGGGCCCCCGGCGGAATCCTGGGCAGGAAACGGACACAGGCGATCATAGAACGCGCGATCCGCCGGAACGACGCCGCCGCGCGACAGGCGAAAGCGATGCTCGATGGCCATGGCCTGCTGCTCGATGTTCAACGACGCCCAGCCGCAGGCGGGATCGAGCGGATAGCGATAGGAGGCGCGACTGTCGCCTGCCCTCAGCTTGGCGATCAACAGGTTGACGCCCTGCTGCGCTTGCCAGACGTGGACCAGCTCATGGATCAGGGTCGCCTGGCCATGCAGCGGTCCGCGCGACAGGTCATCCAGCAGGCTGACGTGCGGCCAGACGATCCAGTCACGCCCGAACCAGCGCCCGGGCACGAAGGCGCGATTAAGCGGCCGTGGTGCGGCCATCAGCCGGACCCTGTCGAGAACGACCGCCTGGCCGAAGACCGAGACCGCCAGCGCCGCTTCGCCCTGCGTCAGGCCCCGAACCTTCACGGCTTGCGCCCTCACGGCTGGGATCCGACCCATTCCCAGTGCCAGGGCTCGTACATATAGGGCACGAAGCCGAACCGCCCGGCGTTCTGGACCAGCCAGCGATAGGTCGCGCCCCGCGCCATGTGGGTGCGACTGGCGGGATCGGTGGAATCGACGCCGACGCCCTCCAGATGGCCGACATAGAGGTCAACCGCCGTTCCGGTCCGGTGCGGGGAACAGACGGCGCGGCGCAGTCCGTCGCAATTGCCCTGGGCGGCGCAGCGGGCGGCGTCCGCCTCCGGGTCACGGAAGGCCGAGAATATCTGCAGCAGCTCGGGATCGGCGGCGACCTGGGGCACTTCTCGCCGAGCGGCGGCGACCATCTGACGATAGGCGTCCAGCACGTCGCGGCGCAGCAACCGCGTCAGCCGGTCGGCGTGTTCCTCGTCCGGCGACAGATAGCCCAGCAGGTTCAGCGGCGGCGGCTCGGGGCATTCGCTGCGGGTGCGCGCCATGACGAAGGGCCGACGCTCCTGCACCACTCCCTTCAGCACCTGGAATGTCGCCGCATCGAACACCCCGGTCGGAGTCAGCGCATAGCGGCCCTGCCACTGGGCCAGGGCCTGGGCGAAATCGACGGTGCCCGGCGGACAATCCGTGCGGATATCGCGCTGAAGCAGCGGCAGATAGGCGCCCCATCCATATTCCGCCTGACCGAAGGGCGACCATTCCAGCGAATAGATCGACACCGAGTTGGCAAAGGCCGCCCCCGCCCAATCCCGCCCTGCGCCGTCGCACGACTGGGCCGAGGCACGATGGCTCAGACCCAGCAGGGCCAAGACCATGAAAAAGGCGGCCAGGGACCTCATAGCCGCGCTTCCAGACTATGCCAGACGCCCGTCACGACCACGGCGTCCGGCCGCACGACATAGCGGATCACATAGGCCGCCTGGCCGAAGCGCTGGATCAACTGGCGGTGCTGAATTTCATCGATCACGGCGTGTCTTTCCGGCAGATCGGCGAGGGATGCAAAGGCCTTTCGCAACAGCCGCCCGGCTCGCATCGCGGCTTTCGGGCTGCGTTGCGTCAGCCAGTCCTCAAGCCGCGCGACATCTCGCGCCGCGGCCTGTGAGACGAGAACAGGCTTCAACCCGGGGATCGTCCAAACCCATCCAGCCGGACGAGAAAATCATCCAAGGCGATGCCGTCTCCCGCCCGCATCGTCTCTTCGGCGATGGCTTCGTCATCGGCCCGGTCGCTGACTGGCCCGATGGCGTAGTCCAGAGCCCGCGCCAGATAGGTGTCGACGTCATCGCCCGCCGCTTTCGCCGCCTGCCGGAGACGCTCGGCGAGGTCGTTCTCCAGGTGAAGGGTCAATCCGCCATCGGCCATTGGGGGATGGTGTGGCCTGCGTCGGACGCCGTCAAGTTGAGCCGCGCAAGGCTCCGCTCCCATCGGGCGCAAAAACTGGCATTGTGGGGGCTGTTCCGCCGACTCGTTTCGGCGCCCGTGGATCGCCGATGACCGACGCCTCTTCCACCGTTCCCCGTTCCACCGCTCCGCGCCGAAGCAATGGGGTGCTGGCGGCCTTTTCAGGCCCCTGCCTGCCGCTGGCAGCCTTCGGGGTCGCCCTGCCCGTCACCCTGCCCGAGTTCTATGCGACCCATGTCGGGCTGGAGCTTGGCGTGGTCGCCGCCGTCTTCATGCTGGTGCGGCTGATCGACATCGTCTTCGACCCCTTCATCGGCTGGGGCATGGATCGGACCCGCACGCGGTTGGGTCGCTATCGCCCGTGGATGCTGGTGTCGACGCCGATCCTGATGCTGTCGGCCCTGATGATGTTCGTCGTTGTCCAGCCGGGCGCCGGGCCCGTCTATCTGTTCGCCTGGCTGCTGGTTCTCTATCTCGGCTTTTCGATCGGCACCCTGGGCCAACTGGGCTGGGCGGCGGTGCTCGCGCCCCAGTACGACCAGCGCAGCCGCGTTTATGGCTGGTGGCAGGTGTTCAACATCATTGGCGTAATCCTGATCCTGATCCTGCCGACCGTGGTCATCAAGACGGGCATAGGTGACTATGCCGACGGGGTGCGGATCATGGGCTGGGCCATCCTGATCGCCCTGCCCGTCACCATCGGCCTGGCCATGTTCGTGGTCCCCGAGCCCGTCAACGCCGGGGCCGCGCCGCACGGCGGGCCGAGCGCCTATCTGTCCCTGTTCAAGCGGGGGTCGGTCAGAAAGCTGCTTTGGGCCGATCTGGTTCTGGGCGTCGCGCCCGGCATCACCGGCTCGCTGCTGTTCTTCTTCTTCGGCCAGATCAAGGGATACGGCCACACCGAGGCCTCCCTGTTCATGCTGCTGTATTTCGTCGCCGGTCTGGTCGGCGCGCCCTTCTGGGCCTGGCTGGCGACCCGGATCGGCAAGGACAAGGCCCTGGCAGTCGCCAGCCTGATCTTCGCGGTCTTCTATATCGGCGCGACCCTGGTTCCCGGCGGAAACTTCGCCGTCACGGCCGTGGCCATGTTCATCGCCGGCCTGCCCTATGCGGCGGGGCTGTTCCTGTTGCGCGCGATGATGGCGGACGTGGGCGACGAGGTGCGGCTGGAGACCGGGGTGGACCGGACCGGCCTGATGTTCTCCATCCTGTCGGCGACGACCAAGGTCGGCCACGTCGTCGCCCTGATCCCCTACCTCGTCCTGCAATGGGTGGGCTTCAAGGCAGTGGCCCCGGCAGGCGGCAACAGCGAGATGTCGCTGATCACCCTGCAGGTGCTGTTCATCCTGGTCCCCGGCCTGTTGCTGGCCAGCGCAGCCTTGCTGCTGCGCAACTATCCCCTGACGCCCGCGCGGCATGAAGATATCCGGCGCCAGCTGGAAGCGCGCGATGGAGCTGCAGCTTGAAGCCGATCGACCGCCTGCTCGACATCATGGCTACCCTGCGCCAGCCGGACGCCGGCTGTCCGTGGGACCAGGAACAGACCTTCCAGACCATCGCCCCCTATACGATCGAGGAGGCCTATGAGGTCGCCGACGCCATCGAGCGCGGCGACATGGTCGAGCTGAAAGGCGAGCTGGGCGACCTGCTGTTCCAGACCGTCTTCCACGCCCGGATGGCTGAAGAGGCCGGGCTGTTCACCTTCGACGACGTGGCCCAGGCCATGTCGGACAAGCTGGTGCGTCGGCACCCGCACGTTTTCCCCGGCCAAGACGGCGCGCTGGAAGACGCCAAGGCCGACGCTGTCGAACAGAAGGCGCGCTGGGAGGACATCAAGGCGGCGGAACGGGCCTCCAAGGCCCAGCACGGCGTGCTGGACGATGTGCCGGTGGGTCTGCCCGCGCTGGCCCGTGCCGCCAAGCTGACCAAGCGTGCGGCGCGCGTCGGCTTCGACTGGCCCTCCACCGAAGAGGTGTTCGACAAGCTGGACGAGGAGATCGCCGAACTGAAGGTCGAGATCGCCGCCGGCGACCTGGACAAGGCCCGCGACGAGATGGGCGACATCCTGTTCGTCGTCGCCAACCTGGCCCGCAAGTTGGGCGTCGAGCCCGAGGACGCCCTGCGCGGGGCCAACGCCAAATTCGTGCGCCGCTTCGGCTTCATCGAGGCCGAACTGGCCCGGAATGGCCGCACGCCGGACCAGTCGGACCTGGCCGAGATGGACGGTCTGTGGGACGCCGCCAAGGCGGTCGAGCGCCAGGACAAGTCTTGACGGTGAGCCGCTTCGATCTCGTCATCTTCGACTACGACGGCGTGATTGCCGACAGCGAGCTTCTGAACAATCAGGCCATGGCCGAGGTACTGACCGGGATCGGCCTGCCCACCTCGCTGGAGCAGTCGCTGGCGCTCTACATGGGTCGGCGTTGGCTGGATTGTCGGCCGGACATCGAGGCCGCGCTGGGCCGTCCCTGCCCCGAGACGACCCTGGATGACTGGACGCGGCTCTGCCACAGCCGGGCCGCGACGCAATTGACGGCCGTCAGGGGCGCCGCCGACTTCATGGCCTCGCTGAGCCAGCCACGCTGCATCGCTTCCTCCAGCCCGCCGGACTGGATCGAACTCGGTCTGGAAACCATGGGGATCGCCGTGGCCGACGCCGGACCGATCTACAGCGGCGCGGTCCACGTCACGCGGGGCAAGCCCCACCCTGATCTCTTTCTCCACGCCGCGCGCGAGTTGGGTGCAGACCCCGCTCGAACCCTGGTGATCGAGGACAGCACGCCGGGCGTCCAGGCCGGCGTGGCGGCAGGCATGACCGTCGCGGGCCTGCTGGCCGGCGGACATATTCGCGATGGTCACGCAGAACGGCTGGCCGCAGCAGGCGCGCATCACATCGTGCCCGACTACGCCGCCATCCGCGCCGTGATGGAGCGACCGCATTGAGCACCGACCTGCATGATCCCGGCGGCAAGGTGCGGCTGGCCCTGATGCCCGGCGTCAACGGCGATGCGACCTTCAGCGCCGATGGCCGCTATCGCCAGCTCATGCGGCGCTGGCTGGGGCCGCAGTTTCCAGAACGCTACATCCTGTTCATCGGCATGAACCCCTCGACGGCCGACGCCAGCGTCAACGACCCCACCTGCGCGCGCGAATGGACCTTTGCCCGGCGCGAGGGCTTCGATGCGATGGTGAAGGCCAATGTCGGCGACTATCGCGCGACCGACCCGAAGATGCTGCTGGCGCCCGGCGTCGTGGCATCGTCTGCCGAAAACCTGCCCGCGATCCGCCAGGCGGCGGCCGGCGCCGGGATGGTGGTCCTGTGCCACGGCAAGCTGAACAAGGCCCTGGCCCCGGGCGGGCGGGCGCTGATCGACGCCTTGCGGGCCGACGGGGTTGCGCTGTGGTCGTTCGGGACCAATGGCGACGGCAGTCCGAAACATCCGCTCTATCTGCGCGCGGATACGCCGCTGCAGCCGTTCGAGCCCTGAGGCCTGCTCAGTCGTCGGCGGCGGACGGGTCGATGGCGCTGGCCACCAGTCCGCGCCAGGTCGGGTCGGTGTCATCGACCAGATCGACGTCTTCCAGCAGGGCCACGGCGCCCCCGCCGTCCGGCAGGACCAGACCCAGGACCTCCATCTCCTCGCCGTCCGGCCCGGTATGGCATTCGGCCTGAACGGCGACCGCGGCCTGTTCGCCCCCCTCGTCCCACCAGATCACCGGCTGGGGCAGGTCCATGTCCAGCGGGAACGGCCGTTCGGTGTCGTCCAGAGCGAAGATCGCACGACGGGCCTGGACATCGTCCAGCGTGGCGACCCTGCCGACGAAGGCGGTCAGGCGTGACCAGTCCTCGGCGTCATAGCCGTCGCCGTCCTCGTCGTGATCGTCATTGGCGTGGGTCACGCGTGCGTCGCTCCATCTGTCGCCCCTCCCTAACCTCAACCCGGTGTTCGACACCAGTGGCGCGCGGTCAGGCGCCATGCGATCCTGTCGCCGAACAAGGTTCAGGAGCCGCCATGTCGATGATGCGAACCGCCGCCGCTGCCGCCGGTCTTCTGGCTCTGGCCGCCTGTCAGACTTCCGGCGCGACACCGTCCGCAGCGGGTGATCCCGTCGTCGCCGTGCGCGACGGACAGACCACGCTGCGTCCCGGCCAGACCGTGGCCATCGCCCTGCCCAGCAACGGCAGCACGGGCTATGCCTGGTCGCTGGCCGACTTCGACGAAACGGTCCTGATGCGGTCCGAGCCCTTCGGCCAGGAGATCACCGGCGCCCACCCTGCGGGCATGGTCGGCGTGCCCGGCCAGACCCATTGGCGCCTTGTGGCCCTGGCCCCGGGCCAGACGACCCTGATCTTCAACTACGCACGCCCCTGGGAAGCGGGCTCCCCTGCGGCAGAGACAGCGCGGTTCGCGATCACCGTCCGCTGATCAGCAGCCATCGCAGCCAAAGAAAAAGGGGCGCATCCGCCGGGATGCGCCCCTTCATGTTTTGCATGAGTGGTGCGGCTTAAGCCGCGCCGTCCACGGCTTTTTTCTTCTCGGCATAGATCAGCAGAGGCTGAGCCTTGCCGTCGATGACCTCGGCGTTGACGACCACTTCCTCGACGCCTTCGAAGGTCGGCAGCTCGAACATGGTCTCGAGCAGGATGCCTTCCAGGATCGAGCGCAGGCCGCGCGCGCCGGTCTTGCGCGTGATGGCCTTCTTGGCGACGGCGTTGAGCGCGTCGTCGGTGAAGGTCAGGGCGACATTCTCCATCTCGAACAGGCGCTTGTACTGTTTGATCAGGGCGTTCTTCGGCTCGGTCAGGATGGTGACCAGGGCCGTTTCGTCCAGATCTTCCAGCGTCGCAAGAACCGGCAGGCGGCCAATGAACTCGGGGATGAGGCCGAAGCGCATCAGATCGTCAGGCTCGACGCCCTTGAGGATGTCGCCGGTGCGGCGTTCGTCGACGTTGGACACCTTGGCGCCAAAGCCGATGGAGGCCCCTGCCCCGCGCGCCGAGATCACCTTTTCAAGTCCGGCAAAGGCGCCGCCGACGATGAACAGGATGTTGGCGGTATCGACCTGCAGGAACTCCTGCTGCGGATGCTTGCGGCCGCCCTGAGGAGGCACGGAGGCGACGGTGCCTTCCATGATCTTCAGCAGGGCCTGCTGCACGCCTTCGCCCGAGACATCGCGAGTGATCGATGGGTTGTCCGACTTGCGCGAGATCTTGTCGATCTCGTCGATATAGACGATGCCGCGCTGGGCCCGCTCGACGTTGTAATCGGACGCCTGGAGCAGCTTCAGGATGATGTTCTCGACATCCTCGCCCACATAACCGGCTTCGGTCAGGGTCGTGGCGTCGGCCATGGTGAAGGGCACATCGATGATGCGGGCCAGGGTCTGGGCCAGCAGCGTCTTACCCGATCCGGTCGGCCCGATCAGCATGATGTTGGACTTGGCCAACTCGACGTCGTTGTTCTTCGTCGCGTGGTTCAGGCGCTTGTAGTGATTGTGGACCGCGACCGAGAGGACCTTCTTGGCGTGACCCTGACCGATGACATAGTCGTCGAGGACCTCGCGGATTTCCTTCGGAGTCGGGACGCCGTCCTTGGACTTCACGAAGCCGATCTTGTGCTCTTCGCGGATGATATCCATGCACAGTTCGACGCATTCATCGCAGATGAACACGGTCGGTCCCGCAATCAGCTTGCGGACCTCATGCTGGCTCTTGCCGCAGAACGAGCAATAGAGCGTGCTCTTGGCGTCTGTGCCGGCTGCTTTGGTCATTGACCCTTCTCACTCCCGCGTTGCCCGATGGTCGGCATGACCAGGAGGCTAACGCGCTTCCGTCGCGTTGATTCCACCACTATGGACGCGAAGATATTCAAAAAATGACAATCACCCATCAGATCGCCCGCCACAACCCCGCCCGGTTGAGCAGTTCGTGATGAATGCAGATTGTTTCGTCGGGTAAGGGTCGCTGCGAATGAATGAAATGGGAAGCACCGAGGCGATTCGCCAGTCCGGATCCGAAGGCCGCGCCGTCGTGGCTTTCGATTTCGACGGCACCTTGACGATTCGGGACAGTTTCACCGCCTTTCTGCGCTGGAAGGCGGGCCCTGGCGGGTGGGCGCTGGGGCTGATGAAGATGGCCCCGTCGATGGCCGCCTATGCCCGCGATCGCGACCGAGGACGGATCAAGGCGGCGTCAGTGCGTGAGTTCCTGGGCGGGATGTCGCGAGAAGCGCTCGAAGCCGAAGCGGAGCAGTTCGCCGATGTCGTCTGGGACCGTTTCATCCGGCCTGACGCCCTGGCCTGCTGGCAGGACTGGGGCCGCAAGGGCGCGCACCGGGTCATCGTCACCGCCTCGCCCGAAACGACCGTCGCGCCCTTCGCCCGACGCCTGGGGGCCGAGGGACTGCTAGGCACGCACATGGTGTTCGACGCCGACGATCGCGTGTCGGGCGGCTTCTCCGGCCCGAACTGCCGGGGAGCGGAGAAGGTGCGGCGGCTGAAGGCGGCGTTCGGGGAGAATGTGCGAATCATCGCCGCCTATGGCGACACATCCGGCGACACCGAGATGCTGGCCGCCGCCGAACAGCCCGGATTCCGCGTCTTTACGCAGCGCCCCTAGGCCATGCGCGACAAGGTGTCATCGCGCCAGACGAAGCGATGGACGATCACCATGGCGATGTGACCTGCTACGGCGGCCAGCAACAGCCAGGCCAACAGGGCGTGGGCGAGCTCGGCGGGGGCCATCAGCCAGGAAATCTTGGCGCCGCCGGCCTGCGCCAGCACCAGACCGAAGGGCTTGAACCCCTCGCCAGAGCCGAACTCGCGCATCAGGGCCAGGATGGGGATGATCAGCATCAGGCCATAAAGGGCCAAGTGGCCGACTGCCGCGGCCCGTCCGACCAAGCCTCCATGAGGGGCGGGACGCCGTCTGCGATTGGCCAGACCCCAGATCGCGCGAACCATCAGCAGGAGCGCCAGCACCAGGCCGACATCCTTGTGGGTATGGATCCAACGGTCGGTCAGGGGCGTGCGGCCGAAAACCTCATAGGCCAGGATGGCGGCGAACTGCCACGCCATCAGCACGGCCATCGACCAGTGCAGAAAACGGGTCACGATACCGAAGCGACGTGCATTGTCGGTCCATTGCAGGACGGCGGTGGCGGACATGGGACCCCTATAGACATGACCCCGGTCCGTTCAGGCGGCGCAAAGGCGGCGGCCTGAAGACAGCGGACAGGAAACAAGGATCATTTCACCGCGGTCGACACGCTGGACACAGGCTTTAGCGGGCCAGAGAACCGGTCGATCGGGTCATAGAAGACGGTGGAGGTCAGTTCCCGTCGGCGTCCACGTCGAAGACCACGACCTTGCCGCGCGACGTCGGGTCCCAACCCGCCGCCATGGCCGAGACGACGGCGTTCTTGACCGCCTCGACATTGATGCGCTGGCGTTCGAAATTGGGTGCGCCATTGGCCCGCATCGTCATGGGAAACAGAACGATCGCCTCGCGCTGGGCGTCCTTCAGCCTCAGGGCGATGCCGATGCCGTCCCAGTTGTTGCCCGTGGTCCGTTGCGGCTGGCGACGGACCTCCCATTCATAGTCGTCGCCGTCGACCTGAACGACGCCTTTGAGATCGCGGGTGTGTTGCATGGCCGTCCGATAGCACAAATGAAAAGGGCGCGCCGAGCATGGCGCGCCCTTTGCCGGTCAGTTTGGATTTAAATCAGACGGTCTTGATGCCGTCGGCGTCGGCTTCTTCGCGCTTGTCATAGACGTGGTCGACGATGCCCCAGGCCTTGGCGTCCTCGGCCGACATGAAGTGGTCGCGGTCCAGGGTCTTTTCGACTTCCTCATAGGTCCGGCCCGTGTGGTGGACGTAGATCTCGTTGAGGCGCTTCTTGGTGTAGCGGATGTCAGCGGCGTGCAGTTCGATGTCCGAGGCCTGGCCGCGGAACCCGCCGGAGGGCTGGTGAACCATGACGCGGGCGTTGGGCAGGGCGATGCGCTGGCCCGCGGCGCCGGCCGTCAGGATCAGCGAGCCGGCCGAGGCCGCCATGCCCATGCAGACGGTCGAGACCGGCGACTTGATGTATTGCATGGTGTCGTAGATCGCGAGCGCGGAGTGGACCTGACCACCCGGGCTGTTGATGTACATGGAGATTTCCTTCTTCGGGTTCTCCGATTCCAGGAACAGCAGCTGGGCGCAGATCAGCGAGGCCATGCCGTCCTCGAACGGGCCGGTTAGGAAGATGATGCGCTCGCGCAGCAGGCGCGAGAAGATGTCGAAGGCCCGTTCGCCCCGGCTGGATTGCTCCACGACCATCGGGACGAGGTTGGACTGTAGGTAGTCGATCGGATCGCGCATTCGTGGCCTTCTCGGGATGCAGGTCGGGGCCGACTCAGCGATCGGCCCTCTCAGGTACAGGATATCGCGTCCCAAACGCCCGGTTGCAAGGCGGCGAGCGGTCGGTACGCGCACGGCGCATGAAAAAGCCCCCGACGCCGGGGCGTCGAGGGCTGGATCAATCCGGTGTCGGAGAAGGGTTCAGCCCTCCTCTTCTTCCTTCAGCAGTTCTTCCTTGGTGATGGCCGTTTCCTTGACCTCAGCCTGGTTGAAGATCAGGTCGACGACCTTTTCCTCATAGATGGGCGCGCGCATCTGGGCGGCGGCGTTGGGGTTCTGGCGATAGAAGTCCAGCACCATACGCTCCTGGCCCGGATAGTTGCGGGCTTCGGCCATGATGGCGTTGTTCAGTTCCTGGTCGGTGACGCCGACATTGTTGGCGCGGCCGATCTCGGCGAGCACCAGACCCAGGCGCACGCGGCGCTCGGCGATCTTGCGGTACTCTTCCTTGAGCTTCTTGTCGGTCTTCTTGGCGTCTTCCTCAGGCAGCTTGCCGGCGGCCTTGTCGGCCTCGACCTGTTGCCAGATGCCGTCGAACTCGGCCTCCACCATCTTGGGCGGCAGGTCGAAGCTGTGGGCGGTGTCCAGCTGGTCCAGCAGGGCGCGCTTCTGCTTGAAGCGGGCGGCGCCGGCGTATTGCTGGTTCAGGTTGTCGCGCAGCAGCTCTTTGAGCTTGTCCAGCGATTCCAGACCGATGCGCTTGGCGAAGTCCTCGTCGACCTTGGATTCGGTCTCGGCCTTGATGGCCTTCACCTTGATGTCGAAGGTGGCCAGTTTGCCGGCCAGATTGGCGGCCTGATAGTCCTCGGGGAAGGTGACCTCGATGGTCTTCTCTTCGCCGACCTTGGCGCCCTTCAGCTGCTCTTCGAAGCCGGGAATGAAGCGGCCTGCGCCGATCACCAGGTCCGAATCCTCGGCCGCGCCGCCTTCGAAGGGCTCGCCGTCCAGCTTGCCCAGGAAGTCGATGGTCAGTTGGTCGCCATCGGCGGCCTTTACGGTCTTGCCCTTCTTGTCCTCGTAGGACTTGGCCTGCGAGGCCAGTTCCTTGAGGGCTTCGTCCAGGTCCTCGTCCGAGGCGGTGTAGGTCGGGCGGTCCAGCTTCAGGGTCTTGGGGTCGACCGGAGTGAAGTCGGGCATGACTTCCAGCGACATTTCGTAGGCCAGGTCTTCCTCGCCCTTGATGACCTTGTCCATGTCGGAGGTCAGCTTGACCTCGGCCGGGGCGGCGGGACGGACCTTGATCTCGTCCAGGGCCTTCTGGCTCGACTCGTTCAGCTCGGCGTTGATGATCTCGCCCATGAAGTCGCGACCGAAGGTCTTCTTCACATAGGCGGTCGGCACCTTGCCGGGACGGAAGCCCTTGAGCTTCATCTGCGGCGCGACTTCGCGCACCTTGGCGTCCAGCCTGGCGTTCAGCTCAGTGGCGGGAATCGTCACCGTGATGACGCGGCTGAGGCCTTCGGTGGTTTTTTCGACGACTTGCATGGTCGGGATCTGACGCTCTGTGGCGCGGTGCGGCCTGACGGCGTCGCGCGCGGGATGGAAAAGCAGAAAGGGCCGCCCCATTCAGGAAGCGGCGCCTCGAAGCCCGCCCTTATGTCGAGATGGACCTCAAAGGTCAACGCGAGCGGCGCGGCGGAATGCAAGTCACGCCATGTTTGGCGATCATTGTGCCGAGGACGATGTTTCGCCACAGCGCGATCATGGCTATCTGTGGCGCATGAGCCAACCCTCCCCTGCCATCGGCGTCTTCGTCACACCCGTCACCCCGCTGCAGCAGAACTGCACCACCGTGTGGTGCACCCGGACGTTGAAGGCCGCTGTGATCGACCCCGGCGGATCCGTCGACGCCGTCATCGCAGAGGTCGCGCGGCGCGGCCTGACCCTGGATCAGATATGGATCACCCACGGGCACCTGGATCATGCGGGCGGCGCCGCCGAGATGCAGGAAAAATCCGGAGTCCACATTATCGGCCCCCATCCTGAGGACCAGTTCTGGATCGACGGTATCCCTCAGCAGGGTCAGATGTACGGCCTGCCCGAAGCCCGGAGTTTCACCCCCGACCGCTGGCTGGCCGACGGGGACACGGTGTCATTGGGTGAGACGACGTGGGAGGTCTATCATACCCCAGGTCATACGCCGGGCCATGTCATCTTCTTCAACCGCGACGCCGGGTTCGCCCAAGTCGGCGACGTGCTGTTCCAAGGTTCTGTCGGACGCACAGACTTTCCGCGCAGCGATCCGGAGGCCCTGATCCAGTCCATCATAACCAAGCTCTGGCCGCTGGGTGACGATGTGACCTTCGTGCCGGGTCACGGGCCGGTGTCCACCTTCGGCGCCGAACGCCGCAGCAACCCGTTCGTGTCGGACCGGGCGCTGCAGGGCGAAAGACTGCAGCGCCCGGCCAGCGGACCCGCGTGAGGGTCGCGACCTAGCGACGCAGCAACATACCGATCAGGACGCCCAGACCGACCGCATAGGCCGTCGTCTTGAGAGGCTCGTCCTGGATCACGTCGCGTGTGCGGGCAACGCGGCCGCGAGCCCATTGGCGACCATTGTCGATGTCTTCGCGAACGGCTCGACGCAAGGAGCTCACGGGCTCGTAGCTGCGGTCCTCAGCCTGAGCCAGCAGTTCGTCGGCACGGCGGTCCAGCGAGGCCGTGCGCTCATCGGCGTCATCGACGACCTCATCAAGGGTCGGACTATAGGAGGGTGCGCCGGCGTAGGGATCGGTCATCATATCATCCTGGAATGAGGGGCTTGCGCGGATCAACCATCGACCGCACGCCCGGTTCCAGAGCCCGTTTCCGTCACGCTCACGCAGGCGTCGCCTGAACAGCTTCGAGCCTCAGACGTTGGGTCTTCGAAACAGGAGACGCGCCATGACCCATGTTGACCCCCAACCCATCCCCGAGTCGCCCCCTGAGCAACCGGCCGAGGTGGAGACCCCCGCCCCGCCGCTCGAGATCGACCCTGGCGCTACGCCGGACGAACTGCCGCCGCTCGATCCGGGCGCCGTGGAAATGGGGGATTCGATGCGCTCGATGAACGGTTGAGACAAAAACGCGCCGTGGTTGACCGTTGAAATTTCGGAACCTTGACCGGCGGCCGGGGTTCTCAATCCAAGTCACCACACGATCAGGAAGGAACAACCGAATGGCCGAAGGTCAGCCCGCCCGCCCCTCGGGAGTCTCCAAGCGGGGCTTTGCTTCGATGGACCCGGAACGTCAGCGCGAAATCGCCCGCAAGGGCGGCGCCAGCGTGCCAAGCGAGAAGCGCAGCTTCTCCCAAGATCGCGGCTTGGCGGCACAGGCCGGTCGCAAGGGCGGCGAAGCCTCCCATGGTTCGCGCCGCCCCGGAGAGCCTGAAGGCCCCGAAGAATAGTCTCGGTCCCGACAGGGATTTTCGATCAAAGTTCAAAGGGCGAGCCAGAACGGCTCGCCCTTTTGTTTTGCATCGGCGCCTGTTGGACCGGCGCGCTGAAACTGCGGTCAGTGGGGGTTGTGGAGCAAGGCCAAGGCTACTGATGGCTTGTCGCTGACCTCGAACAGAGACACCTCCCAACCGGCCGCCTCGGCCAGTTCCCGAACGGATGTCTCGGTATATTTGCGCGAACTTTCGGTGTGGATAGTCTCGCCGTCAGCAAACCGAATTCTGTGGTCCGCCACGGTGACCACCTGATCCCGCGTCGATCTCAAATGCATTTCCATCCGACTCTCGGCCCCGTTCCAGACCGCGACGTGCTGGAAGGCTGAGAGATCGAAATCGGCGCCCAGTTCAGCTTTGGCGCGGGCCAAAACATTCTTGTTGAATGCGGCCGTCACCCCTTGGGCATCATCATAGGCCGCGATCAGCAGGGCGGGTTCCTTGATCAGGTCCACGCCCAGGATGAACAGCGCGTTTGGCCCCAGCCGCTCCCGCGCCGACTTCAGAAGGCCAACCGCCGTCTCACGTTCCAGATTCCCGATCGTCGAGCCGGGGAAGAAGCCGACCCGGCGTCCCCGGCCCAGTTCAGGCAGGGCTGGCAGGTCAAGAAAATCGCCGGCCATCGGCGCGACCTCAAGGCTGGGATAGGCCGCCTCGATCCGGGCCGCCGCCTCGGCCAGGGCGTCGGGGCTGATGTCGATGGGGACGTAGGCCGAAAGACTGGGAACCTCATCCAGCAGGATGCGGGTCTTCTCGCTGGCGCCCGAGCCAAATTCGACCAGCACGGCGTCCGGGCCGAAATCCTCGGTCAGCCGAGGCGCCAAGCGTCGCAGCAGGGCCTTCTCCTGGCGAGTCGGATAATATTCCGGCAGCCGCGTGATGTCCTCGAACAGCCGCGAACCCTCGGCGTCGTAGAACCATTTTGGCGACAGGGATTTCTGAGGCCGCGACAGCCCTTCGATCAGCTCGGCGCGGAAGGCGGCCGTGTCGCCAGCTTTATCGCCGTCGTCGTCGCGCGCTCGGTCTGCAGCGACATCGGATGCCAGTCTGACGCCCATGAAGGCCCACCTCTGATGCGGATAGAAGAAGTTGCGATAGGTGGCGCGCGAGTGGCCGGGCGGCGTCGCGAACGACGAGCCGCGCAGCACCATCTGGTTGGCCATGAACTTGCCGTTGTACTCCGACGCCGTGCCCTCGGTCGGCCGAAAGCCGGGATAGGGCGCATAGGCGCTGGACGTATGTTGCCAGACCTCGCCGAACAGATTGGTCAGGTCGCCGCCGCCGCTGACGGCCGCATGCTCCCACTCGGCCTCGGTCGGCAGTCGCTTCCCGGCCCAGGCGGCAAAGGCCGCCGCCTCATAGAAGGATACGTGGCGCACCGGCGCTCCGGGATCGACGGGGGCGAGGCCTGTCAGGGTCATTAACGACCAGCCCGCATCGCCCGAACGCCAGTAGAGGGGCGCGGCCCAACCTTCGGCCTTTACCCGCGCCCAACCGTCGGAGAGCCAGAGATCGGCGCGCTGGTACCCGCCATCGTCGATGAACCGGACCCAGTCGCCGTTGGTGACCAGGTCGTTGTCCAGATCGAAGGGGCGCAGGAAGACTTGGTGGTCGGGGCCTTCGTTGTCGAAGGCGAAGCCGGCGCCGCCATGACCGATGCTGACCAGTCCGCCCTCGAACCGCGTCGTGCCGCCCTTGGGCGGCTGCATCGGCGTATCACGCGGCTCGACCGCATAGGCGGCCGGGCTCAGCGGAGAGCGCGACATCAGGTGCAGCAGGTCCATCAGGAAGAGCTCCTGATGTTGTTGATCGTGATGCAGTCCCAGCTGGAACAGATACCGCGTCGGGCCATCCATCGGACGCGTCAGCCGGTCCGCCATGCGCCGGTCGATCTCGGCGCGATAGGCCAGCACATCGGCCAGCGACGGCCGCGTCATCAGCCCGCGCTCAGCCCTGTCGATCCGCTCGCCCAGGGCCTCATAGTAGGAGTTGAACAGCCGCTGGAACCGCTCGTCGACCGAAACATAGCCGGGCTCGGCGGCCAGGATCAGGGTCTCGAAGAACCAGCTGGTATGCGCCAGATGCCATTTGCCGGGACTGGCGTCGCTCATCGACTGAGCGGCCAGGTCCTCGGGCGAGAAACCCGCGGCCAGGGCCACCATGCGGGCCCTGACCTCGCGGTATCGCGTCAGGTCGGCGTTCTGGACCGACGAAATACCGGCGGGTGCGTTCATTGGCGATCACCCTCCTCGGCGGTCCTGCGGCCAGAGAACCGCCGGGGAAAGATATGGTTCAGCCGCCCGGGCGCAACAGGGCGATTTTTCGCCTATCGGACCGGCCGCCCGCCGTGTTTTGCGTATTCCAGCCGGGCGATGGTGCGATTGTGCACCTCGTCAGGACCATCGGCCAGACGCAGGGTCCGCACCCCGGCATAGAGTTCGGCCAGGGGCGTGTCGCCCGAAACGCCCGCGCCGCCGAAGGCCTGGATCGCGTCGTCGATGACCTGAAGCGCCATGCGAGGCGCCGCCACCTTGATCTGGGCGATCTCGGACTTGGCGTTCTTGGCCCCGGCCTGATCGATCATCCAGGCGGCCTTCAGCACCATCAGCCGGCACATCTCGATATTGGTGCGGGCGTCGCCGACCCGCTGTTCCCAGACCGAATGCTCGGCCAGGGTCTTGCGGAAGGCGGTGCGGTTCAGCAGTCGCTGGCACATCAGCTCCAACGCCTTTTCCGCCGCGCCGATGGTGCGCATGCAGTGGTGGATACGGCCCGGCCCCAGACGGCCCTGGGCGATCTCGAAGCCCCGGCCCTCGCCCGCGATCAGGTTCTCGACCGGCACGCGTACGTTCTCCAGAACGACTTCGGCATGGCCGATGGGCCGCTCGTCATAGCCGAACACCGACAGCATGCGTTCGACGCGGAATCCGGGCGTGTTCGTCGGCACCAGGACCTGGGACTGCTGCTGGTGGGTCGCCGCCCCCGTGTCCGTCTTGCCCATGACGATGGCGATGGCGACGTTGGGATGGGCCATGTTGGTCGACCACCATTTGCGGCCGTTGATGACGTATTCGTCGCCCTCGCGCACGATGGAGGTCTGGATATTGGTGGCGTCAGACGAGGCCACGGCCGGCTCGGTCATCAGGAAGGCCGAGCGGATCTCGCCCGCCATCAGCGGCGTCAGCCAGCGCGCCTGCTGGGCCGCGTTCCCGTACATATGGAGCACTTCCATATTGCCGGTGTCGGGCGCGTTGCAGTTGAACACCTCGGCGCACCACAGGCCGGCGCGACCCATGGCCTCCGCCAGCGGGGCGTATTCCAGATTGGTCAGCCCGGCGCCATGCTCGCCCGGCAGGAACATGTTCCACAGACCGGCCTCGCGCGCCTCGGCCTTCATGGTCTCCATGATGGGCGGCTGGACGGTCGGGGCGGCATGGACCTGAGCCCAGTATTCCGTGGCGCGCGGCAGAACCTTGTCGTCCAGGAAGCGATTGAGACGATCCTGCCAATGCCGGGCATGGTCGCTGTGTTGGAAATCCATGGGTGTCCTCCTGAGACGAAAACGGCGCGGCCCTCGTTGGAGCCGCGCCGCGCAATCGGTGTCGCTATCGCGCCGACATCAGCGCTTCAGCAGCGGCGCCAGCTTCTGGGCGATCATCATGTCGCCGGCGATCTTCAGCTTGCCCTGCATGAAGGCCATCATCGGATCCAGCTTGCCGTCCGACAGGGCCATGAAGTCGTCCCAGCCGATCGAGACGGTGGCGTCGGCGGGCTTGTCTTCGTTGGTGACCGAGTTGGGCACGGAAGCGCCGTCGATGAAGATCTTGCCGGTGTCGCCCAGATCGATCTTCACGGTCTTGCCCAGACCGGAGTTATCGCCGACGGCGCCGCGGATATGTTCGGTGACTTGAGCCAGATCGGCCATGGAGCGTCTCCCTAAGACGGTGAAGCGCCAGACCTAGCCCCCCTCACCGTCCCTGCCAAGATCACGTCGGGGAAGCTCCGCTGCTTCCATTCGTCGCCACAACATGACCGTCGGGATCGCCCGCGAGAATTCGCCGCCCCCGAATCCACATCTCCACCCGCTGCATAACGACCAGTCCCAGGGCGAACACCAAAAACGCGTCCTGGATCGCCAGGGCGTTCAAATGCCAATCTGCGGCGTGTGTCTCCAGCCAGGGACGCAGAGCGCTGCGGCTGACCAGAAGAACCACGACCAGAATCAATCCGAGCGGCGATGCCTGGGCCCTCAGCGTGCCGTCAGCAGCTTTCTGGATCGTCACCGTCTTGCCGCGCCACCAACCCGCGGCGCAGCCCAGCACGAGCCCCGCCCCCAGGATGGCCCAGGCGCCGAAACCAAAGGGCGCGTCCGAAACGCCCGGAGCCTGGGCCATGCCCCACAGGCCGAATACGATCAGACTGGTGATCAACAAGGGCGCGACCCACATCCATTTGACGTTCAGGGTGCGCGGACGCCGGTTCCTGAGCAGGATGATGACCAGGGCCACGCCGATCCCGACAAGGGGTCCATACTGTTGTGGCGTCATGGTGCGATTGCCCCGCGGTCGATCGTGTCGTTGAGGGGCCACCCTAGACCCCTGCTGACGCTTATTGAAAGACAGTGTTGATCGGTGATTGCGTCGCGCCCCGCACTTCGCTATCGACAGCGCCTGCCGGAGACGTGGCCGAGTGGCTGAAGGCAACGGTTTGCTAAATCGTCATACCCTGTAAGGGGTATCGAGGGTTCGAATCCCTCCGTCTCCGCCAGAACCCCCTGCCTTCTTCAGCCCCGATGCGGGTCGATATCGGCGTCGGCCGAGCAGCCTCCGGGTCGGGAAACGCCGGTCGTTAACGAGACGTCCACGGGCAGCGTGCAGGATGCAGATTGCGCATTCCTGTCCCGGACACCCATGTCGATTACCCACGATCTTCGCCTGTCTTCTGGACCGGACACGCCCTTGGCGCCATCTCCGGCGCCTGCCGCCCCGAAGATCCTCGCGGCCGAGGTGATCGAACCCAGCGCCGCCGCGATAGAGGACGCCTCGGCCACGGCGCGGCGCGGACCGTTCCGTCCCGATGTCTGGCTGAACGCCCGCCAGCGCCGGTCGGCTCGTCTGGTCGTCCACTATTTCCGCGCCGCCGACGTGGCGGCCGTGATTCTGACGAGCCTCGCGTGCGGCTGGTTCACCGCCCGGGACGCATCGGTGTCGGCCATGCCCCTCTATCAGGTCCTGCCCTTCGTGGCGGGAGCCATGGCTGTGCTGGGACTGACGCGGTCACTGGGCCTCTATCGATTCTCGCGCGACGAACCTGCTGGGCGCCATCTGGCCAAACTGGGTGGGATCGCATTGGTGTCAGGGCTGATCGCTCTGGCTTTGGGAGGATTGCTCGGCGGAAGCCAGGTCGAGACCGAGGCCCTGGCGGTGTGGGCCGGACTGGTCCTTGTCGTGCTGTCGGGGCTGCACCTCGCGTGGAGCGGCGTGGTGGCGCGCTGGCGGGCCAACGGCGCCCTGACGCCGAATATCGTCGTCGTCGGCGCGACGAAGAACGCCGAACGCCTGATTCGAGATGCCCTGGCCCGCCGCGACCTGAATGTACTCGGCGTGTTCGACGACCGTTTGGCTCGTTCGCCCGACAGTATCGATGGCGTGCCTGTGCTGGGCGACGCCGCCGCCCTTCTGACCCACAAGATGACCCCCTATATCGACCGCATCGTCGTCGCCATCGACCCCAGGGCCGAGGCGCGGGTGCGCGAACTGACTTCGCGACTACAGACCTTGCCCAATGAGGTGACCTTGCTGGTCGATCCCCACGGTCAGGCGGAACGTGTCGCCGCGCTCGACAAGCTGGCCCGCGCGCCCCTGGCGTCTCTGGACGGCATGGACGACGACCGCCGCGCCTTCAACAAGCGAGTTCAGGACATCGTTGTCGCCTGTATCGCGACGGTGCTGCTGGCCCCCGTCATGGCCGTCTGCGCTCTCGCGATCCGCCTGGACAGCCCCGGCCCCATCTTCTTCCGCCAGCGTCGTCACGGCTTCAATCAGGAAGAAATCGTCGTTTGGAAGTTCCGCTCGATGCGAACCGAAGCCGCCGACGCGACAGCCTCGCGCCAGGTCACGGCGGATGACGACCGGGTGACACGCGTCGGCAGGATTCTGCGATCCACGAGCCTGGACGAACTGCCCCAGTTGCTGAACGTCCTGACCGGCGAGATGTCGCTGGTCGGCCCCAGGCCCCACGCCATCGGCATGAAGACCGGCCACGTCGAATCCGCTCTGCTGGTCGCCGACTACGCCCATCGCCACCGCATCAAGCCGGGCATGACCGGTTGGGCTGCGGTCCAGGGGTCGCGTGGACCGCTTCATACCGCTCAGGACGTGCGCCGCCGGGTGCAGCTGGATATCGACTATGTCGAGCGTCATTCGCTGTGGCTGGACCTGTGGATCATGGCCGTGACGGTGCCGGTGCTGCTGGGCGATCGACAGGCCATCCGATGAGCGCGCCCTTCCTGAGCGGCGCCGCCTGATGTTCTGGCGCGGTGTCTGGGGCTATCTGCCCGCCAATATCGTCCAGGGAGTGGTGGGTTTTCTCGCCATCTTCATCTTCACACGCCTGCTGACGCCCGAAGATTTCGGCCGTTACGCCCTGGCCTTCTCCATCGTCACCCTTTGTCACGTGGCTCTGTTCAGCTGGCTTGAGGCGGCTATGGCCCGTTTCTGGGCCGCCGAGACGCCGGGGCCAGGCATGGCCTCTCATTTCGCCAGCCTATACGGCACGGCGTTCAAGATCATCGCCGTCTTCCTGCCCCTGGCCGCTCTGGTGCTGTGGTTCCTGCCGCTGGATCCACTGTTCAAGATCGCCATCGCAGTCGGCCTGGCCGGCAGCCCTGCCCGTTGCCTCGCCAAGCTGACGCAGGAGCGGTATCGCGCCGCCGGCGAGGTGTCGCGTTCGGCCGGGCTGGACATGGCCATGACCAGCGGCGGTCTGATCATCGGCGTGGCCTTCGCCTTCGTCGGAGCCGGGGGCGCCGCGCCCCTTCTGGGTCTGGGGCTGGCTCCTCTGGCTGCCCTGCCCTTCATCCTTCCTGGAGAGCTGAAACAGGCCCGGACGGGCGTAGTCGAGCGGGCCCGACTGAAATCCTATGCGGGATATGGCTATCCGATCGCAGCATCCCTGACGCTAGGCGTCGTGCTGTCCTCGACCGACCGCTTCCTGCTGGCCGCCTTCATGGACGAGGCGGCGGTGGGCGCCTATCACGCAGGCTACAGCATCGCCAACCGGACGCTGGACGTCCTGTTCCTGTGGCTGGGTACGGCCGGTCAGCCGGCCCTTGTCATGGCTCTGGAGCGTGGCGGACTGACGCGGCTGAAGGAGGCCGCCCGCGAACAGGCCTCGACCTTCCTGCTGATCGGCCTGCCAGCGGCGGCGGGCGTGGCCCTGGTCGCCCGGCCCCTGGGCGAGGTGATGATCGGCGAGGATCTGCGCGTCGCGGCCTCTATGGTGACGCCCTGGATCGCACTGTCGGCCCTGCTCTACGGCCTGACCGCCTATTACTTTGGCCAGGCCTTCACCCTGGGCCGCAAAACAAAGCTGCTGCTGCTGGCCATGACGATTCCAGCGGCGTCCAACGTGATCCTGAACCTGATCCTGATTCCCCGGTTTGGCCTGATCGGCGCCGCATGGTCGACGGCGGCCAGCTTCGCCATCGGGCTGCTGGCGACGCGAGCCATGGGACGCCGAGTGGTGGCGCTGCCGGTGCCGCTGGATCCACTGATACGGTGTCTGATCGCCACAGGGCTCATGGCCCTGGTCGTCAGCGCCCTGCCCAGCCACGGCGGCCTGATCGAACTGATCCAGGACGCCAGTGTCGGCGCCGCCGTCTATGCAGCAGCCGTGCTGACCATGAACGCGGCCGGGGTCCGCGACATCACCATCCGGGTCATCGGCCAGATTCGCACTCGGCTGCGCGATCGACAGGCGACAGCATGAAGGCGACCCTGACCGACAACCCATCCTGGGCCGCAGCGGCGCCAACGATCTCGGTGCTGATGCCCTTTCTGCGCGACGACCCGCGCGAACTGCTGGTCCGGCTCGACGATGAGGCGAGTGGGCTGAACGGCGCCGTCGAGATCGTGCTGATGGATGACGGCACCGGCGACGCCGCCCTGACCCAGGGCCTGATCGCCACGGTCCAGGCCATGGCCCTGCCCGTCCGTCTCATCACCCTGAGCACCAACGAAGGCCGATCCAAGGGTCGCAACAGACTGGCCGAGGCTGCCCGTGGAGCCAATCTGCTGTTCCTCGACAGCGACATGCGTCCCGACCGCCCGGACTTCCTCGCGACCTGGGCGGCTTTGGTAGAGGCCGACAAGCCCGCCGTAGCGTTCGGCGGCTTCTCGCTGGATCAGGCGCCGACGGATAGCCGCTTCGCTGTGCACCGGTCGATGGCGCTGAAGTCCGAATGCGTTCCCTGCGCCGAGCGGTCGCTGACGCCTGAGAAATACGTCTACACCTCCAACCTCTTGGTCCGTCGCGACGTGTTCGAGACCGAGGCCTTCGATCCCGCCTTCAGCGGCTGGGGCTGGGAGGATGTGGAATGGGCCATGCGGGTCTCGCGCCGGTTCCAAGTGATCCACATCGACAATCCGGCGACGCACATGGGTCTCGACACGACGTCGGCGCTTGCCAGCAAATACGAACAGTCAGCCGCCAACTTCGGCCGCGTCGTCGCCAAGCATCCCGACATCATCGCCGACTATCCCAGCTTCAAGGCGGCGCGCACGCTGAAGCGCGTGCCGGCCATCGGTCTGTGGCGACCGCTGGTGAAACAGGCGGCGCTGGCGGGCTTCCTGCCGACCCCGACGCGAGCCTTTGCGTTGCGGGTCTATCGCGCCGCCCTCTATGCCGACGCGGTCTGAGATGAGAGACGTCGCCATCATCGTGCCGACGATGCGCAGGCCCGAAAGCCTGGCGCGGGCGCTTGGGTCCCTGTTCGCCCAGACCGGCGTCGAGAACCGTCTGGCGGCCATCGTCGTGGTCGACAACGACCCCCAGGCTACCGCCGAGCCCGTCATTGCGGCGTTGCGCGCGGCCTCGCCCGCGCCCCTGATCCTGGTGCATGAGCCGCGCCCCGGCGTGGCGACGGCGCGCAATACCGGCTTGGCGGCGACCGACGCGCCCCTGATCGCCTTTCTGGACGATGACGAGGCGGCGGACGCGAACTGGCTGTCGGCTCTGCTGGCCGGACTGGACCACACCGGCGCCGACGTCGTCTTCGGCCCGATCCGAGGACAGGTGCCTGAGGGTACAGGCTGGACACGCGGCTATCTCGAGCGGTTCTTCGGGCGTCAGGGTCCGTCCGAGACCGGGCTGCTAGACCACGCCTATGGCTGCGGCAATTCGCTGATGAAGCGGGCGACGGCCCTGCCCGGCCCTGCGCCCTTCGATGCGGCGTCGGACCAGAGCGGCGGCGAGGACGACGTGCTGTTTTCAGCCTTGGCCGCGCGCGGCGGCCGGTTTGGCTGGGCGGCGGACGCCTGGGTGGACGAGTTCGCCCCGTCGCATCGGGCGACCATGAAATACGCCCTCGCCCGCGCCTTCGCCTATGGCCAAGGGCCCAGCCAGACGGCGGCGCGCGACCGACGTTGGGGCGGCGTCGCGCGCTGGATGCTGATCGGCGCGGCTCAGACCGCTGTCTGGGGCGCGGCGTCACTCGGCCTGACCCTGATCTTCAGCCCCCGCCGGGCCGAGACCCTGGACCGCACCGCGCGCGGCATCGGCAAGGTGCTGTGGATGCGCGGGCTGGAGCCGCATTTCTACGGCGCACGCGAGCTGGCACGGCTGTCGAAAGCCTGAAACCTTAGTCCTTCAGCCGCCAGGTGCCGCCCGACGGGCTGTCCATGACGATGACGTTCAGCTCGGTCAGGCGGTCGCGAATGCGGTCTGCGGCGGGCCAGTCCTTGGCCGCGCGAGCGGTGACGCGTTCGGCCAGCAGGGCTTCGACCTCGGTTTTCAGCCCGTCGTCAGCGCCGCCTTCGAACCACTGGTCCGGCGTCGATTGCAAGACGCCCAGGATCGCGCCCGAGGCCATCAGCTCGGCCTTGGCCACGCCCACGGCCTTCAGATCGCCCGCCGTCATGGCGCGCTCGATCTCGCTGGACAGGGCGAACAGCTTGGACATGGCGCCGGGCGTGTTCAGGTCGTCGCAGATGGCTTCGAGGAACTCGGGCGACGGCATATCCCCCAGGGCCTCGACATCCGCCGCGCGACGCAGGGCGCCGTACAGCCGGTCCAGGTTCTTGCGCGACTGGTCCAGCAGCGACTGGTTCCAGTCCAGCGGCTGGCGATAGTGGGCGCTCAGCAGGGCCCAGCGCACGACCTCGCCCGGCATGGACTGCACCAGATCGTGCAGCAGCAGGACGTTGCCGACCGACTTGGACATCTTCTCGGCGTCCACGGTCAGGAAGCCGTTGTGCATCCAGTAGCGGCTGTATTCCGCCGGAGCCTTGTCCGAGTGGGCGTGACCGTGGGCGCAGACGCCTTGGGCGATCTCGTTCTCGTGGTGAGGGAAGACCAGGTCGATGCCGCCGCCATGGATGTCGATCGGCAAACCCAGGGTCTGCTCGATCATGGCCGAGCATTCGATATGCCAGCCGGGACGCCCCTCGCCCCAGGGCGACGGCCAGGACGGCTCGTCAGCCTTGGACGGCTTCCACAGCACGAAGTCGTGCGGGTTCTTCTTGTAGGGCGCGACCTCGACGCGGGCGCCGGCGATCATGTCGTCCAGGTTGCGACCCGACAGCGCGCCATAGGCCGGATAGCTGGACACGTCGAACAGCACATGGCCCTCGGCTGCATAGGCGCAGCCGGCGTCCACGATCTCGCCGATCTGCTTGACGATGGCGTCCATATGGTCGGTGACGTGGGGCGCGATGTCGGGCGGCGAGACGTTCAGCGCCGTCATGTCGGCCAGATAGGCCGCCTCGTAGCGGGCCGTGACCTCGCCGATGGCGACGCCTTCGCGGGCGGCCTTCTGATTGATCTTGTCGTCCACGTCGGTGACGTTGCGGGCGTAGATCACGCTGTCGGCGCCGTATTCCCGACGCAGCAGACGCACCAGCACATCGAACACGACCGGCGGCCGCGCATTGCCGATATGCGCGTAGTCATAGACCGTCGGACCGCAGACATAGAGGCTCACCCGGTTCGGATCGCGCGGTGTGAAAACCCGTTTTTCGCGGTGCAGGGTGTCGTAAAGTGTCAGCGGCATGGGGGAGAAGGCTTCAGTTTTCTTGCGAGACGCTGTGTGCGTCCCATATAGCGGCCTGATATACAGTCCCGACAGATTGTAGAAGTTAAACCGAAGGGGCCTCCCCCGCCCCCGGCTGGAATCAAAGTTCATGAGCGTCACCCCCGCAAAGCCCGTCCTGGTTTCAGGCAACGACCGTATTGCCCGTCCCAGCCGCGAGCAGGCGCTGGAGGCCGTGCGCACCCTGATCGCCTGGGCCGGCGACGATCCCGCGCGCGCGGGTCTGATTGACACGCCCAAGCGGGTGGTGGACGCCTATTCGGAATGGTTCGACGGCTATGACGCGGACGCCGCCAAGGAGCTGAGCCGCACCTTTGAGGACGTTCAGGGCTATGACGACATGGTCATCCTGCGCGACATCGAGGTCGAGAGCCATTGCGAGCACCACATGGCGCCCTTCCTGGGCAAGGCCTATGTCGCCTATCTGCCCGGTGCAAAGGTGGTCGGCATCTCCAAACTGGCCCGCGTGGTCGAGATCTTCGCCCGCCGCCTGCAGAACCAGGAAACCCTGACCAACGACATCGTCGATGCGATCCAGCAGCATCTGGAGCCCCTGGGCGTCGCCGTTATGATCGACGCCGAGCATCAGTGCATGACGACGCGCGGCGTGCATCATCGCCACGTCTCGACCATCACCACCCGCTTCACCGGCGCCTTCAAGACGGACCAGGCCCTGGCCGACCGTTTCCTGAAGCTGGCCAAGGCCTAACACCGGCGTCAGTTTCGGTCGCAGGGCGTTCGACGCCCCTGCCCCATGCCGCGCGGTTCCTGTAAGCCGTCTGCATGGCCAAAGACGGTGCGATCTATGTTTGTCAGTCCTGCGGGGCGGTTCACGGCAAGTGGGCCGGGCAATGCTCGGGCTGCGGCGAGTGGAACACCATTGTCGAGGAAAGCCGCTCGGCCCCGCCCGGCGCGCTGAAGCCGGTTGCGACCAGCCGCTCGCGCGGCCTGAACTTCGAATCCCTTGAATCCGACACGCCCGAACCGGCGCGAATCATCACCGGCGTGACCGAGTTCGACCGGGTCTGCGGCGGCGGCGTGGTGCCGGGCTCGGCCATCCTGCTGTCGGGCGATCCCGGCGTCGGCAAATCGACCCTGCTGCTGGATGTCGCCGGTCGGGCGGCGCTGAAGGGCGTCCGCGTCGCCTATATCTCGGGCGAGGAGGCCATCGAACAGATCCGCGCCCGCGCCAAGCGGATGGGGCTGGAAAAGGCGCCGGTGGCTTTGGCGTCTGCGACGGCCCTGCGCGAAATCATCGCCACCCTGAAGCGCGAAAAGTTCGACATTGTCATCGTCGATTCGATCCAGACCCTGTGGTCCGACGCCCATGAGGCCGGTCCCGGCTCGGTGACCCAGGTCCGCGCCTGCGCCAGCGAGATGGTGCGCCTGGCCAAGTCGGGCGGTCCCGCCGTGGTCCTGGTCGGTCACGTAACCAAGGACGGCCAGGTCGCCGGCCCCCGCGTGGTCGAGCATATGGTCGATGCGGTCCTGAGCTTCGAAGGCGAGCGCGGCTATCCTTTCCGCATCCTGCGCGCCGGCAAGAACCGCTTCGGCGCCACCGACGAGATCGGCGTGTTCGAGATGGGGGATTCGGGCCTGCGCGAGGTCAGCAATCCCTCGGCCCTGTTCCTGGGCGAAGGCAAGGACCGGGCGCCGGGCGCCGCCGTCTTCGCCGGCATCGAGGGCTCTCGCCCTGTGCTGGTCGAGGTCCAGGCCCTGGTCGCGCCGTCCGCCTACGGCACACCGCGCCGGGCGGTGATCGGCTGGGACACCGGCCGCCTGGCCATGGTCATGGCGGTGCTGGAGGCGCGCTGCGGCGTCGGTTTCGGCCAGCAGGACGTCTATCTGAACGTCGCCGGTGGCCTGCGCATCAACGAACCCGCGGCGGACCTGGCGGCGGCGGCGGCGCTGATTTCGTCGGTGACCGACACCCCCCTGCCCCAAGGCTGCATCGTCTTCGGCGAGATCAGCCTATCGGGCGAGGTCCGCAGCGTGGGACGAGCCGAGGCGCGGCTGCGCGAGGCCCAGAAGCTGGGCTTCGATCAGGCCCTGTGTCCGCCGCTGACGGTCAAGGGGAACGGCGTCGGCGTCACCTCCGTTAGTCGATTGACGGAAGTCGTCGAAAGAATCTCGCAGAACAGGTATTGATGCCAGCGTGACCGTGCGCCCTGAGGATCATCCGTGACCGGCTTCGACGCTTTCGCCATCCTGGTCATCCTCGCCTCGGCTGCGGCCGGCTGGGTGCGCGGGGCTACGCGCGAACTGATCACCCTGCTCAGCTTCGTGCTGGCGGCCTTCATCGCCCTGGTGACCCTGCCCCTGACCTCGCGGCTGGGCCGGGCCCTGATCGACCCGGACTGGGCGGGCTCGATCTTCGCCGCCGTCCTGACCTTCCTGCTGATCTATTTCGGCATCCGCATCTTCGGCTCGATCCTGTCCAAGCGTGCCCAGGCCCATCCACGGCTTGGCGGCGTGGATCGGCTGTTCGGCATCTTCATCGGCGCGGGCCGTTCCCTGGTGCTGCTGGGAGCTATCCATCTGGTGATCGTCGCCGCCATGCCGGGCGAGAAGACGCCCCGCTGGCTCAGCGAAGCGGCCCTGCGTCCCGTCAGCGCTGGGGCGGCGCGCGCCATCCAGATCATCCTGCCCGGCATAGGCCGAGGCGCGGACGCCATCTCGCCCGTCGTCGATTCCTCCGTCCGCAGAGGCTTTTCCGACGACGCAGCCTTGCCGAGGCCGCAAACAGGGCCTACCTCGCCGCCTACAGCCTCCCCCTGAAGTTTTCGCCTGTCATCGGAATCCGCGATGCGCAGCTTGGACGATCATATGACCCACGTCATTTCCGCCCCCGTCGTTCACCGGGAGCATCACCGAGACGCGGACGACGATCGGCCGCGCCTTGAATGCGGCGTGTGCGGCGTCTGGGGCGCGCCCGACGACGAAGCCTCCTCAATCGTCGCCCTGGGCCTGCACGCCCTGCAGCACCGCGGCCAGGAGGCGTGCGGCATCGCCAGCGTCAAATCGGCCCGTTTCCACACCGAGCGCCACATGGGCCACGTCGGCGAGGCCTTCGGCGGCACCGACCTGCCGACGCGGATGCCGGGACCGGCGGCCGTGGGCCACACCCGCTATTCCACCGCCGGCGGATCCTTCCTGCGCAACATCCAGCCGATGTTCGCCGACCTGGACCAGGGCGGCATCGCCATCGCCCACAACGGCAACCTGACCAACTTCCACTATCTGCGGAACCAGTTGGTCGGCGAGGGCTCGATCTTCCAGTCCACCTCGGACTCCGAGGTCATCCTTCACCTGATCGCTCGGTCGCGTAAGGCCAAGATCGTGGACCGCTTCATCGACGCCCTGGCGCGGATCGAGGGCGGTTACGCCCTGGTCGCCCAGACCCGTACCAAGATGATCGGCGCGCGCGATCCGCTGGGCATTCGCCCGCTGGTGCTGGGCAAGATCGGCGACGCCTGGGTCTTCGCCTCCGAGACCTGCGCCCTGGACACCATGGGCGCCACCTTCGTGCGCGACGTCGAACACGGCGAGGTCGTGGTGATCGAGCGTGAGGGCCTGCGGTCGCTCAAGCCCTTCCCGGCCCGGGCCGCGCGCCCCTGCCTGTTCGAATATGTCTATTTCGCCCGCCCCGACAGCGTGGTGAACGGCCGCTCGGTCTATGGCGTGCGCAAGCGCATGGGCCAGGGCTTGGCCCGCGAGTTCCCGATCGAGGCCGACGTCGTCGTGCCCGTGCCCGATTCGGGCGTGCCGGCGGCGCTGGGCTATGCCCAGGAAAGCGGCATTCCCTACGAGATGGGCATCATCCGCAGCCACTATCTGGGCCGCACCTTCATCCAGCCCAGCCAGGCCACGCGCCAGAAGGGGGTCGCCATGAAGCACAGCCCCAACCGCGCCGTGCTGGAGGGCAAGCGCGTCGTCCTGATCGACGATTCCATCGTGCGCGGCACCACCTCGGTGAAACTGGTCCGCGCCGTGCGCGCGGCAGGTGCGACCGAGGTCCACCTGCGTTCGGCCAGCCCGCCCATCCTGTGGCCCGACTTCTATGGCATCGACATGCCCGAGCGCGACCAGCTGATCGCCGCCAACAAGACCTTGGAAGAGATGCGCCAGTATCTGGAGGTCGATTCGCTCGGCTTCCTGTCTGTCGACGGCCTCTACAAGGCGATGGGCGAGACGGGCCGCAATGAGCGCGAGCCCCAGTTCACCGACCACTATTTCACCGGCGACTATCCGACCCGCCTCGTCGATCGCGAGATCGAGGAAAGCGGGCGCGAGACCTCGGGGCGGCAACTTTCTCTGCTGGTCAGCGCTTAAGCTTGCATGACGCAGGTTCAGCTCGGCTATTTCACCGTCGACACGCCGGATATCGGTAAGGCCAAGGCCTTTTACGGCGGTCTGTTCGGCTGGGCGTTCGACGAGGACGCGTCGAAATCGACCTATGCCCACGTCGCCGACAGCAACCCGCCCTTCGGCTTCACCAAGGTGGAGCGCGCCAAGGATTTCGCCCACCTGTATTTCCGCGTCGAGGATATCGAGGCGGCCTGTGCGCGGGTGCGCGAACTGGGCGGCAAGGCGGCCCTGCCGTCCCAGAGTGCGACAGGCCTTTCGGTCGCCGTCTGCGACGACCAGGGCGTCAGCTTTAGCCTGTGGCAGGCCGCCGAAGGCTTCTGACTTCCGCCTGCGCGACAGGCGCGCTATCAGCCCGCCATGACTTCTCCCCTCCCCCTCGAAAATCGCATCGCCCTCGTCGTCGGGGCCTCGCGCGGCATTGGCTATGAGAGCGCCCTGGCCCTGGCCAAGGCCGGCGCCCACGTCATCGCCACCGCCCGGACCCAGGGTGGGCTGGAGGAACTGGACGACGCCATTTATGCCGCTACCGGCAAGCACGCGACCCTGGTGCCGTTCGATCTGGTCGACGGCGGCGGGATCGACCGCCTGGGCGGGGCCATCTTCGAGCGCTTCGGCCGGCTGGACATCTGGGTGCACACGGCGGCGACACTGGGGGCCGCGGGCCTGACGCCGGTCGCCCATGCCGAACCGCGCGGTTTCGCCAAGATCGAAAAGACCAATTTGACCGCGGTGTTCCGCCTGATCCGCTCGCTGGAGCCGCTGCTGCGCGCCTCGGACGCCGGGCGGATGATCCACCTGACCTCCAGCATCGCCAGCGCGCCGCGCGCCTTCTGGGGCGCCTATGCCGCGACCAAGGCGGGGGCCGAGGCCCTGGTGAAGTGCTGGGCTGACGAGATCGAATCGACCCCGGTCCGCGCCTGCATCGTCGATCCCGGCCGGATGCGCACGGCCATGCGCGGTCAGGCCTATCCGGGCGAAGACCCCGAGACCCTGCCCCATCCGTCCGTGATCGGTCCGCTGATCGTCGAACTGGCGCGTCCCGACCGGACCCCGCCCCTGACGGTCAGTTTCAAGGAATGGTCAGCCGGCGCGCCGGTCACCGCTCTGATCTAAGGGCGCGGCGGTTCAGCCCTGCGGCGCGTCCTCGTCCGCAGGCGCGGCCATAACGCTGGGGATCGGCAAGGGCTCAGGCAAGATGGGCTCGCTGTCATCCATGGGCTGCAGATAGCTCCGCCACAGATGACGGGTACGCTCCTGCGTCAGGTCCAGCTTGCAGCCCAGCGCCATCAGGACGCGGATCGTGCCTGACTGCCAGTAGGTGTAGACAGCGCCGCAATCCGCCTCGACGTAGGCCTGCCAGGCCGCCTGCGCCGCCACCAGTTCGGCGCGGATCGCAGCCGCCGCTTCCGGGGCCTCGGCGTCCTGCCCGACCGTCAGAAGCACGCGGTCGAAATAGGTCTGCATTCGCTGTTCGGCGGCCTGAAGATCCGCCGCCGCGCAGGTGTTCATGTCCAGCGTGGTCAGGGCCTGGGCGCAGTCGATCGCCGCCTCGCTCGGGTCCTGAACCAGCAGTGACAGGGCGAGAGCAGCGATCAGCATGGGCTGGCCCTACTTCTTGGGTGCGTGTTTCTGGCCGGTGCGGATCCGGCCCGAACGCGAGACCTGACGCGCCCCGCCGCGCGCACCCTTCTGGATGGCGACGGAAGAACCGGCCTTCTTGGACGAGCTGCTCTTCACGGCGCTGATGACGCGCGGCTTGGCGACGCGAGTCTTCTTCTGTTCCAGCGCCTTGCCGGGCAGATGGGATTCCTCTTCCGCCTTCTTGCGCACCGCGCGCGGCGCCGTCTTTGCGTCGCCCTTGTAGCGTTCGGGGCCGGACTTGGCGCCGCCCGCCGCATAGGGGTTGTCCGAGCCGCCCTTGACGGTCAGCCGGATCGGCACGCCGGGCAGGTCGAAGCTCTCGCGGATCGAGTTCATCAGATAGCGCAGATAATGGTCCGGCAGATTGCCGCCCCGGCTGGCGAACAGCACGAAGGTGGGCGGCCGGGCCTTGGTCTGGGCCATGTATTTGGTCTTGATCCGCTTGCCGTCCACGGCGGGGGGCGGATGCCTCTGGGTCGCCATGGACAGCCAGTCGTTAAGGTCCTTGGTCTTGACCTTGACCGACCAGGTGGCGTGGGCCTTCAGCACCGCCGGCATCAGCCGCTCGACGCCGCGTCCCGAATGCGATGACAGGGCGACGAACTCCGAGCCCTTCAGCTGCGGCAGCTTGGTCTCGGCCATGGTCTTCAGCTCGGCCATCTTGGCCTGGGGCTGTTCTTCCAGGTCCCATTTGGCGGCGACATAGACCAGGGCCCGGCCCTCGCGCTCGACCAGGTCGGCCAGCTGCAGGTCCTGAACGTCGAAGGCGTTGTCCTTGTCCATCACCAGGACGACGACCTCGGCGAAGGTGATGGCGCGGATGGTGTCGGCGACCGACAGCTTCTCCAGCTTCTCCTGAACCCGCGCCTTGCGACGCATGCCGGCCGTATCGACCAGGCGGATGTTCTGGCCCTCATACTCCCAGTCGACCGAGATGGAATCGCGCGTGATCCCGGCCTCGGGGCCTGTCAGCAGGCGATCCTCGCCGATCAGGCGGTTGATCAGGGTGGACTTGCCCGCGTTGGGACGGCCGATGATGGCGATGCGGATCGGCTTGTCCGGCTCGTCCACCTCTTCGATGAAGATGTCGGCGCTGGCGGTGACGATGGCGGCGTACAGGTCGGCCATGCCCTCGCCGTGCTCGGCCGAGATGGCCACGGGCTCGCCGAAGCCCAAACCGTAGGCCTCGCCGACGCCGCCGCCGCTCTCGCGGCTCTCGGACTTGTTGGCCAGCAGGATGACGGGCTTGTGCTGCTTGCGCAGGCGGTCGGCGAAGATGGTGTCCAGCGAGGTCACGCCTTCGCGGGCGTCCATCATGAACAGGATCAGGTCGCCGTCTTCCAGCGCCGCCTCGGTCTGCTCGCGCATCCGCGATTCGAGGCTGTCGTCGGTGACGTCCTCGTACCCGGCGGTGTCGATCAGCGTCAGATCCATGTCGCCGATATTGCCGTCGGCATAGCGACGGTCACGGGTCACGCCCGGGCGATCGTCGACCAGCGCGAGGCGCTTTCCGACCAACCTGTTGAACAGGGTCGACTTGCCCACGTTGGGGCGGCCGACGATGGCGACCTTTAATGCCATGTCGGCGCTTCTAACTTATTTTAGTGTGATCGTCAGCGGATGCTGACGAGTTCGCCCTTGTCCGTGAGGACATACAGGACGCCGTTGTATGCGGCGGGCGCGATATAGGCCGGAGCGCCGAGGCGGACGGTGGCCTGAAGCGCGCCGGTCTTCGGATCGAAGGCTACGGCCTCGCCGTCCGAGTTGACCAGCACCAGCCGGTTGGAGGCGAGGATCGGGCCCGACCAGACCGGACGCACCGTGTGGTCGAAGAAGCCGAACAGGCCGCCTTCCTGACGAATGCGGCCCTCATTCAGGTCGCGCGTCCAATAGACGCCGCCGGTTTCGCGATTGACGACAGTCAGTTCGCCCGACTTGGACACGACATAGACCACATCCCCGACCGGCAGAGGCGCATTCACCCCGGCGATGGGCAGGGACCATTTGGCCTGACCCGATCGGATGTCCATGGCCTGCATGACGCCCGAATGGCCGACGGCGTACACGAAGCCGCGGCTGACGACGGGGCGACCGGCGATGTCACGGATTTCGGACAGGGCGCTGGTGCGGCTGGTGCGCGACAGGACCTCGTTCCACAGCGCCTGGCCGTTGGTGGCGCGTACCGCGACCACTTCACCAGACGAAAAGGGCGCGATGACCGTGTCGCCGCTGACCGCAGGCGACGATGCCCGCATGATTCGCGCGGGCTCGGAGATGCCGCGATAGGACCAGTCCGGCTGGCCCGTCGTCGTGTTGAAGGCGATCAGTTCGTTGTCGATATCGACGACATAGACCCGCGAGCCCGAGACGGTCGGCGCGCCGTGGATGGGCGAGACAGTCTCATAGGTCCACAGAACCGCGCCAGTCGCGGCGTCCAGAGCCGTGACGTTGCGATAGCCGGAGGCGACAAACACCTTGCCGCCGCCCACGGCGACACCGCCGCCAAAGCCGCCGCCGCCGTCACGGCTTCCACCGATGCCGAAGCCCAGGATCGAACGGCCGCGCTCGACCTCTTCGCGGCGCACGTCGGCCTGCCAGACGATGGCGCCGGTCGTGGCGTCGACCGCCGTGACCTTGGATTCGCCATCCATGACGAAGACCTTGCCACCGTCGGCGACGACAGGGGCCATGACCTGACGGGTTTTGGCCGAACCAGCGCCGATGTCGCGACGCCAGCCCAGGGTGAACTCAGGCGCGGCGATGACGTGTTCGACGCTGTTCTCGGCATTGCCGCCGGCAACCGGCCAGGCGGTCGCCGACTGAGGGCCCGGCAGGAAGAAGTCACGGCCGCTGAGCGCCGCCGAGGGCGCCAGTTGCTGTTCAAACTCGAGCACCGAAATCCGCTGACCGGCGCTGGCCACCGCCGATGGGGCTTCCTTGCCGCCCAGGCCGAAGGGCAGCATCCGCCGCTGGTTGGCGCAGGACGCGACCGTGACCGCCACACCGCAGACCAGAGCGATCTTCAACACGCGATTGATGGAAGTCATGCGAGCTCCGGTCGGGAGGATGGATGCGGGCGACACGCGCGTCGTCATTGAGCGGGGGCCTGTTGCGCCGGGGCTTGCGGCGCAGCGGCGGCCGGCAGGGCCTTCTGGGCGTCGACGATGGCCTTCAGGCTTGCGGCCGCGCCGCCGTCGATGACGTCGATCGCGGCCTGGGCGCGCTGACGCACATCATCGGGCGCGTCCTGGCCCAAGGTCAGTTGCACGAACAGGTCGCGAGCCTCGCCGGTCTTGCCGTGTTGAAGCAGGGACAGGCCCAGGGCTTCCTGGGCGAAGGGACGCAAGGGACGGCCTTCCTCGGTCAGAGGCTTCAGTCGCGCCTGGATATCTTCCAGCGAGCCGTCGTTCATGATCAGGAAGGCGGCCTTCAGCCGGGCCTGATCGCCGATGATCGGATCGCCGGCGGCCTTGGCGGCCTCGTCGAACAGCTTGATCGCCTCGGGAATATTGTCCTGAGCCTCGGCCAGCGCCGCCTGCTGGGTCAGGGCCAGGGCCTTGTATGCGCCATTGCCTTCCTTGGCTGCGCGTTCGAAGGCGATCTTGGCGGCGGGGGCGTTGCCGCCCTGAAGCGCTTCCAGCCCCTGCTCATAGGACACCGACGCCTTGTCGGCGCGGCTGGTCTGATAGGACTGCCAGCCCCACCAGCTCAGCGCAGCGATCAGCGCGAGGGCCAGAATGCCGCCCACAACAGGCAGCCAGGTGCGCGCCAGGCGCTTGTACCGATCGGAGCGAAGCTCCTCCTCGACCTGCTCGAAGACATCAACCACGGAAACGTCGCCCCAAAATCGCAAATCAGCCGTTCGGCGCGGACCCTAGAGGGTCGGCCTCCGCGCCGCAACGATCCAAGATGATCGCCGCCTCAACAAGATCGAGGCGCTACGGCGTAGCCGGCTTTTTCGAGAAGTAGGTCTCGACTTCGGCAGGAAAACGGCGGGCCTTCACGTCAGCGGCGTAAGCGGCCACAGCGCGGTCGATTTCCGAGCGCTGATCGGCGTACTTCCGCACGAATTTCGGCGTCCAGTCGAACAGTCCCAACATATCCGGCGTGACCAGGATCTGGCCGTCGCACGCGGCCGATGCCCCGATGCCGATGGTCGGCACGTCCACCGCGGCGGTGATCTCGCGAGCCACACCCTCGGCCGTGCCTTCGATGACGATGGCGAAGGCTCCGGCGTCGGCGGTCGCCTCGGCCTCGGCGATGACGCGCAGGCGCTCGTCGTCGGTGCGGCCCTTGGCCTTGAACGCGCCTTCGGTCAGCACCGCCTGTGGGCGCAGACCGACGTGGCCCATGACGGGAATGCCGCGTTGAACCAGATAGGCGATGGTCTCGGGCACCGTGGGGCCGCTTTCGACCTTGATCCCCTGAGCCCCCGTCTCCTTCATGATCCGAGCGCAGTTGTCGTAGGCGACCTCTTTGGCGCCTTCATAGGAACCGAACGGCATATCGACGACGACCATGGCCTTGCTCGAGCCGCGCATGACGGCCTGACCATGCATGATCATCATCTCCATGGTCACACCAACGGTATTCGGCAGACCGTGGACGACCATGCCCACGCTGTCGCCGACCAGAAGCACGTCGCAATGCTCGTCCAACAGAGCCGCAGTCGGCGCGTCATAGGCGGTCAGACAGACCAGCGGCTCGCCGCCCTTGCGCTTGAGGATATCCGGCGCGGCCAGACGGCGCACCGCCTCCTGCTTCTGGCTGGACATGTCAGGTCTCCTGGGAAAGCTTCATTACTGCGGCGGCGGCCAGGGCGATCATCGTCCCGGCCGCCAGCCAGAATAGCTGCATTCCCTGCATCGACCCAAGCGCCCAGTTGGCCGCGCCCAGTTGATCGACGCCGTTCTGAATCACCGACTGAGCGCCGGTCGTCAGGGAAACGACGCTCTCGCCGATGGCGCGACCGGCGACGGGGCCATTTGGAGCGGCGATATCGAGCCTGAGATTCAACGACTCACGCACCGCCACGGCCCCGCCGATCAAACCCGCCAGGGACAGGGCCAGGGTGCGGACCCGCATGCCCGATTCCAGTCGGGACTCGACATTGGCCGTAAAGGCGTCGGTATCAGCCAGGACGGGCGAGCGCGCGAACATACGCTCGACAAAGGGATCGAACTCGTCAGCCGACATGGCCAGCCTTCCCATACTGTTGCGGTTCCGGCCGAAGCCGGGCGCGGAGTTTATCCAGACCACGTTTGACATGAGACTTCACCGTACCGAGCGGCAGATTCATGGCAGCCGCGATTTCGGGGTGCGAAAGGCCGGCGCCGTGACACAGGGACACGCACAGCCGCTCCGTTTCGCTCAGGGCCTTCAGGGCTTCGTCGAGATCGACTAGGCCCGGCGTATCGATCGACGGCGCCACCTCCTCGCTCTCGATTTCAGCGACATAGCGAGCATCCTTGGACTTTCGCTTCAGATACTGGCGCGCGGCGATCCTTTTGACCCAGGCGGCGAAAGTGCCTTCACCCCTGAACTCGGCAGACCGCTGGAAGGCGGTCAGAAACGCGTCTTGGGCGACGTCGTCCGCCTCGGAGGCCTGGGCCCCCATCCGACGCAGCAGGCCGCGAACGGCCGAGCTGTGTCGCCGCACCAACTCGCCGAACTCGCGACGCCCGCCCGCCGCCGCAAGGGCGGCGAGCTCGACATCGTGCAAGTCCACAAGGGCCTTGGACATGACCGTTTCCCCCTGCCCGCTCCCTCAGCCCTTGTTCTTGTTGAAGAAGCTCAGGATGACGAAGGCCAGACCGATCATGCCGGGGATGGCCGCGATGCCGATGATCGGAGCAACCGCCTTGGTCTCTTCATAGCCGCCGATGAAGTTGAAGGTCGAACCGAACAGGGCGATGCCGATGCTGACCGCCAGCAGGATGACGCCGACGCGAAGGTCGCGCGATGCGGTTGCGGGCGGCTTGATGTTGTCCTTGGACAGGGCCTCGATGACTTCAGGCGGCAGCGGCTGCCCTTTTTCGATGGCCGCACGAAGCGTCGCCTGCATCTCCTTGCGCTCGCGGCTCTTCAACATGGCCGGCACGACGACGATGGCGATGACCATGATGAATGGCGCCAGCGGGATGAGAATTCCCAGATCCATGGTGTAACCCCTTCTAGACTGTTCGGGCGGGAGCCTGATGCTCCGGCCTCATGACTACAAGAGGTGCCGGCGACGCCGAACGGATGCGACGCCCAACATGAAATGTTCGTAAGGCTGCGCTTGAGCCTCTTTTATCTGCGGTTCCTGCGACCGGGCGGACGCGCTAGGGTCATCGTCTGATCGTCTGCAGGAGCGTCGAATGTCCCAGGTCACTTATCGCATCGTCGAGCATGACGGCGGCTGGGCTTATAAACTCGGCGACAGTTTCTCCGAGACCTTTCCCAGTCACGACACGGCCCGCGCCGCCGCGCTGCGGGCTTCGCGTGAACAGAGAGCGCCAGACGAGACCGCCTTCATCGAATACGCCGACGCCTCGGGCCAATGGGTGACCGAACGCGCCGACGGCCATGACCGGCCGGAAACCTCGGTCGAAGGCTAAATCTTCGCGGCCTCATAGACCGCCGGCTTGAAGCCTACGATCCGGCGGTCGCCAAGGTCCAGCACCGGCCGCTTGATCATCGACGGCTGCATCAGCATCAGGTCGATGGCCTTGTCGCGATCAAGGTCGGTTCGGTCGGTCTCGGCCAGTTTCCTGAATGTCGTGCCCGCGCGGTTCAGGATGACCTCCCAGCCATGCTCGTCTGTCCATTGCTCCAGCCAGGCGCGCTCCACGCCTGCCTTCTTGTAGTCATGGAAGACGAAGGCGACGCCATGCGCGTCCAGCCAGTCGCGCGCCTTTTTGACGGTGTCGCAGTTGGGAATGCCGTAGAGCGTAGGGGTCATGGCGTTCGATTAGAGCGATTCCGGTGCAGGTTTGCACCCTCCGACTACCTGCGCCTTTGCGCTGAGCGATCAGCCGGCGCACTCCGGCGCGTCCGTCCTGCTCCTGGCCTGATAGGCGGAGATCAGGTCCAGTCTGTCGGCGAACGGGAGAGGACCCGCGGCCGGGCCGGTATTGTCGAAACTCATCAACTGCTCTCGTGTTGGATCAAACGAAGGCCACATTGGCCGGGCGCCCCCATTGGGGTCACCCGTCGCGGCGAAGGTGGTCCAATAGCCAGCCATGGCGTCAGCGGCGGCCTGGTCCATCGCTTCTGTCGGCCAGGACGAAGCCGTCAGATTGTCGAAGACATAGGGCCGCTCGGATGCGTGGGTGGCGCCGGCGTGCGGCTCCGGCATGGCCGACGAAACCACGTCAAACCTATAAAGATATGTGGGACTTCCCGCGCGGGCGTGAAGTCGGGCCAGGTGTCGCGCTGGTTCGACGAAGGCCAGGTCACTGGCGATCAGGGCGTCATATGCCGCCGGGCCGCCATAGGCCTGCTCGAAGGCGGCGCATTCCTGGGCCGTCATGGCGTCGTCCATCTGGCCATAGGCGCTGAGCTCGGACGCCTTGACCCACCACAACTCCGCCGAGTTGGCTCCGATGATCATGGGCACAGGCGTCTGACGCCCCGCGGCAAAAGCAGACTCGACATTCTCGCGGACGATCTGACCGTCGATGACCAGCATATCGCCTCCATAGAAGCTTGGCGTCGGCGTCAGCAGCGCCTGGGCGTCCAGCCCCCGAAGGGCCTCGGCGGACGCGTCAGGACCGAGGCCCGCTCGGACGGCGAAGGCTTGGCCGCGCGCCTGGATCGACGGCGCGCCCTGCGGTCCTGGTCGATCCAGCGGCACGCCCGGTTCTCGCCCGAAGCCAGACTGCACCACTGTCCGATGGAACAGGCCCTTCGACGCCGGAGAGACCATCAGCCGCGTCACCGCGACGCCGCCCGCGGATTCACCGAAGATCGTCACATTCCCTGGGTCGCCCCCGAACGCCGAGATATTGCCCTGCACCCACTCGAGGGCGGCGATGATGTCCATCAGCCCATAGTTGCCGCCCGCTTCTTCCGATCCTCGCTCGGCCGCCAGCGCTGGATGGTCGAAGAAGCCCAGCCGCCCCAGCCGATAGTTCAGCGTCACCACGATCACGCCCCGTCGCGCCAGGGCGGCTCCGTCGTAAAGGTCCGCTGTCCCCGATCCGTTGACGAACCCACCGCCATGGACCCAAACCATCACCGGCGCCGGCCCCTCGGACGCCATCGGCGACCAGATGTTCAGACTCAGGCAGTCCTCGCTCATCGGCAGGGGACCGACCCCGGGATCGCCCGGCGTGAGGGGCTGGATGCAGATCGGACCGACCCGCGTGGCGTCACGCACATCGGTCCAACGCGGCGCCGGGCCGGGCGGACGCCATCTCAATGGACCGACGGGCGGGGCGGCATAGGGGATGGCCTTGAACGCGGCGACGCCGTTGGTCTCGACGCCGCGCAGTTCGCCTTGATCAATACTGACCCTGGGCGACGCGTTGGGATCAGCGGGAGAGGGCATCAGGATCGAAACCATGGCGGCAAGGCTGGCGATGAACATCGGCCGAGACTAGGCAGAGGCGCCGAATTTTCCCAAGCGGCTTTAAAAAGTAACGACGCATTGAACCTTTGCGGTGACCGAGCGTTGGGGTGCGACTATCGGCGGGGTCTGCATTGAAGGAACTGGTTAAAGCGGGCGCACCGGTTGATATGGCGAGCGCGTTCGACGCCTCGCCTAACGCCTATGTGCTGGTGACTCCCGACTTCATGATCGCCGGGGTCAATCAGGCCTATCTCGACATCACCCATAGCCGTCGATCCGACATAAGGGGTCAGCCCCTGTTCGGCGCCTTCAACGCCGGTCCCGGCGATGACGCGCCGGACAATATCCGCCAGGTTCGCGCCTCGCTCCAGAAGGCCTTGGACACCAAGGCGCGCGACCATCTGGCCGTCGTGAAATACAGCATCCCGCGCCATCTGGACGACGGCAGCGTGACGTCTGAGGAGCGCTACTGGAGCGCGACCCACACGCCGATCCTCGATGACGACGGCGAGGTCATCTATATCCTGCAGCACACGTCAGACATCACCGAGTTGGAACACTTCAGGCGCCGCGATCCGGCGACCGGATCGGGCGGGGTGCTGGATACGATGCTGGGTGGCGATGTCATGCGACGCGCCAGCTTCGTTCAGAAGGACAACCAGCGGCTGGAGACCGAGCGCCGTCGGCTGATGGACATGATCATGCAGGCGCCCGGCTTCGTCGCCCTGCTCGGCGGCCCTGAACACATCTTCGAGATGCATAACGAGGCCTACAGCCAGTTGGTCGGTCACCGCAGTCTGATCGACAAGACGATTCGCGAAGCCTTGCCCGAAATCGAGGAAGGTTATTTCGACCTGTTGGACTCCGTGTTCGAGACCGGCGAGGCCTACGAAGGCCGAGCCAGCCCCATTCACCTTCAGCGGACGCCAGGCGGCGTGCCTGAAGAGGCCTTCCTCAACTTCATTTATCAGCCCGTTCGCGGCGTCGGTGGCGAGGTCGTGGGCATTTTCGTCCAAGGCTACGACGTCACCGAAAACGTCGTCGCGGCTCAGCGGCAGAAGCTGATGATCGATGAGTTGAACCACCGGGTGAAGAACACGCTGGCCACAGTCCAGTCGATCGCCATCCAGTCAGCGCGATCGCACGATGACCCGCGCACGTTCGCCAATGAGTTCCAGGCACGGCTGATGGCCCTGTCCCATACCCACGACCTGCTGACCCGCAGTCACTGGGAGGGGGCGGATTTTCGGGACGTCCTGCATCATGAGACCGAGGCGCATGATCCGCACCGCATTGTCATGAACGGCCCTTCGGTATCGCTGAACCCTGCCATGGCCTTGTCACTGGGCATGATCTTCCACGAACTGGCGACCAATGCTGCGAAATATGGGGCCCTGTCGCGGGCGGATGGCCGGATCTTCATTGACTGGACTCTGACAGAGCCCAACTCTCCCCGGCTGAACATCACCTGGAGCGAGATCGGTGGTCCAGACATCACAGCGCCGGCCCATCGCGGCTTCGGCAGCCGACTAATCGAACGCAATGTTCGCCACGATATGGCGGGCGATCTGAAACTGGGCTACCCGAGCACCGGGTTGCATGCGGAATTCGTTATACCGCTCGATCGTGGACAGACCTCATGACTGATGCGCTAACAGGCCGTAACATCCTGATCGTCGAGGATGAATCTCTAGTCGCCATGCTGCTGGAGACGATCCTCGAAGACATGGGGTGCGCCATCGTAGGCCCCATGTCCAATATCGACGACGCTCTGAAGCTGCTGGCCGACAATGTCGCTCTGGACGGGGCCCTCTTGGACGTGAATGTCGCGGGCCGTGAAGTCTTCCCGGTCGCGGTCGCTCTTCAGGCAAAAGGCATCCCGTTCGTCTTCTCGACCGGCTATGGCGAGGGCGGTTTGCCCGTCGAGTGGCGCGGCCTGCCCGTGATCCAGAAGCCGTTTACCGAAGCCGCCGTCCATGACGCCCTGGTCAAGGCTCTCACAACCTGAGCTCGGTTTCGCTGGTGCTCGGCACAAGCGATCTAAATCCAAGGCCGCGCGCGGGGCCTGAAGGACGCTGGAATTCCGGCCTGATCCACCGAATGTCGCCGTCTCTTTCGGCATTGCTGCGCTGAAGATTTAGAGCGACCAGGCGGACGATGATCTCGGCGTCATCGAGCCCCTCGGGCCAGCCGAAGGCCGCCGTCACGCGCGCGTCGATCTCGCGATGCAGATGGTCGATAACGCCCACGCAGCCCGCCTCGAACACCAGATCATCAACCGGACGCAAGCCGCCGCCTATCCGGTCGCGTGCATTGTAAAGGGCAGTCATGCTCAGTTCCGGCCGTTGATCCAGGACGCGTCGCCGCAGTTGATCCAGTTCGGCGGCCAACTCACCAATCTCCGCTCGCGTGCGCCCGTCAGGCTCTGGAAAGGGAAAGCGGTCGAAACAGGCGCCCTTGGCATAGATCGGTCTGTCCTCCAGACGCCCGCCCGCAGCGAGGGCCCACGCCTGGTGAACGCGTGATGACAAGACGCCTAGGACGTAGGGGTCGTCGGAGGCGATACAGACCAGACGATTGTCGGCCAGCACCTCGCCGGACAGGAAGGTGAACCACCGGTGCTTTCCCGTTTCGACGGTGACGATATATCGACAAAGTCCCGTCAGGGCCTTGCGCAGATCCGGCCGGGGCTCGCCGAATATCCACCAGCGCCGCCTGTAAGCCGCCCGTTCATTGCGCTCGCGAACCGGCTTCACCGTCTCTAGCAGATGCTGGTAGATGCCGGGCCAGAGCTGTCGCACGGTCGGCTCGTCATGGCCGAACAGGTCGATGATCTGCACATCGCGCGGTCGATCGGTCAGGTCACGGCCGTTGCGATAGGGTCGGAACGGCGACCCCGCGAACTCCGCATTCGACAGAGCGGCGTCAGACTGGGCCAGCCTCGCCGCCGCCTTGCTGTCGACGATGAAGCCCTCGCCCATCGGCTGGACGCCTCGCGAGGCCAGTCGGGCATTGGCCTTTAAGGGTCTGGCCGAAGACACGCACGGCCCCACGCTGAAATCCGCGGCGATCACGCCGCGTTCCTCGACGAACTCCAGGCCGCCTGCCAGCGTCATGCCCTGCCCCGGCGCCGCCAGACGCAGAAGCCGCGCCTCCCCGTTGGCACGACCCCGCTCCACCACAGTCATGGCCACCCGGACACAAGCCGCGTCACGGCCGCTGGTCCAGGGGTGATCGGGAATGACCATAGCCAGGCGGATAGGCGGGGTCGCCTCAAGATGGTGCGCCAGTACGCGGCGCGAGAAGGTCTGGGAAATGGAGCGGGTGGTGATGAAACCGAACCGGCGCAACCGGGAACGCGGTGACTTCAGGATTTCGGCGGCACGCCCCCACCAGTAGGTCGCCAGATCGGCCGAGCGGAACCTGCCCTGCCGGACAGTCCACAAAGCGTCGACGTAGTCGTCCCCCAGCAGTCGCCTTTGGTCCTTAGCCCCCATGAAGGGCGGATTGCCGACGATGAAGTCCGCGTCGGGCCATGGCGTCGGGCGAATGCCTTCGCCTGCCGTCAGAGGCCTTGCGCTCGACTTCAGCGGCAGAAGAGCGTCCGCGTGATGGATGACGGCGGCGGTGTCGCCATATTCGTGACTCCCCAATCGGATGCACCATTGCAGATGGCCGATCCGCATGACCAGGCGGGCAATCCCGACCGCCGAGGCGTCGCGGTCCAGGCCCTCGAACTGACCGGCCCCGACCAGGCCTCGCCTGTCGCCGCTCAGACGGGCGCCAAGTTCGTCCGCAAGCGAGATCACGTCGCTTTCCAGCGCCTTCATCATCTGCAGGGCGACGTAGAGGAAATTGCCCGTCCCACAGGCGGGATCCAGGACGCGGATGCGGCGCAATGCGCGGTGATAGTCTCTGACGACCCTGAGCGCCGCACGCGGGTCGCCCGCCTCGCGCAGTGTCTGCGCCTCATCCTCTGCTTTTCGCCAATCTGCTCTCAACGGCTCCATGACCGTGGCCTGAACCAGGGTTTCAACGAACAGCCGCGGCGTGAAGTGAATGCCGGAAACCGCGCGCCAACGCGGGTCCGCCGCCTGTTCCAACAGTGTTCCAAAGGCCGTGGGCTCGACGTCGGACCAGTCCCGACGCGAGACCTCGATAAGGACCGACAGTTCGGCCTCGGTGATCTGCACCGAGTGCATGACCGGAAACAGCCCACCGCCGAACGGCTCCAGCGTCTGACGAACGGCGGATGAATAGCCGCCTCGATCCATCGCACGACAGACGTCGAAGACGGCATTGTGGACCGTGTGCGCCTCGCCGCGACAGTCCTCCAAAAGGCGCCGAAATCCATGGTCGCGGATCAGGCCGATACTGTCAGCGAACATCGCGAATATGCATTGCGACAGGAAGACAAGCGCCTGCGCCGCGCGGGCCTTGGCATGGACGGCGTCCTCATCCGCGTGCCGGCTGACGACGGATTTTAGAACCCCGGCCAGCAGGCCGGCGATATCTTTCGTTGCGGCCACCGAGGCGCGTGAAGGATCCAGGCTCATCGGATCGCGCCACACGGTCGCCAGGGTTCGGCGCACCTCGGCCCGCTTGAAATCCTGCAGGGTGAAGCGGTGCTGGCCGTCCAGCCGGAAAGGGGCATACCCCTGCCCCTGACGCGAGAAGTCTGACCACAGCTCGAACCCGCCGCCGACGTCGAGGATGATCAGGAAGGGCGGGCATTCACCTATGCGGCGGGCATAGTCTTCGGCCTGCAGCTTGGCCTGCCGGATGGTCCGCTCGATCCGATAGGGAGTCGCGGGGCGCACCGGCCCCTTTGCCAACCGGGCCTCGTCCCGCGCCCAGCCCCCCAAACGGCCGCCAGAGCATTTGATCTCCATGACGAAGCAGCCGCGCTTGTAGCAGTCGATCTGTCCCGGAGGCCCCCGGCCTTCCCCAGGAACGGAGCGTTCGAACATATAGTCGGGGTCGCTGACACAGTCTTCGTTCGGCGCCGGCACGCCGATGAGCTGACAGATCTGGTTGACATAGCTCTGACCGTGCTGTCGCTCGCCCAGCCGCTTATCCGCCCACCTGTTGACGAAGACATCGGAGTCCATGGTCGCGCGCCCCCTGCGAGGGCACAACCTTATGTCACAAGGCTGGATATATACAACCTTTGGTTAACGGGCGGGCGTTCCCGCCAGATACCGTTGGTGCAGCATCGGTTTGCCCAGCCAATAACAAAGCTCAGCAGGCCGCTCGACGGACCAAACCGCCAGATCGGAAGCCATTCCGGGCGCGATCACGCCCACCTCATGCGCAAGACCCAGAGCCGTGGCGGCGTTACGCGTAACCCCAGCCAGAGCCTCTTCAGGCGTCAACCGAAACTGCACGCAGGCCAAGGTCATGGCGTTCGTCATGGAGGCTACGGGCGAGGTGCCGGGGTTGCAGTCGGTGGCCACCGCCATCGCCACCCCGTGACGACGCAGCAGATCGACCGGCGGAAGCTGGGTCTCGCGCAGCATCAGAAAGGCGCCTGGCAAAAGGACCGCGACTACGCCGGCCTGCGCCATCGCGAGGACGCCCGCATCGGTCGAATGCTCGATGTGGTCTGCCGAAAGTGCGCCGTAACGCGCCGCCAAGGCAGCGCCGCCGCCATCGGAGAGCTGATCGGCGTGCAGCTTGACCGGCAGACCCAGGGCCCGCGCCTGTTCGAACAGGCGGCTGACTTCGTCGGTCGAAAAGGCGATGGGCTCGCAATAGGCGTCGACCGCATCCACCAGCCCCTCGGCGTGGGCGGCCGGCAGGATCTGGTCGATGGCCAGATCCAGATAGGCTTCGCGCCCGGCTGCCGAGCCTCGAAACTCGGGCGGCAAGGCGTGCAGGCCCAGATAGCTGGTGCGGACCCTAACACCCGCCTCGCATCCGATCCGGCGCGCAACGCGCAGCATTCTGAGTTCGGTCTCGGCATCTAGCCCATAGCCGGACTTGATCTCGACGGTGGTGACCCCGCTGGCGACAAGGCCCGCCAGACGGCTTAAAGCTGAAGCGTAGAGACTATCCTCGTCGGCCTCGCGAGTCGCCGCCACGGTCGAGACGATCCCCCCGCCGGCCCGCGCGATCTCCTCATAGGTCGCGCCCTCCAGCCGCTGTTCGAATTCGCCTGAACGGTCGCCTCCAAAGACCAGATGGGTGTGGCAGTCGATCAGGCCGGGGGTCACCCAGCGCCCGTCCAGCCGGTCGGTCTCGACCGCCTCGACGACAGGCATTTCGCACCGAGCCCCCACCCAGGCAATCCGCCCGTCCTGCACCACGATGGCCGCATCCTCGATCGCGCCATAGGCGACGCCGCCTGCCGCCATGGTGGCGACGCGGCAGTCGGTGATCAGTCGGTCTACTCTCATCGCGGGCCGCCTCGCGCCGGAGAGAAGCGCGCGATCAGGTCGTAGCGATCACCGGGAAAGGTCTGCGAGACCCGCGTCACCCCCTGCCCGTCTCGCCACGTCCGACGATCCACGCACAGACAGGCGGCCCCGGCCTTCAGGCCCAGATGTCGGGCCTCGGCCGGAGAAGCGGCGACAGCAGAAATCCGGTGCTCGGCGTCCGTCCAGGGCGTGGCGTCCAGCAGCCAGCTTCCGGGGGGAGTTTCGGCGAAATCCATGGCGGCGGCGTCCGGCGCGGCGATCAGGGCGATCAGCCGCCGCTCAAGCGCGAAGGGGTTGCCGTCGCTGCTGTGCAGGCTTTCCAGCTCCAGGAGCCCCCCGCCCGCCGCCAGTTCGATCTCGTCCTCGGTCACCGCCGCTCGCTCCCGCCGGACCAGCAGGCGATAGCCATAGGCCTCGCCCCGCGTCGTCACTTCGGCGCGCAGATCAGGGATCGCCAGGACGGCCGCATGGGTGCGGGGCGCCGAAACGAAGGTTCCCGCCCGCCGCCGCCGCGTGACTAGGCCCCGCCCGGCCAACTCCGAAATCGCCTTGTTCACGGTCATGCGCGAACAGCCGTATTGCTCGGTCAGTTCATGCTCGAACGGGATACGAGCGCCCGGCTGCCATTCGCCGGACAGGATGCGATCTTCGAGTTCCGCATAGATGCGGCCGTGCAGGCTTCCGGTTCCGTTCATGCCGACAGTTCCAGCACCTTCGCCAGCGCCCGTCGATAGGCTTGCTCGATGCTGGCGCGGGCGACGTGTCGGCCCTCCGCCACCACCTGCCGCCCGCGCCGCCAGACAGAAGACACCGCGCCCCGATCTGCGCCGAAGATCCAGCTGTCCAGCACGGCGTCGCCAGACCGGCCGGCGAAGGCGATCCGCGTGGTATCCAGGCTGACGATGTCCGCTGTGGCTCCCAGCGCCAAACCGATCTGTGCGCTCGCGCCGCCAGCCTGCGCCCCTCCTGCCAGCGCCCGGTCGAACAGGGCCCTGCCGGTCGATCGGGTCGCATCAGCCATGACCGCTCGCCCACGCAAAGCCAGCCGCTGGCTATATTCGAGCATTCGGAGTTCCTCGGCCAAGCCGATCTGGACGTTGGAATCCGTGCCGATCCCGAACCGACCGCCCGCCCCGGCATAGGCCGCCACAGGAAAGACGCCGTCGCCCAGGTTGGCCTCGGTGATCGGACACAGGCCCACCACGGCGCCGCGCGAGACGACCTCGCGCCACTCCGGCTCGGTCACATGGGTGGCGTGGATCAGGCACCAGCGCGAGTCGACCGGCGCATTGCCCAGAAGCCATTCGACAGGCCGCGCGCCGGACCAGGCCAGGCAGTCGTCGACCTCCTTGGTCTGTTCGGCGACGTGGATATGCACCGGGCCATCCCCGGCCAGCCCCGGCATGGCGGCCAGTTCGTGCGGCGTCACGGCGCGCAGGCTATGGGGAGCCACGCCGACGACCGCATCGCCCAGACCGGCGGTCAGCCTGCGCGACGCCGCGACGAGATCGGCGAACCCGTCCAGATCGGTGATGAAGCGCCGTTGGCCCGACACAGGTTCTGAGCCGCCGAACGTCGCATGGGCGTAGAAGACGGGCAGCAGGGTCAGGCCGATGCCCGTCGCCTGCGCCGCCGCCACGATCCGTCCGGCCAGTTCCGAGGCATCGCCATAAGCGGCGCCCGACGGATCATTGTGCAGATAATGGAATTCGGCGACCCGGGTGAAGCCGCCCTCCAGCATCTCCGCGAAGGCCAGGGCGGTGATCGCCTCGATCTCGTCGGGCCCGCCCCGGTCGAGGAAGCGATACATCAGCTCGCGCCAGGTCCAGAAATTGTCGTCGGCAGACGCGGCGCCCGCTGGCCCGCGCGCCTCGGTCAGGCCCGCCATAGCGCGCTGGAAGGCGTGGCTGTGGACATTGGCCACGCCCGGCAAGGCGGTCCCGCCGCCGCCATCCGTCGCGGTCCGCTCGGTCCCGGTCTCGACCGCGACGATCCGCCCACCCGCACAGCCGATCCGCACGCCGCTGGCCCATCCCTCAGGCAGCAGCGCCTGATCGAACCACAGGGACGTGACCTCAGCGGGCTTCGGCGGCACTGGACAACTCCACTCGCTTCGGAACAATATGTCTATACATACCACGCCCGACAGCTTTGGCTATCGGGCAGGATGCGAGGCCCGACCGGCTTCTGACTCTGGCGCGGGAGACCGGGATGTCCACACCTGACTGGCTCACCATCCGCGAGGGCTCGGCCCCGCTGATCATCGGCCTGCCGCACACGGGAACCGACATTCCCGCCCCCATCGAGGCGCGGATGACGTCGCCCTGGCTGGCGCGCAAGGACGCCGACTGGTGGGTGGACCGGCTGTATGATTTCGCCGTCGATCTTGACGCAACCCTGGTCCGAACCGCCATCAGCCGCAGCGTCATCGACGTCAATCGCGACCCCTCCGGCGCCTCCCTCTATCCCGGCATGACGACCACGGGCCTGTGCCCCACCGAGACCTTTGACGGCGAGCCCCTGTACCGACCCGGCGAGGCGCCCGACGAGGCCGAGATCGCCGAGCGTCGCCACACCTTCTTCGATCCCTACCACGCTGCCCTGACGGCCCAGATCGAGCGGCTGCGCGCCGCTGGCCCGGTCGTCCTCTATGACGCCCATTCGATCCGCTCGCGGGTGCCGCGCCTGTTCGAGGGCGAATTGCCCCAGTTCAATATCGGCGACAACATGGGCGCGACCTGCGCCCCTGCGCTGACCCAGGCCGTCGAGGCCGCCTGTGCGATCACGGGCCAGACCCATGTCCTGAACGGCCGGTTCAAGGGCGGCTGGACCACGCGCCACTATGGCCGCCCCGAGGCCGGGATCCACGCCATCCAGATGGAGTTGGCCGACCGCGGCTACATGGTCGATCCCGAGGGCGATGTGTCAGAGGCCAACTGGCCCTCGCCCTATGACCTTCGTCTCGCCGCCCCCATGCGCACCCGTCTGCGCGGCGTCCTGAGCGCCTGTATCGATTTCGCCCGACACGCCCCCGGCAGGAGCCTCCGATCATGAGCAGCACCAAGAACAGCCGCGTCGTCCGCAGCCCGCGCGGCATGGAGATGACCGCCAAAACCTGGGCCGCCGAGGCCGCCCTGCGCATGCTGATGAACAACCTCGACCCAGAGGTCGCCGAACGGCCCGAGGACCTCGTCGTCTATGGCGGCATCGGCAAGGCTGCGCGCGACTGGGCGTCGTTCGACCGCATCGTCGAGAGCTTGCGCGAACTGGGCCCAGAAGAGACCCTGCTGGTCCAGTCGGGCAAGCCGGTCGGCGTCTTTCGCACCTATGCCGACGCGCCGCGCGTGCTGATCGCCAACTCCAACCTGGTGCCCAAATGGGCGACCTGGGAGCATTTCAACGAACTCGATCGCAAGGGCCTGATGATGTACGGCCAGATGACGGCCGGGTCGTGGATCTACATCGGCACCCAGGGCATCGTTCAGGGCACCTACGAGACCTTCATGGAGGCCGGTCGCCAGCATCACGGCGGCGACTGGACCGGCAAATGGATCCTGACGGCCGGCCTTGGCGGCATGGGCGGGGCCCAGACCCTGGCTGCGACTATGGCGGGCGCCAGTTGCCTGGCCGTCGAGTGCCAGCGCAGCCGGATCGAGATGCGGCTGAAGACCCGCTATCTCGACGTCATGGCCGAGACCCTGGACGAGGCCCTGGCCCTGATCGAGGACGCCAAGGCGACCGGGAAAGCCATATCTGTCGGCCTGTTGGGCAATGCGGCGGATGTTCTGCCTGAACTGGTCAGGCGCGGCGTCCGACCCGATCTGGTCACCGACCAGACCAGCGCCCACGACCTGGTCAACGGCTATCTCCCTTCCGGCTGGACCGTCGCCGAATGGGAGGACAAGCGCGTGTCCGACCCCGCATCCGTCGAGGCCGCCGCGCGCCGGTCCTGCGCCGTCCACGTCCAGGCCATGCTGGATTTCCAGAGCGCAGGCATCCCCGTCACCGACTATGGCAACAATATCCGTCAGGTCGCCTTCGACCAGGGCGTGACCGACGCTTTCGCCTTCCCCGGCTTCGTCCCCGCCTATATCCGCCCGCTGTTCTGCCGGGGCATCGGCCCCTTCCGCTGGGCGTCCCTGACCGGCGATCCGGCCGATATCGCGAAGACCGACGCCGCCATGAAGCGGCTGTTCCCAGACAACGCGGGCCTGCATCGCTGGCTGGACATGGCCGGCGAACGCATCGCTTTTCAGGGACTTCCGGCCCGTATCTGCTGGATTGGTTTGGGTGACCGGCACCGCGCGGGCCTGATGTTCAACGACATGGTGGCGTCCGGCGAACTGTCCGGCCCCATCGTCATCGGCCGCGATCACCTCGATTCAGGCTCCGTCGCCAGCCCCAACCGCGAGACGGAATCGATGATGGACGGATCCGACGCGGTCAGCGACTGGCCCCTGCTGAACGCCCTGCTCAACACCGCCTCGGGCGCCAGCTGGGTGTCCCTGCATCACGGCGGCGGGGTGGGCATGGGCTATTCCCAGCACTCCGGCGTCGTAATCGTCGCCGACGGTACGCCCGAAGCCGCCATGCGCCTCGAACGCGTCCTGTGGAACGATCCCGCCACCGGCGTCATGCGCCACGCCGACGCCGGCTATGAGATCGCGCGCGACGCCGCCCGCGAACATGGCCTCAACCTGCCGAGCCTGAAATGAACACCCTTATTATCGGCGCTGAGCCGCTGACCCTCGCCCAGCTGCGCGCCGTGCTCGACGCCCCCGTCAGGGTCGAACTGACGCCGGCAGCCTGGGCCGATGTCGAAAAGTCCGCCGCCACCATCGCCGCCATCGTCGCCGAGGGCCGCACCGTCTATGGCGTGAACACCGGGTTCGGGCTGCTGGCCAACACCAGTATTGCGCCGGGCGATCTGGAGACCCTGCAGAAGAATCTGGTGCTCAGCCACGCCTGCGGTGTCGGCGCCCTGCTGCCCGACGCGGTGACCCGCCTTTTGATGGTGCTGAAGATCGCCAGCCTGTCGCGCGGCGCATCCGGCATCCGACGCCAGACGCTGGAGGCCCTGATCGCCCTGGTGAACGCCGACATCCTGCCCTGCATCCCGTCCAAGGGGTCGGTCGGCGCGTCCGGTGACCTGGCGCCCCTGGCCCACATGTCTTGCGTCCTGATCGGCGTCGGCGAGGCCCGTCACGATGGCCAGACGCTGGACGCCGAGACCGCCCTGTCACGCATCGGCCTGACGCCCCTGACGCTGGGTCCCAAGGAGGGCCTGGCCCTGCTGAACGGCACCCAGTGTTCGACGGCCCTGGCCCTGGCCGGCCTGTTCGCGACCGAGGCCGTGTTCGCCGCCGCCGTCGCCGCGGGCGCCCTGTCGGTCGATGCGCTGAAGGGATCGGACGCCCCGTTCGATCCGCGCATCCACGCCTTGCGCAATCAGCCCGGCCAGATCGCCGTCGCCGCCGCCCTGCGATCCCTGATGTCCGACAGCCAGATCCGCGACAGCCACCGCGAGGGCGACGCCAAGGTGCAGGACCCCTATTCCCTGCGCTGCCAGCCCCAGGTCATGGGCGCCATCCTAGACGTTCTGGGCGCGTCGGCCGGAATGCTGGAGCGCGAGGCCAACGCCGTCACCGACAACCCCCTGGTCTTCATTGAGGATGGAGACGTGATCTCCGGCGGCAACTTCCACGCTGAACCCGTTGCTTTCGCAGCAGACCAGATCGCCATGGCCCTGTGCGAGATCGGCAATATCTCTGAACGCCGCACCTCCATCCTGGTTGATCCCAAGATGAGCGAACTGCCCGCCTTCCTGGTCAAGGAGTCGGGCCTCAACTCCGGTTTCATGATCGCCCAGGTGACCGCCGCCGCCCTGGTCGCTGAAAACCGGATGCTGTCGCACCCGTGCAGCGTCGATACGGTCCCGACCAGCGCCAATCAGGAAGACCATGTCTCCATGGCCACCCACGGCGCGCGCCGCCTGCTGGAGATGGCCGAGAACACCGCGACCGTCGTCGGCATCGAGCTGCTGGCGGCAGCCCAGGGGATCGAGTTCCATCGCCCCCTGACCACCTCGCCCGCGCTGGAACAGGTCTTCGCCATCGTGCGGGAGGCCGCCGCGCCCTATGCTGAGGACCACTATTTCGCTCCCGACATCGCGCGGGCGACCGACGGGGTGCGGGCCGGACGGTATCGGCCGTTCGCCGGCGCCCTGCTGCCGTCAGCCTAGACGGCGCTCCGGGCGGGACGACGCCGCGACCCCATGAAGGCCAATCCGCCCCCCAGGACCGCCAGCGCCGTCATGGCCAGATAGCCGCCGACACCCGCCGCGTCATACAGAGGGCCGGCAGCTAGGGTCGCCAGGCCCATCAGCACCCCGGACGCGAGCATAGAGTTCAGCGTCTGAGCCGAGGTCTTGCCATTGGGCGGGCTCAGCCGATCGGCGATCTCGACGCCGGCCAGATAGGTGGCCGCGAAAGTCAGGCCATGCAGGGCCTGTAGCGGCCATAGCGCCCACAGCGGCGGGGCGAAGGCCAGGGCCGTCCAACGAACCATGGCCGCGGCCGCGCCGACGCCCAAAACCGCCCAGGCGCCGATGCCCGCACGCCGTCGCCACGGCTCCAGCCACCACATGACCCCGATCTCGACCAGGACGGAAAAGGCCCACAACAGGCCGGTCAGGCTCTCGGGCAGTCCCTGTGCCTTCCAGGCGATGGCGGAGAAACCATAATAGAAGGCGTGGGTCGCCTGGATGCAGCCGACAGCCAGGATGGCGGTCATGAAGGCCGGGTCGATCACCAACCGACCCAGGCCCCGAAACCGCTCCATGCGGGCAACCGGCGGGCCGTCCTCCACCGTTTCGGGCGGCAGGAGCCAGGTCGCACCGACAGCCGCCAAAGCCGAGGCCGCGACGATCCACAGGATCACCGCATCGACCCCGACCCCGGTCAGCACCGCCCCCATCAGGATGTTGGCGGCGACGAAGGCGGCGGATCCGAATCCTCGCGGGATGGCGAAGGAGAAGCCCTCGCGACGCGCCAGCCGCATGGTCATGGCGTCCGCCAGCGGAATCATCGCCGCCGCCGCCGTCGCGCCCAGGAACCACAGAGGTCCCCACAGCCACAGCCCTTGAACCAGGCCGGTCGCCCCATAGGCCGCTGCGGCGACTACGGCCAGGATCGCCAGGGCGGTTCGGCGATAGCGGAACCCGTCGGCCCAGACGGCGACAGCCGGGCCCGTAATCAGCCGCCCCAGCATGGGCGCGGCCAGCAGAATGCCGATGTCCGCCCCGCTCAACCCCTGCGCCCGAAACCACAGGCCTGCGAACGGCAGGCTGACGCCAGTGCCGCCAAACAGGCAGACATAGTGCAGCGCCATGCGCCGGGATGCGTTCATGGCGCACCCGATAGCAGACGAAGCCCCCACCATGCGCTACAGATTCGCCATGAACCTTGATCGAAATCTGGCCGTCTTCGCCGCCTTCAACGGAGCCATGGCCGTGGCCATCGGCGCCTTCGCCGCCCACGGCGCAGGCCCGGCGGTCAAGACGCTGCTGACCACGGGCGCCCACTATCAGATCGTGCACGCTGTACTGGCCCTGGTCTGCGCCGCCTCGCCTGCGCGGACGCGGCTGGTGTCGGTCGCCGGATGGCTGGCTGGCGTCGGTGGACTGGTCTTCTGCCTGGCCCTGACCTTCATCGCTCTGCTGAGTATGCCGGCCATGGGCGCCGTCGCCCCGATCGGCGGAGTTCTGATGATTGCGGGTTGGCTTTTGCTGGCCTTTGCCGCATTCGGGAAGGCGCAATCCGACGCCTGATCGGACCCATACGCGACCCGCCCGCCCCCCGTTCGCGCCAGCTGAAAGACCGTGTTTCGAATGGCCTTCCCCGTGCCCGACAAGCCTCGCCGCGAGCTCTATCCCGAGATCGAACCCTTTGCGTCCGGCTGGATGGCGACAGGCGGACCGCACGAGATCTATTACGAGGAATGCGGCAACCCGCAGGGCAAGGCGGTTCTGGTCCTCCACGGCGGTCCGGGTGGCGCGACCAACCCCGGTATGCGCCGCTATTTCGATCCGTCGAAGTATCGCATCATCCTGTTCGATCAGCGCGGATGCGGCCGCTCGCGCCCAAACGCGTCGCTGGAAGACAACACCACCTGGACCCTGATCGACGACATCGAACAGCTGCGCGAGCGTTGCGGCATCGAAAAGTGGTCGGTGTTCGGCGGCTCCTGGGGTTCGACCCTGTCGCTGGCCTATGCCATCACCCACCCGGAGCGGGTCGAGAGCCTGATCCTGCGCGGCATCTTCCTGCTGACCAAAAAGGAGCTGCACTGGTTCTATCAGGATGGCGCCTCGATGATCTTCCCCGACGCCTGGGAACGCTTCGTCGCCCCCATCCCCGAGGACGAGCGCCACGACCTGATGGGCGCCTATTACAGGCGGCTGATCGGGGACGACCGCGCCGAGCGCGAGCGCTGCGCCATCGCCTGGTCCAGCTGGGAAGGCGAAACCGTCAGCGCCGAGGGCCCCGCCGCCAAGCCGGACAAATTCGCCGAGGCCGACTTCGCCGTCGCCTTCGCCCGGATCGAATGCTGGTACTTCATGAATGGCGGCTTCTTCCCCGAAGAAGGCTGGCTGTTGAAGAATATCGAGCGCATCCGCCACATCCCGACCTGGATCGCACAGGGGCGGTTCGATGTGGTGACGCCCATTTCCGGCGCCTGGTCCCTGCATCGCGCCTGGCCCGAGGCGACGCTGGATATCGTGCCCGACGCTGGTCACGCCTCTTCCGAGCCCGGCATCATCGACAGCCTGATCCGCGCCACCGACTGGGCGGCGACCCTCTAAGGGGACGGATCATGGCCAGGCTGAAGGTCTTTACCTGGTCCGACGGCTTTCACGCTTTCAGCGTGGCGACGAGTTCGCGTCCCAAGGCGCTTCAGGCCTGGGGCATAGGCTCCGACATCTTCCAGACCGGCCTCGCCTCCGAAATCACGGCCGGCCCTGACTATGACGCCGCCCTCGCCTCGCCCGGCGAAGTGATCGAGCGCGGCCTGGCGATCGATGTCGGCAAGGTGGCCAAGGCGCCGAGGCCCAAGGCCAAGGCGGCTGACGACAGGGCGCGCAAGGCGCTGAAGGCGCTGGAAGCCGAGCTCGAAACCTTGGACAGCGAACAGGCGGAGCAGACGACCGAGATCGACGACCGACGCGCCGCCCTGGAGGCCGAGGCGCGAGCATTGGCGGCCCGTCAGGCTCAGGCGCGCCAGGCTCTTATGGCTCGCATCAAGTCGGCGCGCGCCAAGCTCTAGAGACGGGCCCGGCTAGATCAGGCCGTGGCCCTTGGGCAGTTCGGCATAGCGGTGGACTCGCGTGGCCATGACCAGGCCGAAGCCGATCATCACCGTCAACATGACCGTGCCGCCATAGGACAGCAGCGGCATGGGCACGCCCACGACCGGCGCCAGCCCCATGACCATCGCGCCATTGATCAACACATAGAGGGCAAAGGTCGAGGTCACGCCCGCGGCCGCCATCCGGCCGAAGTGGCTGTGCGACAGGGAGGCGATCCTGAGCGCGATCAAGATGATTCCCGCATAGCAGGCCAGGATGGTGAAAGAGCCGACGAAGCCGAACTCCTCCGACACGGCTGCGAAGATGAAGTCGGTGTGTTTCTCGGGCAGGAATTCCAGCTGGCTCTGACTGCCCAGGCCGAATCCCTTGCCCAGCAGCCCGCCCGACCCCAGGGCGATCTTGGATTGGGTGATGTGATAGCCGGTGCCCGATGGATCGCTTTCCGGCGACAGGAAGGTCAGCACCCGGTGACGCTGATAGTCGTGCATCCCGAACATGACATAGAAGGGAATGGCCACGGCGGCCGGGATCGAGACTCCGGCGATGATCTTCCAATCCAGCCCGGCCATGAACATCATGGCGGCCCCGGTCAGGCCGATAAGCATGGCCGTCCCCAGGTCCGGCTGGTGCGCCACCAGCAGGAAGGGCAGGCCCACGATCATGACCGGGTAGATCAGTTTCCAGCTGAACCGCGCGTCCTTGGCCGTCGCGCCGTGATAGTAGCGCGCCAGAGCCAGCACCACGCCGATCTTCATGATCTCGGATGGCTGGATCCGGGTGAAGCCCAGGTCGATCCAGCGCGTAGCGCCCATGGCCGTATAGCCGACGCCCGGAATCTCGATGGCCGCCAGCAGCAGCAGAGCCAGGCCGTAAACGATATAGGCCGAACCGAACCATATCCTCAGGCTGACCATCGACAGGGCCAGCATCAGCACCAGGCAGACACCGAAACGGATCATGTGGTTGGCGGCCCACGGCTCCCACGAGCCGCCGGCCACGGAATAGAGCATGCCTCCGCCGACGCTGGCGACGACGCACAACAGGGCGGCGAAACGCCAGTCGATCTCGCCGATCTTGGTCGAGAGCCGGTCACGCTCGCCGGGACGGGTCAGGGCGGATGCAGTCATTGGCCATTCGCCAGATAGGGACGCGGACCCGAAGTCGCCGTCGGTGTACGGGGACGCGCCGCCGCAGGCGCGGCGGGCGCTTCGATTGCGGGCTCGGGCGCGGCGCCGATGGAGCCCTCCTCCACCTCGGGGCCGGTCGCCTCGGGCGGCGGCGGGCGGGTGATCCGGTCGCGCATCTCCGGGTCCTTCAACAGGACGGTGCGCATGACTTCGCGTGCGCGAGGCGCCCCGGCCGTGCCGCCCCCCCGGCCGCCGTGCTCGATGATGACGGCCACGGCATAGCGCGGCGCGTCGATCGGGGCGAAGGCGATGAACAGGTTGTGGTCCTTCAGCGCCCAGACATCGGACTTGCGCGAGCCGGAGCCGTAGTCGCGCGACTGGGCCGTGCCGGTCTTGCCCGCCATCTGGATATCGCCCAGGCCCAGCTGGCTCTGGCGATAGGCGGTGCCGGAACGGTCGTTGGCCACGGCGATCATGCCCTGGCGGACGATCTCGATATGGGCCGGATTGAACGGCAGGTCCGGCACGGCCGCGCCGCTAGGCCGCTCGACGCCGCCGACCGACTTGATCAGGCGCGGCAGGATGGCCTTCTTCCCGTTGGCCAACCGCGAGGTATAGGTCGCCAGTTGCAGGGCGTTGACGGTCACGGCGCCCTGCCCGATCGCCACCGAGGTCGTCTCCCCTGGGTGCCAGACAGGGTCGCGCGGGAAGGTCCGCCGCTTCCATTCGGTGGAGGGCAGCATTCCCTTGCGCTGGTTGTCCACGCCGATGTCGAACTCATGCTCGAAACCCAGCTTCAGCGCCGCGTCGCGGATGCCGTCGACGCCCGCGCGATTGCACATGGCGTAGAAATAGACGTCGCAGGAGTTCTTGATCGCGTTGTGCATATCCTGCGACCCGTGAACGCCCCAGCAGCGTTGGGTGCGATTGCCCGTCCGGTAGCTGCCGCTGCAGTGAACGCGCTGGCTGGGATCGACCCCGGCCTGAAGCAGGGCCAGCGCCGTGCACGGCTTGAAGGTCGAGCCGGGCGGAAAGGTGCCGTTGATGGTCTTGTCGAGCAGGGGCTTGCGCTCGTAGTCGGCCAGGGCGCGATAGGTCCGCGTGGGCACGCCGCTGACGAACAGGTTGGGATCGAACGACGGCGCCGACATCATGCACAGGATGTCGCCGTTGCGAACGTCCATCACCACGCACGCGCCGCTCTCGTCGCCGAACACCTCCAGCGCCCGGTTCTGCACGTCGGCGTCCAGGGTCAGGACCACGTCCTTGCCGTTGATGGCCGGACGCGAGCCGCCGATGTCCTCGGCGACCACCCGGCCTCGTGCGTCGACCTCGACCCGCTTGCCGCCCGCCTCGCCCCGCAGGTCGGCGTCCAGCGCTTTTTCCACGCCCGAGCGGCCGATGCGGAAGCCGGGGTTGAACAGGATGGTCGGTGGTTCCTGACCCTTGTCGCGGATGGCCTTGATGTCCCGGTCCGAGACCTTGGCCACATAGCCGATGACATGGGCGAACGACCCGCCATAGGGATAGAAACGCGCCTCGTTCATGTCGGCCATGACGCCCGGCAGTTCGGGGGCGTAGAGGTTGACCTTGGCGAACTCCTCCCAGGTCAGGTCGCTCTTGACCGGAACCGGGGTGAAGCGGGGCGCGGCGTTGACGTCGCGGATGATGGCGCGCCGGCGCTCCAGCGTGTCGGGCAGCAGCCGACCCAGCAGGTCCAGTGTCTGGTCCAGGTCCTTGGTCTCGTCGCGCACGACCAGGACGCGGAAACTGGGCCGGTTGCCGGCGATGACCACGCCGTTGCGGTCCAGGATGCGTCCGCGCGGCGGCGGCACCAGGCGAAAGTTGAACTGGTTGTTGGTCGCCAGGGTCGAATATTCCTGGGCCTGGACCACCTGCAACTGCCCCAGCCGCATGGTCAGGGCGCCGATGCCCAGAGCCGTCAGCCCGCCGACGACGAAGGTCCGGCGCAGGAAGGAACCCTGACGCTCGTTGACGTCGGAAAAGAAGATGGCGGGTTCGTTGCTCATCTGAACCGGGTTTCACCGTCGTCGAACCGTTCGATCAGCCAACTGGCGACCGGAAACAGCAACAGTGTCGGAATCATCTGGCCCAGCAGAGCCAGGATGCTCGGCGCATTGCCCGCGTTCAGGCTGACGATCACATAGGTCAGAAGAAAGGCCAGCAGGGTGCAGCCGGCGTACCAGCCGAACAAAATCTGGGTCTCCTGCCCCGCCAGCAGGTTTCGCGACGCCAGGACGATGGCGTAGACGCCAAGAAGGCTCAGCGACCACAGCCCGAGCGGACTGCCCCACAACAGGTCCAGAAACAGCCCAAGACCAAAGAGCACGGCAGGGGCAACCATGGATGGCCGGATCAGCGGCCAGGCGAAAGCCAGCACCATGGGCAGGATCGGCTCAGGCAGCTTCAGGCCGAACATCTCCACAGGCGTGGCCAGGACGATGGACCCTGCCATCACCGCCAGCGCCGGCAGGGCGATCCATTGCACCGGACCGACGACCCGCACGGAAACCGGCCGTCTCACTCGGCCTGCCCCGGAGCCGTCGCGGCGGAAGGGGGTGTGGCCTGAGGTGGCGTTGCAGCGGGCGCCGGCGCGGGCCTGGGCGCCGCCGGCCTCTGCGCCGCAGGTCTCGAGGGCGTCGTCGTTGTAGCAGCGGCCGTACTGGCGGCTGCTGCCCGACGCGCGGCCGCATCAGTGATGGCTGCAGCCTGGGCCGCGCTGGGCGGCGGGGCCGCCGCCAGACCCGCCAGAGGCGGAGGCGTCAGGGCTTCAGGGCTGACCAGCTGGCCGAAATCCTGGAACAGCATGACGCGGACATAGTCGATCGCGCCCCGGTCGCTGAACAGCTTGACCCGCCAGGTGCCGTCGATCCCCTTGGCGGCGACACCGATGGGGATGCCGCGTGGGAAGCCGCCGCCGTCACCCGAACTCAACACGCGGTCGCCGGCCTGGACCGAGCCGACGCCACGCACGAACTCCAGGCGCGGGTTGCCGCTGCCGTCGCCGGTCAGCATGGCGCGCGCGTCGGTGCGGTCGATCAGAACAGGCGTGCGGCTGGACACGTCGGTCAGCAGCAGCATCCGCGAGACGCCTCCGGACGCGCCGATCACACGACCGACCAGGCCATCCTCATTGATAACGGGGTTGCCGATGCGGACGCCCTTGTCGGCGCCGGTGTCGATGAGGCGGGCGTGGACGAAGGGGCCGCGTGAATCCGAGACGGAACGACCGGTGACCATCGCCACCGCCGGCTCGGTCCGCAGGCCCAGCATCGCCTCATAGCGGGCGTTGACGTTCTTCAAGGCGATGGCCTGGTCGCGCCAGGGCTCCAGCTGAGCGATCTGCTCCCGCAGCTTGCGGTTCTCGGAGACGGCGAAGAAATACCCCTTCACCCCGTCGCTGAGCGATCCCACCCAGCGGACAGGCGCGGCCAGGACGCCGCTGACCGGCCCCATGCCCGCATCGAAACCCGCGCGCACAGGCGAATAGACATCGTGATTGCGGACCTCGCGCCGGTCGCTCATCAGCAGGATCACGGATGCGACCAAGGCAACCACGACCACGACCGCGGCGGTCCAAGCCAGCGGCACCTTGATGGTCTCGAACGGTCCGTCGCGAAACGCCACGGCAGCCTTTCCGGTAAGGGATCAGAATCAGCGGGACACTCCCGCCGACTGACGCAGCCTATTGCAAAATCCGCGCCGGGTGAAAACCCGCATCACGCTGTGAGACGAAGTGTCTGATCCAGACCCTAGAGGGCCGAATCGAGCACGCCCTTCATCCAGCGCGGATGCTCCAGCACCCGGCCGCAGCCGATGGCCACGCACGACAGGGGATCGTCGGCGACCGAGACCGGCAGGCCGGTGTGATCGCGGATTTCTGCATCCAGGCCGCGCAGCAGAGCCCCGCCGCCGGTCAGCATGATGCCCTTATCGGCGATGTCGGCGGCCAGTTCCGGAGGCGTGGCCTCCAGGGCGACCTTCACGGCGTCGATGATCTGCGAGACGGGTTCAGCAAGCGCTTCAGCAGCCTGGCGCTCCGAGATACGGACCTCGCGCGGCACGCCCTGCATCAGGTCGCGGCCCTTGACCTCGATCGACAGGCCTTCGCCGTCGGCCGGAATCCGGGCGGTTCCGATGTCCTTCTTGATGCGTTCGGCCGTCGTCTCGCCGATCAGCAGGTTATGGTTGCGACGCATGTAGCTGATGATGCTGTCGTCCATCTTGTCGCCGCCGACGCGTACCGAACGTGAATAGACGATGCCCGACAGGGACAGAACGGCGACTTCCGTCGTGCCGCCGCCGATATCGACGACCATCGAACCCGTGGGCTCATGGATCGGCAGACCGGCGCCGATCGCAGCGGCCATGGGCTCGTCGATCAGACCGACGCGACGGGCCGAGGCGTTCAGGCAGGAGTCATTGATCGCACGCCGCTCGACCGCCGTGGCGCCCGAGGGCACGCAGACGATGATCTTGGGGTTCACGAAACCCTTGCGGTTATGAACCTTGCGGATGAAGTGCTTGATCATCTCCTCGGCGACTTCGAAGTCGGCGATGACCCCGTCGCGCATGGGACGGATGGCTTCCATGTGGCCCGGGGTGCGGCCCAGCATCTGTTTGGCCTCGATGCCAACGGCATGGACGATCTTGCGTCCGCCGACATTCCGCAGCGCCACAACCGAAGGCTCGTTCAGGACGATGCCCTTGCCCTTCATATAGATCAGGGTGTTGGCGGTCCCCAGATCCATGGCGATGTCGTTGGAGATGGCGCCGAAGAGGTGTGAAAACATGGGGGTGTGGACCGAACTATCTTTGCCGAAAGGCGTGGGTGTTTCGGTCGGTTTCGGCGACGCCCCCAACCGCTGTGCATCCCCACACGCTGCGGCTACCTGATCGTCTTCGCCTTACCGACGATGGCTCGTTTGCCCGTATGAGGCCGCGAATACAACCCCTGACGCCTCGGTCGCGATAACCACGACAGCGCCATTTCGATCACGAAACCGACACCTGAGCGAACAGGTCGCCGGCCCTCACGATTCGGGCTGAGACATGGCGGCTGCGAGCGGGCTCCATGCCGGCCAATCGGCCACCCGAAAAGACCCACCCCAGCACAGCTTATGACGCCGATCAGCATTTGTGGGCATCGACGGGTTTGCGGCCAGCAGCGCTTCTGAGTAAACGGGGCCGCCGCAAGCCTTCCCACCCCGAAACCCGTCGCGGCGACCGGAAATCCTTCATGTCCCTGCAGTCCGCCGCCCTCGCCCGCGTCAAGCCATCCGCCACCATCGCCGTCAGCGCCAAGGCGCGGGAACTGGCCGCCGCCGGCCGCGACATCATCGGCCTCGGCGCCGGCGAACCCGACTTCGACACCCCGGACAATATCAAGGCCGCCGCCATCAAGGCCATCAACGACGGCCAGACCAAATACACCGACGCTGACGGCATGCCGTCGCTGAAGAAGGCGATCGCCGACAAGTTCGCGCGCGAAAACGGCCTGACCTATGCAGTGAACCAGATCCACGTCGCCTCGGGCGGCAAGCCGGTGATCTACAACGCCCTGCTGGCGACCCTGAACCCCGGCGACGAAGTCATCATCCCGGCGCCCTACTGGGTTTCCTATCCCGACATGACCCTGCTGGCGGGCGGCGAACCCGTCTTCGTCACGGGCGAAGAGGCTGATGGCTTCAAGCTGCGCCCCGAGGTTCTGGACGCCGCCATCACGCCGCGCACCAAGTGGCTGATCCTGAACTCGCCGTCGAACCCGACCGGCGCGGCCTATACGCGGGACGAACTGGTCGCCCTGGCCGACGTGCTGCGCAAGCATCCGCACGTCTGGATCCTGACCGACGACATGTATGAGCACCTGGTGTTCGATGCGTTCGAATACACCACCATCGCCCAGGTCGCGCCCGACCTCTACGACCGCACCCTGACGGTCAACGGCGTGTCCAAGGCCTATGCCATGACCGGCTGGCGCATCGGCTATGCTGGCGGCCCCAAGGCCCTGATCGACCTGATGCGCAAGGTGGCCAGCCAGACCACCTCCAACCCCGCCTCCATCAGCCAGCACGCCGCCGTCGAGGCCCTGAACGGGACGCAGGACTTCCTGCCGATCCGCAACGACGCCTTCCAGAAGCGCCGCGATCTGGTCGTGTCGATGCTGAACGCGGCGCCGGGCATCCGCTGCGCCAACCCGGAAGGCGCCTTCTACGTCTATCCGTCGGTCGAGGGTCTGATCGGCAAGACGGCGCCGAACGGCACGGTCATCACCGACGACGACGTCTTCACCAGCGCCCTGCTGGAAGCCGAAGGCGTTGCGGTGGTTCAGGGTTCGGCCTTTGGCCTGTCGCCCTATTTCCGCGTCAGCTACGCCACCTCGGAAGCCGTGCTGACCGAGGCCTGCACCCGCATCCAGCGCTTCGCCGCCAGCCTGAAATAGAACGTACGGCTCCTCCCCCTCGCCGCTCGGCGGTGGGGAGGAGGCCCGTCAGGCGACCCGACTCACCGCGAAATCGGCCAGCTTCTCCAGCGCATCGCGCCAGTCGGTGTCCGGCAGGATACGCAGCGCCGCCTTGGCCAGGTCGGCGTAGTCTCCGGCGGCGTCCAGTGTCCCACTGACAGAGCCCGTGCCGATGATCAGCTCGCGCGCCCGGCGGAAATCGTCTTCGGAGCGTTCGCCCTTGTTGATCGTGCGGTCCCAGAAGGCATCCTCGCGCCCCTTGGTCCGCGCCACCGCCAGCAGCAGGGGCAGGGTCACCTTGCCTTCGCGGAAGTCGTCGCCCGCATTCTTGCCCAGGGCTTCGGACGTGCCGCCATAGTCCAGGGCGTCGTCCGCCAACTGGAAAGCCAGGCCCAGGTTCAGACCATAGGCACGCAGGGCGGCTGTCGCCTCGGCATCCGCGCCGGCTCCGACAGCCCCGGCCTCGGCGGCGGCGGCGAACAGTTCGGCGGTCTTGGCGGAAATGATCTTCAGATAGGTCGCCTGATCCAGGTTCAGGTCGTGCGCCCGCGTCAGTTGCAGCACCTCGCCCTCGGCGATCACGGCCGACGCCCGCGCCAGAATGCCCAGGGCGCGCATCTCGCCCGTTTCGACCATCAGTTCGAACGAGCGTGCGAACAGGAAGTCGCCGACCAGGACGCTGGTGGCCGATCCCCAGATCAGGTGGGCCGCGACCTTGCCGCGGCGTCGCTCCGATCCGTCCACCACGTCGTCGTGCAACAGGGTCGCGGTGTGGATGAACTCGACGGCGGCGGCCAGCTTGACCGGATTTTCGATCTCGCCCTTGGCCGCGCGGGCTGCAGCGACGGTCAGCAGGGGCCGCAACCGCTTGCCTCCGGCCGAGACAATATGTTCCGCCAGCAGGGGGATGACCGGCACGTTCGACTGCATCCGGTCGATGATCAGGGCGTCGACAGCGGCCATGTCCATGGCGGCCAGGGCGACGAGCGTATCCACCTCGCCCTTGAGGCGGTCTGGGCGCCGGTTGTCTGCTAGGGTCACGGCGTCCACGAAACTACTCTCTCAATCCAGGATCGGCGCTGAGAATCGCGCGCGAACCTCCGCCCGTCAGCAAAGTCGTCTTGCTGCATTGCGGTCAGCGGGACAATGGTGATCGCGCCATGAAGGGTCAAGCCGCGTGACGACAGCATCTGTATTGCCGGAAACGGTCGACCCCGCGCAAACTCAGGTCGTCGAGAGCGCCCTGCTGGGCGGTCGTGTGCGTCTGCTCCAGCCTGCCAGGGGTTATCGCGCCGGCATGGACGCCGCCCTTCTGGCCGCCGCCGTCGCCGCCAGGCCCGGCCAAAGAATTTTCGAAGCCGGCTGTGGCGCTGGAGCGGTGCTGATGCAGGTCGCCGCCCGGTGTCCGGGCCTTATTCTGACGGGGCTGGAGCGGGATCCCGCCGCCGCCGCCCTCGCCCGTCGCAACGCGGACCTGAATGGCGTCCAGGGGCAGACGACGGTCATCACCGGCGACGTGGCGACGGGTTACGGCAATCTGGACCTGCCTCTCTGCGACTGGGCAGTGTCGAATCCGCCCTTCTTCGACGACGAGACCGCCCTGCGCGCCCCCTCCCCCGGCAAACGCGGCGCCTGGATCGCCGACGACGGCCTGGTCGCCTGGACAGACATCCTGTTATCCTCGGTCAAGGACGGCGGCCGCATCCTGATGATCCATCGCGCCGATCGGCTAGCCGATATCCTGGGCTTATTGAACGAAAAGGCGGGATCCTTCGCCATCTTGCCCGTCCAGCCCTTCGCCGATCAGCCGGCCAAACGCGTGCTGATCAAGGCGGTCAAACGCGGCAAGGCGCCGCTGGTGCTGCGTCCGGCGCTGGTGCTCCATGATCGATCGGGCGCCAAGCATACCGTCGAGGCCGAGGCGATCCTGCGCGGAGAGGCGGATTTGATCGTCTGAATGGCCGACCCGTTGCGGACGTTCAGATGCCGCCAATCGAAACCCAAATGCCGAAGGCCAGCACCGCAGCCGCAATGGTAATCGCAGCATTTGCGAGAAGGGCTACGACCTTCCATGCCCCACTTGCGAGAACCACTCCTCGCACCGTCAACCACAACAGCCCAGCGATGATGACCGGGTAACCGGCTGCGACCCAGAGGTGGCCGGTCCAAATGAGCGGCGCCAGCAGGACAACAGACGACAGAAGACCGACCGGGATGATGAGCCGGTAGAGCACGGCCCCCGCGTTCCCCCAGCGACTTTCATATCGTGGCTTGCTGACCATTTCCGAAGATGGATCAGGCGCTCTGTTTGGACAAGTCTCGACGTCCGCAAACCACCCTGAACGGACATCCGCGATGTCGGCTTAGTCGCCCAGAGTACGCCCTACCACGCCCCCATCTCGCGCAGCTGCCGCGCGAAATCATCCGGCAACTCGCCCGCCTCCATGGTCGATAGGTCCCGCGGCGCGTCCTTGGGCTCCAGGTAGCGCCAGCCCTGGAAAGGGCGACGCGCCTGAGGGGCCGTGCGGATCACCTCCCCGGCCAGCTTGATGAGGCACATCTTCGACTTGCCCTCGCCCGACGTGGAGATGTCGAGGATGGGCATCCGGCAGGTGACCGATCCCTTCATCACCCAGAACAGGCTGCCGCCGTCCTCGATCTCGTCAGCACGCTTGGGCGTCATCCGTGTGTTGACGGTCAGCCACTGGTTCTTGGCGACGCGGCGTTCCAGCGTCTCCACCTTGGCGACGCCGACGCACAGTTTGATCATGTGAAGAGGCACGGATGCGCCTCTATCATCGCCGCGCCGGCAACGAAACCGGCGGGTTCAGGGTTGAGGCGAGGTGCTGGTGATAACCGCCACGCCGGAAGGTTGCGCAGGCTCGACAGGCCGAGCCGCCGAGGCGGTCGCCGCCTGAACAGCGGTAGCCCTTGCGGCAGCGTCGGCCTCCGCGGTGCGGGCCTCGCTGGCGGCGCGAACGGCGTCGGCCTGGGCCCGCGCGGCGTCGGCGCGCGCCATCTCGACGCCCTGCTGGGCTCCGGCGATCTGGCCCTGGATCTGACCCTGCACCAGGGCGCTGTCGGCGTCAGCCTGGGCCTGGGCGGCCTGAGCTTCGGCCAGACGCGCCTGAGCTTCGGCGTCGTGCGGCTCACGCGAGGCCAGCAGCCATAGCGCCGCGACCAGCACCAGCGCAGCCAGAATACCTGCGACCCACCATCCGGTGTTGGAATCGCGTCTCACCACGATGGTCTCGCTGTACATCGGCTCGGATCGCGGGGTGTTCGGCTGGCGGGTCGGGTCGAGGTTGGGGTCGTACTGGCTCACGGCGAGGCCTCCATTGAGACCGATCAACGGCGCCCGCTCGCCGACGTTCCCGCTCAGCCGACGCGACGCAGCACCAGGGCGCTCCAGGCGTCGCGATGGATGCGTCGCTCCAGCTTGAAGCCCTTGGACAGATAGGCCGCGGTGACCCGGCGCTCCTGCGTCCTCAACAGGCCGGACAGGATGGCCACCCCGCCGATCCGCAGCGCCAGCTTGATGTCCTGCGACAGCGAAACCAGCGGCGGGGCCAGGATATTGGCGAACACCAGATCATAGGGGCCGTCCTTGCGCACAGCCTGGTCGTTCAGGCCCGAGGCGTGGACGAAGCGGGCCTTGGCCATGTTCAACTTGGCGTTCTCGTTGGCGATGCGCACCGAGGGCTGGTCGATGTCGGTGCCGACGGCGACGCGGCTGCCGGTCTTGGCCGCCGCGATGGCCAGGATCCCGGTGCCGCAGCCTACGTCCAGAACCCGCTCGAACTTCTCGCGCTTCAGCAGTTCGTCATAGGCGACCAGGCAGCCGACCGTCGTGCCGTGGTGGCCGGTGCCGAAGGCTGCGCCGGCGTCGATCTTCAAGGCGACGGCGCTGGCCGGGACCAGGCCCTGGTCGTGGGCGCCATAGACGAAGAACCGCCCCGCCTTGACCGGCGGCAGACCGGACAACGACATGGCCAGCCAGTCGGCGTCGGCCAGAACCTCGACCGTCGTGGTCATGCCCTCGTGCTCCGCCAGCCGAGCCTGGATGCCTGCGGCTTCCTCGGCCGTGGTCGGGAAGGCGTCGATACGCCAGATGCCGCGATCCTCGTCCTCCTCCAGGATGGAATAGGTCGCCCCCTCAAGGGTCACATCGGCGTCGATGGCCTCAGCGGCGGCTTCGGCATGGGCGCGAAGGCCACGCGCGATAATTTGAACTGCGGACTCGGACATTTCTCAAACACCGCTATCATGGCGAATCGAAGCTTCCGTAAACGCGTACTGGTGCGCGCTTTCTAACCGAGGGGTCGGGGAATACATGGCCAAGTCACCGTCTACGACTAAATCTGCGGCGCCGAAGTCGGCGCCTGCCGCTTCCAAGCCGAAACCGGCGGCAAAGTCGAGCGCCGCAAAGGCGGCTCCGGCAAAAGCCGCTGCGCCCAAGCCCGCAAAAACTGCCGCAGCGCCCAAGCCCATCAAGGCTGCGGCGCCCAAGGCTGCTGTGGTCGCCAAGGCGAAACCCGGTCCCAAGCCCAAGGCCGCAGCCAAGCCTGCCGCTGCGCCCAAGGCCGTAAAAGCCGCCGCCAAGCCCGCCGTCGCCAAGGCCAAGCCTGGTCCCAAGCCCAAGGCTGCAACGGCCGCCAAGCCGGCTGCTGCCCCCAAGGCCGCCGCCAAGCCTGCAAAGGCTCCGGCCGCCAAATCGGCGACCGCGCCCCGCGCCAAGCCCGGTCCCAAGCCCAAGGCTGCAGCGACCGCCAAGCCTGCCGTGACCGCTGCGCCTGCGCCCAAGCCGGCTGTGGCCGCCGCTCCAGTCGCCGCTGCCAAGCCCGCCGTCTCGGCGGCTCCGGCCTCGGCCCCTGCGCCCAAGCCCGCCGTGGCTCCGGCCGCTGCCGCGCCCAAGCCCGCAGCCGCTCCGGCCAAGCCCAAGAGCTTCCTCGACAAGATCGCCGACGCCATCTTCGGCAAGCGCTGAAGCCGGATCGGCTGAAAACAAAAACCCCGAGCGGTTCGCACCGCCCGGGGTTTTTATTGTCTGATGCGGCGGTGACGATCAGGCCGGCGACAGGTCCTCGGCCAGGATAGCCATCTCGAACATGAAGCTGCCGTCCTCGTCCTCGTCGTCGAACACCACGCCGATGAACTCGTCGCCGACATAGACCTCGGCGGAATCATTCACCTTGGGGCGGGGTTTCACGACAATGCCGCCAGCATTGAAAGTGCGCTTCAGATGCGCCTCGATACGCTTCATGTCGGCTTCGTTCATGGGGGGCCTCGATAGTCTTTGAGCAGGTCAGGAAGCGGCGGACCCTAGAGATTCAGCCCTCTCAAGGAAAGCTCAGATCGAAAAGTCGAACACGACATCAGCCAGGGTATGGTCCATCGTCCGGGCGGGCTCGGCCCCGGTGGGGCAGTTGACGAGCCGCGCAGGCACCCCGGCCACGGTGCAGCCCGACGGCACGGGCTTCAGCACCACCGACCCCGAAGCCACCTTGGCGTAGTCGCCGACGACGATATTGCCCAGCACCTTGGCCCCCGCGCCCAAAAGGACGCCCTTGCCGATCTTGGGGTGCCGGTCGCCGCGTTCTGCGCCGGTCCCGCCCAGGGTGACGTTGTGCAGCATGGAGACGTCGTCTCCGACCACCGCCGTCTCGCCGATGACGATCCCGGTGCCGTGGTCCAGAAACAGACCCGAGCCCAGACGCGCGCCCGGATGGATGTCGATCTGGAACAGTTCGGAAATCCGGCTCTGGAAATGGAAGGCCAGGGTCTCGCGACCCTGCGACCACAGCCAGTGGCCGACGCGCGACGCCTGAAGGGCCTGAAAGCCCTTGAAATAGAGGAAGGGCTGCAACAGCGACCGGATCGCCGGATCCCGCTCGGCCACGGCCTGAAGGTCGGCCTCGGCGGCGGCGACGATGGTCGGATCGGCGGTGAAGGCGTCGGTGCAGACCTCGCGCACGCTCATGGCCGCCAGTTCGTTGTCACCGATCTTGCGCGCGATCTGGAAGCTTAAAGCCGCCGCCAAGTCGCCGTGCGACAGCACCGTCGCATTCAGCAGCGAACCCAGATGGGGCTCGGCCCGCGCGGCCTCTTCCGCCGCCGAGCGCAGCAGCGACCAGATTTCCGACTGGGATACGACCACTTCAAACTTGGGCTGAAACGACATAACGCCTCCGAGCGATGAAATATTATACCCGCGTCAGCAGGGCGTGCGCCAGCCAACCGGGCAAAATACCCTCACGCGCCATATGGTAGGCCCGGAATGCTGTCGCCACCGTAAATGCGTCACGAACGGCGCCACGGCTGATTTCGTTGATCAGGGTCATGAACGGAACCCTCACCACGGCGATAACCTCGGTGTCGTCGGGGGCCGTCGGCACGGGATGCAGGTCCCAGGCCAGCCAGGCGATCGCCTGTTCGTCGGTGATGGAGTTCGACATCTCCATCCGCAAGACTTCGACCCAGTGATCGGCCCTCAAGCCTGCCTCCTCCGCCAGTTCTCGGCGCGCGCCGTCCAGCGGCTCCTCGTCGAACGGCGCCCCGCCCTCCGGCATCTCCCAGGAATAGTTCATGAGCGCGAACCGCGACTGACCGACCAAGGTCACCGTCCCGTCGCTGTGCAGCGGCAGGACCCCGACCGCCAGGTTCTGGAACCGCGTCACCCCATACTGGCTGGTCACGCCGGTGGGCGCCGTCACATCATGCTCGGTCACCTTCATCCACGGCGTCTCATAGACGGTGCGCGGACCGCTTAAATCCTGCCAGGGCGTCGTCGGCTCCATGCCAGCCGCCCAGACGGGCGTGAGCACGGGCCTCTTGGCCGGGATAAGCCGTGCGGACGCTTCGATGTCGCGGTCGGATTTTTCGGGAGTGTCGGTCACCGGCGACCTATGGCGCAGACGGGCCGCGAGCACTAGCTAGGCCTTATGACACTGACCGATCGCTTCGACCTGGGCGAGCCCATGCCCGCTCCGACCGCCTCGCCCGAGCATGAGCGCCGCCTGGCGCTGCGTCGTTCGGCCCCCGCCCAGGATCTGACTAAGCCGGGACCGTCGCCCGCACAGATCCAGCGCATCTTGAGCCTAGGCGCCCGCAGCCCCGATCACGGCAAGCTGTTTCCCTGGCGGTTCGTCGTCATGGGCCCGCAGAGCCGCGCCGACCTGGCCGAAAAGCTTAAGGCCCTGGTCGCGCAGAAGGGTCTTTCGCCCAAATCCGTCGCGGTGCTGGCCAAGCTGACGGCCGCGCCGGTCTCGATCCTGGTGGTCTCCACAGCCGCGCCGGGCCCAAAGCCTGTGTGGGAGCAGGAACTGTCGTCGGGCGCCGTCTGCATGAACATCGAACACGCCGCCGACGCGCTAGGATTCTCGGCCAGCTGGATCACCGACTGGTACAGCTATGACGAGGACGCCCTGCCCCTGCTCGGCCTCACGGCGGGCGAGAAGGTCGCCGGCTTCATCCACATCGGCACGGCCAGCGAACCCCTGCTGGAACGGGTGCGACCCGACGTGGCGGCGATCACCACCACCCTGCCCTAGACGCCTGCGTCGCCTTCCGGCTGGGGTCGGTGCACCAGCGAGACCAGAACGACGCTGATCATCATCAGCAGAAACCAGCTGCCCAGCTTGGCGAAGGACACCATCGACCATCCGTCCGCCTGATCAGGATAGATCCAGGCGCGAGACAGGGTGCCCAGGTTCTCGGCCAGCCAGATGAAGACAGCGACCAGGAAGAACCCCAGCAGGAAGGGCATCGACCGGCGGCTGCGATCCGGCGTGAAATAGAAGGTCCCTCGCCCGAAGAGGACAAAGGTCGCCGCAAACAGGAACCACCGGATGTCCGGCAGCCAGTGGTGGGCGAAGAAGTTGACGTAGATGGCCGCCGCCAGCAGCCAGGTCGACCACAGCGGCGGATAGTGGCGAAAGCGGATGTCGAAGATGCGCCAGATCCGGGCGATATAGCTGCCGACCGCCGCATACATGAAGCCCGAGAACAGCGGCACCTCGCCGATCCTGAGCAAGCTGGGCTCCGGATATATCCACGACCCGTGCGCCGTCTTGAACAGCTCCATGATCGTGCCGACGACGTGGAAGACGAAGATGACCCGCGCCTCCTCCCAGCTTTCCAGCTTCAGGATGAGCATCCCCGCCTGGATGGCCACGGCCGCCAGCACCAGGAAATCATAGCGGGCGATGGGCGCGTTCTGGGGCCACAGCAGATGCGTCCCCACCAGCAGGGCCAGCATCAGCCCGCCGAACAGACAGGCCCATCCCTGCTTCAGCCCGAACATCAGGAACTCGAAGCCGTAGCGCGACCAGGCGGCGCGGTCAGACCACGACTGAAGCCGCGCGAGAAGATCGCGGCCCCAGGCTTCTAATGGAAGGCGGGCCTCTAAAGGAAGGCGGGTTTCGCTCACCCCCGGCCGCGATAGGTCGGCACGCCCTGATCCGGCAGCCACAGGCCTTCGGGCGCTGCGCCGGTCTGCCAGAAGACGTCGATGGGGATGCCGCCGCGCGGGTACCAATAGCCGCCGATCCTCAGCCATTTCGGCTTCAGCAGATCGGCCAGCTTCAGCCCGATCGCCACGGTGCAGTCCTCATGAAAGGCGCCGTGGTTGCGGAAGGCGGTCATGTAGAGCTTCAGGCTCTTGCTCTCGACCAGCCAGTCGCCCGGCGCATAGTCGATGACGATATGGGCGAAGTCCGGCTGGCCCGTCACGGGGCAGAGCGAGGTGAACTCCGGCACGGTGAAGCGCGCCAGATACAGCGCATCAGGATGCGGATTCGGCACCCGCTCCAGCACGGCGGTTTCGGGCGATGTCGGTTGGACGGTCTGGACGCCGAGTTGGCTCAGACCCGAGGTGTCTGTGGTCATGCCGCTCCGTACCGCGTTCGCGGCGCGGGTTAAAGCGGCGGCGAGCGTCGCCTAAGACGCTTCACCACTACGAAATCAGGACCAAGCCCGCAGCCACAGCGGATACATCGCCGCGAACAGGAAGGGCTGCGCCTGTTCCAGCCTGTCCCACAGTCCGAGATCCAGCAGGTCCGCGCTCGCGCCATAGGCCTGCCTGAAGGCCGAAACAGCTGGCGGCGGCGCATCCAGGCCGATCACCTCCACCCCCGCCTGCATCGCCAGATCTGCAATCTGCGGCAGGGTGAAGGCCTGTTCGTGGACGTGGAACACCAGATCGCGGCACCCGCTGACGGAATGGAAGTCGTCGCTGGAGGTCAGGGCGTTCAGGGCCGAGCCCGCCGGCGCTGCGAACGCGATCCGCCTCAGGGCGCGCACCCCGGCGGCGGTCGGCTCCAGCCCTTCGCGGGCGATGACCTCGTGAGCCGCTCTGACAGGCGCGCGCGCCCGGTGGCTGTAGAGGGCGACGCGGATCGGCGCGCCGGGCCGGGCCACCGCACGCAGGGCCTTCAGCCCCTGGGTCGGGTCGGCCATGTGGTGCAGCACGCCGGTGCAGGTCACCAGGTCGAAGTCCGCCTCCAGGCCCGCCAGATCGAGAATGTCGCCGTGGCGAAAATCGAGATTGCCGATGCCCAGCTCGTCCGCCATCCGACGCCCATAGGCCAGGCTGGCGCGGCTCAGATCGACCGCGACCACGGCCGCCTGGGGCTCGCGCCGGGCGATGTCGATGGCTTCATAGCCCGTGCCGCAACCGGCGATCAGAATGCGCCTGACCTCGGGCGATCCATCCGTGAAAGGCCCCAGCCGAGCCAGATCGTCGCTCAAGCGGCGCCCGTCGGCGAGGGGCGGCGTCAGCCAGCGGGGATAGGGGTTGGCCTCATACTGCTGGCGCACCTTGCGGGACACGGCGTCCGCTTCACCCGCTAAGCCTTGCAGACCCGGAATGACCTCGGCCAGCGCCTGCTCGGTCCTCAGATCATCACGCGTCCGCTTCAGCAGCAGGCGGCCGAGGCCATCGCCGATGGCCTCGATGCCGCTGATCTGTGCGGGGTCCAGCGACTCCAGGGCCGACAGGGGCCGCGAAAAGGCGGCGATGATCACGGCGCCGACCTGGTCGCCCGCGCCATGCAGCTGTTTGACCACCGCGCCCTCGGCCGCATCCCGCGGGGTCAGATATTCGCAGGCGAAAGCCTGAAGCGCCAAGGCGCAGCCGAGACCCCGCGCTGACTCAGGCAAGGCGGCGTCCCTGCCCGCCTGTTCCACCAGTCGCCTGCGGACTTCCTCGATCCAAACCTCCATTGCGGGCTGCACGTTCAGGCATCGCGACAGGAAGGTCAGCCCCAGCGGATCCTTCGCCAGGTCGTCCAGGTCAGCCCCCGCGCCCTGCGGATATTTGGCCAGCAGCAGATCGGCTGCGGTCCTGGCCAGCACCTGGGCGTCGATTTCGGGTTCGGCCAGACAGGCCAGCACGTCGGCCTCCAGGCGCGGATGCCAGCCGGTGACGCGGATGTCGGCCAATAGGGTCGCCAGGGCGCCCGCGACTTCGCCCCTCCCCTCGTCCTCGATCCGGCCCAGGGCGTCGCTGAGCAACTGTGTCGCCCCGCCCCGGTCGCCGCGCGACAGCAACAGGCGCGCCGCCTCGACATAGGCCGGAGCATAGGCGGGATGTTCGACAGCGCAGGCCCGCAACGCCCTGAAAGCGCCCTGGGCGTCGCCAGCGGCCAGCCGCCGCCGCGCCTCGACCACCGCCGCCGCGCCCGCCTGTCGATCCCGTTCCTGCCTCATGATCTCCGCTCTAGCCCGCGATGAAGCCTGCGCAAACCGTCCGTGGAGAGCGCGAACGCTTGCAGCCGTCACATTCCCGCATCACAACCGCATCATGTCCGATACCGCCGCCATCGCCGACGTCACCACTGGGGAAACCGTTCCCTCGTCCCATGCTCCGCAACTGGCCATCAACGAGGCCCTGCTGGCCTCTCCCGAGCGGTTCTTCAACCGCGAAATCTCATGGCTCAGGTTCAACTCGCGGGTTCTGGAAGAGGCGGCCAACCCAGACCACCCCCTGCTGGAACGCCTGCGCTTCCTGTCGATCTCGGCCAATAATCTGGACGAGTTCTTCATGACCCGCGTCGCCGGGATCAAGGGCCAGATCCGTGAACGGGTCCGTGTCCTGTCCGCCGACGGCCTGACGCCGGCCCAGACCCTGGAGAAGGTCAACCTGGCGGCCGGCGAGCTGATGGCCGAACAACAATCCCGCTGGGGCCAGCTGCGCAAGGAGTTGAACGAGGCGGGCATCGAGGTCATCCATTCCGCCAAGATCACCCCGACCGAGCGGGATCGGCTGGAGCCTGAGTTCCTGAACCAGCTATTCGCCGTGCTGACGCCGCTGGCGATCGATCCGGCCCATCCGTTTCCCTTCCTGCCGAACCTCGGCTTCTCGCTGGCGCTGAAGCTGCGGCGCCACAGCGACAACCGGGTCCTCTACGCCCTGGTGCCCGTGCCGACACAGGTGCGGCGCTTCTGGGAGCTGCCCGTCGACGGCCGTTCGGCCAAGGGGCGGCGGCGCTATGTGACGCTGGAAAGCCTGCTGCTGCTGTTCATCGACCACCTGTTTCCCGGCTGCGAAGTTCTGGAAAAGGGACTGCTGCGCCTGATCCGCGATAGCGACATCGAGATCGAGGAAGAGGCCGAGGACCTGGTCCTGGAATATGAGGAGGCGCTGAAGCAGCGCCGGCTCGGCGAGGTCGTGCGTATCAAGATCGAGGCCTCCATGCCCGAGGATCTGCGCCAGTTCATTGTCGGCGAGCTGGAAGCGGCGCCCCAGGACGTGGTCCTGGTCAATGGCATGCTGGGCCTGGCTCAGCTGTCGGAACTGATCCCCGGCGATCATCCGGAGTTGAAATTCCCCGGCTATGAGCCGCGCTATCCCGAGCGGGTCCGCGACCAGGGCGGCGACGTCTTCGCCTCGATCCGCGAGAAGGACATCCTGATCCACCACCCGTTCGAGAGCTTCGACGTGGTGGTGCAGTTTCTGCGTCAGGCTGCGCGCGACCCCAACGTCATCGCCATCAAGCAGACCCTGTACCGGACCTCCAAGGACAGCCCCATCGTCGCCGCCCTGATCGAGGCGGCCGAGAACGGCAAGAACGTCGTGGCCCTGGTCGAGATCAAGGCCCGGTTCGACGAGGAAGCCAACCTGCGCTGGGCCCGCGCCATGGAGCGCGCCGGCGTCCACGTCGTCTTCGGCTTCGTCGAGTACAAGACCCACGCCAAGCTCAGCGTCGTTGTCCGCCGCGAGGGCGATGCGCTGAAGACCTATTGCCACTTCGGCACCGGCAACTACCACCCGGTGACGGCCAAGGTTTACACCGACCTGTCGCTGTTCAGCTCGGACCCTGCCCTGGGCCGCGACGCCGGACGGGTGTTCAACTACATCACCGGCTATGCCGAGCCGGACGATCTGGAGGCCCTGGTCGTCTCGCCGCTGAACATGAAATCCACCCTGATCGAGTTGATCGGCAAGGAGATGTCGGCGGCGGCGCAGGGCAAACCCGCGGCCATCTGGGTCAAGCTCAACTCTCTGGTCGATCCAGAGATCATCGACGCCCTGTACCGCGCCAGCCAGTGGGGCGTGCGCATCGAACTGGTCGTGCGCGGAATCTGCTGCCTGCGTCCGGGCGTACCGGGCCTCAGCGAGAACATTCGGGTCAAGTCCATCGTCGGCCGCTTCCTGGAGCACAGCCGCATCATCTGTTTCGCCAACGGCCGCGACCTGCCGCACGACAAGGCCAAGGTCTTCATCTCGTCGGCCGACTGGATGGAGCGCAACCTGAACCGCCGGGTCGAACTGATGACGCCGATCCGCAACGCCACCGTCCACGATCAGATCCTGGACCAGATCATGGTGGCCAACCTGAAGGACGACGCCCAGAGCTGGGTGTTGAGCGCAGACGGCGACTATGTGCGCGTCACGCCTGCCGATCCCGAGCGCCCATTCTCGGCGCACCAGTATTTCATGACCAATCCCAGTCTCTCGGGACGGGGGCGCAAAGTGAAGACCCTGCCCGGCCTGCTCCGCTACGACCGCGCGGCGGGTCGGTAGTCAGCCTTGCCCCTGACTGACATCACCACGCCCCGAGACGCAGCCGTCATCGACATCGGGTCCAACTCGGTGCGGATGGTGCTTTATCGCATCGAGGGCCGGGCCATCTGGACCGTCTTCAACGAAAAGGTCCTGGCCGGGCTGGGCCGGAACCTGCCCGCCACCGGCCGCCTGTCGCCCAAGGGCGTCGAGATGGCGATGGTGGCCCTGCGCCGCTTCGCTGCGGTGCTGGAAGGCGTCCAGCCCACCTACGCCTTCGTCGCGGCGACGGCTGCGGTGCGCGAGGCGGTGGACGGTCCAGAGTTCTGCGACCGAATCGTCGCCGAGACCGGCCTGAAGGTCCGCGTCCTGTCGGGCGAGGAAGAGGCCAACTACGCCGCTCTGGGCGTCATGGCCGGAGCCCCTTCCGCCACCGGCCTGGCGGCCGACATGGGCGGGTCCAGCCTTGAGCTGATCGGCGTCGGCGGTGGGATTTCGGAACGGCGCTCGGGCATCACCCTGCCTCTGGGACCGTTCAGCCTGGCCGGTTCTGACGATTTCGACGTGGATCGCCTGCGCAAGCGCATCGACCTGATATTGGCGCCCATCAGCAAGGATTTCGCAACCTCGGACCTGCACGCCGTCGGCGGGGGCTGGCGCTCCCTGGCCCAGTTGCACATGGCCATCAGCGACTATCCGCTAAAGATCGTCCACCAGTACGCCATGAGCGCCGACGACGCCCGCGACGTGTGCCGACTGGTGGCTCAGCAATCACGCGCCTCGCTGGATCGCCTGCCCGGCGTGTCCAAGAAGCGCGCCGAGACCCTGCCCTACGCCGCCCTGGTGCTGGCCGGGCTGATCGAGCGCCTGGGCCTGAAGACCATCCATTTCTCGGCCTGGGGCCTGCGCGAGGGCCTGCTCTACGAGACCCTGGACAGGGATGCGGCGCCCGCCGATCCCCTGGTCGCCGGTTGCGCGGCCCTGGGGGCGCGTCAGGGGATTTCGCCGACCCTGCCGGCCCATCTGCACGCCTGGCTGGGCGAGGTGATCGCCGCCCTGCCCTCTGGGTTCACGCCCGAGCGCGACGCCCTGCTGGCCCAGGCTGCCTGCCAGATGGCCGATCTCGGCGCCCGTCTGCATCCCGATCACCGGCTGGAACTGTCGTTCGACCAGGTGCTGCGTGCGCCCATCCCCGGCCAGAGCCACGCCGAACGCGCCTTCCTGGCATGCGTGCTCAACGCCCGCTACGGCGGCGGAGAGCGGACGCCCGACCCGGCGGTAGTGGATAAGCTGCTGCCCTTGGCCGCCCGTCAGCGGGCCCGCGCTTTGGGTCTGGCCATGCGGCTGGGCTGCGACCTGTCCGGCCGTTCGCCGCAACTTCTGGCCAACGCCGCCCTGACAGTGAAGGGCGGCGCCCTGCGGGTGACTGCATCACAAGGCTATGCCGATGTGCTGCTGGGCGAACAGACGCGTCGCCGGGCCAAGGCCCTGGCCGAGGCCATGGGACTGAAGCTGGAAATCTGAGCGCGACCGGCGCAGTCTGCCGCAAGCAGGAGGGCTACATGGCTGTAACCGGCATCGGCGGGCTGTTCTTCAGGGCTCAGGACCACACGGCCCTGGCGGCCTGGTATCTGGAGCATCTGGGCGTGGGCGCAGGCCCCGGCGCCTATGTCTGGGGCCAGCAGGCCGGCCCGACCGTGTTTGCGCCCTTCAAGGCGGACACCGACTATTTCCCCGCCGACAAGCAGTGGATGCTGAACCTGCGCGTCGATGACCTCGACGCCCATATGGCCAGCCTGCGCGCTGCCGGGATCGAGATCATCACCAAGGCCGAGTGGAACAGCCCTGAAGTCGGCCGCTTCGCCCGCATCCGCGACCCGGAAGGCAACCAGATCGAGCTGTGGCAGCCGGCAGCCTGACGCCTATTCGATCTCGACGACCTCGACGCGCGCGCCGCTGAGCACGAGCGCGATCTCGCCGCGCTTCAGCTTCAGCGCGTCCTCGCCGAACAGCTGACGCCGCCAGCCCTTCAGGGCCTCGACATCGGCGTCATCGGACAGGGCGATCTTTTCCAGGTCGGCGACGTTGGCGATCAGCTTGGAGGCCACACCGGCGTTGTCGCTCTTGGCCTTCAGCAGCACCTTCAGAAGTTCCACGACCGACGGCGGGGCCGCCTGGTTGTGGGCCGGGCGGTCCATCTTGGGCGCATGGGCCTCTGGATCGGCCAGGACGCGCTTCAGCTCCTCGATCAGCTCCAGCCCCAGGCGCGACCCGCCGAAGCCCTTGGGCACGGCGCGCAGGCGGTTGAAGGCGTCCACGTCGGTTGGACCCTGGGCCGCGATCTCGTCGATGGCGTCATCTTTCAGGATGCGGCCGCGCGGCTGGTCGCGTTCCTGCGCCGCCCGCTCGCGCCACACCGCCGTCGCCTTGAAGGCTGCGAGGTATTTGGCAGCGTATTTCTTGGGCTTCAGCCGCTTCCACGCGTTCTCGGGCGTGGTGTCGTACAGGGCCGGATCGACCAGATCGTCCATCTCGGACATGACCCAGTCCAGCCGGCCTTCCTTGGCCAGGCGGTCGCGCAGCTTGGGATAGAGGGCCGCCAGGTGGGTCACGTCGGCCAGGGCGTAGGTCAGCTGAGCGTCCGACAGCGGGCGGCGCGACCAGTCGGTAAAGCGGCTGCCCTTGTCCAGATCGATCTTCAGCATCTGCCGGACCAGCGAATCGTAACTGACCTGATCCCCGAACCCGGCGGCCATGGCGGCGACCTGGGTGTCGAACATCGGCTTGGGAATCGCGCCCAGCTTGACGAAGATCTCCGTATCCTGGCGACAGGCGTGGAAGACCTTGATGATCTTGGGATCGCGCAGGATGTCGAGGAAGGGCGTCAGATCCAAGCCCTCGGCCAGGGGATCGATATTGGCCTCGTCCGTCGGCGTCGCGGCCTGGATCAGGCACAGCTTGGGCCAATAGGTCGTTTCCCGCATGAATTCGGTATCGACCGCGATGAACGGAGCCTTGGACACCCGGCGGCAAAAATCTGCGAGTGCGTCATTGGTGGTGATCGGCGTCATTCGGATGCTATAGCCCCGCCAGAGCCCTTTGTGGCAAGAGCCGCAACACATTTCAGCACTGATTCCAGGCCCGTTACCCATGAGCGACAGCCCCGAAACGCTTCACAATGGCCTGACCTACGCCGATGCAGGCGTCGATATCGACGCTGGCGACCTGCTGATCGAACACATCAAGCCGCTGGCGAAATCCACGGCCCGCCCGGGTTCTGAGCCGTCCCTGGGCGGTTTCGGCGCCCTGTTCGACCTCAAGGCCGCCGGCTTTGTGGACCCCCTGATCGTCACGACGACGGACGGCGTGGGCACCAAGCTGAAAATCGCCATCGAGACCGGCCGTCACGACGGCGTCGGCATCGATCTGGTCGCCATGTGCGTCAACGACCTGTTGGCCCAGGGCGCAGAGCCGCTGCTGTTCCTCGACTACTACGCCACTGGCAAACTGGACATCGACGCCGCCCGCAGCGTGATCGCAGGCATCGCCGAGGGTTGCCTCCAGGCCGGTTGCGCCCTCGTGGGCGGCGAGACGGCGGAAATGCCGGGCATGTATTCCGGCGGCGACTACGACCTGGCCGGGTTCAGCCTGGGCGCGCTCGAGCGTGGCCACGCCCTGCCCTATCTGGAGCGCCAGAACGCCGGCGACATCATCATCGGCCTGGCGTCGTCGGGGCCGCACTCGAACGGCTATTCGCTGATCCGCAAGGTGGTCGAGAAGTCCGGCCTGTCGTGGGAAGACGCCGCACCCTTCGCGCCGGGCCGCACCCTGGCCGAGGCCCTGATGGAGCCGACGCGGATCTACATCAAGCCGGTCCTGCCGCTGATGAAGGCCGGCCTGATCAAGGGCGCCGCACACATCACCGGCGGCGGCCTGATCGAAAACCCGCCCCGCTGCATCGCCAAGGGTCTGGAAGCCTCGTTCGACTGGAACGCCTGGCCCCTGCCGCCCGTGTTCCAGTGGCTGGGCGAGGTCGGCGGTATTTCCGACCACGAACTGCGCCGCACCTTCAACTGCGGCGTCGGCTTCATGCTGATCGTCTCGCCCGAGAACGTCGAAGCGACGCTGGAAGGCCTGCTGGGCGCCGGCGAGACCGCCTTCGTCTGCGGCCAGCTGGTCTGACGATCCGCCGATGAGCCGTCTGCCCGTCGCGGTGCTGATCTCGGGCGCCGGATCCAACATGGCCGCCCTGATCGACGCCGGACAGGCGCCCGACGCCCCCTATGAGGTGGTGCTGGTCGTCTCTAACCGGGCGGACGCGGGCGGGCTCCACATCGCCCAGGCCAAGGGCGTCCGGGCCGTCACGGTCGATCACAAGACCTTTGGCGCCGACCGCGAGGCCCATGAACGCGCGATCGACGCCCTGTTGATCGAGGCCGGCGTCGAGCGCATCGCCCTGGCTGGATACATGCGGCTGCTGACGCGCTGGCTGGTCAACCGCTGGCAGGGGCGGATGCTGAACATCCACCCGTCGCTGCTACCCCTCTATCCGGGCCTCGACACCCACGCCCGCGCGATCGCCGCCGGAGACGCCGAGGCCGGCTGCACGGTCCATCTGGTGACCGAAGGGGTCGATGAAGGCCCGATCCTCGGCCAGGCGCGCGTGCCGATCCTGCCAGGCGACACCCCCGGCTCCCTGTCCGAACGCGTGCGGACGGCGGAACACCAGCTCTATCCCCGAACCCTCGACCAGCACTGTCGCTCAGTCGGCGCCTGAGTAGGACTTCACCCAAGCAAACGGCCCCGAAGCACGCGCTCCGGGGCCGCTTTTCCGGTTAAGCCTGAGGGCTTAGCGCGGGGTGGTGACCGCGCCAGCGCCGGCGCCGATCACGGCGCCTGCAACGGTCGAGCCGGTGTTGCCGCCCACGGCCTGGCCGACGACTGCGCCGCCGATGGCGCCGGTCGCAGCGCGTTGTTCCATCGTGGAGCCGCAAGCAGCCAGCAGGCCCACGACAGCAATAACCGGGGTCATTTTGATGAGGGTCTTCATGTTCAGATCTCCTGTTCCGCTTGGGAGAAGCGAAGACCCAGAAAACGAAACGACCCGCGTCCGGTTCCGGACACGGGTCGCTTTAAACAGAGCGTGCCCCTCAAGGCACAACCGGCGTTAGCCGACGATGTCGGCGTCCGTGAAGAACTGGGCGATCTCGATCGCGGCGTTCTCGTCGGAGTCCGAACCGTGGACCGAGTTCTCGCCGATCGACAGAGCGAACTGGGCGCGGATGGTGCCCTCGGCGGCTTCCTTGGGGTTGGTGGCGCCCATGACTTCGCGGTATTTGGCGACAGCGCCTTCGGCTTCCAGGACCTGGACGACGACGGGCTCGGCGATCATCTGGCCGACCAGTTCGCCATAGAAGGGACGCTCGGCGTGGACTTCGTAGAATTTCTTGGCCTGGGCCTCGGTCAGCTTGATGCGGCGTTGCGCGACGATGCGCAGGCCGGCGCCTTCGATCACGGCGTTGACGGCGCCGGTCAGGTTACGGCGGGTGGCGTCGGGCTTGATGATCGAGAAGGTGCGTTCGGTCATAGGGAGACTTCTTGTTTGGGAGTTTGAAGGTGGGGGCTTATAGACGCGCCCTCAGTCATTTCCAAGGCGTCCTTAACGCTCTCGGCGCGGCAGTCCGCCGCTAGAGAGTCGGACCCGATTCCCAGTGCGTCAGACCCATGCTCCAGATCACCGACCTGACGTTCAACGCCTGGGGCCGCAAATTCCTTGTCGACGCCTCCGTCAGCCTGCCGCCTGGGGCCAAGGTCGGGCTGGTGGGCCGCAACGGCATTGGCAAATCGACCCTGTTCAAACTGATCCTGGGCGAGCTTCACGCCGCCGGCGACGAGATCAGCCTGCCCAAGACCGCTCGCATCGGCTCGGTCGATCAGGAACATCCGGCGACCCCCGTCAGCGTCATCGACACCATCCTGGAAGCCGACGTCGAGCGGCACGACCTGCTGGGCCGCCTGGAAACGGCAGAACCTGAAGAGATGGGCGAGATATGGGCCCGTCTGATCGAGATCGACGCCGACGCTGCGCCTGCCCGCGCCTCTGAAATCCTGGTGGGCCTGGGCTTCGATCAGGAGAACCAGCAGCGGCCGATGTCAGAATTCTCGGGCGGCTGGCGGATGCGCGTCGCCCTGGCCGCCGCCCTGTTCGCCGAGCCGGATATGCTGCTGCTCGACGAACCGACCAACTACCTCGACCTCGAAGGCGCTCTCTGGCTGGAAGCGCGGCTGAAGAAGTATCCGCACACCGCCCTGATCATCTCTCACGACCGCGAGATGCTGAACGAGGTCTGCACCCACATCCTGCACCTCGCGAACCACAATCTGACCCTCTACACGGGCAACTACGACCAGTTCGAGAAGGCCCGCGCCGAGAAGGCCCGACTGCAACTGTCGGCCAAGGCCAAGCAGGACGCAGAGCGCGCCCACCTTCAGTCCTTCGTCGATCGCTTCAAGGCCAAGGCCTCCAAGGCCGCCCAGGCCCAGTCCCGCATGAAGCGCCTGGAGAAGATGCAGCCCGTCTCGACCACCATCGAGGAAAGGGTCGCACCCTTCACCCTGCCCTCTCCGCCGCGTCCGCTGGCCCCGCCGCTGATCCGGCTGGAGCGGGCCAATGTCGGCTATGACGTGGGCAAGCCCATCCTGCGCAATCTGAACCTGCGCATGGACCTGGACGACCGGATCGGTCTGCTGGGCGTCAACGGCGCGGGCAAGTCCACCTTCGCCAAGATGATCGCCGGCGCCCTCAACGTCTCGGAAGGCGAGCTGCATCGCGACAAGAAGATGCGCGTAGGCTGGTTCCACCAGCATCAGATCGAGGCCATGGACCCGACCGATACGCCGCTGGAGATCATTCGCCGCGCCATGCCCGATGCGCCTGAGAGCGCGCGCCGCTCCAAGCTGGCCCAGTTCGGCCTGGGCTATGAAAAGCAGGAAACCACGGTCGACAGCCTGTCCGGCGGCGAGCGCGCGCGGCTGCTGCTGAACATGGTGGCCATGGATGCGCCCCACGTCCTGATCCTCGACGAACCGACCAACCACCTGGACATCGACAGTCGCCGGGCCTTGTTGGACGCGCTGAACGACTATTCGGGCGCCGTCATCCTGATCACCCACGACCGCTCGCTGATGGAGATGGTCGCCGACCGGCTATGGCTGGCCGCCGACGGCACGGTGAAGCCCTATGACGGCGACATGGACGACTACGCCAAATTCGTTCTCGATCGCGCCAAGGCCGCCGTCGCCAAGCCCAGCCAGATCAAGAAGGAAGAGGCGAAGGCGGCTGCACCGGTTCAGGACAACAAGAACCGAAAGAACGACAAGAAATCCGGCCCTTCACCCTCGACGCTGCGTCACGCTGTGAAGAAGGCTGAGGAGCGGATGGCCCAACTGACTAGCGAGATCGCCCGCATCGACGACGACATCGCCAATGCCTCCGTCTCCAACCCCAAAGCCATTGAGGGTCTGACCCGCGCCCGCGCCAAGACCCAGTCCGATCTGGATGCCGCCGAACAGGCCTGGGTCTCTGCGGAAGAAGCCCTGGCGGAAGTGATCTGACATGAAACCCGCCGAACCCATTGAGTTCTCCAAGGACGAGATGCGAGACATGGTCCGGCGCCTGCAGGGCTATTTCGATGCCGAGCTGGAACAGGAACTGGGCGCCCTGCCCGCCGAAATGTTGATCGCTTTTATTGCCAGAAACCTTGGGCAGGCGTTCTACAATCGCGGCCTGCGCGACGCCCAGGCGGTGTTCGCCGCCAAGGCGGAAGACGTGTCAGACGCTCTCTATGGGCTGGAACAGAAGCCAGACGGCCAGTAAGCGCCGGCGTTCCTGTCAGGGCATGAACTGGATCGTCCGCGCAAACTGAACATCGCGCTCACCGGGCTCCACGACCTCGCCACGCATCAATGCGACTGCCGCCTCGCCAAAACCGAGGCCCGGATGGGTTTCGCCCAGAACATGGCAGTCCTCGATATGGCCATTGGCGCGGGCTGTGCATTCCAGGGTGACCGCGACGCTGGTCAAGATCGGCCCCGAAGAGACCGTCGGGGCGGCTTCTGCAGCGGACGGCGCGGCCGTAATCGAGACCTTCTGGACCGAAGGGTCAAACATCATGGCGGCGGCGAGGACGAGAGCGATCATTACAAACCTGTGGTCTGGCAGATGAATGGCCAGGACCCGCTTCCGTTCCGCGACATCCCCGGGGAAACAAGCTATATTGCAAATCATTCTCATTTAAGGCATCTCTGATCTGTCAATCGGAGATAGCTCATGCGGACCCTGCGCCAAGCCGCCCTGACCGGCTTTCTCTTCGCCATGGCGGCCGGGTCCGCTCTGGCCCACGTGCCCTATGTCCGGCCAAACGTGACCGACGCCACCGGGAGAGACCACGTCACGATCGAGGCCAGTTTCACCGAAGACATCTTCGCCGCTGAGGTCGTCATGCGCTCGGACGCCTGGCGCATCGTCGGGCCGAACGGCGACACGCCGATCACCCAGGTCACCTATCTGCGCGATCTGGCGGTGTTCGAAGCGCCGACGCCGGTGGACGGCACCTATCGCATCTCGTCCGGCGCACGCACGGGACGAACGGCCAAGATGTATCGCGCCGTCGACAACAGCTGGAAAATGGTCGGCGAGGAGGACGAGGCCCCACCCCCTGACGCCGTCCTGGTCGATGTCCAGAGCATCACGACAGCCGACACCTATGTCACCCGCGGCGCGCCTTCGGTTGAGGTTCTGCAGGCCACCGGAAGCGGGCTGGAGCTTGTGCCCCTGATACAGCCGAGCGACATCGTCGCCGGCGAGGCTGCGCCGTTTCGGCTCCTGCTGGACGGACAGCCGCTGGCCGGCGTCGCGGTCACCGTATTCCGCGAGGCCGGTCGCTATGACGGACGCAAGGTGGACGCCGAACTGATCACCGACGCAGACGGCCGCATCATGATCACCGCTTCCGACCCCGGCGCCTACATGACCCTGATCCGGCATCGGATGGAGGCTCCCGCTGGATCGGACGTCCAATATCGCAGCTACAGCCACAGCCTGACCTTCGTCGCTCAGGGCGGCTGAGCAGACGGGCGAGGCGACATCCGGCCACGCTTGACGGCGGGGGGTCTGGACCGGAGGGTGGTCGGCTTTATCGCCGCGCTTCGGGTACCGCCTATGTTTCGCTTTCGCTTGTCGACTTCCGTCATTGCGCTTTCGGCGCTCGCCTCCGGCGCATTCGCCCAGGTAGGCGTGGGCACGACGCCGACGATTACGGCGCCGTCACAGGCCTTTCTCGCCCTTCCGCGGGCCCAGCCCTCTATTCCGACGCCAGAGGACCGCGCCTATCCCGGCGTCATCCGTCTGGAGGTCGACGCCACCGATTTGGACCGCCGCATCGTGCGGGTGCGCGAGACCATTCCGGTGGCCCAGGGTCCCCTGACCCTGCTCTATCCCAAATACCTGCCGGGCAACCACGCCGACACGGGCCCGATCCAGTTGATCGCGGGCCTGACCGTCACCGCAGGCGGCCAGCGTCTGGAATGGCTTCGAGACACCGCCGAGCCCTATGCCTTTCATCTCGATATCCCCGAAGGCGTCACCGAGATCGTCGCCGAGTTCCAATGGCTGACCCAGGCCGACAACAGCGAGTGGCGCGTGGTCATGACGCCGGCCATGCTGAATATGCAGTGGGAAAAGGCCCTGCTCTACCCCGCTGGTCACGCCGCGAACCAGATCACGGTCGAACCCTCCATCCGCCTGCCCGAGGGATGGCAGTACGGCGTCGCCTTGGACACCCGGTCTTTTGAGAACGGCGTAGCCATCTTCGCCCCGGTCGATCTCTACACCCTGGTCGACAGTCCAATGTTCGCAGGCGCCCATTTCCGCCGCTACGAGATCGACCCTGAGGGTGACGCGGTCCATCTCAACATCGTCGCCGACCAGGCCAAGAACATCGCGCCGACGCCCGAACAGATCGGCTATTACGAGACCCTGGTCGGCCAGGCTGACCGGCTGTTCGGCGCGCGCCATTTCGACCGATACGAGTTCCTGCTGGCCCTCACCGACCAGATGGGCGGCATCGGGCTGGAGCATCATCGGTCCAGCGAGAACGCCGAGGCGCCGACCTTCTTCACAGACTGGCCAAAAAGCGCGGGCGACCGCGCTCTGCTGGCCCACGAGTTCACCCATTCGTGGAACGGCAAGCATATGCGGCCGGCCGACGAACTGACCGCCAACTACGAAGTCCCGACCCAGAACACCCTGCTGTGGGTCTATGAGGGTCAGACGGAATACTGGGGCGACGTGCTGGCGGCGCGGTCGGGCCTGCACAACAAGGAAGAGGCCCTGATCGCCCTGGCCATTCGGGCGGCCTTCTATCAGAACCAGCCGGGCCGCGAATGGCGCGCCCTTCAGGACACCAACAACCACAATCTGCTGGGCTATCGCGTGCCGGGCCAGTGGACGTCGTGGATGCGGGGCACCAGCGACTATTACAACGAGAGCCTGCTCATCTGGCTGGATGTCGACACCCTGATCCGCGAGCAGACGGGCGAGCGCAAATCTCTGGATGACTTCGCCCGCGCCTTCTTCGGCCAGAACGATGGCGAGATCGCACCGCGCGGCTACACCTTCGAGGACGTGGTGGCGACGTTGAACGGCGTCATGCCTTATGACTGGGCCGAGTTCCTGCGCACCCGCCTGGATGCAGTCGGTCCGGGGGCATCGGCGCCGCTGGACGGCATCAGCCGCGCTGGATACCGCCTGACCTACACGGACACGCTGAACGACCTGGAAAAGAAGGCCATGTCCAACTGGGCCTCGGACTTCCAGTATTCACTGGGATTCAGCTTGTCGGGGACGGCCAACCGGATCGGCGCCATCCGCTGGGGCGGCCCGGCCTATGAGGCGTCGATCGGCGCAGGCTGGGATCTTCTGGCCGTCAACGATGTCGCCGCGACGCCAGAGGTCCTGCGTGACGCCGTAACCGCCGCTAAGGGCGTCGACACTCCGATCACCCTAATCCTGCGCAACGGGTCGCGCTTCCGCACCGTGTCGCTGAACTACGACGGCGGCCTTCGCTACCCGCGGCTGGAGCGGGTCGAGGGCACGCGAGACCGGCTGGCCGACATCCTGCGCCCCCGCGCCAGCCGATGAGCTGAGAACAAGCCCCCTGGACGCACGCCAGGGGGCTTCACGTCCTTACGCCTTCAGGACTTTCAGCAGGGCCTCGGCGGCTTCGCGCGAAGAGGCCGGGTTCTGTCCGGTGATCAGCTTGCCGTCGACCTGAACGAACGAAGCCCAGTCCGCCCCCTTGGCGTACCGACCGCCACTGGCCTTGAGCATATCCTCGACCAGGAAGGGCACCACGTCGGTCAGGCCGACCGCCTCTTCCTCAGTGTTGGTGAAGCCGGTCACCGCCCGCCCCTTGACCAGAGGGTCACCGTTGGCGGCCTTGACCCCCTTGAACACGCCCGGCGCGTGACAGACGGCCGCCACCGGCTTGTCCGCCTTGGCCAGGGCCTCGATCAGCTCGATCGAATGGGCATCCTCGGCCAGATCCCAGAGCGGTCCGTGGCCGCCGGGATAGAAGACGGCGTCGAAGTCCGCCGCATCCACGCCGGACAGCAGCACCGTCGAGGCCAGGGTCTTCTGTGCCTCCGCATCCGCCTTGAAGCGGCGCGTGTCATCGGTTTGGGCGTCGGGGTCGTCGCTCTTGGGATCCAGCGGCGGCTGTCCGCCCTTGGGCGAGGCCAGGGTGATCTCGGCCCCGGCGTCCTTCAGCGCGTAATAGGGGGCGGCGAACTCCTCGAGCCAGAAACCCGTCTTCTTGCCCGTGTCGCCAAGCTGGTCGTGCGAAGTCAGAACCATCAGAATTTTCATGGGGGCATCCTTTGTCTGGGGGAGGGTTCAGATAGGAAACCTGCTCTCGATCGCCACAGCCCAAACGAAAACAGGCCCGATGGTTTCCCATCGGGCCTGCTGAAGTTTCGCATCCAGCCCGAAGGCTGGCAGAAACAGGTCTTACTTGACCTGGATCTTGGCGCCGGCTTCTTCCAGCTTCTTCTTGATCTCTTCGGCGATTTGCTTGGAGACGTTCTCGACAACGTTGGCCGGAGCGGCTTCGACCAGGTCCTTGGCTTCCTTGAGGCCCAGGTCCGTGCGCACGCCGCGGACTTCCTTGATCACGTTGATCTTCTTGTCGCCACCGTCCAGCAGGACGACGGTGAATTCAGTTTGCTCTTCGGCAGCTTCAGCCGGAGCAGCAGCAGCGCCGCCAGCAGCAGCAACGGCCACGGGAGCAGCAGCGGAGACGCCCCACTTTTCTTCAAGCAGCTTGGACAGTTCAGCAGCTTCCAGAACGGTCAGAGCGGACAGGTCGTCGACGAGTTTGTTCAGGTCGGCCATGGTCAATTTTCCTTCGGAGGATTGGGTTCAGTAGAGGTTTGCAGAGATGGAAGCGGGTCGCTCCGTAAGCCGATGGCTTACGCGGCGTCCTTCGTGGCGTAGGCGTTGAAAACGCGGGCCAGTTGGGCAGCCGGGGCTTGCGTGATGCCGGCGATACGGGTCGCAGGCGTGTTGAGCAGGCCGAGGAACGAAGCGCGGATCTGATCCAGCGACGGCAGCTTGGAGAGGATCTCCACGCCCTTCGCGTCCAGAACCTTGTCACCCATGAAGCCGCCCAGAACGACGAACTTGTCGTTGCCCTTGGCGTATTCGGCAGTGACCTTGGCAGCGGTCACGGCGTCGGGAGCGTAGGCGATGCCGACCGGGCCCTTGAACAGGGCGTGGTGGTCGGAACCTTCAGCGGCTTCGAGAGCCTTGAGCGCCAGGCGGTTCTTGACCACCTTGAACGCTCCGCCTGCAGTGCGCAGACGGCCCCGCAGGTCTTCCATTTCCGCAACGGTCAGACCCAGGTTGTGGGTCACGACCACGGCGCCGGCGTCAGCGAATACGCTTTTCAGCGACTCGATCGACTCGGCCTTTTGTGCGCGGTCCATTGCGGTCTCCAGTCTAGAGTTCGCCGCCGGGCTTATTCCCGACGCCGATGTGGTCTGGTCGCCACGGAGCGTGCTCCGAGACGGTCAGGCCGGTCTTATTGTCCGAAGGATGCAACTGACGCTGTCGTCCCGACGTGCGGGCCGAACGGCTGTCGTTCGCGTCCCCATCTCCCCACGGCGCCAGAGGGCTCTCTGGCTGTTACGGTCTGGATGGCCCCCAGACCCCGAAGTTCTCGGACAGGACCGCCGAGGCCGAAGCTTCGACGGGAAGCGGCGCTCTTACAGGCAGAACGCCCCAAGATCAACGCCGGAAATCGCCCAACTCAGTCCTCGAGCGGCCTATGGGCGAAATCCAGGATCAACTGCGCCAGATCCGGCTCGTGAACCGAGGCCGCAGCGTCATCCAGGCTCATCCAGCGGCGCTCTCGCTCGGCGGCCTCTGGCCAGGCGCCGAGTTGGATCAGCACCTTCAAGGGATAGACCGAGACCACGTACATCCGGTCGTCGCCGCTCTTGAGACGCTTGGCGTAGCGGAAGGCGCCGATGGGCTCGGCGGCGATGTCGCCCTGCAGGCCGGCTTCTTCCATCGCCTCGATGGCGGCGGCTTCGGGGTCTGTCTTGCCCGCCATCCGTCCGCCCTTGGGGATCACCCAGCGGCGAGTCTCTCGCGAGGTGATCATCATCACCTGGCGTTCGCCGTCGATGATCCGCCATGGCAGGGCGCCGACCTGACGACTTTTCGAGCGACTGGACCGTTTGGCTGCAATCGCCATCAGGTCAGGAACAATCCGCCGGCGAAATAGGCGATGGCGGCGATGGCGGCCGAAGCCGGCATGGTGATGAACCAGGCGGTGACGATGCTGCGCGCCACGGCCCAGCGCACGGCCGAGACCCGACGCGCCGCGCCCACGCCGACGATGGCGCCGGTGATCGTGTGGGTGGTCGAAACCGGGATACCCATGGCGGTGGCGGCGAACAGGGTGATGGCGCCCCCCGTCTCGGCGCAGAAGCCCTGCTGAGGGCTCAGGCGCGTGATGCGCGACCCCATGGTGTGAACGATGCGCCAACCGCCGAACAGGGTGCCCAGAGCGATGGCCGCCTGACAGGTGATGACGACCCAAAACGGAACATGGAACTCGGTCCCCGCAGGCGCGCGCGACAACAGCAGCACGGCGATGATGCCCATGGTCTTTTGCGCATCATTGCCGCCGTGGCCCAGAGAATAGGCCGAGGCCGAGATGAACTGCATCCCCCGGAACGCCTTGTCGGCGAAGTTGGGATTGGTCCGCAGGAAGGCCCAAGACACGATCAGAACCAGGATCAGGGCCAGCAGGAAGCCGACGGCGGGCGACAGGAAGATGGCGAACACCGTCTTCAGCGTGCCGGACAGGACCACGGCGCCGGTCCCGGCCTTGGAGATGCCCGCGCCCAGCAGACCGCCGACCAGGGCGTGCGAGCTGGACGACGGGATCCCCGCCAGCCAGGTGATGACGTTCCAGCTGATCGCCCCCATCAGGGCGCCGAAGATGACCTGATCCGAGATGATGCCCGGATCGATGATCCCCTTGCCGATCGTGCCGGCCACATGCAGGCCGAAGAACAGGAAGGCGATGAAGTTGAAGAAGGCCGCCCAGCCCACCGCGAATACGGGCGGCAGCACCCGCGTCGCCACGATGGTCGCGATCGAATTCGCCGCATCGTGCAGGCCGTTCAGAAAGTCGAACAGCAGCGCGACGCCGATCAGGAAGACCAGGATGAAAAGGGCGTGATCCACCTAGAGGTGCTCGACCAGGATGCCGCTGATGCGGGTGGCGACATCCTCGAACCGATCCACCACCTTTTCCAGGTGATCATAGATCTCGGCGCCGATGATGAAGGCCATGGCGTCGCTCTGGGAGCCGTTGCGGTTCTGGGCGTAGAGCGCTTTCATGCCCTCGTCGAACAGGGTGTCGCTTTCGCTCTCCAGCCGGGCGAGGCTCTCGGTCAGGGTGTTGAGCCGCTCATGGTGCTTGCGCATGTCGGGCAGCAGCGACACCGCCTCGACCGTCAGGGCGGCGCATTTGACGGCGATGTCGCCAAGCTCGCGCATCTTGGGCTCGAACTCGCGCACCTCGTACAGGGTGATCGCCTTGGCGGTCTTCTGCATCTGGTCGATGGCGTCGTCCAGCGAGTTGGTCAGGCCGCGGATGTCCGATCGATCGAAAGGGGTGATGAAGCTGCGGCGCACGGCGATCAGCACCTCGTGCGCGACGTCGTCGGCCTCGTGTTCATGATCGACGACCTTGGCGCACCACTGGGCGGTGTCCTCGCCGCCATCCAGCACGTGACGCATGGCGTCCGCCCCCTTGGTCAGGGTGGCGGCGTGGGCGTCGAACAGACGGAAGAAATTGTCTTCCTTGGGCAGCAGGGCCCGAAACCAGCTGAGCATCGCTATTCCTCGCGTGACCGTTCCTGGCCCTTTTCGCCTCAAGACGGCATCGACCGCCTCTCGTCAAGATGTCTCGGCACGGACGACTTCCGATCCGCGCGCCAATCCACAACGCAGTCGGACCTCAAACGAAAACGGCGGCGGAGATTGCTCTCCGCCGCCGTCGTCATTTCAGAGCTGAAGCTCGAACCTAGGCCAGCGAGGCCGGGTCGATCTTGAAGCCCGGGCCCATCGTCGAGGACAGGCTGATACGCTTGATGTAGGTGCCCTTGGCGCCGGTCGGCTTGGCGCGTTGCAGCGCGTCGACGTAAGCCTTGACGTTGGCTTCGAGGGCTTCCTGGGTGAAGGAGACCTTGCCGATGCCGCCGTGAGCGATACCGGCCTTTTCGACGCGGAACTCGACCGCGCCGCCCTTGGCGTCCTTGACCGCTTGCGCGACGTTCGGCGTGACGGTGCCGACCTTGGGGTTGGGCATCAGGCCGCGCGGACCCAGCACCTTACCCAGACGACCCACCAGGGCCATCATGTCGGGCGAGGCGATGACGCGATCGAAGTCCATCAGGCCGCCGTTGATCTGTTCGTACAGATCCTCGGCGCCGACGTACTCAGCGCCGGCTGCGCGGGCTTCGTCAGCCTTGGCGTCCTTGGCGAAGACGGCGACGCGAACGTCACGGCCGGTGCCCGACGGCAGGTTGACGACGCCACGGACCTGTTGGTCGGCGTGACGGGGATCGACGCCCAGGTTGACGGCGATCTCGATGGATTCGTCGAACTTGGCCTTGGCGTTGTCCTTGACGGCCTTGATGGCGTCGGAGAACGAGATCGGCGTCAGGGTGTCGCCGGTGCGGGCCTTGTGAGCCTTGGTTTGCTTAGCCATGGTTTAAGCCTCCACCACGTTCAGGCCCATGGCGCGAGCCGAGCCTTCGATGATCTTCGTCGCCGCGTCGAGGTCGTTGGCGTTCAGATCCTTCATCTTCTTCTCGGCGATCTCGCGCAGTTGCGTGCGCGTGATCTTGCCGGCGACTTCACGGCCCGGCAGCTTGGAAGCCGAGGTAATGCCGGCCGCCTGCTTGATGAAGTGGGTCGCGGGCGGGGTCTTGGTGACGAAGGTGAACGACTTGTCCTGATAGACCGTGATCACGGTCGGCAGGGGGGTGCCTTTGACTTCCTTCTCGGTACGGGCGTTGAACTCCTTGACGAAGCCCATGATGTTGACGCCGCGTTGACCGAGTGCCGGCCCGATCGGGGGGGAAGGTGTTGCCGAACCGGCGGGCACCTGCAGCTTGATATAGCCGAGGATCTTCTTGGCCATTGGTCTCTCCTACTGAATGACCCCGAAGCTAATCGGGGCCGGTGAGCCGTGGTCTGGCATGGCTGCCTCCCACGGATTTACGAAGGTCTCCCCTCGCCGCCCTGTTCAGAGCGAGGCGCGCGTGTACCCCACGCGGCCCTTAAAAGCAAACGGCGGCCCCAAGGGACCGCCGCTGCAAATCCTGGATCGGAGCGAAGCCTTAAGCCGCGCTCTTCTCGACCTGATTGTATTCCAGATCCACCGGCGTAGGCCGACCGAAGATCGACACCGCGACGCGCAGGCGGGCGGCGTCTTCGTCGACGCTCTCGACCTGGCCGTCGAAGCTGGCGAAGGGTCCGTCGATGACCTTGACGGTCTCGCCGATGTCGAAGCGGATGGTGGGCTTGGGACGCTCGACCCCCTCTTCCACGGCGCCGATGATCGCCTGGACCTCACGTTCCGAGACCGGCAGGGGCTTGGTGCCGCCCGCTGCGCCCAGGAAGCCCGTGACCTTGGGCGTGTCCTTCACCAGGTGATAGGCCTCGTCGGTCAGCTCCATCTTCACCAGCACATAGCCGGGGAAGAATTTGCGCTCGGAGTTCACCTTGCGGCCACGACGGACCTCGACGACGTCTTCGGTCGGCACCAGGATCTCGGAAAACCGCTCTTCCAGGCCGCGCTGCTTGGCCTGGTCGCGGATGTGTTGGGCGACCTTCTTTTCGAAGTTCGAATAGGCGTGGACGATGTACCACTTGTGCCGGGGGTTTGAAGCCGGCTTTGCGGTCTCGCCGGAAATGGGCGCTGCATCAGTCATGTGCGCGACTCCTTGATTATTGGCCAATGGCGAGAATGTAGCGCGACGCGAAACCCAGGCCCGTATCGACGATCCAGAAGAAGGCCGAGGCGATCACCACCATGACGAAGACCATGACCGAAGTGATCCAGGTTTCCTTGCGGCTGGGCCAGACGATCTTGCGAGCTTCGGCGCGAACCTGGCTGAAGAACTGCGGGATCGAGGTCTTCTTCTTGGGCGAAGGAGCGTCGATGGTGACGGTCGCCGGAGCGCCTGCCGCGACCGGCCCTTTGCCGGGACGGAAGCCGGGCCGTGTCGGCTTGCCGGGAGTCTTGGCCATCGGGGTCTCTTTGATCAAACGAACCTGTCCCCGCCAGATGGGGAGGCCCATCCGGCGGCGACAGGGGGGAAATGGCAGGAGCTGGGGGATTCGAACCCACGACCCCCGGTTTTGGAGACCGGTGCTCTACCAGCTGAGCTAAGCTCCTAGACAAAACACGAAGCGCCGGGGGCGAACCCACCGGCGCGTTGTTCTTCGCCAGACCGCGGCGTATGCCCCACCGGGCCAGACATTTCAAGGACAATCCGGCCTATTCCTCCCCCTTTGGCGGAGGGAGAACCGCGCAGCGATGGAGGGGGCCAGCCCCAAACGCCGGATTCGGGCAAGACCTCTGACACCACGATCCAATCGGGCCGTGATCCCCTCCCCCGCCGCTTCGTCAGGGGGGAGGATCAGCCCTCGTTATGGTCCTGAATCGCCTTCTTCTCGTCCTCGGCTCTGATCAGTTGCCTGAACAGCAGCTTGTCGATGCGGCGGTCGTCCATGTCGATGATCTCGACCTCGAATCGTCCGAGCTGCAGAATCTCGCCCTCGTCGGGCACCCGCGACAGCTGGTGCAGAACCAGACCCGCCACGGTGTGGAAGCTTTCATTCTCGCCGAAATCTTCGCCCAGCACATCGCACAGCTCGTCCAGATCAGTCCGGCCATCGACCAGCCAACTGCCATCCTCGCGCTGGCGCACATAGGCGTGGTCGTCGTCGTGACCCTCGTTAAAGTCGCCGGCGATCATTTCCAGGATGTCGGTCGCCGTCACCACGCCTTCGAACGCGCCGTATTCGTCGACGATGAAGGCCATGTGGACGTGGGTGCCCTTCAGGATCTCCAGCGCCTTCAGCACCGAGGTCGACTGAGGGATGAAGGCGGGCTCTTTGATGTGATCCGGCACATTCAGCTCGCCGGTCGTCAGCAGGGCGTCCAGCAGATCCTTCTTGTGAACCACCCCCAGGGGGTGATCCAGGTCGCCGTCCTTGGCCACCACGATGCGCGAATAGGGGCAGACGCGGATTTCCTCGCGCAAAACCGCGGGCGTGTCGTCCAGCGCGACCCAGTAGACGTCCGTGCGCGGCGTCATGGCCACCCGCACCGGGCGGTCGCCGAGGCGCAGGATTTCCTCGATCATCTCCTGTTCTTCAGGCTCGATCAGACCGGCCGAGGTCCCCTCGGCGATCATGGTCTCGACTTCTTCCTGGGTCACGTCGGAGCCGTCGCGATCCTTGACGCCCAACAGCTTCAGAATCCCCGAGGTCGAAGCCGTCAGCAGCAGGACGAAGGGCTTTAGCACGATGGCCAGGGTCGAGATTGGCGCCGCCATCTTGGAGGCCACCGCCTCGGGGAAGATCAGCGCGATTCGCTTGGGCACCAGCTCGCCCACGATCAGCGAGACATAGGTGATGCAGATGACCACCAAGGCAGTCGAGAATATCTGGGTATAGGCGATCAGGCCCGGGAAACTGACTTCCAGAATCTTGTCCAGTTCGCCGGCGATGGTCGCCTGGCCGTAGGCGCCCGCCAGAATCCCGATCAAGGTGATGCCGACCTGGACCGCCGACAGGAAGTGGGTGGGTTCCTCGGACAGTTTCAGGGCCGCGCGCGCCCCCTTGTCCCCTTTTTCCGCCCGGCTCTGCAGCTTGGATTTGCGCGACGACACGACCGCGAGTTCGGTCATGGCGAATAGGCCGTTTAGCACCACCAGGAGCAGAACGACGACAATAGCGAGCAGTAACATCTAGGAGGAGGAGACCAGCGCGGCGCAACAGTCGGCATCCGCTGTCGAACCCTAACCGATCAGTGGGTTTTCCGCCACGCTTTCCTTGACGGCCTCGGCCTTGTGGGTCGAACCCGCCTCGATCGAGCCATAGGCGCCGCTCGATTCGGGCCCGCCGGGGGCCGAAGCGCAGGCCGACATGCCGATCAACGTGCCGATGAACAGTCCGATATGGAGCGCGCGCCGCATGGGTTAACAAAATCCTAACGTCAGATTTTGAACCTAGGCGATATCCCGGACGCCTTCGCAAGCCTAGTCGCGCGTGAGGCGTAGAGAATGGTGAACAACTTCAAGACAAGCGAAGGCCGCCGATTCACACCGGCGGCCCCTGACCCTGTTTCAGTGTCGGTTCAGCCCGCTATGCAGGTGTCGCCCGAATACAGAACGCCGACGGTCGCATTGTCCGCGTTCAGGAAGCCGCTGACGCCGTCAACCGAGATCTGGGTCTGCTCGAAGTTCGAGGGCACGACTTCGAAGGCGTCTGTCTTGGCCGATCCCGTGTGGATCCCTGAGGACGTCGTCGGACCGGATTCGCTGGAATGCCAACCGATGAAGGCGCCGTCACGCGTGATGAGCGCCAGCCTGTTGCCCCAGGCGTAGTCGTCGGTCGCGCCGGTCGGGCAGTCGGGGTTGGGGGTTGTTGTCGGCTCGGAGCCCAGAGCCGCGGTCGCCGCGGCAATGGCCTCTGCCGCAGGCGCGCCAAAGGCGATCAGACCGGAAGGCGCGCGCAGCCCCTCCCCGTCCAGGGTCAGGGCCGCCGTCGTGGCGGCCGCATCGGCAGGCGCTGCCGTTTCACTGGAATCGCCGCCGCAGGCCGAGAGCGCGATGGCGCTCAGGCCGATGATGCAAAGGTTGCGCAGGATCATGTCTTCCCCCCGGTCGCCTTCCAACGGCGCCGTCTCGACGCTACGCCTGTGGAGAGACCTCTGTCATCGGGAAAAATAACGGCGAGATGCGACTTTAGCCGCCCGCGAGCCCCGCGCTTGCCCCGGACGCAAAACGGCCCCGGAGATCGCTCTCCGGGGCCGGTCTGTATTCACTCGTCGATCGCGCTCAAGGAGCGAGGCTCCGCGAGCCGAGCGTTAGCGCGTAACTACTCGGTGATCTTGGCCACGACGCCGGCGCCGACGGTCCGGCCGCCTTCGCGAATGGCGAAGCGCAGGCCCTGGTCCATGGCGATGGGCGTGATCAGCTCGACGTTCAGCTCGGCGTTGTCGCCGGGCATGATCATCTCGACGCCTTCCTTCAGGTGAACGATGCCGGTCACGTCCGTGGTGCGGAAGTAGAACTGCGGGCGATAGTTCGTGAAGAACGGCGTGTGACGGCCGCCTTCTTCCTTGGTCAGGATGTAGGCTTCGGCGACGAACTTGGTGTGGGGCGTGATCGAGCCGGGCTTGCACAGAACCTGGCCGCGCTCGACGTCTTCGCGCTTGGTGCCGCGCAGCAGCACGCCGACGTTGTCGCCCGCTTGACCCTGGTCCAGCAGCTTGCGGAACATTTCGACGCCCGTGCAGGTCGTCTTCTGGACCGGACGGATGCCGACGATTTCGACTTCTTCACCGACCTTGACGATACCCTTTTCGACGCGACCCGTGACCACGGTGCCGCGGCCCGAGATCGAGAACACGTCTTCGACCGGCATCAGGAAGGGCAGGTCGACCGGGCGTTCCGGTTGCGGGATGTAGGCGTCGACGGTTTCCATCAGGGCCAGCACGCGCTGTTCGCCGATTTCCGGGTTCACGCCGTCGGTCGCGGCCTTGGCCGAACCCATGGTGATCGGAATGTCGTCGCCCGGGAACTGGTAGGACGAAAGCAGCTCGCGCACTTCCATTTCGACGAGTTCCAGCAGCTCGGCGTCGTCGACCAGGTCGACCTTGTTCATGAACACGACCAGGGCGGGCACGCCGACCTGACGGGCCAGCAGGATGTGCTCGCGGGTTTGCGGCATCGGGCCGTCGGCGGCCGACACCACCAGGATCGCGCCGTCCATCTGGGCGGCGCCGGTGATCATGTTCTTCACATAGTCGGCGTGGCCGGGGCAGTCGACGTGGGCGTAGTGACGGTTGGCCGTCTCATATTCCACGTGCGCGGTGTTGATCGTGATGCCGCGGGCTTTTTCTTCCGGAGCCGCGTCGATGTCGGCATAGGCCATGGCCTTGGCGCCACCGGCCTTGGCCAGGGTCATCGTGATCGCCGCCGTCAGCGTCGTCTTGCCGTGGTCAACGTGACCGATCGTGCCGATGTTGCAATGCGGCTTGGTGCGTTCGAACTTTTCCTTGGCCATTTTCTTCTCTCCGTCCCCTGAACAGGGGGCATATTCAGGTTTTCAGGGGGTATCCAGCGGACCGAAGCCCGCTGGGATGTTGGGGTTTAGGCGGAATACTTCTTGATCACTTCGTCGGCGACGTGTTGCGGCACCGGCTCGTAGTGGTCGTACTGCATGGTGAACTGGGCGCGGCCCTGCGACATGCCGCGAAGCGTGTTCACATAGCCGAACATGTTGGCCAGCGGCACGAAGGCGTTGATGACGATGGCGTTGCCGCGCATGTCTTGACCCTGGATCATGCCGCGACGGCCGTTCAGGTCGCCGATGACCGAGCCGAGGTATTCCTCGGGGGTCACGACCTCAACCGCCATGATCGGCTCGAGCAGCTTGGGAGCACCCTTTTCCTTCAGTTCGCGGAAAGCGGCGCGGGCCGCGATTTCGAACGCCAGCACGCTGGAGTCGACGTCGTGGTACTTGCCGTCCGTCAGGCTGGCCTTGAAGTCGATCAGCGGGAAGCCGGCCAGCAGACCGCTGTCCTTGATGGAGTTCAGGCCCTTTTCAACGCCTGGGATGTATTCCTTGGGCACGGCGCCGCCGACGATGGTGTTCTCGAACACGAAGCCCGAGCCCGGCTCGCCGGGTTCGAAGGTAATCATGACGCGGGCGAACTGGCCCGTACCGCCGGTCTGCTTCTTGTGGGTGTAGTCGATGTCGACCTTGCGGCCGAGCGATTCACGGTAGGCGACCTGCGGGGCGCCGATCGTGGCGTCGACCTTGTAGGTACGGCGCAGGATGTCGATCTTGATGTCCAGGTGAAGCTCGCCCATCCCCTTCAGGATGGTCTGGCCCGACTCGTGGTCCGTCGAGACGGTGAACGAGGGATCTTCCGAAGCCAGCTTGGCCAGAGCCACGCCGAGCTTCTCCTGGTCGGCCTTGGTCTTGGGCTCGACCGAGATCTCGATCACGGGCGCCGGGAATTCCATCTTCTCAAGAATGACGGGCGACTTCAGGGGATCGCACAGGGTGTCGCCGGTGCGGGTTTCCTTCAGGCCGGCCAGGGCGACGATGTCGCCAGCGTAGGCTTCCTTGATGTCCTGACGGTCGTTGGAGTGCATCTGCAGCATCCGGCCGACGCGCTCACGCTTGTCGCGGCTGGAGTTCAGCAGGCTCATGCCCGTTTCCATCTTACCCGAGTACAGGCGGCAGAAGGTCAGCGAACCAACGAAGGGGTCGTCCATGATCTTGAACGCCAGAACCGACAGGGGCTCGTCGTCCGAAGCCTTACGCGTGACAGGCTCTTCGGTCTTGAAGTCGATGCCGGGCGTCGCGGGAATGTCGGTCGGCGAAGGCAGGTAGTCGATGACGGCGTCGAGCAGGGGCTGAACACCCTTGTTCTTGAAGGCCGATCCACCCAGGATCGGATAGAAGGCGCCGGTCAGCACGGCCTTACGGATGCACTTCTTGAGCACTTCCACCGAGGGCTCTTCGCCGCCGAGGTAGGCTTCCATGGCCTCGTCGTCGAGTTCGACGGCGTTGTCGATCAAGTACTGACGGGCAGCGGCGCATTCGTCAGCCATGTCGGCAGGGATGTCGCCGATGACGGCGTCGGCGCCAACGGCGTCGGTTTCCCAGGTGTAGGACTTCATCTCGACCAGGTCGACGACGCCCTTCAGGAAGTTCTCTGCGCCGATCGGCAGTTGGATCGGCACAGCCTTGGCGCCCAGACGGTCGCGGATCGACTGAACCGAAGCGGCGAAGTCGGCGCCGATCTTGTCCATCTTGTTGACGAAGACGATGCGCGGAACATTGTACTTATCGGCTTGGCGCCAGACGGTTTCGGTCTGGGGCTCAACGCCGGCGTTGCCGTCCAGAACGGTCACGGCGCCGTCGAGGACGCGCAGCGAACGTTCGACTTCAATGGTGAAGTCCACGTGGCCTGGAGTGTCGATGATGTTGAGGCGTTTGCCCTTCCAGAAAGCGGTCGTCGCGGCGGACGTGATGGTGATGCCGCGCTCTTGTTCCTGATCCATCCAGTCCATGGTGGACGCGCCGTCGTGCGTCTCGCCCATCTTGTGGTTCTTGCCGGTGTAGAACAGAATCCGCTCGGTCGTCGTCGTCTTGCCCGCATCGATGTGGGCCATGATGCCGAAGTTGCGGTAGTCCTCAATTTTGTGAGTACGGGCCATGAAAGCGTGCCTTGAAAATTTTCAGGACGCTCAGGCGCCCTCGGGAAGATCGAACGGTTCTGGATAAGCGGGCGCGGGCGATTTAGCTGAAATCACCCGCGCCGGATAGTCAGTAGATAGTCACCGTAGAGGGCGGTTTTAAGACGCCTACCAGCGGTAGTGGCTGAAGGCGCGGTTGGCTTCGGCCATCTTGTGGGTGTCTTCACGCTTCTTGACCGCGGTGCCGCGGTTGTTGGAGGCGTCCAGCAGCTCGGCGGCCAGCTTCTCGGTCATGGTGTTCTCACCACGCTTGCGCGCAGCGTTCACCAGCCAACGGATGGCCAGGGCGCGGCGACGGTCGGGGCGAACCTCGACAGGCACCTGATAGGTGGCGCCGCCGACGCGGCGCGAACGGACTTCGACCGAAGGCTGGACGTTTTCCAGAGCGGTGTGGAAGGTCACGACCGGCTCGAAGTCCTTCTTCTTGTCGGCCAGGATGTCGAACGCACCATAGACGATGTTTTCGGCGACGGCCTTTTTGCCCTCGTACATGACGTAGTTCATGAACTTGGTGACGGTCAGATCCTTGTACTTGGGATCCGGCAGAACTTCGCGTTTCTGGGCGCGGTGGCGACGTGACATGGGCTAGGCCTCTTAAATCGTTCTTGGTGAGCCGAGGTGAACCGGCTGAATCGGGTGGAGCGGTTCGGCTTACTTCGGACGCTTGGTGCCGTAGTGCGAACGACGCTGCTTGCGGTCCTTGACGCCTTGCGTATCGAGCACGCCGCGCAGGATGTGGTAACGCACGCCGGGAAGGTCCTTCACGCGGCCGCCGCGGATCAGAACAACCGAGTGTTCTTGCAGGTTGTGGCCTTCACCGGGGATGTAGCAAACGGCTTCATAGCCGGACTTCGCCAGACGGACCTTGGCGACCTTACGCAGAGCCGAGTTGGGCTTCTTGGGGGTCGTCGTATAGACGCGGGTGCAGACGCCGCGGCGCTGGGGCGAGCCTTCCAGGGCCGGCACCTTGTTGCGCACGGGCTTGGGCTTGCGGGGCTTGCGGATCAGCTGGTTGATTGTAGGCATTCGAAACTCGTTCTCGACGTCTGATGGAAGCGTGTGCCTGTCGGCCGAAGCGCCTCGGTTTCCTTCTTTTGGACAGCGCCGACGGCGCCGCCCGGGGTCTTTGCGAGGAAGATCGTGCGCCCAAACAGAAAAACCGGAACGCGCGCTTTGGGCGTTCCGGCGGGCACAGCCCGTCCGTCAGATTGTCACGATCCCGGCGAGAGACGAATCCCATGGCCTCGAAAGTCTGGCGCGTTTACCTGCGAAGGCGGTTTGGGTCAAGAGTTCGACAGCGCCCGGCATTATGTGTGCCCATGCGACGGAAACCGGCGCCTGCATCGTTAAGAAGCTAACACGGCCGCTCTCGACGGCGCACCAGAAGACTGACCGACCATGACCTCCACGCCGTTCTCCGCCGGTTCGACGAAGAAGCCCCGCATCCGCAGGCCCAAGGGCCCGGCGCTGTGGCTGAGCCTGGGCGCTCTGCTCGTGATCGGCGTCGCCGTCTGGTTCTTCTTCCTGCGCGGCGACGGCAAGGCTGACCCCTACCGCACCGAGGCGGTCCAGCGTGGCGAGATCGTGCGCAGCGTCTCGGCCTCCGGCACGCTCGAGGCCCTGGTCACCGTCGAGGTCGGCTCGCAGATCTCGGGTCAGGTGACCCAGGTGCTGGTCGACTACAACGACCATGTGAAGAAGGGCCAGGTGCTGGCCATCCTCGATCCGCAGAACCAGCGCTCGGCCGTCGAACAGTCCCAGGCCCAGATCCTGTCGGCCCAGGCCGGTGTCTCGACCGCCCAGGCCCAGGTCGCCCTGGCCCAGGCGGAATACGACCGCCAGAAATTCCTCTTCGACCGTGGCATCGTCGCCCAGGCGGCGCTGGATACAGCCAACGCCTCGCTGCGCACCGCCAACGCTTCGGTGCGTCAGGCCCAGGCCCAGGTCGCCCAGCAGCAGGCCTCGCTGCGGGCCAACCAGGCGACCCTGGGACGCACCACCATCGTCGCCCCTATCGACGGCATCATCATCGACCGCCAGATCGAACCCGGCCAGACCGTCGCCTCCGGCCTGAACGTCGCCGTGCTGTTCACCCTGGCCCAGGACCTGTCGCGCGTGCAGACCCTGATCAAGGTGGACGAGGCCGACATCGGCTCGGTCAAGGTCGGCCAGCCCGTCCGCTTCACCGTCGACGCCTTCCCCAGCGACAATTTCGTCGGCGAGGTGACCCAGATCCGCGTCCTGCCCGCCGCTGAATCCAGCGTCGTCGCCTATACGGTCGTCGCCGAGGCCAATAATCCGGGTGAGAAGCTGCTACCCGGCATGACCACCAATGCCGAGATCGTACTGGAGGAGCGTCGCAATGTGCTGCGCGTCCCCAACTCGGCCCTGCGCTTCACCCCGGCGGGCATGACCGCACAGACCCCGACGGCAGGCGCCTCGCCCTTCGGCGGCGCAGCCGGTGGGCAACGCGCGCAAGGCAGACAAGGCCAGGGCCAGGGCGGCGGCCGAGGCAATCGCCTGGCCCAGATGACCGAACAGCTCAATCTCGACGCCGCCCAGAAGGCCCAGGTCGATCCGATCATCGAGCGCGTGCAGCAGGAGGTTCGTAGCAGCTTCCGCGCTCAGGGCGGCGGCGCTCGCGGTGCGGGCGGAGCGGCGGGCGGACAGCGCCGGGGTCCGAACCCCGCCGTGACGGCCGCCTACAATAAGGCCTTCGACGAGATCAAACCCCTGCTCCGCCCTGATCAACAGCAGACGCTGGAGACCCTGCGCGGCCAGCTGGCTGGTGGCGGCGAACGGGGCGTGCTGTGGATCCTGCGTGACGACAAGCCGGTTCAGATTCCCGTGCGCCTGGGCGGCACCGACGGCTCCTATACCGAAATCTCGGGCGGCGAACTGAAGGAAGGCGATCAGGTCATCACCGGCGGCGGTCCTCGCGCCACGGCTCCCAGCGCGGCGGCGCAACAGCAGGCCCAACGTCGAGTAGGCGGCGTGGGCGGTATCGGCGGCGGCGCAGGCGGACCGCCCCGATGAGCCGCGCCCCTGCCCTCGCGTCCGCCGGCCCGATGATCGAGATCGAGGCCCTCACCAAGACCTATGTCATGGGCGACGAGACCATCCACGCCCTGGCCGGGGTTTCCCTGTCGATCCAGCGCGGCGAACACGTCGCCATCATCGGCCCGTCCGGCTCTGGCAAGTCGACGCTGATGAATGTGCTGGGCGGTCTCGACCGCCCGTCCAGCGGCGCCTATCGGTTCGAGAATGACTCGGTCGCCGAATATGACGACGACCAGTTGGCCAGCTTCCGAAACCGCCGCATCGGCTTCGTCTTCCAGTCCTTCCAGCTGCTGCCGCGTCTGACGGCCGTGCAGAACGTGGAACTGCCGATGATCTACGGCGGCGTCGAACCGGCCGAGCGCAAGGAACGGGCGATCGAACTGCTGACCCGTGTCGGCCTGGGCAACCGGCTGGGCAACCGGCCGACGCAAATGTCGGGCGGCCAACAGCAGCGCGTCGCCATCGCCCGCGCCCTGGCTAACCAGCCGGACCTGCTGCTGGCCGACGAACCGACCGGCGCGCTTGACACCAACACGGGCCAAGAGGTCCTGGCCCTGTTCGACGAGCTCAACGAACAGGGGCTGACGCTGTGCATCGTCACCCACGACAACGAGGTCGCCGCCCGCGCCAAGCGCCGCGTCGCCTTCCGCGACGGCCATATCGTCTCGGACGAGAGGAATCCCTCATGAACCCGATGGAGCTTGTCCGCTTCGCCCTGGGCGCCATCACCGCTCACCCGATGCGCAGCGCCCTCACCTCTCTGGGCGTCGTTATCGGCGTGGCGGCAGTCATCATGATGACCTCCATCGGCCTGGGCGCTCAGCAGAATGTCGAGAAGGCCCTGTCCAGTCTGGGCACCAATATGCTGGTCGTCCGCTCGGGCGCGCCGCGTGGCGCGGGCGGCGGGTTCGTGCGCGGCGCGGGCGGCGGCGGCACCTCCCTGACGGCCAAGGACGCCATGGCGATCCGCGAGCTGGACGGCGTTCTGGCGGTCTCCCCCGCCGTGAACGGCAATGCGCAACTGGTCTTCAACGGCGCCAACTGGTCCAGCCGGATTGAGGGCGTCACGCCCGACTATCTGGTCGCCCGCGACCTGACCGTCACCCAGGGCCAGATGTTCGACGAGGCCGCCGCGGAAAGCGGGCGCAAGGTCGCCGTCATCGGCCAGACCGTCGTCACCGAGCTGTTCGGCGAGGGCGTCGATCCGGTTGGCCAGCGCATCCGCGTCGGTCCCATCCCGTTCGAGGTCATCGGCGTCCTGGGCGCCAAGGGCCAGTCGGGCTTTCAGGATCAGGACGACATCGTCGTCGTGCCGCTGGATGCCGCGCGCTCGCGGATCATCGGCCGGGGCCTGTCGGGAGACCAGGTGAACCAAATCTACGTCAAGGCAGAGGACGAGGACGCCCTGTATCAGTTGGAGCAGGACGTGAACGGTCTGCTGAAGGAACGTCACCGCATCCAGCCGGGCGCCGAGGACGACTTCAACGTCCAGAACCTGACCTCAATTCAGGAGGCGGCGCAGTCCTCGACCGCGACCTTCACCATCCTGTTGGCGGCGGTCGCCGGGGTGTCCCTGGTGGTCGGTGGCGTCGGCATCATGAACATCATGCTGGTGTCGGTGACCGAGCGGACGCGCGAGATCGGTCTGCGCATGGCCATCGGCGCGCGCCGCAGCGACGTCCTGACCCAGTTCGCGCTGGAGAGCGTGGCTCTGTCCCTGCTGGGCGGCCTGATCGGCCTGGCGCTGGGCGTGGGCGGAGCGTTGCTGATGTCCACCTTCGGCGACTGGCCCGCCGCCATCCCTGCCTGGGCCGCGCCGCTGGCCATCGGCTTTTCGACCTTCGTCGGCGTGGTGTTCGGGGCCTATCCCGCCTGGCGCGCCGCCCAACTGGATCCCATCGAGGCGCTGAGGCGCGAATAGGGCGACGTGAACAGCCGCATTCCCGCCACTCTGGCCCTGTCCTCTCATCGACATCGGCAGGGAGACGGGGCGCGGATGCACGAGGGGTCGATGACAGATGCGACGCCTGCGCGGCCTGCACCGCCTGCCCAGGTTCGCCGCGCAGCCATCCTCGCCGCATCCCTGGGCCTGCACTCAGTCTTCCTCGGCTGGCTTGCCGTCTCCGCCCTGGGCATCAGCGGCGTCTCGCCTCTGCGTAACGATCCTTTCTACGCCATCCCTCTGGAGATGGAGCCCCGGCCAATGCTGGTCGATGAGACCGCGCGAAAGCGGCCGGTCGCAGCAAGGCCGAATGACGCCCCATCGGCCCGCCGGCCGTCCCCGCCGGTTCCACGCATCGCTGCGACGCCGCCTCAGGACGCCCCTGCCCCGCCCGCAGATCGTCCGCCGACCGCCGCCCCGTCCCTCCCTGACCCCTGGCGCGTCCAGGCGGAAGACGACCAACCCGCCATCGGTCAGGCCCTGCGCGACAGTTCGGTCGGCTGTCGGACGATGGCTGGGCGACTGTCGAACGCCGATCAGGCCCGCTGCGATCAGCAACTGGGGGCCGCCGCATCAAGGGCCAGCCCGCCGGGTCCGCGAACGATGACGGCGGCGGAGGCCCGGCGCGAAGCCGGCTTCGCGCGCGACGGCGCTCGCGCCCTGGCTCAGTACGAAGGCCGACGCGCGCCGCTGAACAGTGGAGTCGGCGTGGTCGGCCCGGCCGACTGTATCGGATCGAACTTCGGCACGGGCTGCGCCGGCGCCCACCTCGATCCCACGCTGCGCCAGGGCGCCGCCTCCAACATCCGCCAGGGCGCAAACAGTCCCGATCGGATGAAGCCCATCCCCGGCAACGAATAGGCCGCGCTCAAAAGAAAAGGGCGGGACCGTCGCCGGTCCCGCCCTCATTCGTCTCAGTCCGTCCGAAGGGCGATTACTCGCTTTCGGCCAGTTCCAGCTGCAGATCGGCCGGCAGAGGCTCGACGGCGGCTTCACGCGTCGAGGTCAGCAGGGCGTCACGCTCGTTGGCGACCTTCTGCAGGCTGCGCAGATAGGCGCCCGTACCGGCCGGGATCAGGCGACCGACGATGACGTTCTCCTTCAGGCCTTCCAGCGTATCGACCTTGCCGTTGACCGAGGCGTCGGTGAGGACGCGGGTCGTTTCCTGGAAGGACGCCGCCGAGATGAAGCTGCGGGTCTGCAGCGACGCCTTGGTGATGCCCAGCAGGACCGGCTGGGTGGTGGCGATCCGGCCGCCACGCTTCTCGACCTTGGCGTTCTCGAACACGGCTTCAGCCACTTCGACCGTGTCGCCACGGATCAGGGTGGTCTCACCCGAGTCGATGATCTCGACCTTCTGCAGCATCTGGCGAACGATCACCTCGATGTGCTTGTCGTTGATCGGCACGCCCTGCAGTCGATAGACCTCCTGCACTTCGTTCACGAGATACTCGGCCAGCGCCTCGACGCCCTGAATACGCAGCAGATCGTGCGGATCGGGGTTGCCGTCGATGATGTAGTCGCCCTTCTGGATCAGATCGCCGTCGTGGACGGAGATATGTTTGCCCTTCGGGATCAGGAACTCGACGGGTTCGCCCTGGTTGCCATCGGCATCCGGCTCCGGCGTGATCTTGATGCGGCGCTTGTTCTTGTAGTCGCGACCGAACTCAACGCGGCCATCCATCTCGGCGATGACAGCGCAGTCCTTGGGACGACGGGCTTCGAACAGCTCGGCCACCCGCGGCAGACCGCCGGTGATGTCGCGGGTCTTGGCGCCTTCGGTCGGGATACGGGCCAGGATCTCACCGGGCTTCACTTCATCGCCATTGGCGACGGAGAGAATGGCGCCGACGGGCAGCAGGTAACGGGCGTCGGAGCCCGAGGCCAGCTTGGCGTATTCATCACCCTTGGTGACGCCCATGGCCGGACGCAGGTCCGAGCCACGCGGCGAGGCGCGCCAGTCGATGACGACGCGCTGGGCGATGCCCGTCGCTTCGTCGGTTTCCTCGCGGAACGACAGGCCTTCGGTCAGGTCCTCGAACCGGACCACGCCGCCGACTTCGGTCAGGATCGGGGTGGTGTAGGGGTCCCACTCCGCCAGGCGCTGGTTCTTCTTGACCGTCTCGCCTTCCTTGACCCGCAGGCGACCGCCGTAGGGGATCTTGTAGCTTTCGCGATCCTTGCCATCGACCATGACGGTGACCAGGACGTTGCGGCTCATGGAGACCAGGTCGCCGTGAGCGGCCGTGACGGTCGGGCCGACGATCTTGATCTCACCGGCGTTGGTCGCCTCGTAGAACGAGGTTTCCGCCACCTGGGCCGTACCGCCGATGTGGAAGGTCCGCATCGTCAGCTGGGTGCCCGGCTCGCCGATCGACTGGGCGGCGATGACACCGACCGCTTCACCGATGTTGACGTTGGTGCCGCGCGCCAGGTCACGGCCGTAGCACATGCCGCAGATGCCCGCGTCGGCTTCACAGGTCAGGCCCGAGCGGACCTTGACCGACTGAACGCCTTCACGGTCGATGACCTCGACGATGTCCTCCACCAGATAGGTGTCGGCGGGGAACAGGACGGTGTCCGTACCCGGAGCCTTGATGTCCTCGGCGTTGTAGCGACCCAGGACGCGTTGACCCAGCGAGACCAGGACGTCGCCGCCCTCGACCACGGCGCGCAGGGTGATGCCCCGCGTGGAACCGCAGTCTTCCTCGGTGACGATCGAGTCCTGCGCCACGTCCACCAGACGACGGGTCAGGTAACCCGAGTTGGCGGTCTTCAGCGCGGTGTCGGCCAGACCCTTACGGGCGCCGTGGGTGGAGTTGAAGTATTCGAGGACGGTCAGGCCTTCCTTGAAGTTCGAGACGATCGGGGTCTCGATGATCTCGCCGGACGGCTTGGCCATCAGGCCGCGCATCCCGCCGAGTTGCTTCATCTGGGCCTGCGAACCACGGGCGCCGGAGTTGGCCATCATGAAGACCGAGTTGATCTCGGCGGTACGACCCGAGGCCAGGACGCGAGGCTGAGCGATCTCGCCCATCATCTCGTCAGCCACGCGGTCCGTCGCCTTGGACCAGGCGTCGACGACCTTGTTGTACTTCTCGCCCTTGGTGATCAGGCCGTCGGCGTACTGCTGCTCGTATTCCTCGACCAGGGTGCGCGTGGCGGCGACGATCTCGACCTTCTTGGCGGGAATGACGATGTCGTCCTTGCCGAAGGAGATGCCGGCCTTGGCCGCTTCCTTGAAGCCGAGGCCCATCATCTGGTCGGCGAAGATCACCGTCGCCTTCTGACCGCAGTGGCGATAGACCACGTCGATCAGGTTGCCGATTTCCTTCTTGGTCAGATTCTTCTCGAGCAGGCGGTAACCGACGTTCGGGTTCTTGGGCAGCAGGGCGCCCAGCTTCATCCGGCCCGGCGTCGAGTCGATCACCTTGGTGATCTCTTCGCCTTCAGCGTTCATTTCCGTCCAGCGCGCCTTGATGCGCGTGTGCAGGGTGACCACGCCGGCGTCCAGGGCCGCATCGATCTCGCCGACGTTGGCGAACAGCTTGCCCTCGCCGGGTTCGCCGTCCTTGACCAGCGACAGGTAGTACAGACCCAGGACGATGTCCTGCGACGGCACGATGATCGGCTTGCCGTTGGCGGGCGACAGGATGTTGTTCGTCGACATCATCAGGACGCGCGCTTCGAGTTGCGCCTCCAGCGACAGCGGCACGTGAACAGCCATCTGGTCGCCGTCAAAGTCGGCGTTGAAGGCGGCGCAGACCAGCGGGTGCAGCTGGATGGCCTTGCCCTCGATCAGCTTGGGTTCGAACGCCTGGATGCCCAGACGGTGAAGCGTCGGCGCGCGGTTCAGCATGACCGGGTGCTCGCGGATCACCTCTTCGAGGATGTCCCACACCTGGGGCTGTTCGCGCTCGACCATGCGCTTGGACTGTTTGACGGTGCCCGACAGGCCCTTGGCGTCAAGGCGCGCATAGATGAACGGCTTGAACAGCTCGAGCGCCATCTTCTTGGGCAGGCCGCACTCGTGCAGCTTCAGGTCGGGACCGACCACGATGACCGAACGGCCCGAGTAGTCGACGCGCTTGCCCAGAAGGTTCTGGCGGAAGCGGCCCTGCTTGCCCTTCAGCATGTCGGCCAGCGACTTCAGCGGACGCTTGTTGGCGCCCGTGATCACGCGGCCGCGACGGCCGTTGTCGAACAGGGCGTCGACCGATTCCTGCAGCATCCGCTTTTCGTTACGGATGATGATGTCAGGCGCGCGAAGCTCCATCAGGCGCTTCAGGCGGTTGTTGCGGTTGATGACGCGACGATACAGGTCGTTCAGGTCGGAGGTCGCGAAACGACCGCCGTCCAGCGGCACCAGCGGGCGCAGTTCCGGCGGGATGACCGGGACGACCGTCAGGATCATCCACTCGGGCTTGTTGCCGCTGTCGAGGAAGGCCTCGATCAGTTTCAGGCGCTTGGAGGCCTTCTTGGCCTTCATTTCCGAGGGGCTGTCGGCCAGTTCGCCACGGTGGCGCTCGGCTTCCGAATGCAGGTCGATGCCCATCAGCAGGTTGCGCACGGCCTCGGCGCCGATTTCGGCGGTGAAGCCGTCATCGCCGAACTCGTCCTGATAGCGATAGAACTCGTCTTCCGTCAGCAGTTGGTTCTGCTTCAGCGGGGTCAGGCCCGGCTCGGTGACGATGTAGTTTTCGAAGTAGAGCACGCGCTCCACGTCCTTCAGCGCCATGTCCAGCATCAGCGAGATGCGCGACGGCAGCGACTTCAGGAACCAGATGTGGGCGACCGGGCTGGCCAGTTCGATGTGGCCCATGCGCTCGCGCCGAACGCGGGCCAGGGTGACCTCAACGCCGCACTTCTCGCAGATGATGCCCTTGTATTTCATGCGCTTGTACTTGCCGCACAGGCATTCGTAGTCCTTGGTCGGGCCAAAGATACGGGCGCAGAACAGGCCGTCCCGCTCGGGCTTGAACGTGCGGTAGTTGATGGTCTCCGGCTTCTTGATCTCGCCGAACGACCACGAACGGATCTTCTCCGGCGAAGCCAGGGCGATCTTGATCTGGTCGAAGGTCGGGGTGACCGGGACTGCGTTGAAGATGTTCAGGACTTCCTGGTTCATCTTGATTCCTTCTGCGGCGACTGCCGCGTAATTTCAAAAGTGGAGAAAGCGAGGGACCGTCCCTGCCCGCTTGCGCGGACAGGGATCATTCGGTCGATCAGCCGTTCTCCAGCTCCACGTTCAGACCCAGCGAACGCATTTCCTTGATGAGAACGTTGAAGCTCTCGGGAATGCCGGCCTCGAAGCTGTCGTCGCCGCGGACGATGGCCTCGTAGACCTTGGTCCGGCCGGCCACGTCGTCGGACTTCACCGTCAGCATTTCCTGCAGGGTGTAGGCGGCGCCGTAGGCTTCCAGAGCCCAGACCTCCATCTCCCCGAAGCGCTGACCGCCGAACTGCGCCTTACCGCCCAGCGGCTGCTGGGTGACGAGCGAGTACGGCCCAATCGAGCGGGCGTGGATCTTGTCGTCGACCAGGTGGTGCAGCTTCAGCATGTAGATGTAGCCGACCGTGACCGGACGCTTGAACTGCTCGCCCGTCGTGCCGTCATAGACGATCGACTGACCCGAACGCTCCAGACCGGCCTTCTCCAGCAGGTCCTCGATGTCCGAGATGTGCGCGCCGTCGAACACGGGCGTCGCGAACGGAACCCCCTTCGACAGGTTGCGCGCCAGCTCGACCAGCTCGTGCTCGTCTTCCGGCAGGGGCGTGTCCTTGCCGTAGATGTCCGACAGGTGATCGACCAGAGCCTGCTTCTGGCCCCCGTCCTGCCAGGCTTCCAGCAGCCCCTGGATCTGACGACCCAGACCCGCGGAGGCCCAACCCAGGTGGGTTTCGAAAATCTGACCGATGTTCATCCGCGAAGGCACGCCCAGCGGGTTCAGAACCAGGTCAACCGTGGTGCCATCAGCCAGGTGAGGCATGTCCTCGATCGGCAGGATCTTGGAGATGACGCCCTTGTTGCCGTGACGGCCGGCCATCTTGTCCCCGGGCTGAAGCTTGCGCTTCACGGCCACGAACACCTTGACCATCTTCATCACGCCGGGCGGCAGCTCGTCGCCGCGTTGCAGCTTCTCGACCTTGTCTTCGAAGCGACGGTCCAGGGCCTTCCGGGCAGCTTCGAACTGACCCTTCATGGCTTCCAGCTCGCCCATGGCCTTCTCGTCGTCGAGGGCGATCTGCCACCACAGGCCGCGCGACAGTTCGCCCAGCTTGTCTTCGGTGACTTCACCACGGCCCAGACCCTTGGGACCGGACGTAGCGTTCTTGCCCAGCAGCAGAGGCTTCAGGCGGCCATAGACGTTGCGTTCCAGGATGGTCAGCTCGTCGTCGCGGTCCTTGCCCAGGCGTTCGATTTCCGAACGCTCGATCGACATGGCGCGCTCGTCCTTATCGACGCCGTGGCGGTTGAACACGCGAACGTCGACGACCGTGCCGGCGACGCCGGGCGGCAGGCGCAGGCTGGTGTCACGCACGTCCGAAGCCTTCTCGCCGAAGATGGCGCGCAGCAGCTTCTCTTCCGGCGTCATCGGGCTTTCGCCCTTCGGCGTGACCTTGCCGCACAGGATGTCGCCCGGCTGGACTTCGGCGCCGATGGCCACGATGCCCGCTTCGTCGAGGTTGCGCAGGGCTTCCTCGCCAACGTTAGGGATGTCGCGGGTGATTTCTTCTGGCCCAAGCTTGGTGTCGCGGGCCATCACTTCGAACTCGTCGATGTGGATCGAGGTGAACACGTCGTCGCGAACGATGCGCTCGGAGATCAGGATCGAGTCTTCGAAGTTGTAGCCGTTCCAGGGCATGAAGGCGACGAGGGCGTTACGGCCCAGAGCCAGTTCGCCCAGGTCCGTCGAGGGGCCGTCGGCGATGACGTCGCCAGCCTTCACTTCATCGCCCACGCGCACGATCGGGCGCTGGTTGATGCAGGTCGACTGGTTGGAACGCTGGAACTTGGACAGGCGATAGATATCGACGCCCGAACGGCCGGCGTCCTGCTCGTTCGTGGCGCGAACCACGATGCGGGTGCCGTCGATCTGCTCGACCACGCCTTCGCGGCGAGCCACGACCACGGCGCCGGAGTCGCGAGCGACCACGGTTTCCATGCCGGTGCCGACCAGGGGCGCGTCCGACTGAACCAGAGGCACGGCCTGCTTCTGCATGTTCGCGCCCATCAGTGCGCGGTTGGCGTCATCGTTTTCCAGGAATGGGATCAGGGCGGCGGCGACCGAAACGACCTGTTTCGGCGACACGTCCATCATGTCCACGGCTTCCTTGGCCAGGAGCTGGGATTCACCATTGATCCGGCCGGGGACCAGATCGTCGACGATCTCGCCGTCCTTCAGGGCGATGTTGGCCTGAGCGATCGTGTATTTCGCCTCTTCCATGGCCGAGATGTAGACCACCTCGTTCTGGGCCACGCCGTCCTTCACGCGACGGTACGGGCTCTCGATAAAGCCGTACTTGTTGACGCGGGCGTGGGTGGCCAGCGAGTTGATCAGACCAATGTTGGGGCCTTCCGGCGTCTCAATCGGGCAGATGCGGCCGTAGTGGGTCGGGTGAACGTCGCGGACTTCGAAGCCGGCGCGCTCACGCGTCAGACCGCCAGGGCCAAGCGCCGAAAGGCGACGCTTGTGAGTAATCTCCGACAGCGGGTTGGTCTGGTCCATGAACTGCGACAGCTGCGAGGAGCCGAAGAATTCGCGGACCGAAGCCGCGGCAGGCTTGGCGTTGATCAGGTCGTGCGGCATGACCGTGTCGATATCGACCGAGCTCATGCGCTCCTTGATGGCGCGTTCCATGCGCAGCAGGCCGACGCGGTACTGGTTTTCCAGCAGCTCACCGACCGAGCGGACGCGACGGTTGCCCAGGTTGTCGATGTCGTCGATCTCGCCCCGGCCATCCTTCAAGCCGACCAGGATCTTCAGCACTTCCAGAACGTCGTCCTTGCGCAGGACGCGGATCTCGTCCGAGACGTCCAGCTCAAGGCGCATGTTCATCTTGACCCGGCCGACGGCCGACAGGTCGTAGCGTTCCGAATCGAAGAACAGCGAGTTGAACATGGCTTCGGCGGCTTCGGGGGTCGGCGGCTCGCCCGGACGCATGACGCGATAGACGTCGAACAGCGCGTCCTCGCGGCCCGTCGACTTGTCGACCCGCAGGGTGTTGCGCATGTAGGCGCCGACCGTGACGTGGTCGATGTCCAGCACGTCGATGGTGGTGAAGCCGCGCTCTTCCAGCAGGGCGATCGACTCGACGTCCAGCTCGTCGCCGGCCTCGGCGTAGATCTCGCCGGTCTCATAGTTGACGGCGTCGGCGGCAAGGTAGCGGGTCACCAGGGCGTCAGCCGCCAGCGACAGCGACGTGGTGGTTTCGCCCAGCTTCTTGGCGGCGCGGGCGCTGATCTTCTGACCGGCTTCGGCGACCACTTCGCCCGTGTCGGCGTCGATCAGGTCAAACTCGGGCTTCACACCTCTCCAGCGTTCGGCCTTGTAGGGGGTGACCCAGCCTTCGCCGCGCTTCTCATAGGGAACGGTGTCATAGAAGGTGCGCAGGATCTCCTCGCCGTCCATGCCCAGGGCATAGAGGAAGGTCGAGGCCGGCAGCTTACGACGGCGGTCGATACGAACGTAGACAACGTCCTTGGCGTCGAACTCGAAGTCGAGCCACGAACCGCGGTAGGGAATGACGCGGGCGGCGAACAGCAGCTTGCCCGACGAGTGGGTCTTGCCCTTGTCGTGGTCGAAGAAGACGCCCGGCGAACGGTGCATCTGCGAGACGATCACGCGCTCGGTGCCGTTGACGATGAACGTGCCCTTGTCCGTCATCAGGGGGATGTCCCCCATGTAGACGTCCTGCTCCTTGATATCCTTGACCGAGCGGGCGCCGGTTTCCTCGTCCGCCTCAAACACGATCAGGCGCAGCTTGACCTTCAGCGGCGCGGCATAGGTCATGTCGCGCTGAATGCATTCTTCAACGTCGTACTTGGGATCTTCGAACTCGTAGGAGACGTACTCCAGCACAGCGCGTTCGTTGAAGTCCTTGATCGGGAAGACCGACTTGAAGACCGCCTCGATGCCCTGTTCCTTGCGGACGCCCGGACGGACCTCGCGTTGCAGGAACTGCTCGTAGGACGCGCGCTGGACCTCGATCAGGTTGGGCATCGCCACCGCTTCGGGGATACGCCCAAAGGATTTGCGAATGCGCTTCTTGCCGGTGAAGGTCGTGGCGGACGCGATCTGACCATTGATGGTGAGACCGTTGTGGACGTCAGTCATTCAGTTTTTCCCAATCCATTCGGCGTGACCCGAACGAGAAATGCAGCGGCACGGCGCGCCATCCGGCGTCCCGTGACAATCGGTTTCGGCCTCCACCCTCGGACCCCGAAGGGACCAGGAGGCCTGAAATCTGTGAGCTCCCTTGGGAAGGAGCCACGCCTTCGCTCGGTCGGAGGGCGACGGACCGGGCCTCGGCGCTTTCGCGCGGAATCATGTGAGTGATTGCGGAACGGCGACGTATACTCGCTTTTCCGACGAAATAAAGGCCATCCACAGGTTTCTTGGCTGGACTTTTCGGGTTGAGCGGGCGCAGCCAGATGTTAGCGTGGCGGTATGACACGCACCGCCCTGCTCGCCGCCTTCGTAATCGCCCTGTCTGCGGGCCTGACAGGGTGCGCCGCCACCGTGCCCAACACCTTGCTGGCGGCCTCTCCGAACAGCGCCGCATCCTGGGAACCGGCCCAGCAAGGCTATCTCGCTTGGAGTTCGACGCGGCGCGACTGGACGGTCCTGCCCTCGGGCCTGCAATTCAAGCGGATCGGCCGGGCCAAGCCCGACGCGCCCCGCCCCTCCGTCGTCGACACGGTTCGCGTCCACTATCGCGGCACGCTGATCAACGGCAAGGAGTTCGACAGCTCCTACGCCCGCAACGAACCGGCCGAGTTCCCGTTGGGCCGCGTCATCCGCGGCTGGACCGAGGGCGTGGCCCTGATGCACGTCGGCGAGACCTACGATTTCGTGATTCCCGCCGACATGGCCTATGGCCCCCGCGCCATGGGCGCCGACATCCCGGCGAACTCGACCCTGCTGTTCCGGGTCGAGCTGCTGGCGGTCAATCCTTGACGCCTTAGCGCGATCGGCGGAGCTTCCGGGCCAAAGCGCGTTCATGCGGTATGGCTACGCTCGTCCGGTGACGAGCGGGCGCATCGCTCGCCCAGGAGTTCTCATGTCTCACGCTCGCCTCTCAGCCTGCGGTCTCGCTCTTCTTCTCGTCTCGGCAGCCCCAGGGGCTCTGGCCCAGGCGGCGGCTCCGTCCACCACCGCCGCCGTCCTCTCGCCCGCATCGTCGGTGAATACGACCATCCCCGATGTCGTGGATCGGGCCTGGCCGGGCGTGATCACGCTCGACGTGGACGCCACCGACCTGAACCGCCGCATCTTCCGGGTGCGCGAGATCATTCCGGTCGAGGCGGCGGGGCCGATGACCCTGTTCTTTCCGCAATGGCTCCCGGGCGAGCACGGACCCACGGGGCCGATCGCTCAACTGGCCGGGCTGATCATCACGGCGGGCGGCCAGAGGGTGGAGTGGACGCGCGACACCCTGCAGCCCTTCGCCTTCCATATCGTGGTCCCCGCCGGGGCGACCCAGATCGTCGCCGAGTTCCAGCACCTGTCGCCGACCGCCCCCAATCAGGGTCGGGTGACGATGACGGCCGAGATGTTGAACGTGCAGTGGGAGAAGATGCTGCTCTATCCGGCGGGCCGCTATCACCGCAACATCACGACCCAGGCCAGCGTGAAGCTGCCGGACGGCTGGTCGATGGGCTCGGCGCTGGAGACTGAAGGGACGGCGGGCGCCACGACCACCTTCAAGCCCGTCACCCTGGACGTGCTGATCGACAGTCCGATCTTCGCCGGCGCCCATTATCGCCAGATCGACCTCGATCCGGGCGGCCGCTCGCCGGTTCGGATCAATATCGTCGCCGACGCCGCCGCCAATATCGCCCCGACCGACGAACATATCGGCATTCTGCGCTCCCTGGTCCAACAGGCCGACCGCCTGTTCGGCGCACGCCATTTTGACCGCTATGACTTCCTGATGGCGATGACCGACCGGCTGGGCGGCATCGGGCTGGAGCACCACCGCTCGTCCGAGAACAGCGTCGATCCGGGGTTCTTCACCGACTGGTCGTCCAAGCTGGGCGACCGCGACCTGCTGGCCCACGAATACACCCACTCGTGGAACGGCAAATGGCGTCGGCCTGCGGATCAGAACGTGGCCAACTACAACATCCCGCTGCAGGACAGCCTGATGTGGGTCTATGAGGGCCAGACCCAGTTCTGGGGCAATGTCCTGTCGGCGCGATCCGGCATGGTGACGCGTCAACAGGCGCTGGACGCCCTGGCGATGACCGCAGCCTCCTACGACGCCACGATTGGGCGCGAATGGCGCGCCATGCAGGACACCACCAACGACCCCATCATCAGCCAGCGTCAGCCCAAGGGCTGGCTCAGCTGGCAGCGGGACGAGGACTATTATGTCGAGGGGGCGCTGATCTGGCTCGATGCCGACACCCTGATCCGTGAGAAGACCAACGGCCGCAAGAGCCTGGACGACTTCGCCCGCGCCTTCTTCGGCACCAACGACGGCGAGTTCGACGAAGCCCCCTACACCTTCGAGGATGTGGTGAGCGCGCTGAACGGCGTGGTCGCGCATGACTGGGCCAGCTTCCTGCGCACCCGCCTGGATGGACATGGCCCCGGCGCCCCGCTGGATGGGCTTGAGCGCGGCGGATACCGTCTGGTCTTCACCGACACCCCGTCCGACTATCAGAAGACGCTGTACGCCGAATATGAGCGGAGCAACTTCTGGTACTCCCTGGGGCTGCAGACCGACAAGGATAGCAAGATCAACGGCGTCCTGTGGGAAGGCCCCGCCTTCAACGCCAGCCTGGCTGTCGGTATGCAGATCATCGCCGTGAATGGGGACGCTGCTTCACCCGACCGACTGGGCGCGGCCATCACCGCCGCCAAGGACACGACGACGCCGATCTCGCTGATCGTCAAGGACGGCGAGCGCTACCGTACGGTCGAGATCGATTACCACGGCGGCCTTCGCTATCCGCACCTGGAGCGCATCGCCGGCACGCCGGACCGGCTGGGCGACCTGTACACGGCGCGGCAGCGCTAGACCTTGAGCGTCTGAGCCAGAACCGCGCGGGTTCTGGCTCAGACCAAAAGCCTGGTCAGCCGCAGTCCACGGACTGGATGATGCCCGTCGCCTCGTCGAAACGCAGGTTCAGACGATCGGCCATATACTCCTTGGTCGTCGCACAGGTGGTGCAGACGATGCGGACGTTGGAGCCGGGCCCGAAGTCCACGGCGCCGACATGAGAGCCGATCAGGGACTGGGCCTGGGCGGCGTCGCATTGACGGGGTCCATCAACCGCGCCGCCATCCATCGGCGGCGAGGCCGCACAGCCTGCCAGGACAAGCGCCAGCCCACCTGCGGCGATCAGGCTCGCCCGGCTCATCCGCAAGCCATCTGAGTGACGACTTCGGTGTTGACGTCATAGGTGATGGTCAGGCGGCGAGGATTATAGTCCATCGTCACCGCGCAGGTGCTGCAGGCCACGCGCCAGGTCTCTCCGGCGGGCGCCCGCGGCAGCTCGGACCGCTTGCGGCCGATATAGGCCTGATAGAGGTCAGCCTTGCATTCGCTGGCTCCGTCGACAGGCAGGGTCGCCGCGGGACCGCCCTCCATCGGGGCGCAGGCGGCGATGGCCAGGCCTCCCAGACCCAGCAGGACGGGGGCGAACAAGATCGGCAAACGAGTCATCGTGTCGGTCTCCTTTTCAAGTCAGGCGGTCAGCCGCAACGGACTGTTTCGACCAGGCCGGTCGCGGTGTTGAAGAAGATGTTCAGGCGGTAGGGCGAATAGTCCTCGGTGATGACGCAAGTCGTACAGGCCACCCGCCGATTGACGACATCGACCGGGACGGGAATCTCGGTGCGCGGCTTGCCCACCAGCCATTGCAGGTCGTTGGCCTTGCACATGTCGGCGTCCGTCGAGGGCATCCGGGTGCCGATGGGTTGCGCCTGGGCCGCCGCCGCGACGACCGCGGGCGCCGGAGCTTCGGTCTTGGGCGTCGAGCAGCCCGCCAGGACCGCGCCCGGCAGCATCAGCGACGACAGGACCGCAACCTTCACGCCGCCTTCTCCCAACGCCCTTCGTCCGACTGCTTCCAGTAGGCGAGGTTGGCCCCCTGCCCTTTCAGCGTGCGCCAGCGCTCGCGTGCGCCGTGCAGCGCCGTCTCGTCCCGGCCCTCGAAGATGATGAAGCATCGTGCGTATGTCTCCGTTTCCCCCAGTTCAGACCCATCCACGATGAACAGCGCATGAGCACCGTTCGGGTTCTCATGCGAGGAGGTCAGCAGAATGGGCTGACGATCCGCGTGGGGCGCGTCCGAACGGCCGTGGGCGAGGAAGCTGTCCTCGCGCCACGTCCACAGGGCGTCGTCGATGTCTTCAAGCTCGGAGGGGTCGGCGACGCGCACGATGGCGCGCCACCCCCGTTGCAGCGTCCGATCCAGAAGCTCCGGCAGCACCTGGCCGAGCGAGGACTGCTCCAGATGGTAGAACCAGATTTCGGGACCGGCTGCGGCGTTCATCAGCCTTCGTAGGAATCCGCAACCATCCGGTCGAGCGTGCGCACGCCAAAGCCGACGGCGCCGTCCGGGATGGTGTTGCGCGTGGACTTGTTGACCCAGGCCGTCGGCGCGATGTCCAGGTGCGCCCAGGGCGTGCCGTTGGTGAAGCGTTGCAGGAACAGGGCCGCGGTGATCGAGCCGCCGGCGCGACCATTGCCGGTGTTCTTCACGTCAGCGATGGGGCTGTCGATGTGCTTTTCGTACTGGGGCGGAAGCGGCATGCGCCAGAAGTTTTCGCCCACCTTGTCGGCGGCGGCGAAGATCGGCCCGGCCACGGCTTCGTCGTTCGCATAGAGGGCGGCGTAGTCCAGGCCCAGGGCCACGATCGCGGCGCCCGTCAGGGTCGCCAGATCGATCATGAACTTCGGCTTGAAGCGATCCTGCGTGTACCAGAGCGCGTCGGCCAGGACGAGGCGACCTTCGGCGTCGGTGTTGATCACCTCGACCGATTGACCCGACATCGACACGACCACGTCACCGGGGCGCTGGGCGTTGCCGTCAGGCATGTTCTCGACCAGGCCCAGGACGCCCACGGCGTTGACCTTGGCCTTGCGGCCCGCCAGGGCGTGCATCAGGCCGGCGACCGCAGCCGCCCCGCCCATGTCCCACTTCATGTCTTCCATGCCGTCGGCCGGCTTGATGGAGATGCCGCCGGTGTCGAAGGTCACGCCCTTGCCGACGAAGGCCAGGGGCTGTTCGCCCGCCTTGCCGCCGTTCCACTGGATCACCGCCAGCTGGCTTTCGCGACGGCTGCCCTGGCCCACGCCCAGCAGGGTGCGCATGCCCAGCTTCTCCATCTCGGCCTCGCCCAGAATCTCGACCTTCAGGCCGAGAGGCTCCAGCGCCTTGACGCGGCGGGCGAACTCTTCGGGGTAGAGGACGTTGGCGGGCTCGGCGACCAGATCGCGCGCAAAGATCACGGCGTCAGCGACAGCCGACAGAGGCTCGAAGGCCGCCTGAGACGCGCGGATGTCGGAGGTCACGACCCGCACCGAGGTCACCGAGGCGATCTTCTCGGCCTTCAGCGTGGTGCGGTACTTGTCGAAGCGATAGGCGGCCAGGCGAACGGCGAAGGCCGCGCGGGCCGACTGTTCGGGGCTCAGATGTCCAAAGTCCAGCGTCAGCACCTCGGCGCCCGACAGGCGGACGGCATGGAAGGCGGCGGCGGCGGCGGATTCCAGCGCCAGGTCGTCAAACTTGGCAGGGTCGCCCGCGCCGACCAGCAGCACGCTGTCGGCTTCGACGCCTGCCGGAGCAGCGATGGTCAGGGTCGCGTCGGCTGAACCTGTAAATCGGCTCTTCTGCATGGCCTTGGTCAGGGCGCCGGACGCGGCCTGGTCGTAGGTCCCGCCGGCTGCGGTCAGGCTGCGATCGCCATGCACCAGCACGGCGACGATTTCCGCAGAACCCGCGGCGGCGACAAATTCGACTTTCATGAAACGCGACTCCAGCCGGAGTTGGACGCTCCGGTCATTTGATACTGTGGGAAGGACGCTGTCGGTTGGCCCCGACACGTCCGGGTGTGTATTAGATGCTCCCCATCGCCCGCCCCCGCAACCAGGGCAAGCCACTCGCACGCATGACCCTGATTCAACGCTACCTTTTTCGACAGCTCGCCGTGCCCATCGTGGCGGCGTGCGCGGCGCTGGCGGGAATCGGCCTGCTGAGCCAGAGCCTCGACCAACTCGAGATCATCGTCGAGCGGGGCCAGAGCGTCTGGATCATGGTCAAACTGACCCTTCTGGCCCTTCCTCAACTGCTGGGCGTCATCCTGCCCATCGGCCTGTTCGTGGGCGCCCTGGTCGCCCTGACGCGACTGCAGCGCGAGCAGGAACTGACCGCCGCCTTCGCCAGCGGCATGACGCGGTGGTCGGTCATTTCGCCCGCGGCCCGGCTGGCGGTGATCGTGACGATCCTGGTCCTGGGCAACAACCTGTTCGTCCAGCCCTGGGCCCAGCGCGCGTCGCGCGAACAGACCTTCGCCATCCGCACAGACCTGGCTGCGCTGCTGGTGCAAGAGGGGCAGTTCGTCCAAGGCCCGGACGGCCTGACCGTCTATGTGCAGCAGATCGAACAAAGCGGTCTGATGAAGAACCTCTTCATCTACCTGGACGACGGCAAGTCGGTGACGACCTGGGATGCCTCCGAGGCCCGGTTCGGCCGGATCGGCGGCGCGCCCGTCCTCACCATGACCGAGGGCTCGTGGCAGAAATATTCCTCTGACGGCGTGCTGAACTTCCTGTCGTTCGACCAGTACGCCTTTGACCTGTCGCCCTTCACCAACAACGACGAGACGATCCGCTACAAGCCCGCCGACCTCAGCCTGACCCAGTTGCTCAACCCTCGTCCAGCCACCCTGAGCCGATATTCCGCAGGCGAGTTGCTGGCCGAAGCTCACGCCCGGCTGTCATCGCCCCTCTATGCCCTGACCGGCATGGCCCTGGCCCTGTCGGCGATCATGGGAGGGGCCTACAGCCGAACCGGCTATGGCGGACGCATCGCAAAGGCCGCGGGTCTGTTCCTGCTGGTTCGCATCCTGGGGTATGGCGTGGTGGCGGCCAGCGTCTGGAACGGTTGGCTCAACGTCTTCCAGTATCTGCTGCCTCTGGGCGTGGCCGTCCTGGCGCTGAGAATGCTGTTCCGCGCGCTCAAGCCCCGGCGTCAGAGGACATGGCCCCTGATCGGCACGCTCAAGGCGAGGTTCGCATGACCCGGCTCAGCCTGCGCGGCGCCCACACCTCGACCCGGTTTCGTCTGGGTCGCATCGAGCGCTACGTCCTGGTGCAACAGGCCCGCGCCCTCGCTGTCGCCCTGGCCGTCATCGCCTCCCTGGTCATGTTGATCGACTTCGTCGAGATTTCGCGTGGCGTGGATGCGGACCTGTCTGCGCTCAGGCTGATCGGGCTGATGTTCCTGAAGTCGCCCGCGGTGATCGTGCAGCTTCTGCCCTTCGTCTTCCTGTTCGGCACCCTGGGGGCCTTTGTCGGACTGAACCGTCGCAGCGAACTGATCGCCATGCGGGCCGCCGGGATTTCCGCCTGGCGCTTCGTGCTGCCGGCGGCGGGCGCAGCCCTGGTATTCGGCGTGCTGACCGTCACCGTCGTGGGGCCTTTGGCGGCGGCGGGCGACGGCCTTTATCAACGCGAGCGGGCCCGGATCTCCGGCGAAAGCCGCACCGGCGAGGCGAACGAGGCGATCTGGCTGCGCGAGGGCGAGGCCCAGCGTCAGATGATCATCCGCGCCGAACGTCAGGATCGCACCAACGCCCGGCTTCTGGCCGTGACCTTCTTCATCTACACGACCGACCCCGATGGCCGCCGCGCCTTCACCGAGCGGATCGACGCCGCCTCGGCCAGCCTGAACGCCGGACGCTGGCGCCTGGTCGATGCGGTCGGCGCCCAGACGGGGCAGAGGGCTGTGCGCTACGCCACGCTCGACCTGCCTTCCAGCCTGGCGGATGAGGAGGCGTTCAATCGATTCGCCCGGCCCCAATCCACGTCCTTCTGGTCCCTGCCCGCCCAGATCGGCCGCATCGAGGACGCCGGATTCTCGTCCACGGCCTATCGGCTGCGGCTGCAGCAGTTGCTGTCGACGCCGCTCGCCTTCGCCGCCATGTCGATCCTGGCCGCGGCCTTTTCGCTGCGGCTGATGCGTCTCGGCGACCTGGCGCGGATGGCGGCGGCCGCCGTCGTGCTGGGTTTCGGCTTCTTCTTCCTGAACCAATTCTCGTCGGCCATGGGCTCGGCCGAGGTCGTACCGCCGTTCGTCGCGGCCTGGTTGCCGACAGTTCTCACCGCCCTCGCCGCCTTCACCTTGCTGTTCTATACCGAAGACGGCTAATCGGACCGGCCGAACCGGCTAGGATTATATGTGTATGCAGGGTGATCGCAGCGTCTTCGGCGGCCATGGGCGTCGCGCCCGTTTGCTGACCGGCGCAGCCTTGTTCGCCTGCGCCCCCCTGGCGCTGGCTGCCCCGACCTATGCTCAGGAGGCCGCGACAAGCGCCACCGGCGCGGACGGCCTGACCCAGGATTCCGTCTATATCGAAGCCGCGTCCGCTAGCCGCGAAGGCGATGTCGTCACCGCCTCGGGATCGGACGAACGCGCCCTGGCCCGGTTCCAGTCCCAAACCCTGCGCGCCGATCGCCTGACCTATGACCTCGAACGCGGCGTCGCCACGGCCGACGGCGACATCGAACTGACCAACGACACCGGCGACGTGGTCACCGCCAGCCATATCGAACTCGATCAGGACCTGCGTGCCGGGGTAGCCGTCGATTTCAGCACCCGCCTGAGCAATGGCGCCAGTCTGATGGCGGCGACGGCCGTTCGCCGGTCGCCCCGGGTCAACGAGCTGAACTTCGCCCTCTTCACCCCCTGCCCGATCTGCGACGACGAGGGTAATCCCAAGACACCCAGCCTCTCGGTCCAGGCTGAAAAGGTCATTCAGGACGAAGAGCTGCGGGCCATCCTGTACCGCAATGCGGTGTTCAAGGTCGGCGGCGTGCCGGTCTTCTGGCTGCCGGTCTTCGCCCACCCCGATCCCACGGTCGAGCGCGCCTCAGGGTTCCTGGTGCCGCGATTGAACTATGACGAGGGTCGGGGCGTGTCGCTGGAGACACCCTATCTCTACGTCGTATCGCCGTCCGAGGACTGGCTGATCTCGCCCCAGTTCAACGCGCGGGTCGCGCCCCTGCTGAATACCCAATGGCGCCGCCGCTTCGCCGACGGGACCATCGTGGCCCGGGCCGGCTATACCTATGATCGTAACTTCGGCGATTTCGACCGCGACGGCGACGGTGATTTCGAAAGCAACGTGGCCTTTGGCGACCGCGAGAGCCGAAGCTATCTGCTGGCTCACGGCCGATTCGATCCCGAGGGGCCCTGGCGCTGGGGTTTCACCGCCGAACGCACCTCCGACAAGACGCTGTTCGACCGCTACGACGTGCAAAGCCCCTATCAGGACAACGGTCTCTATTACGGCGACCAGCGTCGCCTGATCAGCCAGATATACGCCGAGCGTCAGACGCAGCGTTCCTACGTCTCCATCGCGGCCTTCGCCCTGCAGAGCCTGCGGCTCGACCCGGCATTTGCAGCGACCGACTTCCGCGACGCGGACGGGTTCAAGGTGTTCGAGGACGACGACACCCTGCCCATGGCGGCCCCGGTCATCGACGCCCGCTGGGAACCGGAAGGCCCGATCCTGGGCGGACGGCTGCGGCTGAAGGGCTCGGCGGCGGCTCTGTATCGCGAAGAGTTTATCGGCAGCCCGATCCTGCGGCCGGAAATCATTCCTTCGGACCTGACCGGCCTGAAAGGCGTCGACAGCCGCCGCGTGACCCTGCAGGGCGACTGGCGCCGCGCCATGGTGCTGCCCATCGGCGTGCGGGTCGAACCCTTCATCGACACCCGCGTGGACCTCTATTCCATCAGCGACCTGCCGCCCGGTCTGGAAGACGGTTCCGACGCCATAACGCGGGGCCGCGCCACCGCCGGCGTCGATGTCAGCTATCCCCTGATCAAGCGCTTGAGCGCCGACGCCAACCTGATCCTGGAACCGCTGGCCCAGGTGTCCGTGTCCAGCCAGTCCGATCTCGATCCCCGGATTCCGATCGAGGACACCCAGACCTTCGAGCTGGACGAAAGCTCGCTGTTCCGCATCGACCGCCTGCCCGGCTACGACCTGTACGAGGGTGGGGCGCGGTTCACCGCCGGCGCCCGCGCCACTCTGCGCTGGGATCAGGGACGCAGCGCCAGCCTGTTCGTGGGCCGCAGCTATCGCGAGGACGCCGAGCCCGCCTTCCGCATCGCCATCCCCGACGCGCCGGGCCAGGTCTATGATCCCTCGGGTCTGGCGTCGCGCACGTCGGACTGGGTCGTCCAGGGCGACTTCACCCCCTCGGACCGCATACGCGGCTGGGGCCACGCCACCTTCGACGGTGATGGTGAAATCCGACGCGCGGAGGCCTCGGTCGACGGCCGCTGGGGGCGGCGGAACCTCGCCTCGCTCAGCTATATCATCGACCGCTCGAACCCCGTCGACGGCCCGATGAACCGCAACTACCAGTTCGTGCAACTGGCGGGGCAGCAGTTCGTCTATGGCGACTGGGGCGTCAGCGCCGCCGGCATCGCCGACCTGGAGGCCGATGTCATCACCCGCTCCGAGATCGGCCTGCTGTTCGACGACGATTGCTTCCGCTTCGAGATCGGCTATCGCCGCGATAATACCCGCGTGCGGCCCAGTGGGCCGTCCGAGGGCGTCTATGTGCGCCTAAACCTCGCCACTTTTGGAGGTTCAGGCTATGACCAATCCGGCGTGCGATGAGCACGGCGTTTGATGGAGCGCGACCTGCCTTTTCAGAGCGGGTCGAGGGACGCTTCTTGAGGAACCAGGACTGACCATGGGTTTGATGCGTTTATCGACGAGCGTGGCGATCGCCGCGCTTATCGCAGGTTCGGCGGTCGCCCAGAGCGCTGCGCCGGCGCCGGCTGCTGCACAGGCCGCCCCACCCGCCTCTGCTGCGGCCCCCGCAGCGGCTCAAGCGCCTGCACCCTCGGCCATGCCCGACTTCGAACTCGCCGACGGCGTGGTCGCTACGGTCAATGACGCGATCATCACCGGCTACGACCTTCGTCAGCGGATGCTCATCATCATCGCCATGAGCCAGGTTCAGCCGACCGAGGAGAACCTGCCCGCCATCCAGCAGCAGGCGCTTCAGGCTCTGATCGAGGAACGGCTTCAGCGTCAGGAGATCGCGAAATACCCTGACCTGATCGTCTCCGACGCCGAGGTCGACGAGGAACTGGCCGCCATGGCCCAGGAAGTCGGCACCACGCGCGAGCAATACATGACCTTCCTCGAGCGCGGCGGCATCCGGCCCGAGACCCTGCGTGAGCAGCTGCGCACCGAGGCCGCCTGGCGCCAACTGGTCGGCGGACGCTTCTCGTCGCGTTCGCGCGTATCGCGCAGCCAGGTCGAACAGGCCTTGCGTCAATCCAGCGAGACGGCCTCCAAGCCCCAGTATCTGGTCGGTGAAATCTATATCGAGGCCACCCGCGTCGGCGGTCAGCAGGCGGCGCTGGACGGCGCTCAACAACTGGTCGATCAGATGGTGCAGGGCGCGCCCTTCCAGGCTGTCGCTCGTCAGTTTTCGGCCGCCCCTTCGGCGATCCGCGGCGGCGACGCCGGCTGGGTCGTTCAGGGCACGGTCCAGGCGCCCCTGCAGGCCGCCATCGAACAGCTTGAAGTCGGCCAGTTGTCGCGCCCTATCCCGGTCGAGGGCGGCGTCTACATCATCTATATGCGCGACAAGCGCACCGGCTCGACCACTAGCATGGTCAACCTGAAGCAGATCATGGTCGAGGCGCCGGAAACGGCGTCGGCCGCCGATATCGCCGCGGCCACCACCCGGCTGAACGCCCTGCGCCCACAACTGACCTGCGACAACATCCTGCAGCGCGCCACCTCGGAACAGGGCCTGCTGGGCGCCGATCTGGGCGAGAGCGACGTCGCCAACCTGGCGCCCCAGTTCCAGGACATCGCCCGTTCCGCCGAGGTCGGGTCGGTCAGTGCGCCCATCCGCACGCCCCTGGGTCTGCATCTTCTGGCCGTCTGTGGTCGCCGCGTCGGCGGGCCTGACGCCCCGACCTATCAGCAGGTGGAATCGCGCCTGCAGAACCAGAACCTGGCCATGCTGGCCCGTCGCTACAGCCGCGACCTGCGCGCTGACGCCCTGATCGAGTTGAAGTAACCCGGATGGTCGCGCCCCTCGTCCTCACCCTGGGCGAGCCGGCGGGCGTCGGCCCGGAGATCATCGCCAGCGCCTGGCGCGCCCTGTCCGATACAGGCGCCCCTTTCGCCGTCCTGGGCGACGTCCGGCTGCTGAAGGCGCAGGGCGTGCCGGTCAACGAGGTCGGTGCGCCGTCAGATGCGACCGGCGTCTTCGCCCGCGCCCTGCCCGTCATCCATCATCCCGCCCCGGCGCCGGTCCAGGTCGGCCGTCCCGATCCCGCCAATGCCGGCGTGGTCGCCGACTGGATCGAGCGCGCCGTCGACATGTGCCTGTCGGGCGAGGCGTCCGGCCTGGTCACCGCCCCCATCGCCAAGGCGCCCCTCTATGCCGCCGGCTTCCGCTTTCCGGGCCACACCGAGTTCATCGCCGAGCTGACCGCCGACGCGCCGTTCACCGGCACACGCGGCCCCGTGATGATGCTGACGGCGCGGAACCTGCGCGCCTGTCTGGTGACCATCCATGTCGCCCTGGATCAGGTGCCCGAACTGGTCACCGCCGAGCGCGTCTGCCGCACCGCCCGCGTCGTGCATGAGGCGATGAAGCGCGATTTCGGCATAGTCGCGCCGCGTCTGGCCCTGGCCGCGCTCAACCCTCATGCAGGCGAAGGCGGGGCTCTGGGCCTGCAGGAGATCGAGGTGCTGCGCCCGGCGGCTGCGGCCCTGCGCGCCGAGGGCGTCGATATCACCGACCCCAAGCCCGCCGACACGATGTTCCATGACGAGGCGCGGGCGACCTATGACGCCGCCATCTGCCTGTACCACGATCAGGCCTTGATCCCGGTCAAGACGCTGGACTTCTGGGGCGGGGTCAATGCGACGCTCGGCCTGCCGATCATCCGCACCTCGCCCGACCACGGCACCGGCTTCGACATCGCCGGCAAGGGTATCGCCCGCCCCGACAGCCTGATCGCCGCCATCCGTCTGGCGACAGAGATGGCGAACGCCCGCGCGGGCCGCTAGAGGAAGCGGGTGTCAGACCTGCCCCCCCTCCGCGAATCCCTCGAAGCCCACGGCCTTCTGGCCAAGAAGAGCTTCGGCCAGCATTTCCTGCTGGACCTCAACATCACGCGAAAGATCGTCCGCTTGGCCGGTCCGTTCGACGGCCGCGCCGTGATCGAGGTCGGCCCCGGCCCCGGCGGCCTGACCCGCGCCATCCTGGAAAGCGACGCGGGCGCCGTGGTGCTGGTCGAAAAGGACCCTCGCTTCGTCCCCCTGCTGAACGAACTCGACGACGGCTCGGGCCGCCTGACCATCATCCAGGCCGACGCGCTGAAGGTGACCGAGGCCGAGCTGACGACCGGGCCGACGCACCTGGTGTCCAACCTGCCCTACAATGTCGGCACCGCCCTGCTGATCAAATGGCTGACGGGTCCGTGGACGCCCTGCGCCATGACCCTGATGTTCCAGAAGGAGGTCGCCGAGCGCATCGTGGCGGCGCCGGGCGACGACGCCTATGGTCGTTTGGCCGTCATCTCCCAGGCCGTGGCCGAGGCGCGCATCGTCATGCACCTGCCCGCCGCCGCCTTCACCCCGCCGCCCAAGGTCGCCTCCGCCGTTGTGCATCTGGTCCCCCATGCCGAGCGCCCCGACCGGGCCACGCTGAAGCGGCTTGAGACCGTCACCGCCGCCGCCTTCGGCCAGCGCCGCAAGATGCTGCGCTCCAGCCTGAAGCAGCTGGGCGGCGCCGCCCTGTGCGAGGCCGCCGGCATCGACCCCGACGCCCGCGCCGAGACCATCGACCTGGCCGGCTTCCTGCGCCTGGCCCGCACGGAGATCGCATGATGGCCGCCGTTATCGATCCCTTCCGCGCCATCTCGATCAGCCGGATCGCCCACGCCCTGAAGGCCGAGGGTCGCTCGATCATCCACATGGAATTCGGCCAACCCTCGACAGGCGCCCCGCCCGCCGCCATCGCCGAGGCGCACCGCGTGCTGGACGTGGACGGCATGGGCTATTGGGAAAGTCCCGCGCTCAAGGCCCGCATCGCCAGACTGTATGACGAGCGCTACGGCGTGCAGGTCTCGCCCGAGCGCATCCTGCTGACGAACGGCGCCTCGCCCGCCCTGGTGCTGGCCCTGTCGTCGCGCTTCAGCCCCGGCGACCGCATCGCCATCGCCCGGCCCAGCTATGTCGCCTATCGCAACACCGTGAAGGCGCTGCACATGACGCCGGTGGAGATCGCCTGCGGTCCCGACGAACACTACCAGCTGACCGCGGCCGCCCTGACCGCGGTCGATCCCGCGCCCGCCGGGGTCATCATCGCCAGCCCGGCCAACCCGACCGGCTCGATCATCCCGCCCGAGGAACTGGCCGCCATCGTCGCCGTCTGTCGGCAGCGGGACATCGTCATCGTCTCGGACGAAATCTACCACGGCCTGACCTATGTCGGCCGCACGCCCTCGGTTCTGGAGTTCGATCCAGACGCCTTCGTCATCAACAGCTTCTCCAAATACTGGAGCATGGCCGGATGGCGGCTGGGCTGGCTGCTGATGCCAGAGAACCATATCGAACAGGCGCGCGCCTATATGGGCAACCTGTTCTTGACCCCGCCTTCGCTCAGCCAGCATGCGGGCCTGATCGCCATGGATCAGCATGAGGTGCTGGAGGGCCATATCGAGGTCTATCGCACCAACCGCGCCCTGATGCTGGACGCTCTGCCTGCACTGGGACTGAAGTCCATCGCTCCGCCCGACGGCGCCTTCTACATCTGGGCCGACATCGGTCACCTGACCGATGACAGCCTGGCCTTCTGCGAGCAGTTGCTGCGCGACACCGGCGTGGCGACAGCGCCCGGCGTCGATTTCGACCCCGTCGAAGGCCACCGCTTCATGCGCTTCAGCTTTGCGGTCTCGACGGCCGAGGTCGAGGACGCCCTGAGCCGTATCAAGCCGTGGTTCGCGGCGCGGGCCTAGACGTCCTCGGCCAACAGGTTGGCGCGGTAGTCCTCGACCCAGACGTTCCTGAACCGGCGTGACCGCTCGGCGTGATAGATGTGGGCCAGCTCGGCGTAGCTGCGGTCGAAGTCGTCGTTGACGAAGACATAGTCGAAGGCGTCGCAGTGTTCGATCTCGCCCTTGGCGTTGGCGATACGACGCTCGATGACGTCCTCGGCGTCCTGGGAACGGGTCACCAGACGGCGGCGAAGTTCCTCCAGGCTGGGCGGCAGGATGAAGACGCGCACAGCATCCTCGGGGCATTTGCGCGCCACCAGGGCCGCTCCCTGCCAGTCGATGTCGAACAGGATGTCTCGGCCCTCGGCCAGGGCCTGATCCACGGGAGCCCGCGGGCTGCCGTACAGGTTGCCGTGGACATCGGCCCATTCGAGGAAGGCGTCCTGATCTATCAGGGCCTGGAATTCCTCGCGGCTGACGAAATTATAGTCACGACCGGCGACCTCGCCCGGACGGATGCCGCGCGTGGTCATCGAGACGGACAGCTCCAGTCCGCCATGATCGGCCATCAGGCGGCGGCACAGCGATGTCTTGCCGGCGCCCGACGGGCTGGCGACGATCAGGAGGACGCCCCGGCGGGGCGTGCGTTCATTCGACATTCTGGACCTGTTCGCGAAGCTGCTCGATGACCGCCTTCAGATCGAGTCCGATGGCGGTCAGCGGCGTCGTAGCCGATTTCGAGCACAGGGTGTTCGCTTCACGCATGAACTCCTGCATCAGAAAGTCGAGTTTTCGCCCGGCGGGGGGTTGTTGCAACAGGGTGCGGGCCGAGGCGACGTGGGCGGCCAGCCGATCCAGCTCCTCGCGCACGTCCGCCTTGGTGGCCAGGGCGGCGGCTTCGAGGAATATCCGCTCCTGAAGGCCCGGCGCATCGGGCGCCAGTTCGGTCATGCGACGCGTGAACCGTTCGCGGATCGCCTCGGTCTGGGCGCTGGCCTCGGTTTCGGCCTGGGCGGTCAGCGCGTCGATCCGGTCGATGAAGTCGGTGATGACGGGTGTCAGTTGCTGGCCTTCACGCTCACGCGAGACCTTCAGCGCATCCAGGGCGGCCTCGACCGTCGCGGCCATGGCCGCCTCGATGGGGGCGCGAGCATCGGGGTCGTCATCCTCCTCGGCCGCGTCCAGCACGCCGCGCAGGCCCAGCAGACCGTCCGCCGATGGCGGGGTCGCCCCCTCCTCCGCCAACTCGTTGGCCAGGCGCAGATACTCAGCCAGCACGGCATGATTGACCTTCAGCCCGCCGGTCTCGGCCTCATTGCGTTTGGCCTGCACCCCGACCGTGACCTGGCCCCGGTTCAGCCGGCCTTGCGCCGCCGCCTTGGTCAGACGCTCAAGGCTGTCGAACCCGTTCGGCCCGCGAAAGCGAACGTCCAGATTGCGCCCATTGACCGAGCGCGCCTCAACCGACCAGGTCCAACCGTCCAGCGCGCCCTCGGCCCGGCCAAAGCCGGTCATGCCGGAGATCGGCGTCGTCATTGGCTCTGCATCGTGATGACGGCATTGCCTGTCGGCGCCGGCGCCTGGCCGGCGGGCGTCTGTCCGGGAGGCGCAGCTTCGGGCGCCTGGCCGGGGCCGAGGGTTCCTGGCGCCGCTGGCGGCGTCACACCCGGCGGCAGGCCCGCCTTGCGCCGCTCGATCTCGCGCCAACGGGCCACATTCTGCAGGTGCTGGTCATAGGTCGCCGCGAAGGCGTGACCACCTGTGCCGTCGGCGACGAAGAACAGGTCCTCGGACCGGGGCGGATTCAGCACGGCGGCCAGGGCCTCGCGACCCGGATTGGCGATGGGCGTCGGCGGCAAGCCGTCGATCAGATAGGTGTTGTAGCCCGTGTCGGTCCGCAGTTCGGACTGGCGGATGCCGCGCCCCAGGGGCCGACCCTTGGTGATGCCATAGACGATGGTCGGATCGCTCTCCAGCCGCATGCCGATCCGAAGCCGGTTCGAGAAGACAGCCGCCACACGTGGACGTTCGGCTGCCAGCCCCGTCTCCTTCTCGACAACGGAGGCCAGGATCACGGCCTCTTCTGGGGTGTCGACCACCGTGTTGGGCGACCGCGCCGCCCACAGCCGGGCGAGGTTGTCGTCGTGCGCACTCTTCATGCGGGCGATGACCGACATGCGGGTCTCGCCGCGCGATACCTCATAGGTCTCAGGCCACAGCGTGCCCTCGTCGGGGACCTGATCGACCGCGCCCGTCAGGACGGCCTGTTTCATCAGGATGTCCACCGCCTGGGCCGAGGACCAGCCTTCCGGAATGGTCACGTAGTGGCGCACCACCTTGCCGTCGGTCAGCAACCGCAGCACGGCCCGCAGCGAGGCCTTGTCCGGCACCAGATATTCGCCAGCCCGCAGTCGCCGGTCGGCCCCGGTCAGGGTGGCGGCGGCCTTGAACATGTCGCTGGAGCGGATGACGCCGGCGCTCTTCAGCCGCGCAGCGATGGCCGAAACGCCCGAACCGCTGGGCAGGGTGACGACGGTCTCATCGCCTTGTCGCGCCGAGGGCCCGGGCGCGTAATAGACGCTCCACCCCCAGGCCAGGCCCGCGATCAGGAACAGGCTGAACGTCGCCGAGGCCGCCAGCAGGGCCGCCACGACGCCAGAGCGGCGACCGCGCGGCGGGCGGACCGGGCTGGGTCCCTTGATCCCGCCCCGGCCCCGCCAGTTCAACGGCACGCTCAGCCGACCTTCTTGAAGATGATCGAGGCGTTGGTGCCGCCGAATCCGAAGCTGTTCGACATGGCCACGTCGATCGGCATCGGCTTGCCCTTGTGCGGCACCAGGTCGATGGCCGTCTCGTGCTCGGGGTCATCCAGGTTGATGGTCGGCGGCGCGATCTGGTCGCGGATGGCCAGGACGCTGAACACAGATTCGATAGCGCCCGCCGCGCCCAGCAGGTGGCCGGTCATCGACTTGGTCGAGGACATGGCCAGGTCCTTGGCGTGGTCGCCGACCAGCTTTTCGACCGCGCGCAGCTCGATCCAGTCGGCCATGGTCGAGGTGCCGTGGGCGTTGACATAGTCGATGTCGGTGACCTCGATCCCGGCCCGCTTCACCGCCGCCTTCATGGCGCGATAGCCGCCGTCGCCGTCCTCGGACGGGGCGGTGATGTGATAGGCGTCGCCGGACATGCCATAGCCGATCACCTCCGCGTAGATCTTGGCCCCGCGCGCCTTGGCGTGCTCGTATTCCTCCAGCACCATGACGCCCGCGCCCTCGCCCATGACGAAGCCGGCGTGGCCCCGGTCATAGGGGCGCGACGCCGCTTCGGGCGTGTCGTTGTAGGCGGTGCACAGGGCCTTGCAGGCCAAAAAGCCGGCGATGCCGATGGGCACGATGGAGCTTTCGGCTCCGCCCGCCACCATCACGTCGGCGTCGTCGAAGGCGATCATGCGGGCCGCGTCGCCGATGGCGTGGACGCCGGACGCACAGGCGGTGACGACGGCGTGGTTCGGCCCCTTCAGGCCGTGGCGGATCGAGATCTGCCCCGAGGTCAGGTTGATCAGGGCCGAGGGGATGAAGAAGGGGCTGACCCGGCGCGGTCCCTGGGCCTGGAGAATCAGCGCGGTCTCGGCGATGGGGCCCAGGCCGCCGATGCCCGATCCCATCATGACCCCGGTGCGTTCCTGGTCCTCGTCGCTCTCGGGCTTCCAGCCCGCGTCGGCCAGGGCCTCGTCGGCGGCGGCGATGCCGAACAGGATGAAGTCGTCGACGCGCTTTCTGTCCTTGGCCGACATGACCTTGTCGGGATCGAAGCTGCCGGGAACGTCCGGCCCGCCCTGGCCGCGACCGTCCACGCTGGGGACTTCGCCCGCGATGGTGCAGCCATAGCCTTCGGTATCGAAGCTGGTGATCGGACCGATGCCCGAGCGCCCTTCGACGATGCCCTTCCAGGTATGATCGACGCCCCAGCCCAGTGGGGTGACGAGGCCAAGACCGGTTACGACGACACGGCGCATACGCTGCGCTCCCACCCTGCTGAAACTCTGTGCGCAAACCATAATGAGCGTCGGCCGCGCCCGCTAGGCTTGGGGCTGATTCACCGCAGCTTTGGGCCACGAAAAAGGCCGCCCGGGCTCCGCGAGGGAGCGCCGGACGGCCCTGATCGGCTCAACGAGAGAGGCGGCTTAGCCGGCCGTCTTTTCGGTGATGAACTTCACGGCGTCGCCAACCGTCTGGATGTGCTCGGCGGCGTCGTCGGGGATTTCGATGTCGAACTCTTCTTCGAAGGCCATGACCAGTTCGACGTTGTCGAGCGAATCAGCGCCGAGGTCGTCGATGAAGCTGGCCTTTTCGGTGACCTTGTCCGGATCGGCGTCCAGGTGGTCGATAACGATCTTGCGGACGCGTTCCAGGATATCGGACATGGGTGTCTCTGCCTTCTAGGGCCGCCAGGGCGGCAGTTTTGTCAGTCTTGCCGTCTCACGACAGCGACGCTTGCGCAAGACCTAACGGGTCAGTGGTCATGCGGTTGCGCCGCCCTTTAGCACAGCCGTAGCCTCGCGAAAGAGGTCTGTTGCGATGCGTGATCTTCAGATCATCGCCATGCCGCCGTTGACGTGCAGGGTCTGCCCCGTGACGTATGCGGCTTCGTCCGACGCCAGATAGACGGCGGCGGCGGCGATCTCGTCGCCCGTGCCCAGGCGGCCTGCGGGGATCGAACCCATGATGGCTTCGCGCTGGCTGTCGTTCAGTACATCCGTCATCGGCGAGGTGATGAAACCCGGGGCGATACAATTCACCGTGATGCCCCGCGAACCGACCTCCTGGGCCAGCGACTTGGAAAAGCCGATCATGCCGGCCTTGGACGCCGCATAGTTGGTCTGGCCCGGATTGCCGGTGACGCCCACGACCGAGGTCACGCCGATGATCCGGCCCGAGCGGCGCTTCATCATGCCCTTCATGGCCGCGCGGCTCAGGCGGAAATAGCTTTCCAGGTTGACGGTGATGACGGACTGGAAGTCCTCGTCCTTCATCCGCATCAGCAGACCGTCCTTGGTGATGCCGGCGTTGGCGACCAGGATATCCAGCGGCGCGCCGGCGGCTTCCTCGGCCCGCGCGATCAGGCCGTCGACGCTCTCGGGGTCCGACAGATTCGCCGCCGCGAAGAAGGCCCGCTCGCCCAGTTCCTTGGCCAGATCGGCCAGCACGGCTTCGCGCGTGCCCGACAGGACGACGGTCGCGCCCTGGGCGTGCAGGGCGCGTGCGACGGCGCCGCCGATGCCGCCCGTGGCGCCGGTGACCAGTGCGGTCTTGCCTGAAAGGTTGAACATGGCAGGTTCCTCGTGAAATCTTCGAAGGCGGTCCTAACCGAGGGCGCGCCATATCGCCAGAGGAAGCCCCATGCAGACGACGCCGATGGACCTGTCTCGCCTCACCGCCAGCCGCCGCTCCGTCCTGCTGGGCGCCGGGGCTCTGTCTCTTGCAGGGGCCGCCTTCCCGGCCCACGCCCGCTCTGCGGCCCCCTCCACAAGCGTTCTGCCCGCCACCCAGGCGGTGCTGGACCGCTATATCGCGGAACAGAAACTGCCCGGCGCGACCGTGGGCGTGCGACTGCCCGACGGCAGCGACGTCTTCCTCCAGGCGGGCAAGCTGGACTTCGGCGACGCCCCCGCCGTCACGCGCGACAGCCTGTTCCGCATCTATTCCATGACCAAGCCGATCACCGGCGCGGCCGCCGCCCTGCTGATCGAGGACGGACGACTGACGCTGGACACCCCGGTCGCCGACTTCATTCCCGAGTTCGCCAATCTGACCGTCGCCGTCGATCCGGCGATCAGCCTGGACGCCAGGCCCGCAGCGACGGTGATGACCGTCCGTCACCTGCTGACCCACACCAGCGGCCTGACCTACAGCATCTCCGGCGACGGCCCGGTGCAGGCAGAGTACCGCCGCCTGGGCGTCTTCCCCTTCACCGGCGACCTGGGCACAGCGCCCGGCGACGGACCCAAGGTGCGCGACCTCGACGCCATGGCCGTCGCCCTGGCCCAGATTCCGCTGCTGGCCGATCCGGGCACGGCCTATAACTACAGCGTCAGCCTGGACGTCATGGGTCTGGTTATCCAGCGCGCCTCGGGCATGAGCTTCCCCGATTTCGTCCAGCGCCGCCTGTTCGATCCGGTCGGGATGGATCACACCTTATGGCGGCTGGGCGCGGGCGAGGCGCGCAACCTGGCGAGGATCTACGACTATTCCAACGGCGGGCGCGTGCCGGACGCGGGCGCCTCGGCCGAGGCCTATTCGGCGCCTGTAACCCTGTATGCCGGGGGCGCGGGCCTGATCTCGACGACCCGCGACTATCTGGCCTTCCTGACCACCATCCTGAACGACGGCCGCGCCGGGCGGGTCAAGGTGATGAAGCCCGAGACGGCGCGTCTGATCCACAGCGACGTCATGCCCCCGGCGCTGAGCCAGGACGGCAACGGCTACGGTTTCGGCGGCTTCGTCGTCAGGCCCGGCTCATCCGACGCCGGCCAATACGGCTGGGACGGCGCAGCGGGCACCAAGGCCTGGATCGACCCCGCCCGCCGCTACGCCGCCGTCATGATGGTGCAGTTCTTCCCCTGGGGCGCGATCGGCATCGCCAACGAGGTCAGGGCCGCAGTCGCCGCCGACATTGCCCGGCTGCCCGCGACCGTACCGGCCTGACGCCCATCCTGCCTTCCGTCATCCTCGGGCTTGTCCCGAGGATCCAGACTCCTAGGCCCATCCGGCAAGCCGCGATCTGGCCGCCCTTCTCAACGACCAAGAGCCATGGGCAGACGGATGACCTCTAGGCCTTCAGGCTGGCGGCGAAGGCTTCCAGGTCCTCGGGCGTGTTCAGGGCCACGGCCTCGGCGTCGGGGGCGATGCGCTTGGCCATGCCGGTCAGGACCTTGCCCGAGCCGATCTCGGCGAAACGGGTAACGCCGCCGTCGTTGGCCATCCAGATCATGCTTTCGCGCCAGCGGACGCGGCCGGTGACCTGTTCCACCAGCAGGCGGCGGATGACCTCGGGATCGCTGACCGGACCGGCGGTGACATTGGCCACCACGGGCACGACCGGGGTCAGGATGGTGGCGGACGACAGGGCTGCGGCCATCTCGTCGGCGGCGGCCTGCATCAGCGGACAATGGAAGGGCGCCGAGACGTTCAGCGGGATCGCCCGCGCGCCCAGTTCCTTGGCCTTTTCGATGGCCAGATCGACGGCGGCCTTGTCGCCCGAGATGACGATGTTCCCGGCGTTGTTGTCGTTGGCGACGACGCAGACGCCCACGGCCGATCCAGCCGCAGCAGCGGCCTCGGCCAGGGCCAGATCCGTCTTGGGGCCGATCAGCGAGGCCATGGCCCCCTTGCCGACCGGAACCGCCCGCTGCATGGCCTGGCCGCGCAGCTTCAGCAGTCGCGCCGTATCGGACAGGCTGATCGCGCCCGCCGCGCACAGCGCCGAATATTCGCCCAGCGAATGACCGGCGACGTAGGCCGCCGCCGAGACATCCACGCCGAACTCGACCTTCAGCACCCGCGCCGCCGCCACCGACACGGCCATCAGGGCCGGCTGGGCGTTCTCGGTCAGGGTCAGCTGGTCCTCAGGCCCCTCGCGCATCAACTGGGACAGGTTCTGGCCCAGGGCCGCATCCACCTCGGCGAAGACTTCGCGAGCAGAGGCGAAGGCGTCGGCCAGGCCTGCGCCCATGCCAACGGCCTGGCTGCCTTGTCCGGGAAACAGGAGAGCGAGGGTCATGATGCGTCCAAAGCCGTTGAATCAGGCGCGGAGGGGTAGGACGATCATTCCGTCAGGGCAACCCAGCAGGTCCTCCGCCAGACCTTGCGTCATGCCTCCCAGGCCCCATCTGAGGCGCTCAGCCAGGGCGAGCCTCGTGGCCGGATTTCAGACTATTCAGACTATTCAGACTGGGTTTCATCACCCGAAAGGCTGAAAATGTAAGGCGCGCCTTACATTTCCCGGTCCCCGCCCGCGGTCACCTGGATCACGCGCCGCTCGGCAGCCCGGCCGCGCTTGCTCCCCGGCCCCTTTTCCCCTATAGGCCCCCGCTTTCCAGGGCTTCGGTCCCGGTGCGGAATGCCAAAGGGTTCGGGAAGTCATCCCGGCCGCCGCTTCGGGATCCATCGTGGACCAGACTACAACCCGGTCTGTCCGCGCCGACGCCCACCAAGGGAGACTGCCGAATGGCTCTTTACGAGCACACGGTCATGTCGCGCCAGGATATCAGCGCGCAACAGGCCGAAGCCCTCAATGACACCATCAAGGGTCTGATCGAAGCCGGTGGCGGCTCGGTCGCCAAGATCGAATACTGGGGTCTGCGCAACCTGACCTATCGGGTCAAGAAGAACCGCAAGGCCCACTATTCGCTGCTCGCCATCGACACGCCTCCGGCCGCCATGGCCGAAGTCGAGCGTCAGCTGGGCATCAACGAAGACGTGCTGCGCTGGCTGACCGTCAAGGTCGAGGAACTCGACCTGGAACTGTCGCCCCTGCTGGCCCGTCGTGAACGCGAGCGTGAACGCGATCGCGAACGCCCCGCCCGTGAAGACGCCCCGGCCGTCGAAGCGTAAGGATCAGATCATATGACCGATACAACCGCATCGCGCGACGCCAAGACCCCCGGCACCCCCGCCGGCTCGGGTGGCGGCGGACGTCGCCCCTTCAATCGTCGCCGCAAGACCTGCCCGTTCACGGGTGAAGGCGCGCCGAAGATCGACTACAAGGATGTGAAGCTGCTGCAGCGTTACATCTCCGAACGCGGCAAGATCGTGCCCTCGCGCATCACCGCTGTTTCCCAGATCAAGCAACGCGAACTGGCCAAGGCCATCAAGCGCGCCCGCTATCTGGCCCTCCTGCCTTACGTGGTGAAATAAGATGAAGGTCGTTCTGCTCGAACGCGTCGAGAACCTCGGCGCCATCGGCGACGTCGTCACCGTCAAGGACGGCTTCGCCCGTAACTTCCTGCTGCCCCGTGAAAAGGCGCTGCGGGCAACCTCCAAGAACCTCGAGAAGTTCGAACTCGACCGCGTCGCCATCGAGGCCCGCAACGAGAAGAACAAGGGCGAGTCGCAGAAGATCGCCGACAAGATCGACGGTCAGTCCTACGTCATGATCCGCCAGGCTGGTGAAACCGGCCAGCTTTACGGATCGGTCGCAGGTCGCGACGTCGCCGAGGCCGTCCGTGCCGAAGGCGGCAAGGTCGAGCGCTCGCAGGTCGTGCTGCAATCGCCGATCAAGACCCTTGGCGTCCACGAAGTGCTGGTTCGCCTGCACGCCGAGGTCTCCGCCACGGTCAAGATCAACATCGCCCGCTCGGCTGACGAAGCTGAACGTCAGGCGAAGGGCGAGGACGTGATCAAGTCGGCCTACGACGAAGACCGCAATGCCGCTGCCGAACAGGCCAGCGACATGCGCGAAGGCGGCGCCGGTCAACAGGACGGCCTGGGCTCGGAAGCCTAAGCCTTTCACGATCGACGAAGACATCAGGGGCGCGCTCGCAAGGGCGCGCCCCTTTTGCGTGCCCCAGGCACGTACCCATTGAGCTTTTTCGGTCCGTCCACAGAGGGGCGAAGTTGCTAACGGTTTCCGCTGCGCCCGGGCCTGTCGCACGGCCCTGCGAAGGGTAGAGCGTTAACCCGATGAACGCCTTCGCCCCCTTCTCCGCCGAGTCCGTCGCGATCCCCTCGCTGCCCCACAACCTGGAGGCCGAGCAGGCGCTTCTGGGCGCGCTGATGTTCGACAACGCCATCTTCGAACGCCTGTCCGACCGACTGCGGGGCACGCACTTCTTCGAGCCCTTCCACCAGCGGCTCTATGACGCCGTAGAGGACCATATCCGCCAGGGGATGCTGGCCGAGCCCACCATCCTGATGGAGCGGTTCAAGCAGGACCCGGCCTTCGTGGAGTTCGGCGGCCTGCGTTATCTGGCCGACCTGATGGACCGCGCCCCTCCGGGCGCCAACGCCCCCGACTATGCCCGCGTCGTCTATGATCTGGCCCTGCGTCGCGACCTGATCCGCATCGGCGGCGACATCATCAAGGAGGCGCCGGATCCCGAGACGCCCGCCATCGACCAGATCGAGCAGGCGGAACTGACCCTGTATTCACTGGCCGAATCCGGCGCGCCTTCGTCGGGCTTCGTCAGCTTCTCCACCGCTCTGGCCGGCGCCGTCCAGATGGCGGGCGAGGCCTATCAGCGCGAAGGCAAGCTGGCCGGCCTGGCCACCCACCTCGACGACCTGGACAACAAGCTGGGCGGCATGCACCCGTCCGACCTTCTGATCCTCGCTGGACGCCCGTCGATGGGCAAGACGGCCCTGGCCACCAACATCGCCTTCAACGTGGCCCGCAACTATCGCTGGGAGCCGACCCCGGACGGACGCAAGACCGTCTCCGGCGGCGTGGTGGCCTTCTTCTCGCTGGAAATGAGCGCGGAACAGCTGGCCATGCGGATCCTGGCCGATGCGTCGGGCGTGTCCTCCGATAAGCTGCGCAAGGGCGAGATCGACGCCTCGGATTTCGGGCGCGTCCGCGACGCCGCCATCGAGATCGGCGAAAGCCCGCTCTACATCGACGCCACAGGCGGCCTGGCCATCTCTAAGCTGGCCGCCCGCGCGCGGCGCCTGAAGCGGATGGAACAGGGCCTGGACCTGATCATCGTCGACTACCTTCAGCTCATCACCGTGGGCGAGGGCAACGGCAACAAGAACCGGGTGCAGGAGGTTTCCGAGATCACCGGCGGCCTGAAGGCCCTGGCCAAGGAACTGAACGTCCCCATCATCGCCCTGTCGCAGTTGTCACGTCAGGTCGAGCAGCGCGAGGACAAGCGCCCGCAACTGTCCGACCTTCGCGAATCCGGCTCGATCGAGCAGGACGCCGACTGCGTCATGTTCGTGTACCGCGAAAGCTACTACCTGGGCCGGACCGAACCGCGCGAGGGATCGCCGGAACATATGCAGTGGCAGGAAGACATGGACCGGCTGCAGCATCAGGCCGAGGTCGTGATCGGCAAGCAGCGTCACGGCCCCATCGGCATCGTCAAACTCAGTTTCGACGCCGACACCACCCGCTTCGGCAACCTGGCCCACAGCGGCTATGGGAATTTCGCCGACATTCCAGAGTAGTAGCGGCGCATCAACTAAACAGAGAAAACCACGCGCCGATGGCTGCCGCCCAGGCCATCGGCGACAGACTCAGGCCCAGGGCCGTCCTTTCTCGCCTCAGGCCGTAAGCGATCCAGGCCAGCCCCGGCCCCGCCACCAAGACGATTGGAAAGGTCCAGATCGTCCAGAACAGCACCGAAGCGCCAACGGAGCGTTCGGCCCCCATCGCCATCAACGAAACCGCAGCCAGGGCGGCGCAGGGCGCGATGGCCAGCAGTGCGACGCCAGTCGCAAGGCAGAGCCAGACGAAGAGCCTTTTGTTGCGAGGAAGGCGGTGCAGATTGGCGGTCATCATTGCACCCTATTGTCCCTGCCCCCTTCCATCACAGAATTCTTGCGGCATAAGGCGAATATGTCTTCCCCTGCCCTGCTCTCCGTCGATCTGGACGCCCTCGCGCGCAACTTCCATGCGCTGGAGGCGCTGACGACTGCGCCGGTGAACCCGGTGGTCAAGGCCGACTCCTATGGCTTGGGGTCGGTCGCCTGCGTCACACGCCTGATGGCCGAAGGCGCGCGCACCTTCTTCGTCGCCCGCGCCGCCGAGGGGCTGGCCTTGCGCGCGGCTATCGGGCCCGAGCCGGTCATCTATGTTCTGGACGGCTGCGTCGGCCAGGACGCCGCCGATCTCAAGGCCGCCGACCTCCGCCCCGTGCTGAACCAACCAGCCCAGATGGCTGCGTGGCAGGCCGCCGGCGGCGGCGCCTGCGGCCTGCAGATCGACACCGGCATGAACAGGCTCGGATTCCGGCCCGAGGATGCACCCGAGCCGTTCGAAGGCCTGGCCCTGGTGATGAGCCACCTCGCCTGTGCGGATGAGCCGACCGAGCCCATGAACCGACGCCAGCGCGACGCCTTCGCCGCCGCGTCGCAACTCTATCCGAACGTGATCCGCTCATTCGCCAACTCCGGCGGCTGCTTCCTGGGAGCAGACTATGCGTTCGACGCCGTTCGGCCCGGCATCTGCCTTTATGGCGGCGGCCCCGAGGGACGTCCGCACGAGCGAATCGCCGCCGTCGCAACCCTGTCGGCCGAGATCCTGCAACTGCGCGACGCCCCTGCCGGCGAAACCGTGGGTTATTCACGCGGATACCTTGCTGAAACGACGCGGCGAATCGCCACCTGCGGCGCCGGCTATGCGGATGGCCTGCTGAGAACCTATAGCCCCAAGGGACAGGTCTGGATCGCGGGCCAGCTCCGACCCATCGTGGGGCGGGTGTCGATGGATGTTCACGCGGTCGACGTCACTGGCCTGGACGTCGCCCTGGGCGAAAGGGTCGAGCTGTTCGGGCCCAACCGGCTGCTGGACGACGCCGCCACGGCGGCGGGCACCATCGCCTATGAACTGATCACCTCCATCACCGCGCGTGTGCCGCGGCGTCATGTCGCCTCATAGGCGAAAACGACGCAACGGAACCCGACAAGGGCCAAGACCGCTTTACAACCGGCCCACAGGACGCCAAGAACCAAGCCACTGAACAAAGCGCCGCTCGTCAGTATGAGGCGGGCATCCAGGGAGACACTCGCGTATGGGTTCCAAACTCGCAGGCCCCGGCGGCCAAGGCGGCAAGACGATTTCGCAGAACGCTGACATCAACGTCACGCCGTTCGTCGACATCATGCTCGTGCTGCTGATCATCTTCATGGTGTCGGCGCCGCTCGCCACCGTTTCCATTCGTCTTGACCTGCCGCCCGCAACGCCGCCGCCCCCCGGCGCGCCGCCCAAGGAGCCGGTCTACATCTCCATCCAGGACTCGGGCTCGATCTTCATCGCCGACAAGCAGTCGTCGATCGAAACCCTGTCGGCAGATGTCTGCGCCGAAGTGGGCAACCCCACCGGTCTCGGCTGCACCGAGGAGCGCGTCTTCGTCCGCGCCCAGGCCGACGTCAGCTACAACCAGTTCATGGAAGTCATGAACGACCTTCAGACGCACGGCTTCCTGAAAGTCGGCCTTCTGAACGAAGACATCGAATAGGCTTTCGCCCATTCCCAGCGACAAGAGGCCGTGTCCCCCTGGGACGCGGCCTTTTTTCTGGTCTGTCATCCTCGCCTCTTCCGACACACGGCGGCGGCGCCTAGATGAAGCCCCTGCCTCCAGGAGCCCGCATGACCACCGACCAGCCCCATATCGTCGTCGACGGCGTCTCCATCCCCCTGCTCGGCTTCGGCACCTGGCAGTTGGAACCCGAGGACGCCACGCGGATGGTCGCTGAGGCTCTGCGCATCGGCTATCGCCACATCGACACCGCCTGGATCTACAAGAACGAGGCCGCCGTCGGTCAGGGCATCCGCGATTCCGGCGTGCCGCGCGACGAAATTTTCCTGACCACCAAGATCTGGGTCGAGCATTTCGATCGCGACGGCCTGCTGAGACAGGCGAAGGAGTCTGCCGACAGCCTGGGAACGACGCCGGACCTGCTGCTGCTGCACTGGCCTAAGCGCAAGCCGAGCTTCGAGGAAACCCTGGGCGCGCTGAACGAGGCCAGGGATCAAGGCCTGACCCGCAACATCGGCTTGTCCAACTTCCCGTCGAAGGAATTCCGTCAGGCCCAGGCCCTGTCGTCGGCCAAACTGCTGACCAATCAGGTCGAGCATCACCCCTATCTGGCCGTCGACGAGCTGAAACGGACGGCGGCGGACCTGGGCTCTTCGATCACCGCCTGGTCGCCCCTGGCCCAGGGCAAGATCGCCGACGACGCCACGATCGGCGAGATCGGCGAGACCCACGGCAAGTCGGCGGGGCAGGTCACCCTGCGCTGGCTGATCCAGCAGGACATCATCGCCATTCCGCGCACCACCAAGGTCAGCCGCGCCAGGGAAAGCTTCGACATCTTCGATTTCGCCCTGACAGCCGAGGAGATGGCGCGCATCGACGCCCTCAACCGCAACGAACGTCTGGGCGACTGGCTGGACGCGGACTTCCAATGGGATCAGGCTGGCTAGACTGAACGCAGGAGGTCTGAATGGGCGCCGTGCTTGAGTTTCCACAAGGTCCGCCCCGATACGCATCGGCGGGCCGCAGACTGAAGCGCTGGCGTGAGCAGCGCGGCGTGGCCATCGAGACCCTGGCCGCCGCCATCCACGCGCCCCCCGAGGTCATCCGCAGGGTAGAGGCCGGACGCAGTCGCCTAGACAGCGCCCAGCTTGCGGCTGCGACTGCAGCGCTGCACCTGCCGCTATGGGCCCTGGTGTCCGACACGCCGGCCTATTGATGAGCAGGCTGACGCGGGCATGGCGGCTGGTCTTCGCCGTCGTCGGCTGGGGCGCGCTGGTGTTCCAGTTCTGGCTGATGGCGGCTGGCCAGACCGGCTGGCCCCTGGTCGAGCGAGTGGTCAACTATTTCAGCTTTTTCACCATCCTGACGAACCTTCTGGTCGCCCTGGCCCTGACCGGACCGCTGCTGACGAACAATCGGCGTCTGGCGCGATGGAGCGCCAGCGAAGGGGTTCGGGCGTCGGTGGCGATGTATATCGTCGTCGTCGGCCTGATCTATCACTTCATCCTGGCGGCGCACTGGAACCCGACCGGGGGCACGCTGATCGCCAACATCCTGCTGCACTATGTCATGCCGATCGCCTTCCTGGTCGACTGGCTGGCCTTCACGCCCAAGGGGCGGCTGCGATGGGGCGATCCGGTAAAATGGCTGTTGTATCCCGCCCTCTACGGCGGCTGGACGGTTGTCCACGGCGTCACGACCCACTGGTGGCCCTATGGCTTCATCAATGTGGATGAGATCGGCTGGGTGGGATTCGCCGTCAGCGCCCTGGCGACAGCGATGTTTTTCCTGCTGGTCGGACTGGCCATCGTCACGCTGGATCGCACCTTCGGGCGTCGCCATCGGCGTGACTTGAAGGCCGGAGCCGCCTAAGCGTCATCGACCGACGACGCCGATCCCAGAGTATTCCATGGCCTACAAATCCCTGCGCGACTTCATGGCCATTCTTGAGGCCGAGGGCGAGTTGGTGCGGGTGTCCGAACCCGTCTCCACCCATCTGGAGATGACCGAGATCCAGACCCGGCTGTTGCGCAACGGCGGCCCGGCGGTCCTGTTCGAAAAGCCCGTCATGCCCGACGGCTCGATCAGCCCCATCCCCTGCCTGGCCAACCTGTTCGGCACCGTCAAGCGCGTCGCCATGGGCGTCACCATGGAGAAGAAGACCCGCACCACCGCCGCAGAACTGCGCGAGGTCGGCGAGCTTCTGGCCTTCCTGAGAAACCCCACCCCGCCGCGCGGCCTGGGTGACGCGATAGAAATGCTGCCCCTGATGCAGACCGTCATGGCCATGCGCCCCAGGGTGGTGAAGACCGCCCCCGTGCAGCAGGTCGTGCTCAAGGGCGACCAGATCGACCTCGGCGCCCTGCCCGTTCAGGGCTGCTGGCCCGGCGAGCCTGCCCCTCTGATCACCTGGGGTCTGGTCGTGACCAAGGGCCCGTCGGACGACCGCGAGGACGACTTCAACCTGGGCATCTATCGGATGCAGGTTCTGGGCAAGGACAGGGCCATCATGCGCTGGCTGGCCCACCGCGGCGGCGCCCAGCACTATGCGCGCCACAAGAAGGCTGGAAAGCGCGAGCCTCTGCCCTGCGCCGTCGTGCTGGGGGCCGATCCCGGCACCATCCTGGCCGCAGTGACCCCGGTGCCCGACACCTTGTCGGAGTATCAGTTCGCCGGTCTGCTGCGCGGCCAGAAGGCCGAACTGGTCCCCTGCAAGACCGTGCCCCTGATGGTCCCGGCCAATGCCGAGATCGTGCTGGAAGGCCACGTCCTGCTGGATGAGTTCGAGGACGAAGGCCCCTACGGCGATCACACCGGCTATTACAACTCGGTCGAGAAGTTCCCGGTCTTCAAGGTCACGGCCATCACCATGCGCCGCGATCCCATCTATCTGACCACCTTCACCGGCCGCCCGCCGGACGAGCCCTCGGTGCTGGGCGAGGCGCTGAACGAGGTCTTCATCCCCCTGCTGCGTCAGCAGTTCCCCGAGATCACCGACTTCTGGCTGCCGCCCGAGGGGTGCAGCTATCGCATCGCCGTGGTGTCGATGAAGAAGGCCTATCCGGGCCACGCCAAGCGGGTGATGTTGGGCGTCTGGAGCTATCTGCGCCAGTTCATGTACACCAAGTGGGTCATCGTCGTGGACGACGACATCGACGCCCGCGACTGGAAACAGGTCATGTGGGCCATCGCCACCAAGATGGACCCGGCCCGCGACATCACCGTGATCGAGTCGACCCCCATCGACTACCTCGACTTCGCCTCGCCCGAGAGCGGCCTGGGTTCCAAGATCGGTCTGGACGCCACCGACAAGTGGGAGCCCGAGACCAAGCGCGAATGGGGCGAGGAAATCCGCATGGACGAGGCCGTGGTCGAACGGGTCAACGATCTGTGGGACCGTTTGGGATTGCCGGGTGACGGGGCGCCGATCTGGAAGACCTGAAAGAGGCTCGGTCACACGCTTCGTTAAGCGTGTTCGCGGACTCTATGGCCCGTGAGTCTCGCCCGCGCAGAACCTGATTTCAGCGAACCTGAGCCCCCGTGGTGGGAGCAGGCGGTGGTGATCGCCATCATCGTCATGCTGACGGGCGCCCTGATCGGCCCCGTGTTTGCGCCGTTGCAGCAAGAGACGCCGCTGCTGAGACTGATCTGGCTGCCGGTCTATGCGGTGACGCTGGGGCTGCTGGCCCTCCGCGCTGACCAGGTCATCCGGGCCTGGCCCGCCCTGATCATTCTGGGCCTGCTGGTGCTGCATGCCTATGCCTCGAAATACTGGTCGATCGACCCCGGAGTGACCACGCGGCGGACCATCGCCCTTCTGATGTCCAGCCTCTTCGCCATCTACCTGGGCGCAGTCTTCCGGGGGAAGCATCTGGCGCGGGTGCTGATGCTGTCGGGCCTGATCATGGGACTGGGCAGTCTGGTGATGGTGTTCGGCTTCCCCAGGATCGGCATCCACCAGTACGACAACGCCGGCCTGTGGCGGGGCCTCTGGTACGAGAAGAACCAGATGGGGCTGGTGATGACGGCGGGCGCCGTAGCCGCCGCCGCCTGCCTGGCGTCACAGGACCCCAGGCGCTTGCTGCCCGCCGCGACCCTGGCGGTCTCGACCCTGCTGGTGCTGGCGACCCAGTCCAAGACCTCCCTGCTCTGTCTGGTGCTGGGCGTCGGCATCGTGGCGGCGCTGTGGGCCATGCGAAAGGGCGGACCGGCCATGGCCGTGGTCTGCATCTGGTTCGGCGTGGTCCTGACCGCCATCTGCCTCTATGTCTTCATCACCGAGCCGGCCATCGTGCTCAAGGCCCTGGGCAAGGATCCGTCCCTGACCGGGCGTACCGACATCTGGGCCGCCCTGATGCGTCGCGTCGCCGATCACCCCTGGACCGGCTTCGGATACCAGGCCTTCTGGGGCCGCGACTCCATTCCCGCCGAGTTCATCCGGCGCGAGACCCAGTGGCCCGTGCCCTCGGCGCACAACGGCTGGATCGACCTGCTGGTCCAGTTGGGCTGGCCCGGAGCCATCTCGGTCGGGCTGACGGTATTTGCGGCCTTTGCGACCACCCTGTTCCGCATTCCGGTCGCCGGCGCGCGCGAGGGCTATTTCGGCATGGCCTATTTCGCCGTCTTCCTGCTGCTCAGCCTGTCCGAGAGCGTGCTGCTGACCAACGCCAACCTGCCCTGGACCCTTTTGCTGGCGATTCTGGCGCGCGGGCTGATGCCGGATCCGGAACCCAAGGCCAAGCTTGCCCCGGAACGCAGCCGGGCCTACCTGACGCGACCCCGAATCGCCTCACAGTACGCCCATGGCTCCCGCCGATCTGTTCTCCTTCGATGACGACCAACCGCAGACGCCCCAACCGGCGGCTGCCCATGCCGCTGCGCCTGTCGCAACGGCGCCCGGTTCAGCGGCTCCGATAGCGGCCCCGACGCCCGCTCCGGCGGCTCCGCCCATCGAGGCGGCAAGGCCGGGATCGACGCCGTCTGCTGCGCCCGTGGCGGGCAACTACTCCGCCTCCTCCATCGAGGTGCTGGAAGGGCTGGAGCCCGTCCGCAAACGCCCCGGCATGTATATCGGCGGCACCGACGAGCGGGCGCTGCACCATCTGTTCGCCGAAGTCCTCGACAATGCGATGGACGAGGCCGTGGCCCGCCACGCCAAGCTGATCACCGTCGATCTGGACGCCGACGGCTTCCTGTCGGTCAAGGACGACGGACGCGGCATCCCGGTCGATCCGCACCCCAAGCATCCGGGCAAGTCGGCGCTGGAAGTCGTCATGACCGTGCTGCACTCGGGCGGCAAATTCTCTGGCAAGGCCTATGAGACCTCGGGCGGCCTGCACGGCGTCGGGGTCTCTGTCGTCAACGCCCTGTCGGACGTTCTGGACGTCACTGTCTGGCGCGACGGCTTCGAGTGGAAGCAGTCGTTCAGCCGCGGCATCCCGCAAGGCTCCATCGCCCAGGTCCAGCCGTCGAAGAAGAAGGGCACCCTGATCCGCTTCCACCCGGACGCGGAAATCTTCGGCGTGGGCGCGGCGTTCAAGCCTGCCCGCCTGTTCCGCATGACGCGGTCCAAGGCCTATCTGTTCCGCGGCGTCGAGATCAAATGGACCTGCGCGGCCGAGCGGATCACCGACGCCACGCCGACGACCGCCACCTTCCACTTCCCTAACGGCCTGGCCGACGCCCTGAACGAGCGCGTCGGAGAGCTGGAAACCGTCACGCCCGCCTTCTCTGGCAGGGTCGAGCGCAAGGGCGAGGCGGGCGCGGTCGAATGGGCCGTGACCTGGTCGCCCATCGGCTTTGGCGAGGCTGACGGCTTCGTCCAATCCTATTGCAACACCGTCTCGACCCCCGATGGCGGGACGCACGAGGCCGGCTTCCGCGCCGCCCTGGTCAAGGGGCTGAAAGCTTACGGCGAGCTGAGCAACGAGAAGCGGGCGACCCAGATCACGGCCGAAGACGTCATCGCCAACGCCGGGGCCATGATCAGCGTCTTCATCCGCAATCCTGAGTTCCAGGGCCAGACCAAGGACCGGCTGTCCTCGCCCGAGGGCCAACGTCTGGTCGAGGCCCTGCTGCGCGACCCGCTGGACCACTGGCTGACCGAGAGCCCCAAACAGGCCAACACCCTGCTGGGCTTCGTCATCGACCGAGCCGAGGACCGCCTGCGCCGCCGCAAGGACAAGGAGGTCCAGCGCGCCCAGGCCACCCGCAAGCTGCGCCTGCCCGGCAAGCTGTCGGACTGCTCGCGCAACTCGGCCAACGGCACCGAACTGTTCATCGTCGAAGGCGATTCGGCCGGCGGCTCGGCCAAGCAGGCGCGCGACCGCACGACCCAGGCCATCCTGCCCCTGCGCGGCAAGATCCTGAACGTCGCCTCGGCCACTGCCGACAAGCTGCGGGCCAATATCGAACTGTCGGACCTGACCCTGGCCCTAGGCGTCACGCCGGGACCGCGTTTCGATATCGAACAGCTGCGTTACGAACGCATCGTCATCATGACCGACGCCGACGTGGACGGCGCCCACATCGCCGCCCTGCTGATCACCTTCTTCTATCGCTCCATGCCCGAGGTGATCCGCCAGGGTCGCCTATTCATGGCCCTGCCCCCCCTCTATCGCCTGTCCAGCGGGGCCCTGTCGGACTACGCCCGCGACGAGGCGCACCGCGAAGAGCTGATGAAGACCACCTTCAAGGGCAAGAAGGTCGAGCTGGGCCGGTTCAAGGGCCTGGGCGAGATGATGGCCTCCCAGCTGAAGGAGACCACCATGGATCCCAAGAAGCGGACCCTGGCCCGCGTCACCCTGCCCGAGAGCGAGGACGAGATCGAGGATCTGGTCGAGCGCCTGATGGGCAAGAAGGCCGACGCCCGTTTCCGGTTCATTCAGGACAACGCCCAGTTCGCCGTGGCTGATCTGGACGTCTGACGGGAACTCAAGACCCGGCGACGGCGCTAAGCCATCCTGTTCCAGGATGCTGACGCCATGCCCCAGACCCTAGACGCCAGCGCGTTCGACACGCCCCGCATCCTGCTGGCCGGGACAGTCGACTACGCCATGTACGACCGATTTCGCGACCAGTTCGCCGCCGCGCCGGACAGCGGCCTGGTGGTGATCGAGCTTTCGACCCTGGGCGGCGATCCCGAGGTGGCGCGCATGATGGGCGAGGATGTCCGCTTCCAGAGCGACATCAATCCGGAGCGCCGCGTGGTCTTCCTCGGCAAGGCGGCGATCTATTCGGCCGGCGCGACCTTCATGAGCTTTTTCGCGCGTCAGAACCGATATCTGACCCGGGGCACGCGCCTGATGATCCACGAGCGCAAGATGGACAAGACCCTGCACATCGTCGGGCCGTTGACCACTTGCGTCGCCTCGGTGAAGGCGCTGCTGAACGAGTTGGAACAATCGATCGCCATCCAGAACGAGGGGTTCTCGAACCTGATCTGCGGCTCCCAGGTGTCCATGGAAGAGGTGCTCGAGCGGGCGCCCTCGAACTGGTATCTGGAGGCCCGGGAGGCGCAGGCCCTGGGCCTTATAGAGGGCGTGATCTAGACGACGCACCCGCGCTGCAAACGCTTCGGAATACTTGACTATTTCGAAGGGGCTTCTATATGCGGGCCAAGTTCGGGACAGGTCTGGCGAATTCGCGCCGCCCGCTCGCCCACCGAGGGGCGGTTCCGCGCATCGCACACGCACTCACGATGGGTGCGCCATCTGTTCCCAAGGATCCATGACAGAATTCGCACAACTGGGCCTTTCGCCCACGACCCTGCAAGCGGTCGCCGATACCGGCTATACGACCGCCACCCCCATTCAGGCTCAGGCCATTCCGGTCGCCCTCGCGGGTCGCGACGTGCTCGGCATCGCCCAGACCGGCACGGGCAAGACCGCCGCCTTCACCCTGCCCCTTATCGACCGCCTGTCCAAGGGCCGCGCTCGGGCGCGTATGCCCCGCGCCCTGGTCCTGGCTCCGACCCGCGAACTGGCTGACCAGGTCGCCATGTCTTTCGAGAAATACGCCAAGGGCACCAAGCTGAGCTGGGTGCTGCTCATCGGCGGCGTCTCCATGGGCGACCAGGTCGCCGCCCTGAACAAGGGCGTCGACGTTCTGATCGCCACGCCGGGTCGCCTGCTGGACCTGTTCGAACGCGGCAAGATGCTGCTGACCGGCGTTGAACTGATGGTGGTCGACGAAGCCGACCGCATGCTGGACATGGGCTTCATCCCCGACATCGAGCGCATCTTCAAACTGACCCCGCCCAAGCGCCAGACCCTGTTCTTCTCGGCGACCATGCCGCCCGAGATCACGCGGCTGACGACCCAGTTCCTGAAGGACCCGACCCGCATCGAGGCCTCGCGCCCCGCCATGACGGCCGAGACCATCACACAGTATCTGGTCCGCATTCCGACCAGCGATCCCAAGGCCAAGCGCGCCGCTCTGCGCGCCCTCGTCGGACGTGACGACGTCAAGAACGGCATCGTCTTCTGCAATCGCAAATCCGAAGTCGATGTCGTCGCCAAGTCCCTGAAACAGCACGGTTTCGATGCCGCGCCTATCCACGGCGACCTCGACCAGTCCCTGCGCACCAAGACCTTGGCGGACTTCCGCTCGGGCGCGCTGAAGATCCTAGTGGCCTCTGACGTCGCCGCGCGCGGCCTCGACATTCCCGACGTCAGCCACGTCTTCAACTACGATGTCTCGCACCACGCCGACGACTATGTTCACCGCATCGGCAGGACCGGCCGCGCGGGCAAGCTGGGTCAGGCCTTCATGCTGGTGACCCCGGCCGACGACAAGGGCCTGGATAAGGTCTTGAAGCTGATCAAGATGGATCCGCAGGAACTGGTTCTGGACATCGACTGGTCTGGCGCCGGCGGGTCCGCACCTCGCCGCGAAGCCTCTGAGGCCAAGGGCCGTGGCGCCGCCGGGCGCGGCGCGTCCAGCCGAAGCCGGTCGGCCCGTTCCGACGATACTCCGCGCGAAACAGAGGTCGAAGCCGTCGCTGACACCGCACCGGCCGAAACCGCCGCCAAACCGAAGCCCGTCGAAGCCGCCGCCCCGGAAGGCGAAGCCACGGCTCGCCGGACTCGCAGCCGCCGGTCGCCACGCTCCAAGGCCGAGACCACTACGATCAGTGTGCCCGCCGCAGCGCCCGACAGCCCGCCCGTGATCGCCGAGCCTCAGCCCGAGCCGGCTGTCGTAGCAGCGACCGCTTCGCCCCGCCGGGCAGCCGAGCCTCAGTTGCGCCAGGCCGACCGTCGTCCCGGCGGAAAGAACGAGCGCGAGCTTGAACCCGCCCGTGAGGGCAAGGGTTTCGGCGACGACATCCCTGCGTTCCTGCGCCGGCCGATCACGCGCAGAAGCTGAACTCGGTCGGTCGTTTCACGTTTGCGCGCCGCGTTTAACCCGGCGTTACGGATCGTGGCATAGCTTGCACCCGTTACGGCGTCAGAACAGACGCCGGTCGGGGACTTCGAATGACTACCCAGGTGGAAACCAAGCTCAGAGGCCCGGACGCCTTCGTGTTGGCGCGCCGCGCCCTGACCGAAATGGAATCCGCGGGCATCTGGCCGACTCCGCTGAACTTCGAACTTTGGCTGCACTATCTTGGCGATCCCGAAGGCGCCCTGGCGCGCGAGATCACCCGTCTGCTGGACGCCAGCGACGCCTTCACCGAAGGCACGGCGGAAATGCTGGCGGCCGAATATCTGCCTCGCGGCCGCCTTTCCGAAGAAATCCGCGACGCCGGCGCCGTGCTGAACCGCGAACTGACCAGCGTGTCGGACGCCATCGCCGCCGCCCAGAAATCCCAGGCCGCCTATGGCGTGACCCTGGCCGACGCCTCGGCCAACATGACCAAGGCTGACGCGCCGGCGAACCTGCAACAGGTGGTCAACGGCCTGACCGTCGCCACGTCCAAGGTGCAGCGCGAGAACGCCACCCTGGAGCGCCGCCTGGAAAGCTCGACCAAGGAAGTCGCCCGCCTGCGCGAGCACCTGGAACAGGTGCGCCGGGATGCGATGACGGACGCCCTGACCAACCTGGCCAACCGCAAGGCGTTCGACGAGGAACTGCTGCGCGCCTGTGACCAGGCCGACAAGGACCATAGCGACCTTACCCTGGCGGTCCTCGATATCGACCACTTCAAACGGTTCAACGACACCTGGGGCCACCAGACCGGCGACCAGGTGCTGCGCTACGTCGCCAGCGTTATCGGCCGCATTTCCAAGGCGCCGCGCGTCGCCGCCCGTTATGGCGGCGAGGAGTTCGCCATCATCTTCCCGGGCGAATCCGCCACCGTGGTCGAGGAGGCTTTGAACGCCATCCGCGTCGAAATCGGCTCACGCGCCCTGCGCCGCCGCTCGACCAACGACGAACTGGGCGCTGTGACCCTGTCGGCCGGCATCGCCCAGTTCCGCATGGGCGAGACCGGCTCCAGCCTGCTGGACCGCGCCGACGAAGCGCTCTACGCCGCCAAACGCGCCGGCCGAAACCAGGTCTGCAACGCAGAATCCATGGCCGCGGCCGCGTAAGAAGACCTGGGCGACTCCGACGCGCAGCGTGCCATAATCCCACCATGCGCAGCTTCACATTCGCCGTCGCCTATTGGCTCCTGTCCATCATCTACGCGTCCGGGGCAGCCATTGCGGCTCTGACGCCGGGACGCGGGGCGACCTCCTGGATCATCCGTCGCTATGTGAAGCGGATGGTGCAGGCGATGCGGGTTTTGGCCGGGATCACGATCCAGGTGCGCGGACGCGAGCGGTTGCCGACCGGCGCCTTCATCATCGCATCCAAGCACCAGAGCTGGGGCGACGGCTTCGCTACCTATGACCAGTTCGACGACCTGGCCTTCGTCACCGGCGACCACCTCGAAAAGTTCCCGCTGCTGGGGACGGTGCTGCGCAAGCTGGGCGCCATCGTCGTCAACAACTGCGGCGGTCGCGAAGCCCGCGAGGCCCTGCAGCAACGCGCGGCCGACGCCCACGCCCAGGGCCGCAAGATCCTGATCTATCCCGAAGGCCATCTGGCCAAGGTCGGCGAGAAGTTCCGCTATCGCTCCGGCGTCTGGCACATGTATCGCGATTTCGACATGCCGGTCGTGCCCCTGGCGTCAAACCTGGGCCTGTTCTGGCCGCGCGAGGACTATCGCAAGCATCTAGGGACGGCGACGCTGGAGTTCCTCGATCCGATCCCGACCGGGCTGGCCAAGGACGAGTTCCTGGCGCGCCTCGAAGCTGTCGTCGAGGACCGCACCGCCGAGTTGATTTCAGAAGCCACGGGCAAGCCGGTGGCGCCTGCGGTGCAGGTCCCTTGGCCGGGCGAGGCAGCGAAAGCCTCAGACTGATCCAAGCGCGATCGATCGTTTCGTGGGCCGTTTCGCCGCCGCCTTGCGCAGCGCCACGTCCAGCGCCCCGCGCGCCCATTCGGCGGCCTCGTCCGGATCATCGGTCGCGCTGTCGGGCAGGCTCCAATAGCCCAGGCTCATGATCGCCCCATCCTTGCCCGGATAGGTGAACTGGCGCGATCCCGCAGCCTCTAGCGCCGGGACATTGGTCTCGTCACCCTTCAGCCAGACCACGCCGTCGCCCAGCAGGGCGAAGATGGTCCCGTGGCGATAGACGCCCGCCCCGCCGAACATCCGCTTGATCTCCAGCGTCCCGAGCGCGGCGAAATGCTCGTGCACCCAGGCCTCGAAGTCGGGATCGCGCGCGGCCATGTCGGATCAGGCTTCGAGCGCCGCCACCGGGATGATGGTCACGCTCTCGCCGCAGCCGCAGGCGTCGGTCTGGTTCGGATTGCGGAAGACGAACTTGGACGCCAGCTTGGTCGTCTCATAGTCGATCTCGGACCCGATCAGGAACAGGATCGCCTTGGGGTCGATCAGGATGGTGACGCCCTTGTCCTCGACCACCTCGTCCAGCGGCTCGATCGCCTCGGCATAGGCGAAGGTGTATTCCTGACCCGCACAGCCGCCATTCTTCACCCCCACGCGCAGGGCGATGTAGTCCTGCTCGGCATTGGCCATGATCTCGCGGACGCGCTCGGCGGCGGCGTCGGTCAGGGTCACCGCCTTGGGACGGGGGCGGCGAACGCGCGTGGTGGTCTGGAGGTCGGTCATCGCATCTCTCAGAACATGTTCAGGGCCAGCTTGGCCTCGTCGCTCATCTTGGAAGCGTCCCACGGCGGATCGAACACCAGGTTGGCCTTGGCCGATTTGACGCCTTCGACCTTCTTCACCGCATCCTCGACCCAGCCCGGCATCTCGCCGGCGACGGGACAGCCGGGCGCCGTCAGGGTCATCTCGACCACCACGTCGCGCTCGTCGTTGACGTCGACCTTGTAGATCAGGCCCAGCTCATAGATGTCGACCGGGATCTCCGGGTCATAGACGGTCTTCAGCGCCTCGATCAGGTCGTCGGTCAGCTGATCCAGCTCGCCCTGGCTGAGGGCGGCGGCCTTGGGTTCGTCCCAGGCGGCGGCGAAGGCGTCGCTTTGCGAAATCTGGGTCTCGGACTGATCTGTCATTACACAAAGAACTCGCGCGCCTTGATCAGCGCATCCACGAAGGCGTCGGCATCCTCCACGGTGTTATATAGGGCGAAGGAGGCGCGGGTGCTCGACGTCACCCCCATTCTTTTCGCCAGCGGCTCGGCGCAGTGCATCCCAGCCCGGACGGCCACGCCGTAACGGTCCATGATCTGTGCGATGTCGTGGGCGTGGGCGTCGGCGACGGTGAAGGTCAAGAGCGCCCCCTTCCCTTCGGCCTCGCCGATGACCCTCAGCCAGTCCAGCCCGTTCAGCCGGGCGCGGGCGTGCTCGTACAGCGCATGTTCATGGGCCGCGACGGCAGCGCGGTCGAAGCCAGACAGCCAGTCCAGCGCCACACCCAGACCGATGGCCTCAAGGATCGGCGGCGTGCCGGCCTCGAACCGATGCGGCGGCGCGGCGTAGGTAATCCGCTCCTTCTCGACCACCGCGATCATCTCGCCCCCGCCCTGATAGGGGGGCAGGGATTCCAGCGCGTCTGTCGTGCCGTACAGGGCGCCGATGCCGGTGGGGCCGAACAGCTTGTGCCCGGTGATGACATACCAGTCGCAGCCAACCGCCTGAACATCCGGCGCCGCATGGACCGCCCCCTGGCAGCCGTCGATCAGGACGCGCGCGCCCGCTGCATGGGCCAGCCGTGTGATCTCGGCGATGGGGTTGATGGTGCCCAGCACGTTCGACATGTGGGTGACGGCCACGACCTTGGTCTTCGGCCCCAGCAGCTCCGCATAGGCCGCCATGTCCAGCGAGCCGTCGTCCAGCACCGGTATCCACTTCAGCACCGCCCCGCGCCGCTCGCGCAGCAGGTGCCAGGGCACGATGTTGGAATGGTGCTCCATGTCCGAGACGATGATCTCGTCGCCTGGTTCGATCGACAGACCGACGCCATTGGCCACCAGATTGATCGCCTCGGTGCCGCCCTTGGTCCAGACGATGTTGTCGGGCGTCGGGGCGTTCAGGAAGCGGGCGACGACATCACGCGCGGCCTCGAAGGCCTCGGTGGCCTCGTTGGACAGGGTGTGCAGGCCGCGGTGGACGTTGGCGTAGCTGCCCTCCATCTGGGCGACCAGGCTGTCGATTACCACGCGCGGCTTCTGGGCCGAGGCGGCGTTGTCCAGATAGACCAGCGGCTTGCCGTTCACCGTCCGCGACAGGATCGGGAACTGGGCGCGCACCGCATAGGGGTCGAAGGTCTGGCCCACTACAGGCGATCCGTCAGCCATGACCGCACCACCTCCCGCGCCTTTTCGTGTTCGATCCGGTCCACGACCTCGATCAGGAAGGCCTGGGTCAGAAGCGCCCTCGCCTCGTCCGCCGGAATGCCGCGCTGCTGCATGTAGAAGAGCGCGCTTTCGTCCAGATTGCCGACCGTATTGCCGTGAGCGCACTGAACGTCGTCGGCGTAGATTTCAAGCTCGGGCTTGGCGTCCACTTCGGCGCGTTCGCCCAGGATCAGGGCGTGGTGCCCCATGCGGGCATCGACACCGTCAGCGCCCCGCTCGATGCGGATCTTGCCCTGGAAGACGCCGCGCGCGGTGTCGCGGACGACGCCCTTGGTCAGTTGCGAGGTCACACCGTCGCGGCCGACGTGATCCACCACGCTGGTCAGATCCGTGTGGCGTGCCCCGGTCAGGGTGTAGAGGCCGTCGATGCGCACGTCGGCGCCCTCGCCGCCATGGCTCAGGGTCGTGGTCTGGCGTTGCAGTTTCGCGCCCGTCGTCACCGTCGTCTGGCGATAGACGCCGCCGGGGGCGACGCGGACGTCGATGTCGGTGATCGAGATCGCGTCGGCTGGCTCCTCGATCAGGACGATCCGGGTGACCTCGGCGCCGGCGGCGACGTCGATATCCAGCCGGTTGTGGGCGACATAGCCTGCGCCCGCGCCCTCATGGGTTTCGAGCAGCAGCAGTTTCGCCCCGGGCCGGGCCACGACGCGCGCTGACGCCGTATGCCCCGTCTCCACCGCATCAGTGATGAAGCGCAGGCGCAGGGTCTGTTCGCCCGAGGCGATGAAGTCGGTGACGCCGACGGCCCGACCATTGGCGAAGACGATGGCGTCTCCCCCCAGGTCATAGAAGGGTCCAGGCGGGCCGACGACGGCGGTCGGCGACGGCTTGGGCGCTTCGCGAAGATAACGCCGCAGATCACTGTATTTCCACGACTCGACCCGCCGCGAGGGGAAGGACGAGGCGTCGCTCAGGTCGATCCGGGGCTGGCTCTGAAGGCGGGCGGTCAAGCGGCGACCGGCAGGTATTTGTCGTACCCTTCCGCCTCTAGCTCATGGGCCAGCTCAGGTCCGCCCGAGGCGACGATGCGACCCGCCGCCAGGACGTGCACCCGGTCGGGTTTGATGTAGTCGAGCAGGCGCTGATAGTGGGTGATGACCAGCATGGCGCGGTCGGGCGAGCGCAGGGCGTTCACCCCCTCCGAAACGATGCGCAGGGCGTCGATGTCGAGGCCCGAATCCGTCTCATCCAGGATCAGCAGCGACGGCTCCAGCAGCGCCATCTGCAGGATCTCCATCCGCTTCTTCTCACCGCCCGAGAAGCCGACGTTCAGCGGCCGCTTCAGCATGTCGAAGTCCATCTTCAGCGCCTGCGACGCCGCCTTGACCATCTTCAGGAAGGCGGGCGCCGACACCTCGTCCTCGCCGCGCGCCCGCTTCTGGGCGTTCAGCGCCGTGCGCACGAAGGTCAGGGCCGGCACGCCGGGGATCTCGATCGGATACTGGAAGGACAGGAAGACGCCCTTGGCCGCCCGCGCCGCCGGGTCGAGGTCGAGCAGGTTCTCGCCCGCCCAGTTGACGGAGCCTTCGGTGGCCTCATAGCCGGGACGGCCCGACAGGGCGTAGCCCAGCGTCGACTTGCCGGCCCCGTTCGGCCCCATGATGGCGTGCACCTCGCCCGCCGGAACGTCGAGCGTCAGGCCCTTGAGGATCGGCTTGTCGCCGACGGAAACGTGGAGGTTGTTGATCTTCAGCATTGTTTCTTCTTGATTATCCGACCGAGCCTTCGAGGCTGATCGCTACGAGTTTTTGCGCCTCGACGGCGAACTCCATCGGCAGCTTCTGCATCACGTCGCGCACGAAGCCGTTGACCAGCAGGGCCACGGCCTCTTCCTGCGAAAGCCCGCGCTGCTGGGCGTAGAAGAGTTGGTCATCCGACAGACGCGTCGTCGTCGCCTCATGCTCCAGCTGGGCCGAGCCGTTGCGGGCCTCGATATAGGGCACGGTGTGGGAGCCGCAGTCGCCGCCGATGAGCAAGGAATCGCACTGGGTGAAGTTGCGTACCCCCGTCGCCTTGGGGTGCACCGAGACCAGACCGCGATAGGTCGAGTCCGACTTGCCCGCCGAGACGGCCTTGGCGATGATCCGCGACTTCGAGTTCTTGCCCAGGTGGATCATCTTGGTGCCGGTGTCGGCCTGCTGATGTCCGTTGGTGATGGCGATGGAATAGAACTCGCCCGAGCTCTCCTCGCCCTTCAGGACGCAGGACGGATATTTCCAGGTCACGGCCGAGCCGGTCTCGACCTGGGTCCAGCTGACCTTGGAGCGGTCGCCGCGGCAGTCCGCGCGCTTGGTGACAAAGTTGTAGATGCCGCCCTTGCCCTCGGCGTCGCCGGGGTACCAATTCTGGACGGTCGAGTATTTCACCTCGGCGTCGTCCAGGGCCACGATCTCGACCACCGCCGCATGCAACTGGTTCTCGTCGCGCATCGGGGCCGTACAGCCCTCAAGGTAGGAGCAGTAGCTGCCCTTGTCGGCGATGATCAGGGTGCGCTCGAACTGGCCGGTCTGGCTCGCATTGATGCGGAAATAGGTCGACAGCTCCATCGGACACTTCACACCCGGCGGGATGTAAACGAACGAACCGTCTGAAAACACGGCGCTGTTCAGGGCGGCGAAATAGTTGTCCGAGACAGGCACGACCGATCCCAGATACTGGCGCACCAGTTCGGGGTGTTCGCGAATGGCTTCCGAGATCGGCATGAAGATGACGCCGACCTTGGCCAGTTCTTCCTTGAAGGTCGTGACCACGCTGACGCTGTCGAACACGGCGTCCACGGCGTATCGGGGCGCGCCCTCGACCCCGGCCAGCACCGCCTGCTCGCCCAGGGGGATGCCCAGCTTGGCGTAGATGGCCAGCAGTTCGGGATCGACCTCGTCCAGCGACTTGGGCCCGTCCTTCTTCTTGGGCGCGGCATAGTAGAACAGCGACTGGTAATCGACCGGCGTATAGTCGACCGAGGCCCAGGTCGGCTCCTCCATCGCCAGCCAGCGCTCATAGGCGGCCAGGCGCCATTCCAGCATCCATTCCGGCTCGCCCTTCTTGTCGGAGATAAAGCGGATGATGTCGGCGTTCAGCCCGCGTGGCGCGTACTCCGTCTCGATCTCGGACGTGAAGCCATGCTCGTACTTTTCCAGTGCGGCGACGGCGTCGATGGTTTCCTGAACAGCAGCCATCAGGCGACCTTCCTGTTACGGTCTGCGGCCCGCTCACGCTGGCGGTCATAGGCGGTGGACCAAGCCAGGGCGAAAGCGGTCCAGTCGGCTTCGGTCGTGGCCCAACCGCCTGAGGCGCGCATGCCCCCCGTGGCCAGGTCGCTGCGGCCGGTGGCCAGAATGGCGCGCGACGGCTTGGTCTTGCCCGAGGAACAGGCCGATCCGGCCGAGACCATGATCCCCGCCAGATCCAGGGTGATGACCTGCTGCGGGCTGTCCCAGTCGGCGACGGCCATAAACAGGGTGTTGGGCAGACGATCTGCGCCCGCGCCGATCACGGTGGCGCCGTGGGCCTTTACGATCGTCTGGGCCGCGTCGCGCCAGGCACGGTGCACTTCGACTTGGGCCAGCGCCTGCAAGGACAGGTCGGCGGCGACGCCGAAGCCGGTGATGCCGGCGACATTCTCCGTTCCGCCCCGCAGACCGCGTTCCTGGCCTGCGCCGTGGATGACGGCGACGGCGGTGCGCCCTTCGCCCATCACCAGGGCGCCCACGCCCTGAGGACCGCCCAGCTTGTGGGCTGAGAGCGTCAAGCTGTCGGCGCCCAGGCTGCGCATGTCGACGGCGATCTTGCCCGCCGACTGCACCGCATCGACGTGCAGCCAGCCGCCCGCCTCGCGCACCAGACGGGCGGCGGCGGCGATGGGCTGGATGACGCCGCTTTCGTTGTTGGCGTGGTGGATGGCCACGACCGCCTTGCCGGGGGCGCGAAGCAGTTCGGACAGCTTGCCCGGCAGGATCACGCCATTGGCGTCGACAGGCAGCATCTTGACCGGCAGGCCCGAGGCCACAGCAGCTTCCAGGATGCAGGGATGTTCGGTGGCGCCGACGATCAACCGCTCGCAGCCGGCGGCGATGGCGCTGGCCAGGCCCTGGCCGTTGGATTCCGTACCGCCGGAAGAGAAGATCACCGCCTGGCTGTCGGCCCCGACCAGAGCGGCGACCTTGGCGCGCGCGGTCTCGATCCGCGCCCGCGCCTTGCGGCCCAGGGCATGGATGGCCGAGGCGTTACCGCCATCGGTCAGAACAGCGGTCACGGCCGCCAAGACTTCGGGGCGAACGAGGGCGGTCGCATTGTAGTCGAGATAGATAGGCGTCGCGTTCATGCCGCCGCCCCCATCCCCGGCTCGGAGCCCATGTTCTGCTCGCCGCGACGCCGGGAGCCGGTACGGTTCATAACCACGTCTTCCAGCGAGACGCCGGCCAGATAGCGATGGATTTCGTCGCCCAGGTCTTCCCAGAGATTGTGAGTGATGCAGCGCTCGCCGGCCATCATACAGCCCTTGGGCGAGGCCTGGGAGGCGCAGCGCGTGGCGCGAATGGGCTCGTCCACGGCCAGGACGATTTCGGCGACCACCGTCTCGTGCGCCGTGCGGGCCAGGCGGTAGCCGCCGCCGGGTCCACGCACGCTGAGCACCAGGCCGCCCTTCCTCAGGCGCGCAAACAGCTGCTCCAGATAACTCAATGAAATTTCCTGGCGCGCAGCGATCTCAGCCAGGGAAACAGCGCGTGCGGACCCGTCGGCGCCACGGCCGTTCTTGGCCAGATCGGCCATCGCCATCACGGCGTATCGTCCCTTGGTCGACAGACGCATTGCGCACCTTCAAAAATCTCGCGCTTTTTGGAGCCTCTGTGCTAAGACCCGCGCCTTCTGACAGGCGACGATGCGCAGGGCGGACTTAGAAAGTCCTACCCCCGCAGTCAAGTATTCCCGCCTCCAAATGATCGATTGAACGGATTCCAGAGCCCTATGCCTGAAGTCATCCTGCCCGGCGCCTCCGGTCGTATCGAAGGCCGCTATTCCCCGGGCAAGCGCGCCAACGCTCCCATCGCCCTGATCCTGCATCCGCACCCCAAGGCGGGCGGACATATGAACAACCCGGTCACGGTCACCCTGCACCAGCTGTTCCAGCAGCGCGGCTTTGCGACCCTGCGTTACAACTCGCGCGGCGTGGGCAAGTCCCAGGGCGAGTTTGATAGCGGCATCGGCGAGCTGGCCGACGCGGCCACCGCCCTGGACTGGCTGCAGTCCAACAACCCCGCCGCGACCCAGACCTGGGTCGCCGGCTATCAGTTCGGCGCCTATATCGGCATGCAGCTGTTGATGCGTCGCCCGGAAACGGACGGCTTCATCTCGGTCTCGCCGCCGTCGAACATGTACGACTTCTCCTTCCTGGCCCCCTGCCCGGCGTCCGGCCTGTTCCTGCACGGCACCGCCGACACCATCGTGCCGCCGGTCGAGGTCGAGCGCGTGGTCAACAAGCTGCGGACCCAAAAGGGCATCGTCATCGACTATGAGCTGGAAGAAGGCGCCAGCCACTTCTGGCAGAACCACATGGACGCCGTCGATCGCCGCGTGGGCCTGTATCTGGACAAGCGCCTGGAAGCCGAACCGGCCTAAGGTTCTGCCCTGCTCCGATCCGCGTTATAGCGGTGCGAAATCGGGGGATAACCATGAGACATTTACTGACGCCGGCGCTGGCTGCGGCCTGCCTGCTCAGCTTCGCCGCGCCTGCGTCCGCGCAGGACGCGGCCTTGCGCGACTTCTGCGCGGACCGGCCAGGCAAGGGCACGCCGACCTGTATCCTGGATCAGGGCCACGTCCAGTTCGAGGTCGGGCTGTTCGACGGCGCCCGCCAGCGGGATGAAGGCTTCAAATACGAGTCCTGGGGTTATGGCGATACCTTCGTCCGCTACGGCCTGACGCCCCTGACCGAGATCCAGTTCGGCATCACCCCCTATGTCTCGGAAGAGGTAACCGACCGCGCGACGGGCCTCCGCGAAAAGGTTGACGGTACCAGCGACATCTCCATCGGCTTCCGCCACTCTCTGGCCAATCCCGACGGCAGCGGACTGTCGGCGGCCGTGGCCGGGTTCGTCGGCCTGCCGACCGGGTCGGACGCCGTGCGCGCCGACGGTATCGAGGGCGGGATCGTCGTCCCCGTTTCCGTGCCTCTGAACGACGACTGGGGCCTGAGCCTGTCGCCTGAGGTGGACATCGTCCGCGACGGGTCCGGCGAGGGATCCCACGCCGCCTATACGATGGTCGCGGGCATTGGCCGCAGCTTCGGCCCCTGGGCGCTGGGGGCCGAGATCTGGGTCAGTCATGACGACGACCCCGATGGCGCATCGACGCAATCGACCTTCGACCTGACCGCCGTCTGGAGCCCGCCCTTCCTGGCCGACGCCCAGCTCGATTTCGGCGTCAATTTCGGCCTGAACGACGAAAGCCCGGACGTGGAGTTCGGCGTGGGGGTGGCGCGGCGGTTCTGACCCTCTAACCCAGAGGCCAGCGACCCAGAATTTCGTGACCGCGCTTCGGTCGGCTGAGCACCAGGCAGAACTCCGTCACCGGCCAGACGATGAACTCATCCAGCCGCCGCGCTGGGACAGGCGCATCGGTCCATGCGATCGTCATGTGCGGGTTCAGACCCACCTTGGGTTTGAAAGCCGGCCGCCTCAGTCCGAGCGCGAGGTCGCGTTGTAGTTTGATCGCGGGCGCAGGCATGATCGCCGGGGCCAGAACCGCAGTCGGCCCGCCGAACGGCAGAAGTTGGCTCAGCTCAAATGTGAACGGCTCGCCTCGCACGCCATCGGCGAGGGCGCCCGCCTTCGCGGCGATTTCCCGTGCGTCCTGATACGGCCCGGCCGAGGTCAGGCTGATGTGCCAGGTGTCAGGCGGCTGGACCCGCGAGATCAGCCCCTCGGCCTTCAGCCCGTTCACCAGTGGCGCCGTCTTTTCCACGACGGAGGGCGGCGCCTTGAAGCAGAAATAGACCTCGCCTTCTTGCGAAGCCCCGCCCGCCACGGGTCCGAGATCGAGACCCAACTGGCTCAATAGAGCAGATATGGCTTGCGCGTCTCTTCCCAGGCCGCCTCGTCGGGAAGCGCCAAGGCGTCGAGATCGGCGGGCGTGGCGGCAGCGTCATCGACCCATTCGCGCAGCAGCGGACTGCCGTTGATCACGTCGATGGCCAGCTTGCCAAACGCATACTCATACGGAAAATCGCGCCACAGGTCGTAGTCGGGATAGAGGCGCCGCACGGCCTTGAAGGCCAGGGCCTGGACCCGCCACGGCTTAAAGGCGGCGTGGTCGTAATGGGGACCTTCACAGTGGATCTGCACCCCGCTGCACAACTGGCCGACGTGCTTGTGGAAGGTCGGCTGGAACCAGCAATCGCGCAGGACGCAGCCCTTCAGCCATTCAGGAGCCAGGGCCTTCATCTCGGCGATGACGGCGCGGGCGTCGATGTCGGGGGCGCCGAACAGCTCCAGCGGACGGGTGGTCCCCCTGCCCTCGGACAAGGTCGCGCCTTCCAGCATGACCGTGCCCGCATAGGCCCGGGCCATCGACACATTGGGCGCATTGGGGCTGGGGTTGATCCAGGCGCGTTCATTCAGCGGCCAGCCATAGCCGGGCGCCGCCTCGGGTTCCCATCCCTGCATCTCGACGACGCGGTATTCCGGAACCTTCAGTTTGAAATGGTCGATGAACCAGTGGCCGAGCTCGCCCAGGGTCATGCCGTGGCGCATCGGCATGGGGCCTGCGCCGACGAAGCTTTCCCAGCCGGAACGCAGCGTCAGCCCCTCGACCGGACGACCGGCAGGATTGGGCCGATCCAGCACCCAGACGGCCTTGCCATGCTTTTCAGCGGCTTCCAGCACATAGAGCAGGGTGGTGATGAAGGTGTAGATCCGGCAGCCCAGGTCCTGAAGGTCGATCAGGATGACGTCGAACGTCGCCATCGACGCATCGGAAGGGCGACGCACCTCGCCATACAGGCTGAAGACGGGGATGCCGTGGACCGGATCGGTCTCGTCCGGGCTCTCCATCATGTTGTCCTGCAGATCGCCCTTCATCCCGTGCTGGGGACCAAAGGCAGCGGTCAGGGTGATGCCTGGCAGGGCCGCAATCGCATCCACCGCATGGGTCAGGTCCTCGCTCACCGAGGCCGGGTGGGCCAGAAGCGCGACCCGCCGGCCCTTCAGAGCGGCCTGAAGCTCGGGTTCGGACAGCAGGCGATCAAGGCCGGTCTTCATGGTCGATCCAGAACTGGCGGCGTCAGGATGAAGGAGCCAGGATGATGGAAATCGGGCTTGTCCGAGGCGTGAGCCAGGGCCCAATAGGTTTTCTCGCCATCCGGCGTCTCGATCACGGCCGAAACGGCGATGGAGACGACTTCGGACCAGTCCCGCCAGGGGATGAAGGCCTCCAGCACGAAGCCGCCGTCCGTGGCGCGCGAGCGGATGCGGGGTCGGGGCGCATCCAGAAGGCTCATGTCCTGACGATAGCCGGTGAAGCCATAGGCGGCCCAGTCGGCGGAGGGCGCCAGGTTGAACTCGGCATAGCTGCCGTCCTGGCGCATGGCGAAGACCTCGCAACAGGTGTGCTCCCACAGCCCGTCGCGATGGCTCGGCTCCCCGCGCTCCGGCAGGGTCACGCCGCCGACAAAGCCCGAGGCCTTGAAGGTCACGGCCACGCAGCCCTGGCTCTCGCGGTCCACAGTGATGTCGATGCGGCCGGAGCCATCGGGACGAGATCCGGGATAGGGTATCAGGGCGCGTTCGATGGTCATGACGTTTCGATAGAGGGTGTCAGCCCGCCGTCAACCGCGCCCGGCGAAGTAGAGGGCCAGGATCAGGACGGTCGCGATCAGCATCAGCACCTGCGGAAACAGCATGATGATCCAGGCCAGGCGCACATGACCGCGCTTCACCGTCGCCATGGCGGCTCCGCCCTGGAACATCAGGGCGACGACAGCGAAGACGAAAATCTGGGTGGCGCCGGGGTTGGTCGGCACGAAGCCGATGGCCATCAAACCGCCCAGGGTCAGAATGCCGACGACCACCCAGCCGATCAGCAGCCGGACGGCCGCCGGATTTCTCACTTCAACAGCCATCTCGAATCCCCGTCGGCAAGGCAACCTTGATCTTCTAATCGACCATGTCGGCATCTCGCTTCAAGGGCCGGCGTCGGCATTCGCCTTCATGTCGCATGGCCCTCAGGCTTGACCGACAGGTCCTGGCGGCCTTAGCTGACCTCATGTTCGCCGCCCGCGCCCTTTCCGGCCTCTATTACCGCTCGCTGAGCTAGCGAGCGGCTGCGAACCCACGCGCCGCCCCCGCTGGCGGCGCGACCCTTCCGGTAAACGGATGACGCCCGCTGGCCTCCCTGCTAACGGAACCGCCATGACCGAGACCTCTGAAAACCCGACCGCCTTCCAGTCCGACTTCCTCAAGACGCTGCAGGCGCGGGGATATATCCACCAGATCACCCATCCGGCCGAGCTGGATGCGGCGGCAAAGAGCGGCGTGGTCTCGGGCTACATCGGGTTCGACGCCACCGCGCCCAGCCTGCACGTCGGATCCCTGATCCAGATCATGATGCTGCGCCGCCTCCAGCAGGCCGGCGGGCGTCCCGTCGTCATCATGGGCGGCGGCACGACCAAGGTCGGCGATCCGACCGGCAAGGACGCCTCGCGCCCACACCTGACGGACGAGACGATCCAGTCCAACATCGCCTCGATCAAGACGGTGTTCGAGAAGTTCCTGGCCTTCGGCGACGGGCCGACCGACGCCATCATGATCGACAACGACGACTGGCTGTCGGGTTATGGCTACATCCAGTTCCTGCGCGACTACGGCACGCATTTCACCGTCAACCGGATGCTGGCCTTCGACTCGGTCAAGCTGCGGCTGGAACGCGAGCAGCCGATGACCTTCCTCGAGTTCAACTACATGCTGATGCAGTCGGTGGACTTCCTGGAGCTGAACCGGCGCCAGAACGTCACCCTGCAGATGGGCGGGTCGGACCAGTGGGGCAATATCGTCTCAGGCGTCGACCTGGTGCGGCGCGTGGACCAGAAGTCCGCCTTCGGCCTGACCACCCCCCTGCTGACCACGGCCTCGGGCGGCAAGATGGGCAAGACAGCCCAGGGCGCCGTCTGGCTGAACGCAGAGCAGCTCAGCCCCTATGACTACTGGCAGTTCTGGCGCAACGCCGAGGACGCCGATGTGGGCCGCTTCATGAAGCTGTTCACCGACCTGTCGCTGGATGAGGTCGCAGGCTTCGAGGCGCTGGAAGGCGCTGCGATCAACGATGCCAAAAAGGCCCTAGCAGATGCGGCGACCACCCTGCTGCACGGGGCCGAGGCTGCGGCGACGGCGCGAGCGCGGTCAGAATCGCAGTTTGAAAAAGGTGAGGTTCAGCCCATTGAAGTCATCGATTTCATCTGGGGAGGCGATCAGGGCTTCGAGAAGCAGTCGGCCGCCGCTCTGGTAAAGGCAGCCGGCATCTCGTCGTTCAAGGATGCCAACAAGTCGATTGCGAATGGCGAAATAAGGATCAACGGGAAGATCGCGACAGCTGCGGAGTTCTACAGTCCCGGCGACGTCGATCCCGTGCACGGCGCGTTCCTGGTCCAGAAGGGCAAAAAGACTTCAAAGCTGGTCCGCCCCGTTTAACCCATCCGCTCATCCCGGCGGACGCCGGGACCCAGTGTTTTGGGCGACGACTGGTGACGACCAATTGCGCTGCTGATCCAGAGTGCTCTGACGAAAGAACTGGGTCCCGGCGTCCGCCGGGATGAGCGGAGATTTGGAATGACCATCGAAGCCGGCATGAAAGCCCCTGCGTTCGACATGGCCACTGACGGCGGGGGGCGGGTGTCGCTTGACGGCCTGAAGGGCAAGACGGTCGTGCTCTATTTCTATCCCAAGGCCGATACGCCCGGCTGCACGACCGAGGGTCAGGACTTCACCGCCCTGGCTGAGCAGTTCGCGGCAGCCGGCGCCGTGGTCATCGGCGTCTCGCGCGATCCGGTGAAGAAGCTGGATCGGTTCAAGGCCAAACGCGAACTGGGCGTCGTCCTGGCCTCGGACGAGGACGGCGTCGTGACCGAAGCCTACGGCGTCTGGGTCGAGAAGCAGCTGTATGGCCGGGTCTATATGGGCGTCGAGCGGGCTACCTTCCTGATCGACGGCGCGGGTCAGGTCGTTCGCGTCTGGCGCAAGGTGTCGGTCAAGGGTCATGCTCAGGCCGTGCTGGGCGCTCTGTCCGGTGTCTGAGCGACTACTGCGGCCGGCCAAGCAAACACTTTGCCGTATATTACGCCTGAGGCGCGAAGATTAACCACGCCAAGATTCGTTCTGGGCGAAGGCGTCTGCAATCATGATTAACAAGACGTGAACGGGATTGCGTAATTCCCCCAGGTCTCGGATAGTGCCCTCTGGACGTGGGGGCGTGTTCAAATGTCGAATGAGAACGAGAACGGGCGTCGCCCTTTTTTCGACCGCTGGTTCCCTGAGCGTCAACTCTACCTTCGATCGCACGGCGAGGTGCGCGGCTATGTGCTGACGCCCGGCCGTCAGGTGACGGCCGCCTGCGTCGCCGTCCTCGTCGCCGGCTGGTGCCTGATCGCCTCGGGCGGTTTCGTCTTCGACATGGTCATGCGCCACCGCGCGGATTCCGACGTGGTGCGGGCGCGCGCCGCGTCGGAGCGGATCAACGCCGACCTGCAGGCCCGGTTGGAGACCGCCGTGGTGCGGATGTCGGCGACCAATGGCTCGCTGGACGAGATGGCCCAGATGGTCGAGCGTCGCCATGCGGCCCTGACCGGCGTGGTCTCCATGTTCCACGGCATCGACGGGGCCGAGGCCGCACTGAAGCCCGCCACAGGGCTTAACCCGCACAGCGCCAGCCCGATCCAGCGGATCATGGCCATCCGCCTGGATCAGGAACGGCTGATCGCCCGCGCCGACGCCTTCGCCCAGACCCGGGCCGAGCGCCTGCGCCTGGCCTTCCGCCTGGCCGGGCTGAATCCCGCCGCCTATTCGGTGCGAGGCATGAGCCTGGGCGGGCCGCTGGTCGAGGCGCGCGATCCCAAGGCGCTGGCCGCCATTCTGGATGTGGATGAATCCTTCGCCGTCCGCATCCGCCACGCCGCCGATCATCTGAACGAGATGAGAAACCTGGCCGACGTGGCCGAGGGCGTCCCGTTCGACCGCCCGACCCAATCCCGCACGACATCCGGCTTCGGCGTCCGCTTCGATCCGTTCAATGGCCGCCCTGCCCTGCATCAGGGCCAGGACTTCGCCGCCCCCCTGAATACGCCCATCTATGCGACTGCGCCGGGCACGGTGTCTTTCACCGGCGTCCGTTCAGGGTATGGCAATACCATTGAGATAGACCATGGCCACGGCTTCAAGACCCGTTTCGCCCACCTGAACTCCATGGCTGTCCAATCCGGCCAGCAGATCGCGCTTGGCCAGCGGATCGGCGCCATGGGAAATACAGGACGCTCCACGGGCGTTCATCTGCACTACGAGGTGTGGGTGGATGGTCGCCCCCAGAATCCCGCCCGCTTCCTCAGAGCAGGAGACCAACTTGTTCAACAAAACTAGCCGCCCCCTTACGCCGGGCGCCGCCCCCCGTCCGTCAGCGACTCCCATTCCGCCCCTGCCCGACCTGCCGTCGCCCGGCCGGACGGCCCAGGCCAGCCATGCCGCTTCGGCATCGCCCAGCCCCTCGTCGCCCAGCCCGTCGTCACGCGGCCTGTCGACCCTGTCGGCCGATCTTCAGTTCGAAGGGACCATCTCGGGCTCCGGCGATCTTCAGGTCGACGGTTCGATCAAGGGCGATGTCCGCGTCGGCCGCCTGATCGTCGGTGAGACCGGCGCTATCGAGGGCGGCGTCAGCGCCGATTATCTGGAAGTGCGCGGCCGTGTGGTCGGCGCCGTGACCGGCAAACAGGTCAAGCTGGTCTCGACCGCCTATGTCGACGGCGACATCACCGCCGAACAGCTGTCGATCGACATCGGCGCCTATTTCCAGGGCCGAGTCCTTCAAAGCCGACGCGAGGCCCCGGCGGCGGTTACGCCTCCGCCTCAGCCCGCTCCTGCCCGCGCGCCTGAGCCCGAGGCCCAGGTGATCGACATGAAGTCGCTCTAGATTTCATCGGCACAGACAAAAGGCCCCGGAGCAATCCGGGGCCTTTTTCTATTCCACCGTTGATCCGCGCGTTTCGCCGACCCGCTGGGCCAGGGCCGCCCCCATGAAGGCGTCCAGATCGCCGTCCAGCACCCCCGCCGTATCCGAGGTCTCGACCTCGGTGCGCAGGTCCTTGACCATCTGATAGGGCTGCAGGACGTAGGACCGGATCTGGTGACCCCAGCCGATGTCGGTCTTGGCGTCGGCCATGGCCTGCGCCGCCGCCTCGCGCTTCTGCAGTTCCAGCTCGTACAGACGCCCGCGCAGCATCTTCCAGGCCATCTCGCGGTTCTGGTGTTGCGAACGTCCCGCCTGACAGGCCACGACCGTATTGGTCGGGATGTGGGTCAAACGCACGGCCGAGTCGGTCTTGTTGATGTGCTGACCGCCCGAACCCGAGGCGCGGTAGGTGTCGGTGCGCACGTCCGAGGGGTTGATGTCGATCTCGATGGTATCGTCCACAACCGGCGAAACCCCGACCGAGGCGAACGAGGTATGCCGCTTGGCGGCTGCGTCATAGGGACTGATGCGGACAAGGCGGTGCACGCCTGATTCCGATTTCAGCCAGCCATAGGCGTTGGGCCCGGTGACCAGGATGGTGGCGTTCTTGATGCCGGCCTGATCGCCTTCTTCGGAGGCCTCGATCTGGACCTCGTAGCCGTGAGCCTTGGCCCAGCGCGAATACATCCGCAGCAGCATCCCGGCCCAGTCGCAGCTCTCGGTGCCGCCGGCGCCGGAGTTCACTTCGAGATAGGCGTCGTTGCCGTCGGCTTCGCCGGACAGCAGGGCTTCCAGCTCGGCGCGGGCGGCGCGGTCCTTGATGGCTTTCAGCGACGCGCGTGCGTCTTCCAGCGCGGCCTCGTCGCCTTCTTCGTCCGCCATCTCGGCCAGCATGACGCCGTCCTCGAGCTCGGATTCCATGGCCTTGACGGTATTGATCTGGGCTTCGAGGCGCGAGCGGTCCCGGCTCACGGCCTGGGCCTCGTCGGGCTTGTCCCACAGCGTCGGGTCTTCGACCCGTGCGTTCAGCTCATCGAGCTTTCGGATTGCGACATCCCAGTCAAAGACGCCTCCTGAGCAGAGCGACGCTCTGCTCGATGTCGGCCTTCATGGCCTCGACATCCGGTCTCATCGCGAACTCCTGCGATACCAACGTCCCTGCGAGCGCATAAGGGCTCGACCTGGCGGGACAAAAAATGAAACGGCGCGCCACGAGGACGCGCCGTTCGATGGGTCTTAACTAGAGCGTCAATACAGCCCGCTCAAGTCCTCAGCCGGAGGACGCGAAGGCGGCGGGGCCTGAGGTTGGGCTGGCGCGGTGTTCAGGCCCGGCGTCGTGGCCTCCAGCTCCTGGCGGATCACATCGTTGTAGTTCTGGGGTCCGACGTTGAGTGTAGGCGCCGGGGCCAGTTCTTCTTCGCGCTGCCGCTCGGTGCCGGGGCGGAAGGCTTCCTCGATGCCGCGCACAGTGCGGAAGATGGCGTTGCGGGGCCGAACGAATGGGCGAGCGGGTCGCTCTTTCAGGGCCGTCTGCATGAACTGGGTGAAGACAGGCACGGCGGCCGATGCCCCCGCCTCGCCGCCGCCCAGGGAGCGGTTGTCGTCGAAGCCGATGAAGACGCCGACGACGATATCGGTGGTGAAGCCGACGAACCAAGCCGAGCGGTATTCGTTGGTGGTGCCGGTCTTGCCGCCGACCCAGCGGCCCAGGCCTCGGGCGCTGGCTGCGGTGCCCCGCTGGACTACGCCTTCCAGCATGGACGAGATCTGATAGGCGGTGATCGGATCGATGACCTGGGTGCCGCGCGGTTGCAGGTGCGGCGACTCCTGGCCGCTGAAGGCCCGACCGCACTCGCGGCATGAGCGGTTGTCGGCGCGATAGATGGTTTCGCCGTTCCGGTCCTGCACCATTTCGATCAGATAGGGATCGACCCGCCGCCCGCCGTTGACGAACGCGGAATAGGCGGCGGTCAGGCGATAGGGCGTCGTCTCGCCAGCGCCCAGCGACACCGACAGATTGGGCTGCAGCGTGTCGGAGACGCCCATCTTCTTGGACAGGTCGACGATGGCGGGCATCCCGACGCTGGAGGCCAGGCGCACGGTCATGACGTTGCGCGACAGTTCCAGACCGCGACGCAGGGTCTGGGGTCCATAATACTGACGGCTGTAGTTCTCGGGCGTCCAGCGACCGCCATTGGCGCCGCCGGCGAAGCTGATCGGGGCGTCCAGCACGATGGAGGCCGGAGTGAAGTCGCCTTCCAGGGCCGCCGCATAGACGAAGGGCTTGAAGGCCGAACCGGGCTGGCGCTGAGCCTGTGTCGCTCGGTTGAAGCTGGACAGGGCGTAGGAATAGCCGCCGACCATGGCCAGGACGCGGCCCGACTGGGGCTCGATGGCCACCAGGGCGCCATTGACGGCAGGCACTTGTTTCAGGGCAAACGCGCCGGCTTTTGGCTCGACGAAGATGAGGTCGCCCCGCTTCAGCGGACGATTGGCGTTGGCCCAGGCGGCGTCGGCCGTGACCAGGCTGCCCGTGCGGTCGTCGCGGGCGGTGACGATCTGGACGCTGTTGCCGCTGACGGCGGTGACGGCGGCGGCCTGCCAGGCGCGGCGTTCCGGCGGCGCGGTCTTCTTCAGGGCGTCGGCCTGCCAGCCGTCGGCGAAATCGGTCGTGCCCCAGGCCCCGCGCCATCCGTGGCGGCGGTCATAGTTCTCCAGACCCGTCATCAGGGCGTCGCGCGCCGCGGTCTGAAGCGTCGGGTCCAGGGTGGTGCGCATATAGAAGCCGCCGGCGTTCAACTGGTCGCCGATGGCCGGATTGGCGCGGGCCTGACGGCGGGCTTCCTCAACGAAGAAGTCGGCGTCGGCATACTGGGCGCGCTTCGGCGCGTCCTGCGTCGTCAGCGGCCGTTCACGCGCGATCTGGAGATCGGCCTGGGACAGCCAGCCATTCTGGTTCATCTCGCCCAGCACCCAGTCGCGACGGCCCTTGGCCGCGCCGGGGTGGCGTTTGGGGTGATAATTGTTCGGCCCCTTGGGCAGAGCCGCCAGGAAGGCCGCCTCGTCCGGCGTCAACTGGCCCAGCGACTTGCCGAAATAGTTATAGGCGGCCGAGGCCACGCCGTAGGAGCGATAGCCCAGGAAGATCTCGTTCAGATACAGCTCGAGCAGTTGTTCCTTGGACAGGGTCGCTTCCAGGCGGCTGGAAAGGATCGCCTCCTTGAGCTTGCGGCTGAGGCTGGATTCGTTGGTCAGCAGCACGTTCTTGGCGACCTGCTGGGTGATGGTCGATCCGCCTTCCAGCCTGCGGCCGGTCAGGACGTTGAAGACGTTCTTGAACATGGCCCGGCCAAGACCAGACACGTCGATGCCGCCGTGCTGGAAGAAGTTCTTGTCCTCGGCGGCCATGAAGGCGTGGATGACCGGCTCGGGGATCTGTTCGTAGGGAACGTAGATTCGGCGCTCGTCCGAGAACTCGCCGATCAGGGTGCCGTCGCCGGCATAGACCCGCGTCGCGGTCGGCGGACGATAATCCGCCAGCTCCGAGGCGTCCGGCAGGTCGTGGAACAGCCACGCCGCATAGACGGCGACCACCAGCCCGGCCAGCGCAATAGCGCCAAGCAGGCCTATGCCCGCCATCACGAACCAGCGTTCGGCAACCTTCACCACACACTCCGACGGGAACACCCTGAAACCGGGTTTAGAGCGTGTCGCGGGGCTGGGCTAGTCGGGACAGGACGCTAGCCGACTTTTCGCCGATCCAACTCGCGGCGGGCGGCGGTGACCGCATCGACATCCATGTCGGTCTGGGCCGCCATCCATTGCAGGTAGTCTTCGGGAACCTCCGACCACGGCTTGCGTCGGTGTTTGCCGAACGGCACCAGAGCCAGGTCGCGCGGGGCGTTGGTCCATTCCAGCAGACGCTCGACCGGGTGGTCCTTCAAGAGGTCCATCAGGATGTGGGCCGTGACCCAGGCGTCCGGCCCGGCCCTATGCGCCGGATCGGCCATCGCGGGATCCAGCCGAAAGCCGCGCCAGTACCTCAGCACCTGGTTGGAATGCCCCGGAGCCTCGGGCCAGGCCTGTTTCGAGGCGCGCACCGTGCAGATCCACGGCAGGCCGCCGGTGGCTGTGTCGGCGATATAGCCGCGCTCGAACCGTGCGCTGTGGGCCACCATGACGTCGGCGGGTTCAGCGAACATCTCGCGCAGAGCGTATTCGTCATAGTGCGGGTCGTCGTCGCAGAAATGATCGGGCGTCAGGTGATGCACGGCCATGGCGTGAAACGAGATTTCGCGACGCGGCCGAAACAGCTTCGACACGGGCGGCGTGGCGCGCCAGCCCTCCCCGTCCCGGACAACGTCGACGATGCCGACCTCGATGATCTCCGACGTGTGGTCGCCCCCGGTCGTCTCGAGATCAACGACCCGCAATCTGTTGAAGCCGGTTCTCATGGCGGGGTCGAATAGCGTCATGCTGCGCCAGATAGGGACGCAGGATGGGTTTGCGAAGCCCGTAGGGCCGAGGCCCTAAGGCTGGCCGCCCGCGCCGCCGCCCGTCGACGCGATCTGCAGGGGGGCGGAGGGTTCGCGGAAATAGCGGTCGATGCCTTCGGCGACCGCGCGCATCAGGCGGCCCCGACGGCGTTCGTCGGCCAGGGCGCGTTCGTCGTCGGGATTTGTGATGAAGCCCATTTCCAGCAGGACAGCAGGCACATCCGGCGCCAGCAGAACGGCCAGACCGGCGTCGCGATGGCTGCGCCGAAGCAACGGTTGATCCGCGGCCTCGATATGGCTCAGCAGGACGCGGGCGAACTGGGCCGAGCGGTTCTGGGTCGCACGCTGGGTCATGTCCAGCAGGATGCGGTCCACCGATGGGTCGCGGCCCGGCAGGTGCAGATCGCGATGCCAGTTGTCGCCGCGCGTGACCTCGCGCACGGCCCGGCTCGCACCCTGTTCGGACAAGGTGTAAACGGACGCGCCGCGCGTGGCGGGGTCGGATCCGGCGTCAGCGTGCAGGGAGATGAACAGGTCCGCGTCCGCGTTCCGCGCGATGCGCACGCGTTGATACAGATCGACATAGGCGTCGTTCGTGCGCGTCATCATCACGCGATAACGGCCCGTGCGTTCCAGCTCGGCCTTCAGGGCCAGGGCGGCGGCCAGGGTCAGAGCGCTCTCGTTATGATTGGCGCCCCGCGCCCCGCCGTCGCGACCGCCATGACCGGCGTCGATGACGATCAAGGGCCGCTCGGTCCGGCGGGTTTCGGCGCGAGGAACAGTCGCCTGGGCCTGACGGTTGGCTGCCCGAGCCGGTCCGACGCCGCGCAGGTCGATGACATACCGGTAGTTCGGAACCCCGTCGCCCGGAGGAAGGAGGAAGCGACGCTCGACCTCGCCGGAGCGGGCCAGTTGCAGCTCGACCCGCGACGCCGTGCCGGTTCCGGTCACGCGATAGCCGCGCACCAAGCCTGAACCTGCGCCATCCAGGGCGCGCGGCGGCGCCACGCCGGCCAGAGTCAGGACGACCGATCCGCCAGAGCCGGACTCGACGATCTCGCCACGCGCGCTGGAGCCCAGGTCCAGCACCACGCGGGTCCGTTCCGCGTCACCGCCGAACCGCACGCGCAGCACGTCGCCGACCGAACCTGCCGCCAGGCCGCGGCCGCCCGCGAACATGGCGACGCACATGACGACCAGCGCCATGGACGTCATCGCCCATTCGCGAAGACCCCAACGCGACAGCCTTGAACACCACCGACCGTACATTCTTACGGCACCCACCAAACTTCTTATTGGCGGCCAACCTGACAGAAGGCCGTTTTGAATGGGTTAAGCGGCCAGGGTTTCTACCGGGATGGTGCATAATGTCGGAAAGGGGCGCAGCGGGGGCCAACCGGAGGTTCGCCTTTGCATTCCGCCGCACAGTGCTTATGCTTGATCTGCTCGCGGACTGATCGCGCCTCCCGCATGGGTCAGGCGCACCATCCCCCGCCGGCGTGACTTTCACCTATCCGAGGATCCGCCGGCCTTTGCGCCGTGGGTCCGAAGACCGGACCCGGCAACGCCGCCATCCCGATGGCGAGCCCCTTGGGTTCAGGACCGACGATACCCCATGGGCCATTTCGCCTGCGCTCCCAAACGGCCTGACACGGCCAACGTCGCCGGACACGCTCCGGTCGATGGGAAGACGCGCGCCCCGGCCCTTCATCCCGTTCGGCGAGCCGCCCCCGACCTGAAGGCCAAGGCCACAGGCTCCGGCAGAGCGCGCCAGAGAGAAATATTCCATGTCAAAGACAATGCTGATCGATGCAGCGCACGCAGAAGAAACGCGCGTCGCCATCGTGGACGGACGCTCGGTTGAAGAGTTCGACTTCGAGTCGAAAACCAAGCGTCAGCTTCGCGGCAACATCTATCTCGCCAAGGTCACCCGCGTAGAGCCCAGCCTGCAGGCCGCCTTCGTCGAGTACGGCGGCAACCGCCACGGCTTCCTGGCCTTCAACGAGATCCACCCCGACTACTACCAGATCCCGGTCGCCGACCGTGAAGCCATAATGGCCGAGGCGGCGTCTGACGACGATCACGACGACGAACACGCCCGCGACTCGGACGATGGCGATTCCGAAGGCGGCATGGCCGAGGAAGAACGCCTGAAGCGTCGCCTGATGCGCCGCTACAAGATCCAGGACGTCATCCGCCGTCGCCAGATCCTGCTGGTTCAGGTGGTCAAGGACGAACGCTCGTCCAAGGGCGCGGCCCTGACGACCTGGCTGTCGCTGGCCGGCCGCTACTGCGTGCTGATGCCCAACACCGGCAAGGGCGGCGGGATTTCGCGCAAGATCACCCAGGCCAGCGACCGCAAGCGCCTGAAGGCCGCAGCAGCCTCGCTGGAAGTGCCCAAGGGCATGGGCCTGATCATCCGCACGGCGGGCGCCAAGCGGACCAAGGCCGAGATCCGCCGCGACTACGACTACCTGCTGCGCCTGTGGGAGACGATCCGCGAGACCACCCTGGCCTCAAACGCCCCGTCCCTGATCTACGAAGAAGAGAACCTCGTCCGCCGCGCCGTGCGCGACATGTTCGACAAGGATTTCGACGGCATCCAGGTCGAGGGCGTCGAGGGCTTCAAGGAAGCGCGCGACTTCATGCGGGTGTTGATGCCCTCGCAGGCCAAGAAGGTGCACCTGTACCAGGGCTCCAAGCCCCTGTTCGCGGCCAACGGCATCGAGGAGGTCCTGACCGGCATTCACCAGCCGGTCGTGACGCTGAAGTCCGGCGGCTATCTGGTGATCAACCAGACCGAAGCCCTGGTCGCCATCGACGTCAACTCGGGCAAGGCCACCAAGGAACGCAACGTCGAGGCCACGGCCTTCAAGACCAACTGTGAAGCCGCCGTCGAGGCCGCCCGCCAGCTGCGCCTGCGCGACCTGGCCGGCCTGGTCGTCATCGACTTCATCGACATGGATGAGTCCAAGAACAACCGCACCGTCGAGCGGATCGTCAAGGACGCCCTCAGCCACGACCGCGCCCGCATCCAGATGGGCAAGATCTCGTCCTTCGGCCTGATGGAAATCAGCCGCCAGCGTCGCCGCCTCGGCGTGCTGGAAGGCGCGACCGAAGTCTGTCCGCATTGCCAGGGCGCGGGCCGTATCCGCTCTGCCGAATCGGCCGCTCTGATGACCCTGCGCGCCGTCGACATCGAGGCCGGCAAGAACGGCGCGGGTTCGATCAACCTGCGCGTCTCGACCACGGTCGCCCTCTACATCCTGAACCACAAGCGCGAGTATCTGCAGCGGATGCAGGAACAGCGCGGCCTGTCGGTCATCATCCAGATCGACGACTCCCTGGCCCAGAACGAGCACTCGATCGAGCGCACGGAGACCAACGAGGACTTCGTCTCGACCGTGCCCGCCATCTCGCTGGCCGACCTGCACGACGACTTCGACGACAGCGCCTATGACGACGAAGACGAGGACGACGACGAGATCATCGAGAGCGACGACGATCTGGCCCTCGACCGCGAGGATTCGGACGACGACGAGCCGCGTGAACGCTCCGAACGCTCCGAACGCGCCGAGCGCGACGGCGGCGGTCGCGATCGCAACCGTGGCCGTGGCCGCCGCCGGGGCGGACGCCGCGACGAGACCGCCGAGCCTGCTGCAGCCGAAGAGGGCGAAACCGTCGCCGCCTCGGACGATGACGATGACAGCGAGGCTGGCCGTCGCCGCCGTCGCGGTCGCCGTGGCGGACGCCGCGTGCGTGAGGACGGCGAAGGCTCCAGCGCCTTCTTCTGGGTCCGTGGCCGCACCCCGTCGCTGGACGACCCCTATGTCTGGTTCGACCCGATCAACCCCGAAGCGCGCCCCGAACGGGGAGAGCGCCCGGAACGCGCCGAACGTATCGACGCTCCGGTCGGCGCTGAAGGCGCCGCCAGCGATGTCGAGGAAATCGTCGGCGAACGTCCCGAGGGAGAGATCGCGGGCGACCGCGAAGGCGGACGTTCGCGCCGTCGTCGTCGCGGCCGCGGTCGCAACGGCGACCGTGCTGCACAACCGCATGACCTGAAGGTCGAGGCTCGCGCCACCAACGAGGGCATGCCGCCCGACGGCTCACCCGACACCCCGATGGCCGTGGTCATCGCGGATTCGACAGCCGACGCCGACGCGCCCGCCATCCCGGCCGAGCCGCAGCGCCGTCGCGTTCGCCGCAAGCCGGCCAGCGCATCCGCTGCGACCACGACCGTGGACCTGGACACAGGCGTCGAGCCCAACGAGGTCGAGCCGGTCGGAGCGCCCGTCGAGCTGGATGTGACGCCTGCCCAGGCCGTCGAGGAACGCGCCGAGGTCGAGGCCCTGATCGCCGCGCCGGAGGACACGCCGAAGGTCGAGGCGATTGCCGAAGCTGCGGCGGAGCCCGCTGCGGCTGTGGTCGCCGCGCCTAAGCCTACCCCTGCCCCCGAGGCCGACCTGTCGGCGATCATCGCCGATGATCCGGCGCAGATCGCCGCACCGCCCGAAAAGCCCAAGCGTGGGTGGTGGCGTCGTTGATCGGACAGGACTAGATTGGTGACCACGGCGGGGGCGTCGGTCGGTTGAGGAGTTCGTCTTGAACACCCTTGCTCGCGTCGTTTCCCGCCTGGTCGCTTCGACCACGGCCGCCGCCTTTGCGTTGGCGGTCGCTGGTCCTGCGTCTGCCCAAGGCGCCATCCGCGATACCGAGATCGAAGGCATCATCCGCGAATGGACCGACCCGGTCCTGGTGACGATGGGTCTGGATCCGGCCCAGGTCGAGATCCTGCTGATCAACGACGACAGCCTGAACGCCTTCGCCACGCGCGGGCGGATCATGGGCGTGAACACCGGCCTGATCCTGCAGACCAAGAACCCAAACGAGCTGCTCGGCGTCCTGGCGCACGAGGCGGGGCATATCAAGAACCGCCACACCCTGCGTGACGGGGCCCAGAACGCGGGCAAACAACCCTTCTTCATGACCATGGCCCTGGGCGCACTGGCCATCGCCGCCGGCCAGCCGGGCGCGGGCGCGGCCCTCTTGGGATCCGGCCAGTATTTCGGCACGCTCGGCGCCCTTCGCTATATGCAGAGCCAGGAGGGCGAGGCCGACCTGACCGGGGCACGCGCCCTGGAGGCCGCCGGCGAATCCGGCCGGGGCCTGGTCACCTTCTTCGAAAATTTCCGCTCGCAGGAAGTCTTCTCGGACGCGCGGCGCTATCCCTATTTCCGCAGCCACCCCCTCTCGGGCCAGCGGATCGAGGCCCTGCGTCGTCCGGTCGAGGCCGCCGCTCATTACAACCACCAGGACAGCCCCGAGCGGATGGCCGAGCACGCCCTGATCCTGGCCAAGATCCACGCCTTCATGGACCCGCCGAACCAGACCCTGCGCGACTTTCCGGCATCGGCGACCGACTATCCGAGCCGATACGCTCGCGCCATCGGCTATTACCGCGACGGCCAGACCGAGCGCGCCATCGCCGGGGTCGACGCCCTGCTGGCCGAAAAGCCGGAAGATCCATACCTGTGGGAACTCAAGGGCCAGATTCTGTTTGAGGAAGGCCGCCCCGGCGACGCCATCGACAGCCACGCCCGCGCCGTGGCCCTGATGCCCGAGGCGCCCCTGCTGCGAATAAACCTGGCCCACGCCCTAATCGAGACCAACGACCCCGCCAACCTCGATCGCGCCATCATAGAGCTGAAGACCGCCGTGGCGCGCGAGGGCGACAACACCCTGGCCTGGCGTCTCCTGTCTCAGGCCTTCGCCGCCCAGGGCAAGGAGGGCGAGGCGCGGCTGGCCTCGGCCGAGCTCTACTTCGCCGCTGGCGATGATCGGCAGGCGACCCAGTTCGCACTGCGCGCCCGCAATATGCTGGACCGCAACACCATCGAATGGCGCCGCGCCGTGGACATCGTCCTGGCCTCTGGCGCGACCGACCAGGACATTCAGGATCTGGACCGGCGCCAGGAAAACCGCCGTCCGACCGGCGTCATCGCCCCCGGCGCTACGCCCAGCGCCTGATCTCCAAGACACCGACTCCCGACACCTGCCTTCAAGCAAGAGACTTCATGACCGACGACGCCCCCAAGACCGAGACCGATAACGCCTCCCACCCGACTGGCGGGGCTCTGACGTCGCGGACTCTCGGCTTTGCGGCGCTGGCCATTTCGGTCGTGGCCCTGGGCTTTGCCGTCGCCCCCTATTTCAGCGGCGAGGTTCTGGGCGGCAGCGTGCGGTCGTATCTGATCGCCCACCCCGAGGTGCTGGACGAGGTCGTCGCGGCGCGTCAGTCGGGCGAGGACGGGGCCCGGGTCGACGCTATCAACGCCGCCGTGGCCGCCAATCCCGCCCTGCTGCGGCCCGACCCGCGCGACCCCGCGTTCGGTCCGGCCGACGCCAAGGTGACCGTGATCGAGTTCTTCGACTACCGCTGCCCCGGCTGCAAGGCGGTGTCCGAGGACTATCTGCGCCTCATGCGCGCCCACCCCGACGTGCGGTTCGTGTTCAAGGACTGGCCGATCCTGGATCGCGACGGCCCGCCTGTCTCGCAATACGCCGCTCGAGCCGCCCTGGCCGCCCACCAGCAGGGCAAGTATTTGGAGGTCTATGAGGCACTGATGGCCGAGCGCAGCCTGACGCCCGAGGGGATCGACCGTATCCTGGCCGAGCACGGCGTCGCGGCGCCTGCAGCTCAGAGAGCCATCGCCTCGCCGGACACGACCCGCCACATCGCTGACATCCACACCACGGCGGCGGCGTTCAAGCTCACCGGCACCCCGACCTTCCTGATCAACGGCAAGACGACGGCCAGCATCGCGCCGGAAGAAGTCGCCCGCGCCATCGAGGCGGCCAAGGCAGGCTAGCCCTCCTTCGGCTCAGGCCAGCTTGAGGTCCATGTCGCCGCCGATCCATTCGACGCGCGATTGACGCATCGCAGCTTCGGCAGCGGCGCTGTCGCCCAGCGCCGTCTCAGCCTGGGCCAGGACGTAGTAACTATAGGGGTCGGCGGGCCAGTCGCTCAGCAGTTCCATGATCTTGGCCCTCGCCCCGGCGGCGTCGCCATTGGCCAGAAGGGCGGCAGCCAGGCTGCGACGGGTCGGATACCAGATGATCGGCGGATCCCCACCCTCCCCGTCGCCAGCCGCCTGGATTTCGGCGGCGCGCGTAAAGGCGGCGATGGCGGCGGCCGGGTTGTTCTCGACCATGGCCGCACGTCCCTCCAGCACGCGCTGAGAGACCTCGGCGAAGTCCTTCATGTCCTGGGCCTTGGGGCCTGTCAGGGTCGGGATGAGGGCGGCGATGGCTGCGGCCTCGGCGCGGATCGCGACCGCATCGCCGCGCCGCGCCGCCGCCTCGCCCCGCGCATAATGCCAGCTGGCGCGCAGCAGCGGCTTGGCCTCCGGCGGCTGTTCCAGGGCCGCTACACGGGTCTGGTCGGCGAACCGGCCATAGAGGGCGTAGGCGTCATTGGCCATGATCTGACGCCAGGGGTTGTCCGACGCCACGTTCGGATAGACCGACAGGAAGCGGTCAGCCAACTTCAACCCGTCCTCCGCCCCGCCCGCCATCAGGGCGCCGCCCATGCCGAAATGGATGTTGTGGGCGTGCAGCGGCATCCCGTCCGCGATCCCGCCCGGTCGAGGCGCTGCGGCCTCATAGGCCTGATCCAGGGCCACGGCGTTGACGTTGGACTTCATGGCGTCCCGATAGCGGCCGACGCGGTAGAAGGTGTGCGACGGCATATGCACCAGGTGACTGGCGCCGGGCGCCAGTGCGGCCAGCCGCTCGCCATAGGGAATGGCCTTGTGCGGGTCGTCCGACCATTCGGTCAGATGGATATAGAGGTGGATCGCGCCCGGATCGTTAGGCGCGTGGTCCAGGGTCGATTCCAGGATCGACATCGCGCGGGTGATGCCGGGATCGGCGGCCTTGCCATCCTGGTCCCACCATTCGTCCGCGTTCAGCATCCAGGCGTCGGCGGTGACCGAGGCCACCGCAGTGTCGGTCGGATTGCGGCGGGCGATCCGGTCCATCGAGCGGGCGAAGCGAACGCCGCGCGAACTCTTGAAACCCGAGTAGCGCTGGATCAGGGCGTCGATCATCTGGCGCTGCACCGGGGTGGCGTCACGCGCCAGACGTCGCGCCTGCTGGGCCGCCGTGCGCGCGGCGACGAGCGAGTCTTCGTCGTTGCCGCCGCCGTTCAGGTTCGGACCCAGGGCCCAGGCCTCGCCCCAGGCGCACATGCCGCAGGTCGGATCGATCAGCCGCGCCTTGCGAAAGGCCCGGACCGATTCCTTGTGCTCGAAGGCCCAGCGCAGACGGACGCCGTGGTCGAACCAGGCCTGAGCCTCTGGGTTCTTGGTGTCGACAGCGAAACCACCGGTTCCGAACCCATCGACCATGACCATGTCGGCGACGGGATCAGCCGACTCGGACGTTCCGGCCGGCGCGCAGACCTGCGGACTATTGACCAGGGCCAGAGCCGCCGCCTCTTGCGCTGCGTCCGCCGTGGCGCTGGCGATCGCCGCAGGCCCGGACAGACACAGAACCGACGCGGTCGCCGCCAACAGAGCCAGTTTCAACCGCATGGATCGCCTCCCCAGACTTCGTCCGGCACTTTGGCTCAATCCTGCGCGCAATCCAACCACGAGGAACCGCGGCCCGAAGACGCGTGCCGAAGCCTATTGAGGCAGGGTATAGGCCAGGTCGTAGCTGTGAACGCCGTTGGCGATGGTCAGCGAAAACTCGCCCGCAATGCCAGCCAACGCCCCGGTCCCCGAGTTCGGCGCCACCGTGATGGCCAGACTGTAGCCCTCGGGGCTCATGTCGCCGCGATGCGCCAGCAGGAAGGCTCCCTCGCGGCCATCCAGCGCGCCGACGAAACGTTCGAGCGCAATATAGGTCGCCGTCTGAGCGCTCGGCCCGCCCGCCAGCATCTGACCGACGGCGGCGCCGCTCATGCCGCCTCTGAAGGTCTTGCTCAGGGTGTAGCGACTGAACCCCAGACCGGCCTCGACGACTTCGGGATCAGCAGGGACGACAGCGACCTCAAACGTTCCGACAGCGTGATGCACGGTTCCACTCTCCTGGGCCTGAGCCCGACCCACGCCGATCGCCAGGGCCGCAGCGGCGGCGAAAACCAGGATCATGGCGATAAGACCGCGCGGCGTGAAGGTCTTCAGCATGGCATCCCCCCTGAACAATAGGAGAACATCCTGCCCAGCAACGGAACCCTCGTCAACTGCTCAGACGCTGGACGCCTAGATCAGGCCCGCCAGGGGCGACGACGGATCGGCGTACATCCGGCGCGGCATCCGCCCGGCCAGATAGCATTCCCGTCCGGCGATGACGGCGTGCTTTATGGCGCTGCCCATCAGGATGGGATCGCGGGCGGCGGCGATGGCGGTGTTGGCGATCACGGCGTCGCAGCCCAGCTCCATGGCGATGGTGGCGTCAGAGGCCGTGCCGACGCCGGCGTCTACCAGCACGGGCACCTTGGCCTGTTCGACGATCAGGCGGATGTTGACGCGGTTCTGGATGCCGAGGCCTGAGCCGATCGGGCTGGCGGCGGGCATGACGGCGGCGGCGCCCGCATCCTCAAGCCGCTTGGCCATCACCACGTCGTCGGTGCAATAGACCATGACGTCGAAGCCGTCCTTGACCAGCAGGTCCAGCGCTCGCAGCGTCTCCACCATGTCGGGATAGAGGTGGGCCGAGTTGGACAGCACCTCCAGCTTGACCAGTCCCCAGCCGCCCGCCTCGCGCGCCAGCCTCAGGGTCCGCACCGCGTCCTCGCCAGTGAAACAGCCGGCGGTGTTGGGCAGGAAGGTGAAGCGATCCGGCTTCACATAGTCCACCAGCATGGGCTGGCTCGGGTCCGACAGGTTCACCCGCCGCAGGGCCACGGTGACGATCTCGGCGCCCGCAGCCTCGGCGGCGGCGGCGTTCTGGGCATAGTCGACATATTTGCCGGTGCCCACGATCAGGCGCGAGGTGAAGGTGCGACCGGCGACGGTCCAGGTATCGGATGCGGAAACGGGGACATGAGCGTTCATGTCCCCGTTCCTACTCTCGGTCGCGACGAAGCGAAACCTCGCCCAGCCTCCAATCAGTCGCTCAATCAGCCTCCCTGCGGCAGGGCATAGGCGATCACCTCGTCGGACACAGGCGTCTCCATGAAGTGGTGACCTCCGGGGGCGATGACCACGTACTGGCGGCCGCCGACCTCATAGGTCATCGGCGTGGCCTGCCCGCCGCCGGGCAGTCTGGCCGTCCACACCGTCTTGCCGGTCTTCAGGTCAATGGCGCGGATCAGGTCGTCGGTCGCGGCGGCGATGAAGATCAGGCCGCCGGCGGTGACGACGGCGCCGCCGTTGTTGGGCGTGCCGATCTCCATGTTCAGGCCCGAGGGGATGCCGAACGGCCCGTTCTTGCGCGCCGTGCCCAGGGGGCGATCCCAGATCTGGCGCCCGGTCTTCAGGTCGATGGCGCGGATGCCGCCATAGGGTGGCTCCTTGCACAGCAGGCCGGTGAAGGGCATCCGCCAGCCGGCGTTGACGTTGACGGCATAGGGAACGCCGACCTGCGGGTCGCCTGCGCCCTCGGCCCCGCCCTTGCGCGCGCGGGGGTCGCCACGCGGGAACCAGCCCTTGGCGTCGGCCTCCGCCCTGGGCACCAGGATGTTGTAGTTCGGCATGTCGTTGTAGTTGGCCACGATCACACCGCGCGCCGGATCGATGGCGATGCCGCCCCAGTCCGAACCGCCGTTATAGCCGGGGTACTGGATATAGTGCCGATCAGCCTCGGGCGGGGTGTAGAAGCCGTCATACGAGGCTTTGCGGAACTGGATGCGGCAGATCATCTGGTCGATCGGCGACATCCCCCACATCTGGCGTTCGGTCAGGTCGTCCTGGCGGCGCAGGGTGTGGAACAGGGAGATCGGCTGGGTCGGAGTGCGCATCTGCGGCTCGAGACCCGCCTGTGGCGCCGGGACCGTCCCCACCTGGGTCAGAGGCTGGCCGGTTTCGCGGTTCAGCACATAGATGTCGCCCTGCTTTGACGGCAGGACCACGGCGGGCGTGGTCCCCGCCCCGGTCGGGAAATCGACCAGGGTGGCCTGAGACCCCAGGTCATAGTCCCAGACGTCGTGATGCACGGTCTGGAAATGCCAGCGCGGCTTGCCGGTGTTGACGTCCAGCGCCACCAGCGAGGTCGCATAATCAAGCTGCGGGCCCGTGCGGTCCGAGGACCAGTAGTCCGCCGCCGTCGAACCCAGCGGCAGATAGACCAGGCCCAGCCGCTCATCGCCCGAAGCGGTCGTCCACATGTTGGGCGTGCCCAGGGTGTAGATCTGGCCCTCTGGCGGCGTGGTGTTGATGTCGGGCCGGTTCATGTCCCAGGCCCAGCGCAGCGCGCCCGTGACGGCGTCAAAGCCCTTGATGACGCCCGAAGGCGCATCTCGGCGCTGGCCGTCAAGGATCTGGTGGCCGGTCACGACGACGCCCTGAACGATGGTCGGCGCCGAGGTGATCGAAATCATGCCGGGGACGGTCGGTCCCATGCCCTCTGCCGTATTGACCTGCCCGTTCTGGCCAAAGCCCTGGCAGCGCTGGCCCGTGCGGGCGTCGACGGCCACGATCCGCGCGTCCAGCGTGCCCCAGATGATTCGCGTTGCGCAGGGATCGGTCGCGGCGACGCTCGGCACGACATAGTAGCTCACGCCTCGACAGGCGGCGGTGTAGGGGATCGCGGCGTCGTCCACGCCCGGATCGAAGCGCCATTTGACCTGACCAGTCGCGGCGTTGACGGCCACGACCATGTTCTTGCCCGTGCAGGCGTACAGGGTGTCGCCGATCTTCAGCGGCGTGTTCTCGGAAGCGTATTTGTTCTGGGCCGCGGGCCGGTCGCCCGGCAGGTCGCCCGTATGGAAGGACCAGACCCGTTCCAGCTTGCCGACGTTTTCGGGCGTGATCTGGTTCAGGGGGGAATAGCGCTGGGCGTGATAGCTGCCGCCATAGGCCGGCCAGTCTGCGCCGACGGGAATGGCGTCCGGATCGCTGGAGGCGAAGGGCGACGGGCCGGGCAGAGGTCCATCGACCTTGAAGGCGTTGGTCTGGGCCACCACGACCCCGGACAGCCCGGCTAGGACCACGAAGGCGACCCCGCCCCCGATGGCCCATTTGCGCCCCTCACGCCCACCCTTCAGGACGGGCAGCGCGGCGATGATCAGCGCCAGCAGGACGGCCGGGGCGATGACGCGGGGCACCAGCCCCCAACCGTCCAGCCCGACTTCCCACAAGGCCCACAGCACCGTCAGGCCGAACACGGCGAGATAAACCCAGGCGCCGAGTAACTGCTGTCGAAAAATCAGGAAGCCGCTGACCACAAGGCCCACACCGGCCAGCAGGTAATACCAGGAGCCGCCCGCCGCGATCAGCATCCCTCCGCCGATCACCAGAACCAGGCCGATGAGCGTCAATATGACGCCGAGCGCGCCGACCGCCCACTCGGCGGCTCCTTGCGGATTACGACCCATGGGCATCGGAAAGTCTCCAGCGTGACGGTTCACTCTAGGTCGAACCCCCCGCGCATGAGCGGGTTCCCGGCAAGGACTGACCTGTTTTCACCGAGCGCCGGCAGACAACGCGAAAACGCGGCTCAGCCACCGCCCACGAAGATGACCAGTTCGATGCGGTCGCCCTCGGCCAGGCGGGTCTCACCGTGCAGCGACCGGGGAACGATCTCCAGATTGCGCTCCACGGCGACCTTGCGCGGGTCCAAGCCCATCTCGCTGACGAGGTCGAGAATCGTCCCGGCCGCCACTTCGCGCCTATCTCCGTTGACTTGAATCTGCATAGCTTTACGTCAACTCAATCAAGGCGCGCTTTGACCCGCGCCATCCGTCAGTTAAAAGGCCGCCCGATTCACGCGGCTGACAGAGCCCGGAGACTCCAAGCAGCCTGATGCCCGAAACGCCCGTCATCTACGTCCTGAACGGCCCCAATCTCAACCTGCTCGGGGTTCGGGAGCCGGAAATCTATGGCTACGAGACCCTGGCCGACGTTCAGGCGCTCTGTGAACAGGCCGCTGAGGACGCGAAAATCGTCTTTCATCAGTCCAACCACGAGGGTCAGTTGATCGACTGGGTGCAGGAGGCGCGGACCCAGGCGTCCGCCGTCGTGCTGAACCCCGCCGGTTACGGCCACACTTCGGTCGCCCTGCTCGACGCACTCAAGTCCCTGTCGATCCCGATCGTGGAATGCCACCTCTCCAACCCGGCGGCGCGCGAGCGTTTCCGGCACAAGACCTATGTCTCGCTGGTCGCGACCGGCGTCGTCTCGGGCTTCGGCGCCCATAGCTATGAATTGGCCGTCAAGGCCGCGCTGAAGCTCATCCGGGAACGGGCCGCCACCGCCGCCCGTTCGTCCAAAGCATAAAAAGAAGGCACTGAACCCATGGCCGATGCGAAATCGCCCGCCAAGCTCAAGAACGAATCCGAGATCGACACCGCTCTGGTGCGGCAGCTCGCCGACATCCTGAACGACACCTCCCTGACCGAGATCGAGGTCGAGCGCGGTGATCTGCACATCCGCGTGGCGCGCGAGATCACCGCCGCCCCGGTCGTCCAGTACGCCGCCGCCCCGGCCCAGGCCGCACCTGTCGCCGCCGCTCCTGCAGCCGCCCCCGCGTCCATGCCCTCTGACCCCGCCACGATCGTGGCCAAGGCCGGCGAGCAGGTGAAGTCGCCGATGGTCGGCACCGTCTATCTGCAGGCCTCGCCCGAGGCTGCGCCCTTCATCAAGGCGGGCGACACGGTCAAGAAGGGTCAGACCCTGCTGATCGTCGAGGCCATGAAGACCATGAACCCGATCCAGGCTCCGCGCGACGGCGTCGTCGCCGACATCCTGGTGGGTGACGCCCAGCCCGTCGAGTACGGCGAACCTCTCGTCCTGCTGCAGGCCTGAGGCCGTCATGTTCACCAAGGTCCTGATCGCCAACCGGGGCGAAATCGCCCTGCGTATCCACCGGGCGTGCAAGGAGATGGGCATCTCCACCGTCGCCGTACACTCCGAAGCCGATCGCGGCGCCATGTGGGTGCGGCTGGCCGACGAAAGCGTCTGCATCGGCCCGGCGCCGGCGGCCAAGTCCTATCTGAACATCCCCTCGATCATCGCGGCGGCCGAGATCACGGGCGCCCAGGCGATCCACCCGGGCTATGGCTTCCTGTCCGAGAACGCCCGCTTCGCCGAGATCGTGGAAGCCCACGGCATGACCTTCATCGGTCCCAAACCCGAGCATATCCGGGTCATGGGCGACAAGATCAGCGCCAAGCAGACCGTGATGGACGCGGGCATCCCCGTCGTTCCGGGCTCCAAGGGCGAGGTCGAGACCGTTGAGGACGCCATCGAGGCGTCCAAAGCCATCGGCTTCCCCCTGATCGTCAAGGCGGCGGCGGGCGGCGGCGGACGCGGCATGAAGGTGGCCCTGACCGCCGATGATCTGGTCGAAGCCGTCCAGACGGCGCAATCCGAGGCGCTGGCCGCCTTCGGCAACGGCGCGGTCTATATGGAGCGCTACCTCCAGAAGCCCCGCCATATCGAGATTCAGGTCGTCGCCGACAGCCACGGCAACGTCGTGCACCTGGGCGAACGCGACTGTTCGCTGCAACGCCGCCACCAGAAGGTGCTGGAAGAGGCCCCCTCGCCCGCCCTGTCGGCGGCTCAACGCACCGAGATCGGCAAGACGGTCAACAAGGCCATCGCCGCCATCGGCTATCTGGGCGTCGGCACCATCGAGTTCCTGTGGGAGGACGGCGAGTTCTTCTTCATCGAGATGAACACCCGGCTGCAGGTCGAGCACCCCGTCACCGAGGCCATCACCGGCGTCGATCTGGTGCGCGAACAGATCCGCATCGCCGCGGGCCTGCCGCTCAGCTTCACCCAGGACGACATCCACTTCGACGGCCACGCCATCGAGGTTCGGATCAATGCCGAGAACGCCGAGACCTTCACCCCCTCGCCCGGCACCATCACCGACTTCCACGCCCCCGGCGGTCTGGGCGTGCGGCTGGATAGCGCCATCTACGCTGGCTATTCGATCCCGCCCTATTACGACAGCCTGATCGGCAAGCTGATCGTCCATGGTCGCGACCGCGAAGAATGCCTGGCGCGTCTGAAGCGCAGCCTGAACGAGGTCGTCATCGGCGGCATCGACACGACCATCCCCCTGTTCCAGAAGCTGTTGCAGGAGCCCGACATCCTGTCCGGCGACTATGACATCCACTGGCTGGAAAAATGGGCGGCGAAACGGGCGGCCAAGGCCTGACGGAGACGGGCGCCGATCGGGGTCCTTTCGGCGGCTTCGGCCCGGCCGAGCTGCTGCAATGCTACGCCACCGGCGTCTTCCCCATGGGCGAGGCGCGCGATGATCCGCGCATCTTCCTGGTCGAACCGGAGGAGCGCGGGGTCATCCCGCTGGACGGCTTTCACATCCCGTCGCGCCTGCGCCGCAAGGTCCGGGCCGAGCCGTTCGCGGTCCGGGTCGACACCGCCTTTGCGGCCGTGCTGGACGCCTGCGCCAGCCCGGCGCCGGGGCGCGAGGACACCTGGATCAACGGCCCGATCCGCAGGCTCTATCTGGCGCTGAACGCCATGGGGCGGGCGCACAGCATCGAATGCTGGAAGGACGAGCGGCTGGTCGGCGGCCTGTACGGCGTGACCCTGGGCGGCGCCTTCTTCGGCGAAAGCATGTTCAGCCGAGAGACGGACGCCTCAAAGGTCGCCCTGGTGCATCTGGTGGCGCGCATGAAGCGCGGCGGCTGGCGATTGCTGGACGCGCAGTTCCTGACCGAACATCTGAGCCAGTTCGGCGCCGTCGAGACCCCTCAGGCGGACTATCTGGAACGCCTGGCCCCGGCGCTGAACATCAGGCCGGATACGCCGTCACTGTTCGAGCCGATCAGCGGCGAGCGGGCGGTCTTCTACGCCTTGCAGCCCACGACCCAGGCGTCATAGATCGGGTGTTGCAGGCCGCTGACGCCCGGCGTCGAGGCGAACATCCAGCCCCGGAACAGCCTGCGCGGCTCGGTCTGGACCGCCGTGCCACGCGGTTGAAGGCTGATGTCCATATAGGCGATGGCATCCGAGACCAGTTCGTTGGTCGCCGACACCTCGCAGGCGCGAGCGCTGAAGATCAAGGCGTTGTTGAAACGCACGGGGCGACCGCCGACCTCGACCTCGAACCGCATCCGTTCGGCGGTGATCTTGTCGATGGCCTCGACGACCGCAACCCGGCGGCGCTGGCGCGGCAGGGGCGTCTCGGGCTCCACGACCTTTTCAGCCTCTGGGGTCTTGTCCTCGGCCTTGGCGTCCTCGGCGACAGCCAATACCTCAGCCTTGGGGAGCGCCTCGAGCGGGCCCACGGGCGTAATGGCGATGGGAGCCACAGGCGCAGCCGTGGCGGCGGGCGCAGCCTCTACAGGCGGTGCGTTCCTGAGCATATCGCCTACGGGATCGGCGGGCGCCGGTGCAGCATCCTGGGCGGGAGCTTGGGCCAGTCCGGCCGCGACCACGCCGCCGCCACCAACCGCCAGGGTCAGAGCCGCCGCTGTGACGAGCAGACGCCCGTACCGCATCACTCGGGCTTCCAGGCTTCGTAGTCGCCGGTCGCCGCAGGGCGCACACCCTCGTTGGCCAGCGAACCCTGAGGCCTCCAGGCCAGGGGCGTTCCGCTCATATTGGGCTCGTGATCCCGCTCCCAGCGACGACGCTTCAGGGGCGCGACGGTGGGGGGCTCGTCATAGGTATAGCGCAGCCAGCCGTGCCAGTCCGGCGTCACCTTGGACGCCTCGGCATAACCCTCATAGACGACCCAGCGGCGCTTGCGGCCGTCGTAGCTGATGTTGTCGCGCGACTGGTAGTAGCGGTTGCCGTTCTCGTCGGTCCCGACCAGCACGCCGCGCTTGGCGATCGTGAACAGTGTGCCGATCGTGGCGCCGTTCCACCAGGTGAAAATCTTGTCGAGCACGCTGAAATCCCGTCATCCGGCCGCACCCGAACCGGGGCGGCGACGCGGTCGCGATCATAGAAACCGCAAGGCCTGTCGTCCAGCACAAGCAGGCCTGAAGTTTAATCAACATCTTGGGGGTAACCTTAAGCCGACACCCCACATCTATTGATGCGGCCACTTGACGGGGCCTATTGTCGGGCATTCGAGGGCGGAGGTCCGTATGCGTTTCACATCCCGCTTCGCCGCCGAGGCGACCAAGGTCGCACTCAGTGAGCGCGAGATCGAGCGGCCACGGGGCTTGGCGGCAGTCGTTGCGCCGACCAGCTGGACCTCTGCGCGAATCGAAGCCTGGCTGGACTGGGCCGACCAGTTGCCTGATGACCCGCCCGCGCTGACCGTGCCATCCGATCATCCGACCTTCGGCTCCGGCGTGCTCGTTGGCGGCATCGCCGGGTGGGCAGACCGGCTTTCGGCCTGGGGACGGGCCATGGGGGTTTTCGCCGGATCGAAGGACGGCCAGGCCTTTGCCGATGACCTCGTCGCCAGCATCCTCATGGGTCTGGCCACGCCGGTGGGCAGCCTGCGTGACGGTGCGCGCATCCATCCCATCGCTGGCGATCCTCAGCCCAAGGCTCCCGCTGCCGCCGTCCTGGCCCTAAACGCGCCTCTGGACCTGACTGCGCTTAACCATGCCGTCGATGCGCGGCGAACAGCCCGACTGACCGCCAGCGCGATTGAGGCTGTGGCTGCGGCGTTGAACGCCGTGTCCGATGCGGTCGATCGTTGCCAAGGCCCGCAAGGCGACTGCAGCGATCCGAGCCGAAACCCGGCCCTCGCCCGCGCCGCCCTGGCCGCCCGGCGCGCCGGAGCCGGCGACGCCGATATCTTGAGCGCCATCTCCGGTTCTCGAATCACCCCGCAGATGTCGCCGTCGACAGGGTTCGCGCCCCTCGTCGTGCGAACCGACCGCGCTGTCATCGAATCCCAAGCCGATCTGGCCGCCGCCGCTGCGGTGACCGGCGACCTGATCCTGACCTTCTCAGATGCGGATGCGGTCGCAACGGCGGATCAGGCCGTCGCCGCCCGGTGCCTGCTGAATCTTTCTGCCCTCGCCGATACGCCCGATGCTTTGGAGGCCCTGGTCCGGCTGTGGGCTACCGCCCTGGAGATCGAGACCGCCTGCGGTTTCAGCAGCGACGGCGCCGCCGCCCGGCGTCGTGACGCGGCCCGCCCGATCGTCATCGGCCTGACTGGCGCGGTCGATGTCCTGCTGGCGCGCCACGGCCAGGGCGACGGCGACGAGACCCTGGCAGCCCTGTCGGCGCAGGTCGCCGCCTGGGCCTCGCTGGCGTCCTGCGAGCTGGCCGACGCCCTGAGGCCGTGTGCCGAGTGGAATGGAACTGCCGAGGTCCGGCTTGAGGCCCTGGCCGCCCGTCAGACGACCCTGGCCGCGTCTGAGGCCCCTCTTGCCCGCCAGGCCGCCGACCTGTGCGCCGCCGCGCACACGGCGATGCAGCGCAGCGGCCGGCGCCACGCCGCCATCGGCCTGTTCGTCGACGACCGCGACGCCGCACTACGGCTGGGAACCCAACCTTTCACCCATGTCGAAACCTTCGAGACCGGCGATGGCGAGGTCGATCGACGGCTGCTTCCCTCCCTGGCCCAGGCCATTGGAGCGGCGGGCGTTGCTCCGCAGGCCGCCGAACGTTGGCTGTTCGGTACGCGCACCCTGGTCGAGGCCCCGGGCGTGGATCATGCCGTCCTGCGCGGCCTGGGCTTCACCGACGCCGAGTTGATGGCGGTGGAGACGGCGCTGGCATCGGTCGAGACCCTGGATGACGCCTTCGGACCCCTGGTGCTGGACCCCGGCTTCGTGCGCGACGTGCTGGGCGTCGATCCCGAGGCCGGCCCCCTGCTCGGTCGTCTGGGTCTGCAGCCTGACGCCATTGCTGCCGCCCAGGCCTACGCCCTGGGCCGCCCTGACCTTCAAAACTGGCCGGATGCGCCCGCCTCGCTCGCCGATCTGCTGTCGGAGGCGCCGGAGGTTGTCGAGAGCCGGAGCCGCGGTCTGATCGAGCCGTTCAGCGACACCCCCGACGTGTCGCCGGACATTACCGACTGGCGCCTGACGACCGACGAGGCAAGAGCGCGCCTGATCGCGGCTGCGGCTTCCGGCCGCCGGGCCATCCGCCTGTCGCCCGCCCCCGCGCCTAAGGGACGCCTGCTCGACCTGCCCGAGATCGAGGCCCCGACCGCCCGTCGCCCCGAGCCAGAGCCCGAACCGAAGGAACGGATCGTCGAGCGCGTCATCGAGCGCGACCGCACGCGCCGCAAACTGCCCGACCGCCGCAAGGGCTATATCCAGAAGGCGGCCGTGGGCGGCCACAAGGTCTATATCCACACTGGCGAATACGACGACGGCGAACTGGGCGAGATATTCATCGACATGCACAAGGAAGGCGCCGCCTTCCGATCGCTGATGAATAATTTCGCCATCGCCATCTCTATCGGCCTGCAATACGGCGTGCCGCTGGACGAGTTCGTGGACGCCTTCGTCTTCACCCGGTTCGAACCGGCGGGCCGGGTCACGGGCAACGATTCCATCGGCTCTGCGACCTCGATCCTGGACTATATCTTCCGCGAACTCGGGGTCAGCTATCTGGACCGGCACGAGCTGGCCAACGCCGACGCCGAGCCGCTGGACGCCGATGGCCTGGGCTCGGGCAAGGCCGACGAACTGGTCCCGGCGGCGCGATTCATCTCCAAGGGCTTCGCCCGGGGCGCGGCGCCCGACAATCTGGTGGTCCTGCCTTTTGGGAAGCGTGAGGTCGAGGACCGGCCGATCGCCATCGCAAACGCCGATGCCTGCCCATCATGCGGCGACTTCACCCTGCAGCAGCGGGGCGGCGGCTGGGTCTGCGATTCGTGTGGCGTCTCCCCCTCGATGCAGGGCGGCTAGGCGTCCCGCAGCAAGCCACGGATCGTAAACACCTCTGGGTTAGTCTCCGGCTCCGATATTGCAGCGCTGGCCTCGCCAGCCCCGGAGCCTGCCCGAATGAAACGCCTGCTAATCCTCGCCGCCGCCGTCATGGCGACCGTCGCCACCCCCGTCCTAGCGCAGAACGCCGGCCAGATCGCCCGTGTGCGGGGGGGAACGAGTTGCCCCGGCTGCAACCTGTTCCAGGGCGACTTCGGCGGGCTGGAGGCGCGCGGCCTGAACCTGGCGGGGGCGCGACTGCGTCAGGCGGACCTCAGCCTCTCGGTCATGAACCGCACGCGGTTCTCCAACACCGACATGCGCGATGTCGAAGCCTATGGCGCGGTCTTTTCCAGCGCCAACTTCAGCCGGGCTGACCTGACCAACGCCAGCTTCGTCGGCGCCTATCTGGAGGGCGCATCCTTTGCGGGGGCCAATCTGACCGGAGCCAACTTCTCGGGCGCCCAGCTGAACCGGGCGACAGGTCTGACCCAGGCTCAGTTGAACCGCGCCTGTGGCGATGAGGCCACCACCCTGCCCGCCTCGCTTCGCATTCCGGCCTGCTGACTGCGCTCCCTATGGATCGGGCCGCCTGTCGGTCGCCGCAGGAGTTACCGCGATTTAAGTAGGGTTTCTGGGCGCTTCACGGCATGAAGACAGGGTGAAACAGATTGCCTCCATCGTCCGAACCGCCGTCGCCGCCAGCTTGGCCGGCTTGGCCCTCGCGTCGCTCGCCTCCGGCGCCTCGGCGGAAATCACCCTGCGGGTTCAGGATCGCGACGTGGCCCGCATGGTCTCGCTGGGCGGATCCTGCACCCGGTGTGAACTGTCGGGCCGCAACCTGTCCGGCGCGACCCTGACCGGAGCCAACTTCGTCAACGCCACCCTGGTGGGCGCCAACCTGCGGGGGGCCGAGCTGATCGGCGCCAACTTCTCGGCCAGTGACTTCAGCCGGGCCGACATGAGCGGCGTCGAAATGGTCGGGGCGAACTTCACCAACGCCGTCTTCACCCGCGCGAACCTGACGGGCGCCGAAGCCAGCGGCGCATCCCTGGTCCAGGCTATTTTCGAGGATGCAAACCTGTCCTCGGCCGAGTTGAACGGCGCCAATTTCAACCGCGCCAACCTGACACGCACCAATCTCAGCAACAGCGAGATGTTCGGCGTCACCCTGGCCAATGTCCGGGCGGAGCGCGCCGATTTCAGCAATGCCGAGATCAACGCCTCCAACCTGTCCAATGGCGTGTTCGACCGCGCCAATTTCTCGAATGCCTCACTGGACAGCGCCCGCCTGACCGGCGGCAGCTTCGACCGCGCCAACTTTGCGAACGCGTCGTTGAACCGCGCCGATATCCGCGGCGCCGACCTTTCCAGTGCTCGCGGCCTGACCCAGGATCAGATTTCGGAAGCCTGCGCGGACGGATCGACGCGCCTGCCGTCGGGGATGCGCCCCAATAGCTGCAGCATGAGGCTCCGCGTCCGGCCGCCTGCGCCTCCGGCGCCGCCTGCTCCGCCGCGCCCACGCAATTTCGTGATCGCCAGCTCAGAGCGCTAGACGGTGAACCGGGGCGACGACCGCCCCGGCTTTACCCACCCGTTCTATTTGAGCGGCAGGGCCGTGCGGATATGCACGTCCTTGAGCTGACGCTCGGCCGCCTCGGTCGGGGCGTTCATCAGCAGATCCTCGCCCTGCTGGTTCAGCGGGAAGGCGATGACCTCGCGAATGGCGGTCTCGCCGGCCAGCAGCATGACGATGCGGTCGATGCCGGGGGCCAGACCGCCGTGCGGCGGCGCGCCATAGCGGAAGGCGTTCAGCATGCCGCCGAACTGGTCTTCGACGACCGAGGCATCATAGCCGGCGATCCCGAAGGCCTTCAGCATGATCTCGGCCTTATGGTTCCGGATCGCACCCGAGCACAGCTCATAGCCGTTGCAGCAGATGTCGTACTGATAGGCGCGGATGGTCAGCGGGTCCTGGGTCTCTAGCGCTTCCAGCCCGCCCTGCGGCATCGAGAAGGGGTTGTGGCTGAAGTCGACCTTCTTCTCTTCTTCCGACCATTCGAACATGGGGAAGTCGACGATCCAGCAGAATTTGAACTGGTTCTCGTCGATCAGCTTCAGCTCCATGCCGACGCGCGTGCGCGCTAGACCGGCGAACTTGGCGAAGGCGGACGGCAGGCCGGCGGTGAAGAAGGCGGCGTCGCCCTTGCCCAGCCCCAGGGACGACATCAAAGCCTCGGTGGGCTCCTGACCCAGGTTCTTGGCGATCGGGCCGCCCCAGGCGTTCTGATCGTCGGACCAGAAGATATAACCCAGACCCGGCTGGCCCTCGCCCTGCGCCCAGGAGTTCATGCGGTCGCAGAAGGCGCGCGAACCGCCGGTCGGAGCCGGGATGGCCCAGACGGCGTTCTTCTCGTCCGCGCCCAGGATCTTGGCGAACAGACCAAAGCCGCCCTCGCGGAAGTGGTCGGAGACGACCTGCATCTTGATCGGGTTGCGGGTGTCCGGCTTGTCGGTGCCGTACCAGGCGATCGACTGGGCATAGGTCAGTCGCTCGAAGCCCTTGTGCTCGAACGTCTCGTTGAAGTCGTTGGTGAAGGTGTGGCCGCCGTCGATCGGCGAGACCGGCAGGCCGTTCGAGAACTCCTCGAACACGCCGTGCATGACGGGCTCGATCGCAGCGAAGACGTCTTCCTGCGTGACGAAGCTCATCTCGACGTCGAGCTGATAGAACTCCAGCGAACGGTCGGCGCGCAGGTCTTCGTCGCGGAAACAGGGCGCGATCTGGAAATAGCGGTCGAAGCCCGAGACCATCAGCAGTTGCTTGAACTGCTGCGGCGCCTGCGGAAGGGCGTAGAACTTGCCCGGGTGCATCCGCGAAGGCACCAGGAAGTCACGCGCGCCTTCTGGCGACGAGGCCGTCAGGATCGGGGTCTGGTATTCAAGGAAGCCCTGACCGACCATGCGTTGGCGGATCGAGGAGATCACCTTGGACCGAAGGACGATGTTCTTGTGCAGACGCTCGCGCCGCAGGTCGAGGAAGCGGTTCTGAAGACGGATTTCCTCAGGGTATTCCTGCTCGCCAAAGACCGGCAGAGGCAGTTCGGCGGCCTCGGACAGGACCTCGACGCCCGAGACGCGCAGCTCGATCTCGCCGGTGGGCAGGGTCGCGTTCACAACCGAGGCGTCTCGGGCGATGACCTCGCCGTCGACACGGATCACGCTCTCGGCGCGCAGACGCTCCACCGCTTCGAAACCGGGAGTCTCCGGGTGGAAGACCAGCTGGGTCAGGCCGTAATGGTCGCGCAGGTCGATGAACAGCAGGCCGCCGTGGTCGCGCTTGCGATGCACCCAGCCAGACAGGCGGACATTGGCGCCGGCATCGCTCGAGCGAAGGGCGCCGCAGGTGTGGGAACGATAGGCGTGCATGAGGAAATTCGTCTGAAACGGGCTGTCGGACAGCGGGAATTGGAAGGCGCGGAAGGGCGCATCATCGCCCCCGAAAGTCAAGGTCGGAGCCTTGGCCCGCAGCGGTCTTGCGCCTTGCCGCGCGGCCTTGGGACCGGCATATCGGAGCCATACGCACAGTCACGCAGGCCGCCATGTTCCTCATCGACATCAGCTATATCCGCCCCATCGAGGAGATCGAGGCCAAGACGGCGGAGCACCGCGCCTGGCTGGACGTCCAGATCGCCGCCGGTCATCTGATCCTGGCCGGGCCAAAGGTTCCCCGCACCGGGGGCATCCTGATCGGACGCGGCGGCTCCAAGGACGAGATGATCGCTCTGCTGGCCCAGGATCCGTTCCAGGTCGCGGGTCTGGTCAAGGTCGAGGTCACCGAGTTCGCGGGCGGCCGCTTCCATCCCGCCCTGGCCGATCTGGTCTGAGCCATCCCCAGACAGCGACGCTTGTCCCCGCTGTCCCATAGGCCAGACGGGGGACGTTAACCGCGCTTGTCCCCGGCTGTGCTAGAATGGGATCATGCCGGGCCACACGCTCACCACCGACCAGCTTCGCCTGCCCTTGCAGAGCGACGTGCCGACCGGCGCGGCGACCTTCGTGCGTTCTCCCGCCAACGCCCACGCCGCCTCTGTGCTGGATCGCTGGCCGGATTCAGCGGGGCAGGTCATGGCGATCTGCGGCCCCGAAGGCTGCGGCAAGAGCCATCTGGCCGCCGTCTGGGCCGAAAGGGTCGGCGCCCTGGCCCTCAACGGCTCGGAGGCGTCTCATATCGACCTGCTGTCGCTGGAGGGGCGGCCCGTGCTGCTCGACATCGCCCAGGACGCCGGCGACGAAACCCTGTTCCACCTCATCAACCTGGCCCAGTCGGATGGCGGCGCCCTGTTGCTCGTCTCGCGCCCCTCCCCACGCAAGTGGCAGGTCGCCCTGCCCGATCTGCGCTCCCGCCTCGACGCCATTCGGGTCGTGGCCATCGACGAGCCGGACGACACGATCCTGGCCGCCATCCTGCGGACCCGGTTCGCCGAGCGCAGCATCACCCCCGCCGAGGATGTCATCGACTACCTGATAAGGCGCATAGATCGGTCCGCCGCCGCCGCCGCCGATGTCGTGGCGCGACTGGACGAAACACATCGTCCGGTCACCAAACCCCTTGCCCGTCAGGTTCTCGACGCGGGCGAGACGAGCGACCTGTTCTAGGGCCGTTTCGGCCAGCTTGGCCGGAACCTGTGGCGCGTCCATGCGCTTTGCCAGAAGCCCCTCCCCGGCCCTCCCAGATCTGAAAGATACCCCATGACCGACAACCGCATCGAAGGCGCCGCCACCGGCCTGAACGGAAAGATCAAATCCGCTCTCGGCAACCTGACCGGCGATTCGAAACTGCAGCTCGACGGCAAGTTCGACGAGGTCAAAGGCAAGGCCCTGGACACGTATGGCCGCGCCATCGACAAGCTGGACGAACTGTCCGACCGCGCTCCGGCCGACCTGCGCGAGCAGGTCAAGACGGGCCTGGACTTCGCCCGCCGCAAGCCGCTTCTGACCACGGGCATCCTGGCCGGCCTCGCCCTGCTGATCGCCGGCTCGGGCCGCCGCCGCAGCTAGGCCTAACCCTCTACGACGAAAGGCCCGGGATCGCTCCCGGGCCTTTTTTTGTTTCTCAATCCTCCCCCGACGGGGAAGAGTTTCTAGACCGCCGCGTCTTCCTCGTCGGCGGCTTCCTTGACGGTCTCGCCGCCACCCGCCGCGGTGATGTCGAAGACGATCTTGCCGTCCTTGAGCTCGACCTTGACGTGGCCGCCGCGAGTCAGGCGTCCGAACAGGATGTCGTCGGCCAGCGGCTTCTTGATATGCTCCTGGATGACCCGGCCCAACGGACGCGCGCCATACAGCTCGTCGAAGCCGTTCTTGGCCAGCCAGTCGGCGGCGTCGTCGGTCAGCTCGATGGTGATGTTGCGGTCGGCAAGCTGAGCTTCCAGCTGCAGCACGAACTTGGTCACCACCTGACGGATCGTCTCCGGCGCCAGGGACTTGAACGACACCACGGCGTCGAGGCGGTTGCGGAACTCGGGGGCGAACAGGCGCTGAATCGCCTTTTCGTCCTCGCCCTCGACCTTGCCGCGACCAAAGCCGATGGAGGCGCGCGCGTTATCGGCGGCCCCGGCGTTGGTGGTCATGATCAGAACCACGTTCCTGAAATCGACCTTCTTGCCGATGGCGTCGGTCAGCATCCCGTTGTCCATCACCTGAAGCAGGATGTTGTAAACGTCCGGGTGGGCCTTCTCGATCTCGTCCAGCAGGACCACGGCGTGCGGATGCTGATCGACGGCGTCAGTCAGCAGGCCGCCCTGGTCATGCCCGACATAGCCCGGAGGCGCGCCGATCAGGCGGCTGACCGTGTGCCGCTCCATATATTCCGACATATCGAACCGCAGCATCTCGATGCCGAGGGTGGCGGCAAGTTGCTTGGCCACCTCGGTCTTGCCGACGCCGGTCGGGCCCGCGAACAGGAAGGAGCCGATGGGCTTTTGCGGATCGCGCAGACCGGCGCGAGCCAGCTTCATGGCCGAGGCCACCTGTTCGATCGCTGCGTCCTGACCGAAGACGGCGCGGTTCAGATCGGTCTGCAGCTCGCGCAGACCCTCCACGTCGGACTTGGAGACGGACTTCGGCGGGATGCGGGCCATCTTGGCGATGACGGCCTCGACCTCCTTCTGGCCGATGACCTTCTTGCGCTTGGATTCCGGCAGCAGCATCTGGGATGCACCCGCCTCGTCGATCACGTCGATGGCCTTGTCCGGCAGTTTGCGGTCGGTCATGTAGCGGGCCGACAGCTCGACCGCCGAACGGATGGCGGCCTCTGTGTAGCGCAGCTTGTGGTGACCTTCGTAGGCGGTCTTCAGCCCCCGCAGGATCTTGATCGAATCCTCGACCGTCGGCTCGTTGACGTCGATCTTCTGGAACCGCCGAACGAGGGCGCGGTCCTTCTCGAAATGCTGGCGGTATTCCTTGTAGGTGGTCGAGCCCATGCAGCGCAGGCTGCCCGAAGCCAGGGCCGGCTTCAGCAGGTTGGACGCATCCATCGCCCCGCCACTGGTCGCGCCGGCGCCGATCACCGTGTGGATCTCGTCGATGAACAGGATGGCGTTCTCGTGGTTCTCGAGTTCCTTGACGACCTGCTTCAGCCGCTCCTCGAAGTCGCCACGATAGCGGGTGCCGGCCAGCAGCGCCCCCATGTCGAGGCTGTAGATGGTCGCGCCTTCCAGCACGGCCGGGACCTCGTGGTTGACGATCTTGCGGGCCAGACCTTCGGCGATGGCGGTCTTGCCGACGCCGGGTTCGCCGACCAGAAGCGGGTTGTTCTTGGTCCGGCGGCACAGGATCTGGATCGAGCGGTCCACCTCGGCTTGCCGTCCGATCAGGGGGTCGATCTTGCCCTTGCGCGACTTCTCGTTGAGGTCGACGCAATAGGCTTCCAGCGCCTCTCCGCCCGATTTGACGGCGGCGGCGTCCTCGGCCTCTTCAGGCGACGCCCCCTTGGCGGGACGGGTCTCGCCGGCGCCCGCCTTCTTGGCGATGCCGTGGGCGATGAAGTTGACCGCGTCATAGCGGGTCATGTCCTGCTCCTGCAGGAAGTAGGCGGCGTGGCTTTCGCGCTCCGAGAAGATGGCGACCAGCACGTTTGCGCCCGACACCTCTTCGCGGCCCGACGACTGGACATGGATCACCGCGCGCTGGATCACGCGCTGGAAGCCTGCCGTCGGCTTGGCCTCATCACCGTCACTGGTGGCCAGAGCGGCCAGGTCGGTGTCGACGTAAAGGGTCAGGGCCGTCTTGAGGTTCTTGAGATCGACATTGCAGGCGGTCATGACGCCGGTTGCATCCGGGTCATCGATCAGGGCCAGCAGCAGGTGTTCGAGCGTCGCATACTCGTGGCGGCGTTCGTTGGCGTAGGAGACCGCGCGGTGAAGGGTCTCTTCGAGAGGACGTGAAAACGAGGGCATGGGGAGATCCTCTCAGTCTTTTTCCATAGTGCACTGTAGCGGGTGCTGGTGACGGCGCGCCGTCTCGACCACCTGGGCGACCTTGGTTTCGGCCACTTCGTAGGTGAAGACGCCGCACACCCCGACGCCATGCTGATGCACGTGCAGCATGATGCGGGTGGCCGCCTCGCGGTCCTTCTGGAAGAACCGCTCCAGCACGTAGACGACGAATTCCATCGGCGTGTAGTCGTCGTTCAGGATCAGCACTCGATAAAGCGAGGGCTTCTGAAGCTTGGGCTTCGTTTCGGTGACGGTGGCTGAGCCGAAGCCCTGCCCCTGTCCTTCACCTGGCCGCGTCGTGGGCATTCGGGGTCCGTATTCGGGGGGAGTCGAAACGCTAGATAGGCAGTCTTCGACGGTTTTTAAGATGCGTCCAGTCACGGCTTGCGTGACCGTGCGGAAATAGCCGCCTTTGGGCACTGCTCAGACAGCAAAAAGCCCCCCGGATCACTCCGGAGGGCCTTGAGTACGCTTACTGAGATCAGAGGTCGCTTAGCGTGCGGCCTGGAACTTTTCGACCGAGGTGGTGACGCGCTCGTTGATCGGCTTGAAGCTGTCCTTGACCGAGGCGGTCAGGGTCTCGGTCATCTTGGAGACTTCCGAGACATAAACTTCCATGGCCGACTTGGCGTAGGAGGTCTGCAGTTCCAGCAGTTCCTGGATCGAGCGGGCCTTGGCGATCGTCTGGGCGGCGGCGACGCCGGTTTCCCAGCTGGTCTTGCCGTACGACATGGCCTGGGCCGACAGGGCCTCGGCGCCCTTCTGAGCGGCGGTGGCCGAAGCGGTCAGGGCTTCGAGGTTGGACTTGCTCTCGGCCGACAGTTGGGCCAGCGAGGCGGTGGTCTTTTCCATGCCGTCACGCAGCGCCTGGGCGCCGGCGGCCTGGACTTTTTCGCTCTGGACCTTGGCGGTCGAGGCGGCTTGTTCGACGGTCTTTTTCACGGTTTCGGCGGCGTCGGCCATGGTGAATCTCCTGAACCAAAAAGGGCGCGATCGGATCCGCGCATAATCGTTCCGCTGCCGATGATCGGTGCGTTGAGGCTCATATGGTGCAAGTGCGAACAGAGGTCAAGTTTTTTGTGCAATGCAACATTACGGCGTCGGTCGTCTGACATCTGCGTGACCGATACTCCGTTCAAATCTCCGTTGAGACCTTGTTAACCAGGCCGAAACTCCCGACGCCCATGTTAGGGTCGGACCCGCTATCCTTGCAGGGTGCGGGCTGCGCACGTCGCCAGCTCCGCCCTTACGGCGCCACAGTTACGAGGCTAACCCGTTGCCAATGACCGCTCTTTTCCGCCGCATCACTGCGGGCGTCCTGGCCGTCGTACTGGCCACGACCCTGTCGCTGGCCGTCCCCGCCCCCTCGGTCGAGGCCCAGTCGGGGGACAACGCTCGCTATGCCGCCATCGTCGTCGATGCGACCACGGGCGAGGTTTTGTTCGCCCGACGCGCCGACAGCCAGCGCTATCCCGCGTCCGTCACCAAGATCATGACCCTGTATCTGGTGTTCGAGGCTCTGAGCGAGGGCAAGGTCAGTCTGGACGACGTGGTGACCGTGTCTCCCCTCGCCGCTTCCCAGCCGCCATCCAAGCTCGGGCTTGCCTCCGGCCAGACCATCCGGCTGGACGACGCCATGCGGGCGACTGCTGTACGGTCGGCCAATGACATGGCCATGCTGCTGGCCGAACACGTTGGGGGTTCACAGGCGCGCTTTGCGGCCATGGCCACGCTGAAGGCGCAGCAGTTGGGAATGTCCCAGACTCGCTATTCCAACCCGAACGGTCTGCCTGACAGCCGCCAAGTGACCACCGCCCGCGACCTGGCCATCCTGTCACGCGCCGTCATGCGCGATTACCCCCAGTATTACAGCTATTTCGGCCTGCACGACTGGGCCTACAACGGTCGCGACTACCGCAACACGAACGGCTTGCTGCTGAGCGGCAATGGCTATGACGGCATCAAGACCGGCTTCACCAACGCCTCTGGATACAACCTCGCCGCCTCGGCCGTGCGGGACGGACGCAGGATCATCACCATCGTCATGGGCGGCCGGACGGTGCCCAGCCGCAACGCCCACGTCGCCGAACTGATGAACACCGGCTTTGAGGTCGAGGACCGCCGTGCGCGCGGCGAGCCGATCCAGATCGCCCAGACCTTCTTCGAACAGCGCGGCTTCGGCGTCAGCGGGCCGGATGTCGGTTCCGAAGCGCCCGTCGCCTATGCCTCTGCCGACACCGAAGACGCCATGGGATCGAACGAGGTCGCCTATACGGCGGCCCCGGCCCCGAGGCCCGACCCGAGCCGCGGCGCGACGGTCTATGCCTCCATCCCCAGCCCGCCGACGTTCCGTGACGAGCCCGTCCGCCGCAACGACAGCCGCCCGGCGGCTGTGGCCAACACCCCTGTCCTGACGACATCCAATATGACGGCGTCGCTGAACGGCGGGCCCGCTTCCTCGACCCTGCGTGCGCCCGCTGCAGCGGCGCCGCGAGCCGCGTCCCCTCGCCCCGCAGCACCCCGCCCTGCAGCTCAGCGCTGGGCCGTGCAGGTCGGAGCTTTCCGCGATGAGGCGGTCGCCCGCAACTGGCTGACCGAGGTCAACCGCCGATTCCGCGCCCAGTTCGCCAACGCCGAACGCAACGTCCAGACGGCCGGAGAATGGCATCGCTCGCGGTTCACAGGCCTGACCCAGGCCTCTGCGGAATCAGCGTGCGAGGCCTTGGCCGCTCGCCGCGTCACCTGCATGGTCATCCGCCCGGAATAACGCTCGACGTCAGGGTTTCAGCAGCCGATCTCGCGCAGCATTCACCCGGGCGGCCAGGCCCTCGGTGCCGCCTTGATCGGGATGAGCCCTGGCCATGACGCGACGCCAGGCCGCCTGAATGGCTTGAGGCGACGCATCCTTGTTTATACCCAGAATGGACCGGGCCTCGGCGGCGTCCATGGGCTCTGTCCGAGCCGAAGCGGGCGCGGTGCGGATGCGTGACGACCAGATCAGGTAGGCGCCGGCCCCCACCAGGCCCGCAGATGCGATCCAGGCCCCGTGCGAACCCGCCAGCACGCCGCCCGCCAGCATCACGGCGCCCAACAGGGTCGCGGCGATCCGCCAGTGTCCCCGCCTCGGCTTTTCAGACTGACGACCCAGCCGGACAAGGGTCCAGACGGCGATGCCGGCCAGCGCCAGCCAGATCAGGCCCACCGCGTCACGTCCTCTATGTCAAAGCCGGCGATCAGGCCGCCGCTTCGAGCGCAGGAACCGCAGAGCTTTCCAGCCCCATGGCCTGCATCAGATTGCGCATCTCCTGGCGCGCGGCGACGTGGGCCAACGACACCGAAACGGGACGCACGTCCGCCGAAAGGTCCGCCACGGTCAGTCCGAACGGGAAAAGCTCGCGATAGATGACCCGGTCACGCAGGCCAGGTCCGACGCGGAAGCCGACCCGCTTGGCCAGCTTGGTCATCTTCTCTTCCAGACGGCGGCGGTTGCGCGCCTCGGCGACGGCTAGGCGGTTGGTGACGACCAGCCAGTCGATGGCTGCGTGGCGACCCTGCTTGATCGCCCGGTCCTTGCGGGCTTCCCACACGCTTTCGGAATAGATCGAGGGTTTGATCAGATCCAGGGTCACCGGATCCACCTGACCCAGCAGATCGAAGTCGACAAAGCTGTCGTTCATTGGGGTGACGATTTGATCCGCGCGCGCGTGGGCGGCGCGCGACAGGGCCGTATCGCCGCCTGGGGTGTCGATCAGGATAGCGTCGGCGCCCTGCGCCTCGGCGAAGACGCGTTCGAATGCGGCCAGTTGCTCTTCTTCCGGCGCGCGGGCCAGGGCCTTGCCATCGCCCAGATCGGGCTCGATCGGCATGGGCAGGGAATGGCCGTTGGCGGCCGTCCAGGCCGCGCGGTTGGCGAAGAAGTGCGCCATGGACTGCTGACGCAGATCCAGGTCGATGATCGCCACCTTGTGCCCGGCGTGAAGCAGGCCGGTGACGATATGGATCGCCAGGGTGGACTTGCCCGCCCCGCCCTTTTCATTGCCGACGACGATGACCTGAGGCTGCGCCATTTGGGATTCCGCTGTTTCGAAGACCCGAGCGAATCATCGCAACCGGGCGTTTCCAGTCAGAATCGGGGCCGAGGCCCAGAACGTCAACGAAAGGTTAAACTCCACCTGTGGACGGCCTAGCCTCAGGCTCGTCGCGCGCACCAGGGATCTGTCACCTGGGCCGCCCGACAGATGGCCACGGCGGTGTCGGCGGGGGCCGAGACCTTCAGCCGGGTCAGTGGCCGGCCATTGACCTCGACCACTTCATAGAGTGGCGACAGGCCGGTGAGCGCCGCCTGGGCTGCTCCCCCGCTGACGCGCGCCCAGGCGGATCGTGCGGCCTCCTGCGAAGAATAGGCGCCGAGTTGGATCGTGGTGCGGGCCTGCACCAACCCGGCCTTGGCCGGTTCGCGTGCGATGGCGGGACGGAGTTGTGTCGCCTCGGTCTCGATCCGGGCGACAGCCTGTTGCACCACGGCCTGCGCGACCACAGGCGCCGCAACCTCCGTTTCGCGCCGGATCGCGCGCCTCAGACCGTCGCGGGCGTCCCAAAGGTCGTGCGGGTCCATGACCTCGACCCTCAGGGCGTCATCCGCGGGTTGCTCGCGAGATGTCGCAGGGCGGAGGCCGAGATCCTGAGCGCTTTGACGCTCCGGCGCGGCACGCCGCCCGTCTAGCGGGATGTCGGCGACCTTCTCGGCCATCGACTGGAACCGGTTCGGGCTGTCCATCATCCCGCAGGAAGCGGTCGTGAGACCAGCCGCCGACAGGGCAAGGCAAACCAGGACTGGACGAAGCATTCTGCTGGGCGTCATAAGCCCACTCTTAGGGGCCAGATTTTGAAATCCCCTTCACGAACAGGCTTAAGGCTCAGGGTTAACACATGACTTCGGTCGAAACGGCTTCGGACCTGCCCATCGTCCGCTCGGTCGCCGACCTGCGCGCCGTCGTTCGCGACTGGCGTCGCCAGGGCCTCAGTGTCGGCTTCGTCCCGACCATGGGCGCCCTGCACGAAGGCCATCTGACCCTGGTGCGAGAGGCCGGTTGCCGCGCCGATCGCGTGGTCGCCAGCGTCTTCGTCAACCCGACCCAGTTCGCGCCCCACGAGGACCTGGGCAAATACCCGCGACAGGAAGCACGCGACGCCGAGCTTCTGGCCGGCGCCGGCTGCGCCCTGCTGTTCGCCCCCACCGTCGACGAGATGTACCCCGAGGCCTCCGTCACCACCATCAGCGTGGGGTCAGCCACAGCGGGCGGCCCCGCCCAGGGACTGGAAGGCCAGTTCCGACCGCAGATGTTCGGAGGCGTCGCCCTGGTCGTCGCCAAGCTGCTGAACCAGGTCCAGGCCGACGTGGCCGTATTCGGCGAGAAGGACTATCAACAATTGATGGTCGTTCGCCGCATGGCGCTGGACCTGGACATCCCGACCCAGATCGTCGGCAGCCCGACCGAACGGGACGGCTATGGCCTGGCCCTGTCGTCGCGCAACGCCTACCTGACCGATGCTGAACGTGAGATCGCGCGACGTCTGAACGGCGTACTGGCCGAAGCGGGCGCCGCAGCCTCCAGCAAACGTCCCCTGCCCGCCGTCGAGAAGGACGCCTATTCCGCCCTGTTGAAGGCGGGATTTGAGCGCGTCGACTATGTGGCGATCCGCCGGGCCGACGACCTTGAGCCGTTCGCCAACGGCATCGTCGACGCACCCGCCCGCATCCTGGCCGCCGCATGGCTGGGCAAGACGCGCTTGATCGACAACATGGCTGTGTAAAGCATCCGGATCTCCTCCCTGTCGCGCAGCGATAGGGAGGAGACTGGGAACTAGCCGATCGCGCCCACGCAGCCCTCGGCTTCGCCTGGCGTCAGGTCGGCGTCGGTCAGATACAGCGACCAGCCATGGTGGGTGCTCAGGCCCCAGCGCTTGGCGCCGCCGCCGTCGCCAGCATCCCCGCCCGCCGCGACCACCACGCGGCGGCCGGTTGGCAGGGCCGGCGGGTCGATCTTGCCCACGGCCAGCGCGGTCGGCTGACCGCCGCCCAGGCCGAAACCGTCGAACACCGACAGGGACGCCCATTCGCGACGCAGGCCGATCCACCAGTCGTCGTCCGTGTTGATGGCCAGGACGGCGACGCCATGCCCCTCGGCGGCGAAGGCCAGAGCCTTCTGCGGGTCGCGGACCAGCTTGATGTCGGCGGCCATGCCGAAACGCTGGCGGGCGCCGTCGAAGGCGCGGGTCGGATCGGTCGGCGCCCAAACCTGGACCTGAAGCTGGCCCTGGCGCGCCAGGCCCCAGCCGACGATCTCGCGCCACAGGCCGGCGACGGCCTCTGCGTTCTGAGGTTCAGCCTGACCGGTCATGCGACCCAGGACGGTCTGTTCGCGGTCGGGACGCAGCTTGGTGTGCGGGCCGGCCGGGGCGTCCTTCGCCTTGCCGACCATGGCGGCGACGGCCAGACGGCGCTCGAACAGCTCCAGAAGCTGATCGTCGATCGAGTTGATCTCTTCACGCAGCGCGGCCAGGGCCATCTGCTCGGGCGACATCTCGGCAGGGTTCATTTCAGACCAGACGGCTGCGGATTCGGAATTCGGATTCAGAGTGGAGACGGACATTTAAAAGGAGCTTTCGATACGGAATTTCGATGAAGGGTGCGTGGACGCGCCGCCGCTCTGGTCCAGAGCGGTCGCCGGCGAGGCTGTCAGGAGCGAGGTGCGCTCGAGGCCTCAGCCGGCGTATCGAAAGCCGTAAAAGGAGCCGCTAAAATAATAGCCGGCAACCGCGCGCGAACGGGTCGTAAGGGTCAGAACGGAAGCGCGCAGCGGGGACATGGGTTGGTCCATCTCGCGGACAGAAATGTCCGCTTGAGATGCCTTGAACACGCAATCACCTTGCGCCGTCAACCCGCGTTAGGCCTTGAGCAGGACAAATCGTGTTCGATTGTCCGGAGAATCCTGCAGATCGTGGCGCAAAATCGACAGCCCATAGACTTCAGCCGCCGCCATGGGGGCCAAGGCCGCCCGAGCCATATCTCCCGCAGCAGCCACGTCGCGGGCCGCGCCGGCGGTATCGAACGCCACGACGATGTCGACCTTCATGGTCGACAGGGTCCGACGGCACTGGTCCAGGGCGATTGGGTGGCTCTCGATCGTTCGGATGGCCTCGAGCCGTGCGCCCTCGATCGCCATCAGCGCGTGACGGATCGGCCGCCAGACATCGGCCAGCACCTCAAACCCCGAATCCCGCACGAGAGTCGCCGCCGGTTCGACGGCGCCGATGGTCGAGTTCTCGATAGGGATCAGCGCCATGTCACAGTCGCCCGAACGCACCGCATCCAGCGCCTCGGCGAAGGTCTCGAAGGGGACCGACACATCCCACGGCCTCAGGGCCACACAGGCCTCATGGCTGAATGCCCCTGGCGCGCCTTGGAAGGCGACCCGACCGGGTGCGTCGTCGTTCTCGGGGCGGCCGATGGTGTCCATGCGCCTCCTTAGCCAGTCAGGACGCCATTTCGCAAACCGGATCGCGCGGCTAGGCTTGCTGATGCAGCACAAGGCAAGGCGCCAATGACATCCATGCCCATGAAGTCACGTCGCTCCGTTCTTCTAGGCCTGACGAGCGTCGCAGGCCTGGGCGGCTGCACGACGACGAGCGAGTCCCGCCGTCCGTTGGCCACCGCGCCCGCCTTCCTGCCGCGAAGGCTGGCCCCTATCCTGACGGCGCCGGAGCGTATCGTCCGCATCACCGTCTGCACCCGCCCTTTCCGCGCGGCGGGCCCCAGGCTGGACATCGAACGGGTCGGCGATGCGACCGTGATTCACAACTATGGTCACGGCGGCAGCGGCTGGTCCCTGTCGTGGGGATCGAGCGGGCTCGCCGCACGCAAGGCCATGGCCGTGGCGGGTGAGACAGGCGGGCCGCCGACCATTGCGGTCATCGGCTGCGGCGCGCTGGGCCTGACATCAGCCTTGCAACTCCAGCGGCTGGGTGCGCGGGTGGTGATCTACGCCAAGGAGCGCACGCCCTTCACCCGCTCCATGCGCGCGACCGGAACCTGGACCCCGGACAGCCGCGTCGCCGACGCCGACAAGGTTGACGCCGACTTCCCGGATCTGTGGGAGCGGATGGCGCGAGAGAGCTTCGCCGCGCACCAGACCTATCTGGGGACCGAGGGCGATCCTGTCGTCTTCCATGACCGCTACATCCTGGCCAGCGCCACACCTGCCTCCAGCGCGCCGCCAAAGCCGGGCATCAAGACTGGCCCACCAGACATCCACTTCGCCAGCTACGGCGATCGCTTGCGCGACATCGTCCCACGCAGCATCCCCATTCCAGTCGAGACGACACCCTTCCCGGTCGCTTCGGCGCGCTTCGGAACAGGGCTTCAGTTCAACGTGACCGAGTTGGCCCACCGGCTGATGACCGAATTCCTGATGCAGGGCGGACGGATCGAAACGCGAGAGTTCCACGCCCCAATGGAGATCGCGGCCCTGCCGGAAAAGGTGGCCATCAACTGCACAGGCTACGGCGCAAAAGCTCTGTGGAACGACCAGACCATCACGCCGGTCCGAGGGCAGATCACCTGGCTCGCACCCCAGCCAGAGGTGGATTACGCCGTCTTCTATGCAGGAGTGGCCGTGGTCTCTCGGCCTGACGGCATCGTCATCCAGAACACCCAGGGCGGCGACATGGTCGGCTATGGGATCGAGGACGAGACGCCAGACAGGGCGGAGGCGGAGGCGACGATCGCACGCGTCGCCCCGCTGTTTCCCCCGATCAGGCGGCCTTCGACGCCTTGATCCGACCCGCCTTCAGCCGCTCGGCGACCAGGAAGGCCAACTCCAGCGCCTGATCCGCATTCAGGCGCGGGTCGCAGTGGGTGTGATAGCGGCTCGACAGGTCGTCCTCGGTCACCGCCGTCGCGCCGCCGATGCACTCGGTTACGTTCTGGCCGGTCATTTCCAGGTGGACGCCGCCGGGGTGGACCCCTTCGGATTCCGCCACGTCGATGAAGCTGCGGACCTCGCTCATGATCCGGTCGAAGGGCCGGGTCTTGTAGCCATTCTCGGCCTTCAGGATGTTGCCGTGCATCGGGTCGATCGACCAGACGACGCGCTTGCCGTGATCCTTGGCCGCCTTCATCAGGGCCGGCAGGCGCTTGCCGACCTTGTCGTGGCCGAAGCGGCCGATCAGGGTCAGGCGACCGGGCGTGTTGTCCGGGTTCAGGGCGTCGATCAGCCGCAGCAGGTCGTCCGGCTCCATGGTCGGGCCGCACTTCACGCCGATGGGGTTCTTGATCCCGCGCATGAACTCGATGTGGGCGCCGTCCAGCTGGCGGGTGCGCTCGCCGATCCACAGCATGTGGGCCGAGGTGTCGAACCATTCGCCCGAACCGCCGTCCAGACGCGTCAGGGCGCTCTCGACGTTCAGCAGCAGGGCCTCGTGCGAGGTGAAGACCTCCACGCGGCTCAGGTCCGGATGGGTCTCGGGGGTGACGCCGACCGCTTCCATGAAGGCCAGGGCCTCCGTGATCTTCTCGGCCAGTTCGCGGTACTGGGCGCCCGCAGCATTGTCGGCGAAGCCCAGGGTCCAGCGGTGTATGTTGTACAGGTCGGCATAGCCGCCGCTGGCGAAGGCGCGCAGCAGGTTCAGCGTCGAGGCCGACTGGTTGTAGGCCTTGATCAGCCGCTGGGGATCGGGGATCCGCTCCTCGGCCGTGAAGCCCGCGCCGTTGATGTTGTCGCCGCGATAGGAGGGCAGCTCGACGCCGCCGATTTCCTCGACGGGCGACGAACGCGGCTTGGCGAACTGGCCGGCGATACGGCCCACCTTCACCACGGGCTTGCGGCCCGCAAACGTCAGGACCACCGCCATCTGCAGGATCAGGCGGAAGGTGTCGCGGATGTTGTCGGTCGAGAACTCCTTGAAGCTCTCGGCGCAGTCGCCGCCCTGCAGCAGGAAGGCGTCGCCCGCCTCGACCTGGGCCAGCTTGGCCGTCAGCGTCCGCGCCTCGCCCGCGAACACCAGCGGCGGCATGGCGCGCAGCTCGTCTTCTACGGCGCTCAGGGCGCGTGCGTCAGGATAGTCCGTCGGCATGTGCACGACGGGCTTGTTTCTCCAGGATTCGGGGGTCCAGCGCTTGGTCATGCCGCGCTCCTTACTCTCAAGGCGTCTTTTGAACAATAAAACAGCAGCCAGAAGACTTCGTCTGCCCCGGCAGCTTAACTGTCAGCCCGTGCTCATGTTCGCAGGCGTCTGTTTCTCTTTCAACGTGACCAGTTCCTCGGCCATGGTCGGGTGGACCGCGCAGGTGGCGTCCCACTGGGCCTTGGTCAGGCCGGCCTTCACGGCGATGGCGGCCAGCTGGATCATCTCGGGCGCTTCTGGTCCGACGATATGGACCCCGACGACCTTCTGGCTTTCCGCGTCGACCACCAGCTTCATCAGCACGCGCTCGTCCGAGCCCGTGAAGGCGTATTTCATCGGCCGGAAGCGGGTCACATAGACATCGACCTCGCCCGGGCAGGAATGCCGCGCCTCGCTCTCCGACAGACCAACCACGCCGACGGGCGGCTGGCTAAACACCGCAGTGGCCACGGCCTCGTAGTCGAAATGCTGCGGATTGTTCCTGTAGACCGTTTCGTGGAAGGCCACCGCCTCGCGGATGGCGACCGGCGTCAGGTTCATCCGGTCGGTCACGTCGCCGATGGCCCAGATGTTGTCGGCCGACGTCTTGGACAGTTCATCGACCACGATGGCGCCCTTGTCGCTGAGATCGACGCCTGCCGTCTCCAGCCCCAGATCCTTGACGTAGGGAATGCGGCCCGTGGCGAACATGACCACGTCGGTTTCCAGCTTCATGCCGTTTTCCAGGTGGTTGACGATGCCGGTCGCGGTCTTCTCCAGTTTCTCGTGCTGGCAGCCCAGGATGACCTTGATGCCGCGCTTCTCGATCTCTCCGGCCAGATGCGCGCGCACGTCGTCGTCGAACCCGCGCAGGATGTTAGGCCCGCGATAGATCAGGGTCGTCTCGACCCCCAGGCCGGCGAAGATGCCTGCGAACTCCACGGCGATATAGCCGCCGCCCGCGATGAGGATGCGCTTGGGCAGTTCGGGCAGGTGGAAGGCCTCTTCCGAGCTGATGGCGTGCTCGATGCCCGGCAGCGCCTCGGGCATCCAGGGACGACCACCGGTGGCGATCAGGATCTTCTCGGCGGTGAAGCCGCCGCCGTCCGAGCCGTCGCGCTTGGTGATCTTGACCGTATGGGGATCGGTCAGCACCGCCCGGCCATTGATCAGATCGACCCCGGCCTTGCCCAGGTTGGCGGCGTAGATCCCCGACAGACGGGCGATCTCGACATCCTTGGCCTCGAGAAATTTGGGCCAGTCGAAGCTGGCCTCGACGTTCCAGCCATAGCCTTGCGCCGTCTCGAACTGGTGGGCGAAGTCGGACGCCATCACCATGAATTTCTTGGGCACGCAGCCCCGGATGACGCAGGTCCCGCCGACGCGGAACTCTTCGGCGATGGCCACGCGCTTGCCGCCCAATCCCGCCAGTCGCGCCGCCCGCACCCCACCCGAACCAGCGCCGATGACAAAGAGGTCGTAGTCGTAGGTGGACATGCTGGCTCCGGCTATTTGACCGCTCCAAGAACGGTCCAAGCATTTTGAACTCGCACAGCGGCCGTAAACTGCAGCCGATTTAGGCATAGCCATGAACAGGAACAAGGCGCTGTGACGCAAGCAGGCTGGAGTACGGGACTAAAAAGTGCGCGTCAGTCCGAACTCGACCCTTTGTCGAGAATAGTCGCCTATGACCACGTTCGACGTTGATCGCAGGAGGACCGCCTGAACGTAGGGAAAGGCATTCCGCACCGCCCAGTCGCGTTTCGACACCCTGACATTGAGGCCGATCTCCTGATCCTGTCGGCGCACGCCGAACGCCACTGACCTTCGATCAAACTCGCGCCACCGACTGTAAGGTTCGACATAGGCCAAGGTGGCGAATGGAGCCGTGAACAGCCTGCCCACAGACAGCTGAACGATCTGGTATTCGGCTTCTCGGCCCGTGAGATCATAGGTATCCACCGTCGCGCTTGCGCGCCAGAAGGCGCTGGGCCCTAGAAAGCGGGTTCGATTAACCTGCCCCCCATAGCTCCAGCCGCCCCACTCACTGGCGCGAACGTTGTCGATGCGGTCAAGGCGGCCAGCGACATTCCAGAGTGTTTTCTGATCGACATAGGCTTCGCCCTGGACCCGAACACCCGTCCAAGTCTCGAGCGGTTCGCCCCCGAAGGTAATATCTCGATAGGTCGCCGACACGCTGGCCCGGGCGTGTTGCGCAAGCTTGAATTCGGGGCCGGCGAACACCCCTATCTGTCTTTGATCAAAGGCCCCACCTGAGGCGTCCAGAACGGCCACTGACCCACCAGCCAACAGAGAAAGGCGGTCCGAAATAGGCCAGCGGCGCTCCAATCCACCGTTGAACGACGCCGAAACCCCGGAACGTCGCCGCGCGTCATCCGAAAGAACGAACGGCAGACCATACAGGTCGATGGCGCCAGCGCTGGTCGCGTTGTTGACATTGCTGTCCGGAGCGACGCCGAACGACGCGGTGATACGTGTCCGACGGCGACTTTCCAGCGCGCCGAGGCGGTCTTGAACGTGCTGACGCCGTAGCGAGTCGAGATTACCCGCCAGCGTGAGGCGGTACGCCAGGGTTGCGGATACGTCCCGTCGCGCAGCGAAATGGATCTCGCCCAGCTGATATCGGGCTAAAGCGTCGGAACCGTCGCTTGCCAGATGACCCTCCAGCAAGACGATAGCCTCATCAGCTCGAGCCAGCTGTACCAAGAGCTCAGCCCGGAGCCGCAAGCCATCTGGGGTTTGCGCGAGATCCGGATGTTCCTCCAGCAACCTTAGCGCATTCGCAAAGTCTCCGCTGGTCAAAGCGACCAGCAAGGCATTTCCAAGCGCCCGATCATCCCGCGAAACGGAACCGGCTGACTGATCCTGAACGATTACGTAAGGCGCGGGGGCGCTTTCAGCACATGCGCCGCAGAACAGAATGTCAATCACCTGTCCTGAGACCACCCACGCCGACCAGGCTGGCGCCGCTAGCATCCTGAAGGGTAAATCCCAGCGACGCTTCTGGCGGTGGCCCGGACAGGCCATGGAACACGCCCTCCACGGCTCCCGTCATCGACGATCCCTTGGCGGTCCCCGTGAAGCCGACGCCAGCGATGGTCGCGTCGAAGTCGAAATCCAACACCTGCGGCGCCGTTACTGCTGCACCAGCAGCGTCAATCAGCTTGAAGTTTGAGGTCGATCCCGTGACTTCGCCAGTGCCGAAATTGGCGGTGAGCGTCACATCGCTGGCGGTTGAATAGACGGTCCCGGCCGCATTTGTATAATCACCGCGAGTACCGCCTTCATACTTCGCAGAGCCGGTCGTCGGCATGACTTCCAATGGCGCCCTTTCACCCAGGGCGAAGAAGCCCACTGCCCCACCTCCCGGAGCCGGATCAAGGCGTCCGAGTTGCACGTAGTCCAGGCCCCCCTTCAGGACGTTAGTGATGTCGAACAGCGTCATGGAACTGCCGTCACCGGGGCCGTATCCGCTGGAAAACATATTCTTTTCGACATTCTTCGCGGTGCGGACGGGGCCCAACCCGTCATCGCCGCTTTCGAAATCCGTATACATTTTCCTCAGGACTGCAGCGCCGGCATAGGATGACCAGGTGTAAAAATCGGCGCTATCCGGAGTTGTCCCTACGCGCTCGACCGTAAGGCTCTCGAACCGGCTTATGTTCACAGCAACGCCAGCCGAAGTTCCGCCCATCCCCGGGGCCACGTAACTCGTCTTCCCGGCCTGACACGACAAGGCCGACGGCGTTGTAGCACAATCCGATTGATAGGGCGGCGGAGGAGGCGGAGGAGGCGGAGGCGGAGGCGGAGGAGGCGGAGGCGGAGGCGGAGGAGGCGGAGGAGGCGGAGGAGGCACGACTACGCCACCATTCCCAGGCGTACCGCCACCACCACCACCGCACGCTGCAGCCATCAACGCGAGCGCGATCGCCACACAGATATTTCTAGAAACTCGGACCATGAACATACTCCCCTGAGTTGTGGATAGCGGAGTCTCTGAATCCAAACAACCAGTCGCGGCTACGGCCGGAGATTAACGGCTGAACGAGCGGGATCATGGGCTTCGGCCGCTTCGCACGTCACAAATCAGTTCGCCTTTGCCCGCTCTCTGCCACGGCAAATGGCGACTAGCCCGCAGGGGCTTGCCTAGCCGCACCGAACCCGCTTCATGCCAAACCACCCGACCGCGATACACTTGAACTCAGGACCACACCCATGATCACCCGCATCGACCCCGGCGCCCGCATGAGCGAGGCGGTCATCCATGGCGACACCATCTATCTGGCCGGACAGGTCGGCAATGCGGGCGAGGATATCGCCAGCCAGACGCGCACGGCCCTGGCCGAGATCGACGAACTGCTGGCCAAGGCCGGCTCGGACAAGTCGAAGATCCTGATGGCCACGATCTGGCTGGCCGACATCGCCGACTTCGCAGGCATGAACAGCGTCTGGGACCAGTGGGTCGATCAGGCCAATCCCCCTGCCCGCGCGACCGGCGAAAGCCGGCTGGCCGATCCCGGCTGGAAGGTCGAGATCATCGTGGTCGCAGCCAAGGGCTGACGACCCATCGGCGTCACGGTAACAGCAGTTCGACCCCGCTGTCCGTGCCGATGATCGCCTCGTCGGCGAGGTCGAGGAACAGGCCGTGCTCGACCACGCCCGTGATCAGCTTCAGATCGTCGGCCAGCCGCACTACGTCGTGGATCGCATCGCACCGGGCGTCATAGATGACGTTGCCGCCATCGGTGCGGACCACGCCCCGGTCGGCCTGGCGCAGGCGGGCCGGCATCTGGATGTCGTGATCCAGCAGGACGTCGGCGATGCGGTTGGCCGTGGTCTTGTGGCCAAAGGCGACGACCTCGATGGGCAGGGGGAACTGGCCCAGCACCTTCACCACCTTGGCCGCGTCGGCGATGACGAGGCAGCGCTCGGACGCCTCCCAGACCAGCTTCTCGCGCAACAGAGCCGCGCCGCCGCCCTTGATCAGGGCCAGCCCCGGACCGACCTCGTCGGCGCCGTCCACGGTCAGGTCGATGCGCGGCGTGTCGTCCAGCGTCGACAGGGTCAGGCCCAGCTCACGCGCCAGATCGGCCGTCGCCTCGGACGTCGGCACGCAGCGCAGACCATCCAGCCCGCGCGCCGCCAGCGCCTTGACGAACCAGGCGGCGGTCGAGCCGGTGCCCAGGCCGACGACCATCCCGGCCTCTACGCGCAGGGCTGCGGCCTCGCCGGCGATTTTCTTCTGTTGGTCGCTCATTTTGCTTTCGCCGCCTTCTTTGCGCGCATGGTGTCCATGAAGCGGGCCGCCCAGCCCGTCTTCGTCGTCTGTTGTCCGCGCCCCAGGGCCAGGTCGCCGGCCGCCACGTCGCGGGTGATGACCGAGCCCGAGCCGACGATCGCGCCCGCCCCGATAGTCACCGGCGCCACCAGGGCGCTGTTGGAGCCGACGAAGGCCCCCTCGCCCACTGTGGTCCGGTATTTGAAGAAGCCGTCGTAGTTGCAGAAGATGGTGCCCGCGCCGATGTTAGCGCCCGCACCGACCGAGCCGTCGCCCAGATAGGCCAGGTGATTGGCCTTGGCGCCCTTGCCCATCGCGACATTCTTGACCTCGACGAAGTTGCCGACCTTGGCGCCCTCGCCCAGGGCGGCGCCGGGACGCAGTCGGGCATAGGGGCCGACCTCGGCGGCCGTGGCTACCGTCGCCCCCTCGATATGGGAGAAGCTGCGGATGCGCGCGCCCTCGGCGATTCGCGCGCCCGGACCGAACACCACGAAGGGCTCGACGGTGGTCCCTGCGCCGATTTCCGTGTCCCAGGCGAAATGCACCGTCTCGGGCGCGGCCATGGTGACCCCGGCGGCCAGGAAGGTCTCGCGCTGCACCTTCTGGAACAGGGCCTCAGCCTGGGCCAGTTCGTCCTGGGCGTTCACGCCCATGACGGAGTCTTCAGACGCCATCACCGCCCGCGTCGGGGCGCCGCGCTTCCTGGCCAGTTCGACCACGTCGGTCAGATAATATTCGCCCTTGGCGTTGGCGTTGGTGACCTCTGCCAGCAGCGAGAACAGCAGGCCCGCTGGCGCCGCCATGACGCCGGAGTTGCAGGCGGTGATCGCCAGAACTTCGGCGGAGGCCTCCTTGGCCTCGGTGATGGCGGAGAGCGTGTCGCCCTCCATGACCAGCCGACCATAGGCGCCGGGCTCGCGCGCCTCGAAGCCGATGACGGCGACGCCGTCGGAGACCGCGAAGACGGGCTCGATGTCGGCCGCCTTCAACAGGGGCACGTCGCCATAGGTGACGACCACCTGGCCGTCGAAATCGCCCAGCAGACCCTCGGCGGCGCGCACGGCGTGGCCGGTGCCCAGCGGCGGATCCTGAACCGCGATGGCGGCCTCGCCCAGCCGCTTGGCGACATGGGCGCGGAGCTGGGGAGAATGGGCGCCGACCACCACGACGATCCGCTCGCAGCCCAGGGCCTGGGCTGCGTCGATGGCGTGATCCAGCATGGCCCGCCCGCCGACCGGGTGCAGCACCTTGGGCAGGGGCGACTTCATCCGCGTGCCCTGTCCCGCAGCCAGGATAATGGCGGCCCGCTTCTGAGACGTCGGAGAATGGGTGGTCATGAATCGGTCCGGGGGCTAGTCGTCTCTGCGCGGTCTAGCCCATCGGGGCGGCCCTTGGGAGATGCCAATGAACGCCGTCCTCGATCTGCCCGACCGTGACCTCGAAGGCTGGACCATCGCCTTCGACCTGGACGGCACCCTGGTCGAGACCCATCAGGACCTGGTCGGCACGCTGAACCGCCTGCTGGTCCGCCACGGCCACCCGCCTGTGCCCATGGAAGGCGCGGCGGAATTGATCGGCAGTGGCGCGCGCGCCCTGCTGGAACACGGCTTCGTCGCGGCGGGCGCGTCCTGGGAAGAGGCCGGCCAGGATCAGTTGTTCGACGACTTCATCGCCGACTATGTCGACCACATCGCCGACCACTCGGTCCCGTTCGAGGGGGTGGTCGAGACGCTGGAACGGCTGAGCGAACGCGGCGCCCTGCTGGTCGTCGCCACCAACAAGCGCACCGACCTGTCGGAACTGTTGCTGACCAAGCTGGACCTGGCCCGCCATTTCGCCGCCATCGTCGGCCCGGACAAGGTCAGCGCGCGCAAACCCTCGGGCGCCCATCTGATCGAGGCGGTGACCATGGCCGGCGGCGATCCTTCCATGGCCATCATGGTCGGGGACGCGGCGCCGGATACGGGCGCGGCCCGCGACGCCGGCATGGCCTGTATCGTCGTCACCTTCGGCTATACCCAGGTCCCGCCCGAGGAGCTGGGCGGCGACGTCCTGATCGACGCCTTCGAGGACGTCGAGGAAGCGGTCGATGGGCTGCTGACGGACCTGTATGTGGCGAGGGCGCTGGCGGGGCTTTGACCTCACCGGAAGGAGGGCTCGGCCCACTCTTTCCTTCGTCATTCCGGGCGAAGCGCAGCGACGACCCGGAACAAGGCGGCGCGCGAGAGCGCGAACCTGTTGCGCATACGTTGTTCCCTCATCTCGCCTGAACAGGTCGCCTTCGGCGCCGCCAAGTTGCCCGATCAAGTCGGGCAATGACGAAAGCATAGGGCGGTCGGAGGCTCGCGCCGCACGCTCGTAAAGGCTCGCCCTACCCCGCCTTGGCCTTATCGAACGCGGCCCTGGCCTGCTCGATGCGGTCGAGGCTGGCCTCGGCCCAGGTCCAGACGCCGCAGAAGGCTTCGGCCAGGCTGAAGCCCAGGTCGGTCAGGCGGTATTCGACCTTGGGCGGGATGACCGGGTGGACAGTGCGGATGACAAGGCCGTCGCGCTCCATCTGACGCAGGGTCTGGGTCAGCATCTTCTGGCTGACGCCTCCCGACAGCTGACCAATGCGGGTGAAGCGCAGCTCGCCGTTCTCGGCCAGGACATCCAGCACGATCATGGTCCATTTGTCGGCGACCCGCCCGATGACCTCGTTGACCAGGGCCTCCACGCGCGGATCGACCGGAGGATATTCGGGGGCCTTGTGAGCCGTGGATGCCGTCATCGCCATTTCTTTCGTCTGAGTAAGTACCCTACGTTCTGGTGCCTACTTTCCGATCGTAAGTGTCAGGTATAGCTCTGTGGCCATCGGAAACAAGCGCGATGGAGACCACGCCATGGACACCACCAAAGACACCATCCTGATCACCGGCGGCGGATCCGGCATCGGCCGGGCATTCGCCGAGGCCCTGCACGCCAAGGGCGCCAAGGTCATCATCGCCGGTCGCCGCGAGGCCGCCCTGGCTGAGGTGACCGCCGCCAATCCCGGCATGGCCTACGCCGTCCTGAACGTCGCCGACGCCGCCGACATCAAGGCCTTCGCCACCCGCATCGTCGCCAAACACCCGGCCCTGAACGTGGTCGTCAACAACGCCGGCATCATGAAGGTCGAGGATCTGTCGGGCGGCGCGTTCGATCTGGATCTGGTGGACGACACCATCGCCACCAACCTGTTGGGCACGATCCGGCTGACGGCGGCCCTGCTGCCGCATCTGCTGGCCCAGCCGTCGGCGACCGTGGTCACCGTGTCGTCCGGCCTGGCCTTCGTGCCCATGGCCGCGACCCCGACCTACAACGCCACCAAGGCCGCCATCCATTCGTGGAGCCAGTCCCTGCGCCATCAGCTCAAGGATAGTTCGGTCAAGGTCGTCGAATGGGCGCCGCCCGCCGTCGCCACCGACCTGATGCCCGGTCATGCGCAGAACCCCAACTCCATGCCCCTGGCCGACTTCACGTCCGAAAGCCTGGCCCTGTTCGAGGCCGGCCATGACGAGGTGCTGGTCGAACGCGTCAAGTTCCTGTCGGGCGCCGAGCGTCGCGGCGAATACGATCAGGTGTTCGGGATGCTGAACGGCGCGCACTAGGCCCTGCACGTCCCCCGCCATCGCCCGGCCGAGCTCGGCGATGGCGGGAGGACGACTTTTTCTGAACGTGCGACGCAGATTACTACGTCTGCCCGCAGGTTGCGGTTGGATGTCGCAGGCAACACATTCGCGCACACTCTCGCGAAAGCCGCCCGAAAGCCCCGCCCATGATCGCCCGTTTCTTCGCCATCCCCCTGTGGCAGCGCACCGCCGCCGGCTTCGTGCTGGGGATCGTCGCCGGGCTGGTCCTGCGCGAACAGGCCGAGGTCTGGCTGCAGCCGATCGGCGACGTCTATCTGAACCTGATCCGCATGGTGGTCGCGCCCCTGGTGCTGTTCACCATCGCCAGTTCCATCGCCAAGCTGGGCGAAGGGGTCGGCGCGGTGCGGCTGGCGTTCCGCACCCTGGTCTGGTTCGCCTTCACCTCCCTGCTGGCCGTGCTGGTCGGGTTCGCCTTCGGCCACCTGATCAATCCGGGCGTTGGCCTGGCCAACCTGCCGCTGGGCGAGGTCAAGGACCGGGTCATCCCCTCGCCGCTCGACGTTCTGATCGGCATCGTCCCGACCAACCCCTTCGCCGCCCTGGCCGAGGGCAAGGTGTTGCAGATCATCGTCTTCTCGGCCCTGGTCGGCGCCGCCCTGGTGGCCCTGGGCGACCGGGCCCAGACGGCGCGGCGGCTGGTGGACGAAGGCGCCGCCATCGTCTTTCGCATCACGCGCTGGGTCATCCAGCTGACGCCGTTCGGGGTGTTCGGCCTGATCGGCGCGGTCGTCGGCGGCTATGGCTGGGAGGCGCTGCTGCCGCTGGGCAAGTTCATCTTCGCCATCTACGCCGCCTGCCTGTTCCATATCCTGGTGATCTATTCGGGCCTGCTGAAGCTGCACGGCCTCAAGGTCACCAGCTTCTTCCGCGGCGCCTTTGCGGCGCAGCAGACGGCCTTCGCCACATCGTCGTCGCTGGGCACCCTGCCCATCACCCTGCGCCAGACGGTCGAGCGCCTGGGCGTGCCCCAGGCCTATGCCGCCTTCGCCGTGCCCCTGGGCGCCAATGTGAAGATGGACGGTTGCGGCGCCATCTATCCGGCCATCGCCTCGATCTTCATCGCCCAGTATTTCCAGATCGACCTCTCGCCGACCCAGTATGTGCTGATCGGCCTGACCGCCGTCCTGGGCTCGCTGGGCACCGCCGGAGTGCCGGGCACATCCATCGTCATGCTGACCCTGACCCTGTCCACGGCGGGCCTGCCGCTGGAGGGGATCGGCTATATCGTCGCCATCGACCGGATCATCGACATGATGCGCACCGCCACCAACGTCACCGGCCAGATGCTGGTGCCTGTGCTGGTCGCGCGAGAGGAAGGCACGTTGAACACCGACATCTATGACGGTCGCGTCGCCTGGCTGCCGGGCGACCCCGATGCGGAAACGCCCGAGGCGACGCAAGCGGCAGGAATCTGACGTCTAACGAGGCTTGCCACCGGCAAGAGCGCGGGCTATGTCCCCGCCTCCTCGTCGGACCTCGGTTTCGACGAGCTTGAAATGACGGATGCTTAGCTCAGCGGGAGAGCACCTCGTTCACACCGAGGGGGTCGCAGGTTCAATCCCTGCAGCATCCACCATTCCTTCCCCAAAACGTCGATGCCCGGTTTCGTGACCTGCGAATAAGGCTAAGGTCTGCGCCCTTGGCGGACGGGACGATCTGACGCGTGCACCACACTCACCCCTTCATCTTCGTCGCACTGTCGGTCGGGATCGCCGTGTTCGGGTCCTGGACCGCGCTGGATCTGTTCCGACGCGCCCGGCGGCATGACGGCCTGGTTCAGAGCCGATGGGTCGTCGTCGCCGCCCTGGCCATGGGCGTCAGTATCTGGTCGATGCATTTCATCGCCATGCTGGGGTTCGATCCCGGCGGCCCGGTTTCCTACGACGTGCTGCTGACGGCGGTGTCCCTGCTAATCGCCATTCTGGGGACGGCCGTCGCCTTCTCTCTGGCCGCGCGATGGCAGGCGCAGGGCGCGCTGTTGCTCGGTGGCGCCGTAATGGGGGCCAGCGTCGGCGGGATGCATTATCTCGGGATGGCGGCGCTGAGGACCAATGCCGAGGTCGGCTATCGGATCGAATGGGTCGTGGCCTCGATCATCGTCGCCTTTGCCGCCTCGACGGCGGCGCTGGTCGCCGCACGCAGGGATTCACGACCGCGCTGGCGGGTCCTGGCAGCGGCCGTGTTGGGTCTGGGCGTCGTCGCCATGCACCATACCGCCATGGGCGCAGTGATCCTGAGCCCCAGCGAGGCGGAAACGGCGCGGGTGATCCACCACGGCATGATGACCGCCCCGCCGGCCTTTCTGGCCGCCGGGATCGCGGTCCTGACCCTGCTGCTGCTGGTTTTGGGCCTGGGCGCCTCGGTGCTGGATCAGCGCCAGACCCTGTTGTCCGCCATCGACGCAGGACGGCTGGGCTACTGGGAAATGGATATCGCCAAACGCCGACTGACACTGTCGGAGCTGGGTCGCAGCCTGCTGGGTTTGCCGTTGGACGTGCCGTTCGACCAGTCCCAGGTGCCTGCCCTTCTGACCCCCGAAAGCGCCGCCCGGCGCGGCCGCCTGCTGGAAGACGCCATCGCCCAGGGCCTCGACTTCCAGGCCGACTACGAACTGCTCGACGGCCGTTGGCTGGAGGTGCGGGGGCGGATGATCAAGGACCATGCTGGAACGCCCCAACGCCTGGTCGGCATCATCCAGGATGTCACCGAACACCGCGCCGCCTATCGCGCCCTGGCCCGTAGCGAGGCCCGCCAGAACATCCTCATCAACGAGCTGAACCACCGGGTGAAGAACACCCTGGCCACCGTGCTGTCGATCTCGCACCTGACCGCGCGGCGATCCCCCGATCTGGCGACATTCTCGGCGGCCTTCCAGGCGCGGCTCATGGCCTTGTCGGCGACGCATAACCTGTTGACCGCCCAGGGTTGGGAACAGGCTGAGATTCGCGAAATCCTAGACAGCGAAGCCCGACCGTTCGCGCCGGAACAGGTGCGGTTCGACGGCCCGGCGGTTTGGCTGGGGTCGGAACAGGTGTTGGCCCTGGCGCTGATCCTGCACGAGATGATGACCAACGCCGCCAAATACGGAGCCCTCAGCACGGCCTCGGGCTTGTTGACCGTATCCTGGCAAGCCGAGGGCGACGACGTTGTCCTGGAATGGACCGAGAGCGGCGGACCTGTCGTGGTCGCCCCCACACAGCGCGGTTTCGGCACGCGTCTGATCGAGATGAGCGCCCAGGGCGCCTTGGGCGGCAGCGCCGAGCTGCGCTATCCGCCGGAAGGCTTCAACGCCGTGCTGAAGATCAAGGTCCGAACTCGACCGGAGGCTGAGGCGCCAAACGCCCCGCCCCTATGATACGGCCTCGCTAGTCCTCTCGCAGTTCCAGCGCGGTGAAGGGCGACTGGCCCCGCTCGATGCGGATCAGGTCCAGCACCCCGACAATCTGACGCGACCGCCAATGGCTTAGGTAATAGCTGAGGGACGCCATGGTCACGCCCACAGCGCCGGAGACCACGAAGGTCATATTGCCGCGAACAAACGAAACCAGTCCGTCGCCGGCTACCTCGGCGACGATCGCCAGCACGGTGATCGGGACGGTCAGATAAGCGATCACCACGGCGCGCAGCATCTGGTCCTGACGGCGCGCGTTCAGGTTGGCCAGGGCCGACAGGGCGTCGAAAGTCGGATCGTCCACGCCGTCCAGCAGATCGAAAGCCTGTTTCGTGGACGGGTTTGCGCGAAACCCCGTGACGAAATCAACGCCCAGATAGCCATAGGCGCCGGGAGTATAGAAGGACGACGGGATCAGGCTCCAGACCGGAAAATGGCGGATCAGCCGTTTCCAGAGGCCCCAGACGTCTTCGGCTTTCGATCCTGCAGCCTCGCCGTCAGACTCGATGTGTCCCATCTCGCTCCCCCCATGGCCTGAACCTCGGCATAGAACTGATCCACCAGGGCGGTCAGCGCCAGGGTCGCTCCGTTGGTGCGGGCCTCGTCCAGCACCAGACCCAGGTCCTTGCGCATCCAGTCGACGGCGAAGCCGAACTCGAACTCGCCCTTGGCCGCCGTCTTCCAGCGGTTGTCCATCTGCCAGCTCTGCGCTGCGCCCTTTGACACGGCGTCAAAGGCGGCGTCGGTGTCCAGACCGGCGACCTGGGCGAAATGCACCGCCTCGGCCAGGCCCTGGACCACGCCGGCGATGGCGATCTGGTTGACCATCTTGGTCAGCTGGCCCGAGCCCGAAGGCCCCATGTGCTTGATCGCCTTGGAATAGGCCATGACCGCCGCCTCGACGCGGGCCAGGGCGTCGGCGTCGCCGCCCGCCATGACGCTGAGCTGGCCGTTTTCGGCGCCCGCCTGGCCGCCGGATACGGGGGCGTCGATGAAGAACCGGCCGCTTTCAGACGCCAGCGCCGCCATTTCGCGCGCCACCCTGGCGGATGTCGTGGTGTGATCAACGACAACCGCGCCAGCCGCCAAATGCGTCAGGGCCTCGCTCACCACCGAGCGCACGTCGTCGTCGTTGCCGACGCACAGGACGAACAGGTCCGCGCCGTGGGCCGCCTCAGCCACTATCGCCGCCGACCGGGCGCCATTGGCCTCAGCCCAGGCCTGCGCCTTGGCGGGCGAGCGGTTGAAACCCGTCACCTCGTGACCGGCCGCGACCAGATGACGCGCCATAGGCGCGCCCATGACGCCCAGTCCGGCGAAGCCGATTTTCATGCCACGATCCTCAAGTGGAGGGTTCCGACAGGGCGCCGTAGCGGCCACGGAAAAAGGTCAGGGCCTCACCCCCCGCGTCATCGAACGCCTCGACCCGGCCGACGATGATCAGGTGATCCCCCATCTGGATGCGGTCGTGGGTGGTGCATTCGAACCGAACCAACGCCTCTGGCAGACAGGGCGGCCCATCGGACGCCCGCACGAACTCGCCCTCTTCCAGCACAGCCACGCCCTTGGCGAAGCGGCGCGACAGGGCCTGATCGGACGACGGCAGCACATGGATGGCGAACCGCTCTGCGGCGGCAAAGACCGGCCAGCGGTCCGACCGCTCGTCCAGGCACCACAACACCAGGCGCGGCTCCAGCGAGACGGAGGTGAAGGAGTTGGCCGTGATCCCCAGCGGACCGGACGGGCTGTCGGCGGTGATCACGCACACGCCGGTAGCGAAGGCGCCCAGCGCCCGGCGATAGGCGGCGGTGTCGCGGGCGAGATCGTCGGGCAGAGGTTCAAGGGTCACGCCCTAGGCCTAGAGGAGCCCGGCATTTCGGGCAAATGGGAAACGCCGCATTAACCTCGAACCCTCACCCTGAACGCTGTTTCTCGCACGGTGAATGAATGTCCGCCTCCGACCGCCCCATCATGATCAAGAAGGTCAAGAAGGTGATCGCCGGCGGTCACCATGGCGGCGCGTGGAAGGTGGCCTACGCCGACTTCGTCACCGCCATGATGGCCTTCTTCCTGTTGATGTGGCTGATCAACACCACGGACCCTGAACAGAAGCGCGGCATCGCCGAATATTTCGCCCCCGCAAGCGTGTCGCAGACGACATCCGGATCGGGCGGCATTCTGGGCGGCACCGCCCTGGGCGACGACGGCGGCAAGGGTTCGGGTTCGCGGTCTGTGGTCGAGCAACTGGCGCCCGAGGCGCCGCCGGACCAGACCCAGGACGTGGGCCAGAGCTCAAACCTGGCGTCCGCCAGCGAAGGCGCCCTGCGCGAGGAGATCGCGCGCCGCGAGGCCGCCGAGTTCCAGACCGCCGCCGAATCCCTGCGTCAGGCCATGCAGCGGATGCCGGAACTGGCCGAGCTGTCGAAGCAGTTGATCATCGACCAGACGCCAGAGGGCCTGCGCATCCAGCTGGTCGATCAGGAAGGCCGTTCGATGTTCGATCAGAACTCGGACCGTCCCAATGCCCGTGCCCAGGTGCTGCTGCGCGCCATCGCGGGGGTCATCAACCGCCTGCCCAACCGCATCTCGATCACCGGCCATACCAGCGCCGTGGCGGGATCCAGCCGCGCCTCGGTGGCTGGCGACTGGCCCCTGTCGTCCAACCGCGCCAACGCCTCGCGCGAAGTGCTGCAACGCTCCGGCGTCGATCCCGACCGGGTCTATTCGGTGGCGGGCAAGGCCGGTTCGGATCCGCTGTACCCCGACGATCCGTCCTTGGCCGGCAACCGCCGGATCGCCATCGTCCTGTTGCGTGAAGCGCCCGTCCTGCCGATGGACACCAGCCTGTGATCCAGGCGGCGGCCTTGGCCATGACGGCCGCGGCGCCATCCTGCGGCCACACAGCGCCCCTCTGGTGTGGCGCGAATGCCCTTGCGGGACAGCCAACATGGGCGCCAAATCGAAACATGAAGCGCGCGCGTCATATCCGTCAGATAACCGGGGAGTTCCGGGCGTGACCCAGCACGTCCCGACCCGGCAGCTGCGCTTCTTCATGACGGCGGTCGCGCCCTGCCCCTACCTGCCCGGCAAGACCGAGCGGAAGGTGTTCGCCAACCTGCCCTTTTCGGACGGCGCCCACGTCAATGACGAGCTGACCCAGGCCGGGTTTCGCCGCAGCCAGAACATCGCCTATCGCCCCGCCTGCGAGGCCTGCGACGCCTGCGTCTCGGTGCGGGTGCCCGTGGACGAGTTCGCCTTCAGTCGTTCACAGCGCAAGACCCTGGCCCGCAACGCCGACCTGTCGCGCGCCCTGGTCGAGGCCGAGGCCACGACCGAACAGTTCGATCTGCTGAAACGCTATCTCGCCACCCGCCACCCCGGCGGCGGCATGACCGACATGAGCTGGCAGGACTATGTCGCCATGATCGAGGACACCGCGGTCCGCACCCACCTGATCGAATACCGCACCATATCGGCCGACGGCGGCCCCGGCGATCTGGTCGCCGTGACCCTGGCCGACCTGCTCAGCGACGGCCTGTCGATGGTCTATTCCTTCTTCGATCCCGCGATGGAGCGGCGCTCGCTGGGCGTCTTCGCCATCCTCGACCATGTGCGCCAGGCCGCCATCGTGAACCTGCCCTATGTGTATCTGGGCTATTGGGTCCAGGGCTCAACCAAGATGGACTACAAGGCCAACTTCCGCCCGATGGAAGTCCTCAGGCCCCTGGGCTGGATGCGACTGGAAGACTGACAGGCGAATTCGCCGTCCAATCTTTCGTCATTCCGGGCGGAGCGAAGCGGAGACCCGGAACCCGGCGGCGCCGAAGGCGACCTTTTCACGCGCGATGTTCGACACATGAGATACGCGACAGGTTCGCGCTACCGCGCGCCACTAGGTTCCGGGTCTACGCCGCGAAGGCGCAGCTACGCCCGGAATGACGAAAATGATTCAGCTCAGCGGCACCGACGTCGAATATCCCGTCACCGGCACGCCCGTCTCCAGCCGATCCCCATCCCACGGCCCGGCATCGCGCCCGCCGCCGAACTTGATCAGCGCGGCGATGCGCTTCTCGATGGGCGGGTGGGTCGCGAACATCTCGTCGACGAAGTTGCCCTTCTCCGGCGTGTTGTCCAGGAACATGCCCTGCACGTCGTCCGGCGCCTTTACGTATGACCGGCCGGAAATCTTCCTCAGAGCCGAGATCATGGCGTCGGGGTTCTTGGTCAGCTCCACCGCCCCGGCGTCGGCCACATACTCGCGCGTGCGCGACAGCATCATGCGGATGACGATGGACAGGCCGAACCCTATGGCGGCGATGATCAGGCCGATGATGATGAGAGGCCCCGCGTTCTTGTTCTTCCGGTCCCCGCCCGCCCGCACATAGAAGAGGCCGCGAAAGATCAGCTGGGCCATCACGCTGATGATCCCGGCGAAGATCGAGGCGATGACCATGGTCCGCACGTCCTTGTTGATGACGTGGGTCAGCTCGTGGGCCAGAACGGCCTCCATCTCGTCGCGGTCCAGAGTCTGCATCAGGCCGCGCGTGACGGTGACGCTGTAGTGGCCTTCGCTGAGACCGGAGGCATAGGCGTTCAGCGCCTCCGTCTCGATGATCCGCAGCGTCGGCGTCTTCAGACCCCGCGAGATGGCCAGGTTTTCCAGCAGGTTATAGAGGTCCGGATTCTCCAGCCGCGTGACCTTCTTTGCCCCTGTCATGGCGTCGATGATCGCCTGGTTGCTGAACCAGGCGATGGCGAACCAGATCAGGGCGATGACGATGGCCAGGGGAATGGTCCCCGCCAGCATCGACCCGGCCAGGCTCATGTCGTCGCCCAGGGTCCCGCCCGAGTTGGGCAGAAAGCCGAACCCCATCAGGATCAGCTGAAACCCGTAGATGATCCCGACCAGCAGGACCGGAAACCCGGCCAGAAGCACGATCGAGCGGGTGTTGTTGGCCCAGATATGGGTCTGAAGCCCGACGGCGCCCATGCGTGAAGCCTTAGAACTTCACCGACGGCGGGGCGGCGGTCATGGCGGCCCGGTCGGCGGCGTCCACGGCGAAGAAGGGCTTGTCCGAACCAAACCCGAACAGGCCGGCGAACAGGACGGTCGGGAACTGGGCGCGCACGGCGTTGAACTCGGCGACCGCATTGTTGAAGAAGCGGCGGGCGGCGGCCAGCTTGTTCTCGATATCCGACAGCTCGCGCTGCAGTTCCAGGAAGTTGGTGTTGGCCTTCAGGTCCGGATAGGCCTCGGCCACCGCGAACAGCTTGCCCAGGGCGCCGGTCAGCATGTTGTCGGCCTGGACCTTTTCGTTGACCGTACTGGCGCCGGCGGCAGCGGCCCGCGCCTGGGTCACGGCGGCCAGGGTGCCGGCCTCGTGCGAGGCATAGCCCTTCACCGTCTCGACCAGGTTAGGGATCAGGTCGTTGCGTTGTTTCAGTTGCACATCGATGTCGGCGAACGACTGATCCGCGCGCTGGTTCAGCGCCACCAGCTTGTTGTAGCCGCCCATGACGACGAAGCCGATCACGGCGACGATGACGATGATGACGATCAAGGCGATCATGTTCTTCTCCCAACGACGCCGGATTATCGCGCGAACGGCCGGCGTCGAATAGTGAAATCGACGTCAGACGGCGCTCAGCGGAACTTGCGCAGCCCTCTCGGCCCCATGCGACCAGCCCCGGCGCGCTTGCCCAGCCAGTCCTTCCAGTCGGGCCAGTTGCGGCGACGCCCGCCGCCGTCGACCCACTCCGGCCCCGCTTCGCCGTTGAAGGCGCTGATGTCCTGAAGCCCGCCCTGCTTGTAGGACTGCAGCTTCACACCCTTGCCACGGCCCATCTCGGGCAGTTCCTCGGCCTTGAAGATCAGGGTCTTGAGGTTCTCGCCGATGGCCGCGATGTGATCGGCCGCGCCCAGACGCAGGATGGCCAGAAGGTCGCCGTTCAGCACCTGTTTGCCGCCCCGCTTCTGGGCCAGCATGTCGTCCTCGGGCGCGATGAAGCCATAGCCCGCCTTTGACGCCACCAGCAGCTTCGATCCCGGCTGGTGGGCCAGGACGGCGACGATGTCGGCCTTTTCCTCCAGCTCGATCATCAGCCGCAGCGGCTCTCCGTGGCCGCGCCCCGAGGCCAGCTTGTCGGCGCCGATGGTGAAGATGCGCCCGTCCGACGCCGCCACCAGAATCTTGTCCGTGGTGAAGGCCGGGACCAGATAGGCCAGGGCATCCCCCTCCTTGAACTTCAGTTCCGACGGGTCCTCGACCTTCCCCTTGGCGGCGCGGATCCAGCCGCGTTCCGACAGGATGACGGTGATGGCCTCGCGCGGGATATAGGCCTCGGGCGGGGCGAACGCCGATGAGTCGACGGCGTCGGCGATGGTCGTCCGGCGCGGCGAGATCAGGGCCTTGCGCACCAGGGCCAGGTCCTGACCGATCTTCTTCCACTGCTTCGCCGGCGAGGACGACAGCGCCTGCAGCGCCGCCAGTTCCGCCGCCAGTTCGTTGTATTCATTCTCGATCGCCATCTCCTCGATCCGCGCCAACTGGCGCAGACGGGTGTCGAGGATATAGTCAGCCTGCATCTCCGACAGACCGAAACGGGCGATCAGGACGGCCTTGGGCTGTTCTTCCTCGCGGACGATGCGGATCACTTCGTCCAGGTTCAGGAAGACGATCCTGAGGCCTTCCAGCAGGTGCAGTCGCTTCTCGACCCGCTCGATCCGCCACTGCGAGCGCCGGATCAGCACGTCGCGCCGGTGATCGAGGAAGGCTTGCAGACAGGCCTTCAGCCCCATGACCCCAGGCGTACCCGTGGCGTCCAGCACATTCATGTTGATCGGGAAGCGGACCTCCAGATCGGACAGCTTGAACAGGCTCTCCATCAGGACTTCGGCGTCGATGGTGCGCGACTTTGGCTCGATCACCAGCCGCACGTCCTCGGCCGACTCGTCGCGCACGTCGCCCAACAGCGGCGCCTTCTTCAGGTCGATCAGGGCAGCTAGGTCCTCGATCAGCTTGGACTTGCCGACCTGATAGGGCATCTCGGTGACGACGATCTGATAGCCGCCGCGCTCTAGCGGAACCCGCTCCCAGCGCGCCCGCAGACGCACCCCGCCCCGACCCGTCTCATAGGCCTCCAGGATCGAGGCATGGCCTTCGACCGCAACGCCGCCGGTGGGGAAGTCCGGCCCCGGCACGATCTCGGCCAGTTCGGCGGTCGTGGCCTCGGGCCGCTCAAGCAGCAGTTGGCAGGCGTCGATCAGTTCGCCGACGTTGTGCGGCGGGATCGAGGTCGCCATGCCCACGGCGATGCCCGACGAGCCGTTGGCCAGAAGGTTGGGGAAGCCCGCCGGAAGGACGACCGGCTCCTCGCCCTGATCGTCATAGGTGGCGCGGAAATCGACCGCATCCTGGTCGATGCCCTCCATCAACAGGACGGCGGCGGCGGTCAGCTTGCACTCGGTGTAGCGCATGGCCGCGGCGTTATCGCCGTCGATGTTGCCGAAGTTCCCCTGACCATCGACCAGCGGATAGCGCTGGGCGAAGTCCTGGGCCAGCCGTACCAGGGCGTCATAGATGGAGGCGTCGCCGTGCGGGTGATAGGAGCCCATCACCTCGCCGACGACCTTGGCGCATTTACGCGCCGCCGCCTGCGGGTTCAGCCGCATCTGGTGCATGGCGTACATGATGCGCCGGTGCACGGGCTTGAACCCGTCGCGCACGTCGGGCAGCGCCCGGTTGGTGATCGTCGACAGGGCATAGGCCAGATAGCGGCGGCTCAGCGCCGTCTCCATCGGCTCGTCGACGATACGGCCGCCTTCGGGGGGCGGAGGGGTGTGAATGGTCATGCAGGATCGAATCAGCCGGTTTGAACGACAAGTCTAGACCGTCCGGGCGATTGATGGGCGATGGCTGGGGAAAGCGCGTGCACAGTGCGCGTCATCCTGCCCCCATCAGGCCGGTGTTCCCGCCCCGGGCTTACGCAGAAGCTTGCGAGTGAGCCAGCGCCTGACCGGCAGGTCAACGACCTTCAAACTCACCCAAGCGATCCCGAGGGTCAGGATCAGGACCCCCGCCCCGACAAGGGCGCCGACCAGAACGGACGGCCGGGCATCGGCCACCCAGCCGGTGTAGATATAGATCAAGGGATAGTGGGTGATGTAGAGCGGATAGGACAGGTCGCCGAACAGGCGCGCCACATGCAGTGAGCGTCCTCCCGCATCGGCCTGCCCTGCCCCTATTGCGACGATGATGGGGAACAGGATCATCACGCAAAGAACCTCATAGAGCCCGTTGAGCCAGGTCTGATCCGCCGCGCCGAACCGCGGCAGGGCCAGTGCGCACACCAGCAAGGCGCTGCACACGATGAAGCCGTTCCGAAGCTTCACCCTATGGCCCAGCCGGAATAGCAGCACACCTGCGAAGAAGGGGAACATCACCCGCGTCAGTCCGGTCTGAATGCCGACGGGGTCCATGCCCCAGCCGCCGATCAGGTCGCCGCGCGGACCAAAGACCGCGAGATAGATGAGCGCGAGGGCGGCGACGGCCACCAGAACGCCAAGCGCCCGGTTCGACAGCTTTCTAAGGCCGACCGCATACAGGAAATTGGCGACGAACTCGTAGAACAGCGACCAGGCCGGGCCATTCAACGGGTACATCTCGGTCCAGCCCCGGATGTCGGCAGACCTCGGCAGCGGGATCATGGTGAAACCCACCAGCATGACGGCCACAACCTGCCACCATGCGGCGTCCCGAACATTCGGAAAGATCGAGAATCCCTGGAAGGCGAACAGGACGGCCCCGATCACGCTCCCGACGATGATCATCGGCTGCAGGCGGATCAGCCGGCGCTTGTAGAACTCCCACTGGGACATGCCTCCCCAACGGTCGTCGTAGGCATAAGCGATGACGAATCCGGAGAGCATGAAGAAGAAGTCCACAGCCAGGTAGCCATGGTTGATGATCTGCTGCCGGGGATCACCGTGTGACCAGGCTTCGAACAGATGGAAAACAACCACCATCAGTGCGGCGACACCGCGCAGTCCGTCCAGCACGACGTAGTGGGCCTTTGCGCTGCTCACTGCGCTGCCTGAGGACGAGAGGGTCGAGGTCGTCATCGGCGATCAAGCTCGTTCAAAGCAGCCCCCTGCCGGCGGAAGTAAAGTCGGATCACACAGGATGGAAACTGGCTGAATATCTAACGACCGATCCAGCGCCCTGAATGACGAACGATTCGGCATCCGAACGCAATCCTGAGGCGTATAGTCATCAAGCGGGCGCCTCGCCCCATCGGACACGTCCATGATCCTGATCCTGCTGTCCTATCTCGCCGGGGCCCTGACCATCCTCAGCCCGTGCATCCTGCCGGTGCTGCCCTTCGTGTTCGCGCGGGCGGAACAGCCCTTCATCCGCAGCGGCCTGCCCCTGCTGGTGGGGATGGCGCTGACCTTTGCGGGCGTGGCCAGCCTGGCGGCTATCGGCGGCGGCTGGGCGGTGCAGGCCAATCAGGTCGGGCGCTGGATCGCCCTGATCGTCATGGCCGTGCTGGGTCTGACGCTGATCTTTCCGTCCCTGGCCGACCGGCTGACCCGGCCCCTGGTGGCCCTGGGGTCCAGGCTGACCGAGCGGGCCAGTCTGGAACAGGCGGCGGGCCGGTCCTCGATCTGGCCGTCCTTCCTCTTGGGCGTGGCGACCGGCCTGTTGTGGGCGCCGTGCGCCGGGCCGATCCTGGGCCTGATCCTGACGGGAGCGGCTTTGCAGGGGGCATCCGTCGGCACGACCCTGCTGCTGGCCGCCTATGCGGCGGGCGCGGCGACCTCCCTGGCCCTGGCCCTGCTGGTTGGCGGCAAGGTGTTCCAGACCATGAAGAAGTCGCTGGGCGTCGGTGAATGGGTGCGCAAGGGTCTGGGCGTCCTGGTGCTGATCGGCGTCGCCGCCATCGCGCTCGGTCTCGACACCGGCCTCTTGACCCGGCTGTCGGCCAGCGGCGTGAACAAGGTCGAGCAGAGCCTGTTGACCCGGGTCGGCGCCGGCCAGCCCTCCAACACCGCCCGCGCGCCTATCGAGAACCTGCCCATCGAGGCCGCCATGCCGCCCCTGACCGGCGCGACCGGCTGGCTGAACTCGGCGCCCATCACCGCCGAGAGCCTGAAGGGCAAGGTCGTGGTCTTCGACTTCTGGACCTATTCCTGCATCAACTGCGTGCGCACCCTGCCCTATGTGCGGGCCTGGGCCGCGAAATACGCGCCGTACGGCCTCGTCGTCATCGGGGTCCATACGCCCGAGTTCGCCTTCGAGAAGTCCGAGCCCAACGTGCGCGCCGCTATCCAGCGGTTCGGCGTCACCTATCCTGTCGCCATGGACAACGACTTCGCCATCTGGCGCGCCTTCCAGAACCAGTATTGGCCCGCCCACTACTTCGTCGATGCCGTGGGGAACATCCGCTATCACCACTTTGGCGAGGGGGATTACGACCACTCTGAACGCGTCATTCAGCAACTGCTGCGGGAGGCTGGGCGCACCGACGTCCCCACCGATCTGGTCGACATCATGGGCCAGGGCGCCGAGGCCCCGGCGGGTGTCACCACCCCCGGCGTCCGCTCGCCAGAGACCTATCTGGGCTATGCCCGCGCCGCCAACTTCGCCTCGCCCCAACCCGTGCTGCGCGACGCCGTCCAGACCTATGGCTCGGCGCCCCTGACCCTGAACCAGTGGAGCCTGACCGGCGACTGGATCGTGAGGAACGAGCACGCAGACCTGACCCGCGCGGGCGGCAAGGTGACCTATCGCTTCCGGGGGCGCGACCTGCATCTGGTCATGGGTCTGGCCGATCCGGCCAAGCCGGTGCGGTTCCGCGTCCGCATCGATGGTCGCGCGCCCGGCCCGGACGCGGGTGTCGATGTCGACGCCGCCGGCAATGGGACCGTGGACAGCCAGCGCCTGTATCAACTGGTGCGTCAGGCCCGGTCGATGGGCGAGCGCAGCTTCGAGATCGAGTTTAGCGACCCCGGCGTTCAGGTCTTCGCTTTCACCTTCGGCTAGGCGAGCGCCGTCTCGATGCCTGCCAGAAGGCTGGCGGTGGTGATGGGTTTGGAGACGTGCAGATCGGCGCCCGCCTCGGCGGCCTGCGCCTGATGCTCGGGCAGGGCGTTCGCGCTCAGCATCACGACGGCGGTCGTCGCCAGGCCCTGCTCGACCTCGAACGCCCGAATTTTCCGCGTGGCCGCCAGCCCGTCCATCACAGGCATCTGCATATCCATCAGCACCAGATCGAAGCCGCCGCGCTGGAAGGCCGCAACCGCCTCCGCGCCGTCGCCGACCGTGACCACCTCTGCGCCCTGACTGGCCAGGATCGCCTGGGCCACGCGCTGGTTGACCGGATGATCCTCAGCCAGAAGCACGCGCAGCCGTCTGCCGGATCGAAGCCCGGCGGGCCCCATGGCGTTCTCGGACGAGGTGACTCCGGTCTGGATCGCCGCGCGAACCAGCGGCAGCCGCACCTCGAACCGGCTGCCCACGCCCGGCGTCGATGTCGCTGAAATCTCGCCGCCCATCATCTCGACCAGAGAGCGGCAGATCGACAGACCCAGACCCGAGCCGCCGAACCTGCGGGTGATGCTGTCGTCGGCCTGACTGAAACGCTCGAACAGTCGGGTGGCTTCCTCGGCGTTGAAGCCGACGCCGGTGTCCTCGACGATCAGGGTCGTCGTCGTCTCGTCCAGCCGCACCGTCAGTCCGACCTCGCCCTGAGCCGTGAACTTCACGGCGTTGGACAGCAGATTGGTCAGCACCTGGCGCAACCGCGTGCTGTCGCCGACGAACTGACCCCGAGCGGCGGCGTCGATGTCGAGGCGGAACTCCAACCCCTTGGCCTCCGCCCCCAACCGAGCGACCTCCACGCAGGCGGTCAGGACCCGCTCCAGGTCGAACGGGCGCGCCTCGAGATCGACCTGTCCCGCCTCGATCTTGGACATATCCAGAATGTCGGAAACCAGCCGTTCCAGCGTCGCGCCGGAATCGCGGATCAACTCGACCAGCTCCGCCTGCTCCGCATTCAATGGGGTGCGCGCCAGCACGTCTGCGATGCCGATGACGCCGTTCAGGGGCGTGCGGATCTCGTGGCTCATATTGGCCAGGAAGTCGGACTTTGCGCGATTGGCGCTCTCGGCGGCGGCCTTGGCTTCGATCAGTTCGCGCTCGGCTGCGACCTTGTTGGTGACGTCGCGAGCAACGCCATAGATCCGGTTTTCGAACCTCTGGGCCCGCCACTCCAGCGTCCGGTAATGTCCGTCGCTGTGACGGTATCGGTTGATGAACCCCAGGATCGGCTGCCCGACCTTGCGGCTCTCGACCTCGAAGACGCTGTTGTGGGTTCCGGGCATATCCTCGGGATGGACGAGGCTGAGAAGTTTCCGGCCCTCGAGCTGGGCGGGATTGTAGCCCATCAGCGAAAGCCATGAGCGGCTGGCTTTGACGACGACCCCTTCGAGATCGCGAATGACGAGAAGATCCAGGGACACATCGAAGAAGGCGGCGATATCTGCAACGGCTTCGGCGCGCGAAAATGGATGCGCCCCCTCGTCCGTCTGACGTGACCCCGTGTCGACGAAGGCGGCTTGAGACATGCCTTGAGGACTCCTGGACACGCCAACACCGGCACGGAAAGACTACCTCGGCTAAGGTTAATCTGGTCTTGTCTCGACCGCACCTTGTGTCGCCATCACAGCCGTCCCTGCTCCCTCAGCTTGTCCACCATCCAGACCCTGGCTGGCGGAATGGGCCTGTTCTGGGGGTGGAAGACGAACTGCTCGAGGAAGTGGCCGGTCAGGTCCAGCCCGGTGCCGACATCGCCCTCGCGCAGCCCGGCCTGGGCGCCCAGCATGAAGGGCGGCAGGGTCAGCATCTTGTCGGCATAGGGGGCGCCAGCGTCGCGGCTGACCGCCCGCCCGGTGCGGGGGCTGACATAGATCAGATCGTCCATGACCCCGGTCGCCGCGCACCGCGACAGATCCAGACCGAACCCCAGATCCTCCAGCAGTCCCGCCTCGAACCGCACGAAGACCGCAGGCCAGACCTCGGGAATGACGAAGGCTGACATCAGCGCCTCAAAGGCCATGAAGGCGCCGGGGTGGGCCTCACGCTCGGGCAAGGCGCCCTGAGCCACCGCCGCCGCCGCCGCCAACCCGGCCAGGGCCAGCGCGTCCTCGAACAGGGCGCTAGGCCCCTCGCCCACCGGCTCCAGCCGCGCCGAGCCCAGATGGTCCGAGGTCCGCGCCCTATAGTCGGCAATGACCCGCGCGCCCGCCTGCAGAAAGGGCTTCATCCGACGCGACGCTCCGCCCGCGACATAGGCCGCATGGCGGCCATGGGTCTCGGTCAACAGATCGACCACCACTCCGGTATCGCCATGCGACCGCGCCGACAGGACAAAGGCTTCCTCGTGGAACTCCATCAGTGAGCGACTGCCGCCTCGGCCTCGCCCTTGATGACGGCGATGACGGCGGCGGCCTTGTCATTCGGCACCGGGAAGGACAGCACATATTGCTCGATCTTCCAGCCAGCCGGCGTCAAGCGCATAACACCCGATCCCCGCGCCGCGCCATAGGACGGGTTGGTCAGCTGCTCGTCGAACCAGGCGACGCAGCGACAGTCGATATCGGCGACGGTGATCACGCGGTCCGACGGAACATAGGTCCAGCCCCTGCCCGACGCGAACACCGGCGCTGCATAGGCGCGAAGCTCGTCGATCGTCCAACGCTCGTTCCGGTCCGTGCCGATGAAGCGGGCGTCAGGCGTATAGAGGCCGAAATAGACCTCGGTGTCCGCCGCCGTAGAGGCGACGTTCAGCTGGTCCAGCACCGCGCCGATCTGTGCCTCCGCCGTGTCGGCAGGTGCGGCTTGCAGAGCGACGGCGGCGATCAGGGCGATGAAGGACATGGCGTAAGTTCCCGGTTTGTACGCACCCCTTCTAGGGCCAGCTGCGGGTCACGCCAACGCCTATTCGCCGCTCTCGGGGGCCGGATAGGTTTCCGGCTTCAACACCTTGGCCAGGGCGACCAGATTCCGTGCAGCATTGCGGCCCACACGGTCCGAGTAGTCATGCCCCTGATCCGTCTCGACGTAGTCCGGGCCGGGTCCTGGGCCCAGATGCCAGTAGGTCCAGCTCTGCGCCGGGATGGTGAAGCCCATGTCGATCAGACCCTGCGAGATCGTCGCCACGATATGGTGGGCGCCGTCCTCGTTGCCTGTGATGACGATGCCGGCGACCTTGCCGAAGGCGATGGGGCGACCGCTGTCGTCTGCCTCCTCGAACCAGGCGTCCATCCGTTCCAGCGCCCGCAGGGCGATGCTCGACATCTGGCCCAGCCAGGTCGGGGTAGCGAAAACGACGATGTCGGCCGCCTTCAGCTTCGCGTCCACCGAAGGCCAGTCGTCCCCGTCGCCTTCGTCGCCGGTGACGCCCGGCTTGATGTTCAGGTCGACCAGCCGGATCAGTTCGGTCTCGGCCCCGCCCTTCTCGAGCTCCGCAATGACGACTTTCGCCAGGGCCTCGGTGCTGGACGTCTTTGGCGACGGCTTGAGCGTGCAGTTCAGGATGACGGCTTTCATCGGTGTTTCCTCATGTTGCGAGGATGAACCGGCGGGCCGCCACACCGTTCCCGAACCCTATTTAACCTCTCGGTTGACAAGACGAATTCGCGGGAGCATTTAACTTGTCAGTTACATACGATTGGCCCGATGCAGACCGACCCCCTATCCGCAAAGTTCGCAGCCTTGGCCGACCCGACCCGTCGGGCCATCCTGGCGCGGCTGTGCGAGGGCGAGGCCAGCGTCGGCGAGTTGGCCGAGCCGTTCGACATGAGCCTGCCGGCCGTGTCGAAACACCTGAAGGTGCTGGAAAAGGCGGGGCTGATTTCCCGCGGCAAGGAGGCCCAGTGGCGTCCTGCACGACTGGAGCCGATGGGCATGAAGGGCATGGCCGAGTGGTTGGAATACTACCGCCGCTACTGGGACAAGAGCTTCAACCGTCTGGACGATTATCTTCGCAAGATTCAGAAAGGAAACGACGATGGCAAACCTAACTGACGACAATCCCTGCGACACCGACGGCGCCGCGCACGCCTTCGACCTGACGCTGGAACGCATCCTCGACGCCTCGCCCGAGAAGGTCTTCAAGGCCTACACGGACGCGGCGATCCTGAGCCGGTGGTTCGCACCCGAGCCGTGGTCGATCACCGACGCCGTCGTCGAGCCGCGCGTCGGCGGTCGGTTCCAGTTCACCATGCACGGTCCGAACGGCGAGGCCTTCCCCAACACAGGCGTGTTTCTGGACGTCGTGCCGAACCGGCGCATCATCACCACCGACGCCTTCACCCCAGACTGGAAGCCGGCAGGTCAACCGTTCATGGCGGCTCGGATCGAGATGGAGCCCACGGCGGACGGAAAGACGAAATACACGGCCACCGCCAGCCACTGGAACGCCGAGACCATGAAACAGCACGAGCAGATGGGTTTCCACGAAGGCTGGGGCACGGTCGCCGATCAACTGGCCGAGCTGTTGAAAACGCTCTGAAGCCAAACCTCACGGAGACTGCGCATGCCAGAAGCCGTCGCCATGGCGCCCGCCACGCGCCCGACCCTGAAGATGCAGCGCCTGTTCGAGGCGCCGCGCGACCTGGTCTGGCGCGCCTGGTCGAACCCGGAGGTTCTCGTCCTGTGGATGGGGCCGGTTGAATGGCCGGCGGTCAGCGCGACCTGCGATTTCCGCGTGGGCGGCGCGTGGCGCATCTGCCTGCGCTCGCCCGAGACCGGAGAGGACCTGTGGCAGGGCGGCGTCTATCGCGAGATCGACGCCCCTCGCCGCCTCGTCTTCACCTTCAAATGGGACGAAAGCCACGAGGACGGCCCGCCGGTCGACACCCTCGTCACCGTCGAACTGAGCGAGACGGCGACCGGCGAGACGCGCATGGACTTCACCCACGAAGGCCTGAAGTCCGAACAGAGCCTGACCGGCCACAAACATGGCTGGAGTTCCACCGCAGACCGGCTGGCCGCCTGGCTGGCCGCCAACCCCGACTGACCCCAGAACGATTAGAAGCCCGAACAATTAGAAGCCCGAACAATTAGAAGCCCGAACAATTAGAAGGAGGCGCCGTCATGAAGATCGTCACCAGCCTGAGCTTGCCCGGCACATGCCGCGAAGCCTTCGACTTCTACGCCGAGGCCCTAGGCGGAAAGATCATCGCCGCCATCGCCTATGGCGAGGCCCCTCCGGGTGTCGAGATGGACCCCGCCATAAAGGACTGGCTGATGCACTGCTGGCTCCAGGTCGGAGACCAGGCGCTGATGGGTTCGGATATGCACCCGGCCTATACGACCGACATGCACAAGCCCAAGGACGGTTTCGACGTCACGCTGCACTTTGATGATGCGCGGGAGGCCCTCCGCATCTTCGATCGCCTTTCGCAGGGTGGAGAGATCCGGATGCCCTTCGCCGAAACCTCATGGTCGCCTGGCTTCGGCGGCTTCACCGACAGGTTCGGCGTGCCCTGGATGATCAACACCATCCCAGCCGCCGACTGGGCGCCGAAGGGAGCATGACGATGAAAGCCACCCCCATGGTCTGGTCCGGCCGCGTGCTCAGCGGTCTGTTCGTTCTGTTCATGTTGGGCGCTTCGGTGGCGCCGAAGCTGATGGGGATGCCCGTCGCCGGGGACACACTCGTCGCCCTTGGCTGGCCGCGCGACTATGTGCTGGCGATAGGCCTGATCGAACTGGCCTGCGTCATCCTCTATGTCTACCCGCGCACCAGCCTGCTGGGCGCGGTCGTCACGATGGGGCTGCTGGGCGGAGCGATGGCCACCCAGGTCCGTATCGGCAATCCCCTGTTCAGCCACCAGCTGTTCAGCCTGTACCTGGGCCTGATCATGTGGGGCGGGCTGTGGCTGCGCGACCCGCAGTTGCGAGCCCTGTTCCCGTTCCGCCGCGCCGGGATCGCCTGACCATTCAGCGATAGTGCGTCTTAAGCCGGCCGCGCTTCTCCGGCTCGGTTGGCCACGGCGTCCAGAAGGGCGCCCAAGGCGTCGTCGCCGTCCCAACGCGCCATCTGCGCCAGTTCCTGGGCCATGGCGCCGATATATTCTCGCACCGGATACTCCGGCTTGCTCTTCTCAATGCGTCGGCCCCGCTGAGAGGTCGCGTCATTTGGAACCGGGTGGGGCATCTCGGGCGTCCTGTGCGGCGGGTTTGGCGAGCGAGGTTCAATCAGCGAGTCTGGCCCGTACATTGGACACAACTTTAAGGCGCGCCGCAACCTTTGCGAGCATCATTTCCTATTTCGTTCGCCTCTGATTGACACGGGGCGCCGGGCCAACCACGTTCGCCGCCTCCCGAAACAGACTGCGCAGTAATGAACCTCGTCATCGTCGAGAGCCCGGCCAAGGCTAAGACCATCAATAAATACCTCGGCTCGGACTATGAGGTGCTCGCCTCATACGGCCATATCCGCGACCTCCCGTCCAAGGACGGCTCGGTCAAGCCGGACGAGGACTTCGCCATGGAGTGGGAGGTCGACGCCCGCGGCGCCAAGCGGATGACCGAGATCGCCGAGGCCGCCAAGCGCGCCGACCGCGTCATCCTGGCCACCGACCCCGACCGCGAGGGAGAGGCGATCAGCTGGCACCTGCTCGAGGTCCTGAACAAGAAGAAGGCCCTGAAGGACACCGCCGTCGAGCGCGTCACCTTTAACGCCATCACCAAGACAGCGGTGCTGGAGGCCATGGCGGCCCCGCGTCAGATCGACATGGAGCTGGTCGAGGCCTATCTGGCCCGCCGCGCCCTGGACTATCTGGTGGGCTTCACCCTGTCGCCGGTGCTGTGGCGCAAGCTCCCCGGCGCCCGCTCGGCTGGCCGGGTGCAGTCGGTCGCCCTGAGGATCATCGTCGACCGCGAGCTGGAAATCGAAGCTTTCCGGCCCCAGGAATACTGGTCCGTCGAGGCCGATCTGGCCGCCGACAGCCCGCCCTTCACCACCCGCCTGGTCAAGCACGCGGGCAAGCGGGTCCAGCGCCTGGACATCGTGTCCGAGGTCATGGCCAACGCCGCCCGCGACGCGATCAACTCGGGCGACTTCACCATCAAGTCGATCGAGAAGAAGCCGGTTCGCCGCTTCCCCTCGCCGCCCTTCACCACCTCGACCCTGCAACAGGAAGCCAGCCGCAAGCTGGGCTTCACCGCCCAGCGCACGATGCAGGCGGCTCAGAAGCTGTATGAAGGCGTCGATGAGACTGGCGGTCTGATCACCTACATGCGGACCGACGGCCTGTTCGTCAGCCCCGAAGGCATCGCCCAGGCCCGAAGCGTCATCTCCGACACCTTCGGCCCCGCCTTCGTCCCGGCCGAGCCGCGCTATTACAAGACCAAGGCCAAAAACGCCCAGGAAGCGCACGAGGCCATCCGCCCGACCAATATCGCGCGCCATCCCGAATCCTTGCGTCTCGATGGCGACCTGCAACGGCTCTACGAGCTGATCTGGAAGCGCATGGTTGCCTCCCAGATGGAGGCCGCGCGCCTGGACCGCACCACGGTCGACGTCGAGACGCCGGATGGCATGACCGGCCTGCGCGCCACCGGCCAGGTTGTCACCTTCGACGGCTTCCTGGCCGTCTATGAAGAAGGCCGCGACGAGAAGCAGAAGGGCGCCGAGACCGACGAGGACGACGATTCGACCCGCCTGCCCTCGCTGAAGGAAGGTGCCAAGGCCAAGGTCGAGGCCATCCGCACCGACCAGCATTTCACCGAGCCGCCGCCGCGCTTCTCGGAAGCCACCCTGGTCAAGAAGCTAGAAGAGCTCGGCATCGGCCGTCCCTCGACCTACGCCTCGATCCTGACCACCCTGCGCGACCGCGAATATGTCCGCATGGACAAGAACCGCTTCATCCCCGAGGACAACGGCCGTCTGGTCACCGCCTTCCTGGAACAGTTCTTTGGCCAGTGGGTGCAGTACGATTTCACCGCCGCCCTGGAGAACCAGCTCGATGAGGTCTCGGCCGGCGACGCCGACTGGAAGGCGCTGCTGCGCGAGTTCTGGTCCAAGCTGAAGCCCGCCACCGCCGCCGTGCTGGAACGCCAGGGCGTGATCGACGAACTCGACAGCGCCATCGGTCCCTTCCTCTTCCCGCCCAAGGAAGACGGCTCGGACTCGCGCCTGTGCCCGCTGTGCAAGTCGGGCCGGCTGCATCTGAAGGCCAGCTTCAAGATGAAGTCCTCCTTCATCGGCTGCTCCAACTATCCGGAATGCCGCTACACGCGCGGCTTCGGCGCCGGCTCCAACGCCGAGGGCGCCGAGGCTGGCGGCGACCGCGAACTGGGTCTGGACCCGATCACCGGCCAGCCGGTCGAGCTGAAGATCGGCCGTTTCGGTCCCTATGTGCAGACCGCCATCCCTGGCGAGGAAAAGCCCAAACGCTCGTCCCTGCCCAAGGGCTGGAGCCCCGCGACGCTGGAGCTGGAACAGGCCCTGCGCCTGCTGGCCCTGCCGCGCGAGGTCGGGATGCACCCGGAGGACGGCAAGCCGATCACCGCCGGTCTGGGTCGCTACGGACCCTTTGTCCTGCACGCCGGCACATACGCCAATGTCGCCGACATCGACGAGGTGTTCGAGGTCGGGCTGAACCGCGCCGTCGTCCTGCTGGCCGAGAAACGGGCGGGCAAGTTCGCCGGTCGCGGCGCCGCCGTCGCCCCTCTGAAAGACCTGGGCGCTCACCCGGAATCGGGCGAGCCGGTTCACGTCATGGCGGGGCGTTTTGGCCCCTATGTGAAGTCGGGCAAGATCAACGCCACCCTTCCCAAGGGCACGGCGCCCGAGGACATGACCATGGAGGTGGCCGTGCCGCTTCTGGCCGCCCGCGCCGCCGCTGCGCCCAAGGCCAAGAAGGCTGCGGTCAAGAAGGCTCCGGCCAAGAAGGCAGCGCCCAAGGCGGATGGCGACAAGGCCCCGGCAGCCAAGAAGCCCGCCGCCAAGAAGCCTGCTGCAAAGAAACCGGCGGCCAAGAAGCCGGCTGCGAAAAAGCCCGCGGCCAAGGCCGAAGACTAGGCATCATCCCTTCGGACGGACCGGCCCCGCCGCTCCGTCCGAAGCGTGCATCACGCCTCACTGATAACGGATTTCCTGCAGGTCCACTTCGCGGATCAGGCGACGGCCCACGTCCTCGTCGATCTGGCGCGTCCGCATCAGGCGTCCCAAGGCGTGGCGTTCTGCGGCCAGCCCGGCCAGACGCAGTTCGCGCTCGATCAGGTCCAGCCTGCGAGACGCCTCGACGTCATCATCGTCGGTGTGGGTGTGGCTCTCGATGCGGTGGCGATACAGGGCCATGATGCGGCTGGCGATGTCGGCGTAGCGGTCGGGATCGGCCTGCCCCTCGGCCAGCCGATGCGAGGCTTCCTCGACGGCCTTCAGCGCCGCGCCGGCAGCGGCGACCCGCGAGCGATCCTCTTCCTGCTGATGCGAGGGTTCGGGCGGCAGTTCGACGTTCTTCAGCAGGCGCGGCAGGGCGAAGGTCGCCACCACCAGGGACACGATGATCACCCCCGCCGCCAGGAAGATGGCCAGGCTGCGCGAGGGCAAGGGCGAGCCGTCGGCCAGGACGAAGGGCACGGTCAGGATACCGGCAAGAGTCACGGCCCCGCGCACGCCGGCCAGCGACATCACCATGGTCAGCCGCAGGCCCACCTTGGGCGCAGGCCCCTTGTGACGCTGGCGAAACAGGGTCAGCTTCAGCGAGGTCCACACCCAGACGAAGCGCAAGGTCGCCAGGGCTGCGACAATGCCCAGCACATAGACCGCCAGCCACCAGGTCTCGGGGCGGCTGGTGCCTGCAACCACCTGAGCGGCGCGGGCGAAGATTGAGGGCATCTGCTCGCCCAGGATGACGAAGATCACCCCGTTGGCGACGAACTGCACCGTGTCCCAGACGACGGCGCGGCGGATGCGGGTCATGGCCATGGCCTGGGTCGCGCGCACGCCCCTCTCGGTGAAGCTCATGGTGATGCCCGCGGCGACGGCGGCCAGAATGCCAGACGCGTGCAGTTCTTCGGCGGCCAGATAGGCGGCGAACGGGATCAGCAGGCTGATCAGGATCTGGGCCCCCACGTCCTCGCCCCAGCGACGGCTGACCAGGCTTTTGGCGTAGCTGATGGCCAGGGTGATCCCCACGCCGACGGTCACCCCGGCCAGGGCCAGCCAGGCGAAGGTGCCGATGGCCGCCCCGATGGAAAACACGCCCGTCGTCGCGGCGATCACGGCGATCCGCATACAGGTCAGGCCGGTCGCGTCGTTCAGCAGGGATTCGGCCTCGAGGATATGCATCAGCCGCTTGGGGATCGGCGCGCGCGAGGCGATGGCCTGGACCGCGATCGGGTCGGTCGGCGACAGGATGGCCGCCAAAGCGAAGGCCACCGGCAGGGGCATCTCGGGGATCATCCACCAGATCAGGAAGCCCAGCCCCAGGACAGTGAACAGCACCAGCCCCAGGGCCAGTTCCAGGATCACCGCCCGGTCACGAAACAGGTTTTCCTTGGGAATGCGCCAGCCGTCCAGGAACAGCAGCGGCGGCAGGAACAGCAGAAAGAAGATATCCGGTTCCAGGTCGATCGATTCACCGGTGATCATCACGACCACGGCCCCCAGGGCGATCTGGACCAAAGGCAGGGCGATCCGGGTTATCCGCGCAATCGAGCCCGACACCACCACGGCCAACAGAAGCAGCAGGACGGTCTCGATCAGGGCCATGGTCAGTCGGCTCCGAACTGCCGCTCGAACCGCCCCAGGGCCTGTGTGGCGAGCCGAACCACGACGTGGGTGCGGCCCTCCTCGTCGGTGTCGCGCGAGGTCACCCGACCGTGTTCATACAGCCAGGCCAGGGCCTCGCCCTGCGTCGGCTCCAGCGTCAGATGGGTCTCGGGATCGTCGTCGATCAGGCGGGTGATGATGTGGCGCAGGGGTTCGATCCCCTCGCCGGTCCAGGCCGAGACCGCAGCCGCCTTGCCCTCGGCGGCCAGACGCTCGGCCTGCCCCAGCACGGCCTCGCGCACGTCGGCGTCCAGCAGGTCGGTCTTGTTCCAGACCTCCAGAATCCGGCGCGGCTTCTTCTCGCCGTTGGGGCCTTCGGGGATCTCGATCTGTTTCAGCACTGCCTCGACGTCGCGGGCCTGGGCCTCGCTGTCGGGCGAGGCGATGTCGCGGACGTGCAGGATCAGGTCGGCCTCGCCCACCTCTTCCAGCGTGGCGCGGAAGCTCTCGACCAGTTCGTGCGGCAGGTCGGAGATGAAGCCCACCGTATCGGCGACGATGGCCGGTCGCCCCTGAGGCAGACGGATCGTGCGCTGGGTCGTGTCCAGGGTGGCGAACAGCAGGTCCTTGGCCAGCACCTCGGACCCCGTCAGTCGGTTGAACAGGGTCGACTTGCCGGCGTTGGTATAGCCGACCAGGGCAATGGTCGGGAACGGGACCTTCTGGCGCTGTTTCCTGTGCAGGCCGCGCGTGCGGCGCACCTCTTCCAACTCGGTCTTCAGCCGGACGATGCGGTCGGCGATCAGGCGGCGGTCGAGCTCGATCTGGGTCTCGCCGGGGCCGCCGGTCGATCCCGTGCCGCCGCGTTGCCGCTCCAGGTGGGTCCAGGTACGGACCAGGCGGGATTTCTCATAGTCCAGCCGCGCCAGTTCGACCTGCAACCGGCCTTCCTTGGTGCGCGCGCGACGGCCGAAGATTTCGAGAATCAGCCCGGTCCGGTCGATGACCTTGCAGTCCCATTCCTTCTCCAGATTGCGCTGCTGCACCGGCGTTAGGTTGTCGTCGATGACCACAGCCTCGGCCTCGGCGGCGCGGACCAGGGCGGCCAGTTCCTCGACCTTGCCGGTGCCGAACAGGGTCGCCGGCGTCACCTTGCGAATGCGCACGATTTCCTCGGCGCGAACATCCAGGTCCAGGGCGCGGGCCAGGCCCACCGCCTCCTGCAGGCGTTCTTCCGCCAGCCGCGAGCTTTCGCTGCGGCCATCGGGATGGATGACGATCGCCCGGATGAGCGGAACGGAATGGTCGATCAGCTTTGACGTCAAAGGGTCTCTGTCGGTTGGGTTTAGGCAGCGGCCCGTATTGCACAGGCCGTCATCCTCGGGCCTGGCCCGAGGATCGGATGTAGTGCGTCACGACGCGATACGAAATACCTCGCCGTTCAAACCAACGGTTTCACGCAACATTCTGCCTTGGAGTTGAGCCCGAGGGGACGATGCGGAGAGACGCTCAATCCTCGTCGGCTTCCGGCTCGTACATCTGCACGGGCGCGGAGGGCATGATGGTCGAGATGGCGTGTTTATAGACCAGTTGCGATTGGCCGTCGCGGCGCAGCAGCACGCAGAAATTGTCAAACCAGGTCACGATGCCCTGAAGCTTGACCCCATTGACCAGAAAGATGGTCAGCGGCGTCTTGGTCTTGCGGACGCTGTTGAGGAAGGTGTCCTGAAGGTTCTGGCGCTTTTCTTGCGTCATGGCAGGTTGGGCCTGTTCTTTGATTGTTGCGCTACGCCCTTCGAAGCCTGAGGGGCGCAGGACCGGATCGGATGCCCGGCCCAAACACCTTAGCCGTCTCAATTGCTGCGCCGCAACCGTCACTGTAGCCAATCACCGTTACACGGCGTCGCGCTTGGCCTTCTCGAGGTATTCGGTGCGCAGTCGCGTGGCGATCGGACCCGGCTTTCCGTCGCCGATCTTGACCCCGTCGATCGAGATCGCAGGCATGACGAAGGCGCCGGCGGCGGTGAAGAAGGCTTCCTTGGCCTCCTTGGCGTCGTCCACGCTGAAGGGGCGCTCGTCCACTTCCAGACCATGTTCGGCGATCAGGGCCATCAAGGTGGTGCGGGTGCAGCCCTTCAGGATGTTGGCCTGGGTGTCGCGCGTGCGCAGCTTGCCGTTCTTGTCCACGATCCAGGCATTGGTCGAGGAGCCTTCAGTGACCAGGCCCATCTCGTCGACCATCCAGGCCTCATAGGCTCCCCGGTCGCGGGCGGCCTGTTTGGCCAGCACGTTGGGCAGCAGGCCCACGGTCTTGATGTCGCACCGGCCCCAGCGGATGTCGGGCTGGGTGATGACAGCCACGCCCTTGGCCGCCTGGGCCTGGGCCTTGGCGAAGGAGACGGACTTGGAGGTGACGATGACGCTGGGCGGCGTACCCTCGGCGGGGAACGGATGATCGCGGCGAGCGGTGCCGCGCGTGACCTGCAGATAGACGATGCCGTCGCGCACGCGATTGCGGCGCACGGTCTCGCGCAGCACCTGGGTCAGGGATCCGCGTGTCATGGGAATGGCGATCCGAAGCTCGGTCAGGCTGCGGACCAGGCGCGTCATATGACCTTCAAAATCGGCCAGCTTGCCGTCGAAAACGGACCAGACCTCATAGACGCCGTCGGCGAATTGGAAACCGCGATCCTCGACATGGATCACAGCCTCGCTGAGTGGTTGATAGGTTCCGTTGACGTAGGCGACGCGCGACATCAGTCCAGACTTCCCTCTTCATCGTCCCCGCCCCGCGCGGGAGATACGCCCAGCGACTTCAGTTTGCGGTGCAGGGCCGAGCGTTCCATGCCGATGAATGCGGCCGTGCGCGAGATATTTCCGCCAAAACGCATGATTTGGGCCGCCAGATACTCGCGTTCGAACACTTCACGCGCCTCGCGCAACGGCAGGGCGATGGTCCGGTCCGCCCCCATGGAGCCGTTGCCGCCGGAGGATGCGACCTCCTGGGGCAGCATTTCGGCGCTGATGGGGTCGTTCAGATCGCCTGTGGCCAGGATCAGCAGCCGCTCGACATTGTTGCGCAGTTGCCGGACGTTGCCGGGCCAGGGGTGGACCTGCAACACCGCCACCGCATCGTCGCCCATGCGGCGGCGCGGCAGGCCCTGGGAGGTGGACAGGGTGTCGATGAAATAGTCGACCAGTTCGGCGATGTCCTCGCGCCGTTCCGACAGGGCTGGAACCCGGATCGGCACGACGTTCAGACGGTGGAACAGGTCCTCACGGAACCGGCCCTCGGAAATCTCGGTCTTGAGGTCGCGCGCGGTGGAAGTAACCACGCGGACATCGACCTGCACGTCCTGCTCTCCGCCGACCCGGCGAAACCGCTGATCGACCAGCACGCGCAGGATGCGGCTCTGGCTCTCGCGCGGCATATCGCCGACATCGTCCAGGTACAGGGTGCCGTTATGGGCGCGTTCGAACACGCCGATCTTGCGCGGGCGTCCATCGGCGCCCTCCTCGCCGAACAGTTCCAGGTCGAGGCGTTCGGGGGTCATGCCGGCCGCAGAGATGGCGACGAATTCACCACGAGCGCGCGGGCTGGCCTCGTGGATCTGGCGCGCGACCAGTTCCTTGCCTGAGCCCGGGGGGCCCGAGATCAGCACACGACTGTTGGCGGGCGCGACCTTGGCGATGGTGGTGCGCAGGGCCTGGGCGGCGGCCGAACGACCGATCAGGCCGGAAGGCACGGCGGCCTGGGCGCGCAGGCGACGGTTCTCACGCTTCAGCGCAGCCGATTCCAGCGCCCGCTCGATCACCACGACCAACCGGTCCGACTTGAAGGGCTTTTCAATGAAGTCGTAGGCGCCGCGCTTCAGGGCGCTGACGGCGGTCTCGATGTTGCCGTGGCCGGACATCATGACGACGGGCAGGTCGGCGTCGAGCTCCTTGATCATGTCGAGCAGTTCCAGCCCGTCCATGCCCCCGCCCTGCATCCAGATGTCGAGGACCAGCAGCGAGGGCTTCCTCGCCCGGATGCCGGCCAGCGCCTCTTCGGAACTGGAGGCGACGCGGACCGAATGGCCCTCGTCCTCCAGCAGTCCCGAGACCAGGTCGCGGATGTCGGCCTCGTCGTCGACGACCAGGATGTCGGCTCCGGTGACTCTCATATCGCCTCGCTATTCAGCCGCGACGCCGGATGCGAGCGCATCGGGCGAGGTCACGGCGTTGGGATTGAGCGGAAATATCAGGCAGACGCGCGCGCCGCCCAGGGTCTCGGCGTCCGCGAGCCGCAGCTCGCCGCCATGGTCTTCACAGATGCGCTTGACGATCGCCAGGCCCAGGCCTGTGCCCTTCTCGCGGGTCGTCACATAGGGCTCGGTCAGGCGGTCGCGGTCGCGCGCGGGCAGGCCCTTGCCATCGTCCTCGATGGCGAAGGTGGCGACACCGTTCTCGACCGTGAGCCGGGCCAGGATACCGGGCGCCGTGTCGTCCGCGGGTGCGCCCAGACGCCGCGCGCTGACGGCCTCGCCGGCGTTCTTGAAGATATTCAGCAGGGCCTGACCCACCATGCGGCCGTCCGCCTGCAGGCTCACCTTGGGCAGGGGCTCGACCAGTTCGACGGCGATCTCGGGCGCCGCCACACGCTGGGCGAAGACCGCCTCGCGCAGCAGTTCGGCGGGGTTCTGGGCCGCGAACTTGGGCGTCGGCATCCGGGCGAAGGACGAGAACTCGTCCACCATCCGGCCGATGTCGCCGACCTGGCGGATGATGGTGTCGGTGCAGCGATCGAAGATCTCGACATCCTCGTCGATCCGGCTGCGGAACTTGCGCTTCAGCCGCTCGGCCGACAGCTGGATCGGCGTCAGGGGGTTCTTGATCTCGTGGGCGATACGCCGCGCCACGTCGCGCCAGGCGGCGTTTCTCTGCGCCGTGACCAGCCGGGTGATATCGTCGAAAGTCAGGACCATCTCGCCGCCCTGCCCGCCCTCGATGCGAACCCGAAGGCGGCGCGTCTCGCCCTCGCGGCTGATGTCGATGTCTTCCTCGATATGGGCCTCGACCCGCCCCACCAGTTCGCTGAGTTCCGGCGCGACCTTGGCCAGAGCCTTGCCATGCACGTCCGCCTCGGGGATCGACAGCAGTTGCAGGGCGCTGTCGTTGATGGCCGAGATACGCCCGCGCTTGTCCAGGCCGATCACGCCGGCGCTGACGCCCGACAGCACCGTCTCGATGAACAGGGTGCGGGACTGGGCGTCCTCGCTGGCGGTCTTCAGCGCCGCCTGCTGGGCCTGAAGGTCGCTGGCCATGCGGTTGAAGGCGGCGGACAGGTCGGCGATTTCGCCTGGCGCGCCCCGGCTTTCGACCCGCGCCGTCAGGTCGCCCGCCGCCACCTGATCCGCCGCCTTGACCAGGCGACCGATCGGGGCCGAGATCGCGCTGGCCGCCGACATCCCCAGCCAGACCGCGCCGACCAGCACCAGCAGCGCCGTTTCCAGATAGCTGAGTGCAAAGGCGCCCTGGATGCGGGCGCGGCTTTCCTCGGCCTCGCGATAGCGCTGGATCGACACGTCCCCTGTCCGCATCTGGGCCACCAGACCCGGCGCCAGGGGCCGCACCACATAGAGATAGGCGTCGCCATAGTCCGGCAGAGGATAGACGGCGCGGACCACATCGGGGTTCTCGGTCACCTCGACGGGCGCCCGCTCGCCCTGGGCGGCAGTCTCCAACGCGGATCGAGGCGGCGCGACATAGGGCGGCGCGCCGGGCAGCTCTCCCCGCGCCAGCACCTGTCCGTCGCTGTCGAGAATATAAACCGCCGGATAGCCGAAGAAGTCGGCGATCTGGGTCAGGGCGTTCGAGAACTGGATGCGGTTATCGAACGCGTCCCGGATACCGCCCAGCTCGTTGGACATGACGTCCAGATCGCGCTCAAGATTCCCGCCCACATCGCTGACATAGGCCCGGCCGATCTCGGCGCCGTTCTCGACGGCGGACCGAACGTTGGAGCTGAACCACTGGTCCACGCCCCGGTTCACCAGCACACCGAACACCAGGGCGATCAGGATGGCCGGCACCACCGCCACCAGCGAGAACAGAGCAACGAAGCGCAGGTGAAGTCGCGCGCCAGGGTCCGTGACCCGATCCTGGGCCAGTCGCATGACGCGAACGCCGATGATGAGCGCCAGGCCGCCGATCAGGATCAGGTTGGCCAGAAGGATATAGAGGACCGCCTGCCCGGCCATGGCCCTCGCCCCGCCGTCGGCTCCCGCACCCGGAGCGACGGCCACAAGCCAGATCGCCGCCGCAGCAATCAGGACGGCCAGGCCATAGGCGGCGCCGAACAGGGCCCGCGCCCGACCTTCCGTAGCCCGCCGCCACCACTGAGGGGGCGGGCCTTCGGCCTGATCTTGCTCAGGAAACGATGGAGGCGTGTCCGTCATGCCGCATCAGCTTCACTCAGCTGTGGCGAAAACTCAACAACGGAGTTGCCGAAATGCGGCAGGTCGCCCAACCACAACTGCGTGAGCGCGGCCTCCACCTCGAATGGGTCGTCCAGCCGGCACAGCCGCGCCTTGGCGGACCGGCGCTCCAGGGGGTCGGCGGGCCAGGGCGCCTGTTCGATGTACCAGCCCAGATGCTTGCGGAACATCCGCAGACCGATCGGCGCCTCATAGAAGGCGACCGAGGCGCGCAGGTGCTCGATCACGATGGCCAAACGCTCCGCGCGGTCCGGCTCGGCCAGATCGGAGCCGCCCGCCAAGGCCCGCTCCAGATGCGCCGCCAGCCAGGGCCGGCCATACACGCCGCGCCCCAGCATCAGCCCGTCGGCGCCCGACTGGCGCAGGGCCTCGCGCGCATCGTCCGCCGTCAGGATGTCGCCGTTGACGATGACGGGGATCGACACCGCCGCCTTGACCGCGCCCACGGCGGTCCAGTCGGCCACGCCGGAGTAGAACTGCTGACGGGTGCGTCCGTGGACTGTCACCGCCTTGACGCCCGTCGCCTCGGCCATGCGGGCGATGTCGACGGCGTTCCTGTGGCTGTCGTCCCAGCCCAGCCGCATCTTGACGGTCACGGGGCGGCTGGTCGCCTGCACCGCCGCCTCCATCAGCCGGCAGGCCAGGGTCGGCGTCCGCATCAGGGCCGAACCGGAGGCCGAGCCCGTGACCTCCTTGGCCGGACAGCCGAAATTCAGGTCGATAATGTCGGCGCCCGCGGCCTCGGCCATCCGCGCGCCCTGGGCCATGGCCTCGGGATCGCGCCCTACCAATTGGATCACCGTCAGGTTCAGACCGTCACCTACGGCGGCGCGCCGCACCACGTCGGGTCGCGCCCGCGCCAGCTCGGCCGCCGCGACCATCTCTGTGGCCACATAGGCAGCCCCCAGACGCGAGGCGAGCAGCCGGAACGGCAGGTCCGTAATTCCGGTCATCGGGGCCATCAGCACCCGCCCGGCGATCCGCACATCCCCGATCTGCAGTCCTGATGTCATTCCAAGGTCCGTCATCGCGCCTTTGCGCCGTCTTCATGGCCTCTCGTCAAGCGGAACGGCGGCGATTAGAAGGCGCCATGACTTTTGCAGGGATCGTGGTGGCGGCCGGAACGGGCTCGCGGGCGGGCGGCGCCAAACAGTGGCGACAGCTGGGCGGCAAGCCCATCGTCCGCTGGTCGGTCGAGGCTTTGCTGCAGGCGGGCGCTGCGCCTGTCGTCGTCGTCATCCCCTCAGGCGCGCAGGACCAGCTGGCCGAAGCCCTGTCCGGCCTGTCCGGCTGGGCGGCTGTGTCGGGCGGCGAAACCCGCGCCCTGTCCGTGCAGGCGGGGCTCGCGGCCCTGACCGGCCCGGCCGACCAGATCGTGCTGATCCACGACGCGGCCCGCCCGATGCTGACCGGTCCGGTCATCGACCGGCTGTTGAACGCTCTGACCGACGCCGACGGCGCCATCCCCGCCCTGCCCGTCCCCGACACTCTGAAGCGCGGCCACGGCGGCGCCATCACGGACACTGTGGACCGAGCGGAACTCTGGCGCGCCCAGACGCCCCAGGCCTTCCGCGCCGACCGGCTGGCGCGCGCCTGGGCCAACTGGCCAGGCGATGAAGCCCCCACCGACGACGCCGCCGTGGTCGAGCGCGACGGCGGCCGCGTCGCCCTCGTTCAGGGCGACGCCCGGCTGATGAAACTGACCTTCCCCGAGGATTTCGCCATGGCCGAGGCCCTGATCGCCCAAACCACGCCTCGCATGCAGACCCGCGTCGGCACGGGCTTCGACGTTCACCGCTGGGGACCGGGAACATCCGTCTGGCTGTGCGGGGTCGAGATCGCCCACGACCAGACCCTTATCGGTCATTCCGACGCCGACGCCGGACTGCACGCCCTGACCGACGCCATCCTGGGGGCTCTGGGCGATGGCGACATCGGCGATCACTTCCCGCCCACCGATCCGAAATGGAAGGGCGCGGCCTCCGACCAGTTCCTGATCCACGCGGTCGAGCGGGTCGCGGCGCGCGGCGGCCGCGTCGTCCATGTCGACGTGACCCTGATCTGCGAACAGCCCAAGGTGAAGCCGCATCGTCTGGCCATGCGCGAACGGCTGGCCGCCATCCTGAACCTGCCGCTGGACGCCGTCAGCGTGAAGGCCACGACCACCGAGGCGCTGGGCTTTACCGGTCGCGGCGAAGGCCTGGCGGCCCAGGCAGCGGCGACGGTCGAGCTTCCCGCCTAAATCACCCCTGCGAGATAGGCTCGCACCGCCTCACGCTGTTGCCGGGCATAGGCATCGTCCTTCCGCCGAAGATCAAAATCGTCAACGAAATGCGTCACCGAAGAGGGTCGTTGAGCCAGCAACGCCATCTGATCTCGTGTCAGGTTGAGAGACAGACGCTCAACAGTCGCCCAATCTCGCGGCATTGAGGTTTCAGCGTCGAGTATTTCTCTGATCACATGGTTGAAATCGGCCTCGGTCATATCATCCACGATTAGCGATGTTGCGCCACAGCGACCCGAACAGGTTTACATAGTCGTCCGTCCAGGGCCGCACGTCGGTCTCGGGCGGCGAGGCCCAGCGCGGATCGGCGCGAAATTCCTCCAGCCCCGCCTCGGTCGGCGACAAGATCAGGGCCTCGGTCGAGGCCTCGGCCATGTCGGGAGCCTCGGCGTTCTCGACATAGATCTGGTGCAGATGCGGCACGCCCAGGGTGCGCGCGGCGGCCTCGGCCGGCTGGGTGATCTCCAGGTTCCGGTTGGACAGGTGCAGCACCACCACACCGTCAGGCTTCAGCAGCTTCAGATAGCCGGCTATGGCTTCTTCCGTCAGCAGGTGGGTCGGCACGGCGTCCGAAGAGAAGGCGTCGATCAGCAGATAGTCGTAGGTCCCCGCCGGCTCCTTGGCCATCGTCAAACGCGCGTCGCCCAGCACGGTGCGAATCTGCCCGCCGGGGCCGTCGTTCTTGGCGCAACCGTTGATGAAGGTGAACCATTTGGGATCGCGCGACAGCCGGTCGACCATCGGGTCGATCTCGAAGAAGGTCAGCCGGTCCTCTCCCCGCTTGTATCCGGCCATGGCGCCGGAGCCCTGCCCGACGATGCCGACATTGACGCCCCAGGCCCGGCGCTGGACCATCTGCATGGCCTGACCGATGGGCGTGGCGGGGGCGTAATAGAGGGTGGGCATACAGGCGAAGCCCGGATCCCGCGCCTGGGCCCCATGCAGGGTCGTGCCATGCATCAGCACATTGACCGGCCCGCCCAGCCGTTCGTCGTTCGTCGTCGCCACTCGCATGACGCCAAAGAAGCTGCGTTCCGTCAGAGCCCAGTCGTAGCCGCGCGCGATATGGAAGCCCGACATGACGACAGCGGCGAGAATGATCGTGAACAGGATCGCCCGCTCTCGCACCAGAAAGGCGCAGATCGCGGCTCCGCCCAGGATCAGCTGCGCCGTCTGGATCATGCCGGTGTTGGAGAACATCGCCCGGAACTCGGGATTGTAGCGCATGACCTCCAGCGCCATCGGCGGCACGATGGCCAGGGCGATGCCGGCCAGGAACAGTCCGATCTGCGCCCGGCTCAGCGGGTTCCAGCCGCCCCAGGGCCGCGCCAGCCCGACCAGCACCAGCACCAGCGGATACTCCCACACCATGTTGAAAAGGCTGGGCGCGATCAGGGCGGTGAAGGCGCCGCCGACCACCCCGCCCAAGGACATCAGCAGGTAGAACTCGGTCAGCCGATCCGGCGCCGGTCTGCGAGCCGCCATGGCCTGATGGCACATCAGGGCGGTGAAGAAGAAGGTCGCCAGGTGCAGGCCGAAGATCAGCGCCCACTCTCCGGTGCGGAACGCCATCATGCTGACCGTCGCCGCGCCCAACGCCGCCTGGATCATCAGGGTGATCGGCATAGGGATCGCCGGTCGGGTCTGGAACGCCACGACGAAGGTCAGCAGATACAGGGCCAGGGGCGCGACCCACAGGAATGGCGCCGAGGCGACGTCGGTCGACAGGTGGGCCGTCACGCCCAGCATGAGGCTGGACGGCGCAGCGGCCAGCAGGACAAGGACCCCCTTCTCACGCCAGGGGATCTGCGGGCTGGCGGCCAGGGGCGCGGGATCGCTCATCACCGTGCCCGCGACCTCGACCCGACGCCGCCAGACGACCCAGGCCAGGGCGACGATCAGCAGCATGAAGACCGCATAGCCCCCGCTCCACCCCGCCCGCTGGCTGGACAGGGAGGCCAAAGGCTCGATCAGGATCGGATAGGCCAGCAGCGCGAGGAAGCTGCCCAGGTTGGAGGCGGCGTAGAGGACATAGGGGTTCTGGCCGTCCGCATGGCCCGCCCGCACGCGCGCATACCAGGCCTGCAGCAGGGGCGCCGTCGCCGACAGCACGGCGAAGGGCGCGGCGACCGACAGGGCCAGGGTCGCCAGCAGCCAGCCGATCGGCGCCGAGGGGTCGGGATCGCCCAGCAGGCCGCTGATCTTCAGCGGCAGGAACAGGGCTGCGGCCACCAGCAAGGCCAGATGAACCGCCAGTTGCGACCGCAGCGCCTTCAGCCGCTGCAGGGCGTGGGCATAGGCATAGCCGACCAGCAGCGCGGCTTGGAAGAAGACCATCGAGGTGTTCCACACCGACGGTGATCCCCCCAGCATCGGCAGAACCAGCTTGGTCACCATGGGCTGGACCACGAACACCAGGGCCGCCGAGGTGAAGATGGCCACGGCGAACAGGATGGGTGTGACCCGATCGCGGGAAGCGTTGGGATCGGCGGCGGCTTCGAAGGCGGATTCGGTCATGAAGGCTCCGTCGTCTTCGCGCGCCAATCGACAGACCCGCACGAGCAGCCCACTCTAGGCCGACTCGCCGTGCTTTCGGATAGACCCATGTTTCCAGACGATATCCAGACCCTGGCTCAACAGGCGGTCGCCGCTTCGATACGTCGCGGCGTGATGCTGGCCACGGTCGAAAGCTGCACCGGCGGGCTGGTCGCGGGCGCCCTCACCGCCATCGCTGGCTCCTCGGCCGCGCTCGACCGGGGCTTCGTCACCTACAGCAACCAGGCCAAGACCGATCTGGTCAGCGTCCCCGCAGCCATGATCGAGACCCATGGCGCGGTGTCCGAGCCCGTCGCCCGCGCCATGGCGACAGGCGCTCTGTCCCGTTCCGCCGCAGGTCTGGCCGTATCCATTACAGGCGTCGCCGGCCCCGGAGGCGGGTCGCCCGATAAGCCGGTCGGTCTGGTCCATTTCGCCGCCGCCGATGCGGACGGTGTGATCCATGTCGAGAAACGCTTCGGGGACCTGGGGCGCGAGGCGATCCGGCTGGACAGTGTCCGCACCGCCCTGAAACTGCTGCTGGCGCGGCTGGAGCCATGATCGTCGTCGATGCCAGGGGCCATCTGTGCCCTGTGCCGTCATTGCGACTGCGCAAGGCCATCGAGAGCGCAGGCCCCGGTGCGGTCCTGACCCTTCTGGCCACTGACCCCATGGCGCGAATCGACGTGCCTTTTCTGATGGCGGACCTGGGCGGGCGTGTCGTTTCTGTCGTCGATGAAGACGGAGTGCTGACGCTTAAGGTCGAGACCGCCGCCGCTCCGACAGACTGACCACCGAAGCCGATTCAGTCTCTGACGGCAGGTCCGGCGCACCGCGCGAACGGTCGGCGATCTCCATTTCCGTGGCGAAGGCGCCGCCATAGAAGATGGCGTTGACGTTCCACGACAGCCAGATCAGCAGCACCACCACCGCCCCGACCGAGCCATAGGTCGCACCCAGTGATGCGATCTGCTCGACATAGATGGCGCACAGCCACGACGAGATCATCGACATGACGGTGGCCACCGCCCCGCCCGCGATCGAGGCCGACCAGGCCACACGCGTCCTGTGGGACATGGCGTAGCGGTACAGAAGCGTCAGCCCCAGGGCCAGGCCCAGACCCGGCCACAGCCCGTCCAGCGGCAAGGACCAGCCCAGGCCGCCGCCTGCCGCCGCCGTATGTTCCAGCAGACGCGAAGTGACCACGGCGCCCGACACCACGGTGAACAGTGCAAAGGCGACCAGGGCGACGAAGACGGCCAGCATATTGAACTTCACGAACCCGTGCGGCTCGGTCTCGTCATGAATCAGGTTCAGCCCGGCCAGCAGGGCCTTGAACCCGCGATGGGCGGCATAGGCGCCGATGAACAACGCAAAGGCGCTTTGGGCCGAAACGGTGCGGGCGCCGACATTGGCCAGGCGTTCGATCTCCTGCTGGAATATGGTCCGTGCCGCGTGGGGCAGGACATCGGCCAGGGCCGCCGCCTGCTCGCTGACCTGGCTGATCGTCAGCACGGCCTTGTAGAAGCCGATCAGGATGGCGATGGCCGGGAACACGGCCAGCAGGGCGAAGAAGGACACCCCGCCCGTGTAGAGCATGACGTCGCGGCCCCAGCTGCGCGTGAAGGCGCGCACGCTCAAACGCCCCCAGAACAGAGGCGATAACTCGGCGCCTCCATTGCTGGATCGGCCGCTGTTCCGAAGTCGGTTGAACAAACAGCTCTCCACCCGTGTCCCGGCGCGGACACTACTGCAAATCGCCGCCGGGGGAAGTCACGGCGAAGGACGACTGGAACGACGATGTTTTTCGGCGCGATCCGGGCCCAAAGGACGTTGCGTCCGCCGCCGCCGCGTCGTTATGGTCCGCGCGGCCCTCGGGCGCGGTTGCGAACGGTCTTCGCTGATTCTGGAGACGACTGGTTTGGGTCCCGATCCTCGTGTTTTGGTCGTCGCGCAGACGGATGATCTGCTCGAACCCCTGTGCCAGGGCCTCGACGCCCTGGGCTGGCGCACGCTGACGGCGCGCACGCCTCAGGGCGCGGTCGCGGCCTTGAACGACGTGCCTCTGGACATCGCCGTGCTGGACACGGGCCACCCCGACTATCCCGGCATGATCGAAACCCTGCGCCAGGCCTCCGGCTCGCGGCGACTTTCGATCGTGGCCATCGGCCCCGCCGCCCATGTGGACACGCCGGGCGTCGATCTGGCCATGTCGCGTCCGCCCCATCCGGCCCAGGCCGTGCTGCGGATCGAACAACTGGTCAGAGCCGCCATCGCAGAGGAGGAATTCCTCCTGCGTCAGGTGACCTTCGCCGCCCACGGCGCGGAACTGACGACCGCCGAAACACCCGACACGCCCCTGAAGATTCTGGTCGCGGGCGGCGCGGACCAGAGGTTCATCGGCCTGTCCAACGCCATGACGGCCGCCGGCGCCGAGGTCGTCGCCGCGCCTACGCCCTACACGGCCTTCGACTATTTGCACGAGACGGCGTTCGACGCCGCCATCCTGTGGGGCGCGCCCGACCACGCCCCTGCCCTGTCCATCGCGGCGGGCATGAAGCGCAACACCCGCCTCTATCACATCCCCCTGGCCCTCTATCTGCGGACGCCAAGCGAGATAAACCTGTCCGAGCTCTACAATCGCGGTTTCGCCGACGTGGCGGCCGCCGATACGCCCGAGGGCGAGACGGCCGAGCGCGTTCTGGACCTCGCCCGTACCCACCGCCGTCAGCAGGCCATCCGCAAGGCGCTGGAGGGCGCACGCGCGTCGGGTCTGATGGATTCCTCGACCGGCCTGTTCACCCGCGACCTGTTCGCCGCCCATCTGGCGCGCCTGGCCGAGGGCGCCCGCACGCGTCGCCGCCCCCTGTCCGTCTGTGTGCTGCGGGTCTCCGACAGCGACAGCCTGGCTCACGCCCGCGTCGGCGGCTGGCTGGATCGCGCCATGCCCCAGATCGGCGCCATGGTCTCGCGCCTGGTCCGTGTCGAGGATACGGCGGCCCGCCTGGCGCCAGAGGTCTTCGCCCTTGCCCTGCCCGCCACGCCCGGCCCCGCGGCGCGCCTGGCGGCCGAGCGGATCGTCGCCGTGATCGGCTGCACCGCCTTCGATGCTGGCCCCGAGCGCTCGCCTTTCGTAGTCGATTTCGATCTCGGCACGGCGGAAGTCGGACCGGGCGAAAGCCCCGCCTCGGTGCTGGAGCGCGCCTCGGCCGACCTGTCGCGGCGCAAGGCCGAGGCCCCCGCCCCCGGCTGAGGTCGCCCGAAGGCGCCCCCTAAAGCTTCCGGTGCATGACGTGCAATCCGACCAGACCTGCGGTCGGGTGATCGAAGGCCTCGGGCACGGTCCCGATGATGTCGAAACCCAGCGACCGCCACAGAGTCACCGCCGTCACATTGACCTCGACCACGGCATTGAACTGCATGGCGCGGAACCCGGCCTGACGCGCATGCTCCAGAGCGGCCTGACCCAGCAGCCGACCCACGCCCCGTCCGCGCGCCGCCGGCCCGACCATGAAGCTGCCGTTCGCGACATGGGCGCCGGGGCCCATCTGGTTGGGCGTGATCTTGGCGCTGCCCAGCACTGTGTCGCCATCCATGGCCACCAGAACCCGGCCCGGCGCGGCCGCCATCCACAGCCGCCGCGCATCAGCCTCCGACAGGTCGCGAGGCCAGGTATAGGTCTCGCCCGCCCGCACCACGGCCTCGACGATCGGCCAGATCGCGGGCCAGTCTGCGTCGGTTGCGATGCGGACCTTCGCCTCGTCCACCTCAGGCGCCCGCCACACGCGCCAGATCGGCGGTGATCCGCTCGGCGACCTTCAGCCGGTCCTCCGGCGTCGGCCAGTCGCCCTTGACGACGATCTTCTGGTCCGGCCGGATCTTCCAGAAGGCATGGTTCTTCTGGATCAGCCCGACCAACCCCATCGGGTTGGGGAATGTATTGTCGCGCAGGGTCAGGACGCAGCCCTTGGGTCCGATGTCGATCCGCTCGACACAGGCCTTCTTGCAGTTGGCCTTGATGCCGACGATGCGCAGCAGTTGCTTGGCCTCGTCCGGCAAGGGTCCGAACCGATCGATCAATTCGGCGGCCAGGGCCTCGCGGCTCTCGGTGTTCTCGGCGTCGGACAGGCGGCGATACAGGCTCAGACGAACGTTCAGGTCCGGCACGTAATTCTCTGGAATCAATACGGCGGCGCCGACATTGATGGCCGGCGACCAGCCGCGATCCACCACGCCCTCGGCCCCTGCCTCGCGCAGTCCGGCGACTGCGTCCTCCAGCATCTGCTGGTACAGTTCGACCCCGACCTCGCGGATGTGGCCCGACTGTTCGTCGCCCAGCAGGTTGCCGCCGCCGCGCTGGTCCAGGTCGTGGCTGGCCAGCTGGAAACCGGCGCCCAGGTTGTCCAGCGACTGCAGCACCTGCAACCGCCGCTCGGCCGAAAGGGACAGCGGCTTTTTCGGATCGGTGGTCAGATAGGCGAAGGCGCGCGCCTTGGATCGCCCGATCCTGCCGCGGATCTGGTGCAACTGGGCCAGGCCGAACATGTCGGCGCGGTGCACGATCAGGGTGTTGGCGGTCGGGATATCGATGCCGCTCTCGACGATGGTGGTCGAGACCAGCAGGTCGTATTCGCCGTCGTAGAAGGCGCTCATCACGTCTTCCAACTGGGTCGGCGACATCTGGCCGTGGCCGACGGTGAACTTGATCTCCGGCACCTGCTCGCGCAGGAATTTCTCGACATCCGGCAGGTCGTTCAGGCGCGGACAGACATAGAAGGCCTGGCCCCCGCGATACTTCTCGCGCAGCAGGGCCTCGCGGATCAGCACCTGATCCCACGGCGTGACATAGGTCCGCACTGCCAGGCGATCGACCGGCGGGGTGGCGATGATCGACATCTCGCGAATGCCCGACAGCGCCATCTGAAGCGTGCGCGGAATGGGCGTGGCGGTCAGGGTCAGCAGGTGAACATCGGCACGCAGGGACTTCAGCTTCTCCTTATGCTTGACGCCGAAGTGCTGCTCCTCGTCGACGATCACCAGGCCCAGGTCCTTGAACCCGACCTGCTCGGCCAGCACCGCATGAGTGCCGACGACGATCTCGAACGTACCGTCTTTCAGGCCGGCGCGCGTCTCGGCGGCGTCCTTGGCCGTGACCATGCGCGACAGGTGGCGCACCTTGACCGGCCAGCCGGCGAACCGTTCCGAGAAGGTCTTGAAATGCTGGCGCGCCAGCAGCGTCGTCGGACAGACCACGGCCACCTGCTGGCCCGTCATGGCCACGACGAAGGCGGCCCGCAGCGCCACCTCTGTCTTGCCAAAGCCCACGTCGCCGCAGATCAGGCGGTCCATCGGCGTGCCCTTGCCCAGGTCCTCCAGCACGTCGCCGATGGCGTTCAGCTGGTCGTCGGTCTCGTCATAGGGGAAGCGGGCGCAGAACTCGTCGAACAGACCCGCAGGCGGGGTGATGGCGTCGGCGGTCTTCAGGCTGCGTTTGGCGGCCAGGGCGATCAGCCCCTCGGCCATTTCGCGCAGGCGGGCCTTGGCCTTGGCCTTGCGCCCCTGCCAGGCCGCGCCGCCCAGCCGGTCCAGCTGAACGTCGTCGGAATCCGTGCCGTATCGCGTCAGCAGGTCGATGTTCTCGACCGGCAGATAGAGCTTGCTCTCGCCGGCATAGAGAAGTTCGAGGCAGTCGTGCGGCGCCTCCTGGATCTCCAGGGTCTTCAGCCCCTCATAGCGACCGATGCCGTGATCCAGGTGGACGACCAGATCGCCGGTCGTCAGGGCCGAAGCCTCGGCCAGGAAGTTGGACGCGCGGCGCTTGCGCTTGGGCCGCGCCAGCCGGTCGCCCAGCATGTCGGTCTCGGATATGACCGCCAGACTATCGGTGGTGAAGCCATGCTCGACCGGCAGGATGGCGCGCAGGTAAAGGCCCTGAGGCGCCTTTTGCACGTCGTCCCAGTCGCGAACGGCGACGATATGCTCCAGGCCGTGATCGCCCATCATGACCGACAGCCGCTCGGACGAGCCCTCGGTCCACGAGGCGAACAGGACCCGCTTGCCCTCGCTTTTCAGCGTCTCGGCGTGCTGGGCCACGGCGGCGAACAGGTTGACGCTATCCTGCGCCCGCTCGGCGGCGAAGGTGCGGCCCAGGCGGCCCCCGGCGTCCTCGCCAGTGGTGTCGAACGGCGTCAGGCGGCGGACATTGCGTCCAGCCAGGGCCGAGTTCCAGTCGCTCTCGGGCAGATACAGCCGGTCCGGCGGCAGGGCGCGGTTCGACGCACCCGACTTGGTCTTGGAGGCCTCGTGCCGGGCGTCATAGGCGTCGGCCGCCAGGGCCCAGCGTTCGCCCCGAGCCGCCTCGACCTGATTGTCCAGAAACACCGGCGCGTCGTCGGGCAGATAGTCGAACAGGGTCTCCAGCCGCGGATAGAGCAGCGGCAGCCAGTGCTCCATCCCCTGACGCCGCGCGCCCTCGCTAACGGCGACATACAGCGGATCATCGCCGCCCGCGCCGAACAGGCCCAGATAGCCGGTGCGGAACCGCGAGATGGTCTCGGCGTCCAGCAGGGCCTCGGACACGGGCGACAGCGACACCGACTTGCGCTGACCGGTGGAGCGCTGCGTCGCGGGATCGAAGGTGCGGATCGATTCCAGCTCCGAGCCGAACATGTCCAGCCGCACCGGCTCTTCGAACCCGGGCGGAAACACGTCGATGACGCCGCCGCGCACGGCGTACTCGCCGCGCTCGTTGACGGTCGAGGCCCGCATATAGCCGTTGGTGCTGAAGTATTTCTCCAGCGCGGCCTGATCCAGATCGGCGCCGACCTTGGCGTCAAAGCCCGCCCCTTGCGTGACTTCGCGCGGCGGCGTCCGCTGCATGGCGGCGGCGATGGTGGTGACGACCAGCACCGGCTTGCGGTCGCTGTCCGGTCGCCCGGCCAGCCGCGTCAGGGCCGCCATCCGCTCGGCCGAGACCGAAGACGTTGGGCTCAGCCGGTCATAGGGCAGACAGTCCCAGGCCGGGAACTCGATGACCTCGACATCCTTGGCGAAGAAGCGGAAGGCCTGGGCGAAGTTTCCAGCGCGCTGATAGTCCCGCGCCACGAACAGGCCCAGCCCGCCTGACGTCTTCAGCCGGTCGGCGACGACCAGGGCGTCCAGACCCTCGGGCGCGCCGCCCAGCTCCTGGTCCGTACGAGCGACCCGCGCATCCATCAGCCGATGCCCTCGGCCACCGCATGGGCGACGTGGGCGCGCATGAAGTCGCGGATGCGGACCATCAGGGGCGTTTCGTATGCGTCGGGCGTCGGTTCCGTGCCGATGATCCAGGCATAGATCCTGTGGTCGTCGTCATGGCTCAGCAGATGCTCGAAATCGTCCAGATCCGTCTCGCCCAGCGTCGGCCCGACCTGTTCGACGAACGGCCCCAGCACCAGATCCAGCTCCCTGAACCCACGCCTCCACGCTCGGAAGGTGATCCGGCCCAGTCGCTCTTCAGTCGTCGCACGCGCGTTCGTATCGGCCACAAGAATCCTTGCCCGGTCAGTCATCTGGAATGTGGGGGATCAGATAGCGTTCCACTGTCCGATTTGCCAGCAAGGTCGTGTGCAGTGCTCCGACAGAAGCCGCCTAAATCCACCAATCGGCGGTGATCGTGTGGAAACCGGCATAGACAAACACAGCGGCAAAGCTTCATGTTCGACGAATGGTAAACACCGGTCCGTCAAGTTTTCGCGCGCTTTTCATGGCCGAGTTGGGGACGATACCTAAGATCGGCCTGCTCTATCTAGCGCTATGCGGCGCAGCCTTAGCCGCGTCTGATTTGCTCAGTTGGGCACATGGCCCCGCGCTTCGGACTGAAGACTATGTCGTCGGTCTTGTCCTGACGACGGGTTGGGCTGTCGCGATCTACAGCGTGTCGATGATGATGATGGGTGCGCGCACTTCCCCTCTCGGATTCGCCAAGTTTGTGGCGACGTCGATCGCGATGCTTATGCCCCTACTTGTTTCGATCGCACTGTTTGTCGTCGCCGTGAAGGCGAACAGCGGCGTCGGAATAGCCGTTAGTTGCGTCGTCTTCGTGGCTGCCCTTGGCGTCACTGCCCTTCTTCCCGGCTGGCCACTACTGCAAGCCACGACAGAAAAGTTTGTTGGGCCGCTTACGGCTTTTGCCTCTACGAAGGGCTATCGCTGGCCGCTGATTATGGGAGCGCTCGTGATAAGCGCGATCAATCGAGCTGCGACCAAGGTTTCTGACGCCGACGATTTTTCTACTGCCGCAGTCCTGGCGCTTGTCGATGGAACGGTTGCGGTCGCGAGTACGGCGGCAGGACTAAGCATCGCGGTCGTCGCGTGGAAGTTGATGCGTTTGAAGATCGAGTCCCATCCTCGGACCTCGGTGTAACCCTCGCCCACACCCCGCTATACCTTCCCCAATGCGCCCCCAGATTCTCTTTCCCGTGTTTGCGGAGGTCACCAGCCTGAAGGGGGTGGGGGCCAAGGTCGCGCCCTTGGTGCAGAAGCTGGCCGGGCCGCTGGTGCGCGATCTGGTCTTCCTGTCGCCGTCCGGCCTGATCACACGGCGCCGCACGACCGCCGCAGAGGCCGTCGAGGGCGAGGTGGGGGTGTTCGAGGTCGAGATCGACCGTCTGTTCGTGCCGTCCAAGATCGGCGCGCCGCTGAAGGTGCGGGCCTCGGATGCGACCGGCTTCGTCCACTTGATCTGGTTCGGCGGCAGCCCCCAGCACATCGACCGCCAGTTGCCGCGCGGCGAGCGGCGCCTCGTCTCGGGCAAGGTCGAACGCTACAATGGCGAGGTCCAGATCCTGCACCCAGACTGGATCGTGCCGCTGGACAAGGCCGACGAGATTCCCTCGGTCGAGGCGGTCTATCCCGCCACCGCCGGCCTGGGATCGCGGGTGGTGCGCAAGCTGGCCCTGGCCGCCCTGACCGCCGCGCCCGAACTGCCGGAATGGCAGGACCCGGCCTGGATGGCCGCACGGCGCTGGCCCGGCTGGCGCGCGGCGCTGGAGGCCTTGCACGCCCCGACCAGCGAGTTCGATCTCGGCCCCGAATCTCCCGTGCGCCAGCGCCTGGCCTATGACGAGCTGTTCGCCCATCAGCTGGCCCTGGCCCGTCGCCGCCGCGCGCGCCAGATCACGCCTGCGCCCGTCATCGCGCCGGGCCAGGCCTCGGCCACCCTGCTGTCCGCCCTGCCCTTCACCCTAACCAACGCCCAGGCCCAGGCCCTGGCCGAGATCCGCCGCGACCTGGCGTCGGGCGAACAGATGGGCCGCCTGCTGCAGGGCGACGTGGGATCGGGCAAGACCGCCGTCGCCGCCCTGGCCATGGCCGACGCGGCCTCCAGCGGTTTCCAGGCCGCCCTGATGGCGCCGACCGAGATCCTGGCCCGCCAGCATCATCAGCGCCTGGCCCCCATGCTGGAGAGCGCCGGCATAACCGCCGTCCTGCTGACCGGGCGCGACACCACGGTCGAACGGCGCACCCGGCTGGAGGCCTTGGCCACCGGCGCGGCCCAGGTCGCCATCGGCACCCACGCCCTGTTCCAGGACGCCGTCCGCTTCGACCGGCTGGCCCTGGCCGTCATCGACGAACAGCACCGCTTCGGCGTCAATGAGCGCCAACGGCTGCAGGCCAAGGGCGATCCGCGCATCGGCGGCGTCCACCTGCTGACCATGTCGGCGACCCCCATCCCCCGCACGCTGGAGCTGACCCAGTATGGCGAGCTTGAGGTCAGCCGGTTGATGGAGAAGCCGCCCGGTCGCACGCCCGTGGCCACCGCCGTCTTGCCGTTGACCCGTATCGGGGAGGTGGCGCAGCGGCTGAAGGCGGCCATCGAAGGCGGCGCCCAGGCCTATTGGATCTGTCCGCTGGTGGCCGAGAGCGAGGCGTCCGACCTCGCCGCCGCAGAGGCCCGCGCCGCCGATCTGCGTCGCATCCTGAAGATCGAGGTCGGTCTGGCACACGGCCAGATGCCGGGCGCCGAGCGCGAGGCCGTCATGGCCGACTTCGCCGACGGCCGCATCCCGCTCCTGGTCGCCACCACGGTGGTCGAGGTCGGGGTCGACGTGCCCAACGCCTCCATCATGGTCATCGAACACGCCGACCGTTTCGGTCTGGCCCAGCTGCATCAGCTGCGCGGACGGGTCGGACGCGGGGCCAAGGCCAGCGCCTGCATCCTGCTGTACGGCGGCGGCGATGACGGTTTGGGAGAGACGGCGAAGACCCGGCTGGAAACCCTGCGCCGCACCGAGGACGGGTTCGAGATCGCCGAGGAGGATTTCCGCCTGCGTGGCGGCGGCGATCCCCTGGGCCTGAAGCAGAGCGGCTTTCCCGCCTATCGCTTCGCCGACCCGGTGCGGCATCGCTCGCTGATGCTGGCGGCCTCGGACGACGCGCGGCTGGTTCTGGGCCGCGATCCCGACCTGACCTCGGAACGCGGCGAGGCGGTCAAGGTGCTTGAAGCCCTGTTCGACTGGCGCAACGACAGGGCCGGGTTGGACTAGACTGCGGGGCCGATGGCTCCCATCACATCCGTCGTTGTCGGGCTTGTCCCGAGGATGACGATGCATATTTGCGGACCGCTGGAGCGAGCTAAGGGCCGCCTCTAGCTAGGGCTGGGCGGCTTCCCACGCGGTCAAGCGCGCATGAACGTCTGCCTCAGTGTCTGCGTAGAACAGATTGTAAGGTCTCGACTTCCTGCGATCCGCCCAACTGCCTGAGTTCCGCAACGATTCCGACTCCGGCTCGGAATGACGCAGGGCGCCGTTCAGGCAGCGGGTGGCGACCAGCCGGTCCAGGAACGCCGGCCGCACCCCCCATTCCAGACCCGTCGCATTGGCAGCGCCCAGGTGCCGGCGCGCGGCGACCGGAGCCTCGTCCGAGCTGCCGGTGACCGGATTGACGCACAGGGCCGCCCGTCCATCCAGCTCGACCAGACGACCGCGACCGTCCCAGACCAGGGTGCGTCTCAGCCTCTGCGCCGCAGCGCCGTCGTCGCCCTCGCCCGCCTGCCACCAGCTCAGGACGCATCCCGTCTGCTCGCGATAGGTGCAGGCCGGCACCGCCGGGCTCAGCCGTTCGACGGCGATCACGGTATCGACCAGATAGACCGCGACCAGCCGCCGCCTCAAATCCGCGTCGGGCGCCACGACGTCGCGCACCAGCCGGTCCATCAGTTCGCCGCCCTGCTCCACACCCGCCAAGACGATGGGACCGGTCGGGTGCCGCGCCAGCCAGGCGTCGAAGGCGGCCTTGGCGTCGTCATAGGCGAAGACCCGCGCGTCGCGCGAATCCCGCCTCAGCGACAGGCGGGTATAGAGGCTGGCCTGACGATATCGCGGCACGCTGACGGATCCTGCGCGCGCGAACGGCCCGGCGTAGTTGGGAATGACCACGCGGCGCAGATAGGCGTCGGCCTTGGGATCGCCGATCGGCTCGTTCCAGTCCTTGCCGCCGTCATAGGTGGTCGAATGCAGGAAGAAGACCGCCGCCGGCCCCGCGCCCGAAACCCGCGCATCCTTCAGCGCCCAGGCCGAGGGCTGGGCGTAGTCGGGGGCGGCGGGCGGATCATAGGCGGGCCAGGGAATCTGCGGGTTCAGCGCCGCCCGCAGCAGATCGCCGCGCCACACCAGGACCGCCGCGAACAGCAAAAAGACCAGGGCGAACCCGGTCCAGCCGACCCATTGGCGAAAGGTCAGCCCCTTGGTCGACTTGGCCGTCACCGATACGGATCCGGCTGGGACAGATAGTCCTGCACGTAGCGGCGGACGCCCTCTTCCAGAGGCGTCGCCTGCCCCCCGAACCCGGCGGCGCGCACCCGATCCATGCGAGCCTCAGTGAAATACTGATAGCGGTCGCGGATCACCTCGGGCGTGTCGACATAGTCGATGGCGGGCGTCTTGCCGGCGGCGGCGAACACCGCGTGGGCCAGGTCGAGGAAGGACCGCGCCTGGCCCGATCCCGCGTTGAACACGCCGGAGACGTGCGGGGTCTCCAGCAGCCACAGGACGATATCGACCACGTCCTCGACATAGACGAAGTCGCGCATCTGGCCGCCGTCGGCATAGTCGGGCCGGTGCGAGCGGAACAGGCGCACGGTCTCGCCCGCCTGAACCGAGGGCCAGATCTGGGCCACCACCGACTTCATCGACCCCTTGTGACCCTCGTTGGGGCCATAGACGTTGAAGAACTTCAGCCCCGCCCACTGGCCCGGCGACTGGCCCCGATCCGACTGGCGCGCCGCATACTGGTCGAACAGCATTTTCGAATAGCCGTAGGCGTTCAGCGGCCTCAGCGAAGACAGGCCCTCAAGACTGTCGTCGTCCTCGAACCCCGCCTCGCCGTCGCCGTAAGTGGCCGCCGAAGACGCATAGATGAACCGCGCATCCCGCAGCGAGCACCAGTCCCACAGGTCGCGCGACAGGGTGAAGTTGGTCCTCAGGATCAGGTCGGCGTCCGGCTCGGTCGTCGCCGAGATCGCGCCCATGTGCACCACGGCCTCGACGGCCTCGGCGTGGCGCTCCAGTTGCTCGAACAGTTCCTCCGGCGACCAGAAGTCGGCGATGGGGTGTTTGGCCAGGTTCTTCCATTTGGCCAGGTCGGCGGTCTCCAGCCGGTCGCAGACGACCACGTCGTAACGATCCTGGGCCGTTAGCCGGGCCACGATGTTGGAGCCGATGAAGCCCGCGCCGCCGGTGACGACGATAATCCTGCGGCTCATGCCGCGCCCTCGGCCTTGGCGGTCATCTTCTCGATGGTCTTGGTGGTGGAAAAGCCGTCCTTGAACTCGGCCAGCCGCACCTCGCCGCCCCAGCTCTCGACCAGATCGCCGCCGACCACGCCCTCGCGCGTATAGTCCGCCCCCTTGATCAGCACGTCCGGCCGCAGCCGCTCGATCAGGGCGATGGGCGTGGGGTCGTCGAATGCCGTGACGCGGTCCACGCTGGCCAGGCCGCCGATGACCACGGCGCGGCTGTCCAGATCATTGACCGGCCTGCCCTCGCCCTTCAGCCGCCGGACCGAGGAGTCGGTGTTCAGCGCCACGACCAGCCGGTCGCACCACGACCGCGCCTGGGCCAGATAGGCGACATGGCCCGAATGCAGGATGTCGAAGCAGCCGTTGGTGAAGCCGACCTTCAGCCCCTGTCTGCGCCACGCCTCGACCTGTCCAGCCAGTTCGTCCAGCGGCGCGACCTTGGCATGTGCCAGGGAGGCATGCTGGCTCATCTCGGCCTCGATCAGTTCACCCGGGCTGACGACGGCGGTGCCGCTTTTTCCGACCACGACGCCGGATGCCAGGATGGCCAGCTCGACCGCCTGCTCCAGTGATGCTCCCGACGCCAGGGCCAGGCCCAGGGCGGCCAGACCGGTGTCGCCAGCGCCCGACACGTCGAACACCTCGCGCGCCCGGCCGGGGAAATGCCTGACCGTGCCGCCGCGCTGGACCAGGGACATGCCCTTGCCGGCCCGCGTGACCACGATTGCCTTGGCCGTAGTCGCTGCCAGCAGGGCCGCCAGTGCAGCCTCGATCTCGGCGTCAGTCTCGACCGGCAGTCCGGTGGCGGCGGCCAGTTCAGAGGCATTCGGCTTGATCAGATCGACCGCGCCATAACGGGCGAAGTCGCGCCCCTTGGGGTCCACGATCACCGGCGCGCCCGAGGCCTGCGCCGCCCACAGGGCCGAGCGGATCAGCCGTTCGGTGACCACCCCCTTGGCATAGTCGGACAGCAGGATGGCCGAGGCGTCGGCGAACACGTCGTCGCGGCTGAACACACCGACGGCGATGTCTTCCTCGTCCAGACGCAGCAACTGTTGGCCGCCCGAGACGAAGCGTGTCTTGACGATGGTCGCGGCGCCGGCGGGGCGGTCGATGAAGTCCTCAATACGGTCCTCGGCGCGAACCACGTTCGCCAGTTCCGCGCCCGCCGCATCCTCGCCCGCGACGGCGCCCAGTCGGGCGATCCCGCCCAGGGCCGCGACATTGCGCGCCACATTGCCGACGCCACCGGGCATCGACACCGTGCGCTTCTGCTTCAGCACGGGGATCGGCGCCTCGGGCGACACGCGCGTCACGTCGCCGTAGACGTAGCGGTCGAGCATCAGGTCGCCGACGCAGGCGATCTTCAGCCCCGCCACGCGGTCGAGCAGGGTTTGCAGGGAGCCTAGGTCGAGGGTCGTGTCAGCCATGTCCCCGACCTATCGGATTCAGGCCCGCTTCGCCATCCGGGCCTTGGTCAGGTCGTCATAGGCCAGCAGTTCGGCGCACAGGTCTTCGAACTGGTTCAGCGGCACCATGTTGGGGCCGTCCGAGGGGGCGTTGTCGGGGTCCTGGTGGGTTTCCATGAAGACGGCGTCGACGCCGACCGCAATGGCGGCGCGGGCCAGAACCGGCACGAACTCCCGCTGGCCGCCCGAGGACGTGCCCTGCCCGCCCGGCTGTTGCACCGAATGGGTGGCGTCGAACACGACCGGGCAGCCGATCTCGCGCATGATCGGCAGGGCGCGCATGTCAGAGACCAGGGTGTTGTAGCCGAAGCTGGCGCCCCGCTCGCAGGCCATGACGTTGGGGTTGCCGGCGCCGGCGACCTTGGCGATGACGTTCTTCATGTCCCAGGGCGCCAGGAACTGGCCCTTCTTGACGTTGATCGCCTTGCCCGTGGCGGCGGCGGCCAGCAGCAGGTCGGTCTGGCGGCTGAGGAAGGCGGGGATCTGCAGCACGTCCACGGCCTGGGCGGCGATTCGGCAATGTTCCTCGGTATGGACATCGGTCAGCACCGGCAGGCCCGTGACCTCGCGAATTTCGGCGAAGATGGGCAGCGAGCCCTCCAGGCCGAAGCCGCGCGCGGCGCCCGCACTGGTGCGGTTGGCCTTGTCGAAACTGGTCTTGTAGATGATGCCCAGGTTCAGCCGCTCGCCGATCTCCTTCAGCGCATGGGCCATTTCCAGCGCGTGCTGGCGGCTTTCCAACTGGCAGGGACCGGCGATGACGGCGATTCGCGCGCCGCCGCCGATGACCACAGGGGTCTTGATACCGTTGCCGGACAGGGTGATGACGGCGTTAGGAGCACTCACGGGCGAAACCTTCTCGGCCACGGGGGCCTAAGCTTTTGGGATGTGCAGCCTTGCCGCACCTATGGGGCGCTCAGGTGGCGCTCCGGCGAGTTCGATTCAAGATATCACGGAGTTTGCCCGCGTGACCACCAAGGCCGAAGCCGACGCTGCGCCCGTCATCCTGTGGTTTCGCCGCGACCTGCGGCTGGCGGACAATCCCGCCCTCAATCACGCCGTCGCTACGGGGCGGCCGGTGATCCCGGTCTATATTCTGGACGGGGCGGGCGACGGCCGAGCGCGGGGCGAGGCCTCCCTGTGGTGGCTGGACAAATCCCTGCGCGCCCTGTCTGCCGCCTTGTCCGAGCGCGGCGCGCCTCTGGTGCTGCGCCGGGGTGATTCGGAAGGACAGATTCGCCGACTGATCTCGGAGACGGGCGCCGACACCGTCTTCATGAACCGGCTGTTCGAACCCTACGCCTGGGCGCGGGACCGCGACATCGCCCACGCCCTGACCGACGACGGCGTCGAATGCCGGGGCTTCAACGGTTCGCTGATGAGCCCGCCGGGATCGGTCCTGACCGGCGCTGGCGGGCCGTACAAGGTCTTCACCCCGTTCAAGAACGCCCTGCTGGCCCGCGCAGAACCGCCGCCGCACACGACGGGGCCGCGCAGCATCGCGACCGTCTCTGGCCTGGACAGCGACGACATCGACGCCTGGGGTCTGCATCCCCGCCGCCCCGACTGGTTGGGCGGCTTCGACTGGACGCCCGGCGAGGCCGCCGCCGTCGAGGCGCTGCACGCCTTCACCGGCGGGCCGCTGAAGACCTATTCGGTCGGGCGGGATCACCCGGCCGAGGTCGGCGGCAGTCGCCTGTCGGCCCATCTGCACTGGGGCGAACTCCATCCCTGGCGGGTTATCCAGGCCGTGCGCAAGGCCGCCGACGAGGGCCGCGCGCCGCCGGCCGAGGCCGACAAATTCATCGCCGAGATCGCCTGGCGCGAGTTCTCGGCCCATCTGCTGCACGCCTTCCCCCAGATCACCGACCGCGCCTTTCGCCCCGAATACGACGCCTTCCCCTGGCTGGACGACAACGCGGGGTTCACGGCTTGGACTCGCGGCCTGACCGGCTATCCCATCGTCGATGCCGGGATGCGGCAGCTGTGGGCCACCGGATGGATGCACAACCGCGTGCGGATGATCGTCGCCTCCTTCCTGGTGAAGGACCTGCTGATCGACTGGCGACGCGGAGAGGCCTGGTTCTGGGATACGCTGGTCGATGCGGACCTCGCCAACAATGTGCAGAACTGGCAGTGGGTCGCCGGGTCGGGCGCCGACGCCTCGCCCTTCTTCCGCATCTTCAACCCGACTGCCCAGGGCGAGCGATTCGACCGTTCCGGCGACTATGTCCGGCGCTGGGTTCCAGAGCTCAAGGCCCTGCCGCCCAAATGGATTCACGCCCCTTGGGCGGCGCCATCCGAGGTGCTGCGCGACGCACGGGTCCGCCTTGGACATGACTATCCCCGCCCCATCGTCGATCACGCCCAGGCCCGCGACCGCGCCCTGGCGGCGTTGAAGGCCATCGCCAACAGCAAATATGACGACTGATCCGCTTCCGGCTGGCGGGCGACCGGCCTAGGTTCGATCCATGCCCGACACATCCCCGCTGATCTCGACCGCCGATCTCGCCGCCCGGCTGGGCGACCCCAGCCTGAAGATCATCGACGCCAGCTGGCATCTGGACGGTCGCGACGCCCGCGCCGACTTCGAGACGGCGCGCATTCCCGGCGCGGTCTTCTTCGACCTGGACGCCGTGTCCGATCCCGACACCGACCTGCCGCACATGCTTCCGTCGCCCGAGGCCTTCGCCCGCTCGATGAGCGCCCTTGGCCTGTCCGATACCGATGCGCTGGTGGTCTATGACACCGCGGGCCTGTTCTCCGCCCCGCGCGCCTGGTGGATGCTGCGCCACATGGGCGCGAGCGATGTGCGGGTCTTGGACGGCGGCCTGCCGCGCTGGCGTCAGGAAGGGCGAACGCTGGACGCCGGTCCCGCCCCCTCGCCCCTCGCCGCCCGGTTCCAGGCGCGCGTGCGCCCGAACGATGTTGCTGACCTGCCGACGGTCCTGGCCGCCTTGACCGGGGATATCCAGATCGTGGACGCCCGCCCCGCCGCCCGCTTCCACGGCCAGACGCCCGAGCCTCGCCCCGGACTGCGCAGCGGTCATATGCCGGGCGCGCTCAACCTGCCGTTCAAGGCGCTGCTGAACGATCAGGGCGGGATGAAGCGTGGCGCCGATCTGGCCCGCGTCTTCGCCGAGGCCGGCGTAACTCCCGATGGGCCGGTCATCACCAGCTGCGGCTCGGGCGTGACCGCCGCCGTCCTGACCCTGGGCCTGGCCGAGCTGGGCCGTGACAGCCAGCTCTACGACGGCTCCTGGGCCGAGTGGGGCGGTCGGGCCGAGACACCCGTCGTCACGGATTAGCGAGCGGGCGAGCCAATCTCGGCCAAGGCGACCGGCAGGGCCTGAGCGGGCGTCATGCCCAGCCGCCGCGCCTGCGCTGACAGCCAGTCGACGTGAACCATCCTGACCTCCACCGGAATCCGCTCCAGCCCCAGACCGATCGCCGCCGCCAGCCGGTGACGCCCCGATGTGTGCCGCACCAGTTCCCCGTCAGGTCCGACCGCGACGCCGATGTCCCTCTCAATCAAATCTCGCCAGATGGTGCGCGTCGAACGATGCGCCCGCCCCGTGTGCTGTTTGGACCGCATGCGGCGGCGCGGCACGATGCCGAAGCGCTCGATGCTCTCCACAAGATCAAGATAGTAGCTGAAATAGCCATCCAGCTTGGCGACGGTGTCCAGCCGGATACCGCTGCGCGCCATCGGTCGCCCCTGCTCGATCTGCTTCACCAGCCACCGATAGCGGCTCGTTTTGCGGAACTCGGCGCGCGTCCGACAGATGTCGAGGATTTCACCGTGTACCGGCGTCTCCTCCAGAGGAAACAGCACCTGGTCCCAGCGACCCCCATCGAGGAAATGGGCGTCCGTTCGTCGCGTGGCGCGCCCGTCGAACAGCTGATCGCTCAGCCGGTGCGTTAGGCGCTGCGGGTCGATCTCCAGATTCAGGCTCTCGCCGAAATGCAACGCGCAGACATGAGGCGACATGGCCGCGCCGCCCTCGGCCGACAGCCGCGTCACCGCCTCTTCGAATCGCGCGGCGAACCCCAGTCGCGCTCCGACCAGGTGCCGAACGGGCGCGAGCTCGTCCAACCGTGCGATCAGGCTGAGCGGAGGCAAACCCTGCCCGTCAGGCGCGGGATCATAGGTCGTGCGCCCGGCAGAGGCCGGATAATCTTGGGCCATCTCAGCGTACATCGCGTTGGGGCTAGACCGCGGCCGTCTTCAGGCTTCTCCGGCCTGCGCCGGGAAGAGTCCCTGATGCATCAGGCTCGACCGGATCGTCGCTCTCGCCCCGGGACACCACGGTGGCCAGGACCAGATCGCCGGTGACGTTCAGCGTCGTGCGGCACATGTCCAGGAAGCGGTCGACGCCCAGGATCAGGCCGATGCCCTCGGCCGGCACCCCGACCATGACCAGGATCATGGCGACCACAGGCAGGGAGCCCGCAGGCACCCCCGCCGTGCCGACCCCGCCCAGGATGCAGACCAGCATGACGATGATCTGCTGGGTGATGCTCAGCTCGATCTGGAAGAACTGCGCCAGGAACAGCACCGTCACTCCCTCGAACAGCGCCGTGCCGTTCTGGTTGGCGGTCGCGCCGACGGTCAGGACGAAGCGGGCGATCTTGCGCGGCAGGCCCAGCTGTTCCTGCGCCGCCTTCAGCGACACCGGCAGGGCGGCGTTGGACGAGGCGGTCGAGAAGGCCACCACCATCGGCTCGCGCACGCCGCGGAAGAAGGCCAGCGGCGACATGCCGGCGCCGAACCAGACCACCAGCGGATAGACCACGAACATGTGGATCAGCATCGCGCCGACCGCGACCCCGACATAGGCCGCCAGCCGCAGCAGCAGGTCCCAGCCGAACAGGGCGGCCAGGTTGAACATCAGGCAGGCGATCGCATAGGGGGCCAGTTTGATGACCAGGTTGATCAGCTTCATCGTCACTTCGAGGATGCCCTCGATGACGTTCTGCAGCCGGTCGGTATTGGGCGACTTGGCCATGACCAGGCCGATGCCGAAGAACAGGGCGAAGATCATCACCGGCAGGATCTGATTGTCCGCCGCCGCCGTGAAGACGTTCGAGGGGATCAGGTCGAGGAAGAACTGGCCGAACTGCACGCTCTCCGGCGCCGAGTTGACGATGGCCGAGGCGCCTTCGCGGCCCTGGTTCAGCAGGGCCTGGGCCAGAACCGGATCGACCCCGTCGCCGGGCCGGAACAGGTTGACCATCCCCAGGCCTATGACGACGGCGATGCCCGATACGACGATGGTCAGCAGCAGGGTCTTGATCCCCGCCCGGCCCAACGACTGCAGGTCGCCCATCTCGGCCACGCCCACGACCAGGGCCGAAAACAGCAGCGGGATGACCAGCATGAACAGCAGACGCAGGAAGATCTGGCCCGCCGGTCCGGTGATGTTCGACGTCACCCAGACAACCCAGGCCGTCTCCGGCCCGATCAACATATTGACCGCCAGCCCTCCGGCCAGCCCCACCACAAAGCCGATCAGCATCAGCCAGTGCAGCGGCAGCCCGCGCGTCTTCGTCGTTTCCATACAGTCCCCGGTCTGGTGTCAGCGGATCGGCAGGCCGTAGATCAGCCCTGCCGGTCGAGCGTTCCATTGTGCATTCAACCCGCGCGTCAGGTCGAGCGCAGATTGCGCACCCAGATTGCGGTCGAAGATCTCGCCGTAGTTTCCGACCTCCGCGATCGCGTCGCGCGCCCAGGTCTTGGACAGGCCCAGCCGAGGTCCGAACTCGCCCTCGACGCCCAGCAGGCGACGGATGCGCGGATCGGCAGCGTCGGCTTCCTGGGCCTTCACATTGGCGCGGGTCACGCCCAGTTCCTCGGCCAGAACGACGGCGTTCAGCGTCCAGCGGACCAGGGCGGTCCAGCCTTCATCCCCCCGACGCACGACCGGTCCCAGCGGTTCCTTGGACACCACATCGGCCAGGATGGCGTGCTGCTGCGGGCTTCCCAGGGTGGTTCGCGCCGCGGCCAGGGCAGAGATGTCGGCGCTGAAGGCGTCGCAATCCTCGCGCGCATAGGCGTTGCGGGCAGCCTCTTCGGTCGGCAGGACGACGGGGGTGTATTCAATGCCCCGCGCCCGGAAATAGTCGGCGGCGTTGAGGGCGCTGGTCGATCCCTGCGCGACGCATACCCGCGCGCCGTTCAATTCGGCGGCGCTGTTGAGGGCCAGGGACCGGCGCACCATGAAGCCCTGACCGTCGTAATAGTTGACGCCTGCAAAGGTGAACCGGCCGCCTGTGTCCCGCTCCATCGTCCACGAACTGTTGCGCCACAGCACGTCGACCCGGCCCGAGGCCAGGGCGTCATAACGATTGTCGGCGGTCAGGGGCACGAATCGCACCCGGTTCGCCTCGCCGAAGATGGCGGCAGCCATGACCTTGCAGAAGTCGACGTCGAAGCCGCGCCACTCACCCCGGTTGTCCGTATAGGCGAACCCAACCAGCCCTTCGTGCACCCCGCAGTTCAGATAGCCGCGCCGCTTCACCGCAATCAGCGTCGGGCTCTCGACCGGCTCATCTGGGGCCGTCGCGACGGCGCTGACGGGCGCCTCGACCTCGGCGCGATCCTCATCGCCGCCCGATCCGCATCCGGCCAGAACCAGCGCCAGAGCCAGCACCGGTGCGACGCCCGACAGCCCTATCCGCGCGGAGAATCCTCTGAACATTCTGGTTCGCATCGCGCCCTGTTCCGTCTGCACTTGCGCCACCGCCGCTTTAGAGGCCTTTAGACGCCTGTTCGCAACCCGCCGAGGCCTCCCCAGACCGTGAAGACGCCGCTTTCCGACCGTACCCGCCTGATCTCCGGCGCCACCCGCCGTGGCCAGGGGCGCCGCCCCGTCAATCCCCCGATCGAACGCGCCTCGACCATGCTGAGCGACAGCTGCGCGGTCATGAATGATCCTGCCGAAGGCCCGACCTATGGCATCGAAGGCACCAGCGCCGCGCGCGCGCTGCGGTCGGCCATCGCCGACCTGGAGGGCGGGACCGAGGCCTGGCTTGTGTCCTCCGGCTTGGCGGCCGTCACCATCCCCATCATGACCCTGACCCGGCCGGGCGACGAGGTCATCGCCTCGGACGCCGTCTATGGCCCCAGCCGCCGGTTCCTGTCGCGCTGGCTCGAGCCACGCGGCGTGTCGGTCCGCTATCACCGCGCTGACGCCGGCGTGGACGAGATCGTCGCCATGTTCGGCGAGCGGACAAAACTGCTGCTGATCGAAGCGCCAGCCTCCCTGACCTTTGAGATGACCGACGTCCCGGTCCTGGCCTCGGCCGCCCGCGCACGCGGCGTGAAGACGGTGATGGACAATACCTGGGGCTCGGGCCTGGCCTTCCGGCCGCTGGCGCACGGCGTAGATGTCAGCATCCAGGCGGTGACCAAATACATCTCCGGCCACTCGGACGTGCTGATCGGATCCATGGCCGTGACCGATGATTCGATCGGCCGCGCCCTGCAGGGATCGCTCGACGACATGGGCTGGCACGTCTCGCCCGATGACGCCTGGCTGTCGCTGCGCGGCATCCGCACCCTGCCGCTGCGCTATGCCGAACAGGCGCGCTCGGCCCTGACGGTCGCCGAATGGCTGCAAGCCCGGCCCGAGGTCGCTTCCGTCCTCTACCCGCCCCTGCCCGGCGACCCGGGCCATAAGCTGTGGAAGCGCGACTTCACCGGCGCCGCCAGCCTGTTCGGCCTGGTGATGAAGGGCGGGAACGCCCCATCGGCGCACGCCTTCCTCGACAGTCTTTCCCTGTTCGGGCTCGGCTATTCATGGGGCGGATTCGAAAGCCTGGCCACCCACGAGACCATCCAGCTGACACGCCGCCAGCAGCCCCCCGTCCTGGCCGGAGAGTTGCTGCGTTTCCACGTCGGCCTTGAAGACCCGGCCGACCTGATCGCGGATCTGGACGTCGGACTGGCCGCCTGGCGCGCGGCCCTCTAGCGCGGCTTAGTTCGGGCCGACCTCGGGCATCATGCCGACCACGAAGGGCCGCATATTGCTCTGTGGGTTCAGCATCCCGCGCAGGAAGTTGACGGTGTTGGCGGCCTCGCCCTCGAACTCGAACCGGCTCTGGGTGAAGCGGCAGTTCTGGAACGAGGGCTGCTGCCCGCCCTGATAGATCAGCTGGGCGTTCTTGAACTCGCAGTCGATGAAGGTCTTGCCGTCCAGCTTCAACCGACCTTGCAGAACCTGATTGCGGATTTCGGCCATGGTGGCTCCTGTCGAAGGGATGGCGCGCCCAGCAGGACTCGAACCTGCAACATCCCGCTTAGAAGGCGGGTGCTCTATCCGGTTGAGCTATGGGCGCCTGAGGTCTCACCTAGCGCACCGACGACGCGCGCCACAACCCGCGCTGTTGCCCGAATCCAGTGCGGCATCCAGCGCGGCTCAAGCAGAGAGCCGCCGCGCGGCGAGCGTTAGCCGCACCTCGACGTCAGTGCGTCCAGGACTGCTTGCGGTTGGTGGCGAAGTTGTCGGCATAGGCCTTGAGGATCAGCGGCGGATCCTGGGGCTCGTGCAGGCGGAAGGGGATGCCGTGGCGATCGGCATAGGCGACCGCCTCTTCCTTGGTCTCGAAATTCAGGCGGACCTGACCGTTCATGTCGGTCGAGCTGGTCCAGCCCATCAGAGGGTCGATGGTTCGCGCCGAGGCGGGTTCGAACTCCAGCCGCCAGTCCCTGGACTTGGCCTTGCCCGACTGCATGGCGGTCTTGGCGGGGCGATAGATGCGGGCCAGCATGGCAAAACTCGGGCTAGCGGGAGACCCCGCGGCTCAAGCAGCAAGCGCCCGCGGCGCGAGCGGTAGCCGCCAACAAAAACCTTGGCTCAAGTAGCGAGGCGCCCGGCGTCGAGCGGTAGCCACTTAAGACAATGGTCGGAGTGAGAGGATTCGAACCTCCGACCCTCTGGTCCCAAACCAGATGCGCTACCAGGCTGCGCTACACTCCGGCGGCGGGATTTGGCACACTCGACGCTGCACCGCAAACGCGAACCGCGATCAGCGGAAGAATTTTACGGTTTGAAGAAGTCGTGCCGCACCATATCGCCCGCCTTGGCGCCGATTTCCTCGGCCCGGCCGGCCCTGAGTTCCAAGACGCCGTTGGCGGGGCCGTTCGACGGAATCTGCGCTTCGGAAAACGGCGTGGCGTGGCTGGCGATCGAAACGATGCGACCGTTCGGGGCGATATAGATGATGTCCAACGAGCTGGGCGTATTGCGCATCCAGAAGCTCTGTTCGCGCGAGGTCGGGAACTCGAACAGCATCCCGCGGTCGTCTTCCAGCGGCGGGCGGAACATCAGGCCGCGCTGACGCAGTTCATCCGTGTCGGCGATCTCGACCATGAACTCATGCGTACCGCTGGCCGTGACCACGCTCAGGGCCTCCAGCGGGCGTCCCGTAGCGTCGACAGGCTTGTCCATGCCCTGGGCACAACCGGCCAGAGCCAGGAACAGACCGGAGAGCAGCAAACGGCGCGTGAATGACATGACAGTGCCTCGTCCCTTGTCGGACGCGCTGTTCAGCCGCCCGGTTTGATTTGCGCGACCACCAGGCCCTTGGGGCCATCGGCGAACAGGACCCTGACCGTTTCACCCGGGACAAGATCGTCCAGGCCAAAGCGACGCAGGGTCTCGATGTGAACGAAGATATCGCCTGGATCGCCCTCGCGCACCACGAAACCGTAGCCCTTGGTGCGATTGAACCATTTGACCGTGGCAGGCTCGAACTGGCCGTCGTCCGTCGACGGGCTTTCGGCGGTCGATTCCAGACCTCGGCCGTCCGATCTCATGGCGTCATAGCCTGTGCGGCGCGGCGGCGCGGCGGGCGTCTCGCCCTGGCCCAGGTCGTGGACCTGCAACACCTGCCAGCCCTTGGGCCGCCGCACACAGTCACAGATGATCGGCGCGCCCTCGCCCGCCGTCTCGTGGCTGCTGTCGCGCAGGCTCGAGATGTGCAGCAGCACGTCCTTCATGTCGGTGCGCGCGGGATCGTCGGGCACGATGAAGCCATAGCCCTTGCCCGCGTCGAACCACTTCACCCGGCCGGTGATCCGGAGCACGTCCGGCGCCTCCAGCCCCTCGTAATCAGACACAGCATCTTCCCCCACCGCCTTCCCCTGACGGACGGGCCATTTACCATGGTTCTGTGAATGGCAGGAAAGACAAAAATGAGCGTTTCAAGCACAATGTCCGCACGGCTGTTGCGAAAAAGCCGTGCCAAGCCGCCGCGGTGCGCACGGATCGTCTGAACCGGCGCCCAAATGGCGATCAGCACACGCGCGCGCCATGCTTCGACGCCTGATGCAGACGCCGCAAAATCTAGATTTTGGGGGAGTTCCGCGTGGCAGTCCCTAGGGGAGTCGAACCCCTCTCTTCAGGTTGAAAACCTGACGTCCTAACCGATAGACGAAGGGACCGCTGCGCGAGAGCCGGCGATATAGCGGGCGATTTTCGGCGGCGCAACATCAAAGTCGGAGGAAGTTCCGCTATTTCGCCATACGCGGATCGGCGACGTCCTCGATCTCGAATTGCACGCCCCTGCGGCCGTTCCAGTCGTCGGCCTTCAACCGTCCTGCGACCATCAGTCCCCCCTGCCCGGCCAGAAGCGCCTTGCCCGAAGGCAGGTCGGCGCAGCGCCAGGCTATGGCTTTGACCGAGGCGCCGTCAGGTCCGACCAGTCGGCAACGCACATGGCCGCCGTTCATGGCCACGGGCTCACGCGCCTGCACTCCGGACAGGGCGAACAGGGGCTCGGGGTTGGCCGGGCCAAAGGGGGCCAGTTTCTCGAACGCCTCGAACAGCGCCCGCGTCGCCGATCCCGGCTCGACCAGGGCGTCGACCTCGACCAGGTCTATCGCCTCGGCCTCAGCCTGTTCTCCGGCCAGTCGTTCGTTGAGGAAATCACGCAGGGCGTCGATGCGGTCCGCCTTGACCGTCAGCCCCGCCGCCATGGCATGACCGCCCCCGGCCATCAGCACGCCCTCGTTCCAGGCCGCCTGGATCGCTCGGCCCAGGTTCATGCCGGGCTGGGACCGGCCCGAGCCCTTGCCTACGCCGTTCACCGCATCCACGCCGATGACGATGACGGGCTTGCGCCAGCGCTCGCGCAGACGCCCGGCGACGATCCCCACCACGCCGGGATGCCAGTCCTCGCCCGCCACCACGACGACGGCCGAGCCGTCGGCATGGGCGCCGGTCGCCTCGACCCGCCTCTGGGCCTGTTCCGTGACCTCGCGCTCGACCTCGCGACGGGCGATGTTCAGGGCGTCCAGCTCGGCCGCCAGCATCCGGGCCTCTGCCGCGTCGTCGGTGGACAGCAGGCGCGCGCCCAGGTCCGACTTGCCGATCCGTCCGCCCGCGTTGATGCGCGGCCCCAGGATGAAGCCCGCGTGATTCGACTTGGCGGGACCTTCTTCGGCCCCGGCGGCGGCCAGCAGGGCCTTCAGCCCCGGATTGCCCCAGGCCGACATGACGCCCAATCCCAGACCCGTCAGCGCCCGGTTGAAGCCTGTCAGGCCGGTCACGTCGCAGATGGCGCCCATGGCGGCCAGATCCAGCCACTGGCGGATATCGGGCTGAGCCTGCCCCTCGAACAGGCCTCGCGCCCTCGCCTCTCGGTTCAGCGCCGCCAGCAGGACGAAGACCACCCCCGCCGCCGCCAGATTGCCCTGACCGGACGTATCGCCGGGCCGGTTGGGGTTGACCACGGCCAGGCATTGCGGCGGCTGTTCGCGCATCATGTGGTGGTCGATGACCACGACATTCAGACCGATCTCGCCCGCATGGGCCACCGCCTCATTCGCCGCCGCCCCGCAGTCCACGGTGATGACCAGATCGGCGCCCGAGGCCTTCAGGGTGTCGAAAGCCTTCGCGCTGGGGCCATAGCCCTCGGTGATCCGGTCGGGGACGTAGATGGGCAGTTCCGCCCCCATGGCCCGGAACCAGCGCACCAGAAGCGCCGCGCTGGAAGCGCCGTCCACGTCATAGTCGGCGAACACATGGATGCTGGCCGTGGCCTGTAGCGCGTCGATGATGGCCGTCGCCGCGGCGTCCATGTCCATGAAGCTGGACGGATCGGGAAACAGCGCCTTCAGCGTCGGCGTCAGGAAGTCCGCGCCCTGGTCTGCCTGGACCCCGCGCGAGGCCAGGGCGCGGGCCAGGGGCTCGTCCAGGCCCAAGGCCTGCATATGGGCGCGGACCAGGGACGGCTCGGCCGGACGCTGCCGCCAGGCCCGGCCGGACAGGGATCGCGCGACATCGAGGAAGTCGGCCACGCCGCCGTCGATCAACTCACCACGAGGGTTCGCGCCGTCCGCCATCTCAGATCGGCCGGGTCATGCGGATGCGACGCACCGTGCGGGTCGAGGAATCCATCACCAGGGTGTGGGTCGAGACAAAGCCGTCCTTGATCGTCACTCCGTCCAGCATCGCCCCCTTGGTCACGCCGGTTGCGGCGAAGACCGCGTCCTTGGAGACCAGTTCGTGCAGGTCGTACTTGCGGTCGAAATCGGTGACCCCGGTGCGGCTGGCCCGCGCGCGCTCGTCGTCGTTGCGGAAGATCAGCCGTCCCTGGAAATGCCCGCCAACGCATTTCAGCGCCGAGGCCGCCAACACCCCCTCCGGCGCCCCGCCCGAGCCCAGATACAGGTCGATGCCGGTTTCCGGCTCGGCCGTATGGATTACCCCCGCGACGTCCCCGTCGGTGATCAGCATGACCTTGGCGCCGACCTCACGCAGGGCGGCGATCAGCTCGGCGTGGCGCGGGCGGTCCATGACGCAGACGGTGATGTCGTGGGGCCGCACGCCCTTGGCCGAGGCCAGGGAGCGCACGTTGTCGGCGGGCGCCATATCCAGATCGACCGTGCCGGGCGCATAGCCGGGGCCGATGGCGATCTTGTCCATATAGGTGTCAGGCGCGTGCAGCATCCCGCCGCCCGCCGACATGGACAGTACGCACAGGGCGCCCGGCATGGCCTTGGCCGTCAGGGTGGTGCCTTCCAGCGGGTCCAGGGCGATGTCGATGGCGGGGCCTTGGCCCGTGCCGACCTTTTCGCCGATATAGAGCATGGGCGCCTCGTCCCGCTCGCCCTCGCCGATGACGATGCGACCGTCGATGTCGAGCGCGTTCAACGCCGTCCGCATGGCGTCGACGGCCAGTTGGTCGGCGTTCCTCTCATCGCCTCGACCGATCTGGGTCCAGCTGGCGATGGCGGCCAGCTCCGTCACCTGCGCCGCGTCGGCGGCCAGTGATGAGGAAAAGGATGAGGCCGAGAAGCCGGGCGAAGCCGTGTCGGCCATGGTCATTGTCTCCATGCGGCGATCATCCTCGGATTCTGCCGCAAGGGCGATCCGTGTCGCGCGTCAGTCGCGCCGATCGATGGGCGGCGGGGCCTTGGCTCGGTCGCGCAGGGTCTGAGCATAGGCGTCGATGGCTGCGCCGGTCAGGGCGGTGACCGGGGCGATGCGCTGGGCTTCGATCCTGCTGGCCACGCCACGCTCGAACTCGGCGGCGTCGCCCAGGGTCCATTCGATTCGCGCCGCCGCCTGGGCCGCTTCGCTGCCGGCGGCGTCCAGGGTGTTCACCCGCTCCGCCAACTGCGCCGGGGGCGGCAGATTCGTCGGCGCCGGCGGGAAGTCTTCCCAGCGCGGATAGGCGCGATTGGCGTCCACCATGGCCTGAACGCGCGGCGCGACGGGCGACAGGGAGTCCGTTTCGGCGCTGAACCCGCCCGCACAGCCCGCCAGCATGGCGCAGGTCGCCGCAGCGATCGGGCCGGCCTTCATCTTTTTCACAAGGCGCGCGTTCATTTCAGGGTCGGTCATATGCCATGATCGCGACAGGCGGAAGGCGGCGAACACATCGGACGCCGCGAAACGCTCCAAGGACAGCCCATGGCCAAGCGCCCGACCGTGCCACCGCCGCCCATGATCGGTCCCCGAAAGGCCGGTCGCCCGACCTCGGCCAAGCCTCGTGCAGCCAAGGCGGCCGCCCCGGTCGAGGACAAACCGGCGCCCAAACCCGTCAAGGCCAGGGTCGCAAAGTCCCCGCCTCCCCCTCGCGTGGAAGCCAAGCCCGCGCCGCAACCGGCTCCCGCGCCAGAACCCGCACCGGTCGCGACAGAAGTCCCCGCCGCCTTCACCATGGGCGCCGATCAGCGCCAGATGCTGGAAACCCTGTCCCTCAACATCGCCAAGGCGGCCATGACGGCCCAGTCGGCCATCGCCGAGGCTGCCCTGTCCCAGGCGGACCGACCCGCCGCCCTGTCGCCAGACCCCTTCAACGTCGGCCCGGCCATGACCAGCGTCATGACCAGCCTGGCCTCGCGCCCGGACAAGCTATTCAGCGCCCAGGCCGACCTGTTCAACCGCTATATGGATCTGTGGGCTTCCACGACCCGCAGAGCCGCCGGTGACGAACCCGCCGCCGCGCCTTCGAAGGACAAGCGCTTCAAGGACCCGGCCTGGTCCGAGAACCCGATGTTCGACGTCATGCGCCAGTCCTATCTGGTCACATCCGACTGGATGAACGGCCTGATCGCCTCGGCCGAGGACGTCGAGCCCCTGACCAAGCGCCGGGCAGAGTTCTTCACCAAGCTGCTGACCGACGCGTTTTCGCCATCGAACTTCCTGGCCTCCAACCCCGTCGCCCTAAAGGCCATGGCCGAGACCAACGGCGAATCCCTGGTCAAGGGAATGCAGAACTTCGCCGCTGATCTGGAACGCGGCATGGGCAAGCTGCAGATCAGCCAGGCCGACTATGGCAAGTTCGTCGTCGGGGAAAACGTCGCCACCGCGCCGGGCCAGGTCGTGTGGCGCGACGAACTGTTCGAACTGATCCAGTTTGACGCCGCCACGGACCAGCAGCGCGCCATCCCCCTGCTGATCTTCCCGCCGTGGATCAACAAATTCTACATCATGGACCTGCAGCCGGAGAACTCGCTGATCCGCTGGCTGTCGGCCCAGGGCTTCACCGTCTTCGTCTGTTCCTGGGTCAATCCGGACAAGGACAAGGCTGAGTTCGGCTTCGACGACTATCTCGAAAAAGGCATCTATCGCGCAGTCGAGAAGGCGCTGGAGCAATCGGGCTCAAAGACCCTGAACACGGTCGGCTACTGCATCGGCGGCACCCTGATGGGCGCGGCCCTGGCGCACATGGCTGCGAAAAAGGACAAGCGCGTCGCCGCCACCACCTTCTTCGCCGCCCAGCACGACTTCGCCGAGGCGGGCGACCTGTTGCTGTTCACCGACGAGCACTGGCTGAGCGAGGTCGAGCAACAGATGGACGCGGCCGGCGGCGTCCTGCCCGGCGCGGCCATGGCCGAGACATTCAACGCGCTCCGCGCCAACGACCTGATCTGGTCCTTCTTCGTCAGCAACTATCTGATGGGCAAGTCGCCGGCCGCCTTCGACCTGCTGTTCTGGAACGCCGATCAGACGCGGATGCCCAAACGCCTGCACCTCGACTATCTGCGCTCGATGTACGGCCAGAACCGCCTGTCCAAGGGCGAGTTCGAGATCGGGGGCCTGACCGTCGATCTGTCGAAGGTCACCATCCCCCTCTATTTCCAGGCCAGCCGAGAGGATCACATCGCGCCGATGAACTCGGTTTATCGCTCGGCCCGCGCCTTCTCGAACGCAGCCGTGACCCTGACCCTGGCCGGCTCGGGCCATATCGCCGGGGTCATCAACCCGCCCAGCGCCAACAAATACCAGCACTGGACCCACGACGCCCTGCCCGCGACCCTTGCCGAATGGCAGGCGGCGGCAGCTGAGCATCCCGGCAGTTGGTGGCCACACTGGGCGAACTGGCTGCATGACAAGTCGGGCGACTGGATCGCCGCCCGCGATCCGAAGACTGGGCCGCTCAAGCCCATCGAGCCGGCCCCCGGCGCCTATGTGAAAGTGAAGTCTTGAACCGTCTCGAACCCAATCTGCTGCTGGCCGTCTCAACCGGCGTGGCCCTGCTTCTGCTCATCGCCACGGCGGCCCTGTTCGGCGCGCCGGGCGGAGCGATCAAATATCCGATCATCGGCTTGGTCTGCGTTATCACCTTCGTGTTCGGCAACGCCTTCATGGCGCGCCGCATGAACCGCGTGACCCCGCCGATGATCAGCCTCGACACGCCCGCGACCGCCGCCTGGGCCAGCATCTTCCCCACGCTGGTGATCCTGTTCGCCGCCATCCCCCTGTTCTGGAGCGGCCACGACTATGGGCTTCTGGTGATCATCGGCGCCGTCATGACCGGCGTGACGATCCAGTCGGCGCTCCGGGCGCGCGGAGCCTGACTCAACCCGGCCTGAAACTCAGGGCGACGCCGTTGTTGCAATAGCGTTTGCCTGTCGGGCGCGGCCCATCGTCGAACACATGGCCCTGGTGCCCCAGGCAGCGGGCGCAGTGATATTCCGTGCGCGGAAACCCGATGGCCAGGTCGCGTTTCGTGCCGATATTGGCCGGGTTAACCTGGAAGAAGCTGGGCCAGCCCGTGCCTGAATCGAACTTCCACCCCGACAGGAACAGCGGCAGCTCGCACCCGCGACAGACGAAGGTGCCCGCCCGGTGTTCGTCGTTCAGCGGGCTGGTGAAGGGCCGTTCCGTATGTTCGTGGCGCAGCACGTCATAGCTGGCCCGTGGCAACCGCTCGCGCCACTGGGCGTCGGTCAGAGCTCGCACAGGCGAGGACGCGTACTGCCCCTCATCCGCCCGTGCGGTTCTGGAACAGGCGGCGATGGCCAGAGCGCCCCCCGCCATCAGCAGGGTGCGGCGGGGGATTATGATCGGCCGTTCAGAAACCTGGGTCATGACCTACATACGTCGGCCAGACCCGATCGGTTTCAAACCACGCTTTCGTCATTCCGGGCGTAGCGAAGCGGAGACCCGGAACGAGGCGGCGCCGAAGCGTAGCGAAGGTGATGTGTCAGCAATACCATGCGCGACAGGTTCGCGCTCGCGCGCGCCGCCACGTTCCGGGTCTGCGGCGCAGCGCGCCTTCGCGCGGAATGACGAAAGACGGCAGACCTCAGCTCAGACCCGCACCCTCGTCCAGGCCCAGCATGATGTTGAGGTTCTGCACCGCCGCGCCCGAGGCGCCCTTGCCCAGATTGTCCAGCAGAGCGACCAGCCGGGCCTGACCGCCGTTGCGGTCGCCGAACACATGCAGCCGCATCCGGTTGGTGCCGTTCAGCCCCTCGGGCTCGACGCCGGCCATGGCCTCGGTGGCTTCCAGGTCGGCGACCTCGACGAACCTCTGGCCGGCATAGGCCTCGACCAGGGCGCCGTGGATGACCTCAATGGAGGTCGGATTGGGCAGGGCCGACAGGTGCAGCGGAACCTCTACCAGCATCCCCTGGCGATAGTTCGCGACCGCCGGAGCGAACAGCACGTCGCGGCTCAGGCCGGTGTGCCTGGTCATCTCGGGCACATGCTTGTGATGCAGGCTCAGCCCATAGGCGCGGAAGGGTGACGCGGGTTCAGCCCCCTCGAACTCGGCGATCATGGCCTTGCCGCCGCCCGAGTATCCCGACACCGCATTGACCGTCACCGGCCAGTCCTTCGGTACGATCCCCGCCGCCACTAGTGGTCGCATCAGGCCGATGAAACCGGTCGGATAGCAGCCCGGATTGCTGACCCGGGTCGACGCCGCGATGGCGGCCCGCTGGCCCGCATCCATCTCGGCGAAGCCATAGGTCCAGCCGTCCGCGACACGGAAGGCCGTCGAGGCGTCGATGACCCGCGTCGTCGTGTTGTCGATCATCGACACGGCTTCCCGGGCCGCATCGTCGGGCAGGCACAGGATCACCGCATCCGCCGCGTTCAGCGCCTCGCGCCGCGCGTCGTTGTCGCGCCTGCGCTCGCCCAGCAGGATCAGCTCCAGATCGGAACGCGCCTCCAGCCGCTCAAGGATCTCGAGGCCCGTGGTGCCGGCCTCGCCGTCGATGAAGATCGTGTGGGTCATGGTCGAATCCCAAGAAAAAAGGCGCTCCGGGTTTCCCCGAAGCGCCCCTTCGTAATCCAAGTCGCGGTTGCGACTAGCGCTTCGAGAACTGGAAGGACTTGCGAGCTTTCGCGCGGCCGTACTTCTTGCGCTCGACGACGCGGCTGTCGCGGGTCAGGAAGCCGTGCGGCTTCAGGACCGGGCGCAGAGCCGGTTCATAGTGCGTCAGGGCGTGCGACAGGCCATGGCGGATCGCGCCGGCTTGACCCGACAGGCCCGAGCCCTCGACCGTGCAGACCACGTCGAACTGGGTTTCACGACCGGTGACGACCAGCGGCTGTGCGATCATCATGCGCAGGATTTCGCGAGCGAAATACTGCAGCTGATCCTTGCCGTTGATGGTGATCTTGCCGGTGCCGGGCTTCACCCAGACGCGGGCGATCGCGTTCTTGCGCTTGCCGGTCGAATAGGCGCGGCCTTGCGCGTCCAGCTTCTGGACATAGACCGGAGCGGAGTTGTCGTAGCCGTTGTCGGCGGCGAGGCCCTTCAGGGCGTCAAAGCCGGTGGGGGCGTCTTGCGTCACGTCGGTCATGCTTAGGCGCTCCGGGTGTTCTTGGCCGAACGGCCGGCGAAGTCGATCGTCGTCGGCTGTTGAGCTTCGTGGTCGTGCGCGGCGCCGGCGAACAGGCGCAGGTGCGTCATCTGCAGGCGAGCCAGCGGGCTTTCCTTGGGCATCATGCGCTCGACGGCTTTTTCCATCACGCGCTCGGGGAAGCGACCGCCCAGAACCTTCTCGGGGGTCGTCGACTTGACGCCGCCCGGGTGGCCGGTGTGGCGATAGTAGATCTTGTCGGTGTTCTTCTTGCCGGTGAACACCACCTTGTCGACGTTGGTCACGACGACATAGTCGCCCAGGTCAACGTGGGGGGTGTAGGTCGGCAGGTGTTTGCCGCGCAGGCGCATGGCGATGAACGTCGCGAGACGGCCCACGACGACGCCTTCGGCGTCGATGTGGATCCACTTCTTGTCGACGTCAGCCGGCTTGAGCGCGACCGTGGTGCTCTTCAGCATGTCGGTGGTCCTTCGGGATGACGAAACGGATGGCCCGTCACGACAGGATGCCGGAACGAACGGAAGGCGCGCTGATAGAGGACAGGAAGGCGGGCGTCAATGCAGCACGACGCGTCTAAATCGCCCTATACTGCTGAAATAGAACGACTTTCTATGCGCGGTATTAAAATACCGCATAAAAGACCCCTGATCAGAACCTTGGACCCGACATAAACAGTCTCGGTTGTGACCGGCGCACCAGCCACAGGTTGGCCGTGACCAGCAACAGAACCACGGCCGCCCCGGCCTGATGCAGCCCGCCCAGCCACAGAGGCACGGCGTGGATCAGGGTCACGATTCCCAGCGCCGCCTGAAGCCACAGGGCCGCCGCGACCACGAAGGCCGCCGTGCCAAGCCCCTCGGCCAGCCGCCAGCGCCAGGCCTGGACGGCATAGACCGTGCCGCCGATCAGCAGGCCATAGGCCCAGATCCGGTGATTGAACTGCACCAGGGCCTGATCATGCAGGAAGGCGATCGCGCCCTTGCCCCAATCCGCCGGCGGGAAGAAGCCCCCGTTCATCAGCGGCCAGTCGGTATAGACGTACCCAGCCTTGGCTCCGGCGACCAAGCCGCCCAGCAGGCACTGGATGAAGACCGCGCCCCACAGGATGGCGGCGCCCCGGCTCCACCCGGCGGGAGAGCGCGACAGCTCCTGCCCGGCCCAGGCCTCCAGCCCGGTCCAGATCAGGCCGGCGAAGATCAGCAGCGCCAGCCCCAGGTGGACCGTCAGCCGCTCGGGCGCCACGTCGACCCGCTCGCTCAGCCCGCTGGTCACCATCCACCAGCCGATGACCCCCTGCAGCCCGCCCATGGCCAACAGGATGGCGCAGCGCCAGACCAGTCGGCGCGGAATGCGGCGCAGGATCAGGAAGGCCAGGAACGGCAAGGCGAAGACCACGCCGATCAGCCGCCCGACCAGCCGGTGCCCCCACTCCCACCAGAAGATGCCCTGGAACTCCGACAGGCTCATGCCCGCATTGACCTGGGCGTACTGGGGGATGGCCTTGTACTTCTCGAAGGCCTCGGCCCAGGCGGCGGCGTTCATCGGCGGCAGGGCGCCCATGATCGGCTTCCACTCGGTGATCGACAGGCCGGACCCCGTCAGCCGGGTGACGCCGCCGATCACGACCATCGCAAAGACGATGGCGGCGCAGGCGAACAGCCAGATGGCGACAGCTCGGCTCTGGTCTGGAGAAGCGAAACGGTTCATTCGACGCCTGCCGTCCTGACGGTTACACTATCGCGTCCGCCAGGATCGCGGCGCGAGGTGGCGGTATGCCCGCCCCGTGCGGCAAGATCAAAGTCGGATTTCCCTCTGCGTCATCGCGGCGGGACCAAACATCGTTGGAGGAACCGGGTCGTGGAATACGCCGACATCGCCATCGCCGTGGTCGGCGTCCTGGCCATCGCCTGGATTACCGACCAGCTGGGCGGACGACGCGGCTTCGGCGGCGCGGCCCTGGTCGCCGGCGTCGGCGCGGCCTGCGGCTGGTTCCTGGTCATCCGGGTGTTCGCCATCCTGACGATGGACGACTGGATGTGGGTGGTCTGGTCCCTGGTCGGCGCCGCCGTCACCCTGCTGGCCTACTATCTGTTTCGGACCAAGCGATGAACGCCAAAGCCCCCAACCTGCGCCTGCGTCGGGCCATCGCCAGTCTCGGCGTGCTGGTCTTTCTGGCCGCCTATGTCTGGGCCGTGATCGCCATCGGCGCGCGCCTGCCCGACCATCCGCTGATCCACCTGCTCTTCTATGGCATCGCCGGCACGGCCTGGGGCGTGCCCCTGCTGCCGCTGCTGTCCTGGGCCGAAGGCCGGAGCTGGCGCGCTAAATAGGGGACGGCCCCCAACGGCGTGATGCAGCCTATCCAGGCCGCGCCACTGTTCGACAATGGTCGGAAAATCCGGCGACGAATCGGGTCAGACGCCGACGGGTGTCCGGGTCGGTCAGGTTTCCTTCGGCGTCAAAAGCCGCAGCCGCCTGGGGGACCATCAGTCGCCCGCCGAACCAGGGCGCCGTGCCCAGGGTCCGCAGCACCGGAAGCCAGGCCGCCTGGCTCATCGCCGTCCCCAGCGGCCCGGGCGAGGCGCCCAGAACCGCGACCGGCCGTCCGCCGAACACCCGCTCGATGTCCGATGCGGGGCGACTGAGCCAGTCGATGGCGTTCTTGAACACCCCAGGAATGCCGCTGTTGTACTCGGGCGTGAACAGCAGCAGGCCGTCGCAATCGGCGATCAGGTCCTTCAGCGCCACCACGGCCTGGGGCAGGCCCTGATCGCGCTCTAGGTCGCCGTCATACAGGGGAATGTCTCGGATCGACGCCTCAATCATCTCGACATCGTCAGGCGCCATCGTCTGCGCCGCCCGCAACAGGGCGGTGTTGTAAGAGGCCGCTCTCAGGCTGCCCGACACTGCAACCAGACGCATCAGGATTCATCTCCGTAAGGGGCTCGGGCTGATCTGGACTGGGCCGGGCGGGATTGGCAAGTGGCCCAATTGCAAAGGGGCCGCCCTGAGGCGACCCCTTCAACCAACCGTCTTCTTTGCGGAAGATGGTCGGAGCGACAGGATTCGAACCTGCGACCCCTTGACCCCCAGTCAAGTGCGCTACCAGGCTGCGCCACGCTCCGAGAGGCGGTCGTATAGCGGGGCGACCCGCGCGCCGCAAACCCAAAAACACATTATCCGAACAAGGAGGCGAAAGCCCTGCCTCAACGCGCCAGAACGGCGTCCAGGCGGGACCGCGCCCCCTCCAGATCGGCCAGGATCTGCTGCAAACGGACCGGCGAGGGTCTGGCCGCCGCCGTCTGGGCCCGCACGGAAGCCTGGGGCGAGGTCGCCTGCGATTCGGCCGCACCCGGAGCGTCCATGGCGAAATCGGCCTCGGCATCGCCATAGGCGGCCAATCGGGCCAGACCCTGTTCCTTGTGCAGGCGCTGCACGCCCTTGATGGTCAGGCCTTCTTCGTGAAGCAGTCGGCGGATAGCCTTCAGCAGCACGATGTCCTGCGGGCGATAAAATCGTCGCCCCCCTGCCCGTTTCACCGGCGTCACGAAATCGAACCGGGTCTCCCAGAACCGCAGCACATGCTGGGGCGCGCCCACCGATTCGGCGGCTTCGGAGATGGTGCGAAAGGCGTTGGGGCTTTTGACGACGGGCTTTGCGGCCATGGCCGTCAGCCTTCGACGCTGGCGCCGTGAACCCGGGACTTCATGATCTGCGAGGCGCGGAAACTGATGACGCGGCGGGGATGAATCGCCGCCGGCTCGCCTGTCTTGGGATTGCGGCCCATGCGGGCGCGCTTGTCGCGCACCTGAAAGACGCCAAACCCGGACAGTTTCACCGTCTCGCCGCGTTCCAGCGACTCGACGATCAGTTCCAGGGTGCGCTCGACCAGGCTCGAGCATTCCTGCCGCGACAGGCCGACCTCTTCGTGCACGGCCTCACAGAGGTCGGCGCGGGTCAATGTGCTCGGTTCGCCCAAAAGGTCCGCTCCTGTGTGTCGGGTGCCGATCATAAAACCGACAATCCGCATTGAAGTCAAAGGCCAGAAAACACGCCTAGAGTCTAAAGGCGCAGGCGCCCCAGGTCAGGCCGCCGCCCATGGCCTCTAGCAGAACCAGATCGCCGCGCTTGATCCGACCGTCGCGGATCGCCGCATCCAGCGCCAGCGGAATCGATGCGGCCGAGGTGTTGGCGTGCATCGAAACAGTGGAGATCACCTTGTGCTCGTCCAGGCCCAGCCGGTCGCCGACGCCCTTGATGATGCGCTGATTGGCCTGGTGGGGCACGAACCAGTCCACGTCGGCGACCTCGATGTTGGAGGCGGCGCAGCAGGCGGTGATGGCCTCGGCGATATTGACCACGGCGTGGCGGAACACCTGGTTGCCCAGCATCCGCAGGTGGCCGACCGTTCCCGTCGTCGCCGGGCCGCCGTCGACATACAGCAGGTCCGTCTTGGTCCCGTCGGCGCGCAGCGCAAAGCCCAGCAGGCCGGTATCGGCCTTAGTCCCCTGCCCTTCGCGCGGCTCGACCACCACGGCTCCGGCGCCGTCGCCGAACAGGACGCAGGTGGTCCGGTCGGTCCAGTCCATCAGCCGGGTCATTTCCTCGGCGCCGATGACCAGGGCGCATTTGGCATGGCCGCGCGCCACGAAGCCGTCGGCGACGCTCAACGCATAGACGAAGCCCGAACAGACGGCCTGGACGTCGAAGGCGATGCCGACCGGCACGCCCAGCTTGCGCTGGACGATGGTGGCCGTGGCCGGGAAGGTCATGTCCGGCGTCGTGGTCGCCACGATAATCAGATCGACATCGGCCGGGGTCCTGCCTGCATCGGCCAGAGCCCGCCGGGCGGCCTCGGTCGCCAGGTCGCTGGTCGGCTGGTCGTCGCGCGCCTTGTGGCGCTGATGGATGCCGGTGCGCTCACGGATCCACTCGTCGGTCGTGTCGACGACATCGGCGAGATCGGCGTTGGTGACCACCTGTTCCGGCAAGAAAGAGCCGACGCCGGTGACGGCGCTACGGATGACGCTCACTGTAGGGTTTCTCCGGAAACCTGATCGGGATTGGCGGTCTGGGCGGCGGGTGCGGCGTGCATGACGTCGCCCAGGCGACCCAGGTTGGCGCCCACCTTGGCCATATAGTCGCTGCGGGCCAGATCGACACCGATGCGGATGGCGTTGCCGAAGCCTTTGGCGGTGGCCCCGCCGTGGCTTTTCACGACGATGCCGTTCAGCCCCAGCAGAGGCCCGCCGTTGATGGCGCTGGGGTCGATCTTGCGGCTCATGGCCTTCAGCGCCGGCATGGCGATCACGGCGCCCAGCTTGGACTGAAGATTGGCCGTCAGGGCCTCTTTCAACAGGGTCGAGATGAAGCGGGCCGTGCCCTCGGCGGTCTTCAGGGCGATATTGCCGGTGAAGCCGTCGGTGACGACCACGTCGACCGTACCCTTGGCGATGTCGTCGCCCTCGACGAAGCCGTGATAGTTCAGGTCCAGGGCGTTGTTCTTGAGTATCTGATGCGCCTCGCGCACCTCCTCATGGCCCTTCACGTCCTCGGACCCGACATTCAGGATGCCAATGGACGGGCGGCCGGAGCCGTTCTGGCCGCCGTGCACAGCGGCGTGGAAGGCCTCGCCCATGATGGCGAACTCGATCAGTTGTTCGGCGTCGCTCTCGATATTGGCGCCGACGTCCAGCACCGCCGTCACGCCCTTCAGCGTGGGCCAGCTGGCGACGATGGCGGGCCGCTCCAGGCCCGGCGCCGACATGCGCAGGATCAGCTTGGCGATGGCCATCAGGGCGCCGGTGTTGCCGGCCGAGACCACAGCCCCCGCCTCGCCGGTCTTCACCGCCTCGATGGCGTTCCACAGGCTGGATCCCTTGCCCCGGCGCATGGCCTGGGCGGGCTTTTCGTCCATGGCCACGACCTTGTCGGTATGGCGGATTTCGCAGGTGTCGGCCGTCAGCTTGCAGCGCGCCATCTCGGCGGCGATGGCCGTTTCGTCACCGTGCAGGATAAAGCGAACGCCGTCGCCGCCATGGATGCGGATATAGTCCCGGACCCCGCCGACGACGACGGACGGACCGTGGTCGCCGCCCATGGCGTCAAGCGAGATGGTGGTTGGGGTGGCCAAAGGAAATCAGCTCCGGCGCCGTTCAGCGGCGCTCATGGGGGTCGTTCGAAATACCGTCGTCCACGATACTAGGGCGCGGGACGGATGCAAATGCGGAGGACGCGACCAGCAGGTCCGGTACGTCAGCCTTCGCCGTCATTCGGCGGACGAAGTGACTTCAATACGGCGAAGGGCGAAACCTCGCGCGGTTCCTCGGGCTGAACGAACTCGGCGCCCGGTTTGCGGGGGAACGGATCCAGATTCAGCGCCAGTTGCTCGACGGCGTACTGACCCAGGTCGACCTTGCCATCCTCGATCACGTCGGGGGCGTTGTCGTCCAGATCGATGTCGACCTCGTCGCCTTCGGGCTCGACCGCCTCGGACAGGTCGATGGAGAATCGCTCGTCGATCGACACCGGCAGGGGCTCCAGCGTCAGACCACAGGTCTGAACCGCCTCGGCCGTCACACGGCCGGTCAGCCGCCAGCCGATCATGGTGGGCGCCAAGGTCACGTCGGCGGCGAAGGCGTCCAGCGACGCCAGGTCCAGGGCGCGGGCGATCTTCTGGCGCGTCGCCGCGTCCGGCTCCAGCCGACGGGTCAGGCCGGCCCCGATCTCATTGATGCGAACCGTTTCGCTGAGGGGCAGGGTCTGGGTCATGCGATGATCTCCGGCCATTGGGGTCCGGCCAATAGGGCGTCGAAGCTCTGGTCCGCCAGGGCCGCGCGCGCGCGCAACGCATAATCGGCCAGGGGCGCAGCGGTCGCCGAATCCTCGACGGCATAGACGTTGCGAGCCAGGGCCTGGGCCAGGCTTTCGGCGTCCCCGGCGCGGATCGGCGCCTCATAGGCGGTCATGCGGCCATACAGGGCCTCGCCCAGCGAGCGCATCTTGCGCGCCATCGACACGTCGCCGACGCCCAGTTCGCGCAAGGCGTGGTCCAGTGACGACACATAGACATCGAACAGCGACTGGCCGACCTCGGCGCCCCGTTCCTGGCCTCCGCGCTCGCCCGGCTCATCGCGCAGACGCAGGATCAGCAGCAGGACGTGCAGGGTGTAGAGCTCGAATCGCGCATCGATACGGTCGTCGACGCCCAGCCGCGCATAGAAGGCGGCCTGGCGCGCCTGTGCCACCGCCGCCCCATACAGGGTGTCGCCTACGCCTTGGGCGGTTCGTTTCTTGAACAGGGTCTTCAGCATGATCAGCGGCCCCTTTTCCGCCGCGCCGTTGAAGTAGGACGCGTGTACGTTTAGGTCAAAGACCTTGTTTCCCTTCAGGCGCTCGAACATGAACCGTTTCGTCGTTTCCGCAGCCCGTTCTCCGCTGCTGCGCGTTCTCGCCGTCGCCGCCCTGGCGGGTTCCGCCGTGGCCTGTGCGCCCACGGTCGGCAAGAACGGCTTCCAAGTCATCGACGTCGCCCCGCGCGACATCGTCGCCGGCACAGACACCGTCGACACCGTGATGACCAAGCTGGGCTCGCCCTCGGCGCGGTCCACATTCGAAGACAACGTCTGGTACTACATCAGCCAGACGACCGAGAAATACACCTACAACCGCGCTCAGGTGTCTCAGCGCAGCATCACCGAAATCACCTTCGACAAGGCGGACGGCAAGGTCACCAACGTCCGTGTCCTGGGTCTCGAGGACGGCGAGCAACTGGCCATGAACTCGAACACCACGCCGACGCGCGGTCGCCAGCTGACCATCATCGAACAACTCCTGGGCAACGTCGGTCGCGGCCAGCTGCCCCGGACCGAAGAAAACACCCAGGGCCAGCGCCGCCCGGACTGATGCCCCGTCCCCCCTCCCCCTGCGCTACGCCTGGGGGAGGAATAAAAAGAACGCCCCGGAGATCGCTCTCCGGGGCGTCTTTCGTTTCAGCCTGATCCTGAGATCAGACGATCTTCCCGCTCGCCAGCACCGCCAGCAGCAGCAGGGCCACGATATTGGTGATCTTGATCATCGGGTTCACCGCCGGACCGCTGGTGTCCTTGTAGGGATCGCCCACCGTATCGCCGGTCACCGCGGCCTTGTGCGCCTCGGAGCCCTTGCCGTGGACGACACCGTTCTTGTCGGTGAAGCCTTCTTCGATCACCTTCTTGGCGTTGTCCCACGCGCCGCCGCCCGAGGTCATCGAGATGGCGACGAACAGGCCTGTGACGATCACCCCCATCAGCATGGCGCCCAGCGAAGCAAAGGCGTTGGCCTTGTCCGAGATCATCATGATGGCGACGAACAGCACGATCGGCGACAGCACCGGCAACAGCGAAGGCACGATCATCTCGCGGATCGCCGCCTTGGTCAGGATGTCGACCGCCCGGCCGTACTCCGGCTTGACCTGATAGGTCATGATGCCCGGGTTCTCGCGGAACTGGCGACGCACCTCCTCGACGACCGATTCGGCCGCGCGACCGACCGCCATCATCGACATGCCGCCGAACAGGAAGGGCAGCAGCCCCCCGAACAGCAGGCCGACGACGACATAGGGGTTGGTCAGGTCGAAGGTCACCGAACCCATACCGGCGAAGAAGGGATAGTCCGCCGGGTTGGCCGAGAAATAGGCCAGGTCCGAGGTATAGGCCGCGAACAGCACAAGCGCGCCCAGGCCCGCCGAACCGATGGCGTATCCCTTGGTCACGGCCTTGGTGGTGTTGCCCACGGCGTCCAGGGCATCGGTCGAATGGCGGACTTCCGGCGGAAGCCCGGCCATCTCGGCGATGCCGCCGGCGTTGTCGGTGACCGGACCAAAGGCGTCCAGGGCCACGATCATTCCGGCCACGCCAAGCATGGTCGTGGTGGCGATGGCGATGCCGAACAGGCCCGCCAGCTGATACGAAGCCACGATGCCGACGATGATCGTCAGAGCCGGAAGCGCCGTCGATTCCAGCGACACGGCCAGACCCTGGATCACGTTGGTGCCGTGCCCCGAGACCGAGGCGTTGGCCACCGAGCGCACGGGGCGGAAGTTCGACCCGGTATAGTATTCCGTCACCACCACGATGGCGGCGGTGACGCCCAGACCCACGACGCCTGACCAGAACAGGTTCATCGGCTCGATGACCAGACCCGAGTTGGTCGTGACCGGGCCGGTCATCAGCTTGTCGATGACCCACCAGACTGCGCCGATCGACAGAACGCCGGTGACGATCAGGCCCTGGTACAGGGCGCCCATGATGTTCTGGCTCTTGCCCAGACGGACGAAGAAGGACCCGATGATCGAGGTGACGATGCAGATGGCGCAGATCGCCAGCGGCAGGACCATCATCACGTCCACATAGGGCTGGCCGCGGAAGAAGATGGCCGCCAGCACCATGGTGGCGACCGTGGTCACCGCATAGGTCTCGAACAGGTCGGCGGCCATGCCGGCGCAGTCGCCGACGTTGTCGCCCACGTTGTCGGCGATGGTCGCCGCGTTCCGGGGGTCATCCTCGGGGATGCCGGCCTCGACCTTGCCCACCATATCGCCGCCCACGTCGGCGCCCTTGGTGAAGATGCCGCCGCCCAGTCGCGCAAAGATGGAGATCAGCGAGGCGCCAAAGCCCAGGGCCACCAGGCCGTCGATGACCTCACGGCCCGTCGGCTCCAGCCCCAGGTGCTGGGTCAGGACGATGTAATAGCCCGACACGCCCAAAAGCGCGCCGCCGGCCACGAACATCCCGGTGATGGCGCCTGAACGGAACGCTAGGTTCAACCCCTTGGACAGGCTCTCAGAAGCGGCCTGCGCCGTCCGCACATTGGCCCGCACCGAGATCAGCATCCCGGCATAGCCCGCCGCGCCCGAAAGCACGGCCCCAACCACGAAGCCGATGGCCGCATAGGCGCCGATCAGCAGATAGGCGGCGATCAGGATTACGACCCCGACCATGCCGATGGTGGCGTACTGCCGCTTCAGATAGGCCGAGGCGCCTTCCTGAATGGCGGCGGCGATCTCTCGCATCTTGTCGTTGCCGGTGCCGGCTTTCATCAGCACGGCGGTCTGGACGGCGCCATACAGCACCCCCAGGACCCCGGCCGCGAAGACCAGTGTCAGTATGTTCGTCATTGGCGTTTCCATGCCCTTGCAAGAATAGGCGCGCGGACCCTTGGCGCGGCGGGCCTTTTGGCCTCTGTCCGCCTTCCGGTCCCCCCGTGCGCAACGGACGCATCAGCGCGTCCCGCGGGAATTGCCCTGAGACCGTGCCAAATGCGGCGAACCGACGCAACAGCGCTCTTTGAGTGGTTCTTGTGCGGGCCTTAGCCCTGCTGGACGCCCGTCCGGCGACGCGGCGTCTGCATCAACACCTCGGACGCCGTCACGCCTCCATGACCGACCACGACATTGGCGATGGCCATGACGGCGGCGTTGATGGCGTTTTCGTTCATGCGCGTGAAGTCGTTCGGCATGGCCAGCGACACCCGATGGGCCGTGCGGACCAGGGCGTCGCGGATGAAGGGATCCTTGGCGCGCATGGCCTCGATCGTCGTCCCGGGGCCCAGATGCACCTTCACGGTGACGAAGACATAGTTGCGGATTCGGCCGTTCGAGGTGACCGGCAGTCCGACCCCGGCGATATTGACCGAGGCGGCGGCCGTTTCGCCCTCAGGCTTTTTCCCGCCGCCGCTGGCCAGCACGGGGGATGCAACCGCAAGCGCGGCTGCGGTGGTGGCCAGGGTGATGACGTCTCTGCGAAGCATGACGCACAGATAGCCGCGATCGATTAGGATTCCGTTGCGCCGTCCACGGGCGAATGCCCATGCGTCCAACCGCCCTTGGGCACGCTCAGGGTGACGCCGCCGAACCGCACCGTTACGCCCCGGCCCGCCACCACCCGTCCGACGACGGTCAGCCGCAGATGCCGGCGCTCGGCCTCGCGCCTCAGGGTCTCCTCATCGCCGGCCTCGGCGGTGAAGGCGATCTCATAGTCGTCGCCGCCGGTCGCCAACCGCTCCAGCGCCGCCTGCTCGTCCACCCGCGTGTCGAACCAGGCCTGCCCCGCCGCCGACAGGGGCGTAGGCTCCAGGTCCAGTTCGATGCCGACGCCGCTGACGTCGGCTATATGGCCTAGGTCGGCGATCAGCCCGTCGGACACATCGACCGAGGCCCGCGCCATCTCGCGAATGACCGGCGCGAAGATGAGCCGCGGCATGGGCCTGCGGTAATGCTCGGCCAGGGCGGCCACCCGCTCGGGCGCCAGGGACAGCCGCCCTTGCGCCGCCTGCAGCCCCAGCCAGCCGTCGCCGATCTGTCCAGTGACGAAGACCAGTTGCCCCGACCGCGCCCCCGAACGCCCGACCGTCCGACCCTTTGGCGCCCAGCCCATCATGGTCACGGAGAATGAGGCCGGTCCCGGCGTCACCACGGTGTCGCCACCGATCAGGGCGATGCCGAAAGCCTTCTGGTCGATGGCAAGTCCGCGCGCAAAGGCCTCGCGCTCGGGCCAGCCGCAACGTTCCGACCAGTGACAGGCCAGCATATAGCCGAACGGCTCGGCCCCCTTGGCCGCCAGGTCGGACAGGTTCACCCGCAGAAGCTTCTGCGCCACCGTGTCCAGCGGGTCCTCGGCCAGGAAATGCACGCCCTCGACAATGGCGTCCTTGGTCAGGACCAGGTCATAGCCGGGTCGCGTCGGCAGCACCGCCACATCGTCCAGCAACCCCCGGCCCCATTCGGGATGGGCCAGGGGCGCCAGCAGCTTGCGGATGGTTTCGAACTCGCCGGTGACGTCGACGGCGGGCATGACCTTAGGCTTTCGGCCGCACGTCGCGGGCCACGCCGTCCAGGGCGGCGTTGACGAACTTGGCCTCGGCCTCGTCGAAGAAGGCCTTCGCCAGCTCGACATATTCGTCGATGACGATCTCGCGCGGGACTTCTGGCTTGTGCGCCAGTTCCCAGGCGCCGGACCGCAACAGGGCGCGCAGCGTGGCGTCCAGTCGCTCCAGCCGCCAGTTGGACGCCAGTCTCGCCTTCACGGCCGCGTCGATGTCGCGCTGGTCGCCGATCACGCCCCGGACGATGTCGGCGAACCAGACTTCGTCGGCTTCGGCCAGCGGCTCGCCCTCGATGTCGGAATCAAAGCGATGGTTCGAGAACTCGGTGATGACGGTCTCGACCCCCTCGCCGGCCAGTTCCATCTGGTACAGGGCCTGGACGGCGGCCAGTCGGGCCACGGTGCGGGCGCGGCGCTGGCGCGAGGTCAGGCCAGGCTCGGCGCGGGCTTTCTCGGCCTCGGCCAGCTGTTCCAGTACGGCCTTGATGCTGTTGGGCTCGGTCATCAGTCCGTTCCACCCAGGCCGTGGCGCAGGCGCTTCTTCAGGTTGATCAGGTCCATGCAGGCGCGCGCAGCCCCGCCGCCCTTGTCGCCCTCGCTGCGCTTGGCGCGCGCCCAGGTCTGGTCCTCATCCTCGGTGGTCAGGATGCCGTTGCCGATGCACAGCCCCTTCAGGCCCAGTTGCATCAGGCCGGCCGCCGACTGATCGGACACGATCTCGAAATGATAGGTCTCGCCACGAATGATGCAGCCCAGGGCCACAAACCCGTCGTAGCGCGGGGCTGTCGGATACTTCCCGGCCTCGTCGGCCAGGGCGATGGCGGTCGGAACCTCCAGGGCGCCCGGCACGGTGACGACGTCGAACGTCACGCCCTGAGCCGTCAGGGCGTCCTTGGCTCCGTCCAGAAGGGCGTCGGCCAGGTCATCGTAATAACGCGCCTCGACAATGAGGACGCGGGGCGGTTCGGTCAGGATTGGTCTTCTCCGTTCATGCCGCGCCAGCCGACGATGCGCAGGCCATAGCCTTCAAGCGCGGTCGGTTCAGGGCGGGTCGAGCTAATCAGGGTCATGTCGCGCACGCCGAGGTCCAGCAGAATCTGGGCGCCCAGGCCGTAGCTCTTGATGGCGCGGTCATTGGTCACCGGCTTGTCGCCGCCCGCCAGCCGTTCGGCCAGACCGTGCAGGCCCGGATCGCGCAGGAAGACCACGACGCCGGCCTGGGCGCCGCTGATCTGCTTCAGGGCGGCCGGAATATAATCCTGGCGATCTTCGCGATGACCCAGCAGGTCGGCGGCGAAATCGACCTGGTGCATGCGCACCAGGGTCGGCTTGTTGGGGTCGATCCGCCCGTGGACAAGGGCGACGTGCTCGCCGCCCTCGATGGTGTCGCGGTACAGCATCAGGCGGAACGGGCCGCCGTGGACGCTTTCGAACGGCGTATCCATCACCCGCTCGACATAGCGTTCGGTGCGGCGGCGATAGGCGATCAGGTCGGCGATGGTGCCGATCTTCAGCCCGTGCAGCTGGGCGAAAGCGATCAGGTCCGGCATCCGCGACATGGTGCCGTCTTCGTTCATGATCTCGCAGATCACGCCCGCGGGGGTCAGGCCGGCCATGCGGCTGATGTCGACCGCCGCCTCGGTATGGCCGGTGCGGACCAGGACGCCGCCATCGCGGGCGACCAGGGGGAAGACATGGCCAGGCGAGACGATGTCGTCGGCGCCGCGCGACGGGTCAGCGGCCACCTGGATCGTGCGAGCCCGGTCGGCGGCGCTGATGCCGGTCGTCACGCCCTCTTTCGCCTCGATCGAGACGGTGAAGGCCGTGCCCATGCTCTCGCGGTTCTCGCTGGCCATCGGCGGCAGGCGCAGCTGGCGCGCGCGTTCTGCGGTGATGGCCAGACAGATCAGGCCGCGCGCGTGACGGGCCATGAAGTTGATCTGGTCCGGCGTGGCGAACTGGGCCGGAATGATGATGTCGCCCTCGTTCTCGCGATCCTCGGCGTCGACCAGGATGTAGGGGCGGCCGTTGCGCGCGTCTTCGAGAATGTCCTCGATCGGGCTGATCGGGCTGTCGTTCATGTTGGAGGCCAATTGCATCATGCCGTCTCCTGCCACCGCGCGAGGTAACGCGCCAGCATATCAATCTCGAGATTGACCGGATCGCCGACTTTCAGCCGGCCCAGGGTGGTCACCTCCCAGGTGTGGGGGATGATGTTCAGGTCGAAATTGCGCCCATCCACGGCGTTCACGGTCAGGGACACCCCGTCCACCGTGATCGAGCCCTTGGCGGCGATGAAGCGATGCAGGGGCGCGGGCGCCTCGACCACGACACGGTGGGATCCGCCGACCGTCTCGATAGAGACGACGCGGCCCAGGCCGTCGACATGGCCCGACACCACATGGCCGCCCATCTCGTCGCCCAGCTTGGCGGCGCGCTCCAGATTGACCGGATCCCCGGCCTTCCACGCGCCCAGGGTCGTCTTGTCCAGGGTCTCGCCTGAGACCTCGACCGCGAACCACTGGTCGCCTTTTTCGACCACTGTCAGGCAGCAGCCCGCGTGGCTGATGGATGCGCCCATATCGATGCCGGATACGTCCCAGGCGGTCTCGATCTCATAGCGCCGGTCGCGGTCGGTTTCGCGGACGCTGCGAACGCGCCCTATGTCGGTGACAATGCCGGTGAACATTTCAGGAAAGCCTCTCGTAGCGTTCCCACAGGTCGTCACCGCAGGCCTCCGCCGCAAGGCGCCGGAACTTGGGGGCCTTATGCAATCTTCCCAGGGCCAGGGTGGCGACCGACGGACGACCGTCTCCGCCTAGCACGATGGGGGCGCGGAACCACTCGATGGCGTCCACCGCGTCGGCCAGGATGAAGCAGGCGGCGATCCGCCCCCCGCCCTCGACCATCAAACTCTGGATGCCGCGCTCGCCCAGCAGGTCCAGCACCGCCCCGACCGCCGGTCGGCCAGCGGTGTCGGCGGCGACCCGCACCACCTCGGCCTCGCCCACGGGCTTGGGCTCGCGTGTCGTCAGGATCAGGGTGCCCGCCTGGGCCAGACGCGCGAACGGCGGCGTCCTGAGGCGGCTGTCCATCACCACACGCAGAGGGTCCTTGGCCGGCTGGCCATCGGGCAGACGCGCGGTCAGGCGCGGATCGTCTGCCAGAACCGTCTCGACCCCCACCAGGATGGCGTCGCTGACGGCGCGCAGGGCGTGGCCCTGGTTGCGCGCCTCCGGCCCCGTGATCCACTGGCTTTCGCCCGACGAGGTGGCGATGCGACCGTCCAGAGAGGTCGCGACTTTCAGGGTGACGCGGGGACGCAAGATTTCGGGACGCATCAGCGCTCTCCAGATCCCGGCTCATCGAGGCCTTCGGCGCCGAGGAATTTGGCGAAGTCGCCCGTCGCCCGGAAGTCCTTGTACACCGAGGCGTAGCGGACATAGGCGACCTCATCGACGCCCTTCAGCGCCTTCATGATGAAGTCGCCGACGACGCTGGACTGGATTTCCGTCTCGCCCAGGCTTTCCAGTTGGCGGGTGATCCGGCTGACCAGCTGCTCGACCTGTTCGGCCTGCACCGGGCGCTTGCGCAGAGCGATGCCCAACGAGCGCTCCAGCTTGTCGCGGTCGAACGGCGCACGCCGTCCGTTCCGCTTCAGGATCACCAGCTCGCGCAGCTGGACCCGTTCGAAGGTGGTGAAACGCCCGCTGCATTGCGGACAGGACCGCCGACGTCGGATGGCCGAGCCGTCGTCAGACGGTCGGCTGTCCTTCACCTGCGTATCCGAATGTCCGCAAAAGGGGCATTTCATCAGAGGCTTATCCGTAGATCGGGAAACGCGCGGTCAGGGCGCGCACCTTGCCGGCGACCTCGGCGATGACGGCCGGATCGGCTTCGTCGCCGCCATTCATCGAGGACACCACGTCGGCGATCCAGTGACCGATCGACTTGAACTCCTCGACGCCAAAGCCGCGCGTCGTGCCGGCCGGCGTGCCCAGGCGAACACCCGAGGTGACCATGAAGGAGGCGGTGTCGAACGGCACGCCGTTCTTGTTGCAGGTCATCAGGGCGTGTTCGAGCTGCAGCTCGGTCGCCTTGCCGGTCACGCCCTTGGGACGCAGGTCGACCAGGACGATATGGCTGTCGGTGCCGCCCGACACGACCGCCAGGCCGCGCTCGATCAGCACCGCCGACAGGGCCTGGGCGTTGTCCACGACCTGTTTCGCATAGAGCTTGAACTCGGGCTTCAGCGCCTCGCCGAAGGCCACGGCCTTGGCGGCGATGACATGCTCCAGCGGTCCGCCCTGCAGGCCGGGGAAGACGGCCGAGTTGATCTTCTTGCCCAACTCGGCGTCGTTGGACAGGATCATGCCGCCGCGCGGTCCGCGCAGGGTCTTGTGCGTCGTGGTGGTCACGACGTGGGCGTGGGGCAGCGGGTCGGGATAGACGCCGCCGGCGACCAGACCCGCGTAGTGGGCCATGTCCACGAACAGGTATGCGCCCACGCTGTCGGCGATCTCGCGGAAGCGGGCAAAGTCGATCTTGCGGCTATAGGCCGAGGCGCCCGCCACGATTAGCTTGGGCTTTTCCTTCTGGGCCATCTCGGCGACGTGATCGTAGTCGATCAGGTGAGTGTCTTCCGACACCTTGTAGGTCACCGGGCGGAACCACTTGCCCGACTGGTTGGCCGGCGAGCCGTGCGTCAGGTGCCCGCCGCAGGCCAGGTCCATGCCCAGGAAGGTGTCGCCGGGTTGCAGCAGGGCGAAGAAGACCGCCTGGTTGGCCTGGGCGCCCGAGTGGGGCTGGACGTTGGCGAACGAACAGCCGAACAGTTCCTTGGCCCGCTCACGCGCCAGATCCTCGATCACATCAACATATTCGCAGCCGCCGTAATAGCGACGCCCCGGATAGCCCTCGGCGTATTTGTTGGTCAGGACGCTGCCTTGCGCTTCCAGCACCGCCTTGGAGACGATGTTCTCGGAAGCGATCAGTTCGATCTGCTCCTGCTGACGACCCAGTTCGCCCTGGATGCCCTTGAAGATGTCCGGGTCGGCTTCAGCCAAACCGCGCGAGAAATAGGCGTCATGAACGAAGGATGCGGTCACGGGCGGCGGTCCTGAATTGGCGTCGTGGAGGTGCGCCTATCTAGTCGCCAGCGGCCTCGACCACAACATCTTGTGTCAGGTGGTCGTCAACAGACGCCGAAGCTTGGCCACGGCCAGCCGCTCGACCGCCCTTGGCTCCATCGCCGGCCCCACAGCCGTCGCCTCGGTCCCCGTCGCCACATGGACGGCTGTGACCTTCAGATAGGTTCCGTTGCGGGTCGATTCGACGATAATCTCCTCGTCACCCACCCTGCGCTCCAAAGGCGGACTGAAAGGCCTGTAAGAGGAGACTGATCACGGCCGCGCCGTTACCGAACCGATCCATCAGTGCATCTATATCGATGCCTCTGCCTTTCAACCGATCGCCAAACCGCTCTTGTATCAGATCTATGTCTGCACCTGCTGCGATATCTGCGCGAACCGCAGTTATCAAGTCTCGGTCATCTACGTCTAAGTTGGCTAGAACTAATCTGGTTACATCTGCTGCCGTAACCGCCTGCTTGGTGTTGCGAAACCGCGTACCGTTGACGGAAACATTGTCGGAAAATCCGATATCAATTCCGACATCGCAACCACTTATGCTGCCGCCGACAATTTGAACGTTTCCACAGTTTTCAATTTTGATAGCCGCCATAACGCCTCCCGTTCGTTGGAGATTATGGCGTTCTTTTTTCGTTCCGCAACAACCGTGACGCCGGCTATCACGCCGCTACGGGCATCCGGGCGACGTTGCAGTGTGTGAACAGCTTGTCCATGGCGCTGACCAGGGCGTCCATCATGCCGTCGTCATGGTTGGGCGAAGGCGTGAAACGCAGGCGCTCGGTGCCCTTGGGCACGGTCGGATAGTTGATCGGCTGCACATAGACGCCGAAATCTTCCAGCAGCATGTCCGAGATCATCTTGCAGTGGACCGGATTGCCGATGTGCACAGGCACGATGTGGCTTTCCGACGGCATCACCGGGATGCCCGCCGCTGCGAAACGGTCCTTCAGGGCCTGGGCGCGCTCCTGATGGGCGACGCGCAGTTCCGGGCTGGTCTTGAGGTGGCGCACCGAGGCCAGAGCCCCCGCCGTCAGCGCAGGCGGCAGCGAGGTCGTGAAGATGAAGCCAGCGGCCCAGGAGCGAACGGCGTCCACGATCACCGCGTCGGCGGCGATATAGCCGCCCATGACGCCGATGGCCTTGCCCAGGGTGCATTCGACGATGTCGATGCCGTCCAGAACGCCGTCACGCTCGGCGACGCCCGCGCCCGTCGCGCCGTACAGGCCGACCGCATGGACCTCGTCCAGATAGGTCATGGCGTTGTATTTCTTGGCCAGGGCGATGGTCCCGGCCAGGTCGGCGATGTCGCCGTCCATCGAATAGACGCTCTCGAACGCGATCAGCTTGGGCGCATCGGCGGGCGCGGCGGCCAGCAGTTGCTCCAGATGCGTGAGGTCGTTGTGCAGGAAGACGTGCCGCTCGCAGCCGCCATTGCGGATGCCCGCGATCATGGAGGCGTGGTTCAGGCTGTCGGAAAAGATGATCAGGCCCGGCAGGATGCGTTGCAGCGTTGTCAGGGTCGCCTCGTTGGCCACATAGCCCGAGGTGAACAGCAGGGCGGCTTCCTTCTGGTGCCAGGACGCCAGCTCAGCCTCCAGGTCAACGGCGGATCGCGTGGTGCCCGAGATGTTGCGCGTGCCGCCCGCGCCGGCGCCCACGGATTCGATCTCGGCCTTCATGGCTTCCAGCACCACCGGATGCTGGCCCATGCCCAGATAGTCATTGGAGCACCAGATGACGCAGTCCTGCTCGGTCCCGTCCTCGCGCCGACGCACGGCCTTGGGGAATTGACCCCGCACCCGCTTCAGGTCGGCGAAGACGCGATAACGCCCCTCGCCCTTCACCTGGTCGACGGCGGATTCGAATGCAGCCCTGTAGTCGTACAAGATGGCGGTCTTTCGGGGTCCAGAAAACTGGCGGCGTATTGCGCCGATTGACCCGTTCTGTCCACGGAATCGCAAGGACAAAACGCCGCAAACCCCTAATTGATAACGGTTCTCAGTAGCGCGAGACGTCAGTCGGGCTTGCGGAACCGATAGACGAACTGGTCGGATTTGCCCCGGATGGCGGGGTCGAACACCGACAGGCTGTGGTCGTCGTCGGGGTTGGCGACCACGTCGGTCTCGCCGTCGAAGACGAAGCCCGCCGCCTCGACCTGAGCCCTCAAGGCCGAGGCCTCGATCCGGTGCAGGGTCCCGACCACGTCCGTTCCCGCCCCCGGCGCCGCCTGGTGGTCCAGAATTACGTACAGGCCGCCTGGCTTCAGCGCCGCGAACACCGCCGCATTCATCTTCGCCACATCCACCCCGAACCGGGGGATGACGAAGTCATGGTATTCCTGCCCCATGAAGACCACGTCCAGCGGGCATTCAAACGACAGCGTATCCAGGTCCCCCGTTACCCGCGTCGTGTTGGGGTAGGTGGCGGCTAGAGTGTCAGCAAAAGCGTTCTCGCGCTCGGCGGTCTGGTTGGGCACGAAGGCATAGACCCTCCCATGCTCCCCCACAGTTGGGGCGAAAAGCCGGGTGAAATAGCCTTCTTCCGGTCGGATGTCGGCGATAGTGTCCCCCGGCGTCAATCGCATGAAAGCCAGCATTTCGGCCGGGTGGCGCAGCGGATCACGCACGGTCTCTTCGGGCAGACGACGAGGATCGGCGACCGCAGCGGCCCATCCGCTGTACGTTCCGGCAGCGACAGCGGCTGCCGCGTCGGCGTCTGCAGCAGCCTCTGCCGCCGTGAAGTTCCTGGTTTTCGCCCCGTCGCAGTCAGATACTGGTGGAACGGCCGTCAACTCCGGCGGACCAGGCGGCTGGGCATATGCGCCGGAACACGCCGATGACATCAATGCCGCCACGGCGGCGGCGGCGAGGCGATGCGTCTTCGTCATGGCGATGTCCCGATCAGCGAATGCCGACAAGCTACGCCTTGAAGCGCGAAAGGATGCAAGGGGAACCTCGCGCCGACCCGTTCGACCTAGCGGTCCCTGAGGCCATGATATGATGCGGCCGGTCTTTGACATCCGCCGAACCCGACGCTCCGGTCACCCGGACCGCCGATCAGGCCTCACCCCATCCCGTCTGATTTCAGACTATTCAGACCATTCAGACTCGGTTTCACACGCCGAAAGTCTGAAATTGTCAGGCTCGCCTTTCAAATTCAGACCATTCAGACCCGGTTTCGCATCAAAGCGTGGCCCATTCCTCGTCCGCCGGCAGAGGCGCGAACAGGGCGTCGATGTCGGCGTCGCTGACCTCGGACGGGTCCGCCGCCGCCCATTTGGGTGCATTGTCCTTGTCTACGATGACGGCGCGGACGCCTTCCTGGAAGTCGTGGCTCTGCACGATCCGTCCGCCCAGCCGGTACTCCATGGCCATGTTCTCGGCGAAGGTCTTCAAGCCTGCGCTGGTCCGCAGCTGCTTCAGCGACACCTTCATAGACTGGGGCGACTTGGTCTTCAGCGTCGCCAACTGGGCCAGAGCCCATTCCGACCCGTCAGCCTCCAGCGCCGCAAAGATTTCCTCGACCGTATCGAAGGCGAACAGCCGGTCGATGGCCTCGCGGTTCGCGGCGTGGGGCGCGGGGCCTGCATCCCCGGCATGACGCGCCACGACGGCGGCAGGGTCAGCCGCCCCGGCGAGCAACTCGACCTTCAGCGCCTCGACGCCCTCGCTCGGCACGAAATGGGTATGGATGCCCAGAGCCACCGTGTCCGCCGCCTTCAGACGCGCCCCGGTCAGGGCCAGCCAGACGCCGGTCTGGCCCGGCAGGCGCGACAGGAACCAGCCGCCGCCCACATCGGGGAACAGGCCGATGCCGGTCTCTGGCATGGCGTATGTGGTCCGCTCGGTCGCCACGCGCACGGCGGCGGGCTCGGAAATGCCCACGCCGCCGCCCATGACGATGCCGTCGACGATGGCCGTGATCGGCTTGGGGTATTCGAACATCAGGTGGTTCAGCCGGTACTCGGCCTTGAAGAAGGACTTGGCCTCTTCCGCGCCCCTGGCCCCGCTCTCGGCGATCATGCGGATGTCGCCCCCGGCGCAGAAGCCCCGCTCGCCCGAATGGTCGATCAGCACCGACGACACGGCCTCGTCGTCGCGCCACGCCAGCAGGGCCTCGGTCATCGCCTCGCACATCGGGTGGTTCAGGGCGTGCAGAGCCTTGGGCCGGTTCAGGGTGATGCGGCCCACGCCGTTCTCGATACGGGTCAGGACTTCGGCTTCGGACATGACAGGCTCCAGGCTCAGGCGACCCGAACCTCCTAGGGGCCGGGGCCTCAGCCGTCGAGCGCGGCGTCGCAGCCCGCCCCTGCGATTTTGCATGGCGCCGGTCGTTGGTCTAAGCCGCCCCGCATGACCTCCCTGCCCTTCGCCCCCGCCGCCTATCCCTACGCCCGCCCGCGCCGCCTGCGCGCCAGCCCCTGGGTGAGAAGGCTGGTGGCCGAAACGACCCTGACCCCCGCCGACCTGATCTGGCCGCTGATCGTCCATGACGGCAAGGACGACCGCGTGCCGGTCCCTTCCATGCCCGGCGTCTTCCGCCTGTCGCCCAAGGCCGCCGCCGAGGCCGCCGTCGAGGCCCGCAGCTTGGGCATCCCCGTCGTCGCCCTCTTCCCCAATGTCGATGGCGCGATCAAGGATGCGGCTGGCACGGGCGCTACCGACCCCGACGGCCTGATCCCCGACTGCATCAAGGCCATCAAGGACGCCGCGCCCGAGATCGGCGTCATGTGCGACGTGGCCCTGGACTGCTACACCGATCACGGCCACGACGGCCTGGTCGAGGATGGCCGCATCGTCAACGACGCCACCCTGGAACGCCTCGCCGAACAGGCCTTCATCCAGGCCCACGCCGGCGCCGACATCGTCGCCCCCTCGGACATGATGGACGGCCGGGTCCAGGCCATCCGCGAGGCGCTGGAGGCCAATGGCTTCCACGACACCCTGATCCTGTCCTACGCCGCGAAGTTCGCCTCGGCCTTCTACGGCCCGTACCGCGACGCGGTCGGCTCGGCCAAAATGCTGACGGGGGACAAGAAGACTTATCAGATGGACTACGCCAACGCCGACGAGGCCCTGCGCGAGGTCGCCATGGACATCGCCGAGGGCGCCGACGCCGTCATGGTCAAGCCGGGCATGCCCTATCTGGACATCGTCCGCATCGTCTCGGACACCTTCAAGCTGCCGACCTTCGCCTATCAGGTGTCGGGCGAATACGCGATGATGCAGGCCTCCATCGCCAACGGCTGGCTGGACGAGGATCGCGCCATTCTGGAGACCCTGCATGGGTTCAAGCGCGCGGGCTGCGCCGGGGTGCTCAGCTATTTCGCGCCCAAGGCGGCAAGGTTGCTGGGGGCCTAGTCAGCGGCCCCCGGCCTGGCTCCGGCCCTCTGCCGACAGGCGCACGATCACGTCGTCGATCTGGACCCCGCCCCGGTCGATGACCAGGTTCTGGTAGTTGCGCTGGCCTTCCGAGGTTTCGGCCTCCACGCTCTCGACCTCGTCACGGAACTGGCGGCGCAGATAGGTGGCCAGTTCTCCCGCGGTGACGATCCGGTCGCCGTCCGTATCGGCCGAGCCCGACAGACCGGCGCGCAGGAAGTGGGCCAGGTATCCGCCAGCCTCGAACTTATCGGCCACGGCGCTGGTCAGGTCCTCTTCGGAGCTGAACAGCCCCATGACGCCCGGCCGGTCCACGACATTGCGCGCGAAGCCGCCCGAATAGCAGCTGTCGAGCACCAGCAGGGACAGGCGTGTGCGCAGCGTCCCGAACAGGTCCGCCATCTCGTCATCGCTGATCTCGCCGTCGCGCAGGACGATGGACTCGGTCTTGCCGTCCGGCTCGGTCGCGCTGACCGCGCCGTCGGTCTGGTCGCCGTGGCCCGAGAAGAAGAACAGGAACATGTCGTCTGGCCCTGCCTGCTGGGCCACGCGCTGGAAGGCTTGGCGCACACCGGCGACCGTCGCCTGGGCGTTGGTCAGGGTGACGCTGGCGGGGTTCAGCACCCCTTCGCGCCGCAGGGTCTCGGCCAGCTTCTGGGCGTCCTCGTCGGTATAGGGCAGGTTCGCCTGGTCATCGCCATAGTCGGACACCCCGACCATGATGGCGAACACCCGGGGCCCGCCCTGCACCGAAGCCTGTCGCTGCGGCCCCTCGCTGGGCGTGACCGAGAAGCGATACGAGCCGGTTTCCCCGGCCGAGAACGAGGTCACGGCGACCGAATATTCGCCGCTCTCGGACAGCACGGTGTCGAGCCGGCTGTTGGTGCCGTCCTCGCCGTCGTCATTGTCGATCTGCTCGCCCGAAGGCGTGGTCAGGATCGTATAGGCGTCGAAGGCCGACGAGGTCAGCTCCACCGCCACCCGCTGGCCGCGCTGGCCCTGGAAGGTGAAGTTGTCGACGTATTCGCCGCTGTCCAGGGTGTCGTCGCCGGCCTGCAGCGTGCCGCCCACGGTGTCGCCGATGGCGATACGCCCCGTCTCGCCGCCCGCGCGGTCGTCGTTTCCGGGCCGGGGCGGCGGAGCCTGATAGCCGGCGCCGTCGCGCACGCTAAGCCGATAGCGGCCGCGCTCGTTTGCGGCATAGCTGGTGGCCATGACCTCATAGGCCCCGTCGCTGGGCAGGGTGACGATCAGCCGGCTGTTGCTGCCGCCCGCCTCGGCGTCATCGTCGTTGAAGGCCGAGAAGCCGTTCGGTCCCTCGATCTGCACGAAGGGATCGAAGTCGGACGAGGTCATCGTCAGGTCCAACCGCTGGCCACGACGCCCGGTCAGGGTGAAGCTGTTGATGTATTCGCCGCTGGAAAGCTGACGCGCCCCCTGGCCCAGTTGGCCGTCGCGGGTTTCGCCGACGCGGATGGGGCTGTCACCCGTCGAGTTGCGGCCGCCGCCGCCGCTGGACGCCTGCGTGCCGCCACTGGATTCGCTCAGGCTCAGGGCATAGCGCCCGGTCTCGCCGGCGGAATAGCTGGTCGCCGAGATCGTGACCTCGCCATCCGCCTGCGCCGTGAAGCTGATGCGGCTGTCGGTCGATCCCCGCGAACCGGGATCGTCGTCATTGTCCTGGCTGAAGCCACCCGGAGCCCGCACGACCAGATAGGGGTCGAAATCGCTGGATTGCAGGGTCAGGGTATAGGTCTGACCCCGCCGCGCCTGGAACCGCCAGGCGTCGGCGTATTCGCCGGTGCTGAGCGTCACATCGCCCTGGCCCAAGGCCTCGCGCATGGTGTCGCCCGGCGCGATCCGGTTGTTCTGGGCCCTGTCGCCGCCCGTGCGCGTCGGAAACACCGCCGCCGTCCCGCCACCGGCGCCGCCCCGGAAGTCGAGCTGATAACGTCCGCTCTCGCCGGGCTCGTAGCTGGTGGCCGTGACGCGATATGCGCCGGTCGCGGGCAGACGCAGGTTCATGCCCGCAGAGGTGTCGCCTTCCACCGCATCGTCGTTCTCGTCGGAGAAGTCGCCCGGGCCGCTGACCATCAGATAGGTGTCGAAATCCTGCGAGGTCATCCGCAAGGAGACCTGATCACCGGCCCGCCCCTGAAATTCGTAGGCGTCCAGGAACTCGCCGCTTTGCAGTCGCTCGTCGCCCTGACGCAGGTCGCCGCTGACAGTTGCGCCGGGTTGCAGCCGCTGCTGGGCGATGGCCGCCCCTGCGCACAGCACAAAGGCCGTCGTGGCCAGTAGAATCGTCTTGCGCATAGGCTTCCCCGAGGTGCCGCACCCTTATCCGAACCGGCGCGAATGTCACGATGTTCGCTAAACTCGCTCGCATCCGCACCTGATGGTTCCTGTCACCACCTTTCGGCCTTGATCCGCGCGCAGACGCCCGCCTCTTCTGCCAGCTTTTCTGATAGAGACCCTTCGCAGTCGCACCCCCGTGCGGCTCGCCTTCGCGTTTTCGACGCCTTACGAGACCTATATGCCCTTCCCAGCCAGCCATCCCGCGCTCGACCGCGCCCTTTCCGAACGCGGCTATGCCGAGCCCACCCCCGTCCAGGCCGCCGTGCTGGAGGCATCCCTGGCCGACGGTGGCGAAGAGCGCGACCTGCTGGTCTCGGCCCAGACCGGCTCGGGCAAGACGGTGGCCTTTGGTCTGGCATTGGCTCCAACCCTCCTGGGCGACGCTGAGAAGTTCACCGACTTCGGCAATCCCCTGGCCCTGGTCATCGCCCCGACCCGCGAACTGGCGCTTCAGGTCTCCAACGAACTGCAGTGGCTCTATGCCCAGACCGGGGCGCGCATCGTCTCCTGCGTCGGCGGCATGGACCCCAAGACCGAGCGTCGTGCGCTGGAACGCGGCGCCCATATCGTCGTCGGCACGCCGGGTCGTCTGCGCGACCATCTGGAACGCGGCGCGCTCGACCTGTCGGAAGCCAAGGCCATCGTGCTGGATGAAGCCGACGAGATGCTGGACATGGGCTTCCAGGAAGATCTGACCTTCATGCTGGACGCCGCGCCCGCCGAGCGCCGCACCCTGCTGTTCTCGGCCACCCTGGCGCGCGACATCGTGCAACTGGCCAAGACCTATCAGCGCGACGCCCTGCGCATCGACACGGTCGCAGGCAACAAGTCGCATGCCGACATCGAATACAAGGCCATCCGCATTGCGCCGAACGAGATCGAACTCGGCGTCGTCAACGTGCTGCGCTATTTCGAGGCCCCCGGCGCTCTGGTCTTCGCCAACACGCGCGAGCGGGTAAAGCATCTGACCGCCAGCCTTCGTGAACGCGGCTTCTCGGTCGTCGGCCTGTCGGGTGAACTGACCCAGAGCCAGCGCTCGGAAGCGCTTCAGGCCCTGCGGGACGGCCATGCCCGCGTCTGCGTCGCCACCGACGTCGCCGCGCGCGGCCTCGACCTGCCCGATCTGGGCCTGGTCATCCACGCCGAAATCCCGGTCAACAAGGCCGGCCTGCTGCACCGTTCGGGCCGTACCGGCCGTGCGGGCAAGAAGGGCGTCTCGGTCCTGCTGGTCAGCTATACGCGCCGCCGCAAGGTCGAGCTGATGCTGCAATCGGCCTCCATCGTCGCCGAGTGGTCCGGCCCGCCCTCGGCCGACATGATCCGCGAACAGGACCGCGTGCGCCTGCTGGCCGATCCGGTGCTGACCGCCCCGACCGATGACGAGGAATCCCTGGAGCTGGGCCGTCTGCTGCTCGAGAAATCCACGCCGGAACAGATCGCCGCCGCCCTGATCCGCCTCTATCGCCAGAAGATGCCCGCGCCCGAAGACGTCTATGACGACGAGCGCATGAAGCGCGCCCAGGTCAGCGGCGTGAACGATCGCGGCCAGGCCGACGGCCCCTTGCGCGACTTCGCGCGTGGCGGCGAGATGGTCTGGTTCCGCGTCAACATCGGCCGCGACAAGAACGCCGACCCCAAATGGCTGCTGCCGACCATCTGTCGCATCGGCCACGTCACCAAAAGCGACATCGGCTCGATCAAGATCTTCGACCGCGAGACCAAGTTCGAGATCACCAAGGCCGCCGAGGCCAAGTTCCGCGCCGCCCTCGCGACGGGTGTCGAGGACGGCGTGACCGTCTCCGACGCCGTGGCGCCCGGTCCCAAGGAACGCCCCGCCAGCCGCTGGGACAAGAAGCCTTCGGGCGACGGCGGCGCCCATTCTTCTGGAGAGCGTCCCGAGCGCAAGCCCTGGGCCGACAAGGCCGAACGCGCCCCTCGCGGCGACAAGCCCGCCTGGAAGCCGCGCGAAGGCGATGGCGAGAAGAAGCCCTGGGTCAAACGCGACGACGCCGCCCCATCGGGTGAGAAGAAGCCCTGGGTTAAACGCGACAAGCCCGAAGGCGAACGAACTCCGTGGGCCGGCAAGGTCGAAATCGGCGCCCCGCCCAAGAAGCCCTGGGTCAAGAAGGACGCCTCGGACAAGCCGCGCACCCCTTGGGCGCCCTCTTCCGACGCCTCGCCCGCCGCCGGGCAGGACGACAAGCCCTGGAAGGGCAAGCCCAAGGGCGGCGACCGTCCCTGGGCGCCCAAGGATGCGCGCGGCAAGGCGGCCCCCGCCACCGGCGCCAAGCCCTTCAAGGGTAAGCCGAAGAAGAAGCCGAACGGCTAGACCGCCGCCTTTGGCCTGCGCCAGCTCCGCATGGGGACGAAACCCGTCCCCATGCGTTTGGGCTTGATGCAAAGCTCTACGCCCCTCGGCCCCACGTCCCACGACGGCCCTCTTGGCAACTGGACCTGGCAGGCCATGAGCCCGGCAGATCAGGCGGCGCTGCGCCCCCATGCCCGCCGCAGAATCCTGGAGGCCGGAGACATCCTGATGCGGGTCAGCGACCCGGTGGATCTGGTCTATTTTCCCGTCACCGCAGACATCGCCAATGTCATCCGGCTAAGCGACGGCCTGGCGGGGATGGCGACCACGGTCGGACGGGACGGCATTACTGGACTGGCGGCCTTCATGGCCGACGAGCCTCTGGGTTGGGATATCCTGGTCCAGATCGGCGGCGAAGCCTGGAGCCTGCCCGGAGACCGCTTGCGACACCAGGCACAGGCCAGCCCGGACCTCGAGGCGCTTCTGATGCGCCTGACACACAAGAACCAGGTCGAGGCGGCCGTGAACACCGTCTGTAACCTGCGTCACCCGGTCATGCCGCGACTGGCGCGGTGGCTGCTGACCACGCAGGACCGCACCGGCGCCAGCGAACTGCGCATGACCCAGGAAGAGGTCGGCGCCCTGCTCGGCGTCCAGCGCACGACAATGAACGAAGCCTTCCAGGACCTTGCGGCCAGGGACGGCGTCGTCATCTCGCGAGGCCGCACCACCATCCGCGACCGCGCTGCCCTCAAACGCTGCGCCTGCGAATGCTACGCCTCGATGAAGCTAAGCCTCTAGCTCGGCGTGTCGCCCGCTTTCCGGTTCGTCAGAAAACGAAGTTGTTGAAGGCCTCATGGTTGCCGTTGGCGACGATCTTCATATCCGCGACCCCATCGCCGTTCACGTCCATCAGGATGGTCGTCAGCTTTGTCGTGGCGGAGTAGTCCAAGGTCATCTGGCCCGCGACCCTGGTGAAGGCATCGACGATGCTGAACCCTTGGTTGCCCGCCACCTTGGTGTTGGCGTCGATGGCGGACAGATCGATACGGTCGCTATTCGTCAGGTCTGTGATGCGATCAAAGGCGGAGACCGTAGAGTCCGCTGTGGATGCATAGACGAACCGATCGGCGCCCGCACCGCCGGTCAGCGTATCGGCGCCGGCGCCGCCGCTGATGACATTGGCGCCGGAGTTACCGATGATCAGGTTGTTCAGGGTGTTGCCGGTGGCGTTGATCGCGGCGGACCCGGTCAAGGTCAGATTCTCTACGTACTGGCCTGCCAGGGAATAGGTGACAGTGCTGTAGACCAAATCAACCCCAGTCTCCTTGGCCTCGATCACCTTGTCGCCGATGTTGTCGACGTAATAGATGTCCGCGCCCTTGCCGCCGATAAGGGTGTCCGCGCCCTTACCGCCATTGATGACGTTGGCCGCGGTGTTGCCAACAATGGTGTTTGCCTGGGTATTTCCCGTGGCATTGATCGCGGCAGAGCCCGTCAATGTCAGCTTTTCAACATATTGCCCCGCGAGCGAGTAGGACACGGTGCTGTAGATCAGATCAATGCCGAACTCGTCGGCCTCGATAACCCTGTCTGCGACATCATCCACATAATAGGTGTCTGCACCCTCCCCGCCGGCCATCGTGTCTGCGCCCTTGCCGCCGTTGATGACATTGGCCGCAGCGTTGCCGACGAGGATGTTCGCCAGAGTATTGCCGGTCGCATTGATCGCGTCCGTTCCGGTCAAGGTCAGCTTTTCGACATACTGTCCCGCCAGCGAATAGGTGACGGTGCTGTAAACCAGATCGACGCCTTCGCCGCTCACCTCGACCACGACATCACCGACGTTGTCGACATAATAGGTGTCGTCGCCGAGACCGCCGATCATTCGATCCTTGCCATCCCATCCATTCAGCACGTCGTTTCCGCCGAAGCCGGTCAGAACATTATCTTTCGTGTTTCCGGAAAGCATATTGGCAAGGTCGTTACCCTTTCCCCAAACAGCATAGTATCCAAGATGCAGATTCTCGGCGTATTGCCCTAGTAGAGAAAAGCTTACGTCACTATAAACCGTGTCGACACCCTCGCCTTGGGCTTCGATAACCTGATCTCCAGCCTGATCGACGTAGTAGGTATCGTCTCCGGCTCCGCCCGACATTCTGTCGGCACCTTCATCACCGGATAGAAAGTCGTTACCGGAACCGCCTGTCAGTTCGTCGTCGCCATCCCCACCGTGCAAGTCATCATTGCCATCTCCCCCTATAAGGATGTCAGCCTCCATACTGCCATGGAGATAGTCGTCGCCAACGCCGCCATCCAAGGTCGAGGCCCAACCGGCCGCTCCGAGGTTATCGTTGCCCGCGTCGCCCCACAGATGGCCGCTGCCATAGATGTAGTCGTCTCCGTCGCCTCCGTGGAACTGGTCATTCCGAGACCAGCCTCCAGAGATTTGATCGTCGCCGGCTTCGCCGTAGATGATGTTGATAGCATTAGTGGCGTCGGCGTCATTGGCGCGATTACCACCAGCAGAGATTCTGTCGTTGCCAGTTCCGCCGTAAATTAGGTCAGACCCGCTGCCGCCCGTGATAACATCGTCCCCTTTTCCGCCGTAGATCGTATCGTCGCCATTTCCGCCCTCGAGCGTATCGTCGCCTGACCCTCCATCGATCAGATCATTACCGTTGTTGCCCTGAAGCACATCATCGCCGGGACCGCCCGAAATCGTGTCGTTGCCGTTCACGCCGGCATAGATGTCGGCACCTGCCGCACCAACGAACACATCGTCGCCAGAGGTGCCGATATTAGGCGTGGCCAAGGTTCCAGACTCGAAAAAGTCTGCGGTTATCGTGACCGTGCCTTCGAAAGTAAGGACGTAATCGGCCGCCCCCAATCGGCTGTCCTGGTCCAGATCGATGATCAGATACGTGAGCCCACCATTCACCCAAGTCCAGATTTGCGTAAAACCTGGTCCATAGTCAGACGCGGAGAAGGTGGCGCCCGAAGTCAGCGAAAACCCTGGATTATCTAGCGCACCCCGCAAAACCAGCGGGGTCGGGCCGAACACACCCAACCGAATTCGATCCCCCTCAAACAGGTTGAAATCCCTGATCAGACTGAACGACTGACGGGCAAAATTAGCCTCGGGATGGCAGTCGAATAGATCGGCGCCGCTTCCACCAGCCACAGAACTGCCCGAAGCGTAATAGCCCGAGGCCACCCGGATTTCGTCGTCGCCAGCGCCGCCATCGACCCAGTCCCCGTTGGCGATGATCAGATCATCGCCATCTCCTCCCCGCAAAATATCGGGACCGGTTTCCGCGTCATCGTCCCTGCTGTCTAAAAGGTCGTCCCCGGAGCCGCCTTCAAGCACGTCAAGACCGCGGCCTGCGATCAGGATGTCGTCGCCAGCCTCACCGTAAAGCAGATTGCTGTGCCCGAAATCCGTTCGACTCGAATTGTACCGGAAGGCCGCATAGAGGGTGTCATTTCCCGCACCGCCATACAGAACATCATCGCCAACGTCGCCGATGAGGATGTCGTCACCGGCGTCTCCGCGGATAGTATCGTTTCCATCCCCGCCATCCAGAATGTCGTCTCCGCCGCCGCCAGAGATACTGTCGTCTCCGCCATAGCCTCGATACTCTTCCGCCAGGGACGTGCCGATCCATGTGTCCGGCCCGGCGGTTCCAAAGATGATGGTTGAGATGGCGCCGGAGACAAAGGCGGCGGCAGTAATCACAGCCCCATTGTCAAACTGGACAACGAGATCGGTAGCTTCCAGTCGGTTGTTGCGATTTCTGTCGACGATCAGATAGGAAATGCCGCCAGTCACCCATGTCCAAGCCGTCACCAAGTCGTTGCTGATGCCGGGCAGAACCGCGCCCTCCGTCAGCGCGAACCCGCCGGTGGTGATCTCGCCGCCCCACCGAATATTTGTTTCCTGCAAGTCGATACGGTCGCCTGACGACTGGGAGAAATCCGTAACCCTGTCCGTGAACGCGAGCGTGCTTGAATAACCGTAGTTGGTGAACTGGAACGTATCCGCCCCGGTTCCGCCCGTGAGAATGTCAATCGACCAATCCTCTTCGACGACGATCAGATCGTTGCCGGAACCACCGTCGACAACGTCCGCACCGTAACCAGGCATTAGCGTGTCATTTCCCGCTCCGCCGATCAGATGCTCGTCGCCATCGCCGCCGTAGATGAAATCGTCCCCACTCGTGCCGGTGATTGTTTCTGCCAGAAGCTTCTTTGAAGACAACACAACTCACCCGATCCGCTGGTACAGTAATCCTGAATCAAAGCCCTATCACCGGCACAACCGTTCCGCGAGACTCAATCTTGGCGGTATCTTGTTCGGGGTTGCCCCGTCACCGCCTAGCAACGCTTCCGGCCGCACGACGTTAGCCCGCGAGCAAGAGCACGGAACACGATCATGGCTGCACGCCCGACCTGGCACGGACATCTGAAGCTGTCGCTCGTGACCTGTCCTGTGGGTCTCTACACGGCGACGGCGTCGAACGCCCATGTCAGCTTCAACCTGATCAACCCAGACACCAACAACCGCATCCGCATGGTGCCGACCGACCCCGACACCGGCCCGGTCGAGCGTTCGGACCTGGTCAAGGGATATGAGGTGTCAAAGGACGAATACGTCCTGTTCGACGACGCCGACTTCGACAAGGTCAAGCTGGAGACCACCCATACCATCTCGATCGACAGTTTCGTGGACGAGAGCGAGATCGACCGGCTCTATTGGGACGACCCCTTCTTCGTGGTGCCGGAAAAGGGCGTGGGGGCCGAAGCTTTCGCCGTCATCCGCGACGCCATGAAGGCGGCGGGCAAGATCGCCATCGGCAGCCTGGTGCTGCGCGGCCGCGAGCGTCAGCTGGCGCTGGAGGTGCGGGGCAAGGGGTTGGTCGCCTTCACCCTGCGCGCCCACGACGAGGTCCGCGACGCCGACGACTATTTCGACGACATCCCCACGGTGAAGGCCGACAAGGACATGGTCGAGATCGCCACCCGCATCATCGCCCAGAAGGAAGCGGACTTCGATCCGACCCAGTTCAAGGACCGCTACGACGACGCCTTGCGCGACATGATCAAGGCCAAGCAGAAGGGCGGCAAGGGGCTGGTCGAGGTCGAGGCGCCTGACGACACCAATGTGGTCGATCTGATGGAGGCGCTGCGCAACAGCCTCAAGGGCTCGGCGTCCGGCAAGGCGGGGGCCAAGAAGACGGCAGTCAAGAAGCCTTCCGCCCGCAAGAGCGCTGCATAACACCGCTCGTCATCACAACGCTCGTCATCCTAGGCCTTGTGCCTAGGATCCAGAGACTCCGCCGTCGCCGATGAGGAGCCGATACCGGCAGTTGCGCCTCACCTAAAGCACCGGGCGTCTGGATCCTCGGGACAAGCCCGAGGATGACGGAATGGAACGGGCGATGCCTAAACCCCCATCGTCTTCAGGGCCGGCCTCAGGCTGACCGCCGCGTCGCGAAACTCGGCCCAGGGGTCGGGCTTCTTGAGCAGGGCGGGCGCCGTGCGGATGTTGAACGCCTTGGGATCCAGGCCAGACTTCACCTGGCCCCACGACAGGGGAAAGGCGATGCCCGCGCCGGGCCTGGCGCGCGGCGACCAGGGCGCGACCGCCGTCGCCATCCGCCCGTTGCGCAGATAGTCGAGGAAGATCTTCCCGCCCCTCGCCTTCTTGGCCAATGTGGTGGTGAAACGGTCGGGAGCCTCGGCGCGGATCGCCTCCGACACCGCCTTGGCGAAGGCCTTGTTCTGCTCCCAGGTCACCCGGGAACGGGCGTCCGAGCGGATCGGCACGACGACGTGCAGACCCTTGCCGCCGGTCGTCTTGACGAAGGGCGTCAGTCCCAGAGACTCCAGTTTCGCCTTCACCACCTTTGACGCGGCGATGACGTCGGCGAAGTCCAGTCCGACATCGGGATCGAGATCGAAGGTGATCTGTTCGGGCGTCTCGGGGTCGCCGGGCGCGCAGCCCCAGGGATGCAGTTCCAGCCCGCCCGACTGACCGATCGCCACAAGCCCCCCGACATCGACCACGGCGACATAGGGTTTGCGCTCGTCCACATCGATCAGCTTCAGACGCGGGTTGGAACCCGGCATGGCGTGGCGCTGGAAGAACTGTTCGCCGCCGATGCCTTCGGGCGCGCGGATGATGGAGGTCGGCCGATCGGCGACGTGGGGCAGCAGCCGCTCGGCCGCCATCTCGTAATAGCGGATCAGCTCGGCCTTGGTTATCGCCGCCTCGCCGTCATGGGCGGGCCACAGGACCTTGTCGGGGTTGGAGATGGTCACCCCCGCGACGACCAGCTTGCCGGGTTTCGAGCCGCCTGACAGCGTCAGTTGCGGCGGCGGGGGCGACTTGGCGCCCTTGGGGGGCGCAGCCGGCGCCTGGGGCATGGCGTCCACCTCGGCGGCGGCCTTGTCCTCGCGCAGCCCCTTGAAGGCCGCCTGCCTCAGCGAGCCGCTGTCGGTGTATCCACCGTGTTCGATCTCGGCGACCAGGACGGGCTTCACCCAGTGGATGGTCGCGCCGCTGACGGTCTTGCGCGGCGCGCCCTTGCCGACGAAGGGGCTGTCTTCCGTCTCCACCGCCTTGAGGGCCGGCAGCAGCGTCTTGACCACCGCCTCGCCATATCCGGTTCCGACCCGGCCCAGATGGCGTAGGCCCTTGGTGTCCTGCACCCCGACGATCAGCGAACGGAAACGCGCCCCCTCGGAGGTCCAGCCGCCGATCACCACCTCGTCCCGGCCCCGGCATTTCGACTTGACCCAGGTGGTCGAGCGGCCCGCGTGATAGGGGGCGTCCAGCCGCTTGGAGATCACCCCTTCCAGGTCCATCCGGCACGCGCTTTCCAGCACCGCCCTGCCGCTGGAGGCGAAGTGATCGACGTAGCGGACCCGCCTGGCCGCCGTCGCGGGCAGCCGGTCCAGATAGGCCTGCAACCGCGCCTTGCGATGCGACAAAGGCAGGTCGCGCAGGTCCTCAGGCCCCTCGAACAGCATGTCGAAGGCGAAATAGATCAGGTCGCCGGTGTCCCCGTCCGAGATCGCAGCCTGCAGGGCCGAGAAGTCGGGCATGGCGTCCTCGGCCAGGGCGCACAGCTCCCCGTCGATCACCGCATCGGGCCAGCGCGCCGCATGGGCGGCGTGTTCGGCGAACCTGTCCGACCAGTCCAGCCCCTTGCGCGTCCGCAAGATCGCCTTGCCGCCGCCGACACCGATCTGGATGCGATAGCCGTCGAACTTGATCTCGTGCGCCCAGCCCGATTCGCCCGGCGGATAGTCAGCGACCTTGCACAGCTGGATCGGCACAAAGGCGGGCGGCTTGGTCGCCTTCGACGCCTGGGCCGGCGTGGGCTTGGGCTTGGGCGGCCCCTTCTTGCCCGTCGGCTTGGAGGCGGTCCATTGTTTGCGGCCCTCGGCGATCTCGGCCATCGTCCGCCCGGTCGTGACCGAGGCGTCGATCTCCATATTGGCGTCGCCCTCGCCATCGACGGTGTAGTCGTCGATCTCCTTGATCAGCAGCCAGTTGTTGCGCTTGGAGGGTTTGCCCCGGTCGGTCCTGAGCCGGATCAGGGCCCATTTCCCCTTCAGGCGCTCGCCGTGCAGCACCATCTTCACCTGGCCCTTGGCGAAGGCGGCCGCCAGATCCGGCTCCTGCGGCTCCCAGGTTCCGGTGTCCCACATCTGCACCGTGCCGGCCCCGTAGTTGCCGCCGGGGATCGTCCCTTCGAAGCCGCCGTAATCCAGCGGGTGGTCCTCGACCTCGACGGCCAGCCGCTTGATGGTGTGGTCGCGCGACGGGGCCTTGGTCACGGCCCAGGATTTGAGCACCCCGTCGACCTCGATGCGGAAGTCGTAGTGCAGCCGCGTCGCGGCATGGCGCTGGATCAGATAGCGCAGGGGCGCGGCGCCCTTGCGCGGGATCTTTCGGCCCTTGGGCTCGGGCGTCGCCTTGAAATCACGCTTGGCCCGATAGGTGTCCAGTTCGCCGCGCACGCCTGCCTCCGCTGTTCATCAGCCAACGCACGGGTGCGCCGGCCGATCCCGACGCCTCCGGGCAAGAAAAAGCCCGACGCGAACGCCGGGCGGAAAAGTCTGGTGATGGCTCTTTCTGGAATGAAGACGGTCCTAGGGCCGGGGGAACCAGCTGCTCTGGCCAATACCCTGACGCGTCGACCAGCCCATTCGCCAGCCCGCGGAATCGGCGGTTGTCACTAATCCTGCGCTCCCGACGACGGCCGCACCGGGATAGTCATAGGCCCTTCCCGCCACGGTGACCGTCGCTGGCGACGCCTGTGCGGCCAAGTCCAGCGACACGCTCCACCGCCCGTTCCGGCCCGTCCGCGCCTGAATCGGCGCCCCGCCATTGACGGCGACGGATACCATGGCGCCGGGAGTGGCTCGGCCAGAAGCCAGAGCCGCCTCGCCGTCGCTGTCGATCACGTCCAGCGGCCCGGCGGCGTCCAGCCTGACGCTGGGCGCGCCAGGAGCCAGCAGGGCCAGCGGCCCGTTCGGGTCTTGCGACACCAGCAGTTGATAGGGCGCGGGCGAGGCGTCCTGGCCGTTTCGGGCCTCGACAGCGAACAAGGTGTCGGCGGCTGGCGGCAGGATTCTCAGATCGAACCGTCCCTGGGCGTCGGCCCCGGTGGCGTAGGCGGCCTGGCCGTCGCTGTGCAGCACGACCCGCCCTTGGGGCGCGGCGAGGCCTTTGACGATCAAGGCGGTCGGGGTGCGTTCGATACTGCGCACCATGGGCGACATGACCCAGTCGGCCGCGACCGGCGCGGTCGGCTGAGCTTCGCCCACGGGCTGCGAACATCCCGCCAGCACCACGACGGCGACTGCGATGGCGGCAGCCCCGCCCCCGCGGCCTGGGCCGTCCGGTCGCCTGTTGAAGTTCCGCCGTGTCATCCGAGCCTTCGTCGCTATAAGCAGCCGTGTGATAGCGCGCCGCGGGCCGACCTGCCACGTTCCGCTTACTGCCGCGTTCTACATCCCCTTATCCTTCTCCGCCGTCGAGTTTCATGTCCGATACCCTGTCCACCAAACCCCGCATCCAGCCTTTTGACGGACTCTCCGTCTGCCTGTTCTGCGGTTCTGCCGAAGCCGTCGATCCCGCCTATCTCGAATCCGCCCGCGCGTTCGGGCAGGCCACGGCCCAGGCGGGCTGGAGGCTGGTCTATGGCGGCGGCGGGGTCGGCCTGATGGGTACGGCGGCCCGGGCGGCCCATGCCGAGGGTGGCCGCGTGTTGGGCATCATGCCAGCCTTCCTGCGCAGCCGAGAACGCCTGTTCGACGACGTCGAGACCCTGGTGGTCACCTCGATGCACGAGCGCAAGCAGCTGATGTACGACCAATCCGACGCCTTCGTCGTCGCCCCAGGCGGCATCGGCACCCTGGAAGAGGCCATCGAACTCCTGTCGTGGAAGCGACTGGACCTGCACGCAAAGCCGGTGATCTTCCTCAACATCAACGGTTTCTGGGAGACCCTGTTCGCCCTCATGCGCCACTCGGTGGAACAGGGCATGACGCCCCCGGCCTTCCTCGACGCATGGACCGTAGCCGACACGGTCGAGGACGCCATCGCCCAGATGACCGGGCCTGCGACAACCGGGTCCTTGCCTTATGATCAGCGATAAGTGATCATTAGTAAGTCAGGCACGGGTTTTCTTTGAAAACGGCCATTGACAGTTTTCCAAAGAAACTGACAAAGAAGGACCGGGCGCAACCTCACGCCCGAAACCTTCGTGCGGAGCAACCCCACATGCGTGCCATCCTCATCGCCGCCGCCCTGTTCGCCGCAGCGCCCGCCATCGCCCAGACCCCGGCCCCCGCTGCCAACACCCGCGCCGTCCTGGCCGACGCCGCCACGGCGCCGGCCGGCCGCACCATCGTCGATGGCGCCATCTGGACCTGCGAAGGCTCGGCCTGCGTCGCCACGGGCGGCGCCAGCCAGCCCGCCACCCGCGCCTGCCGCCGCGTCGCCGCCAAGCTGGGCGCCGTGTCCGAGTTCGTCTGGAAGGGCACGGCCCTGAGCGCCGAACAACTGGCGACCTGCAACGCCTGATCGGCGCTGCGAGGCCGAGCCCGGCTCGGTCTCAATGATTGATCGCAGAACGGGGCGGACCATGGTCCGCCCCGTTTTCGTATGCGTCGCTGGGTTGGCGGACAGGCCTCAGGCGGCCCCGTCGCCCTTCAGCCGGGCCACGATCCTGTCGCGCCCGATCAGGGGCGCCATGGCCGCCATGTCCGGTCCGTGCGGCTGGCCGGTCAGCATCAGCCGCAGGGGCATGAACAGGGCCTTGCCCTTGGCGCCCGTCTGTTCCTTGATCGCCGCCGTCCAGGTCGCCCACGCGGTCTCGTCGATGACCTGGGGCAACAGAGCCAGGGCCGCCTCGGCGAAGGCGGCGTCCTCGATCACCGGCATCACCGGCCCCTGAACGATCGCCGCCATTTCAACGACATCGGCGAACTTCTGAAGGTTGGCGCGCACCACGGTCCAGAAGGCCTCGCCCAGATCGACGCCCAAGGCCGCCAGGCGAGGCTGGGCGGTCTCATAGCTCATCACATGCAGGGCCTGGGCGTTCAGACGGTCCAGATCGGCGGTGTCGTAACGCGCCGGGGACCGGCCCATCTTGGCGAAGGCGAAGCTCTCGCCAAGCGCTTCTACCGAAGTCCCAACCTCGAGCGGATCGGACGTGCCGATCCGGCCCAGGTGGCTGGTGATGGCGATGGGCTCATAGCCCTGGTCGCGCATGTCCGAGATCGACAGCGAGCCCAGGCGCTTGGACAGGGCCGCGCCGTCGGAGCCGACCAGCAGCGGCATGTGGGCGAAACCGGGTGTCGCGCCTTCCCAGCCACACTTGGCCAGGGCCTCGAAGATCTCGATCTGGGCGCCGGTGTTGGTGACGTGGTCCTCGCCGCGGATGACGTGGGTGATCGCCATGTCCATGTCGTCGACGACCGACGGCAGGGTGTAGAGGAACAGGCCGTCTTCGCGGATCAGGACCGGGTCCGACATGGACGCGGTGTCGACCTCGCAATGGCCGCGCGCCAGGTCTTCCCAGGCGACCCGGCCGTGATCCAGCTTGAAGCGCCAGTGGGGTTTGCGCCCCTCGGCCTCGTATGCGGCCTTTTCGGCGTCGGTCAGGGCCAGGGCGGCGCGGTCATAGATGGGCGGCAGGCCGCGCGCCAACTGCACCTTGCGGCGGCGATCCAGCTCTTCGCCGGTCTCGTAGGCCGGATAGAGCCGCCCCGAGGCCTTCAGCAGATCGGCGGCGGCCTCATAACGGTCGAACCGTTTCGACTGGTTGTGACGCTCGTCCCACAGCATGCCCAGCCAGGTCAGGTCGTCCTCGATGCCCTGCTCGAACTCGGGCGTGGACCGGGCCAGGTCGGTGTCGTCGATGCGCAGCACGAACTGGCCGCCCTGCCCCTTGGCGAACAGCCAGTTGACCAGCGCCGTGCGGACATTGCCGACGTGCAGTTTTCCGGTGGGAGACGGGGCGAAACGGACCTTGACGGACATGATAGGCGGACCTTGGAAACGAAGGGGCGTAGGTCGGTCACGCAGATGGCCAAGTCAAGGCGGCAGCCATGTTCAAGCCGCCTCGCGCGCCGCCTCGCGAACCCCTATCTTGGCGACTCACATGCCCATTCGTCGCCTTCCCCCCGAAACCGTCAACCGCATCGCCGCCGGCGAGGTGGTCGAACGCCCCGCCAGCGCCATCAAGGAACTGGTCGAGAACGCACTCGACGCGGGCGCGACGAGGATCGAGGTCCAGGCGGACGGCGGCGGCCTATCGCGCATCCTGATCGCCGACGACGGTCACGGAATGGCCCCCGACCAGTTGGCCCTGGCGGTCGAGCGTCACGCGACATCGAAGCTGGAGCCCGATGATGCTGGGGACGTGGACCTGCTGCGCATCGCCACCCTGGGCTTTCGCGGCGAGGCCCTGCCCTCCATCGGCTCGGTCGCGCGCCTGACCATCACCAGCCGCGCCAAGGACGGCGGCGACGCCCATCAGATCACGGTCGAGGGCGGGGACCAGCGCCCGGTCGCCCCCGCCGGCTTCCCCGGCCCCCACGGCGCCCGCGTCGAGGTCCGCGACCTGTTCTACGCCACCCCGGCCCGGCTCAAGTTCATGAAGTCCGAGCGGTCCGAGGCCATGGCCATCTCGGACGAGATCAAGCGCCAGGCCATGGCGCACGAGGCCGTCGCCTTCACCCTCGACCTCGACGGCCGGACCACCCTGCGCCTGCCCGCCGAGCATCCGGGCGATGAAGGCCGCCTGAAACGCCTGGCCGCCCTCTTGGGCCGTGACTTCGAGGCCAACGCCCTGCTGATCGATCAGGAGCGGGACGGCGTGCGCCTGTCCGGCTATGCGGGCCTGCCGACCTATTCGCGCGGCAATGCGGCCCATCAGTATCTGTTCGTCAACGGCCGCCCGGTGCGCGACCGCCTGCTGCAAGGCGCCCTGCGCGGCGCCTACGCCGACTTCCTGGCGCGGGATCGCCATCCGGCGGCGGTGCTGTTTCTGGATGTCGATCCCCTCTACGTCGATGTGAACGTCCATCCGGCCAAGGCCGAGGTCCGCTTCCGCGACCCGGCCCTGGTGCGCGGCCTGATCGTCGGGGGACTGAGGCATGCCCTGGCCGCCGCCGGGCACCGGGCCTCGACCACCGTCGCCGCCGACGCCCTGGCCGGGTTCACCGCCCACACCGGCGCGTCTCCCTACCCCGCCTACAGCCCGTCATCGCCCTCGGCGGCGGGGTTCAGCGGCTGGCAGGGATGGGACCAGCCCCGCCCCACGACCGGCGTCCTGCCCGGTCTCAGCGAGCGCTCGGCCCGGGTCGAGAGCCCCGGCTTCACCCCCTGGCCTGAGCCCGCGACATCGGACCAGGCGGGCCAGTTTCACGACCAGCCCGCACCGGGTGCCCCCGCCGATCTGGTCGATTTCCCCCTGGGCGCCGCAAGGGCCCAGGTCCACGGCACCTATATCGTCGCCCAGACGCGTGACGGCATCGTCGTGGTCGATCAGCACGCCGCTCACGAACGCCTGGTCTATGAGAAGATGAAGGTGCAGATGGCCGCCGGTTCTGTCGCCCGCCAGGCCCTGCTGACGCCCGAGGTGGTCGAGCTCGACCCGTCCGAGGCCGACCGCGTCGCTGCCCGCGCCCCGGAACTGGCCGAACTGGGCCTGATCGTCGAGGCCTTCGGCGCCGGGGCCGTCCTGGTGCGCGAGACGCCGGCATTGCTGGGCGACACCGACGTTCAGGGCCTGATCCGCGACATCGCCGACGACCTGGCCGAACATGGCGCGGCCCTGGCCCTGTCCGAGCGGCTCGGCGAGGTCTGCGGCACCATGGCCTGCCACGGCAGCGTCCGAGCCGGTCGCGTCCTGTCCGCGCCCGAGATGAACGCCCTGCTGCGCCAAATGGAGGCCACGCCCCACTCCGGCCAGTGCAACCACGGTCGCCCGACCTATGTAGAGCTCAAGCTCAACGACCTCGAAAAACTGTTCGGCAGGAGGTGAGATGCACGGCCCAAAGCCCGCTGGCCACTGGACCCGATTGATCCCCGCCGAACCCTATCGGCTCCTGCGACCTGGCCGGGCCTATATCGTAACGCAGGCGTTCACTGATTATGACGAATCCGTCCATCCGGTTGGAGAGCGGTGGGTCTATCTGGGCTCCAACTTCCTGCCGTACGACGATGGACTGAGCCTGTTCGTCTCTCTCGACGGTTCGCAGGAATGGCATATTCGAATGCAACTGCGTGACGAAGAACAGGGTCCCGTGGTCAACGATCTGGACAGCTATATCCGGCGCGACACGTCACGATGACCCCGTCCGTCCTCTTCGTCTGCCTCGGCAACATCTGTCGCTCGCCCCTGGCCGAAGCCGCCCTGCGCGCCGAGGCGCAGCGGCTGACGCTCGATCTGATCGTCGATTCCGCCGGGACCGGCGACTGGCACGCGGGCGATCCGCCCGATCCGCGCGCCCAGGCCACGGCCCTGCGCCACGGCGTCGATATTTCGAGCTATCGCGGTCGTCAGGTGAAGCCCGCCGACTTCCGCCGCTTCACCCATATCGTCGCCCTGGACCACAACAACCTGTCCAACCTGCGCCGTCTCGCGCCCGCAGACGGGGTCGCCGAGCTCAGCCTGATGCTGGACCATGTGCCTGGCCGCGAGGGCCAGCCCGTCGCAGATCCCTATTTTGGTGATGAGGACGGCTTCGAAATCACCTGGGCCGAGGTCGTCGAGGGCGCCAAGGGTCTGGCCGCCCGGCTCAGATCAGCCTGAGAAACAACACCCGCGCCGCGCCATAGTCCCGCGCATCCAGCCGCTCGTATCCCGGCGTCTCGATCTCGGGTTCGCCGGAGCCGCGCTCCAGCATCACCACCGCGCCAGGCTTGAGCCAGTCGCCCGCCCGCAACCCGGCCAGGGCCTGTTCGCCCAGTCCCTTGTGATAGGGCGGATCGAGGAAGGCGATGTCGAAGGCCGGCCCGACCGACGCTGGCCGCTCGCCCAGGTCCACGGCGCTGCGCCTATGGACGCGCACGGAGCCGGTCACGCCAAAGGCCTCGGCGTTCTCCCGGATGGCGCCGCGCGCCGCGTCCTCGGTCTCGACGAACAGGCAGAAGCCCGCGCCCCGGCTCATGGCCTCGAAGCCCAAAGCGCCCGATCCGGCGAACAGGTCGATGACCCGCACCCCGTCCAGCTCCGGCGCCCAGGCGGCGTGCTCCAGCATGTTGAATACGGCCTGGCGCGCGCGGTCGGAGGTCGGGCGCGTGCCCTGTCCATCCGGTGCGACGATGGCTCGCCCCTTCAACCGTCCCGAGACGATCCGCACGCCGTCAGTCGCCCGAGCGAGGTCCGCGCGGTCCAGCCGGCCCGCGAGGTTTGAAGCCGCCCTCGCCAGGCTTCATGCCCGACCGGCCCGAGGGCCGTGCAGGACCGGAACGCGAGGCGCCGCCGCGGGCGGGCTTCTCGTCACGCGCCCAGGTCGAGGACTTGGGACCGATGATCTGGTCTTCGCGCGGTTTGAAGGTGCGGGCCGGACGATCGCCGTCTTCACGCGGCGTCCAGACCTTCTTGGGGCCGGTCGAGGCGCCGCGCGGCTTGGGCGGCGCGGCCTTGGCCCAGCCCGCCTTCTTGGCCGGGCGGTTGGCGCGCTCGATGCTCTGGGCGGTCGAAAGCTCGGCGGCGCGGACGCGGCTGGGCTTTCGCGAGGGGTCCGACAGGGCCGAGCCCGACTTGCCGGTCACCAGGGGCATGCCGCCGCGACGGCCGGGCACGGGCGCCGGGGTCTGGACGGTGTTGCCCTCGGGCAGGTTCTCGGGACGGATATGTTCGCCCAGCATCTCGCGGATCACGCGCGGGCCGACTTCCTCGACCGCTCCGCTCGGCAGGGTGCCCAGTTGGAACGGACCATAGGCCAGGCGGATCAGCCGGTTGACGGTCAGGCCGACCGATTCCAGCACCTTGCGGACTTCGCGGTTCTTGCCTTCCGAGATCTGGACGCTGATCCACAGATTGGCCGACTGGACGCCGTCCTCGTTGGTCTTGGCCTTGTCGATAGTGGCTTCGACGGGACCGTAGCGGATGCCCTCGATGGTCACGCCGTCCTTCAGGGTGTCGAGATCGGCCTGGGTGATGCGCCCGCGCGCCCGCGCCCGGTACTGGCGCACCAGGGCCGTGGTGGGCAGTTCCAAGGCCCGGCTCAGCTCGCCGTCGTTGGTCAGCAGCAGAAGGCCTTCGGTATTGATGTCCAGACGCCCGACCGAGATCACGCGCGGCAGACCTGCGGGCAGGCTGTCGAACACGGTGGGACGCCCGCCCGGATCATTGTGCGAGGTCAGAAGGCCGACCGGCTTGTTGTAGCGCCAGACCCGCGTCGCCTGCACCGCCGCGATGGGCTTGCCGTTGACGGTGATGACGTCGTCGCGCGTCACCAGGGTGGCGGGCGTCTCAAGAATGCGACCATTGACCGCCACCTTGCCCAGACCGATCAGGCGTTCGACCTCGCGCCGCGAGGCGATGCCCGCACGCGCCATGGCCTTGGCGATTCGTTCCGAACGCTTGGGCGCCTCGGGCTCGGCCTTGTCAGGCTTGCCCTTGAAACCGCCCTTGGACGCGTCCTTGCCGCCGCCCTTGGAGTCGTCGGAATAGCGTTTGCCCTTGATCGGCTTTTCCGGGCGCGCGCCCTTGTCCGGCGCATAGGCCCGGCCACCAAAGGATTTGCCGGCCGGAGACCGGCCGCCTGAGCCGCCATCCTTGGTCTCGGAGGTGAAGGCCTTGGCGCTGGCCGAGCCGGGGCGCGCGGCCCCGCTCTTGGGCCGATCACCGGGCTTATGGGGCCGCAGCTCTTGACTGGGGCGGGGCTTCTTGTCGTTGTCGTCTGTATGGCGGGCCATGATGAGCGGTTCATGCGCATGGCGATGGACCTTGCGCAAGCGGCGGCGGACGCCGGAGAGGTTCCCGTGGGCGCCGTCGTGGTCGATGAGACCACCGGCGAAGTCGTCTCGACGGGCGCAAACGGCCCCGTCGCGGCCCATGATCCCACGGCCCACGCGGAGATCGTAGCCCTCAGGAACGCCGGCGCATCGACCGGAAACTATCGGCTCACAGGCCTCACACTCTATGTAACGCTCGAACCCTGCGCTATGTGCGCCGGCGCCATCAGCCATGCGCGAATCGGCCGGGTGGTCTGGGCCGCCGACGATCCCAAGGGCGGAGCGGTCATCCATGGCCCCCGCCTGTTCGAACAACCGACGTGTCATTGGCGCCCCACCACCGACAGCGGTCTGCTGGCAGCCGAGTCATCCGAAAGGCTTCGCGATTTCTTCCGCGCCCGCCGCGGGGGAACAGTGGCCGCAAACCGGCGTTAAGCGTGGCCATGACAGATATTCGCGCGTGTATTCTCGCCTCTGCAGCCTTCGCCGCCCTGGCGATGCTCGCAGCCTGTGGTCCCAAACCGCGTGAAGCCCCCACCAGTGGTGACGAGGTCAAGGAGCGCGCGCTCGACGCCCAGACGGCGCGTCGCCGCACCGGAGCCGAGATTCAGGACCGGGCGCTGAACCGCGTCGTCCGCGCCGTCTACCTGTGCGACAATGGCGAACGCCTGTCGGTCGATTTCGACAATCCGCGCCAGATGGCCACGGTGCGCAACTCCACCGGCGAGGCGGTGGATATGTACCAGGAACGCGCCGCCGACGGCATATGGTACCGCGCCTCTGGTTTCGACCTGCGCGGCAAGGGGGTCATGGCCACATGGTCCGCAGACGGCCGCGCCCCCACTGAGTGCCGTGCCGTCGATTAGGCCTTAAGTCGCGCCCTGTTCGATCAGGAAGGCCTTCAGGTCCGCCGCATCCACCGTCTTCTCGACGAAGGCGTCGCCGATGGACCGGGCCAGGACCAGGGTCAGTCGCCCGCCTTCAGCCTTCTTGTCCCCCGCCATGCGCGCGATCAGGGCGTCGGCGGTGAACACGCCCGCCTGGATCAGTTCGGTCGGCAGGCCCGCCGCCGCCGTGACGCGGGCGACCTTTTCAGCCTCGGCAGCTTCGCAGGCGCCTAGCCGCACCGAGTAGCGGAAGGCCAGCACGCACCCAAGGGCCACGGCCTCGCCATGGGCCAGCGCCGCCTCTTCGAAACCGAGCTCCGCTTCGACCGCATGGCCGAAGGTGTGGCCCAGGTTCAGCAGAGCGCGTTTGCCGGCCTCTTTTTCATCCTCGCCGACGATGGCGGACTTGATCTCGACCGAGCGCTCGACCGCCCGCTGCAGGGCCGCCGGATCGCCCGTCGCCCCGCCCGCGCCGTCACTGGCCAGCCAGTCGAAGAAGGGCGCGTCGCAGATCATCCCGTGCTTCAGCACCTCGGCCCAGCCCGAGCGCAACTGCACCGGCGGCAGGGTGGCCAGAAGGTCGATGTCGGCCAGTACCAGCCGCGGCTGATGAAAGGCGCCGATCAGGTTCTTGCCGCGCGGGCTGTCGATGGCCGTCTTGCCGCCCACGGACGAATCCACCTGGGCCAGCAGGGTCGTCGGGACCTGCACGAAGTCGATGCCGCGCATAAAGAGCGCCGCCGCCAGCCCGGCCAGGTCGCCTACGACACCGCCGCCAAAGGCCACGACCACGTCCTTGCGGTCCAGGCCCGCCGCCAGCAGCCGGTCCATGACCCGCTCCAGCTCGGCGAAGGATTTCGATCCCTCGCCCGGCGGCACGGCGATGATCTCGTGGCCCAGGCCCGCCGCATCCAGCGACGCCGTCAGCGCCGCCGCGTGCAGGGCCGACACCGTTTCGTCGGTGATGATGACCGTGCGGCCGCGCGCCAGCGGCGCGATGCGCGCTCCGGCCTGGGCCAGCAGGCCGCGCCCGACGACGACGTCATAGGTTGCGAACCCCGCGCCGCTGACCGGCACGCACGTCATGGCTTCACTCACGCCCAACCTCTTCATTCCGGTTCCAGAAGGCGTCGAGCGCGCGAAGGATGGCGTCGACGGCGTCGCCATGCGCTCCGCCGCCCACATCGACCGTAACATCGGCCTCGCCGTAAAGTGGATAGCGGGCGTCGGCCAAACCCGTCAGCGCCTCCAGCGGATCGCGTCCCCGCAGCAGCGGTCGCGAATCCCGACGCGCCACGCGCCCAGCCACCACCTTCAGGTCCGCCCGCATCCAGACGGATGTCGCATGGCTCTTCAGCAAGGCCCGCGTCTCGGCGTTCAATATTGCCCCGCCGCCGGTCGCCAGCACCATGGGCGGCGCCTCGGTCAGCAGGCGACGCATGACGCGGGCCTCGCCCTCGCGGAACTGTGCCTCGCCCATGCTGGCGAAGATGTCGGACACCGTCATGCCCGCCGCCTGCTCGATCTCGTCGTCCCCGTCGGCGAAGGGCAGGCCCAGGCGGGCGGCCAGCCGTCGGCCCACGGTCGATTTTCCCACGCCCATCAGCCCGACCAGGGCTATGGTGCGGGTCGGACGCGAGGCAGGCAAAGGGGCGGGAGGCGCAGTCATGATGGATCGAACCTCTACACCAAGCAGAGCCGCTCGCCAGAGCCCCGATGCGCCTTCGAACAGGCCGAAATCATGACGGTCGAAGCCGCCTCGCCCCAGATCGAGGCCTTTCTGGAGATGATGGCGGTCGAGCGCGACGCCTCGCCCCACACCCTGTCGGCCTATGCCCGCGACCTGGCAGACGCCGAGGGACTTCTGCCATCGGGCGGTCTGATGGCGGCGGACGAGACGGCTATCGAGGCCTGGTTCTCCGACCTCTCCAAGCGCGGACTGTCGCCCGCCACCGCCGCCCGCAGACGCTCGGCCGTGCGTCAATTCTATCGATTCGCCATGGGCGAGGGCTGGCGCACCGACGATCCCTCGCGCCGCCTGGATGCGCCCAAACAGGGACGCCCCCTGCCCCGCACCCTGTCTCGCGAAGAGGTCGAACGCCTGCTGGCCGCCGCTGCGGCGCGCGAAGGCGGCGGCGGAGTGCGGATGCTGGCCCTGGTCGAACTGGCCTATGCCTCGGGCCTGCGCGTATCCGAATTGCTGGGTCTGCGGGTCGAGGCGGTGCGGCGCGATCCGGCCTGGCTGGTGGTGCGCGGCAAGGGCGGCAAGGAGCGGCTCGCGCCCCTCAACACCGCAGCGCGGGAGGCGGTGAAGGCCTGGCTGGCCGTCCGTGACGCGGCCCGCAAACCCAAGGCTCCCGACAGCGTCTGGCTGTTCCCGTCGAACGCCGCAGACGGCCACCTGACCCCGCGCCGTTTCGCCCAGATGCTGGATCAGGCCGCCATCGACGCCGGGATCGACGCCGCCCGCGTCAGCCCCCACGTCCTGCGCCACGCCTTTGCGACCCACCTGCTGGAAGGGGGCGCCGATCTGCGCGTGGTCCAGACCCTGCTGGGCCACGCCGACATCGCCACGACCCAGATCTACACCCACGTCGCCACCGACCGCCTGAGCCAGGTGGTGCAACAGCATCACCCCCTGGCGAAGGACGACTAGGCCGGCTGGCTATTTCGGCGTCTTGTCGATCAGCACCGCCTGTTGCCAGCGGCTGGGCGCCTTGTCGGTGCGGTGGATGCATCCGGCCCAGCAGCAGGGCCGTTTCTTGCCCTCCAGCAGCTCGCCCACGGTCCTTTCGATCCGCCGCTCGCGCGTCTTGGCCTGTTTGGCGTCCTCGACCCAGCAGATGAACTCGTTCCGCCCCAGGGGCGTCAGGCCGGCCCACAGCGCCAAGATCCCGGCGTCTGCCTGCAAGGCCTCGCGAAGGTCATCACCTGCCTGATGCACCACGCCCTGGGGGAAACCGTCCGTCATGAAGCCTCCGTTGAACCGAGCCTGGCCGCCAAGGCGGTCAAGAATTGTCCCGTAGCGCCCGTATGTCCACCACACAGCAGGATCGAGGCGGCATCTCGCTGCTTTCTGAACCCCCGCTTGCCCGCGCGCGTTGACCTCTTTAGGTTCCGCCGCTTCGACGAGCGGCTCTCCCCGCCCGCCTATCCGGACTTTCCATGGCCACCCACTATCTCGATTTCGAAAAGCCGATCGCCGATCTGGAAGAGAAGATCCAGGAGCTGGGCCTGCTGTCCGCCACCTCGGGCTCGTTCGAATCCGAGATCGCCGGCCTGAAGAAGAAGGCCGAGCAGCTTCGCAAGAAGACCTATGCCGAGTTGGACCCGTGGAAGAAGACACAGGTCGCCCGCCACCCCCAGCGTCCGCATTTCATCGACTATCTCGACGGCCTGTTCACCGACTATGTCGAGCTGCGGGGCGACCGCCAGTTTGGCGACGACCAGGCCATCCTGGGCGGCCTCGCCCGCTTCCGTGGCCAGGCCGTGGTCGTCATGGGCCACGAGAAGGGCCACGACACCGCCACCCGCCTGACCCACAACTTCGGCATGGCGCGGCCCGAGGGCTATCGCAAGGCGGTCCGCCTGATGGACCTGGCCGAGCGGTTCGGCCTGCCGGTCCTGACCTTCGTCGACACCGCCGGCGCCTATCCGGGCCTGGGCGCCGAGGAGCGCGGCCAGGCCGAGGCCATCGCCCGTTCGACCGAGCGCGGCCTGACGCTTGGCGTGCCGTCGATCACCGTCGTGACGGGTGAAGGCGGTTCGGGCGGGGCTATCGCCATCGCCACCGGCAACCGCGTCCTGATGCTGGAACACTCGATCTATTCGGTCATCTCGCCCGAGGGCGCGGCCGGCATCCTGTGGCGCGACGGCGCGCGGGCCAAGGACGCGGCCAACGCCATGAAGATCACGGGCCCCGACCTGCTCGGCATGAAGATCGTCGACCGCATCATTCCCGAGCCCGTCGGCGGCGCCCATGCCGACGGCGACGCGGCCATTGCGGCCGTTGGCGACGCCATTCACGAAGAGCTCGAGACCCTGTCCGGACTGTCGCCGGACGAACTGCGCAAGCAGCGCGCCGACCGCTTCTACGCCATCGGCCGCTTGGCGTAATCGCAACTTCGGCGAACGCCGTTAACGCCATATCCACTACGTCCTGACAGGTTTCCGGGCGTGACCCTTCGCGCGACCCCATCATGAGCAGCAGCTTCAACGAGAACCTGCGCGAAAGCGCTGTGTTCAATCTCGGCAACGCCGTGACCATGGTGGTCGACGATTCCGTCTTCGGAATGGAGCTGACCGCCGAGGCGCTGCGCGGCTTCGGGATCCAGATCCGCTACGCCTGCACCGACGCTGGACAGGCCATCGACATCATCAAGGACCACGCGATCGACCTGCTGTTCGTCGACTGCGAAATGCCTGGCATGGACGGGCACGAACTGGTCCGCTGGGTGCGGAATTCCGGGCTGGAGCCCAACGCCTTCGTCCCGATCATCATGACCACGGCCCACGTCCGAAAATCCAAGGTCGCCTCGGTCCGCGACTGCGGCGCCAACTTCCTGGTCACCAAGCCCTTCAGCGCGGCCACCCTCCTGGAACGGGTCATCTGGGTCGCGCGCGACGCCCGACCATTTCTTGAGGCGGGCGAGTACAAGGGGCCGGATCGGCGCTTCAACGCCGCCAAACCGCGCGATCACAACGAACGTCGATCGGACATGGTCGCCCTCGCCGCCAAGATCGCCAGCGACAAGGCCGCCGCGTCGGCTGGGGAGTCAGCATCATGAGCGTCGTCCTGTGGCAGCAACGCAAGTCTCGCCTATCGGCCATGATCGACCAGCCCGGCGGTGTCAGCGTCGGCGTCGCCCTCACTCAGGCGCGCGAGAACCTTGGCGCGCTCCAGGCTCGCAGCCAGGTCATCGTCGCTGAACAGATCGCTCAACTGGCGGCGCTGGCCGTGCCCGCCGCGAACGACCCCGACGCCCCGCATCTTCTGGCCAGGGCCTACGGCCTGTCCAGCGCCATAATCGACGCCGCCGGCCCATTCGAACTTCATGACCTGTGCACCGTCGCCGCAGGCCTCTGCGACCTGATAGACGCGGCCCAGGCGGGCGTGCCCTTCGACTGGCGCATCGTCACCGTCCACGCCCAGTCAATGCAACTCATCATGACCCTGCCGCCCGAGGCCGCAGACGCCCGCACCCAGGTCCTCGACAGCCTGAAACAGGTGCTGGAGAAGAAGATCCCCGGCGCGGCCCATACCGAAAACTGACGCCTAGTCCGCCGCGGGATCGACCGCCGCACCCGCCGACCGGGCGCCGCGCGTCTGCTTCTTCCACAGAGCGGCGTATTCCCCGCCGACATGGGCGACCAGTTGGTGGTGCGCGCCGCGTTCGACGATCCGGCCCGCCTTCAGCACCAGGATCTGGTCGGCGTCGGCGATGGTCGACAGCCGGTGGGCCACGACCAGGGTCGTGCGTCCCGCCTTGGCCCGCCGCAGGGTCTTCTGGATCGCCGCCTCGGTCCGGCTGTCCAGGGCGCTGGTCGCCTCGTCCAGGATCAGGATACAGGGGTCAGCCAACAGGGCTCGGGCGATCCCGACTCTCTGACGTTCCCCGCCCGACAGCTTAAGCCCTCGCTCGCCGACGCGCGTCTCCATGCCCTCGGGCAGGCCGCGAATGAACTCGGCCAGTTCCGCCTGTTCGGCAGCGGCCCAGATCGCCGCCTCGTCCGCGTCAGGCCTCGCGAAGGCGATGTTGACGCGCAGGCTGTCGTTGAACAGAGCCACGTCCTGCGGCACCAGGGCGACAGAGCGCCTCAGCGAGGCCTGGCTCACGTCGCGCATATCGTGGCCGTCGATCAGCACGCGACCGTTCTGCGGATCCAGCAGACGCAGAGCCAGCTTGACGATGGTCGACTTGCCGGCTCCTGACGGCCCGACCAGAGCCGTGGTCGTACCGGGCGCGGCGACGAAACTGACGTCTTCCAGGCCGTTGGCCCGCGCGTCGTGGCGGAAGGACACGTCCTCGAACGCGATCTCGCCGCCCCGCGCATCGACCGGCTTGGGTAGGTCCGGCGCGCCTGGCGCATCGGCGACCATCGGCCTTTGCCGCGTGATCTTGAGCATCTCCTCCATGTCGATGAAGGATTGGCGGATTTCCCGATAGGCGAAGCCCAGGATGTTCAGCGGCGAATACAGCGAGATCAGGATCAGCACCGCCGCCGTCACGTCGCCTGGCCCCATCCGGCCCGCCGCCGCCTCATAGCCCGCCATCACCGCCATGACGCCCAGGCCCAGGTTCATGATCAGGGCCTGAACCCCGTTCAGCAGGGCCAGGGAGGTGTTCGCCTTCAGCGCCGCCTCGTTATAGACGCCCAGCGCGCGGTCGTAGCCTTCAGCGGCCCGCGCCTCGGCCCCGAACGATTTCACCGTCTCGTAATTCAGCAGGGAATCGACCGCCAGACCCGCAGCCTCGCTGTCGGCGGCGTTCATCGTGCGCCGCTGCTCCATTCGCCAGTTGGAGATGGCGAAGGTCAGGACCGTATAGGTCACCACCACAACCACCGCGACGCCGGCGAAACGCCAGTCGTATTTGCCGCCCAGCACGCCCGCCGCCAGGATCAGCTCCAGCCCGGTCGGCACCAGGTTGAAGGCCAGAATCCTCAGCAGGAAATCCACGGCCCGCGAGCCTCGCTCCACTGTCCGAGACAGGGTCCCCGACCGCTTGGTCTGGTGGAAGTCGAGCGACAGGTTCAGGGCATGAGCGAAGGTTTCCGCCGCCGTCGTCCGCTGCGCCGCCTGCCGGACGGGGGCGAACACCACGTCCGAAATCTGTGGCGCGACCGAGGACAGGAACCGCACCAGGGCCCAGCCCACCGCGAAACCTGCGAACCCCAGACCCACAGCGACGCCGGTCGGCTGATCACTGGCCAGATGATTGACCGCCGCGCCCAGCACCAGGGGCGCCAGCACGCCTAGCCCCTTGCCTGCCAGTGTCAGCAGGATGGCCAGCACCAGACGCAGCTTGAGCTGCGGGGCGTTGGATCGACCCACCAGCCCGACAAGATCGGCCAGGGCTCGCCAGGTCGCAGGGGTATCGGCCCTGACCGTCACGCCCGCCATCTGGGCGCGTGTTTCGGGATCGCCCCGCCGTCCGCCTCGTTCACCGCCGCGCATGGTCATGGCGTCACATATGGGCTGTGTCGCGAGTGGGTGAAAGCTGCGATCACGACAGGCCGGCTATGGCCTCGATGACCTCGTCCACGGCCGCCTCCTGCGTAGCCCAGGAACAGACGAACCGCACTGAGCCGTCGTCGAACCGATAGCAGGCCCAGCCGAGTTCGTTCAGCCGCGAGTGAGCCATCTCAGGCATCCGCACGAAGACGGCGTTGGCCTCGACCGGATGGGCCAGGGCAAACGGCGAACGCAGCGCGACGCCTTCGGCCAATCGCAGGGCCATCTGGTTGGCGTGGGCGGCGCCGGTCTCCCACTGATCGCTTTCCAGCAGACCCAGGAAGGGGGCGGCCAGGAATCGAGCCTTGGACGCAGTCTGGCCGGCCTGTTTCAGCCGGTTATCGAGCCGCCGTGCCAGGCTCTTGTCGAACAGGACGATGGCCTCGGCGCAGTTGGCCCCGGCCTTGGCCCCGCCGAACACCAGGACGTCGACGCCGAGGCGGGCGATCTGGGTCAGGTCGAAACCCGTCGCCGCCGCATTGGCCAGACGCGCGCCGTCCATATGCACCCCGCAGCCGCGCGCCTTCACCGGCTCGATCAGGTGGCGCAGTTCCTCTTCGTCATAGACGGTGCCGTATTCGGTGGACTGTGTGATCGACAGGGCGGCGGGCGGCTGGCGATGGCCGACCTCGGGTTCGGCCAGGATGGCCTCCATCGCCCTGGGCTCGATCTTGCCCGACAGGCCCGGCAGGCCGATCAGCCCCAGACCCTGACCGAAAAATCCGGGAGCCCCGGTCTCGTCGGTGCAGACGTGAGCGGCGTGGTGGGCCATCACGGCCTCGAACGGAAAGGCCAGCATGGACAGGGCGATGGCGTTTGCCGCCGTGCCCGAAAAGACGAAGCGGATTTCCGCATCCGCATCCAGTCGCCGCCGGATCTGGTCGGCCGCGCGGGCGGTCACATCGTCGGCGCCGTAGGCTTTGGTGAAACCGGCGTTGGCCTGGATCATCCCCTCCAGCGCGGCGGGCGCCATGCCGGCGGTGTTGTCGGACCCGAAATCGTAACGCACGGCCTACCCCTCGTCCGAGTCACGACCTGCGTCGCTCTCAAAGCTCTGCGACGCCTCGTGCAGCCGCGAGATGACCTGCCCCTCGTGGAACAGGGCAGGATCACCTTCCTTGTAGGGGACCCCCACCTGATGCGGGAAGGGAATCTCGATATCGGCGGTGTCCAGGGCCTCCTTGGCCGCCTGCAGCACGTCGGCCTTGGTCTGCCAGTAATCGTCGGACTTGACCCAGGCCTGCAGCGTCATCTCGACCGAACTGTCCAGCAGATTGGTGACACCGGCCCAGGGCGGCGGGTCGGGCAGCACCTTCTCGTGCATCGCCGTTGCAGCAATCAGGACGTCCCGCGTCTGACTGAGATTCTCCCCATAGCCGACGCCGATCTTCAGCTCGATGCGACGCGTCTGCTGGCCCGACAGGTTCAGAATGGTGTCCTCGAACACCTTGGCATTGGGCACCATTATCTTGACGTTGTTGGCGTCCGCCATCTGGGTCATGAACAGGTCCAGCCGCTGCACCTTGCCGACGTTGCCGTTGATGTTGATCACATCGCCAACGCGGTATGGCCGCAGGATCAGCAGCATCATCCCCGCCGCCACGTTCGACAGCGTGCCCTGAAGCGCCAGACCCACCGCCAGGGACGCGGCGCCCAGCACGGCGATGATCGACGTCGTCTGCACGCCCAGCCGTTGCAGCACGGCGATGAAGCCGATGGCGAACACCAGCACACGCACCACCTGAACGGCGAAGCTCAGGACCGTCTGATCGTGACGGAACCCTCGGACCCTCGACAGCGCCCTGCGCGCGCCGCTGGACGCCCATTTGGCCGCAAACAAGGTCGCGCACAGGATCAACAGGGCGATGCCCAGGTTGACGGCCAGATCGCCGGCCATATCGGTCAGCTTGGCGACCACGGCGGCATCGGCGCTGATCGCGCCCTGGCCCACGGCCACGGCGTCAGTGAGGGTTTGTGCAAGTTCGAGGCTCATTCAGCGGGGTCTAACGCCTCAACCGGCATTTGGAACCGCAAATCTTCCCGCGCCCCGCAAGCTGCTGGACGGGCACGGGTTTTGGCGTAACCTCACCTGATGTCGGAGACGCACCGTGAAGATGTCCGCGCTGAAGGTCGGGGTCGATGTGCCATGGGTGACAAGCTGGACGGATGAACCGATCATCGGGGTTCGTCCCTGCGCCAGCGTCGGGGGTCGTCCTGCGCTGATCCAGGTGGAGGCTGCCGGGTTTGGCAAACCGGAATATTCCAAGAACCACCTGCTGCGACAGCGGCTCAGCGTCGCCCGAATGTTGTGCCCCATGTGCGGACAGCCGACACCGCCACAAGACCGCTGGACCCAGGTCGCCCGCCGCGTCCCCGCCGGCCTGTTGCGCAAACAGGGGCGTGGCGACGGACTGTCCAAAGAGATCGGAGACGCCGACATTCTGCTGGACGCCGGGGCCATCGCTCCGCTGCACAAGGAGTGTTCAGACCGCTCGCTGCGCTACTGTCCACACCTGAAGTCGGATCCGAACGTCAATGTCATGGCCTTTCCGACACGGTGGGCCGTGACGCCGCTATTGATCGAGGCCACCCCGCCGGAGATGTCGCCTAATCCCTTGCTACGCGGCCGTGCGTCCCCTGCCCCGTTCGCGGTCGTCACCTTCCTGCAACTGTGCGGCCTGACCGGACGGCGCGATCCGCACTGGAAGCAGAACCGGCTGCGCTATCGCCCAACACCGCGCCCCCGCCCTTCGGTCAGCGCCTAGGCCTTGGCCACCCGGCCCCCGCCGGTTTCCAACTGATCCAGCAGGTCCATCACGTCATCCAGGGTGTTGGCCTCACGCGCAGGCTTGTCCCAGCGGATGCGCGCGACGCGCGGAAACCGCATCGCGACGCCCGACTTGTGCCGGGGCGAGCGTTGCAAACCCTCAAAGGCGATCTCCAGCACTAGGCCGAAGTCCCGCTCGGCCCGGACGGATCGGACCGGCCCGAACCGCTCGACCGTGTGATCGCGCACGAACTTGTCGAGCTGTTTCAACTCCTCGTCCGTAAAGCCGAAATAGGCCTTGCCTACCGGCGTCAACGCGCCCTGATCGGTCCAGACTCCGAAGGTGTAGTCGGAATAGAAGCTGGACCGCTTACCGTGCCCGCGCTGGGCGTACATCATCACCGCGTCGATGGAATGGGGATCGCGTTTCCACTTGAACCACGGCCCCTTGGGCCGGCCGGCGACGTACGGGCTGTCCCAGCGTTTCAGCATTAGCCCCTCGGCCGCCGCCCCTACGGGCGGATCGGCCCGCAACCGGCCCAAAGCCTCCCAGTCGCCGAACGTCACCACCGGCGACAGATGCAGGCGCTCACCAGCATGACCCGCCACCACGGCCTCCAGCCGCGTCCGGCGCTCGCTTAGCGGCAGGTCGCGCAAATCCACTCCCCCTTCAGCCAGCAGGTCATAGGCGTAGAGACCGGCGGGAAAGGCAGCCATCATCTTGGCGTCCACCGTCTTGCGGTTCAGTCGCTGCTGAAGATCGCCGAACGGAGCCACGACCCCGTCCCGGACCACAAGCAGTTCGCCGTCGATCGCCCCTTCAAACGCCAGGGCCTCCATCAGGTCGGGAAAGGCGCCGGTGATCTCGTCGCCGTGGCGGGAATACAGCCGCGCCACGCCCTGTTCGCGCACCGCCTGCACGCGAATGCCGTCCCATTTCCATTCGGCAGCGTAATCGGCGGGGTTCAGCTTGGGAAAGTCCACCGCTTCGTCGATCGCGACCGAAAGCATGACCTGGCGAAACCGGCCCGGCGCGTCGGTGTCCGGTCGCTCTCCCCGCCCTTCGACCCAGGCGAACAGTTCTGCATAGGGGGGTTCCACGGCATGCCAGACCTCGACGACATCCGCCGCCGTCAGCGTCTCCAGAACCCGCCTGTCCTCGCCCCCGTCGGGCTCGGGCGGCTCAGAGACGGCTTGCGGCCGCATCATCGCCACCGCCGTCCGCGCGAGTTGAGCCGACATCCCGACCCTGAGACCGCCGGTGACGAGTTTCAGCAAGGCCCAGCGGCCTTTTGGCGCCAGGGCGTCCAGCCAGCCCTCGATCAGGCCCTGGACCTCGTTCCGCTTGGCCGATTTCAAGGCGTCGATGACCTCGCCCAGTTCAGGCTCGCGATTGGGTCTGTGGTCGGGGTCGCCGGGCCAGATCAGGGCCGCCGTCTCGGCCAGGTCGCCAACATAGTCATAGGACCAGCCGAACAGCACCGGATCGACCCGCGCCTCGACCGCACGGCGAATCATCGCGGGCTTGGCCGCGTCGAACTTCAGGTCGCCGGTGACGGCCGCCAATGCCCAGCCGCGATCCGGGTCCGGCGTGGCTTTCAGATAGTCGCGCAGCAGCACCAGTTTGGCGTTGCGCGATCCCGTCAGGGACAGTCGGTCCAGAAGCTCGGCGAAGGCGCGCATGGGTATCCATCTTGGCGCTTCATGCGCACCACGTCACGCAAACGAACGACGCCCCGGAGGTTTCCCTCCGGGACGCATAGGCTCGGCCAATCAGCAGGTCTTAGTTGAACAGACCGGCGATGACGGCGGTGATCAGACCCCCGGCGACGGCGGCCAGGACCACGTCATTGCCGCTGCGGACGTACTGGTATCCACGGGGCGGAGCGCGCAGGCCGTAGCGGCCATAGTCGCTCACGACGTAGTTGCTGGTCCGGTAGTAGGTCGGCATCGTCTGGCCATAGGACCAGCTGCGGACCTGATAGCCGCGGGGCGCTTGATAGCGACCGGCGTTGTAGCGGCGTTGCGACTGCTGCCAGCGCGAATAGCTGCGTTGGTCCTGACGGAAATCGCGACGGTCGTTGCGAGCGTCATGGCGATAGTCACGACGATCCTGGCGGGCGTCACGGCGGTCATCGCGGCGATCGTTGCGGGCGTCATGACGATACTCGCGCTCGACCTGGGCGTTGTGGCCACGGGATTGAGCAGAGGCGGCCGACGCGGCGCCCAGCGAGCTGGCGGCGATGACGGCGGCGATAGCGGCGGTAAGAACCTTTTTCATCTGACATATCCTTCAACAGGTCGAAGTGTTCGACTTGCCCAAGACTATGTCCGCGCCATTGAGCCCGACCTGAACGGCCCGGATCAGGCTGTGTTCACGCAGCCGCCACGATCCGGCCATCATTCATACCGCGCGAGCCGGATATGCCGCTCTGGATGGCCGCTCGGCCCTCGCCGACCCGGTTCATAAGCGCGGCCAGAGCAGTAAAGTCGATCGGCTTGGTCAGATAGGCGTCGGCGCCCGCATCCAGGCCTGCCTCATGGTCCTCGATCCTGGCCGAGGCCGACAGCACGGCGATCGGCGTCTCCGTGTTGACGCCAGCCCGGCGGATGAGTTGTGTCGCGGTCAGACCGTCCATCACCGGCATATTGATGTCCATGATGATCAGGTCGAATGCTTGCTGAGCGGCCACGTCCACGGCGATCTGACCGTTTTCGGCCGAGGCCGTCATATGGCCTGCGGAGCCCAGCCAGGCTTCCAGAATCATGCGGTTGACCGGGTGATCCTCGACCACCAGAACCTTCAGCGCTCGGCCGTCCGCGGTCTCGGCGTCGATGGGTTGGGCCGCCTGGATTTCACTCCACTCCACCACCTCGGCCTCGACCGTGAAGGTGAAGACCGAGCCTTCGCCCAGTTCGGAGGTCACGGTGATATCGCCGCCCATGATGTTGGCCATCCGACGAGCGATGGTCAGGCCCAGCCCCGTGCCCCCAAATCGTCGCGTCGAAGAGGCGTCGACCTGGGTGAAGGGCTGGAACAGCCGCTCCAGATCATCGGGCGCAATGCCGGAGCCGCTGTCCTTGATCCGATATTCGAACGCCACCCGTTTGTCGCTGATGCGAGTGCTGGTGATGGTGTAGTCGACCCTGCCGCCGGGTTCGGTGAACTTTATCGCGTTCGAAAGAAGGTTCTGGATCACCTGGCAGACCCGCAGCGGATCGCCGCGGACCACCGTCGGAGTTTCTCCCGCGAAACTCGAGACAAAAGTGATGTTCTTGGCCTCGGCCTGGGCCGTGAAGGGACCCGTGGCGCGTGTGTGCATATCCTGAAGCGACACGTCCACGACGTCGAACTGCATCTTGCCCGCCTCGATCTTGGTCATGTCGAGGATGTCGTTCAGCAGACCCAGCAGGCTGTCGCCCGAGTTTCGGATGATCGACAGATAGTCCTTCTGCGTCGTCTCAAGCCGGGTCGCGCTCAGGAGTTGCGCCGCGCCCAGGACCCCGTTCATCGGCGTCCGAAGCTCATGCGAGATGACCCCCAGGAAGCTGGACTTGGCCTGGTTGGCGGCGTCGGCCTTGTCGCGCGCCTCCTGCAGTTCGGCAATCAGGTGCGCCTGATGGTCTTGGAACGCCTTCAGGCGCTTCTCGCGCAGCATGGTCATCATCACCAGGACGAACAGACCAGCGACGGTGAAGGGGATCATGGCGATGAAGGGCCAGAACGACGGCGTGCCCCACAGATTGACCAGAATCACCAGCGAGGCGACGCCGTAGGGCGAAGACACGACGATGGCCTGGACCGGCGAACTTCTGAGCTGGGCGAACACCAGCACATAGCCGGCGATGATCAGTGCGACCGCCAGGGTGTGGCCGAAGACGTGCGGAGAGAACCAGGCGAGGAGAGGCGCAATGGCCCAGGCGGCGGTTGTGATCGTCGCCACGGCCGGAAAAGCCAGACCCCAGCCGATGTCCATGCGGTCGGCCATCCGGCGCTCGAATGCGCCCCGCACGGCGCCAGCGCCCAATGTGACGACGAACCAGATCAGAGCCGTCGCCCAGCCGACCGCGCCCAACAGTCCGACGGCCCAACTGGCGATGATGATGTAGCGCAGATACTGGGTCTGCAGAATCGCGGTCAGCGCTTGCGCCGCCTCGCCCGCCGTCGAACCCAGACCTTTGCCAATCGCCTCGGATCCAACCATTGATTATCCCAGAGAACATGAACAGCCCTGGGTAAGCTAATGTGGACATTCTAAGACGAAGTGAACGGGGTTTTGCTGTCCAATCCACGACATAGGGGCGAACCGGAGCGTCGCCCTTCAGGCCTGCGCCGAGAACTCTGCGGGCGTCAGGGCCTTGATCGACAGGGCATGAACCTGCCCCGCCAGTTCGGCCGCAAGCACGCCGTTCACCGCCCGCTGCCGCGCCAACCGCCCCTGGCCGTCAAACGCGCTCGAAACGATGGTCAGGTTGAAGTGGCTCTCACCGCCAGGCTTGGCGTCCATACCGCCCTCATGGTGATGACCGGCGTGTCTAGCGCTATCGTCTTCAAGCGTCAGGACCATCGGCTGTAGCGCCAAGGTCAGTTTTTCGCGCATAAGCGTCGCGATAGGGCCTTCCGGCATAGATGCGTCCTTGATGATGTCCAAATCAACCTTACACTTGGGCCAATGGCTGCGTCATTCGAATACAAACCCCGTTTCACCGATATGCGGATCTCCAAGCCCGGCAAGGCCGGAGCCGCCCAGGCGAAGGACGACGTCCTGCGCCTGAAGCCGGGCGAGAAGCCGTGCGATTTCCCCGACTGCTCCAAGGCGGCGACGGCGCGTGCGCCAAAGTCGCGCGAGCAGCTCAACGAGTTCTATAATTTCTGCCAGGGCCACGCCGCCGAATACAACAAGGCCTGGAACTTCTACGCCGGCATGAACGAGGCTCAGGTCCGTGCGGCCAAGGAGAACGAGGCCATGACCGGCGGCCGTCCCACCTGGGACATGAAGGCCTCCAAGAACAGCCGTGAAGCCGCGACCTTCGCCGCCAAGATGGGCACGGCCAACAATCAGGGCACGGGCTCATGGCGCGACAGCTATGGCCTGTTCGGGCGTCGCGGCGAGCAGGCCCCCGGCCCTGCCGAGCCCGTCCACCGCGTCGGCAAGATCGAAGGCGGCGCCCTGCGCGATCTGGACCTGGAACCTGGCGCGACCAAGGAAGAGATCAAGCTGGCCTACCACGCCCTGCTGAAACGCTGTCACCCCGACCACAACCAGGGCGATCGGGGCGCAGAGGCCAAGCTGGTGCGCGTCATCAAGGCCTACAAGACGCTCAAGAAGGCCGGACTGGCTGCGTAAACCTGCGCGGCCGGCCGTCTCGTCGAGACCCAGCCTATTCGTAGCCGTGCGCAGCTTCGTTGATGACCTGTGACGGCATGGATGAGAAATCCACGCTGACCGGTTTGGCCGTCTTCAGCTGGAAGGTCTTGATGACGTGCTCCAGGCGACGACGAACCTCACCCACGCCTTCAGCCGACGGATCGAGATTCAGCGGGGCTAGGCAGAAGTCGATGATGGCCTGCGGGCGGTTCAGCGGTTCCATGGGGTCTCTCCAGTATGCGGCCTGAAAGGCGGCACGACAGGGAAACACGCCTCGGTCATATTCGATACAGACCCGGCGGACAATTTGAAGTCATGATGTCACAACATGACTCTTGATCATTAGTCATATCGTGACATGATGTCGTCATGAGCGCCGCCGCTGATCGCAAGCTGTTCCTGGGCGGCCGCCTGAAGCGGCTGCGGCGCGACCTGTCCCTGACGCAGACCGCCATGGCGGCCGATCTCGGCGTCTCGCCCTCGTATCTGAACCACATCGAGCGTAACCAGCGGCCCGTCTCGGCTCAGCTGCTGCTGCGCCTGGCCGAAACCTATGACGTCGATCTGCGCGGCCTGAACCAGCCCGCCGGCCAGGCTGGCGAGGCCGAACTGACGGAACTGTTCGCCGACCCCCTGTTCAAGGGCCTGTCGGTGCCGCGCCACGAGGTCATGCAGATGGTCGACGAGGCGCCCGGCGCCGCCGACGCCCTTCTCCGGCTCTACCGCGCCTTCGCCGACGCCCGCACCCGCGAGCAGACCGAGGCCGGCCGCAGCGGCGCCTCCGTCGACGACAGTCCCGCTGAGCGCGTCCGCGAATACACGCAATCGCGCCATAACCATTTCCCCGAGATCGACGCCCTGGGCGAGGCCCTCTACACCGAGATGACGGCTTCCAGCGACGACTCGCTTGAAGGTCAGATCCGCGCCCGCCTCGTGGCGCGTCATAACCTGACAGTCCGCACCATGCCCGCCGAGGTCATGGTGGAATGGACGCGCCGCTTCGATCCCCATCGGCGGCGGCTGCTGATCTCCGAGACGCTCGGCCCCTCCTCGCGCGCCTTTGCCGTGGCCTATCAGCTGGCCCTGTCCGAGCATGACGCCCAACTGTCCGCCATGGCCCTAGCCGCCAACCTGCCAGACGCCGGGTCACGCGACCTGCTGAAGGTGTCCCTGACCAACACCCTGGCCGCCGCCATCCTGATGCCCTACGGCCCATTCCAGCGTGCGGCGGAGACGACTGGCTACGACCTCGCCCGGCTTCAGGCCCGTTTCGGCGTCGGCTTCGAACAGGCTGCGCATCGGCTGACCACCCTGTCGCGCCCTACGGCCCGTGGCGTGCCCTTCTTCTTGATGCGGGTCGATCAGGCGGGCAATGTGTCGAAGCGCTACGCCTCGGCCAGTTTCCCCTTCTCGCGCTTCGGCGGGGCCTGCCCGCGCTGGCGGCTGCACTCGGCCTTCCGCACACCGGGCCGGATCGTCACCCAGATCATCGAGACCCCTGACGGTGGGCGATGGTTCACCCTGGCTCGCACCGTCGATCGCCAGGGACATGACGCGTTCAGCGAAGGGGCCGACCTGGCCATCGGCATCGGCTGCGAACTGAAACACGCCCACCGGCTGGTCTATGCCCGCGGCCTGGACCTCCAGAACCCCGAGATCACCCCTATCGGCCCCGCCTGCCGCCTGTGCCACCGCCATCCCTGCGCCGAGCGGGCGGCGGCGCCGATCGACCGGGCCCTGACCGTTGACGACTGGTCCAAGTCCGTCAGCCCCTACCCCTTCTCCGACGGAATTTAGCCCCTCACCCTTGCAGGCAAAGCCACTCGACCATATACGACATATACGTTTCGTATATTCTGGAGCCGATGATGGGAATTGTCAGCATCGAGGACGACCTGCACGAGCAGCTGCGCCGGGCCAGCAAGGCCTCCTGCCGCTCGATCAACGCCCAGGCCGCATTCTGGATCAGGATGGGCATGCTGTGCGAGCTGAACCCCGGCGTGTCCTTTCAGGAGCTCATGGCGCGCGAACTGAAGGCCGCCGGCGCCGACACCGCCGCCTCGACTTCCCCTGCCCTGACCACCGTCGCCGCATGACCAAGACGCCGGAAGAGGTGGAGCTGATGGCCGAAGCAGGCCGTCTGCTGGCCTCGGTATTCACCCATCTGGACGCAATGTCCCTTGCGGGCCTCAGCACGCTGGAGATCAACGACCGGGTCGAGACCTATATCGTCGACCACCTGCACGCCCGCCCGGCCAGCAAGGGGCAGTACGACTATGGTTTCGTGCTGAACAGCTCGCGCAACGCCGTCGTCTGCCACGGCGTGCCGTCCGCGACCGAGATCCTGCAGGATGGCGACATCGTCAATCTGGACATCACCCTGGAGAAGAACGGCTTCATCGCCGATTCCAGCAAGACCTATCTGATCGGCGACGTGCCCGCCCCTGCCCGCCGCCTGGTCCGCACCACCTATGACGCCATGTGGAAGGGTATCCGCGCCGTCCGTCCGGGCGCCCGGCTGGGCGACATCGGCCACGCCATCGAACGCCACGCGACGCGCCACGGCTATTCCATCGTGCGCGACTATTGCGGGCATGGCATCGGCCGCGAGATGCACGAGGCGCCGCAAATTCTGCATTTCGGCAAGCCGGGAGCGGGAATGGCCCTGCGCGAGGGCATGGTCTTCACCATCGAACCCATGCTGAACCAGGGCCGCCGCACGGTCCGCACCGAGGCCGACGGCTGGACGGTCGTCACCTCGGACAGGAAGTTGTCGGCCCAGTTCGAGCACACTGTCGCCGTGACTCGCGACGGCGTCCGCGTCCTGACCCTGCGCCCCGACGAAGCCCAGGCGGCCTAACCGCCGGCAGCCCTCACCGCCTCCACGATCCGTCGCGCTCCGGTCAGGCTGGGGTGGACGCTGTCGAAGAACAGCACCCCCTCCGACGGATCATAGACCCGGCACATCCGGGCATCGCAGAACAGGTCGCGAGGGAGGATGACCGGAATGGCGTTGGACTGCCCAAATGCCTCCAGCCTGCGGATCACCTCTGCATTGTCCCGGTCGTATTTCGCCGTCGCCAGACCGATGCCGCGCGGGTCGCGGCCGAACCTCAGGGCCAGACCGGCCTCGGACGGGGGGTCGAAATCGAACTGCGGCAGGGGTCCGACGATGATGACCTGTTTGCCCGCCTGCTTCAGCGCCGAGGCGGCGTCCAGCAGACTGTCGGGCATTTGCGACTGCGGCTCCTCGTCATAGCCACGGTAGTTGGCGATCAGCACCACGGTGCGGATGCTGGCCTCGGCCGTCAGCCCTGCCAAAATCTGGGCATTGTGCGCCGCGCAGTTGGGATTGGCGCCGCGCCCCGCTCCGGCCAGCACCTGGGCCGGACAGCCCGACGCCGTGATCGAGCGAGCGCTTAGCCCCCCCTCGCCCAGCGCCTGGCCATAGACCATGCCCAGTTCGGCCCCGACGCTGTCGGCCCAGACCGCCGCGACGGGCGGAGTGTCCCGTTCGCCATAGATGCAGGTGTCCGCATAGGGCAGCGTGCCGCGCGAGCGCTTGTGGCACTGGTCCCGATCAGGGTTGTGGTCCTCGGCGGCGGCGAACATCTTCTGTTCAGGCGCATTGAACCGCTTGGGCAGACCGTCGGTCAGATAGATGATCAGGCAGACGCCGATCGTCGTCGCCATGGCTCCCAACGCCATCCACCACACAGGCCAGCGCCGCCTTCCATTCAGGAAGGGCTCCTCGACATAGCGACGCGACAGCCAGGCCATGACGAAGGACAGGACGACCGCAACCGCCGTCACCCAGGCCGACAACCCGAACGCCAGATGACCATAGACCAGCAGCGGCCAGTGCCAGAGGTAGAGCGAATAGGACATGTCCCCGACCACGACGAGCGGCCGGACGCCCAGCCAGCGGTTCGGCGCTCCGCCTTGCGCCAGCAGCATCGCGGCAGTCCCCAGACAGGCCGGAAGCGCCCAGAGACCCGGAAACGCGACGCCCTCGCGCAACAGGATCATGCTGCCTGCAACCCCGGCCAGCCCACCCCAGGACAGGGCCTGCCGCGCGACGCCCGTTGGCGTCCACCGGCGGGTCGCTCCATAGGCCAGGGCGCCAACCAGAAGCTCAACCGCTCGGCAGAAGGGGTGATAGAAAGCCTTGGTCGGATCGGTGCCGAGATACTGCTGCGCCTTGAACAGTGATACGCCTGCCAGCACGATCAGAACCGGCCACAGCAGACGCCGGGCAAACCGGTGCAGCGCCCACAGCAGGGGCGGAAACAGCAGGTAAAACTGCTCCTCAACGCCCAGCGACCAGGTGTGCAGCAAGGGCCTCAGCGAGGCGTCGGCGTCGAAATATCCGCTGATACGGATGAAGGCGAGGTTGGAGGTAAACAGGGTGGTGAAGAAGGTCGTCAGCGACAGTTCCTGGAAGGTCCGGGGCGCCAGCACCACGAACCCGACCGCCAGGGTGAAGGCCAGCACGACGAACAGGGCCGGAAACAGCCGGCTGATCCTGCGCCGATAAAATCCGCCCAGCGAGAACCGACCTTCGTCCAACTCGCGCATCAATATGCCGGTGATCAGGAACCCCGACAGGACGAAGAAGACGTCCACCCCGACGAACCCGCCCGGCAGCACGGGACCGAAGGCGTGAAAGGCGATCACGCCCAGTACCGCGACCGCGCGCAGGCCCTGGATGTCTGATCGTTTGTGCGCCGGTGTCGTGGGGGATTCTGTCGTCATGCTCTTGGCCTAACATGGCGCTGTAATGCGGCGAAGCCTGATGGCGTCGCGGCAGGCGCGATAGACTTCAAGGCGTCGAAAGCCTACGAAAGACGAGAATTTTCAGCATCGAGCCCTGCCCCATGTCGACCGCCGCCGCCGCAGCAACCGTCGCCGAAACAGCCGCGCCCGGCCCCGCCCAGGCCCCCCTGCTGAACCTCGACGCCCTGGCCGCTGCGCCCGCCGTGCTTGACCCGTACCAGCACGTCCTGGTCGACGACATCCTGTTGCCCGGCGCGGCCGAGAGGCTGACCGCCGACTATCCGGAAATGCCCGTCCCCGGCTATATCACCATGGAGGAAACGGCCCTGACGCCGACCTTCCTGGCCCTGGCCGAGGAACTGCGTGGTCACGCCCTGACCGAGACCCTGTCGCAGAAGTTCGGACGCGACTTTCACGCCTTTCCGCGCCTGATCACCATGCACCGCTGGTCCCACGCGAAAGAAGGCCATATCCACACGGATTCGGCGCGCAAGATCATGACCCTGTTGATCTATCTGAACCCGACCTGGGACCAGGCCGACAGCGCCGGCAACCTGCGGGTGCTGTATGACGGCAAGAACTACGAGCCCTTCGCCCGCGAGATCTCGCCCCTGATCGGCACCTGTTTCGCCTTCACCCGTGCGGAGAACTCGTGGCACGGCCACCTGCCCTACACCGGCGAACGCCGCGTGGTTCAGGTCACCTGGCTGCGCGACGCCGACGCCCTGGATCGCAAGGTCTCCAACAACAAGTTCCACCAGAAGCTCAAGGCCTTCTTCTTCGGCAAGAAGACCGACAAGTCCGACGCGATGATGTGAGGCGTCAGACGCCTTCCAGCGCCCTCTGCGCCGCCGCGAGTTCGCCGGCCATGACCGCCTTCAGCCGCTGCGGCGCGACGATGGTCACCTGATCGCCCCAGGTGAACAGGTGCCAGGCCAGTTCGCGCATGCCGCTGGCCCTGAACCGCACCACGACCCCGCCGTCGTCGCGATCCTCGATCACCTGGGTGGGGTGCCAGCGCCAGGCCCGCGCCTCGGCCGCGCCCGATGGCGACACCTCCAGCACCACATCCTCGATCTCGTCCTGATAGATTCCGAACGACTGACTGGCGAAGACGGAAAGGTCGAAGTCGGCAGGCGCCGGGGCCATGCCGTCCTGCGCCTCCACCGCGCTCATCCGGTCCAGGCGGAAGGTCTGGATCCGCCCGGTCTCCCGGTCCGCCGCGACCAGATAGTTGGCGCGGCCGAACATCACGCCGCAGGGCGCGACGCTGCGCCGACGCGCCTCTGCGCCCGGTCGTGAATAGGTGAACCCCAGCGGCTGCTGCGCCAGCACCGCGCCCCGGATGGTGGTCAGCACTGCCTCGTCGGCAGACGGTCTGGGCCCAGCCTGAACGGCGATGGTCTCGGCCCGCACCAGGGCCTCAAGGTCGGGGGCCAGCCGGTTCAGGGTGGTCGACCGCATAGCCGACTTCAGCTTGCGCTCCAGCCCCTCCAGCGCCGCCGCCCGGCCCGGCTCGCCCGCCGCCCGCAAGCCCTGCGCCGCCTTGGACAGTTCCAGCAGTTCGGTGGCCGAGGGCGCCTGCTCGAAGGCCGACAGACCGCCGCGGATGCGCCAGCGCTTGGAGGGCGGATCAGACACCTCCTCCACCGCCGGGAACAGCATCAGGACGGCGTCGCGCATTCGCTCGGCCGTGCGTCGTCCGACCCGCATCTCGCGCGCCATCTCGTCCAGCGTCAGGCCCTCGGCCGAGGCCGCCAGCCGCCGCGCCAGCTCGATCACCAGCATGGCCTTGTCGTGCCGCATGGCTGCGCCCTCCGATGATACGTCCGAAACTGGCGTAACTGTGCATCACAACACACTCAACGACAAGCACCCCGCTCACGGAGTTCTCACATGGCCAGCCGTTTCGCCCCCGCCGCTGCAATCAACTCGAGCCGCTACATGATCGTGCCCTGCGAGGCCGACGGCTGTGGCGATCTGGCCGTCATCTGGGACCGGCTGGAGGAACAGGTGGTCGACGTCATCTCCGCCGCCGCCAGCGCCCGCTACTCCGATGAGGACGCGATGTGGGACCAGGTCCGCGACGACGCCCGCAACTTCGACGACGTCGAATACCGCATGGCGGCCTGAACAGGCCTCAGCCGACCGGCTTGGGACGGGTCCAGCGGTCGATCATCCTCTGCGCCGGGGTCTCGACAAGGCGATGCGCGGCCACAGCCAGAACGACGATTACGCCAAACAGACCCACGGCGAACAGATCGTTGATCCAGGTCGCGCCGAAATCGACCCGTCGCTCTGCGACCCAGCCCAGCTTGCGAGCGCAGATCATCAGCACCGTTAGCACGAACATATGCACCATGTAGATCGCGAAGGACCAACGTCCCATTGTCACCAGGGCCGGATGATCCAGTACGCGTGACAAGAGCCCCTCCTCGCCCGCGAACACCCAGACGGCGATGACGAACAGCGGGGTGATCAGCACCGTCGCCGGTCCCGTGGCCCACCCGATGAAGACGCAGAGCGCGACCACGGTCACGACCTCCAGCGCCGTGGCGGCGACGCCCTTCAGGCGCGGGATCCGTGTCCACAAACCCTGCAGCAGGCAGCCGAGGAAGAAGCCGTACACCGCCCTCGGCACGGCGAAATCATAGGTCGTGTTCATCCAGCGCCGGGCATGGAACAGCACCACCAGCCCGCCGATCACCGCCAGCACGGCGCCGATCCAGCGGAATCGCTTTGGCGCGACCAGCACCAGTCCGGCGAATATCAGGTAGCAGGCCACCTCGGCGCTCAGCGTCCAGGCCGGACCATTCCAGGTCAGTGACGGAAGCAGATGCCAGGCCTGAACCAGCAACAGATTGGCGAAGATCGCCGCCACCGAGCGATCGCCCGTGAACGGTGTCGCGCTGTCGACGTGGAACCACAGCCGCGCCAGCTCCAGCCCGATGTAGGCGGCCAGCATGAGCACATGCAGCGGCCAGACGCGCCCCAGCCGCCGCACCATGAACCGTCCGGCCTCGCGCGCCGTCGTCAGTCGCCCGGCGTAGGCATGGGCGATGACGAAGCCCGACAGAACAAAGAAATAGTCGACGAACAGATAGCCGTGCTGGACCAGGCCCCAGTCGCGCCAATGGCTGGCGACCGGCATGTGGAACATGACGACCAGCACTGCACAGACCCCACGCAGCGAATCGAGGGCTTCAAAGCGATGATGTCCGGTGGCTTTCACGGAGGCGTGATAACGGGTCCGTGAGGCGGGCGATAGTGGCCCTGATCACGGTGTCATGCGGGCCTCAGCCCTGTTCAGGCAGCGTCTGTTTCGGCGGCTTCCAGACTGGCTGCGGGCGCGACCTCGAAGGCCGTGAAATCCAGCTCTGGACCGATCGTGCAGCTCAACAGGGTCCAGTCGCCCAGGGGCCGCGCCGCCTGCCACGCCCCGGTCGGCGCCGCCGCCTGCAGTCTCTGGCCGGCCGCCGTATCCGGCCCCAGGATCGCCGCCCGCTTGCCGCCGTCGTCGGCGACCTCCAGTTCCAGGGGCGCCCCCTCGTAGAACTGCCACAGCTCGGCGGCGTCGAGGTGCCGCCAGTCCGACCGATCGCCCTGCGCCAGCAACAGATATCCACCGATCGCGACCGGCCGCCCGTTCACGGCCTGCGGATCCCGAAACGTCTCGCGCCAATGCCCGCCCTCGGGATGGGGCTTCAGGTCCAGCATGGAGATGATCTCGGCGGCGGTCAGCATGGAACGGCCATAGCCTGAGTCTTGGAGCGGAGCCGAGAGCCAGCGCGCCCTACCCTTCGCTTGACGGCAACGCCTGCTCGGGACACGCATTAACCCTGCCCCCAGACTCACGCGATAAGCTGCGCCATGGCCTCACGACGCCCTGCTCCCGATACGCTGGAAGCCGCCCTCGCCAAGGTGTTCGAGGCGCGCGACACGACCGCCAGCTGGTTCGCCCTGACGGGCGGCGAGACCCTGTTCTCCGCGGGCGAGGACGCCGACACCCTGTACCTGCTGCGCTCGGGCCGCCTGGGCGTGTTTCAGGAGCAGGAGGGCCAGCCTCCACGCTTTGTCGGCGTCATCCGCCCCGGCGAGCCTGTGGGCGAAATGGCCCTGATCGCCGGCACGCCCCATTCCGCACGCGTCGTCGCCCTGCGCGATTCCGAAATCCTGTCCCTGCCGCGCGACGCCTTCTTCGAGGCCATCCGCAGTCGGCCGGAGGTGATGATCGAGCTGTCGCGCCTGATGCTGCACCGAGCGCGCGAACGGACCACGGGAGCCGCAGAGCCCAGCGTCTTCGGCTTCATCTCCGCCCGGTCCCGCCCTATCCGCGCCTTTGTCGAGCGGATCGCCGCCGCCATCGAGGCTCAGGGCCGCACCTGCCAGGTCATCGACCATTCCGCCCTGACCTCGGCCTCGGAATGGTTCAGCCGCGTCGAGGACAGCCACGACATCGTCCTGTACGTCGCCGAGCAGGACGAACCCAACTGGGCCGCCCTGTGCGCGCGCCAGGTGGACCGGCTGTTCGTCGTCGGCGATGTCCTGACCCTGCCCCCGACACGCATTCCGTCGCGCGAGCCCGGCGGCGGCCACCAGTTCACCGATCTGATCCTGCTGCGCGACGCCCGGATGAGCCGGCCCGCCAACACCGGCGTCTGGCTGGACGCCCTCGACCCCGGTCGCTGGTTCCATGTTCGAGACGGAGATGCTTCCGACGCCGCGCGCATCGCCCGCGTCATCACCGGGACATCGGTCGGCCTGGTGCTATCGGGCGGCGGCGCCCGGGCCTACGCCCATATCGGCGTGGTCAGGGCCATGCACGAGGCCGGCGTGGTGTTTGATTTCCTGGGCGGCTCGTCCATGGGCGCAGTTGTGGCGGCGGGACCGGCCTTGGGCTGGACGGACGATGAGCTGGATGCGCGGATTCGCAAGGCCTTCGTCAAATCAGACCCTCTGGCCGACCTCGCCTTTCCCCTGATCGCCATGACCCGCGCCGGCAAGGTCGCAGGCCTGCTTCAGGACGCCTACGGCGAAATCGACATCGCCGACATGCCCCTGCCCTTCTTTGCGGTGTCGTCCAACCTGACGACGGGCCGGATCGAGGTCCACCGTCGCGGCCTGTTGCGCCGGGCCATGCGCGCCTCGATCAGCATCCCTGGCGTCATGCCGCCCGTCGTCATCGACGGCCAGGTGTTGGTCGACGGGGCGGTGCTGAAGAACTTCCCCACCGATGTGATGCGCCAGCTGAACGCCGGCCCCATCGTCGGTTCGGACATGACCCAGGTGCGGGGCGTCGATCCCGCCACCCTGGAGAACCCACCGTCCTGGTGGCGCTGGATCCTGTCAGGGGCCTGGAAGTCAGGGCCGCCCATCGTCTCCATCCTCATGCGGTCGGCGACCATCACCACGGACATCGAACTGGCCCGTTCGCGCGCCGAGACCGACCTGCTGATCCTGCCTCGGCCAAGCGGGACCGATATTCGCGACTGGAAGATCTATGACCCGGTCGTCGCCTCGGGCCGTGTCGCGGCGGATGAGGCCCTCGCGACCCTGGAGGGGCCGCTGGGCGAACTGCGCAAGCGTAAGGCCGCGGCCCTGGTGGCGGAGATCGAACCTGCCACGGGAACGGCGTCGGATATCGCTGACGCCACAGAGCCAACCATGCCTCAGAGCCCGGCGTCGGTTCTCGAAGCTGCCGAGCCTGCCAAGAAGACGCCCGTCCGTTCGCGGCGGAAGGCCAGCGCCTGACCCAAGGCGTATGCGTCTGGAATGCGAGGGGGCAGCCGAACTCGGCTGACGGACGCCGACATTGGCGTCAAAGGGATGGTACCGCCTCTCAGGCTTGAACTGAGGACCTCCGGTTCCACAAACCGGCGCTCTAACCAACTGAGCTAAGGCGGCGCATCCACGCTGGGCGACCCAAGGGGTGCTTCGCGAGGGGCGTTGTCTAGCCGCGTCGACGCCCGCGATCAAGCGGCCATTGCACACCGTCTCAACTTCCCTGCGGAATGACCGCAACGCAACGCAAAACGCCCCGGAGCAAGCTCCGGGGCGTCCTGTTTGTCGTTTCGTATCGCCTATTGCAGGCGGAACGAGGTGGTGAACCGCACCTTGCCGCCGGTGGCGACCCCGTCGACCGAGCGGGGCGACAGGCGGGCGCGGCGAGCCGCAGAGAGAGCGGCCTGGCCGAAGCCGGCGCCGGAAGGATCTTCCGAGATGATCGAGCAGGCGCTGACCGAACCGTTGGCGTTCACGGTGCACTCGAGAGTGACGCGTCCGCTTTCGATGTTCCGCGACTGAGCACGTTCCGGGAAGTCCGGGCGTGGCGGAGACTGCCAGCTCGGGTTCGTGATGACCGCAGGACGCGGCGGAGCAGGCGGAGCCGGCGGAGGCGGCGGACCAGGGACGATAACCGGGGGTCCGGTATATTCGACGCGGTCTTCCTTCTTCGTCGGTTCGATCGGCAACGTCACCGGAGGCGGCGGCGCGTTCGGCGTGATGACCGGCGGGCGCACCTGAAGCTTCGGCGGCGGAGGCGTGTCCGGCGGCGGCGGAGGCGGCGGCGGCGGAGGCGGTGGGATGGGCTCCACCAACTCGACTTCCACGGACTCGTCGCTGTAGTCCATCAGACGCAGCTCGAACTTGGTCTTCTGAAGGTAGAAGAGCATGATCGCGAAGAGAATGGTGACCACGGACAGGCTGATCAGCCAGATGCCGGGTGCGACCCCCATGAAGCCCTTCTTGCGAGGGGCGTCATAGCGACTGCGATGGTACTCAACGGGTGTATCTGTCATGTGCGACTTCCCTTACACCGGAGAGTTATCTTCGCCGACCAGGGCGACGCTGTAGAAGCCATTGTCCTGCAGGGCATTCATAACCTGCATGAAATCGCCATAGCGCGTGCCTTGGTCCGCACGGATGAAGATACGCTCTTCCTCGGGATTACGCGTCCGGATCTGAACCCGCAGATCATCGCCGAGACTTTCGACGCTGGTTCTGAAGTCCCCCAGGAAGACGTCGCCGTCATTCTGGATCGAGATGAACACGGGCTTAGGCGGGTTGTCCTGAGGCGGTGCGACCGCGGTGGGAAGTTTCACCTCCACCGACACGGTGGCCAAAGGCGCGGCCACCATGAAGATGATGAGGAGAACCAGCATGATATCAACGAAAGGCGTAACGTTGATATCGCTGTTCTGCTCGACGTGATACCGCCCGCCGCCGCCGCCTGAAAGTTTGGCGGCCATCGGTCTTAGGCTCCCTTGTCGAGTTGACGCGAGATGGCGTTGATCAGTTCAGCGTTGAAGCCGTCCGAGCGCGTGCCGTAAGCCGAGATGCGGGTGTTGAAGTAGTTGTAGAAGATAACGGCCGGGATAGCGGCGAACAGGCCGATACCGGTGGCGAGCAGAGCTTCAGCAATACCCGGAGCAACAACGGCCAGGTTGGTCGTGTTCGACTGGGCGATACCGATGAAGGAGTTCATGATCCCGTAAACGGTACCGAACAGACCCACGAACGGGCCGGTCGAACCGGTCGAGGCCAGGAACTGCTGACCGCCGGAGAGGCGAGCGGCGAGACCGGCTTGAACGGCGGCGACGGCTTGTTGCGCGCGGCCCAGAGCCGAGTCGCGGTGTTCGCCGGTGACCGAAAGGCCGGCCTGGCGGGACAGTTCGACTTCTTCGGTCGCCGCGGCGGCCATGTCGGCCAGCGGGTTACCGTCGAACTCGTCCGACGTGGCCACGCGGCGCATGTCGGCGATGGTGCGGGTGCCCCGGAACTCTTCCAGGAAACGGTCGGTCTTGCGGTTCAGGCCACCAAACTCGAGCAGCTTGATGATCAGCAGGGTCCACGAGAAGATCGACGCCAAGATCAGGCCGATCATCACGATCTTAACGACCACGCCGGCTTCCATGAACATGGAGATCGGGGTGATGTCGCCGTGACCGGAGCCGCCGACGGCATCGCCGACGGATTCGGGATCGGCCTCAGCGGCCGGGGTCGGCAGGGTCGCCACGGGAGCGGCGGCCGGTGCGGTTGCAGCAGCGGGAGCGGCGGCAGGAGCCGCAGCGTCCTGGGCCAGAACCGGCGTGCTCGCCATCAGCACGGCAGCGCCGGCCAGGGCGAGGAAAGTGTTGGTCTTGTTGCTAATAAGCATTGGTCGCCAGTTCCTGTTGGTTTCGTCTGACTCGTGGAACCCTAGAGAAGGCCGCCTCATGCGACCGCCCCTCCATGAAATCGTTTTGTGTCCCGGATCGTCTGCCTGAGCGGTCAGACCCCCGGAACGTCTCTTCTTAGCTTCAGTTGCCCCGAAGGGTAACCTTGGCTGTCTCCTGCGCGCCTGCGCACATCGCCGCGGCGTCATTTTCCCGCCTTCATGAAGAAAGCGCTTAAGCTCCTTTGGCGAAGCGATCTCAGAGCGTCAAGGGCGCAAGGCGTCTTTTCGCCTGATGCGCGAGCGCAACAGTGATAACCCAATCGGGGCGGGCAAAAAACGACATTTTGATGGTGATTTGGGCGAACGCCGCTCGAAATCGAGGATCGGCGCTTGCAACGATGGGAGTGGTGCCTGGGGGCGGATTCGAACCACCGACACGCGGATTTTCAATCCGCTGCTCTACCAACTGAGCTACCCAGGCCTATGCGTCCCAACGCGGGAGCGGGGTCTATAGTCGAGCGACCAAACCCTGTCCAGCGCTGTTCAGTAGTCTGATGCAGGATCGTCGATGCGCCGGTCGTCCGTGGGCTCGTCGTCTCGCACTGGTATGGCGTAGCCGCCCGTGAACCACTTCTGCAGATCAAGGTCGGCGCAGCGTTTGGAGCAGAATGGCCGGTATTCCGCCTGGACAGGATTGCGCTTGCAGATCGGGCAGGTCGCCATGGTCATGTCTCCTCTATGAGCCAACGCCCCGGTGCGACGGACGGGTCCGCCAGCACCGCCACGCGCGGCCCCAGCGGCTGGACCAAATCAACGGCCAATGCAGCCTCTTCCGGCGCGCAGCGGGCGATGAAGCGCGGCGAACGGGTGTTTTGAAGCGCGGATAGGCGAAGCTGGCGGACGATTTCGATCGCCCGCGCCTGAACACCGGCGGCGTTCAGTCGCTCTTCGACAGGCGTGCGGCGCCACGGCAGCGACAGTTGCAGCAGGCCGAACCGGCTCAGCGGGCCGAATGCGACGTCTGCGTCGCCTGCAAACGCCGTCTTGGCCGCCTCGGTGATCTGACCGGCGTCCAGCCCGGTCCCGACCAGGTCGATCGCCACCAGACCGCCCCAGCTCTTCAGCCTCAGCAGGCGCGCCGTCTGCCTCAGGCCCTCGCGATTGGCGCGCGCCCGGCCCTTGCGAGCGTCCTGACCGGCAATATGAGCATAATCGATATCCACTGCGATCAGGGCGCGTGTTCGCTGAACCGACAGGTCCAGACCGAATGCAGCGAAGATCGCGCCTGGGGACATGGCCTCATCCACCGCCTCCTGGCCGGCCTGAATCGCGACGGCGCCTGTCTGGATGTCCACGCCCGGCGCGAGGCTCATCATCAGGGATCGGACATCCGGTCCCGGCGACAAGAGTCGTGGAGCCCCCTCGCCTACCCCGATATGTCGCAGCGTCGCCCCTTTGCGCTCGCGCCGTTCGGCCGTGACCTCGACCTCGACCCGGTCGCCGTCTCTCAGGGTCACGCCCTTGGCCAGAGGCAGAAAGCCGGGAGGCCCCTTGGCGCCCAGATCAACAAAGGCGGCGCGAAACGCCGGATCCAGGCTGACCACCCGCCCGATCGAACGGGCGCCCAGGCGATCCTGTGGCGTGTCATCGTCGCGCTGGATCAGAAGATGTTCGTATTGACCGTTGCGGGCGACCACGCCCCGCACTTCTCCGGGCGTCTCGTCGAGGAAGACCTCGACCTCGTTCACTGTCCCGTCGCCCGTTCCCGACGCCATCCGGCTCCGGCCAGAAGATTGGCGGTCTCGAACAATGGCAGGCCCATCACGGCGGGGTGGCTGCCGACGATTCGGGTGACGAAGGCGCCGGCCGGTCCCTGGATGCCGTATCCGCCCGCCTTGCCACGCCAGTCGCCGCCGGCGACATAGTCGGCGATCTCGGCGAGCGACAGAACCTTGAAGGACACGCGGGTGTCGACGACCCGGCTCCAGGTCCGTCCCCCGGCGACGACGGCGACGCCGGTGAAGACGCGGTGATTGCGACCGGACAGCAGGGTCAGGAACCGCGCCGCCTCAGCCTCGTCAGCAGGCTTTTCCAGCAGCCGGCGGCCCACGGCGACGACGGTGTCGGCGGCCAGGACCACGGCGTCTGGCGCGCGCGCGGCGACCACCTCGGCCTTGGTGCGGGACAGGCGAACGGCCAGCCGCGACGGTGTCTCGTCGCGGCCGGGCGTTTCGTCGATGTCGGCGGGGTCGATGCGATCGGGGGTGATCCCGATCAGCGCCAGCAGTTCGATCCGGCGCGGGCTGGCCGAAGCCAGCACTAGGTCAGGACGGTTCAGCTCAGGACGGGCCAATCGGCCAACCCTTACTTGAAGCGATAGGTAATGCGGCCCTTGGTCAGGTCGTAGGGCGTCATCTCGACCAGGACCTTGTCGCCGGCCAGCACGCGGATGCGGTTCTTGCGCATCTTGCCGGCGGTGTGGGCGATGATCTCGTGGTCGTTACCCTCGAGCAGGACGCGGAACGTCGCGTTCGGCAGCAGTTCGCTGACGACGCCGGGAAACTCGAGCAGTTCTTCCTTAGCCATGCGGCCTCTCACGCCCCGTGAATACGAATCTAGGCTCGCGCCGGGCGAAGCGCGAGCCGTAAGAAGGCGCGGCTAATGCACCAAAACAGTCGGCTAGTCGAGTTCGGAGCGCACAGGCCCTGCCTCAACCCCTCCGATAAAGGGCGCAGACCAGGGTGAAGAGGCGCCGCGCGGTCTCGTGATCGATGGCCACCTTGCCCTCCAGACGCGCTTTCAGCACCTCAGCGCCTTCGTTGTGCAGGCCGCGCCGGCCCATATCGACGGCCTCGATCTGGCTGGGCGAAGATCCGCGCAGGGCTTCGTAATAGCTGTCGCAGATCAGCAGATAGTCTTTCAGCACACCCTTCATCGGCGTCAGGCTGAGCGCATAGGTGCGGGCGAAGTCGCTGTCGCCAGCGCTGTCGGCCGTGATGTCGAACACCAGCCGATTGTCCTGCAGCGACAGTTTCAGCCGATAGGGACCGCCGGGCGAGCCCTCGGGCTCGAAGGCGTTCTTCTCGACCAGGTCGAAGATGGCGACGCGGCGCTCGTGCTCGATCTCGGCCGTGGCCGACGGCAGGGTCGCGGCGTCCAGATCGACCGCCGACAGCCTGTGTTCGTCGCTCATGATTCACCTGCCGCAGACACAACCGAATCGAGGTGGGTGGGGGCGACGCGCGCCTCCCACCGATCGGACAGATCGACGACCACGGCGTCCAGGCACTCGACCTCGGCCCTCAGATCGCCACCGCCGGCGAACATCAGGGTTACGCGGCCGCCGGGCGCCTCGGTCTCCTCGAAATCTATGGCCAGAAGCTCCAGCGCCGTGTCGGGCAGACGCGGCAGGCCCCGGCTTTTCACCGCCATGACGTCGCCGAACTGCATGGCGGCCCGCACGCGCGTCCCGCCGCATTCCCAGCAGAATCGGCTCAGCTCGACCGTCAGCCGCCGCGCCGACCGTTCCCAGACGATGTCCGCCGGGCGCAGGATGGCGTCCTGCAAGGCCGCCGAGATGATGGCCAGGTCCTCGGCGTCCTCGGCCAGCAGGCGCAGGGGCTCGTTGGCTTTCGAGGGATCGGGGGCGCCGAACACCTCGTCCAGCTGGGCCTTCAGTTCGGCGTCAGTGGTCATCGCCCGGTCCTTCGACAGGCGGGCCGTGGATGCGGCGAATCTCGGCCCCGCAGGCGCCCAGTTTCTCTTCCAGCCGCTCGAACCCGCGATCCAGGTGATAGACCCGGCCGATATTGGTCTCGCCCTCGGCGGCCAGACCGGCGATGACCAGACTGACCGAGGCCCGCAGGTCCGTCGCCATGACGGGCGCGCCGTGCAGCCACTCCACGCCGTTCACCCGCGCCTCGCCGGCGTGGACTGAAATGTCGGCGCCCAGACGCATCAGCTCGGGAACGTGCATGAAGCGGTTCTCGAAGATGTTTTCGTGGATGGTCGAGACCCCGTCGGCCGTGGTCATCAGGGCCATGAACTGGGCCTGCAGGTCGGTGGCGAAGCCGGGATAGACCTCGGTGGCCACATCCACGGCCTTCAGTCGCTGGGCGCGGTCACGCTTGACCACGACGCCGTCGGCGGTCGGCGTCACCTCGACGCCCGCCTCGATCATCCGGTCCGTCAGAGATGCGATCAGCTCTGGCCGAGCCTTGGTCAGCCGCACCTCGCCGCCCGCCATGGCGGCGGCGCAGGCGTATGAGCCCATTTCGATCCGGTCGGGAATCACCGACCAGTCGGTTCCAGCGAGCGAGGTCACGCCGGTGATGGTCAGGACGTCGGTGTCCAGGCCTTCGATCTTGGCGCCCATGGCGATCAGGCAGCGGGCCAGGTCGCCGATCTCGGGTTCCTTGGCGGCGCGGCGCAGCACCGTGGTGCCCTGGGCCAGGACGGCGGCCATCAAGGTGTGTTCGGTCGCGCCGACCGAGACGAACGGAAACTCGATCTCGGCGCCCTTCAGACCCTTGGGAGCGGTGGCCGAGACATAGCCCTCCTCCAGCTCGATCAGGGCGCCCAGCTTGGACAGGGCGTCGATGTGCAGGTCCACCGGCCGCGCGCCGATGGTGCAACCGCCCGGCAGGGAGACTTTGGCGTGGCCCGTCCTGGCCAGCAGCGGCCCCAACACGTTGAACGAGGCCCGCATCTGGCGAACCAGATCATAGGGGGCGAAGGTCGATGTGATCTCGCGGGCGTCGAACAGGGTCTGCTGACCGTCAGGACCGTCGCTTTCGGTCACCTGGACGCCGAACTGGCGCAGTAGTTGCCCGAGGAATTTGGTGTCGGCCAGGCGCGGCATATTGGTCAGCCGAACGGGCTGATCCGTCAGGATCGTGGCCGCCATCAGCTTGATGGCCGAGTTCTTGGCGCCGCTGATGGGGATGTCCCCGTAAAGCTGGGCGCCGCCGTTTACCGCGATACTGTCCATGTCGATCCTGAAGCAGGCCCCGACGGGGCCCGGCGCTCACCGGACCTGTGGCGATCCGGCGAACAGGCTTTCTAGCGCGGAGCGGCGGGGTGGCGGAAGGGGCCGTCTGATCCCGCTGCGATGACTTTCAGTTGCCGGGCCGTTTCACCACCGGCTTGGCCGCCTTGCGACGACGCAGGTTGTCACGCAGGGCGGCGGCCAGCCGATGCGTCCTGGCGGTCTTGGCGACCTGCTCCTGCGTCGGCGCGGAATCGGGCTTTGCGGCAGGCGGCGTATCGGCGGTTTCGGTCATGCGAACATCAAGCCTCGGAAATCTTTCCACGCCAACCCGTTTTCGGGCTTCCCCCCTGCGAGTCTGTTGGCTATACGGCCGCTTCCTCAGAAAAGGCCGCCGTAGCTCAGTGGTAGAGCGCATCCTTGGTAAGGCTGAGGTCGTGGGTTCGATTCCCCCCGGCGGCACCATCTGCAGACCCTGACGGAACGGCGCTTTCAGCGTCGTTCCGCAGGACCCTTTCCGAAATATCAGGTCTACCTTGCTCTGCGGCCCTATTGGCTCAGCAGCGGCAGAGGCTCTTCTGCAGCCCGCGACGGCTGCGGGGCGATTCGGTCGCGCCGATCATTGATCCCCCTGCCGTCGAACGGCCGTCCGCCTGAACGCGAACCGCTCGAATCATAGTGGACGCCGAAGCTCTGGCTGCGTCCGCCCTCGTAGCCATCACCGTATCCGGCCCCCAGGCCGCGGCCGTAACCATAGCCATACCCCCAGGGATCGTTCTTGCTCTGGCTATAGTGCAGATCGACGCGGCCATTCTCGCCAACCGGAAGCGACACCGAGGCCGAATAGGCGCTGTAGTCGCCGGTTCCCACGCCGACCGAGACCTCGCCGTGAACCTTGCGATCATCCTTCATCGACCACGGGTCGCCACCGTCGGCGAACTGCGGACGGTCGTCGGCGGCGCGCGCGGCCAGCCAGCGATCAATCTGTTCGTCCGTGGTCAGGTCGTGGGGTGTGAGGACTTGGTTGGTCACTGAGGGGGTCGCCGCAGCGACAGGGGCCACAGCCCCGACGACAACCGCCTGCTGGCCTGATGGCGCCGTGGCGATGACACCATCGGGATCGAGCATTCCCGCCAGGCTGGCCAAAACTAGGACAAGGTTCGACATCGGCCCACTCACACTCTGACGATCACGTCTGCACAGGCTGGGCGACGATTGAGGCCAAGGTCGGGCGTCCCGACCTCATGCGACCCCGTCGCCGCGTCCCAACGGATCCGGAAGCTTCTGCCCCTCGGCGACGAACTGCAAGGCCACGGAGTTGATGCAGTAGCGCAGGCCGGTCGGCGGCGGGCCGTCGGGAAAGACGTGCCCCTGATGGCTGCCGCAGCGGGCGCAGGTCGTCTCCGTCCGCACCATGCCGTAGGTTTTGTCGACGATGGCGGTGACATGGGCCTCGTCCACCGGCTGGGTGAAGCTGGGCCAGCCTGTCCCGCTCTCGAACTTGGTGGCCGCCCGAAACAGAGGCAGGCCGCACTGGCGACAGCAGAAGACGCCGGCCCGCTTTTCCCCCAGCAGAGTGCCACAGAAGGGCGCCTCGGTACCGTGGGCCAGCAGAACGCGCTTCTCTTCGGGGTTCAGATCGGCCTCCAGCGCCACGCGCTGGCCTTCGCTGGGAGGGGTCAGGTCAAAGCCGGACGGAGACTTCAGGGGGGTGGCGGGGGTGCTGTCGGTCATGCAGCACAAATAAGAAGGGCCGGACGGAGGTTCCACCCCGTCCGGCCCGATTCTCACATCGCGAAGCGCCCCTTTAGGAAAACAGGCTTCCCACCCAGGCGCGCACGGCGGCTTCGTCAGCCGGGTTGCCGGTGTAGGCAAGGCCCTGCGCGGGGGTGAAGGGCTGGTTGTTGGGGCGCTGACGCGAGGTCCAGGCCTTATGGCCGTAGCTGAGGTCGGCATAGTTGGACGGCAGACGCTCGACGGTCGGCTCGATGAAGATCGAGTCGGTCGCGGTCGGCGAACCGACGATGCGGACGTTCGGCAGGCGCGTCAGCAGGTCCAGGGTATCCAGGCAACCGCCGGCGCAACCGCCGTCCACCAGAACAACGACCTGACCCTGCACCGGGTTGGCCGCACCGGTGTCGGCGATGGCCGGACGGCCCGCCAGGGTGAAGGTCGGCTGGCCCGAAGCCAGGGCGGCGTCGAAGGCGGCGATGATGGCGCGGGTTTCCTCGATCACCGGCAGGCTTTCCTGGACGAAGCGCGAATCGGCTTCCATGCGGCCCAGGGTGGCGGCGTACCAGGCGCGGTTTCCGGCCGTGGCGCGATAGGTGATCTCGCCGGCGGCGGGCTGGCGGCTGACGGTGAACTCGGGGGTCCAGATGCGGTTGGCCAGGCCATAGCCGCGCGCCGTCGAGGTGTAGGATTGGCCGGCGGCGCCGCGCAGATCCAGCACGAAGCCCTGGGCGCGCAGGGTTGCGGCCTGAGCCACGACGGCCTCGTTGAAGGCGTCCCAGCCGGCGGTGTCGGCGAAGGAGTGGACGTGAACCCACGGACGACCGTTGACCGTCTCGATGGCCAGGGGCGTCGCGCCGGGCTGATAGACAGTGGCGCGGTAAGCGGCTTCCAGATCACCGGCCTGGATCGGCACGGGCGTCAGGCGGAATTCGCGGGCGCGGCGGTTGTTGACGCTGAAGTTGCACAGGGCGGGCATACCCGTGGCGAACGGGTTGTTCCGGTTCCACAGCAGGTAGGGGGCGCTGGAGGCGCGGCCAGCTTCGGACGTCAGGTCGGCTTCCCAGCGGTCCAGCTTGGCCTGGGCCAGGTCTTCGGCGGTCACGCCATTGCAGTCGACCACGGCGGCGCCGACCGGCGGCGCGTTGCGGGTGCCGGGCTTCACATAGGTGACCACATACTGGCCGCCGCGCCAGCCGGTGGTGAAGCCGGGCCAGCTGGTGGCGAAATACGGGCCGAGGCCTTCGAAGCTGGGCGTGATGGCGATGTTGGAGTCGCGGAAGCCGCGCGCATAGTAGCGCATCAGATAGGAGTGGCTGTCGCCGCTGTTGACCTGTCCGGTCTTGGCCTTGGCATCGGTCAGGCCGGCTTCGATCCAGCCGCGGAAGGTCTCGCTGGCCGGGCCGGTCAGGGCTGCGGCCGGGTGGTTGGCGGCCAATTGGTCATGCGCGGCCTGGAGATCCTGCCCAGCCAGGGAGCGGAAGTCCTGGGCCAGGACGCTGCCGGCGCTGAGGGCCAGAGCCATGGTGGCGACGGAAACGGTAAGCAGGCGGTTCATCAGGGAGGACTCCAAGCCAGTCACGGGATGTTGCGGGACGTTAAACCTTATCAACGTCGCGCTTGCCAAGCCCGAACCCGGCCATGCGACGCGATTGCACGTCCTCTAAAGCTCAGCTGGCGGCGACTGCTTCAGGCGAGCGGAGACGCGCCCGTCACAACAGGGCCAAATACTGTCTCGAAACTGGCTTTCAGCGCAGCATCTGCCTCGTCCATCGTCGCCAGAACGCCAAGATCCACCAGACTGGTCACGCCGTGATCGGAAATCCCGCACGGCACGATCCCGCCGAAATGATCGAGGTCGGGCTCCACATTCAGACTGATGCCGTGGAAGGTCACCCATTTGCGGACCTTGACCCCAATGGCGGCGATCTTGTCTTCGCGCGACCAGCCTGGGCCTTTTCGCTCGACCCAGACGCCGACACGCCCTTCGCGGACATCCGCCGTGACCCCGAATCTGTCCAGCGCGCCGATCACCCACTGTTCCAGTCCTCGCACCAGACCGCGCACATCCTTGCCGCGGCGGTTCAGGTCCAGCATGACATAGGCCACGCGCTGGCCCGGCCCGTGATAGGTGAACTGCCCTCCCCTGCCCGTCCGGTGGACCGGAAACCGCCCAGCATCCAGCAGGTCCTCGTCCTTCGACGACACGCCGGCGGTATAAAGGGGTGGGTGCTCCAGCAGCCAGATCAACTCGCCCGCCTGGCCTGCAGCGATGGCCGCCACACGCGCCTCCATCGCCTGGACCGCCGCCTCATAGGGCACGAGACCGGGCTCGACACGCCATTCGACGGGCTGGTCGCCATTAAAGACGATGGAATGGTCGGGGCTTAACGGCTCGGCAAGCATGAGGACTCAATGTGAGTTCGGAAGCTCGTCCGCAAGTCCGTCGGCCGCAGCTTCAGGATGAAGTGTACCCCTCGTGACCCAAATCAACTCCGTCGACGTCGAGATTTCCGTGGTGCTGGGCCGTTCGGTCCTGCCCATGTCTCAACTGCTGAAGATGGGCCGCGGCGCGGTGATCCCTCTCGACGCCTCGGAACATGACGAAGTCTGGATACTGGCCAACAATCATCCTGTCGCCCGCGGCGAGATCGAGATTCGCGATGACCGTATCGCCATCACGGTGACCCGCCCCGCCGACGTCTATGACTTCATGGCAGGCGCCGCGTAACGCGCCGCAACTTCTCGGCTTCCCTTTCTTCTTCGCCTCCGCTATCAGCCCCGCTCCGATGCGAGCGGTCGTGGCGGAATTGGTAGACGCGCAGCGTTGAGGTCGCTGTGGGGCAACCCGTGGAAGTTCGAGTCTTCTCGACCGCACCATCGATAGACGACGAATCAGGGATAAAGATCGGCTTCTACCAAGGCTGAGCACATCGAGAGGGAGGCCCCGCGTGAGCGACACCACCGCCACTCTCGACCCTGACGTCATCCCTCTCGAAGATCACGAGGCGCTGGACGAGGACTATGTCCTGACGGCGTCCTTCGTCGAAAAGGTCGTCGACGCCTCCGACGACGGCGACGGCATGCGGCTACGGTCGCTGCTGGAAGACCTGCACCCCGCCGACGTCGCCGACCTGATGGGCTTCCTGACGGCCGAGCACCGCGCCGTGGTCGTGCTGTGGCTGCCGCCCGAATTGCTGGCCGACACCCTGCCCGAGCTGGACGACAGCATCCGCGAGGAGGTGCTGGAGCGGGTTCCCCACCTGACCCTGGCCGAGGCGCTGCAGGAACTGGACTCCGACGACGCCGCCGCCGTGGTCGAGGACCTGGAGGACGACCAGCGCGAGAAGGTCCTGTCCGCCATGCCGGCGCCAGACCGGGCGGCCATCGAAAGCTCTCTGGGCTATGCGGAGGATTCCGCCGGTCGGATGATGCAGCGCGAGTTCATGGCCGCGCCTGCCTTCTGGAACGTCGGCGACACCATCGACCATGTGCGCAATCAGGGCGACGACCTGCCCGAGCTGTTCTTCGACATCTATGTCGTGGACCCCATGAACAAGCCGATCGGCGGCCTGCCGATCAGCCGCCTGCTGCGCGCGTCACGCGATGCGAAGCTCACCGACCTGATGGAGCCGATCAACGAGATCGCCGTCGATCAGGACCAGGAAGAAGTCGCCTATATCTTCGAGAAATATCACCTGATCTCAGCCCCGGTCATCGACGCAGGCGGCCGCCTGGTCGGTCAGATCACCGTCGATGACATCGTCAACATCATTCAGGAAGAGAACCGCGAGGACATCCTGCGTCTGGCCGGTGTGTCGGACGAGGACCGCGGTTCGTCCGTCAGCGAGATCGTGCGCGGTCGCGTGCCGTGGCTGACCATCAACCTGGGCACCGCCGTTCTGGGGGCCATGGTCATCTCGTGGTTCGAGGCCACGATCCAGGAGATCGTCGCCCTGGCCATCCTGATGCCGATCGTCTCGGCCATCGGAGGCAATGCGGGCACCCAGGCCCTGACCGTCACCGTGCGCGCCCTGGCGACTCGCGAACTGAACAGCTCCAACGCCACCCGCACCTTCTTCCGCGAGCTCCGGGTCGGTTTGGCCAACGGTTTCGTCCTCGCTCCCTTGATCGGCGTGGCGGCAGGGCTGTGGGCTCAGGACTGGCGGCTGGGCATGGTCATCGGTTCGGCCATGGTGCTGAACCTGCTTGTCGCGGCTTCGGTCGGGACGCTGACGCCGGTGACCCTGTCCAAGCTGAAGTTCGACCCGGCGGTTTCGTCGGCGGTCTTCGTCACCGCCACGACCGATTTCTTCGGGTTCCTGATCTTCCTGGGTCTGGCCAAGATCGTCCTGACCTGAGGCGTCCGAGCCCGCTTTCGGGTTTCCCCGTTGTCCCGCCACGCCCATTTGACTGGCCCAGCGCTTGCTCCTTCCCGTACAGGGCGAGCGCGCCTGTATCGATTTGGGTCAATCCACCGTGTCCGAACCCGTCATGAAGCGTCTGAAGGTCTCCCGCGAGGGCATCGTGCTCATCAAGAGCTTCGAGGGCTTTCGTCCGCGCGCCATCCGGCGTGAGGACGGCAGCTGGATCGTCGGCTATGGCCACACCCTGTCCGCCCGCGAAGGCGCCAGCGTCAGCGAGGCCGACGCCGAACTGCTGTTGCAGTACGATCTCCTGCCCGTCGCCCAGGCGGTGAATGAGACGGTCGGCGAACAGGTCAACCAGCACCAGTTCGACGCCCTGGCCAGTTTCGCCTTCTCCGTTGGGGTGGAGCGCTTCCAGTCGTCCGACGTGCTGGAAAGGATTCGCGCCGGCTTCTCGAGCGAGGCCGCGGACGCCATGGTCGGCTGGCCCGAGCCCGCTGCCCCTGAAGCCGCCCTGCGTCGCCGCGCCGCCGAACGCGCCCTGTTCGTCGCCGATCCGGCCTCGCCCGTGGCGCTGGCCGATCTGCTGTCCGCCCCCCTGCCCCCTCCCCCCGTGGCTGCAACTGCGCCCCCGGAGGCCCCGCTATCCGCTGAAGCCGCCACCGCCGAGGCAGAGCCTGCCGCCGATCAATCCGCTGCCGTCGATTCGCAGCAGACGGCGCAAGACGCCCGCGCCGCCGCCGTCGCGCATCTGCTTGAGGCGCCCGCAAGCCTTCGCGGCCCGGTCGCCGAACCGGGACAGCCAGTCGAACAGGAAGCCTCTCCCGAGCCGGACCCGGTGGAGATCGCCGACCAGCCTCATCTCGACACCGCGCCTGAAGACACGCCTCAGGCGGCTGCACCCGAGCCGGCAAGCGCCAGTCAGGCGTCCGCTTCCAACGACGATCACGTCGCAGACGCGGACACCGAAACTGACAGCGCTCCCTCGCTGGCGAGCCAGACCAGCCCTGACGCCAATCCCGCGATCAGCTTCCCTCCGCTGGAGTTCCAGCGTTACGCCCCCTACGGCGCGGCCAGCTTCGGCGCCCTGCCGGGCATAGAGCCCCTGATCGTGGCTGCGCCGAAGGCGGCCGCCTCGCCCTTCCCGCCCATTGAGGCCGATGAGCCGGCCGCGCTGTTGATCGACTTCGCGGCCACAGGCAGCTCCTCCTCTGAAGCCGTACCCGAAGCGGGGGCCGCTGCAGTCATCGCGATCGACACCGCTGCAGACCAAGAGGTCGCGACGGTCGTTGCCGAGGCTCCGAGCGCCCCAGCCGAGGCGGATATACTCGGCGCCAATGCAAGTCCCGCGGTCGAGCCCCTCATTCTCACGCCTTCGACCGACACCCCGTTCGGCGCCATGGGCCGCCTTGTCTGGCCCGAGGAGCAGCGCGACGGAGACGCGACGGCTCAGTCGCCACTGTTCGACGAGGACGCCATCCTGCACCGCAGCCTCGGCCCCGTCGTACGCCCCGAGATGATCGATCCCGAGACCGCCGACCGCTTCAGCTGGGGTGAAGCCGGGGCCTATCTGCTGATGGGCGGCTTCGGTCTGGTGTCCTTCGGTATGTCGATGGCGGCCTTGCGCCTGGCGTCACAGCAGTCATCAGAATCCGGCGACACCACCATGATCGCAGGCGTCCTGTTCGTCATCGGCGTGGCTTGCGTGGGTGTCTCGACCTACAACCTCTATCGCCGGTGGGGCCGTCCGAACGCGGACTGAAGCCAGGTCCCTGAGGCGAATCGCAGCGCGTTCAGGAACGCGGCTGGGTCGCGACCGTTGGCCTTTCTCGAAAGGAGAGGCCCCATGCCTGCAAAGTCAGCCGCTCAACAAAAGGCCGCCGGAGCCGCCCTGTCGGCCAAGCGTGGCGACACGCCCAAGTCCGATCTCAAGGGCGCGTCCAAACAGATGGCCCAGTCGATGACCGAGGCTCAACTCGAGGATTTCGCCCACACCAAACGCAAGGGCAAACCCGAGCACGTGGCCAAATCCTGATCTCCGTATCGGGCTCTTGGACGCACAGGTGCGGCAATATGGACGCGGGCGCATCATTAGGGTTCACGACCGCTGGCGTGTCATCATCTACGCCCCTAAATGACCCTCGGGCCGGTTTGGCGGCCAGCCAGACCTCCGCATGTCCCTGATCGAAACCCCGCCGCCTCTGCATCGCACCTTTTCCCAGGTGCTAGAGGACCTTGGCGTGTCCGATGAGCCCACCCTGTCGATGAACGAGGTCGTCGAGGCTTTCGGCGACCGGGGTCTGGGCGCACTGATCCTCGTGTTCTCCCTGATGGCCCTGTTCCCCTGGCCTCCAGGCGGCAAGGCGATATTCGCCATTCCCATCATCCTGATGTCGGTGGAACTGGCGTTTCAGCGCAACGAGGTCTGGATGCCGCGATGGGCGCTCAAGGCGTCGCTCAGCCGGCCGGCGTACGCAGGTTTGATCTCGACGCCCTTTGCGGCGCCCGCCTGGCTGCGGCGCTGGGTTCTGACACGGAAGATCAAGGTCGGCGCGGGGCCAAACGCGCCCCAATATATCTTTGCCCCACGGGTTCGTCGCGCCGTTCGCCGCAGACCCCGAGGTCTGAATTTCATCCGGCTGCTGCGCGCGGTCGAAAGCCTCACCCGACCCCGCCTGACCCTGTTCACGGGTCCGATCAGCGAAGTCATAATCGGCATACTTTGCGTCCTTCTGGCCGTCATCATGGCCATGCCGGTTCCGCTGGGCGACATGCTGCCCGGCCTGGCCCTTATTTTCTTCGCGCTGGGCGTGATGCAGAAGGATGGCGTCGCCGTTTTGGTCGGCCTGTTCTTTTCAGCGGTCACAGGCGGCTACCTGCTGCTCATATGGAAGACGGTCGTCGAAATCGGCGAGCATCTCCTCGGGTGGATTTCCCGCCTTTTCGGCTAGAGCCAGCGCACAAAAAGGGCCGCCGGGTTGCCCCGACGGCCCTCATTGTCTGACCGTATACGGCCTGACCTTAGCAGCCTGAAAGGATCAGGCCCGGACCTCGTGGGAGGACCAAGCTTGGGTCACCGTACGGGTTTGGGACAATGAGATCACTTGATCACCTCCTTTCGACTGTTGAACAGGACGTTGAAGGTAGGACCGCTTCGCGCGTTTCGCCAATGCCGCTCGCGGATAGTTTACCGCTGGCGACCGGCCGCCTCAGGCCGCCGCCTGGGACATCCCGCCGGACAGGCCCTGCATGATCGAGCGATTGATGTCGATCAGGGTCTCGAAATCCCCGTCGCCACGCATGATGTCCGACGAGTGCCGGTTCACGAACAGGCTGATCGAAATGATCTGAGCCCGCAGAGGCGCAGCCATGGCGTTGTCGGCATCCGAACAGTCGGTCGACAAGACCGACCAAAGCCGGCGGTTCCAGTCCAGGGCGTCGATTCGCGTCTTGATGTCGGAACGATCGACCGTGGCCGCGTGCATCAGCGCGCGGGTGACCTGGCCGAACAGGCGGTATTCCAGCTCACGCGGAGACTCATTGCGCGTCGCCGCCTGTTTGTACGCCTGAAGCATGCCCCAGCCTTTGCTCTTCGTATTCAACCAGTTTTCGCGCCGTCATCAGCGCCTTGTAATATTCGCGGGCCAGTACGTGCTTGGACACCGCGACGCAGTCGATCAGCACGTCGGGATTGCGGATCGCGCCCATGAACTCCGACAGGCGCAGCACGAACTCGTCATAGACTTTCGGCGCCGAAGTCTCGTCCAGGTACATCATCATGACCGGGAAATAGATCCGCTTGGCCGGGCTGTTGACGTCACTCAGCTGCATGATGTCCTTCTCGCGCAGGACACTGGCCTTGTTCTGCAGGATCAGCACGCCACGGCGATCGCCGTTCTGAACGACAGCGCCATTCAGAACGAATTTTTCGCCGGGTTTGAGCGACAGCTTCAAGGGCATCTGAGCGAGGTCTCCATCGGCCCGCGTCGCATCCATAGAAGGACCGGGACCAACGCAGGTTAAACAGCCGTGGTTAACCGTCTCTTGTGATCCCGCGGGCAGTTTGTCGGTCTCTGGATTTGTTCGAGCCGCCCACGATGACCGCAGCCGCCGCTTTCGATCACGACCCTGTCTCTTCGACGATCGGAATGCCTCGCCCGTCCCTGGGAACCGAAGCCGGCGACGCGGCGTCGCCCGCCGCCATCAGCCGCCTGGCCAAGGCCCTCGCCGGCGCTGGCCAGAGCGCCGGCCAACGCAAGGCGAACGACCGGCTCAAGACGGCGATGGCCGCGATTCGCCAGGGGGACTACGAGGCGGGCGTCCGGCGAACCTTGCAGGTGCTCAAGATGGACCCCGCAAACGGTCCAGCCTGGCACATCCTGGCCATCTGCCAGGAAAAGAGCGGAGCCCTGACCCAGGCCCTGTCTTCCTATGAAGCCGCCCTGAAGCTGTCGCCCGACAACGCGCTCATCACCCACGACCTCGGTCGTTTGGCCCTGCGCCTCGGCATGACCGAAATCGCGGAAAAGCTGATCCAGAGGTTTCTCTCGGTCGAACCTGGACACCTCGAAGCGACGAACAACCTCGCCTGCGTCTATCGCGATCAGGAGCGGTACGACGAGGCCGTCGATACGCTCAAGACCATGCTCCAGATCGAGCCTGGAAGTTCGATCCTCTGGAACACCCTGGGGGCCGTGCTCTCAGATCAGGGACGAATGAAGGAGAGCCTGGTCTTTTTCGACGAGGCTCTGCGTCTCGACCCCGGCCTGGCCAAGGCTCAGCACAACCGCGCCAACGCCCGACAGGCCATGGGCGACGAAGCGGGGGCCCTGGAAGATCTGGAGGCCGCAATCCCGGGCGCCGAGACCGATTACGAGCGGGCGATGATGCAGATGGCCCGCGCCATGGCGTTGATGGCTCTGGGTCGGCTCAAGGAAGGCTTCGAAGCCTACGAAGCACGGCTGGACCCCGCCATGCCCAAGGCCATGCGGTTCGTGATCGACTGCCCCCGCTGGGATCCGCAGACGCAGGACATCGCCGGCAAGCGGCTGCTCGTCGTCGGCGAGCAGGGCATCGCCGACGAGATGGTCTTTGGCGGAGCCCTTCAGGACATCATCGATGCGGTCGGCCCAGAAGGTCAGGTCTATGTCGCCGTGGAGCCGCGCTTGGTGGCCATGTTCCAGCGCAGTTTTCCGAGCGCGGTGATCGGGGGACACCTGACGGGCCGCCCCAAGGGCCGGTTGGCCCGACTGGCCCCCTTTGTGGATGAGATCGCCGCCCGGGAAGGCCAACTGGACTTCTGGACGCCGATGGCCAGCCTTCTGGCCGTGTATCGCACCGACCTGTCAGCCTTTCCCGACCGCGAAGGCTACCTCGCGCCGGACGCGGCCAAGGTCGATTACTGGAAGGCCGAGCTGGAGAAACTCGGGCCCGGCTTCAAGGTCGGACTGCACTGGAAAAGCTCCCTGCTGACCGGACCGCGAGCGCGGTATTTCGCCGGGCTCACCGCCTGGGAGCCCGTGTTGAAGACGCCCGGGTGCCTGATGGTCAATCTGCAATGCGGCGATATTGATGAGGATATGGCGGCGGCCAAGGCTGCGGGGGCCACGATCTGGACCCCGCCCATCGACCTGCGCAATGATCTCGAGGACCTCGCAGCCCTGTCCAGCGCGCTGGATCTGGTGGTCGGTCCCGGTATCGCAGGGGTCAATATTGCTGCGGCGACCGGAGCTCGGACCTGGCTGATCTACGCGCCCGACGACTGGCATCTGCTGTCGACAGATCATTACCCCTTCTATCCGCGGGTACGGATGTTCGGCACCGGCAGCTTTGACGGTTGGCCCCGCGCCATGGCGGAGATCCGAGAGGCGCTCGATCAGCAAGTCGCCCTCAGAGGCTGATATTTCGGCGCGCTGAGCCGGCTTGCCGACGGAACACGCGTCTGCACCGGCACGTTGGGTCTTCGAACAGGGAGGCCTTCATGCCCGATATCGACAACAGCCCCGACGATCAGGACCAGTCCGAAGTCTTTGACGAGGACAATTTCGATCCCAGTGAGACCGGCGGCGTCACCAACGAGTTCAAGACCTTCGAGGACCTGCCGGAAGTTCTGGACGTCACCCGCGCCGATGGCGACGGCGACGAGGAGGAGTTCGATGAGGACGACCTCGATCTGGACGGCGAGCTGGGCGCCGAGGGCGTAGAGCCGGACGCAGACGCTCAGTACGGCGAGGACGGCCTGCGTCTGAACCAGATTGACACCGAGAGCGATGGCGGCCGCAGCGAAGGCGAGGTTGAGCTGGTCTATGCTGGCCTGCTCGAAGACGTGAAGGGCGCCCAGGCCAGTGCAGCCCACTGGGAAGCCAAACGCCTGTCTGACGACGACATAGCGGGCCTGGGCTACGGCCCGGACGGAGACAACGAAACAGCGGAGGAGGAAACGCGATGAACGACCACGCCAAGATCAAGGAAGATTGCGACGTTGAGACCCCCCACGCCCGTCGCGCGACGCCGGAGACCGGCAAGCCTGACCAATTGAAAGAGGCGGATCGCAAGGCTGAGGACCGCCAGGAAGCCTTGATTGACGAAGGCGTCGAAGAGACCTTCCCCGCCAGCGACCCGGTTTCGGCCAAACGGATCACCTGACCCGGCTGCAGGTTTCGCCTTGAGCGCCACAAAGGCCGCCGGTCGCCCGACCGGCGGCCTTATTCGTGCGCGAACACGAACTGTTGCAGCGTCGCTTCGTCACGCCTACCCCCAAATGACGAAATCATGTTTGCGAACATAGCTTTAGAGCTAAAAAGGCGCACCTTGACCAAACCCCCCCTCGCCTATAGGTTCCGCGCCGAATTCAGACCCGTTCCGGCCCTTCGCTTTTTGCGGAAAAAGTCGGGGCGCTGAGCACACAACCCATGTCCCAGCCTACGGAATCGCGCGAAGAGGCGATCAAACGCCTCACCGAAAGCGCATCCGCTCTGGAGGCGCGCACCGCTCGCGAGGTTTCTCAAGACGCGGCGGGACAGGCAGCGGCCAGTCAGGCTTGGCGGATCATCGCCGACCTGCTGGGCGGCGTATTTGTGGGCCTGGCGCTAGGGTTCGTAGTGGACAAGCTCCTGGGCACAAACCCGTGGGGTCTGATCGGCGGGGTCCTTCTGGGCTTCGCCATCTCGATTTGGATGGCCTGGCGGACCGCGCAACGGATCACGGCCCAGGCTAAGGCAAGCGGAGTGGAGCCCAAGTCGGTTCCCTTCGACGACGAAGAAGAAGACTGAACGCATGGCCGATCCGCTCCACCAGTTCCAGGTTACGCCGATTGTCGATTTCGGCACAGTGACCCTGCCTGTCATCGGCACGCAGCAAATCGCGTTCACGAACTCGCACCTGGCGATGAGCATCGCCTTCGTCGTGATCGTCCTGTTCCTGCAACTCGCCACCTCGGGCGCCAAGGTCGTTCCCGGCAGGCTTCAGGCCGCTGGCGAGCAGATGTTCGGCATGATCGATGGCGTCACCGACTCCATTATCGGTCACGAGGGCCGTAAGTATTTCCCGTTCGTGTTCAGCCTGTTCTGCCTGATCCTGGCGATGAACCTGCTGGGCATGTTCCTGTCGTTCACGGCGACGTCGCAACTGGCCGTCACCGGCACCTTCGCCCTGATCACCATCCTGCTGGTCGTCATCATCGGCATCGGCAAGCATGGCCTGGGCTTCTTTGGCCTGTTCTGGCCGTCCGCCGCCCCTCTGCTGCTGCGCCCCGTCGTCGGCGCGATCGAGTTCCTGTCCTTCCTGCTGCGTCCGGTCACCCTGGCCCTTCGTCTGTTCGGCAACATGCTGGGCGGCCACGTCGCGCTGAAGATCTTCGCAGGCTTCGTCGTCAGCCTCGGCGCCATGGCCGTCACGGGCGAGAGCCTGGGCCTGTTCGCCCTGCCGATCGCGGCCCTGTCGATGGTCGGGGTTGTGGCCCTGACCGCCCTGGAGTTCCTCGTGGCCTTCCTGCAGGCCTTCGTGTTCGCCGTTCTGGCCGCCATCTACCTCAATGATGTGGTCAACCTGGGCCACGGCCACTAAGGCCCGTCCCAGTCCTTTCAACCCAACCCTGAACCCTCAGAAAACTAGGAATAGAATCATGGACGCTGAAGCCGCAAAATACATCGGCGCCGGCCTGGCCACCCTCGGCATGATCGGCTCCGCCATCGGCGTGGGCAACATCTTCGCCAACTTCCTGAACGGCGCGCTGCGCAACCCGTCGGCCGCCGGCTCGCAAGTCGGTAACCTGTTCGTGGGCGCGGCTCTGGCCGAAGCCCTGGGCATCCTGGCCTTCGTGCTCGGCATCCTGATCCTGAACAGCTAATTCTTTAGTTGCTCCCCAGCGGCGACGCCCCCTGACCGGGGTGTCGCCTCTTTGCTGAAATTTCGCAGACGGACACCATGGTCGCTCCCGTACCCACCGACATTCATGGCGAGACGCACGCCACGACCGAGGCCGCAGGCCACGGTGAGGCTGCATCCGGCGGCCTGCCCCAGTTCGACACCACGGTGTGGGCTGGCCAGATCGTCTATCTGCTGGTTCTCTTCTTCGTTCTCTACCTGCTGATCGGCAAGGTCTTCGCCCCGCGTATCCGCCGGGTCATGGGCGAGCGCGAGACCTCCATCTCCAGCGCCATCGCAACCGCCCGCCAGGTCCAGGCTGAAGCCGCCGAACAGGCCGCCGCCGCAAAGGCCGAGGTGGAAAAGGCCCGCGCTGATTCCCGCGCTGCATCGGCCGCCGCGAAGGCCCGCATCACCGACGAGACCGCCCGCCGCAGCGCCGAGGAAGAAGCCTCGGTCAACGCCCGCATCTCCGAGGCCGAAGCCGCCATCGCCAAGACCCGCGACGCCGCCATGGTGAACGTTTCCTCGATCGGCGCCGACACGGTTCGCGCCATCGTCGAGCGCCTGACCGGCGTCGCCCCGACCCAGGCCGAGGCCGACGCCGCTGTCGCCGCCGTGGCGACCACCGCCCGCACCGCCGGAGCCGCATGATGGAATTCTTCAACCCCCACCTCTACGCGCTCGACAATCCCGAGCTGTGGGTCGCCGTCGGTCTGGCGATCTTCTTCGGTATCCTGGTCGTCGCCGGCGTGCCCAAGCTGGTCGCCGGGGCGCTGGACGCCAAGGCCAGCAAGATCCAGTCCGAACTCGACGAGGCCGCTCGCCTGCGCGCCGAGGCCGAGGCCCTGCTGGCCCAGATCCGCAAGGAAAAGGCCGAGGCCGAAGCCCAGGCCGCAGAAATGCTGCGCGCCGCCGAAGCTGACGCGCGCATCATGGAAGCCGACGCCAAGGCCAAGCTGGAAGAGACCCTGGCTCGCCGTCAGGCCGTTGCCGAGCGTCGCATCGCCCAGGCCGAGCAACAGGCGACCGCAGAGGTCCAGGCCGCTGCTGCAGACCTGGCCGTTCGCGCCGCCGAACAAATCCTGACCGCCCGCGTTTCGGGTCAGAAGAGCGATCCACTGCTCGACGCCGCAATCAGCCAGATCGGCGCGCGGCTCAACTAGTCACGTCGACCTTCGCAAGGACGACCAAAGCCCCGCCGGTTCTCCGGCGGGGCTTTTTGCTGTCAGTGCGCCGGGATGGTGCCCGCCGCCATGGCCTTGGCCGCACGCTTCTCGCGATCGACCAGGCCGCCATAGACGTTGCCCATCACCAGGCCGAAGACGACGTTGGTGATCAGCAGCCAGGCGATGGTGCCGAAGCCATCGCTGCCGGCGAAGACCGACGGATCTCCGAACAGGAAGATCCCCGTCATCAGCAGGACGAAGGCGCCTACCGCGAAGGCGATGCCCTTTGTGGCCCAGGTATCGGTCGGCAACCGTGGGCACAGGATGCCAAACAGAGAGCCGAGCACCAGCGTGCCCATCAGGATGTGAGCGATCCAGCCCACGGCCAGATTGCCCTCCATGCCGATCATGAAGGCGACGATACTGGGGAATGAGGTGAACCAGGGTCCACCCAACAGATTGACCGCCTCAAGCACCGAGACCACCACAGTAGCGGCCAGTCCGGCGATCATGCCCTTTTTTACGCGTGACATCATAACGATAGCGCCTCCCAACGCTGTCTTCGCTTCCGATAACGCAGGGAGGAGCATACGCCTGTCCGGCGATTGTAATGCTATCTTGGGTTCACATTGCCGTGCTTCGCAACCGCGATGACGCAGTGCGAAAACATGGGTTCAGCCGAAGAAGCGACGCTTCGTGCGACGGATGCTGCGACGCAGCCGCGCCAGGCGACGGTGGGTCCGCTTCAGCACCACCTTTTCGGCCCGCAGAGCCTGTTGCCAGAAGACCGGCGCGATTTCCGGGTTCTTACGCAGCAGGCGACGGAACGGATAGACATAGCGCGGACGGGCGTACTGGGCGCGGATGAACTGCCGCTTGGCCCAATAGGAGCTGCGCAGCACCAGGATCAGACCCAGGGCGATGACCGGAATCCCGCCCGGACCGGGCAGCGGCGCGATCAGAATGCCCGCCACGATCACCAACAACCCGACAATCAGCATGGCGCTCCGCTTCATCATCTGAAGCAGATTGCCGAGCGCGCCGGGCTGGAGATCGGAAAGAGGGTTCGCGAAAGTCATCAGGTCGCCGAGGTGGGTATGCAGTCTGTTCTGGACAACGCCCCCGGATCGTTCCGGGTCCACGGCAAGGGCGATTGACCCCTACCGTGGCGACCTTGCCACAAGGGTGTTTACAATCTGCTTCGGCGGCTGAACCAAGGCAGACGGGTGAAGGATTTGTAAGCCCGCACACTCGGCCATCGCCCGTGTCCGAATAGACACAGAGCGTGGGCCTGCCCCCTGCCCCGCGCCGCCTCCTTGGGCGAACGCGGAACCTGGCGACCGGCTATTCTGCGGCGATGTTCGTGCCTTCAGGCGCCGTCCAGCGCAGGATCGGCGAACGGGCGGCGCGGGTCTCATCCAGGCGCTTCAGCGGCGCATGGAAGGGCGCGCCCTTGAAGCGGTCCACATCACCCGCTTTGGCCGCTTCCGCCAGCAACCGCATGGCGTGGATAAAGCGATCCAGCTCCTGCTTCGACTCCGTCTCGGTGGGCTCGATCAGCATGGCGCCGTGGACGACCAGGGGGAAATACATGGTCATGGGGTGGAAACCCTCGTCGATCATCGCCTTGGCGAAGTCGAGCGTGGTGATGTCCGTGCCTTTCAGCCATTCGTCGTCGAACAGGGCCTCGTGCATGCAGGGGCCGTCGGGGAAGGCCGCGCTCATCAGGTCGCCCAGGCGAGCCTTGATGTAGTTGGCGTTCAGCACCGCGTCCTCGGCCACCTGACGCAGGCCGTCCGAGCCGTGGCTCATCATGTAGCTGAGGGCGCGGACATACATGCCCATCTGGCCCTGGAAGGCGCACAGACGGCCGAAGGCCTGGGCGGCCTCGTCTTCCTCACGCTCGACCAGCTTGAAGCCGTCGCCGGTGTTCACGACCCAAGGGGCGGGCGCAAAGGGGGCCAGGGCCGCCGACAGCACCACCGGACCCGCGCCCGGCCCGCCGCCGCCGTGGGGCGTGGAGAAGGTCTTGTGCAGGTTGATGTGCATGGCGTCGACGCCCAGGTCGCCAGGGCGAACCCGGCCCACGATGGCGTTGAAGTTGGCGCCGTCGCAATAGAAGTAGGCGCCCGCTTCGTGCGTCAGGCGGCTGATCTCCAGGATGTCGCGCTCGAACAGGCCGCAGGTGTTGGGGTTGGTGACCATGATGGCCGCCACGTCCGGCCCCAGCTTGGCGGCCAGGTCGGCGACGTCCACGCGGCCGTCGTCGGTCTGGGCGACCTCGACGACGCTATAGCCGACGAAGGCGGCGGTGGCCGGGTTGGTGCCGTGGGCCGAGGTGGGCACCAGAACCTTGCGGCGCGCCTCATGCTCGCCCGAGGCCTCATGCGCCGCGCGGATGGCCATCAGGCCACACAGCTCGCCATGCGCGCCCGCCTTGGGCGACAGGGCGACCGCAGGCATGCCGGTCAGGGTCGTCAGCCAATGGGACAGGGCGTCCATCAGCTCCAGCGCGCCCTGCACCGTCGACTGCGGCTGCAGCGGGTGGATGTCCGAGAAGCCCGGCAGACGCGCCATCTTCTCGTTCAGACGCGGGTTGTGCTTCATCGTGCACGAGCCCAGCGGATAGATGGCCAGGTCGATGGCGTGGTTCTTTTGGCTCAGACGCACATAGTGGCGCATGGTCTCGGGCTCGGACAGGCCCGGCAGGCCGATCGGGTCGCGGCGAACGAGATCGCCCAGATCCGAGCCGTCGATCTTGGGCTCGGCCAGATCGACGCCGGTCTTGCCCCAGCCGTCGCTCTCGAAGATCAGGTGCTCGTCCTGCAGCAGGCCGCGCGCGCCGGTCAGGGTCGCAGGCTTCGAAGTCACGGCGTTCGGGGCGGTCGGGCGGCCGACGGTGTTCATGGTGCTCATGGTCATCTTCCTCAGGCGGCCAGGACTTTGGAAAGGGACTTGGCGAGGATCTGGATGTCGACATCCAGCGTCGTCTCGGTGGCGGCGACCAGCAGCACGTCGTCCATGCCCGCATCGGGGGCCAAGCGGCTGTAGGGCACGCCCGCCAGCACATGGTGGTCGGCCAGGGTCTGCACGACCTCGGCCGCATTCTTGGGCAACCGCACCGCAAACTCGTTGAAGAAGCGCGGGGTCAGGATTTCGACGCCGGGGATGGCGGCCAGGGCGTCGCGGGTCGCCAGCGCCTTCTCGTGGTTCAGCAGGGCCAGCTTGCGCAGACCCGTCTCGCCCAAGAGGCTCATGTGGATGGTGAAGGCCAGGGTGCACAGGCCGGAGTTGGTGCAGATGTTCGACGTCGCCTTGTCGCGGCGGATATGCTGTTCGCGGGTCGAGAGCGTCAGGACGAAGCCGCGCTCGCCGTCGGCGTCGACGGTCTCGCCGGTCAGACGGCCGGGCATCTGGCGGATCAGCTTCTCACGACAGGCGAACAGGCCGACGTAGGGTCCGCCGAAGTTCAGGGCATTGCCGATCGACTGGCCCTCGGCGGCGACGATGTCGGCCCCCATCTCTCCCGGCGACTTCAGCAGGCCCATCGAGACGGCCTCGGTGACCACGACGATCAGCAGGGCGCCGGCGGCGTGGGCGGCCTCGGCGATCCTGGTGACGTCGGTCGCCGTGCCGAACACGTTCGGGGTCTGGACGACGACGCAGGCCGTGTCCTTGTCGATGGCGTCGATGACGGCGGCTTCGGCGTCGACGGCGGGGACAAGCGCCTCGGTCTCGACGCCAACGGCGTGAACCACGGTCTCGGTGGCGCGGACATAGTGGGGGTGGACCCCGCCCGAAATGACCGCCTTGTTGCGGCGCGTCACCCGCGTCGCCATCAGCACGCCCTCGGCCATTGCGGTCGAGCCGTCATAGAGCGAGGCGTTGGCCACCGGCATGCCCGTCAGGTTCGCGACCTGGGTCTGGAACTCGTACAGGTACTGCAGGGTGCCTTGCGCGATTTCCGGCTGATACGGCGTGTAGCTGGTCAGGAACTCGGAACGCTGGATGACGTGATCGACCGTCGCCGGGACGTGGTGCTTGTAGGCCCCTGCCCCGCAGAAGAAGGGCACCGACCCGGCCGAGGCGTTCTTGCTGGCCATGGCCGACAAGGCCCGCTCGACCTCCATCTCGCCCGCCACGCGCGGCAGGTCGACAAAGCCTTCACGGCGCGCCGCCTGGGGCACGTCCACGAACAGGTCGTCAATGGATTTGACGCCGATCGCGGCCAGCATGGCCTCACGGTCGTCGGGGGTCAGGGGGAGGTAGCGCATATTCTGTTCCGCTCATCCCGGCGAAAGCCGGGACCCAGTGTTTTGGGCGATCGATCGCGTCGATCCAAAGAGTGCCGCTCACCCCACGCACCCTGCCTCGCGAAAGGACTGGGTCCCGGCTTTCGCCGGGATGAGCGGTTGATACTAAAGCGTGGCCAGGAAGGCGTCGTAGGCGGCCTGGTCCATCAGACCGTCCAGCTGGGACGCGTCCGAAACCTTGATCTTGGCGAACCAGCCGCCGGCCTGAGGCTCGGCATTGACGGTTTCAGGCGCGGTCGACAGGGCGTCGTTGGCCTCGACCACCTCGCCCGAGACGGGGGCGTAGACGTCCGACGCCGCCTTGACGCTTTCGACGACGGCGAAGCTGTCACCCTTGGCGAAGGTCTTGCCGACTTCGGGGACTTCAACGAACACCACGTCGCCTAGGGCGTCGGCGGCGTGTTTCGAGATGCCTACGGTGGCGACATCGCCGTCCAGGCTGACCCACTCGTGATCCTTGGTGAACTTCATGGCGTGATCCTCAGACGGTCTTGGGTTTGCGATAATAGCGGGTGGCGACGAAGGGGGTGGCGACGACCTCGCCGGCGGCGGGCTTGCCGCGCACGATGACCTTCAGCTCGGTCCCGAGTTCGGAGAATGCGGGGGGCGCATAGCCCATAGCGATGTTGCGCCCCAGGGTCGGCGAGGGTCCGCCCGAGGTGACCTTGCCGATGACATTGCCGTCCATGTCGGCGATCTCGGCGCCTTCACGGGCGGGCGCGCCTTCCTTGACGTTCAGGGCGATGCGGACGCGGCTGGGCCCGTCCGCCAGTTCCTTCAGGATGCGGTCGGCGCCGTTGAAGTTCGCAGCTTCCTTCCTCGACTTGGACAGGGCGAAGGTCAGCGCGCCCTCGACAGGCGAGGTCGTCGGATCGATGTCATGGCCATGCAGGGGCAGACCGGCTTCGAGGCGCAGCGAATCCCGCGCGCCCAGGCCGATCGGCTTCACCCGCGCGTCCTGCAGCAGCAGGGTCCAGACCCGCTCGGCGTCGGCGTTGGGAATGGAAATCTCGTAGCCGTCCTCGCCCGTATAGCCCGAGCGGGAGACGAAGCAGTCGACGCCGAACAGCATCAGCCGCGCCGTGTCCATGAAGCCGAACTCGGCCAGGACGGGCTCGTGCGCGATCATGACCTCGGCGGCTTCCGGTCCCTGGATGGCGATCAGGGCCCGGTCCTCGAACACGGTCAGCTTGGCGTCGCCCTGGAGGTTGGCCTTCCAGAACGCGAAGTCCTCGTCCTTGTTGCCGGCGTTGACGACAACGAACAGTCCGTCGTGATCGGGCCGCCCGGCCATCAGGTCGTCGATGATCCCGCCGTCTTCGTTCAGCAGCAGGGAGTATTTCTGTCGCCCGGCCTTCAGCGCCTGATAGTCGCCGGGCACGAACCGCTCGAACTGGCTGATCGCATCGGCGCCCGAGATCCGGCACTGGCCCATGTGGCTGACGTCGAACAGGCCGGCGTGTTCGCGGGTCCAGCGGTGCTCGGCCAGGACGCCTTCGTACTGCACCGGCATGTCATAGCCGCCGAACCCGACCATGCGGGCGCCCAGCGCGCGGTGCGCGGCGTTCAGGACGGTGGTTTTCAGAGTGTCGTCGGTCATGGATTCGGCTTTCAGAGTCGCGTGTTTTGGCGGAGCTCCGCCGTCTTCGCGCCCCCGCTGTCTGTGAAGCCTGAGAGATTCCGGCGACGCGAGAAGACGAAACGTCTACGCGCCAGCCTTGCTCCGTCGGCGCACCCTCGAAGGGTGGCTTTCCAGCGTCCGAATGTTCTCGCGGTCCGTTTGCCTGAGCGTTTCCGGGGCGGTTGCGCCTTCGGCTCCGGCCCCTGTTTCCAGGCGCCGATCTCTCCCGCGAGAGCGAGGCGACCTAGGCCCCGACTCCGCGCCGGAGTCAAGCTGTGGGTCACGCTGGGCGAGGCCACACCCCGTTGCTGGGCTCGCTAAAGCCTTGCTAGGTCGCCCGGCGCTCGCCAAGAAGATGCGCACGCCGGAGACAGCCATGACCGCCTACGCCAGTTTCGAGGATTTCATCGCCGGCTCGAGCGCGCCGGACGGACTCAAAGCCGTGCTGACCACCCTGGCCGCCACCTGCGCCGACATCAGCCGGGTCGTGGCGGGCGGCGCCCTGGCCGGGGCGCTGGGCGCGTCCGGATCGGTCAATGTGCAGGACGAGGAGCAGAAGAAGCTCGACGTCATGACCAACGACATGCTGACCCAGGCCCTGTCGGCCTGCCCGCTCGTCGCCGGGGTCGCCTCCGAGGAGATGGACTTCGTCCAGCCGACCACCAACGCCCCGGCTGACGGCTACGTCGTCCTGTTCGACCCACTGGACGGCTCGTCCAACATCGACATCAACGCCCCGGTGGGCACGATCTTTTCGGTCCTGCCCTCGCCCGCCTCGCCGGTCGAGGCCGACTTCCTGCAAACAGGCCGCAATCAGGTCGCGGCCGGATATGGCCTCTACGGCGCCCAGTCGATGCTGATCCTGACGATCGGCGAGGGAGTCGTCGGCTTCACCCTCGCCGCAGACGGCCGCTGGCTGCTGACCCATCCCGAAATCCGAGTCTCCGCCGACACCAAAGAGTTCGCCATCAACATGTCGAACCGCCGTCACTGGGCCGAGCCGGTGCGCCGCTATGTCGACGCCTGCCTGGCGGGCAAGACGGGTGCGCGGGGCAAGGATTTCAATATGCGCTGGGTCGCCGCCATGGTCGCCGACGTGCACCGTATCCTGATACGCGGCGGCGTCTTCCTCTATCCCTGGGATGCGCGTGAGCCGGAACGTCCCGGCAAGCTGCGCCTGATGTACGAGGGTAATCCGATGGCCCTGCTGATCGAACAGGCGGGCGGCAAGGCGACGACGGACGGCGTCCAGCCGATCCTCGATGTCATCCCCAGCGCCCTGCACCAGCGCGTCGCCGTCGCCCTGGGCTCGGCCAACGAGGTCGATCAGATCGCGGCGGCGTAGGCCTCGACCTCATCGATAAACGCTGACTTCTCTGCCGAGGTCAGGAAAGAACCTTCGAAGCTGTTGGTCGCGAGCAGGGTCAACTGCTCGCGCGTCAGACCGACGGCGGCGGCCAACTGGCGATAGTTCTCGTTCACATAGCCGCCGAAATAGGCAGGGTCGTCCGAGTTGATCGTGACGTGCAGACCCTGGCGCAGCATCTCGGGCACGGGATGGTCCTTCAGGTCATCGACCACACAGAGCTTGTGGTTCGACAACGGACAGACCGTCAGGGTCATGCCCGATTTCGCCAGCCGCTCGATCAGGGCCGGGTCTTCCATCGCGCGGTTGCCGTGATCCATCCGGTCGATCTTCAGCAGATCCAGCGCCTGCCAGACATAGTCAGGCGGCCCCTCTTCCCCGGCATGGGCGACCCGCTTCAGCCCCATCGAGCCGGCGGCGGCGAAGACGGATTTGAACTTGGACGGCGGATGGCCGAGTTCGGATGAATCCAGCCCCACGCCCCGGATGCGGTCCAGCCAGGGCTCGGCCTTCCTCAGGGTCGCAAAGGCCGCGTCCTCGTCCAGATGGCGCAGGAAACACAGGATCAGTTGCGAGCTGACGCCCAGATCACTCTCGGCCGCCTTCATCCCCGACAACAGGCCGTCGGCGACGACCTGGAACGGAATGCCCCGGTCGGTGTGGGTCTGGGGGTCGAAGAAGATTTCGGCGTGCCGCACCGTGTCGGCCGCCGCCCGCTGGAAATAGGCGTAGGCCAGGTCGTGGAAATCCTGCTCGGTCAGCAGGACGTTGGCCCCGGCGTAATAGATGTCGAGAAAATCCTGCAGGTTCGAGAAATCATAGGCGGCGCGGACCGCCTCCACGCTGTCGAACGGGATGGCGACCTTGTTGCGACGCGCCAACTCGAACATCAGCTCAGGCTCCAGACTGCCCTCGATATGCAGATGCAACTCGGCCTTGGGCAGGGCGGCGATGAAGGCGTCCAGCGCGGCGGTGTCGGTCATGGGCGGGCTTCCAGGAAGGGGCGGAACGGCGAACAGGGGCAGGCGTTCGGACGGGGCAAAGGAGCACCACCATGGCCAACGAACAAGAGCCCAAGACGGTCACCACCCCAGGCGTTCTGGGCGACGGCACCGAGGAGCAGAACCTGGGTCAGCCCGGCGATCCGTCCAAGCGCATCACCGAAGACGAGGTCAAAGAGGCCTTCGACAAGGCGCCCGACAAGGGCTGACTACATCCGGTCCGGCGTCTGAATGCCCAACAGCGTCAGAGCAGTTTCGAGTTGCAGCAGGGCTGCGCCCGACAGGCTCAGTCGCGAGCCACGGGTCGCCTCGTGGCCCGGGGCCAAGACCGGACACGCGGCGTAGAACTTCGAGAAGCTCTGCGCCACGCGATAGGCGTGCTCCGCGATCAGGTGCGGCATACGCTTGTCATAGGCGTCCGACACGGCGGCTGCGAAGGCGTCCAGCGTCAGGGCCAGATCGCGTTCAGCGGGCTCGGCGATGGTGATCGCGCCATGCTCTGCGCCCTGATCGGCAGCCTTCCTGAGCAGGGATTTGATGCGGACGGCCTGGTACAGCAGGTAGGGGCCGGTCTTGCCTTCGAAGCTGGTGAAACGGTCCAGATCGAAGACGTAGGACGTCGTGCGCGCATTCGACAGATCGGCGAACTTCAGGGCGGCGATGGCCACCTTGTGCGCGATGGCCTCGAACTCTGCGGGCGGCAGATCGTCACCGAGGCGCGCTTCCGTAAGACGCTCGCGCGCCTTGTCGGTCGCCATGGTAATCAGGTCGTGCAGTTTCAGCACCCCGCCCGCGCGGGTCTTGAAGGGCTTGCCGTCGGCGCCGTTCATGGTGCCAAAGCCGAGGTGCTCCAGCGACTTCTCGGGCGCGTAGTCGGCCAGGTATGCCGCGCGGAAGACCTGTTCGAAATGCTCGGCCTGACGCTCGTCTACGACATAGAGGATCAGGTCGGGGCCGATCTCCTGCTTGCGGTCCAGGATCGTGGCCAGATCGGTCGTGCCGTACATGGCCGAGCCTTCGGAAGAGATGACCAGCAGCGGCGGCGGGCTGGGCGCCTCGATGACCGATCCGTCAGCCAGCTTCTTCTTGCGGGTCTCGCCGTCACGGGCGACGTGGATCACCTGGGCGCCATCGTCCTCGACCAGCAGGGCCTTGGCCTTCAGGTCGGCGATCATCTGGGCCATGACCGGATCAGCGTCGCTCTCGCCGTTCCACAGGTCGAAGGTGACGTCCAGCGCGCCGAACTCACGCGTCAGGGCGGTGCGGCTGACGGCCACGAAATGGGCCCACAGGGCGCGATAGCCGGGACGGCCGCCCTGAAGCTCGGCCGTCGCCTTGCGGGCGCGGTCGCGGAAATCGAGATCTTCCTTGGCCTTGCCGGCCGCCAGGGGATAGAGGCGTTCGAGGTCTTCCAGCGTGACCGGGCTCTCGGCGGGGAAATCCCCCGCCCCTTCGGCCAGGAAGGCGCCGGCCTTGCCTTCGTCGCCCACCGCGACGATCAGCAGCCCCATCTGGAAGCCCCAGTCACCGAAATGGGCGTCGCCCCAGACCGTGTCGCCCCGGAAGCGGAACAGCCGCTTCAGGCTCTCGCCGATGATCGAGGACCTCAGGTGGCCGACATGCATCGGCTTGGCCACGTTCGGCCCACCGAAGTCGATGACCACCTTGCGCGGTTCGGCGACGGTCGAGGCCCCAGCCAGGACGGCGTCGACGGCCACGGCCTGCGCCCGATGCGCCAGGGCCGCATCGGCGATCTTGAAATTGATGAAGCCCGGCCCGGCGATTTCGATGGACGACAGGCGCGGGTCGCCCTCGAGCCGCGCGGCGACGCGGGCGGCCAGTTCACGCGGATTGGCCTTCAGCGCCTTGGCGGCGGCCAGTGCGCCATTGGACTGGAAATCGGCCAGGTCGGGGCGGTCGGACACGGTGACGCGCGCCAGGCTGGCGTCCACGCCTTCGGCGGCGAAGGCGGTCGCGACCGCTTCGCTCAGGTCGGTCTTGAGATCGGTCATTGTGCGGCGGGCGCTGCCGGTTCAGCGGTCGGAGCCGCCTCAGGCGCAGCGACCTGTCCCGCGTTGACGCGGAACCGGCTGCCGTTGCGGTTGAACTCGGCCATCTCGGGCGTCACGTCGAAGCCGACCAGGACCTCGAAATTACCGCCGCTGGTGGTGATGTCGGCGCGCGGGATGACGATCGACTGCTGCTGGGTCACCGAAGCGGTCTGTGCGCCGGCAAAATCGACGGGCAGATCGAAATAGTCCTTGGCCAGGACGGCGCTGTTCCGCTCGGTCACCGCCACCCAGTAGCGATATGTCCTGCGGCTGTCGGCGGCCTGGGCGCCACGGCCCAGGTTGAACAGCACGTCGAAATGGACGGTGATGGGCTCGTCTTCGCGATAGCTGCAGTTGGACGAAACGCCCTCGATCTCGCCCGTGTAGCCGACGTTGGACACCGAAGCGCGATTGTCGACCAGTTCGACGTAGCGAGCCGCATCGTAGAGGATTTTTACATAGGGGCATGGGCCCGCATTGGCGCGCTGGCGCAGTGGCGCAAACCGGGGCCCCCGCGTGCGGGTCTCGACGCCCTGACCGTCGGCGTTTTCCTGTCCGCGTGGGCGCTGTTGCTGCTGCTGCCCCCCATTATCTGAGCCGACGCGACCATAGGGGACAGGATCGTGACAGCCGCAGCGGCGGAAAGAGCGAGAATGACGCGACGCATGAAGAAGTTATCCGGCAGCCGAAAGGGCGCGCGTCGTATGTCGGCGCCGACACCGCCACGCTGGTTGCTGATAGCGGCTAAAGCGAGGCGCGGCAAACAGATGAGTAGATCGCTCTCACGACGCTCACGGTGGCGGCGGCGCTTCTGAAACGCTAGATTGACGGCATGAACGCTCACACTCCGATCAAACGCCCGCTTGCGGTGCGGCTGGCCACGCCGCGCGGCTTTTGCGCCGGGGTGGATCGCGCCATCCAGATCGTCGAGCGCGCCATCGAGAAGTTCGGCGCCCCCATCTATGTCCGCCACGAGATCGTCCATAACAAACACGTCGTTGACCGGCTGAAGGCCATGGGCGCCGTTTTCGTCAAGGACCTGGACGAATGCCCCGACGACCGGCCGGTGGTCTTCTCGGCCCACGGCGTGCCCAAGTCGGTGCCGGCGACAGCGCAGGCGCGCGAGATGCTGTTCCTCGACGCCACCTGCCCCCTGGTGTCCAAGGTCCATGTCGAGGCCGAACGCCACCACGCCGCCGGACGCCATATCCTGCTGATCGGCCACGCGGGTCACCCCGAGGTCGTCGGCACCATGGGACAACTGCCGGACGGGGCCATCACCCTGATCGAGACGGTCGAGGACGCCCTGAGGGTCCAGCGCCCCCTGTCCGAAGATGGCGGCGACCAGCCCCTGGCCTATGCGACCCAGACCACGCTTTCGATGGACGACACCGCCGAGATCCTGAAGGCGCTGAAGGCTCGCTTCCCCGAACTGCCCGATCCGCACAAGGAAGACATCTGCTACGCCACCACCAACCGCCAGGAGGCGGTCAAGGTTCTGGCCAACGGATGCGATCTGGTGCTGGTGGTAGGGTCGCCCAACTCCTCCAACTCGGTGCGGCTGGTCGAGGTGGCGCTGAAGGCCGGCGCCGGCGACGCGCGCCTGATCGACGACGCCTCTCACGTCGACTGGGCCTGGTTCGAGGGCGTGAACACCGTCGGCGTCACCGCCGGCGCCTCGGCCCCCGAACCCCTGATCCAGGGCCTGATCGCCGCCATAGGCGAGCGTTTTGAAACCACCATGATCAACGACCCGGGCGAGCGCGAGACGGTCACGTTCAAACTGCCCAGAGCCCTGACGGCCTAGCGTTCGTTGCCCACGAAGTCCTGAGCGAACTCGGGGCCGTCGCCGTCTTCGATCGGGTCTTCTTCCTCGACATCCGCTTCACGCGAAGGGTCGGGCACCTCGAAGCCGGTCGGCAGGGACAGGTCCAGCAACCCCGCAGCCTTCATCTCCGCCGCGCCCGGCAGGTCATACAGGCTGGCCAGGCCGAAATGCTCCAGGAAGCGGTCGGCCGTTGCGTAGGTGACGGGCCGCCCCGGCGTGCGGCGGCGTCCGCGCAGACGCACGAAGCCCATCTCCAGCAGCAGGTCCAGCGTCCCGCGAGAGATCGACACCCCGCGCACGCTCTCGATCTCGGCGCGGGTTACGGGCTGGTGATAGGCGATGATGGCCAGGGTCTCGAGCGCGGCCTTGGACAGGCGGCGCGGCTCCTCGCGCTCCTCGGTCATCAGGAAGGCCAGGTCCGGGGCGGTGCGGAACCGCCAGCGGTCGGCGACGCATTCCAGCTCCACCCCCCTGCCCTCATAGCGTTTGCGCAGACCCGAGATGGCGGCCCCGACATCGACGCCTTCGGGAAGGCGACGCGCGATCTCGGCGGCGGACAGCGGACCGGCGGCGGCGAACAGCAGCGCCTCGACCCTGCGCTCCATCTCGGCTTCGTCGGGCACGAACTGCAGGTCCGTCACGGCGTCAGCTCCAGCGGCTGACCGGTTCCGCGGCGTTTCAGGAAGACCTCCTCGAACGCCCCGTCCTGGCGCACGTCCATCGCGCCTTCCTTGACCAGTTCCAGACCGGCCGACAGGGTCGAGGCGGTGAAGCTGGCCTGGCTCGGTCCCTCGCCTTCCTCGTCGCGCAGGGGAGCCACCCGCTCCAGCGGCGTCCATTCCGACAGGCGGGGCATGATCTCGCGCAACCAGTCCCGCGCCGCCTCCAGGGGAAAGGCCTCGACCCTCTGGCCGGGATTATAGTGCCGCGCCTGCTCGCGCCGCCTCTGGGTCACATAGGCGTTCATCAGCTCGTACAGGCTGGCGTCGATGCGGTCGGACGGTACGATCACCGTGGCCTGAGGATCGCCGCGCGTGAACACGTCCCGCTTCAACTGAGGCCGGGCCAGCAGGGCCTCGGCGGATTTTCGCATCGCCTCCAGCTTCTGCAGCCGAAAGGCCAGGGCTGCGGCCATTTCCTCGGCCGGCGGTTCGTCGCCCTTGCCCTTTTCGGTGCGGGGCAACAGCAGGCGCGATTTCAGATAGGCCAGCCAGGACGCCATCACGAGGTAGTCCGCCGCCAGCGAGAAATTGCGCCGGCGCGCCTCGTGCACGAAGGCCAGATACTGCTCGGCCAGCTTGGTGATCGACAGCTTCAGCAGGTCGACCTTCTGCGTCCGCGCCAGAGCCAGCAGGACGTGCAGCGGGCCTTCATAGCCGTCCAGATCAACCACAAACGCCTCGCCCGCCTCCATCTGTTCGGCGGCGGAGAAGTCCAGGTTGGGCTGGAAAGCTTCGGTCATGCCTAGCCTTGCCTATCGCGCGGGGCGCTACTTGATTCGGCCCCCTGCGCCTCGCCCACGTCCGGTCCGCGAGCAGCCTCCATGCGGCTCGAAAGCGAGGCGTCCAGCCGCTCGCGTCCCTCGACGGGATCGAGCGGTTCCGGCGTATGCACCATGCGAGCCAAGGCCGCCGCCGCGCGCTGTTTCGCCCGCCCCTTCAGCTTGCCGACAGCCGCGGCCACCGCCCGCATCTCGGCCATGTCGCCATTACAGTGCAGCACCACGTCGCAACCGGCCTTCAGAGCCGCCTCGGCCCGCTCCGTCAGACTGCCCGACAGGGCCTTCATCGACAGGTCATCGCTCATCAACAGGCCGTTGAAGCCCAGATGCGCGCGGATCAGCTTGATGACCTTTTTCGAGGTCGTGGCCGGGCGTTTGGGGTCGATGGCGGCATAGACGACGTGGGCCGTCATCGCCATCGGCATGTCCGAGACCGCCTTGAACGGCGCGAAGTCCCAGGCGTCCAGGGTGGCGAAATCGGCGTGGACCACCGGCAGGTCGTGGTGGCTGTCGGCAAAGGCGCGGCCGTGACCGGGGATGTGCTTGAACACCGGCAGGACGCCGCCCGCCAGCATCCCCTCGGCGGCGGCGCGGCCCAGACGGGCGACCGTGTCGGGATCTTGGGCGTAGGCCCGGTCGCCGATGATGTCATGGGCGCCCGGCACCGGCACATCGACCACCGGCAGGCAGTCGACCGTGATGCCCAGGGCCTTCAGGTCATGCGCCATAAGCCGTGCGCCCAGCCGCACCAGTTCGCGCGCGGCCAGCGGATCGTTGGTCGCCTTCAGATAGGCGTTTCCCGGCGGGTATTTGGGCCAGTGCGGCGGGCCCAGCCTCTGCACCCGGCCGCCCTCCTGGTCGATCAGGACGGGCGCGTCGGGGTCATCGATCGAGGCCCGCAGGTCGTCGACCAGCGCCCTGACCTGTTCGGGCGTGTCGACGTTGCGGCGGAACAGGATGAAGCCCCACGGCCGGGTCTCGGCGTAGAAGTCCCGCTCCTCCGCGGTCAGGACATGGCCGGAGCAGCCATAGATCGCCGCGCTGGTCATGGTCTGGCCCTATCGAACCAGGCAGTCGCCGCCGGACGACTTGATGGCGTCGCAGAAGGCTGCGGCCCGCTCGCGGCTCAGGCCCGTGAAGGTGGTGCGATAGACCGTCGTGCCGTTCGAGGCGGTCACTTCCTGCACCCGCTTGGCCGAACCGCCGGCGAACTGCGGGAAGCGGGCGGCGATGGCGGCGAACTCGCGGTCGGCGATGGCCGTGGTCGAGAAGGCGCCGATCTGGACCGCCGAGGTCCCTGTCGCCGTCGCGGCCGGAGGGGTCGGGCGCGTAACCGGCGGCGTCGGACGTGTGGCGGGCGTCGTCGGACGCGGCGCGGCCAGCGGATCGCTCGTCGGCGCCGGCAGGGGCCGGGGCTCGGGGCGCGGCTGGGCCTTCTCGGGCGGCGGCGTGAAGGTCGGGGCCGTGGTCGGGGCCTCGGCGCCGTCGTTATAGACGTCGATGCCTTCTTCCGGGTTGATCGGCTGGGCTTCGACCGGGGCCTCCAGCTTCAGCTCGCCGACGGGCGTGCCGACAGACGGGGCGTCGCCCGATGCCCGCAGACCTGAACGGTAGAAGAGCACCACGGCGATGATCAGCACCAGCAGGACCACGGCGCTGACGATCAGGGTCACCGGCGGGGCCTTGGTCACAGGCGAACGACGGGCGTCATATCCGCCCCGGTTGAACGGCAGGTCGTCATCAGTCGGCGGCGTATAGGCCCCGCGCTCGCGGCCGCCGTCGGGACGGTGGTTGTCGTCGTGTGACATGGTGCGATCTCCGGGGCGGGGCAGACAGGCGGCGCGAATCGAAAATGCGCAGGGCACAGTCTATCCGCGCCCGTCGCCCGCTGCGAATCACAGATCGAGGCTGGGGTCCAGGCTGAACAGTTTTCTGTGCTCCTCGATTGCGTACTGGTCGGTCATCCCGGCGATGTAGTCGCACACCGCCCGCGCCCGCTTGCGGCTGTCCTCGGTCATCGCCTTGACGGACCACTCCGGCGGCAAAACCTCGGGCTCGGCCATGAACAGCTGGAACATCTCACCCAGGATCCGCCTCGCCTGGCTGCGCGAACGATTGACCCGATAGTGCCGGTACATCCGCTCAAACAGAAAGGCCCGCAACATCCCCAGGTCGGCCATCATGGGATCGGAGAACTGCACCAGGGTGCGTTTGGCCCGACGCACATCCTCGACGGACCGAACGCCATCCTCGGCGATGCGGCGTTCGCTCTCGGTCAGGACGTCCTCGACCATGACGCCGATCATGCGTCGCACGGCCTCAATGCGGATCATGCGGTCGTCGGCGTCGGGCCAGTCGCGGCGCGCGCCGTGCAGTTCGGGACCGATCAGCGGCACGTCGCCCAGGTCGCTCAGGCTGAACAGCCCAGCCTGAACCCCGTCGTCCACATCGTGGTTGTTATAGGCGATGTCGTCGGCGATGGCGGCGGCCTGGGCCTCCAGCGAGGCGAAACTGTCCAGCCGCAGGTCCCAGCCTTCGCCGGCGCGCGTGTAGTCGGCGATGGCCTGCCACGACGGCTCGTCCAGCTTGTGGCTGACGGGGCCATTGTGCTTGACCACCCCCTCGACCGTTTCCCACGACAGGTTCAGCCCGTCGAAGGCCGGATAGCGCTCTTCCAGCTTGGTCACGACGCGGAAGGTCTGGACGTTGTGATCGAACCCGCCCCAGTCCTGCATCTGCACCTGAAGCTCGTCTTCGCCGGCGTGGCCAAAGGGCGGATGGCCCAGGTCGTGGGCCAGGGCGACGGTCTCGGCCAGGTCCTGGTCCAGGCCCATGGCATGGGCGATGGACCGGGCGATCTGGGCCACCTCCAGGCTGTGGGTCAGGCGGGTGCGATAGTGGTCGCCCTCATGCGCCACGAACACCTGGGTCTTGCCCTTCAGGCGGCGAAAGGCCGTGGCGTGGATGATCCGGTCGCGGTCGCGGGCAAAGGCGCTGCGGGTGCGGCTGGCCGGTTCGGGCGTCAGACGGCCGCGCGATCTGGCGGGAGTCTCGGCATAGGGCGCACGCTCGCCGGGCTGGAACGGGGCTGACGGAGAGTTCGTGATGACCAGGGCCTTTCAGAAAGGGGGCGCGCCCCTCATATAGGCGCTGTGAGCACGGTCCAAACATCCCCCGCCGAGACAGACGCCGCCCCTGAACCGAAGGCGTTCGGCCTCTCCATCGCGCGCCGCGCGCCCGAGGGCATCGTCCTGGCCGAAAGCGCCGCGCGCCGATTGGCGAAACTGGCCGAGATCGAGGGACATGCGGTCATGCTGCGCGTCGCCGTCGATGGCGGCGGCTGCTCGGGCTTCCAGTACCGGCTCGAACTTGTGCAGACCGCCGAGGCCGACGACCTGCGGATCGAGACCGACGGCCAGACCGCCCTGGTCGATACCGTATCCGTGCCCTTCCTCAAGGGATCCGAGATCGCCTATGTCGACGAACTGGCGGGCGCGCAGTTCGTGGTGCGCAATCCGAATGCGGCGACCAGCTGCGGCTGCGGCGTCAGCTTCTCGATCTAGACGGCGTCAGCTGGACGGCGGCGATGCGCCGATCTCCTCCAACAGCCAATCTCGAAAAATCCGCATGGCTGCGCGCTCCGGTCGGGAAATCAGGCGTGTGAGCCAATACCGGCCAACGTCGACCTCGACGGCGAAGGGCTGAACCAGCAGTTCCGATGCGAGCTCCCGCGTGAACATCGCGGAGGGTGCGAGCGCGACCCCAAGACCGGCGGCGGCGGCCGACGCCATCAGAGCCGAACTATCGAAAATGGGGCCACGAAGGCTCGGCGCAGGCACGCCAGCCGCCTCAAACCATAGATCCCACTCATCCGAACGGTACGAGCGGAGCAATCGTTCGTGGAAAAGATCTGCGGGTAATTTCAGGCGGGCGGCGATGGCCGGGGCGCATACCGGCGTCATCGGGGTCGCAAGCAAGGGCTCGGCATGGGTGCCGTGCCAGGCGCCATCGCCGAAGCGGATCGCGAAATCCAGGGCTTCGGCGGCTAGGTCGACCCGATTGTTGTTGGTTGAAATCCGCAGGTCGATGGACGGATGGGCTGCGGCGAAGGCGTCGAGGCGTGGAAGCAGCCAACCTGTCGCAAAGGTGCCGACGACGCCGACATTCAGGGCTTCTCGGAAACGGCCTTCGCCATACTGATCGAGCGTCGCGGCGATGCGATTGAACATCTCGGCGAGCACTGGAACCAGCACCCGCCCCTCGTCCGTCAGCGCGAGCCCTCGCGGCAGACGATGGAAGAGGCGCGTGCCGAGGCGACGTTCGAGCTGCGCCACCTGATGGCTGACCGCGCCCTGACTGACGCAAAGTTCGATGGCTGCGCGGGTGAAGTTCAGATGACGCGCCGCAGCCTCGAAAGCGCGCAGAGCGTTGAGAGGGAGTTGAGCGCGATCCATCACATAGCCATCGATTATTCTCATGGTTTTGTCGAGAAATCATGCTTTGTCGCACGCGCGCCCGGCCCGCATCCTTGGGGGACGGGAGACACAGATGATCAGATCCATGGCCGTTGCGGCCTTTATCGCCAGCCTGAGCGCCACGTCGGGTTTTGACGCCGAACAGCCCTATCAGGCGACGGGCCCGCGCGCGGACGCCGGCGCCTCGCAAAGCCCGCCCCACGGGAACGATGACCCTCTGACACGGCCGATGGAGGTCGAACGCGCCAAGACCTGGCTTGCGCCCCTGCCGCCAGAAAAGATCTTCGGGAACACCTACCTCGTCGGCTTCGCCGGGCTGAGCGTCGCATTGATCGATACGGGGGCGGGCTTGGTCCTGATCGACGGTGCCCTTCCCCAGGCCGCGCCGGCGATCCTCGATAATGTCCGCAGCCTGGGTTTCGACCCGGCAGACATCAAATTTATTCTCAGCACCGAACCCCATTACGACCACAGCGGCGGACTTGCGGCACTGGTCCGCGATACCGGCGCGACGGTGGTTGCGAGCGCGCGCGGAGCCGACGGTTTACGGGCCGGAGCCCTTCTGGAGGACGACCCACAGCTCGCGTATGGCGGCGTCTGGCCCCGCGTGACGCAGATTCGGGTGATCGAGGACGGCGAAGAACTCAGGCTCGGGCATACGACGATTACCGCACACGCGACGCCGGGCCATACCCTGGGCAGCATGAGCTGGGGCTGGCAGGCCTGTGAGGCACAGAACTGCAAGGCCATCGTTTTCGCGTCCAGCATCAATCCTGTGGCCGCCTCCGGCTATCGCTACAGCGCGCCGTCGAGCGCAGCGATCGTCGCGGGCTTCATGGCCACCTATGATCGTCTGGACGCGCTGCCCTGCGACATCCTGATTTCGCCGCATCCCGACAATGCGGGCGCGGGGCGATACAACGACAAGCCGGACGCGTGCCGCATATATGCCGATCGTTCGCGTGGATTGCTGTCGAACAAGCTTGCGAGCGAGCGTGAGGCGGCTGCGAACTAGGGCGTCAGCGCGGCGGGCGTGATCCCGCTAGTCCCGCACCAGGCCGCCATCGACCACCAGGTTCTGCCCCGTCACCGCCCGGCTCCAGGGCGAGGCGAAGAACAGCACCGCGTCGGCGAACTCCTCCGGCGTGGTGACCGACCGCAAGGGGGTCATGCCGGCGATCAGGTCGAACACCGCGTCGGGGGTCGCCGCGCTGGCGTCGGTGGTCCGCAGCAATCCGCCCGAGACCATGTTCACCGTGATCCCCGCCGGTCCCAGGTCGCCCGCCGCCGTGCGCGTCAGGGACAGCAGGGCGGCCTTGGCGGCGGTATAGTCGTGATAGGGCACGACCGGGTTCTGGAACAGGTTGGTGCCGATGTTGACCACCCGACCGCCCCTCGCTCTCGTCATGCCGGGCACCGTCGCCTGGATGACGTTCAGGGCGCCGCGCACCACGGTCGAGAACTGGCTCTCCATCTCTGCCCAGCCGATGTCTGCGAGCAGGGAGCGGGCGTCGCCGTTGAAGCTGTAGTCCAGCGCATTGTTGACCACCGTGGTGATCGGCGCGCCAAAGGCCGCCTCGGCCTGGGCCACCAGGGCCTCGACCGCCGACCGGTCGGACACGTCGGCCTGGATGGCGATGACGCGATCCCCAAGCTCAGCCGCCAGGGCCTCGGCCCGGTCGCCGCTGGCGCGCCAGTTGATCACCACGCGCGCGCCCTGGCCCGCAAAGGCCCGGACCACGGCGGCGCCGACGCCGCGCGCGCCGCCGGTGACGAGGACGATCTGGTCACTGATGTTCATTTCTGTGTGTCCGTATCGAGGGTGGCGTCCAACCCGGCGCGCGCCTTGTCGGCCAGGGCGAAGAAGCGGTCGCGCACCTCGGCGGCGAAGGGATTGTCGCGTTCGATGGCGCGGAAGACGGCGGGGCTGTCGTGGCGCACCATCTCCACCGCCTGCATGATCCGGTCGAAGCTGGCCGTGGTCATCCGCGTCGGCAGAGGCTCCATGTCCAGCAGGACGCGGGCGATCAGATGGGTCAGGCCCTGCACCACCGCCGCTTCGCGGTCGTGATCCTCGGGCGTGACCAGAAAGACCTTGAGCCCCAATGCCTTGCGACAGAAGGCGGCCACGCGGCGCGCAGTCCGGTCGCCGCGCACGGGACAGACGGCGATCCGCAGGCCGGCGATGCCGTCACGCCCGCTCTGAGGGCCGAACAGGGGGTGGGTTCCGACGATCTCCACACCCTCGGGCAGTCCCTCGCCCATCAGCCGCGCGGGCAGGACCTTCACCGAGCCCACGTCGATGACCAGGGCGCCGGGCTTCAGGTGCGGCGCGATGTCGGCGATGGTCGGGGCCATAACCTCGACCGGCACGGCCAGGATCACCACAGGACAGGCGGCGGCCCCGGCCAGATCGGTCAGGGTGGTGGTCCCCTCGCCGTCCTTCGCCGCCGGGTCATAGGCCAGGATGTCGAAGCGAGACGACAGATGCCGCGCCGTCAGCCGCCCAAAGGCGCCCAAGCCGATCAGCCCGAGTTGAGGCCGCGCCTCGCTCACGTCGCCTGCCTTCACGCCGCCAGGGTTTCCTGGAAGCGGACCGGACGCCCGTGGGCCGTGCCGATCAATTCCTGATCCCGCATAACCACCCGGCCGCGCACGATGGTGGCCACGGCCTTGCCTGTCGCCTCGAAGCCGTCGAAGGGCGTCCAGGCCGAGCGGGTCGCCATGTCGGCGTGGCTGATGGTGTGTTTGGCCTTCAGGTCGACGATGGTCAGGTCGGCGTCATAGCCCTCGGCCATCCGACCCTTGCCGGCGATGCCGAACACCCGCTGGGCGCCGGCGGAGGTCAGATCGACGAACCGCTCGATGCTCAGGCGGCCGTTGGCGACATGGGTCAGCATGACCGGCACCAGGGTCTGCACCCCCGGCATGCCCGAGGGCGAGGCGGGATAGGGCCGCGCCTTTTCTTCCAGCGTATGGGGCGCGTGGTCCGACCCAAGCACGTCGAACACACCATGCTCGATCCCGGTCCACAGGCCTGCGATGTGATGGGCGTTGCGGATCGGCGGGTTCATCTGGGCCAGACCCTTCAGCCGGGCATAGGCCTCGTCGCCGTCCAGGCTCAGGTGCTGGGGCGTGACCTCGGCGGTGGCGACATCCTTGTGGTCGGCCAGGAAGCGGACCTCTTCGGCGGTCGAGACGTGCAGGACGTGGATGCGCGAACCCGTCTCGCGCGCCAGCTTGACCAGACGGCGCGTGGACATGATGGCGCTTTCGGCGTCGCGCACCTCGGGGTGGCTGGTCCAGTCGCCGGTGCGGGCCAGGGGCCGCCGCTCGACCAGGCGATATTCATCCTCGGAGTGGAAGGTGGCGCGACGGCGCACATTCCTCAGAACCTCGCGCACCCCGTCGTCGTCGGCGACCAGCAGGGTGCCGGTCGAGGCGCCCATGAAGACCTTGATGCCGCAACAGCCGGGCAGACGCTCCAGCTCGGCCAGGTATTTCGAGTTGGCGTGCGTGCCGCCGATATAGAAGGCGTGGTCGGTCCACATCCGGTCGCGGGCGCGGGCCAGCTTGTCTTCCAGGGTCGCCGGATCGGTGGTGTTGGGCTCGGTGTTCGGCATCTCGAACACGGCGACGACCCCGCCCAGGGCGGCGGCGCGCGACCCGGTCTCCAGGTCTTCCTTCCACTCCATGCCCGGCTCGCGGAAATGGACCTGGGTGTCGATGACGCCGGGCAGGACGGTCAGGCCAGTGGCGTCCACCACCTCTCCAGCCGAGGCCTTGCTAAGGTCGCCGACGAAGTCGATGCGGCCATCGGTGATGCCGACATCGGCCAGACCCCGCCCGGCGTGGTTCACCACCTCGCCCCCGCGCACGATCATGTCGTAGGTTTTCATCGCAGGGCTCCAGGGTTCGACGGGGTCGCCGTTCGATTAGTCCGAACCGGGCGTCATGTCTCCTCCCTGTCGCCGCTTGGCGATGGGGAGGTGGATCCGAGCCGCTTGGGCGAGGAGACGGAGGGGGCGGCGCGGTGGTGGAGCACAGGCCGCCGGACGCCCATCGGACAGACCCGGCCGCCCCCTCCGTCACGGCGCGAAGGCGCGCCGCGCCACCTCCCCATCCGCTGCGCGGACAGGGAGGACATTCCTCACCGCGCCAGCATCTTGCGCGCCACCTTCAGCACGCGCTCGGCCGGCAGGTCCATCATGTGCTGGATCGCCTGGTTCAGGCGGGGGTCCAGTTCCTGGAACTCGGCGAAGGATCTGGGGCCGCGCACCGACGCCCCCTTCCAGGGCCCGACCACAGTCTCGTCCGAGGGGCCGAACACGCCGATGGACGGCACGCCCGCCGCCACGGCCAACTGGGTCCAGATCGAGTCCGCACCCAGATAAAGGCTGGCGTGCGACAGGGCGGCGGCGGCCTGAAGCCGCGTCAGCTTGCCCTGCGTCTCGATCACCCGCTTGCGGGCGACTGCCAGCCGGATGGTGTGGGCCAGATCGCGATCCGCCTCCTCGCCCACGATCAGCAGCCGCCCGCCGGCCAGCGGCCCGTCGTCGGCCAATAGTGCAGCGGCGATCTTGGAATAGCGTTCGGCGGGCCAGCGCTTGCCGATCCACTCGGTCCCCGGCCCCACCGCCAGGATCGGCTTGCCGTCCGGCTGAACCAGGGCATCGGCCGCCGCCTGGGTCTCGTCGCCAAAGAACAGTCTGGGCGCCGGCACGTCGTCCAGCTTCAGCACCGCCGCCGCCTGTTCGACGGCGTGAGGCTCCGGCGTGTCGGCATTGGCGACGTAGGCTGCGCGCACGGCCCGCTTCTGGCGTCTCAGCTTGCCCGACAGGGTCGAGCCGCGCATGTCCACGACCAGACCCCACTTGGTCCCGCGCACCTGGTTCCACAGGGTGATCCATTCGAAATGACCGTCGCGGTCCAGCATCAGCAGCCGATCCAGGCGCGGCGTGTCGGCGAACAGCGGGGCGCTGGCGGGCGATCCGACGACCGTGAAATCGGCCTGGGGCATGGCCTCGACCAGATAGGCCAACACGCCGGACGACAGCACGGCGGCCTCGGCCTCGGCCTCGGCGATGTAGAGAATGGGAAAGCGAACCGCCATGGGATCGACCCTATACGGATTCTATCGGGGGTTTCAGTCGCTAACCATGCCTCTGTGCACAGGAACGGCTACAAGCGGATCATGAGCCTGCCCCTCCTCCCTGACCGCGACTGCGGCGGCTGCGTAGAATGCTGCCGGGTGATCCCGCTCGACCTGCCCGAACTGGCCAAGCCGACCGGCCAGTTGTGCGCCTATTGCGTCGATGGGGCGGGCTGCTCCGTGCATGCGATCCGGCCCCAGACCTGCCGCACATGGTTCTGCCTGTGGCGGGTGGTCGAGTTGTCCGACGACTGGCGGCCCGACCGCAGCGGCGTCATCGTCCGCCCCGACGGCATCGACCGGGGCGAGATCACCCTGTTCGTCGTTCGCCGAACCGACTTCCTGGCCTCCGAGGCCTTTTTCACCACTGCCGCGCTGTGGCTGGCCGAGGGCATGGAACTGGCCCTCAGCGTGCCCGGCCCGGTCGGGACCTATCCCTGCCGCGCCGTCGTCACCGACTGGCTGAGACCGGCGGTCGAGGACGGGGATTGGCCGGGTTTCATCGCCCGCGTCGAGGCCTCGCTGGACCGACTGGCCGACCACGACTGGCAACCGGACGGCATCGTAGCGCGGTATGAGGTGGCGTGACCCGCTGGCGCCCAAGCCGCAGCATGACTAGGTGCGCACCATGACCCACGTCGCCCGTCTCGACAGCCGCGCCCTGATCCGCATCTCGGGCCCCGACGCCAAGCCCTTCCTGAACAACCTGCTGACCCAGGATGTCGAGACCCTGACGGATGGGGCCCTGCGCTTCGCCGCCCTGCTCTCGCCGCCCGGCCGGCTGCTGTTCGACCTGTTCGTGTTCGGCGAGGGCGAGGCCGTCCTGCTGGACGTGGCCGCCGACCGTCGTGAGGCCCTGGCCCAGCGGCTGTCGATGTACAAACTCCGCGCCCAGGTCGAGGTCGCGCTGGACGACCGCGCTGTTTTCGCCAGTTGGCCCGAGGTCGCAGAGGGCTTCACCTCCGACCCCCGCACGCCCCTGCTGGGAGGCCGCCGGTATGGCGGCGACGCAACCGCTGCGGCGAGCGAGGCCGACTATGACACCCATCGCCTGTCGGTCGGCGTGCCCGATTCCGCGCGGGACGCCCCCGCCGACAAGACCTATCCGATCGAGGCCAATTTCGACCTGCTGAACGGCATCGACTTCCACAAGGGCTGTTTCGTCGGCCAGGAGACCACGTCGCGGATGAAGCGGCGCGGCGCCATCAAGAACCGGATGCTGCCCCTCGCCTTGGACGGCGCCGCCCCTGCCGTCGGCGCCGAGGTGCTGAACGGCGAACGGCGCGCGGGCGAGGTCATGACCGGCGGCGACGGCGCGGCCATCGCCCTGCTGCGCCTCGACCGGCTGGACGGGGATTTGACCGTCGAGGGCCGCCCCGTCGCCGTCCGCTGGCCCGAGTGGATGCCTGCCGAGGTCCGAACCACGCCCCTGGTCTGATCGTCTGCGGCGACGCTTTCCAGACCCGGCGGTCGGGTCGAGACTGTCGCCATGACCGAATCAGCCGTCGAGACCTCTGGCCGCTGCGGCTGGTGCGGGACCGATCCCCTCTATGTCGCCTATCACGACACCGAATGGGGCGTGCCCGAGTACGACGCCCGCGCCCTGTGGGAGAAGCTGGTGCTGGACGGCTTTCAGGCAGGCCTGGCCTGGATCACCATCCTGAGGAAGCGCGAGACCATGCGCGCCGCCTTCGCCGACTTCGATCCCGACACGGTCGCCGCCTACGGCGAGGACGACATCCAGCGCCTGCTGGCCGACCCCGGCATCATCCGCTCGCGCGCCAAGATCCAGGCCGCCATCGACGGCGCCCGCATCTGGGTCGCCATGCGCGACGAGGGCGAGGATTTCTCCGCCTGGCTCTGGTCCTTCGTGGACGGTCAGCCGATCCACACGCCCTATGCCGACTTCAAACAGGCCCCGACCCAGACGGACGCCTCGGTCGCCATGTCCAAGGCGCTGAAGGCGCGAGGCTTCAAATTCGTCGGCCCGGTCATCGTCTACGCCTTCATGCAGGCGGTCGGCATGGTCAACGATCACCAGACCCGCTGCTTTCGTCATCAGCAGGTTCGTGCGATGGCCCGGTCGTGACCATCGCCCCGAAGAAACCCGCCCGCATCCCGCCGACCCTGTCGCTGGAAACCACCCTGTCGATCACGGTGGGCGGCCCCGTCTGCGGCGTGGACGAGGCCGGGCGCGGTCCCTGGGCCGGGCCAGTCTCGGCGGCGGCGGTGATCTTGAACCCCGATGACATCCCCGTCGGCATCGACGATTCCAAGGCTCTGACCCATGCCCGACGCGAGGCGCTGGAAAGCGAGATCAAGGCCCGCGCCGTGGCCTGGGGCGTCGGCTTCGCCTCGGTCGAGGAGATCGCAGACCTCAACATCCTGCACGCCACAGGCCTGGCCATGTGCCGCGCCATCGAGGCCCTGTCAGTCCAACCCGTCGCGGCGCTGGTGGACGGCAACTACCGCTTCAAACTGCCGTGCGACGTACAGACGGTGGTCAAGGGCGACAGCCTGTCCCTGTCCATCGCCGCCGCCTCGATCCTGGCCAAGACGGCGCGGGACCGGCTGATGGTCGAACTGGATCAGGAATATCCCGGTTACGGCTTCGCCAGCCACAAAGGCTATAACGCCCCCATCCATTCGGCCGCGCTGCTGACGCTCGGCCCCTGCCCGGCCCACCGGCGCAGTTGGTCGCCTATCCGGGCGCTGCTGGAAGCGGCGGACGCCTAACCGCAGAGCGATCCATTGGCCGGTGGCTCCGGCCCGCGCTCGAAGTCACCGAGCGATAATGACATGATGGCATAGGGCCAGTGTTCGACCGAGAAGGCGCCGGCGCGCACGACGCAGATCGTGGTGACCTGCCACTCCATGCCCTGAACACCGGGAGCCAGCATGGCCGCATTATAGGCCAAGGGAGCGTCGGTAGCGTTCTCGACAAATAGAAGCATGTCTTCGCCGACGTCGGCTTGCCGCAAGGTCAGGCGCACGCCCTGTGTGGGCGGATCAGCGAGTCCCTTGGTTGGCACGAGGGCAACTGTCTCCTCTTGCGGATTGGGCCTGGGTGCGACCTGGGCCATCAGTTGGGCTACGCGTTGGTCGGATACGATATTCTGGGCTGCGTCCACGGCGGCGACTTCCAAAGCGCCTGCATCGTCATATTTCACCGTGACGGATTCTCCAGGGAAGATGAGCAGTCGCCCGTTGGCGTCGATCCATGGCGCCTTGCCCACTTCGATTGGGTCAGTGCGGCTGCTTCCAACCTGTAAAGCGAACGGCTGAACGGTCCGGCATTCCACAGAAGACCGGCGGTCGCAGTCTGTAAGGTCCTGGGCTGGTCCTGCCGCCGCCAGAACAAGCGCGGCGATGATCGTCAACATGTAGGCAGCCTCCCATTCCCGTGGAGGTTGCCCCAGACCGCGACGACTGGCTAGCCTGCCGAGAGCCTAGATCGACATCGCCCCGCCCAGCAGGGCGCCGACGCAGGCTGCGAAAACCCCGCCGCCGATGACGATGGCCCAGCGGATCGCCTCGGGTGAAAGCGGCGGCCAGTCCATCGCGTCGTCCTCGACGCGGGCGACCTTGGCGGACAGGGAATGGGGTGCGGCCATCTGTTCCATCCGCCGGTAACGCGACAGACTCCGGCCCGTTCCGCAAAGCCCCCTCAGGCGGCGGCAGGCAGGCTGATCGGACGTTCGGTGGCCATGAACAGGTATTCGACGTTCTTCAGCCGCCCCACCGCCCCGACCTTCTCGCCCTTGCGGTTATGGATGCCGATCCGGGCGCCGACATAGCGGGGCCGGTCGATCTCGATCACCTGGACATGGCCGCGCGCCGACAGCATTGAGACCAACTGCTCGCGTGACAGATAGCCTTCGTCGTTGAAGGAGATGATCAGGTTGGGCGTCTTCACCCCGGCGATCACCGCTTCCAGCGCGGGCGCAATGCCGGGGCGTGAGTTGAAGGGGCTCTTGCGCGTCTTCACGTCCACCCGCTTCCTCGCCACGCCATAGGTCTCGGGCCGGTCCCAAAGGACCAGGCTTTCCCAGACATGATAGTTGGCCAGATAGGAGTGCTGGTTATACGGCGGGTCCAGATAGACGAGGTCCGCCTCAACCTGTCCGGCGATCTCGACCGCATCACCCTGTGTCGCCCGGCACGACCCCGCCGTGACGCCCGGCAGCACGTCCGGCATCCTCAGATGCAGGGGCTTCAATGCCCTTGGCGCCCAGGTCTTCATATAGGCCATCTGCAATCCGGCGGTGGAATCCACCCGGTCCGCCGCCTCCATCAGGCTGACCAAGACGATGGCTTTCAGCTCCGGCTCCAGCCCCATCGCCTCGATACGGTTGCGCATCGCCTCGATCCGCGCGCCGTTGTCGGGATGAAAGAAGCGAGCCTCGTCGCAGAAGTTGGCGGTGAACCATCCCGCCTCAGGCTTCAGAGACTGAAGCTCGGCGATGATCGCCTCGGCCTGGTCTAACCAGCGCTCGCGGTCGGCCTGGACATAGGCCATCGCCAAGGTGTGGGCATAGGCGTTGTGGTCGTTCGACCAGACGCGAAACCCCTGCCCCTTCAACGCATGCCCAACCCGGGCCGTGCCGGAGAACAGGTCGCAGACCAGCCCGCCCTCGGGCAGGGCCTGACGCACGGCGCCCGTCACATGGCCCAAAAGCGCACGCTTTGAGCCGATGTATTTGATCATGCGACCGCCGCTATTTGCGGGCGGATTTCGCCCTGGCGGGAGCATGGGCCAAACGCAACAGATTTGCAGCCCCTGGCGCGCCAAAGGGCGTCCCGGCCAAAATCAGGATGCGCTGACCGGGTTCCGCCAGGCCGTATTTCATGGCGCTGTCGATGGCGTCGTCGGTGACGGACTCCAAGGAATCCGGCTCCTTGCCCAGCCGCGTCTCCAGACCCCAGACCAGGGCCAGCCGACGCGCCGTGTCGGCGTTGGGCGTCAGCACCAGGATGGGCCGCAGAGGCCGCTCGCGCGCCATCCGCCGCGCCGTCCCGCCCAGGGTGGTGAAGACCACCATACAGGCGGTCGACTGGGCCTGCGCCGCCTTGCCCGCCGCCGCGACCAGGGCGTCGACGTCGTGTTCGTCCATGCCGGCGTGTTCGGCGCTCATCAGGCTGGGCCACAGAGGATCGCCCTCCACCCGCTCGATGATCCGGCTCATGATGCCGACGGATTCCAGCGGATAGTCGCCAGACGCCGTCTCTGCCGACAGCATCAGGGCGTCGGCGCCCTCATAGACGGCATTGGCCACGTCCGAAGCCTCGGCCCGCGTCGGGGCCGGCGCCGTGGTCATGGACTCCAGCATCTGGGTGGCGACGATCACCGGCACGCCGCGATTGCGAGCCGCGCGGATGATCTGTTTCTGCGCCACAGGCACGTCCTCGGGGTTCAGCTCGACCCCCAGGTCGCCGCGCGCCACCATGACGCCGTCGCAGTAGTCGAGGATGCTTTCGAGCTCGTTCAGGGCCTGAGGCTTCTCGATCTTGGCCAGGCAGGCGGCGCGACCGTTCACGATCTTCTTCAGCTCGGCCATGTCCTCGGCCTTCTGCACGAAGCTGAGGGCCACCCAGTCCACGCCGATCCGCAGGGCGAAGGCCAGGTCCTCGCGGTCCTTGGGCGTCAGGGCCGAGACGGGAATGATCGCTTCCGGCACCGCCACGCCCTTGCGGTCCGACAGTTTCAGGCCGCTTTCGACCGTGACGTCGGCCCATTCGTCATCGCGCTTGCCGACCCGCAGCCGAACCCGGCCGTCGTCCAGCAGCAGCAGCATCCCCTCGCGCAGCGCCTTGAAGATCTCGGGGTGGGGCATCTCCACCCGCGTCTCGTCGCCGGGCGTGGGGTCCAGGTCGAACCGCATCTTGTGGCCCGGCTTGATCGAGATCTCGACGTCTTTGAACCGTCCCAGCCGCAGCTTGGGGCCCTGCAGGTCGGCCAGGATGCCCAGCGGACGCTGCAGCGCCATCTCGGCGCCGCGCACGGCCTTCAGGGCGGCGGCGTGATCCTCGTGCGAGCCGTGGCTGAAGTTCAGGCGGAACACATCGACGCCCGCCTGGGCCAGAGCCTTCACGGTTCCCGGCGACCGGCTGGCGGGCCCCAAGGTCGCGACGATGCGCGCGCGGCGTGCTCTGATCATGGTGGTCCCGTTGGCCGGATGCGTTTCCTGGGCCGGTTGTGCCAACGAAACGCCCAGTGTGTAAGGGCGGACCTATTGCCGAAACACGAAGTTACGCCGTGTTTCGCACCCTCGGGACGGTGGAATTTGCATTACGCCGCTACGTGATCGCCGCCCCGGTCCCAAGGCCCCCTGATGGCGAAGGTCACGCCAGGGTACTGGATATTGACGAACAGGGTCGAGCCGTCGGGTGAGAAGACGGCGCCCGCGAACTCGGAGTTGCCTTTGAAGACGTTGCGGGCGATCGCGTACAGTTTCCCGTCGGGCGTGACGCCCTTCACATGGTTGCGGATCTCGTCGGAATAGTTGTCCTCGCAGACCACCAGATGCCCCCAGGGCGCGACGGTGAGGTTGTCGCCCATGTTCAGCGCCTTTTCGTCCGTCGATTCGACGAACAGCTGGATGCGTCCGGGCCGAGCCGCCTCGCCCGCCTGGCCTTCGTCCGCCGAGGGGACATAGCGCAGCACCTGGCCGCGCTGGATCGGCCCGCCCGAGGTCGGCGTCAGATATAGTTCCCCATCGCCCCAGTGGATGCCCTCGCCGCGCGCGATCAGGGCGGCGCCTGCCGCGTGGCCGCGCATCCGCAGGTCGTCGTTGGGACTCTCCACGTCGTCCAGATCGATCCAGTCGACATCCTTCCAGTCGCCGACCGACCATAGCCGCGCCTCGTGGTTGGAGGTGTCGGCGCCGGGCGCGCCACGAATGACCATGGCCTGCAACCGCCCGCCCTCGATCAGCCGTCCCGGCGTGGTGGGGATGAAGCGGTAGAACAGGCTGTCGGCCTTGTCCTCGGTCAGATAGACGATTCCGGTCCTGGGATCGACGCAGACTGCCTCATGCTCGAACCGGCCCATGGCCTTCAGCGGCACAGCCTCGACCAGGCCGGTGGCGGCGGCCGGCACCTCGAAGACATAGCCGTGCTCGCGCGTCACGTCGGCGTTCGAGGGGTTTTCCTCGGTCTCCTCGCAGGTCAGCCAGCTGCCCCAGGGCGTCTGGCCGCCGCCGCAGTTGGTCGCCGTGCCGACCAGGCTGAGATGCTGGCGGATCGTCTCGCCCGTCGCCGTGTCGTAAACGACCGTGGTCGTGCCTGCGGGCAGGACCTTTCCGTCCTTGAAGGTGTCATAGGCCTTGGTCTTGTCGATCAGGTCGATCCGCTCCTGGCGATAACCCGCCGGGCCCCAGTTGCGATGGCTGGACGAACCGACCTTCAGCTCATGGTTCCGCACCAGGGCCACGCGCGTGCCCTCCAGCGCGAAACAACCCATGCCATCGAACTGTCCGGGCACCAGGAGCCCGTCGTCCATCGTCTCGCCGCCCTGTGACACGACGCGATAGGAAAACCCCTCGGGCAGGTCGAGCATTCCGTTTGGATCGGCGATCAGGGGCCCATAGCCGTGAACCTGATTGACGTAGGTTTCTTCGCGTCCGTCCTGAACCGAGCCCCGCGCCTGAGCTGCACGCGACAGCCCGCCGAACGCCAGTCCCGCCGCGCCTCCGACCAGCAGGGATCGACGGTCGGTGCGGGCGAAAGGGGTCATGCGAAACTCACTGAAAGACGACGACGCGCCTTACAGCCCCATCCCTCGCCCCGTCATCACCGTTCCATGACGATTGACGATCCCACCGCCGGTGCGACTCCAGGCCTCACCCTCGCGTTAAGGTCTTCAGCCGCACCAGCATTGCGCCCGAGGTAATGAACAGGGTGTGGCCGTCGTCGCCGAACTTGCAATTGGCCGCCGCCGTGCCGGTGTCGATCCGCCCCAGCGACCGACCGTCCGGCGTCAGGATATGGATGCCGCCCGGCCCGGTGACGAACAGATGCCCCTCCGCGTCGATGGCCAGGCCGTCAGGCAGGCCAGGGTTCTGATCCCCGACCAGGGCGGTGAAGTCCTTCAACACCCGACCATTGGAGACCGCGCCCGCGGCATCGAGGTCATAGGCCATGACGATGGCGCGCACCGGATCGGACTGGGCGACATAGAGGGTGCGCTGGTCGGGCGACAGGGCCACGCCATTGGGGAAGGTCAGGTCGTCGATCAGCAGGGTGACGGCGCCGTCCGCATCGAGCCGATAGACGCCGTTGTGCGCCTGTTCCTTCAGCGGCGACTGATCCATGTCCTTCAGGCCGTACGGCGGGTCGGTGAAGAAGATCGCTCCGGTGCGGGCCTGCACCAGATCATTGGGCGAGTTGAACCTGCGCCCCTGATAGCGGGTGGCCAACAGGGTCTTGGCCCTTGTCGCCAGATCGACCTTGGCGATGGCCCGGTTGCCATGGTCAGCCATCAGGATCGACCCGGCCGGACCCGCGATCAGGCCGTTGGAGCCCGGCTCGCGGAAGTCGGGCGTGGGTGGTCCGTCATAGCCCGACGGCTCCATGAAGACCGAAGCCCCGTCGGTCTCTGACCAGCGATGGATACGATTCTCAGGCACGTCGCTGAACAACAGATAGCCGCCGTCCTGGATCCAGACCGGCCCCTCGGACCATGTGAAGCCCTCGGCTAGCTTCTCGATCACGGCGCCCGGCGCGATCAGGCCATCCAGTGCGGGGTCTTCGCGGACGATGCGGCCGACGGTGGGTCGGGTGGATGTCGATGCGGTCATAGCGCAGCCCAGGGTTTCGATGGATGAGGCGGCGAGCGCGCCGGCAAGTATGAGGCGACGGGAGGCGGTCATGGAATGCTCTCTTCGGTGGACGGCGTCGGGATGGCGGCGGCGGGGACGGCGCTGACCCCCTCGGAGGTGATCGTGAACCGGCTGCGGGCGCGGATATCTGCGGACGAGGCGCCGATCATGACATCGATCGCGCCGCTCTGGATGCGCCAGTCATCGCCGTTCCAGAAGGCCAGTTGCGCGGGAGTGAGCCTGAAGCCGACCCGTTTCGCCTCCCCTGCCGCCAGGGCCACCCGACGGAACCCGCGCAGTTCCTGGATCGGGCGCGCCACGGCAGCGACCGGGTCGCGGACATAGAGTTGGACCACTTCGTCGGCCGGGATGTCCGAGGTATTGCGCACCACGACACTGACCTCGACCGAACCGTCTGCGGCGATCTCGGTCCGGCTGAGGCTCAGGTCGCTGTATTCGAACGTGGCGTAGCTGAGCCCGTGGCCGAAGGCGAACAGGGGGGTGATCGGCTGGTCGCGATATCGAGCGGTGTCGCGGGTCAGGTCCTCCGATGCCGGACGACCCGTGGCGACGTGGGCGTAGAAGCCCGGCGCAGCCCCGCTGGCGCGCGGGAACTCCATCGGCAACCGACCCGCCGGCGAGACCTTTCCGGTCAGGACGTCAGCGATGGCGGGGCCGGATTCGACGCCCAGGAACCAGGTCTCTAGGATCGCGGGCGCCCGGTCGGCCAGTTGCGGGATCGCTAACGGCCGCCCGTTCATCAGGATGACGACGACGGGCTTTCCGGTCGCCAGCACCGCCCCGGCCAGGGCGTTCTGGGCGGCGCTCAGGCCGATGTCGGTATAGCTGCGGGCCTCGCCCGAGCGGTCGAAATGCTCACCGACCACCAGCAGGACCAGATCCGCCGCCCGGGCGGTTTCGACCGCCTGGCCTAGGGCTTCGGCGTCCGAGATCTCGTTGACCTCATGCGCGCCTTCACCAGATGCCGTAGCCGCGATGACCTGCGCCGCCTCGGGCGCATAGCCGGCCGCATAGGTGATGACGGCCTGTGGCATGGCCTCGCGCAGGGCGGGGATCAGGGGCCGAACATCCTCGACCTTGCCCTGCGCCCGCCAACTGCCGAGCGAAGAGTTGGCGTCCTCGGCCAGGGCGCCGATCACCGCGATGCGGCGGGCGCTAGCCGCGATGGGCAGGACGCCGCCGTCGTTCTTCAGCAGCACGATCGAGCGGCGCGCGGCCTCGCGGGCGATGGCGCGGTGCTCGGGCGTCAGCATCGCCGCCGCCTCGCGCGCCGGATCGCTGCGGCCATAGGGGTCGTCGAACAGGCCCAGCCGCGCCTTGGCCAGCAGCACCGCGCGCACCGCGTCATCCAGCATGGGCATCAGCGCCGGATCGGCCTCGACCGCAGCCTTCAGCTCGGCGGAATACAGATTGCCCGCCATGTCCATGTCGACGCCGCCGCGCAGGGCCAGGGCGCCGGCTTCGCGGGGGGTGGCGGCGGCGCCGTGGTTGATCAGTTCGGGGATGGCGTTCCAGTCGCTGACGATCAGGCCGTCGTACCCCCAGTCGCCGCGCAACACGCCGCGCACCAGCGCCGGATGGGCCGTCAGAGGCACGCCCGCGATGTCGTTGAATGCGGTCATCATCGACCCCGCTCCGGCCGCGGTCGCCGCATGGAAGGGCGGCAGATAGACCTCGTGCAGGGTGCGGTCGGAGATGTCGGCGCTGTCGTAATCGCGCCCGCCCTGGGCGGCGCCATAGCCGACGAAATGCTTGGCCGTGGCCAGGATCGAAGTCGCGTCGGCCAGGGACGCCCCCTGGTAACCGCGGACCTGGGCCGTCGCCAGGATGGAGCCGAGATAGGGGTCCTCGCCCGCCCCCTCCACCACCCGGCCCCAGCGCGCGTCGCGGGCGATGTCGACCATGGGCGAGAACGTCCAGTTCAGCCCTGCCGCCGAGGCCTCCACCGCCGCCACGCGCGCGGTCTGTTCCAGCAGCGCCGGGTCCCAGCTGGCGGCCAGGGCCAGCGGCACGGGGAACAGAGTCTTGTAGCCATGCACCACGTCCATGCCGAACAGCAGCGGAATGCCCAGCCGCGACTGCTCGACCGCGACCCTTTGCAAGTCGCGGATCTGGGCGGCGCCGGCGACGTGCAGAAAGGAGCCGATCTCGCCACGCCTCACCCGCTCCAGCGCGGCCGCATCCAGGCGCGAGTTCAGCGCCCGCTGCCGGCCGCCCGGCACCTGGTTTAACTGGCCGATCTTCTCGTCCAGCGTCATCCGCCCCAGCAGGCTTTCGATCCGGTGAGCCTGATCCTCCTCGGGCGTCGGCGATTGAGCAAACGCGGCGCTCGCCATCGAAAGACAGGCAAGGCCGACGAGGATGTGTTTCAGCACAGGATGAATTCCGACAACGTTGTCATGATGTGTGGATTACCTCTAAGGCAAGGCTGAAGACGCGCAAGACCGTGATCGACGGTGCGTCGATACGGCGCCACGTCATGCTTCGGGAGGGCAAGTCCATGACCCAGGATATCGGCCAGACAACGCTGCGGCGGATCACGGGCAAGCTGATGCCCCTGTTCTGCCTGATGTACCTTATCGCCTACATCGACCGGCAGAACGTCTCCTACGCCAAGCTTCAGATGGCCGACGCCCTGGGCATGAGCGAGGCGGTCTATGGCCTGGGCGCATCCCTGTTCTTCATCGGCTATTTCCTGTTCGAAGCGCCCGCCAATCTGGTGCTGGCCAAGGTGGGCGCGCGGGTCTGGTTTACCCGCATCATGTTCACATGGGGCCTGATCACCGTGGCCTTGGGCTTCACCAGCAGCCCGGCCATGTTCTACGTCCTGCGCTTCCTGCTGGGCGCGGCGGAGGCGGGCTTCTTTCCCGGCGTCCTCTATGTGCTGACCCTGTGGTATCCCCAGTCCCATCGCGGACGGATGATCGGCGCCTTCATGATCGCCAGCGCGGCGGCCAATGCGGTGGGGGCCCTGATCGGCGGCGCGCTGCTGGACATGGATGGTCTGCTGGGGCTGGCCGGCTGGCAGTGGGTGTTCGTCGCCACGGGCATACCCGCCGTTCTGCTGGCGCCCTGGGTGCTGTGGAAACTGCCCGACGGCCCGGAGACCGCGCCCTGGCTGGCGGCGCCTCAGAAGGCCTGGATCAGCCGAACGCTTCAGGACGAGGCCGACGCAGCCCCCGACGCCGGTCACGGCTCGGCGTGGCGGGCGATGCTGGACCGGCGCGTGCTGATGCTGGCGGTCATGTACGTCGGCTTTCCCCTGGCCGCCTATGGACTCAGCTACTGGCTGCCGACGGTGGTGAAGGGGTTCGGCGTGTCCAACACCGTCAACGGGATGCTGAATGTCATTCCCTGGATTCTGGTGGGCATCGCCCTGTGGCTGTTGCCACGCCACGCCGCGCGGGTGGGTCACAGCGCCTGGCATATCGCCGGCCCGGCCCTGGTCGGCGCGGCCTGTCTGGTGCTCAGCGTCATCGTGCCGGGCGCGGTCGCCAAGTTCGCCCTGCTGTGCATCGCCGCCCCTGCCATCTTCGCCGCCCAACCCGTGTTCTGGAGCCTGCCGCCCACTTTCCTGCGCGGCGCGGGCGCAGCGGCCGGGATTGCTGCGATCAACTCGATCGGCAACCTGGGCGGCTTCGTGGCCCAGACCGTGGTGCCCGCGATCAAACAGGCGACCGGCAGCGACATCCTGCCCATGCTGTTCCCCGCCGCCTGTCTGACGGTGGCCGCGGGTCTGGTCTTTGTGGTCCTGCCCCGTCTGACACCCGGCAAGGTAAGGGCGTAGGGCAAGGCCTGATGCATCAAAGCCTGACGGTTCGGCCTTCGCGCGCGGCCAGATAGATGGCCTCGATGATCTTCATGTCCCGCAGCCCCTCCTCGCCCGCCACGATGGGCTGGCTGTCGGTCATGACGCACTGGGACAGGTGGTCCAGCATCCCCGAGAACTGATTGACCGGCAAATCCGGCGCCGGGTGATCCGCCGTCTGGCCGTTACGGCGCAGGCGCAGGCGGTTGCCGCCGTAGCCGGTGGCGGCCTCTGCATCCAGCCAGCCTTCCGTCCCGACCACGCGATATCGATTATGCCCCGAGCCATAGGTGGACACGCAGTTCGCGACCACGCCGGAGGCGAATTTCAGCTGGAAATTGATCGTGTCCTCGACCTCCTTGAATCGAATGTCGGAGCGGTCGGTGGATTCGACGGCGGATACCTCGACGGGCTCTTCGCCGGTCAGGTAGCGCGCGGCCTGAAGACTGTAGATGCCGATGTCCATCAGCGATCCCCCGCCCGCCAGGGCCCGGTTCAGCCGCCATTGCGTCGGGTCGCCGATGTTGAAGCCATGCTCGGCGGTGACGATGCGGGCCTTGCCGAGTTCGCCCTCGCGCACGATCCGCATCGCCTCGCGATTGTTGGCCTCGAAATGGCAGCGATAGCCGATCATCAGCTTGCGATCGGCGGCGCGACAGGCGGCGATCATCGCCTGTGCCTCCGCCGCCGTATTGGCCATCGGCTTTTCGCACATCACATGCTTGCCCGCCGCCGCCGCGCGCAGGGTGTATTCGTGGTGCATCCCGTTGGGCAGAATGACATAGACGATGTCGACATCCGGATTGTCGCGGATCGTGTCGAAGGTGTCGTAGGTATAGAGACCTGCCTCAGCCACGTCGTACCGCGCCGCATATCGCCTGGCCTTCTCCATCGACCCGCTGACCAGGGCTGTGACGCGCGAGTACCGGCACTCGGCGAAGCGCGGCAGGATCACATCCGCATACTGGCCCAGGCCCACGATGGCATAGCCCAGCTTGCGCTCCGTCGATGGAGCCGCGACCGCCGGATTGGCCACAAGTCCCAGCGACGCGGCGCCGCCCAGTTTCAGCAATCCGCGGCGGCTGGCGAATATGGTCATGGCGGCGTCTCTCCCGATTATGCGACCTGCCGAAGCCCCTCCGGCGGCCCTATTAATTGTCGGACATTTGTGCCACCGATTCAGGAGTGAGACCAGAGGCGCCGGGCATCGGCCGATCTGAAGGGGACCGACGACGATGTTCAGACAGGTAAAGGCGCTGCGCTGGTGGATCATCGGCCTGGTGATGATGGGCGCCATCATCAACTACCTGACCCGCAGCACCATGGGCGTCGCCGCGCCCACGCTGATGGACGATCTGGGCCTGACGACGCAGCAGTATTCCTGGATCACCAGCGCCTTCCAGCTGGGTATCATGATGCAGCCAGCCGCGGGCTATGTCCTCGACACCATTGGGTTGAAGACCGGGTTCGCCATCTTCGCCACGGCCTGGTCGCTCATCACCATCGCCCATGGACTGGCCAACTCCTGGCCCGTGTTCGCAGCTCTGCGGGGCGCGCTGGGTCTGGCGGAAGGCTCGGCCAATCCGGCCGGCATGAAGGCCGTGTCCGAGTGGTTTCCGGCGCGCGAGCGCGGACTGGCCGGCGGGGTCTTCAACATGGGAGCCTCGGTCGGATCCATGCTGGCGCCCCCGCTCGTCGCCTGGGCGATCCTGACCTATCACTGGCAGGCGGCCTTCTTCATCACCGGCGCCATGGGTCTGGTCTGGGTGGTGCTGTGGCTGTTCCTTTATCGCTCGCCCGACAAGCATCCCGCCCTGTCCGACGAAGAAAAGCGCCACATCGCCGAGGGCCGCGAGACCCACCTCGACAGCGATGGCTCCAAGCCTTCGTTGATCCGCATCCTGCGCCAGAGAAACTTCTGGGGCATCGCCCTGCCCCGGTTCCTGGCCGATCCGACCTGGGGAACCCTGGCCTTCTGGGTGCCGCTGTATCTGACCACCGTGCGCGGGTTCGACCTGACGCAGATCGCCATGTTCGCCTGGTTGCCCTTCGTGGCCGCCGACCTCGGCTGCCTGTTCGGCCCGACCCTGGTGCTGTTCCTGCAGAAGCGGGGTGTCAGCCTGATCAACGCTCGGCGCGGCGCCTTCACCGTGGGGGCCATGCTGATGATCGGCGTCGCCTTCGTCGGCTTTGTCGACAGTCCCTATCTCGCAATCCTGCTGCTCTGCCTCGGCGGTTTCGCGCACCAGACCCTGTCGGTCACCGTCATCACCATGTCCTCCGACCTCTTCCGCCGTAACGAGGTGGCCACCGCCACGGGCATGGCCGGGACCTTCGGCAACCTGGGCGTCTTGCTGTTCTCCCTGCTGATCGGCGGCCTGGTGACGACGGTCGGCTATGCGCCCTTCTTCGTGGCCCTGGCCGTGCTCGACATCCTGGGCGCCATCCTGCTTTGGACCCTGGTCAAGGATCCCGGCCGCGCCGGCCCAAGAGTGGGCCACGGCGATGATGTCTCCACGCTGGCCCAGGCCAAGCCATGACGGACCAGCCTGCCCCGCACATGATCCACAACCCTATCCTGACGGGCTTCCATCCCGACCCCTCGATCATCCGGGTCGGCGCGGACTTCTATGTCGCCACCTCGACCTTCGAATGGTTTCCGGGGGTGCAGATCCACCATTCGCGTGACCTGAAGAACTGGCGGCTGCTGACGCGACCGCTGCGACGCGCGAGCCAGCTCGACATGACCGGAGCGCCGGATTCCTGCGGCGTCTGGGCGCCCTGCCTGTCCTATGCCGACGGCCTGTTCCACCTGATCTATACCGATGTGAAGCGGTACGGCCGGACCTCGGTCGGCGGCGCCTCGGGGGCATCGCTGCGGGATTTCCACAACTATCTGGTCACCTGTCCGACGATTGACGGCGACTGGTCCGACCCGGTCCATCTGAACAGCAGCGGCTTCGATCCCTCGCTGTTCCACGACGAAGACGGGCGCAAATACCTGCTCAACATGCTGTGGGACCACCGGCCGGGCGCCGACAGGTTCGGCGGCATCGTGCTGCAGGAATACGACCCCAACGCCCGCGTCCTGATCGGCGAGCGCCAGATGATCTTCAGGGGGACGGACCTTGGTCTTACCGAGGCGCCGCATCTGTATCGCCGCGACGGCTGGTATTATCTGGTGACGGCCGAGGGCGGCACCGGCTGGGGCCACGCGGTCACCATGGCCCGGTCCCGCGACCTGCTCGGTCCCTACGCTCTGCATCCCGACGGTCCGGTCATCACGGCGCGCGACCGACCCGATGCCCCGCTGCAACGCGCCGGCCATGCCGATCTGGTCGAGACCGAAGCCGGAGAAACCTACGCCGTCTATCTGTGCGGTCGCCCGCTCAGGAATCGCGGTCGCTGCACCCTGGGTCGAGAGACAGCCATCCAGCGGATGGTCTGGGGTGACGATGGCTGGCTGAGGACAGAGGCGGGCGACGCCCTGCCCGTGCTGGAAACGCCGGCGCCGCAGGGGTTGGCCGACGCGCCCTTCCCCGCCGAGCCCGAACGTTACGACTTCAACCGCCCCGATCTGCCACTGGCCTTCCAGTGGCTGCGCTCGCCCCGGCCCGAGCGTCTGTTCAGCCTGACGGATCGCCCCGGTCGCCTGCGGCTGTTCGGACGAGAGAGCGTCGGCAGCGTTTTCGAGCAGAGCCTGGTCGCGCGCCGCCAGACCTCGCACAGCTTCAGCGCCGAAACTCGGATGGACTATCAGCCCCGGCACTATCAGCAGTCGGCGGGGCTGATCTGCTACTATGGCGCGGCCAAGTATCACTATCTGGTCTTGACCCATGACGAAGGTCTGGGCCGCTGTCTTCAGGTGATGTCGGCACTGCCGGATCAGGTCCAGGCCGACGCCTTCACGCCCCTGATCGCCGTCGCGGACGGCCCGGTCGACCTGCGGGTCGAGGTCGACGACGAGCGGCTGCGTTTCGCCTTTCGCATCGGCGGCGCGGCCTGGACCTGGCTGTCTCAGGTCTTCGACGCCAGCATCCTGTCGGACGAGGCGGCCCATCCGGGCACGGCCAACTTCACCGGAGCCTTCGTCGGCCTGGCCTGCCAGGACACCTCGGGGACGGGCCTGTCTGCGGACTTCTCGCATTTCGCCTATCGCGACCGGCCCTATCTGGCCGACCCGACCACCGCCCTCTGAACCCATCCACACCTGCGGCGCTTCACCGCCATCTAGACCCATTGGCCCGTCTTCAACCTCGTGCGATGATAGCGCTACCAGAGAGCCCGCTCACGGGCCGAGGGAGGATATTGAATGGGTTACGCCCGTTGGCTGATCTTGCTGGTCATAGCCGCCATCTTCGTAGGCGCGCCCCGCATGGCGGCGGCCGAGGACGGATACGAACTCTGGCTCCGCTATCCGCCCGCAGAGGCAAGCCTTGCCGGCGGCTATCGCAATGCTGCACGCGGCCTGGTTCCGGGCGAAAACTCGCCGACGATACAGATCGCCACCACCGAGCTGACACGCGGCCTGACCGGCATGATCGGCCAAGCCCCCGCGCCTTCCGACACCGTCGCCGACGGCGCGATCCTGTACGGAACCCCGGCCTCCTCGCCCCTGATCGCCGGCCTCGGCATCGACCTCGCGGATATGGGGTCCGAGGGCTACGCCATCCTCAGCCGCCGCATCGACGGCCACGATGTCACCGTCATCACAGCCAACAGCGACGTCGGCGTGCTGCACGGCGCGTTCGAGTTCCTGCGTCTCATGCAGACAGCCCAGCCGGTCCGCGATCTCGACATCCGCTCGGCGCCGAAGGTCCGCCTGCGAGTCCTCAATCACTGGGACAATCTGAACCGCACGGTGGAGCGCGGCTATGCCGGCCAGTCGATATGGGACTGGCAGACCCTGCCCGACTTCACCCCGGTCCTGTATTCCGACTACGCCCGCGCCAACGCCTCCGTAGGCATCAACGGCACAGTGCTGAACAACGTCAACGCCAACGCCCAGAGCCTGACCGCACCCTATATCGCCAAGGCTGCCGCGCTCGCGGACCTGTTCCGTCCCTATGGCATCCGGGTCTATCTATCGGCCCGGTTCAGCAGCCCCATCGAGATCGGCGGCCTCGACACCGCCGACCCTCTGAACCCGCAGGTGCAGGCCTGGTGGAAGGCCAAGGCGGACGAGATCTATCGCGCCATCCCCGATTTCGGCGGCTTCCTGGTCAAGGCAAACTCCGAAGGACAGCCGGGGCCGCAGGACTATCACCGCACCCACGCCGAGGGCGCCAATATGCTGGCAGATGCGGTCGCCCCCCATGGCGGCGTCGTCATGTGGCGGGCCTTCGTCTATTCGCACGAACAGCCTGACGACCGCGCCAAACAGGCCTTTGACGAGTTCGCACCGCTGGACGGCCAGTTCCGCGACAACGTCATCGTCCAGGTCAAGAACGGCGCCATCGACTTCCAGCCGCGCGAGCCCTTCCATCCGCTGTTCGGCGCAATGCCGCAGACGCCGCTGATGATGGAATTCCAGATCACCAAGGAATACCTCGGCTTCAACACCCACCTGGCCTACCTCGGCCCGCTCTACGAGGAGACGCTGCAGTCGGACACCTATCAGCGGGGTCGAGGCTCGACGGTGGCCCGTGTCGTGAACGGCGCCCTGTTCGGCGACACCCTGACCGGCATGGCCGGGGTGGCCAATATCGGCTCGGACCGGAACTGGTCGGGCTCCCATTTCGATCAGGCCAACTGGTACGTCTTCGGTCGCATGGCCTGGAATCCCGAGACGCGCGCCCGCCCCGTCGCCGAGGAGTGGCTGCAGCGCACCTTCTCCAACGATCCGGCCTTTGTCGGCCCGGTCACGGAGATGATGATGGGATCACGCGAAGCGGTGGTCGATTACATGACGCCGTTGGGCCTGCATCATTTGATGGACACCGGACACCACTACGGCCCTGGCCCCTGGGTCGATGATCTGGCGCGGCCGGAATGGAACCCAACCTATTATCATCAGGCGGACGCTGGCGGCATCGGCTTTGATCGCACGGCCACCGGCAGCAATGCGGTGGCTCAGTACGCCGCGCCCGTCGCCGCCCGCTTCGCCGATCTGGCCACCGTGCCGGAACAGGACCTGCTATGGTTTCACCATGTGCCGTGGGACTACCGCATGAAGTCGGGCCGGGACCTGTGGGACGAACTGGTGCTCACCTATGACCGGGGCGTGGCCTCAGTCGCCGCCATGCGCCAGACCTGGGCCTCGGTCGAACCCCAGATCGACGCTCAGAGGTTCGCCGAGGTCTCGACCTTCCTGGCGATTCAGGAGCGTGAAGCGAAGTGGTGGCGCGACGCCAGCCTGGCCTATTTCCAGTCGATCTCGAATCGCCCCCTGCCAGAAGGCGTTACTCCGCCGCCGGAACCGCTGGAGTATTACAAGGGCCTGACCTTCCCCTATGCGCCGGGTAACGGGGCCTGATGTCTCGAGCTTCAGTCCCTGGCCGGCGGGGCCGATGACTCGCGCAGGCACAGGGTGTGGGGATGGTCGCGCCGCATGGTGACCTTTCGCCCCTCCAACTGATCCAGCACCATCTCGGCGGCGGCATGGGCCATCTCGAAGACCGGTTGATGCACTGTGGTGATGCGCGGCCAGGTGATTTGCGACACCTCCGAATCGTCGAAGCCGACGATGGTCAGGTCTCCCGGCACGTCCAGCCCCTGCTCGCGCGCAGCCATCAGCGCCCCCACGGCCATGTCGTCGTTCTGGGCCAGGATGGCCGTTGGGCGCTCCGGCCCCGACAACAGGGCGACGGCGGCGGCGTGTCCACTCTCGCGTGTGAACTGGCCCTGGCCGATCTGGCCGGCCTTGATCGACAGGCCTGCCGCCTTGAAGGCCTGCTTGAAACCCTTCATTCGCTGGGCGCTCGACGCGTGGGTCGCGTCTCCGGCGATGATGGCGATGCGAGTATGACCCAGGCCGATGACGTGCTCGGCCATTTCGCGTGCGGCGCCTATGTCGTCGATCGTGTTGCTGGGTCCCGCCTCCAGCGACTGTGTCGGCGCAATGCGGGCAAAGCGGATGCCGGCGGCGGTCAGATCGGCGAGGATGCGCGCGCTGTCGGACGCGGGCGGGGCCAGGACGACGCCGTCCAGGGCCGCCGATCGCAACAGGCCGACGACCTCGCCCTCGCGCTCGGCGACCGAGGCCACGGGAATCACCACCAGCCGGTAGCGCTCCCCCTTCAGCCGGTCGAGCACCCCCGTCTGAAGTTCGACGACATAGCTGGGCGAAGGGTTTTCATAGACGAGGCCGATCAGGTGAGATCGGCGCCTCACCAAAGATTGGGCCATCACATTGGGATGATAGTTCAGCGTGTCGGCAGCCGCCTTGACCCGCAGGCGGACATCCTCGCTGACATGGGGTTCGCCGTTCAGGGCGCGCGAAACCGTCTTGGTCGAGACGCCCGCCAAGCGACCGACATCGACAATGGTGGAGCGACGTTCACCTCTGGCCACTAGAACAGCCTCGTTGGCCCGGGTTCAAAGACTGTCAGCTATCGGCTGCCCAACGGCCGGTCCAGCGCGATATGCACCCTGTCCGCTGCGATTCGTCGCTCCACACAACAGGTCCGCCGCCAATTTCATGCCCAGGAAGGCGTCGTTTCAAACAGGTAGCGCTAACATTTGTCATTGACAACGTAGGACAATGGACCGACGCTCAAATGGGGCGGAAATCCGCCTTTCAATGAAAACAGACGGCGGCGCTCAGCCGCTGCGGAGGGACACCATGAGGGGTACATCATTCGTGAGCACGCTTGCGCGCTCGACATCGGCCTTGGCCCTGCTGACCAGCCTCGCCTTGCCGGCCATGGCGCTGGCCCAGGACGCCGGTCAAGAAGCCACCAACGTCGACGAGATTATCGTCACGGGCGTGCGAGCCAGCCTCGACCGCGCCATGGACATCAAGCGTAATTCTTCGGGCGTCGTCGACGCCATTTCCGCCGAGGACATCGGCAAATTCCCCGACACCAACCTGGCCGAGTCGCTGCAGCGCGTGCCCGGCGTTTCCATCAACCGGGTGAACGGCGAAGGCTCCGAGGTCACGGTTCGCGGCTTCGGCGGCGGCTTCAACCTGGTCACCCTGAACGGTCGCCAGATGCCGACCGCCAACGTCGTGGCCGTCGGTGGCGACCAGAGCGTCGATTTCAGCACCGCAACCAGCCGCTCGTTCGACTTTTCCAACATCGCCTCCGAGGCGGTCAGCCTGCTGGAGGTCTACAAGACCGGCCAGGCGGCGGTGCCGTCCGGCGGTATCGGCGCGACGATCAACGTCGTCACCCGCCGTCCGTTCGACGCCCGTGAATCCGGCTGGAACGGCAGCTTCGGCGTCAAGGCCGTGCATGACGCCAGCGTCGATCGCGGCGACAACGTCACTCCGGAAGCCTCCGGTCTGCTGAGCTGGCGCAACGACACCAGCACCCTGGGCGTCCAGGTGTTCGGTAGCTATCAGCGCCGCGACAGCGCCGCCGTCAGCGCCACGTCCAACGCCTGGACGGTGCTGCGTCGCGACGATTTCCTGAATACGGCCGGCCCGTACGTGAACGGCGCGACCGTGGTGACCAATGCCCCGGCGACCAACCAACTGGTCGCCGTGCCGAACGACAGCCGCTACCACTTCTCCGAATCCGAGCGCGAGCGCTGGAACGGCCAGGCCGTGGTGCAATGGCGTCCGACCGACAACGTCACCATCACCGCCGACGCCATGTACGCGGAGAACACGACCACCGAGGACCGGACCGACCAGACCAACTGGTTCAACCGTCCCTTTGGCCAGGTGCGGTTCGACGACAACGAAGCCGTCGCGACGACCGTCTTCCTTCAGGAAACCATCGGCGGCGCCAAGGACACGGGCTTCGAGCAACAGTATCGCGCGACCAAGGACACGCTGGAATCCTTCGGCCTGAACGTGGCCTGGGACGTGTCGGACAACCTCAGCTTCGCCCTGGATGGCCATTCGTCCGTCGCCGAAAGCCTGCCGGATGGTCCGAACGGCGCCAGCTCGACCCTGGTCGGCCTGGGCGCCAAGGTGATCGGCGCCCACTCGCTCGACTGGAGCGGCGACATCCCGGTGCAGACGATCGTCTTCCGGGACGACCTGTACGGCAACAACAACGGCGTGCTCGACACGCCCGACGTCGGCAGCTCGATCGCGCGGACCAACGCCTCGCAGCAGCGTCAGGAAATCCAGGAAATCCACCTGAGCGGCGCCTATGACTTCGGCGGCGGCAGCCGGTTCGACTTCGGCGCCGAGTACATCGACTCGGAGATGATCAGCCAGCGCGTACAGACCCAGCAAACCCTGGGCGACTGGGGCGTCAACAACCCCGGCGACGTCGACGCGCTAGCGGCCGGACTACTGGAAGAGTTCTGCCTGACCTGCCACTTCGACACCTTCGATTCGGGTTCGACCGGCGCATCGCTGATCGCCTTCCGCGCCAATGCGGTCGATCTCTACAACGCCCTGTCGCCCGCCTATGCGGCGGATCGGAACCCGTTCAACGGTGTCGCCGAAGCGGGCAACCCGGTAGAGGTCAACGGTCGCGACTACAACGTCGTCGGCGAGAAGACCTGGGCCGTCTATGGCCAGGTGACCTTCGCCGGTGAACTGGGCGCCATGCCGATCCAGGTCGTCGCCGGCGTTCGCTACGAAAGCACCGACGTCGACGCATTCTCGCTGGTTTCCGCCCCGACCGGCATTCGCTGGATCTCGGACAACGACTTCATCCGCACGTTCGGCGACGACGTAACCCCCGTCGAAGGTCAGGGCAGCTACGACAACGTCCTGCCTTCGCTCGACTTCTCGATCGAGCCCCGGGACGACGTGAAACTGAGGGCCTCGTTCAGCCGCACCCTCGCCCGGCCCGACTTCTCCAACCTGTTCACCGCCACCACCGTGAACGCGCCGGGTCGTCCTACCGTCCTGGGGGGCGAAGCCACCGGCACGTCCGGCAACCCCGGTCTGCTGCCGCTGATCTCGGACAACCTCGACTTCTCGGCGGAATGGTATTTCGCCCCGTCGAGCTACGTCTCGGTCGGCTTCTTCGACAAGCGGGTTCGCAACTTCATCGGCCAGGGCCAGGTCACCCGGCAACTGTTCGATCTGCGTGACCCGACCGCAGGCGCGCCGGGCACCAACTCCGGTATCGCCCTGGATCGCCTCGCCGCTCTCGGCGCCGACAGCTCCGACGTGAACCTGTTCACCTACACGGCGCTGCTGATCGAGAACAACGGCAACACAGCGGTCACGGACGCCGAGTTCAATGCTGGACGTACGGGTCCCGGCGGTTCGCTGGACCAGGGCTTCGCCGACGAAGTGCTGGCCCGCCTGGACGTTTCGGCCACTGCGGCCGATCCTCTGTTTGACTTCGTCATCGCCCAGCCGGTCAACAACCGCGAAGCCAACATCAACGGCTGGGAACTGGCCGCCCAATACTTCCTGGGCGACACGGGCTTTGGCGTCGCCGGCTCCTACACGATCGTGAACGGAGACGTCGAAGTGGACGTCGGCGCCGATCCGAGCATCGACCAGTTCGCCCTGCTCGGCCTCAGCGACAGCGCCAACGTGACGCTGATCTACGACAAGAACGGCATCTCGGCCCGTCTCGCCTACAACTGGCGCGACAAGTATCTGACGCAAACCAACCGTGACGGCACCAGCCGCAACCCGGTGTTCACGGAACCCTTCGGAACCCTGGACTTCAACGTCAGCTATGACATCAGCGACAGCATCGCGGTATCGTTCGAAGGCATCAACCTGACCAGCGAGCCCGTCCGCACCTATGGCCGGTCCGAGCGTCAGCTCTACTTCGCCCAGGAGCTGAAGCCGCGCTACCTGCTCGGCCTGCGCGCCCGATTCTAGACCGACTGCCAGTAAGAAGGCTGAGGCCGCCGCTTGTCGGCGGCCTCATGCTTTCAGCCTCGGCTCATTCTGGTTGCGTGCGGTGGCGGCTCTGACCATCATCGACGCAAAAGTGAAGGCGCGTTCGTGACCAATATCGTGCTCCTCGACAACGTCGATCACGCCGATCTGCGGGTGGCCCAGGGCTACGGCCCGGCCTTCGGCGACGCCATCAATCAGGCGCGCGTCTTCCCCACGGAATTCGAAGCGCTTCAGCGCGAATACCCCATCCTGTTTCGCCGCGACGCCACGGGCGAAGTGCAGGCCGTGGTCCTGCTGGGCCTGGACCGCGATGAAAACCTGTTCCTCGCCGACGGCGGCTGGAGCGCCCGCTATGTCCCCGTGATCCAGCGCCGCGGACCGTTCTCGATCCGCGTCGAAACCGATCCGGGCTCTGGTGCGCAAGACCTGAAGATCAATGTTGATCTCGATCATCCCCGTATCACGCCGGGCCAGGGCCAGCTGGTCTTCAAACGCCACGGCGGCGCCACCCCCTATCTCGATGACGTCAGTCATGCGCTGCAGACTCTCTATGAGGGGGTCCAGGCCAGTGAGCCGATGTTCCAGGCCTTCTCCGACGCAGGCCTGATCGAGGCCGTGGCCATCAACATCACGGTCGGCGAAGCCCTGCGCTACGACCTGGAGGATTTCCACGCCATCAGCCGCGAGCGCCTGACGGCCCTGGACGGCGCTGCGCTGAAGCGTCTGCATCGCGCCGGCTGGCTGGCGACGGCTTTCCATGCGGCATCATCCCTGGCCAACATCGACCGGCTGATCGAGATGAAGAACCGCAAGGAAGGCTGGGCGTGATTACGCGGCGGACCCAGGTCGTCGAGGCCCCGATCGGCGCGCCGCTGCCCCTGGCCCATCTGCTTGCAGAGCAACGCCCCGTCATCTTTCGCGGCCTAGCTCGTGACTGGCCGCTCGCCGTCGCCGGCCGCGAGGACCCCAGATCCGCTATCGACTATCTGAAGCGTTTCGACGCGGGACGCCCCGTCGTCGGCTATACCGGCGGACCGGAAATCCGGGGCCGCTATTTTTACAACGAAGCTCTCGACGGTCTGAATTTTCAGGCGCAGCGCGTTTCCCTCAGCGCCTATCTGGACGCGATAGCCAGCCAGATCGATGCCGAGACGCCGCCCTCCTTCTATGTCGGATCGACCGATCTGGACGCCTATCTGCCGGGCCTGCGGGCCGAGAACGACCTGTGGCTGCCTCCGCCCTCCCCCGGTTGCGAGCCTCCCATCGTCAGCATCTGGCTGGGCAACCGGACCACGGCGGCGACCCATTTCGATATGTCGAACAACCTGGCCTGCTGCCTAGTCGGACGGCGTCGCTTCACCCTGTTTCCGCCCGAGCAGATCGACAATCTCTACCCCGGCCCGCTGGAGCCGACGCCGGGCGGTCAGGTCGTCAGCATGGTCGATCCGACGCGGCCCGATCTGGACCTCTATCCCCGCTTCGCCCTGGCGGCGGCGGCGGCCGAGATCGCGGAGTTGGAGCCCGGCGACGTCCTCTTCTACCCCGCCCTGTGGTGGCACAATGTCGAGGCGCTAGGACCGTTCAACGCCATGGTCAACTACTGGTGGAACGACGCGCCGGCATTCATGGACACGCCGATGACCACCCTGCTGCACGCCATGCTCAGCCTGCGTGACCGGCCCGAGGCCGAGAAGCAGTCATGGCGCGCCCTGTTCGAATTCTATGTCTTCGGCGATTCAGCCCGGCCCGCAGCCCATCTTCCCGCAACGGCCCAAGGCGATCTGGCTCCGCTGGACGAGCGCTCGGCACGACGCCTGCGCGCCAAGATCCTGCAAAAACTGAACCGTTAGGAGCGCCGACTTGGAACCTCGCAAGACACGGGTGGTCATCGCTGGCGGCGGCACGGCGGGCTGGCTGGCGGCGGCGGTTCTGGCCCGCCAGCTCGGTCCGCTGCTGGACATCGTCCTGGTCGAGTCCGAGGACATCGGCACGATCGGGGTGGGCGAATCGACCATCCCCACGGTCCGGGCCTTCCATGCCCTGCTGGGCCTGGACGAGCGCGAGTTCATGAGCACGACGGGCGCCACCTTCAAGCTGGGCATCTCGTTCGAGAACTGGGCGCATGACGGCGACCGCTACATCCACTCGTTCGGCGACGTCGGCAAATCGACATGGATGGGGGATTTCCAGCATTTCTGGCTGGAGGCGCGCAGGCGTGGCCTCGCAGGCGAGCTGGGCGACTACTGTTTCGAGCATCAGGCGGCCCTGGACGATCGGTTCGCCACCGGGCCGAACGGCAAGCTGAACTACGCCTATCACCTGGACGCCGGCCGCTACGCCCACTTCCTGCGCGCGCGCGCCGAGGCCGGCGGGTTGAAACGGGTCGAGGGCCGGATCGCCAAGGTGGATCTCGACGCCGAGAGCGGCCACATCGAAGCCCTGGTCCTGGCCGACGGCCAGCGGATCGAAGGCGACCTGTTCTTGGACTGCACCGGGTTTCGCGCCCTGCTGATCGGCGAGGCTCTGGGCGTGGGCTTCGAGGATTGGGGCGACTGGCTGCCGACCAACCGCGCCCTGGCCGTACAGACGGTCTCGACCGGCCCCGCCGTCCCCTACACCCGAGCCATCGCGCACGATGCCGGATGGCGTTGGCGCATTCCCCTGCAACACCGGGTCGGCAACGGCCTGGTCTATGCCTCCGACTTCCTGTCCGACGACGAGGCGCGGGCGCGTCTGCTGGAGTCCATCGAGGGCGAACGGCTGATCGAGCCGGGCCTGATCCGCTTCCGGACCGGTCGCCGCATGAAGGCGTGGCAGGGCAACTGTATCGCCTTGAGCCTGGCCGGGGGCTTCGTCGAGCCTCTGGAATCGACCAGTATCCACCTGATCATGACCGGCCTGACGCGGTTGATGCAGGCCTTCCCGTTCGACGGCGTCAGCCCCGCGGTCGTCGCCCGCTACAACGAGCAGTCGCGCGGCGAGATCGAGCGCATCCGCGACTTCATTATCCTGCACTACCACCTGAACGACCGCCCTGAGCCCTTCTGGCGACGCCAGCGCGAGATGGCCATTCCCGACAGCCTAGCCGAACGCCTGGGTCTCTTCGTCGAGAGCGCACAGGCCTACCAGGGCCCGGAAGATCTGTTCCGCGTCAGCTCATGGCTACAAGTGCTGTTCGGCCAGGGCCTGACCCCGGCCCGGTATCATCAGCTAGCCCGGCTGATCCCCGACGACCAGCTTCGCCAGGCTCTGACGGACCTGAAGACCAATATCGACCGGGCCGTGTCGCGGCTGCCGACGCATCAGGCCTTCATTCAGGACTATTGCCCGGAAAAGACCGAGGCCGCCTGAGGCCTCGGTCTTCATCAAGCCTCAGTGGTTGTCGCGGGGGTTGCCGAACTTGTCGATGATGCGGTGATATTTGACCGCTGGCTCCAGCAGGGCGCCGGTCCCCAGTTGCCCGACATTGGCGCGTTGAAGCTCCTGCCACGGCGTCTGCGACGGCGGGAATTGGAAGCCCCCGGCGGCGTCCAGCGCCGCGCGGCGCTCGGCGAACTCGGCCTCGGTGAGCTTGGCGTCGACGCGGCAGGTGTTCAGATCCACCCTCACCCGGTCGCCGGTCCGTAACAGGGCCAGATTGCCCCCGGCCGCCGCTTCCGGGGAAGCGTTGAGGATCGACGGCGAACCTGAGGTGCCGGACTGGCGACCATCGCCGATACAGGCCAGGGCGTGGACACCCTGTTTGATCAGATGCGCGGGCGGCCGCATATTCACGACCTCGGCCGCGCCCGGATAGCCGATCGGGCCGGCGCCGCGCATGAACAGGATGCTTTGTTCGGTGATGCCTGTCGCCGGGTCATCAATGCGGTGATGATAGTCCTCGGGGCCGTCAAACACGACCGCCGGACCCTCGAAGGCGTTCAGGTCGGCGGGGTTGCTGAGATATCGCTCGCGGAACTCGGCGGCGATGACGCTGGTCTTCATGATCGCGTTGTCGAACAGGTTGCCGCTCAACACCAGGAAGCCGGCGTCCTTCAGCAGAGGCGCGTCCATGGTGCGGATCACGTCGGGCAGGTTGATCTCGGCGTCACGGCAGTTGTCGCCCATGGTCCGGCCGTTGACGGTCATGGCTCCCTCGTGGATCAGCCCCTTGGACATCAGCTGAGAGACCACCGCCGGAACGCCCCCGGCCTGGTGGAAGTCTTCGCCCAGATAGGTCCCGGCGGGTTGCAGATTGACCAGCAGGGGCACCGCGTGGCCGTGCGTCTGCCAGTCCTCGATGGGCAGGTCGACGCCCATGTGCCGCGCCAGGCCGGTGATGTGGATCGGCGCATTGGTCGAGCCGCCGATGGCCGAGTTGACGACGATGGCGTTCTCGAACGCCTCACGGGTCATGATGTCTGAAGGCTTCAGATCCTCGCGGACCATGTCCACGATCCGCTTGCCTGTCAGATAGGCGTTCTGGGGCCGTTCGCGGTAGGGCGCAGGGATGGCGGCCGATCCAGGCAGGCTCATGCCAAGGGCCTCGGCCAGCGAGTTCATCGTCGTCGCCGTGCCCATGGTGTTGCAGTAGCCGACCGAGGGCGCCGAGGTGGCGACCAGGTTGATGAACCCTTCATAGTCCAGCTCACCCGCCGCCATCTGTTCGCGGGCCTTCCAGATGATGGTGCCCGAGCCGATCCGCTCGCCCTTCAGCCAGCCGTTCAGCATCGGTCCAACCGACAGGGCGATGGCCGGAATATTCACCGTCGCCGCCGCCATCAGACAGGCGGGCGTGGTCTTGTCACAGCCGATGGTCAGAACGACCCCATCCAGCGGATAGCCGTAAAGCAGCTCGACCAAGCCCAGATAGGCCAGGTTGCGGTCCAGACCCGCCGTGGGGCGCTTGCCGGTTTCCTGGATTGGATGGACCGGGAACTCGAGGGCGATGCCGCCGGCCTCGCGAATACCCTCGCGGACGCGCTTGGCCAGTTCGATGTGGTGGCGGTTGCAGGGGCTGAGGTCCGACCCGGTCTGGGCGATGCCGATGATCGGCTTGCCCGACCGCAGCTCTTCCAGCGTCAGCCCATAGTTCAGATAGCGCTCGAGATAGAGCGCCGTCATGTCGGGGTTGTCCGGGTTATCGAACCACGCGCGCGAACGAAGGGGCTTGGGCATCATCAGATCCTGGGAATAATAGTCTGACAATTAGCCAAAAGCCCTGACGGTTTCAACCGCGAAGGTGGCCCCTCGCCCAGCTTTTGGAACTCGAGTTACAGACCGGCGATCTGCTCCAGAGCGCGGTCCACCAGAACCTCCATGGCGTGGCGCGCCGCGTCGGCGTCGCTGGCCTCGATAGCGGTGAAAACCGCCCAGTGTTCGGGCATGGGATCCGGCGGCAGACGCAGCTTTCGCTGCTTGTAGTGGGTGGTCCAGCGAACCCCGGCGCCGATCGTCGAGGCCAGGCTGATGAGCGGCGGATTGCGCGTTGCTTCCAGCACCGCCTGGTGGAAGTCCCGGTCCGCCGACTGGCCTTCGTCGGTCTTGAGCGTCATCCGCTCCATCACCTCCAGCGAGTGCCGCATGAGTTGAAGGTCCTCGGTCGAGCGACGGGTGGCGGCCAGGGCGGCGGCGGCCGGTTCGACGATCATCCGCAACTCGAACAGGCCGTCGATGATGGCGGGGCTGGGCTCGCTCTCGAACAGCCAGCCCAGCACATCGCTGTCCAGCAGGTTCCAGCGCGCCATCGGCAAGACCCGAGTGCCGGTGCGTGGCCGGCTTTCGACCAAGCCCTTGGCCGAAAGGATTCGAACCGCCTCGCGATAGGCGCTCCGCGAGACGTTGAGCCGTTCGCTGAACTCGATCTCGTTGGCCAGGACGGCGCCAGGTTGATGCGCGCCCGAGACGATGGCGATGCCAAGGTCACGAGCGATAGCGCCGTGCAGCCGCTCCGAACCGAGTTTCTGGGGAGGCTTGTTGGCGTTGCTTTTGGTAGAGGAGGTCATCTGGGTTCCGGTCGATCGGCGCGCACCATACACCCAGAGGTCGAAGCGCGACACTTCGCCCATACACCTGAAACGGCGCCGGAAAGCGGTTGACCGGCGCCTTCCGACTGCTAGGCTCATGGTAGCGCTATCATCGCCGAGTAACGGCGGGACTTTTTGGGAGGATTACAATGACCGGCTTCCGCCGACTGACGACGTTTGACCGCCGCACCCTGCTGGGCGGCCTGCTCGCAACCGCCGCCCTCGCGCCGATGCGGGTCAATGCGCAGACGACCGAGAAACCAGCGGCCGACGCCGCCTATCGCAACCCCGCCCTGCCCGTCGATGCGCGGGTCGAGGACCTGCTCAAGCGCATGACGCTGGAGGAGAAGGTCGCCCAGATGATCGGCATCTGGGAAGCCAAGGGCGATATCCAGAACGCCGCCGGCGACTTCGATCCGGCCAAGGCCACGACTGCCTTCCCGCACGGCCTGGGCCAGGTGTCGCGTCCGCAGGATTTCCGTGGCGTGGACGCCAGCCTGAACGGATCTGCCGGGTCGGCGACAGAGGCCGTCAACCGCAGCGCCAAACAGACGGCGGAATACGTCAACGCGGGCCAGCGCTGGGCGGTCGAGACCACCCGCCTGGGCATCCCCATGCTGTTCCACGAAGAGGCGCTGCACGGCTATGTCGCGCGCGGCGCCACCAGTTTCCCGCAGTCGATCGCCCTGGCCAGCACCTGGGATCCCGACCTGATCACGCGCATCTTCGGCGTCGCCGCCCGCGAGATGCGGGCCCGCGGAGCCCAGCTTGCCCTCGCCCCCGTCGTCGATGTCGCCCGCGACCCGCGCTGGGGCCGGATCGAGGAGACCTATGGCGAGGACCCGCATCTGGTTTCCGAAATGGGCCTGGCCGCCATCAAGGGGTTCCAGGGTTCGACCCTTCCCCTGGCGGACGACAAGGTCTTCGTGACGCTGAAACACATGACCGGCCACGGCCAGCCCGAGAACGGCACCAATATCGGCCCGGCCAATATTTCCGAACGGACGCTGCGCGAGAACTTCTTCCCGCCCTTCGAGCGCGCCGTGAAGGAATTCCCCGTCATGGCGGTCATGGCTTCGTACAACGAAATCGACGGCCTGCCGTCCCACGCCAACCGCTGGTTGCTGCATGACGTGCTGCGCGAAGAGTGGGGCTACAAGGGTTCGGTCGTCTCCGACTATTTCGCCGTGCGCGAGCTCAACAGCCGCCACAAGATGTTCGCCACCATCGAGGAGGCCACGATCCGGGCGCTGGACGCCGGGGTCGATGTAGAACTGCCGGACGGCGAAGGCTTCGACACCCTGCCCGCCCTCGTGGCTGCAGGCCGTGTCCAGGTCGGCCAGATCGACGATGCGGTCCGCCGCGTCCTGGCCATGAAGTTCCAGGCCGGCCTGTTCGAAGCGCCCTACGTCGACGCCGAGGCCGCCGAGGCCAAGACCGCGACGCCGGACGCCATCGCCCTGGCCCGCGAGGCTGCGGCCAAGGCCATGGTCCTGCTGAAGAACGACAAGGGCGTTCTGCCGCTCGACGCGTCGAAGGTGAAGCGCCTGGCGGTGGTCGGCACCCATGCCCGCGACACGCCCATCGGCGGTTATTCCGATGTGCCGGGTCACGTCGTCAGCGTGCTGGAAGGCATCCAGGCGGCCGGCCAGGGCAGGTTCGAGGTCGTCTATTCCGAGGGCGTCCGCATTACCGAAAGCCGCTCGTGGAGCGCCGACGCCGTCGATCTGGTCGACCCCGCAGTCAACGCCCGCCTGATCGAACAGGCCACGCGTGACGCGGCCAACGCCGATGTCATCGTCATGGTGCTGGGCGACAACGAACAGACCAGCCGCGAGGCCTGGGCTGACGCCCACCTCGGCGACCGCGACTCGCTGGAACTGATCGGTCAGCAGAACGACCTGGCCCGCGCTATGTTCGCCCTGGGCAAGCCGACCGTCGTCATCCTGCTGAACGGACGGCCCCTGTCGGTGAACTATCTGGTCGAGAACGCCGACGCCATCATCGAAGGCTGGTACCTGGGCCAGGAGACCGGCCACGCCGTCGCCGACGCCGTGTTCGGTCGGGTCAATCCGGGCGGCAAGCTGCCGGTGTCGATCGCCCGCTCGGTCGGTCAGTTGCCGATCTTCTACAACTACAAGCCCACGGCGCGCCGCGGCTATCTGTTCGACCAGACCAGCCCGCTGTTCCCGTTCGGTTTCGGCCTCAGCTACACCACCTTCGACATCTCCGCCCCCCGGATCGCCCAGGCCAGCATCGGTCGTAACGGCAAGACGCGGGTCGAGGTCGATGTGCGCAATACCGGCCGGGTCGCCGGCGACGAAGTGGTCCAGCTCTATATCCGCGACGACCACGCCTCGGTCACCCGTCCGATCAACGAGCTGAAGCATTTCAAGCGCGTCACCCTGGCCGCCGGAGCCCGCACCACCGTCGCCTTCGAGATCACCGAGCGCGACCTGTGGTTCTGGAACATCGACATGGATCGGGTAGTCGAGGCCGGCACCTTCACCATCGGCGTGGGCGCGGATTCACAGACCCTGAAGACCGCAACCCTGACCGTCACCTGACGGTCTGAAGGCCCAAACAAATAGCGCTCCTGGCAAGATTTCCCTTGCCAGGAGTTCTGCTGTTCTAGTGCGCTGAACGGGCGTGGACGCCGAATACGGCCCCGACGAATCCGCCGGCCGTTCGGGTGCTCAGGATGGTGCCGTCGGCGTCGCCCATCAGCCGGCTCCAGCCCTGCCCTGTGGCGTCATAGTCGAAGTCATACAGGGCGCCGCGCGCGGTGATCTTCAACCGCACCGGCGTATCACCCTGGATCAGGGGCGCACTGGCCAGCAGGACGCCGTCCGCCGCCTCGCTGGGCCCGGCGCGGCGACGAAGCTCCATCCGGCGCTGACCGCCCTCTTCCCCCACGGCGAGGAAATACCAAAAGTCATCGCTCTGCAGCACGACCAGGCCGGCACGGTCGCCGTCATGCGAAGGGCTCCAGTCCAGCACCGTCTCGGCCGAGGCGTTCTGGTGCTGCTGTCGGCGTCCCAGGAAGGACGGATTGGCGTTGTCGCCCAGATCGACGGCGCGCGGCGTCAGGCTCAGCGAGCCGGGCGTGGACGACAGGTCGAACCAGGTCTCGCGAGGATTGCGCATCATCATCCAGGTCGGAGCCAGGCTCGGGGCGTCGAAGCTGTCCTCGACCCGGAAAGCGCCCGTCGTCGGCGTGACGGGCTGTGTCGGCTCCGGCAGCCGGGGGCGGGCCAGGACCTCGGGGATCACCTCGCCCGGCCGGGTGATGACGGGCCATTCCCCCGACCAATCGACCGGCAACAGGAAGGTCTCACGGCCCGTATTGTATTGATCGGGGCCATAGGGCCGCACCGCCAGGAAGGTCGCCCACCAATCGCCGTCGGGCGTCTGCACCAGATCCGCGTGCCCAGCCGAGGTGATCGGGCGCTCGCGGTCCATGGGCAGGCCGCGCTGGGTCAGGATCGGGTTGTCGGGATTGGCGACGAACGGCCCATCTGGCCGTCGTGAGCGCAGGGCGACCTGCGAATGGCCCTCCGCCGTCCCGCCCTCTGCGGCCAGCAGATAATACCAGCCGTCCTTCAGGATCAGGCTGGGCCCCTCGATCCAGATCGGCTTGGTCGAGAAATCGACCCCGCCATTCACCAGCAGAGTGCGCGGTCCGAAGGTCTTCTGGGTTTCCGTGTCGAACTTCTGGATCCAGATGGCGCGGTGGCCCTCGTACTCGGGCTCACCCTCAGGCGGGCCGTTGTTCATGATCCAGCCCTGCCCTTCCCCGTCGAAGAACAGCGACGGATCAATGCCGCCCTCCAGTTCAGGCAGCCAGACCGGATCGCTCCATGGCCCGGCCGGATCGCGCGCCGTGATGAGGAAATTGCCGCCACAATCGACGCAGGTGTTCAGGATGTAGAACAGGCCGTCGTGATGCTCGATCGTCGGGGCGAAAACGCCGCGCGACAGACCCAGAGTCCCGAAATCCAGCTGATCCGGCCGGTCGATGGCGTTGCCGATCTGGGTCCAGTTCACCAGGTCGCGGCTGTGCAGCACCGGGATGCCGGGGAAATAGCTGAAGGTCGATGTGACCAGATAGTAGTCCTCGCCCACACGCGTCGTCGCAGGGTCGGGATAGAAGCCGGCCATGACCGGGTTGCGATAGGTCCCGGCAGGCGAGGCCGGACCGCCGTCGTCACCCTGATAGATGAAGGTCGAGAACTTCGCCGGCGAGGGAGCGTCCTGCGCGCTCGCCCCCGATGCGGCCAGAAGCGCGAGCGCTGCGGCCAAGGCAGGGCCTGTCGATTTTCTACGCTGCGTCATCGTCGCTCCTTTTTCATTTGTCGGAGTTTTCGCGCATGAACTATGGTAGCGCAATCATAGTCTTCATCGAGGAGCCCCGTCATGACAACACGCCGCACCCTGCTCGCCGGCGCCGCCGCACTGGCCGCCGCCCCCCTCGCCACACCTCTGGCCGCCTCCGCCTTGGCCGCCCCGTCGCGCGATGCCGCCGGGCCTTCCTTGAACGATCTGGCCAAGGCCAAGGGCATGACCTTCGGCAGCGCCGTCAGCGCCGGGGTCATCGCCGGCCCACGTCGTGACCCCCGCTATACCGCCCTGCTGGAGCGGGACTGCGGCGCCCTGGTCTGCGAGAACGAGACCAAATGGGTCGCCCTTCGGCCTGACGCCCAGACCTTCGACTTCGCCGCCGCCGACACCATCGCCGCCTATGCGGGCGCCCACGACATGGCGCTGCGAGGCCATACCCTGCTTTGGCATCACCCCGACTGGTTCCCCCAGTGGCTGACCAACTACGACTTCGGCTCCCGTCCCGCGACCGAGGCGGAACGCGTGCTGAGCGATCATATTCGCCGCGTCTGCGCCCACTATCCCCAGGTCTTTTCGTGGGACGTCATCAACGAGACCGTCGACGCTCAGACGGGCGCGCTGCGTGACACCAGCCTGTCCAACGCCATGGGCCAGCGAGTGCTGGACGTGGCCTTCCACACCGCCCGCGAGGCCGCCCCGCACGCCCAGCTCGTCTACAACGACTACATGAGCTGGGAAGCCGGGCACGAGGCGCATCGCGCCGGGGTGCTGAGACTGCTCGAAGGCTTCAAGACGCGCGGCGTGCCGATCGACGCCTTGGGCGTGCAGAGCCACATCGGTTCGGGCAACCAGGATGATTCGGTCGGCTTCGACACCGCCCAGGAGCGCGAATGGCGCAAATTCCTGGACGAGGCGACCGGCATGGGCCTGGATATCGTCATCAGCGAGTTCGACGTCCACGACAAGAATCTGCCCGCCGATCCGGTCGTCCGCGACCAGGCCGTCGCCGACCTGGGACGGCGCTATCTCGACCTGATGTTCAGCTATCCGCAGACCAAGACCGTGATGGCCTGGGGGATGTACGACCCCTATTCGTGGCTGCAGGGTCGCTGGCCGCGCGAGGACGGCGGCGCCAAGCGTCCCACCCCCTTCGACGCCGAATATCGCGCCAAGCCGCTGCACGGCGCCATCGCCGACGCATTCCGCGCGGCGCCGATGCGGACGGCGCTTGACATCACCCCTGCCAATCGGAATTGATAGCGCTACCAGTAACGACCGAGCCGCTTAAGGTTCTGGCGGGGGAAATGACCAGTATTATCGATTACCTGCCAGGCGACTGGCGCGACGCCCTGCTGCTCGGCCGTCTGCAACGCCCCGAGGGGCCTTCGCCCATCCTTGTCCGCAATGGACGTGTGTTCGACGTATCGCGCACCGCCCCCACCTCGGCCGATATCATCGCCGCGGGCGGTTTCGCCGCAATGTCGGGCGAGGATCTGGGTCCGCTTGAGGACTTCGACTTCGAGGTCTCGTGGGCTTCATCCGCAGGCGCCTCGAAACTGCTGTCGCCCATCGACCTTCAGTGCGTGAAGGCCTCCGGCGTCACCTTCGCCGTTTCGGCGGTCGAGCGGGTGATCGAGGAACGGGCGCGCGGCGACGCGGGCAAGGCGGTCGAGATCCGCAACACCCTGGCCGAGCGCGTCGGCGCCGATCTCAGCGCCGTCAAGCCGGGCTCGGACCAGGCCATGGCGCTCAAGGACGCCCTGATCGCCGACGGCCTGTGGTCTCAGTACCTTGAGGTCGCCATAGGCAAGGACGCCGAGATCTTCACCAAGTCGCCCGTGCTGTCATCGGTCGGCTGGGGCGATTACGTCGGGGTTCGCGCCGACAGCCACTGGAACAACCCCGAGCCTGAAGTCGTCGTGATCTGCGATCCCTCGGGTCGCGCCATGGGCGCCTGCCTGGGCAATGACGTGAACCTGCGCGACATCGAGGGCCGCAGCGCCCTGTTGCTGGGCAAGGCCAAGGACAACAACGCCTCGGCCGCGCTTGGTCCCTTCATCCGCCTGTTCGACGACGGCTTCACCATGGACGACGTGCGCGCTGCGACCATCGCCCTCGAAGTCACCGGCACGGACGGCTTCGTGATGAAGGGCTCCAGTTCGATGAGCCTGATCAGCCGCGATCCGGAAGACCTGATCGCCCAGACCGGCGGCGAGTCGCACCAGTATCCGGACGGTTTCGCCCTCTATCTCGGCACCATGTTCGCGCCGATCGACGACCGCGACGCCCCCGGACAGGGCTTCACCCACAAGATGGGCGACCGCGTGCGCGTCTCGTCCGAACGCCTCGGCGTCCTAGAAAACACCGTGACCACCAGCGAACAGGCGCCGCCCTGGACGATGGGCGTCTCGGCTCTCATGCGGAACCTGGCCGGTCGCGGCCTTCTTGGAGCGACCGTATGAGCGGAGCTGTCTATCCATCCCTGACCGGCCGGCTGGTGGTCGTCACCGGCGGGGGCTCCGGCATCGGCGCCGCCCTGACCGAGGGTTTCGCCCGTCAGGGCGCACGCGTGGTCTTCCTCGACGTCGTCGACGACGCCTCGAAGACCCTGGCCGCGTCCCTGTCCGACTTGTCGCCCGCGCCCGAGTACCGACGCTGCGACCTGACCGACCTCACCGCGCTGCGCAGCACGCTGGACACGATCATCGCCACACATGGTCCCGTGGATGTCCTGGTCAACAACGCCGCCAACGACGACCGGCATCTGCTGGACGAGGTGACGCCGGAATACTGGGACAACCGTATCGCGGTGAACCTGCGGCACCTGTTCTTCGCCGCCCAGGCCGTGGCTCCGGCCATGCGCAGCCGGGGTCAGGGCGTGATCCTGAACCTGGGGTCCATCAGCTGGCACCTGGGCCTGCCCGACCTGTCGCTCTACGAAACCTCCAAGGCGGGGATCGAGGGCATGACGCGGGCCCTGGCGCGTGAGCTCGGGGTGGACGGCGTCCGCGTCGCCTGCATCGTGCCCGGCAACGTCAAGACGCCCCGCCAGGAGCGTTGGTACACGCCGGAGGGCGAAGCCGAGATCGTCGCCGCCCAGTGCCTGAAGGGCCGCGTCGAACCGCGCGACATCGCCGCCATGGCCATGTTCCTGGCCTCGGACGACGCACGCTTCGTTACAGGCCACGAGTATTTCGTCGACGCAGGTTGGCGATAGGGCAAGCTGATATCTGAATCATAACGGGCCGATAGAGCCCATCGGGAAGGAACGGACATGGCTGGACCAACAGGGGGGCTCTCGGGGCCGGATATTGCGGGGAACGACCGCATCAACATGGGCTTCATCATCGCCATCGTGGCGGTGGCGACCATCGGCGGCCTGCTGTTCGGCTATGACAGCGGCGCGGTGAACGGCACCCAGGCGGGTCTGCAGGCGCAGTTCAATCTGGACGCCAACGGCCTGGGCTTCACGGTCGGCTCGTTGCTGATCGGCTGTGCCTTCGGCGCCTTCTTCGCCGGCCGTCTGGCCGATGTGATCGGGCGCCGCTCGGTCATGATCATGGCCGCCCTGCTGTTCCTGATCGGCGCGCTGATCCAGGGCGTCACTGAGGTGCACATGATCTTCGTCGCCGCGCGCTTCGCCGGCGGCATGGCCGTGGGCGCCGCCAGCGTGCTTTCGCCGCTGTATATCTCCGAGGTCGCCCCTGCCCGGATCCGCGGGCGGATGAGCACCGTCCAGCAGGTGATGATCATCTCCGGCCTGACGGGCGCCTTCCTGGTCAACTATTTCCTGGCTCAACACGCCGGCAGCAGCCTGGGCGAGATCGCCGGCACGACCGCCTGGCGCTGGATGTACCTGGCCCAGGCCGCGCCCGCAGCCGTCTTCCTGCTGGCCCTGTTCCTGATCCCGGAAAGCCCGCGCTATCTGGTCATGCGCGGCAGGGATGAGGCCGCCCTCAAGGTCCTGACCAAGCTGTCGGGCGCCGAGGCGGCCGAACGCCAACTGGTCGAGATCCGCGCCAGCTTCGACCAGGGCCATCGCCCCAGCTTCGCCGACGTGTTCGCCAAGCGCACTCTGCTGCGCCCCATCGTCTGGGCCGGCATCATGCTGGCGACCTTCCAGCAGTTCGTCGGCATCAACATCATCTTCTACTATGGCGAGACGCTGTGGCGTCTGGCCGGCGTCTCGGAAGAAGTCGCCCTGGAACGCAACATCCTGTCGGGCGCCGTCTCCATCGCCGCCGTGCTCGTGGCCCTGGCCGTGATCGACAAGGTGGGCCGCAAGCCGCTTCTGCTGATCGGTTCGGTCGGCATGGCCGTGTCCCTGGCTGCCATGACCTGGGCCTTCAGCGGCGCCACCGCTGATGCGGCCGGCAACCTGGCCCTGAACGAAACGGCGGGTCTGACCGCCCTGGTCGCGGCCAACCTGTACGTCATCTTCTTCAACTTCAGCTGGGGCCCGGTCATGTGGGTCATGCTGGGCGAGATGTTCCCCAACCATATGCGCGGCTCGGCTCTGGCCGTCGCCGGCCTGGCCCAGTGGGGCGCCAACTATCTGGTGGTGCAGAGCTTCCCCGCATTGGCCGATGGCATCGGCCTGGCGGGCACCTACGCCCTCTACACCGTCTCCGCCGTGATCAGCGTCTTCCTCGTCCGCTCCTTCATCAAGGAGACGAAGGGGATGAAGCTGGAAGACATGACCGGCTGATTTTCGCGCTCTCTCTACCTATCTAACGCGGACGGCGGCGATGTTTGGCCGCCGTCCCTTCATTCCAAAGGATGCCCGCAATGACCGAAGCCCTCGCACTCTCTCACTGGATCAATGGCGAGAAGGTCGGCGGTGATCGGCCGGGCGAAAGCCACAACCCCTCCAACACCGCAGAGATCGTCGCCCGCACGCCCAAGGGCGGCGCCGCCGAGGTCGATCAGGCGGTCCAGGCCGCCAAGGCCGCATTCCCGGCCTGGTCGGAGGCCTCGCCCGAGGTGCGCCACGACATCCTCGACAAGGCCTCCAACATCCTGATGGAGCGCCGCGAACAGGTTGGCCGTCTGCTGTCGCGTGAAGAGGGCAAGACCCTGCCCGAAGGCATAGGCGAAACCGCCCGCGCCGCGCGCATCCTGAAATATTTCGCCGGGGAAGCCCTGCGTCTCCACGGCCAGAACCTGATGTCGACCCGTCCCGGCGTCGAGATCCAGACCTATCGCCAGCCCATCGGCGTGTTCGGCCTGATCACGCCGTGGAACTTCCCCATCGCCATCCCGGCCTGGAAGATCGCGCCCGCCATCGCCTTCGGCAACACCGTGGTCATCAAGCCCGCTGGCCCGACGCCGGCGACCGCTGAAGCCCTGATCGCCATCCTGCATGAAGCCGGCCTGCCCGCAGGCGTGGTCAATATGGTGATCGGCGACGGCGACGTCGGCCGCGCCATCGTCGCGCACAAGGATATCGAGGGCATCTCCTTCACCGGCTCGCAGATGGTCGGCCAGGGCGTCGGTCGCGGCGCCATGGAGCGCCAGGCGCGCGTGCAGCTTGAGATGGGCGGCAAGAACCCGCTGATCGTGCTCGACGACGCCGATCTGGACCGCGCCGTGGCCATCGCCCTGGACGGCTCCTTCTTCGCCACCGGCCAGCGCTGCACCGCCTCCAGCCGCCTGATCGTGCAGGACGGCATCCACGACCGCTTCGTCCAGGCTCTGGGCGAGAAGGTCCGGGCCATCAAGGTCGGCGACGCCCTGGACCCCACCAGCCAGATGGGTCCGGCCGTGTCCGAGAGCCAGATGGAGGTCAGCTACAAATACATCGACATCGCCCGCTCGGCCGGCGGTCGCATCGTCACCGGCGGCGAGCGCCTGAACCTCGACAATCCGGGCTGGTACGTGCAGCCGACGCTGATTGCGGACACCGACCATCTGTCCCAGATCAACAACGAAGAAATCTTCGGCCCCGTCGCCTCGACCATCCGCGTCAAGGACTACGAGGAGGCCCTGTCCATCGCCAACGGCGTCGAGTTCGGCCTGTCGGCGGGCATCGCCACCACCTCGCTGAAATACGCCCGCGACTTCCAGCGCCGGGCCAAGGCGGGGATGGTCATGGTCAACCTGGCGACCGCCGGTGTGGACTATCACGTGCCCTTCGGCGGCTCGAAGAAATCCAGCTATGGCGCGCGCGAACAGGGCTTCGCCGCCGCCGAATTCTTCACTCAGCACAAGACCGCCTACAGCGGTTCTTGACCGGCGCAGGCCGCCCGGTGGCGATCCATCGGGCGGGCCTCGCACATGGGGCGTGACCCGCCTATGTTAGCGCCGCCAGACTCAACCCTGTCCGGCCAGAGGGGACCATGGCGGTGGATCAAAGAGTGACAAGGCGCAGCGGCGGCCGTCAGACGATCACGGACGTCGCGCGGCTTGCGGGCGTCTCTCCGATGACCGTATCCCGCGTCATCAACGGCCAGAAGAACGTCAGCGCCGATATGCGTGATCGGGTCGCCAAGGCCGTCAGCGAGTTGGGCTATGCGCCCAATCTGGCGGCCCGCAGCCTGGCCAGCGCCCACGCCTTGCGGATCGGCCTGCTCTACAGCAACCCCAGCAACGCCTATCTCAGCGAGTTCCTGCTCGGTGGGCTTGAGCAGTGCAGCGCCTCGGCCATCCAGTTGACCGTCGAGAAATGCGACGCAGAATCGGGCGAGGAACGCGCGGTCCAGCGCCTGATCGAAATGGGCGTCGACGGTGTCATCCTGCCCCCGCCGCTGTGCGATTCCCACCTGATCGTCGAACGCCTGGAAGAGGCAGGCATCCCCACAGTCGTGGTCGCCACGGGCGAGCCGCCGCACGCGGCCTCCGCCATCCGCATCGACGACTTCCGCGCCGCCCAGGCCATGACCCGTCACCTGATCGACCTGGGCCATCGCCGCATCGGCTTCGTGCGCGGCCATCCCAACCAGACGGTCAGCGCCCTTCGCTATGCCGGGTTCGAGGCCGCGATGACCTCGCAAGGTCTGGACGTGGACCCCGAGCTGGTCGCCCAGGGCTATTTCACCTACCACTCTGGCCTCGACGCCGCCGACCAGCTGCTGGCCCTGCCCGTCCCGCCGACCGCCATCTTCGCCAGCAATGACGACATGGCCGCCGCCGCCATCGCCGTGGCCCACCGGCTGGGGCTGGACGTTCCGGCGGACCTGACCGTCTGCGGCTTCGACGACACGGCGCTGGCGACCACCGTGTGGCCGCCCATGACCACCATCCGCCAGCCCGTCGCCGAGATGTCGCGCGAGGCGGTCATTCTTCTGGTCGCGGCGATCAAGCGCAAGGTCGCGGGCAAGTCGCCCAAGGCCGTCTGCGAGATGGTGGACTTCACCCTGATCCGCCGCCAGTCGGACGGTCATCCCCCCGCCGGCCCCAAACGGCGTCGCAAGCCGGTCGGCTCGCCCCTGCTTCAGACTGCCGAACAATAGGCGTCGATAAAGGCCTGATGCGGCGGCAAATTGTCAGCCGCCGCAGCGATCATCTGCCTCAGCCCCTCCAGCCTCCGCCGGACCATGCCGATCTCGAGCCCGTCAGCCATCGGGTCATGGACGGCGGGCATGACCCCCTGCCCCAGCAGGACGGCGATCCAACTCGCTTCGCTGAACAGCTCGTCCTCATGACGGAACAGCCGGCCAGAAGACCGGAACAGATCCAGTTTGCGCGCCAGGCTTTCGGGCACGCTCATGTCGCGCACCTGGCGCCAGAAAGGCGTGTCGTCCCGCGCGGTCGCCTTGTAGTGCAGGATGATGAAGTCGCGGATCTGCTCGAACTGGGTCTGTGACATCCGATTGTAGGCGTCGATCATGTTCGGATCGAAATTGCGGTCCGGGAACAGCCCCATCAGACGCGATATCCCGCTCTGGATCAGGTGAATGCTGGTGGATTCCAGGGGCTCCAGGAAACCGGATGACAGACCCAGAGACACGCAGTTCTTGACCCACTGACGCCGCCGCCGCCCCGTCGTGAACCGCAGCGGCCGGGGCTCAGCCAGCATGGGCGCATCGAGCCCTGCGATCAGTTCGGCGCGGGCGTCGTCGTCGGAGATGTGGGCGCTGGAATAGACATGGCCGTTACCCGTCCGGTGCTGCAGCGGGATCTTCCAGCGCCAGCCGCTGCTGCCCGCGATCGCCCGGGTATAGGGGGTCGGCGGTCCGTTCGACTGGGTCGGCACAGCCAGGGCTCGGTCGCAGGGCAGCCAGTGGGTCCACTCCTCGTATCCGGCGCCCAGCGCCTCCTCGATCAGCAGCCCGCGAAAGCCCGAGCAGTCGATGAACAGATCGGCCGCGATGACCTCGCCATCGGCCATCTTCACGGCCTCGATGAACCCGTCCTCGCCCCGCAGCACCACCTCTGCGACCCGCCCCTCGCGCCGTCGCACGCCTCTGGCCTCGGAATAGTGGCGCAGATAGGCGGCATAGAGACCCGCGTCGAAATGGTAGGCATGGCGCAGCGACGCCACCACCGAACGGTCGTCTTCACGCGGGCGCACGAACCGCCCCCGACCCGCCGCCTGAGTCGCCAGACTATAGTCCCATAGCGAACTGGTCTCGCCGGCCCGAACCGCCCTCAGCCAGTGGTGATGGAATTTGACGCCGTCCATATCGACGCCGAACTCACCGAACGGGTGCATATAGGCGTCGCCCAGCCGGCCCCAGTTCTCGAACTGGATGCCCAGCTTGAAGGTCGCTTGGGTGCTGCGCATGAAGTCGGCTTCGTCGATGCCCAACAGGCCGTTGAAGCTCGTGATCGGCGGAATGGTCGCCTCTCCCACCCCGACCGTGCCGATTTCCTCGGACTCGATCAGCACCACCTCGGTGACGCCATTGCGCATGATCTTGGTCAGAGCCGCAGCCGCCATCCAGCCGGCCGTCCCGCCGCCGACGATCAGGACTCGACGGATCGTCGAGTTTTCCGCATTCCCTGACTGGTCTTTCGTGTTCATCCCATCTCCTGCGCCGCATGGACGGCGTTGTCACTGGTGGCTTCAAGCGGCCGTATGGTATCGCTACCATGGGTCGTTCAGACCGTGGGAGTCGATATGCGTCGTCCTTGGCATCCTATGAGCCGCGGCCTGATTTGCGCCGCCGTTTTCACCCTTGGCCTATCGACCTTGGGCGTCAGCGCTTCCATGGCCCAGGCACAGGCTGCGGATCACCCCTGGGTCGCCGTTTGGGGCAGTTCGCAGATGATGGCGGAGGCTGACAACGCCCTGCCCGCCGACGCTCTGGATGACGCCACCCTGCGCCAGGTCGTGCGCGTCACCGCCGCCGGTGACCGCATCCGCGTGCGCCTATCCAACGCCTTCGGCTCCGCCCCTCTCCAGATCGCATCAGCCGCCGTCGCCCAGCCAAGTTCGGGTTCAACCATCGCGCCGGGTTCAAGCCGCCCGCTGTTGTTCAACGGCCGCCCCGGCGTGGTCATTCCGACCGGCGCCGACTACCTGTCCGATCCAGTCGACATTAGCGTCACAGCCCTTGGCGATGTCGCTGTGAGCCTGCACGTCCTGGATGTCGAAGGCGCCCAGACCGGCCACCCCGGATCACGCGCCACCAGTTTCATCGGCCCCGGCGACCAGACTTCGGCTGCCGAATTGAGCGACGCCGAGACTGTCCCTCGCTGGTATTTCATCGCGGGGATCGAGGCGGCAGGCCCCGCCGTTGAGGGCGCGATTGTCGTTCTCGGCGACTCGATCACCGACGGCTATGGCGTCGCCCTGGACAGCAACACTCGCTGGCCCGACCTGTTCGCGGCTCGCCTCCAGACCCAGCCCGCGACGCGCGGCCTCAGCGTTATCAACCAAGGCATCGGCGGCAACCGGCTGCTTCGAGACGGCCTGGGCCCCAATGCCCTGGCGCGGTTCGAACGCGACGTGCTGTCTCAGCCCGGCGTCAGCCATGTCGTGGTGCTTGAAGGGGTCAACGACCTGGGCGTCCTGACACGCGACCAGCCCATGCCGCCAGAAGCCCACGCTGCACTGGTGGAACAGATGATCGGCGTCTATCGCCAGATGATCATCCGCGCCCGGGCCCGAGGCGTACGCATCATCGGCGCGACCATCATGCCCTATGCCGGCTCGGCCTATTACCATCCGACGGCCGAGAACGAGGCCGACCGTCAGGCTCTGAACGCGTGGATACGTGCGCCGGGGAATTTTGACGCCATCATCGACTTCGATCGGATCATGGCTGATCCCGCCCGCCCGGATCATGTGAATCCCTCTTATGATCTGGACGGCCTGCATCCTTCCGTCGACGGCTATCGCGCCATGGCCGACGCCATTCCCCTGTCGATCTTCGAGCCCGCCCCATGAAGATGCTGAACCTAATCGCCGCTCTCACCGTCGCCCTGACGAGCGCCAGCTTCGGTGGGTCAACCCGCGCCACCGCCCAAGACATGGCCCTGACGTTCGACGATCTGCCGGCGCACAACGCCCTGCCTGCAGGCACGACGCGACTGGCCGTCATCGCCCGGATCGCGGCGGCGCTCAGCGAGGCCGGCGCCCCACCCTCGTATGGCTTCATCAATGCGTCCTCTGCGGGCGAGGCCGAGAACGCGCGGGTGCTGGAACTGTGGCGCGCGTCGGGCAACCGTTTCGGCAACCACACCTGGTCGCACATCAATCTGGCCGAGACCTCGGTCGAGACCTACATCGACCAGATCACGCGCAACGAGCCGCTGCTGGCGACCCTCAGCCCCGACGCCGACTGGCGATGGTTCCGCTATCCCTATCTGTCCGAAGGCGACACGCCGGCCAAGCGCGCTGCGGTGCGCGAGTTTCTGTCGGCCCATCACTACAAGGTCGCCAGCGCGACCCTCAGCTTTGACGACTACGCCTGGAACCAGCCCTACGCCCGATGCGCCGACAAGGGTAATCAGGCCGGGATCGCTGCGCTGGAAGCCAGCTACCTGGCCTTCGCGCGCGAGACCCTGCTCTCGGCCCGCCAGATGTCTCAGGCCCTGCACGGACGCCAAATCCCGCTAGTTCTGCTGATGCACGTCGGCGCCTTCGACGCCCACATGATGCCGGCTCTATTGGCCATGTATCGCGAGGAAGGCGTCCGCTTCGTTACGCTGGAAACGGCCCAGGCCGACGCCTTCTACGCCGCTGACCTCGGCTCGAAATCCTCTGCCGCTCCTCTCTATCTGGAGACCGCGATGACAGAGAAGGGCCTGACCCCGCCTGAGCGGACGCCCGTCTTCGCCGCCCTGGAAGCCGCGTGCCGATGAGCCGATGTTGAGCCACGGCAAGACCTTTCCCGTTCGGCCGAACCTGACGCCACAGACCATCCTCGTCGGCGCCGAACGCGCACCAGTGCTGGTCATCGAAGACGCAGCAGTCGATCCTCAGGCTCTGATCGACTGCGCGGCCCAGGAGGCTGCCTTCGTCGCGCCGAAAGCGGGCAGCAACTTCTATCCGGGTCTTCTGGCGCCCGCGCCCCTGGCCTATGTGGAGGCTCTGGCGCGCGTCCTGGATCCGCACATCCGCCAAGCCTATGCCCTGGAAGACGTCGGCCTGGCCAATGCCAGCTGCAACTTCTCGCTGGCGACCCTGCCGCCTGAGCGCCTGAACCTCGCCCAACGCCTGCCTCACGTCGATACAGTCGATCCTCTGCAGTTCGCGGTGCTGCACTATCTCTGCGACGGCGTTTTCGGCGGTACGGCCTTCTATCGCCACCGCGCGACCGGCTTTGAGCGCCTGAGCCAGGATCGCTTGGAAGCCTATCAGAGCGCTCTGGACCAGGAGATCAGCGTGACGCCCCCCGCTGCGGCCTATGTCGGCAGTGACAGCCCGCTCTTCGAACAGACGGCCGAACTCGAGGCGGTGTTCAACCGCGTGATCGTCTATCGCAGCCAGGTCCTGCATTCGGGCCAGATTCCGCCCAATACCCCCCTCTCGCCAGACCCGCGCCGTGGTCGGCTGACCGCCAACATCTTCCTGAACTACCGTCCGCGCCGCCGACCTGACCCTCGGGTCTAGCCGCGCCTCAGCCCATTCATCAAAAAGCTGCTGATCCGTTGCGCCAGGCTCGGCGTCATGGGGCCAAGCACGCCCCGGCTCTCCACCGGCAGGTGCGGAACCGGATCGCCGTCACGCTCGAAGACATAGTGTTCGAAGATATTACGCCACGCCTCGCGCTGGGGCCCAGGCAGGGGTCGCACCGTCATCACGGCATGGATAAGGGCCTCGAACGCCGAAGGCGGCGCTCCCGACGCGTTCCACCAGTAGTTCACCAGCACGTTGAATGGCGTCAGCGACTCGACGTGGTGCCACCACAGGGGCGGAATATAGAGGGCGTCTCCCGGCTCCAGATCGAACACCTGCGCCGTTTTCAGCGCGTCGGCGAACCGGGGAAACCGCTCCAGATCCGGCGCTTTCAGATCGACCATGCTGACCGGCTGCCCCGCCAGGGTGAAGTCGAGCGGACCTACGTACAGATTGCCCAGCTGCTCGGGTGGAAACAGTGTGAAGCGGCGCTTTCCGGCGACGACGCAGGCGATGTTGTCCGACAGATCGTAATGGGTTGAGACGGTCACGGCATTGCCGACCCACAGTCGCGCCTCGACTGACGGATCGACCAGCGGCATCCGGTTCTGAGCCGAGAAGCCAGGCAGGCGATCATTGACCGACGCCGCTCCCAGATAGACCGACGGCGGATCGGCGACATCCATCAGGCCCAGCAGCCGCCCCAGAAAGCCCTTCAGCGTTTCCTGGCGCCGCTCGAAGTTGAGCCCGCGCATACCGGCGTCATAGAAAAAGCGGCCCTTGATCTCGGGCCGTCCCGTAAAGGTTTCCACCGGCCCGCCATTGGCCAGGCTGGCCAGATAGTTGGCGACGGCGACGGGCCCCTGGCCTTTCGCCAACGCAGGCCAGTCGGCGACTGCGCCGCGCAACAGGACCGGTCGATAGGCCGAAACCACATCGCGCACAAAGGCGGCGCTGCCGGAAGCCAATGATGCTGGATCACCCATGGATCTCGCTGTCTCCACTGCACTCTGAAACAGATTTGCCCCTGAGCAATTGGGCCGAACAACACATTGGCCACTAACGGAAAAAGGCCCCGGCGAACAGGTCGCCGGGGCCAGAGTTTTACGGAAGAGTCTAGATCAGAAAGTCGCCCGGACGATGAAGGTGAACCGCCGGTCGCTCATGAACCACGACCGGCCTGTGGTCAGGAGGTCGTTGTTCAACACCTGGGAAGTCCGGGTGATTTCGTTGGTCAGGTTCACAGCTTGAACCCCCACTTTGATGTGGTCGTTGACCGAGTAGAAGGCCGAACCGTCGAGTTGGCCGGTCGCCTCGTTCATGATCGGTGCATAGGGAACGATCACGTCGCGCACGGTGATCAGGAAGTCCGAACGCCACGAGTAGGCCAAGCGCAAAGCCACCGGACCCTTCTCGTAGAAGGCGGCCAGGTTGGCCGTATGCTTCGACAGGTTCTGCAGCGGCAGCAGGCTGGTGTCGATATTGGCGACACGTCCCGAGGCCACGTCAGGGTCGGTGTTGGACAGGGTGGTCTGCGGAACGCCGTTGCTTTCGATGTAGGTGTAGTTGGCGTTGAAGCCGAACCCGTCCCAGGCGCCGGGCAGGAAGTCGAGACCCTGCTGCCAGGCCACTTCGAAGCCCTTGATGGTGGCGTCCTCGTCCGAGTTGATCGGCGTATTGACCACGGCGTCGAAGGTGGCGCCGTTGTTGGTGAAGGACTCTCGGCGCGTCCCGTTGGTGATGACGTCGGTCAGCTTCTTGTAGAACAGCGACAGGGTGAAGGAGCCCGGATTGCCGAAATACCATTCGAACGAGGCGTCGAAATTCTCGGCCTGAATGGGCTTCAGATACGGGTTGCCCACATCGAACCGGCCAGTCGGCTTGCCGTCCACGATGTCCTGAGCCGCGGTCGACAGGCTGATGTTGTTGTAGTTCCGCGTCAGCCCGACATCCGGCGGCGTAATGGCGCGCGAATAGCCGAAGCGGAAGATCCTACCGCCCTCAAACTCGGCCTTCAGGTTGAAGCTGGGCAGGTAGTAGTCGTACGAGGTGTTCACCGTGCTGGCGATGACGGCGCCGTTGGCGAAGTCGCGGGCGGCCTGACGATTGGCCGGCGAGACAAGCCGGCAGAAGTCGCTCGGCGTTTCGCCAGGAGGCGTCGCGGCGCATTCCGCATCCGTCGCGAACGACTGCTGCGTGAAGGCCTGGAAGCCTGAGGCCTCTCGGTCCGTGGTCGTGTAACGCAGACCCAGGTTGCCGCTGAGTTCCACGCCGTTGGACAGTTCGCCGGCGTAGCGCAGCATGACATAGGCCGCGTCGTTTTCCTCCAGGATCGGGTTGATCTCGTTCAGACGGAACGGCGTGCCAGCCACCACGCCGCAACGCATCGCCAGAGGCACCCAGTTCTGCGGACAGCCGTCACCACCCAAGCGATCGCGCCACTCATCGCCGATCAACAGGCCGAAGTCGGAATAGGCCTGATAGCTCTTGGCGGTATTGCCGGCGTAGAACAGGCGAGGTTGATCACCGGTCGGAACCGGGATGTCTCCGCCCATGAAGTTGTCGAAGGCGAAGGTCTCGAACATCGAGCTCGGCAGGATGCCCTCGGTGCCTGGGACGCCGGGCTGGCCCGTACTGGGCACGCCGTCCGCCCGGTCGGTCAGCCAGACAGGCCCGCCGCCGCCCCACTGTTCGCTGACAACACCCCAGTTGTATTGAGAGAAGCGCGTGGTCTGATCACGTTCGGCACGGCGATAGCCGAAGCGGACGGATTCCAGCCAGCTGTCTTCCTGGAACGTATATTCACCATCCAGCCGAACGGCGGTCAGCTTGCCTTCGCTCTGTTCGATATGGTCCATATTGTTGCGGAAGAAGCTGTTGTACGGGTCGCTGAAGCTGTTGTGCGTCCCGGTGTAATAGGTCGAGCAATCGCCCGGCAGAGTTCCGTCGGCGGGGCATGGGGCCACGGTCCCGTTTTCCGAAGGCGGCAGGAAGGTCACCAGCGGAATGTCCGAGCCGCGCAGCTCGATTGCGGCGTTCTGATAGGTCGAGGCCCAGGTCGTCGCTGACAGCACGTCGACGGTGGACTTGACGTGCTGAACATCCAGGTTGACCCGGAAATTGTCGGTCAAGGCCCATTTGAAGTTGAAGCCGATGTCCGTTGTGACGTTTTCAGAGATTTCGTCGCGGCGCTGGTTGTTGCTCTGAAGGCCGAATGCGGGGTTGCGGTTGTCGCGACCGTCCAGCGAGTCGTCACGCCAGCCGGTCGGGCCGGTGATGACGCCATTGGTGAACACGCCGTCTTCGTCGAAGTCGAAGGTCGTGCCCAGAACGGGACGCGAATCGCCGGCTGAGGTGACGTTGTCAGTCGCGATCTCGACCGCATGCTCGGTCGATTCCTGCGAGGCTTCCGAGCGCAGGAACTGCAGGGTCGCGCTCATCCGGTGGTCAGGGCTGCGCCACTGGCCGGCGGCGGCATAGCCGGTCCGCTCACGGTCGAAGATGGTCGAGCGGAAGGACGCCCCACGGGGGAAATAGATCGGCGTCGCGCCAAGGTCCGTCCGGAGCCCGAAGTTGGAAATCTGCTGGCCATCTGCGCGCGTCGTCAGCTGCGAATGCACCATGTTGGCCATCAGGCCGAAGTCGCCGTGTTCCGTATCCCAACGCTTGCTGCCCAGGACGGACACGGTCGGCGTCGCCTTCTCGGCGAAGTCGCCGTAGCTGACCTCGGCCGAGGCCGCGAACAGATCGCCGGAGGTGTCGAAGGGCACGCGGGTCCGCAGATTGACCAGGCCGGCAATGCCGCCCTCGATCATGTCGGCCGACTGGTTCTTGAACACATCGACGCCGCTCAGCAGCTCGGACGGCACGTCGGCGAAGCCGAGGCCACGGCCGTTGTTGGCGGTGAAGGCGTCGCGCCCGTTGAACTCGGAGCGAATGAAGGTCAGGCCGCGAACGACGACGCCGCTGCCCTCGACGGAGAAGTGGTCCGGGTCGACACCGGCCTGGAAGCGGTCGATGGACACGCCGGGGACGCGTTGCAGGGCTTCGGAAACCGAACGGTCAGGCAGGGCGCCGATGTCCTGGGCGCTGATGGAGTCGACGAACACCTCGGCGTTACGCTTGGTGTTCTGCGAGCTTTGCAGGCTTCCGCGAATGCCGGTGACGACAACTTCCTCGATCGTCGTCGCGTCGGGATCGGCGTTGGCGGTCTGGGCCATGGCCGGCGCGGCCGAGATCATGGCGGCCAGGGCGAGAGCGGAGACACCGCCCTTCAGAAATAGCGTTCCCGCGCCTCGATCAAGCGCACGTGTGGCGTCAAACATATCGGTTAGCCTCCCCAACCTATGATGTGGTGCGTCTTGGTAACGCTACCATTGAGGCAATTTCTAACTGAAGAGTTTGTGGCCTTCAAGTGGCAAAACGTGCAATTGTCTGAGTGTTGCAAGAGTACCCTTGCTGCACTGCAGCAACTTCGCCGCCTATCCAGCAGGGATTGCATCCGCCATTCTCAACGTGGTCATCTGCGTTCTAAGAGGGAGCGCTACCATATGTCTGAGCAGGCGGTTCGAAGCATCGTCATCGTCGGAGGCGGCACCGCCGGATGGATGACGGCGGCCGCCATGGCCGCGATGCTCAAGGACCAGAACCTGAGCATTACCCTGATCGAATCGGAGGCGATCGGCACGGTCGGCGTCGGCGAAGCGACCATCCCGCATATCCGAAACTTCAATGCCCGGATCGGTCTCGATGAGACCGAGTTCATGGCTCGGACCCAGGCGACATTCAAGTTGGGAATCGAGTTTCGCGACTGGGCCAGATTGGGGGATTCCTACATCCACCCGTTCGGCGCCTATGGTCGGCCCGTCGAGCGGATCGGCTTTCACCATCACTGGCTGAGGTTGCGTCGTCAGGGCGCGGCGGCCGATATCGACGCCTATTCCCTGCCCGTCGTCGCCGCGCGCTTAGGGCGTTTCCAGAAGCCCGATGCAGACCCCTCGTCGCTGCTGTCGACCTTCTCCTATGCCTTCCAGTTCGACGCTGGCCTCTACGCCGCCTTCCTTCGCAGTCACTCGGAGGCCCGCGGCGTTGTGCGTCGCGAAGGCAAGATCAACCGCGTCGTCGCAGACCAGCAGACCCAGCGGATCGAATCGGTTGTCCTTGAATCCGGCGAGACGGTGGAGGGCGACCTCTTCATCGACTGCTCAGGCTTCCGCGGCCTGCTGATCGGCGAGGCGCTTGGAACGGGCTACGAGGATTGGCGCGAATGGCTGCCCTGCAACCGTGCAGTCGCCGTCCCTTGCGATACAGTCGAGAAATCGACGCCCTATACCCGCGCCACCGCGCTGGAATCAGGCTGGGCCTGGCGGATCCCGCTGCAGCACCGCGTGGGCAATGGCTATGTCTATTCCAGCGACCACATCACGGATGAAGCGGCAGCCGAACGTGTCGTTGGACAGCTGGAGGGGCCTGCCCGCGCCGACCCGCGCTTCCTGCGCTTCACGACGGGCCGCCGCCATCGCCAGTGGGTCGGAAACTGCGTCGCCATCGGTCTGTCGAGCGGGTTTCTGGAACCACTGGAATCGACCAGCATCCACCTGATCCAGGTGGCCATCACCAACCTGATCGAACTCTTCCCAGAGCGGAGCTTCGACCCCGCCGACGCCGCCGAGTTCAATCGGGTCATGGACATCGAGTACGAACGAATCCGCGACTTCCTGGTGCTCCACTACAAGGCGACTGAGCGCGACGACACGCCCTTCTGGAACCACTGCCGGGCCATGGCCGTGCCCGATTCACTGGCCGAGAAGATGGAGTTGTTCCGCGAGCGAGGCGTGGTGGCGAAGTACCGTGACGGCCTGTTTCTGGAGCCCAGCTGGCTGGCGGTCTACTTTGGACAGAGGATCGAGCCCGACACCTATGACCCGCTCGGCGACCGACTGCCGACCGAGGCCTTGGGCCAGTCGATGGAGGCTCTTCGCGTCGCGGTCGATCGCGCCGCGCGGTCGATGCCCGGACACGACGACTTCGTCAGCCGCTATTGTGCCGCGACATGAGCGAGGCTTTGTATAAGGCTGCCCCCTCCCCGCCGCTGCGGCGCATCGTCATCGTGGGCGGGGGCTCCGCAGGATGGATGGCGGCCGCAGCCTTGTCGCGCGCCGTGCCAGGGGACACCCGCCTGGAGCTCATCGAAACCAACCCCGGCCAGGATTCGGGAATTCTGACCCCGTTCGATTCCACCCTGCCCTCCCTGCGCGCCTTCAATCACAGCCTGGGGCTTAACGAAGATGCGCTGATCGCGGCGACGGGCGCGACGATCAAACTGGGCACGCAGTTTTCGCAATGGACCCGAAAGGGCGTGAGCTACGTCCATCCGTTCAGCGACTTCGGCGCGGTCATGGAGGGCGTCGCCTTTCATCACTGCTGGCTGAAGCTGCGCCAGGCGGGCCAGGTGGAGCCGCTGGAAAGCTTCGCCCTGGCCGCCGTCGCCGCCAATCTGGGGCGGTTCGATCGGCCCAGCGACGACCCTCGCTCGGTCACATCGACCATGTCCTATGGTCTGCATTTGAATGCGGAAGCCTACACGGCCGTGCTTCGAAGCATCGCCGAACGCGCGGGCGTTCAAGGGGTGTCCGGAAGCCTGGCCGCCGTCATTACGGACGCCGAGCGCACACGCGTCACCGGCGTGACCCTGAGCGACGGACGGCTCGTCGAAGGCGACCTGTTTATCGACTGCACGGGCACAGCCGCGTCCGTCATATCCGCCTTGGGCTCGACGTGGGAATCCTGGAGCGAGCACCTGCCCTGCAACCGGGTTCGCTGGTCCCTCGACCCGGCTCAGGCGGTGCCGTGTCTGCTGACCGAGATCGAGGCGCAACGCGCCGGCTGGCTCCAGACCGTGCCGCTTCGGACAGCGACCGGCGTGGCTGTGTTCGACGCCGTCGCCCCGGGCGAGCCGGCGCCTCAGGGCGGTAACGAACGCCTGTTCGAGAACGGACGTCGCACACCCTGGATTGGCAACTGCATCGCCATCGGCCTGTCTGCGACCTGCCTGGAACCTCTGGAAGGAACCGGCCTGCATCTGTTGCAGAGCGCCGTGACCAAGCTGCTGGCCCTCTTTCCCACACCCGGAGGAATGGCCGTCTCGGCGCGGGAGTACAACCGGCTGATCCAGGCAGAGGCGGAACGGCTGCGCGATTTCCTGATCGCCCACTACAAGCTCAACCGGCGCAGCGGACAGAGCTTCTGGGACGCCCGCGCGGCGGCTGAACCGCCCGCCGAACTGGCCTGGAAACTGCTTCAGTTCGAGAGCCGGGGCCGCATCCCGATGGGTGACGAAGAAACCTTCGAAGAAGCCAGCTGGCTGGCCGTCTTCATGGGCCAGCATCTCCAGCCGCGCCGCTACCACCCCCTGGCGGACAAGTTCTCGCTCGTCGACACGCGCGACCGTCTGGATCGCACCCGCGCCGTCATGCGTCAGGCGGCCGAGGCCATGCCGACGCACCGCGACTACCTCGCGAGCCGCGCGCCGACGCGTCACAGCCTTCTTTGAGAGCCTGACAAGATATGCCTCCCGCCGACCAACGCATTCGCAAAATCGCCATCGTCGGCGGGGGCACCGCTGGCTGGATGGCCGCGGCTGCCCTCGGCAAGGTGCTGGGGCCGGACTATGCCGAAATCACCCTGGTCGAATCCGAAGAGATCGGCACGGTCGGCGTCGGCGAAGCGACGATCCCTCAGCTGCGCCTGTTCAACAGGATGCTAGGGCTGGACGAGGACGAGTTCGTCCGCCGTACCCAGGGCACGTTCAAGCTGGGCATCCAATTCCGCGACTGGGGACGGATCGGAGAGACCTATTTCCATCCGTTCGGCCCGTTCGGCGTCGACATGAAAGGCGTCTCCTTTCACGCCTACTGGCTGCGCCTGAACCAGCTGGGCGACGCCCCGCCGATCACCGATTATTCCCTGCAGTCGGTAGCCGCTGCTCAGGGCAAGTTCATGCGCCCGATCGACGCCGGCCCGTCGCCCCTTTCCAGGATCGCCTACGCCTTTCACTTCGACGCCGGCCTCTATGCCGCATGGCTTCGCGAGCACGCCGAGGCCAGCGGCGTGCGGCGCGTCGAGGGCCGCATTGTGGATGTCGCCCTGCGCGGCGATGACGGGTTCGTCGAGTCCGTGCGAACCGACAAGGATCAGACGATCGAGGCCGACCTGTTCATCGACTGCTCCGGGTTCCGGGGCCTACTGATCGAGGGCGCGCTCCAGACCGGCTATGACGACTGGACCCACTGGCTGCCCTGCGACCGGGCGGTGGCGGTGCCCTGCGCCCGCGTGGAGAATCCGACCCCCTACACCCGCTCCACCGCCCGCCCCGCCGGCTGGCAATGGCGCATCCCCCTGCAGCATCGCACCGGTAACGGCTATGTCTATTCCAGCCGCCACATCGACGACGATGCGGCCGCCGCCGACATACTGTCACAACTGGACGGCGCGCCCCTGGCCGATCCGCGCGTACTGAGGTTCGTGACCGGGCGTCGCAAGAAGGCCTGGAACCGGAATGTCGTCGCCCTAGGCCTGGCGTCCGGCTTCATCGAACCGCTGGAATCGACCAGTATCCACATGGTCCAGAGCGGCATCGCCAACCTGCTGGCCATGTTCCCGACCCTAAGGTTCGAACAGGCGGAAATCGATCGCTACAACCGTGTCGTCGCCTATGAGGCCGAGCGCATCCGCGACTTCATCATCCTGCACTACAACGCCAACCAGAGGGACGACAGCCCGCTCTGGCGCGAATGCCGCGAGATGAAACTGCCCGACAGCCTGGTCGAAAAATACGACATCTTCCGGAGCCGTGGACGGATATTCCGCGAGAACGAAGAGCTGTTCAACGACACCAGCTGGTTCGCGGTCATGATCGGCCAAAACATTCGGCCAGAACGCTTCGACCCGGTCGCCGAAATCCTGTCGGTTGAAGAAACCCGCCGCCGTCTGCACCAGACGGCCGAGGCCATTCGTAATTCGGCGGACCATATGCCGACGCACGAGGCCTTCATCCGCGAGCATTGCTCGGCGGCATAGTCCGAACATTTCTCGCAAGCTCGAAGCAGCGCGATAGGTTTACAACGATCAGGAGTCGCCGAACGGTCATAACTCAGACTATTTTAACTATGCTGCTGTTCCCTAACGCAAAAGCCTTAGGGAGGCGTCGTGACATTTGCTGTCGTCGGGGATATCGCGCCTCACGTCTGCCGCTTCGCCTTTCTTGAAGGGTTCGATGGCGGTCGCCCGCTGTTCTCCGGCTACGCGGAACGCCAGGTTGGGGATTTCGCCACGCCAGTCGATGCCCTGGCCGATTTCCTCGCCGTTGCAAGCCGACCAACGCCCACGCGACTGTGCCTGTCCGTCGCGGCGCCCGTCACTGCCGACGAGGTGACGGTCACCCAGTCGGGCTGGCGGTTTTCCGGCGGTCAGTTCGAGGCCGCCTTCGGCTTCACCGACGTGCGGATGATCAATGATTCCGCCGCTGTGGCCCTCAGCGTCCTCAACCTCGATCCCGGCGACGCCCAGCCCATCGGCCCGTCGCCCGCGCCTGTCGCGGGGCTACGGCCCGGCCGATACGCCATCGTGAGTCCGGATTTTGGCCTGGGGGTTTCAGCGCTGGACATCGACGCCTCGGGGTCGCGCATCATCGACACCGAGGCCGGTCATTTGGCCTTTGCCCCCTCCACCCCCCTGGAATGCGAACTGCTGAAGGTCTTCACCCAGAAGCACGGGCGCGTGTCGTACGAACGGCTCATTTCTTGGCCCGCCCTGGGAGAACTGCACGCCGCCCTCGCTCTGGTCGAAGGCCGCGCCGCCGACCGACTGACGCCATTGGAAGTCCTGCTTCAGGGCCAGACCTTGCAGGACGCGACCTGTCGCCAGTCGCTGGACTGTTTCATGGGCATACTGGGCGATTTCGCTGGCCAGATCGCACTGTCGCTCGGCGTCTCGGAGGGGGTCTTCCTGACCGGACGATTCACATTGGAAGCCCAGCGCCATTTCGACGAAAGCGCCTTCCGCGCCCGGTTCGAAGACAAGGGTCGCCTGTCCCCCGTCGCCGCCGCTCTTTCAACCTGGGCCCTGGTGAACCCGGCTAGCACCCTGGTCGGGGCCGGGGCGCGCCTGCGTCTCGACAGCCCCGCCGGTCAGGGCGAAATCGCCGCGTCCGACGCCTTGGGCCTCAGCGTTCGCAAGACCCGCCTGCTGAAGACCGACATCGCCCGGTCCGCCATCGCCGCCGCCGACATCGGCCTGCTGATCCTCGACGCCGAACTGCGCATCATGGCCGCGAACGAGCGACTGTCATCCAGCCTGGGTCTCGGCTCTGAAGCGCTTAAGCCGGGCATCGACCTGGAGACTGTTCTGTCCGACCTGCAACAGCGTGGCTGCTGGTCGGAACAGGAGGCGGAAGCCTTCACCAACGCCATGCGGGATGCCGACACAGCCTCGTCAGAGTGGCGCGGAGCCGGCGGCCGGGTCCTTCGGCCCGTCGCCCGCAGGATGGAACACGGCGGCTGGATCATCACCAGCCATGACATCTCCTTGGCCACCCAGAGAGCGCGCGACCTTGAGGCGACCGCCGCCAGCCTGCGCCATGCGACACTCGAGGCCGAGGCCGCCAATGTCGCCAAATCCTCATTCCTGGCGATGATGAGCCACGAGATTCGCACCCCGTTGAACGGTGTCCTGGGGATGGTCCAGGCCATGGCCAACGACCCCTTGTCGAAATTGCAGAGCGAGAGGGTCGACATCATCCGACAGTCGGGTGAAAGCCTGCTGGCCATCCTCAACGACATGCTGGACCTGGCCAAGATCGAGGCTGGGAAACTGGCTCTGGAGGATGTCGACTTCGATCTCGACGATCTGCTGATGGGCGCCCATGCCGCCTTCACGGCCCTCGCCAACAAAAAGGGCCTGTCCTTCTCGCTGGTATCGTCGCCCGAGGCTCGGCACGGCTGGCGGGGCGATCCGACCCGGGTGCGCCAGATCGTCTATAATCTGATCTCAAACGCCCTGAAGTTTACCGAGACCGGGGAGGTCAGGGTCTCTGCTTGCGTCCAGGACGACGGCGCCCTGCGCCTGTCCGTCAGCGACACCGGCATCGGCATCCCTGCCGACAAGATCGACGCCCTGTTCGAGAAATTCACCCAGGCCGACATCTCCACCACCCGCAAGTTCGGCGGCACGGGTCTGGGCCTGGCGATCTGCAACGATCTGGCCGCTCTGATGGGCGGCGCCATGACCGTCCATAGCGTCTTCGGCGAAGGCACGACCTTCGAGGTCGTCCTGCCGCTGCAGCGCGGTGTGATCGCATCGGGAGAGACTGGCTGTGCTGAGCGCAACGACGGCTCCGACCTGGCTGGCGACCTCAAGGTGCTGGCTGCCGAGGACAATCCGATCAATCAATTGGTGCTCAAGACCCTGCTGCATCAACTCGGCATCGACGTCACCGTGGTCGACAATGGCCAGTTTGCCGTGGACGCCTGGGAGGCCGAACCCTGGGACCTGATCCTGATGGACGTGCAGATGCCGGTCATGGACGGTCCCGCCGCCACCCGCCGCATCCGCCAGCGCGAGAATGACGACGGCCGCAGCCGGACGCCGATCATCGCCCTGACCGCCAATGTCATGAGCCATCAGGTTCAGGAATACCGCGCCTGCGGCATGGACGCCTGGGTGGCCAAGCCGTTGCAGATCCAGGCCCTGGTGGACGCCATCAACACCGTCACCTGCGAGGACGCAGCGCCGGAAGCCGCGCCCGTCCTCGATGTCGCCTGTTAGACCTTAGCGCCGACTAGCGATCGAGCGTCCGCAGTCGCTCGCGGACCAGCCGGCCCGAGGGCGAAATCTGATCCAGCGTCCAGCCGCCTTGTCCTGATGCGCCAGGCAGAAGCGCGGCCGAGGCCTCGTCCTTGTCCGCCACGGACCAGTTCAGGTCGCTGAGCTGGTTGTCGGCGATGAACCGCCACCACAGTTCGGTCTCCGCCGCATCCACGCCGCCGTCGCCGTCCGCGTTGGTCGTGCCCCATTCGGTGACGAAGATCGCCACCCCTTTCGACAGGGCCGTTGCGGCCTTGGCGCGCAGGTCTCCCCTGTGACTACCCGCGTAAAAATGCAGGGTGTAGGCGACGTTGTCGAACGTCAGCGGTGTCTCGGCGGCGATATCGACGTCCTGGGACCAACGGGGCGTGCCGGCGATCACCAGATTGTCGGGATCCTGCGCCCGGATAACGCCGATGACCGCCTCATGATAGGGCCGCACCGATGTCGCCCAGTCATACTGAGGCAGGGGCTCGTTCCATGTCTCGTAGATCAGGTTGGGCAGGTCGCCGTAGCGGCTGGCGATGCTGGCAAAGAACCGGCTTGCCGCCTCGGGCTCCGGATCGTGGGCGTGCCAGTCTATGATGACATAGACGCCAGCGGCGACCGCGGCGTCGATAGCCGCTTCGGCCCGCGCCATCTCGGCCTCTGGATGCTCCATATATCCGCCCGCATGAACCGCGATGGCGGCGCGGATCACCGAGATGTTCCAGTCGTCGGCGAGCCACTGGATGGCGTCCCGGTTGTAGTACTGCGGTTGCCACTGGCTCCAGAACAGGGACATTCCGTGCAGGGAGACCGGCGCCCCGTGCTGATCGACAATGCGATTGCCCTGGACGCTCAACCGGCCATGGCGCTCGACCGGGGTCTCGGCGCTGGCGGGCGCCGAGACCTGCATCAACAAGACCATCGCCAAGGCCGCCATCACAGGCCTGGCCCATCGTCGCAGCATTCTGTCCATCTGGCCCATCCTCACCACTCCCTGATCTGCATTCCGATCGATGCAGTTGAGGTAACGCTATCACGCGAGAACCTGTTGTCGAATCCGCGCACCATGGCCTGACGCCTCCCATCGGTGAGAGCGGTAACAATTTGTCGCAGCCCCATCGACGGATCGAAACTTGCTGGTTAGGAGAGGAGTCAAGCGGAGCCACTCCCGCGAGCCCAAAGGCTCAAATCTCGGAGTGAGACTGGCCGCATCGGGACGGAATCATATGCGCATCCTTACTTCTATCCTCATGATGACCGTGGCTTCCGCGCCACTGACAACGTTGTCGTACTCGACGGAGGCCTCCGCCCAATCGCAATCGGCGCCCCCCGCCATCGCCATTCCGGCGAATGCAACGGCGCATCCTTCGCTGTGGCCCTCGGCGTCGTCGCCGGATGCGATGAGCGATGCGGCGACCGAGGCGTTCGTGGCGCAGTTGCTGTCGACCCTGACGCTGGAGGAGAAGGTCGGGCAGATGATCCAGGGCGACCTGGCCTCGGTGAAGCCCGAGGATCTGGCCCGCTATCCGCTGGGGTCGATCCTGGCGGGGGGCAACTCGGCGCCGGGCGGCGACGAGCGGGCTCCGGCCCAGGCCTGGGTCGAGCTGGCCCAGGCGTTTCGCGCGGCGGCGGCGGCGCGGCCGGGCGCCAAGGTCCCGCTGATCTACGGCATCGACGCCGTGCACGGGCACAACAACGTGGTCGGCGCGACCATCTTTCCCCACAACATCGGCCTGGGCGCCGCGCGCGATCCCGACCTGATCCGGCGCATCGGCGAGGCCACGGCGATGGAGGTGGCGGTGACGGGCGCCGACTGGACCTTCGGCCCGACCCTGGCCGTGCCCCAGGACGACCGCTGGGGCCGCACCTACGAAGGCTATGCCGAGAACCCCGAGGTGCAGCGCAGCTACGCCGGGCCCATGACCCTGGGTCTGCAGGGCGAGCTGTCGGCGGATCATCCCCTGGCGCCCGGCCGGATCGCCGGCTCGGCCAAGCATTTCCTGGCCGACGGCGGCACCGCCGGCGGCAAGGACCAGGGCGACTATCAGGGCGACGAACAGGGTCTGATCGACACCCACCTGGGCGGCTATGTCCAGGCCATCGACGCGGGCGTGCTGTCGGTCATGGCCAGTTTCTCGAGCTGGAACGGGGTCAAGCATTCGGGCAATCCGACCATCCTGCGCGACGTGCTGCACGGCCCGCTGGGCTTTGACGGCTTCGTGGTCTCGGACTGGAACGCCCATGGCCAGCTGCCCGGCTGTTCCAACGAGAGCTGCGCCCTGGCGGTCAACGCGGGCATCGACATGCTGATGGCGCCCGACAGCTGGAAGCCCCTGTACGAAAGCACCCTGGCCCAGGCCCGTTCGGGAGAGATCCCCATGGCGCGGATCGACGACGCCGTGACCCGCATCCTGCGCGCCAAGGTCAAGGCCGGGGTCTTCCGCGAGGATCGCCCGGTCGAGGGGCGGCTGGAGATGCTGGGCTCGCCCGAGCACCGCGCCCTGGCCCGCCAGGCGGTGCGCCAGTCGCTGGTGCTGCTGAAGAACGAGGGCGCGGTGCTGCCGATCCGGGCCGGCGCGCGGGTGCTGGTGGCGGGCGCGGCCGCCGACGACATCGGCCAGGCGGCGGGCGGCTGGACCCTGACCTGGCAGGGCACGGGCAACGCCAACGCCGACTTCCCCAATGGCCAGTCGATCTGGTCGGGCATCCACGAGGCGGTGACCGAGGCCGGCGGCGCGGCGACGCTGAGCGCCGACGGGAGCTTCACCGACAAGCCGGATGTCGCCATCGTCGTCTTCGGCGAGACCCCCTATGCCGAGTTCCAGGGCGACGTCGACACCCTGGACTTCGTGCCTGAAGGCCCCCTGGCCACGCTCAAGGCCCTGAAGGCGGCGGGGATCCCCACCGTCTCGGTCTTCCTGTCGGGCCGTCCGATGTGGACCAATCCCGAGATCAACGCCTCGGACGCCTTCGTCGCCGCCTGGCTGCCGGGCACCGAGGGCGCAGGCGTCGCCGACGTGCTGATCGGCGATGCGGCGGCCAAGCCACGCCACGACTTCACCGGAACCCTGTCGTTCAGCTGGCCCAAGACGGCCGAGGGCCAGCCCCTGAACGTCGGCCAGCCCGGCTATGACCCCCAGTTCGCCTACGGCTACGGCCTCAGCTACGCCGCGCCGGCCAGCGTCGGCGTGTTGTCCGAAGAATCCGGCATCACCGGCGAGACCTCGAGCATCGACCGCTATTTCGTCGATGGCCGCTATGTCTCGCCCTGGGCCCTCCTGTTGAACGACGCCGGAGGGCAGCTGAAACCGCCGGTCGGCGGCGAGGGCCAGAGCCCGCGCGGGGGAGTGGTCTCGCATGCGGTCGACGACCTGGCCCAGGAAAGCGGCCAGCAGTTCGTGTTCGCCGGAACCGGCGAGGCATCCGCCCAGATCTGGGGCATTCCGGTGGACCTGACGCGTCAGAGCAATGGCGAGATGGCCCTGGGCTTCCGCTATCGCGTCGACGCCCGGCCGACCGCCCCGGTCGGCCTGGGCATGGGCGGGGCCACGCTGGATATCGCGTCGATCTTCGGCGCCGCCCCCATCGGTGAATGGCGCACGATCAAGGTGCGGCTGTCCTGCTTCCGCGATAGGGGCGCCGACCTGGCGGCCGTCGATATCCCCTTCCAGCTGACCACCGTCGGCACGGCCGCCTTGTCGGTGTCCGAAATCCGCGTCGTCTCCAACGAGGGGGATGCGATCTGCCCACCGGCCTAAAAGCCGGCGCCGGGGCCGCTTCCGTTCGGAACGGCCCCCGTCAAATGCCTTCCCTAGCCTGAGGCGATTAGAGGGACTGGACCGCCATGGCAGGGGTCTCGTCTCGGGCCAGGACGTTTCGCAGAGGCAGGCTGAAGGGCGCCGCCTCGATCTCGAACATGTCTCCAGCCCGGGTCTGGACGCCGTCCGCAAAGGACAGGGTCGCCGTGCCGAAGAAATGCACATGCACGTCGCCCGGACGGCGGAACAGATCGTATTTGAAGTGGTGCGCTTCCAGGTTGGCCAGGGCGTGGGACATGTTGTCTTCGCCTGACAGGAAGGGCTTTTCCCACAGGATGGCGCCGTCCCGGATGATCCGGCTCTGGCCCCGGACATCGGCCGGAGGCGAGCCCACGAGCAGCTCGGGCCCCAGCGCCGCCGGTCGCAGCTTGGAGTGGGCCAGCCACAGGTAGTTGTGACGTTCGGTGACGTGGTCGCTGAACTCGTTGGCCAGGCAGACGCCCAGCCGCCACGGCGCGCCGTCCGGACCGATCACATAGACCCCGGCGAGCTCAGGCTCCTCGCCGCCATCCTGGGCGAAGGCGGGCATCGTCAGGGGACGGCCCGGTCCGACCAGTTGGGAACCGTCGCCCTTGTAGAACCACTCGGGCTGCTGGCCGACGCGGCCCGCTGCAGGCTTTCCGCCCTCGACCCCTTCCAGAAACATCCGCATGGAGTCGGTCTGGTGCTCGGCCGATGCGGCCGCACGGTGCATCTGGTCACGCCCTTCGGCGGAGCCCAGATGCGTCAGGCCCGTGCCCGTCATGATCAGATGGGCGTCGTCGGGGTGGTCGATGGGCGCCAGCAGACGCCCCTCCTCCAGCGCCTCGTTGATATCGACAGCGCCGCCCGGCCCCTGACGCCGACAGGCCTGTGACAGGTCAATGCCGGCGCCGATCGCCATCAGCGCGAGATCGCGCACGGTCTCGACATTCTGGATAAAGGCCGCCGTGTCGCGCTCGGCGGCGATGACCTGACGACGACCGTCAGGGCTGAAGTGCTGTAGAAGGCGCATCATAGTTCTCGTCGGAAGGCTCGAAGGTCAGTCTGCGGTCGACAGGCGATAGACCATCACATGGCGATAAGGCTGGCCGGGATCGACGCGCGCCGAGATGAAGGCCGGCGTATTGGGGGCGTTGGGAAACTTCTGCGGCTCCAGCGCCAGTCCATCGCCCATGCGGTAGAGATGACCTCCCTTGCCGACCAGCAGAGCGTCGAGGAAATTGCCCGAATAGACCTGAACCCCCGGCTCAGTCGTCAGCACCTCCAGCACTCGGCCGGAGGCGGGATCCTCAAGCCGGGCGGCCAGTTCGGGCTGTGCCGTCACACCCTTGTCGAGGGCGAAGTTGTGGTCGTAGCCGCGGCCGAGCCGGATCTGCTCGTCACGTCCGTCGCGCAGGCCATCAGAGATCAGGCGCGGAGTGCGGAAGTCGAAAGGCGTGCCCTCTACCGCGCGCGATTCTCCCGTCGGAATCAGGGCGGCGTCCACGGGCGTATAGGCCGCCGCAGGGATCGTAAGACGATGGCCCTCGATACCGCCCGGAGCCCCCTCGCCTGCCAGGTTGAAGATGGCGTGATTGGTCATGTTGACGACGGTGGGGCGGGTCGTCTCCGCCTCGAAGGCGATGGTCAGGGCCCCCGCCTCGTCCAGCGAATAAGCGACCGTGGTTTCAAGCTGCCCCGGATAGCCCAGGTCCCCGTCCGGGCTGGTCAGAGCCAGGACGACGCTCGGGCTGTCGCCGTCGCTGACAGAGACAACCCGCCAGACCTTCTTGTCGAAACCCTGCCCGCCGCCGTGCAGAGAGTTGGTGACGTCGTTCAGAGGCAGTTGATAGGTCCGACCGTCCAGCACGAAACGCCCCCCGGCGATCCGGTTGGCGTAACGCCCCACGGTGACGCCGAAATAGTTGGGATGGGTCTCGTAATCAGCCAGGGCGTCATATCCCAGGACCACATCCGCCGGACGCCCGTTTCGGTCCGGTCCGACCAGGGATTGCAGGGTCGCGCCATAGGTCAGGATGCGGGCCGAAACCCCATGGCTGTTGCTTAAGATGATGACCTCCACCGCCTGACCATCCGTCAGACGACCCGCCGGAGCGCGCTGCGCTTCGCCTGCGAAGACCGCGCCTGGAGCAGCGACCAAACCCAATATGGCTGCCGCCGCCAGCACCCCTGTCCGCCTATCCATGACCCGTCCCTCACACCGTTCGCCCACCGTTGACGAGGGCCTGAGGTCCATATAGTCAGACAATTAAAAGTAGGACAAGTTGCGGCGTCGAATGGCGTGAACGCGCTGCCGACAGGAGGGAAATCATGGCTGTACCGACAGGCTCGTTCACCGCTTCCGCCCCCAAGCCGGGCAGCGCGGCCTATCGCCCGGCCTTGGCGCTGCTGGCCACGCTGTTCTTCATGTGGGGCTTCATCACCGTCATCAACAATACGCTGCTACCGCACCTGCGCAGCGTGTTTGACCTCAGCTACACCCAGACGACTCTGATCGAATCCGTCTGGTTCATCGCCTATTTCGTCGCCTCGATTCCATCCGCCAAACTGATCGCCCGCCTTGGCTACCAGCGCGCGATCGTTATCGGCCTGGGCGTGATGGCTGTCGGCGCCCTGATGATGGTGCCGGCGGCGCGTCTGCCGTCCTACAATCTGGTTCTGACGGCCCTGTTCGTCATCGCCAGCGGCATCACCCTGCTGCAGGTTGCCGCCAACCCCTACGTCACCGTGATTGGTCCGCCCGAGACGGGTTCGTCGCGGCTGAACCTGGTTCAGGCGTTCAACTCGCTGGGCACGACCCTGGCGCCCTTGTTCGCGGGCTATCTGATCCTGGGCCGATCCAAGGGCGGGACCAGCGAGGCGGACGTCGTGCTGACCGCCGCCGAGCGATACGCCGACGCCCAGTCGGTCATCCTGCCCTACCTGATCGTGGCGGTCGTCCTGATCGTCCTGGCCGTGGTCATCGCCCGCTTCCCCCTGCCCGCTCTGGGCCAGGCCTCGCAGCGCGCGACCCGCGAGGCCCGCAAGGGTCTGTCGCTGTGGCGACACCGCAACCTGGTGTTCGGGGTGCCGGCCATCTTCATCTACCTGATCGCCGAGATCGGCGTGGCCAACCTGTTCATCAACTTCGTCGCTCAGCCCGACATCGCCGCCATCACCCACGAACAGGCCTCGCGCTATCTGGCGATCCTGTGGGGCGGCATGATGGTGGGTCGCTTCCTGGGCGCGGTGCTGATGCAGCGGATGCGAGCCGAGACGGTCCTGGCCATCTTCTCGGTCGGCGCCTTTGTCGTGATGCTGGTCACCACGTTCGCCAGCGGCCCGATCGCCATGTGGGCGCTGATCGCAGTCGGTTTCTTTCACTCGATCATGTTCCCGACCATCTTCACCCTGGGCATCAAGGGGCTGGGCCCTCTGACCGAGGAGGGCTCGGGCCTGCTCATCATGGCCATTGCAGGCGGCGCCCTTGTGATCGTCCAGGGCTGGCTGGCCGACCGATACGGGCTGCAGCTGTCCTTCCTGCTGACCGCCGCCTGCGAGCTCTACATCCTGTTCTACGCCCTGTGGGGCTCTCGCGTGACGGGCCCGGCGGCCATTCAGGCCACGCCCCCATCGCCGGCGTGACGCCGCTTCGACCCCATGCTCTGGAGACGACCATGACCCGCCTGAAAATCTTGCTGCTCCTGACCGCCGCCAGCCTTGCCCTCGCCGCCCCGGCGCTGGCGCAACAGGCTCCGATGACCGAGGCCGCCGCTCCGGCGGAACCGAACGCCATCATCCTGGGCACCGGCGGCGTTGCGGCATCGACGGGGCCAGAGACCTGGTTCAACCAGTATGGCGACACCTTTGTCCGCAATGTCACCACCGCAACCCTGACCCCGGTTTTGCCCAAGCCCGGCACGGCCAACGGAGCCGCCGTGATCGTGGCCCCCGGCGGCGGCTTCATGTTCCTGTCGATGAGCAACGAGGGTTGGGAAGTCGCCCAGGCCCTGGCCGACCAAGGCGTCGCCGCCTTCGTGCTGAAATACCGCACGCGCCCGACCCTGCCCGATCTCGGAGAGTTCGAGGCCTCGGTCAACGCCATGTTCTCGGGCGCCGGAGCTCGTCCCGCCCGTCCGGCGACGCCGGGCCAACCGGGCGCCGAATTCGCCGATCAGATAGATGACGCCACGGCGGCGTTCGCCCTGGTGCGGTCCAGGGCTTCGGAGTGGGGCGTCGATCCAGAGCGTATCGGCATGGTCGGCTTTTCGGCCGGCGCCATGACCACCATGGCCACCACCCTATGGGCGCCCCAGACCCGCCCCGCCTTCATCGCGCCCATCTATGGAGCCATGACCGCCGTCGAGGTTCCGGCCGATGCACCGCCGATGTTCGTGGTGCTGGCGGCGGACGATCCCCTGTTCGCCAATCGCGGCTTCGGCGTCGTCGAAGCCTGGCAGAGCGCGGGCCGTCCGGTGGAGTTTCACCTCTATCAGAACGGCGGCCACGGGTTCGGTCTGGGCAATCCCGGCAAGACCAGCAACGGTTGGCTCGACGGCTTCCTGCGCTGGCTGGACGTGAACGGGTTCCTGAAGCCCCAGGCCTGACCTGGTCGCCACATCCCGAAATCGTCCGCCTGAACGTCTGACAAGAAAGCACTGATCTCTTGACCCGATCCTGGCCTCGCCTCGCCGTTGTGACCTTTGGCCTGTCGGTCGTCGGCACCGCCGCCCTCGCACAGGCCGCGCCTGCCCAGCTTCCGGGCGGTCCCGTCGCAGTCGTCCAGACGGCCGCCTATCAGGACGTGCAGGCGACGGCGGTCGCGCGCGCCACCGACCTGGTGTCGCGCATGACGCTGGAGGAGAAGGCGTCGCAACTGGTCAACGACGCCCCTGCCATCCCACGGCTACAGATCCGCGAATACAATTGGTGGAACGAGGGGCTGCACGGCGTGGCCGCCGCCGGTTACGCAACCGTGTTCCCGCAGGCCATCGGTTTGGCCGCGACGTTCGACGTGACCCAGATCCGCGCCGTCTCCGATCTCATCAGCGTCGAGTTCCGGGCCAAACATCTGGCCGAGCAGCACCGCTTCGGCGGATCCGACTGGTTCGCGGGCCTGACCGTCTGGTCGCCCAACATCAACATCTTCCGCGACCCTCGCTGGGGACGAGGCCAGGAGACCTATGGCGAGGACCCCTACCTGACCTCGCGCCTGGGTGTAGCCTTCGTCGAGGGTCTGCAAGGCGACGACGACCGCTATTACCGCACCATCGCCACGCCCAAGCATTTCGCGGTCCATTCAGGCCCAGAGGCCAGCCGCCACCGCGACGACATCCACCCCTCGGCCCACGATCTGGCCGACACCTATCTGCCGGCCTTCCGCGCCACGGTCATGGAGGCCAAGGCCCAATCGATCATGTGCGCCTATAACGCGGTCGACGGTGTACCCGCCTGCGCCAGTTCGCCCCTGCTCACCCACTATCTGCGCGAGGCCTGGAAGTTCGACGGTTATGTGGTCTCGGACTGCGAGGCGGTCGCCGACATCTATCGCCCCGACCATCACGGATACGCGCCGACGCCCGAACAGGGCGTGGCCGCCGCCTTCGATGCCGGGATGGACCTGATCTGCGGCGGCGCGGTGGAGAGCGACCATATCGTCAGGGCCGTCCGCTCAGGCGCTCTGGCCGAGGCCGTCATCGACCGATCCCTGGTGCGGCTGTTCACGGCGCGGATGCAGTTGGGCCAGTTCGACGATGCCGCCCAGGTCTTTCCCGCGATCACCGCCGCCGACTACGACACCGAGGCCGGGCGCGCCCTGTCGTTGGCCACGGCCGAGAAGGCCATCGTGCTGCTGAAGAACGACGGCCTGCTGCCCTTGGGGACCGCGCCGCGCCGCATCGCCGTCATCGGCCCCAACGCCGACAGCCACGCGGCCCTCGTCGGCAACTACAATGGCGAGCCGTCCCAGCCCGTCACCATCCTGGACGGCATCCGCCGCCGCTTCCCCGACGCTGAAGTGACCTATGTCGAGGGATCTGGCCTGATTGATCGGTCGCTGGATCAAGTGCCCGGAGCCGTCCTGTGCGCTGACGCTCAGTGTCGCCAGCCCGGCGTCCGTGTCGAACGGTTCGCTGATCGCGCCTTGGCGACGACCGCAGGCGCGACCACCACAGCTCCGACGCCCGAACTGGCATGGTCGGGCGAGATGCAGAGCGGCGCGGTGCGTTTCACCGGCTTCCTGACGGCGCCCGAGGATGGCGACTACATCTTCCGCTACGACGCCAACGGCGGCTATCGCATCTTCATCGACGACGCCCCCATCGTCGATGCCTGGGCCGTGGACTGGCGACCGTCCGTGGCCGCCGGCACGGTGTCTCTGAAGCGGGGCCAGACCTACCGGCTGCGGGTCGAGGCCTTCCAGCGCGCCACAGGCGGACACGAACGCCTGTTATGGAGTCTGCCGTCAGATCCCGCAGGCGCCTCGGCTGTGACCGCAGCACGAAACGCAGATGTCGCCATTTTTGTTGGCGGTCTGACGTCCCAACTCGAAGGCGAAGAAATGCCGATGGCGACGCCCGGCTTCGCGGGCGGCGATCGCACCAGCCTTGACCTGCCCACACCGCAGCAAGCGCTGCTCGAACGTGTCCACGCGACCGGTACGCCCGTGGTTCTGGTCCTGATCAACGGCAGCGCGCTGAGTGTGAACTGGGCTGACGCCCACGTCCCGGCCATCGTCGAGGCCTGGTATCCGGGCGGCCAGGGCGGCGACGCCGTGGCCCGCGTGATCGCCGGCGACGTCAATCCGTCAGGGCGACTGCCCGTCACCTTCTATCGCTCTGCCTCAGACCTGCCGCCCTTCGAGGACTACGGCATGCAGGGGCGGACCTACCGCTATTTCGAACGGCCAGCGCTCTACGCCTTTGGGCACGGCCTGTCCTACACCCGCTTCACCTACGCCGAGGCGCAGGTGTCGAGGTCTCGCATCCGCGCAGCCGACACCCTGGAGGCCAGCGTCGTGGTGACCAATACCGGCGACCGAGCGGGCGACGAGGTGGTCCAGCTCTATCTGAGCCGCCCCGGCCTGGACGGCGCCCCGATCCGCTCTCTTGTCGGGTTCCAGCGCGTCACCTTGGACAAGGGCGAAAGCCGCCGCGTGACTTTGACCATCGACAATCGCAGCCTCAGCACCGTCGACGCGGCAGGCGTGCGCAGCGTCGTCGCCGGCCCGGCTCAGCTCTGGATCGGCGGCGGCCAGCCCCAGGACCGTGGCGAAGGCCCCGCGGTTCCCGGCCGAAACATCGACTTCACCATCACCGGCTCGGCCGTCCTGCCGGACTGACCGGGTTCTCCACTCGCACGACGACGACCTCACGAAAGGCTACCAACATGGCTCGGACCCCGATGACCCGCCGTCTTCTGTGGGCGACCGCGACGACCCTGCTGTTCGCCCATCCTGCGCTGGCGACAGCGCAGTCCGCCGATGCGCCAGTGGTTGTTCAGGTGTCTGCTGACCAAGCCGGGGCGACGATCGACCCGAACATCTTCGGCCAATTCGCTGAGCATCTGGGGACAGGCATCTATGGCGGCGTCTGGGTCGGCCCCGATTCGGCCATCCCCAATGTCCGCGGCATTCGCAGCGACGTGGTCGCCGCACTTCGGGCGATCAAGGTTCCCAATGTGCGCTGGCCCGGCGGCTGTTTCGCCGACGAGTATCACTGGCGCGACGGCATCGGCCCGGCGTCCGAGCGGGTGGCGAGACTGAACGCCAGCTGGGGCGGGGTCATCGAGCCCAACACCTTCGGCACGCACGAGTTCATGGATTTCGCCGACCAGGTCGGAGCCTATGTCTTCCTGTCGGTCAACGTCGGTTCGGGCACGGTGCAGGAGGCGGCGGACTGGCTCGAATACCTGACCGCCGACCAGCCGACGACCCTGGCCCAGGAGCGAGCGGCCAACGGCCACCCAGAGCCCTACCGCATCAAATACCTGGGTCTGGGCAACGAGAACTGGGCCTGCGGGGGCGCCATGTCGGCCGACCACTATGTCGAGGAGATGAAGCGGTTCGCCCACTTCTCGCGCAATCTCGATCCGGCCCAGACCGGCGAGAACGCCATGCAGCGCGTGGCCGTGGGCTGGGACAGCGGCAAGGACGACTACACCGAAGCCGTGATGCAGGCGTGGAAGACCAAGGTATGGAGCTGGGACATCGAGGGCGTGTCGCTGCACGCCTACACCATCCCCAACACCTGGGAAGCCAAGGGCCCCAGCGTCGGCTTCGGCGAGGACGAATACGCCAAGGCCATCAAGGCGACGCTTCAGATGGAAGGCTGGGTCACCAGCCAGACCGCCATCATGGATCGCTATGATCCCGAAAAGAAGCTGGCCCTGTTCGTCGATGAATGGGGCATCTGGGCCGATCCCATGCCCGGCAGCAACCCCGGCTTCCTGCAACAGCAGAACACCATGCGTGACGCGGTGATCGCCGCGCTGAACCTGAACATCTTCATGCGCCACGCGGACCGCGTGCGGGGCACGAACATCGCCCAGATGGCCAATGTGCTTCAGGCCATGATCCTGACCGACGGCCCGGCCATGGTGCTGACGCCCACCTATCATGTCTATGAGATGTACGTGCCCTTCCAGGGCGCAACTCAGGTGCAGGCCCAGATGGATGCGGGCGCCTATGTCTTCGGCGATATCCAGCTGCCCCGCGCAGACGCCGTGGCGGCGCGCGACAAGGAAGGCAGGCTGTGGCTCTCGCTGGTCAATGTCGATCCCGTGCGCCCCATCACCCTGACCGTGCGCCTGCCGGGTGACCTCCAGGCCGCGACGGGCCGGATCCTGACCGCGCCTGCCGTGGACAGCCACAACAGCTTTGCGCACCCACACGCCGTCCAGCCCGCAGCCTTTGCAGGCCTGGTCGCCAATGGACAGCTGTCCTTCGACCTGCCGCCCAAGTCGGTCGCCGTGGTGGAGGTCAGATAGGGGGGCTGGTGCGGGCGGCCGGGATCGAACCGGCATGGGCAAAGCCCGACGGATTTTCATACCACTTCGGCTTTCGCCGCCGCTCGGATGAGCGTTCGTGGTCTGGACTATCCCTTCGTCATAGCCCGCGAAGGCCTTAGACGCCGCCCGTCTAGTCTCTACACCTTCCCGTCGTGAAACGGGCTTGGCTCGGGATCGCCATTTGACAGGGTTCCCCGACTTTGAGCGGTTCTACGTCCGGGATTTCCCCCGGCGCACTCAATCCTCAGCTTAAGTCCGTAGCGTCTACCAATTCCGCCACGCCCGCAGGCCGAGGTCGCTGTATAGCCACCCCGGCCCTGTTGGCCAATACGGGCGTCAGTGGGCCGGAGCGGCCTCGGTCGGGCGCATGGCGCGGAAATCGACGTCGGAATCGGCTGCCAGCCAGACCAGGGCGGTCCAGGCGGCGACATTCTGGCTCAACTGGGCCGGGTCGATCTTGTCCAGGGTGTCGTCGGCGGTGTGGTGCAGGTCGAAATAGCGCGTTCCGTCCTGGTTCAGGCCGAACACGGGCACGCCCGCCTCGACGATGGGGCCGATGTCGGCGCCGCCGTGCAGTTCGGGGTCGGGCGAAGGCAGGACGCCGATCGGATACAGCACACGCGCCGCCGCCTTGGCGAAGTCGCTGTCCTTGGCGCCGATCGGCAGGCCCAGGGCATAGATGCGGTCTGCGCCGAAATCGCTCTCGCCCGTAAAGACGTGGTTGGCCAGTTCCTCAGGCGTCAGGCTGCGCAGATAGGCGCCGCCGCCGTTGCCGGTGTCGGTCGGTTGGGCCACCTCTTCCGATCCATACAGGATGACGCGGACAGTCCGGGCCGGCCGGCCATGCTCGGCGATGGCTTTTGCTGCGGCCACGGTGATCCCGCCGCCCGCCGCATCATCAATGGCGCCGGTGCCCAGGTCCCAGCTGTCCATATGAGAGCCCAGGACGATGATCTCCTCCGGACGGGTGCGGCCGGGAATGTCGGCGATAACGTTGCGCGAGGTGGTCTCGTAGGTATGCGCCGTCGAATGCAGTCGCAGGGTCACCGGCTCGCCCATAGCGACAATCCGGCTCAATTGATCGGCGTCGGGGGCCGACAGGGCGAAGCCGGGCACGGCCACCTTGCCGCCGACATAGGCCGTGGTGCCGGTGTGCGGCATCCGATGCTCGTCCGAACCGGCCGACCGCATGACGAAGGCCAGGGCGCCCTTGGAGGCCGCGACGGTCGGCCCGGCGGCGCGCAGATAGGCCAGCGGGCTGTACCCGGCGCCGTTCTCGCGCGGGATCAGCTGTCCTGCGTCGACATAGGCGATCTTGCCGGCCAGCGAGCCCTCGGGCGCGGCCATCAGCTCGGCCAGGGTGGTGAAGCGCACGATCGGGGCCTGAATGCCCTCAGCGGGCGTGGCGATCGAATGGCCCAGCGCGGCGGCGACCAGACGTTGGGCGTGCGGCCCGACGATGGCGACGCTTTCCTCGCCCCGCTCCCATCCGACCAGCGGGAACTCCTGGATGCGGACGTTCTGGAAGCCAAGGCCGCGCAGATATTCAGCGGCCCATTCCGCTGCCGCAGTCTCGGCCGGCGATCCGGCGGGGCGGGGTCCGAATCGGGTGGTGATCTGGGTCACATAGTCGAGCGCGACATTGCTGCTCAGCGCCCGGTCACGCAGTTGCTCGGCCGTGCGAATGGTGGATGCGTCCTGAGCTTGGCTAGCTCCGGCCGATGCGGCGAGGACCAGGGCGATGGCGGTGGCGGTGGCGGTGGCGGCGAAAGGACGACTGAACATTCACGACTCCGGAAAACTGAACGCCAAAGCTTCTAGACCCCGTTATGCGACGCGAGAAGCCTGACTGTTCCCGGAGCCTCGTTCATTCCGCGCCGAACTGGAGCCGGGCCAGCCGGCTGTAGAGGCCGCCGCGCGCGACCAGGTCCGTGTGGGTTCCCTCTTCGACCACGCGCCCCTCCTCCATCACCACGATCCGATCGGCGCGCAGCACGGTGGCCAGTCGGTGGGCGATGACCAGGGTGGTGCGGCTTTCCATGGCCTGGTCCAGGGCCTGCTGCACCAGTTGTTCGTTCTCGGCGTCGAGCGCGCTGGTCGCCTCGTCCAGCAAAAGGATCGGGGCGTCGCGGACCAGGGCGCGGGCGATGACCAAGCGCTGGCGCTGTCCGCCCGACAGGCTCTTGCCCCGTTCGCCCAGCGGCGTGGCGAAACCTTCGGGCAGGGCTTCGATGAAGCCCAGGGCCTGGGCCTCATCGGCGACGGCGCGGGCCTCGTTCTCGGTGGCGGCTTCGCGGCCGAACCGGATGTTCTCCAGCGCGGAACCCGAGAACAGAGGCGCCTCCTGCGACACCCAGGCGAAGCGGCTGCGCACCTCGGTAGGATCGGCCTGGCGCACATCGACGCCATCCAGCGACACCAGCCCCGACTGAGGATCATAGAAGCGCAGCAGCAGGCGGAAGACCGTCGACTTGCCCGCACCCGAAGGCCCGACCAGGGCCACGGTCTCCCCCGGCCGCACGGTCAGGCTGAAGCCCTTCAAGGCCGGAAGATCAGGGCGTCCGGGATAGGCGAAATGCACCCCGGCCATCGCCACCTCGCCCAAGGGCGGTTCCGGCAACAGCAGCGGCTGGGGCGGGGCGGCGATGGACGGCTCGCTGCGCATCAGTTCGTCGACCCGCTCCATGGCGCCAGCCGCCTTCTGCACATCGCCCCAGCTTTCGCCCAGCGCGCCCACGGCGCTGGCGACAAAGACCGACAGCAGCACGAATTGCAGCAGGGCTCCCGGCGACATGGACCCGGCTAACACGTCTTGCGCGCCCAGCCACAGCACCAGGGTCACGCCGCCGAACATGACGACGATGATCATCACCGTCATGATCGCCCGAGCCTTGATCCGGGTCAGGGAGACGGCGAACGCGGCCTCGACCGCGTCGCCGAACCGAGCGACCGCGCTGCCGACCCGGCCAAAGGCCTGTACCGTCTCGATGGCGTCGACGCTTTCACCGGCGAACCCGACGGCGTTGGCGAAACGGTCCTGGGACTTGACGGTCAACTGACGCACCTTGCGCCCGAACAGGAAGACCGGCCCCAGCAGCAGGGGGGTGATCAGCAGCACCATGCCGGTCAGCTTGGGGCTGACGATGAACAGCATGATGATCCCGCCGATCATGGTCAGGAAGTTGCGCAACGCATACGAGACCGAGGTCGTCAGCAGGGTCTCGACCAGGGCGATATCGGTCGTCAGGCGCGACAGCACCTCGCCGGTCCGCATGGAGGCGTAGAAGGAAGGGTCTAGCGTCAGGATGCGACCGAACAGACCGGTGCGCATATCCGCCACCATCCGTTCACCGGTCTTGGTGACATAGAAATACCGGGCCGCTGTCGCCGCGCCCAGCGCCAGGGCGTTGACGCCCAGCACCCCGAACCACAAGTTCAACTGCGCCCCGCCCGCCTCGAAACCCTGGTCGATGGCCCCGCGCGCCGTCGCCGTCAGGGCCAGCGAGGCCGTGGTGGACATCAACAGCCAGAACATGGCCAGCAAGGCGTCCAGCTTGTGCTGCATCAGATAGGGCAGCAGTCGCCCCAGGGGCCGCACGTCGCGGCGGCGGTCGCGGCGTTGCCCGGCCTCTCCCATCTGTTCGGCCAGCAGGGCGCCGGCGCCGGGACGACCGGCGGCGCCCCCCGCACGGGCGGAAGGTGATACGTCTGCCGTCTGGATATCCGTCATGAGGCGCCTCTTGCCCCGGATCGCCCCCCAGTGTAAACGCCGCCGCTCATTCCCGCCCCTCGCAGGCGGGATTTCTCATTTTCGCGCACAGACGGTCGGCATCGTCACCGCGCAGAGACCGGACGACGACCATGAAAGCGGACACGCACCCCGACTACCACTTCATCACTGTCACCCTGACGAATGGCGACACGTATCAAACGCGTTCGACCTACGGCAAAGAGGGCGAAGTGCTGAACCTGGACATCGACCCCTCGACCCACCCGGCCTGGACCGGCGGCAACCAGCAGATGCTGGACCGTGGTGGTCGCGTGTCGCGCTTCAACAACAAGTTCGGCGGCTTCATCAAGAAGTAGGCCGTATCGGGCCGGCACGCCGCGCCCCCTGCGACATCACGAAAGGCGTCGGTCGCGAGACCGGCGCTTTTTGTTTGGCCAGAACCTCGATACCATGAGCCCAGCGGGTCCTTCCGGTCCCGCGGCGTCCCCTGATCCCCGGCCTTCCAGCGATCAGGACGATGTGGCGATGACCTTATAAAGCGGACGACGATGAATCGACGGGAACTCAGCTTCGGCATCGCGACAGCCGCCATGGCCGCTGCGGGAACGAGCGCCGCCCAGAGCAATACAGGCCAGACCACGCCGCGTCGCGGACGGGGCGCGCCCGCGATCCAGCCTGCGCCGATCGACAGCGAGGCCCTTTATACCGCCCAGGTCGCTCGCCTGCCCGCCGCCATCCAGGCCGACGTGCGCGCCTTCTATCACCTGAATGGCTGGCGCCCGATCTGGACCCCGGCCCGGCTGTCCAAGCTGAACACGGCGTCGCGCAAGGCGGATCGTCACGGGCTGTCGGCCGCCGACTTCTTCGACTTCGTGGGTCTGGCCGCAGATCCGGCCAGCAGCGACGTCCGCACAACCGCCGCCGCACTCGCCTATGGCCGCGTGCTGGCCGAAGGGCGTGTCGCGCCCGAGACGGTCGAAGAGCTGTGGGAGATGGAGAAAAACCGCGTCGATCTGCCGGTCGGCCTCTCGGACGCCATCGCCCGCGACCGGATCGTCGAATGGTTCGACGGCCTGGCCCCCTCGGACATAGGCTATACCAACCTGTCGGCTGGCTACACGCGCTATCGCCGCCTCAGCCGCGACGGCGGCTGGCCGACGTTCAACCAGGGCGCGGGCATCGAGCCGGGCCAGAGCGACAACCGCATCCCGGCCCTGATCACCCGACTGGTGGCCGAAGGCGACCTCAGCGCCGCCGACGGCGCCCGCCTCAAGGCCGAAGGCCTGGTCTATGGCCCCGAACTCCAGACCGCCGTGCGCGGCTTCCAGACCCGCCACGGCCTGGCCGCTGACGCCCGGATCGGCGCGGGCACCCAACGCTCGCTTGGGGCCTCGGCCGACGATCGCGCACGCCAGATCGCGCTGAACCTGGAACGCCGTCGCTGGCTGAAGCGTGAGCTCAGCCCCGAGCGGATCGAGGTCAACACCGCCGCCGCCATCATGGTCTATTGGAAGGACGGTCGCCCGGTTCACTCCAACCGGGTCGTGGTCGGCAGCCCCGAGAACCAGACACCCAGTCTCGAAAAGCCCTTCGCCTCGGTCGTGGCCAACCCGCCCTGGTATGTCCCGGCCGGCATCGCCCGTCGCGAAATCCTGCCCAACGGCCCGGCCTATCTGGCCGCGCGCGATATGTACGTCCAGAACGGCCAGGTCATCCAGCGCGCCGGCCCCCAGGCCGCGCTTGGCTATGTGAAGTTCGAACTGCGCGACAGCTACGCCATCTTCCTGCACGACACCCCGTCCAAGGGCGCCTTCAACCTGACGGTCCGCCAGCGTTCGCACGGCTGCGTGCGGGTCCAGGGCGCGGTTGAGTTCGCCCGTCTGCTCCTGTCGCCCGATCCCACGCGCCTGTCCCAGTTCGACAACGCCCAGGTGACGCGCGAGACTGAACGCATCCAGACCGGCCGCGAGATCGGCGTCCGCTTGCTCTATTGGACCGCCTTCGTCGACGGCCAGGCGCGCGTCGCCTTCCGCGAGGACGTCTACAAGCGTGATGAGAAACTGGCCCAGGCTTTGGGCATCGCCGTCAGCCTGCCCAGCGTCGTCGCCGACGCGCCGGTCGACGCCAACGACGTCGGGCCGTAGCGAAACCCTCCCTTCCCTCAGGGGAATGGAGAAGGCCGGTACCGATTACAGCCTGAACGCGGCTTCCAGCATCCCGTGCTGGCTCAGCACCGGGTTGACCTCGGCCTCGGCCGGGGCGTCCAGATACATTCGACGATCCAGATACAGCACCCGGTCATGCAGTTTGTCCGCACGGACCATGTATTCGATCAGGGCGATGGGCAGCTCCGTACCGACCGGCTGATCCTCGATCTTGCGCTCGTTCAGGCGATAACGGGGGTCGCAAGCCGCATCAGGCTCCATATCCCCTTCCCGCACCGCCCGCTGCACCAGCAGCCAGGAGGCGATCTGCATCAGCCGGGTGGTCAGCTTCATGCTTTGACCGGCATAGGTCAGGGCAGCCGCGCGTGACAGCAGCTTGGATTCCCGCCGTCCGTCGCCATCCAGATAGGCTGCGGTCTCCTCGACCAGATCCATGCCCTCTTGGAAGGTGCGGTCGAACAGTTCCGAGCGCGCGAAATCCCGGATCTCGCCTGAGCGGGACCTTTGCCCCTTCGGAGCGGCGGACTGTTCTGCGTCGCTGGCCATCAACTCAACCATACCCATGGATTATACCTGCTCGCGTCCCGTTGTCGGGCCACGAGGGCGCCGTCGAGCCCATACCTGCAACGGCCATGCCACGCGAGATGGCATCGACAAATGTCATCCGCGAAAACTGAACAGGGCGTCCGCAGCGCTCTTCTTGGCCTGTTTTGCGTCGATAGCGCTCCGGGCCCGGTCGATTTCCGACTGCAGGGCCCCGATCCGCTCGTGCAATTCTTCCTGGGAATAGAGGTCCAGGTCCTCGCGCGACAGGGCCGCTACAGAGGCTCCCCGCGCCGACCGGGGTTCAAGATCCTCGAAACTCATCACCGCCTCCCTGGACGACAATCTTGCGATACGACCGTATCCGGCAGGCATTTGAGCGCCCGGACACGGCCGAATGCAAGGTCTTACCGGCCGCCGCCCCGGCGGGCAGGCCGCATCGACGAAATCCGGTCGTTCAGGCCCATGTCCCGCAGGGTGCGGACATCACCTTGCACGATCTGACACCGCCCCCGGAAATAGCTGTCCTCACACACCTCCCAGGCGCCACGCAGGCGGATGGAGCTGATCTCGTCGTTGAAGCCCAAGGGCCGCAGATCGACCACCTCATCATTGAAACTCATCGACCGGCCGCTGAAATCGCTGTCTTTGAAGACAGTGATGGAGTCGCGCTGTGATCCGCCGCCCCATCCTCCGCCATTGCCGCCTCTGCCCGACGGACGCAGCGACGAAATCCGGTCGTTCATGCCGACGCGGGCCAGATCACCGACACTGTCACTGAAAGTCTGGCATTGGCCGCGGAAATAGGCGTCGGTGCAGGCTTCCCATCGCCCGTGGAACCGCATCGAACTGATCTGGTCGTTAAAGGGCGTACGGCCCAGGTCGGCGATCTCGCCCGAATAGGTCGTGCTTTGGCCCTGATACCAGGCGTCGCGATAGACGGTGATCGACGCGCGGTCGTCGTTCCAGCCGCCGCCGGGGCGTCCGTGGCGGGCGTTGTCCTGCGCAGCGGCGGACATGGGAGCCAGCGCGGCCAGGGCGGCGGCGACGGCCAGGGTGGAAATGGCGATCTTGGTCATGTGTCCCTCCTCAACATCCTTCCGACAACAATGCGTCCGAAGGCCCGGTGTTCATCCGATGGCCCATTGTTGAACCGCCAAGGTGAACCTGCGCTGTACGTCATCGACAGTAACTGTCGGACTCCGTTTTCTTTTACTCCAAAACCGCCTATATCTCGATCATCGCGCCCGGCCGAAAGGTCGGGCGCCGCCGTATCAAGCGCCCGCCGAGACGGGCCAACCCCCGGGACGACCGCCATGACCGACATCCTGATGCCCAAGGCCACCGCCGTCTGGATGGTGGACAACACGTCCCTGACCTTCGAGCAGATCGCCGACTTCTGCGGCCTGCACCCGCTGGAAGTGCGCGGCATCGCCGACGGCGACGTGGCGCGCGACATCCGCGGCGTGGACCCCATCACTGGCGGCCAGCTGACCCGCGAAGAGCTGGACAAGGCCCAGGACAACGCCGACTACCGCATGAAGGCCATCGTCAGCCGCCACGCCGAACTTTTGAAGTCGGCCAAGCCCGCGCCGAAATACACCCCCGTCTCGCGTCGCCAGGATCGCCCTGACGCCATCGCCTGGTTCGTCCGCAACCACCCCGAGGTGACGGACGCCCAGATCTCCAAACTGCTCGGCACCACCAAGTCGACCATCGAGAGCGTGCGCAGCCGCACCCATTGGAACTCGGCCAACATCAAGCCGGTCGATCCCGTGACCCTGGGCCTGGTCGGCCAACTGGCCCTGGACGACCTGGTCTCCAAGGCCGCCGACAAGAAGAACAAGGACGACCTCAAGAAGGGCGGCGGCACGATCCAGCCCGTCGAGGCCGAACCCGCCGAGCCCGAGTTCGTCCCCGAGGCCCGCGAACGCCACGTCGCCGAACCCACCGCCGCCTCGGTCTTCGGCACCAAGGACTGACGGTCCTCTCGTCGGAAAAGAAAAAGGCCCCGGGATCGCTCCCGGGGCCTTCGCAATTCTTCGACCTGGCAGCCGGCTATCCGGCCCGGGCCTCAAGACCGGTGATCTCTTCCTTGAGCCGAAGCTTTCTCTGCTTCAGCTCCCTGACCTGCAGCGGGTCCACGGCCGGTCGGTGCATCTCCCGCTGGATAGTCTCATCCAGCTGACGGTGACGATTTCCCAGTTCGCGGATACGAGCTTCGATGGTCATGGCTTGCGCCTCCATGTCTAAGGGACCACGGTAGTGAGCGCCTGGATTTGCGGCCTGTGAAATCACGGTTCGGTGACGTCAACGGGCCGTTCATCATCTCCAGACACTCAAGAGCCTGACCACCAATATGGACCATGATGTGAACGGAGCCGTACGGAACCTTTCGGCTGAGCCGGCGCCCTCCAGGCTGATCGTTGGAATATCCGGAGCCTCCGGCGCGGCCTACGGGGTCCGGGTTCTGGATGCGCTCAATGATCTCGGGATCGAGAGCCATCTGGTGGTCACCCGCGCGGCCCTGCTGACCCTGTCGCAGGAAACGGATCTGAGCCCCGACGACCTGACCGGGCGCGCCACCGTGTCGCACCGGCTGGCCGATGTCGGCGCCTCCATCGCGTCTGGATCGTTCAAGACCCTGGGCATGATCGTCGCACCCTGCTCGGTGAAGACCATGAGCGAGATCGCGACCGGCGTGACCTCCTCCCTGCTCACCCGCGCAGCCGACGTGGTGCTGAAGGAACGGCGTCCACTGGTGCTGATGGTGCGCGAGACGCCTTTCCACCTGGGTCACCTGCGCACCATGACAGCCTTGGCCGAGATGGGAGCCGTCATCGCGCCCCCCCTGCCCGCCCTCTATGCCAAACCCGCCTCCATCGAAGAGATGATCGACCAGTCCGTCGGCCGCGCCCTGGACCTGTTCGGCCTCGACTGGTCGCCGGTAAAACGCTGGAGCGGGCTGAAGGGCGCGGGCGAATGAGCCTGGCTGAGAAGAGTCCGGCCGATCTGTGGGACTGGTCCCTAATCGCCTATGGCGCGCCCGGTGTCGCCGAGGCCTGTCTGGCGCTTCAGGATCATCACGACCAGAACGTGCCGCTGCTGCTGTGGTCAGGCTGGTGCGCCGCAACGGGACGCCGCCCGGACGCCGAAGACATCGAGGCGGCCTGCGACACGGCCCGGACCTGGGCGGACACGACTATTGAGCCCCTGCGGGCCGTTCGCCGCACCCTGAAGCGCATGATCCCCGACCTCGACCCCGCCGCCCGCGAAGCCGTGCGCGAGCAGGTCAAGGCTGCGGAGCTGGCGGCCGAGCGCCATCTGCTCGCCGCCCTGCAAGGCATTGGCCCTACATCTTCAGCCGCACCTCGACCCTATATCGACGGCCTGACCGCGACGGCGCGGGTCTGGGATCGGGTCGTCCCCCGCCAGGCCCTCCAATTGCTTGCGGCCCGACTGGACGATGCGCCGGCGCTCCTCGACGGCCTTCCGGCTCGGTGACGGCTCGGCTATACAAATCGGGCCTCCGTGAGGATGGCCGGGACTGATTCATGAACGACGACGACCCCTTCCTGAGCGACGACGAGCAGGCGCTCCACGCCGAGGTCAAGCTGATGCGCCAGGAGCATTCCGACCTCGACGCCGCCATCGAGGCGCTCAGCCATATGCCGGTGCCCGACCAGCTGCGGATCGCCCGGCTGAAGCGCAAGAAGCTGCAGTTGCGCGACGAGATCGTGAAGATCGAAAGCCGAATTCTTCCCGACATCATCGCCTGACCCGCAATCAGATGAGCAACGAACCCGCCATCTTCTTTTCCGACGTCAACGAGCGTCAGGGTTCCTTCCTGCGCCGGACCTTCGTCGTCGGCGGGCTGACGGCTCTGGGCATCGGCGCCCTGACCATGCGGCTGGGGCAGTTGCAGGTGGTCCAGGCCCAGGAATATTCGACCCTGGCGACCAATAACCAGTTCAACTTTCGCCTGGTGCCGCCGCCGCGCGGACGCATCCTGGACCGCAACGGCGTGGTCATCGCTGGCAACCGGCCCAGTTTCCGCGTCCTGGTCGTGCGCGACGAGACCAAGGACCTGGACCAGACCCTGGACCTGCTGGGTCGGCTGCTGCCCGACACGCTGGAGCGCCGGCGCGCCATCATCCGCGACGTCAACGCCGCGCCCCGCTTCACCCCGGTTCCGGTCAAGAGCGACCTGACCTGGGAGGAGTTCGCCAAGGTCAACCTCTACGCCCCCGAACTGCCGGGCGTCATGGCCGACATGAACGAGGCGCGTTTCTATCCCTATGGCGGGTCGTTCGCCCATGTCATCGGCTATGTGGCCAAGGTCTCGGACCGGGACATCAAGGCCATCCGCGACAAGGGCCAGGAACCACCGACCATCCTGTTCAACCCTGGCTTCCGCATCGGTCGCTCGGGCGTGGAAAAGGCGCTGGACGCCGACCTGCGCGGCGAGGCGGGCGGCAAGCGGGTCGAGGTCGACGCACGCGGCCGGGTGGTGGCGGAGGACATCGGCGGCTCGCGTCCGGCCATCAACGGCAAGGACGTGGTCCTGACCCTGGACGCCGACGTGCAGAACCGGGCGCTGGAGGTGTTCGGCGACGAGAGCGGCGCGTGCGTGGTGATGGACGTGAGGAACGGCGACATCCTGTGCATGATGTCGGCGCCGTCGTTCGACCCCAACCTGTTCGTCAGCGGCGTGCCCACGCGGACCTATCGCGCCCTGGCCGATTACGAGCGCAAGCCCCTGCTCGACAAGACCATCAACGGCACCTTCGCACCCGGTTCGACCTTCAAGCCCATCGTGGGTCTGGCGGCGATGAAGCGCGGCGTGGACCCCAACCGCCGCATCGTCTGCACCGGCGGCTTCTATCTCGGCCGCCGCTTCGCCTGCCTGGGACGGCATGGGGCGCTGGACATGCGCGGGGCGATCAAGAATTCCTGCAACGTCTACTTCATGACCCTGGCCACCGAGATGGGTCCCGACGCCATCGCCCAGACCGCCCGCGACATGGGCTTTGGCCAGGACTTCGACATCGGCGTCGACAATCAGAAGACGGGACTGGTGCCGGACCGGGAATGGCGTCGCCGAAATCCCGTTCGGGGCGACGGCAACTGGTATCCCGGTGAAACCCCCAGCTATGGCATCGGCCAGGGTGCCCTGACCGTCAACGCCCTGCAGTTGGCCGTCTATACTTCCCGCATCGCCAATGGCCGAAAGGCGGTCATGCCGCGCCTGTTCAAATCGGTCGGCGGCGTGGAACAGACGGGCGCGCCCTTCAGCGACCTGCCCTACGATGCGGATCTGTTCCAGGTGCTGCGCGACGGCATGGAGGCCGTGACCGACGTGGGCGGCACCGGCTTCCGCAACAGCCAACTCGGCCTGGGCGCCGTCAAGATGGCGGGCAAGACCGGCACGGCCCAGGCGCAGAACTATGGCGCGGGCTCGCGCAAGAGCGGCGGCAGGCCTTGGCTGCAGAAGGACCACAACCTGTTCATCGCCTATGCGCCGACCGACAATCCGCGTTACGCCGTATCGGTGATCGTGCAGCACGGCGGTCTGGGCGGAGGCACGGCCGGGGCGCCTCGAGCGCGCGAAGTGATGAAGGTCGCCCTGCTGAAAGATCCCGAGATCCGCGCCCGCATCGAGCAGGCAGGTTTCGAAGCCCCCGAGGACGCCGGGGTCCGCGAGGCCGAGGCGCGAGGCGAAGACGCAGCCGCCGCAACGCCGGATACGCCGCCACCCACCTGAATCCCGGCGTCTTTCTCGCGCCCGGCCGCGACTCGCGTGCTAGGCTGGCGTCATGGCCAAAATGCCCCAACGTCCCGCCTCCGGCCTCCCTGACAAGGAGACCCTGCTGCGCTTCCTGCGCGAAGCGGGGGAAGCCGACAAAACCGACCTGGCCCGCGCCTTTGGCCTGAAGGGCGCAGAACGCCGCGCCTTGCGCGAAATGCTTCGCGAACTGGAGGCCGAGGGCAAACTCGGCAAGCGCGGCAAGAAGGGCTTCTCCGAGGCCGGCGCGCTGCCCCCCGTCGGCGTCGTCGATGTGGTCGAAAAGGACATCGACGGCGAGATGTATGTCCGTCTGGTCGAGGCATCCAAGGACGCGCCGCGCGCCGTTCTGGTGCCCGACAAGTCCGGCAAGACCGGCCCCGCCCCCGGCATGGGCGACCGGCTGCTGGTCAAGTTCGAGCGCGGAGCCGAGGGCTGGGAGGCGCGAGTCGTCAAGAAGCTGGATTCGGACGGCAACCGCGTCCTGGGCGTCATCCGAAAGTCCAACCGCGAGACCCGCGTCGAGCCGGTCGACCGCCGCTCCAAGGACGTGCTGATCATCCCGCAACTGCTGGCCGAGGACCTGCGCGACGGCGACCTGGTCCTGGCCGCCATCGAGAAGTCGGAGCAGCGCTATGGTCCCAAGCGCGGCAAGATCCTGGAGAAGATCGGCAAGGAGGACGACCCCCGCGCCGCCTCCCTGATCGCCATCCACGCCCACGGCGTCCCGACCGGTTTCTCGGAGGCTGTCGAGAAGGAGGCCGAGAACCAGGACCTGCCGACGCTGAAGGGCCGCGACGACCTGCGCGACATCCCATTCATCACCATCGACCCCGCCGACGCGCGCGACCACGACGACGCCGTCTATGCCCAGCGCGACGATGATCCGAAGAACGAGGGCGGCTGGATCGTCTGGGTCGCGATCGCCGACGTCGCCGCCTATGTCCGCTACGGCACCCAGCTGGACCGCGAGGCCAGGGCCAAGGGCAACTCCACCTATTTCCCCGACCGGGTCGAGCCCATGCTGCCCGAGCGGTTGTCGAACGGCCTGTGCAGCCTGAAGGAGGGCGAGAACCGCGCCACCCTGGCCGTGCGCATGGTCTTCGACAAGAACGGCAAGAAGACGGGCCACAAGTTCCACCGCGGCCTGATGCGCAGCCACGCCAAGCTCAGCTACGAGCAGGCCCAATCCGCCATCGACGGTGTCGAGAATGGCGGCGGGACCGACGACACGACCGGCCCCATCATGGAGGCCATCCTCTATCCGCTGTGGAACGCCTACCACACCATGCTGAAGGGGCGGCTGAAGCGCAGCCCGCTTCAGATCGAGAGCGCCGAACGCCGCATCCTGATGGGCAAGGACGGGGGCATCGCCGCCATCGTCCCGCGCAAATCCCTCGAAGCCCACCGGCTGATCGAGGAGATGATGATCCAGGCCAATGTCTGCGCCGCCGAGACGCTGGAGCAGAAGAAGGTCCCCCTGATCTACCGCGTCCACGAGACGCCCAGTCAGGAGAAGACGTTCAACCTGGCCGACTTCCTGACCACCATCGCCATGCCGTGGAACAAGGGTGAGCCCCCCACCACCAAGCGGTTCAACAAGCTGCTGGACGAGACGCGCGACGGCCCCCACGCCGATGTCGTCAACGAGGTGGTGCTGCGCTCGCAAATGCAGGCGATCTATTCGCCGGACAATGTCGGTCACTTCGGCCTGAACCTGGATCGCTACGCCCACTTCACCTCGCCGATCCGGCGCTATTCCGACCTGATCGTCCACCGGGGTCTGATCCGGGCGCTGAAGCTGGGTTCGGATGGCCTGACGGACAAGGAGATCGCCGAGCTTCAGTCCACCGCCGAACACGTGACCCAGACCGAGCGCCGCTCGATGGCCGCCGAGCGCGACGCCATGGACCGCTATGTCGCCGCCTTCCTGGAAGATCACATCGGCGCCACCTTCGAAGGACGGATCACCGGCGTCACCCGGTTCGGCCTGTTCGTGCGGCTGGAGGACACCGGCGCCGACGGCCTGGTGCCCGTATCGTCCCTGGGCAACGAGTATTTCACCCACGACGACCGCGCCCACGCCCTGGTCGGCGAGCGCTCGGGGCAGCGCTACACCCTGGGCCGCCCCGTACAGGTCAAGCTGAAGGAAGCGACCCCGGTCACGGGGGGCCTGCTGTTCGAGATGCTGTCCGACCCCGAACCGCGCGATCCCAACGCCCCCGCCCCCCGCTACGGCGTCCGCGCGCGTGACCGAGGTCCTGGCGGCAATGGCCCGCCCAAGCGTGGCAGCGGGCGTCCCGGTGGTCCCAAGCCCCCAAAGGGCGGTCGCCCCTCAGGCGGTCTCAAGGGCGTGCGCAAAGGCAAACGGAAGTAAGGCGGAGGGCTGGCGGGTGGATTTCCTGAAGATCCTGCGGAGCTTCGAGGAGTTCCTGTTCGAAGCCGCCAGCTGGTTGATTTTCTATCCGCTGACGATGTGGCGGATCGTGCGCAATCCCATCGCCGCCATGGACTATTCCGACCGCGAACAGGCCGACGACGAGGCGCACCGCTACGATGACGCCCTCAGCCCTCCGCTTGTGCTGCTGGCGACCATTGTCATCGTCAACGCCCTGGCCACCGCCCTGCACGTCCCGGCCGAACGGATGGACGGGTCCGAACTGCTGCATACGGTGACGGCGTCGCCCCAGAACCTGATGCTGTTCCGCTCGCTGGTGTTCAGTCTGATCCCACTGGTAGCCGCCGCCAGCCTGTTGCACCGGCAGGGAAAGAAGATCGGCCGCGAAAGCCTGCGCGCGCCCTTCTATGCGCAATGCTATCTGGCCGCCCCCTGCACCGTCTTCGTCTCGGCGGGCGGTGTCGTCTTTCAGCGGCCTGACGTTCCCAACGCTCTCGGCCTCGCCATGATGGCCGGCGGCGGCCTGTGGTTCCTCGCCGTCCAGACCACATGGTTTCGAAACAAGCTGGCGACCTCATGGACCAAAGCGAGCCTGATCGCTGCCTGGGCCGTTGTGCGAGCCCTTGTCTTCCTGATTGCGATCCTGATCCCCATCGCCCTGATCTAGACATCTGAAGCCGATCGACCACGCATCGGCTTGATCGCCGCGCCAACCCGCCTAACGTCGGTCTCTCCAAGAGGGAGAAGCCGAATGTTCCGATCCAGATGGGCCGCCCCGTTCTCCGCCGCGATCATCCTGACGGCTGCCCTGTCGGGGACGGCGTCGGCGAACGACACCACCGCCTCCATGGGCGCGGGCGGGCTGGTGCTGGAACGCACCGACGGCATCGTCATGCGGTCAGAGGACCTCTATGTCTCGGCCCGCGAGATCCGGGTGAAATACCGATTCTTCAATCGCACAGCCGCTGATATCTCCACCATTGTCGCCTTCCCGATGCCCGACATTCCCGGCGGCTCCGAAAGCGATCTGGGCGTCTCGTTCGAAGACCCGACGGAACCGACGCCCTTCACCACCACGGTCGATGGCGTCGCCGCCCCGACCCACGTCGAGCAGAAGGCCTTGCTGGGCGGCGTCGACTTCACGGCTGAACTGACGGCGAACGGCGTGCCGGTGCATCCCTATCTGGATCAGACGCGAGCCGCGCTTACCGCCCTGTCGCCGGAGGTACTGGCCAGGCTTGAGGCCCAGGGCCTGGTCGAGGATCGCGGCTATACCGGCGACGACGGCGTCGCCCATCCCGACATCACCCCCCTGTGGACCCTGAAAACCACCCACTACTGGACCCAGGTCTTTCCCGCCGGACGCGAGATCGGCATCGACCACCGCTATACCCCCGCCGCAGGCGGCACGGTGGACACCCTGATCGGTCGCACCGACCTGGAAGGCGACGCCGAGGCTCAGGCCTACTGGCAAGGCGAGCAGGCCCGCTATGCCGCCCAGTATTGCACCGACCCCGACTTCATCGCCGCAGCCCGGCGCAAGCGCGTTCCAGATCAGGTCCTGCCCGAAACCTGGATCGACTATGTCCTGGTCACCGGGGCCAACTGGGCCGAGCCCATCGGCGATTTCCGCCTGGTCGTCGACAAGGGATCGCCCAGCGCCCTGGTCAGTTTCTGCGCCACCGGGGTTCGGAAAATCAGCCCGACCCAGTTCGAGGTGCGCCACCGCGATTTCGTCCCCACGCGCGATCTGTCGGTGCTAATTCTTCACGGTGACTCAGAACCCTAAAGCGGCCCCTCGCCCGCCCCTTAACCCTTTCGACGCCGAACAGGACCTCAGGGACGCCCCCAGAGGCGCACCGGGCGTGCGGATGCGTCCCAAGGATGCCGCCACCGTTATCATTGTCAGGGGCCGAAGCTCGCCGGCGGTGCTGATGGGCCGCCGTGCGGCAGGCCACGTCTTCATGGCGTCCAAATGGGTCTTCCCGGGCGGACGAATCGAGCGGGCCGACCATCACGCGGCGTCTGCGACCGACCTGGATGCCCAATCGGCCGCTCTGCTGGCGCGAGAAGTGACGCCGTCGCGCGCCCGCGCCTTGGCGCTGGCCGCCGTGCGAGAGACCTTCGAGGAGACGGGACTGGTATTGGGCCGGCCGGCCCCCGCAGCATCAGTCGCCGGCCCGTGGCGAGAGTTCCGGGCCCTAGGCGCCCTGCCCGACCTGGCGTCCCTGACCTATGTCGCGCGGGCGATTACACCGCCCGGTCGCACCCGCCGGTTCGATGCGCGTTTCTTCATGGCCGACGCCGACGCCCTGATGTCCAAGGACCAGATCTCCGGTTCGGGCGAACTGGACGAGATCGCCTGGCTGCCCCTGGACGAGGCGCGCGCACTGGAGCTTCCCTCGATCACCCGCTTCGTTCTGGCCGAGGTCGCGGAACGGTTGGAGACGCCGAATCGTCCCCTGCCCTTCGTTCGCATGGTCGCCGGCCGACACGTCGTCAGCCACGAATAACCGCTTCCGATAAAAGAGCTGGGCTTTCACACGGCGAAGCCTCTCACAGGCGTTGACTTCCCGCCTTTCCTGAGTATGTTCCGCCGCTCTCATTTTAGCGGCTTTCGCCGTCGCAAAGGTAATTCCGATGGCCAAGCCAGCTTCCATTAAGATCCGCCTGAACTCGACCGCCGACACCGGTTTCTTCTATGTCACCAAGAAGAATGCCCGCACCATGACGGAGAAGATGGTCGTCAACAAATACGACCCCGTCATCCGCAAGCACGTCGAATTCAAGGAAGGCAAGATCAAGTAAGGTCTTCGCCACCGCCGAATTGAAAACGCCCGGTCAGCGATGACCGGGCGTTTTTCGTTCTGGGATCCGGCGGGGTTCGCCATCAGGCCGCCCGGGCGATGACCTTGTTTCGTCCGCCGGCCTTGGCCTCGTACACACCCTCGTCGCCGCGCTTCAGCAGGGCTTCGGGCGTGTCACCCTGTCCCAGGGATGCGGCCACGCCAATGGACACGGTGATGGTGATCAACTCCTTGCCGCCCATGACCCGGAACGGGGCCGAGGCCACGTCGCGCCGGATACGGTCGGCGATGCGGTGAGCGTCGGCCAGTTCGGTGCCTGGCATGACGACGACGAACTCTTCGCCGCCGAATCGGCACGGCAGGTCCACGGCCCGCACATTGGTCGCCAGCCGCACGGCGAACTCGGTCAGCACCTCGTCACCGGCGTCATGACCGAAGCCGTCGTTGACCGATTTGAAGTGATCGATATCCATGACCAGCACGGCGACGGGATCGCCGCCATGGCTGGCGCGCTGCACCAAAGCCTGAAGCTGCCCGGCCATGTAGCGGCGATTGTGCAGTCCGGTCAGGGCATCGGTGACGGCCATTTCCAGGCTGTAGTCCAGCTTGTCGCGCAGGAAGTCGGTATAGCGTTTGCGCCGGATCTGGGTTCGCGCGCGCGCCGACAGTTCGCCAGGATCGACCGGCCGGCTCAGGATATCGTTGACGCCCAGTTCCAGCGCCTTCAGCAGGCGCGGTCGGTCGGCGTTGTCGACGACAGCCAGGATGGGCAGGTGGCGGGTGGCGTCCACCGAACGGGCCTGGGCGATCAGCCTGAGCCCGTCGAAGCTTTCGGCTCCGATATTGACGATCATCAGGTCGATCAGACCACGCGAGGCGACCAGGGCGGCGCCGGCGTCTGCCTCGATCACCGGGCGGTGCTCGCCGCTCAATTCTGCTGCAATCGTCTCGGCCTGTCGGGCATTGTCATCGACGATCAGGACGCGTCCGCCGGACCCGCGCAACCGCCCCGCGCCATCGGTCGTCACGCCCATGCGGCGACCGCTTTCCTCGCGCTCGCGCAACTCGTCCATGATCAGCTTCAACCGCGTCAGCGAACGCACGCGGGCAAACAGAATCACGTCGTCGATAGGCTTGGTGACGAAGTCGTCAGCCCCCGCTTCCAGACCCTTGATCCGGTCTTCGCGTCCGTCCAGCGCCGTGACCAGCACCACGGGAATATGCCGCGTCTCGGGATCGGCCTTTAACCGCTTGCAGGTCTCGAACCCATCCATGCCGGGCATCATCACATCCAGCAGGATGATGTCGGGCTTCTCCGCCCCAGCCAGGGCAATGGCCGTCATGCCGTCGTGGCAGCTGAGGACGTCGTAGTATTCCAGCGTCAGCTTGGCTTCGAGCAGACGAACATTCGCCTCCACATCGTCGACGACCAGAATCCGGGCGGTCATGGGATCGTCACCAGGGCGGGCTGGCCCAGGTGCTTCCTGACGGTCTCGAGGAAATGCATCACCGAAATGGGCTTGGAGATATAGGCCTCGCAGCCGCCCTGACGGATCCGTTCCTCGTCACCCTTCATGGCGAAGGCCGTCACGGCGATGATCGGGATATGGGCCAGCTCCTCGTCGTCCTTGAGCCATTTGGTCACTTCCAGGCCCGAGATCTCAGGCAGCTGGATATCCATCAGGATCAGATCGGGGCTGTGCTGGCGCGCCAGGGCCATGGCCTGCAGGCCCTCGCGGGTCTGGAGGGTCTCGTACCCCTGCGAGTCGAGCAGATCATGAAACAGCTTCATGTTCAGCTCGTTATCCTCGACGATGAGGACTTTCTTGGGCATCATCACCTGGCCTGTTCACCGCTGACGCGGCGCGTTTGCTCATGCGGCGCTCACGCCGTCTTCCCGTGCAATATGCAGGGTCCAGTCTTAAGTTGACGTGAAGCGTGGATACGACCCCGCCGATCAGGACAGGAGGCTTATTTTGACGCTGCCAAACGTGTCGGATTTGGTCACCATCTTTTTCTGCTCGTTCGCGTTTGGCGTAGTGGCTTTCAGGGTGGCCGAAGGCATCTGGGGGGCATCCCTGTGGCCGCAGCTCGCGTCCGGCTGGGGGCTGGTCGCCTTCTGCTTCCTTTTTACCTACGCCAATGGTGCATATGACCCGTTCACCCTGCCTGGCGTCCTGCTCCTCGCGTCTACGGCCGCCGGCAACAGCCTGATGATCTTGTTCTGCAGGCGCTACCTGCCGCCTGCCAAAGACTCTCGGCTGTGATCACCGCCATCTGTCGGGACTGTCTATGCGCCGGAGCCCAAGCGCCGGGCGATGGACGCTGTCCGGACTGCGGGTCGCGCCGCATGGTCTGCGATCGCGAACTGTCGGAACTGACCATCGCCCACCTCGACTGCGACGCCTTCTACGCCTCGGTGGAGAAGCGCGACCGCCCGGATTTGCGCGACCGGCCGGTCATCGTCGGCGGCGGAGTTCGAGGCGTGGTCTCGACCTGCTGCTACATCGCCCGAATGTACGGCGTCCATTCCGCCATGCCGATGTTCAAGGCGCTGAAGGCCTGCCCCGAGGCCGTGGTGATCAAGCCGGACTTCAGCAAATACGTGTTCGAATCCCAGCGCATCTTCGGCTTCGTCGGCGAACTGACGCCCCTGGTCCAGACCCTGTCGCTGGACGAGGCCTGGATCGACCTGGCCGGCACCGAGCGGCTGAACGGCGGCCCGCCCGCCCTGCAACTGATCCGCCTGCAAAAACGCATCGAGGACGAGACCGGCCTGGGCGTCTCCATCGGCCTGGCCCCCAACCGGTTCCTGGCCAAGATGGCGTCGGAAATGGACAAGCCGCGCGGGTTTTCCGTAGTCTCGAAGCGCGACGCCGTCGCCATCCTGGCCCCGCGCAAGGTGACCGCCCTGCCCGGCGTCGGCCCGGTGTTCGGCAAGACCCTGCGCAGCGACGGCTTCGAAACCATCGGCGACCTGGCTAGAGCGGACGTGCGCGATCTGGTCAAACGCTACGGCGAGACGGGTCTGCGCCTGCACGACCTCAGCCACGGCCGAGACGCCCGCGCCGTCAAACCCGAGCATGACCGCAAGGGGATGAGCGCAGAGACCACCTTCAACCTCGATCTAACCTCGGCCGAAGACCTCGACGCCGAGCTTTGGCCCCTGTGCGAGAAGCTGGCGTCAAAGGCCCGCCGCGACGGTGTGGCCAGCCGCTCCATCGTGCTGAAACTGCGCCGCACCGACTTCAAGATCATCACCCGCCGCCACACGGTCGCCGAGCCCGTCCAGACCGCCCGCGCCCTGTTCGCGATCGGCCGCGAACTGCTGAAGCCCGAACTGGGCATACCCTATCGCCTGATCGGCATCGGCATGGCCGATGTGCAGGATGCGGTCGAAGGCGCCTCCGGCCTGTTCGCCTCGACCGAGACCCGCGCCCTCAAGACCGAGACCACCATCGACAAACTGCGCGCCAAGTTCGGCAGCAATGCCGTGGTGGCCGGGCGGGCGCTCAAGAAATAGCCGCGTTCAACCGACCTTAACGGCGACCTGCGATGGTCTGGCCCATGTCCGCTTTCATCGACAAGATGCGCCGCCGCGCCGGCCGCTACCTGGATGTCCGCTCGGTGGAGATCGCGCCTGCGCGTGGCGTCTTCAGCCTGTCGTTCGACGACATCCCGGTCAGCGCCTGGACCGAGGCCGGCCCTATCCTGGCCGAACACGGCATCAAGGCCACCTATTATGTCTGCGGCGGTCTGTCGGGCGGTTTCAACATGGACCTGCCCCAGTTCGAGACCGAACATCTGCTGGCCCTGCACGAGGCCGGGCACGAGGTCGGCTGTCATACCTATGAACACGCCTCGACCCTGACCCTGTCGCCCGCCGAGCTAGACGCCAGCCTGGCGCGCAACGCCGAGTGGGTGTCGGAACGTCTGGACGGCCACGTCATGCGCACCTTCGCCTATCCCTTCGGAGACTGCGCCCTGGGGTCCAAGGCCGTGATCGACGGCCGTTTCCTGTGCGGACGCGGCGTGCGCGACGGCGTCAACACAGGCAAGGCCGACCGCAACCTGCTCCAGGCCATCGGTCTCGAAAGCCGGCGCCTGCCCGGCTATGATCTGGAAGCGATGATGGCCGCCACCGCCGCCTCAAAAGGCTGGCTGATCGCCTACGGCCACGACGTGATGGACGGGCCCACGCCCTACGGCTGCACCCCCGACGATCTGGATCGCGTCATCCGTCTGGCCAAGGCCGCCGATCTGGACATCCTGCCGGTGGACATGGCGTGGGAGCGCATTGCGGCCTGATCTCGGCCTGAACGCTAGGTGGCTGGGACTGGCGAGAAGCACTCGCCGTTGATGTCTCGCGCCCGGCGCCCGGCAGATTGCTGCTTGTGACCCATTGCAGACATGAATTTGGTCAGCAATGTTGAGCGATCATCGATTTCCGGCGTCTTCGCGCCGCATCGCGCACCCGACCCGAGGAGACGTGCATCATGTCACGCATCATGGCTCTTGGCCTTGCCGCCATCGTCCTTGCCGCCTGGGGGCCTGCGGACCAGAAGCTAGCCGCCAAACCTGCCACGCCAGAGGCATCGGCAATGACCCCGGTGGCAGCGGCAGAGCCAGCGGCCGCTCCTCAGGCCGCCGCGCCGATGTCGTGGGAAGATACGCAGGAGCGCTATCGGAACGTCGAGGCAGAACCCGCCGACCCACTGGAAGCCCTCGAGTATCGCGGTGTCCTTTGTCAGCACTACTCAGGTGAGATCGGCGGCGACGGGTCGGAACGGGATCAATGGCTGAACGCCCGGATGGACGAGCTTCGCTGCGAGCCGGAGCTTGTCGCGGAGGCCCGAGCTCTGCGGGCCGCACATAAGGGGCAAGCCGATATCGTATCGCGGCTCGACGCAGTGATTGCGGTTTACGAGCCATAGGCGCGCCTAAGGCGACCTAGGCCGCCGCCTTCTCGTCCGCCTTCATCGCCGCGGCGCGCGCATCGGCCCACGGGATCAGCGTCGATTTCGGCCAGGCCACCAGCCACGAACGCGGCAGGTATTCACCGCTCTCGATCATCGCCCGCCGGGTCGGAGAGGTTGCGCCGCAGCGTTCCGAATGGATCGGCGCCGGGCCCTGGTGGATGATGAAGGCGCCGCCCTTCAGCGGGTTTAGGCGCAGATACCCCAGACGCGGGCTGATGGTCTCCAGTGGCGGGTCATAGAACCAGCTCGATCCGATCATGCCCGCCAGCTCCGGCCGGCGCTTGCAGATGGCGGCGGCGGTGGCCCAGGCGCGGTCCCAGCCGGCCTCGTTGAAATCATGGGTGTGGCGGCTTTCGGTGTGGACCTCCAGCCAGGCCTTTTTCCAGCCCTGCGCCTTCACATAGGCGATCAGTTGCGACCAGCCGTAACCGTCGCGACCGTTCCGCACCACCTGCCCCGGCCCCATGGGCGAGGAGAGGTCGATGGTCTGGGTCAGGGCGCCGGGCACGCTCAGCGCCAGCGAGAAGCGCACGTCCTTGGCCCAGAAGTCGCGGTCGTATTCGCCCTCCGACGCCGCCAGGAACTCGGCCAGCCGGTCCAGCCAGAAGGGATAGAGCTCCATCACCTCGGGCGGCAGGTCGGCGGCGACGGCGCGCCCTGGCAGTTCCAGCGCCCAGGTGGCGACCAGAGCGCGACGCATCTCGTCGGTCGCATCCTCGCCCAGAGCCAGGTCCGCTGCGTGCGAAGGCAGGTCGAAATTCCAGTGGCTGGCGGCGGCCTTGGCCGGGTCCACGGCCTCGACCGAGGCGATGTCGACCCGCGTCAGGGCGGCGGCATCCAGGCGGTTGCGGACGGCCTTGAAGGCTTCGATATTGTTCTGCGACAGCGTTTCCATGTCGCCCAGCCTGCCACACAGCGGTGTGCGAACCTTTAAAACCACCGCACAGGATGACGCGCCCCGGCATCCGGGCTAAACCGCGCCCGAGTTTCAGGAGCCCATGCCATGACCGTCGCCGCCCGCCTTGCAGCCCTCGACATCACTCTGCCCGAACCCGCCAAGCCGGTCGCCAGCTATGTCTCCTATGTCCAGACCGGCAACCTGGTCCACGTCTCGGGCCAGCTGTCGAACGACGCCTCGGGCGGCATCAAGGGCACCGTCGGCGTCGATGTGACCGCCGAAGAGGCCGCCGCAGCCGCCCGCCTGTGCGCCATCAACCTGATCGCCCAGATCAGGGCCGCCGTGGACGGCGACCTGGAGCGCGTCGTGCGCATCGTCAAACTGGGCGGCTTCGTCCAGACCGGACCGGGCTTCACCGCCATTCCCGCCGTCATCAACGGCTGCTCGGACCTGATGGTCGAGGTCTTCGGCGAGGCCGGCAAGCACGCCCGCTCGGCCGTCGGCGTCTATCAGCTTCCGCTCGGCTTCGCCGTTGAAGTCGACGCCATCGTCGAGGTGCGGTGACCCCACCGCCCGACTTCACGATCCACGTCCATGACAGCCTCGCGGCCATAGGTCGCGAGGCGTGGGACGCCTGCGCCGCCCCGACCGGCGATCCCTTCGTCAGCTATGACTTCCTGCACGCCTGCGAAGCCTCGCTCAGCGCGGCGCCGCGTCAGGGCTGGGGGCCGCGTCATCTTAGCCTGCGCGACGCGGACGACCGGGTCTTGGGGGTCATGCCCCTCTATCTGAAGGGCAACAGCCAGGGCGAATACGTCTTCGACCATGCCTGGGCCGAGGCCTATGAGCGGGCGGGCGGGCGCTATTATCCCAAGCTGCTGGGGGCCGTGCCCTTCACCCCCGCCAGCGGCCCGCGATTCCTGAACCACCCGGATGCGGACCCTGCGACGGTGCGCCAGGCCCTGATCCAGGGCGCCCTTGGCCTGACGGAACAGACCGGCGTCTCGTCCCTGCACGTCAACTTTCCCACCCGCGCCGAGTGGGAGGCGATGGGCGAGGCGGACATGATCCGGCGACAGGACATGCAATATGTCTGGCGCAACAACGGCTACCAGACCTTCGACGACTTCCTGGTCGCCCTGTCGTCCAACCGGCGCAAGACCATCCGACGCGAACGCCGCGACGCCCAGGCCGGCCTCGAGATCCGCGTGCTGACCGGCGCCGAGATCACCGAGGATCATTGGGACGCCTTCTTCGCCTTCTACATGGACACCGGCAGCCGAAAGTGGGGTCGTCCCTATCTGACCCGCGACTTCTTCTCGATGGTGGGTCAGACGATGGCCGACCGCGTCGCCCTGGTCATGGCGTTCCGTGACGAGACGCCCATCGCCGGCGCCCTGAACTTCATCGGCCGCGACGCCCTGTACGGTCGCCAGTGGGGCGCGCTGGAGGAGGTTCCCTTCCTCCACTTCGAGCTCTGCTATTATCAGGCCATCGACTTCGCCATTTCGCGCGGCCTGTCCCGCGTCGAGGCCGGGGCGCAGGGCGAGCACAAGATCGCGCGCGGCTACCTGCCCTCCCCCGTCTATTCCGCCCACTGGATCGCCGACCCGGCGCTGCGAACCCCGGTGGCCCGCTATGTCGAACAGGAACGCGCCGGGGTCGATGCGGAGATCGCGGCCATGACCGCGTACCTGTCCCCCTATCGGACGGCGGATTAGGTCGAGGTCGCCACCATCCCGGCCAGCCGGTTCAGCTCGGCGACATGACCGGCGAAGGCCTTTCGCCCCGGTCCGGTCAGGCTCAGCCAGGTGCGCTGTCGCCCCGCCGCCGCAGCCTTGCGCGGGAAGACGTAACCGGCCTCCTCCAGTTGCTTGACGTGTTTCGACATGACCGAGTCCGACACGCCGATCTGGTCGCGGATCATGGCGAACTCGCCCTCGTCCACGCCGGACAGGATGGCGCAGATCTGCAACCGTCCCGGCGCATGGATCACGGCGTCGAAAACGGGCGCGCTCATGCCCCCGTCTCCATCTCGCGGCGATAGACCCGGACCCACAGACGGTTGATCAGATAGGCCAGGACGGTCATCACCGCCGCCAGCGCCAGCGGAATGCGCCAGTCGCCCGTGGTGCGCATGACATACATCGCCGTGACCATGGCCGCGCCCGCCACAAGGCCGCCTCCGATCGCCACCCACCGCGCCCGCTTGGGCGAAGTGCCATAGACCCAGACGCCCACCTTGCGCTTCCACAGGGTGGCGTAGAGCGCCAACAGACAGATGCAGACGCCGATGCCGATCACGCCGAAGGGCGCAGGCGCGATCTGGCTGGCCACCATCCCGCCCACGGCGACGGCATAGAGGGCGTCATAGGTCCAGGGCAGGACCATGCGATCGGCGACGCTGCTGCGCGCGGCATGGATCGAGGCCAGGGCCTCGTGCGGGTTGGGATCTTCAGTCATCGGATTTCCTCACTTTCCAGACTGGAAAATGACCGTGACTTTCCATATCGTCAAGTGATTACTTTCCAGTTCGGAAAGTTACTTCGCCAGCGCCCGGAACCAGCGGTCCAGCAGGATCGCCTCTTCGCGGCGGGCGGCGGTGCGCTCGGCGTTGTCGGCGTCCACGCCCCACTGGTTTTCCTGGAAGGCCTCTTCCAGCCGCGACAGATCAAAGGCCTCTTCGCCCGACAGGGCGCCGCGCATGACGGCCAGGCCCAGCACAGCCGACCCCAGCAGAGGAACCGCCATGCCCAATCCGGTCAGGGCGTGGTCGTCCGCGTCCAGCGCCAGGGCCTTCACGCGGGCGATGGCTTCAGGGTCCTGGGCGCGGTGGATTATGCCCTCGGCCACGACCAGATTGACGCCCAGCTCGCTGGCCGCCCAATCCCGCCATGGGCCCCACGACTGGGCCTGTTCGCGCACCAGGGGCGTCGGGTGTTCGGCCAGGTAACAGATCACGTCCGACCCGGCATAGGCGGCGATCTCGTCGGCGACCGGCTCGCGCGTCCGGCTGACGCGGTCGATGGCGGTGGCGGCCAGGCGGGTGGCGGGCATGGTCCCCGGCTCGATGAACTCGCCCTGAGCGGCCCACTCCTGCGCGACCATGCGCGCCGCCGCCTCGGTGGGCAGGACATAGGCCGCCTTGGCCGGGGTCTTGGGCGACCGGCCGTCCAGCACGACCTTCCAGCCGTCGCCCTCGGCGACGATGTCGGCCACGGTCCAGAACCGTTTCAGCCGCTCCTCGGATTCGCGAAAGCCCTTCTTGGCGGCGACCATGGGATCAAGCGGGGGGATGTGGCTCATGGTGTCTCAGGCCGTCTGTCGAAGGGTCGAGGGTGCGGAGGCGAAACGATCGAGCTCAGCCTCCAGGTCGGGGAAATCGACGGCGACATGGCGGGCGCCGCCGGCGATCTGTTCATCGACGGTGTGAAAGCCCCAGCCGACGCCCAGCGGATCGACGCCCGCGCGGACCGCCATGGTCATGTCGTGGGCCGTGTCGCCGATCATCACGGTCGTCTCGGGCGAGGCGTCGCAGGCGGACATGGCGGCCAGCAGCATGGCCGGGTCCGGCTTGCCCGGCCCGTCCTCGGCGCAATGAGAGGACAGGAACAGGTCGGCCCACCCCTCGCGCGCCAGATTGCGGGCTACGCCGCGCCGATTCTGTCCGGTGGCCAGAGCCAGTTTCCAGCCATCCCGGTGCAGACGACGCAGGTGCGCCATCACGCCGTCGTACAGCGGCTCCTTGTGGCCCGCCGCGTACATCCGGCCGAAGCTGGCCTGGAAGGCCGCCACGAAATCGGCCAGCTCGGCCTGGGTCAGGTCGGGCTCCAGCGTGTGCAGGGCCTTGGGCAGGGACAGGCCGACGATCTGGCGCACGCGGTCGTATTCGGGCTCGGGCAGGCCCAGGTCGCGCGCCGCCTCGGTCGCCGCACGAAAGATCGAGGCGCGGCTGTCCACCAGGGTGCCGTCGATGTCGAAGATTGCGAGCGGCCGGTTCATCGCTGACGCTTCACGCCTTCGAACGGGTCGTAGTTGGCCTCGCCCTCGTCAAAGCCGAAATGCTGGAAGCCAGCGCGCAGTTCGGGGCTGATCGGCGCCTCGACGATCAGCTTGCCGCCGCCGGGATGGTCAAGCTCGATGCGCCGGGCATGCAGTTGCAGCTTCAGCGGCCCGCTGAGTTCATTGGAGCGCTCGTCGCCGTATTTGGGATCGCCCAGGATCGGATGGCCGATGGCCTTCATGTGCGCCCGCAGCTGATGGGTCCGCCCGGTAAAGGGCCGCAGCGCCATCCACGACGCCCGCTGGCCCGCATGGCTGATCAGGGCGAAGGCGGTCTCGGCCGGTTCGGCGCCGTTCTCCTTGGGATCGGCCGGTCGCATGATCTCGTAGTCGTTGATGCCCGACTTCTTCAGATGCATGTCGATCTGACCGGCGCTGGGCTTGGGCATGCCCATGACGATGGCCCAGTAGGTCTTCTTGGCCTGACGCCGCGCAAAGGCGCCCGCCAGCCGCTTGGCCGCCTCCGGTCCCTTGCCCAGCAAGAGGACGCCCGAGGTGTCGCGGTCCAGCCGGTGCACCAGACGAGGCCGGTCCATCCCCTCGCCCCAGGCCGACAGCAGACGGTCGACGTGCTTGGTCGTCTTGGTCCCGCCCTGTACCGCCAGGCCCCACGGCTTGTTCAGGGCGATGACCAGCTTGTCCTCATAGATGACCAGGGACTTGGCATAGGCCACGTCCTTGGCGCTCAGCGTCTCGCGTTCGCCCTCGGCTCGGACGATCGGCTCGGGGATCGGCGGCACGCGCACGGCGGCCCCGGCGGTCAGGCGACCTTCGGGCTTGATGCGGGCGCCATCGACGCGGATCTGACCGCCGCGCGCCATCTTCTGCACCTGGATGTTGGACAGGTGGGGCCAGCGCCGCCGGAACCAGCGGTCCAGCCGGATGCCGTCCTCGGCCTCGGCCACGTAGAGGATCTGCGCCTCCGCCGTCCCCGCAGCGCCTTTCGGAGCGGGCGCCGCCTCGGCTTCGTCTTCCCTGGGGTCGTAACTCACAATACCGCTCCAAACGCCCGTCGCGCGATGAACAGTCCGACCATCAGGGCCGTGACCGCCAGGACCACCGACAGGCCAACATAGGCGCCCGCCATTCCGTACTGACGGCGCTCGATCATGAGCACCGTCTCCAATGAAAAGGCCGAGAAGGTCGTGAACCCGCCCAGCAGGCCCACGGCGGCGAAGACCCGCACGTTCTCGGCGCCCGCTCCGCCCTTCAGCGCCAGCCAACCGGCGACCAGTCCCATGACCAGGCCGCCGACAACGTTCACGCTCAGCGTCGCCCATGGCCAGGCAGCGCCGGGCGCGAGACGCGCAGCCGCCGCCCCGACGCCATAGCGCGCCATGGAGCCCAGGGCCCCGCCCAGGCCGACAAGAAGCAAACGTGTCATGATGCCGGGCTTATAGCGCGATCTGCCCGGTTGCGAAGGAAGACTATGCCCCCCTCGCGCCGATGGGGGTTCGGCCAAGTCGGTCGCCACGGTCCCTGAACGAAACGTCACTTGCCGGGCGGTACGGTTAACGGCGATAGCTGGCGTAACGGCGCCGCTTCGCGCCTTACGAGAACGCCGTCCGCCCAGTGTCGTTCTCTGTCATACTGCCGGGCTGAAACCGCCGAGGCCCGAAGCGTCCGACATGTCGAACGATCATCCCCACGACCACAACCCGCATCCAGGCCACGCGCCGGATCCAGGCCACGCACCCGCGGCCGACGCCTATCCGTCGTCGCCGTTCGAGCCCGCGCCGATCCAGCCCGCGCCTCAACCGCAAGCCTATACGCCGCCGCCCGGCTATATCGCCCAGACACAGACCAATCCCCCGCCCCCCGGCGCGCAGGATTCGCACAATCGCGCCGCGCCCCAGGGCGTGCCGGATCGCCCCGCCCCCTTGCGCGAGGCCGACGGAATCCTGAGGCCGATCCAGGACGCCGAGGTCTTCTCATCCGATCCGGCGACGATCGCGGCCGTCTCGGCCCATATCAACGAGTATTTCAACCAGCCGCTCGACATCTTCCCCTTCTGGGAGACCGAGGGCAAACCCGACCGTTTCCACGTCCTGTTCGCCCGCCAGATCGAGGAACGGTTCCCGGTCGACAAGGATTTGCGCGCCCACATCCACGCCTATGGCCGCCGCGTGTTCCGCGCCCTTTGCGTCCATGTCGGCACCAAGCGCCTGTGCCAGTTCCTGGCCATGGTGGGGTTCGCGCTCCTGGCCACCCTGGGTCCGACCTGGTTCAGCCAGTGGACCGGATCGCTGATCTCGGGCGCAGCCATCGCCGCCGGAGCCATGGTCGCGGTCGTCGGCCTGTGGTGGGGCGTGCAGCAAATCCTGTTCATCCAGTACCGCTTCCGGCTGGAGAACGACTCTTACGAACTCTCGCGCGAGATCGTGCAGAGGACGCGCGAGTTGCAGAACCTGTTCACCTCGGCCCGCGCCATGGCCGACCAGGCCGAGACCCAGTACCAGATGGACGGCAAGGGCTGGGGTCGCCGGTCACACTTCCTCACCCGCCTGACCATGTGGCTGGGCGCGCGCATGGAATATCTGGAAAAGCACGTTCAGATGGAGCTGTGGCGGGTGCGGCGAGAGCGTTACTGGATGCGGTGGTTTGCCCGTTTCGTGACGCCGCTGGTCTTCCTCGTCTGGCTGGGCGCCTTTTTGCTGGAGCCCGCACCGGTCGAGGCGGCCTGGTTCCGAGGCCTGCAGGGGCTCGCCATCATACTGGGCGCACTGGTCAGCACCCTGTCCTACTTCCTGTGGACCACGCCCGTCGGCGCAATCCAGAACAAGCTCGGGGTCGAGGGCTGGGTTCGCTACGCCTCCCTGGACGTGGACGACGCCGTCGCCGATCAGGTCCGGCGCGACAAGGAACGGCTGGTCGAATACCGGGCGCTGACGCGGGGGCGCTAGCGGGTTCAGCGCCTCAGCGCGCGCTGAACCTCGCGCGCGTCATAGGCCTCTGCGCGATCCGGAGCCTGGCCTCGGCCGAGACGAACCTCCAGCACGGTCGAGGTCGGCGACGGCCCGCTGAAGTTCAGGCCCACGCCGACGCCGACGCCGGATGACCGATAACTGCCGTAGCGACCGCCGTACCGGGACGATCCGCCGCCGATGGACACGCTCGGGCGGACGCCGCCGGCGCTGTCTGGCCGACCATCGATGTAGCGTTGCGTGACCTCGAACCAGTCATAGCCCTGCTGGGTGGTCAGTTCGGCTGCGCGCAGCAGGGCGTAGTCCGCGACCGGCCCCGGCTCGCCTACGCCGCGATAGGAGACGCGATAGCGGTCCATCTCGATCCGCTGCTCGGAATAGCCCTGCCCGCTCGGCCCGACCTGGGCGCCGTAGGGCGCCAGGCTGGCGCAGGCCGTCAAGGCGAGTGCAGAGGCCGAAATGGCCAGGACAGATAGGGGCTTCATAGGCGTAACTCCCTGTTTCGTTTGTGATAGCGTTGCGGTCGGCGACAAGTTCCTTAACGGCTCAATCCCATGGCCTGAGCCAGGGCCTGAAAGTCCTCAGGCAGGGGGGCCTCAACCGTCGTGCGGCCGCCCTCGGGATGCGGGAAGGACAGTTTCGAGGCGTGCAGCATCAGCCGGGGCGCCCCCCTCCCCGCCGCCGTCAGCGCCCCGCCGTAGCGCACGTCCCCAACCAGAGGCCTTCCGATCGAGGCCATATGCACCCGCAACTGATGCATCCGCCCCGTCTGCGGCTCCAACTCGACCAAGGCCCCCTCATCAGACGCGGCCAGGGTTCGATAGCGGCTGACCGAGGCCTGGGCGCCTTCCACACCGGGCTCGACGACCCGCATGTAGCTTTCGCGCCCGATCTCCTGGCGCAGCAGCGGCGCGTCGATCACTCCGGCTCGTGGCTCGGGCGCCGCCGACAGCAGGGCCAGATAGGTCTTGGAAAACTTGCGCGCCTGCATCGCCTTGCCCAGGAACCCCGCCGCCGGCTTGGTCTTGGCCGCCAGGATGACGCCAGAGGTGTCGCGATCCAGCCGATGCACGAGTTCGGGCCGCTTGCCGTTGGAACGAGCAAAAGCCCACAGCAGGTCGTCCAGCGTATGGGCCTGGATCCGCCCGCCCTGGCTGGACAGGCCGGACGGCTTGTTGAAGGCGATCACATGGGCGTCTTCGTGGATCACCCACGAACGGACGGCGGCGACGTCTTCGGGACTGAGGGAAACTGGCTGGCGCGGGCTCACCCGCCTCGCTTAGCGGAGCACGCCCCGCTTCGCCATGGCCCAGGCGTACCAAGCCAGAAGGGCGGCGATCAGGACGATGACGTAGGGCATATTCGTCATCATCGCCAAGGCCGGCGGTGGGGGCGGCGGAACGTCGATGATCTTCTGATAGATCAAGCTGATCAGAGCGCCGAGGAACGACAGAGCCAGCACCGGCGCGGCCAGCTTGCGGCGCACTAGCAGCAGGATCGAGCCCAACACCGCGCCCCAGACGCCGATCGCCCACGGCCCGTACATCCAGGCCGGCATGGCGTTGAAATAGTCGATCATCGGCTGATCGAAGCCAGAGGCGCGGAAGTAATTCTCGCCCTGCGTCGTCGTCATGATGAAGTCGTAGCCGCCGAAAGCATTCCACAGCAGCGACACCCCGCCCACGACCCAAAGATGCCAGGGCGTCTTCGTCGATTCAGCCATAGTCCCCTCCCAAGGATATTTGGGAGAGGTTATGCCTTCTACGCAGGCCCCGACAATGAACGGCGTTCAGTCATCCGCTCCGGCCATCGCCGCCCGCATCGCGGCCCAGCGTTCCAGCCGCGCCTTGACCTTCTCCTCATGCCCCTCGCCCTTGGGCTTGTAGAAGGTGCGACGCTCCATCTCGTCGGGGAAGAAGTTGGCGCCGGAGAAGCCTTCGGGCGTGTCGGGATCGTACTGGTAACCCTTGCCGTAGCCGAGCGACTTCATCAGCTTGGTCGGGGCGTTTCGGATATGGGCGGGCGGCATCAGCGAGCCGGTTTCATGCGCCGCCTTCCGGGCCGCCTTGAAGGCCTCATAAACCCCCACCGACTTGGGCGCGGTCGCCAGATGGACCACGGCCTGGGCCAGGGCCAGCTCGCCCTCGGGACTGCCCAGGAAGTCGTAGGTGTCCTTGGCCGCATTGGCGACGAGGATGGACAGGGGATCGGCCTCGCCGATGTCCTCGACCGCCATCCGCACGATCCGACGCGCGAGATAGAGCGGATCCTCGCCGCCGTTCAGCATCCGGGCGAGCCAGTAGAGGGCCGCATCAGGATCCGACCCGCGAACCGATTTATGCAGCGCGGATATCAGGTTATAGTGTTCTTCTCTCGATTTGTCGTAAGCTGGAGCCCGCTTCTGAAGCGTTCCGGCCAGCCCCTGCACGTCCAGCATGACGTCGTCCGGCAGGGCGAACAGCACCTCTGTCATGGTCAGCAGGTAGCGGCCGTCGCCATCGGCCAGGGCCAGCAAAGCGTGGCGCGCCTCCGGGGTCAGCGGGAGCGGCTTCTCCTCATGCGCCTCGGCTCGAATCAACAGTTGATTCAGCGCTGCATCATCCAGCCGTTTCAGCACATAGACCTGTGACCGCGACAGCAGAGCGCCGTTCAGTTCGAACGACGGGTTCTCGGTCGTCGCGCCGACCAGGGTGACGACCCCCTCCTCCACGAAGGGCAGAAAACCGTCCTGCTGCGCGCGATTGAAACGGTGGATCTCGTCCACGAACAACAGGGTCGATTGCCCCGCAGCGCGACGCATCCGAGCCGCCTCGAACGCCTTCTTCAGATCGGCGACGCCCGAGAAGACGGCCGAGATTTGCTGGAACTCATAGCCCGCCGCCTTGGCCAGAAGACGGGCGATGGTCGTCTTGCCGGTGCCGGGAGGTCCCCAAAGGATCATCGACCCCAGACGCCCGGCCTCGATCATCCGCCGGATCGGCCCGCCTTCGCCCAGCAGGTGATCCTGGCCCACCACCTCTTCGAGGGTGCGCGGTCGCAGCCGGTCGGCCAAGGGCGCGTCGGGAGGCAGGATGCCGGAGGCTTCGAAGAGGTCAGTCATGAGCCGCTACGGATAGGCGCTCAGCCGTGGCATTTCACGCACAAACAGCGATCAACGCACCGTGCCCTGGATACGGCGACCCTGACGCTCGATGGTCAGTTGGGTCGGGCCGGTAACGCGCTCCACCATCTCGACCGAGGTCACGCTTCGCCCATTGATGTCGCGGATCAGGTCACCCGGCTGGAAGCGATAGCGATAGGCGTTCGAGCCTCTGGCGACCTGGGTGATCATCACCCCTCGCGCAAAGGGATCGCCGCCCAGACGGTCGGCCAGGGCGGGGGTCAGGGAGGCCACCTTCAGGCCGGTCAACGGGCCACGGGCGATGATCACACCCTGTTCCAGATCGGCATTGCCCGGCAGAGCCTGGACCCGCGCGTCCAGCGTCATCGGCCGTCCGTCACGCAGGATCGAGACCCGCACGGTTTCGTTCGGATTGTGAGTACCGACGCGGAAGTTCAGGCCGCTCTGGTCATTGATCTCCTGGCCCGAGACAGCCGTGATGACGTCGCCTTCCTGGATGCCTGCACGCGCGCCGGGACCGCCGACATAGACCTCGGTCACGATCAGGCCCTGTGGCCGCTCCAGGCCTAGGCTGCGGGCGATGTCGGCGCGGACGCTTTCGCCCTTCACGCCCAGCCAGGGTCGAACGACCGCAGTGGCGCCGCCGATCGCGCTGTCGATTACGCGCTTCACCATGGCTGCAGGGACCGCGAAGCCCACACCCGCCGATGAGCCCGACCGCGAGAAGATGGCGGTGTTGATGCCGATCAGGTCGCCGTCCATGTCGACCAGGGCGCCGCCGGAATTGCCCGGATTGATCGCCGCGTCCGTCTGGATGAAAGAGCCGGAGTCAGAAATGCCTGTCTCGGTCCGGTTCAGGGCCGAAATAATGCCGTTGGTCACCGTCTGGCCCACGCCAAACGGGTTGCCGATGGCCAGGACCAGGTCGCCGACCTGCTGTTCCTCGCGGTCGTCGACAGCCAGGACGGGCAATTGGTCGGTGACCCCCTCAAGCTGCAGCACGGCGATGTCGGAGCGGGCGTCAGCCAGGATTACGCGGGCCGGGAACTCGCGCCGATCATTGAGGACCACGCGGATCTGCTGAGCGTTCTCGATGACGTGGTTGTTGGTCACGACGATTCCGTCCGAACGCACGATCACGCCCGAGCCGGCGGATTCGGCGACGCGCTGGCGCGGCATCCCGCCGCCGAACATCTCGAAGAAGGGGTCGGACACCCGCTGCACCGACCGGGCCGAAATATTCACCACCGCGGGCGCCGCCTGCCGAACCACAGGCGCGAAACTGGACTTCATCGCCAGGGCGTCGGTCGGGACGCTGCGTGTCGTGGGCTCCGCGAAGACGCCGTCCTGGGCCTTGGTCTCGTTGGCGTTGCCGCAGGCGGCCAGCAGCAGGACGGAGGCGATCGCAACAGTGGACGACTTCATGAGAACCTTCAGATCGGGCACGGAGTGGGTCATTTGATTGTATTTCTCTCCGCCAATCCGGCGGCATGATGGCGGCCACGCTTGATGGACTGAGGCTTAAGCGGCGGCGGCCTCGCTCCGTTCCGCCCGGCGCGCGACGACCCAGCCGATGACGGCCGCCGCCAGCAGGATGGCGCCGGCGATGTAGAAGGCGAAACCGGACACCGCCGGCGCCGTCCCCTGCCCCACGGATATTGAATAGACCCAACCGAAGAACAAGGGCGACATAACGCCGGCGACCGATGCCACGCTCATGTTCGCGCCCTGAAGCTGACCCTGTTCGCTTTCGGAGACCTGACGCGTCATCAGCGACTGGATCGTCGGCATCGCCAGCCCCCACAGGGCGTTGGGCAGCATGGCCAGAGCGAACATCAGGCCCGTCGGCGCCCAGCCCATCATGGCCACGCCCAGAGCGCCGCCGAACAGGCCCAGGATCATCGTCCCCCGGTCGCCCAGCCGCTTCACCACCGGGCCGATCACCACGCCCTGGACCGCCATGTCGAGCAAACCCACCATGGCCAGAAGGAAGCCGACCTCGCGCGGACCCCAGCCGTAACGATAGGCGGCGTAGAGCACGAACACCGCCGAAAAGACGTGATGTGCGAAATAGAGCAGGAAGTTCACAATCGAGAGCCCGGTCAGCTCGCGGTGCCGCAGCAGCAGGACCATGGCCCCGACCGGGTTGGCGCGTCGCCAGCTGAAGCGCATCCGTTTTTCCGGGGGCAGGCTCTCGGGCAGGACCACCGCCCCATACACGAAGGCCGCAGCCGACAGGGCCGCCGCCGCCCAGAAGGGCAGCCGCGCGTCATACTCGCCCAGGAACCCGCCCAGCACTGGCCCCAAGACGAACCCGCCCGAGAAGGCCGCGCCGATCAGCCCATAGGCCCGCGCCCGCTTCTCCGGCGCGGTGATGTCGGCCATATAGGCGTAGATGGTGGTGAAGCTGGACGAGGTCAGACCGCCCAGCAGTCGCCCGACCGCCAGCCACCACAGGCTGGGCGCCAGGGCCATCAGCACCCAATCGGCCGCCATCCCGGCGCAGGACAGCAGGATCACCGGCCGGCGCCCGTATTGATCCGACAGCGATCCGATGACCGGCGAAGCGATGAACTGCATCGCCGCCCACATGGCGACAAAGGCTCCGTTCCAGATACCGGCCGCGGCGTTCGAGCCCGCGAACTCCTCGATCAGGGATGGCAGGACCGGGATGACCAGCCCCATCGAGATGACATCGAGCACGGCGGTCACGAAGATGAAGCCGAGCGCGGCCTTGTGGGAACGCAGGTTGAGGATGGACATGCAACAGCCAGGAGAAGGGCCGCTCTGGATACTCCCAAGCAAGGACGCGCGCTATCCATCCTGCGTGGACCGGACACTGTGCGGATCGGCAGGGGTTACACGTTGAGAACCGAAATGGTCGGCCCGTGCGCATTTTTGATGCGCGCATCGCCAAAGCGGGCTAGGTCGCGGGCATGGATCGTTCCATGTCGCCCCTTCTGACGCTTGCCGCACGCCTTACGGGCGTTGCGCAGCTTCGACTTATGGGCGGCCGCCGGGGCTGACGGCTATCCGGCGGCGGCAAGCGATGCCGTTCGCACCTGATCCAAACACACTGATTTAAAAGGAGACGCGTCCATGTTGCGCGATCCGTCCGTAAAATACCGCGCCTTTCCTCAGGTCGACATCCCCGACCGGACCTGGCCGTCCAAGACGATCACCAAGGCGCCGCGCTGGCTGTCGACCGATATGCGCGACGGCAACCAGGCCCTGATCGACCCGATGAACGCCGAGAAGAAGCAGCGCTTCTTCGACCTGCTGGTGAAGATCGGCATCAAGGAGATCGAGGTCGGCTTCCCCTCCGCCGGGGCGACCGAGTTCGACTTCATCCGTTCGCTGGCCGATCGCGGCGCCATCCCTGACGATGTCATGCCCCAGGTCCTGACCCAGGCCCGCGCAGATCTGATCGAGAAGACCTTCGACAGCCTGGACGGGGCCAAGCAGGCGGTGGTCCATGTCTACAACGCGGTCTCGCCTGCATGGCGACGCATCGTGTTCGGCATGGAGCGTCCCGAGATCCGGGGCATCGCCGAACAGGCTGCCAAATGGCTGCGCGATCAGGCGGCCAAGCGCCCAAACACCGACTGGCGTTTCGAATACAGCCCCGAGACCTTCTCCACCGCCGAGCTGGATTTCTCGCTGGAGTGCTGCGAGGCGGTCATGGACATCCTGCAGCCGACGCCGGATCGGCCGCTGATCCTGAACCTGCCGGCCACCGTCGAGTGCGCCACGCCCAACATCTATGCCGACCAGATCGAATGGTTCGGACGCAACATCTCGCGCCGAGACAGCGTCATCATCTCGGTCCACCCGCACAATGACCGGGGCACCGGCGTCGCCGCCGCGGAACTGTCGGTCATGGCCGGCGCCGACCGGGTCGAAGGCTGCCTGTTCGGCAATGGCGAGCGGACCGGCAACGTCGATCTGGTGACCCTGGCGCTGAATATGTACACGCAAGGCGTCGATCCGGAGCTGGACTTCTCCGACATCGGCGAGGTCGTCCGCACGGTCGAACACTGCAACCAGCTGCCGGTTCATCCGCGCCACCCCTACGCCGGCGAACTGGTCTTCACCGCCTTTTCCGGCAGCCATCAGGACGCGATCAAGAAGGGCTTCGTGGCCCAGCAGGCGCGTAACGACCAGTTCTGGGACGTGCCGTATCTGCCCATCGACCCGGCCGACATCGGCTGTTCGTATGAGGCCGTGATCCGGGTCAACTCCCAGTCCGGCAAGGGCGGCGTCGCCTGGATTCTGGAACAGGACAAGGGGCTGAAACTGCCCAAGCGCCTGCAGGCCGACTTCAGCCGCCCGGTGCAGCAGATGGCCGACGACCTGGGCCGCGAGCTGAACGCCGCCGACATCTGGACCGCGTTCGAGATCGCCTATCACCTGAACGGCGACCAGCCGCTGAAGCTGATCGATTATCAGGAAACCGGCGCGGCTGGCGGCGAACGCCTGTTCTCGGGCCGCATCAGCCTGGACGGCCAGGAGCGTCATGTCTCCGGACGCGGCAACGGCCTGATGTCCAGCGTGCTGGACGGGCTGCGCGACGGCGCCGGGGTCGATCTGGACATCGCCGACTATCAGGAACACGCCATCGGTCACGGCTCCGACGCCCAGGCCGCCGCCTATGTCGAGTGCCGCACCAGCCAGGGTCGGACCGTGTTCGGGGTCGGCATCGACACCGACGTGGCGACAGCTTCGGTCAAGGCCATCCTCAGCGCTGCGACCAACGCGAGGAGCTGACTGGGCCGTTCGGCATAGTCTTCCTGCATCCAGGCCGCTGCGGGCCGCCGATCGATCTGGCAGAAATGTCAGGTCGGCGGCCCGCCACCGTCGCGTGTCGGAATGCCGAATGACCTCAAACGCCCTTCCCCGCCTGTCGCGCGACACCCTCGGGTCGCTTGCGCCGATCATCGCCACCCCGACCTATGATTTAGCTGCGGTCACGCCGGGCATCGTCCATCTGGGCTTTGGCGGTTTTAATCGGGCGCATATGGCGCGCTATACCCACGACCTGATGCAGCGACGCGCCGACGCCCTGTCGTGGGGCATCATCGGCGCGGGACTGATGCCCGCCGATGCCCGCATCCGCGATGCGCTCGCGCCCCAGGACGGCCTCTACAGCCTGGTCGAGCGGGACGCGGACGGCGAGCAGGTCACAGTCATCGGCTCGACCCCGCAGGTCATCTTCGCCGGTCAGGATTCCGCGGCCCTGCTGGACGCCATAGACGGCGAAACCATACGCATCGTCAGCCTGACCGTGACCGAGCACGGCTATTGCCTCGACGCGGCGACCAAACGGCTGGCCCTCGACCATCCGGCCATCGCCGCCGATCTGCGCACGCCCGACCGCCCCCACACCGCCATCGGCATCCTCGTCGAGGCCTATCGCCGCCGCAAGGACGCCGGGCGCCGGGCCTTCACCGCCCTGAGCTGCGACAACATCCAGCACAATGGCGAGGTGCTGAAGACCGCCGTGCTCGACTTCGCCGCCCTGCGCGACCCCGCCCTGGCCGACTGGATCGCGACACACGCCCGTTTCCCCAGCACGATGGTCGATCGCATCACGCCCGTCAGCCAGCCCTCCGACATCGCCGCCTTCGCCGAACGCTATGGTGTCCAGGACGCCTGGCCGATCTTCTGCGAGACCTTCAGTCAATGGGTGATCGAGGACGACTTCGCCGATGGCCGCCCGGCCTGGGATGAGGTGGGCGCTCAGTTCGTCGCCGATGTCGCCCCCTATGAGTTCATGAAACTGCGCCTGCTGAACGCCAGCCACCTGGCGATCTCGGGCCTGGGTCGGCTGATGGGTCACACCTTCATCGATCAGACCATGAGCGACCCGCGCATGACGCGCTACATGGCGGCGCTGATGGATCGCGAGACGGGTCCGACCCTGATGCCTGTGCCCGGCGTGGACCTGCCGGCCTACAAGGCCAGGCTGGTCGAACGGTTCGCCAACCCGACGATCAAGGACACGGTCGATCGCGTGAACGCGGACGCGGCCCTGAACTATCTGCTCGACCCCGTCCGCGACCGGCTGGCGTCGGGCGACAGCGTCGATCTGCTGGCGCTGGGCGTGGCCGCCTGGATTCGTCGCATGACCGGCGTGGACGAGGCCGGATCGAAATGGATATCCGCCACCCTCAGGCGGCGCTACTGCGTGACAAGGCGTTGGAGGGGATGGGCGATCCCTGTCCCGTCCTGTCCATCCGCTCGCTGTTCGGCGACCTGGGCGATGACCCGGAATTCGTCGAACCGCTTGGCCGCTGGCTGGCTTCTCTGCACACGGTCGGCGCTTCGCGGACGCTGAACCTGGCTGCGGCCGAACTCGGTTTCTAGCCCGCTCCGTCAAGCACGGGCCAGCACACATCCAGCCAGCGCAGGCAGATGGCCACTGTCGGGCGCCATGTTGACGCTCGCGATCACACGCCAGCCCTCCGGCGCCGCCCAGTCCTCGGCGCCATGTCCCAGGTTGAAGACGCAGAGCAGAGCCTCCGCCCCCTCCCCCCTCTCAAACACCAGCAGGGTCGAGGATGCCGAGACGACCTTCATCGCGCCAGTTCTCAGAACGGGGTGGCTCCGTCGCAGCCCGATCATGCGCCGCGACAGATTCAATGTGGACTGCGGGTCGGCTTCCTGAGCATCGACCGCCAGCGCAGGATGGCGAGGATCGACAGGCAGCCAGGGCTCGGTGGTCGAGAATCCCGCCCACGGCTGGTCGGCTTGCCAGGGCATCGGCGTCCGCGCGCCGTCGCGCCCCAGGGTCTCGGGCCAGTTGGCGATAGCCTCGGGATCGACAAGGCGATCGAACGGCACCTCGGCTTGGGGCAGGCCCAGTTCCTCGCCCTGATAGACGAAGACATTGCCGCGCAGCGTCATCAGCAGCAGCATCAACACAGCCGCGACCGCCTTCCCGTCACGACCCTCGGACCACCGCGACGACGCCCGTGGCGCATCGTGGTTGGAGAAGGCCCAGGACGGCCAGCCCTCGCCCGGCTCGCCCGGCCATATCGCCGGCCCCGCCTCGATCAGAGCCGGTGTCAGCCGGTCGGCATAGAGGTAGAGAAAGCCATAGGCCGACTGCAGCCGGTCGGGACTGCGAGTATAGAGTTTCATCTCCTCGTCGGCGCGGTCGCCTACGACTTCGGCCACCAGAAAGCGATCGCCGTCATAGCTGTCCGCCAACTGTCGCAGACGGCCCAGGAAGGCCGGGATCTGGGGCTGGGACTGGTTAAACAGGTGGTCCTGAAAATCGAACGGTCGGCTCCGCTTGCCGGGTTTCAAGGACGGCGGATTATCGGTCAGTGCCGGATCGTGCATGGCGAAGTTGATGGCATCCAGCCGGAACCCGTCCACGCCCCGGTCCAGCCAGAACCGCATCGCGTCAAGAAGGGCGTCCTGCACCGCCGGCAAGGCCACGTTCAACTGGGGCTGAGAGGCCAGGAAATTGTGCATGTAATACTGGCCGCGACGGGCATCCCACGTCCAGGCGGGGCCGCCGAAGACCGATTGCCAGTTCGACGGCGGCGAACCGTCGGGTTTGGCGTCTGCCCACACATACCAGTCGGCGCGATCATTGCTCCGCGATGTCCGGCTCTCGGCGAACCAGGCGTGGCGGTCCGAGGTGTGTGCATAGACCTGATCGATGATGACCTTCAGCCCCAGCGCGTGAGCTTTCGTCACCAGAGCGTCGAAATCCTCCAGGCTGCCGAAGATCGGATCGACACCAACATAGTCCGAAACGTCGTAGCCGAAGTCGTCCATCGGCGACGGAAAGAAGGGCGAAAGCCAAATGCCGTCCACGCCCAGCGACGCGATATGATCCAGATGGGCCGTGACGCCCGGCAGGTCCCCCACCCCGTCGTCATTCGTGTCCGCGAAACTGCGCGGATAGACCTGATAAAGGACCGCGCCGCGCCACCAGGGCTCCGTGATATCCATATCCTGTCTTTCCCGATCCACCCCGCCGAACAGATCATATGGAGCGCTGCGGCATCGACAAGCCAAGGATAGGAACAGACTTCGCCAGCGGCTCGCGAACGCCCCTCCTGGGTCCGTGTTCCGCACCCGAGACGTGACATGATGCCACCGCATCCGGCCGCAACACCCCCTCGTAGTTGACGTTAGGCGCTCACAACTGGCGTCGATATCGACATCCAGAGGGCTCCAAGCACATGAAAATCCTGTCCACATCGGCCGCTGCGGCCGCGCTAGTCCTGGCCTCAGCATCGGCCTCTCCCGTCCTGGCTCAGGACTGGGCCGGTGGTTACATCGGCGTCTATGGAGGGGCCTCTATGGCCGACGACGACGGCAGCGAAACCCTGCTGTTCGACCGCAATCTGGACGGCGACTACGGCGACACGGTCACGACGCCCTCGGGCGCCGACGCCTTTGCGCCAGGCTTCTGCGGCGGTCGCGCCAACTCGAACGCTGCGCCCGGCGGCTGTAGCGACGACAACAAAGGCGTTCAGGGCGGTGTTCGCGCCGGTTACGACTGGCAGTTCGGCCAGTTCGTCGTCGGCGGCGTCGCCGATGTCAGCGCCTTCGACCTGAAGGATGCCGCGACAGGCTTCAGCGTCACGCCGGCCGCCTATCAGTTCACGCGCAAGCTGGAACACGTCGCCGCAGCCCGCGCCCGCGTCGGCTATGCCTATGGCCCCGCCCTGATTTACGCCACCGGCGGCTACGCGGTCGGCAAGGTGGATAATCGCTTCTACACCACCAATGGCGCCAACAGCTTCACCGCCAGCACCGACGACGACAAGGCTGACGGCTGGCAGGCGGGCGGCGGCGTCGAATACAAGCTGGCTCCGAACCTCAGCATCACGGGCGAGTACCTCTACACGTCGCTGGACGCGGGGGACTATGTGATCCGCGTCGGACCGGGTTCAGCCGGCCCGGCCAACCCCTTTATCCTCGCGCCCAACACCACCGGCACGGACATGATCCGTTCCAGCAGCAGCTTTGACGTCCATGCAGTGCAGATCGGCATGAACTACCGCTTCTGATCCCTTTCAGAGATCGGATCGAGCCCGTCGTCCCGCTGGACGGCGGGCTCTTTGCGTATCAAGGGAGGCCTTCTGATCGCGATGGAGCTTCGCCGATGACTTCCATGATGACGGCCGTCGTCGCGCCAGAGCCCGGCGGACCCGAGGCGATGATCCTGGTCGAGCGCCCGATCCCGACGCCCGGCGCCGACGAGATCGTGATCGCGGTCGAGGCGGCGGGCGTAAACCGTCCCGACATCATGCAACGGCGCGGCCTCTATCCGCCCCCGCCTGGCGCTTCCGACATCCTGGGCCTTGAGGTCTGCGGCCTCGTCACGGCCACGGGATCGGACGTGACCCGCTGGACGATCGGCGATCGGGTGATGGCACTGGTGTCCGGCGGCGGCTACGCCGAGTTCGTGCTGGCTCACGAAGATCTGGCCATCGCGGCGCCGGCGGACATGTCCAGCGTCGAATGCGCGGCCGTGCCCGAGACCTTCTTTACCGTCTGGACCAATGTCTTTGATCGGGGACGGTTGTCGCCGGGAGAAACCCTGCTGATCCACGGAGGCTCGTCAGGGATCGGCACGACCGCGATCCAGATGGCCAAGGCTTTCGGCGCCAAAGTCATCGTCACCGTCGGATCTGACGCCAAGGCCGACGCCTGCCGGGCGTTGGGCGCCGATCACGCCGTTAACTACCGCACACAGGATTTCGTCGCCGAAGTCCGCGCCGTAACCGATGGCGGCGGCGCTGACGTGATCCTCGACATGGTCGGCGGGGACTATGTGGCGCGCAACTACCGCGCCGCCGCGGTGGATGGCCGGATCGTCCAGATCGCCTCGTCAGGCGGTCGGACGGGCGAGGCCGACATGGGGTTGATGGTGCACAAGCGGCTGACGCACACCGGATCGTCGCTGCGACCGCAGTCCATCGGCGCCAAGGCCCGGATCGCCGAAGCCCTGCGCCAGTTCGTGTCGCCCTGGCTGGAGAGCGGCCGCATCCGCCCGGTGATCGACTCCACCTTCGCCCTCGATCAGGTCGCCCAGGCTCATGCACGAATGGAAGCGGGCGAACACATCGGCAAGGTCGTCCTGACCGTTTCTCGCCATGCCTGAATGACGTTCGACCAAAGTCGATCTGCCAGCCCGACCTGATCTGCGTCAACCTGCCCACAACGCGTGTCCAAAATCGGCGCGAGAACGGTCGATAACGACCTTGCTGGGAGGCAACACATCATGACGGACGCAACCATCGGGGCGCCCCCCGGGTCAGGCTCTGGAGGCGCTGGAGCCGGCGATCCAGACCACACGGTCGGCCGCAACGATAAACTGGTGATCCTGGCCTCGTCCGTCGGCACGGTGATCGAGTGGTACGACTTCTATCTGTACGGCTCGCTGGCCGCGATCATCACCGTCCAGTTCTTCTCGGGCGTGAACGAGACCACCGGCTATATCTTCGCCCTGATGGCATTCGCCGCAGGCTTTGCGGTCAGGCCCTTTGGCGCCATCGTCTTCGGGCGGCTGGGCGACCTGTGGGGACGCAAGAACACCTTCCTGGTCACCATGCTGCTGATGGGTCTGTCGACCTTCGTGGTCGGCCTGTTGCCGCCCTATGCGGCCATCGGCATCGCCGCCCCGATCATTCTGGTGCTGATGCGCCTGATCCAGGGCCTGGCCCTGGGCGGTGAATACGGCGGCGCAGCCACCTACGTCGCCGAGCACGCGCCGCACGGCAAGCGCGGCTTCTACACCTCCTTCATCCAGATCACGGCGACCGCCGGCCTGGTGCTGAGCCTGGCCGTCATCCTGGGCGTCCGCTTCGCCGTCGGCGAGGAAGCCTTCCTCGACTGGGGCTGGAGAATTCCCTTCCTGGTCTCGATCCTGCTGCTGGGCGTCTCGCTGTGGATCCGCCTGAAGCTGGCCGAGAGCCCGTCGTTCAAGAAGATGAAGGCCGAAGGCAAGGGTTCCGCGACCCCGCTGAAGGACAGCTTCATGAAGTGGCCCAACCTGAAGCTGGTGCTGATCGCCCTTGTCGGTCTGACCGCGGGTCAGGCTGTCATCTGGTACACGGGTCAGTTCTACGCCCTGTTCTTCCTGGAGCGGGTGCTGCGGGTCGACGCCACCCTGGTTTACGTCCTGCTGGCCATCGCCCTGCTGCTGGCCTCGCCCTTCTTCATCTTCTGGGGCTGGCTGTCGGACAAGGTGGGCCGCAAGCCGATCATCCTGGCGGGCTGCCTGCTGGCGGCGATCACCTATTTCCCGCTGTTCAACGCCCTGACCGAAGCCGCCAACCCTCGTCTGGCAGCCGCAGCAGCGTCTGCGCCAGTGACGGTCTATGCCGATCCGGCCGACTGCCACCTGCAGTTCGACCCCGTGGGCAAGACGGTGTTCAACCACTCGTGCGACGTGGCCAAGTCCTATCTGGCCAAGGCCGGCGTGACCTACACCAATGTCGCCGCCCCCGCAGGCACGCTGGCCGAGGTCCGCATCGGCGATCAGGCGGTCATCTCAAGCTTCCGTGGCGACGCCATGACCCCCGCTGACTTCGAAGCCCAGAAGAAGACCTGGGAAACGGGTCTGGGTACGGCCCTGTCCTCCGCCGGCTATCCCCCCAAAGCGGACAGCGCCCTGGTCAACAAGCCGCTGGTGGTGCTGATCCTGTTCATCCTCGGCTTCTACGTGACCATGGTCTACGGACCGATCGCGGCGGCCCTGGTCGAGATGTTCCCGACCAATATCCGCTACACCTCGATGTCCCTGCCCTATCACATCGGCAACGGCTGGTTCGGCGGCTTCCTGCCGACCACGGCCTTCGCCATGGTCGCGGCCACGGGCAACATCTACTACGGCCTCTGGTATCCGATCGTCGTCGCCCTCGCGACGGTGGTTCTGGGCTTCCTGCTGGTCAAGGAAGGCAAGGACGTGGATCTGAACGCCTAAGACTTCTTCCCCCGGAGCGACTGGGGCGGGTCGGTCTTCGGACCGGCCCGCCTTTTCTTATGAACCCTCCTTTTCCTTGCGGGACCGCCTCGAAGGCCATCTAGATGACCGCGATGTTCGCCTTTGTGATCCTGTCGCTGGTCGCCGCCTATATGATGGCGCTGTTCGCCATCGCTTGGCGCGGAGAGCGGAATGCAGCCTCGAGCTCCGGTCGGCGGTTCGGGCCGTGGGCCTACGCTCTGTCACTGGCCATCTACTGCACCTCCTGGACCTATTACGGCGCGGTCGGCACGGCGGCGCGCGACGGTTGGGAATATGTCGCCATCTATCTGGGTCCGATCATCGGTGTGGTGGTCCTGTTTCCGATCTGGCGCAGGATCGCGGCGGCCGCCAAGCGCGAGAACATCGGCTCGATCGCCGACTTCATCTCGTCGCGCTACGGCAAGAGCCAGACCTTGGGGGCCCTGGTCGCCTGCGTCGCCATCTTCGGCTCCCTGCCCTATATCGCCCTGCAGCTGAAATCCCTGTCCATGGCCTGGCGCCTGGTCACCGAGGGCACGCCGGTCGCGGGATCTGAACAGTTGACCGTCAGCGTCATCGCGGTGGTCCTGGCCGGTTTCACCATCCTGTTCGGCGCGCGACGGCCCGACCTGACCGAGCATAACCGGGGCCTGATCCGGGCCATCGCACTGGAATCCATCGTCAAGCTGGCGGCCCTGATCGCGGTCGCCGTCTTCGCCGCCCTGATGCTGTTCGGATCGCCCGACCACAGCGCGATCATCACAGCCATGGGCAGCTTGGCGGAGCCGCCCCAGATCAACGGTCGCTTCATCGCCATCACTCTGCTGGCCATGCTGGCGGTCTTCTGCCTGCCGCGCCAGTTTCATGTCGGCTTCGTCGAGGCCACCGAGGCGGCTCATATCCGCCGCGCCCGCTGGGTGTTCCCTGTCTATCTGCTGATCACCTCGATCGCCGTCATTCCCCTGCTGGCCGCCGGGGGACTGTTCGCCGACATAGCCGATCCCGACCTGTTCGTGCTCGCCCTGCCGTTCCAGCAGGGCGCCGGAGCCCTGACGGCAATCGTCTTCGTCGGCGGGTTTTCCGCTGCGACCGCCATGGTCATCGTCGAGACGGTCGCCCTCTCGGCCATGGCCTCCAACAGCCTGATCCTGCCCCTGGTCGCGCGTGAACGTTGGCGGATGCGCGAAGACGCCTCCGACATGGCCGGTGCGATCCTGCAGGTCCGCCGCGCCGTCATCTGCGCCATCCTGTTTCTGGCCTGGGTCTATTTCCAGGCGATCGACCGCTCCAGCGGCCTCGCCTCGATCGGACTGACCTCGTTCGCGGCCCTGGCGCAGCTGGCGCCCGCCCTGTTCGGCGCCGTGCTGTGGCGCGGCGGTCAGGCCAAGGGAGCCATCGTCGGCATCCTCGTGGGCTCGGCGATCTGGCTGGTGATGCTGGCCGTGCCTCAGATCGCCGCCGCCCTGGGCGCCGCAGACCTGGTGCTGTTCGGGCTGGAAGACCCCCTGCCGCTGGGAGTCTTCCTCAGCCTGGGCGCCAATCTGGCCTGTTACGTCCTGATTTCACGCGCGGCGCGCCCCCGGCTAATCGACCGGGTCCAGGCCCGCGCCTTTGTCGACCGGCTTAGTCCTGACTGGCGCGAGCGCAGCACGGCCCCGTCAGGCGCCTCGGTCGGCGACCTGAAGGCCCTCGTCGCGCGTTTTGTCGGCGATGCGAGCGCCGAACGGGCCTTCGCCGCCTTCGGCCGTGAGGCTGGACGCACGATGAGGGATGCTGATCCCGCCGACGCAGGTCTGGCGCGTTCCGCCGAACGGATGCTGGCCGGGGCGGTTGGCGCCTCGTCAGCCCGACGCGTCATCTCGGCGGCCCTGGCCGGCGGCGGCCGCGCGCCCGAAGACGTGGTCCGGATGCTGGATGAGGCGTCACAGGCCGTCCAGTTCAACCGCGAACTGCTCCAGACCACGCTCGACAATATCGACCAGGGCGTCAGCGTGGTGGACGAGGATCTGCGGCTGATCGCCTGGAATGCGCGTTACGTCGAACTGTTCGACCTGCCTTCCGGGTTCGTCCACGTGGGTCAGCCGGTCGCCGCCGTCTATCGCCTGAACGCTGAGCGCGGCGAGGTGGACCCGGACGGGATGGAGGCCTGGATCGACCGCCGCCTGGACGCCCTGCGCCGTCGCGCCGCTCACGACCACGAGCGGGCCCAGCCGAACGGGCGCATCCTGAAATCCACAGGCGCGCCAATGTCGGGCGGCGGCTATGTCACCTCCTACACCGACATCACCGAGTTGCGGCGCGCCGCCCAGGCGCTGGAAGAAGCCAACGAACAGCTCGAAGCCCGCGTCGCCGACCGGACCGAACGTCTGAACGAGGCCCGCCAGACCGCAGAGGACGCCGTCGCCTCCAAGACCCGGTTCCTTGCCGCCGCCAGCCACGACCTGTTGCAGCCCCTGCACGCCGCCCGCCTGTTCATCGCCGCCCTGAAGGATGAACCCGGCAGTGACCCGGCGGCCCGCACCCTGGCCGAAAATGCGGACCGCTCGATCGAGAGCGCACACGGTCTGCTGAAGGCCCTGCTGAACCTGTCGAGGCTTGAAACGGGCGGCATACGGCCTGCAGTGACGCCGCTTTCGGTCGAGGCCTTGTTTGTCGACCTGCGACGCGAGTTCACGCCGTTGGCCGCCGCCAAGGGGCTGAGCCTGCGGATTGTGCCGTCGCGGCTGTGGGTGGCGTCGGATCGCGACCTGCTGCGCTCTCTGCTGCAGAACCTGATCGGCAACGCCATCCGCTACACCGACCGGGGCGGCGTGCTGATCGGCGCCCGCCGCGCAGGCCAAGGCCTCCGGTTCGAGGTGCATGACACCGGGCGCGGCATCGCGCCCGAACAGCAGGAGACGGTCTTCGCCGAATTCACCCGGCTGCCAGGCCGCGGGGGCGACGAGGCTGGGGTCGGCCTGGGCCTGGCCATCGTTCGCCGGGTCGCCAGCCTGCTGAGTCACCCCCTCGGCCTGCGCTCGCAGCTTGGCCGGGGGTCGACCTTCACCGTCGTCGCCCCCCTAGCCGAAGCGGTCGCCGCGCCATCCGCGCCTGCCACGCCGCTTGTCGGACCTGACGCGTCGCTGCGCGGTCTAAGGGTGCTGTGCGTGGACAACGAGCCCGCCATTCTGGAAGCTATCGTCGCCCTTCTCAGCCGCTGGCGCGCAGAGCCAGTGGCCGCCACCGACTTTGCATCGGCAACCGACCTTGCGTCCAACTCTACCTTCGATGCGGCCCTGGTCGATTTGCATCTGGGCGAGGGCCCTAACGGGCTGGCCTTGGTGTCTGCGCTGAAAGCCGCCGGGCTGGATCACATCGCCCTGATCACCGCAGACGCTGACGAGACTCTTCCCACCCGCGCCGCCGATGTTGGAGCCATCATACTGGCCAAACCGGTGAAGCCTGCGGCTCTCAAGGCTTTCCTGTCCCGTCGCACCCACACCGATATCGACTGATGATGCAGCAAAGTCGCTTCACTCTTCCAGGCTGAGGGCCTGGGCCGCGATCACGGCCTGGGTGCGGTTTTGGACGCCCAGTTTGCGGAACACGCTGGTCAGGTGCGCCTTGATCGTCGCCTCGGTCACGCCCAGGTCAAAGGCGATCTGCTTGTTCAGACGGCCCTGCTGCAATCCGATCAGGATCTTCAGTTGCGACGGCGTCAGGCTGGCGATCCGAGCCTCCATCGGATCGGCCGCGCCGTCGTCTTCTAGGTTCGGGAACCAAGCGTCCCCCCCCAGGATGGCCGACAGGCCCGCGACCATTTCGTCCAGGGTCGCAGACTTGGGAATGAAGCCCGCAGCGCCGAACGCCAAGGCTCGACGGATGGTGGCGCTATCCTCGCTGGCCGAGACAACCGCCACAGGAACGGCAGGAAAATCGCTGCGGATTTCGACCAAACCGGCAAAGCCATCGCTGTCGGACAGTTTCAGGTCGAGCAGAAGCAGGTCGACCACGCCTTGGGACAAAGCCTCTCGGGCGCCGGCCAGGCTGGAGGTCTCCGCGATAGCCGCACCGGGCGCCGCACGCATCAGGGCCGAGCCCATCGCGGCCCGGAACAGGGGGTGATCTTCAGCGACCACGATGCGGTCCAAATCTCGCACTCCCGAACCTGGTCACGATCTGACGCCGCGACTTCATGCGCCACTCTGCCACCCCTAGACCTTGGTCGAAAGTAGACCATTGGCTAATGGCCCCCAAGAGACGACGACCAGAAAGTGACTTCGAGGTTCGCATCAGACGATCCCCGGAGGACACCATGATCAGACCATCACTGATGGCTGGCTGCGCCGCCATAGCCCTGTTTGCCGTTCCCATACTGGCCCAAGCCCAGGACACGACGGCTCTTGAGGCGCGCATCGCCCTTCTGGAAGCACAGCTCGACGCGTTGAAGACCGAGGTGCAGGCCACGCATGGCGAGTACGTCGTCCAGCCGTCGTCTGGAGCCCAAGACGTCATTCGCATCGAACAGCGCGCCGTTACGCCTGCGTCGCCGGGGCCCGTAGGAACTTCCACTGAAGGCTTCCGCATCGGCGACAACACCCTGAAGCTCGGTGGCTTCGTGAAGGCCGACTATATCCTGTCGCAGTATGATGGCGGCGACCCGACAAACGGCGACGCAATTCGAGACTTCTACCTGCCCGGCTCCATCCCTGTGGGTGGCGAGGATGAAGGCGCGGCCGCCGACTTCAACGCCCGCCAGACCCGGTTCTGGCTGACGACCGACGGCCTGATCGGCGGTCAGAAGATCGGCACGCGTATCGAGATGGATTTTCAGGTCCTGCCCGGAACCGGCGACCAGCGCACGACCAGCCCGTCCAACCTGTCGCTGCGTCGGGCCTTCATCACCATCGACAACTGGCTGTTCGGCCAGGAGTGGAGCAACTTCCAGAACATCGCCGTCCTGCCGGAGACGGCCGATTATATCGGTCCCAGCGAAGGCTCGGTCTTCTCCCGCCAGGTCCAGGTCCGCTACACGCGCGGCCCGTTTTCGATCTCGGTGGAGAACCCGGAGACGACAGTTACCCCTTTCGCCGGGGGCGCTCGCATCGTCGCCGACGATAACAGCCTGCCCGACGTCACAGCGCGCTACGGCCTGAGCCGCGCCTGGGGCGAAGCCTCGGTCGCGGGGATCGTGCGCCAGCTGGCCTATGAGACGACCGGCCTGGGCGCCGTCGATTCCACCGCCACCGGCTGGGGCGTGTCGGCGGCGGCCAAGATCAAGGTCGGGGAGACAGACGACTTGCGCCTGATGCTGTCGGGCGGCGAAGGCATCGGCCGCTACATCGGCCTGAACTTCTCCAACGACGCCGTGCTGAACGCCTCTGGCGAACTGGAGGCCATCGGCGTCGTCGCCGGCTTCGCCAGCTATCGCCATGTCTGGTCGCCCCAATGGCGGTCCAACCTGACCTATTCGGCTCAACGGGTGGACAATGATGTCGCCCTGACCGGCCTCATGGCAAACCGGTCGGCGCAGAGCGCCCGGGTCAACCTGATCTGGACCCCCGTCCCTTCTCTGGATCTCGGAGCCGAACTCTCGTTCGGCGAACGGGAGCTGGAATCCGGAGCCTCCGGTGAGCTAAACCGCCTGCAGATCTTCGCCAAATACGGCTTCTGAGTCGCAAGGACATCCGCGTTGAACGATCCCGAACTCTATCCCGTCCCCACAGAATGGGCGTCGCGCGCCCACATGGATGCGGCCGCCTATGACGCCGCCCGCATCGCCGCCCGCGAACGGCCCGACGCCTATTGGGCCGAACAGGCCAAACGGCTGGACTGGATCACGCCCCCAACGGTCATCAAGGACGTGTCCTTCAACAAGGACGACTTCCGCATCCGCTGGTTCGCCGACGGTGTGTTGAACGTCGCCTACAACTGCGTCGACCGGCATCTGGCGACGCGGGCCGACCAGACGGCGATCATCTGGGAGGGGGATGACCCAGCCAAGTCGGGCTCCATCACCTATGCGGAACTGCACCTTCAGGTCTGCCGAATGGCCAATGTGCTCAAGGACCTGGGTGTCCAGAAGGGCGACCGCGTCACCATCTATCTGCCCATGGTGCCGTCAGCCGCCGTCGCCATGCTGGCCTGCGCCCGCATTGGCGCCGTGCATTCGGTGATCTTCGGTGGTTTCTCGCCCGACAGCATCGCCGGCCGGATCGAGGACTGCGGCTCTCGCTTCGTCATCACCGCCGACGAGGGCGTGCGCGCCGGCAAGCGCATCCCTTTGAAGGCCAATGTCGACGCGGCGCTGGAAAAGGTCTCGGTCGAAACCGTCCTGGTCATCGCTCACACCGGCGCCGACACCCCCATCGTCGAGGGCCGCGACGTGCGCTTCGAGGATGTGGTCGAGACCGTCTCCGACGACTGCCCCTGCGAGCCGATGAACGCCGAGGATCCGCTGTTCATCCTCTATACCTCAGGCTCGACGGGTAAGCCCAAGGGCGTGCTTCACACCACTGGCGGCTATCTGTTCTGGGTCAGCTATACCCACGAACTTGTCTTCGATTATCGGCCGGGCGAGGTCTTTTGGTGCACCGCCGACGTGGGCTGGGTCACGGGCCATTCCTATGTCGTCTATGGCGCCCTGGCCAATGCGGCGACGACCCTGATGTTCGAAGGCGTGCCCAACTACCCGGCCAACGACCGCTTCTGGCAGGTTGTCGACAAGCACAAGGTCGAGATCTTCTATACGGCCCCGACCGCCCTTCGCGCCCTGATGCGGGACGGCGACGAGCCGGTCCTGAAACACTCGCTGGCGTCCTTGCGCCTGCTCGGAACCGTGGGCGAACCGATCAACCCCGAGGCCTGGCGCTGGTATCACGAGGTGGTCGGCAAGGGACGTCTGCCCATCATCGACACCTGGTGGCAGACCGAGACGGGCGGCGCCCTGATCGCCCCCCTGCCCGGCGCGACCGACCTCAAGCCCGGCTCGGCGACCAAGCCCCTGCCCGGCGTCGAGCTTGAGCTGGTGGATGCCGAGGGCCTGGTGCTGGACGGCGCGGTCAGCGGCAACCTGTGCATCACCGACAGCTGGCCCGGCCAGATGCGGACCGTCTGGGGCGATCACGCCCGCTTCTTCGAGACCTATTTCTCGACCTATCAGGGCAAGTATTTCACCGGCGACGGCTGTCGCCGCGACGAGGACGGCTATTACTGGATCACCGGCCGGGTCGATGATGTCATCAACGTCTCGGGCCACCGCATGGGCACCGCCGAGGTCGAGAGCGCCCTGGTCCTGCACGACGACGTGGCCGAGGCCGCCGTCGTCGGCTTCCCGCACGATATCAAGGGTCAGGGCATCTATGCCTATGTGACGCTTAACGCCGACGTCGAAGCGACGGACGATCTCAAGAAGGCGCTGGTCGCTCATGTCAGGAAGGAGATCGGCCCCATAGCCGCGCCCGACGCGATCCAGTGGGCGCCCGGTCTGCCCAAGACCCGATCTGGCAAGATCATGCGCCGCATCCTGCGCAAGATCGCCGAGAACGACACCGGCAGCCTGGGCGATATCTCGACCCTGGCAGATCCCTCGGTGGTCGAAGATCTGGTCAAGAACCGCGTCGGCTGACGCCCGGCTTCTTGAGCCGATCCTGAATACAAAGACGCCACCGGGGCGCAGGCCCCGGTGGCGTCGTCGTCTGAAGCGGACCGGTGGCGACCAAGCCCCGGCTCGCACCAGTGTCCTTCCGTGTCAGGCGGCCTCTCCGAACTGGTTCATGGTGTTGTCCTTGCCGCCGGCCTTGAGCGCGGCCTCGCCGGCGAAGTATTCCTTGTGGTCGTCGCCGATGTCAGAACCCGACATGTTCTGGTGCTTCACACAGGCGATGCCCTGGCGGATCTCTTCGCGCTGGACATTCTTGACGTAGCCCAGCATCCCCGCCGCGCCGAAATACTCGCGGGCTAGGTTGTCCGTGGACAGGGCGGCCGTGTGATAGGTCGGCAGGGTGATCAGGTGGTGGAAGATGCCCGCCCGCCTGGCGCCGTCCGCCTGGAAGGTGCGGATGCGCTCGTCGGCCTCGTCGGACAGATCGGTGCCGTCATACTCGACGTTCATCAACTTGGCGCGGTCATAGGCCGAGACGTCCTTGCCCGCCGCCGTCCATGCATCGAACACCTGTTGGCGGAAGTTCAGCGTCCAGTTGAACGAGGGCGAGTTGTTATAGACCAGCTTGGCGTTGGGGATGACAGCGCGGACGCGGTCCATCATGCCCGCGATCTGCTCGACGTGGGGCTTTTCGGTCTCGATCCACAACAGGTCGGCGCCGTTTTGCAGCGAGGTGATGCTGTCCAGGACGCAGCGGTCCTCGCCCGTTCCGGCGCGGAACTGGAACAGGTTGGACGGCAGGCGTTTGGGACGCAGCAGCTTGCCGCCACGGTTGATGATGACATCGCCGTTCGACAGTTGGTCGGCCGAGATTTCCTCGCAGTCGAGGAAGGAGTTGTACTGGTCGCCCAGGTCGCCGGGCTCGTTGGAGACGGCGATCTGCTTGGTCAGGCCGGCGCCCAGGCTGTCGGTGCGGGTGACGATGACGCCATCCTCGACGCCCAGTTCCAGGAAGGCGTAGCGGCAGGCGCGGACCTTGGCCAGGAAGTCCTCGTGCGGAACCGTGACCTTGCCGTCCTGGTGGCCGCACTGCTTCTCGTCCGAGACCTGGTTCTCGATCTGCAGGGCGCAGGCGCCGGCCTCGATCATCTTCTTGGCCAGCAGATAGGTGGCCTCGGCATTGCCGAAACCCGCGTCGATGTCGGCGATGATCGGCACAACGTGGGTCTGATAGTTGTCGACCGCGTGCAGCAGCTTCTGCTCTTTGACCGTGTCGCCAGCCTCGCGGGCGGCGTCGATGTCGCGGTAAAGGCCGCCCAACTCGCGGGCGTCGGCCTGACGCAGGAAGGTGTAGAGTTCTTCGATCAGGGCCGGGACCGAGGTCTTCTCGTGCATCGACTGGTCGGGCAGCGGGCCGAAGTCCGAGCGCAGGGCTGCGATCATCCAGCCCGACAGATAGAGGTAGCGACGCTCGGTCGTGCCGAAATGCTTCTTGATGGAAATCATCTTCTGCTGGCCGATGAAGCCGTGCCAGCAGCCCAGGGACTGGGTGTATTTCGACGGATCGGCGTCATAGGCCGCCATGTCCTTGCGCATGATGGCGGCGGTGTAGCGGGCGATGTCGAGACCGGTCTGGAAGCGGTTCTGCAGACGCATCCGGGCCACGGCTTCTGCGGAGATCCCGGACCAGGGGCCGGCCTTGGCTTCGATCAGGGCGCCGACCTGGCGGATATGGTCTTGATAGGACATCGGACTGTTCCTGGGATGCGGGTGTCGAGACACGTTGAACGCCGGATAGACCTGGATGCTGCGCCTGCGAAGGCTCCGCGAAGTCGAGTTGTCAAACTTTACAGATTTTCGATGTAATGTTGTAAGGATGGTCTGAGACCGCTGGAGCCTGGGCCTGATGATATCGCCGCGCCGCCTGTTCGTGGGGCCGTCCCTGCGCCGTATCCGTCGCGATCTGGGGCTAACCCAGGCCGACATGGCCGCCGATCTGGAAGTCTCCGCCTCCTACATCGCCTTGCTGGAGCGCAATCATCGCCCGCTGACGGCCGATGTTCTGTTGCGTCTGGCCCAGACCTACAAGATCGACATGGCCGCCCTGGCTCGCAGCGACGGCACCGAGATCACCGCGCGACTGCACGCGGTGCTGAAGGACCCGATGTTCGCCGACATCGACCTGCCGTCGCTCGAGAACGCCGACCTGGCCGCCAACTTCCCCGGCGTGACCGAGGCCCTGCTGCGACTCCACACCGCCTATCAGGAAAGCCACCTCGCCCTGGCCGACCGGGGCGTCGAGGGCGAAGAGACGGACGACACGCCGGACCCAGTCGCGGAATCCCGCCGGTTCCTGGCTGCCCGGCGCAACAGTTTTCCGACGCTGGACGAAGCTGCCGAACGCCTGTCACAGGCGGTGACAACCAGCGGCGGGTTGGACGCCCATCTTCTGAGCCGCCACGGTCTGACCGTGCGCCGCCTGCCGACCGATGTGATGGTGGGGTCGGTGCGTCGGCTGGATATGCACCGCAAACAGGTCCTGCTGGACGATGCGCTTGATGGGGCCAGCCGCCAGTTCCAGACCGCGCTGCAACTCGTCCACCTGGAACTGACCGAAGAGATCGGCGCCGTCTGCGGGCGCGGCGCGTTTGCGACCGAGGGCGGGGAACGCCTGACTCAGCGGGCTCTCGCCAGCTATGCAGCCGCGGCCCTCGTGATGCCCTACGCCGCCTTCGCCCGCGCTGCAGAAGCCCGCCGTTATGACGTCGAGGCCCTGGCTCGCCAGTTCGGGACCAGTTTCGAACAGACCGCCCACCGGCTGACCACTCTGCAAAAGCCCGGTCAGGAGAAGGTGCCCTTCTTCTTCATCCGCGTGGACCCGGCGGGCAATGTGTCCAAGCGGCTGGACGGGGCAGGCTTTCCCTTCGCCCGCCATGGCGGCGGCTGTCCGCTGTGGAGCGTGCACCATGCCTTCCGCACCCCGCGAGAGATCGTCACCCAGTGGCTGGAACTGCCAGACGGCCAGCGGTTCTTCTCCATCGCTCGCACGGTCACGGCTGGCGGCGGCGGCTTCGGCGCGCCTCGGGTGGATCGCGCCATCGCCCTGGGCTGCGCCGCGGAGCACGCCCACAAATTGATCTATGCCCGCGCGCCCGATGACCTAGTGGCCCCCGCAGTGCCGCCCGCGACGCCGATCGGCATCACCTGCCGCCTTTGCCATCGACTGGACTGCGCCGCACGCTCCGCCCCGCCGATCGGGGTTCGGATTCTCCCGGACGACATCCGTCGGACAACGGCCCCCTTCGGCTTCTCGGGCCCCTCCGTCTAGGGCGTCTATTCGACCGCGAGCGACTGGCGCAGGCGCGAGTTCTTGCGACCGAACAGGGCGTAGATCACGGTGCCTGCCACGAGGTAGAGCACCAAGATGGCTGCGGCCGCCCGGTCGCCGCGACTGAACTTGTCGATCATGTCCACGAGCACCGGGCCCGACATCGAAAGGCTGGCGACGATGCCCAGCACCGGCGTGACGCCGACCCACACGCCGAAGATGCGGACACCGCCGAACGGGACCTTGAACGGCCGCGCCAGTTCCGGGTGAGTGTTGCGCAATGCGATCACGCTGAGCGCGACAACGCAGAAGACCAGCGCCGTTCCAAGGCTGACCAGGTCGGCCAGCAGGGAAATCGGCAGGAAGGCTGCAGCAACGCCGGAGATCAGCGCTAACAACAGCGTCCCCTTGGCTGGGGTCAAGGTAGTCACGTTCAGGCTGGAGAACAGACGCGGCAGCAGCCCGTCCTTGGACATGGCGAAAGCCACACGCGACTGTGCGTAGGTATTGACCAGCAGGACGGATGCCAGCCCCGTCACGGCGCCAGCCTTGATGATGACGGCCCATACGGGCTGGCCGATAGCCGACACGGCCACGGCGATCGGATCGGCGACATCGAGCTCGCGATACGAGACCAGGCCGGTCATGACCAGGGCTACGGAGGCGTACAGCAGGGTGCTGGCGAGCAGCGCGCCCAGGATGCCGAAGGGTACGTCGCGGTGAGGATTGCGGGACTCGGACGCCGCCGTCGCCACCGCCTCGAAGCCCAGATAGGCGAAGAAAAGGATCGAGGCCGCGCGCACTACCCCGGGCACGCCGAAGTGGAACCCGCCCTCGTTTGCCGGAAGGAAGGGCGTCCAGTTCGCCGGCTCGACATGGCCGATCCCGACCAGCACAAAGCCAATCAGAACCCCCACCTTGATGACCACCAGCAGCGCGTTAACAGCTGACGACTTCGACACGCCGCGCGCCAGGACCAGGGCGACAGCGACAAGGGCGAGGAAGGCGACCAGGTTGACGCTCCGGGAAGCGACCAGGCTCGACACGCCGTCGGCATAGTGGCTCTGCAATGTCGGTGCTGTCAGCACGGCCGGCAGCAGGATGTTGAAGTCGCTCAACAGACTGACGAGATAACCCGAGAAGCCCACGGCGAGGGCTGCGCCTGCAAGGCCGAATTCGAACATCAGCATCCAGCCCAGGATCCAGGCGAACACCTCGCCGATGGCCGTATAGGCATAGGTGTAGGACGCTCCCGAAACCGGAAGGACGGACGCCAGCTCCGCATAGCAGAGCGCGATCAAGGCGCAGGCCAGACCGGCCAGGGCGAATGAGATGATGACGGCGGGCCCCGCGTAGTTGGCCGCCGCCGCGCCGGTCATGACATAGACCCCTGCGCCGACGATGCAGCCGATGCCCAGCATCAGGAGTTGGACGGGGCCCAGCGAACGGTGCAGGCCGGTCGTGTCCGCCTCGCCCCTCACCGACTCGACGGTTTTCCGAATGAAGATCGAGCTCATGGTTTAGTCCCCTGCTTGCCGTTAGAGGACCATGGCGTCCCGCACCTCGCCCTCGTGCTGAGGACCAAAAACCATCGCGAACAGGCCGAAATCATGATGCCCGAGCGCACGTCGAGGCAGACGATCCTCTAGCGGTCCGGATTCAGGCGGTGGGTCCAGCCCAGCAGATCCACAGCGCCTTGCGCCTCCAGGCCGCGCAGGATGTCCGCGTAGGGACCAGCGCCCTCATCCTGCGCCAGTTTGAACCGGGACTCTTCATGAAGGACGACCGCGCGGAAGCCGATCACGCCGCGCGCCACGCCATGAAAGCGTTCGCCCATCTCGTCGGCAGACCAGGCGGCCGGCCGCCCCGCCTCCATGACATCGACCAGTTCGCGCAGGTGAGCCTCGACGGCGTCAGCCTGATCGAAGAACTCCAAAGCGACACGGAACTGAGCCTGAGCGAAGTTCCAGGTCGGCCCCCAGTCGCGGTTCTGCATCCACGACGACGAAATATAGCTGTGCGGCCCCTGGCACAGGATCAGCGCCCTTGGGTCAGCCTGAAGAGCCGCGACATGGGGGTTACTGCGCGCGAAATGACCTTCAAAGCCGATGATGGCGCCGTCGCCTCCGCACCTGACCAACAGAGGGGCCGAGATCGCCCCGGCCTCGTTGCCGATGCCCACCACCCAACAGAAGGGTTGGGCGCGAACCAGATCGGCGACGTCTTTAATCGATCGGGGAGCGAACTTGCTGGTTACGGTGTCCATGCCCCCGGCCTAACACGGGCCAATAAAGCGCGCACCGCTTGCCAGGCCCAAGGCTGTGTCGGACGGGCCATGGAAGATTGCGCGCCGAGGCCGACTTCAGGCACGAAAAAGGGCGGCTGGTCTGCACCAGCCGCCCTCATTCGCCTTGGCTATGAAGCCTCGGCCTATTCTTCGTCGCCTTCGACGGCGTAGACCGGACCGGAGTCCAGGCCCTTGGCGTCGACGTCACGATCCACGAACTCGATGACGGCCATCGGGGCGTTGTCGCCGTGACGGAAGCCCGCCTTCATGATGCGGATATAGCCGCCGTTACGTTCGGCGTAGCGCGGGCCGATCGTGTCGAACAGCTTGCCGACCTGGGTCACGTCGCGGACGTGGCTGATGGCCTGACGACGGGCGTGCAGGTCGCCCTTCTTGCCGAGCGTCACCAGCTTTTCGACGAAGGGGCGAAGCTCCTTGGCCTTGGGCAGGGTCGTGGTGATCTGCTCGTGCTTGATCAGCGATGCAGCCATGTTGGCGAACATCGAGGTCCTGTGTGCGCTCGTGCGACCGAGCTTGCGATAGGCGGCGCCGTGGCGCATCGGGGTCTCTCCTACTCCGGTCCTAGTTTCCTTCGAGAAGGACCCTGAACCGCTATCATTCTAACCGCCCCGGCATCCCCCTGAGGGAACGGGCGGAGGGTTGAAACTAGATCTGGTCGTCGAACTTCTTGGCCAGGTCTTCGATGTTTTCCGGGGGCCAGTTCGGCACATCCATGCCGAGCGACAGACCCATGGAGGTCAGCACTTCCTTGATCTCGTTCAGCGACTTGCGGCCGAAGTTCGGGGTGCGAAGCATTTCACCCTCGGTCTTCTGGATCAGGTCGCCGATGTAGACGATGTTGTCGTTCTTCAGGCAGTTGGCCGAACGCACCGACAGTTCCAGCTCGTCCACCTTCTTGAGGAGGGCCGGGTTGAACGGCAGGTCAGGCTTGCCTTCAGACGCTTCAACGGCCTTCTTGGGCTCATCGAAAGTGATGAAGATCTGCAGTTGGTCCTGCAGGATGCGCGAGGCGTAGGCCACGGCGTCCACAGGCGAAACCGCACCGTTGGTTTCGACTTCCAGCACCAGCTTGTCATAGTCCAGCGACTGGCCCTGACGGGTCGGCTCGACGCGATAGGCGACGCGCTTGACCGGCGAATACAGGGCGTCGACGGCGATCAGGCCGATCGGGGCGTCTTCGGGACGGTTGAACTCGGACGCGACATAGCCCTTGCCGTTCTGGACGGTCAGTTCCATGCGGACCGAAGCGCCGTCATCCAGGGTGCAGATGACGTGGTTCGGGTTCAGCACTTCGATGTCCGAAGGGACTTCGATCTGGCCGGCGGTGACCGGGCCAGGGCCGGTGGCCTTCAGCGTCATGCGCTTGGGACCCTCGGCGTGCATGCGCAGCGCGAGTTGCTTGATGTTCAGAACGATGTCGACCACGTCTTCGCGAACGCCTTCCAGCGACGAGAATTCATGAACGACGCCGTCGATCTGAATCGCGGTGACGGCGGCGCCTTGCAGCGACGACAGCAGCACGCGACGAAGGGCGTTGCCGAGCGTGACGCCGAAACCGCGTTCGAGGGGCTCGGCGACCAGGCGCGCCTTGCGCTGGGCGTCGGAGCCGAGTTCGATCTGCGGCTTCTCGGGACGGATCAGCTCTTGCCAGTTACGTTCGATCATAGGTGTCCCTAACGAGTGTCGCCGGTTCCCCAAGTCCTTCAATAAGGACTGCCCTCGTCAGGGAGGCGGAACCGGCGGAGAATGGGCGGCGGCGGGGTACGCTTAGACGCGGCGGCGCTTGGGCGGACGGCAACCGTTGTGCGGCATCGGCGTGACGTCGCGGATGGTGGTGATGGTCAGGCCGACCGACTGCAGAGCGCGCAGAGCCGATTCACGACCGGAACCCGGACCCGAAACGTTCACTTCCAGCGTCTTCACGCCGTGCTCTTGAGCCTTCTTGCCCGCATCTTCGGCGGCCATCTGGGCGGCGTAAGGAGTCGACTTGCGCGAACCCTTGAAGCCCATGTGACCAGCCGACGACCACGAGATCGCGTTGCCCTGGGCATCGGTGATCGTGATCATGGTGTTGTTGAAGGACGCGTTCACGTGGGCGACGCCCGAGGTGATGTTCTTGCGCTCGCGCTTCTTTACGCGACCCGGTTCCTTGGCCATGTGTCTGTCTTACTTCTTCTTGCCGGCGATCGGCTTGGCGGGACCCTTGCGGGTGCGGGCGTTCGTATGGGTGCGCTGACCGCGGACCGGCAGGCCCTTGCGGTGACGCAGGCCGCGGTAGCAGGCCAGGTCCATCAGACGCTTGATGTTCATCGACGTTTCGCGGCGCAGGTCGCCCTCGACCGTGTGATCCTTGTCGATCGTCTCGCGGATCTGCAGGACCTCAGCGTCGGTCAGTTGGTTCACGCGACGGGCGGGCTCCAGGCCCACCTTGCTCACAATGTCCTTGGCGGCGGCTGGGCCGATGCCATGGATATACTGAAGCGCGATTTCGACGCGCTTGTTGGTCGGAATGTTGACGCCAGCGATACGGGCCACGAAGATCTCCAAGTACGCGCAAAACCGACGCAAACAACGCTCCGGTCAACAGACCAGGAGCGTGGCGCCCTTCGCGGGAAGTTGGGTCTTATAGCGATGATTCCGTTTGCGTCAACGGTCGATGCCGAAGCGCGTGCATCTCGACCACTCAGGGCCGCCCGAACTGCACGAAAACCGTGACCCGAAAGCCTTCAACCGTCCGGCCGGACGCGGTGGTGGGCGGGCGGAAGCGGAAATACTGCGGCACGATCCTCAGCGCGGCGTCGCCAAAGCCGAATCCCTCCGGCGTCTCGCTGACCAGGCGGCAGGCCTCCAGGCGCGTATCGGCGCGGATGACGCAGCTGACTGATCCCCGGCCCGACTGACGGGCGCGGCGGGCGGCCGGGGGCACCAGAGGCAGGATCTCCGCTTGGCTGGCGCCGCGCAGGATCAGGGCGGGAGCGCCGGATCCCGGACCGTCGCCATCGCCGTCCCCTGTTCCGCTGCCGCTACCTGTGCCCCCCTGCCCCATTCCTGGGGTCGGTCCGGCGACGGGGGCAGCGCCGATGACCAGGGGCTGTTCGGGCGCCTTGGCGGGCGGAGCCACGACCTCGGGCCGGGCGATCGGCCTGGGCGGCGGCGTGTGCACGACCGACGGCGCAGCGGGCGCGCCCCCGCCCGAGGTCGGGGCAGGCGTCGGCGGGGGTGGCGGTGGGGGCGGAACGATCGGCGAGAACAGCTCGACCTCGATCACCGGGGACGGCGCAACCTCGGGCTGAGCCTGGGTGATGGACAGCAGGGCGAAGACGCAGCCATGGACCAGTGCGATCGATCCCAGGACCCCCGCCTTGCGCCACTGTCTGTTTGTCCGCGTCCGCGCCGTCATGCCGTCTCCTGTTCGGCGCTCCCCGTGCAGGGAACATCTCCTAAACAGCAGATTGCGCAAGAAGGTGGCGCCATGGCGTCATGGACGCCAACCCAGCCGCCAGTCTTAGGCCAGCGCCTTGTCGATCTCGCCGGCGACCGCTGCGATGGCGCCCATGCCGTCGATCTCGGTCAGAAGACCCTTGTCGCCGTAATAGGGCAGCAGCGGCGCGGTGTTGCGATTGTAGGCGTCCAGACGAACCTTGAAGCTGTCGGGATTGTCGTCGGGACGGCCCTGCTCGGCAAACCGCTTGGAGACGCGTTCCAGCAACTGGCCGTCGTCGACTTTCAGCCGCACAACGTGGTCGATCTTCTTGCCCAGCTTGGCCAGCATGACGTCCAGCGCCTCGGCCTGGGCCAGGGTGCGGGGGAAGCCGTCAAAGATGGCACCACCGGCGTCCTCGGCCTCTTTAAGGCGAGCCTCGATCAGGGCGATGACGATGTCGTCGGCGATCAGGCCGCCTTCGGACATGATCGTCTGGCACTGTTTGCCTAGGTCCGAGCCCGAGGCGATGGCCTCGCGCAGCATGTCGCCGGTCGACAGCTGAACCATGCCGCGTTGCTCGACAAGCCGCTTGGCTTGCGTGCCCTTGCCCGCTGCGGGCGGTCCGAACAGGATCAGGTTCAAGGCCGCCCTCCCAAGCGTCAGTCTAAGCGTCGTGCAGGTCTAACGTACGAATCTAGCGTCGTACGGGCGTCGGTGCGCCGCGTCCACCACGTCCACGCAGCTTGGCCTTCTTGATCAGGCCCTCGTACTGGTGAGCCAGCAGTTGGGACTGGATCTGCGCCACGGTGTCCATGGTCACCGAGACCACGATCAGCAGCGAGGTGCCGCCAAAATACAGGCTGTTGCCCAGCTGGCTGACCAGGAACTCGGGCAGCAGACAGACGGCGGTGATGTAGGCCGCGCCGATCACCGTCAAGCGGGTCAGCACATAGTCCAGATACTCGGCCGTGCGCTTGCCCGGACGGATGCCCGGCAGGAAACCGCCGTATTTGCGCAGGTTCTCGGCCGTGTCCTCGGGATTGAAGGTGATCGAGGTGTAGAAGAAGCAGAAGAAGATGATCAGGACCGCGTACAGCACCATAAACAGGGGCTGGCCATGCGTCAGCTGCGCCGTGACCATCGGCAGCCAGCCCAGCCAGGCAGGCAGGTTGGCCGTCGCCGTGAAGGTGGCGACCGTGGTCGGCAGCATCAGCAGGGACGAGGCGAAGATCGCGGGGATGACGCCGGCGGTGTTGACCTTAAGCGGCAGGAACGAGCGTTCGCCGCCGGCCATGCGGTTGCCTTCCTGACGCTTCGGATACTGGATCAGAAGGCGGCGCTGAGCGCGCTCCATGAAGACGATGAACATCACGACGGCGACGGCCATCGCAGCGATGAACAGCAGGGTGAATGCCGACATCTGACCCTGTTGGGCCAGGCCGAACAGACGGGCCACGGTGCCGGGCAGGACGGCCACGATACCGGCGAAGATGATCAGCGAGATGCCGTTGCCGACGCCGCGCGCCGTGACCTGCTCACCCAGCCACATCAGGAACATGGTGCCGCCGGTCAGCGAAACGACCGTCGTGGCGATGAAGAAGATGCCGGGCGCGTCGACCAGGTTGGCCTGGGCGTTCAGGCCTGCGGCAATGCCGAAGGACTGGGCCAGGGCCAGGAACACCGTCAGGTAACGGGTATACTGGTTCAGCTGCTTGCGGCCGCTTTCGCCGCCTTCCTTCTTCAGCTTCTCCCAGGGCGGATACACCGCGCCCATCAGCTGGACGATAATCGAGGCCGAGATGTAGGGGGTCACGTTCAGCGCGAAGACCGCCATCCGCTCCACCGCGCCGCCCGAGAACATGTTGAACATGTCCAGGATGCCGCGTTGTCCGTCCGGGTTCTGGAAGAACTGCAGGAAGGCTTCGGAGTTGATCCCCGGGATCGGCACATAGGTGCCGATGCGATAGACGAGCAATGCGCCCAGGGTGAAGAGCAGCCGCTTATGCAGGTCGGTCGCTTTCGCGAACGAGCCCATGTTCATATTGGCGGCGAGTTGTTCGGCGGCCGAAGCCATATGTCGTTACCCCGACTGATCAGAACGCAGCGCCCAAACTCGGGAATCCTTGGGGACTCAGAATCCGGGGCCACTGTCCAGATAGGCGAAGGGCGGCCTCTTAGCGAGACCGCCCTTCAAGCTTTATTCGTTACGCCTTGGCGGCGGTACGGGTCGTGCGAGCCGAGATCTTGTTGGCGTCGCCGCGCGGAGCCTTGGGAGCCGGAGCCTTGCCCTTGGCCAGGTTGCGCTTCTCGACGCGGGCCGCAGCCTTGGCTTCAGCAGCGATACGCTCCTGAACGACCGAACCGCCGGCGTCTTCGATGGCCTTGATGGCGCCGGCCGTGGCCGACCAGACGACCAGGTTCAGCTTGGACTTCAGTTCGCCGGTGCCCAGCAGACGGACGCCGTCCTTGACGCGGCGGATCACGCCGGCGGCGACCAGGGCGTCGCCCTTGATCTCGCCCTTGATGTCCAGCTTGCCGGCGTCGATGGCGTCTTGCAGGCGCCACAGGTTCACTTCAGCCAGCTTCAGGGCGTTGGGGTTGTTGAAGCCGCGCTTGGGCATACGCATGTAGAGCGGCATCTGGCCGCCTTCGAAGCCGCCGATGGCGACGCCCGAACGCGACTTCTGACCCTTGACGCCGCGACCGGCGGTCTTGCCCTTGCCCGAACCCGGGCCGCGGCCGACGCGCATACGCTTTTTGTGGGCGCCTTCGTTGTCGCGAATTTCGTTCAGTTTCATGTGCCTGATCCTTTCGGGTGCTAGCGCCCGCTGCAGCAGCGGACTCGGCGTTTTTTCAATATGTGGGCCTGGCGAAATCAGCCGAACCCGGAACTTCAAGGTCGCGCGCTATAGCGGCTCCCCAGATAGCAGTAAAGGCGACTCTTGCGAGCCGCCCCTACCTGGTCACCCTGCCCTCCCCCAAGGGAGAGGAAAAAGGCTTACTTTTCGACGATCTGTGTCAGGTGAGCCACCTTGGCGATCATGCCGCGGACCGAAGGCGTGTCTTCCAGCGTGGACTCACGGCCCATGCGGTTGAGGCCCAGGCCGACCAGAGTTGCGCGCTGGTCGTTCTTGCGGCGGATCGGCGAGCCGGTCTGCTTGACGGTGACGGTTTTCTTCTCGGCCATGATCAGGACTCCACGGCTTCAGGCGCCGCTTCCGGAGCCGAGGCGCCGTCGTTGCGGCGGCCCATCAGGTCAGCGACCTTCTTGCCACGCTTGGAGGCGATGGTACGCGGCGACGACTGGACCTTGAGGGCTTCGAACGTTGCGCGGATCATGTTGTAGGGGTTCGACGAACCGCTCGACTTGGCCACGACGTCCTGGACGCCGAGGGTTTCGAGGACGGCGCGCATCGGACCGCCGGCGATGACGCCAGTGCCCGGAGGCGCTGCGCGAACCATGATCTTGCCCGCGCCCCAACGGCCGTTGCCGTCGTGGTGCAGGGTGCGGTTCTCGCGAAGAGGAACGCGGATCATGGTCTTCTTGGCTTCTTCGGTCGCCTTGCGGATGGCTTCCGGCACTTCGCGCGCCTTGCCGTGACCGAAGCCGACGCGACCCTTGCCGTCACCGACGACCATCAGGGCTGCGAAGGAGAACCGGCGACCACCTTTGACGGTGGCGGCGACGCGGTTGATGTGCACCAGCTTCTCGACGATGTCCGAATCCGGACCATCGACGGGAGCGTTGCGGTTGTCGCGACGGTTGCGGTCGTTTCCGCCGCCGCCACGCTGGGGTTGAGAGGCCATGCTGACGATCCCTAGAAGTTCAGGCCGGCTTCACGCGCGGCTTCCGCCAGCGCCTTCACCCGTCCGTGATAGATATAGCCGCCGCGGTCGAACACGACGTCGGTGACGCCCTTTTCGATGGCGCGTTCAGCGACCAGCTTGCCGATGGCGGCAGCAGCGTCCTTGTTCGAACCGCTCTTGCCCTTGCCGCCTTCCAGCGACGAGGCGGCGACCACGGTAACGCCATTGGCGTCGTCGATGATCTGAGCCGAGATGTTCTTGTCCGAGCGATGCACGGACAGACGCAGGCGACCATTGGCCACGGCCTTGAGGCGGCGGCGGTTGCGCTCGGTACGGCGCTTGGCTTGTTGTTGCAGAGAAAGAGCCATGGCTTACTTCTTCTTGCCTTCCTTGCGACGAACCTTCTCGCCGGCGTAGCGGACACCCTTGCCCTTGTAGGGCTCCGGCGGACGCAGCTTGCGGATGTTCGCGGCCAGCTCACCGACGACTTGCTTGTCGGCGCCCTGGATGCTGATTTCGGTCTGCTTGGGCACCACGAAGGTCACGCCTTCGGGAGCCACGACGTCGACTTCGTGCGAGAAGCCGAGCTGCAGCGACAGGTCGCGACCCTTCAGAGCCGCCCGGTAACCGACGCCGACCAGCTCGAGCTTGCGCTCGAAGCCTTCGGTGACGCCGACGACCAGGTTGTCGACCAGGGTGCGCGACAGACCCCACATCGCGCGAGCGCGCTGGGTGTCAGTCTTGGCGACCAGGTTGATCTCGTCGTTCTCGAACTTGACTTCGATCTCGTCGGCGACGGTCCAGGAGCGTTCGCCCTTGGGACCCTTCACGCTCACGGTCTGACCATCGACGTTGACGGTCACGCCCTTGGGCACGGAGATGGTGCGTTTTCCGATACGGGACATCTTAGTAGACCCTGCAGAGGACTTCGCCGCCAACGTTGGCGTCGCGAGCAGCAGCGTCGGACATGACGCCCTTCGAAGTCGAAAGGATCGAAATGCCCAGGCCATTCTTGATCGGCTTCAGATCGGAGATCGCGGAGTAGACGCGGCGGCCCGGCTTGGACACGCGAGCGATCTCGGCGATGACCGGCTGGCCGTCGAAATACTTGAGCTCGATCTCGAACTGCGGGAATTCACCGGGGTTCTGAACCAGCGAATAGCCGCGGATATAGCCTTCGTCCTGCAGCACGTCGAGGACGCGCTGGCGAAGACGCGAAGCGGGCGTGAGCACCTTGGAACGCTTGCGCATATGCGCGTTGCGGATCCGGGTGATCATGTCGCTCAGGGGATCGTTGATCATCATTGTGTGTGCCTCCCCTTACCAGCTGGACTTGGTCAGACCCGGGATCTGACCCAGGTTGCCGAGTTCACGCAGGGCGATACGGCTCATCTTGAGCTTGCGATAGAAGGCCCGCGGACGGCCCGTCACTTCGCAGCGGTTGCGGATGCGGACGGCTGCCGAGTTACGCGGCAGTTCGGCCAGCTTCAGGCGGGCGTCGAAACGCTCTTCCAGAGGCAGGCTCTCGTCGTTGGCGGTCGCCTTAAGGGCGGCCCGCTTTGCGGCATACTTCGCCACGAGGGTTTTCACCATCTCGTTGCGGTTTACGGCGCTTTTCTTTGCCATTGTCTTTTTCCCTTCCCGCTCAGTTCTTCACGAACGGGAACTTGAACTCGGTCAGAAGCGCGCGGGCTTCGTCGTCAGTCCTGGCCGTGGTGCAGACGATGATGTCCATGCCCCACATCTGGTCGATCTGGTCGTAGTTGATTTCCGGGAACACGATGTGTTCCTTCAGGCCCATGGCGTAGTTGCCGCGACCGTCAAACGACGTCGGCTTCAGGCCACGGAAGTCCTTCACGCGCGGCAGGGCGATCGTGATCAAACGGTCCAGGAACTCGTACATCTGGTCGCCGCGCAGCGTAACCTTGCCACCGATGATCATGCCTTCGCGCAGCTTGAAGCCGGCGATGGAGTTGCGAGCCTTGGTGGCGACGGCCTTCTGACCGGCGATCTGCGTCAGATCCTTGAGGGCCGCGTTGGCCTTCTTGGAGTCGGCGACAGCTTCACCGATGCCCATGTTCAGCACGATCTTGTCGAGCTTGGGCAGTTGCATCGGGTTCGTGTAGCCGAACTTTTCCGTCATCACGCCACGAATGCGGTCGACGTACTCGGTCTTGAGCCGGGGTGTGTATTTCGTATCGGCCATCAGATGACGTCTCCGGTCGTCTTGGCGAAGCGGACCTTCTTGTCGCCTTCGACGCGGAAGCCAACGCGGGTCGCCTTGCCGTTGGCGTCGGCGATCGCGACGTTCGACAGGTGAAGCGAGGCTTCCTTGTTCTTGATGCCGCCCTGCGGGTCGCCTTGCGACGGACGCGTGTGGCGCTGCACCATGTTGACGCCCTGGACCAGGACGCGGTTCTCGGTCGGCAGGACCTTGGTGACAGAGCCGGTACGGCCCTTGTCCTTGCCGGTCAGGACGACGACGCGGTCGCCCTTTTTGATCTTGGCGGCCATGACTACAGGACCTCCGGAGCCAGAGAGATGATCTTCATGTGGTTCTTGGCGCGCAGTTCGCGGGGAACCGGGCCAAAGATCCGCGTGCCGACCGGCTCGTTCTGCTTATTGACGATGACGGCGGCGGACTTGTCGAAGCGAATGACGGAACCGTCCTTGCGCTGGATGTCCTTGGCGGTGCGCACGACGATGGCGCGAACCACTTCACCTTTTTTGACGCGGCCGCGAGGAATCGCTTCCTTGACCGCGGCGACAATAGTGTCGCCCACCGAGGCGTAGCGACGCTTAGCGCCGCCGAGCACCTTGATGCACATGACCCGGCGGGCGCCCGAATTATCGGCCACTTCCAGGTTAGTTTGCATCTGGATCATAAGATCAGGATCCTTTTACGATGCCGAAGCCGGAGCATCCTTGGACAGGACCTCCCAGCGCTTCAGCTTGGACTTAGGGGCGCACTCACGAATGCGGGCGATGTCACCTTCCTTGAAGGCGTTCGCTTCGTCGTGGGCGTGGTACTTCTTGGACAGGCGCACGATCTTTTTCATGACCGGGTGCAGCAGCGTGCGTTGGACGACGACGACGACAGTCTTGTCGCCCTTGTCGGATACAACCACACCTTCCAGGATACGTTTGGGCATGGTGTTTCCTTACGAAGCCGAACGCTTCTCACGCAGAAGCGTGGAGATGCGAGCGATGTCTTTGCGGACTTCACCAACGCGGTGAGTCTTTTCCATTTGGCCGGTGGCCGCCTGGAAACGCAGGTTGAACTGTTCCTTCTTGAGGGACAGCAGCTGGTCGCCCAGCTGGTCCGTCGTCTGGAAACGAAGGTCGGCGATCTTGGTCATCAGGCGGCGTGCTCCACGTGAGCGATACCGGCGTCGAGGCGGGTGACCACCTTGGTGCGAACCGGCAGCTTGGCGGCGCCCAGACGCAGCGCTTCACGCGCAACGTCGTCGGCAACGCCGTCGATTTCGAACAGGATCCGGCCCGGGTGGCAACGCGCCGCCCAGTGGTCCACGGCGCCCTTGCCCTTGCCCATGCGGACTTCGGCAGGCTTGCCCGTGACGGGCAGGTCGGGGAACACGCGGATCCAGACACGGCCTTGGCGCTTCATCTGGCGAGTGATCGCGCGGCGAGCCGCTTCGATCTGACGCGCGGTGATGCGTTCCGGCTCCAGCGTCTTCAGGCCATACGACCCGAAGTTCAGCGAGAAGCCGCCCTTGGCAGCGCCGTGGATACGGCCCTTGAAGGCCTTCCGGTACTTGGTTTTCTTAGGCTGCAGCATTTTCCTTAGCCCTCACGACCACGACGGGGACCACGGTCACCGCGGGGACCACCGCGTTCGCGGCCTTCGTTCGACGACGGACCGGCGGCTTCTTGAGCCCAGCGCTTGTCCTGGGCCATGGGATCGTGCTCGAGCACCTCACCCTTGAAGACCCAGACCTTCACACCGATGATGCCGTAGGTCGTCTTAGCTTGAATGAAGCCGTAGTCGATGTCGGCGCGCAGCGTGTGAAGCGGCACGCGACCTTCGCGGTACCATTCCATACGAGCGATTTCAGCGCCGCCCAGACGACCCGAGACGTTGATCCGAACGCCCTTGGCGCCGAGGCGCATGGCGGACTGCATCGAACGCTTCATGGCGCGGCGGAAGGCGATACGGCGTTCCAGTTGCTGCGCGATGTTCTCGGCGATCAGCTGAGCATCGACTTCCGGCTTGCGGACTTCGACGATGTTCAGGTGAACTTCGCCTTCGGTGCGAGCCGAGATGTCCTTGCGGAGCTTCTCGATGTCGGCGCCCTTCTTGCCGATCACGACGCCCGGACGGGCGGCATAGATCGTCACGCGGCACTTCTTGTGCGGACGCTCGATGATGATGCGCGACACGCCGGCGGCGTTCAGGCGTTCCTTGAGCCACGTGCGCAGCTTCAGGTCCTGGTGCAGCAGGCGAGCGTAGGACGCGCCGTCGGCGAACCAACGGCTGTCCCAGGTGCGGTTCACGCCGAGGCGGAAACCGATCGGATTGATTTTCTGACCCATCAGGCGGCCTCACCGGCTTCGCGGACCACGATCGTGATTTCCGAGAAAGGTTTCAGGATGCGCGAGGAGCGACCGCGAGCGCGGCTCGCGAAACGCTTCATCACCAGGTTCTTGCCCACGAAGGCCTCGGCGACGATCAGGTTGTCGATGTCGAGGTTGTGGTTGTTCTCGGCATTCGAGACAGCCGAATACAGAACCTTGCGGACGTCGTCCGAGATGCGCTTGCGGCTGAACTCGAGTTCGTTCAGCGCCTTTTGCACCGGCAGACCACGAATGGACTGCGCGACCAGGTTCAGCTTCTGAGGGCTGATGCGAACGTTGACCAGCTTGGCGCGGGCCTCCGTATTGCCGACGCGGCGGGGATTGTTGGTCTTGGGCATGTTACTTCCGCTTCGCCTTCTTGTCCGCGGCGTGGCCGGGGAACGAACGGGTGGGCGAGAACTCGCCCAGCTTCATGCCGACCATGTCCTCGTTCACGTGCACGGGAACGTGCTTGTGACCGTTGTGGACGCCAAAAGTAAGGCCCACGAACTGCGGCAGGATGGTGGAGCGACGCGACCAGGTCTTGATCACGTCCTTGCGGCCCGACGTCGAAACGGCGTCGGCCTTCTTGAGCAGATACCCGTCGACGAACGGGCCTTTCCAGGAGGAGCGAGCCATCTTTAGCGAGCCTTCTTAACGTGGCGGGTACGGATGATGTATTTGTCCGTCGCCTTGTTCTTGCGGGTACGGGTGCCCTTGGTGTCCTTGCCCCACGGCGTAACCGGGGTGCGACCACCAGAGGTCCGGCCTTCACCACCACCGTGCGGGTGGTCGATCGGGTTCATGGCGACGCCGCGAACGTGCGGACGGAAGCCCATGTGACGAACGCGACCGGCCTTGCCGAGGTTCTGGTTCATGTGGTCGGCGTTCGAAACGGCGCCAACCGTGGCCATGCAGCCGTCCAGGACCATGCGCAGCTCGCCCGAGCCGAGACGGATCTGGGCGTAACCCTGATCGCGACCCACCAGTTGGGCGTAGGCGCCGGCCGAACGGGCCAGCTGAGCGCCCTTGCCGGGCTTCATCTCGACGCAGTGGATGATCGTACCCACCGGGATCGAGCGCAGCGGCATGGCGTTGCCAGGCTTCACGTCGGTCTTTTCGCCGGCCACGATCGTGTCGCCAGCCTTCAGGCGTTGCGGCGCGACGATGTAGGCCTTTTCGCCGTCCTCATAGGTGATGAGGGCGATGAAGGCGGTACGGTTGGGGTCGTACTCCAGCCGCTCGACGGTCGCCGTCTGGAACTTGCGACGCTTGAAGTCGATCTTGCGATACAGGCGCTTGGCGCCGCCGCCGCGGAAGCGGACAGCGATGCGACCGCCCTGACCACGTCCGCCCGACTTGGTCAGGCCTTCGGTCAGCGACTTCTCGGGACGGCCCTTGTGGAGTTCCGAGCGGTCGATCAGCACCAGGGCGCGACGGCCCGGCGAAGTCGGATTGTATGTTTTCAAGGCCATCTGATCAGAGCCCCGTCGTGACGTCGATCGACTGGCCGTCGGCCAGGGTCACGATCGCTTTTTTGATGTCGACGCGACGACCGAGGATACCCCGGAAGCGCTTGGTCTTGCCCTTGGTCACCATGGTGTTGACCTTGAGAACGTTGACCTTGAACAGGCTTTCGACCGCAGCGGCGATTTCGTCCTTGGTGGACGTGCCGGCGACGCGGAAGACGACCTTGTTCTGCTCGGACAGGATCGTCGCCTTCTCGGTGATGATCGGCGACAGGATCGTGTCGTAGTGTTTGGCGGTGGGAGCGGCGGCCATTACGCGGCTTCCTTCTCAGCTTGCTCGCGACGCGAGGGCTTGTAGTCGGCGTAGTTGGCCTCGATGGCTTCAACTGCGGCCTTCGACAGGACCAGTTTGTCGGCCCGCAGGATGTCATAAACGTTCAGGCCGGCGTTCGGCAGGACGTGAATGTGCGGGATGTTGCGCGAAGCCAGGGCGAAGTTGGTGTCAACTTCCGGACCGGCGATGATCAGGGTCTTGGTCCAGCCAAGCTTGCCGAAGGTTTCGCGCAGACCAGCGGTCTTGGCGTCCTTCAGAGCGATGGAGTCGACCACGACCAGGCTGCCCGACTTCACCTTGGAAGACAGGGCGTGACGCAGGGCCAGGGCGCGGACCTTCTTGGGAAGATCAAAGCCGTGATCGCGAACGATCGGGCCGAAAGCGCGCGAACCACCAACGAACTGCGGTGCACGGCGCGAACCGTGACGAGCGCCGCCGGTGCCCTTTTGCTTGTACATCTTCTTGCCGGTGCGAGAGTTCTCGTTCCGGGTCTGAACCTTGTGCGTGCCAGCGCGGCGCTTGGCCAGCTGCCAGGTGACGTAACGGGCCAGCAGGTCGCCGCGGATGTCGGAGATGCCGAAAACGACATCCGACAGTTCCACGTCACCGGCAGCCTTGCCGTCGAGCTTGATGACAGAGAGTTTCATTACGCTTCACCGCCTTCGGTCACTTCGGCAGCCGGAGCTTCCGCAGCAGGGGTCTCGGCCGCAGCAGGAGCAGCCGAAGCGCCCTTGGCCTTGAACGAACCGGGGAAAGGCAGGTCGGCGAAGGGCTTCTTATGAGCGTCGCGAACCTTGACCCACGAACCTTCGTGGCCGGGGACAGCGCCCTTGACCATGATCAGGCCACGCTCGGCGTCCACGCGGACGACGGTCAGGTTCTGGGTGGTGACGACTTCCATGCCATAATGGCCGGCCATCTTCTTGCCCTTGAAGGTCTTGCCCGGATCCTGGCGCTGGCCCGTCGAACCGTGCGAACGGTGCGACAGCGAGACACCGTGAGTGGCTCGCAGACCGCCGAAGTTCCAGCGCTTCATGGCGCCGGCGAAGCCCTTACCAATGGTTTCGCCCTGGATGTCGACCTTCTGACCGGCGACGAAGTGGTCTGCCGAGAGGGTCGCGCCGACTTCGATCAGCGCGTCTTCAGACACGCGGAACTCGGTGACGTGGTGCTTCGGCTCGACTTCCGCGGCTGCGAAGGTCGTGCGTTGAGCCTTGTTGGTGTTTTTTGCCTTCTTGGTGCCGGCGCCCAGTTGCAGGGCGACATAGCCGTCCCGCTCCTGAGTACGTTGACCCACGACCTGGCAGCCATCCAGCTCCAGAATCGTGACCGGGATATGCGCGCCATCTTCAGCGAAGAGACGCGTCATTCCCAGTTTTTTGGCGATCACGCCCGTGCGCATATCGGATCCCGCCTTACTTTATTTAAATCTTGATCTCGACGTCCACGCCAGCGGACAGGTCGAGCTTCATGAGCGCGTCCACGGTCTGCGGGGTGGGGTCGACGATGTCGAGGACACGCTTGTGCGTGCGGATTTCAAACTGCTCGCGCGACTTCTTATCGACGTGCGGCGAGCGGTTCACGGTGAACTTTTCGATCAGGGTCGGCAGCGGGATCGGACCACGAACTGTGGCGCCCGTGCGCTTGGCCGTATTCACGATTTCGCGCGTCGAAAAGTCGAGGACGCGGTGATCGAAGGCCTTGAGCCTGATGCGGATGCTTTGATCCATATCGGTCGTATTTCCCAAGCAGGCGAACCTGCGTCCCTGTGAACCATTTCAAAGACCGGAGGCCTTCAGGGGAAACCCCTTCAGAGTACGCACGTCCGCAAAAACGATCGGCCCACGCAGCGAACCGCGAGAGCCGTTGGAGTCCTGGATCGCTACAAAGAACGGGCCGAGGTCGTTCCTGCGAACCGCGTCTGCAACTCGAGAGCTGCACAGCCGGTCCAACAAGAGTTGGCGCTTATGCCTAGTGAGTCCCGTTTCGTCAAGCGCCGAGACCGAGTCACAGCGGGCTTTATTCAGGAAAGTCGACCGAACCCGCCCGACGATCCGATCGGCGCCCAAAACCCCCCGGTTTGAGCCGTTTGCACGCCCTCGCGCGCTGACCTTGCACCACGCCGCCGCTCCGGGACACGACCGTACCCAGCCCAAACACCATACGCCTTTATATAGGGCCTTCAGCGCGCGAACCGGATCAGCCCTCAGCACAAGGGGCAGCGGCCCCCTGGAACATCCTATCCATCAAGGCACCCCACGCGTAGGCGACATCGCCAACTAACTGTGTTATTTGCGCATCATTGTTCGTGTCATAAACGCCACAATACTCATAAGCTTCCGTTCTACGGGCGTTTGAGTGTGACTTGCCGGACCCACTCCCTTAGCGGACCGCCCGGGTCGCGAGTTGATGCGACCGACTAAGGATAAGAAAATGAAAGCTACCCTCCTCGCCACGGCCGCTGTCGCCGTCTTTGCTGCTGCTCCCGCCATGGCCCAAGACGCCATCGGCTCGGTCGGCCTGGGCTACGTCCACACGGATTACGACGGCTACAAGGATGACGGCGCCGCCATCAATGGCTCGGTCGCCACTTCGGCCTTCGGTGACTGGACTGTAACCTTCGACGGCTCGCTGAGCTATTCGGACGAGAACGACTACCTGGGCGACACGACCAGCGCTCTGGGCGCGCACGTCAGCCGTATCGTCAACGACATCCGCGTCGGCGGTTTCGTCTCGGTCCAGAACAACGAGATCCTCGACATGGCCTCGGTCGGCGCCGAAGCTCAGAAGACCTTCCAGCAAGCCACCCTGACCGGCTCGGTCTCGTACAGCGACGCCGCTGGTGCAGAAGCCTGGAACGTCGGCGTCGACGGCGCCTACTACCCGATGGACAACCTTCGTCTGAACGCCACGATCGGCTTCGGCGATTTCGACGCTTCGGGCGCTCACATCGACGCCTGGACCTACATCGCCGGCGCAGAATACCAGTTCACCTCGACGCCCTATAGCGTCTTCGCCAGCTATGAACTGACCGAGATCGACGACATCAACCTCGACGTCGAAACCTTCAAGATCGGCTTCCGCTACAACTTCGGTGGCAGCCTGCAGGCTCAAGACCGCTCGGGCGCCAACATCGGCCGCGCAACGCTCGCACCGATCGGCGTCCTCGGCTTCTAGGCCGCCTAGGTTCAGTCAAGACGAGGCCCCGGCGAAGCGATTCGCCGGGGCCTTTTTTTGTCACCTATCTCTATTGGCCAATGTTCAGGCGGCCCGACCCCATCACGCTCTGGGACACGGCTCCGGACACCGCCTGCACATGAACGTCGCCCGAGCCGACGATGCTGGCTTCGACCGAGGCGACGCGAGCGTTGACGTGGACATCGCCCGATCCGGCAATGCTGGCCTCGACGGCGCCGACGTCCCCTCCCCGCACCGTGACATTGCCGGATCCAGCGATGCTGGCCTCGACCGCCCCGTCGACGCGCGCCACAGTGATATTGCCTGAACCGGCGATGGCGGCTTCCAGATCGCGGGTAGCGCCCGCGGCGATACTGCCCGATCCTGCCAGGCTGACCTCAAGCGCGCCCGATGTCCCTGCCCACATATCTCCGGACCCCGCCAGCGACAGCTCGAGCCGTCCGTCCGTATTGGCCACGGTCCAGTCGCCGCAGCCGGCATTGCCCAGCGAAATGCTGGAAGCGCCGCGCCCCACGGCGCCGAACACCGCACCGCCCTCGATATTGACGTCCACGTCGCGCGGCGTGCGGACAACGATCAGGGGAGCCGCCGACATATTCATGCGACCCTGGCGACGCAGCTGGACCGTTGCGCCCTCGCCGGGTTGCCGGGCCGGACCGGTCGAGCCCTCACAGCTGCGGATGGCGCCACGCCCCAGTTCACCTTCGATGCGAACGTCGTTCCCGCGGCGCGTGACGCGAGGAACCGCCAGGCCAGCGGCGCCCGGTTCGATCTCTACGGCGATGTCAGCGCGGTCTTCGACGATCACCACCATGCGGGCGACGGCGTTCTTGACGTGGACGTCAGGTCCGTCACCGGCGGCTGCAGGCGCTGCAGCAATGGCCAAAAGCGCCAGCGAGGCGGCGGATACGAGAATGGCTTTCATGACGTCGGTTCCTCTCCGAATGTTGGCGGAAAGGTGGCCTGCCTGGCGGCCGATGTCATTTTAACTCCACGTCATGACGCCGATTTAACCTGAGACCACGACTTGGAGCCCGTTAGCCGCGTAGCGCGCCCGCTCCATCCGCGACGCCAATCTCGGGCTCGAAGTCGCGCTGGAAGTCGGACAGCTTGCTCTTGAGCCCGCCTACTCGCTTCAATGCCAGGGACGCGGCCCAGCGCGCGGCCAGTTCCGGCTCGCTCATGCCGTCGGTGAAGCGAGGCCTGCCGCCCCGGCTGCGGATCACGGCATTGGTATAGAGTGCGCCGTTGCGGAACCGCGACCCCCAGGTCTGGAAGTCCATCGATAGGGAGACGCAGAATTTGTCCAGGTTATCGACCCGATGCGGCGCGTACAGCGGCCAGGTCAGGGCCTCGCCCGGCTCCAGGTCCACGACCTGAGCGTCGGTCTCGAAGGCGCGAACATAGGGCAGTTCCTCGGTCGTCTGTCGCGCCACCACCTGTTCCATGTTCCGCTCAGGCAGATGGCGTTCGTCGCCAGGGTAGACGAAGATCCGCTTCCTGCCTCGCAGATGGAACAGCACCACGCCGGCGGCGTCGAAATGATAGGGCACCTTGGCCACCGGGGACGAGATGATCAGCTGACCGGCGTTGGTTACGGCCCGCATTCCGGGATAGGCCGCCTGAATATTGGCGAACTCGGCCATCGACGCAGCCCACAGCTCGGGACAGCCCTTCTCGGCGTTTCTTAGATTGACCCAAAGCCTCCCGGCCTGGATCGCCTCCAGGAGCTTGTCGCCCGACAGCTTGCCTCGAGCACCGGTGCGCAGCGACACCTGACCTTCGTCGTCGTAGTCGTACAGATTGATGTCGAAAAGCTCGGTCGGATAGCGATCCAGCACCTGGGCGAGAGCCTCATCGGTGGCGAACCCCTTCTCCACCAGACGATGCGAATGCTTCTTCGCCTCGGTGATTGGGCCGGGATAGCGGGTCCGGGTTTCCGGCTGCATGACGATGTCTCTCATCCCGTCACCTCGGGCTGGGCCATGCGCGTGGCCGCGCGGTCGGCGCCCTTGTGCAGGGCCACCTGGGCCGCGGCGACAGCCCCCTTGAAACGGTTCATCGGCGTGGTCTCGCAAGCCTCGATGGCCGCCCAGCGACGCCGCACGCTGGTCCTCAAGCGGTCGCCGCGCGCCTTGCCCGCCGTATTCAACAAGCCAACAGCCGCGTTCGAGACACTGAGGCTCAGACCCCGACGCAGCACCACGGCCTCGCCGACGCTCTGTGTGACATTGCAGAAGTATTTCTTGTAGCCCTCGCCGCCGAAGCCGAAGTCGAACACGCGATAGCCATGCTCGGACGCCAGCCGCATCGTGTCCATGCTCAGCAGAATGCCAGGCGAGCAGCGGGCAAGGGACGGCTCATACACCGGGAACCAGAAGTGATAGCGGCCGCCTGCATGCAGCGAATACTCGACCGCAGTCAGCTTGCCGCCCGCCCACATCGCGGCCATCGAGGCGCCGAAGTCATCCTCGCCATGGGCCTGCAGCAGCGCGTGCAGCAGGTCGGCGGTCCAACCACAGTCGAAGATGTCGTGTCGTCCAGTACGCCGATACTGGTCGCGCTTCAGGGCGATCAGCTCGTCCAGCAGCGCGGGATCGCGCAGATTGCGCTCGACCCTCACCTCGCCCAGCTCCGTCGCCAAGCTGCGGCGGGCGCGTTCCTTGTCCTTGAAATACTTGCCCCAGGTCTGGCGGCGTTCAGCATACCAGGCCTCGAAGCCCTCTTCAGGCATCGACACCATCAGGGTCTCGCGCGTCTCGGCATCAGGCGCGTCTCCGACCCAGGCGCCGACCCTCAGACAGGGCGCGTCCAGCAGGCAGGCGACAGTATCCAGATCTGGCGCTTCACCGGGTCGGGCGATGACGCCGTGATAATCGTTCATCGGCGCACCCAGGGGCTGGATCGTCCCGCCACGGCGCTGATGAGGGAAGAAGCCCACGATCTGGTCGCCGCGCCGGAAGATCGCGACGGCGGCGTTCGGACTGATCGAACCCGCGATACGTGTGAACTCGGGTCGGAAATAGGGACTGGCCAGATCGGGATTGGAGGCGACCATTTCCCGCCACATCGCCACGTCTGCAACGCTCAGCGCATCCGGCTTGACGATCTCGACCTGCAGTATTCCGGCCATGCGGCGCTCCGAAGCGGACCGGCCACGCGCCGATTCCTGGGGCCAACCTGCCCCGCCTCCTGTTTCAGGACGGTTTAGCGGGATGGTGAACGGATCCTTGCGGGAGCTTCCGCCGCGACGGAGCGTTGCCGTGAACGTCTCCACCATGGATAATCAGGAACGCCCGATGACCCAGCCCACCACCCCCAATCGCCCCAAGGATCGCGCGACCGAGAACGAGAACCTGCGTCCCGACGCGGATGGTCAACCGCCCCGCCCTGCAACCGAACCCGCCGGGTCCGAGGGCTCCAGCAATTCCGGCGAAACCGCCACCGATCCCGCGACCGGAGAAGAAAACTGAGACGCAGCACTTTTCTGCTGACCGCCCTTGTGGGTTTCGGGGCCGGCGCTCTTCTGGCCGCCGTCGCCGGATCGGCTCGCGCCCAAGCCGTGTCGCCCTCGGCGAGCGAACCCGTGATCCCCCTGCCGTCGGAAGCCCCGGCCTTGGACGCGCCAGCCTGTCCAGTCAGCAGCGACAGTCTGGTGCTGGCCGGGGACGGTCTGCTGCGAAGCCGCATGGCGGTTGAAGCGGGTCACTTGACCATCCTCGCCATCGGCTCGTCCAGCATTGAGGGCATTGGCGCCAGTCGGGTGGAGTTCGGCTTCGTTCCCCTGCTGCAGGCAGACCTGCAACAGCGGCTAACCGATATCTCCGTCACCGTGATCAACCGGGGACGTGGCGGCGAGACGGCCTGGGAGACCGCCAACCGTCTCGAAGCGGAAATCGCGGCCTACAAACCGGACCTGGTCATCTGGCAGATCGGCACGAATGACATCCTGCGCGCCCGGCCATGGAGCGCGATCGTCTCGGACCTGCATCGCGGATCGGCCATCTTGGGCCAAGCAGGGGTGGACGTTCTGCTGGTCGATCCCCAGCGCCTGCCCGAAGACGCCAACAATGTGAATTTCGGCCAGATGAACGCTCCTCTGGCAGAGACCGCCCGCCTCATCGCCCTGGAGGGAAGCCGCATCGGTTATGCCGTGCAGCGTCGGTTCGAGGCCATGCGCGGCTGGGATCGTCTCACACGCGGCGGCGTCGGCCCCGACGGCCTGCATCTGAATGATGAGGGTTATGCCTGCTGGGCTGCCCTGACCGCCGAAACCCTCGCTCAAGCCCTCCGGCCGGACGCAACTTCGAAGACCTCGAAACAACCTTAGGTTAACTCGTAGCGATTATCTTCCCTGATAACGGGAGGATATTTTGATACGCAAGGCGATGAGGACGGCACAGAACTATGCGCCCTGGCTGCGCGAGCCCAAGAACCTCGCCTATCATTCTGTTCGCCAGACGTTCGGCCTTGTCCATGATCGGGACTTCCGCTTCATCGCGCGGCTGCCGGCGCGACACGACGACCTGTTCCTGGATATTGGAGCCAATCGCGGCCAGAGCATCCTGTCGATGCGCCACTATCGGCCTGATGTGCCTATCGTCTCGTTCGAGCCTGACCCAGCCATGTTCCGCTGGCTTGTACGGCGTTTTGGATCGCGAACGGGTCTGAGACTGATCAACGTCGGCCTGGGCGAGACCGAAGGTGCAAGGGTGCTGCACACACCCACCTATCGCGGCTTCGCCTACGACGGTCTGGCGACGTTCTCACGCGAGACGGCCAGCCTTTATCTCTCGGACAAGACCCTGTTCGGCTTCGATCCCGAGCGCCTGGCGATCGCAGAACAGATCTGCCTGACACGCCCCCTCGACAGCTTCAACCTGAGGCCCACTCTCATCAAGATCGACGTAGAGGGTTGCGAGCACGAGGTCCTGCAGGGCGCCGTCGAGACCCTGAGGACGCATACGCCGGTTCTGTTGATTGAGCGGTTCTATGACAACCCGTCTGTCACCGACCTTCTCGACAAGCTCGGCTATGTCGAGGTGCGCCTACGCAGCGGGAGTTTCGAGGCGGGTGCGACGACACGCGAAAACATGATCTGCATGACGCTCGCTACCCTGACATCGGTCCGGGCTTCAGGCGCGCAACCTCGATCTGGACGGAAGATATGAGCCTGTTCCGCCGCCTCCGAAAGCTGGCTGCTGAGCCCGCCTTCCGCGCCGATCCTGCCCGCGTTGTCTGGCGTGCCGGGATTTTGACCGGCTCGGCGGCCTTTCGTCGGCGACCTGTGTTTTCGTTGACCCGCTTTGGCGAACGCCTCAGACCCCCGCTAGGCCTACGCTACACGGCGGTCACCGCTTTCCTGCTGCGCGATTGGGTCGAGCCCGAGTTACGCGAGTTGGACCAGTTGCTCAGGCCCGGTGATGTCTTCATCGACGTGGGCGCCAATATCGGCCTCTACAGTCTGAAAGGCGCGCGGCTCGTTGGGCAGGCTGGCCGTGTCCTGGCGCTCGAGCCCGGCCGAGAGGCCTTCGACCACCTTACCGACAACCTCCTCCTCAACGCCTTCACATGGGTCGAGCCCCTCAGGCTCGCAGCGTCCGACCGCAACGGAACGGCCGTTCTGCACCATGTGCCCTTGGGCCATGACCCTCAGGCCTTCTCATTGGTGCCAAACGAACGCGCGATTGACGGCGAGCAGGTCGAAACCATCACGCTGGACCGCTTGACCACGATCAAGGCGCTTTCGCGCATCGACCTGATCAAAATCGACGTCGAGGGCGCCGAGCCCATGGTGATCGCGGGGGCTCGCGACGTACTGGCCCGCCTGCGCCCGGCCATTCTGTTTGAATGCAACGCTCATTTGAACGCCGGAGGCCAAGGCGGAGCGGCGGGCGAGGCCTGGGATTTGCTGGCGGAGTGCGGCTATCGCTTTCTGCGCCTGCGCGACGGGGCTTTCGTGCCGATCAGCCAGCCGCCCGAGGACTTCTGCAACCTGCTGGCCGTCCATAAACTGAGACAGACGGCCCTCGGCTAGACCGGCTCGCCCGCACGCTGGCGGAGCTGCGGGATACGTCGCCGCACCGCCAAGGCCAGGCTGATCGCTCCCAGCATCCATGTTCCCGAACTGACCAAAGCCGCCCCAACCGGCCCCGCGATCGGGATGACGAGCACACACAGACAGGTGCACAGCGCCAACTGCCACAGGCTCAGCGTCCTCAGCACCCGCCCCTCCCCCGCCATGGCCAGGATAAGGTCTTGTGACGGCAATAGGCAGAACACCAATTGCCCTGCCAGCAGGATCAACAGCACCGGAACTCCAGCCGCTGGATCAACACCCAGCGCATTGAGCAAGGGCGCGGCTCCTACGGCCAGCGCCAGGATCAGCGGCAGACCGATACTGGCGGATGCCAGCCGGTTGCGGTCATCCTCCCGGCGCAGCGCTGCCCACTGGCCCAGCCGGTAATGACGAGCATAGGCCGGCGCCGCCATCGCACCGAGACTGAGCACTACGGTCGCCACCAGCATCGACAGTCTGTTGCACAGGCTGAACACGCTGACAGAAGTCGGATCGGCGAACGCGCCCAGCAACAGCACCGGTACGCTCAGCAGCGCGGCCTGCGCCGTCTCCACCACGAACAGCGGCATGGCGCTGACCCTCAGGCTGGGCAGCGGCGCATGTTGTAACGCACTCTCAACACGCGGTCGCTTGATCTCGGCCAGCAGAACCGCACCTCCCAAGACCACACATCCAGCATAGGCCAAGGCATAGGTCGTCAACAGGCCGTCCAGGGACCTTACGCCGAACACCATGGCGATCAGGCACACGAGAGGAGTCAGGGCGTTCATCACCACCTGGGCGGCGACGCTGCGCTCCAACCCGATCAGGACGTAGGCCATAGCATAGGCCGTGTTCTGGATGGGCACGATCAGGGCGATCAGCCACAGCACGGGTTCGAGGTCGGCGCGGCTCAGCACCTCGCGGGCCACGACAGGCCCGATCGTGGCCAGAAGGATCGCCGCTCCCGTGCTTGCGGCCAGAACCACCAGTCCGCCTCGCAAGGCCGTGTCGAGCGCGTCCCGGGGCCGTCCGATACCCAGTTCCGCCGCAACATGGCGGGTCAACGGCTTTTCCAGCCCCAACCGCCCCAAAGTCCCGACAATGTGGACCAGGCTCAGGGCCAGAAAGAAACGCCCCGCGTCATGCCCTCCCAGGCCCCGGGCCGCCAGGGCGTAGAGACCAAACTTTGCACCCGCCTCCAGGCCGCGCGCGCCCAGCGAGGTCCCAATATCGAACAGACGCCGACGTGACGGTCCTGCCCGCAGAACCCTGCCGATCCGACCTCGCCATGGTTGCATCTCGTTTACCATCAAATGCTACCTATGCGGGCGTCAAGGCCGGACCTGATGTTTGATCGAGAGAGCAACAACTGGAATCTCTTATTGATATTAATGATGTTTCAAAGCCGACAAGCAATCTCGAGCTGCGCGGATCATTCTCCATGAGGATCGGCCTGATACACGCACTATACAATCTTAAGACGATTTTAGGCTGTCTTGGACTCGGACTGGCTCTGGGATTGTTTGCGGCCCTGATCACCCCACCGACGTACACCGCCGAAACATCGTTGCTCCTCCGGGTCGGGGCAGCCGAAGCGTCGCAGGATGGCCTGGGCGAACCTCGACCGTATCAGGGTGAAGAGGCGGTCGACCGCGCGCTGCAGTCCGATGTGGCCATCATCCGCAGTCAGCCCGTCATCACCGACGCCCTCGACCGGATGTCGCCCGAACCGCCTTCGACCGGTCTTCGCAACCGGGTCGACAGGGTCCTGAGGGCCAGAGCGGAGCGCCGAACCCTGGAACGATTCAATCGTGACCTGTCGGTCGGTGTGAAGCCCCGCTCCAGCGTGATCCGCATCGCCTTCACCAGCCCTGACCGCGAGCGCGCCCTGGCGGCGGTCGAGGCCGTATCGGCGGCCTACGTCGCCCGCCGCAGCCTTCTCTACCTGAACGGTGGCGGCGGCAGGCAGGATGGCCAGATCGAGCATTACGCCGCGATGCTTGACGCGACCGAGGCGGAAATCCAGCGCGTCCGTCTCGACTACGACGTGCTCGACATCACCAAGGATGTCGCCCTGACCTCGGACAGGCTGGACGGTTTAACCGGCCGAATGGCCCAGGCCCGCGAACGCCTTTCGGTCGTCGGCGCCGAGCTCATCGCCACCGACCGCACCCTCAGCCGCGAGCCAGCGCGCGTGTTGGACAGCCAGGAACGCACCAACGCCACACCGAATGACGAGGCCCGCAATACGCTGCTGCGTCTTCGCCAGGAGCGCACCCATGTCGCGGCCCAGTATGCCGCCGACTGGCCCGGCCTGATCGAGCTAGACGCCAAGATCGCCTCTGCCCAAACCCAGATCGCCGAAAACAACCTGGATATCCGCAGCAGCGAACGCACCGTTCGCAACCCCGTCATCAGTGAACTCGCTTCGCGCCGGGCCGGTCTGGCGATCGAGCGGGACGCGGTCTCGCGCCAGGCCGCCGAACTGGCCGCCCAGGTCGAAGCGGTGCGGCAGCGGGCCAACCAGCTGCGCGAGGCGGATATGCGGCTGCATGATCTGGAACGCAGTCGCGCGGCTTCCGAAACCATTTACCGCGCCCTGCTGGTCAGCCGCGCCGGGTCCAGGATCGAGGACCAGGCTCTCGATGACCACTCCACCAGCCTACGTGTCGTGCAGCCTCCGACTGCGCCGCTGCGGGGACGCAGTGTTCGGCCGGCGCTGGCGCTGGCGGGATTGTTGCTGGGCATCGCCGCCGCCATCGTCGCCGTCACGGTCGCCACCGTGCTGCGCCAGACCTTCATCACCCCGGATGAGGCGGAACGGGCTCTGCGCGTGCCGCGCTTCATGGATTTCGACGCGCACGAAAGCGCTTGGCGGTCCCTGGCGGGGTCGAAGGCCGCAGATCGCCTGGCCGACCGGCTGGCCGACGTTCGCATCGACGCCCAGCCCGTCCGGATCGTGCAGATTCTCGGGGAGGACCCGACGTCCAGGGCGCGACTGGCCCTGGCCCTGGCGCGCGCCATGGCTCGACGCGGCGAAGGTCAGGTGCTGCTGATCGATGGCGACATGGCCGACCGCTATCGAGCGTCCGCATCACCCCAGAACCTTCGTCGGCTACCGACTGGCCCCGGCCATCTGGATGTTGCTCAAATGGGCGAGCCGGCCCTGTGGGCAGCGGTCGCGCCCGGGACATCGTCGATTGGCGACGCCAGATCCTCCATCGAGGATCTGGGGCGGACCATGATCCTGCTTCGAAACGCCTTCGCTCGCGTCATCATCGCCGCCGATGGTCCCTTCGACAGCCCGGCGGCCCTCAGACGACATTCCGTCGCCGACGCCAACCTGCTGATGATCACGGCAGAGGTCACGCGCGGGCCGGTAGCCGCTCGGATGCGCGACACGGTCCTGAGCGCAGGTGGCGACCTATTGGGCTTCCTCTTCATCCAAAGGCGGCGCTACATCCCGGAGGCGATCTACCGATGGCTTTGAAACCCTTGCTGCTGGGGCTCGCGCTCCTGGCGTTCGGCGGATGCGGCTCTATCCAGCCCGTCGAGCGCGAACCGACCGGGTTCGCCCCATGGTCTTCTGCAGCGCCGGCCTATCGCCTGGGTGCTGGCGACCGGGTCCGCGTCGATTTTCTGATGACACCCGAGATGAGCCAGGACGCCGTGGTCGAACCCGACGGCGCCATAAACCTGCGCGCAGGTGGCCGGATCTCCGCTCAGGGCCTGACCACGGCCCGACTCGAAAACGACATCCGCCACGCCGCCGGCCGCACCCTGAGAACGCCCGTCGTCACCCTGGCGGTGACCGAGGCGCGGTCGGCCCGGGTCATCGTCGGGGGCGCCGTCGCCCGGCCAGGAGCCTATCCCCTTCCAGCCCGGCCGTCGCCGCTGGAGGCCGTGATGCTGGCGGGCGGGTTCTCGCCCGAAAGCCGTGTCGACCAGGTGATCATCATCCGCCAGCGCGATGGCGCGCCGCCCATGCTCAGAACTGTCGACCTTCGTCGCTTCCTGTCTGACGGCGCGACCTCGGAAGCCATTCTCCTGGCGTCAGAAGACATCGTCTTCGTTCCCCGCAGTCGAGTGGCCGAGGTCAATCTGTGGATCGACCAGCACATCGACCGGATGCTGCCGTTCAACCGCTCCGTCTCGATCACCAATGTCACCGAGGGTCTGCGATGAGCGAAATCGCCCTGCCCCGCCGCAACTTCCTGGGCATTACCTTCACCCCGCTGGACCTGGAGGACGCCGTTCGCCGCATCGTCGCGCGCGAACCGGCATCGCCCTTTGCCTATGTCGTCACCCCAAACGCCCAGCATGTCGTGGCGGCGTATCGTGGCGACGTCCGCTTTCGGCAAGGCCAAGCCGGCGCCTGGATGACGCTGAACGACAGCCGGATCCTGCGCCTGCTGTCGCGCCGGCTGTGGGGCGTCGAGTTGCCATTGGCGGTGGGCAGCGATCTGGTGGCGCGGTTGTTCGAGGTTGGCATGGCGCCGGACACGCCCATCGTCGTCATCGGCGGTGACCCGCGGCTGGAGGTTCAGTTGCGCGAGCGTTTCGGCCTGCGCGCCATCGCGCGGCACGAACCATCGTTCGGGTTCTATCGCGATGAAATCCAGATTGAAGCCTGCCTGGACTTCATCCGCACCCACCCTGCCCGCTATATCTTCTTGGTCGTAGGGGCCCCGCAGTCGGAAATCCTGGCTCGGCGGCTGGTCGGTTCGCCCGGGCTGACCGGCGTGGCGCTGTGCGTCGGTAGCGCGCTGAACTTCCTGACCGGCCGCATCCGCCGCGCGCCGCTGGTGATCCGCGTCGCCAATCTGGAATGGGCCTACCGTCTGGCCCAGCGCCCCATCGGTCACTTCCGCCGCGTCTTCATCGAATCCCTCCCAATTTTGTGGATCGCGCTGAAGGAGAAGGCGGCGCACCCGCGCTCGACGTGACCGATCCCTGCGCGCCAGGTCGCATCATAGGCGCCTCAACGGTCGCGGCCGCGTCAGCGCGTCGACCGCCAGCCACGACCGTGAGAACCGCAGCCCTGCTGATCGGACTGCCGCTGTTTGTCGGCAGCTTCCAATATGTGATCGACGCGCCGCCCGCCTATCTTCTGTCCAAGGCCTGGCCGGTCCTGACCGCGCCGCTGGCGATCTGGGCGGCTCTGCGTCTCAGCCCGTGCTTCTTGCCCCTGCTGTTGGGCGCCTGTGCCTGGCTGATGGCGTTCGCCGCCTTCATCAGTGTCGCCCAGTTGGGCAATGACGCCGTCGGCGCCCTGGCCGCCTCGGTCAAGATATGGCCCCTGAGCGGCGCACTCGGCGGCCTGGCCTGCCTGACGCTGATGAGGCCGACCGACGACGATATGCGCCGCGCCATTTGCATCCTGGCGGCGGCGACTTTCGGTTTTCTGATCGGCGCCTGGGTACTGGCCCCCTCCTCCGCGTTCGAAAAGGGCATCGAGCACACCAAGGTGTTTCTCTCCGACCCCGAGCGCGGCCGGCGAATCAACGCCCCCTCGATGTTCGCTATCCTGGGTCTGTTCGCGTTGAACCGAGCCTTCTGGCGCCGGCCTGCCGTTTGGAAAGCGGCGCTGATGCTGGCCGGGCTGCTGACGCTGATGTTGATCTACAAGCAGAGGGCGCAGATTGCAGGGACTGTCATCGGTCTCGTCCTGGGCGCCGTCCTTAGCATGAAGCGGTGGCGGGCCCCGGCCTTCGCCGCCTTGCTCGCTCTCATCTTGGCGACCGCTGTCCCGGCCTGGCTATGGCTGCAGGACTCGGTGATCGAAAGCCTCGGCGGGTCTCTTTCCATGCGCCAGGAAGAGGCCAGAGCCGCCGTCGCCTTCCTCAACGCCGAGCCCTGGCGCTGGATCACCGGCGTCGGCAGCACGACCCGGATTGGCGAGGTCAGCCTGGGCGACATCGTCGGCATGGACTTTTTCTTCCTCTCCGACCTGGGCTGGCTGGGCGTCGTGTTCGAGTACGGCCTGATCGGCGCCGCGCTGATGCTGGCCCTGCACCTGACGGCGATCCGCCTGTGCTGGAACGCGGCGAGGTCGGGCGCGCCTCTGCAACAGGCGCTGTTCGACTACAGTCTGTTTCTGCTGGTCGTGTCGCCGATCGTCTCGGTCGTCCTATCTCCCGGCGAACTGGCGACCTGTCTGGCCCTGGGCGCATGGTGGGCTGGCGGCTTGCGTCAGAACACGTCCGACCCGGCCATATGCAGAGTGAGGGTTCGCAGGATGATCCGCACATCCAGTTGCAGCGACCAGTTGCGCATATAGTGCAGGTCCAGATCGACGCCCCGCCTCGCCTTGTCCAGCGTGTCGATCCCCCCCCGCATCCCGTTGATCTGGGCCCAGCCGGTGATGCCGGGTCTGACCTGGTGCCGCGCGGCATAGGTGCGGACCAAGTCTGCATAGGGACCGTCCGCGATCCTCATGTTGGCGACATGCGGTCGGGGTCCGACGATCGACATTTCGCCACGCAGAACATTGAACAACTGGGGTAGTTCGTCGATCGAGGTCCGTCGCAGCAATGCGCCGAGCTTGGTCACACGCGGATTGTCCCGGCACGCGACGCCTGCCCCGTCGTCGCCGACCTCCACCGACATCGAACGGAATTTGTAGATGCAGAAGGGCCGCCCGTTGAAGCCGATCCGCTGCTGACGAAACAGGATCGGTCCACCCCCGCTCAGACGGAGAGCCGCGGCGGCGGCCAGCATGACCGGGGCGGCGAGTAACAGCCCCACGGCCGCCACCACATAGTCCTGCACCAGCTTTACCAGTCCCTGAGTGCCCCTGAAGGGATGCCGCGTCAGTTGCAAAGCAGGCAGGCCAGCGATCTGGGTGATCACGCTGGACCGGCTCAGGAAACCGGGGTCGTCCACCGGCGTGACAATGTCTGCCGAGATCCACTGGACCTTCTCACCCAGCTGGAACAGTCGTTCCGTGTCTCGCCAGGGCAACGCCAGGACGATCAGATCTATCCGGCTGTTCTGCGCCAAACGACGCAGGTCGGCGATATTGCCGGTGATTGGTCCCTGTCCAGTCCGCGGCCGATCCGCGGCGCGGTCGTCAAACAGTCCCACGCTTTCGTAGTCGCCCTGTGCCTCAGGACTGCGGATACGGCTGAGGATATGGTCGGCGATGGCTGTGGCCCCGACGATGGCGACCCGTCGCCGCAGAAGCCCCGACCGCCCCAAGGCGTACACGGCCTGATCCGCGAGCGCCCGCTCGATCATGAGGGCCGACGTCAGCGCCAAGAAGCCCGCCATCAGCGCCGTAGCTGACAGTGGAGCCAGCAGCACCTGCCCGGCTGACAGCGCCATGACGGCGCCGAGCATCAACTCCAAAGCCTGCGAAACGGGCCGCCGATAACGTTCGACGCGGTATCCCTCTACGGCGTCGAGCACAGCGACGAAGATCACCGCCGAGACAGCCGTGGCGATCAGCGTCTGCAGCCGGGGCTCGCCAGGGCCGACCGCCCTGATGGTCAGGATCACAGTCGCCGCCACCAACCCGTCGGCGACCCGCACCAACCGATTGATCATGCCGAGGGATAGCCGCACGGCGGGGTGAGGCGCATGGGGCCGAACGCGAGCTCGACGGCGTCGCTCGAAACCGTGCGGACGGCTGTCAAAGAGCATCGGCGCGCTCATGGCTGCGCGCCTTGGGCCGCCGCCGCGCCCGCCGCAGACGGTCGTCGCGGCGGGCGCTGGAACATCTTGATCAAGGGGCGTTCCAGCGTGACGTGGGCCAGATACCCGACCCCCGACGCGACAATAAGCGACACCAACACATAGACCCAAGGCGACAGGTCGGTCGCCCCGAATGCTCGCCACGCCTGGGCCATCGCCGACAGCAGAATGGGATGGAGCATATAGAGCGGATAGGACGCATCCCCCAGCATCTTCAGAAGGCTCAGGCGCGGCAGACCCCCTGTCTCTTCCCAGGCCACTAGGCCGCCCACGATCAGGGTCGCGGGAATGGCGAAGGTCACCAGACGAAACTGCTCCGCTCCGGGCGCAGATCCCACCGCCAACAGCAGGATGAGACCCAGGCCAAAGGACCATCGGCCTAAGCGACGCACCGCCAGCGGCAGACGAGGAAGAACCATGGCCAGGCCGATGCCCAGCACGAACTCGATCATGAAGGGCGAGGCGTAGAAATGGGCGATCGGCCCCAGCGGCAACAGGGACATCGCCCCCAGAAGGCTGAGCGTCCCGACCGTGAACCCCGCCCGCCACCGCGCAGGCAGCGCCAGCGCCGCCGCTAGCAGGGCGTAGAAGAACATCTCGTAGTTCAGCGTCCAGCCGGGGATCATCAGCGGCTTCAGCCCCGACTCCGCCACCGGGTTGGGCCAGGGCAGGAACAGGTAGGACATGATGGTGTGAACGGGATCGAACCGGGTGCTTTGCAACATGCCGGGCGCCACCAGCAGCATGACCAGGATCACCGTCGTCAAAGTCCAGTAGAGCGGCACGACCCGCGTGATCCGCTTTCTCAGAAAGGTCGCGGGCGAGACCGGGCGCTCGCTCAGGATCAGCCACATCACATAGCCGCTGACGATGAAGAAGACTTCGATCCCTGCTTGGAGCACCTGCGTCTCGCCCAGCCCCATCTGGCTCTGCGCGTGCCAGGCCACGACGCCCAGCGCCGCGACGCCGCGCAGATACTGAATGGACATCAAGGCCTTCGGTCCCCGAGGCGGGACGCCAGGATCGACGGAAGCCGGGACGGTGTCGGCTGAATTGGTCATGCGGGCTCCCACACTCTCTATGAGAGCAGGGTAGCCCGCCGATCATTACTTAAGGTTGTAGCCGATTGGGCTGGCTCGCGTCAGCGCATCTCCAGGTTCAGCGCGCGAGCGATACTCTCCCACGGCACATACTTGTAGTTCTGGTTCTCGACAGGAAGGACGTTACGGCCATCCTGCGCGACCATGGCGCCGTGCTCGAACCCCGGTCCCAGATTGCGGCTGGAGATATCCAGCCCGTCGGTTTCCGAAATGCCGTCGATGCCCGCCTGGGGATTGGCGGCCACGGCGAAGGAGCCGAGATACTCCTGCTCGCCCTCGCGACGGAACACCGCATAGGTGTCGTTGCCCTGACTGGACAGGACGATGTAGCCTCGCCCGTCACCCAGGTCATAGATGCCGATCCCCTCATAGTCGTCCTTGGTCGTCGGCAGATCGGCTACGGCGCGGACCAGGGTCATGTCGGAGCCGCCTTCTGCTGCGGCGCGCGCCCGCCACATCCCGACATCCTCCTCGTTGACGTAGAGAGCGCCGGTCTCGTCATCGGCGACGCAACCTTCAGTCTGGCTGGCGAAGGTCAGTTCGCGCACGAACACCGCCCGCACCTTGCCGTTGCCGGCGTCGACCAGCTCCCACTGACGCTTCCTGGTGTCGTCGCCGTTGATGAAGACATAGGTGCGGCCGGTCGCAGGGTCGCGGTACATGCACTGGCCATAGGGATCGTCCAGCTCAGTGGGCTGCACACCGTCGGCGACATTGGTCAGCTGCCGGGTCGCCGGATCCAGGGTGTAGATGGCGATGCTTTTGTCCGTGCGATTGCTGGCCGTGACCAGGGTCACCGGGTGGCCGCCCAGCATGAAGTGATCGCGCAGGTCGACGTTGTTCATCTTGCCGTCGCGCAGGTCCTGAATGACCCGCCCCTGCATGTCATAGACATAGAGGCCGCCCTTCTTATCGGTGCCGACGACGGCGCTCAGGCTCGGATCGGTCGGGTGCTGCCAGATGGCGGGATCGTCGGCGGCGTCGCCAAAGCTGGACACCGGCGCAGTCTCCACCGTGGCCAAGACGGTCACCACGGGCGGCTGGACGCGGACGCGCGGATCGACCGGCGCACCGGTGGTGATATTCAGGGCGCTGGCGATGTCGGCAAAGCTGACGGCCTTGAAGTTGGAGCCGTCCTCGTCGGTGACCAGCAGCAGGCCGGACGGGAAGCCGGGCATGGGCTGGCTGAGGGCGAACAACGGGCCGGGTTCGCCGATCGCCTCGCCGCCCTCGAGGCCAGACACGGTGACCGAACCTACATAGGCGTCGTCCTGGTCGCGATTATAGACGTTCAGCCGTCCGCCCTTGGGGTCGGCTGCGATCAGCCAGCGCGCGCCCTCGCCGCCGTCATAGACCGCCAGGCCGCCGCTCTCCTCGGTGATCTTGCCGAAGCGCGGGCTGTCGATCAGCACCGGATCGGCGAAGGCCTCGGGGTTGGCGTCGAACCGCCAGACGCCGACCGATTCCTCGGACGCATAGACCGTGCCGGACCCTGCATCGACAGCGCACTGCTTGACGGTGGAGATGACGTTCAACCGGCGCATCTGACGCGCATCTAGGCGACCATTGGCATCGGCATAGATCAGTTGCTGGTCGATCTCTCCGCCGTCACCGACGACGAAGGCATACAGCGCCCCGTCGCGAATGCCGCGATAGAGGCAGACGTTCTCGGCCGCAAAGCCCAGCGGAACCGAGCGAGCGCCGACCTCGGTCAGGGTCGCGCCATCCAGACGATAGAGTCGCAGCGAGTTATCGGTCGTGTCGATGGCGGCCACCACCGTGGAGGAGCGGCCTGCGATGTCGAAGCCGTAGGCCACATCGACCCCGCCAACCTCGCCCGCCGGGGCCGACCCGACCCGAGCGCCCGCCCGGTCATAGACTTCCAGGCCGCCCAGGGCCGTCGCACCGACGAACCCACCGCCTGCGCCGTCCAGATATGGAACCGCCGCCGCCACCGCGCCCGATGCGCTGGGCGCCGTGCCCAGCGTCGCCTTCACCGTGGGAAGGCCGGCGTCCTGAGCCATCGCCGAGGCGCCGATCACGGCCAGGGCGGCGGCCATGGCCGTCGATTTCATAAGCATTCCAGCGGTCCTGCGAACGGCCATCGTCTCTACTCCCCTGTTCCACGCCTATCCGGTTGGACGGCGCTATCGTGTCGGCGGCTTAACAGGCGTTCCTGACAACTCGCTGACGGTCAGGCTTGCGACCGTCAGCGAAATATCGCTTCGAAACACCTGATCGGCGTTGCCCCGCCTTATCCTTGGCCAGGTTCAATCGTCAGAACCCGTACGTTTTTTCACATGAAGATCAGCAACTTGAACCGATCCGGCGGACTGGCGACCGCGGCCTGACCGCGCTCTTGAGCCCGACGATACCCGACCAAAAACAGTCTGCAAGAAATATTCTATATTGGTTGCAGTTTGGAAAGTTTGTTCGTAACCTACGGTCAACAAGCCACCTGGTCGATGTGTATCGGCACGGGCGGATGTGGGGAGGATAACTATGCGCGCCTATCGTCGTACGGCCCTGCGGGCCATGCTGCTGTCGACATGCTTGCTGACGCCAGCGCTTCTTTCGCCGGCCATCGCCCATGCCCAGGACGCCGGAGACGCCACCGAGATCGACGAGGTCGTCGTCACCGGTCGCCGCGCCGCAGACCGGGCCGCGCTGGAGAATAAGCGCAACTCCGACAGCCAGGTCGACCAGATCCAGGCCGATGACGTGGGTCGCCTGCCAGACCAGAACGTCGCCGAGGCCCTGCGCCGCCTGCCCGGCCTGTCCACGTCGAACGACATGGGCGAAAGCCGCTATCTGACGGTTCGCGGCGTGTCGCCCGACCTGCTGAACGTGACGCTGAACGGCCAGACCGCCGCAGCCCCCGAGCCGGAAAGCCGCCAGGTCAAGCTGGACGACATCCCCTCGGCCCTGATCGGCTCGGTCACCGTCGTGAAGACCCTGACCCCCGATCTGGACGCCAACGCAATCGCCGGTCAGGCCAACATCGTCACCCTGACGGCGTTCGACCGCAACCGCACCTTCGGCACCCTGCGCGGCGCCTATGGCTACAACGAGCTGGCCGAAGACAATCCCTACGAGTTCGACGCCAGCTTCGGCACGGTGTTCGGTGATCGCGGCCAGTTCGGCGTGGTCCTGGCGGCCAACTTCTCCGAACGCTTCATCGCCGCCGAGAACCTGCAAGGCGGCGAGGGTCGTTTCGAGGTCGACGGCAACGAAATCCCCGAAGAGTTCACAATCCGTCCGTACACCACCGACCGCAAGCGCACCGGCGCCGTCGCCAACTTCGACTGGCGTCCGAACGACCAGTCCAAGCTGTTCGCCCGGTTCCTGTATTCCAAATACGAAGACTCCGAGACGCGCGACAATTTCTCGATCGAGCTGGACGAGGACGACACCGTCTTCGCCAACACCACGGCGACGACCGGCGACTTCTCCGAAGCGGAGGCTAACCGCCGCGTCCGCACCCGGGCGGAGAACACTGACACCTTCACCGCATCCCTGGGCGGCGCGTTCGAGATCGGCGAGAGCCTGCTGAACATCGAAGGCACCTATTCGCGCGCCAACAAGCGCGACCCGATGCGCAACGAGTGGGAGTTCAACCGCGACGGCGTCTCCGGCTCCTACGACATAGGCCCCGACCTCTACATCTTCACTCCGACGGCCGACGCCTATGACGCCTCGACCTACGAGGCCGACAACACCAGCTATGAAAGCCGCGAGGCGATCGAGGACCTTTATCAGGCCCGTATCGACTACCGCTTCCCGCTGTCGATCGGCGACGGTTCGACCTTCAAGCTGGGCGCAAAATACATCAATCGCCAGAAGTCCAACGACGCAAACGCCGAAACCTATGATTACGAAGGGCCCGGCCTGACGTTGAACCACGTCGACCGCCGCGATATCGACTCGCTCTATGACGGTCGCTATCGCTTTGGTCCGACGGTCAGCCAGCAACTGGCCGACGCTTATTTTGTCGCCAATCGCGGCGAGTTCGAGCTGGACGAGGAAAGCACCCTCGGCGACAGCCTGGCCTCCGATTACGACATCGAGGAAACCATCACCGCCGCCTATGTGATGGCGACCCTGAAGTGGGGCCAGTGGACGGCCATTCCGGGCATCCGCGTCGAGCACACCGAGGGCGACTACGCGGCCAAGAGCGTCACCGAGGACTCGACCCTGGACCAGGCGTTCGACACCTTCGGCTCGCGCAAATACACCGACTACTTCCCCGGCCTGAACCTGCGCTATGACGCCTCGGACAATCTGGTGCTGCGTGGCGCCGTGACCACCGCCATCGGCCGTCCGAACTACGAGGACATCGCCCCCTACGTCGTCGTCAACGAGGGCGACGAAGAGGTCTCGGTCGGCAACCCCGATCTGAAACCCCTGACCTCGACCAACTTCGACCTGGCGGCGGAATACTATATCGGTCGCGGCGGCGTGTTCTCGGTGGCCCTGTTCCGCAAGGACATCGAAAACCCGATCTTCTTCTCGACCCAGGACCTGGAAGACGTCGTCTATGCCGGCATCGCGCTGGACGAGGCCGAGGTCACGACGCCCGTCAACGCCGACAAGGCCGTGGTCATGGGCGCCGAGTTCAACCTGCAGATGGAGCTCGACTTCCTGCCGATCTCGGGCTTCAGCGGCGGCATCAACCTGACGCTGGTCGACTCCGAAGCCGAGGGCGTTCCCGGACGTGACGACAAGGTGCCGCTGCTGACGCAGTCGGACACGGTCGCCTCGGCCCAGCTTAGCTATGAGAACGCCGGCTTCTCGGCCCGCGTCGCCTACACCTTCCGCTCCGCCTATCTGGACACGGTCGGCGGCGACGAGACCGAAGACCTCTACGTCGACGACTTCAACCAGTGGGACGCCCGCGTGGCCTACAAGCTGAACGACCGCGTTTCGATGTCGCTGGAAGCGTCCAACCTCAACGACGAGCCCCAGCGGTTCTATGTCGGCAGCCGCAGCCGGATCGCCGAGAACGAGCGCTATGGCTACTCGCTGCGAGCCGGTGTCCAGCTGTCCTTCTAGGTTTTTCCATCCAGACCTGAGCAACTGCGGCGGCGTCATTCGTGATGCCGCCGCTCTTTTTTGTACGGAGTGACCCATGCGTAGCCTGATCCCCCTCCTCGGCGCCGCCCTGGCGCTCGGCGCCTGTGTGACGACGCCGGTCGCCGATGAAGCCAAGCCCGCCGCGCTTGCCGAAATGCCCGACATGACGCTGGAACGTGTCGTCATGCTGATGCGCCACGGCGTGCGCCCCCCGACCAAGGATCCCGTAGAGACGGGCGTAACCGATGAGGTCTGGCCGACCTGGTCCGTGCCGTTCGGCGCCCTGACCCCGCATGGCTACGACGCCGTGAAACTGCTGGGTCAGTGGGATCGGACTCAGTGGGTCGCCCGCGGAATCCTGCCCGCACAGGGTTGTCCGTCGCCTTCCGAAATCACCGTGGCCGCCAGCTTCAAGTCCCGCACCCAGGACACGGCGCGCGCCCTGGTCGAAGGCATGCTGCCGGGTTGCACCGTCGCCGTCGCCCACCCGGCGTCCGAGGAGGAGGACGCCGAGTTTCATCCGCTTGAAGCCCATTCAGTGGCGATCGACAGCGACGCCGCGTTCGCAGCGCAACTGGCCCTAGCCCCTCCCGGAGGCCTTCTTGCCGAGCGCGAGCGCCAGTCAGGCCGGCTTCAGTTGCTGAGCCGTGTTCTGGGCTGCTGCACCGCGCCGCTCTGCGCCGAAAGCGCCCTGCCCGCCGGCTGTGACCTGTCCCAGATGCCGGTCGGCCTGGTCCGCAACGCCAATGATCGCGCCGACGTCGGCCAGCCCTTCGGCACGGCTTCGACCGCCAGCCAGACGCTTTTGCTGGAATATCTGGAAGGCTTCCCGATGTCCCAGGTGGGCTGGGGCCGCGTCACGCGCGACCAGATCGAGGACCTGCTGGAGCTGAACACCCTGAAGTTCCGCTATGAAGGCCGTGCCCCCTATGTGGCGGCCCGCGCCGCCTCGCCGCTGATGTCGCGGATGCTGACGGCGATGGAGAGCGGTCCCAAGCTGACGGTTCTGGCCGGGCATGACACCAATATCGCCGACCTGGGCGGGATGCTGGACCTGCACTGGCATATGCCGACCTATCCGCGCGACAACCCGCCCCCCGGCGGCGCTCTGGGCTTCGAGGTGCTGAAAGATGCGTCGGGCGCCCGCTTCGTCCGCGCCTTCTACCGCGCCCAAACGATGGACCAGATCCGCTACCTGCAACCTCTGACGGGCGACAACGCGCCGTCCCACCAGTATCTCGACATCCCCGGCTGCGACGCCCCCTGCGCCCTGCCGACATTCGAGCGGCTGGTGCGCAGCCGCCTGGTGCCCTTCACGCCCGCCGCCTGACAGCCGGGTTGCAGACATGAAAACGGGCGGGGGCCGCACAGCCCCCGCCCGTCGTCGTTTCAGCAATCGGGTCTCAGAGGCGGACGACCGAGCCCGTCTTCACCGACTGCGCCGCCGCCTCGGCCAGGGCCAGGGCTGCAACCCCGTCGGCGTAACCGACCGAGGCGGCGCCGCCGTCCAGCATGTCGGCGAAATGCTCCATCTCGCGGCGATAGGCCTCGGCGTAGCGGTCGAGGAAGAAGTTCTGGAAGCGGTCGGCCGCAGCCCCCGCCTCGCCCCAGACCTGCACCGTCGATTCCAGCACATTGTCCGCCTTGACCATGCCCTTGGACGCATAGGCCTCGATCCGCTGGTCATAGCCAAAGCCCGACCGGCGGCTGTTGGAGATGACGCACAGCTTGCCCGACGCCGTCTTCAGCACCGTGCGCGCCGTATCGACGTCGCCCAGCTTGCCGATCTCGGGATCGACCAGGCAACTGCCGGCGGCATAGACCTCGGTCACCTCTTCGCCCAGCAGCCAGCGGGCCATATCGAAGTCGTGGATGGCCATGTCCTTGAACAGACCACCCGATACGGCGACGTAGGACGGCGGCGGCGGCGACGGATCGTTCGAGGTGATCTGCACGCTTTCCAGACTGCCCATCACGCCTGAGTCCAGCCGCGCCTTCAAAGCCTGGAAGTTCGGATCGAAACGGCGATTGAAGGCCAGCAGGATCCTGGCCTGACCCAGGTCGTCCGCCGCGCTTTTCGCCCGCTCCAAATCCTGGTCGATCGGCTTCTCGCAGAAGATGGCCTTGCCCGCCTTCGCGGCGCGCACGCTATAGTCCAGGTGGGTATCGGTGGAGCTGGCGATGATGACCCCGGCGATCGAAGCATCGTCCATCGCCTCGTCTAGCGACATGACCTTTGAGCCCCATTCGGCGGCCATCGACGCGGCCGCATCCGCCATCGGATCGACGACGCCCGCCAGTTCGATTCGGCGGTTCAGAGCGGCGTTCTTGGCGTGGATGCGGCCGATACGGCCCGCACCGATAATCGCGACCTTGTGCATGTTCAGTTTCCTTTCAGCAGGACAGGCTCGCCGGAGCGGACCGATTGATCGCAGGCCTCGGCCAGCACGAGCGCGGCCAGCCCTTCGGCATAGCCCACGCGGGACGTCTCGCGGCCGTGGGCCACCTCGGCGAAATGGTCCATCTCTGCCTTGTAGGCGCCGGCGTATCTTTGCAGGAAACCCATCTCGATGGGGGCGGCAGTCGCCCCGGTCTCGGACAGGCTCTGCACCGTGTCCTGATGCACATTGCCAGCCGTGACCATGCCCCTGGAGCCATAGGCCTCGATCCGCTGATCATAGCCGTAGCCGCTGCGGCGGGTGTTGGAGATGACGCACAGACGCCCGGACGTCGTCTTCAGCACCGTCCGCGCCGTGTCCACATCGCCCAGCCGGCCGATCTCGGGATCGACCAGACAGGACGCCGCCGCATAGACCTCGACGATCTCCTCATCCAGCAGCCAGCGGGCCAGATCCAGGTCGTGGATGGTGAAGTCCTTGAACAGGCCGCCGCTGGTCGGGATGAAGCCGGGCGGCGGGGCGGCGGGGTCGTGGTTGACCAGATGCAGGCTTTCCAGCGTGCCGACGGCGCCGGAATCCAGCTGCGCCTTCAGCGCCGTGAACTGCGGATCAAAGCGGCGGTTGAAGGCCAGGACCAGCCGCGCATCGGCGAACTTCGGCGCCTGTTCGCGCACCTTGGCCAGGTCCAGGTCTATGGGCTTCTCGCAGAAGATGGCCTTGCCCGCCGCATGAGCCGCCAGGGCGTGTTCCAGATGCATGTCGGTCGAGCTGCAGATCAACACCCCGCCGATGGACGGATCGGCCAGGGCCTGTTCCAGCGTCGCCTGGCTGGCGCCGAACGCATCGCCGATGGCGGCGGCCGCGTCGGCGCGCGGATCGACCACATACTTCAGCCTCAGGCCGGGGTTTCGCCCCGCGTTAGGCCCATGGATGGACCCCATCCGTCCGGCGCCGATCAGCGCCACATCGATTCTGCTCATGGTCGTTTCCCGTCTTTTCACCGGAGACAACATGGAACCGATATTCTGTCTATCCATGAAATGGAATTTCTACGCGCGCCGACGGCATTCCATTCATCGCCGCCTCGTGCGAGGTTCGTCACGCATCGCTGCAAGAGACGGAATCGCATGATGGATCACCTCCCCGCCCCCACGACCGCCGAGGAACTGAGGGCCGCGATCCTTGATCGGTATGAATCCCTCAGCAAGCGGTTGCAGCAGATCGCCCGCTATGTGCTGGACGAGCCGAACGCCGTGGCGCTCGAGACCCTGGCGGTGCTGGCCGAACGCAGCGGCGTGCAGCCCTCGGCCATCGTCCGCTTCGCCAAGTCGTTCGGCTTCGACGGCGCCACCCAGATGCAACGTCTGTTCCGCGACGGTCTGCTGTCGGGCAATGCGGCCCTGGCCTATGGCGAGCGGGTGCGCCAGTTCAGCGAGACGGTGGACAACAAGGCCGTGGGCCAACCCGGACAGGTTCTGGCCGAGTTCATCGAAGGCAACACCCTGGCCCTCCAGAACCTGGGCGAGATCGTCAGCTCTGCGGATCTCGAAGCCGCCGTCGATCTGATGGCCCAGGCCGACACCATCTATGTCGCCGGTTTCCGCCGATCCTTCCCGGTCGCCGCCTACATCGCCTACTCCCTGCATCAGGTGGACAAGCGCACGGTGTTCATCGACAGCATCGGCGGCATGACCCGCCAGCAGATCCACGCGATCACGCCGCGCGATCTGCTGCTGGTCGTCAGCTATCATCCCTATGCCGAAGAGGCGGTCCAGCTGATCGACGCCGCCGTCGAACGCTCGGCTCCCGTCCTGTCGATCAGCGACAGCCTGGTCAGCCCCGTCGCCAAGCCCGCGACCCAGGTGCTTCAGGTCCGTGAGGCCGAAATCCGCAAATTCCGCTCGCTGTCCACCTCCATGTGCCTGGCCCAGGCCCTGGTGATTTCGTTCGCCTTTACAACGTCACAGCCGGCGCGGAACGCGTCCACGATGAAAGGTGCGTCAAAGCGCGCGAAGCAATGAAACAGACGTTGCGAGCGTTCTGAAACTGGAATATACGTTACATATCCCGAGGCGATTTGCGCTCGGGGGCTGTTTCGAGAGACGAGTTCGATGGCGAACGACAGACATCGGCTTGACCTCATCACGCTCGGTCGATCCTGCATCGACCTGTACGGCCAGCAGGTCGGCGGGCGTCTGGAGGACATGATGTCCTTCGCCAAATACATCGGCGGCAGCCCCACCAATACGGCGGTCGGATCGTCGCGGCTGGGACTGAAGGCCGGGCTTCTGACCCGCGTCGGCGCCGACCATTTCGGGCGGTTCATTCGTGAACAGCTGACGGTCGAGGGCGTGGAAACCGACGGCGTCCTGACCGATGCGGAACGGCTGACGGCCCTGGTGTTTCTCGGCATCCGCGACCCCGACACCTTCCCCTTGATCTTCTATCGCGAGAACTGCGCCGACATGGCGCTGAGCGTCGAGGACGTGGATCCCGCCTTCATCCAGTCGGCCGGCGCCCTGCTGATCAACGGCACCCACCTGTCGCGCCCCAACGTCTTCGATGCGACGATGAAGGCCTGCCAGCTGATGCGCGAGGGCGGCGGCCGGGTGGTCTTCGACATCGACTATCGCCCCGTCCTCTGGGGCCTGACCGGCAAGGACATGGGCGAGAACCGCTTCGTCGCCGACGCCGCCGTCACCGCCCGCCTGCAACAGGTCCTGCCCCTTTGCGACCTGATCGTCGGCACCGAGGAAGAGATCCACATCCTGGGCGGCTCGACCGACACTATCGCGGCGCTGAGGGCGGTTCGTGAACGCAGCGCCGCCCTGCTGGTCTGCAAGCGCGGGCCGGATGGTTGCTCGGCCTTCCCCGACGCCATTCCCGACAGTCTGGACGACGGCGTCGTAGGCCAGGGCTTCCGGGTCGAGGTGTTCAACGTCCTGGGCGCCGGCGACAGTTTCATGGCTGGCTTCCTGCGCGGTTGGCTGAAGGGCGAGCCGCTGGAGACCTGCTGCGCCTTCGGCAACGCCTGCGGCGCCATCGTCGTCTCGCGCCACGGCTGCGCTCCGGCCATGCCGACGTGGGACGAGCTGCAGCTTTTCCTGGACGGAACAGAACGTCCGTTCCGCCTGCGCGAGGACGTGGAGCTTGAGCACGTCCACTGGGCCACCACGCGCCGGGGGACCTATGACGAACTGACCGTTCTTGCCATGGACCACCGCAGCCAGTTCGAGGAGATGTGCGCCAAGGTCGGCGCCGATCCCGCCCGCATCCCCGCCTTCAAGGCGCTGGCGCTGCAAGCCGTCGATAGGTTGGCCAAGGGCGATACCCGCTATGGCGTCCTGCTGGACGGCCGGTTCGGCATGAGGGGTCTGGAGGCCGCCGCCGACCACGACTACTGGATCGGACGCCCCATCGAACTGCCGGGATCCTGCCCGCTGGTGTTCGAAAGCTCGGCCGACGTGGCGACCGAACTGGCGACCTGGCCGCCGAACCACGTCGTCAAATGCCTGGTCTTCTATCACCCAGACGACCCCCAAGACCTGCGCGACCGTCAGGAGCGCCAGATGCTGCGGTTGCAGGACGCCTGCCGCAAGACCGGCCACGAACTGCTGCTGGAGATCATCGCCTCCAAGAACGGCGCGATCGATTCCAACACCATTTCGCGCACCATCCAGCGGCTCTACGATCTGGGCATGAAGCCCGACTGGTGGAAACTGGAGCCGACCGAGGATCAGACCGCCTGGGTCAATATCGAGCGCGCCATCGAGGCCAATGACCCCCTGTGCCGCGGCGTCGTCCTGCTGGGCCTGTCGTCGCCCGAGGCAGAGCTGATCGCCTCGTTCGACGCCGCCGCCGCCCGCCCGATCGTCAAGGGGTTCGCCGTCGGCCGCACCATCTTCGCCGACGCGGCCGAGCAATGGCTGGCCGGCAAGATGGACGACGAAGCCGCCATCTCTGACCTGTCGTCGCGTTTTTCCGTCTTGATCGCCGCTTGGCGCGCCGCAAAGTCGCGCGCGGCCATCACTCCCGTTCCCGAGGCTCTGAGCGCGTGACCACGATCCGACTGACCGCTTCCCAGGCCGCCGTCCGCTGGCTCGCCGCACAGCATGTCGTCGTCGATGGCGTCGAGGTTCCCTACTTCGCCGGTTGCTGGGCCATCTTCGGCCACGGCAATGTCGCCGGCATCGGCGAGGCCCTGCACGCCCATCGCGATGTCCTGCCGACCTGGCGGGCGCACAACGAACAGGGCATGGCCCATTCGGCCATCGCCTACGCCAAACAGATGCGCCGCCGTCGCGCCATGGTCTGCACCACCTCAATCGGCCCCGGCGCGACCAACCTGGTGACCGCCGCCGCCCTGGCCCACGTCAACCGCATCCCGGTCCTGTTCATGCCGGGCGACGTCTATGCCAGCCGCCGCCCCGATCCCGTGCTGCAACAGATCGAGGATTTCGGAGACGCCACCGTCACAGCCAATGATTGCTTCAAGCCCGTGTCGCGCTTCTTCGACCGGATCACACGGCCCGAACAGATCCTCGACGCCCTGCCCAAGGCCCTGGCGACCATGCTGGACCCGGCGACCTGCGGCCCCGCGACCATCGCCTTTTGTCAGGACGTGCAGGCCGAGGCCTTCGACTATCCCCTCGCCTTCTTTGAGCGCCTCCTCTGGACCGAACGTCGCCAGCCCGCCGACGCAGGCGAAATGGCGGCTTTGGTCGATGCGCTGAAAGCCGCCAAACGGCCCCTGATCGTGTCTGGCGGCGGCGTCCTGTTCAGCCAGGCCGAAGGCGCGCTGCAATCCCTGGCGGAGGCGACCGGCCTGAAGGTTGCGGAGACCCAGGCGGGCAAGGGAGCCTTACCCTGGGACCATCCCAACACCCTCGGCTCCATCGGCGTCACCGGCTCCAGCGCCGCCAATGAGGCCGCCTCGACCGCCGATGTGATCGTGGCTATCGGCACCCGCCTTCAGGACTTCACCACCGGCTCGCGCAGCCTCTTCCCCGACCGCAAGCTGTTTCAGGTCAACGTCCAGCCCTTCGACGCCCACAAGCACGCCGCCGTCCCTGTCATCGGCGACGCCCGCACGGTGATCAAGGCCCTGTCCGCCGCCCTGTCCGCGTGGCGCGCGCCTGATCTCGGCGTCGACATGGCGGGGTGGACCGCCGCCGTCGAAGCGGCGACCGCGGGTTCGGCTGACAAAACCCTGCCCAGCGACGCCCAGGTCATCGGCGCCGTCCAGCGGTCCATGGGCGACGACGCCGTCGTGGTCTGCGCCGCGGGCGGCCTGCCCGGCGAACTGCACAAGCTGTGGCGCACGGCCCGGCCCGGCGGATACCACCTGGAATACGGCTTCTCCTGCATGGGCTACGAGATCGCCGGCGGCCTGGGGGTCAAGATGGCCGAGCCGGACCGCGAGGTCGTCGTCATGGTCGGGGACGGCAGCTACATGATGCTGAACTCCGAACTCGCCACCTCGGTGATGATGGGTCACAAGCTGATCGTCGCCCTGCTGGATAACCGCGGCTTCGGCTGCATCAATCGGTTGCAGCAGGCGACCGGTTCGCCCGGCTTCAACAATCTCTTGGCCGACAGCCGTCACGAGACCCTGCCCGAGATCGACTTCGCCGCCCACGCCCGCAGCCTGGGCGCAATGTCGGAAAAGGTCTCGACCCTGGGCGAGTTCGAGGCCGCCATGGCCCGCGCCCACGCCGCCGACCGGTCCTATGTCGTCGTCATCGACACCGATCCGCTGAAGACCACCGAGGCCGGCGGCTGGTGGTGGGATGTCGCCGTGCCCGAGGTCTCGGACCGGCCCCAGGTCAACGCCGCCCGCGCCGACTACGAGAACCAGATTCGAATGAAGAGAGACCTGTCATGAGCATCCGCTGGGGCGTCAGCCCGATCGCCTGGTCCAACGACGACATGCCCGAACTGGGCGGCGACACGCCGCTCGAGGACATCTTCAACGACATCCGCGAGGTCGGTTTCGAAGGCGTCGAACTGGGCGGCCGTTTCCCCAAGGACCCGAGCGAGCTGAAGGCCATGCTGGGCGGGCTCGACCTGATCGGCGGCTGGTACTCCGGGTCCCTGCTTGTTCAGGACGCTGACGCCGAAATCGCCGCCATGCAGCCGCACTTGGACCTGCTGAAGGCCATGGGGTCCAAGGTCTTCGTCTTCGCCGAGACGTCCAACGCCGTCCACGGCAACCGCTCGGTGCCCTTGTCCGGCACGCCCCGTCTGGCCGCCAATGACTGGAAGGCCTTTGGCGAGCGCATGTCAGGCGTCGCCGACTATGTCGCGTCTCAAGGTCTGAAGTTCGCCTATCACCACCACCTCGGCACGGTGGTCGAGACCGCAGCCGACATGGACGATTTCATCGCCGCCACCAGCCCCTCAGTCGGCTTCACCCTCGACACCGGCCACGCGGCCCTGGGCGGGGTGAATTCCCTGGCCGTGATCCGCGACCATCCTGAGCGGGTCGTCCACGTCCACTGCAAGGACGTGCGTTGGGAGACCTTCACCAAGGCCAGGAAGGGCGGCTCCAGCTTCCTGGATGGCGTCTTGTCGGGGATGTTCACCGTCCCCGGCGACGGTGGCATCGACTATGCCGAGATCATGCAGGCGCTGCGCCGCATGGACTATTCCGGCTGGATCGTCATCGAGGCCGAACAGGACCCCGCCTTGGCCAACCCGCGCAAATATGCCGAACTGGGTCTGAAGACGCTGAAGGATCGCGCTGCGGAAGCGGGCCTGATCTGATGCCCAACCTCAAGGTCCGCCCCCACGCCCCCGACGCCGACGGCGCCGTTCTTGAGGTCACGCCGCAAAGCGCGGGTTGGGAGCACGTCGGCTTCAAGGTCGTTCGGCTGAAGTCAGGCCAGACGTACAATGGCGGCGAGGCGGGACGCGAGGCCTGCCTAGTGATCGTCGCCGGCACGGCCGCGATCACGGCGGGTGGTCAGACCTTCGAGGGCGTCGGCGGCCGCGCCACTCCGTTCGAGGATCGCGCACCTGGAGCCGTCTATGTCCCCGCCGGGACCGACTACGCCGTCACCGCAGGGGGCGCTGTCGAGTTGGCCGTCTGCACCGCGCCGGGCAAGGGTCTGGGCGCGCCCCGCCTGATCGCCGAGGCCGACATGCCGCGCGAGGTTCGCGGCTCCGGCACGAACCAACGCCACGTCCGCAACATCCTGCCCGAGACGGAAGCCGCCGAAGGCCTGCTGGTGGTCGAGGTCATCACGCCGGGCGGCCACTGGTCCAGCTATCCGCCACACAAGCACGACACGGCGACGCCAACCGAAGAGACCGCGCTGGAAGAAACCTACTATCACCGCATCGACCCGCCCCAAGGCTTCGCCATCCAGCGCGTCTATACCGACGACAGAAGTCTGGACGAGACGGTCAGCGTCGAGGACGGCGACGTGGTCATGGTCCCGCGCGGCTATCACCCTGTCGGCGCACCACATGGCTATGACGTCTATTATCTGAATGTCATGGCTGGACCGAAGCGCAACTGGATCTTCCGGAACGACCCGGCGCACGAATGGATCGTCAAGCCCAAGGCGTGATGGGCGAGCACGCTCAGGGTCCGTTCACCCTTTCGCGGTTAATGACGGGTCTCGGGGAGATTCAGCCATGACCACCGCCATCGTCGCCAAACGCGCCAGCCTGCTCGCCGTCCTAATCGGCGGCTCGCTGATGCTTCAGGGGTGTCTCGTCGGCGCCGTGGTCGGCACAGGCGCCGCCGTCGTGGGCGCAGGGGCCAAGGTCACGGGCGCGGCGGTCGGCGCCGGCTTCGACGCCGTCACCACGTCGGACGAGGAAACCCGCGCCCGGCGTGAACGCGAGCAGCGCGACGCCGATCGCGCCGAGCGCCGCTGCCAACAGCGGCAGGCGCAGGGCAAGGACTGCTAGGCAGTCACCAGCGCCTTAGAGGGTCAGGGTGCAGCGCTCGTGAATGGTCGGGCGAGCCACGGTGATGCGGCACAGGCCGGGCCATTCCGGCTTCATCCGATTGGCGAACCACAGGCACAGGTTCTCCAGGCTGGGCAGTTCCAGACCCGGATGATCGTTCAGCATGCCGTGATCCAGTTCGCCAGCCGCCGTCTTCAGCGCCCGGTCCAGCGCGCCAAGGTCGGCGACCCAGCCGTGCTCGGCGTCCAGGGTCTCGGACCGGACTGTGGCCTCAACGGTGAAGGAGTGACCGTGGACGCGGCGATAGATGCTGCCCTCGGGCTCGTTGGGAAAGTGGTGCGCGGCGTCGAACGTCGCCTGTTTGGTGATCTCGAACACGGTCATACTAACGGACGCCAATAAATTTGTGGGTCTGGACGCTGAGCCGCCATTGCGGATTCGTCAGGCAATATTCCATCGCCGCCTCGGTGTTGGCGGCCTGATCCGGCCCATCCATCGGCTGCAGCCAGAACCGCTCGAACTCCAGGCCTTCAAACCGATCCGGCATGGCCAGGGCCTGCGGATAGACCAGTTTCAGCTCCTGCCCGCGGGTCTGGACCACCGGCGCATCGGCCTTGGGACTGACGCAGACCCAGTCGATGCCCTCGGGCGCCGAAACCGTCCCATTGGTCTCCACCGCGATGTCGAAACCCCGGCCTTTCAGCGCCGCGATCAGGGCGCGGTCCAGCTGCAGCAGGGGCTCGCCCCCGGTGCAGACCACCAGCTTGGGATCGCCGTCGCGACCGCGCCAGAACCAGGCGACATGGTCCGCCAGGGCCTGGGCGTCGGCGAACTTGCCCCCGCCATCCCCGTCCACGCCGACGAAATCGGTGTCGCAGAACGAACAGACGGCCGTCTCGCGGTCCCGCTCCAGCCCGTTCCACAGGTTGCAGCCGGCAAAGCGCAGGAAGACGGCCGCGCGTCCGGCCTGCCCACCCTCGCCCTGCACCGTCAGGAAGGTTTCCTTGACCGCGTAGGTCATACGCCAACCTCGCCAGGCTGGGCCCACTCGGCATAACCCGCAGCCCTCAGTTCACACGCCGGGCAGGTGCCACAGCCATAGCCCCAGGCGTGGCTATGCTCGCGGTCGCCGAGGTAGCAGGTATGGCTGTCCTCGACGATCAGATCGACCAGACGCCGGCCGCCGATCTGATGAGCCAGAGCCCAGGTCTGGGCCTTGTTCAGCGCCATCAGCGGCGTCTCGATCGGGACAGGTTTGTCCAGCCCCAGGCTGAGGGCCTGGCTCATGGCGTCGATGGTGTTGCGGCGACAGTCGGGATAGCCAGAGAAGTCCGTTTCGCACATCCCGCCGATCAGCACCCCAAGCCCCCGCCGGTCGGCCAGGGCCGCCGCATAGGTCAGGAAAACCAGGTTGCGGCCGGGCACAAAGGTGGTGGGCAGGCCGCGCGCGTCGATTTCGATCGCCCGTTCTGACGTCAGCGCCGTCTCGGCAATAGCGCCAAAGCCGGCCAGGTCGATGACGTGATCGGGGCCGAGACGGTCGAACAGATCGGGAAGCACCCGCTCCATGCCATCGCGCACCTTGATCCGGGCGTCCATCTCGACGGCGTGGCGCTGGCCGTAGTCGAAGCCGACGGTCTCGACGCGGTCGTACCGCTCCAGCGCCCAGGCCAGGCAGGTGGCGCTGTCCTGCCCGCCGGAGAACAGGACAAGGGCGGATTTCGAAGGGTTTGGCTGGATTTCGCTCATGACAAGTCTGCGGTCGGCCGGTCGGCCGCGCGCATTCGGGTTCGCCTGATGATGTGATGGCCCGGACGTCGGGGCCGAGGCGGGCTTCTACACCAACCGCCCCGCGCACGCAAAAAGGCGTGAGAAATGACCAGTTCCCGCCTTAACCCTTCCGCAAACCGTTTCCCCGTATTGTCCACAGGTAGACGGAGTAACAGGCAGTATGCCGACGATCGAAGTCCTGACGGAACGAATGGAGCCGGCGTCCCCCGATGTCTCGGCCGGCGATATTTTCGCACGTTTCCAGCAGAACCCTGACGCCCTGGTCATTCCCGTCGTCGACAACGGCCGTCCGCTCGGCCTGGTCGAGCGCAACGCTTTCCTGCTGAAAATCGCAGGCCCATTCGGCCACGCCCTGTTCGCCCATCGCCCCGTGCTGCACGTGATGGATGCCGAACCGGCCATCGTCGAAGCCGGCGTCAGCATCGACACCTTCTGCGACATCCTTTTGCGCAGCGGCCCCGGGGCCCTGATGCGCGGCTTCATCGTCACCCACGAAGGCCGTTACCGCGGCGTCGGCACCGCCGTCTCCCTGCTTCAGGCCGTCAACGATCAGCAGCGCCGCCAGAACGCCGAACTGGCCGAACAGGCACGCGCCCTCAGCGATTCCAAGACCCAGGCGCTGTCCGCCGCGCGCGCAAAGAGCCAGTTTCTGGCCATCATGAGCCATGAGCTGCGCACGCCCATGAACGGCGTCCTGGCCGTCGCCGAACTGCTGCGTCGACAACCCCTGTCGGAGGGCGCCCATGCCCACGTCCAGACCATCGTCGACTCCTCGGAAAGCCTGATCCGCATCCTTCAGGACGCGCTGGACCTGTCGCGCGCCGAGGCCGGCGAGCTGGAAATGTCGCCTTCGGCCACGCCGCTGCGGTCCATGATGGACGACATCGAAAGCCTGTGGGCGCCGCGCGCCTCTCAGGACGGCGTGACCCTGATGGTCGGCTATGAGGGCGACACCGAACTTTGCGCCGAACTGGACGCCGTCCGGGTCAAGCAGGTATTCAACAACCTGATCGGCAACGCACTGAAATTCGCCCGCAACGGCATGGTCGAGGCTCGCCTCAAGGCCTGGGTCGAAGGCGGCGAAGTCCGCATGGAGGCTCGCGTTCGCGACGACGGTCCTGGCGTCGACGTCAATCGCGTGGACGCCATCTTCGAACCCTTCGTGCATGGCTCCGGTCCGGACGGCGCAGGCCTGGGTCTGTCGATCTGCCGCCATATCGTCGATCGACTGGGCGGTCGCATCTGGGCCGAGAACAACGCCGGTCGCGGCGCCACCTTCGCCTTCGATTTCACCGCCAACCGCGCCATCGCCCAGTCTGAAGGCCCGTCCAACGTTCAGACGATGGCCGACCTGGAACTGACGTCCAACCCGCACATCCTGATCGTCGACGACAACGCCACCAACCGCGTGGTGGCCCAAGCCCTATGCGAAATGTTCGGCTGCACCTCCGAAACCGCCGAGGATGGTCTCGAAGCCCTCGAAGCGGTCCAGGCGCGCCCGTTCGACATGGTGCTGATGGACATCAAGATGCCACGCATGGACGGGGTCCAGGCCACGCTGGCTATACGCGCCCTGTCGGGGCCGGAGCGCAACATCCCCATCGTCGCCTTGACGGCCAACGCCGACCCCGACGACGCCAAGGCCTATCTGGCTACGGGCATGGCCGCTGTGGTCGAAAAGCCGATCAAACCCGAACGTCTGCGCATGGCCATGAACGCCGCCCTGTCCGGCGAGCCCATGCCGGTCGCTGAGGCCGCGCCCCGTCGGGTCCGCGCCGCCTAGGTCTCAGCCGATACGCCGCCGTCAGGACGTTTCGTCGTCCTCCTCGTCATACCCTATCAGCCTCAAGGCGCGCGCCTTCTGGCCGTTGATCTCGCACCAGCGCAGCAGGCCCTCCTCGCGCCCGTGGGTGATCCAGACCTCCTGGGGCTTCAACTCGGTGAAGGTATCGACCAGCTCGCCCCAGTCGGCATGGTCCGAGATGACCAGCGGCAACTCCACACCCCTCTGCTTGGCCCGCGCCTTGACCAGCATCCAGCCCGAAGCGAAGGCCGTCACCGGATCCGCGAACCTGCGCGCCCAGCGGTCCTGGATGGCCGACGGCGGAGCCACCACGACCTCGCCGCCCAGCGAGTTCTTGGGCAGGTCCTTGGTCGGCAGGATCGGTCCCAGATCGACGCCTTCGCGATCATAGAGCCGGTTCAGCCGCTCCAGAGCGCCGTGGACATAGATGGGTCTTTCCCAGCCTGCGTCGCGCAGCAGGCGGATGACCCGCTGCGCCTTGCCTAAGGCATAGGCCCCGACCAGGTGGGCCCGCTCGGGAAACTGACCCAGGGACTGGATCAGCCGCCCGATCTCTTCGCTGTCCGGCGGATGGGTGAAGACCGGCAGGCCGAAGGTCGCTTCGGAGATGAAGACGTCGCAGGCCACGGGCTCGAACGGCGCGCAGGTCGGGTCGCGGCGACGCTTGTAATCGCCCGCCGCCACCATGGTCATACCCTTCCAACTGATCACGGCCTGGGCAGAGCCTAGAACATGGCCCGCCGAAACCAGGCGCACATCGACGCCGCCGATCGAGGTCTGTTCGCCATAGGCCGCTGCCTGACGGGCCTCGGTAAAATCCTCGCCATAGCGTTCAGCCATGATGGCCAGGGTCTGGGGCGTGGCCAAGACGGCGCCGTGGCCGGCCCGCGCATGGTCGGAATGGCCGTGGGTGATCACCGCCCGCGCCACTGGCCGCACCGGATCGACGTAGAAGTCGCCCGGCGGACAATACAGACCCGCCGGGGTCGGTCTCAGCAGGTCTTCGAAACGGATCATGGCGGACGAAGGGTCCCGAAAGGCTTGCGCGCGAGCCTGCGCCCGGTAAGGACGGCTGAATGAGCGAAGCGTTCCGTACCGAGGTCCTCCCGATTCTGGCAGGTGGCTCGGCCCACACCCGCGCCCTGGGCTTCATGCTGGAGGGCATCAACGAGGATCGCGTGACGTTGCGCGCCCCCTATCGGGCCGATCTGATCGGGGATCCCGAAAGCCAAGTCCTGGCGGGCGGATTCGTCACCACCCTGCTGGACCATGTCGGCGGCCTGGCTGTGTGGCTCAAGCTGAACGAGTTCCAGCCCATCGCCACACTGGATCTGCGGGTCGATTATATGCGGGCCGCCCGGCCCAATCAGGATTTGCTGGCAGAGGCGCGCTGCTACCGCCTGACCAAATCCATCGCATTCATCCGCGCCTGGGCCTTCGAGACCTCTCCGGACGATCCGGTCGCCGCCGCGCAGGGAGCCTATGTCCTGACCGGCGACGGCAACGACCAGTTGGGCGCCAATCTGAAGGCACGCACGCAGTTGACGGGGAAACCGGCATGACCGCTCTGCTCAACACCCTGCCCTATGCCCGCTTCCTTGGACTGCAGAGCCACATGGAGGGCGACGATCTGGTTGTGGTCATGCCGTTCGCGGATCACCTTATCGGCAATCCCGTCCTGCCCGCCCTGCATGGCGGCTCTACGGCCGCTCTGCTGGAGTTCACAGCCGTGGCCCAGGTGGCCCTGGCCTATCCGCGCCTGCGCCTGCCTCGCCCCATCGACGTCACCATCTCCTATCTGCGGTCGGGCCGACCCGTCGACACCATGGCCTCTGCCCGGATTTCGCGCGCCGGTCGACGTCTGGCCCACGTCCTGGCCCAGGCCTGGCAGGACGATCCGGCCAATCCGATCGCCAGCCTGACCGCAAACTTTCTGCTCAGCGACGACAACGCTTAGTTGCCACAGGCGTAAACTCATGGTTGCCTGAAGCTCCGCCACGCGGACTCGGGGGCTGATGTGACCAAGCAGACGACGGCTCATGCCCTCGCCGGACAGTTGTTCGCCGCAGAGGCCGCCATCGACGCGGCCCTGACCGAGACGGCTTCCCTGATCGCCATGTTCCCGGCGGCGCGGGCCGAGGCGCTGCTGTCGGCGGTGGTGGGCCAGCGCGCCTTCCACACGACGGCCGCCGCCGTCAGCGCTCTGACCGAGGCGCGCGGCCAGTTGGTCGCGACGCACCATACCCTTTCCGCTCTCGCCCGCCGCATGGGGCTAGAGACACTGGCGGTCGGCCCCTTGGACAAACCGCGCGAACGCAGAGCCCGTTTCGCTGCTGGCGGAGGCGGCTCACACGAAAGTCATACGGCTTAAGGTTAACTAAATCCTACCAACATCGCTCGATGCGTGTTAAGCATTCCTTCATTAGTTATTAACCGGAGGGATACTGTTATGGATCGTGCCCAAGTCGTCACCGGCGTCGCCATCGAGCTCAACGCCAGCGAACAAGCTATCGACACCGCCATCGCCCAGGCCACGACCCTGGTTCAATCGATGATCGGCGCCCGCTCGGCCCTCTCGATCTCCCCCGTCGCCGGCGCCGTGGCCCAGTCGAAGGCCATCGAAGCCATCGCCGCCCTGGCGAATGCGCGTGAAGCCATGGTGGCCTGCCACGCCGAGCTTCAAAAGGATCATCGCAAGCTGGGCTATGGCACCTATGCCGTTGGCCCGCTGAACAAGCCCGAGAAGTTCGATGCCGGCGAAGAAGTGGTCAGCCACCTCCGCGTCGCCTCGTGAATTTGACGTAATGTATGGCCCCGCTTGTTGGGGCTGCAGCAGACTCGCTACAGGATCGCCCTCGTGTCCACAGACGCGAGGGCGATTCCATGTTTGATACTCCAGCGGCTCAGATTGGCGCCTTTTTCGTCGTCGTCATCTGTGGGTTCGCCTTTTTAAAGGGCGATGACACGGAACGGATCGGCGGCGGCGCCTATATCCTGGGCTGGTTCGCGTCCCTGCTGGTTCAAAACGATGTCGGGATTTACCGCGACCAGATCGGCCTGGTCATCCTCGACGTTCTCATGCTGATCGTTCTGGCCGCCCTGGCATGGAAGTCGCGCCGCGCCTGGCCCTTCTGGGCCGCAGGCTTCCAACTGCTCAGCGTCATGAGTCACATCATCGCACAGGTGGACGTCCGTCCGCCTGCGATGGCCTTCATCACCGTGCTGAATATGTCGGGCTACGGTGTCCTGATCGCTCTCGCTGTGGGCACCTTCTGGGCATGGCAGGAACGTCGAGCCGCCGGGCTGGAATGACAGGCGCCTGGAATAGGCGGATATTCCTATATATGCTGACCGAATCGCGCCGCCTTCGCGGCTGATCGGACGACGTTTTGCCCCTGTCCCATGCCAAGCTCTGGAAGGCGCTCGACAACCTGGCGAGGCGTGAGGGCTTGTCGGCGTCCGGCCTGGCGCGCCGAGCCGGTCTGGACGCCACCAGCTTTAATCCCTCCAAACGGTTCGGCCCGCCGGTGACGGCGGGTCAGCCTCCCCGTCCACGCTGGCCCTCGACCGAAAGCCTGACACGGATCCTGGAGGCCACGGGCATTTCCCTGGGCGATTTCGCCGACCTGGCCGAGGACCCGACGGGTCCGGCCACCGTCCCTTTGCTGGGGTTGGCCCAGGCGGGCGCCGATGGGTTCTTCGATGATGCTGGCCTTCCTACGGGCGACGGCTGGGACCAGACCGAATTGCCCCGCCCTGCCGACGGCTTGTTCAGCCTTCAGATCAACGGCGAGTCGATGGCGCCCCTGTATCGTCCCGGCGACCGGGTCATCGTCGATCAGGGCGGGGCCGAAGTTCGCAAGGGGGATCGCGTCGTCGTGCGCACGACGTCGGGCGAAACCATGGCCAAGGAACTGGCCGCCCTGTCCGCGCGGCACGCCACACTGGCCTCGATCAACCCGGCCTTTCCGGCCCGCACCCTGGCTCGCACCGAGATCGCCTGGATGGCCCGTATCCTCTGGGTCAGCCAGTAGGCGGCCCACGACGAAAGGGCCGCCCCTTCCGGAACGGCCCTCCCATGATCTGCCTAACGGGTCAGCCTATTGCGTGACGTAGTGGGCGTTGACCCAGCCGCCACCGGCGATCTGGACCCATTCACCCTGCGAGCCGATGGCCGTGAAAGGCTGCCCGGCGGACAGGGTGCCGCGCTGGGCGTAGTTGGTGCCCGGACCCGAGCGAATGCGCAGGTTCGAGGATGCGCGATACTGGGCGCCGCTGTTGGCCTGGACGCCTTCAGCGCGTGTGCGTTGCTGGGTGCAGCCGACATAGGAGCCGGCCGCCGCACCGGCCGCGCCGCCGGCAAGGGCTCCGAGACCGCGTTCGTTGCGCGAAAGCTGGCTGCCGGCCAGGGCTCCGACGACGCCGCCGATCAGGGCGCCGGCCTGCTGGCGTCCGCCTGGGGCGTCACAGCTGGTGATGCCGTTGGATTGCTGGGCCGAGGCGGTCATGGGGGCTGCCGTGACCAGGGCCGCCAGTGCGGCGGCGGTGACCAGGCTGGTTTTAATCATCTTCGACATGGCTCTCTCCGTTCATCGAGGTTGGTCGATGCCGTCAGAATGCCTGAACCGACATGAAGGCTCCCGGAGCTTGGCCGTTATTTTCGGTTCATGTTCCTTACGACGCCGAAGCGCGCACGCGGCCGCACGCGGCTTGAGCGCTTCCCCGCAAGACCGCCCCCGTCGCTGGGCTACTTGGCCAGGTCGCCCCGCGCGCCCGCCTCGATGAGTTCGACCGTCTGCGGCAGGCCGTAGATGGCGGCGAACGACCCGAAACGCGGCCCCTGCGAGGCCCCCAACAGGACTTCGTACAGCGCTCCGAACCAGGCCCGCAGCGGCTCGAAGGCGTGTTCCTTGCCCACCGCATAGACTTCGTTCTGGATCAGTTCGCCGTCGGTCGTATCCGCCGGCAGCGCCTTCAGTCGCGCGGCCAGATCCAGCAGAGCCTTGGCCTCGGCCTCGCTCGGCGCGCGATAGGACTTCGCCGGCTTCACGAAGTCCTCGTAGTAGTTCAGCGCGTGGCCCATCAGCCGGTCGAGCAAGGGCTCGTTCTGCGGCGTCGCGTCCGGCAGATATTTGGCGAAATAGGCCCACAGCTGCGCCTTGGACGAGGCGTTGGCCACCCCGACCAGGTTCAGCAGCAGGCTGAACGAGACCGGCGATGTATGGGTCGGCGGCGCGCCCGAATGGATCGACCAGACGGCGTTGTCGATGCGCTTGGCGGGTTCCTGGGTCTTGTAGGCTTCGATCGCGGCCAGATAGTCGTCGATGGCGCGCGGAATGACGTTGAAATGCAGGCTCTTGGCCGACTTCGGCGACTGGAACATGTACCAACTCAGGCTCTCGGGCGTGCCGTAGCGCAGCCACTCCTCCATCGTCAGGCCATTGCCCTTGGACTTGGAGATCTTCTTGCCTTCGACGTCCAGGAACAGTTCGTAGTTGAAGCCCTCGGGCGGCGTCCCGCCCAGGGCGCGGCAGACCTTGGAGCTTTCGCGCACGCTCTCGATCAGGTCCTTGCCCGACATCTCGTAGTCGACGTCCAGAGCGGTCCAGCGCATGGCCCAGTCCGGCTTCCATTGCAGCTTCACATGACCGCCGGTGACCGGAACGGTCGTCTGGCCCGCAGCGGGATCATCGAAGGTGATCGTGCCCTGCTCGACATCCCGACCCGTCGTCGGCACCTGCAAAACGTGGCCGGACACCGGGCTGACCGGCAGGAAGGGCGAATAGGTGGCGCGACGTTCCTCGCCCAGGGTCGGCAGCATGATGGCCTGCACCGCGTCGAACCGCTCCAGCAGGGTCCGCAGCGTCTTGTCGAACCGACCTGAGCGATAGGTCGCCGTCGAGGACATGAACTCGTAGTCAAAGCCGAAGCCGTCGAGGAAGGCCCGCAGACGCGCATTGTTGTGGGCGCCGAAGCTGTCGTGGGTGCCGAAGGGATCGCGCACCACCGTCAGGGGCTTGTGCAGGTCCTCGGTCAGCATCTCGGGGTTGGGCACGCCCTCGGGCACTTTCCTGAGGCCGTCCATGTCGTCGGAAAAGGCGATCAGCCGCGTCGGCCAATGGTCGCCGGTCAGGGCGCGGAAGGCGTTGCGCACCATGGTCGTACGCGCCACCTCGCCGAACGTCCCCATGTGCGGCAGGCCGGACGGACCATAGCCCGTCTCCAGCACCACCGGCGCGCGCAGGGCCTCGAACGTGGCCAGGGCCTCGTCGGCCTTGCCCGCATCGATCAGCAGCTTGGCCGCATCCCGCTCGGAATCCGTCAGGCGTTTCTTCAGAACGTGGGCGAGCAGATTGCGCGCCTGTTCAAACGGCCAGGACTTGGCTTCGCGAGCCAGGGTTTCGAGGTTCTGCAACATGGCGGCGGGTTTGCAGTCTGCGTCCCCTGCGGTCAACCGCCGGGGGGCGTGATGTCGTGGGGATGGAAGCAAAGGCTGCAGACACGGCCAATAGCATATATGCGCGCCGCGACTTCTATTCGCCGCAGATTACTGCGATATCGGCTCCACTATCGCAATCATCCGCGCGCTCAGCGGAATCGGCAGGACAACGAAATGCGTATTCTGGTGCTCGGCGCAGGCGTTATCGGCGTCACCACCGCCTGGTATCTCAATCAGGCAGGGCATGAAGTCATCGTTGTCGACCGCCAGCCTGGCCCCGCGCTGGAGACGAGCTTCGCCAATGCTGGACAGGTCTCGCCCGGCTATTCCGCCCCCTGGGCCGCGCCCTCCATCCCCGTCAAGGCGATCAAATGGCTGCTGATGCGCCATGCCCCCCTGATCGTTCGGCCCCGGCTGGACCTGGCCATGATCCGCTGGACGGCGGCCATGCTGCGCAACTGCACCTCCTACCGTTACGCCCTGAACAAGAGCCGAATGGTGCGTCTGGCCGAATACAGCCGCGACCAGCTGGACCTGCTGCGCCGCCAGACCGGCATCGCCTATGACGGCCGCCAGCAGGGCACGCTGCAACTGTTCCGCACCGAAAAACAGCTGGCCGACGTGCACAAGGACGTGGACGTGCTGAAAGCCCAAGGCGTGCCTTGCGAGGTTCTGGACCGGGCGGGCTGCATCGCCGCCGAGCCGGGCCTGGCCGCATCCGCCGTGGATTTCGTCGGCGGACTGCGCCTGCCGCATGACGAGACCGGCGACTGTTTCCTGTTCACCAACGCCCTGGCCGCTCTGGCCGCCGAACAGGGCGTGGTCTTCCATGCCTCGACCGAAATCCAGTCCCTGATCACCACCGACGGCCGGGTCACGGGCGCGAACACCAGCAAGGGACCCATGACCGCCGACGCCGTGGTCGTGGCCCTGGGCTGTCATTCGGCGGCCATGGTCAGGCCGGTCGGCCTGGGGCTGCCGGTCTATCCGGTGAAGGGCTATTCGATCACCGCCGACATCCTGGACGCCTCGGCTGCGCCCGTCTCCACCGTCATGGACGAGAGCTACAAGGTCGCCATCACCCGTCTGGGCGACCGGATCCGGGTCGGCGGCATGGCCGAGCTGTCGGGCTACAACAATGTCCTGCCGCCCCAGCGACGCGCCACCCTGGCCCATTCGGTCGGCAGCCTGTTTCCCGGCGGCGGCGATCTGGAAGGCGCGACCTACTGGTCCGGCCTGCGCCCCATGACGCCCGACGGCACGCCGGTGATCGGCTCGACCCGCGTCGAGGGTCTGTACCTGAACACCGGCCACGGCACCCTGGGCTGGACCATGGCCTGCGGCTCGGCCCGCGTCCTGGCCGACATGATCGACGGCGCGGCGCCCGAGATCGACGTCCACGACCTGTCCCTCAACCGCTATAGCGCCTGGGCCGGACAGTTCGCCGAGGGGTTTGGCTGAGGCCGCCATTCAAACTCCGCCCAATGATGGCGCGCAGAAGCCTGCGCCCGTATAGAACCGCCGGATGAAGACCGCCGACTTCGATTTCGACCTGCCTGACGACCGCATCGCCCTGCGCCCCGCCGACCCGCGCGATTCCGCCCGGCTTCTGGTGGTGGACGGCGAGACGCTGCAGGACCGGACCATCGCCGACCTGCCGGGCTTCCTGCGCGCCGGCGACGCCCTGGTGTTCAACGATACGCGGGTGATCCCGGCCCGGCTGTCGGGCGTGCGTCAGCGACCCGATCCCGAAAATCCGGGTCAGAGCCTGACCGTCGAGGTCGAGGCCACCCTGCACCACCGCGACGCCCCCGACGTCTGGTCCGCCTTCATGAAGCCCGGCAAACGCATCAAACCCGGCGACCGCATTTGCTTTGGGAAGACTGCCGACGCCGCCTGCGACCTGGGCCGTCTGGACGCCACCGTGACCGACAAGGGCGACGACGGCCTGATCACCCTGAAGTTCGACCTGTCCGGCCCTGTGCTGGACGACGCCATTCGCGATGTCGGGGTCATGCCTCTGCCGCCCTATATCGCCGCCAAACGCCCCGAGGACGACCGCGACCGCTTGGACTATCAGACGGTCTTCGCCGAGCATGACGGATCGGTCGCCGCCCCCACGGCGGGCCTGCATTTCACCCCTGCCCTGCTGGACGCGATCCGCGCGGCGGGCGTCTCGACACACGCGGTGACCCTGCATGTCGGAGCTGGGACCTTCCTCCCGGTCAAGGCCGACGACACCGCCGATCACAAGATGCATTCCGAGTGGGGCGAGGTCTCGGCCCAGACGGCCGCCGCCCTGAACGCCGTCCACGCCGCCGGCGGCCGCATCGTCTGCGTCGGCACCACCAGTCTGCGGCTGCTGGAAAGCGCCACAACGGAGGACGGCGTGATCCAGCCCTTCCACGGCGACACCGCCATCTTCATCACGCCGGGCTATCGGTTCCGCGCGGTCGACGTGCTGATGACCAACTTCCACCTGCCCAAGTCGACGTTATTCATGCTGGTCTCCGCCTTCGCTGGGCTGGAGACCATGCGCGCCGCATACGCCCATGCGGTCGCGGACGGCTACCGATTCTATTCCTACGGCGACGGGTCCCTGCTGTTCAGGAGCGCGCCATGATCGAGGACCCTTCCGAAGACCTGCCCGAGGACCTGATCGCTACGCTCGACATCCTCGCCTCTGCAGCCGCAGGTCTGCGCGATCCCTGGTGGATATTCGGCGGGGCGGCCATGGCTTTGGCCGGACTAGAAGACCTGCACTTGCCCGACGTCGATGTCATGGCCAGCCCCCGCGATGCGCGCAGTTTGATCGAGGCCCTGCACGGCAATCTGATGGAGGATCCGGGCCAAGGCCTGTTCCGTTCCCAGGTCTTCGGCCAGATCCTGACCACGCCCGTCCCCATCGATGTGATGGCCGAGATGGACGTGCGCGCCGGCGCCGACTGGACCCGCGTCGACTTCCAGTCCCGCATGCCGGTCGATCTGGAAGGCGCGACCGTCTTCATCCCCTCGGTGAGCGAACAGATCGCCACCGCCCGCCTGTTCGGCCGCCCAAAAGACCTGGAGCGCGCCCTGCGTCTTGAGACCCTGATCCGCTGATGCCCTTTCCGTTTGAAATCTCCGCCACAGAAGGCCGAGCCCGCACCGGCGTCCTGAAGACTGCACGCGGAGACATCCGCACGCCCGCCTTCATGCCCGTCGGCACGGCGGCGACGGTCAAGGCCATGACCGTGGATCAGGTGGCCCAGACGGGCGCCGACATCCTGCTGGGCAACACCTATCACCTGATGCTGCGCCCTGGCCCGGAGCGGATGGAGCGGCTGGGCGGCCTGCACAAGTTCATGGGCTGGGACAAGCCCATCCTGACCGACAGCGGCGGCTTTCAGGTCATGTCCCTGGCCGGGATTTCCAAGGTGAAGGAAGAGGCCGTCACCTTCTCCAGCCATATCGACGGCTCCAAACACATCCTGACGCCCGAACGCTCGATCGAGATCCAGGCCGACCGTATCGGCGCCGACATCTCGATGCAGCTTGACCAATGCGTCGCCTATCCGGCCGAGAAGGACGCGGCGCGCAAGGCGATGGAGCTTTCGATCCGCTGGGGCGCGCGGTCAAAGGCCCGCTTCGGCGAGCGCGAGACACAGGCCCTGTTCGGCATCCAGCAGGGGTCAACCTTCGAGGACCTCCGCCGCCAGTCGTCGGATCAACTGCGCGAGATCGGTTTTGACGGCTACGCCATTGGCGGCCTGGCCGTCGGTGAGGGCCACCAGGCCATGTGCGAGGTGCTGGACTATGCGCCCGAGATGCTGCCCGCCGACCGCCCCCGCTATCTGATGGGGGTTGGCAAGCCGGTCGATCTGGTCGAGGCGGTCTATCGCGGCGTCGACATGTTCGACTGCGTCCTGCCCACCCGCGCCGGTCGTCACGGCCAGGCCTGGACCTGGGACGGCCCGCTGAACCTCAAGAACGCCCGCTTCGCAGAGGATCAGGACCCTCTGGACCCGACCATCGAATGCCCGGCCTCCAGCCGCTATTCAAAGGCTTACCTGCATCACCTGATCCGTGCCGACGAGATCCTCGGCAAGGTGCTTCTGAGCTGGCACAATATCGCCTTCTATCAGGCGCTGACGGCGGCCATGCGCGACGCCATCGCCCATGGCAGGTTCGAACAGTTCCGGCGCGAGTTTCACGCCCGCCACACCTCGAACTGAGGCTGGGGTCGTTTCATGCGCATCGAGAAATCTGGCTTCCACGCCTACAACACCTACTTGGAGGATACGGCCCGCCCCGACGGCAACGAGACCGCGCTTCATCGGCACGTCATCATCATCGGCGGCGACAAATATTCCTTCTTCGCCCACTGGTCCGGCAAGTTCGCCCACAAGGGCGAGCGGATATCCTTTGACTGGGACTGGGACCGGACCGGCGAGTTCCGCAACATCGACAAGCCATCGTTTCAAGCCTTCGCCAAGGACGGCACGGTTCATGTGCGGGGCGATCGCAGCGACAAATTTCGTCGCTCCGGCGCCGCGCCCCGTCGCTAAACCTATCCTTTGCGTCGTCTTTGGCGTCTGCGCCCCTTGACCCGTTCGCCGCGATGCAACAGAAGGCGCTCCCCGATAGTGCGTCCTTAGCTCAGTTGGTTAGAGCATCTGACTTTTAATCAGAGGGTCCTCGGTTCGAGCCCGAGAGGACGTACCATCGGTCTTCCCTGACATCTCAGGCGGCGGCGCTTTCGCTGGCCTCCAGCGTCTCGCCCGAACAGGCGTCGGCCAGTGTCCGTGCCAGCAGGACAGGATCGATCGGCTTGGTCAGGAAGGCCTCGGCGCCGACGGCGTCCCAGGCCGCGCGATGCACGTCCATGGCGTTGGCGGTCAGGGCGATCAGGGGGGTCATGCGGTTCAGGCCCTCGGCCCGGATGCGGCGCGAGGCTTCAAGCCCGTCCATGATCGGCATCTGCATATCCATGAGGATGGCGTCGAACGGCTGTTCCGCAGCGGCGGCTACGGCCTCCTCGCCATTCTCGACCAGGGTCAGGCGACAACCGTGCGGCTCAAGCAGTAGGCTGAGGATGCGGCGGTTCACGGCATGGTCGTCGGCGGCCAGGATGCTCAGGCCTTGCAGCGCGTTGGCGTCGGCGACGCGGCGCGCCTTGTCGGTGCCGGCGGCGGGCTTGGCCACCACCTCCACCGGCAGGGTCACGGTGAAGGTCGAGCCTTCACCCAAGACGCTCACCACCGTCAGGTCGCCGCCCATGATCTGGGCCAGGCGGCGGCTGATGGCCAGGCCCAGGCCCGTGCCGCCATAACGGCGTGTGGTCCCGGCGTCTGCCTGTTCGAAGCTGTTGAAGATCTCGCTCAGCCGGTCCGCGGGGATGCCCACGCCATTGTCGATCACGCTCATCGCCAGGGCGCTGGTCGCGGCGTCCCACCTCACGGAGACCGTCACGTCACCGTCCTTGGTGAACTTCACGGCGTTGGAGATCAGGTTGAACAGAATCTGTTGCAGACGCAGCGGATCCGTCATCACGCATTCAGGCGCATCGTCGGCGACCACAACCTTGAGCCGGACGCCGTTGGCCGCCGCCTTGGGCTCCCACAGGCGCTGCAGGGACACCAGCCGGGCGCGCACGTCCGTCGCGCTGGATTCCAGCTGCATCTTGCCGGCTTCGATCTTGGAGAAGTCGAGCACGTCGTTCAGCAGGCCGACCAGAACGTCGCCCGCGTCGATCAGCATGGCGACGTGTTCGCGCTGCTCGGCGTCCAGCCGGGTCCGGCGCAGCAGATTAGCCGCCGAAATGACCGCATTCATGGGCGTGCGGATCTCGTGGCTGATGACGGCCAGGAAGTCGGACTTGGCCGCGCTGGCTACCTCGGCCTTGCTGCGTTCGACGCCAGCAATGTCGTGGGCGTCGCGCAGCACCTGGGTCGTCAGCGAACTCTGCCGCACTGCGACGACCAGATGGGCCATGTAAAGAATGCCGCCTAGGGATACGAGCATCTCCAGCGGCTGATGATCGGCGATCGCGCCGGCGATCGGCAGACCCAGAAAATACAGGCCATGGGGGATCACCGCCGACAGCAACAGCGGCTTGTGCTGATGCATGTGCAGGCTGACGTGCAGCAGCCCGCCCGCTACCTGAACAATGGCGAACAAGCGCCCGGCTTCGCCGCCATTGAGCCAGAGATAGGCGGTGATGGCTGAATAGACGGCCACGCTCACGAAGGATGTGGCGCAGCAAACGACGCGATAGCCGCGTGAAAGAGCGATCTGCGGGCGCACTCGAACGGGCCGGAAAACGAGCCAGTCGAGCCCTTGACTGATGACCACCGCGGCAAACCAGAGCGCTGGCCAGATCGAGGGGGCCAGAAACCAGGCCATGGCTCCGATGAATGCGGCCAGGGCGATGCGTGTTCGCAACTCCCTGGAGCGGACGTGGGCGACCTGCTCGTAACCGTTCATCGTCGAGGCGAAATCTGGCATAGCAGCGTTCATACCCGCAAAAGACGAATGATTGCCTAAGTCGCGCAACTGTCCCCCGTTGCTCGCTGCGCGTGACCCCGGACGCGATCCTCGCTATGGAACAGGCTTGGGCGTGGCGCGTTTGCCGCCCATGGGGAGAACACGATGAAGCGACTGGCATTGGTCCTGGCTTTCGGCGCGGCCGTGGGCGTGCTGGCGGCGTGCGACGACCGTCCACCCGAGCCGGTCGAACCCCCTGCTCCCGTTGTCGAAGACCCGCTGCCCCCGCCGGTCGAGTCCCCTGCTCCCATTAACGACGGCGCTCAGCCGGCGCCTGCCTACCCGTACAGCGACGCCCTGCCGCCCGAGCAGCGCGAATCCGCCGAGACCGTCAAGCCGGAGAGCGAGACGCTATTCTACTGACCGCCACATGTCCGCCACCAACGGATGATTGTGCAGCGCGGCAGGCGTGATCTTTCGACGACCACCAGAGTATGTGTTTGAGCCCACGGCTTCTTCTTCCGCCCCTTCAGGGCCCGAGCCGGATCGACGGAAAGCGGATCGCCGCGCTTGGCGTCCTCCTGGCCGCCGCCTCCCTGATGGCCAACCAGGCCCACGCCGATCCGCGAGCCCAGGTTCGTGGCGATGTCAGCGGTGAGCTGAGGGAGCAATTGGTCCGCGCGATCGGCGAGGCCGACGATCCACCGACCAACCGTTTCGACGCTCGTCGGCGTGCGCGAGGCGCCATGGAAGCGGCCGAGGCCCTGTTGCGGTCCGAGGGCTATTACCAACCGACCCTGGAAGACATCGTCGAGGGCGAACAAACCTCCACCGCCATCGTCAATGTCACCCCCGGCCGTCGCTTCGTGCTGGGCGAGCCGGCGGTGAACTGGATCGCCCCAGCGCCCGCGCCCGACGTGGCGCAGGCCGTCATCGGCGGCATCGGCTTGAAGCCCGGCGACCCGGGTCGGGCGGTAGAGGTCATCGCCGCGGAGGGGCGGCTGATCGCCGGACTGACCCGTCGGGGCTATGCAGACGCCGCCACCCAACCGCGTCGCGTCGTGGTCGATCACGCCGCCTTCACCGTCCAGCCAACCTATAACATCGCTTCAGGCCGTCTCGTCCTGCTGGACGGGATCCAGGTCCAGACGACCGGACGCACCAATGTCGACTGGGTCGCCGGTCTCGCCCCCTGGTCCGAGGGCGACCGCTACGATCCCGAACTGGTTGCCGAGCTGGAGCGCCGCCTTCTGGATACGGGCGTCTATGACGGCGTCGGCGTCGCCCTGGCGGCGACCGACCAGACCACGCCCGAGGGACACCGCCCCGTTGTCGTGACCCTGACCGACCGGCCCCGCCGCATCCTGGAGACCGGGGCCACCTTCTCGACGGCGGAGGGTTCCGGCGTCGATGTCATCTGGACCCACTACAATCGCCTGCGCCGCGCCGACACGATCCGCTACGAGGCGCGCCTGGCCGACATCGACAGCCGCCTGGGCGTCGATCTGTCCCTGCCCCACTGGCGTCGTCCGGCCCAGACGCTGAAGCTGTCGACCGCCGTGGTTCACGAAAACACCGACGCCTACGACCGCACGGCCCTGACCCTGGCCGGCGACCTGCAGCAACGCATCGGCCGGACCTCCTATTACAGTTATGGCCTCGGCCTGGACGCCGGCAACTACAAGGAGGACAGGTTCGCCCCTGACCTGTCCACGCCCGATCCCGACGACGGCGCCATCATCGGTCTGGACCGCAACCTGGTGATTCTGACCGGACGCGGCAGCGCCTATCTGGATCGCTCGAACGACCCATTGAACCCCACGAACGGCTATCGCCTGACCGTGAATGTCCAGCCCACCGCCGTGTCGGGCGAAGACACCGTCCTGTTCCTGCGGACCGAGGCCCAGGGGACCGGCTATTTGCCCCTGCAGAACGGCAAGACCATTCTGGCGGGCCGCCTGCGGATCGGTTCGATCATCGGCGGCGAGGAACTGACCGTGCCGTCTGACCGCCTGTTCTATTCGGGCGGCGGCGGTTCGGTGCGTGGCTATGAGTATCAGGGCGTCAACCCGGAGCTCTCGAACGACACCCCGCGCGGCGGCCTGTCCCTGTTCGAGGTCTCGGCCGAGGTGCGTCGCGATCTGGGCAAGAATTTCGGCGCCGTCGCCTTCATCGACGGTGGCGCCATCGGCTTCCAGGAGACGCCGGATCTCAGCAGCATGCGCTACGCCGTCGGCATCGGCGCGCGCTACAACCTGTCCTTCGGCCCGGTGCGCGCCGACATCGCCTTCCCGCTGAACAAGCGCGACGGTGACGCCAACTTCCAGATCTACATCAGCATCGGCCAGGCGTTTTGACCGAGGACGCCACACCCGACGCCCCGGAGCCCGAAGAAATCTCGGCGCCCGAGACTCCGGCGAAGGCGGCCAAGCGGAAGCGGACGCGGCTTCAGCTGATCGTCTTCATCATCGGCTGCATCGTTGCGGCGGCTGCGGTGCTGGCCCTGGTCGCGGTCATCGGCGGACGACAGTATCTGTTGTCAGATTCCGGCCGCGGCCTGGTCACCAGCTTCGTCGCCGGCAAGAAGATCAGCCGCTACGGCCGGATCAATGTCGAGGGTCTGAGCGGCGACCTGTTCAACGACTTCACCCTGGCGCGCGTCACCATCACCGACTCGAAAGGCGTCTGGCTGGAGGCGCGCAATGTCCGCGTCGACTGGTCCTACCTGCCTCTGATCACCCGCCGGTTCCACGCCGACAGCATCAGCGCCGATGTCATCCGCCTGGTCCGCCGTCCCGAGATCGACCCGCCGGACGGCAAGCCGCCCAAACCCTCGCCCATTTCCGTCGACATCGACAAATTCCAAGCCAATGTCGAACTACTGGAAGGGTTCTCCAAGGAATACGGTCGCTGGCGGCTGACTGGCTCGGCCGAAATTCCGCGCTTCGGCGTCAAGGAGGCTCAGGTCAACGCCTACAGCCTGACCCGCCAGGGTGACTACCTGCGCCTGAACGCGGCGTTCGGCGGCAAGATCGACGACCTGCGCGTGAACCTGCGCGCCAACGAGGCGCAAGGCGGTCCCATCGCCGGTTCGCTGGGCTATTCGCCAGACCAGCCCTTCTCGGCCGTGGCCATCGTCAACGGCGAGATCGTCAACGCCACGATCCGCACGGGCCAGTTCCAGCCGCTCAGCATCCTCGGCCACTACGGCAAGGCGGGCGCGCGGATATCGGGCTATGCCGACTTCAGCGGCTCGGACCTGCTTCAGCCCTTCGTCGACCGGATCGGGCGCACCGCCCAGTTCGGCTTTGCGGCCGTGCCCGATGCGAAACGCGACGGTTGGCAGGGCGTGGCCTGGCGGCTGACCTCCGACAACTTCAGTTCCAGCGCCCAGGGCATGGTCCGCCTGTCGGATCGCAGTTCGCCCGATGGGGTGCGCGTCGAGGTCTCGACGCCCTCCCTCGCCCGCCTCGTCGGCTCCGACATCGGTGCGGGGGGCAGCTATGATGGGGTGTTCAAGGGCAACGCGGCAAAATGGACCCTTTCGGGTCAGGCCACCCTGCTGAACGCCAACCTGGCCTCGTATCGCGCCACCCGGATCGCTGGCCCGCTGAACGTCCAGGTCTCGGAAAAGCGGTTCGACGTCGATGGCGACATCCGCGCCTTTGGCGGGCAGAGCCAGGGCATCGTCGGCGCCCTGCTCGGCGCGACGCCGCGTTTGAAGTTCGAAGGCGCGCGGCTGGCGGATGGCGGCGTCCTGCTGGAAAGCGTCGAGGCCCAGGGTCAGGCCCTGACCCTGACCGGGTCCGGCGCGCGCAACCTGTTGGGCGGCCTGGGCTTCCGTGGCCAAGCCAGGATCACCGACGTCGGCCGTATTCGGCCCGGCGCCAAGGGCCAGTTCGGCGGCGCTATCAGCGCATCTTCGGCCCGGACCGGCGCGCCCTGGGTCCTGAGTTTCGACGGTCGAGGTCAGCGACTGGCCGTCGGCATGGAGGAGTTGGATCGTCTGCTCGGACCGACGCCTCGCCTGCAGTTGGCCGGCCAGCTGAATGGCGGACGCATAGAGATCGACAATGGCGTCCTGACCGGCGCCGCCGGACAGGCCACGGCCAAGGGATTGATTGAGCCCCAGGGCAGACTGCGCCTCGCGCTGGACTGGAACGCACGCGGTCCCTTCGGCGTCGGTCCCGTGGCCATCGACGGAGCCATGACCGGCAATGGCGCCCTGACCGGCACCCTGGCGCAGCCGCGTCTCGATCTAACCGGCGCCTTCGACAAGGTCGCTGTGGGTCCGATGACCCTGACCGAAGCCAACCTCGTCTTGAGTTTCCGCAAGGGCGCCGATGCCTCGGATGGCCGCGTCGTCCTGAATTCCGGCTCCAACTATGGCCCGGCTCACGCCGAGGGGAATTTCTTCCTCGGCGGCGATCGGGTCCGGCTGACGGAGGTCGACCTGAACGCAGGCGGGATTACCGCCGCCGGCTCCCTCGCCCTGTCCAACAACACCCCCTCCAGCGCCGACCTGAAATTCACCGCACGCCCTGGCGCCTTCCTGGCCTCGGGCAGCGCCGAAGGTACGATCAGGCTGAGAGACGGCGACGGAGCCGAGACCGCCATCCTCGATGTTACGGCCCGAAACGCGCGTCTGGCCGGCTCGACCTATGTGATCCGCCGCCTGGATCTGGACGGGCGCGGAACCTTGTCGAACCTGCCCTTCACCCTGGCGCTGGATGTGGGTGGGGGAACGCCCGTTCAGTTCAACGGCACCGGCGTCTATGCCCGCACAGGTGACAATCAGAGCGTCACCCTGCGCGGCGGCGGCCGGGTTCGCGAAGTCGCCTTCACCACGCGCGGCCCTGCCGTGGTCGCTTTGGCCGGAGACGGTCGCGTCGCGCGCGTGGATCTGGCCGTCGGCGGCGGCATCCTGAAGGGCGAACTGCGTCAGGATAAGGAGGCCGCCTATATCCAGGCGGATCTGACCAGCGTCGAACTGGGCTCCATCGCCCCCGATCTGCGTGGCCAGGTCACTGGCCAGGTCTCTCTGCGCGGCGCTGGCGATCAACTCGCCGGTTCGGCCAATGTCACCCTGGCGCAGATTCGCGCCGTTGATGCGCCCGCCGGCATGGCGGTGAACGGCACCCTCAACGCCACCCTGACCGACGACACCCTGCGGATTCAGGCCGCTGCTCGCGACACGACCCAGGTCCAGGCCAGCGCCGACCTGACCCTGCCCGTAGAGGCCTCGGCCGCGCCGCTTCGGTTGGCCATCGCCCGCACCCGGGACATGTCGGGCGAAGTCTCCATCCAGGGCCAGATCAAGCCGATCTGGGACCTGTTCCTGGGCGGCGAACGCTCGCTGGAGGGTCAGGTCAGCGGCCGCGCCACCATCGCCGGCACCCTGGCCGCGCCGCGCCTGAACGGTCGGTTCGATGTGCAGCAGGGCGCCTTCCGCGACAATGCGACGGGCCTGCGCCTGGCCGGCCTGACCCTGGCCAGCCGGTTCGACGACACCACCGCCCTGATCGAAACCTTCACCGCCAACGACGGCGCGGGCGGGACAGTCGAGGGAGACGGCCGCATCGGTCTGCGCGAAGGCTCGGGCTCCAGCTTCCAACTGGCCCTGAAACGCTTCCGCATCATCGACAATGACTTGGCCGAGGCGCGGGCGTCCGGCCCCATCACCGTGGTCCGAGGCGCCGACGGCAATATCCAGCTGACGGGCCAGATCGACGTCGACGAGGCCCTGATCCGCGCCAATCCTCCCGGAACCACCGGCGTCGTGCGCATGGACGTGGTCGAGATCAACAAGCCCGGCGGCGATACGCCCGAAGATCAGCAGACCACCAAGCGCGGCCCGCAGTTCGGCCTCGACATCCGCCTGCGTTCGCCCGGCGGCGACATCCGGGTCGCGGGGCGCGGCCTGAACGTCGAGATGAACGTCAACGCGCGCGTCACCGGCACCATCGCCGCCCCGGTCCTGACCGGCAATGCCCGCGTCGTGCGCGGCGATTACGAGTTCGCGGGCAAGCGGTTCGTGTTCGACGATCGGGGCACGGTGTCGCTGTCCACCGACCCGGCGCGTATCCGGCTGGACCTGACCGCGACCCGCGAAGACCCTGCCCTGACGGCCACCATCAAGGTCACGGGCACGGCCGCCACGCCGATCATCGCCCTGACCTCGACCCCATCCCTGCCCCAGGACGAGATTCTGTCCCAGGTGCTGTTCGGGCGCTCGGCATCCCAGTTGTCCGGCTTCGAGGCGGCTCAGCTGGCGGCGGGGGTCGCATCCCTGGCCGGCGGCGGAGGTTTCGACGTCATTGGCAACCTGCGCGAACTGGCGGGTCTGGATCGGCTGTCCTTCGGCGGCGAGGCCTCGGCCCTGACCGTGGCTGGCGGTCGCTATCTGACCGACGACGTCTATCTGGAGATCATCGGCGGGGGTGAAGGCGGGGCGGCGGTCAACGTCGAGTGGCAGGTCCGCCGCAACCTGGCCATCTCGTCCAAGTTCGGCGGCACAGGCGACGCCACCCTGTCGGTCCGCTGGCGGCGTCAATCGCGCCAGCCCGGCGCTCGCGAGGACCGGCGTCCCAACCGATAGGGCTTTAGAGAACCTCGAGGACCCGCTCGACGGGTCGACCGATCCGCGCGCCCTTCGGCGTCTCGACGATCGGCCGTTCGACCAGCACCGGGTCTGCGACCATTGCGGCCATCAGAGTCTCGTCATCGGCGTCAAGCAACGCCTTGGCGGCCGGCTCCTTTGTCCGCAGCAGACCGCGCACGCCATCGCCGGTTGCACGGCCAAGCCGCTCCAGCGTCGCCCTGTCCCAGCCGACCTTCATGTAGTCGACGACGATCGGCTCGATTCCGCGCTCTCGCAGCAGGGCCAGGGCGTTGCGCGAGGTGCTGCACGTCGGCTTGTGGAACAGGGTAACGCTCATGCCCGCCTCCCCATCACCTGCAGAGCAAGCGCGCCCTGCAGGGCGGCGACATAGATGACGCCGCAGACGATGGCGGCGATCCAGGACAGGAGGGTCAGGCCCATCGGGATCCCGGTTTCCGGCATAGATCCCAGCAGCATCATGCCGACGCTGGACACCAGGCTGTAGAGGGTCAGCCCCAGCATGATCATCGGGATGGCGCGCGTCTTGTAGCGCCATTGGACGAAGGCCAGCGCGCCATAGAGGACCACGGTGACCAGGGCGCCGAAGCCGAGGGCATAGGGCGTGACCACCTCCATCATGGCCTGCTGCATCGCGACCTCTTCGGTGCTCAGGTTCATGGCGGCGTACTGCTGATCCATCATCCGGGCGAAGTTGTCGGAGGTGAACATCCACACCGAACTCGGCACGCTGGCGGCCAGAGCCAGAAGCAGGCCCAAGGACATGGCCTGCGCAGACCGCCCGGCCTCAGCCTGGTCCGCCGGCTTGTGCAGCGGATTCATGGCCTTCAGCCATCGGGTGATCATCGAATCCGCCATCGTCGTCGTCCTCAGTTCGGCGCGGAACCTAGCGAGGTCGGGGGCTGACGGCAAAGGCCGCCTTCACCTTTTGCTCGCTGCCGTTTAGGGTCGGGCCATATGCAGATACATCCCCAGGATCAGATCGTGCTCGACCATGTCGCGGCGCGCGGCGACGCCATTGTCGCAAGAGCGGTGGGTTGGGCCGACATCAACTCCGGCAGCCGAAACGCCGCCGGGCTGGACGCCGTGCTGGACCTGCTGGAGGCCGAGGCGCGCAACCTGCCGGCCCAGGTCGAACGGATCGCGACGCAGGGCTCCACCACCGTCGGCGACGACGGCGCGGTCCAGGCCGTGGCTCACGCCGATGCGCTGAAGATCACCAACAGACCCGATGCCCCGATCCAGGTCATCCTGACCGGCCACTACGACACCGTCTTCCCGACCGAGAGCGGTTTCCAGACGGTGACGACGCGCGCCGACGGCGCCCTGAACGGCCCCGGAATCGCCGACATGAAGGGCGGCATCTCGGTCATGCTGGCCGCGCTGGAAGCCTTCGAGACCCACCCCCAGCGTGAGCGCGTCGGCTGGACCGTGCTGCTGTCGCCCGACGAAGAGATCGGCTCGCCGGCCTCCGCCCCCCTGCTGGCCGAACTGGGCGCTATGGGCCACGTCGGCATGACCTATGAGCCGGCGCTGGCCGACGGAACCCTGGCCGGGGCGAGGAAGGGCAGCGGAAACTTCCACCTGATCGTCACGGGCAAGGCGGCCCACGCCGGGCGCGCCTTCGATGAGGGCAGGAACGCCGTCGCCGGCGCCGCCATCATCGCCGCAGCCCTGCACGGGCTGAACGGCCGGCGCGAAGGCGTAACGGTCAATGTGGCCAAGATCTCGGGCGGCGGGGCCCTGAACGTCGTCGCCGACAACGCCGTGGTCCGCTTCAACGTCCGCGTCCCCGACGCCCAGTCCGCGGCCTGGGTCACCGATGCGGTCGCCGACATCGCCGCGACCCCGCCTTTCGACGGGCTGACGCTGGACCTGCACGGCGGCATGACCCGCGCGCCCAAGCCGATGGACGCCAGCCAGACCGCCCTGTTCGAGGCTGTCCGCCAGACCGGCGCCCTGTTGGGCCAGACCATCGCCTGGAAGCCTTCGGGCGGCGTGTGCGAAGGCAACAACCTGCACGCCGCCGGCCTGCCAAACATCGACACCCTGGGCGTCCTGGGCGGCGACATTCATTCGGATCAGGAGTTCGCCTGGCCCGCCAGCTTCGTCGAGCGCGCCCAGCTCAGCGCCCTGATCCTGTGCAAGCTGGCGTCGGGCGAAATCGACGGCCTGAAACTGAAACAACTGCGTCTGGAGACGATGTAGGATGCTCGTCGTCAGACCCGCGGCTCCGGCCGACCTCGATCACCTGCTGGAACTGGCCATCCTGTCCGGCCCCGGCTTCACCAGCCTGCCTGAAGACCCGGATCAACTGGTCGAGCGTCTGGACCTCAGCCGCGACAGCTTCACCGCCGCCATCCCGCCCCGGGAACGCTGGTACACCCTCATGCTCGAGGAGACCGACACCGGCGACATCGACGGCATCGGCAGCGTCAAGGCCGCGGTCGGGCTGAAACGCCCCTTCTTCTCGTTCCGCCAGATGTCGAACACGGCCCAGTCGCCTTCCTTGGACATCAAGCTGGAGCACCAGACCCTGGTGCTGGTCAATGAATGCAGCGGCTGGACCGAGGTGGGCTCGCTGTTCCTCAAGGCCGACCGGAGGAAGGGCGGCGCCGGGCGTCTGCTGAGCCAGTCACGCTACATGCTGATCGGCGCCGAGCCGGATATGTTCGCCGAAAATGTCCTGGCCGAGCTGCGCGGCGTCTTCACGCCCGACGGCGCCTGCCCCTTCTGGGATCACGTCGCGCACAAATTCTTCCCCATGCCCTTCGACCAGGCGGACATGATGACGGGCTCGACGGACAAGCAGTTCATCCTCGACCTCGCCCCGCGCCACCCCATCTACATCGACCTCCTGCCCGAGCCCGCGCGCGCCGTGATCGGCAAGGTGCATCCGCAAGGCGTGCCGGCCATGGCCCTGCTGGAAAGCGAGGGCTTCCGCACCAACGGCCTGATCGACATCTTCGACGCCGGCCCGACCGTCTCGTGCTCGCGCGACAACATCCGCACCGTCCGCGACGCCCGCAACCTGACCGTCGCCCTCGCCGACGAGGTCGAGGCCGAACTGCCCAGCCTGATCTCGACCGACAGCATCGGCGGCTTCCGCGCCGTCCGCCAGAAGGTCGGCCTGGCCGGCGACGTCGCCACCCTGTCGGCCGAGACCGCCGACGCCCTGAAAGTCCGCGCCGGCGACACTGTCCGCGTAAAGGCCTGATCCCATGACACAGTTCACCTCCACCAACCCCGCCACCGGCGAAACCGTTTGGGAAGGCGAGGCCGCCACCCCAGCCCAGGCCGCCGCCGCCGTGCAGGCCGCTCGCGCCGCCTTCCCCGACTGGGCCGACCGCCCGCGTCAGGACCGCATCGACGCCGTGAAACGCTATCAGGCCGTCCTGAAGCGCCGCGCGCCCGAGATGGCCGAGGCCATCAGCCGCGAAACCGGCAAGGCCCTGTGGGAGACCACCGCCGAGCTGGGCTCCATGGCGGGCAAGGTCGACATCTCGATCCGCGCCTATGACGAGCGGACCGGCGAACGCACCGCCGACACCGCCTTTGGTCACGCGACGCTGCGCCACCGCCCGCACGGCGTGGCGGCGGTGCTTGGCCCGTTCAACTTCCCCGGCCACCTGCCCAACGGCCATATCGTCCCCGCCCTGCTGGCGGGCGACACCGTGGTCTTCAAGCCCTCGGAAGAGACCCCCCACACCGGCCAACTGATGGCCGAATGCCTGGCCGAGGCCGACCTGCCGATCGGCGTATTCAACCTGCTGCAGGGCGGACGCGAGACCGGGGCGGCCCTGCTGGACCAGCCTATCGACGCCCTGATGTTCACCGGCTCTGGCGCAGCAGGCGCCCACTTCCGCAGGAAGTTCGCCGACGATCCCCACGTCATCCTGGCGCTGGAACTGGGCGGCAACAATCCGCTGGTCGTCTGGGACGCGGCGGATGCTGAGGCCGTCGCCGGCATCGTGGTCCAGTCGGCCTTCGTCACCACCGGCCAGCGCTGTTCGTGCGCCCGCCGCCTGATCCTGCCCGAGGGTCCGCAAGGCGACGCCATCATCGAGGCTGTCGCCGCCCTGATCGACCGGCTGATCTTCGCGCCGTGGGATTCCTCGCCCGAGCCCTACGCCGGGCCGCTGATCTCGGAAAAGGCTGCCCAAGCCGCGCTTCAGGCGCTGCAGCAACGCATCGACCTGGGCGCCAAGGTGATCCGCGCCTCGGGTCCGGTCGGCAACCTGCCGGGATCCTTCGTCAAGCCCGCCCTGATCGACGTCACCGGCCTGAACGTGCTGGACGAAGAGATGTTCGCCCCCTTCCTGCAGGTCACCCGCGTCCCGACATTCGAAGCCGCCATCGCCGCCGCCAACGCCACCCGCTACGGCCTTTCCGCCGGTCTGGTCAGCGACGATGCGAAGAATTGGGACAGTTTCATTCGCCGCATCCGCGCAGGCGTGGTCAACTTCAATCGCCCGACCACGGGCGCGGCCGGCGACATGCCCTTTGGCGGTCTCGGGGCCAGCGGCAACCACCGCCCCAGCGCCTATTACGCCGCCGACTACTGCGCCTATCCGGTCGCCAGTTTCGAGGCCGGCTCGGTCAAGAACATCGAAGGCGAGATCAAGGGACTAAGGGCGTGAGCGTCAGGGCCGTCGAAGCCAATGCTGACGGCCTGATCGGGCCGACCCACTCCTACGCCGGGCTCAGCCCTGGCAACCTGGCCTCCAGCCTGAACAAGGGCGAGGCGTCGAACCCGCGCGCGGCCGTCCTGCAAGGTCTCGACAAGATGAAACGGCTGGCCGACCTCGGCCTGCCCCAGTTCGTCCTGCCGCCGCATGAGCGGCCGAACATTCCCTTTCTGCGCAGCCTTGGCTTCACCGGGTCCGACGCCCGCGTCTTGGCGCAGGCGTGGAAGGATGCGCCCGCCTTCGCCGCCGCCGCCTGTTCGGCCTCGCCCATGTGGGCCGCCAACGCCGCGACCGTGACACCCAGCGCCGACGCCGCAGATGGCCGGGTCCACTTCACCCCCGCCAACCTGCATACCAACCTGCACCGCAGCCTCGAGCACGCCCAGACGAAGCGCGCGCTGGACGCTCTGTTCCCGGACGCCTCGAAGTTCGCCGTCCATGACGCCCTGCCCGCCGTCGCTCATCTGGCCGACGAGGGCGCGGCCAACCACGTCCGCCTGTGCGCTGACCACGGCGGTCGCGGGGTTAATCTGCTGGTCTGGGGCCGCGACGCCTTTGAGGCCTGGGACGGCCCCTATCCTGCCCGCCAGACCCGACAGGCCTCCGAGGCCATCGTCCGCCGTCATGAGGCCGGACGCCCGGTCTTGGCCCAGCAAAGCCGCGCGGCCATCGCCGGCGGGACCTTCCACAACGACGTGGTCTGCGTCGGTGCCCTGGACACCCTGTTCTTCCACGAACTGGCCTTCGAGGACACGGACGCAACCAAGGCCGCCATCCGCCGCGCCGCCGACGGCCTGTTCGAGCCGCAGTTCGTCGAAGTCTCGAACGACGACCTGCCCCTGGCCGACGCCATCAGCTCCTATCTGTTCAACTCCATGCTGATACAGATTCCGGGCGAGGACCGCCTGACCCTGATCTGCCCGACCGAGACGCGCGACAACGCCCGCAGCCATGCGGTGGCGCAAGCGCTCGCCGCCTCCAACGGTCCGATCGGCCGGGTCGAGTATGTCGATGTGCGACAGTCGATGCGCAACGGCGGCGGCCCCGCCTGCCTGCGCCTCCGCGTCGTCCTGACCGAGGCCGAACTGGCGGCGACCAACCCCGCCATGCGGATGACGGACGAGCTCCACGCCCGCCTGTCGATCTGGGCCGCCACCTGGTATCGCGACAGCCTGACCGCCGCGGATCTGGCCGATCCCGCCCTGATCGACGAGACGCGGGGCGCGCTGAGCGAACTGACCGACATCCTCGAACTCGGCGACGACTTCTATCCGTTCCAGAGCGCAGGCGCATGACCGACACAGCCGCCGCGCCCATCTCGGCGGCACGCCGTCTGCGCAACATCATCGGCGGCTCTGCGGGCAATCTAGTCGAGTGGTTCGACTGGTACGCCTATGCGGCCTTCACCCTGTATTTCGCGCCCGTCTTCTTCCCCAGCGACAACGCGACCACCGAATACCTTCAGGCCGCCGCCGTCTTCGCCGTCGGTTTTCTGATGCGGCCCATCGGCGCCTGGATCATGGGCGTCTATGCCGACCGCAAGGGACGAAAGGCCGGGCTGACCCTGTCGGTGACCCTGATGTGCACCGGCTCGCTGATCATCGCCTGCACCCCCGGTTACGCCACCATCGGCATCGCCGCCCCGGCCCTGCTGCTGTTCGCCCGCATGATGCAGGGGCTCAGCGTCGGCGGCGAATACGGGTCATCGGCCACCTATCTGTCCGAGATGGCCACGGCCAGGCATCGCGGCTTCTGGTCCAGCTTCCAGTACGTGACGCTGATCTCGGGTCAGCTGCTGTCGCTGATGCTGCTGATCTTGCTGCAGAACACGTTGTCGGAAACGGCCCTGTCGTCGTGGGGGTGGCGCATCCCCTTCTTCGTCGGCGCCGGGCTGGCGGTCATCGTCTTCTGGCTGCGTCGCGGGCTGGACGAGACCCGCGCCTTCGATTCCGAGGAACGCCGCGCGGCGCCGAAATCCAGCGCCCTGCTGCTGGTGCTCAAGCATCCGAAAGAGGCGCTGCTGGTGCTGGGGCTGACGGCCGGCGGCACGCTCGCCTTCTATACCTACACCACCTACCTGCAGAAATTCCTCGTCAACACGAGCGGCTTTTCCAAGACCGCCGCCACCGAGATCAGCGCCGCCGCCCTGGTGATCTTCATGCTGCTGCAACCCGCCGTCGGCGCTCTGTCCGACCGTATCGGCAGAAAGCCCGTGATGATCGCCTTCGGGGTGTTGGGCATGGTCTGCACCGTGCCGATCATGACCACCCTGGCGACCACCACCAATCCGTTCGCCGCCTTCGGACTGGCCCTGGCCGCCCTGGTCATCGTCTCGGGCTATACGGCCATCAACGCCGTGGTGAAGGCCGAGCTGTTCCCGGCCCATATCCGGGCTCTAGGCGTCGCCCTGCCCTACGCCATCGCCAATGCGGTGTTCGGCGGCACGGCCGAGTACGTGGCCCTGTGGCTCAAGATCGACGGGCGCGAGAGCCTGTATTTCTGGTACGTCACGGTGATGATCGGCGTGTCCCTGCTGACCTTCATCTTCATGCGCGACACCAAGCATAAGAGCCTGATCGTCCACGACGACTGACCTATCCTTTCGTCATTGCCCGGCTTGACCGGGCAACCCAGCAGCCTGCTCCAGCAGGACACTGTGGCACTGCCGATCCCTTCCGAGATATCGCCTCAAGAGGTCGCCTTCGGCGCCGCTGGGTCCCCCGGTCTCGCTGCGCTCGCCGGAGAATGACGAAAGAAAGCGTAAGATCAGGCGGCGAAACGCCCGCCTCTTGCGGCATAGGTCTGCGTCCCGTGCGTCAGCACCCGGTCCTGCGGCAGGACCACATCGACCGGAAGGTCCTCCGATCCACGCAGGCGGTCATAGATGGGGCCGAAGTCCTGGAGCGTGTCCCACTTCAGCTGTTCGATGGAGTCGATGACGAAATAGACCTGCTGGAAGTCGTCGATCCGGTACAGGGTCCGCATCACCCGCTCCATGTCGAAGCCGATCCGGTTGGGCGACGGATCGTCCAGGGCGAAGACGCTCTCGGTCGCCGACGACACGATGCCGGCGCCATAGATCCTGAGGCCCTGTGGTGACTGCGCCAGGCCGAACTCAACCGTGTACCAATACAGTCGCGCCAGTTGCGGCAGCAGGCCCAGCGACGCCGCCCTTTGCCCGCCCTTGCCATAGGCCTGCATATAGTCGGCGAAGTCGGGGTCAGTCAGCATCGGCACATGGCCGAAGACGTCGTGGAAGATGTCGGGTTCCTGAATATAGTCCAGCTGATCCGGCTTCCTGATGAACTGGCCTGAGACGAACCGGCGGTTGGCCAGGTGGTCGAAGAAGACATCGTCGGGCACCAGTCCGGGCACGCAATGCACGGTCCAGCCGGTCAGGGCCTTCAGCTTGGGGTTCATCACCGCAAAGTCGGGAATGCCGCCGGTGTTGAGGTCCAGGGCGTTCAGCCCGTTCAGGAAGGCGTCGGACGCCCGGCCGGGCAGGATGGCCATCTGGCGCGCGTACAGTGTGTCCCAGGTGTCGTGTTCGACCTGCGTATAGGCGTCCCAGTTCTGGTCGATGGTCCAGTCGGCCGCCGCTCCGGGCGGGGGCGTATCGAAGACGTGTTCAAAATCGGACATGGGCGGTCTCCTCGACGGCAATCTAGGCCCGGCGCAGGACCCCGCCAAGCGCGGCCGCAAATGCCCGTGTCAATGGATCGGCTGGGCGCGCGGCGCGTGGTGGCCCGCGTCGTCAACGGTGAACCACCGGGCGGCCTCTTCGGGCGAGAGGCCCTTCACATTCGGATCAAGCTCCAACACGTCCTCGGCGGCATAGACCAGAAAGCCGCTGTCCTCGCCCATGGCAAGAACGCGATAGAAGGGCTGGTTGCAACGCTCCGCGTCTGGTTGATCTCCGGCGGCGGCATAGGCGGCGTCAACGTCGACGACCAGGCCGCGAAAAGACTCGGCCGTATGGCGAACGATCTGGCCGAGACCGAATTTGGCGTGAGAAGACTGGGTCATCCCCCAACCTAGCTCCGCCAAGCTGAGCCGAATGCCCGTGCCGCCGTTCATCCCCGCTTCACATAGGCCGCGCGTCACATTCGCTTGGCGGGACGGTGTTCACAGGTCTAGGTTGATCGCGACGGGGGCCGTTTCGGCGTCCAAATGAAAGCACGGCCCATGCCGGATCCAGACGGCGCGCCTTCGGGGCGCGACGGACGGTCCCAGCGCCGGTGGCCCCGACGACAGGCTTCGACCGGCGAGACACGCCCGGACGCCAGCCCTCGGGACCCCCCCGCCGATGGTCGCGACGCGCCTCTGTATGGCGCGCTCGATCTGGGGACCAACAATTGTCGCCTGCTTATCGCCCGCCCGGCGCGGGAAGGTTTTCGCGTGGTCGACAGCTTCAGCCGCATCGTTCGCCTGGGCGAGGGTCTGTCCCGCACCGGGCGACTCGATCCGGCCGCCATGGACAGGGCCTATGACGCCCTGGGCTTCTGCGCCGAACGGATCGCGCGCAAGGGCCTGTCGTCCAACCGCCTGACCGCCGTCGCCACCCAGGCCTGTCGCCAGGCCGAAAACGGCCAAGCCTTCATCGACCGGGTCCGCAGCGGCACCGGCCTAGACCTGCGCATCATCGACCCTGCCGAAGAGGCGCGCCTGTCGGTCGAAGGCTGTCTGAACCTGTTCGATCCCCGGGCCGAAGCCGCCCTGGTCATCGACGTGGGCGGCGGTTCGACCGAACTGTCATGGCTGAGGCGGCGAGGCCGAACGATGGAGACGGTCGCCTGGCTATCGGCGCCTCTGGGCGTCGTCACCCTGGCCGAGCGCCATCCCGAACCGGCCCAGGCCGGCGTCGAATGGTTCGAAGCCATGGTCGCCGATATGCAGGACGCCATGACGGCCGGGGGTTTCGCCGATGCCGAATTCCAGCGCCTGTTCGACGAGGGCCAGGGCCATCTGGTCGGCACCTCGGGCGCGATCACCAGCCTGGCGGGGGTTCACCTGAACCTGCGGCGCTATCAGCGGGACCGGATCGACGGCCTGTGGATGACACGCCAGGACTGTGTGGCGGCGGTCGAGCGACTGAAGGCCATGGGCCCCGCAGGTCGCGCCGCAGAGGCCTGTATCGGCCCGGATCGGGCGGATCTGGTGCTGGCGGGCGCGGCGATTCTCGAAGCGGTGCAGCGCGCCTGGCCCTGCGAGCGGGTGCGCGTCGCCGACCGGGGCCTGCGCGAAGGCCTGCTGTTGCGCCAGATGGCCCATGATCGCCAGAAGGCGCACCGACGTCGTCGGCGTGGGCGGCCTCAGGCGGCGGGGGCGGCCGCTCCCGAAACCTGAACCGGCAGGGTGATGTCGCAGACCGAGAAATCGGCCCCGCGCGCCGCGCGGGTCTGTTCCAGCAGGGTTCGGAAACCCGCCGAGCCCGTGTCCATCACCTGAACCACGGGACGATCCGCCTCGGGCAGGTCGGACGCCATGCGAACACGCGTCATCCGGTCGGGCGCGACGACCATCCCGCCGTCGCCCTCGCCCACCTTGATGGCGCGCACGACGTCGAGGCCCGAAAGCACCACGCCCCACACCGTGTAACGCTTGTCCAGCGACGGATAGGGCTGGCGCATCAGGAAGAACTGGCTGTTGGCGGTGTCGTTGCCCTCGTCGCGCGCCATGCCGGCCACACCGGGACAATAGACGCCCCAGGCATGGACCTTGCCGTCCGCCGTCGTGGCCATGTTGGCGTCGGGCTGGGTCATGACGGGCAGCGAGCGGATAAGGCCGACCTGGGCGCCCGCCGGGGCGGCGACGGCGGCGAACGGCATCGAGACGTCGCGCCGGAAAGTGAACTCGCCGGGCAGGTCGGGATAGGCGCTCTGGCCCTCGCCCGTACCCAGCGGGTCGCCGGTCTGGGCCATAAAGTTGTCGATCACCCGATGCCAGAACAGCCCGTCGAAGAAGCCGTTGCGCGCCAGAAGCCGCATCCGCTCGACGTGCAGGGGCGCGGCCTCGGGCGCCAGTTCGACCAGGACCCGGCCCTTGGTGGTGTCGATCACGAGCAGGTTTTCGGGCGTCACCGTCCGCATCTCGCTGACCGGCGCGGCCGTCTGGGGCGCCGCGACCGGGGCCGTTGCCGGGGCCGCGTCCTGAGCGGTCGCGACGGCCGGAACCAGCATGGCGACGGCCAATGCCGTGATCAGTGAACGCATGGCTCGTCTCCCCGGATAGCGATTAGTTGGCGACGACCTCGGCCGGCACGTCCACGTCGCACAGGTTGAAGTTGGTGCCGCGCGTCCCGCGCTTGTAGGTTACGCGAGCAGCGAAGGCGGCGGCGCTGGGCAGCATCACGCGGACCACGGGACGTTCGGCCTCGGGCATGGATGACGCCATGCGCACGCGGGTCATAACGTCGGGCGTTTCGACGCGACCATCGTTCTCAGAGGTTCCTGCGTTCAGCGCCTTGACCACGTCCAGGCCGGAGACGATGCGGCCAAAGGGGGTGTACTGGCCGTTCAGGCTGGCGTTGGCGCCCATCATGAAGAAGAACTGGCTGTTGGCGCTGTCCAGCGCCTGCGACCGGGCCATGCCCAGAACGCCGGGGCAGAACAGGCCTTGGGCCGCCACCCGCGCATCGGCGGTGACGAACATCTGGGCGTCTGGCTGGGTCTGGATCGGCATCGAGCCAAAGACGGCGTTGGTATTGGCGTTCACGTTCGGCACGACGGCGAAATCGGCAACGCGGCCCCGGCGGAAATTCAACTCCGCGGCCAGATCCGGCAGATCGCTGCCGCCACCGCCTGTGCCCAGAGGATCGCCCGTCTGAGCCATGAAGTTCGGGATCACTCGGTGGAATTTCAGCCCATCATAGAAGCCCCGGTCTGCCAGCGTGCGGACCCGCTCGACGCTGAGAGGGGCCACGCGCGGCTCCAGTTCGGCCAGGATCCGTCCCTTGACCGTGTCGACGACCAGCAGATTCTCGGGCGCGACCAGCCGCCAGTCGGCGTCGGTGGTGACATCGGCCGGCGGGGCGGCGCGCTGGGTCAACAGCACCGACTGAGCCGCTGCGGGAGCAGCGCCTGTCAGCAAAGCTCCGACGGTTGCGATGGCCGCCAGACGGCCGAGAGAAATCTGTGTCATGCGTGTTTCTTGACCCTGGCCCGCACGCGCTCGGCGATGGCGGGACTGACGAAGCTTTCGATATTCCCGTCCAGACGGGCGATCTCCTTGACCAGTCGGGAGGCGATCGCCTGATGGCGCGGATCGGCCATCAGGAACACGGTCTCGATGTCGTCATTGAGGCGCTGGTTCATGGCGGTCATCTGGAATTCGTATTCGAAGTCGGCGACAGCCCTCAGTCCCCGCACGATGACCTGGGCGTTCAGTTCCTCGGCGAAGTGCATCAGCAAGCTGGAGAAGGGCTGGACGACGATGTCGCGACCCAGCTTCGCCACTTCGCCCTGGACCATCTCGACGCGCTCGGCCGTCGAGAACAGAGGACCCTTGTCGTCATTCTGCGCCACGCCGATGACCAGCCGGTCCACCAGCTTTGTGGCGCGACCAATGATGTCCATGTGTCCATTGGTGACGGGATCGAAGGTCCCTGGATAAAGCCCAATACGCAAATTCGTCCTCCCGGCCCAATGTCCGCTTAGCAGGTGCGAAACCTCGAGCCTAGCCACCCCCACTTTCGCCGGCAAAGGGTCGCGTCAGGCGGACTTGGCGTCGTCACGCACCAGCAGCGTCAGCCCCCCCGCCGCAGCGGTCAGCGCCGCCAGAGTCAGAATCAGCGGACCGAACCCATAGGCCGTAACCACGGCGAAGGTCAGGGTGGGCCCCAGGATGGCCGGCCCGGTATTGGCCAGGTTCAGGATGCCCAGGTCGCGCCCCCTGTGACCGGGAGCCGGCAGCAGCTGCATGGCGTAGGCCGCCTGCAACGCCAGGAACACGCCGCTGGCGCAAGAGAACATCACATAGCCCGTCGCGGCAGGCGTCCATCTGGGGAAGGCCGCCATGATCACCAGACCCAGAACGGCGATGCCCGCTGTCCAGATCAGGAAGGGCTTGCGCTTGCCGATCCGATCCGACGCCCGGCCGATCAGGATGGACAGGGGCACGGTCAGGACGGTCACCAGTCCCGAGAGCCAGGCGATTCGGCCCGCCAGCTTGCGCGTGTCCGACACGGCACCGGAATGATCGACGCTTTCGAAATAGAACAGGAAGAAGGCGAACAGGATGATGCCCGCCATCTGCACCAGCAGACGCGCGGCCCAGACCAGCGCCAGGTTTCGCCGACCCACTGCGCGCGGTTGCGGCGCGGAAAGCGCGACGATTGCGCCCTCACTGACGCGCATCGGACGCAAAAGGATCAGGAAGGGCAGTAACCCCGCCGAAACCAGCGCCCCGACGACCATGAGTTGGGTCGTCTCGGTCAGGCCCGGCGTGGCGGTGATCAGGATGGCGGCGATGGAGCCCAACGGATAGGCCGAGCCAAGCAGCCCGCCCATAACCCCCTTCTGGTCGTCCGGCACCTCGTCCGCTGCGATGGCGACCAGCGGCCCAAGCATGACGTTCAGCGCGACCTGAAACACGATGATCGCCAAGACAAGGCTCGCCGGACTATCGCAAAGCCGCAGGCCGACAAAGGACACCAGGGTGGCGACCATCCCGCCCAGCACCCAGCCTCGACGACCCTTTCCCCGGGCCACCGAACGATCGCTGAGCATTCCGGCCAGGATATTGGTCACGCTGGCGGCCACGGCTCCGGCCAGTGTGGTCAAGCTCAGCAGGGCCACCTTGTCGGCCATGGCGATCTCTTCGACCTTGAGCGGCAGAAGCAGGCTCAGCAGCGGCACATAGGCGATCACACCGCCGCCGTAGGCCAGGGCGTAGAGCAGCAGATAGCGCCACGAACGCCGCTGCGATCCCGTCGCCTGATCCAGGGATGCGATCATCCGCCCCGGGGCCTGCCGGTCGATCCCCGCACGGTCAGGCCAAAAGGAAGAAGGAGGCTTTCCGGCAGGTCGTCCTCGCCCGCCTTTGACCGGATCAGAAGATGGGCCGCCTCGGCCGTCATGGCGGCGATCGGCTGGACGATGGCGGTCAGGGGCGGGTTGCTGAACCGCACAATGGGGGTGTCGTCGAAGCTGACGATGGACAGGTCGCGAGGCACAGCCAGGCCTCGACGTCCCGCCACCCGTAACGCCGCCAGGGCCATCTGGTCGTTGCTGGCCACCAGGCCAGTGGGCGGTTCCGCCAGGTCGCACAGAGTCTCGGCCGCCGCCTCGCCCGACTTGAAGCTGAAGTCGCCCCGGCCGATCAGGCATTCGTCGGACGACAGGCCGCGCCGCGCCAAGGCCTTGCGGTAACCGTCCAGGCGCGCGCCGCTCAGCGCATATTCGTCGCTGCCGGTGATGAAGCCGACGCGGGTATGACCCAGGTCCAGCAGATGGTCGGTCGCAACCTCGGCCGCCTCGCCGTCGTCCATGCAGATGGCGAAACCTTCGCCGGGCGTGACCGAGCCGATGCGCGCGAACGGCAGACCCTGTCGCGCCAGCAGTTCGGTGATCAGCGGATTGTCAGAGTGCGGCGGCGTCAGGATGACTCCATCCGGGTGCAGCGCCGACAGGGCCGCCTGGACCTCGCGCTCGACATGGGACGAATGGGTATCGACCAGCTCGAAGATCATCCGATAGCCGAACTCGCTGGTCTTCAGCATCCCGCCCAGCAGCATCTGATCGACCCAGTCGGTGCCCTCGCCCGAGCGCCAGCCCTCGATGGTGCGGTCCCGGTCGTTGATGGCCAGCAGCAGATAGGACCGCGAACCGCCCATGCGCCGCGCGGCCAGGCTGGGGACATAGCCCAACTTGGCGACCGCCGCGTGGACACGCTCCTGCACCACCGGCCGCACGTTCGGCTCGTTGTTGATGACCCGCGATACGGTCTGGAGCGAGACGCCGGCCTCGGCGGCGACGTGCTTGATCGTGACGGCCTGACGCTTTGTTTTCATTCTTCCCGCCCAACGGCTCGGACCCTACCGCCAGGACCTATCATCGGTCCACTGGCCGCCGGATGAAAAGGCTTCACGCGGGCATGGTCACGCGTTCGGGCGGCTGGGCAGCGCAGTGCTGGCGGATGAAGTCCTCATGGCTGGGCACGCCGGCGACCGCCTGACCCAGGGTCTCTTTGGCCCGATCCAGGTTCTGCAACATGCCGTCGAACGGGATGCGGTCGACCAGGGGATGGTAGCCTGCAGGACGAACCCCCATGCCCTCAAGCACCGACTGCCAGCTGACGCTTCGGAACAACTCGTCCAGCCCTTCGCTGAGCGAGCCATTGACGCGGAACAGGTCGAGCTTGGCCTGCAGGGATTCCGGCAGGACCATGTCGCGGCATTCGCGCCAGAACGGCGTGTCGTCTCTCTGGGTCGTGCAGTAGTGCAGGATGACGAAGTCGCGGATCTCCTCGTAGTCGGCCGCCATCCGCCGATTGTATTCGGCGACCAGGGAGGCGTCGCAGTCCCGGTCCGGCAGATAGCGGAAGAAGAACTCCATTCCGCGATAGACCAGATGGATCGCCGTCGATTCCAGGGGTTCGATGAACCCGCTGGCCAGACCCAGGGACAGGACGTTCTTGTCCCAGATCCGGTCGCGCATCCCGGTCTTGAACGGCACCACCATGGGCTTGACCACCGGCTCGCCCTCGACCTGGCTCATCAGGGTCGCGGTGGCCTCGTCATCGCTGAGATATCTGGAGGCGAAGACGTATCCATTCCCCGTCCGGTGTTGCAGGGGGATGCGCCAGCGCCAGCCATGATCCTGGGCCTGGGCGAGAGTATAGGGCGGCGGCGGGCCGACGTTTTCGGTCTGCACGGCGATGGCGCGGTCGCACAGCAGCCACTGGGACCAGTCCTGGTAGCCAACCTTCAGCGTCTTTTCGATCAGCAGGGCGCGGAAGCCCGAGCAGTCGATGAAGAAATCGGCCTCCACCGTCTTGCCGCTCTTGAGCACCAGTTGCTCGATGAAACCGTCGTTACGCTGGACCACGTCCTCGACGATGCCTTCGGTGCGCTTGACGCCTCGTGCCTCGGCGAAGGTTCTCAGGAATTTGGCGACGCGGCGCGCATCGACATGGATGGCATAGGCGGCGCCGCCGACGGGCGTTTTCAGCGCCTTGAACGGCAGGGTGAATTTCTTCGCCTCCGCCATGGCCGCGGCAGGGGCGAAATCCTGCAGTTCGCCGGGATAGCCATTCGCCTTGGCCTTGAGCCACAGCTGGTAGAACTCGCTGATATCCACCGGCACGCCGATGGCGCCGAACGGATGGAAATAGGCCTCGCCCTTGCGCAGCCAGTTCTCGAACCGGATGCCCAGCTTGAAGCTGGCCTGGGTCTCGCGAATGAAGTCCTGCTCGTTGACGCCCAGCTTGGCCAGCAGTTGCAGGAAGGGCGGCACGGTGGATTCGCCGACGCCGATCGTGCCGATGTCATCGGACTCGACCAGTTCGATCTCGTACAGGCCCCGGAAATGTTCGGCCATCAGGGCGGCGGCTATCCAGCCGGCAGTACCGCCGCCGACGACGCAAATCTTGCGCAGAGCGCGGGGGTCCCGGAGGACAGAGGTGTTCATAAGCATGGGTCCTATGCAGCTCGCGAGCGATCCAGTCCGGTCGGGAACTGGGCCAGGAACTGGGCATGGTCAGGTGTGGCGTCGACGGTCTTGGCCACGGCGGCGCGCATTTCGCTGAGCCCCCGCGACAGGTCCGCGATCGCAAAGGACTCGACGCCAGGATCATAGGTATCCGGCATGGCGTTGAAGCCGTCGTAGATGGCCAGCCAACTGGCGGGATGGAACATCTCCCAGCGATAACGGACGAACTGCCCCCTCGCCTTCCACAGGTCGATCTTGCGTTGAAGCGTCTCGGGCACGGCAGCCTCACGACAGTCGCGCCACATCGGCTCATCACGGCCATTCAGCTTGTAATGCAGGATGATGAAGTCGCGCGTCCGCTCCATCTCCCGCGCGGACTGGTCATTGTACTCGTCGATGACGGGCTGGGCGAAATTGCGGTCGGGGAACAGGGATTTCAGCCGTTCGATGCCGTTCTCGATCAGAGCGATACTGGTGCTTTCCAGCGGTTCGAGGAAGCCGGCGGACAGGCCGATGGCGACGCAGTTCTTCACCCAGGCCTGACGCCGGCGACCGGGCCGGAAGCCGATCCGGCGAGGCTCGGTCAGGGGTTCGCCCATCAGGTTGGGCATCAGTGTGTCCAAGGCCTGTTGGTCCTCAAGATGGGCGCTGGAGAAGACGATTCCGTTGCCCGCGCGATGCCGCAGGGGGATGCCCCATTGCCACCCGGCCGAGCGAGCCGCCACGCGAGTGAAGGGCTGGGGCGCGTCGCCCGGCGCGTTCTCGCTCTGCACCGCATAGGCCGTGTCGCAGGGCAGCCATTGCCCCCAGTCCTCATAGGTCGAACCCATGGCCTCGCCGATCAGCAGGCCTCGGAACCCGGTGCAGTCGACAAACAGGTCACCCTCGATCTTGCGACCGTCTTCCAGCGTGATTGTTTCGATGAAGCCGTCGGTCGAGCGGAGCTCGACGCTGCCCACCTTGGCGTCGATCCGGCTGCAGCCGCCCGCCTCCGCATAGGCGCGCAGATGCTGGGCGAACAGCGACGCATCCAGGTGTAGAGCCCAGTCGAACACCGACAGGGACGACGGCGGATTGGGCGACGGATGGGTGAACTTGCCCGCGCGGGCCAGAGACGCGCCCAGCGAGAAATCGGACAGCGGCGTCGTGTCGCCGTGCGCCCTCAGCCGCATCCAGTAGTGATGGAAGCCGATGCCCTTCAGCTCCTGACCATAGAGGCCGAAGGGATGGATGAAGTCCGATCCCGGACCGCTCCAGTCAACGAAGCGGATGCCCAGCTTGCAGGTCGCCTGGGTCGCCTGCATCACTTCGGCGTCCGTCATGCCCAGTTGGGCGTAGAAGCGGCGGATGGTGGGGATGGTCGCCTCGCCCACGCCGATCGTGCCGATCTCGGAGGACTCGACCACGGTGATGGTGACCGGCGCCTTGCGGAAATGCTGGACCAGCGCCGCGGCGGTCATCCAGCCAGCCGTCCCGCCACCGACGATGACGATGGAACGGATTCTGCTGTCTTGGGGTGCGTCCATCAAGTCCGCCTGTCGTCCTCTGCCCGCGTCCCTGCCCCGTCTGTGCGCAGGCTTGGGTTCAGGATTACGTAAAAAAAGGCCGGCGACAACGTGAAGTCATCACCGGCCCAGTCACCTCAGGGGTAGTCCTTTAGAAGCGGGCGCGAACGCCCACCGAGAAGCGCGGCTCGAACTGGTTGCGCGAGTGGAACTGCTCGGCCCCCTTCTCGAACTCGACGTAGTATTCCTCGATCTCGCCAAAGACGTTGGAGCCGTTGGCATAGACCGTGATGTTGTCGGTCACGTCGTAGGTGACGTTGACGTCAACATACTGCTGGGTGTCCTGATAGATCGGGATCTGGCCGAAGATGCCGGTCAGACGCGGGGTCCGACGAGTCCAGGCGACGCGGGTCTGCAGACGATCGCCCTGATACCAGACAGCGGCGTTGACCGAGTGTTCCGAGTTGTCCTGGAACGGCAGGTCGTCGCCCGACAGGTTCTTGGCGTTCTGCGAGCTGTCGGAGAAGGTATAGCTGCCATCGAAACCGAAGTCGCGGAAGAAGCTGTCGTCCGAGAGGAAGTCGGTCAAGGCCAGCTTGACGCCCACTTCGATGCCCTGAAGTTTGCCGCCCGCACCCTGGACCGGACCGCTGAGCGCGACCTTGCGGCGGATGATGCCGTCCCCGTCAGGGTACTCGACCGCGTCCGGCACCGTGGCGTTGGTGACGAAGCTGTCGATATTGAGCTTGAACAGGGCGATGTTCACCAGCGACGCCCGACCCAGATAATATTCCAGGCTGAGGTCGAAGTTGTCCGAACGCCAGGGGTTCAGGTTGGGGTTGCCGCTTTGCGACGCCGCGGTGACCCGCCGCACGCCGACGGGCGGAGCCGTCGGATCTTCCGGGGTCGGCCCGAGGGAGTCGGAGGTGGAGATCGACAGACCGCCCCCATAGTTGCCCAGATCCAGCGGGATCATCGTCTTGTTGTAGCCGAACCGCAGCTTGATATCGTCGGTGAAGGCCAGGGCCAGGTTCGCGGACGGCAGATAGTCCATGTAGTCCCGGGTTGTGATCGTATCGCCCGTATCCAGGTTGGTGTCGCCATAGGCGCGCGTGGCGCCGGTCAGGTTCTGACGAACAGTCAGTTCCGTGCGGATGACCTTGAAGCCCACATCCCCGGTCAGTTTGCCGAAATCAATCGCGCTGTTCAGGTAGAAACTGTCTTCGACTAGACCCACGTCATAGGACGTGCCCGGCTTGATGACCTCATAGGCTCCGCCGAAGACCCGTTGCTGGAAGCTGGCGACATCGTCGAAGTCACGCGGATCAACAACCCAAACACCCGGCAGACCCTGAGTGATCGAACCGTAGTCGCTTAGGAAGTAGGTGTTGTTGTACTCGTTCAGCTTGGTCGGCTTGTTGACCGTATAACCTTGGAAGATCGTGACAGGGTTGGTGGCGCTGACGGGTTCAGCCGGGTTGTAGGAGGGGTTCGGCACCTGCTCGCCGGCCGCGCACTGCGGGTTATCCATGACAACGTCGATGGCTTTCCACTGGGCCGAGCAGCCGTCGGGACTGGCCGCGCCGTTGCCCGCATAGAAGTCGGAGAACAGGTGGAATTCCGAGATCTGGACGTTGCGGTCGCTGTGGCGCAGGCCCGCATCGATACGGGTGATAAAGCCGAACAGGTTCTCGTTCTGGAACTCATAGGAACCGTCGAAACGAGCGACTGTCAGATCGGAATTCGCGCGGTTGTTGCCCTCGGATGAGAATGCCGCGACAGCGTAACTGTCCTGATTGGCCATGTACTGCGACAAGGGAACGCTGCCGAGGCCGCCCGAGATGGTCTTGTCGAACCCGCTCCACACTGTGTTGCCGCCACCAATGTTCAGGTGAACCAGCGGATCCTCCCCGATACCCATCGGGTTGGGGTCGATGTAACGGCCGCCGTTCACGCCGACGATGGCGTTGGAATATTGCGAGGTCGGGAACATGGCCGCGATATTGGCGGGATAGAAGGGCCCACGGGTCCGATCGGCCGGGTTGCGGAACAGGGTGAAGGTCCGGTCCGGCGAATATTGCCAGTTGGACAGGTCGCCCTGGACCTGGCCGTTCATGCTGAGCCGCGAGGCGTCGTTATAGACCGCGCGCGCCGAGAAGGTCAGCGGCCCGCCCTTGTCGTAGTCCATCTCCAGGTTGAAGGCCTTGGATTCGGTGTCCGTCACGCGGTTTACGGTGAAGGAGTTCAGCCACCAGACGTCGAGGTCGTACTCGGACACGTCCAGCCACGGATTACCGTTGCCGCCATTGACGCCCGTGACCTCAAAGTCGGTCGGCGTCGTCCAGCCCAGCGAACTCCAGCGGTTGGAGATGTTGAGGCCGGCGGCGCGATTGTATTCGGTCTGCTTGGTGTAGAAGGCCTCGCCGGTGACGCTGACGCCGTCTTCGATGTTCCATGTGAAGGCGCCGTTGACGCCCAGGCGCTCACGCTCGACCACGCGGCGGAAGGTGTCGTAGCCGTGCGGCGCGATCCAGTTGTTGGCGTCGCCGCCCCAGTCGTTGTTGCCGTTCAGCCCGCCGGAAATGCCCGAGTAGTTATTGCCCAGGTTGGATTCGCTATAGACGCCTGACAACATCGCGCCGAAGCGGTCATTGCGCCAGTTGATCAGGCCGTTGACGAGGTAGTCGTTCTCCCCCGTCTCCTCGCCCGTCGCGTATTCGACGTTCATCGCCGAAGTCGTGCCTTCGCTGAAGTCGAACGGCCGGCGTGTGCGCAGGTCGATGGTGCCGGAAATGCCTGAGACGGCGTTGCGCACGTCCATCGACTTGAACACGACGATCGAGTTCATCAGCTGGGCGGGAATGTCATTCAGGTTCGGCTGGGCCGAGCCCAGATTTCCGGCGCTGAGGTACTGTTCGCCATTCAGCAGGGTGACGACCTGCGGCAGGCCGCGGATATTGACGTTGGACCCCTCGCCGGCGTTGCGGGTGATCTGGATGCCCGAGATCCGCTGCAGGGCGTCGGCGACGGTGACGTCGGGCAGCTTGCCGATATCCTCGGCCGAAATGGCGTCTACGATGGCCGTCTCGTTGCGCTTGATCGCGACCGCCTGCTCCTGCGAGGCGCGAATGCCGGTGACGATGATCTCGTCGACGACGCTGGCGTCATCCTGCGGATCCACCGACTGTGCGAATGCCGGCGATACCAGTGCGGAGCTCGCCATCAACGCGGCAAGCATGGATTTCCCGTGCCTCATAATCCAAGTCTCCCTTCCATGAGCACCGCCTCTTCGAGCGGCTTTATTCGTTGTTTCAAGGTTGTCGTGTCGCCGCCGTCAGCGTGGCCTGGGCGGTGAGGTCGTCATCGGCTGCGTCGCGGGCGATCGACAGGCGGTAGGAACCGCCCGCGATGCGCCAGCCCGGCAGGGATGTGTCGTAGTCGGCAAGGATGCGCGGCTCCGCCTGGATCGTGACGCGTTGCGTTTGTCCGGGAGCCAGGGTCACCTTGGTGAAACCGGCGAGGCGTCGGGGGCTCCGCGGAACCTCGACATAGAGCTGGGGAGTGTCCGAACCGGCGCGATCGCCCGCATTGGTCACGTCGAAACTGACCGACAGACTGTCACCGTCCGACACGCTCACCGGACCATAGGTGAAGGTCGTGTAGCTGAGGCCATGACCAAACGGGAACAGCGGCGTGCGGCCCTCGCGAGCGTACCAGCGGTAACCGACATCGGCGCCCTCGGGATAGTCGACGGCGAAGGGCTGCAGGCCTGCGGCCGGCCCTGCTCCGGGGTTGGAGGCTGCAGCGGCGTCGACCGCCTTCAGGGCTTCCAGACCCGGAACTTCAGGACGCGGCGCCTGGTCGGCCGAGCGCGGGAAGGTGATCGGCAGTCGGCCCGATGGGTTCACTTCGCCGAACAGAATATTGGCGATGGCCTCGCCGCCGCGCTGGCCCGGATACCAGGCCTGGACCACGGCAGGCACGGCGTCGATCCAGGGCATCAGCACGGGACCGCCGGTTTCCAGCACGACGACCGTCTTGCGGTTGGCAGCGGCGACGGCGGCGATGGTCGCGTCCTGATCGTCCGGCAGGGCCAGGGTCTCGACGTCCTGGGCCTCGGTCGTCCACTGGGTGGCGAAGACGATGGCCAGGTCGGCCGAGCGCGCGGCGGCGACAGCTGCCGGAACGTCATCGCCCGAGAGGAAGGTCACCGTCGCGTCGGGGGCCAGGGCGCGGATGGCGGCCAGGGGCGACGATGCGTGATAGGTCACACGGGCAAAGGACATGGCCGCGCCTGAGGTCAGGGGGATCTCGACCGGCGCGCCGCCGACCGAACGGACCTGGGACGACCCGCCACCCGACAGGACGCCGACATCGGCATGACCGCCGATGACGACGATGCTCCTGGCCGACTTGGCCAGAGGCAGAACCTCGCCCTCGTTCTTCAGCAGCACGATGCCCGCCTCGGCCGCGCGCTGGGCGACCAGGGCGTTGGTGGCGTAGTCGATGTCCTGGGCCGTCTCGACGACGGGCGCGTCCATCACGCCGGTCTCGATCAGGCCGACCAGATAGCGGGTGACCATGTCGTCCAGCCGCGCGGCAGGGACGCCGCCGGCGGTGATGGCGGCGGCCAGGGGCTCGGCGAAGAACAGGGCGCTGTCCAGTTCCTGGCCCGAGGCCTGGTCCAGCCCGGCCAGGGCGGCCTTCTCAGTCGAATGAACCGCGCCCCAGTCGGACATGACCCAGCCCGCATAGCCCCAGTCGCGCTTCAGCACCTGGTTCAGCAGGAAGTCGTTCTCGCAGGCCCAGTCGCCGTTGATCTTGTTGTAGGCGCACATGACCGAGCCGGGACGCCCGCGCTCGATGGCGATCTGGAAGGCCAGCAGGTCGCTTTCGCGCAGAGCCGCCTCGTCCAGCCGCGCGTCCATGATCATCCGCCCGGTCTCTTGCGAGTTGAAGGCGAAGTGCTTGATCGTCGAGACGATGTGGTTGGCCTGGACGCCGCGAATATGCTCGCCAGCCATCACGCCGGCCAGCAGGGGATCCTCGCCCAGATATTCGAAGTTGCGGCCGTTCCACGGGTCGCGGGTCAGGTTGACCCCGCCGGCCAGCAGGACGTTGAACCGCTTGGCCCGCGCCTCGGCCCCGATCATGACCCCGCCGTCGAAGGCGATGTCCGGATCGAAGCTGGCGGCGGTGGCCAGACTGGACGGCAGGGCGGTGGCGACGTCGCCCTTGCGCTGCTCGACCTGGTTGGCGACGCCCAGGCTGGCGTCGCTCTCGCGCACCGTCGGAATGCCGAGGCGGGGAATGCCGGGGATATGACCGGCGGAAGGAATCATGTCGGCGACCGGAGCCCCGGGCGTCCGGTCGGCCCAGGGCGGGAAATAGCCGTGGACCATCTGCAGCTTTTCAGTCTGGGTCATCCGCGCGACCAGGGCGGCGGCGCGCGCATGGGCCTCCGCAGGCTGAATCGCTACAGGCTGAGCGGCGATCGCCGGACCGGAAACGGGCTGCGCGCCCACGGCCGCAGGCACGGCCAGCACGCCCGAGGCGGCCAGGGCGGCAAGACTGACGAGGGAGCGAAGCTTGATCATTCTGAAGGCGAAATCCAAATGCGAAAAAGGTTGGAAGCGTCGCGGTCGCGCCCCCTGCCCCGCCGCTCAAAGAGCAACGCGGAGGCTTTAGACCAGGCAGAGCTTGGAAGTTTTACCGTACGAACAGTGTCAGCCAGCCGACATTTGCCGGGCTAGCCACGACATCTGTTAAGCACAGCACTCTTTGCTGACGGCCGCAGGCCGTTATGTCCCCTCTCCCATAGCCCCGAAGATCTGCGTCCTCTGATGCTGATCTAAGCATGGCTTGAGAGCGTTCTCAACCACAAATTGGCCATGATGTCGCACCGGGTTACCGAACGTGATCGAACGCTGGTTATCCTGCCGGACAGACCGCGTCGGCCTCGTTCGCCTCCAGGCGAATGCTCTCCACAGCCAGGCTCAGCGGGCCTTCGGCGGTCAGGACGAAGGGTTGGGAGACGGCCGACATGTCGGCCCCGGCGTCGCGCAGACACGACAGGCGAACCTTCATCTGACGCCATTCGCCCCTCGGCGCGGCGGCCAGGATCGAGGTGATGTCGACCAGTCCCTGATCGCCGTCGCCGCCCATGCCGAGCATGACCTTGCCGTCTGCGGGCGCCTCGACGCGGTAGCGGAAGGTCAGTCCCATCTCGCCATTGGCCTGGCGGACGAGGTCGATGGGGGCGGCGGCGATGACGGCCTGGGTGGCGGCGTCGCCTGTGCCGGTGAAGGTCAGGGTGCGGGCCGATTCCTGGCCGGCGCCGTCGGTCGGGGCGATGGAGACCGCGCCGCGCGGCGAGCGGCCGGCGCGTTCTTCGCCCAAGCGGAACTCACCGCCTGCATCGCGCAGCATCAACGACCAGGGAGCGATGAAGCGCCCGTCGGCGAAGTAGCGATCGACGTTGGAGGCGGACCCGGTGATGCCCGACTCCTCGGACAACACGCCGACGCTGGCCGGTTTGGCGTAGCTGAGGCCGTAGCCATAGGCGAACTGGGGGTCATAGCCGGGCTGGCCGACGTTCAGGGGCTGGCCCTCGGCCGTCTTGGGCCAGCTGAACGACAGGGTTCCGGTGAAGTCGTGGCGCGGCTTGGCCTCGGCATCGCCGATCAGCACATCGGCGACGCCTGCGCCCTCGGTGCCCGGCAGCCAGGCGGCGACGAAGGCGTCCGAGGCGTTGATCTCGGGATTGGTCCACATCGGACGGCCCGACAGGAAGACCGAGACGGTGGGGATCCCCGCCGCCTTCAGGGCCTTGAGCGTGGCCAGGGGGCCTTCAGGCACGAAGTCCAGGGTGTCGACGTCGCCCTGGAACTCGGCATAGGGGGTCTCGCCGAAGACGACGATGGCGACATCCGGCTTGTCGGTGAAGCTCCCGTCGGCGCTCAGCGTCGCCGCGCCGCCGGCCTCGGTCACCGCCTCGTGGATGCCCGACCAGATCGACTGGCCATTGGGGAAGTCGGCGTTGGCGTTGCCCGTGCCCTGCCAGGTCAGGGTCCAGCCGCCCGCCGCCTGGCCGATGTCGTCGGCGGCCGCGCCCGCCACCAGCACACGCGCGCCGGCCCGGATCGGCAGCACCGAGCCCTCGTTCTTCAGCAGCACCAGCGATTGGCGCACCGCCTGGCGGGCCAGGGCGCGGTGCTCGGGCGAGCCCAGCATCTCCAGCCGCCCCTCGACCGGGCGATCCTCGCGGAAGACCCCGGCCTTGACCTTGGCGCGCAGGATGCGGGTCACGGCGTCGTCGATCCGCGCCATGGAGATCTCGCCCGAACGGGCCTGGGCCAGGGTGCTCTCGTACAGGGGCTTCCAGCTGTCGGGCGCCATCAGCATGTCGATGCCCGCGTTGACCGCCAGGGCGCAGCTCTCGTTGGAACAGCCGGGCAGCTGGCCATGGGCGTTCCAGTCCGAGACCACGAAGCCGTCAAAGCCCAGCGGGCCGTGCAGCACGTCGCGCAGGATGGTCGGATTGCCCGAATGCTTGACCCCGTTCCAGCTCGAGAAACTGGCCATGACCGACAGCACGCCCGCGTCGATGGCCTGGACATAGCCGCCCAGGTGGGTGTCGATCAGACCCTGTTCGTCGCCCTGATAGTCGCCCTGGTCCTTGCCGCCGGCGGTGCCGCCGTCGGCCAGGAAATGCTTGGCCGAGCCGGCGATCCGGCCGGGCGCCAGGGGATGATCCGCCGACAGTTCGCCCTGCAGACCCAGGGTCATGGGCCCGGCGTAGCTGCGCTGCACCTCGGGGTTCTCGGCATAGCCCTCGTAGGTGCGGCCCCAGCGGTCGTCCTGGGGCACGGCCAGGGTCGGGCCGAAGGTCCAGTCGGCGCCCGTCACCGCCACCTCCATCGCCGTGGCCTCGCCGATGCGCCGGATCAGGTCGGGATCGCGCGCCGCGCCCAGGCCGATGTTGTGGGGAAAGATGGTCGCGCCGACGACGTTGTTGTGCCCGTGCACGGCGTCGATGCCGTAGATCAGCGGGACCTTGGCGCCCGGCCGGGCCGCCGCCGCCGCGCGAAACGCCTGGGCCAGATCGACCCAGGCCCGGGCCGGAGCCCGCTCGTCGCCGCCGGGCGCCGAGTTGCCCCCCGCCAGGATCGACCCCAGCGGATAGCGGGCCAGATCCTCGGGCTTCACCGAGGCCAGGTCGCCCTGGATCATCTGCCCGACCTTCTCCTCCAGCGTCAGGCTCGACAGCAACTGCGCCACGAAGGCCTCCGTCGCCGCATCGCTCATCGCATCCGGCGACGACGCCGATGGCCACAGCGAAGGATGCGCCCTGGCATTCGCCGGGATGGCGATGGCCGATTGCGCCGACGACACAGCGGCATTCTGGGCCAGCGAGACAGCCGGGATGGACAGACCAAGCGCGAGGGCGAGGAGGGATGTGGCGGTGCGCATGGCGTTTTCCTGTCGAGCGGTTCGGCCCTCGTCGTTGATCGCGAGGCCGTCATCCGCAGGCTGTTTCCGTTGTTGAGAACGTTATCAACATTTCGTCCTTTCGCAATCACCTGCGACAACCTGCCCCCACGTCGGGCCGATGGATGGGGCTCCGAGCGGAACGGATGCACCGGCGACGGCTTCATAAAGGCCAAGCCTTGATGGATGCCGCCCCAGGACTCGCCTGCCATGTATCGACTGCGTTTCTCTCCCGCCCTCGTTTCCGCCCTGGCCCTCAGCGCCGCCCTGTCGGCCTGCGGGTCGCCTGAGCCAGAACCCATCTCGACGGATGGGGGCGTCGCCATCGTCGCTGCGCCCGAGCGACCGATGGCCAACGGCCTGTCGGTTCAGGCCATCGAACAGGCCGTGTTCGCCGCGCCTCAAGCCTCAGCCCCAGCCCAGGCTCCTGCTCCGGCGCAGCCGCAGCCCGGCCAGACGCCGGCCGCCTCCACGCCCCCTGCCCAACCTGCGCCCGACATGCCGCGCGCAGACCTGATTCGCGCCCAGATCCTGCTGGATCGCTCGCCCTGGTCGCCAGGCGCCATCGACGGACTGGACGGCGTGGCCATGAAGCGGGCGGTGAAGGCCTTCCAGACCGCCAGCGGCGTCACCGCGACCGGCGAACTGGACGCCGCGACCTTCGCCAAGCTGATCGGCTCGGACGACCGCCCGGTGCTGTCCGGCTATCAGATCACGGCCCAGGACGTCGCCGGCCCCTTCATCGGGACCCTGCCCGACACCACCGAGGCCAAGGCCCAACTGTCGGCGCTGGGTTTCGCCACCGCGCGCGAGGCCCTGGCCGAAAAGTTCCACATCACCGAGGCCCTGCTCGAAGCCCTCAATCCCGGCGTCGATTTCGCGAGGGCGGGCCAGACCATCGTCGTGCCGGCCATCGCCACCGCGCCCCTGTCGGCCGAGGTGGCGCGGATCGAGGTGCGCAAGGCGGACGGCACGGTCGCCGCCTTCGACGCATCGAACCGCCTGCTGGCCGTCTATCCGGCCACCATCGGCAGCGAGGAGCGCCCTGCCCCTTCGGGCGACCTGAAGGTGGTCGGCGTCGCCAACGAGCCCGACTACACCTATGATCCAACCCGTCTTACCTATGGAAACGGCAAGGAAAAACTCGTCGTCGCGCCCGGCCCCAACAACCCTGTCGGCACTGTCTGGATCGACCTGTCGCGCGACACCTATGGCATCCACGGCACGCCCGAGCCTCAGGAGATCGGCAAGACCGCCTCGAACGGCTGTGTGCGCCTGACCAACTGGGACGCCGAGCAACTGGCCGCCGCCGTCAAACCGGGCGTGGACGTGAAGTTCATCTAGTCGGGCTCCACGGCCCCGAACATCGTCGCGTCCCAGAAATCGCACTGGTGACGCGGGCCGAAACCGCTGTCCATGCGGTCGCCCTCCGGGTCGAAGATGCGGATCGGCCCGCCGGTCGCGTCGGAACGGGGCCATGCCGCGTCGAAGTCGGGATCGTGGCCAAACCCGGCCCACAGCGTCATCATCCGCTCCGACAGGGCGCGCTGTTCCGGTGTGAACTTGGCAGGGTCGGCGAAAACCCAGCGCGTGCCGAACAGATAGACCAGCTCCGAGGCATGGAAGGCGCCCATGTCGTAAGGCAAGAGCCAGTCGGGCACGACCATCGGCGCGTCCCGGTCCACGAACTCATATCCGTAAACCGGCACATGGCGGGCCAATAGCCGCCGCATCGCCTGGGCCGGGCACGAGAACCTCTGGTCGGTGAAGCTGCGCGCCATGGTCAGGCCCGGTCCATCCGGCCCGACCGGATAACGCTCGATGACCTCGGCGCCATGGGCCCCGTACATCCAGCGCGTCTCGTCGTTGTAGCGGTGCATATCCTTGACCTCGACCGCAAACAGCCGACCCTCGTCGGCGTTAGAGCCGATGATGACGGGCGTCTTGACGAAGGCGCCCGTGGCGAAGGCCTCGGGCGGGCTCAGCGGAACCATGGCGTCGCCGTACACCGGCCCCCAGGACCCCGGCCCGTTCAGGCCGCTGCGCGTAGAGGCCGCGCGGGCGATCCGCCGGTTCGAGGTGGCGCGCAGGCAGGCCACGGCGTCGTCGCCCTCGCATCCCACAGACGCCGCAAAACCGGGTCCGGCCAGAACCGCCGCGTCCACCGCGTTGACAGAGGTCGGTTCAAGACACGGGCCGCTCTGCAGGATCAACCGGCTCCACAACCCTTCCGATCCAGGCGAGGCCATCAACGAACAGGCGCTCCAGGCGCCGGAGCTTTCGGCGAACAGGGTCACGTCGCCGGGATAGCCGCCGAAGGCTGCGATATTGTACTGAACCCAGCGCAGCGCCGCCTGCTGGTCCATCAGGCCCCAGTTGCCGCCGCGTCCATCGCCATCGGCCTCGAAACCCGGATGGGCCAGCCAGCCCAGGGCGCCGAGCCGCGAATTGACCGTGACGACGATCCGGTCCTGTTCCCTGGCCAGTCGCGAGGGATCGTAATTGGCGCCCGAGCCGATGGTGAAGGCGCCGCCGTGCAGATAGACCATCACGGGCCTGGGCCCGCTCGTCTGCGCCGCCGGGGCGTAGATGTTCAGGTACAGACAGTCTTCGGAGCCCACCACGATCCCGCCGCCGCCGCCCAGCACCGCGTGCCGCCCCAGCGCCTGGGTGCAGTCCGATCCGGTCCGCGAGGCGTCGCGCACGCCCTCCCATGACGCCACCGGGGCCGGGGCCCGCCACCGACGCTCGCCCACGGGCGGCGCGGCGAAGGGCACGCCGAGGAAGGCTGTGACGCCCGCCCCCTGAACGCCGCGAAGGGTCCCCTCCCGCGTCGTCGCCAATACGCGCTGGGCGTCGGAGGCGAAGCGGACCGGGAAGACCTTGCCCGGATGTGTGGCGCAGGCGGACAGCAACAGCAGAAGGCACAGGGAGAAAAGACGCATGCCCCTTATTGCCCTCGGATCACGGCCGAAAATAGAGGGCCTCTTCACCACTGCCCCCCGGACGCAAAACGGCCCCGGAGATCGCTCTCCGGGGCCGGTCTGTATCATCAGTCACGGTGTGCGCTCAGGTAGCGAGCGACCGCGTCGTGAGCGTAGCGCCCTCGACTATTCCGTGATCTTGGCCACGACGCCGGCGCCGACGGTCCGGCCGCCTTCGCGAATGGCGAAGCGCAGGCCCTGGTCCATGGCGATGGGCGTGATCAGCTCGACGTTCAGCTCGGCGTTGTCGCCGGGCATGATCATCTCGACACCTTCCTTCAGGTGAACGATGCCGGTCACGTCCGTGGTGCGGAAGTAGAACTGAGGGCGATAGTTCGTGAAGAACGGCGTGTGACGGCCGCCTTCTTCCTTGGTCAGGATGTAGGCTTCGGCGACGAACTTGGTGTGGGGCGTGATCGAGCCGGGCTTGCACAGAACCTGGCCGCGCTCGACGTCTTCACGCTTGGTGCCGCGCAGCAGCACGCCGACGTTGTCGCCAGCCTGGCCCTGGTCCAGCAGCTTGCGGAACATTTCGACGCCCGTGCAGGTCGTCTTCTGGACCGGACGGATGCCGACGATTTCGACTTCTTCACCGACCTTGACGATACCCTTTTCGACGCGACCCGTGACCACGGTGCCGCGGCCCGAGATCGAGAAGACGTCTTCGACCGGCATCAGGAAGGGCAGGTCGACCGGGCGTTCCGGTTGCGGGATGTAGGCGTCGACGGTTTCCATCAGGGCCAGAACGCGCTGTTCGCCGATTTCCGGGTTCACGCCGTCGGTCGCGGCCTTGGCCGAACCCATGGTGATCGGAATGTCGTCGCCCGGGAACTGGTAGGACGAAAGCAGCTCGCGCACTTCCATTTCGACCAGCTCGAGCAGCTCGGCGTCGTCGACCAGGTCGACCTTGTTCATGAACACGACCAGGGCGGGCACGCCGACCTGACGGGCCAGCAGGATGTGCTCGCGGGTCTGGGGCATCGGGCCGTCGGCGGCCGACACCACCAGGATCGCGCCGTCCATCTGGGCGGCGCCGGTGATCATGTTCTTCACATAGTCGGCGTGGCCGGGGCAGTCGACGTGGGCGTAGTGACGGTTGGCCGTCTCATATTCCACGTGCGCGGTGTTGATCGTGATGCCGCGGGCTTTTTCTTCCGGAGCCGCGTCGATGTCGGCATAGGCCATGGCCTTGGCGCCACCGGCCTTGGCCAGGGTCATCGTGATCGCCGCCGTCAGCGTCGTCTTGCCGTGGTCAACGTGACCGATCGTGCCGATGTTGCAATGCGGCTTGGTGCGTTCGAACTTTTCCTTGGCCATGGCCAAACTCCTGATGGCCCGGGTTGAGGGGCGCTGTGTGCAATCAAAAACCTGGAGCGGGTAGACGGAATCGAACCGACATATTCAGCTTGGAAGGCTGCTGTACTACCATTGTACTATACCCGCACGGAGACGGCCTCAGCCCGCACGATCCCGAAGGACTGAGCGGGGCCTCGACCGCCGAACCGATATAGGGACCCGATCCTCGTTTCGAAAGCGCGTGGTGGGGGAAGTAGGACTCGAACCTACGAAGCTTACGCAGGGGATTTACAGTCCCCCCCCTTTGCCACTCGGGACATTCCCCCAGCGCGTTCTCGAACCGTCCAGACCAAGTGATTTCGATGTTTCCACCGTCATCACGACAAAAGCCTTCGGTATCCTGACACGCCTGAGATAGAGGGGGCGCCAGACCCGAAAGCCCTAGGGCTCCAAATCGGAGGGCGTCTTATAGTGTCGAGAAATCCAGAACGCAACGACCGGAAACCAGGCAAAAAGCCTGTCTTCGGCGCCAAGGGTCCAGGCGGGCCAGATATGCCTCGAAAGGGCGGGTGGAACCCGAACCCCAAGGAAAAAAGCTTCGCAGATTCAGGGCCTCGCGCTCCGGCGCGCGCCAAGGAAGGCGCAGACAATTTTGTCTGGGGCCGTCATCCGGTGCTGGCCGCACTGGCCAATCCGGCTCGAAAAGGCATGGGGCGGCTGCTGGCCACCGAGGATCGCGCCGCCGAGCTTGAGCGCGACAAACTGAATCACGGCCACAAGATCGAGGTGATTGATTCTCAGCTTCTGGAGCGGATGCTGCCCGTCGGCGCCGTCCACCAGGGCCTGGCCTTCAAGGTTACGCCCCTGGACGGCGTGCCCCTGGACGAGATCGCCGATCCGGCCGAAGGCGTCATCGTCATGCTGGACCAGCTGACCGATCCTCAGAACGTCGGCGCCATCTTCCGCTCGGCGCTCGCTTTCGGCGCACGGGGCATCGTGGTGCAGGACCGGCATTCGCCCGCCCTCGCCGGCGCCCTGGCCAAGGCGTCTGCCGGCGCCACCGAGCGCCTGCCCTGCGCGCGGGTGACGAACCTGAGCCGCGCGCTTGAGCGACTGGCCGACTTGGGCTGGCGCGCCGTGGGTCTGGACGGATCGTCGGAAGAGACGTTGGAAACCGCCCTGGACGGTCGCCCGACCGTGCTGGTCATGGGATCCGAAGGCGACGGCATCCGCCGCCTGGTGGCCGAACATTGCGATGTCCTGGCCAAGATCCCCATGCCGGGCGGCTTCGAAAGCCTGAACGTCTCCAACGCCGCCGCCGTCGCCCTCTATGTCGCCACCCAGAAGCAGGGCTCGACGAAATAGGGCGCCAAATCGTCGCACGAACCGTCTTGGCGCATCCCCGCCGCCTCGCTAGAGACCGATCATGGAATCCCTGATCACGCCCCTTCTCGCCAGTCAGTTGGCCGCCCTCGGCCAGGTGCTGATGATCGACCTGGTCCTGGCCGGCGACAACGCCGTCGCCGTGGGCCTGGCCGCAGCCGCCCTGCCCGCCGAACAGCGGCGCAAGGCGATCCTGGTGGGGCTGGCGGCGGCGGTGGTGCTGAGGATCGGGTTCGCCCTGATCACCGTCCAGCTTCTGGCCATCGTAGGCCTGTTGCTGGCCGGCGGCGTCCTGCTGCTGTGGGTCTGCTGGAAGATGTGGCGCGAACTGCGCGAGGCGGCGACCCACGACCAGGCCGAGGCCCAGGCCGAACTGGAACTGGCCGCCCAGATCGAGCACGGCACCGGCCCGTCGCCCGAGGAACTGGGCCTGAAGCGCAAGACCTTCGGCGCCGCCCTGCTGCAGATCATGATCGCCGACGTGACCATGTCGCTGGACAATGTCCTGGCCGTCGCCGGCGCCGCCCACGACCATCCCTGGATCATGGTGTTCGGCCTGATCCTGTCCATCGCCCTGATGGGCCTGGCCGCGACCTTCATCGCCAAGCTGCTGAATAAGTATCGCTGGATCGGCTATATCGGCCTGGTCATCGTCCTGTACGTCGCCCTGCACATGATCTGGGACGGCGCCCGGTCGGTCATCGTCCGCACCGACCGGATGGAGGCGTTCAACGCCTCGGCCCCCGCCTTCCTCGACATCTCGGATGAGGATGCGGCCAAATACCTGCGCGGAACCAAGGGCGGCGCGCATGGCGCTCCAATGGGCGCGGCCCCGGCCGGAGCGGGACATTGAGCCCCGTCGCCGCGATCACGGTCGAAGAGGCCCATGCCCTGCTGACGGCGGATGAGGCTGTGCTGATCGACGTGCGCGAAGCCGACGAGTTCGCGGCCGCCCGCATCGACGGCGCCGTCTTTGCGCCGCTGAGCGAGATGCCCGCCGTCTGGCAGACGCTGACCTTCCCGGCGGGCAAGACCATCATCGTCCAGTGCCTGAAGGGCGGACGCAGCGCCCAGGTCTGCGGCTTCGTCGGTCCGACCGGCCCGGACGGCCAGGCGGTCGTCAACATGACCGGCGGCATCCAGGCCTGGCACGCGGCCGGACTGCCGATCCTACAGGGCTAGAGGCTTAAGCCTCGGCGCCGCCGAAGCGCTCGGTCCATTCGGCGACCTGGACATCCTCGATCTTCTTGAACAGGACCTCGGCGGCCTGAACCTTCTGACCGATGGGCAGGGCGTTGAGCACGTCCTCACCCGCCGCCGGCCATGACAGGTCCGATGCGCCCACCGAGGCCGCGATCTTCTCGGCGCTGAAAGGCATGACCGGCGCCGCCAGCCGGGCGAACAAGGCGACCAGGTTCAGGCCTGTGCGCACGCCCACGGCCGAGCGTTCGACATCGGTCTTGAACGCGGTCCAAGGCGCGGCTTCCTGCAGGTACTCGTTGCCCAGCACCCAGGTGGCGCGCAGGGCGACGGCGGCCTTTCGGAACTCCATCGCCTCGAACTGGGCCGTGGCCTCGGCGATACCGGCGGCGATGTCCTCGGCCAGCTTGGCTTCCAGGGGGCCGGGTTCGCCCGCGTCTGGCACCACGCCGTCGAACTTGGATTCCGTGAACTTGACGATGCGGTTGACGAAGTTGCCCAGCACGTCGGCCAGATCCTTGTTCGTCGTCGACTGGAACTGTTCCCAGGTGAAGGCCGCGTCCGAGCCCTCGGGGCCATAGGCGGTGAGGTGCCAGCGCCAGTAATCGGCGGGCAGCAGCTCCAGCGCCTGGTCCATGAAGACGCCGCGCTTCTGGGAGGTCGAGAACTTGCCGCCGTACCAGTTCAGCCAGTTGAAGGCCTTGAGCTGATCCACCGTCTTCCAGGGCTCGCCCGAGCCGATGATGGTCGCGGGGAAGCTGACGGTGTGGAAGGCGACGTTGTCCTTGCCCATGAACTGGACGTAGCGCACGTCGTCGGCGCCTTCGTCCAGACGCCACCAGTCGCGCCAGGTCGTGCCGTTCTTCTGCGCCCACTCCTCGGTCGCGCCGATGTATTCAATGGGGGCGTCGAACCAGACGTAGAAGACCTTGCCCTCCATGCCCGGACGCGGTCCGCCGTCGGGGCCGACCACCGGCACGCCCCAGGCCAGGTCGCGGGTGATGCCCCGGTCGATCAGGCCTTCGTCCAGGTGTTTGAAGGCGATGGACTTGGCCAGGGTCTGCCAGTCGGATTTGGATTCGACCCAGGCGCGGATTTGGGGCTCGATCTTGGTCTGCAGCAGATAGAGGTGGCGGGTGTCGCGCACCTCGATATTGCGGCTGCCCGAGACCGACGAATAGGGATTGATCAGGTCGGTCGGGTCCAGCAGGCGGCCACAGTTGTCGCACTGGTCGCCGCGCGCCTTTTCATAGGCGCAGTGCGGGCAGGTCCCCTCGACATAGCGGTCGGGCAGGAAGCGGGCGTCATCGACCGAATAGACCATCTGGTCCACCCGCTCCTCGATCAGGCCGTTCTTCTCCAGCGCCTCGGCGAAATGCTGGGTCAGGCGCTGGTTCGGCGCATTCGACGACCGGCCGAAATGGTCGAAGCTCAGGCCAAAGGCTTCGCCCGCGGCCCGCTGGATCTCGTGCTGCTCGTCGCAATAGGTGCGGACGTCCTGACCGGCGGCGGCGGCGGCCAACTCGGCCGGGGTGCCATGCTCGTCGGTGGCGCAGATATAGAGGACATCGTTGCCCTGCCCCCGCTTGAACCGCGCCCAGACGTCGGCCGGCAGCATCGAGCCCGCCAGATTCCCCAGATGCTTGATGCCGTTGATGTACGGCAGGGCCGAGGTGATCAGAATGCGAGACATGGGAATCCGGTCGTCAGGGAAGCGGTGGATATAGAGTGACGAAGGCCGGACGGCAAAGGCGTCGCAAAACCTAGGCCGCCACGCCCCTCGCCGCCTGACCCGGCTCGTAGTTCAGGATGGGCGACAGCCAGCGTTCGGCGGTCGCCACGTCCCAGCCCTTGCGCCGCGCATAGTCCTCGACCTGGTCCAGATCGATCTTGCCCACCCCGAAATAGTGGCTGCCCGGATGGCCGAAATACAGGCCCGAAACCGAGGCCGGCGGCGTCATGGCATAGCTTTCGGTCAGGGCCATGCCGGCGTTCTGCTCGGCCTGCAGCAGGCGGAACAGGGTGGCCTTTTCCGTGTGGTCGGGCTGGGCCGGATAGCCGGGGGCGGGGCGGATGCCCTGATACTGTTCGGCGATCAGGTCGTCGACGCTGGTGGCCTCATCGGGCTTGTAGCCCCAGAGTTCGGTGCGGACCTTCTTGTGCAGAGCCTCAGCGAAGGCCTCGGCCAGGCGGTCGGCAAGCGCGGTGGCCATGATGGCGGAATAGTCGTCGCCCGCGTCCTTGAACCGCTTGGCGATTTCCAGCTCGCCGTGACCCGCGGTGACGGCGAAGGCGCCGATATAGTCGTCGCCTTCCTCGGCGATGAAGTCCGACAGGGCCAGGTTGGGCTTGCCGTTCGACTTCTTGATCTGCTGGCGCAGGGTGTGGAAGCGGGCGATTTCCTCGGAGCGCGTCTCGTCGGCATAGACGGCGACGTCGTCGCCGACGGCGCGGGCGGGCCAGAAGCCGACCACGCCTTTGGCCGTGAACCATTTCTCGTCGACGATCCGCTTCAGCATGGCCTGGGCGTCTTTGAACAGGTCCTGCGCGGCCTCACCGACGATCTCGTCTTCCAGGATCAGCGGATAGCGACCGATCAGCTCCCAGCTGGCGAAGAAGGGGGTCCAGTCGATGTGATCGGCCAGGTCGGCCAGATCCCAGGCGTCGAAGGCCTTCACCCCGATGAAGGACGGCTTGCCGGGCATGACGGCGGCGGGATCGACCTTGAAGCGGTTGTCGCGCGCCTGTGGCAGGGTGGCGCGGGCCTTAACCTCCTGGCCGCGCGCGTACTGCTCGCGGATGCGGATGTATTCGTCGCGGGTTGCGGCCTCGTTCCTGGCCCTGTCGGTTGGAGACAGCAGGCCTGACACCACGCCGACCGCGCGCGAGGCGTCGATGACATAGGTGGTGGAGCCTGATCTGTAGCCGGGCTCGATCTTCACCGCCGTATGGGTGCGGCTGGTGGTGGCGCCCCCGATCAGCAGGGGAATGTCGAAGCCGCGACGCTCCATCTCACGCGCCACAAAGACCATCTCGTCCAGAGACGGCGTGATCAGGCCAGACAGGCCGACGATGTCCACCTTGTGCTCGATGGCGGCGTCCAGGATGCGGTCGGCCGGCACCATGACGCCCAGGTCGATGACCTCGTAGTTGTTACACTGCAGCACGACGCCGACGATGTTCTTGCCGATGTCATGGACGTCGCCCTTGACCGTGGCCATCAGGACCTTGCCCGCCTGCTCGCGCGGCTTGCCTTCCTTTTCGGCCTCCATGAAGGGGTTCAGCCAGGCCACGGCCTGCTTCATCACGCGAGCCGACTTCACCACCTGCGGCAGGAACATCTTGCCCGATCCGAACAGGTCGCCGACCACGTTCATCCCGTCCATCAGCGGACCTTCGATGACGTGCAGGGGCCGTTCGAACGACAGGCGGGCTTCTTCGGTATCCGCCTCGATGAACTCGGTGATGCCATGGACCAGGGCGTGGGCGATGCGGGCCGCGACGGGCTGCTCGCGCCATTTCAGATCGACGACGCGCGCGGCGCCCTTTTCGCCCTTGTAGGTCGGGGCCATGTCGACCAGCCGCTCGGTGTTGGACACATTGGTCCGCTGCGGCCGGTTCAGGATCACGTCCTCGACGGCCTCGCGCAGGGGCGGATCGATGTCGTCATAGACCGGCAGGTCGCCGGCGTTGACGATGCCCATGTCCATGCCCGCATTGATGGCGTGGTACAGGAAGACCGAGTGGATCGCGCGGCGCACCGGCTCGTTGCCGCGGAAGCTGAACGAGACGTTCGACACCCCGCCACTGATGCGGGCGTAGGGCAGCGTGGCCTTGATGACCTTCACCGCCTCGATGAAGTCGACCGCATAGTTGTCGTGTTCCTCGATCCCCGTCGCCACGGCGAAGATGTTGGGATCGAAGATGATGTCCTCGGGCGGGAAGCCGACTTCGTTGACCAGGATGTTGTAGGCGCGGGTGCAGATCTCGATCTTGCGCGCGGCGGTGTCGGCCTGGCCCACCTCGTCAAAGGCCATGACCACGACGGCGGCGCCGTAGCGCAGGCATTTGATCGCGTGCTCGCGGAAGGCCTGTTCGCCCTCCTTCATCGAGATCGAGTTGACGATCGGCTTGCCCTGAACGCACTTCAGGCCCGCCTCGATCACCTCCCATTTGGAAGAGTCGATCATCACCGGCACGCGGGCGATGTCGGGCTCGGCGGCGATCAGATTGAGGAAGGTGCGCATGGCGACGGCGCCGTCCAGCAGCCCCTCGTCCATGTTGATGTCGATGATCTGGGCGCCCGCCTCGACCTGTTGGCGCGCGACGTCCAGCGCCGCCGAATAGTCGCCGTCGACCACCAGCTTACGGAATTTGGCCGAGCCGGTGACGTTGGTCCGCTCGCCGACGTTGATGAAGATCGGACGCATCAGGCAACCAACTCAAAAGGCTCTAGTCCGCTCAGCCGCATGGCGACCGGGCGTTCGGGGATCTCGCGCGGGGCCAGCTTGGAGACGGCCTGTGCGGTGTGGGCGATGTGGTCCGGCGTCGTGCCGCAGCAGCCGCCAACAATATTGACCAGGCCAGACGCAGCCCATTCCTCGATGGCGTGGGCGGTCTCGTGCGGCTCCTCGTCGTACTGGCCCATGGCGTTGGGCAGGCCGGCGTTGGGATAGGCGGCGACCAGCGTATCCGCGACCCGGCTCAGTTCGGCGATGAAGGGCCGCATCAAATCGGCGCCCAGGGCGCAGTTGAAGCCGATGGCGAAGGGCTTGGCGTGTCGCACGCTGTTCCAGAAGGCCTCGGCGGTCTGGCCCGAAAGCGTCCGGCCCGAGCGGTCGGTGATGGTGCCCGAAATCCAGATCGGCAGGGCGTCCATGCCCTCGTCCTCAAGGTCCTTGATGGCCTTGATACAGGCCTTGCAGTTCAGCGTGTCCGTGATGGTTTCGATCAGATAGAGGTCGACGCCGCCCTCGTTCAGCGCCTTCACCTGCTGGCGATAGGCCTCATAGACCTGGTCGAAGGTCACCAGCCGCGCGCCCGGATCATTCACGTCCGACGACATGGACAGCATCTTGGTCAGGGGGCCGATGGAGCCGGCGGCGAAGCGCGGCTTGTGCGGCTCCCTCTCGGTCCAGCGGTCGGCGGCGGCGCGGGCCAGTTTTGCGCCTTCCAGATTGATGTCCCAGACGGCCTGGGCGTCCAGATGATAGTCGTCCTGGGCCAGCACGGTGCCCGAGAAGGTATTGGTCTCCGAGATGTCCGCGCCCGCTGCGTAATACTGGTCGTGCAGGTCGGAGATGATGTCGGGCCGGGTGATGCAGAGGATGTCGTTGTTCCCCTTCATCTGGTGCTTTTCGTCATAGCCCTTGGCCGCAACGAAGCGGTCGCCGCGGAAGTCGGCTTCTTCCAGCCCGCGCCGCTGGATCATGACGCCCCAGGAGCCGTCGAGGACCAGGATGCGTTCCTTGGCCGCCGCATGCAGGGCGGCGATCCGCTGAGGGCGGGTGAGAGGGGTCGTCATTACGCTGCAGCCTTGGTTTCACGCACGCCCAGCACCCGACAGATGGCATAGACCAGGTCGGCGCGGTTCAGAGTGTAGAAGTGGAAGTCCGAGAAGCCCTCTTCTTGCAGCCGCGCGCAGGTCTCGGCGGCGACCGAGGCGGCCAGCAGCTTGCGGGTCTCGGGATCGTCGTCCAGCCCATCGAAATGGGCGGCCAGCCACTCGGGCACCGACGTGCCGCACGAACCGCACATCCGCACCAGACCGGCGAAGTTGGACACCGGCATGATGCCGGGGATCAGGGGGATGGTCACGCCCGCCGCCCGCACCCGGTCGCGAAAACGCAGGAAGGCGTCGATGTCGAAGAAGAACTGGCTGACGGCGCGGGTCGCCCCGGCGTCGATCTTGGCCTTCAGCACGTCGATGTCGTGGTCGATCGAGGGACTTTCCGGGTGGCGTTCGGGATAGACGCCCACGGTGATGTCGAAGCCGCCGACACGGCTGATAGCGCGGGTCAGTTCGGTGGCGTTGGCATAGCCGTCGGCGCGGGGCTGATAGACACCGCCGATACCTGCCGCGCCGGGCGGGTCGCCGCGCAGGGCCACGATGTGGTTCACGCCGATGGCCTTGTAGCTTTCGATCACCTCGTCGACCTCGGCGCGGCTGGCGTCGACGCAGGTCAGGTGGGCGGCGGGCTTCAGGGTGGATTCCGTCAGCATCCGCTGGACGGTGCGATGCGTGCGCTCACGCGTTGAGCCCCCGGCGCCATAGGTCACCGAAACAAAGGCGGGGTGCAGGGGCTCCAGCCGGCGCACGGCCTCCCACAGAGTCTCTTCGGCCTTGTCGGTCTTGGGCGGGAAGAATTCGAACGAGACCTGCACCGGGTTGGCGTTCTGGCCAGCGCGCGCGACCGGACCCAGCGGCGACAGCAGCAGCGCCCGGGCGGCAGCCAGGTTGGCGCCCGGGCCGGACAATCCGGCGGGCAAGGCGGCAGAGGAAGTCATCAGGCGGCGCTCTTTATGGAATGGGAACGGACCGGCCGTGTCGCCGTCCAGATCAGGACCGTCAGGCCATCCTTGTCAGGCCCGTTCGTATCGGGCGGCATGACGATGGGGGGCGTCGGCTTCAGCCCCGCCTCGCCCAGCCAGCGCGAAATCTCCTCGTCGGAGAAGCCCAGGCGGCGATGCTGATGCTCTTCTCGCAGGGATTCCAGCTCATGCGGCGCGAAGTCGACAATCAGCAGTCGACCACCGGGCGAGACCAGACGCGCCGCCTCGACCACCGCCGCGTGGGGGTCGTTCAGATAGTGCAGGACCTGATGCACGATCACCAGGTCCGCGCTGCCCCCCGGCAGCCGGGTCGAAAAGATATCGCCGTGGCGCAACTCGACCTTGTCCAGCCCGGCCTTGGCCACACGGGTCCGCGCCAGGTTGAGCATGTTGTGGCTCAGATCCAGGCCGACCGAGGTCTTTGCCCGCGCCCCCAGCAACGTCAGCATCCGCCCCGAGCCGGTCCCCAGATCGACGATCCGCTCGAACGGCCCTGGCCCGGCAGCGGTCTCCACCGCCCGCTCGACGGCCGACTCGGAGACATAAAGCGACCGGATATGATCCCAGCGAGGCGCCACCTGTTCAAAATAAGCCGAAGCGGCCTCGGCGCGTTCGGCGCGGACCTCGTCCAGCCGGCGGTGATCCCCCTCGCCCGCCGCATCGTCCAGCACGTCCAGCACGCTGTCGATCAGGCCCCGATGGACCAGTTCTGACGACAGGCGATAGAAGACCCGCGCGCCATCTGGAAACCGCTCGATCAACCCGGCGTCGGCCATCAACTTCAGGTGACGCGACACGCGCGGCTGGCTTTGGTCTAGAACGCGGGACAGCTCCATCACCGACAATTCCTCACGCGCCAGCAGCGACAGCACGCGCAGCCGCGTCGGCTCGCCGATGGCGCGAAGGGCTTCTACAGTCTGGTCAGCGTCGAGGGACATAACGACATATAAGGATATCCTTATATGATTTGGCAAGCGTAAACGCCCCGTCATGGGTTTCGCGAAGGATTTGTCGGCGGGGCGCGTTCAACCCTCGACACACGGAGATCGCCATGACCCTTCGCCACAGCCTGACCGCCGCCCTCATCCTGCCCGCCGCCCTGGCCATTTCAGCCTGCGACACCAAGCCTGCAGAGCCCGCAGCCGCCACCCCGACGTCGGCGCCCGCGGACAGTCCCGGCCCGGGCGCCCGGCCTGACGGACCGATGACGCTGACGGCGATGCAGGTCCGGTCGGACGAACGATTCCGCGCCGCCGATAGCGATGGCGACGGCGTCATATCGAGCGCCGAACTGGAAACCCTGGCTCAGGCCGGTCCAGGCGGCGGCCGTGACGGAAGGGGCGGCGGACGGGGCCTGGCGCGCGCCGATGCAGACGGCGACGGCCGGATCACCCTGGAGGAAGCCCGCGCCCAGGTCGCCGAACGCTTCGCCCGGATGGACTCGAACGGCGACGGCGCTATCACCGACGACGAGCGCCCTCAACGGGGCGATTGGGGCGGCGGTCGCGGTCGCGACGGCCGCGACGGGCCAGCCCCCCAATAGCCTAGTCCGGCACGGGCGTGACCAGCGCTTCGTTCGCGAAGACGGCCGCCAGGTTGCGCAGCAACAACATCAGCATTCCCTGCACCGCCTCGGTCGTTGCGCCCCCCGTGTGGGGCGTCAGCACGGTGTTGGGCACGTCGGCCCACAGCGCGACATCGACGGGCTCGTCGGTGAAGACGTCCAGCGCCGCCTGACCCAGTACGCCCGAGCGCAGTGCCTCGATCAACGCCGGCTCGTCCACCAGCTGCCCTCGCGCCACATTGACCAGCAGACCCGACGGACCCAGGGCGGCTATCACCTCGCGTGAGATCAGGCCGATACTGCTGTCATCCGCCCGGCAGGCGACGACCAGGATGTCGCTCCGTTTCGCCAGATCGACCAAGCTGTCCGCACGCGGCCAGGCCGCAGGCTTGTCGCGCGGCGCCCACCACCGGACGCTCATCCTCAGGACCTCGGCCCGACGCGCCACGGCTTCGCCGATCAGCCCCAGGCCGACGATCCCCACGCGCTGATCCTTCAGCGAAGGGGTGATGGTCTTGGATTCCGGCGTCCAGTCCCCGGCGCGCAGGGCCCGGTCGCCGGCCGCGATCTGGCGACGCGCCGACAGGATCAAACCGATTGCGTGGTCGGCGACATCCTCGTGATTGACCGCCGGCGCATGGGTGACCGGCAGACCGCGCGCCCGGCACCAGGCCACGTCGATCCGGTCATAGCCGGAGGTGAAACAGGCGATCAGCTTCAGGTTCGGCAGGCGCTCGACCAGCGCCTTGTCCAACTCGAACTCGCCCGCGACGACCAGGGCCTCGATCTGGCTCTCGGCCTCCGCCGGCGGCCCTTCCCAGAAGCGATAGACGGTATAGGCGCTCTCCAGGAACGGCGTCAGCTGTCCCAGATGCCGCTGCATGATCAGCAGGGCGGGTCGATCCGACATAGCGAAACTCCGGCCGATGAAGGTCTAGCGTTCATCGGCCGGTTTCGAGGATCGGGCAACCGATCAGAAGACGAAGTTGTCGAAGCCTTCGTGATTGCCGTTGGCGACGATCTTCATATCCGCGACCCCGTCGCCGTTCACGTCCATCAGGATGGTGGTCAGCTTGGTCGAGGCCGAATAGTCCAGCGTCATCTGGCCCGCCGTCTTGGTGAAGGCGTCGACGATGCTGAAGGCCTGGTCGCCACTGGCCTTGGTGTTGGCGTCGATGGCGGACAGGTCGATGCGGTCGCTGCTGGAGAGGTCGGTGATCCGGTCGAAGGCCGAGACCTTCGAGTCCGTCGTCGCCCCGTAAACGAAGGTGTCGCGACCCGCTCCGCCGGTCAGCAGGTCCGCGCCCGCATCGCCGTCGATGCGATTGGCGCCCGCATTGCCGATGATGATGTTGGCGTAGCTGTTGCCCGTCGCATTGATCGCCGCCGAGCCCGTCAGGGTCAGGTCTTCGACATAGGCGCCCAGGGTGTGGCTGACCGAGCTCTTGACCAGATCGAAGCCTTCGTTGGACTTTTCGACGACCAGATCCTTGGCGTTGTCGACGATATAGACGTCGTTGCCGAGGCCCCCGATCATCTTGTCGGCGCCCGCCTTGCCGTCCAGCAGGTTGGCGCCGCTGTTGCCCGTCAGGATGTTGTCGTAGCTGTTTCCCGTCCCGTTCAGGTTCGCCTTGCCCGTCAGGGTCAGGTCCTCGACATAGGCGCCCAGGGTATAGGACACCGAAGCCTTGACCAGGTCGAAGCCCTCATTGGACCGCTCGACGACCAGATCCTTGGCGTTGTCGACGATATAGACGTCGTGCCCCAGGCCGCCGGTCATCTTGTCCGCGCCCGCGCGACCGTCGAGGATGTTGTTGCCGCTGTTGCCGATCAGGATATTGGCGAAGCTGGAGCCCGTGGCGTTGATGTTGGCCGAACCCGTCAGGGTCAGATCCTCGATGAAGCCGCCGTCCAGGCTGAAGCTGACCGAGCTCTTGACCAGGTCGAAGCCCTCGCCGCTGTTTTCGAACACCCGGTCGCCGGTCGCGTTGACGATGAAGACGTCATTGCCCGTGCCGCCGTACATATAGTCCGCGCCCGCGCCGCCATCGATGTAGTCGTTGCCCGACCCGCCATACAGGTCGTCGTCGCCGCCATAGCCGTACAGAAAATCGTTGCCGCCGAAGCTTTCCAGCCAGTCGGCTTTGTCGCTGCCCTTGAAGGTGTCGGCGCCGCTGAACATCGTCGACAAGGCGTAGTCGGTGTCGTTGTAATAGATCCAGCTGAACAGGGTCGGGGCGTCGATATCCAGGCCGGTGATCTCGAACTCGAACTTGCCGTTGTAGCTCAGCTCGATCTCATCGACGTAGCCCGCATAGAGCTTGCCGGCGCTGTTGTAGGAGAAGGAGCCGTAGAAGTCGGCATACTCGCCCGACGTGGGGTTATAGGCGACGTGATACGCGTTCGCCGTCACCGTCGGCCCATACCAGTCGCCGATCTGCAGCGTTCCCATGTTCAGGGCGACATTCACGCCCGCCGTGACAACGGCCATCTTCCACTCTCCCCGATGTGCGGCGCTTCAGTGCGCCGCTGCGCATCTCGATGAGTGCACAAGGCGATCTCTGCGCTGAACGGCGGCTGAACGGCGAGAGGGGATTTCCGTTATCTGGCTGACGGTTCCTGACGGCAGGCCATCAGGGAATGAGGGTCACAGCACGAAGACTGCAGTCGCAGTTCACGGCGCCGATCCTGATCTGGTTGCCGCCGGGCGTCAGCGGCAGGACGCCCAGATCGACCTCGCGCCAGACAGCAGGATCGCCGGCAGCGATCCCGACCTCGCGGCGGTCGCCGTCGTTCATACTGATCCAAAGCCTGCCCGATGCGCCACGCAGGATCACGCTGGCCCGCCGCGATCCGGCGCTGTCCGCCGCGACCGTGTACTGAAGCCACTCGCCATCGACGAAGTCGGCGACATAGACTGTCCCATCCGCCTCGCGCGCGATGTCGACCCCGTCGTTGCGATAGGTCCGCCCAGGATTCCACCACACCCGCTGCGCCGGCCCACGATAGTCGGCGTCGTGTGTGTCGAGATAGGCGAACCCCGGCCGGCCCAGATCATAATCCACGGCCTGAATCGTCACCAGCCCGGCGCCCGCCGCGTGCGGCTTGAAGGCCAGGGTCTGATCCGAATGGGGTTGGCGGATCATGGCGTCGATGACGTCCGGATGGACGCGATTGTTCTCGAACCGGATGTCGTGCCGGGCCAGTTGCATCAACGTCGCTTCCGCCTCTTCCGGGCTCGGACGCGGGCCGTCGGCAGTCCAGTAGGCGACCAGCTTCGCCCAGCCCGGATTGGGCTCGACCTCCAGCGGGTTGTTGAAGCCGAACTTCTTAAGCGGCCAGAAAGCCCAGCCGATGCCCTCATCCTCGACCAGGCGAATGGCGTCACGGAACCAGACGTTGGAGTTCTCGCCTGACTCCCCCAACCAGACCGGCACCTGATGCTCGTCGCGCAAGGCGACGATCTGGCTGATCGAGGCGGCGTCATTGGCGTTCCAGTATTTGTGGAAGCTCAAGACCAGATTGTCGTCCCAGACCGGCAGGACGCCCCGGTAGTTGTTGCCCCAGCAGTTGCCCTCGATGATGATCATGTGACGCTGATCGACCTCGCGGATGGCGGCGGTGATCTCCATCATCAGACTGCGCAAGGGCGCGTTGACCGTATCCTCGCAGCCGTGGTCGCCCGCGCTGCCTGCATCGCCGAAATCCCAGTTGGGCTCGTTGATCAGGTCATAGCCGCCGACGGCCGGCTCATCCGCATATCGCTCGGCCAGGCGGCGCCACAGGGCGACGGTCTTTCTCCGGTTTTCCGCACTGTCCCATAGAGAAGGCTTTGACGGGTCGCGATCGGAGATGGCCAGGTCTGTCCCCTGCCCGCCCGGCGCGGCGTGCAGATCCAGGATCAGGTACATGTCGTTCGCCTTGACCCAGTCGACCAGGGCGTCGATGCGCGCGAACCCGGCCTCGTTCCAGGTGTCGCGCCCCGGCGTCGGCTCCTGATCGGCAGGCAGGGTCAGTTGCTCGAAATGGATCGGCAGCCGCACCGAGTTGAAGCCCCAGCTCGCCATGGCGTCGATGTCGGCCCATGTCGTGTGGTTGTCCCACCATGCCTCGTAAAAGGCCTGGGCCTTGTCCTCGCCGATCAGTTCGGTGATCCGCGCTCGGATGACATGCTGCTGCCCCAGCTGGGACAGTTGCAGCATATAGCCTTCCTGAAGCATCCAGCCGCCCAGGCCCATTCCCCTGAGGATGACGGGCTGGTTCGCCTCGTCGACGATCCGCACGCCCTCGGCGCGAAGAAATCCCTCGGCGCTCGCGAAGGCGGGGCTGACGACCGCCAAAGCGCCGATCAGCAGGGACAACAGGGGTCTGCGGATCATCGGGTCGGCTCCGGCAGCAGATTTTGAGAACGCTCTCATACATCGAGCTGGGCCGTCTCGCCAGCACGGCTAACGGCTCAGCTTGCGTGTCGAAATCGCCCATAGGGTGTGCCGGAATCGCACAGAGTCGCCTGTCGAGCGCCTGATCGGGGCCAAAAATCCTGAAAAAGAGCAACTAGGTGCGGCCTGTCTCTTGCTCGCCTAGGGCGGTGAAATGCCCGGAGTGAACCCGTGAACCGTATCCTCATCCTCGCTATCGGCGCCGCGCTCGCGGTGGCCGGTTCCGCCAGTGCAGGCGACCGTGGCGGCGGTCAATCAGGCGGCGGGGGCTGTGGCTCCTGCAGCGGCGGCGGCCATGGCGGCGGCGGTGGCCACGGCGGCGGTGGTCATGGTGGCGGTTGGGGCGGCAACTACAACGCCAACGTCAACGTCAATGTGAACGCCAACGCCAATGCGAACGCCTCGGCCGGCGCACGCAGCTATCTCAACGCGCGGGCCTATAGCGTCAGCAGCGGTGGTGGCGGCGGCTATGGCTACGGCGGCGGGGGTGGCGGCGGCTATTACGACGGCGGCGGAAACATCGGCTACGGCGGCCCGATCAACACCGGCCCCGTCGTCGTTGCAGGCCCCAGCGCGCCCTTCGGCTATGCCGTGGCCGGCTTTGGCCGCAACTACAGCAACGGCTATTACAACGGCTGCGGCCAGCCCAACCGCTATTCGAACACGCGACCCTATGGCGGTGGATCGTGCGGCGGCGGCTATCCGCCTCCTCCCCCTCAGCCGTACCCCTCCTATCCGCCGCATCCGGGCAATGGCTATCCGCAGTATCCGGGCGGCCATGACTGCGAGTGCGACTATCCGGTGGCGAACCAGCCCTTCTATGGGGTCGCACCTCCCGGACCGACCGTGCGTGGTCGTCAGGGCGGAGTGCGCGTCTCGGGTCCGCCCGTCTATGCCCGCCAGCCCGACGCCTATATCCAGGGCGGCCCGGTCTATGTCGACGCGCCCCCGGTCAATGTCGCCCCGGCCCAGATCTACCTGGAAGCGCCCGATGTCCACGTCCGCCCATCACAGGTCAACGTCGCGCCGCCGGAAATCCACTACCTGCCGGCACGTCCGCCGCATGAACCTGAGGAAGGCTGCTGCGAGGTCGCCAACCTGCCGGAAGGCGCCATCGTGATCCCGGCCCATCCCGGCGGACCTTCGGCTCTGAGCAACGAGGGCCAGCAGGCGCAGATCACCTTCTCCGAAGGCCGCCCCTACGACCAGGCCGACCACTTCCAGTAGGCGCTCAGGGTCATTCGACCCCGATCTCCATCCACATCGACAGGGTCTCGCCGGGCGCAAGCACGGCGAGACCGCTGCGTTCGCTCTTGGGCGCGTTCACCGCATCCGGCCGATGGGTGACGGGCTCGATGCAACAGTATCCGGTTCCTTCGGGCGTGAAGACGTGCGCCCAGCCTGCGTTGGCCGAGGCCCGCAGCGTCGTGGTGCGATCCTGATCCGACAGACGCGCGACCCCGCCCCAGCCCGCATAGCAGTGGTCCAGCGCCGGAGCCTCGCTCAGAGGGGGACCGCCGGACCAGTCGAACACCTCGCCGACAGGGGCCAGCGTCGTCGGGATGTCCTTCTCCGCCAGAGCCCAGACCGAGGCGGCGTGGAGGGTCAGTCGCGTGGACCCGTCGATCGGAAAATAGGGATGCAGGCCGATGCCGCCGGGCATATCCCGATCGCCTGTGTTGGTCAGGGACAGGGAAAACCGCACCCCGCCATCGACGAAGACGGCCGACTGACGGCTTTCATAGGACCAGGGCCAGTCGCCGGCCTCATGCGCAAACGCCAGTTCTACGGCGGCTTCGCTGGTCTCGACCACCGTCCAGGGCTTCAACCAGCCATGGCCGTGCAGGGTGTTGGGCGCGAAATCGGGCATGATCGGCAGGACGACCTCTTGGTCCCGAAACACGAAGCGGGCGCCTGCGATACGGTTGGCGAAGGGGACCATCGGGAAACAGCCGGCGTCCAGCACCGCGCGCGAGGTCGCGGGCATGGGTCGCAATATATCCCGATCGCGCCATGTCAGCCGGGACACCGCCCCACCGATGGCCGGAGCGAACTCGACCGTCCAATCCTCGTGCGTCGCCGAAATCCTGTCGGTCACCCTGGCTCCTGTCGAAGGTCTGTGCGTCGCGCCCAGTCTGCCTCGTCGCCCGCCGGATCGGAACCCGGCAACCGGCGGCAAGGCGAAAATGCCGTAGAGCAAAGCCCAGCAGCGCCGCGGACTGCGTCTGGCCGCTAAGATGGTTCATCGCCTTCGCGCCAGAGATCTGAAGTCATGACCGATCCCATCGTCGTCACCCGCAGCGGTCCCGTTCGCGGACGGATCGAGAACGGCGTCGCCCGCTACCTCGGCATTCCCTACGCCGCTCCGCCGCTGGGCGACCTCCGCTTCGCCGCACCCCAGCCGCACGCGCCCTGGACCGAGTTCGATGCGCGCGAGAAGGGGCCGAGCGCGCCCTATCCGACCGTGGACTTCCCCGCGCTGGACCTCGAGCCCCTGGTCGGCAAGGGCTGGGAGAAGGGCGACGACTATCTGAACCTCAACGTCTGGACGCCCGCCGAGAATGCAGGCGGCCTGCCGGTCATGGTCTTCATCCACGGCGGCGGCTGGACCGGCGGCGCGGCCATGGCGCCGTGTCAGGACGGGACCGCCTTCGCCCGCGACGGCGTCATCATGATCTCCATCACCTATCGCCTGGGCGTCGAGGGCTGGCTGCCGATTCCCGGCGCGCCCACCAACCTGGGCAAGCGGGACATGCTGGCGGCGCTGAAATGGGTGCAGGAGAACGTCGCAGCCTTCGGTGGAGACGCCGCCAACGTCACTGTCTTCGGCGAATCGGCCGGGGCCATGTCTATCGGCGATCTGGTCGCGTCTCCCGCCGCCAAAGGCCTGTTTCGCCGCGCCATCATCGAGAGCGGCCATGGCTCCATCGTGCGGTCGATCCCGGTCATGGAGCGAGTGACGAAGAAGGTGGCCAAGATCCTGAAAATCAAGCCGACGCTGGAGGGCTTCCGCTCCATCACCATCCAACAGGGACTGGACGCCCTGATGCAGGTATCCAAGCCCGGCTCGGGGCTGGACCTGCGCGACGACAAGGGCCACGAGCCCGCGTTCGGCGTCAGCAAATTCACGCCCGTCGTCGGCGACGACATCATCCCCGTCATGCCGCTGGACGGGCTGAAGGCCGGCGTGGGCAAGGAGATCGACGTTCTGATCGGCACCAATGCCGACGAGATGAACCTGTATCTGATCCCCACTGGCGTCCGCGACAAGGCGGGCAAGCTCCTGTCCTGGTTCGTGCTGAGCCGCTCGATCCGCAACGCCGGCAAGATCCTGAAGGCCTATGGCATGGGCCAGAAAGGCGTGAAGCCGGGCGACGCCCTGATGCAGGCCCTGAGCGACCTGATGTTCCGCTATCCAGCCCGCGCCTATGCCTCAGCCCACCAGGGCCGAACGCATTTCTACGAGTTCGGCTGGCGCTCGCCCGCCTTCGATAATCAGTTGGGCGCCTGTCACGCGCTGGAACTGCCGTTCGTGTTCGACACTCTGGCGACCGGCACTGGTCCCCGAGGCTTCCTGGGAGAGAATCCGCCTCAGGCCCTGGCCGACCGCGTGCACAAGATCTGGGTCGACTTCGCCCGGGACGGGACGGCGCCGTGGCCGGAATTCGACGACAAGACCCGCCTGGTCTATGCGCTTGAGACCGGAACCGTGCATCGTGACCCCGATATGCCGGCGGCCAAGTTCTGGTCCTGACACCCAAGCTGGAAACGACACGAGATGGCAGCATCCCCCCTGGTCGCGGGCGTCGAGCTGGGCGGCACCAAATGCGTGGTGCTGATCGCCGCTGGGCCTGACGACATCCGCGCCGAGGCCCGGATCGACACCACGACGCCCCAGGAGACGCTCGACGCCATCGACGAACGCCTGCAGCAGATGCGCGCCAGGCACGGTTTCGAGGCCATCGGCATCGGCAGCTTCGGCCCGATCGAAATCGACGAGCGGTCGGCCGACTACGGCTGTGTCGTCAACACGCCCAAGCCGGGCTGGAGCGGCGCCAATCTGCTGGCTCGCGCACGCCGCTTCGCCGTGCCCGTCGGCTTCGATACAGACGTCAACGGCGCGGCCCTGGCCGAGGGACGATGGGGCGCGGGTCGGGGCCTGAAGTCCTTCGCCTATGTCACCATCGGCACCGGCATCGGCGTCGGGTCCATCATCGACGGGCGAACCGTGAAGGGTCTGGGCCATACCGAGATCGGCCATCTGCGCGTACCCCGCCTGTCCGGTCGGACCTGGCCCGGAAGCTGCCCCTATCACGGCGACTGCGTCGAGGGCCTGGCCTCCGGCACGGCGATCAAGGCCCAGGCGGGGTTCGCCGCCAATGAGCTGACGCGGTCAGATCCGGTCTGGGACGAGGTCGTGCACACTCTGGCCGCCGCCTTCCACAACCTGGTGCTGACCACCGCGCCCGAGAAGATTCTGATCGGCGGCGGCGTCGGACAGGGCCAGCCGCATCTGCTGCCACGCATCCGCACCGCCTTGCTGGAGAGCCTGAACGGATACGGGGTCGCGCCGCGGATCGCGGCGGGCATCGAGGATTTCCTGGCCCATCCCGAACTGGGCAACCGGGCGGGTCCGCTGGGGTCCGTCGCCCTGGCCCTGAACGCCTTGCAGCCAGGCGAGTGAGGAACGCACCGGGCCGCGAGCGCAAACATCCTGCGGCCCGGCATACAGAGCGACCTTTCAGATAGGTCGGCGCCGGCCTATCCCTTCCTCAACCGCGACCGGACATAAAGTTCGGCGCCTACCCGAGGGGGACAGACCCATGCGCTTCACCACCATTCTCGCAGCCAGCACGGCCATCGTCGCCCTGAGCGGCGGTTTTGCCCAGGCCCAGACCGTGACCACCGACGACGCCGCGACCGTCGACGATGTCATCGTCACGGCGCGCAAACGCGAAGAACGACTGCAGGACGTGCCGATCGCCGTCACCGCGGTCTCGGGTGAAACCCTCGAGCGCGAACAGATCAACGTCATCAAGGACGTCGCCGCCCTGACCCCCGGCCTGAACATCTCGTCGGACGCCGTCGGACGCGCCTTCATGTCGATCCGCGGCGTCGGCACGACCCTGATCGACACCGTGCAGCCGGGCGTCGGCATCTTCATCGACGGCATCTATCAGCCCAACACCTCCTACCTGAACAACCCGGTGGTCGATGTGGAGCGCATCGAGGTCCTGAAGGGACCGCAGGGCACCCTGTTCGGCAACAACACCCTGGGCGGCGCGATCAACGTCATCACCCGCAGCCCGACCGACGAGTTCTCGGGTCGCGCGACCGCATCCTACGCCGGTCCCGACAACTACCAGACCTATGCCGGCAGCATCAGCGGCCCGATCATCGAAGGCTCGCTGCGCGGTCGTCTGGCCGCCAGCTATCACACCCAGGACGGCTTCTCGAAGAACCTGCTGGTCGGCGGCGACGCCCGTCCGATGGAGACCGAAGCGGTCAACGGCACCCTGGTCTGGGAAGTGCCCCAGGCTCAGCGCACCGAGATCAGCCTGAACGGTTATTTCAACCGCGTCACCGGCTCGCAGACGGCCTACGCCAGCCCGTCCGGCCCCACCGACTACGTCGATGACGTGCCGCTGAACTTCAACAGCATCGCCCAGTACGACTACTTCGGCTTCAGCACGAAGCTGGTCACGGACCTGGACGCCAAGACGACGATGACGATCATCGCCGCCTATGACGACAAGGAAGGCAAGGCGACCGGCGACGGCGACTTCGGCCCGGTGCCGATCATCGAGATCACCGACGGCCGCAACGCGCGCGAAACCTATACCGGCGAAGTGCGCTTCGACACGGCCTGGAACGACCGCTTCAGCACCCTGATCGGCGCGTTCGCGAACCGGTCTGACGACAAGAACACCGTCAACCAGTCGATCGACGTGGGCATCCTGGCTCTGGGCCTGCCCGCCGGCCTTGTCGTTGTGCCGCAGACAACGATCCAGACCAGCGAACTGCAGTCGCAGGCCATCTACGCCAACGCCTTCTATGATCTGACCGACAGCATCGAAGTGTCGGCCGGCATCCGCTTCGACCACCAGGAAGTCAGCGTCTCGGGCACCGCCGGCACATACAAGGCCGACGAATGGCAGCCGCGCTTCACGATCCGCAAGAGCTGGAACCCGAACCACTCGACCTATGCCTCGATCTCGCGCGGCTTCCGTGGCGGCGGCGCCAATGCTCCAGGGGCGCCGAACGAGTTCTACCAGGGCGACTCGGTCTGGACCTATGAGATCGGCGACAAGTTCACCAACGACAGCCGCACCCTGACGCTGAACTCGGCCATCTACTATAACGACTACAGCCACTATATCGGCCAGAACGCCCTGACCCCGGCCCTGATCGCGGTCAACCTGAACACCGGCGACGTCGAGGCCTACGGCGCCGAGGTCGAGGGCATCTGGTCGCCCAACTCGATGTTCCAGCTGCGCGGCGGCATCACCTACAACCACGCCAGGATCACCGACGACTCCGAGTTCGAAGCCGTCATCGGCAACGGCCTGGCCTCCGACCGCATCCTGTTCCAGCCGGACTGGAACGGCTTCGTGACCGCCAGCATCACCTATCCGGTCGGCCCCGGCGAGCTGCGCACCGACATCACCGCCAGCTACAAGGGCGAGCGCGTCGGTTCCAGCCTGAGCCCGACCTTCGCCCCGACGCTGGAAGGCTACACCGTCGTCAACGCCAACGTGGCCTACGAGTGGGACAACTATACGGTGGCCCTGTTCGCCACGAACCTGCTGGACGAGGACTACTACGACTCATACCTCGACCAGTCGCTTCTGAGCGCCTTCGGCTTCCCCGCCGCGGCCGTCCACAACCTGGGCATCACGGGTGACGAGCGCCGGATCGGCGTCCGTCTGGCCGCGCGCTTCTAGGCCTGAACCCAGCAAGGAACAGCGACGTGAGCGCCCTGATGACATCGCAACCGTCGCTGCTTCCAGCGGCCCTACTGTCCGAGCTGCGGGCGATCCTTTCGGATCGCCTGCACCTGGGCGAGGCCATGCGCGCCCAGCATGGCGCCAGCGAGAGCCACTTCGACACCGTCCTGCCTGACGCCGTCGTCTTTCCCCATTCGACCGAAGAGGTCGTCGCCGTAGTCAAGGCGTGCGTCGCCGCCGACGTGGCCATCATCCCCTACGGCGCCGGGACCTCGGTCGAGGGCAATGTCACGCCGACGCGGGGCGGTGTCACCGTCGACCTGTCGGAGATGAACGCCATCCTCCAGGTCAACGCCGAGGACGCCGACGTCACCGTCCAGGCCGGGGTGCGTCGCGAGCAGTTGAACGAACACCTGCGCGACGTGGGCCTGTTCTTCCCCATCGACCCGGGCGCCAACGCCACCATCGGCGGCATGGCCTCGACCCGCGCCTCGGGCACCAATGCCGTGCGCTATGGCACCATGCGCGAGGCGGTCCTGTCGCTGCGCGTCGTCACCCCTGACGGCCGCGATATCCGCACCGCGGGCCGCGCCCGCAAGTCGGCCGCCGGATACGACCTGACGCGACTGATGATCGGCGCCGAGGGGACGCTCGGCATCATCACCGAGATCACCCTTCGCCTGCATGGCATCCCCGAAGCGATCATGTCGGCTGTGTGCAGTTTCGACACTCTAGAAGGCGCCGTCGATACGGTGGTCCAATCGATCCAGCTGGGTATTCCCCTGGCCCGTGTCGAGATCCTGGACGATATGCAGATGAAGGCGATCAACGCCTGGTCCAAGCTCGACTATCCCGAGAAGACCACCCTGTTCTTCGAGTTCCACGGCTCGGAACGCTATGTCGCCGAACAGGTCGAGACGGTCTCGGCCATCGCCGGCGACAACGGCGGCGGCGAGTTCAAATGGTCGAACCTGCCCGAGGAACGCGCCCGTCTGTGGAAGGCCCGGCACGAGGCCTATTACGCGGCCATCGGCCTGAGAAAGGGATGCGTCGGTTGGGCCACCGATGTCTGCGTGCCGATCAGCCGTCTGGCCGAATGTATCCTCGAAACCAAGCAGGACCTGGCCACGGCGACCATTCCGGCCACCATCCTGGGCCATGTCGGCGACGGCAATTTCCACGTTGTCTTCGTGCTGGACCCCAACAAGCCGGAAGAAGCCAGGGAAGCCGAGGCGCTGAATCGGATCCTGGTCCGGCGCGCCCTGGCCATGGACGGCACCTGCACCGGAGAACACGGCATCGGCCTGGGCAAGCAGGATTGGCTGGTGGCCGAACTGGGCGACGCGGTCGACATGATGCGGGCCATCAAACGTGCGCTGGACCCCAAGAACCTGTTCAATCCGGGCAAGATCTTCAGCCTCTGACCCCCGCCGTCATGGCGATCCTCGCCACGCCGTTTTCTGACAGGCGCCAGACCGCGCCGGAGGCCTGACCATGGCGACCCCCATCATCGTTCCTTCCGACACGACCGGCGCCGGCGCCGATCCCATCCGCCGCACGGCGTGGCGAGCGGTGCTGTTGACGTCCCTGGTCGTCATGATGGCCGGCATGGTGCGCCTGGCCTTCTCGCCGGTTCAGGAGGCGGCAAAACTCGAACTGGGCCTCACCGACTACGAGATCAGCCTGATCCAGGGCATCGCCGCCGCCCTGCCCTTGGCGGTGATCGCCATCCCCCTGGGCTGGCTGACCGACCACTCGAAGCGCACGCGGATCATGCTGGTCCTGGGTCTGTGCTGGACGGTCGGAATGATCTGGACCGCCTTCGCCACCAATTTCGAGACGCTCTTCCTGGCGCGGATGCTGGCGGGCCTGGGCACGATGAGCCTGGTACCCGTGGCCATCTCGGTCCTGTCCGACCTGTCGGCGCCTCAACAGCGAGGACGCGCCATGCTGTTCCTGGGCATGGGCAACACCCTGGGTCCGGCCCTGGCCTTCGTGCTGGGCGGCGTCCTGTTCACCGCCTTCGCCGCCGATCTCAGTCTGCCCGGCGTCAGCCTGTCGCCGTGGCGCGAAGCCTCCCTGGTCTTCGGTGTCGCCAGCGCGGTGACTCTGCTGCTTCTGGTCCTGATCCGCGAGCCCGAACGGCATGAGGTCGAAAACGCCTCCAACTCGCTGAAGGCCGTGGTGCAGGCGTTGCTGAAGCGCTGGAAATTCCTGCTGCCGCTGTTCGTGGGCCAGATCAGCGTCATCATGGCCGACGCCGCGGCGGGCGTATGGGCGGTGCCGGTGATGCAGCGCGACCTGGGCCTCAGCATCGGTCAGGCCGGCGGCATTCTGGGCGGCATCCTGCTGGTGGCCGGCGTCCTGGGGCCGGTGATGGCCGGCTTCATCGCCGACTTCGGCCACAAGAGCTCTATTCGCGGCGGCATCCTGATCGGCGCCGTTATCGCCTCGGCCATAGGCGTGCCGACGGCCCTGTTCCCGATCGTCAGCACTGTGCCCGCCTTCACCGCCGTCCTGTTCGTGCTGCTGCTCGCAGGCTCCATGACCGGCCTGATCACGGCCACGGCCATCGCCGTCTTGGTTCCCAACGAGGAGCGGGGCATCTGTCTGGGGGCCTTCATGATCCTGGGCGCCCTGATCGGCCTGGGCCTGTCGCCTGTCCTGGTCACCCTGGGCAGTAAGGCCCTGGGCGGCGAGAGCCACCTGGCCATGGCCCTGGCCATCGTCGGGGTCGTGGTCGGGCTGATTTCCTTGGCCGGTTTCGCCCTCGCCATGCTGAACGCGCCGGTCAAGGCCAAGGCCTAGATTCGATCTGCAGGGAAACCGCCCAATGACCACGCCGACCGGAACCCGACACCTGGTGGACCCGCAACTGCTGGACCTGCTGGACAACTGGCCGACCATCGCCCTGACGCCTGATAACCTCCAAGCCATCCGCGAACTGTCGCGCCTGCCCATGCCCGCTGCCGACGAGGCCGGCGCCGCCGTGCAGACGGAACGGCGCACCGTCGCCGGACCCGCAGGCGCGCCGGATGTGGATGTAGTCATCTATCGCCCGGCTGGCGGGGCCTCCGACCCGCTGCCCTGCATCTTCCACATCCACGGCGGCGGCTATGTTCTGGGAAGCGCTGCGGCGAACGAGGGCCTGCATCGGCCCCTGGTCGCCAGGCTCGGCTGCGTCCTGATCACCGTCGAATACCGACTTGCGCCCGAGACCGTAGCGCCGGGGGCGGTCGAGGACTGCTACGCCGCCCTGGACTGGACCTTCGCCAATGCTGTTGATCTGGGGATCGACGCGACGCGGATCGGGGTGATGGGCGAGAGCGCAGGCGGCGGTCTGGCGGCGGCGCTGGCCCTGCTGACGCGCGACCGGGGCGAACACAGGCTGGCCTTCCAGCACCTGATCTATCCGATGATCGACGACCGGACCTGCACCCACGCCGATCCGCACCCCCATACGGGCGAGTTCATCTGGACGCCGCACAACAACCATTTCGGCTGGAAATCTTTGCTGGGCGTCGAGCCCGGCTCGGACCGCGTCAGCCCATATGCGGCGGCGGCGCGGGCCGAGGACCTGTCCGGTCTTCCGCCGACCTTCATCTCCACCGGGTCTCTGGACCTGTTCCTTGAGGAAGACCTGGAGTATGCGCGTCGTCTGTTGCGGGCCGCCGTTCCGGTGGAACTGCACGTTTATCCTGGCGGCATCCACGGCTTTGAACTGGCCCCCGACGTCGCTGTTTCGGCCCAGGCCGTGCGTGATCAGACGGCGGCCCTGGCCCGGTTCATGGACCTGACGGCCTAGACCTATCTGAAAGGTCTTGCGCGACCTGTCAGATAGGTTCATCCTCCCATCGCAGCTCCCGCAGAGGAGCCGGGAGGTATTCATGTCGCAGACCACCACCGCGCACCCTTACGAGTCCGTCGTCGTCTCGCACGAGATGACGATCCTGATCGGTCGTGGGCCGTTCGAGGCCGCAGCCGTGCCGCAGGACGCTATCGGCGTGGTCTATGGCTTCGGCGCCATTACCGCCTCGGCCACCGTGTCTTTGATCGGGTCGGGACAGGTCCCCGACCTGATGGACGAGGATTTGGACGCCACCCGGATCGTCCTTCTGGTCGCACCCACGGCTATCGCCCGGATCGACGGCCATGTCGTGCCGGACACCGAAAGCCGCGCCCATTATCACCTGCCCACCGAACTGCGAGCCATCGCCCTGGCCCTGCGCGACTGCGACCGCACGGGCGAGGCGGGTGACATCTATCGCGCCGCCAAGGGGATCGAGCTGCTGTGCGAGACCTGGGCCCTGGTCGACGCCTGCGCCCTTGCGCCCCTGGCCGGCGACAGCGGCCTGTCGCGCGCCGACAGCGTGCGCATCCTGGCGGTCCGCCAGATGATCGACGACCGCTGGAACGAGAAGCTGTCGCTGGAGCGCATCGCCGCCCAGTGCGGTCTGAACCGCGAGAAGCTGACCCGCGGCTTTCGCGAGATGTTCGGCTGCTCCATCGCCGAGGCCATCGTCGAGCGCCGCCTGACCGAGGCCAGCCGCATGCTGCTGACCACCGACCTGCCAGTGTCGTCGATCGGTTACGAGAACGGCTATCTGAACAACGCCAGCTTCGCCCGCGCCTTCGGTCGCCGGTTCGGGGTTACGCCTTCCGACTTCCGCGCCCAGCGGCTGGCCGCCTGATGGGTGTGATCTCGGTGAACGGCGCGTCCTCGTCCGACGGCGTGTCCCTGGTTCAGCACGCCATCCAGGCGGTCAACGACCATATTCGCACCCAAAAGCTGCGCGTCGGCGACAGCCTGCCGGGCGAGGCCCATTTCGCCACCACCCTGGGGGTCAGCCGGGCGGTGATGCGCGAGGCCTTCGGCGCCCTGGCGGCCCTGCGCCTGATCGACGTCGGCAATGGACGAAAGCCCCGCGTCAGCGCCATCGACGGCTCGGTCATCGCCACGTCGCTGGATCACGCCGTCTCGACCGCCCAGATCACCGTGCCGGAAGTCTGGGACGTTCGCCGCACCATCGAGGCTCGCACCGCAGCCTTGGCCGCCACGTCCCGCACCGACGCCGAGGCTCAGCGCATCGTCGAACTGGCGCAGGCCATGGAGCGCGACGCCCATGACCGCCCGACCATGACCCGCCACGACATCGCCTTTCACGAAGCCATCGCCCGCGCCAGCCACAACGTCCTGTTCGTGCAGATCGTCTCCTCCTTCGGCCCGCTGATGGAGGTGGCAGTTCCCGCCGCCTGGGACACCCGCATCGGCGACGAACAGCGCCGTTCGACCCTGGAGCGCCACCACGCCGTGGCCCAGGCCATCCTCAATCGCGACCCCGCAGCCGCCGTCGCGGCCATGGACGCCCACTTCGACGCCTCGATCGACAGTCTGCTGAAGGCCTCGCTCGCCAAGGAACCGCACAATGGCGACTGACGCCTCCCTGAACTCCGCGCAACCGGGCGAGGCAGCCGTCAAGGCCAAGACTTCTGCCGCGCCAGCTCTGCTGATCCTGGCCCTGGCCGTGACCTGCGGCTCGGCCGTGCAGTCGGCCTTTTCGCCAGTGCAGGAACTGACCAAGCTCGACATGGGCATGAGCGACCTGCAGCTCAGCTATGCCCAGGGCCTGGCCGTGGCCCTTCCGGCGGTGGTGCTGTCCATCCCCCTGGGCTGGCTGGTCGACCACCAGACCCGGCTGCGGCTGCTGATCGCCATGGCCAGCCTGTGGACCCTGGGCGCCTTCGCCACGGTCTGGGCGCCCAATTTCGAAGTCATGATGGCGGCGCGGATGGCGGCCAGCCTGGGCGGCACCTGCGTCCTGCCCATCGCCATCTCCATGGCCGCCGACCTGTGCCGGCCCGAGGTGCGCGGCCGCTCCCTGCTGCTGCTGACCATCGGCAAGGCCGCCGGCACGGCCCTGGCCTTCGCCATCGGCGGCGCGGTCTATGGCTGGCTGCAAGCGGGCGACATCAGCCTGGCCGGTCTGGTGGCGTGGCGCGGGATGCATCTGATCTTCGCCCTGGCCAGCCTGGCGCTGATCCTGCCCCTGTTCCTGCTGCGCGAGCCCGCCCGGCGCGAGGTCGGTCAGAAGGGCGCCGCCCTGGGGCCGTCCCTGGCCGCCCTGTGGGCCCGGCGCGGCTTCCTGGCTCCCCTCTTCATCGGCCAGATCAGCGTCATCATGGCCGACAACGCCGCCCTGACCTGGAGCGCATCGGTCCTGTCGCGGAACTTCGACCAGACGCCGGATCAGTTCGCCGGCTGGCTGGGCGGCCTGTTGCTGGGCGCGGGCATCCTGGGCGCCGTGATCGGCGGTCTGGCGTCGGATCTCGGGCACAAGCGCTGGCCCGGCAAGGGCATCCTGCTGGGCGCGGTCATCTGTTCGGTGATCGCCATCCCCTGCGCCCTCTTCCCGGTCATGCCCACCGTGTTCGGCTTTGCGGCCATGCTGGCCGTGCTGCTGGTCGCCGGGACCGCCACGGGCCTGATGACCGCCACCTCCATCGCCGTCCTGGTGCCCAATGAGTACCGCGGCCTGTGCCTGGGCGCCTTTGTCGTGGTCGGGGTCCTGTTCGGCTTCGGCGTCGCGCCCACGGTCGTCACCCTGCTGAGCCAGGCCATGGGCGGCGACGGCAATCTGGGCATGGCCCTGGCCATTATCGGCGGCGTGTCCGCGGTCGGCGCAGCCATCGCCTTCTTCATCTCGATGCTGGCCGCACCCAAGACGGCGGCAGGCTGATCCAGCCCTGAGCCGGTCTCAGATCGGCTCAGGCGCGTTGGCCGCCCAGGCGGCGGCGATCGCGGCGATCCGGTCGGGGTCCGTCGTGAACTCATGGCCTGCGATGGCGCTGACGGCGCAGGCCGGGGTGGCGCTGTTGCAGATGAAGGCGCCGTCGAAACGGGCCAGGTCCGACAGCCACACGCGCTCCGTCGAGCAGCCGAGCCCCTGCCCCGCCCCCCCCTTCTCGATCAGCCTCTGAGCCACGCCGGCCAGCATGGGCGCCTGGGGCCAGACAATGTTCGAACCGTCCAGGAAGCCGATGTTCCAGACGCTGCCTTCGGAAATCACCCCCTCGCCATCCACGAACAGGACGTCGTCGAAGCCGCCGTCCTGGGCGGCGCGGCGGGCGCGGATCAGGCCGAAGATGGCCGTGTGCTTGAGGTGGGCCTCTTCCCGGCCATAGGTCTGGACCGCCAGCCTCAGCGACGTGGCCAGAGGCGCCGGAGCGGGCGAACGGATGGTCATGACGCGGGGTCGCCCTCGCCAGGACGGATTGCGCACGCCGATCTCGGGCGAGAACAGGCTGACGCGCAGCCAACAGTCGGGCCGGTCGGCGACGGCTTGGCGCATGAGGTCGCGCAAGGTCGCCTCGCCCACCGCCTCGCCGAACAGGTCGAGCGCAGAGGCGTCGAGGCGGGCCAGATGATCGCCCAGCCCCCGCACCCCGCCGCCCTCGACGCGGAAAGAGGTGTAGGCGCCGTAGTTGGTCAAGGCCTGGGACGCGAGGTCGGCGACGCTCGCAGCCGCGCCGTCGATCAGGATTTCAGCCTGCACCGGAACCCTCCCCCGATGGGGGAGGATTATTCCTCGCCACCCTCGGTGCCGTCATCTTCGCCGACATCGTCGCCGCCGGGTGTTTCGGCCAGACGCTCGACCGAGACCACCTTCTCGCCCTCGGCGGTGCGGAAGATCGTCACCCCCTGGCTGGAACGGCCGACGATGCGGACCTGTTCGACGCGGGTGCGGATCATCTGACCGCCCGAGGTGACCATCAGCAGGTCGTCGGTTTCCTCGACCGGGAAGGCGGCGGTCAGGCGCGTGCCCGCACGACCGCCCAGACCGTGGGCCGTCAGACCCTGGCCGCCGCGACCCGTGCGGCGATACTCATAGGCCGAGGACCGCTTGCCGAAGCCGGTGTCGGTGACGGTCAGGATGAACTGCTCCGCCGCGCCCAGTTCGGCGATCCGCTCGATGGACAGGGCGGCGTCGCCCGATCCTTCGGCCTCGTCGCCCTCTTCATTGGCGGTATCGACCACCGGCGTTTCATCGTCCGCGTCGCCCGCCGCCTTGCGCATGGCGTTGGCGTGTTTGACGTAGGCGGCGCGCTCGTCCGGGGTCGCATCGACCCGGCCCAGCACGGCCATGGAGATGACCTCGTCGCCCGATTGCAGGCGAACGCCGCGCACCCCGGTCGAATCCCGGCCCTTGAAGACGCGAACATCATCGGCCTTGAAGCGGATGGCGCGGCCCAGGGCGGTCGTCAGCAGCACGTCGTCCTCGGCGGTGCACAGGGCGACCCCGACCATGTGGTCGTCGTCTTCCAGCTTCATGGCGATCTTGCCGGCGCGGTTCACCGTGGCGAAGTCCGACAGCTTGTTGCGGCGCACGTCGCCCGACTTGGTGGCGAACATGATGTCGTAGTCGCCCCAGGTCGCCTCATCCTCAGGCAGGGGCAGGACGTTCATGATGCTGTCGCCCGGCTCGATGGGCAGCAGGTTGACGAAGGCCTTGCCGCGCGAGGTCGGCGCGCCCAGCGGCAGGCGCCAGGTCTTGAGCTTGTAGGCCTTGCCGTTGGTGGCGAAGAACAGCACCGGCGTGTGGGTCGAGGCCGAGAAGACGCCGACGATGGCGTCCTCGTCCTTCATCGTCATGCCGGACTTGCCCTTGCCGCCGCGATGCTGGGTCCGATAGGCGTTCAGGGCCACGCGCTTGACGTAGCCGCCGTGGGTGACGGTGACGACCATGTCCTCGCGCGGGATCAGGTCCTCGTCCTCCATCTCGGCGTCGCCCTCGCCAATCAGGGTGCGGCGCGGCACGGCGAACTGCTCCTTCACCGCGAACAGGTCCTCGCGGATGATGGCCAGGATGTTGGCGCGGTCCGACAGGATGGTCAGGTGGCCCTGGATGGTGTCGGCCAGGCCGCGAGCCTCGCCGAAGATGTCGTCGCGGCCCAGGCCGGTCAGGCGGCTGAGCGTCAGGGCCAGGATGGCGCGGGCCTGTTCGTCGGTCAGGTTGAGCTTGTCGCCCTCGATCAGCACCGAGCGCGGATCGGCGATCAGCTCGACCAGGGCGATCATGTCGCCCACCGGCCAGGACTTGGCCTGCAAACGCTCGCGCGCCTCTGCCGGGTCGGCCGAGGAGCGGATGATGTGGATGACCTCGTCGATATTGGCGACGGCGACGGCCAGGCCGACCAGGACGTGGCCGCGGTCGCGGGCCTTGGCCAGCTCGAACTTGACGCGGCGGACCACGACCTCTTCGCGGAAGTCGAGGAAGATCTGGACCAGATCGCGCAGACCCATCTGCTCGGGACGGCCATGGTTCAGGGCCAGCATGTTGACGCCGAACGAGGATTGCAGCGCCGTATAGCGGAACAGCTGGTTCAGGATGACGTCGCCGGACGCATCGCGCTTCAGCTCGACCACCATCCGCATGCCCTGGCGGTCGGATTCGTCGCGGACGTCGGAGATGCCCTCGATCCGCTTCTCGCGCACCATTTCGGCGATGCGCTCGATCAGGGTCTGCTTGTTCACCTGATAGGGCAGCTCGGTGATGATGATCGCCTCGCGGTCCTTGCGGATCGTCTCGATCGAGGCCTTGCCGCGCACGATGACCGAGCCGCGACCGTCGCGCAGGGCGTTCCGGGGCGCGGTGCGGCCCATGATCTCGCCGCCGGTGGGGAAGTCGGGGCCGGGCACCAGGTCCAGCAGGGCCTCGGTCGAGATCTCGGGATCGTCCAGCAGGGCGACGCAGGCGTCGATGATCTCGCCCAGGTTATGGGGCGGGATGTTGGTGGCCATGCCGACGGCGATGCCGCCCGCGCCATTGACCAGCAGGTTGGGGATCCGCGCCGGCAGGACGACGGGTTCCAATTCCTTTTCGTCGTAGTTGGGCTGGAAATCGACGGTGTCCTTGTCGATGTCGGCCAGCAAGGCGACGGCGGCTGGGGCCATCCGGGCCTCGGTGTAACGCATCGAGGCGGGCATATCGCCGTCGACCGAGCCGAAGTTGCCCTGGCCGTCGACCAGCATCAGCCCCATCGAGAAGGGCTGGGCCATACGCACCATGGCCATATAGACCGAGGCGTCGCCGTGCGGGTGCAGCCGGCCCAGCACGTCGCCGACCACACGGGCCGACTTCGAATAGGACCGCTCGGGCGTCATGTTCAGTTCGGACATGGACCACAGGATGCGGCGGTGCACGGGTTTCAGCCCGTCGCGCGCGTCCGGCAGGGCGCGGCTGACGATCACGCTCATCGCATAATCGAGGTAACTGCGGCGCAGTTCGTCCTCGATCGTGATGGTCGAAATGTCGCTGCGCGGGCCGTCTGGCCCGGCTGGCGGCAGGGCGTCGGTGTAGTTATCGTCTGACAATGAAATCTGGCTTCAGGTGGCCGGAATCGGAACGTGATCCGCTGTCCGGATTTCTAGCATCCGGGGCTATGTTACGCAAAGATTCGCCGCCCTGCCGCGCGTTCGCCGACCGTCTTGAAAGGACTCCCTCATGCGCCTGATCGCCCTCGCCGCCCCGCTCGCCTGCGCCGCGCTCGCCGCCTGCGTCAGCGTCACCGACAACAGCTTCGGCCAGACCGCTCCGATCCGCGCCGCCGTGGGCGACTTCGGCGAGGCGACCCTGATCGACGGAACGGGCGCTCGGGTCGGCCGCGCCGTCCTGACGCAAGGCGCCACAGGCCTGCTGATCCGGGTCGAGGCCAGCGGCCTGACGCCCGGCTGGCACGGGATGCACATCCACGCGACGGGCGAATGCACCGCCCCCTTCACCTCGGCCGGAGCCCATATCAACCACACCGATCCCAAGACGCCGCACGGCCTGCTGAATGCCCAGGGGCCTGACGACGGCGACCTGCCCAACATCTGGGTCGGCGCGGACGGCAAGGCCAACGCCGAGGTCTTCACCACCAAGGCCCGCATCGCCGCCGACGGCCCCGGCCAGTGGCTGTGGGACGCGGACGGCTCGGCCCTGGTCATCCACGCCAATGCCGACGACCACTCGACCCAGCCGATCGGCGGAGCCGGCGACCGCGTCGTCTGCGGCGTGATGGCGGCGGGCTAGACCAACAGTCCCGACAGCCCTGGTCGCGCCGGCGCGGAGACCGCGCTCGTCATCCCCGCGTCGCGCCGGCGCGGAGACCGCGCTCGGCCAGGGCAACGGCGGCGACGCCGGCGATGGTCAGGGCCGACCCGGCCAGGATCTGCGGCGTCAGCACATCGCCCATCCACAGCCAGCCGATGGCCATGGAGACGACGGGCGTGGCCAGCAGGTAGGGCGTCACCCGCCCGGCCTCGCGTTTCTGCACCAGCCAGAAGACCAGGCTGGTGGCCAGCACGGACGACACCAGCCCGGCCCACAACAGGGCGACCCAGATCAGGGGCGTGGTCTGAGACAGCGCCTCGAACTGGCCCCGCTCGAACACCGCCGACCCCAGCGCCAGGGTCGGCAGGGCGACGCAGGCCAGCATCCCCTGCATCTTCAGCGGCGGGATGGAGGTGGTGCGGCGAGCGATGACGGTGATGACGGCCCAGGCGGACGACCCGATCACCCCGATGATGATGGCCTTCCAATCCTGTAGAGCATGGGGATCCAGCGTCATCCAGGCGACCCCGGCGAAGGCTACGACCAGACCGAACACCGCCACCCGCGACAGGCGCTCGCCCAGAATCAGGAAGGCGAACAGGGCCGTGAAGGGCACCCACAACTGTGTCGCGACCGTCACCGGGCTGACGTCCTGGGCCATCGAATAGGCCAGATAGATCAGACCGTAATGGACCGGCCCGCCCAGGATCACGATGATCAGCAGGCTTTTCAGATCGGGAAATGGCGGCCGCACCATCCAGACCAGACAGGCGGCGGCGATGCCGAAGCGGATGGCGCCGACGAACAGAGGCGGCAGGACCTCGGTCGCGATCTTGGCTCCGGCGTTGTTGACGCCCCAGATCACCACCACAGCGATAATCGCCGCGATCTCGATCAGGCTGAGAGGACTGTGAGGCTTGTCAGGAACGATGGGCACGCCTGCGGCATACTCCGCTGCGGCCGCCAGAGCGACCCGGACGCGAACACGTTCGGTGACCGTTCATGCCAAGGGCGGATCCGGCTTGCCGAACCCGCCCTCTGTCGGAAAATCGCGCCCTGATCCGGGCTGGATGGAAGTCGTTTAGAACGGGATGTCGTCGTTCAGGTCGTAGCTTTCCTTGGGGCCGCTCGGCTTGTTGGCGCCGCCGGTGGAGAAGCCCGACGAATAGTCGTCATCGCCGCGTCCGCCGCCACCGCCGCCGTAACCCCCGCCTTGCGAGCCGCCGCCGCCGCCGTCACGGCCGCCCAGCATGGTCAGCTGGCCGTTGAAACGGCCGATGATGATCTCGGTCGTATATTTCTCGACGCCGTCCTTGTCGGTCCATTTGCGGGTCTGGAGCGAGCCCTCGACATAGACGGTCGAACCCTTCTTCACATAGTTCTCGACCACCTTGACGATGTTGTCGTTGAACACCGAGACCCGGTGCCACTCGGTCTTTTCCTTGCGCTCGCCCGAGGACTTGTCGCGCCAGGTCTCGGACGTGGCCAGCGAGAAGTTGGCGATCCGGTCGCCGTTGGGCATGGAGCGGATTTCGGGATCACGACCCAGGTTGCCGACCAGAATGACCTTGTTGACGCTGCCCGCCATGTCTTCGCTCTTTTGCTGTCTGCCCCGCGCACCCGGATCGGGGCGCGGCTTGTTTGAATGATCACCGCCTAGCGCGCGCGGACGCGCGACGGCAGGGCGATTAACGCATCCTAAACGAAACGCTGTGGATGTTCCACCTTTGTTCTGGCGCCAGAGCCCTGGAGCCGCCAGATCGGCCGTCCCGGATCAGGTCGCCGGCAGCTCGCGCGGTTGTTCGATCGTACCGGGGACTGCCAGACGTCCATCCCCGCTGCGGGCCAGGGCGAAGAAGCGTGAACCGTCCAACGTGCGGGCGAAGGAGACACCGCTACGGTCGATGAAGATGAACTGACCCTGGTAGGAGCCGATGATCTCGCGGTTCTTTCCGCCCATGCGCAGGAAGCGCAGGCGCATTTCTTCCAGACGGGCGGCGCAGACCTCGATCTGGGGCTGGTCGCGAGCGACCACATTGAAACGGGCCGCGCCCGTCTGACCGTCCTCGGGCAGGACCACATAATAGCAGACGCCCGGATCGAACGGCGCCTTGACCGCATTGCTGCACCCGGCGAGCGCCAGACCCAGGCCGGCTACGACCAACAGAGCGTTCAAACCCGTGCGACGCATTATCTCAGCCCCGGAAACTGGCAGTTGCGATCCTGCTCGCCCAGGATACGGAAGCGGTTGTTGTCGTTTGACTGTTCGACCCGGCGCGGCACCAGACGCAGGGTTATGTCGCCCCAGCGGCCATATTGAGCCTCGCCCGGACGGACGCAGGTCCCGGCATAGAGGGCCTGGACGCAGGCGTTCAGGCTCATGCCCGTGGACACCGAACGCCATTCCGAACCCGCATGACGCAAGCAGGCGGAGCCGCTCGCCTGAACCGGAGGGGTCGAGATCTGCCGGCTCGGCTCGAACGACGGCATGGACACGGGCGGGGTGGATTCGGCCAGGTCGATCGGCGGCAGAGCCGGCGGAGGGGCGAAGGCGGCCGTCGGCGCGGCGGCCAGGGCGCCCGTTTCGTCCAGGCCGACGTCGAGAGCTTCAGTCGCCAGGCCGTTGCGCTGAGCACAGTCGGACAGGGTGGCCATGCCGATGAACTGACCATTGACGAAGCAGCGCAACTCGCGTGTCGGCTCCAGCGTGGGGGCTTCGGCCAGATCGACGGTCAGACCGCCCTTGGATGCGGGCGGATCCTCCTTGGGCTGGGCGTCTTTCCCGCCGCTGAACACCATGGCGAGCACCACCGCCGCCAGGATGGCGAGGCCGGCGCCAATAGCCAGGATGGTCTTGTTGTCTTGGGGGAACGCCATGGAACACTCGCGCGGCTCGGTGGCCTCAATAACCCCGCAGCGGTGCGCCGCGTCAACCGCATAGTCCCCGAACAGGGGTCATCAGCGCCCGGAATCGAACGCGGCTAGCCGGTCAGACGGTCCAGCGCGGCCTGATAGTTGGCGATCTGGGCCGACAGATAGGCGGGGACGGGGCCGCTGGTCGCCTTCTTGGCCGCCGTGGCGGGATCCAGGGCCTTGTAGGCGTCGCGAATGACCTTCATCGCCGCTGTCAGCTTTTCGGAGGTCGTCTTGAGCAGGTCGGCGTTCGCAAGGCTCAGATTGCTGGGCAGATCGAGGCCATAGGTCTTGACCTTGGCGTCCTTGGTGGGACCGATCAGACCGGGCGAAAGGCCCAGGGCGCCCAGGGCGTCTCGGCCTGCCTCGCCGGCCGTCAGCACCGCACCGGTCCGCCCGCTCCGCGCCGTGATCGACAGCCGCTGCAGCCCCGCCAGGGAGATCAGCGTATCGTCGATCTCGCCGGCCTTGAGCGTCTTGTCCGACAGAATCTCGACCTTCAGCTTGTTGTTCGAGGCCTGTTCGATCTTGCGGGCCAAGGTCGCCAGGGTGTCCTTGGCGTCGATGGTGACGGCGACGGAGCGTCCGCCGTCTGCCGGCGTGATGTAGAAGCGGTCGCCGGGCCTCAGGGCGGTGGCGGCGGTCAGAAGCTTGGAATCGCTCTGGGCGATCTCGCCCTTGGGCAGGCCCAGCCGGTCCAGGACGCTGGCGCCATCGCTGGCGATGGCCAGGGTGGAGGCCTTGGCCTGACCGGCCTCGCCCGTCCAGACCCGGTTGTATTCCACCGCGCCGGTCAGGGGATCGAGCCGGGCCAGATAGGCCTTGGTCAGGTCGGTGTCCTTGGCGCCCAGAGCCCGATCCGACACGCCGGTCAGCCAGACCTTGCCGTCATGGACCTTCACATCCGCAGCCGTGTCGTCGCCCGCGCCGCCGAAATAGGTCAGACGTTCATCGCCAGAGGGCGACAGGTCGCCCGACAGAGTCGCGACAAACACGTCGGTTCCGCCGGCATGGGTCTGGGTCACGGTTCCGACCGACAGGGCGGCGTTCTTGGTCGTACCGGCGGCGACGACCTTGCCGTCCACGACCGAGATGCCCGCGATCTCGCCGCTGGCCACACCAAGATCGCGCGTCGCGGCCAGGGTCGTCGCCCCATTGGCCCCCAGGGTGAACTGGCGAATGACCATCCGCCCGTTCTCGATTCCGCCGGTGTAAAGGCTGGAGCCATCGATGGTCATGGCCTGGACATTGTCTTCGCCCGTGGTGCCGAACTGCGTCGCGCCCAGCGCCTGGGTCGTGATCGGCGCACCGGCATAGGCCTGACTGGCGCTGAACGACTGGACATAGCCGTCCCATCCGCCAACGGCAGACGCGCCCGGAATGGCGGACTGCGCTCGACCCGACACATAGACGGTTCCGTCAGCGCCAAAGGCGACGGCCGTGGCCTCGTCCGCCGCACGGGCCCCGCGCCTCTGGGTCCATTTCTCCTCGCCCGCCGCATTGAAGACGGTGACGAAACTGTCGGCGACCGTTGCGACCGCCCCGCCCTTTCCGGCGTCGGTCGCAGAGGTGTTCAGCGCGCCGGTGACCGACCCGGCCACGGCCACGTCGCCATTGGCGTCGATGGCGATGGAATAGCCGCTGGCGGTGGAGGCCGCGCCCAGCGTCCGGGTCATCAGCAGCCGACCCGACGAGTCGTATTTCATCAAAGCGACGTCCTGGACGCCCTTGATCGGCTGGTTGCCCGGACCCTCGCTCAGGTCGCCGACCAGCCAAAGGGAGCCGTCAGGCCCAACGGCGCTGGCCCGGACCGCCGTCACCCCGTCCGGCAGATCGGTCTGCGACAGCCGCCCCGCGATCCACTGGTTTTCGCCGATGCCGCCGCCCGTGGGGGCAGCCGCCGAGCCGCCGTCGCTCTGGAACTTCAGCAGTTGATGGCCGCCGGTCGTACCGACGCCCTGAACCACATAGACGGCGTCCGATGTTTCGGCCGCTGTAAAGCCCACGGTCTCGGTCGCGGTTCCGTTGACCGCCAGGGCCCAGCGGTCTGGACCGGCCGGCAGGGTCGACACCACCTTGCCGTTCGCCGTGATCGTCTTGGCTTCGACGGCGATGGCCTGGCGTGTGATCCGGGTGTCGAAGCCCGCGTCATCCAGCTGGGTGTTGATGTAGGAGATGACGTTGTCGAGGCTGCGGGTGGTCGATCCCATTCCCGCCAGGTCGATCGGCACCGTGGTCGTGGTCGAACCCCCGCCCGCTGGCGCCTTGATGGTAATGCCGAAACGCACATCGCCCGCAAAGGCGACGACAGCCGAAGACGACGCCCCTTCGTGGATCACGCCGGTGATGGCGGTCTTGCTGTCGCGCGCGACCCCGGCCGTCGTCTTGCTGGTCTCGGTCACGGCGCCCTGCACCAACCGCAGCTTGTCCAGATCCATGCCCGAGACATAGGAGCCGATTTCGGCCAGGCCGGCGGTGAAGCGCTTCATCAGCTGCGCCTGCTCGTTGGCGCTGACGTTCTTGACGCCGGAGCGATCAGCGATTGCGGCCAGGGTCCGCAGGCCCTGGTAGAGGGCGAACAACTGCTTGTAGTCGGCGGATGAGCCCGCCACGTCGATGGACGTCCCGGTTTCGTTGATAAGCCGCCGCCCGCCCAGCGCCGACCGGACCAGGGCGTCCGCCTGAGGCGCGCTGGAGGTCGTGGCCCATGGCGGGGTCGGCTGGGCCTTCTTCGTCCCCGCCATCAATGAGGCAGCAGTCGGCAAGGACGTGGTCGACGTCCCTCCGTACAGCCCCAAAAGATAGCTTCTGTCGATCACGCGGCGCTCCTGCCGTCACTATCGGCGACGCGTCGGTAACGGAGGCTTAACGCGCGCAACGGAACCGAATCGGCGCAACACTGTTCGTCGTCTGCAACAGGAGAGCGCCGCGATGTCGTTTCCGCAGTCCGTCCTTCAGTCGTTTCTCGCCCTGTACGGGTTTGGCGTTCGCACAGGCTCGCGCGGCGGCCGCCACCGCATCGACCCCGTAATGATCGGCCGTCAGCCGTCCAGCCGCTTCTAGACCGACCGCCCCACTTCAGCCGGCGGAACGGCCTGACGCCTTGCGATCAGTTCTGGAACAGGGACAGGATGATCTGCGGCGCCTGGTTGGCGATCGACAACGACTGCACGCCAAGTTGCTGCTGCACCTGCAGGGCCTGAAGCTTGGCGCTTTCCTTGGCCAGGTCGGCGTCGACCAGGTTGCCGATGCCGATTTCGAGCGCGTCCACCAGCTTGGAGACGAACTTGGTGTGGTTTTCGATCTGGGTCGCCTGCGCTCCCATCTCGGCCAGGCCTGCGCTGACCGTGGTCAGGGCCGCCGTGACCGCCGTCAGGGCGGCGGTGGCGCCGGTGACCGAGGAAAGATCGGGCGCGGGGTCAAGGCCGAGACCGGCCAGCGAAAAGTCCTGGCGATTCAGTGAAATCGTGTCCGTTGCGTCCGCATTGGCCAGGAAGGTCAGCGGATCGGTCGAGGCGGTCACGCCGTCGTCGGCCATGCCGTTCAGCATGTTCTTGCCGTCGAAGGTCGCGTTATCGACGAACGACTTGATCGACAGAAGCAGGGCCTGGAACTCGTTGTTATAGGCCGTGCGGGTCGCGTCGCTGCCGCCGGGATCGGCTGCGGCGGTCGCCTTCTGTTTCAACTGCGTAATGAGGTCCGAGATGGATTCGCCCGCGGCGATCGACACGTCGGCGATCGAGGTCGCCCGGTTCAGGCTGCTGGTGACCGATTCATAGGCCTTGGTGTCGGCGCGCTGGTTCTGAGCGACCGCCCAGACCGCGGCGTTGTCCTTGGCGCCCTGCACCTTCAGCCCGGTTGAAACCCGGTTCTGCGTCGCGGTCAGCCGGTCGCTGATCGCGTTCAGGTTCTGCAGCGCGATCTGCGCCGAAGCATTGGTGTTGATACTGGCCATTGGGTCTTCGCCCTCGTCGATTTCCCGGCAAGGCTATGACGTGAGTCGTATCCGTATGGTTAACAGATGCTAACGCGTTGCGACCGCGACCCATGAGGGCGCGGCGAAGGTCGAGCGGCAGGCGGCTTGCGAAATCAGACCCGGGTGTCGGCGACCGTCCCGACGGCGTAGCTGACGTCGTTTGTCATCTTGACCAGGGCTTCGCGCGGATACTGGCGGATCAGTTCGCCGGTGGTGCGATTGATGGTCTTGTAGACGAAACTGCCCCGGCGAGGTCCCTCCTCGATGACAAGGCGATAGTCGGCGGCGCGTTCGGCATCGCGTCGGGCGTTGTTGTTCTGTGCGCCTGCATCCGGGGTCGTGGCAGGAACAGCCTGGATGGCGGTTCCGATCGCGGCGATTGAGTTGGGCATATCTCCTACGCCAGAGGCGTCTCCTGAAGAACCGGACGGTCGGGCGGAGCCTTTCGGCCCCGCCCTTCACGTCTTGCGGTCTTAGCGGAACAGCGAGAGCAGGATGCTGCTCGACGAGTTCGCGATCGACAGCGCCTGCACACCCAGTTGTTGCTTGGTTTGCAGAGCCGTCAGCTTGGCGCTTTCCTTGGCCAGGTCGGCGTCGACCAGGTTGCCGATGCCGGTTTCCATCGCGTCCTGAAGCTTGGACGTGAAGGTCAGTTGGCGTTCCAGCGACTTGGAGGTGGTGCCCAGGCCTTGCATGGCCGTGGCGGTCGCGTCGATGGCCGTCTGGACGATGGTCTCGGTGGCGGCGGAACCGGCGCCGAGGGTCAGGGTCAGGCTGAGGGCCGTCGTGCCGTCGAACGAAGCCGCCGCGATCGATGCGGTGATTTCAGTCGCCAGGGCAGTGTAGTCGGCTTCATAGGCTGCAGTGTCACCCACGCCGGCTGCGATGGAGGCCGCGAGGGACTTCATCTGGACCAGGGCGTCCATCACCGACTCGCCGGCGGCCAGGCCGACGTCGTTGACGGATTGTGCGCGTTGCAGGTTGGTCTTGGTTGCGTCCAGGGCGATCATGTTCGCCTTCTGGGTCTGGGCGACAGCCCAGACAGCGCCGTTGTCCTTGGCCGAAGCCACCTTCAGGCCGGTGCTGACGCGGTTCTGGGTCGTAACCAGATCACGGCTCGTTTGGTTCAGGCTCTGAAGAGCCACCATCGCGCCGGAGTTCGTGTTGATGCTGTTAGCCATTTTGGCTGTCCTTGTTTCACTTCGTGATGTCCGACGCCGTTTTGGCGGCCGGGAGCATTTTGCTCACCCATCCCCCAGCAAGGGCCGCGCCATCGGCGATATCGCGGGCCAAAACCCAAACCACTGTTATTGCTACGGTACCTTGCCTTAACCATGGCCCTCAGTCGGCAAATCCTGCCGGGCCAGACTTCGAAAGTGGAAAAAACTGCCTGGCGCCCTGCATATCCTGCCGACCAGGCCCTCGCGAGCGGCTGGCGCGAATGGCTTGCGCGAACCCCGGCGCCGCACAGCAAAACGCCGTCCCGGCAGGAACGGCGTGATGGGCATCAAACCCGCTTGCAATGACGGTCGGGCGGAGCCCTTCAGCCCCGCCCTATCGTCGTCTTTGGTCTAGCGGAACAGCGAGAGCAGGATGCTGCTCGACGAGTTCGCGATCGACAGCGCCTGCACACCCAGTTGTTGCTTGGTTTGCAGAGCAGTCAGCTTGGCGCTTTCCTTGGCCAGGTCGGCGTCGACCAGGTTGCCGATACCGGTTTCCATCGCGTCCTGAAGCTTGGACGTGAAGGTGACCTGACGTTCCAGCGATTTGGAGGTGGTGCCCAGGGCCTGCATCGCCGAAGCGGCGGTGTCGATGGCCGTCTGAACGACGGACTCCGTAGCAGCCGAACCGGCGCCGAGGCTCAGGGTCAGGCTCAGCGCGGTGGTGCCGTCGAACGAAGCCGCCGCGATCGAGGCGGTGATTTCAGTCACCAGCGCGTCATAGTCGGCTTCATAAGCGGAGGTGTCGCCCACGCCGGCTGCGATGGAGGCCGCGAGGGACTTCATCTGGACCAGGGCGTCCATCACGGACTCGCCGGCGGCCAGGCCGACGTCGTTGACGGATTGTGCGCGTTGCAGATTGGTTTTGGTGGCGTCCAGGGCGATCATGTTCGCCTTCTGGGTCTGGGCGACAGCCCAGACAGCGCCGTTGTCCTTGGCCGAAGCCACTTTCAGGCCGGTGCTGACGCGGTTCTGGGTCGTGACCAGATCGCGGTTCGTCTGGTTCAGGCTCTGAAGAGCCACCATGGCGCCGGAGTTCGTATTGATGCTGTTAGCCATTTTGGCTGTCCTTTTTCACTTCGTGATAGCCGACGCCATTTTGGCTGCCGGGAGCATTTTGCTCGCATTCCCTTCAGCAAGCGGCGGGCCAGACGTGGACGGCGAGGACACGCCATCGGACCTCTGTTTTCGTTGAATTATTTCTCCGCCTGGCGATCCGCAGACCCGGCAAATAACGCCACGCGCGGTCGGGCATGGGCAGAAAATGCCGGGAGCCCTGCATTTCCTGCCCCAAGACCCTCGCTGGTTCCCGGCTAGGGCCAGGTCCGGCGATCCAGCTCGAAATGGGGACCGTCGCGCAGCCTGGCCCAGTCGCCGCCCCAGACCAGAGGAGTCTTCAACTCCAGAGCCGCCGCCTTGAACGCCTCGGCGATGCGGGGATAGAGGGGCCAGTCCCACCGCACCTGTCCCTCGATCAGGGCCGCGACATCGACGGCATGACCTGTCAGGTGGCGCGAGTTCAGCGTCCGGCTGGCCCCGGCCTTGACCAGCAAGGCCTGGCGCGCCGGGGTGCGAAGGCCTTCGGTGATCATGAAATCGACCGGCGTGCGGGTGATGGCCCGTTCCACCACGGCGATCAGGCTCGGATGGACGCCGATGAGCCGATCGCGAGACCGGCGGGAAAGCCGAAAACTCATGGCCGCCCTCCCGCACCCAGCCGCAGCTTCAGATTGGCCAGCAGTTCGACGATCTGCTGGGCCGTCGGCGCGACCAGATAGAGCACCAGCAGCAAAGCCAGCAGCCCCGTCACCCCGTCGGCGACCCTGGGCAGGACCCGCGGGTCGCCCGTCGCGATCAGACCGGCCAGAAGCCCGCCCAGGCCGGCGCTGGCGCAGAACACATAGATGCGTCGCCACAGCCAACGCCCTTCGGCCAGGGGGGATGGGGAATCTCGGCGGAGGTTCGTCATGTTTCGGTCTCCTCTGGATTGTCCTCGAGGTTGCGGGTGGACCGACGGCCTTCGAGGCCGGTGTGAAGCCAGCAGTCTGCGGGGCTGAGGCGCGGAGGGGCGTCCCAGACATCCGAATCCAGCAGTTCGACTTCGCGAGAGTTCAGGGGCGTCATCGTGATCATCCCATGGCGACGATGCGGACCAGTCCGCCACCGCCTGCTCCCCCCGAGCCCGAGGCGGTCACGCCTGCGCCGCCTCCGCCGCCGCCCGCGCCCGGCGCGCCTGCACCCCCCGCATAGCCGGTAGCGACCGACGCACCGCCGCCTCCGCCGCCGCCGCTCGCCCAGGATCGTGCTGCCGTGCTGGCCGCCACGCCTGCACCGCCCACGGCGCCGCTCCCGCCAGTTCCGCCAGCGGCCGGAGTGGCGACCGTGCCGCCCTGCCCGCCCGCGCCACCCGCCCGGACCGTGTTTGTGCTGGCCAGGCCGCCGCCCGCGCCACCGCCACCCGACCCGTCTGGCCTATCCAGTGCTGCGCCCGCGCCGCTGGTGGCCGTGACGGCGCTGTCCCCGCCGCGATTGGCGACCGTCAGCCCGGCGCCGCCCAGGCCGCCTGTCCCGGACGCCGCGCCGCCGCCCTGTCCTGCCGCGCCGCCCAGACCGGTGATCAGGACCGTGCCGGACGATGTGATCGTGCTGTTGGCGCCCGATACGCCGCCCGCCCCCCCGGCCGAAGACCCGCCCGCGCCGCCCGCGCCGCCTCCGCCCACAACGACGCTCAAGCTGGAGGCCAAATCGCCGGTGTTCCAGCCCGCGAAGGAAATCCCGCCCGCCCCGCCGCCTCCACCGCCGAACCTGCTGGCGCCCGTCGCCCCTGCGGCCCCGGCCCCGCCGCCTCCCCCACCGCCGACAACCACCGCCTCGATCCGCCGCGCCCACGCCGGCACGACATAGATCCCGCTGGCCGCAAGGACGGTAGTCTCGGATCGGCCGCAACCTGCGGGGCAATCGACCGCCCCGGTCGCGCGGTTGACTGTCAGTGCGGATCGCCAGGTGGAACCGTCGGCGCTGACCTTCAGCGTCAGGTCATCGCCGCCGATCAGACCCAGTTCAGCTCGGCCCGCGTATCCACTCTGGAACAGCAGCGACAGGACATCGCCAGCGGTCTCCTTATTGAAGGTCAGGCGCAGGTCGCCGTCGCCGCCCTCGCCGGCGCCTAGCGCAGTCCACAGCGCCTTGTTGATCCTGGCGGCGAAGGGATTGGACCCGTCGGCCGTCGTGTTGAGGCCCAGACGGGTCAGGCCCTGCACCTCGCCTAGACCCGCGCCCAGCAGCCGCCACGCCCCGCCGTGCCGCACCAGGGCGACGCCTTCATCCTCGACCCAGACGATCAGGCCGTCAGCCATGGCGACAACCGACCAGCTGCCGAGTTCCGCCCGCATCATCGCGCCTGAGGGCTGCGACGCCCAGGCCGAGCCGGTCGCACTGGCTGGCAGCAGATAGAGCGCGCCATCCTCGGGGGCGGACGGCTGGCCGGCCGTGGTCCGGCTGACGACCCGTGCGTGAACCAGGCTGTCCAGCCGGGTCAAAGCCTCATTCAGGGTGACGTGTTTCTGAAGCTGGCCCGCGGCCAGATAGGGCAGGCCCAGCCGGGCGCTCGTGTCTCCGCTCATTGTCGATCTCCGCTTGAAAGGGAGATCAGTGTCGCGGCGCGCCGAACCTGGGCGCGTTCAGCCGCTCACTCAAACAAGAATGTCTTCTTTTTCAACTATTTGAAGCCTCGCAATCCGCGCAATACCCGGATCGGGCGATCAGTCATGCAGATAGACGATCCGTCTCAGCCGTGAGTCAGCCCGCACCGTATCCAAGTGTCGCTCGTGCTCGCCGGAGGCCTTTGCCGCACTGGAGGTGTTCTCGACCCAGTGGGTGCTGGCGATATCCTTTTGCAGAGCCTTGGCCGCCAGCAGTTGGCCGGGGAAGAAGGTATCCACGACGTCGCCCGCGATGGGCACCGTGCCGGTCGCCGTATCGACGGCCATATAGGCGGCCATCTGAGCCAGGGTCGCGGGTGATGCCTTGGCGCGTACGGCCTGAAGCATCAGCCATCCCGCCGTGCTGACGGTATAGACCGTCCCAACCACCGGCACCCAGGTCAGCAGGGCGTCCAGGCCGAAGCCTATGGGTCCGATGCCGATGACCCGGTCAGAGAGCTTCTTGACCCCCTCGACATTCGACCAGATTTTCTCGATATCCGCGATGGTCTGATTGGCCATTTCGCCCTCTCCGAAGCGGATGCCTAACGCCCCATATCGAACCGCGTTCAACCCGAAAGGCAAGCGCGCCATGTCGTTTGCCCGATGGATTGTCACCGCCTGCGCCATTCTGGTGCTGTGCGCGCCGCTGACCCTGGCCCTGGCCGCCCTCAGCGGGGTCGGTCACCGATGGGTCGACATCCTGGCCCAGTTCACCGCCCCGGCCCTGATCGCGACCCTCGCTCTGGTCGCGGCGCTGGCGGTGGGGCGGCTGTGGATCGCGACCGGAGCGGGCGGGGTCGTCATCCTGATGTTGCTGACCGCGCTTTGGCCCCAGTGGGCGCCGGACAAGGGGAAGCCGGCCCCGGATGCGCCGGTGATCAGCCTGTATTCGGCCAACCTCTACATCGGCAACCGGGACGCCGACGCCATCGCCGCCTCCGTGCGCGCCGCCGACGCCGATATCGTGGTGATGTTCGAGGCCAACGACGCCCTGACGCCAGCGCTCGACGAAATTCTGGCCGGCTATCCGTATCGGCTGATCTCGCCCGGCGTCGATCATGACCGGGTCGAGCGAAGGATCATCGCCTCGCGTTGGCCCCTCACCGCTGTTCGCGAGCGCGCCGACGGCCTCAGCGACCAGACGGCCGTGGTCGATACGCCGCTGGGGCCGGTGAATATCGTCGGCGTCCACCTGACCCGGCCTTGGCCCTATCAGTACCAGTGGGGCCAGATTTCACAGGTCATGGCGCTGGACGCCGTGCTGGCCGATCTGACCGGGCCGGTCGTCGTCGCGGGCGATTTCAACAGCGTGTCCAGCGCCCGGATCGGGCGTCAGATTCAGAGCGATATCGGCCTGAAGCCCGCGCCCGGCCTGCCCGGCACCTGGCCCTCACAACTTCCGGCCCTGCTCGGCATCACCATCGACCAGGTCTATCGCACCCCCGACCTGGCCTTCGTGGAGCGTCGGGTCGGGCAACGTAACGGGTCGGATCACCGCCCGGTGGTGACGCGGTTCACGCTCGCAGAAGCGGTTCCACCAAGGCGCTGAGCCGTTCGCGATGGCCCTCGGCGGGGAAGTCGTCGGCGATCCATCCGGCCTCGAACGCCGCCAGCACACGACCCGTCTCGGGACCGGCGGCCAGGCCCGCGGCGGCGACATGACGTCCGCCCACAGGCAGGCGTGGAATGGCCCAGGCCTCGGCCAGGGACCGCAAGCCATCGCCCGAGCCCGGCTGACCGGTCATGGCCTCGGCTCGGAACACGCGGTCGAGGAAGGCCCCTCGTCCGACACGATAAAGCGTGGCCCTCGCCTCGCGCTCGCTCATGGCCAGATCCAGCGGCGGCGCGGCGGCGACCAGTCGGGCCAGCATGGCGTTGGGCAATCTCAGCCGACGCGCCGCCGCCTCGATCCCTGCGGCCTCGACGGGCAGCAGAGTGGACAGGCGCAGAACCACGTCCTCGCTCATCGCGGCCATGACCCGCAACGCCTCCAGCGACCCGGCTTCGGGCAGGATCACCGCCAGCACGCCAGACGCCGCCATGGCCTCGACCGCCGCCACTGGCCGGGGCGCGGACAACAGCTTCAGCAGCTCCTTGGACACCCGTTCGGCGGACAGGCGGCTCATGCCAGGCGCATGTTCGGCGCAGGCGGCCAACCCCTCGGCGTCGGGCGCCCCTCGCCCGTACCAGGCATAGAAGCGGAAGAAGCGCAGGATCCGCAGATAGTCTTCCTCGATCCGCGTGCCGGGGTCGCCGACGAAGACGATCCGGCCGTGGCGCACGTCCTCGACCCCGTGGCCCGTCGGGTCGAACACCTGGCCATCGCCATCGGCATAGAGGGCGTTGAGGCGGAAATCGCGGCGGGCGGCGTCCTCGGACCAGTCATCGGTGAAGGCGACCACGGCCTTTCGCCCGTCAGTCTCGACATCGCGGCGCAGGGTGGTGATCTCATGGGGCTTGCGGCCCGACACCGCCGTCACCGTGCCGTGGGCCAGCCCGGTCGGGACGACCTTCAGCCCCGCAGCACGCAAGGCCGCGACCGACGCCTCGGGCAACAGCCGGGTGGCCATGTCGATGTCGTCCACGGCCTGTCCCATCAGGGCGTTGCGCACGCAGCCGCCGACGAACCGGACGCAGCCGGGTCCGCCCGCCGCTTCCAGCGCGTCGATCACCGCCCGCGTCGCGCGGTCGTGGAGCCAGGCCTGGTCGGCGACAGATGCGGTCACGCCGCGTCCTCGGCCTGGACGCCGTACAGCCGGGCGTGAAGGCCCCGGATCACCCCGGCGGTGGCCCCCCAGATATAGCGCTCCTGCCAGGGCATGGCCCAGTAGTGGCGGCGCGGGCCGCCTTCGGGCGGGTCATAGAATTCGCGCCGGTGATTGGCCGTCTCCATCAGGAAGTCCAATGGCGTCTCGAAGATGTCGGCGACCTCGGCCTCCTGGGCCTTGACCGATGGCGCACTCGAGATCCAGCCGATCACCGGGGTGATCAGGAAGCCGGTGCCGGTCTCATAGGCGTCGGACAGGCCCAGAACCTCGACCGCGCCGGGATCCAGGGCGATCTCCTCGGTCGCCTCGCGCAGGGCGGCGGCGATGGCGGTCTCGTGGGGATCCAGGCGTCCGCCGGGAAAGGCGATCTGGCCCGAATGGCTGTTCAGACTGTCCGACCGCCGGGTCAGCAGTACGGTCGGCCCCGTGGCGTGAGCGACGATGGGCACCAGAACGGCGGCGGACTTCAGCGGCCCCTTAGGCCGCTCGGCGCCGGGATTGAGATCGAAATCGGACCGCGCCGCCTTCAGGCTGGGCGTCCAAGCCTCGCCGGGGATCAGCCGTTCGATCAGGGTCTGTTTAAGGCTCTCCAGAATCACGCGACGCCTGCTCCCGCCGGTCCCAGCGCAAAGCGCGATCCGCCCGAGCGCACCGTCAGCCGGTGGTCGACCACCTCGGCCAGCTCGACCAGATCATAGAAGACGGTGCGCGCAATCCGCGCCTCCAGCCCGCGTCGGATGTGGATGCGAGGCGCGGGTTCTCCGGTCAGGGGATCGGTCTCGACCGTGATCGGGTGGTCATCGCCCGCCACAACGCTGTCGCCCACGTCGGTGGTGAAGACCAGGTCATCGCCCGCTCGCTCCATCGCCACGGCTCGGAACGGCAGGTCCTCGACCGTGATCCGCATCTTCTCGACCGGCGTCACAAGGTGATAGCCATCCGGATCCAGCCTCAGCACGGTGGAGAACAGCCGCACCAGTTCCTTGCGGCCGATGGGCGAGCCTTCGTGCATCCAGACGCCGTCGCGGCGGATGATGATGTCGATGTCGCCGCAATGGTCGGGGTTCCACAGGTGGACAGGCGGCAGGCCGTTTCCGGGCGTCTGTTTCGCCGCCGCCGAGACCGCGGCCAGGCCGGTGGGTGTCTGATCCGTCATGCCTCTGACTTAGGCGTCCCGATCCCGAACGAAAAGCTCGGCGAGCTAGTTGGGCAGGATATCGCCCGAAGGAACCGGCGCATCGACGGCCAGCCACATGACCCGACGCGGGTCGGCCGGTCCCGGCAGGCGGGCCTGGGGCGCGGGCTCGAAGCCGAACCGCGCAAAATAGGGGGGATCACCGATCAGGATGACGCCGGGAACGCCATCTGCGCGGGCGGCCTCGACACAGGCGGCGACCAGGGCCGCGCCCAGGCCTGACATCCGACTGGCCTCATCCACCGCGATCGGCCCCAGAAACCAGGCGGGGGTGGTCCCTACCGTGACGCTCCACAGCCGTACCGAGCCGATCAGGCGCTCGCCGTCGCAGGCCGTGAAGCCGCGCACCTGACGGGCGCTTTCGCGCAGCCGCTCGGCGGTCTTGGCGAACCGGCCCGGCCCGAACGCCGCCAGCACCAGGGCGTCGATCGCCCCGGCGTCGTCGGCCTGTTCCGCAAGGATCTGCGGCATGGTGGATATGGCGGCGGTTGCAGGCATGGCGCGCACTAGGGGCATACTGTGCGGGGATCAACCGCCTTTGAGGCGATCAGCCCAGTTTCGAGAAGTCCGGCGCACGCTTCTGGCTGAAGGCGGTGAAGGCCTCAATGGCCTCCGGGCTGGACAGTTGCGAGCCGAAGGCCTCGTTCTCGCGCTGCATCAGGGCCCACAGCTGTTCGGCGTCACGCATCAGCCGCTTGGTCTTGCGCACCGAGTTGGGCGCGCGGGCGGCCAGCTTTTCAGCAAGGTCGGCGGCGATGGCGTCGACCTGATCCGCAGGCGCCGCGCGGTTGGCGATACCCCAAGCCAGGGCGGTGCGGCCGTCGATCGGCTCACCCAGGGCGAAGATCTCGAACGCCCGCTGGTGGCCGATGACCATGGGCAGCAGCAGCGACGACGCCGCCTCGGGCGCGATGGCCAGATTGATGAAGGGCGCCGACAGTTTCGCGTCCTCGGCCACCACCACCATGTCGCAGTTCAGCAGCAGGGTCAGGCCGATGCCGACCGCCCGCCCCTTCACCGCCGCCACCGCCGGCTTGTCCAGATCGGCCAGCGACTTGAGGAAACGGTGGACCGGCAGGTCGTTCGACATGGCGCCGGACCCCATGCCCAGGAAGTCGACGATGTCGTTGCCGGCCGAGAAGCTGTCGCCCTCGGCCTTGAACAGGATGACGCGCACGGCGTCGTCGGTGCGGGTGCGCTCTGTCGCCTCGGCCAGGGCCGTGTACATGGCCTGGGTGATGGCGTTCTTCTTGTCGGCGCGCGCGAAGGTGACGCTCAGGACGCCGCCGGCCAGTTCGGTGCGGATGTAGTCGCTCATGCCTCGGGCTCCATTTCCAGGGATTCGGTGGCGGTGGAAGACCACCAGTCCACGCCATGCTCGTCACGCTCGCGCCGCGCGCGACCCTGACCTTCGAGATAGTTGAGATGCGCCAGGCTCTCGCCCGTGGCCATGCCGAACACGGCGTCGCCGACCGGACGGGCGAACAGGGACGAGAAGACGTCTATGGCGCGGCACGGCTTGCGCAGGGTCCGTTCCAGTCGCCTCAGCGAGGTCTCATGGCCTCGGATCAGGGCCTCGATTCGCGTCGTCACGCCCCGGAAGGGATCCCCGTGGCCGGGCAGAATCAGCAGGTCCGACGGCAACAGGTCGCGCAGTCGGCGCAGCGAACCCATCCAGTCCGCCAGCGGGTCTTGGCCCGGCTCGGTCGGCCAGACGGACACGTTCGAGGAGATGCGCGGCAGGATCTGGTCGCCTGAGATGAAGACGCCGTCCGACTTGCGCCACAGACAGACGTGTTCCGGGCTGTGGCCGTTGCCGACCACAATAGTCCAGGCGTCGCCGCCGATGCTGATCTCATCGCCCTCCGACAGGCGCGTATAGGATTGCGGCAGGGGCCAGACGCCGCGACCAAAGCCGCCGAACTCGGCCGTATATTTGGCGATCTGGGCGTCATCCCAGCCACAGGCGCGATAGAAGACCACGCCCTCGTTCGGGGCCGGCTTGCCCGTATCCGCGACCAGGACGCGACAGGTCAGGTATTCAAGCCGCGACATCGACAGGGATGCGCCGGTCTTTTCGCACAGCCATCCGGCCAGACCGATGTGGTCGGGATGCATATGGGTGCCGATCACCCGGTGTATGGGCCGGCCGCCCAGAGGCCCCGTCAGGATCGCCTGCCAGGCCTCGATGGACACAGCGTTGTTCAGCCCGGTGTCGACCAGGGTCCAGCCGTCGCCGTCCGCGATGGCATAGCAGTTGACGTGGTTCAGCGGCATCGACATCGGCAGCCGCATCCACAGCACGCCCGGCGCAGCCTCGACCGCCATCCCGGGCGTGGGCGGATCGCCCAGCGGATAGGTCAGACCGCGCGCGCCGACATCGGCTGTCGCCGTCTCAGTGGATCGAATCGCCGCGACCTCGCCTTCGGGCAAGTCCATCTCCTATGAAAACGCGCTGACTTAGGCCGAACTGTCGCCACACGTCCACCCTTTGATAAGGCTGTGCTTGACCTTGCGGGCTTGGCTCGCCAAGCGTTCCGCCATCACTTTCACTCGAAGGATTTCCGTCGATGTCCAATCGCAAGATGATCGCCGCCATGGGGACCGCCCTCATGATGGCGGCCGCTCTGGCCTCCGCCACGACGGCCTCGGCCCAGAACCGCCGGGGTCGCGCGCCCACGCCTGAACAGAACGTCGCCGCCGCCCAGGTGGTCGCAACGGCAGCGGGCCTGTCGTGTCAGGTCACCGAAGCCACCCTGCTCGGCAAGACCGACGGAGAGAACGCCGACTTCTACGAAGCCGCCTGCGCCACCGGCCCCGGCTATCTGCTGGTCGCCTCGACGCCGCCTCAGAGCTTCGACTGCGTGCTGCTGGCCGCCCAGGCTCAGCAAGCGGCCGCCACGCCGGACGCGACGCCGACCCCGACCTGCAAGCTGGCCGCCAACCAGAACACCGACGCCCTGATCGCCGGCTACGCCCAGGCGGCTGGCGTGCCCTGCACCATCGACGCCGGCGCCCCGGTCGGCCTGTCCGAAGGCAAGACGGTCTATGAAGTCGGCTGCCCCGGCACGGACGGCTATCGCATCGAGCCGACCGCAACGGGCGGTTGGACCAACATGCCATGCCTGACCATCGTCAGCGCCGGCGGCGCCTGCCGCTTCACCACCGCCGACGAGCAGTACGCCACGGTCAAGACCTTGCTGGCCAACACCGAAGGCGCCGCCTGCGTCGTCGACGGCGCCCGCCACATGGGCGGCAACGCCAACGGCCAGTTCTACGAAGCCAAATGCTCGGGTTCGGAAGGCTATATTCTGCGCGTCAAGGATAACGCGACCGAGCAGGTCTATCGCTGCGCCATCGCCCAGCCCATCGGCGGCGGCTGCACCCTGACGCCCAAGGAAGTCTCCGACGCGGCGGAAGACGCCCGCGAGGCCCAGTAAGCGACCCCGTCCGGCGAGCCTTGCGCTCGCCGGACGGCCCTATCTTTTGTAAAGGCAGTTCCGTTTTCGACAGGCGCGGACTAGCTTCCGCCCCATGCGCATCGCCACCTGGAACGTCAATTCCGTCAATGCTCGCCTGCCGACGATCCTGGCATGGCTCGAGGCGGCCAAGCCCGACGTGGCCTGTTTTCAGGAAATCAAATGCGTCGACGAGAACTTCCCTCGCGAGGCGTTCGAGAGCCTGGGCTATAATGTCGAGACCCACGGGCAGAAGTCCTACAACGGCGTCGCCCTGCTTTCGAAATATCCGCTCAGCGACATCCGGCGCGGCCTGCCCGGCGGCGAGACCGGCGGCATAGCCGTCGACGGGGTCGAGGCCCCGGACGATCAGTCCCGCTACATCGAGGCCCTGGTCGAATCGCCGACGCCAATCCGGGTCGGCTGCATCTATCTGCCCAACGGCAATCCGGTCGGCACAGCCAAATTTCCCTACAAGCTGGCCTGGTTCGACCGGCTGAACGCCCACGCCCGCGACCTGCTGGCCCACGAGGAGCCCCTGGCCCTGTGCGGCGACTATAACGTCATCCCCGCCCCCCAGGACGCAGACAAGCCCGAAGGCTGGCTCGGCGACGCCCTGTTCCAGCCCGAGAGCCGCGCCGCCTTGCGCGCCCTGAAATACCTGGGTCTGTCAGACGCCAGCGAACTGGGGAACCAGCCGCCGGGGACCTATACCTTCTGGGACTATCAGGCGGGCGCCTGGCAGAGGAACCACGGCATCCGCATCGACTTCGCCCTGCTCTCGCCCCAGGCCGCCGACCGTTTCCGCGGCATCGAGACCCACCGCGACGCCAGAGACATGGACAAGCCGTCCGACCATGTCCCCGTGGTCGTCGACCTGGCGCTGGACTGAGCCATGCCCAACCTTAGCCATGCCCGAGCCTGACCATGGATGAGGCGCTCAGGGCCATTCTGCTGATCGGCCTGGCCGCGGCGGTCCTGACCACGGGGGCGCTGACGCTCAACTGGTGGATGGAGCCCGAACGGCGTCTGCGCCGGGCCATGCTCAAGTCACTGGGCGTCGCTGCGGACGCCGAAGCCGTTTCTCCGGCGGAGGGCAAGGCGGCGGGCCTGGGGTTCGAGAGCGGACAGATCGCCGTGCTGTGGGGACGTGGGGCCAACGGCCTGGTGTATGATTTCCACGAGATCGAGGGCGGCGAGATCATCGTCGATGGTCATGTCGTGGCCCGCATCCGACGCGGCGAACCACGCAAGTCTCTGGATGTCATGGCGCCCGAGGCCGAACTGGTGACGTTGCGGCTGATGTTCGCCGATGCGCGCTACCCAGAGTTCGAGCTGTCCTTGTGGAACGCCAACGTCCCCACCCAGACAGGATCGCCTGCCGAGGCCCTGCGTCTGGGGCGGCGCTGGCTGTCGCACCTTGAGGCCCTGCTCAAGTAGGATCGGGTGAAATCGCTTCCGGCGGGAAGGCGGGAAGGCTAGAAGCCCGCAACCTTTCCGTTTCGTGCTTGCCGGAGGCCGCCATGGCCCGACTTTTCGATGCCTATGTCGTCGCTGACTGGACCGCCGCCGAGGGCAAGAAGCTGGGCGACACCTCGCTGTGGATCGGCGTAGCCAAGCGCGACGTGCGTTTCCGCCTCTATACCGAGACCCACAACGTCGCCACGCGCGCCGAGGGCGAGGCCCTGCTGGCCTCGATCCTGGCCGACCACAGGAAGCGCGGCGACCGGGTGCTGGTCGGGTTCGACTTCAACTTCGGCTATCCGGTCGGCACCGCCGAGCGGCTGAAGCTGACCGGCGCCCCGGCCTGGTCGGCGATGTGGAAATTCATCGCATCCAACGTGGTCGACAAGCCTGACAACACCAACAACCGCTATCAGGTCGCGGCCAAGATGAACCGGCTGATGACCGACGAGGCCTGGCCTCTGTGGGGAGCCCCGGCCAAGCAGGCGCAGCGCTGGCTGACCACGACCAAGCCGCCCGTCGGCTCCGGCGCCGACATCCCCGAGTTTCGCGCAACCGAGAACGCCGTCCGCAAGGGCAAGCTGCAGCCCAAGAGCGTGTGGCAGATGCACGGCGCGGGCGCGGTCGGCGGCCAGACCCTGGTCGGCATTCCGGCCGTGCGTCGCCTGCTGGAGAGCCTGGGGCCGTCCGCAGCCGTCTGGCCGTTCGGCACGGGCTGGCGCGAACTGACGCCCGCCGATGTCGAGCCTCTGTCCGTGCTGGTCGCCGAGGTCTGGCCCTCGATGCACCCGACCACGGTCCAGCCCGGCGAGTTCAAGGACCAGGCCCAGGTCCGCACGACCGCCGAGGCCCTGGCCCTGATGGACGATAAGGGCGACCTGGGCAAAGCCTTCGCCCCGCCCAAGACCGCCGACGAAACCCTGATCGCCCAGGTCGAGGGCGAAGAGGGCTGGATCCTGGGGGTTTAAGGCCTAGGGCCAGCGCACCATCGGCGGCATCGAGCTGAGGATGGAATCAACATTGCCGCCGGTCTTCAGCCCGAACATCGTGCCCCGGTCGTAGAGCAGGTTGAACTCGACATAGCGGCCGCGCCGGATCAGCTGTTCCTCGCGCTCGGCCTCGGTCCAGGGCTCGACCATGCGGCGCGAGACGATCTTCGAATAGACGTCGAGGAAGGCCGTTCCCACGTCCTGGGTAAAGGCGAAGTCGGCGTCGTGGTCGCCTGAATCGTGGTGATCATAGAAGATGCCGCCGACGCCGCGCGGCTCGTTCCTGTGCGGCAGCCAGAAATACTCGTCGCACCAGGCCTTGAACCTGGCGTGGTAATCCGGGTCATGAGCGTCGCAGGCGGATTTCATGGCGGCGTGGAAGTCGAGCGAATCCGGCGTGTCCTGCGTGCGCTCCACGTCCAGCACCGGCGTCAGGTCCGCCCCACCGCCGAACCAGGATTTCGTCGTGGCGATGAAACGGGTGTTCATGTGCACCGCCGGAACCTTGGGGCTCCAGGGGTGGCAGATCAGGCTGATGCCGGTGGCGAAGAATCGCGGGTCCTCGGCGGCGCCTGGAACCGTCTTGGCGTAGTCGGCGGGAAAACTGCCATGCACCGTCGAGCAATGGACGCCGACCTTTTCGAACAGCCGGCCGCTCATCATGCCCATGACGCCGCCGCCGCCTGCCTCACGCGTCCACGGCGTGCGGACGAACCGGCCAGGCTCGCCCGGGAACAGATCGGCCGGGGCCGCGTCCTCCAGCGCTTCGAAACCGGCGTGGATACGGTCGCGCAGGACCTCAAACCAGGCGCGGGTCTCGGCCTTCTTCAGCGCCAGGGGGTCGGTCGTGATGTCGCTCATGGCGGCTTGAACCACATTGGAACGCGGCGGGGTAGGGCCGGGCGCCGCGATGTCGCAGGCGGGCCGCTGTCCAAAACGTAACTTTGCCCCAGCCGTCGCCTCTGCCAGTCTCCGGCCCCTGTTCAGGAGAAACATTCGATGATCCGCACCGCCCTGCTTGCCGCCACCGCCCTCGCCGCCCTCAGCGGCCCCGTTCTGGCCCAGACCGCAGGCGAGACCCGCGTGCTTCAAATCCTGCAGGGCACCCCGTTGATCGACGGCCACAACGACCTGCCCTGGGCGCTGCGCGAGGGCTTCGGCAACGACCCCCACGCCGTCGATCTGAGCGCCAATCAGTCCGGTAACGCCAAGACGCTGCACACCGACATCCCGCGCCTGCGCGCCGGCGGCGTCGGCGCCCAGTTCTGGTCCGTCTATGTCCCTGCCGACATCGCCCCGACCGAGGCCGCGCGCGAGACCTTCGAGCAGATCGACACGGTGCGCCGCATCGTGGCCCTGCACCCCGACGTGTTCGAACTGGCCACGACCGCCGACGATATCGAGCGCATCCACAAGGCGGGCAAGATCGCCAGCCTGATCGGCATGGAAGGCGGCTATTCGATCGACGATTCGCTGGGCCTGCTGCGCGAATTCTACGTCGCCGGTTCGCGCTACATGACACTGACCCACTCCAAGACCACCTCCTGGGCCGACAGCGCGACGGACGCGCCCAAATGGGACGGCCTGAACCCGTTCGGCGAGACGGTGGTCAAGGAGATGAACCGCATCGGCATGATGGTGGATCTGAGCCACGTGTCCGAGGCCACCATGCTGGACGCCATCCGGGTGTCCGAAGCGCCGGTGATCTTCTCTCACTCCTCGGCGCGCGCGGTCACCGACGTGCCGCGCAACGTGCCTGACAACGTCCTGCGGATGATGCCCCAGAACGGAGGGGTGGTCATGGTCACCTTCGTGCCCGGCTTCGTTAGCGCCGCCAACAACGACTGGTTTCGCCTGGTGGAAGCCGAGGCGGCTCGTCTGGGCGTCAGTGCGAGCACAGGGACGCCCGATCCCCGCCTGACCGCCTGGGCCGAGGCCCATCCGCGGCCCAAGGCCACCCTGGCCGACGTCGTGGCCCACATCCAGCATGTCCGCGAGGTCGCCGGCATCGACCACGTCGGCCTGGGCGGCGACTTCGACGGCGTGGGCGCCCTGCCCGACGGCATCGACGGCGTGGACGCCTATCCCGCCATCCTGGCCGCCCTGATGGAGGCCGGCTGGACCGAGGCCGACATCCGCAAAATCGCTGGCGAAAACGTGCTGCGGGTCATGCGCGCGGTCGAGGCCGTGGCCGCGTCCAAGGCCGGCGAGGCGCCGAGCCTGGCCGTGAACGCCGCCGCCGCGAGCTGATACGAAAGCCATCCGCCCCTCTCCCGTCGGGGAGAGGGGCGCAGACGTCGAACATCCAAGCCGTCGTCCACGCCGACTGACGGCTTGGGCCGTCGCGACGGGTCGGCCTAAAGCTTGCCGAACGCGACCCCGCGCCAGCCCCAGCCGGCTTCCTTTGCCGCAGCGACCAGGGGCTTTTTGATCTCGTCGGTGCTGAACCGATATTCGTAGACCTTGCCCCAGCTCAGATCTTCCTCGCGAAAGGCATAGACGGTTTCGAAACTGGCCTCCCATTTCTGGCCACGAAACCCTTCGGCTGTCGCCGTCAGTTCCGGCACGCCCGCGCGCCATTCGACGGCGAACTCCTGATCGACCGAGCGGACCTGACCGGCGTCTTCGTCGAACTTCATCAGGACCTTGAACACCCGCTTGGTCCCGGCCTTGGCGAAGATCTCGTACCAGCGGGCGTCGACGATCTTCCATTCGGCGACCAGATCGACCTTTTCCGGCGCGCCGTCGCGGATCCTGAACGGGGCCGTATCCCGGTTCAGAGCCATCAGCGCGTCACGCAGGGATGGCGCCGGCGCCCGCTTGCGATCCGTGGGCGGCTTGGACCCGCCCGTCAGAAAATCGAACAGCCCCATGACGTCATCTCCAAACGCAGGCCTCGCCCGCAGCGCGATCCTGTCACAGCGACGCTTTGGCGACGAGAGGGGGCGTCACACTCCGATCGCCTGCAGCCCGGCCCACAATCCGATGCCGGCGCTGACCGACAGGTTCAGCGAGCGGGCCTCCGGGCGGATGGGGATGAAGACGCGGGCGTCGCAGGCGGCGTGGACCTCATCGGGCACGCCCGCCGTCTCGCGGCCGAACAGCAATGTGTCGTCGGGCTGGAAATCAAAGCCGGACAATGACGTCGCACCCTTGGTGGTGAACAGGACCAGCCGCCCCGGCCCCCGATTCTGCTGGAACGCCTCCCACGAGCCATGCCGCGTCATATGACCCAGGGGGCCATAGTCGAGGGCGGCGCGCTTCATCGCCCGGTCGTCGAAGGTGAAGCCGACCGGCTCGATGACGTGCAATTCGATCCCGAAACAGGCGCTGAGCCGGATACAGGCTCCGACATTCTGCGGGATGTCCGGTTGAAAAAGGGCGAGACGCATTCTAAGGCCCTCATACGCGCGGGGCAGGCTCTTGTCGCGGCCTGAATTGCGACCGTTTCGCAAGAAACGACAGCATCTTGCGGCGAACAACCGCATGAGCAGGCCGGGTAACTGGAAGTCGGTTCCGCTAAAAGATCACACCGTCGCGACGGCTCCGCTCCCAGGGGTCGCCGGCTTCGGGATTTCAGAGGTGAGACGTTGGCCGAATCGGTCGTGAACGAGAACGGAAGCGGCGACGACGCCACGCGCCGCGACTTCATCCACATCGCAGCCGGCGCCGCCGCTGTGGGCGCGGGCGCGGTCATCGCCTGGCCGCTCATCAACCAGATGAACCCGGCCGCCGACACCCTGGCCCTGGCGTCGATCGAATTCGACACCGGCAAGGTGCAAGAGGGCCAGCAGGTCGTCATCACCTGGCAGGGCAAGCCGGTGTTCGTGCGCAACCGCACCGCCGCCGAGATTGCTCGCGCCAAGGCCGACGATCACGCCGGCGACCTCAAAGAGCCCCAGACTGACGCCGAGCGCACCAAGGTGGGTCACGAACCGACCCTGGTTGTCATCGGGTCCTGCACGCACCTGGGCTGTATCCCCACCTTCGGGACGGGCGACTTCGGCGGCTGGTTCTGCCCCTGCCATGGCTCGCACTACGACGTGGCCGGCCGCATCCGCAAAGGCCCTGCGCCCAAGAACCTCGTCGTGCCGGACTATGAGTTCACGGCCGGCACCACGATCAAGATCGGCTGAGGGCGGGCGAGGACATCATGAGCGAACACGAATCCACATACGTCCCCAAGACCGGCGTCGAGAAATGGCTCGACACCCGTCTTCCCATCATCCGCTTCGGCGCCGACTACATGTCGCTGCCGACGCCCAAGAACCTGAACTACTGGTGGACCTTCGGCGGCATCCTGGCCCTGTGCCTGGTGACGCAGATCATCACCGGCATCGTCCTGGCGATGCACTACACGCCCAACACCGCCATGGCCTTCGCCTCGGTCGAGCGCATCATGCGTGACGTCAACGGCGGCTGGCTGATCCGATACGTCCACGCCAACGGGGCGTCGATGTTCTTCATCGCGGTCTACATCCACATGCTGCGCGGCCTCTACTACGGCTCGTACAAGGCGCCGCGCGAGATGATCTGGATCCTGGGCTGCGTGATCTTCTTCCTGATGATCGCCACCGCCTTCCTGGGCTACGTCCTGCCGTGGGGCCAGATGTCCTACTGGGGCGCCGAGGTCATCACCAACCTGATCGGGGCCATCCCGGTCGTGGGCGAGCCTGTCCTGATCTGGCTGCGCGGCGGCCCGGCCATCGACAACGCAACGCTGAACCGCTTCTTCTCGCTGCACTACCTGCTGCCGTTCGTGATCTTCGGCGTGGTCGTGCTGCACCTGTGGGCGCTGCACACCTCGGGCCAGAACAACCCCGTCGGGATCCTGATCCCCAAGGAGCGTGCGGCCAAGGACATGGTCCCCTTCCACCCCTACTTCACGGTCAAGGACGGCTTTGCGGTCATCCTGTTCCTGATCCTGTTCTCGCTGTTCGTCTTCTTCATGCCGAACGCCCTGGGTCACGCCGACAACTACATCCCGGCCAACCCGCTGCAGACGCCCGCGCACATCGTGCCCGAGTGGTACATGCTGCCCTTCTACGCGATCCTGCGCGCCATCCCGGACAAGTTCGGCGGCGTGATGGCGATGTTCGGCGCCATCGGCGTCCTGTTCATCCTGCCCTGGCTGGACACGTCCAAGGTGCGGTCGATGCGCTACCGCCCGACGATGCGGACCTTCTTCATCATCTTCGTGGTGGTGTGCCTGGGTCTGGGTTGGTGCGGTGGGCAACTGCCCGACGCTCCCGTCATCGGCAGCTTCAAGACCTTCAACCTGATCGACGGCGACCTGAACAGCTTCCTGTGGCTGACCCGGTTCCTGACGGCCTACTACTTCGCCTTCTTCCTGATCATCCTGCCTCTGGTGGGTCTGAAGGAGACGCCCCTGCCCGTTCCGCTGTCGATCTCGGAGCCCGTCCTTACCGGATCGGACGCCATGACCGCTGCGGCCCCCGCCCAAGCCGAAAAGAAGGGCTGAGCGCGATGACGTTCTCCATCCGTAAAATCCTCATCGCCCTGACGGCCGTCGCCGGTCTCAGCATGGCCGCGGCTCCGGCCATGGCCTCGGGCGCTGCCCACAAGCTGAAGGACGGCGGCTTCTCGTTCGAGGGTCCGTTCGGCACCTTCGACCAGGGCCAGCTGCAACGCGGCTACAAGGTCTACCGCGAGGTCTGCGCGGCCTGCCACTCGATGAGCATGCTCAGCTTCCGCTCGCTGGCCATCGAAGGCGGTCCCTTCTACGACCCGCATCAGGACAGCCCGGCCGCCAACCGCTACATCAAGGCGCTGGCCGCCGAGATCCAGGTCGCCGACATCGACACCGAGACCGGCGAGGCCATCCAGCGCAACGCCACGGCTGCCGACCACTTCCCCAACCCGTATCCGAACCATACGGCGGCGGCGGCGGCGAACGGCGGGGCGGCTCCGCCCGACCTGTCGGTGATGGCCAAGGCCCGTCACGGCGGCGCCGACTACATCTACTCGCTGCTGACCGGCTACAACACGCCGCCGGCCTACCTGAAGATGACCCCGACCCAGCACTACAACGCCTTCATGGCCGGCGACCTGACGCCCTTCGTTCCCGAAGGCGCCCATGTCCCGCCCGGCGGCTTCATCGCCATGCCCGCGCCTCTGGCCGATGGTCAGGTGACCTATGACGACGGCACCGTCGCCTCGGTCGACCAGATGGCCAAGGACGTCTCGGCCTATATCGCCTGGGCTTCCGAGCCCCACATGGTCGAGCGCAAGCGCACCGGCCTGGGCGTGATGATCTTCCTGGTCCTGTTCGCCGGCATCACCTACGCCAGCTACCGCCGGATCTGGAAAGGCGTCGCCCACTAGGGTCGTCCATACCGACTGATCGATCAGCCCGCCGGAGCCCTCGCTCCGGCGGGCTTTTCATTGGGCACGCCCTTTGCGGGTTGGCTTTCGGGTCTCTAGGCTGGCGCAAACGCCGATCGGAGATCCCATGCGTCTGTTCCAGTCCCGTGCCTGCCTGTCCTTCGCCGCCGCCCTGATGGCGGGGGTCGCCGCCTCCACCCTGGCCGCCGCCCAGACCGCCGCCCCTGAGTTCGACGCCGTCCGCCTGTCCGACCATATCCGCATCCTGTCGGACGACAGCTTCGAGGGTCGGGGCGTGGCCACGGCGGGCGAGGCCAAGACCGTCGACTACCTGAGCCGCGCCTTCGCCGAGGCCGGCTTCGAACCCGGCGGCGACATTCAGGCGGACGGTACGCGCGCCTGGACCCAGGGCGTCCGCATGAACCGCTTCGCCGTTACCGGCTTCGAGGCCCAGCTCAAGGTCGGCGACTGGACCCTGCCTCTGGTTCAGGGCGAACAGGTCGTCGCCTCGACCCGCCTGCCCAGCCCATCCGGCCATGTCATGGCCATGGACGCGCCCCTGGTCTTCGTCGGCTATGGCATCAAGGCGCCGGAACGGAACTGGGACGACTTCAAGGGCGTGGACGTGAAGGGCAAAATCCTGGTCGTCCTGATCAACGACGCCGACTTCGAGGAGCCGGCGCTGGACACCTTCAACGGCGAAGCCATGACCTACTATGGTCGCTGGACCTACAAGTACGAGGAAGCGGCTCGCCAGGGCGCGGCGGGCGTCCTGATCGTGCATGAGACGCGGCCGGCCTCCTATGGCTGGGCCACGGTCAGGAACTCGTGGACCTCGCCCCAGTTCGACATCGAGCGCGCCGACCCGGCCAGCGAGCGCATCCCCTTCGAGGGCTGGATCCAGCGCGACGTGGCGGTCGACCTGTTCCAGCGCGCCGGCCTCGATTTCGAGGCGCTCAAGGTTCAGGCCCGCAGCCGAGACTTCCAGCCCGTGACCCTGGCCGACGCCAGCCTGGACGTCATGTTCAACGTCGACCAGTCATCCATCGAGAGCCACAATGTGGTGGCCAGACTGGCCGGCGCGACCCGGCCGGACGAGACCGTCCTGTACGGCGGACACTGGGACCACCTGGGCGTCGGCACGCCGGACGAGAACGGCGACGCCATTTTTAACGGCGCCGTAGACAACGCCTCGGGCATCGCCAGCTTGCTGGAACTGGCCCGCGCTTACGGAGCGGCTCCTCGACCCCAGCGCTCCGTGGTCATCATCGGCTTCACCGCCGAGGAGAGCGGCCTCTTGGGCTCGACCTATTACGCCGCCAATCCCCTCTATCCGCTGGCGACCACGGTGGCGGGGGTCAATATCGATTCCGAGAACGTCTATGGCCGGATGACCGCCATGAACCTGGTCGGATATGGCCAGTCCGAGATGGATGAGCGCATGACCACGGCCATTGAGGCCCAAGGCCGGCAGGCGCAGCCCGACGGCCATGCGGCGAGCGGCGGCTTCTTCCGCTCCGACCACTTCCCCCTGGCCCGCCAGGGCGTGCCCATGGCCTATGCCGGGTCGACCGGCGAGTATCGCGACGAGCCTATCGAGGCCCGCAAGGCCCAGTCCGCCGACTATGGCGCGCGTCGCTATCACCAGGCGGACGACGAATGGTCGCCGGAGTGGGACTATTCCGGCCAGATCGAGAACCTGCAGATCTATTATTCGGTCGGGCGCGCCTTGGCCGACAGCAGCGACTGGGTCGAGTGGAAGCCGGGCTCGGAGTTCGCACCCGCCCGCGCCGCCACGGCGGACCAGCGCCGCTAGCCTGCCTGGTTGATGACGAAATGGTAATGGGGCGGCGTCTCGGCGCCGCCCTTAGAACCCTGGGCAAATCTCTTCTTCGGAGCGCCCGAATGTTCAATCGTATCGCCTGCGGCATAGCCGCCTCAGCCCTGCTGCTCGTCGCCGGGGCCGGTCATGCCCAGGATATCTCCGCCCAGCGCCTGTCGGACCATATCAAGGTGCTGGCCGACGACAGTTTCGAGGGCCGTTTCCCGGGCCAGGTCGGCGAGGAGCTGACGCTCAACTACTTGCAGGCCCAGTACGAGGCCATGGGTCTGGAGCCCGGCGGGCCGGACGGCGCCTGGCGCCAGCCGGTCGAACTGCTGCGCCTGACGCCTGCCCGCGCCCCTGTGGTCAGCTATGCCGCCAACGGCGTCTCCCAGGCCATCACCGAGGGCCTGAACTTCCGCGCCGGGGCCGGCGACGGCCATGTGACCCTGACCGACGCGCCCATGGTCTTCGCCGGCTTCGGCGTCGTGGCGCCCGAGCGCAACTGGGACGACTATGGCGACGCGGACCTTACCGGCAAGGTCGTCGTGGTGCTGGACGGCCAGCCCTCGGCCTTTGGCGAGGACCCGAACTTCTACGGCTCGTCGCGGCACAAGACCGATGAGGCGCTGAAGCGCGGCGCCGTCGGCGTCATCACCGTGCGCGCGGGCGCGCGGGCCATGCGTGGCTCGGCCCGGCCCCGGATGACCATCGTGGGCGCCAGCGAGCCCCGGTTCACCGGCTCCATGTCGGTCGAGGCCGTCACAGCCCTGGCCGTCAGCGACCCCCAGTTCGCCACCGTCATGGCCACCGCTTCGACAGCCGCCCTGGGCCGCCCCCACGACATGGGCGTCGGCTTCAGCGTCGATATCGCCGAGACGCCCGAAGTCATCCATTCCAACAACCTGCTGGCCAAGATCACCGGCAGCCAGCGGCCCGACGAATACGTCGTCTATTCGGCTCACTGGGACCACGTCGGCGTGGCGGCGGACCCCAATCCCGAGGGCGACCGCATCTTCAACGGCGCCTGGGACAATGCCTCGGGCACCTCGGGCCTGATCGAGGTGGCCCGCGCCTTCAAGGCGGGACCGGCGCCCGAGCGGACGGTCATCTTCCTGCACGTCACGGCCGAGGAACAGGGCCTGCTGGGTTCGGAATGGTACGGCGCCCACCCGGTCTATCCGCTGGAGCGGACGGCGGCGGATATCAATATCGACATGCTGCCCTTCACCCCCGAAACGCGGACCCTGGCCCTGTTCGGCTTCGGCAAGTCGTCGCTGGAAGACGACCTGAGCACCCTGGCCCAGACCCAGGGCCGCACAGTGGTCGGCGATGGCGAGCCTGAGCAGGGCTTCTATTACCGCTCGGACCACTTCAACTTCGCCGCCGTGGGCGTGCCGGCCATCATGCCTTGGACCGCAGTCGACTTCGTCGAGGGCGGCGAAGCGGTGGGCAAGCCCTACTACCAGGCCCAGATGGCGGCCTATTACCATGGGCTGGATGACGAGTGGCGGGCCGACTACGACTTCACCGCCGCCGTGCAGAACCTGCAACTGCTCTACCGGCTGGGCCTGCAGGTCGCCGACAGCAAGGACTGGCCCCAGTGGAAGCCCGGCGCCGAGTTCCAGGCCATCCGCGCAGCCAGCGACGCCGCGCGCCGCTGATCGGTGAACATTGGCGGGCCGTGGGCGTTGGGGAGGCATGACACCCTCCCCTCGCCTGCTCCCCCACCTTCTGATGACGGCGCTACTGCCCGCCATGGTGCTGGTCTCAGGCTGTGGCGAGGGCGGCGGGGTCAATCCTCCGACTGAGCCGGCGCAGGCCGTCGCCACGCCCGAAGCCCCCATGGGGTCGCCGCCTCCGGGCGACTCCATGGCCCCCATGATGCCCGGCGCTGGACCCGCCAGTTTCGTCGGCCGCTGGACCTCCGACGTGTCCTGGTGCGCTGCGCCCAATGGCGCCCAGACCCCGATCGAGATCACGCCTGTCCGCTTCGAGGCTCCCGACGCCAGTTGCCACATCTACGCGATCGACGAGACCGAGACGGGCTATGCCGCGACCCTGCAATGCCAGCCCCGGTCGCCGCCCGGAAGCCAGGCCGCAGCCTCGTCCCTAACCAGAACCGAGCGCGTGCAGATGACCGTCAGCGGCCAGGTGCTGACGCTGCATTATCTGGAACGAGGCGTGACGGGCAGGGTCGAACGGCTGCTGAAATGCACCACCCTGACCGACGCCTCGACCAAGGCTCCGACCCTGCCCATTCCCGGCAAATAGCGCCCGTCAGACCGCCGCCAGCGCCTGTTCCAGATCGGCGATCAGGTCGTCGATATGCTCGATGCCGACCGACAGTCGCACTGTGTCCTCGGTGACGCCGGCCTTGGCGAGTTCGTCCGGCGATAGCTGGCGGTGGGTGGTCGAGGCGGGGTGGCAGACCAGGGACTTGGCGTCGCCGATGTTGACCAGGCGGGTGAACAGCTTGACCGCATCCTGGAACCGCCCGCCGGCCTCACGACCGCCCCCCTCTTCAGTGGAGCTGACGCCGAAGGTCAGCAGGCCCGACGCCTTGCCGCCGAAATACTTCTGAACCAGGGCGTGGGACGGATGGTCGGCCAGACCGGCGTAGTTGACCCATTTCACCTTGGCGTGCGTCTTCAGATAGTTGGCTACGGCCACAGCATTTTCGACGTGGCGATCCATGCGCAGGCCCAGGGTCTCGAGCCCCTGCAGGATCAGGAAGCTGTTGAAGGGCGAGATGGCCGCGCCGGTGTTCCTCAGCAGCACGGTCCGCACCCGGCCGATATAGGCCGCCGGGCCAAGCGCCTCGGTATAGACCACGCCGTGATACGAAACCTCAGGCTCGTTCAGGCGGCGAAAGCGCGCCTTGTGCTCGGCCCAGGGGAAGTTACCGCTGTCGATGATGGCGCCGCCGATCGAGGTGCCGTGCCCGCCGATATATTTGGTCAGGGACTGCACGACGATGTCGGCGCCGTGCTCGATGGGCCGCGTCAGATAGGGCGTGGGCACGGTGTTGTCGACGATCAGGGGCAGGCCCTGCGCGTGAGCCGCCTCGGCCAGGGCGGCGAAGTCCACGACATTGCCCAGGGGATTGCCGATGGATTCGCAGAAGACCGCCTTGGTCCGCTCGTCGGTGTTGGCGGCGATGGCCTCGGCGTCGGCGGCGTCGATGAAGCGGACGGTGATGCCGTACTGCGGCAGGGTGTGAGCGAACAGGTTGTAGGTGCCGCCGTACAGGGTGCTGGTGGCGATGATGTTGTCGCCGGCCTCGGCGATGGTCAGGATGGCGTAGGTGATGGCCGCCTGGCCCGAGGCCACGGTCAGGGCCGCGATGCCCCCCTCCAGCGCCGCCAGACGCTGCTCCAGCACGTCGGATGTGGGGTTCATGATGCGGGTATAGATATTGCCCGCCACCTTCAGGTCGAACAGGTCGGCCCCGTGCTGGGTGTCGTCGAAGGCGTAGCTGGTGGTCTGATAGATCGGCACCGCGACCGACTTGGTCGTCGGATCGGGCGAATAGCCGGCGTGAATGGCCAGGGTGTCGAACTTCATCGGGCGGATCCTCGAAAACCGGCGTGACGCGCGCACGCCTTCATCCCGATCTTCTAGCCGCCGATCCCGCCCGACGGCCCGCCATGTTTTCTGAAAGAAGGGGCGCCGCTTCTATGGGGCGCGCGCCCCAGCCCTCCGCCGATCAGTTGAACAGGAAGTTCATCACGTCGCCGTCCTTGACGACGTACTGCTTGCCCTCGGCGCGCAGCTTGCCCGCCTCGCGCGCCTTGGCCTCGCCGCGCAGGGCGACATAGTCCTCGAAGGCGATGGTCTCGGCGCGGATGAAGCCCTTCTCGAAATCAGTGTGGATCACGCCCGCCGCCTGGGGGGCTGTGTCGCCAATATGGATGGTCCAGGCGCGGGCCTCTTTCGGACCGACGGTGAAATAGGACTGCAGGCCCAAAAGCGCATAGGCCTCGCGGATCAGACGGTTCAGGCCCGGCTCGGCCAGGCCCAGGCCTTCGAGGAACTCGGCCTGTTCGGCGGCGTCCAACACGGCCAGTTCGGCGTCGATCTTGGCCGAGATGACCACCGACTTGGCGTTGTCCTCGGCGGCGCGCTTGGCGACCAGATCGGACAGTTCATTGCCCTTGTCAGCCGAGCCTTCATCGACGTTGGCGACATAGAGGGCGGGCAGCGACGTCAGCAGCTGCAGCATGTGCCAGGCCTTCTCGTCCTCCTTGGACACCTCGACCACGCGGGCGGGCTTGCCGGCGCGCAGAGGGACCAGGGCGGCGTTGATCAGCTTCAGCGTCAGTTGGGCGTCCTTGTCGCCCCCCTTGGCCTTCTTCTCTACGCCGACGACGCGCTTTTCCAGGCTTTCGAGGTCGGCCAGCATCAGCTCCGTCTCGATGATCTCCAGGTCCGAGATCGGGTCGATGCGGTTCTCGACATGGGTGATGTCGTCATCGACGAAGCAGCGGGCGACGAAGGCCACCGCGTCGCAGTCACGGATATTGGCCAGAAACTGGTTGCCCAGGCCCTCGCCCTTGGACGCGCCACGCACCAGGCCGGCGATGTCCACGAAGGTGATGCGCGAGGGGATGATCTCTTTCGACCCGGCGATCTCGGCCAGGGCGTCCAGGCGCGGCTCGGGCACCGCCACGTCGCCGGTGTTTGGCTCGATGGTGCAGAACGGATAGTTGGCCGCCTGGGCAGCCGCAGTCTTGGTCAGGGCGTTGAACAGGGTGGACTTGCCGACGTTGGGCAGGCCGACGATCGCGACTTTCAGAGCCATGGTATTCCTTGGGAGCCGAACGGCGGAGCCGGGCCCCGCGTGGCATTGGGCCTCGTGTGGCGCGAGGCTTTATACGGTTCGCCGCCGTTTGTCAGGCCGCGCGGCGGACGCCGGTCACTCAGGCTGGCGAACAGCCGCCTGAACGGTCATGGCGGGGGTCGCCGAGAAGGTCAGGGTCAGGGGCACGGACGTCCCCTCGACCAGAGGCCCCGTCAGCCCCACCAGCATCAGATGCTTGCCGCCCGGCGCCAGTTCGATCGACTTGCCCGCTTCCAGCGGCAGGCCGTCGGGCATGGGGGTCATGGTCATCATGCCGTTGGCCATGGTCATGTCGTGGATGGCCGCCTCGGTGGCCAGGGGGGTGGCCAGGCCGGTGATCCGGTTGGCGACCGACGACTTGATGGTCAGATAGCAGGCCCCGGCCTGGGCGCCGTTCGGCGACGGGCGGCACCATGCCGTCTTGATCTCTACGACGGCCTTGGCCCCGTCCTTTTCGACCACGGTCTTGGTCGATGCCTTGTCGGGCTCGCGGTTGCAGGCGCCGATGGAGGCGGCGCAGGCGGCCAGGAACAGGGCCATCACGGTTGGTTTCATCGTCATCAACCTTCTTTAGTCTAGTCCGGTAGCCGGGAACAACCGCCCAAACGCCGCAAGCGGAACCGTATGCGAGGGCGCCCCCTACTCGCCCCTTGCCGCCTGTCGCGGGCTGAATTTGGGCGCGGGGGCCAGACGCAGGACCTCGCCCTGATACCGTTCGTCCTCGCCCGCCGCCGCGAACGGCAGGGCGTCGGCGCAGGCGCGCAGCATGGCCTCAAGCCAGGGCTGCTCGGCCTTGTGAAAATCGCCCAGGACGTGGGGCATGACCAGATGGGCCTCGCCGGGGTGGCCGATGCCCATGCGGGCGCGGCGGAAGTCGGCGCCCAGGTGGCTGATCAGCGAGCGGACCCCGTTCTGGCCCGCCGCCCCGCCGCCGGTCTTCATGCGGAACCGGCCCGGCGCCAGGTCGATCTCGTCATGGAAGATGATGATGTCTTTTGGCGCGATCTTGTAGAAGCGCGCGGCCTCGCCGACCGCCCGGCCGCTCTCGTTCATGAAGGTCTGGGGCTTCATCAGCAGGACCTTGACCGGGCCGTTCGCGCTGTCGACCTCGCCTTCGCTGATCACCGACTGGAATTTGGCCCGCTCGGGGCCGAAGCGCCAGCGCCGGGCGATCTCGTCGGCGGCCATGAAGCCGATGTTGTGGCGGTTGTTCTGGTATTTCGGGCCCGGATTGCCGAGGCCGGCGATGATGATCATGCGGTCAGGTCCGGATATGGAAACGGCCCACTCCCGCCAGGGAATGGGCCGTTTCGAAACGTATCAGACGCGAAGCGATCAGGCTTCGGTCTTGTCGCCCTCGGCCTCGTCCGATTGCTCGGAGGCGGGCACTTCGTCGGCAGCAGCCTCGGCGACGGCGGCCTGTTCCTCGGCGATCGTCTCTTCGTCGTGGGCGGCCGAGATGGCTGCCGACGAGGTCTTGATCGAGGCGATCACGAAGTCGCGGTCGGTGATGGTGGGCTCGACGCCCTTGGGCAGCTTGATGTCGGAGAAGCGGATGGTGTCACCCAGCTTGTGACCGGCCAGATCGACGACCAGGTCTTCAGGGATGTGGTCGGCGCGGACCGAAATCTCGACCGCGTGACGAACGATTTCCAGCGAGCCGCCCTGACGGAAGGCTTCGCACTTGTCTTCGTTGATGAAGTGCACCTGCACTTCGATCTTGATGGTCTGCTTGGCGTCGACGCGCATCAGGTCGAAGTGCAGCGGACGGTCCGACACGGGGTCGAACTGCACGTCCTTGGCGATCACCGGCTGGCTCTCGTCGCCGTACTTCAGCGTGACCAGATGGCCCAGCAGCTTGCCGGTGTAGAGGTTCTTGCGGAAATCCTTCTCGTTGACCGAGATGGCGACGGGGGCCTTGCCGCCGCCGTACAGGACGCCGGGAACGGCGCCCGAGCGGCGAACAGCGCGCGCGCCGCCGGTGCCGGAGTTTTCGCGGACGTCCACGTTCAGAATGATCTCGGCCATCTGGCTCGCCTCAACAACAAAAACGCCTGCGCCAGCTTTTTGGCTCGCGCGGCGGGGTCATGGACCCTCGAATTCAAGAGCGCGGGTCATTACACGCAAGAGCCGGCTTACGCAACCGCTCTGCCGTGGATGCCGCCCGCGCGGGTGGCGGATGCCGCCGCCCGTCAGTTCGGACTGACGGGGGATTGCTCCAGCGAGCCGGTGTTGATCGCGATCGGCGTACCGCCCTCGATGGCTGTGGGGGCGGTGTTGGTGATGATCGTGGCCGGGATCGTGGAGGAGGCTGCACAGCTGGCCAGGTCGCGCACGATGTGGCGGCCGACGCAGAACATGTCCTCATAGCTGGGGCGCGATGCGGCCAGGCACTGGAACAGGTTCAGCTTGGACATATCCAGGCAGAACTGGCTGTTGGATTCGAACGTCAGGGCCTCGGTATTGGCGCGAGCCTCATCCCCGGCAGCGCCCATGGCGGCCAGGGCGGCGATGGCCAGGGCGTTGATGACGGCAGGGGTATAGGGCGGGCCACGACGCGCCGCGGCCAGGCCCAGGCCGGTCCCCGAGTTGGCGGCAGCGAACAGCCGGGCCGAATCCTCGGCCGAGGGCAGCATCCCGCTGGCGGAAATGGTCTTGGCCTCTTCCAGGCGGACTTCGCGGTTGGCGATGGGCAGGATGGCCCAGCGACGGCGCGGATCCTGGCGTTCCTGGATGGTGTAGGCGTCGTTTTCGACCGAATCGGCGATGGCTGTCAGGCTGGTGATGTCCTGGCCAAGGGTCGTGGAGATCAAGCCGGCGGCATAGTCGGCGCCCGGCAGGGTCGCGGCATAGGCTGGATCGGCGATCAGGTTCTCGACCACCTGGCGGCGCGAGACGGGATCTGTGGAGAAGCTGCGCACCCCGGCCACGAACTCGGGCGATTGCAGGGCGATGATCGAGGCATAGGCGATCATGCCGCGCGACAGGGTGGCGGGGTCATAGTCGGCGCCCCGGCGCATGGCGGCCTGAATGGCCTCGGGGCTCTGGAAGCCGCCGCTGATCGTGCTCACGTCGCGGATGAAGGACACATAGACCGAGGCGGCCTGGGCCACGCCCTCGTTCAGGGTCACCGGCGGCGGGATGCGGGCGCGCGCCTCGGCCTCGGCGGCCAGGCGTTGGGCTTCCAGCTCGGCGGCGGATGGGCCGCAGGAGGCGAGGATGGTTGCGGCGGCAATGGCGGCCACGGTCATGCCGCGGCGAATTTGGGCCAGTGTCATCAAGAATCTTCCCACGTGAGCGCTATGCGTCGTCGTCGCCGACGCCGATGCTTCCAGCGCCTATAACGCCATCGTGGTGGTTTTCAGACCATTAATCAAACAGCTTGGAAACCGATTCCTCGTTCGCGATCCGGCGGATAGCTTCACCGATCAGGGGCGCGATCGGCACGGTGCGGATCTTGGAACAGTTGGTCACCTCGAACGGCTGTTCGATCGAGTCGGTAATGACCAGCTCCTTCAACGGACCATCCGTGACGCGCTGCACCGCCGGGCCCGACAGGACGCCGTGGCTGATATAGGCCGAGACCTGCGTTGCGCCGGCCTCGATCAGCGCCTTGGCGGCGTTGACCAGGGTGCCGCCCGAATCGACGATGTCGTCGAACAGGATGCATTCGCGGCCGGACACGTCGCCGATGATGTTCATCACCTCGCTCTCGCCCGCCTTGGGACGACGCTTGTCGACGATGGCCAGGTCGACGTTCAGCCGTTCGGCCAGCGACCGGGCGCGCACCACGCCGCCCACGTCGGGCGACACGATCATCAGATTGCCGCGCTGATAGTTGTCCTTGATGTCCTGGGCCAGCACCGGCGTGGCCACCAGGTTGTCGGTCGGGATGTCGAAGAAGCCCTGGATCTGGCCGGCGTGCAGATCCATGGTCAGCACCCGGTCGGCGCCGGCGCGGGTGATCATGTTGGCGACCAGCTTGGCCGAGATAGGCGTACGCCCCCCCGTCTTCCGATCCTGCCGGGCATATCCGAAATAGGGCATGACGGCCGTGATGCGCTTGGCCGAGGCCCGCACCAGGGCGTCGGTCATGATCAGCAGCTCCATCAGGTTGTCGTTGGCCGGATAGGAGGTCGACTGGATCACGAACACGTCCTCGCCACGGACGTTTTCCTCGATGACGGCGAAGACCTCGTTGTCGGCGAAACGCTTCACCTGGGCCTTGGTCAGCGGCATATCCAGATGGGCGGCGATGGCCTGGGACAGCAGCCGGTTCGAATTGCCAGAGAGCAGCTTCATTGACCGGTCATCCTTTCGCCGTCATCGGACCGCCAATGACGCCTGTTCAGTTCTCGCGCTCCTTTAGCAGCGCGGGGCCACGGAGCAAGCCGGGAGCATTCGATTTTCCCTGCATTGGCTTGGCCTGTGTCCCTAGTGTAGAGATCGCGACCAACATTGGAGCGGCGCCGGGGGCGTCGGTCCGCCTGGGTGTCATGAGGTATCCGTTGCCGACTTCGAAACTTCGCACCGGCGTGGCCCTGGCGGTCACGATCGCCGTCTCCCTGACCCTGGCCTCCTGCGGCGGCAAGAACCGTCCCAAGCTGGCCTATGAAGAGCGGCCCGTCGAACTGCTCTACAACACCGGCTATGAGCGGCTGCAGCGCAAGCGCTGGTCCGACGCCGTCGATTATTTCCAGGAAGTCGAGCGTCAGCATCCGTATTCGGAATGGTCGCGCCGCGCGATCCTGATGCAGATCTACGCCTACTACCAGAACGGCAACTACGCGGAGTCGATCGCCGCGTCGGACCGCTTCGTGCAGTTGTTCCCCGGCAGCCCGTCGGCGGCCTACGCCTACTACATGCGCGCCACCTGCAACTTCGAGCAGATCGTCGACGTCGGTCGCGACCAGGGCTATGCCGAGGCCGCCCTCGCCGGCCTGCGCGACGTGGCCCGCCGCTATCCCGGGTCCTCCTACGCCACCGACGCGGTCGTGAAAATCGACATGGTCAACGACCAGCTGGCCGGCAAGGAAATGAACATCGGCCGCTATTACCAGCGCAACAACCAGCCGCTGGCCGCCATCGGTCGCTACAACGCCGTCATCGATAACGAGGCCTTCCAGCGCACGTCGCACACGCCCGAGGCCCTGTATCGCCTGGTCGAGGTCTATCTGACCCTGGGCCTCAAGGACGAAGCCGTCCGCACGGGCTCGGTCCTGGGCTTCAACTATCCCGGCAGCCCCTGGTATTCGGAAGCCTATGCCCTGCTGACCGAAGAAGGCCAGACGCCGGGAACCGCGCCGACCGCCCAGCGCGAAAGCTGGCTGCGCCGGATTATTCCCGGCTGATCGGCGACGAAGGTCACCCGACGTTGTTCGCGGTTGGTTCCGGCCGGGCTATGATGCCCGCCATGCCGAATCGCGCCTGCCAAACTTACGGCCTCCAATGCTGACCGCCCTGTCGATCCGCGACGTGGTGCTGGTCGACGTCCTGGATCTGGACGTCGAGACGGGACTTACGGTCCTGACCGGCGAGACCGGGGCGGGCAAGTCGATCATCCTGGACGCCCTGGGGCTGGCCCTCGGCGGGCGCGCCGACGCTGGACTGGTGCGCTCGGGCGCCAAGCAGGCCAGCGCCACAGCCGTCTTCACCGCCCCCGCCGACCCCGACCTGATCGCCCTGATCGCCGAACGAGGCTTCGAGGTGACGGCGGGCGAGGACCTGATCCTGCGCCGGACCCTGTCGGCGGACGGCCGCAGCCGGGCCTATGTCAACGACCAGCCCGCCGGGGTCACGGCCCTGCGCGAGATCGGCGCCCTGCTGGTCGAGGTCCACGGCCAGCACGAGACCGTCGGCCTGCTGGACTGGAAGACCCATCGCAGCCTGCTGGACGCCTATGGCGGGACCGCACCCCAGCTTCAGGCCGTGGCCCAGGCCGCCGACAGGCTCAAGACCGCCGAGGCGACCCTGGCCGAGCTCAAGGCCGCCGCCGCCGACGCCGCCGCCCGCACCGAAGAGATCGAACAGAACCTGGCCGACCTCGACGCCCTGGACCCGCGCGACGACGAGGAGACCGAGCTGGCCGGCGAACGCGCCATCCTGGGCGCGGCGGAAAAGGCGGTCGCCGACCTGGCCGACGCCCGGATGCAGCTGGGCGGCGACAAGCTGAGCCAGAAACTGTCCGCCGCTCTGCGCGCCGTCGAACACGCCCGCCAGAGGGCGATCCAGGCGGGCGCCGAGGACGGCCATCCGGTCATCGCCCGGCTGGTCGCCGCCGCCGAGGCCATCGACCGCACCATCGTCGAAGCCATAGAGGCCATCGCCGAGGTGGACGCCGCCGCCGCCGCCTTCGACTTCGAACCGGGCCGGCTGGACAAGGCCGAGGAACGGCTGTTCGCCCTGAGGGCGGCTGCGCGAAAGCTGAACACCACCGTCCACGCCCTGCCCGCCCTGCGCATCCATCTGCGCGAGCAGCTCAGGCTGATCGAGGACGGCGCCGACGCCCTGACCGAGGCCGAACGGGCCACCTCCGCCGCGCGCGAGGCCTATGACCTGGCCGCCACCTTCCTGACCTCGGCGCGCGAGGCGGCGGCCGAGCGGCTGACGCGGGGGGTGATGGCGGAACTGGGGCCTTTGAAGCTGGACCGTGCGCGGTTCCGCGTCGCCTTCGAACCGGTCGCCGATGGACGGCGCGGGCCCTTGGGGGTCGAGACGGTGCGGTTCCAGATCGCGACGAACGCGGGCGACGACTTCGGCCCGCTGGACGCCATCGCCTCGGGCGGCGAACTGGCGCGCTTCGCCCTGGCCATGAAGGCGGCGCTCGCAGGACGCGAGGACCAGCGCCAGCCGGTGATGATCTTCGACGAGGTGGATCAGGGCGTCGGCGGGGCCGTGGCCGAAGCCGTGGGCCAGCGGCTGAAGCGGCTGTCAGGCGGGGCCCAGGTCCTGGTCGTGACCCACAGTCCCCAGGTCGCCGCGCGCGGTCACGCCCACTGGAAGGTGATGAAGTCCGACCGCGACGGCGCCACGACCACCACCGTCGTCGCCCTGGACGATGAGCGCAGGCGCGAGGAGATCGCCCGGATGCTGTCGGGCGCAACCGTCACCGACGAAGCGCGGGCGGCGGCCAGGGCCTTGATCGGCTAGGCCCTAGTCCACGCTCAGATAGGCGCTGCGGTGACGCCAGCGACCGCCGGGGACGGGTTCCAGCACGGCGCGAACCCGGGCGTGCTGGCTGCTCTCGCGATAGGGGACGATGACATAGCCATCGTGAATCTCGGGCCGCCCCAGAGTGATGGCCGAAGCATCACGGACGAAGGCGATCTCGGGGATGGGGCAGACCTCCAGCGAGATCCGGCCGGGCGTGCGCTGTTCGGCGCGCTGGGGCTGATACGGCGGGTCCTCGGGCACGGCATAGGCGTAGATGCGCAGCGGACTGCCGTCGAGCGGACGCGGAAACAGCTCCATCATGGCGGTGAAGACCGAACAGTCCTCTGACGAGGCGGGCGTCGAGGGCAGGATGGGATCGGCCTCGATCCGAGGCGTCATCGCGCAACCCGCCAGCAGCGCCAGGCCCAGCAAGGCCGCAGGAATGGCGGCGCGTGCGCCCGTCATGTCTCGCATCGGATCACTTCCCCCGGAAACCCCGTCCGTCAGCCCGCGTCCTGCACGTTAGATGCCACTGCCCTCACCCTCGACCGGCGGCGGGGTCAGCATCAGGAAGGCGCGGATCCAGGCAGTCAGGACCGCGCGGTCATTGGGCCGGGTCAGGCTGAAGGTCGCCTCGTCGGCCAAGGCCTCGGGCAGCCGCGTACCGCGTCGCGACGCGACCAGGGCCGCGGCGTATTCGGGCTGGAACTCCGGATGACACTGGAAGGACATGGCGGGATGGCCCTCGACGCCCTCGTGAGAGACCGGCCCATCCCAGGCCAGGCCCGCATAGGGCGTGAAAGGGCTTTGGGCGATGACGCGGGCGTCCGGCGGCGGGGCCACCACCTGATCCTGATGAGAGACCGGGATGGCAATGCGCGAGGCGCGTGGATACATCCAGGGCTCGTTGGCCACGACATCATAGCGGTGCAGGCCGACGCCCCAGCCGCGATCCGATTTCTCAACCTTGCCGCCGAAGGCCTCGGCCATGGCCTGATGGCCGAAACAGATGCCGACCAGCCGGGTCTTGCCCCGGGCCGCGCGCAGCCAGTCGATCATCGGCGCGATCCACGGCAGGTCGTCATAGACCCCCGCCGACGACCCCGTCAGGATCGCGCCCTGGAAGGCCGAAGGGTCCTCGGGCAGGCGGCCGGCGCGGATATCGAACCGCGTCGTGGGCACCCCGTCGCCCAGCAGGGCGCGGAACCGGGCGGGATAGTCGTCGAACAGGTCCCGAAGCGCCTCGGGCGGTGCGCCGGCTTCCAGGATGGCGATGGGTTTCATGGGCGGGTCCGGGGGAGCAGGCACTGAAGGCGTATCAGGGAGTGATGGCCGACAGCCTAACATTGTCCACCCATCGGGGATCAGGGATTCGTTAAGCCTGTCTCGTCACCGGGTCTTGAGGGGTGGCCGACTAGGTTGGGGTATGGCCGACAGTACCCATTTCCGGATTTCCGCCGCAGCGCCCGACCGCCGCGAGCAGACGCGGACGCGGTTTCGCAAGGCGCGACGCCCCCAGGAACGCGTCCATCTGATGGGCCAACTGGTCGATCTGGTGAAGCCCGAAGAGGTGCTGCACCACATGGAGCGGTGGATCCTGGAACGCCGCAAGGTGATCATCGCCAACCACAACCTGAACAGTATCTACCTCTTGTCCAAGACGCCCGAGATGCGCGAATTCTACGAGCGGGCCGATCTGGTGGAGCTGGATTCCACGCCCCTGGTGCATTTCGCCAAGCTGCTGGGGCTGAAGAGCAAGGGCTTTCATCGCTGCACCTATCTGGACTGGCGCGACCATTTCTGGAGCCTGGTCAATCGAAACGCCTGGCGGATCATGTACGTCGGCGGGACCGCCGAGGTGGGCCAGATCGCCGCCGAGCGCCTGGGCGCCCGGTATCCTCGCGCCCGGATCGTCACCCAGCACGGCTATTTCGACGCCACGCCCGGATCGGACGACAACGAACGCCTGATCGGGCGCATCGCCGCCTATAACCCTCATGTACTGTTCGTGGGCATGGGGATGCCGCGCCAGGAAATCTGGATCAGCCAGAATCTGGACGCCCTGCCCGACTGCGCCATCTTTTCGGTCGGCGCCGCCTTCGACTACGAGGCCGGAGCCCAGAAATCGGCGCCGCGCTGGATGGGTCGGATGGGCGTGGAGTGGCTGTACCGGCTGGTGAAGGACCCGAAACGCCTCTACCGCCGCTATTGCATCGAGCCCTGGAGCCTGATGCCGCTGGCCTTTGCCGACCTCAGGACGGCTTTCGCCAAGAAGCGGACTTCGGCGAACTAACCCCCACCCAGGTTTTTCATACTCGGCTTGTCCCGAGATGACGGTGGTCCTGAGATTGCCTCAGGCCGCTTCTCGCGCCGTCTCGCGGGCGCCGCTCATTTGCGCCTCGATGGCCGCGAACAGGGTGGCCAGGGTGATGGGCTTGGCCAGGTGGCCGTCAGCGCCCGCCTCGCGACCCGCAGCGACGTGTTCGGCCAGGGCGTTGGCGGTCAGCATGACGACCGGGGTGCGAACGCGGTCCTCGGCCGCCTCCAGCGCCCGGATGGCGGCGGTCGCCGTCAGCCCATCCATGACAGGCATCTGCATATCCATCAGCACCAGGTCGAACCGCTCCTTGGCGAAGGCCTCCAGCGCCTGACAGCCGTCTTCGACGATGGTCAGTTCGATGTCGGTCTGGGCCAGCATGATCTCGACCACCTTGCGATTGGCCGGATGGTCGTCGGCCAGCAGGATGCGCAGCGCCATGTCGCCCGTCGAGCCGGTCTCGGCCTGATCCTCGGCTGCGACGGCGTCGGCGAACGGCAGGGGCAGTTCGAGCCAGAACCGCGCGCCCTCGCCCGGCCGGCTTTCGCAATCCAGGCTGCCGCCCATCAACTCGGCCAGATCGCGCGAGATGGCGAGGCCCAGGCCGGTGCCGCCAAAGCGGCGCGTGATCGAGCCGTCCGCCTGCTGGAATCGTCCGAAGATCCGCTCTCTCTGGTCGTCGTCGAAGCCGACGCCGGTGTCCGAAACCGTGAACCGCGCCACGCCGTCGCCCATGGCCTCGGCGGTTACGGTAACCGAGCCCCGGGCTGTGAACTTCAGGGCGTTGGAGACCAGATTGGTCAGTATCTGGCGCACCCGCACAGCGTCGCCCGCGACCATCCGATCCAGCATCATGTCGACGCTGACATCCAGGGCGACGGCCTTTTCGGCGGCGTGCGGCGCCCACAAGGCCTCGATGGCGCGCACCGCGTCACCCAGATGGAAAGGGGCGGCCTCGATCGTAATCTGACCGGATTCAATGCGGGCCGTGTCGAGGATGTCTGATAAAAGCCGTTCAAGCGTGACGCCGGACGAGCGGATGACGTCGACCATCTCGGCTTCCCGCGCACCCAGACTTGCCCGACCCAGGGTGTCGGCCATGGCGACGATCCCGTTCAGAGGGGTGCGGATCTCATGGCTCATGTTGGCCAGAAACTCCGACTTGGAGCGGTTGGCCGCGTCGGCGCGCGAGCGGGCCCGACGCAGGTGGCCCGCCAGCCGGAACTGCCAGACGACCACAGCCACCGCCGAAATCAGGAACAAGGCGACGATACCGACGATCCAGTTCTGCGACCGGATCATGGCCCGCTGAAGCGAGGTGTTGGCGCGGGCGGTGTCGAGCTGGCGACGACGTTCGGCCAGCTTTTCCTCCATGTCGCCCGTGACCTGGCTGATGCCCGCGCTGAAACGCTGGGCCGAGAGGACGGCGTGATTGCGGTAGTATTCGTTGAGCTTGTCATAGGCCTCGGCGGACCGGCCCTGCGCCTGCAGCACTGCCGCCTCCACGTGGGGCAGTTCCGACGGGCCCTCTTCGCGATAGCCGCCGCTGGCCAGGCGGTTGCGCATATCGGCCAGATCTCGCCGGGCTGCCTGAACCTGGCCGGTCTGGGCATAGGCGATGGCGCGCAGCGGCAGCAGCCGGGGGGCCAGGAAGGAGGCCGCGCCCAGGTCCTGGCCATAGGGCGCCAGGCAGTCCAGCACCGCCTGGGGCGCGCCCCGTGACGAGGCCACGATGGCGCAGAGATTGGCGTCATAGACCGACAGGCTCTCGATCCCGGCCCGCTGGGCCAGGCGATGGTGGGCTTGGGCCAGCCGATCGGCCAGGGCCTGGTCTCCAAGCTGCGTCGAGAGCCGGGCCAGATTGTAAAGGCTGTCGAAATCCGGACGCGGATAGGCCGCGTCGGAATAGTCGATCTCGAACCGCCCAAAGGCCTTAGCGGCGCCCTCGAAGTCATTGAGTTTCAGAAGGCCGATGCCCGCCACCTCCCAGACCCCGGCTTGCGCGGTATTGGCGTAGGGGTCTGTGGTGGGAATCAGCTCGGTCACGGCGGTCAGCAGGCTCAGGCCCTCGCCGACCTTGTCCTCGTCCATCAGAGCCAGGGCGGTGAGGCGGGTGGCGTGGGCCTTGGTGAACCAGTCGATCTCGCTGCGGGCCATCTCGGCCATACGAGCCGCAGCGTCCTCGTCGCCCTCATCGTAGAGGATCGCCAAGGCGTTCAGCTGGCTTATCGTGATGTAGCGATAATCGGAGCGGCTCCGGGCGGCCTTCTCGAGCCGAGCGTTCCAGTCTCGCGCCTTGTCGAACTCGCCCTGGTTCAAGAATATCCAGGTGACGTGATAGAGGCGGTTCAGCCCTTCGCGGTCGGTCCGGCGCTCGGCGGCGGCTCCGAAGGCCTCCAACTGCTGGAAGCTTGTCGATTGGGCGCGACGTTCGACGGCGGCCGCAAGTTCCAGCGGCGTGCGGTCCACCTTGGCCGCAGCCTGCGTCGCCAGTGATGTGACCGCCAGGGTCAAGGCGGCGACGATCGACAAGGCGAGACGACGGGACATACGGTAATCCGAAACTGCCCCACGGGTGTGACACACGAGTGTTGCACAAGGCTTAGCAGCAGTCGCAGCGGGCTGAAAAATCAAGCGAACACGCCTGAAAGCCCATGGCCCTCCGTCAGGGCAGGATGCGCCGGGGTCGGGACAGGGTGGCGCCGGGCGCATAGGCGCCGGGCCGCCGCCGGGTCAGGGCCAGGGCGAACCCCATGGTCAGCCCCATGGCCAGCATGGACGACCCGCCATAGCTGATGAAGGGCAAGGTCATGCCCTTGGTCGGGATCAGGTTCAGGTTCACCGCCACATTGATACAGGCCTGAAGCCCGATCAGCATGAACAGGCCCGCCGCCGCCGTCTGCTCGAACGAATCGTTGAGCTTGGTCGCCCGGCGCATCCCGCGCACGACGATGAAGGCATAGAGGCCGATCAGCGTCAGGCTCAGCATCAGGCCGAACTCCTCGGCCCCGACGGAATAGATGAAGTCGGTGTGCAGGTCGGGGACGCTGCGCTTCATCACCCCCTCGCCCACCCCGCGCCCGACGAGGCCGCCGGCGCGGATGGCCTCGGAGGCGCGGTCGATCTGGTGGGTGTCGGTGGTCTCGGGATTGGTGAAGCGGCTGAGGCGGTCGCGCATGTGGCCAAAGGCGAAATACAGCGACACCAGGCCGCCCGCTCCGGCGGCGGCGATGACGGCGACCCACTTCAGCGGCACGCCGGCCATGAAGAAGACGGCCATGAAGGTGGTGGTGATCAAAAGCGTCTGGCCGATGTCGGGCTGGATCAGCAGCAGGCCCACAGTCAGGGCCCAGAAGCCGAAGGCGATGCTGACGCCCGGCACGCCCTGGCCCTTCTGGCCTTCCGCGAACATCCACGAGGCGAAGATGATGAGGCAGGGTTTGACGAACTCGGACGGCTGAAGGCTGAACGGCCCCAGGTTGATCCAGCGCGCGGCGCCCTTCACCTCGTCGCCGATGAACGGCAGGGCCGCCATGACGACAATGGCCCCCATCAGCCCCAGAACGGCCAACCGCCTGACGCCTCGCGGCGACAGCAGGGACGTTCCCAGCATGATGACCACGCCCGCACCCGCCCAGACCATCATCCGCCACGAATAGTGGAAGGGGTCGGTGATCGATTCGTCGGCCAGGATCGCGGCGGGCGAAGAGGCGAAACTCAGCGCCACTCCGGTCGCCATCAGGGTGAGGGCCGCGCCCAGCAAGCCGCGATCCACGGTCCAGAACCACTGGGCGATGGGGCTCTGGTCGTTGCGCGAAAAGGGGTGGCTGAAGGTCGGCTGAGTCATGCCGAGGCCCCGGCGGCCAGGGCGGCGGCGCGGAACGCCTCTCCCCTGGCCTCGAAATCGGGATACTGGTCGAAGCTGGCGCAGGCAGGCGACAGCAGCACGACCTGCTCGCCACCGGCTGCCTGGGCGGCGGCGGCGGCGGCGGCCACGGCGGCCTCCATGGTTCCGCAGACGACATGGGGCGTCTCCCCCAGAGCCGCAGCGAAATCCTGGGCGGATTCGCCGATCAGATAGGCCCTGGTGACGCGGGGAAACAGATCGGCCAGTTCGGCGATGCCGCCCGCCTTGGCCCGTCCGCCCGCGATCCAGAAGCTGGTCGGATAGGAGGCCAGGGCCTGACGCGCAGCGTCGGCGTTGGTGGCCTTGGAATCATTGACGAAGCGGACCGATCCCAGATGACCGACCGTCTCCATGCGGTGGGCCAGACCGGGAAAGCTCATCAATCCCTCGACCGCAGCGTCATCCGACACGCCGACAGCGCGGGCGGCGGCATAGGCGAAGGCGGCGTTCTGGGCGTTGTGACGACCGGGCAGAGAGCGGGCGACAGAGAGGTCGGCGACATGGACGCCGTCGACGGTCAGGAAACCGGCTGTGGCGTCGACGATGATGAACCGGCCCTGATCGAAGGCGGGCGCGCTGTCCGGGTCGATGTCGGCGAGCGGGACGCGGGCGCGGGTCTCCCCGTCCGGGGTGCGGGTGGTGATGGTCGACACACGCAGTCGACGCGCATTCAGGTCGCCGACCACCGCCCAGCCCCAGTCGTCGTCGACGCCGATCAAGGCGACCTTGTCCGGCGTCATCGTCTGGAACAGCCGCCGCTTGGCCGCGACATAGCCCTCCATGCCGCCGTGACGGTCCAGGTGGTCGGGCGAGACATTGGTCAGGATGGCGACGTCGGGGGCGAAGCTGGTGGTCAGGTCCAGCTGATAGCTGGAGACCTCAATGACATAGACCTCGACCTCGGCGGGCGCCGGCAGGGCCAGGACGCCGATGCCGATATTGCCGCCGATGGCCGTCTTCAGCCCCGCCTGTTTCAGCACCCAGCCGATGAGGGCGGTGGTGGTGGACTTGCCGTTGGTGCCGGTGATGGCGATCACCTTGGGCCGCACGGCGTCGGGCAACCGGTCCAGCGCGCGGGCGAACAGTTCTACATCGCCGATGACCGGCACGTCGGCGGCCTGGGCGCGGTCCACCGTCCAGTGCGGCTTGGGATGGGTCAGGGGCGCGCCCGGCGACAGGACCAGGGCGGCGAAGGACGACCAGTCGGCGGTGGTCAGGTCCTCGACCAGAAAGCCCTCGGCCTCGGCCTGCATCCGGCCGGATACGCCGTCGTCCCACAGGATGGGGATGGCGCCCCCGGCGTGCAGGGCGCGCGCCGCCGTGATCCCCGACCGTCCCAGGCCGAAGACCGCGACGCGACGCCCTTCGAAACCGGGGACCGCAATCATCCTATCGCAGCTTCAGCGTCGCCAGACCCAGCAGGGCCAGCATGGCGGCGACGATCCAGAAACGTATGACTACGGTGGATTCCGGCCAGCCCATCTTCTCGAAATGGTGGTGGATCGGAGCCATCAGGAAGATGCGCTTCTTGGTGATCTTGAAATAGCCGACCTGGATCATGACCGAGGCGGCCTCGATGACGAACAGGCCGCCGACGATGCCGAGGACCAGTTCGTGCTTGGTGGCGACGGCGATGGAGCCCAGCGCCCCGCCCAGGGCCAGCGACCCGGTGTCGCCCATGAAGATCTTGGCCGGGGGGGCGTTGTACCAGAGGAAGCCCGCGCCCCCGCCGATCATGGCGGCGCAGAAGATGGCCAGCTCACCCGCGCCGGGGACATGGTGGACGCCCAGATAGCCCGAGAAAATGAAGTTGCCGACCAGATAGCTGATGATGCCGAACGCCGCCGCCGCCATCATGACGGGCACAATGGCCAGGCCGTCCAGGCCGTCGGTCAGGTTCACGGCGTTGGAGAAGCCGACGATGGTGAAGGCGGCAAACGCCACATAGAACCAGCCGACGTTCAGCAGCACAGCCTTGAAGAAGGGGAAGGCGATGGAGGTCTCGAGCCCCGGCGAAGTTGGGGACGCCGTCATCCACAGCACGGTCAGCACCCCGGCGACGATCGAGACGACCAGCTGGGCGGCCAGCTTCTGTTTCGAGGTCAGGCCGGCCGAGGTCTGTTTCGTCACCTTGGCGTAGTCGTCGATGAAGCCCAGCACGCCGAAGGCCGCCGTCACGCCCGAGACGATCCAGATATAGGGATTGGTCAGGTCGCCCCACAGCAGGACGGCGACGCCGATGCCGGCCAGGATCATCAGCCCGCCCATGGTCGGTGTGCCGACCTTGGACAGGTGCGAGACCGGGCCGTCGTCGCGGATCGGCTGGCCCCGGCCCTGCTTGGTGCGGATCCAGTTGATGAAGCGGCTGCCCATGGCCACCGCGACGATCATGGCCGTGGCCATGGCCAGGGCGACCCGCACCGTCTGATACTGGATCAGGTTCAGCAGCGGATAGTCCTGCGCCACGTCGGCGAAGTGGAGATACAGGAGATAGAACATTAGACGCCCCCCTCGGCGTTTCGTGCGGCCAGAGCCTTGGCCACCAGCGAAGCCTTCGAGCCGTTCGAGCCCTTGACCATGACGATGTCGTTCGGACCCGCCAGTTCGTTCGCGCGCGTGGCGAGGTCGACGGCGGTCTCGGTCCAGACGCCGCGCCGCGAAGCCGGCAGGGCGTCGTAGAGATAGCGCATCTCTGGACCGGCGGCATGGACAAGGTCCAACCCGGCGGCGTCGATCGTTTCTGCCAGGCCGGTATGCAGGGCCCGCGATTGGTCGCCCAGTTCCAGCATGTCGGTCAGGACGACGATGCGCCGCCCGCCATTGGAAACCGGACGCGCCCCCAGGCTGCGGAAGCCCGCCGCCATCGACAGCGGGTTGGCGTTGTAGCTCTCGTCGATCAGGGTGAAGGCGCCGCCTGCGATGCCGACGCTGCGCGTCTCGCCCCGCCCGGCCAGGGGCTGGAAATCGGCCAGGGCCGCCAGGGCCGTATCCAGCGGCACGTCCAGCGCCTCCAGCATCAGGATGACCGCCAGACTGTTCAGGCCCCAGTGGAAACCCGATTGGCTCAGGGTGAAGTCGTAAACCTTACCGTGGATCTCGGCGCGGACGCGGGCGCCCTGAGGGCCCGGCTCGAAGGCCAGCAAACGCGCGTCATGACCCGCAGCCGAGCCGAAGCGCAGGATGCGGGCGCCGGCGGCCTGGGCGGCCTCCGACATCAGCCCGTCCCAGGGATTGTCGCCGTTGATGACCGCCACGCCGTCGGGGGCCAGGCCTTCGAAGATGGCGGCCTTTTCGCGCGCGACGCCGGTCTCGCCGTCCGAGAAGCCCTCGATATGGACCGGGCCGACCGTGGTGATGCAGGCGGCGTGCGGGCGGACCATCTTGGACAACGGGCCGATCTCACCCGGCGCGTTCATGCCGATCTCGAACACCGCGCGGGCCGTGTCGGCGGGCATGCGGGCCAGGGTCAGGGGCACGCCGATATGGTTGTTGTAGCTCTTGATCGAGGCGTGGCTGCTGCCCGCCAGATCAAGGCCCGCCTTGATGGCCTGAGTGACGCTGGTCTTGCCGACGCTGCCGGTGACCGCGCCGCGCCGGGTGATGGGTGAACGGTCGCGCGAGAAGACGCCCAGAGCCTCGAGGCCTTTCAGGGTGTCCGGCACGACGACGCAGGGACCGCCGTCGATGGCGTGATCCACCAGGGCGCCGCTGGCCCCGGCGCTAAAGGCGCCGGCGGCGAACTCATGCCCGTCACGCGCGCCGTGCAGGGCCAGGAACAACTCGCCCGGCCCGATCTCTCGGCTATTGTAGGTCAGGCCCGATGCGGAAAATGGACCGCCGATCAGCCTGCCGCCGGTCGCGGCGACGATTTCTTGCGAGGTCCAGAGCGGCCGTGTCGTGGCGCTCGCAGCGGACGGTGTCGGATCAGGCATGGACGCTCAGGGCATTGGCGGCTTCGGTGGCGTCGTCGAAGGGATGCGTGACCCCGCCGACGATCTGACCCTGTTCATGCCCTTTTCCGGCGATGACCACCACATCTCCGTCGCCCATCAGACCGATAGCCTGCTGAATGGCCTCGCGCCGGTCGCCTATCTCCAGCGCGCCGGGGCAGCCCTTCAGGACCTGAGCGCGGATCGCGGCGGGGGGCTCGGAGCGGGGATTGTCGTCGGTGACGATGGCGACGTCGGCCAGCCGCCCGGCGATCTCGCCCATCAGGGGCCGCTTGCCCCGGTCCCGATCACCGCCTGCGCCGAACACGACGATCAGCCGCCCGGTCGCGTGGGGACGCAGCGCGGTCAGCACCGTCTCCAGCCCATCGGGCGTGTGGGCGTAATCGACATAGACCTCGCCGCGGGTCGCCCCGCCGCCGATCCGCTGCAGGCGCCCTTGAGCGCCCGTGATATGTTCCAGCGCGCCCAGCACCCGGTCGGCGCTTTCGCCCGCCGCGATGCACAGACCGGCGGCGACCAGGGCGTTCGAGGCCTGAAATGCGCCGGCCAGAGGCAGCAGCACGTCGTGGACCACGCCGCGCACGTCGATGGTCAGGCGCTGGCCTTCGGGCGTGGCGCGGCGCCCGATCAGGGCCAGGTCGCGCCCGCGCTCGCCCACGCCCATGACGCCCAGGCCAGACATGATGCTGGCGGCGGCGAAACTGGAATAGGCGTCGGAGTCCGCGTTCAGCACAGCCGTCCGCCCGCGTGGCAGCAGGGTCTCGAACAACCGCATCTTGGCCGCGCGATAGGCGTCCATGTCGCCGTGATAATCGAGGTGGTCCTGGCTCAGGTTGGTGAAGCCCGCCGCCTTGATGGTCACGCCGTCCAGGCGGCGCTGGTCTATGCCGTGGGACGACGCCTCCAGCGCCAGATGGGTCACCTCCTTGGCCGCCAGTTCGGCCAGCAGGCGGGCGGCGTCGGCGGCGTCGGGGCTGGTCAGGCCGGGACCGGTCAGGGCGTAGGTCTTGTCGCCCTTCTGGCCGACGACGCCCAGGGTGCCCATGCTGGCCGACTTCAGTCCCAGACCGGCCCAGATCTGACGACAGAAGGCGGCGACCGAGGTCTTGCCGTTTGTGCCGGTGATGGCCACGCAGTTGGCGGGCTGGGCGCCATAGAAGCTGCGCGCGGCCAGGGCGTAGGCGCGTCGCACGTCGCCCGAGGTGACCAGTAGCGGGGCCAGGCCGTCCGGCGTATTGGACGGAGCCAGCACGGCGGCGGCGCCCTGGGCCAGGGCCTGAGGGATGAAGGCGCGACCATCCGCCGCCGAGCCCGGCAGGGCGACGAACAGGGCGCCGGGCGCGACCTTGCGGCTATCGGCGGTGACGCCGGTGATCATCGGGTCGGAGGCCACGTCGCGGCGCAACAGGTCTGACAGGCGCACGGACGGGCGGCTCATGGCCGAGCCCCCGCAACTGTGGCCGTAGCAGGCGCGGCTGTGGCGACCACGACCGGCACGGGATCGGCCTGACGCTCCACCGCCAGGAAGGGGGCGATGCGATCGGCCACGCGGCCCACGACGGGCGCCGCCACTCCGCCGCCCTGGCGCGACCCCACGGCCGGGTCGTCGAACAGGACAAAGATGACATAGCGTTGGGTCGTCTCGGGCCCATCGGCGGGGAAGACGGCGGCGAACGAGCCGACGCCGTGGCTGGCGTCATAGCGGCCATTGACCAGCTTGTTGGCCGAACCGGTCTTGCCGCCGACGCGCAGGCCCGCCGCATTGGCCTGACGGCCCGATCCGCGCAGGACGTTGGCGCGCATCAGTTGACGCATGGCGGCCGAGGTCTGTTCGCTGACCACGCGACGTTCCGGCCCGTTGGCGCCGCCGCGACGCAGGGACAGGGGCCGATAGACGCCGCCGTTGACCAGGGCCACGGTCGCCGCCGTCATCTGCAGAGGCGTGATCATGATGCCATAGCCGAACGACATGGAGGCGCGGGTCGAGTCTTCCCAGTTGCGCGGGCGACGCGGCCGGGCGCTCTCGCGCAGCTCGATGGGGGCGGCGTCCAGCAGGCCCAGCCGCTGGAAATAGTCGCGCATGGTGTTCGCGCCCATCTCGACCGCCAGGCGCGAGGTGCCGATGTTGGACGAGTGGAGATAGACCTCTTCCAGCGACAGGATGCGGTTGGTCGCGTGGAAGTCGCGAATCATCCGATTGCCGATCTTGTAGGCCTGGGACGCGTCGATCATCGTGTTCAGGTCGGCCTGCCCGGTATCCAGGGCGGCGGCGACGGTGAAGGTCTTGAACACCGATCCCATCTCGTAGTGGGCCGAGGTGACGCGGTTCAGGGCCTGGTCGCCGGTCGCGCCGCCGCGCCGGTTGGCGTCATAGGAAGGCCAGCTGGACATGGCCAGGATCTCGCCCGTGCGCGCATCGGCGATGACGCCGACAGCGCCCTTGGGCTGGGCGATTGCAGCCGCCGCAGCCAGTTCGTTGTCGAGCACGCCCTGGATGCGCAGGTCGATGGACAGGGGGAACTCCTGGCCATGGGCGCCGGCGGCGCGGATCTCGCTGTTGAAGGCCAGCTCCGCGCCCGACACGCCCTGTCCCCCCGTGTCGGCGGTGCCGATCAGATGGGCCGCGGCGGTGTTCAGGGGATAGACGCGGCGATCCTCAGGCTCGAAAGACAGCCCGCCCAGGGCCAGGGCGTGGACCGCGGCCCGCTCGCCCGGCGTCAGGCCCGGCATGACGATGGCGCGGCGCTCGCCGTTCAGCACCTTATGCAGCCGCTGGGCCGACAGGCGTGGCAGGACGCGGCGCAGCTGACGCTCGGCCAGACGACGGTCCCAGACCTCGGCCGGATCGATGTAGAGGCCGTAGTAGGTGATGTTCGAGGCCAGCAGCGCGCCGTTGCGATCCACCAGATCAGCCCGCGCCAGACCGCCGGGGTTGGCGGCGAAGGTCCGGCCGCTCTTGGGCGCGAACAGGGCCGAGTGGACGGCGCCCAGCGTCAGGCAGCCGAACACCACGCAGAACAGCGACATGATGAGGAAGATGCGGACCCGCGTGTCCTCTTCCGGCTTGGCGTCGGCGCGGGCGCGCTCGAACCCATGCTCGATCCACCAGACCAGGGCGCCGGCCCAGCGCAGCCAGGGCGACAGGCTGGACCCCAGAGGACGACCCTGCGGATGCGGCACGCCCGGCGCGGGGCGATAGTGGAAGCGGTCCTGAAGGCTCATCGCTGCCCCCCAGCGACGGCGGCGGCGACGGCGGCGGCTTCAGCGGCGGGCGAGGTGGGCGCGGGCGTCACGACCGGGGCCGGCTTGGGCGCCGGAGCGGGCGCGGTGACGATCGTGCCGATCTCGGCTTCCTTGGTCTGGCGGCGAACGTCGACCGGCCCCAGGCCCGCGGCGCGCGACAGGGCCTCCAGACGGCCGGGCTGTTCCAGACGGGAAATCTCGGCGCGCAACAGGCGGACCCGCTGCCGGTTTTCGGCGATTTCGCGTTCCAGTTCGCCGATGCGCGCGCTCTCACGCGCCGCGGCGGCCTTGGCGACATAGACCGACAGCACCATGACGGCGACCAGAACGGCGCCGATGATCTCGACCCAGCGGATGCCGCGCACGCGGGCGTCGAACACGCGCTTCAGGACCAGGACGCCGGTCATGCCGCCCTCCGTCCGTCGATCCGGCCCCAGGCGGGGGCGTCGGTGCGGACGCCCGCGCGCAGCCGGGCCGAGCGGGCGCGGGGATTGGCGGCCAGTTCGGCCTCGCCCGCCTCGCGCGCACCCTTGAACATCAGGTCGAAGCTGGGCTTGCGCGTCTCGACCGCCATGGGGGCGTGGCGCGAGCCGCCGGGCGCGTTGCCCGTGCGCTCGGTGAAGAAGGCCTTCACGATCCGGTCTTCCAGCGAATGGAAGGTGACGACGGCCAGGCGACCGCCCGGCGACAGGCTGGCCTCGGCGGCGGCCAGACCGGCTTCAAGCTCGCCCAGTTCGTCGTTCACGGCGATGCGCAGGGCCTGGAAAGCGCGGGTCGCCGGATGGGTCGGGGCGCCGCGACGCCCGCCCAGGGCCTTTTCGATAACCTCGGCCAGATCGAGGGTGCGGGTGAAGGCCTGGCTTTGGCGACGACGCAGGATGGCCGTGGCGATCCGGCCCGACTGACGTTCCTCGCCATACAGCTTGATCAGATGGGCAAGAGGGCCGTGGTCGTAGGTGTTGACGATGTCGGCGGCGGTCAGACCTTCATCTGACATCCGCATGTCCAGCGGCCCGTCGCGCATGAAGGAAAAGCCGCGCTCGGCCTGGTCCAGCTGCATGGACGAGACCCCGATGTCGAACACGGCCCCGTTCAGGGCGGGACGGCCGCTGTCGGCGAAGGCCTCGGCCAGACCCGAGAAGGGGGTGCGGACCAGCTGGAACCTGCCGGGGAAGTCGGCGGCGACGGCGTCGGCGTGGGGCTGGACCGTCGGATCGCGATCCAGGGCGATCACCTCGGCGCCGGTCTTGAGGATTTCGCGCGTATAGCCGCCGGCGCCGAAGGTGGCGTCGATCATCAGGTCGCCGGGCGCGGGCGACAGGGCGTCGATGACCTCGGCGATCAGGACGGGGGCGTGGGGAGAGGCGGTCATGCGCCCTCACCGCTCATGACATCGCGGGCCAGGGCGCGGCGGGCGGCCTTGCGCTCGTTCCAGCGGGCGCGGTCCCAGATCTGGAAGCGCGGCCCCAGGCCGATGATGACCACGTCCTCGCTGAGACCGGCCTCTTCGCAAAGACTTTCGGGCAGGGTGATGCGACCGCCGCCGTCATAGGCCAGGGGGCGCTGGCCGGCGTAGAAGGCCTCTTCCAAAGCCGTGCGCCGGTCGCTGCCGAACGGCAGGGCTTCGATGCGGGCGACATATTCGGCCATCAGCCGGTCGCCGCCGGCCTCCAGACAGTCCGCCGTTATGGAGAAGAAGCAGAAGACGCCGTGTTCCGCGCCATTGTCAGCCGTGCGGTATTCCTGAGGGATCAAGAGGCGGCGCTTGCCGTCCAGCTGCTTCTCGTAGGTCGAGAGAAACACGCCCTATTCCCTGTCGAGCCCTGCGGCCCGCCCCTGAATGCCAAGACGCCTCTGAGCGAGACGCCGATCACCCCACCCGGTTCACCCTGATGGGATAACATGGGATCAGATGGGCCTCAATGGGATGTATTGACACTTTTTAACCACGTTCACGCTCAAACGACCGATCCGACATCTGAAAAACCAGAACATACACGGAACGTCTATGCAGCAACGTCGTAAGATAACACTGTGACCCGCCCCCAAAGAGGTCAGATTATCCAGTAAAAACAGCTGCTACGGGGCAGGCTCGGACCATGCTGAGCGCCATGGACCATTCGATCCCATCGCTGCCCATGAGGTCGGTCTAAAGTTAGATGGGGATGGCTTGCGGGTCACAGGTCGGCCAACGCCAACCGGACGACAATGCAAAAGCAAAGAGGCGTCAGACGGCCTGTAAGCCGGGTTCTGTTCCGCCCCCGACCGAGATCGAGAGCAGCGACGATCATTCCTCTGGACCGCCCATTGCTGGACGGTTCTCGCGACCTACCCGGACGCCTCGGGCGGTGAGCCCTGCGGCCGAAGCCGCGCGACGTCCCTATTCGGTCTTGCTCCAGGCGGGGCTTGCCATGCCGTCCCTGTTACCAGCGACGCGGTGGGCTCTTACCCCACCCTTTCACCCTTACCGGCCCCGCAGGTCCGGAGGTTTGCTTTCTGTGGCGCTATCCCTCGGGTCGCCCCGGGCGGGCGTTACCCGCCGCCTTTTCACCGTGGAGCCCGGACTTTCCTCGACAGGAGCAGGCTCCTGCCGCGACCGCCCGGCCGTCTGACGGGGCGGTTAGTGAGGCATCAGGGCCGCCGGGTCAATTGAGGACGCCCGTGACGCTCTCGGCCGTGGCCAGTTGCAGCACGCCCATCAGGGTGGCGCGGGTCTCGCCATCGGCGACGCCATCGACGCGGGAGGCCCGCCAGTGGCGCTGGAAGGCGCGGACGGTGGTCGCCGTTTCCTCGTCGAAGGTCCCTCCGGGCTGAAGCCCATAGCCCAGCCGGTGCAGGCCCGAGCGCAGCACGACCACGCCGATCCCCTCGTCCCCGACCTGAAGAAAGCCGCCCAGGGCCGCGATACGTTCGGCGGCGGGCTCGAACCACAGGCCATGACCGGCCTGGGCCAGCCGCTTCCACGGAAACAGTTCTCCGGGGTCTTCCTTGCGCTCGGGCGCGAGGTCGGAATGGCCGATGATCCGGGCGTCGGGAATGGTCCAGCGCGAGCGGATGTCAGACGTCAGGTCGATGACGGCCTGAACCTGGACGTCGGGAAAGGCGCGATAGCCGAACTCATGGCCCGGATTGACGATCTCGATGCCGATGGAGGCGGCGTTGATGTCGGTTTCGCCCTGCCAGACGCCGCGACCGGCGTGCCAGGCGCGGCGCGCCTCGGGCACAAGGGAGAAGATGCGTCCGTCTTCCTCGACCAGATAGTGGGCCGAGACCTCGGCCGCCGGGTCGCGCAGACGGGCCAGGGCCTCTTCGCCCGTCCTCATCCCGGTATAGTGAAGGACCAGGATATCCGGCGGCGCGCGGCGTTCATCGAAGTTCGGCGACGGCGCATCCGTAATGGTCAGGGTGGTCATGACCGCCTAGCGGCCCTGCCGTTCCCAGCCATAGGTGACCCAGGTGTCGCCGACCTTCTTGGCCTCGATCACGTCGTCCGAGCGACGGACGGGGGCGACCACGGTGCGGCGAGCGCGCACGGCCAGGCCGGCGAAGAAGACCAGCACGCCGGCGATCAGGGCGATGACGGCCACGGCGGCGGCGGTGAACACGGCCAGAACGGCGCCCACGGTCAGGGCGGCCACGGCGGCGATCAGCCCGCCCAGCCACATCAACGACGCCACGATACCGCCGGGGCGGCGGCGGGCGTTGAAGCCGAGGGCGGCGAAACGATCCTGCGTCATGGGTATTCCTCTGAGAACGTCGCCCGGTTCACGTCACGATAATCACGTCACCGGAGAACGCCTGAGCGTCAATGTCGGTCCATAGACATGAACCGTCAATGACCGACGCCTTCACAGGCAGGTGTCGTATGCGCGCACCCCGGCTAGACAAGCCTTAGTTGAGCGGCTGATCGGCCAGAACCACCGCGCCCTGGCCGCGCAGTCGCTCTGTCTGGACCCGGCCCAGCAGAACCTGTGCCTGAGGATCGGCCATGACGCCGCCGATGGCGACCAGGGCGTGGGCGGCCTCGCTCGAGACCCCGAACGCCTTGGACAGGGCTTCCCACGGTGACTGAGGCGTCGGGAAACGCTTGAAGCGGACATCTCGGTCGGCCGGGATCTGGGCCAGAGCCTTGGCCTTGGCGACCGCCTCGGTCACCCCGCCCAGTTCGTCGACCAGACCCAGTCCCTTGCCCTGGGCGCCGGTCCAGACCCGCCCGCGCGCGATTTCGCGCACGCGCGCCGGCGGCAGGTGACGGCCGGTGGCGACGCGGGTGATGAACTCGTCATAGGTGCGGTCCATCGAGGCGGCGAAAGCCGCGCGCTGGGGCGCCGTAAAGGTCTGGGTCGGCGAGAAGGCGTCAGCGTAATCGCCGCCCACCGAGATGCCGCGCAGGTCGACGCCGAAACGGGCCAGGGCGTCGGCGACCACGAACTTGCCGCCATAGACGCCGATCGAGCCGGTCAGGGTCGAGGGCTGGGCCACGATCCAGTCGGCCTCCGAGCTGATCCAGTATCCGCCCGAAGCGGCGTATTCACCCATAGAGACGACGACGGGCTTGCCCGCCTTACGCGCCGCGCGAACCGCGGCCAGGATCTGCTCGGACGCCTCGGGCGAGCCGCCGGGCGAGGAGACGCGGAAGACGATGGCCTTGACCGCCTTGTCGTCGATGGCGTCGTAGATGGCCTTGGCCGTCACGTCGGAATGGATCGAAGAGCCGCCGCCGAAACCGCCGCCCCCGCCGCGTCCCGTCAGGATGGCGCCCTCGCCGCCGACGATGGCGATGGCGTCGCGGCCCGACCCTTTGCGCTCACCCTGGATCGAGGCGTAGTCGCCGAACTCGACGATCTCGGCGCGATTGCCGGCGCGACGCTTGGCCTCGGCCTCGGCGTCCTCGGCCTGGCCGATCTTGTCGACCAGCTTCAGCGCCAGAGCCTGCTGGGCGGAATAGGGGCCGGCCTCGATGGTCGTCTTCAGGGCGGCGGGCTCGACCCTACGGTCGCCCGCGGCATTGCCGATGGCGCTGTCATAGATCGACGTCATCCAGGCCGTCATCGCCTCGCGGTGCGGGCCGGTGAAGTCGGACTGGGTGTATTGGTTGACGGCGTTCTTGTACTCGTAGCGCTGCTCGAAGTCGGCGCGGACGCCGTAGCGTTCAAAGGCGCGGGCCAGGAAGACATCGTCGGCGGCAAAGCCCGCGACCTGGAAACTGGCGGTGTTCTGCATCCATAGCTCGGACGCGGCGGCGCCCAGCATATAGCTGGAGATGGCCGTACCGATCGGCTGGAAGCCCTGGGAATGGGCGATGACCGGCTTGCCCGCGGCGCGGAAGCGACGGATGGCCTGGCGGATTTCGTCTGCCGTGGCGGGGTTGATGCCGCCCTCGGGCAGGCGGACCAGCAGGGACTTCACCCGCCCGTCCTTCTCGGCCTGGGCCAGGGTGTCGACGATCTGCAGCGTCGACAGGCTGGACCCGCCAAAGGCCGAGAACGGGCTGGACGAGGCCTGGTCGCTGACGCTCTGGCGCAGGTCCAGCTCCAGCACCGTGTTGCTGGGCGCCGTGGGCTTGGACGCCGTGGCCATCGCGATGGTGATCAGGACGATGGGCAGAACCACCACGAACAGGATCAGGCCGGTGAAGACACCGAGCACCGTCAGGAAGAACTGTTTCATCGTCGCGTTTTAGTCCGGGGAGGCCAGGAACGGCGGCCTCGACCATAGAGGCCGGACGGTCACCGTCAAATGAACGTCGCGTAACGGGCGAACGCTGAAACGAGATCGTGGGTGCGGCGCAGCATGCTCATTGATGCGGGGGCGAGAACTGACTATATCAGCCGCCTGCGAGCGGGGGCCTATGCCCCGCGTCACGATGGACCGCACTCCCCATGCTGGTCACCCTGATGAAGGCCAAACTGCACCGCGCGACGGTGACACAGGCCGATCTCGACTATGAAGGCTCGATCGCCATCGACGGCGACCTGCTGGACGCTGCGGGCATCTTTCCGCACGAACAGGTCGATGTGCTGAACATCACCAATGGCGCCCGCTTCACCACCTACGCCATCGAGGCGCCGCGCGGTTCCAAGGTCATCGGCGTCAATGGCGCCGCCGCCCGTCTGGTGCAGAAGAACGACAAGGTCATCGTCGTGACCTATGCCCAGATGCCTGCGGAAGAAGCCCGCCAGTGGTCGCCCAGCGTGGTGCTGCTGGACGACGCCAACGAGATCAAGCGCGCCGCCTGATCCGCTTCGAACCACCGGAATTTAAAAGGCCCGCCGTCGCCGGCGGGCCTTTTTTCTTGTCTGCGAACGGACCTTAGCGGGCCAGGTCGTAAACGCCGGTGATGTCGATCCGCACGCTCAGTTCGCCGGCCGCGACCGGGGTCGAGGCTGAATCCATAGCCGACGCGCGCATGGCGAACATCGGCATCGGCGGCTGGGGCGTATAGCCGCCGCCCTCGGTCAGCGAGCGAATCCCGCCCAGCGGCACGCCCAGAGCCTGGGAATAGAGCTGGGCCTTGGCCTGCAGGTTGCGCACGGCGACCTGACGGGCCTGGTTCTCGGCGGCGCTGGGATCGCGCAGGCCAAAGCTGATGCCGTCGATCTGGTTGACGCCTGCGGCGACCACGGCGTCGGCGGTCGTGCCCACGGCGTTCAGGTCATAGATGTTCACTGTCACGCGGTTGGTGGCCTGATAGCCGCGCAGCTTGGGCGGCTGGTTCTCGACATAGTCATACTGGGCCTGGAGGTTGAGGCCCGAGGTCTGGATGTCGCGCTCGCCAAGACCGGCGCGGCGCAGGGCGGCGGCGACGCGGGTCATCTGGGCCGCGTTCTGGGCCATGGCTTCCTGCGCGGTGGCCGCCTCGGTCATGACGCCAAAGGTGATGGTCGCCATGTCGGGCGCGACCTTGACCTCGCCGGAGGCCGACAGGTTCAGGGCGGGATACTGGGCCATGGCGTGCACCTGCAATGGGCTGACGGGATCGGCGGCGGTCTGGGCCATGGCGGCGGGCGCGGCGAACGCCATCAGGGCGCCGCCCAGCATCAGGGCCTTGGAAATCGGGGTCATGTCTGTTCTCTCCTGAGACGGCGATCCATCGACCCGCGAGACTTGGCCCCAGGTCGTGGCCGAACCTTGACCTTAAGCGCCTGAACGCCGGCGGGCGTTCCGTGTCAGAAACCGTTCATCGCGGTGAATTCGCCGACAGGTCCAAGGCGGCTTTGCAGCGCGCGCCCCCTCCCCTTTTGCATCGACGCCTGCTAGGCGGTCTGCTCACCTTGGGGGCGAGTAGCTCAATGGTTAGAGCCGACCGCTCATAACGGTCTGGTTGGGGGTTCGAGTCCCTCCTCGCCTACCACCCCTCAATCCCCGCGCAGCGCCCGCAGGACGGTCGGAAGCATCTCGGCCAGGTCCTCGGCGATCAGGCCGGGGCCGAAGCGGGCGCCCGCGTCGGCGTGAAGCCAGACGGCGGCGCAGGCGGCGTCAAAACTGTCCATGCGCTGGGCGATCAGGCCGCCGATCATGCCCGCCAGCACATCTCCGCTGCCCGCCGTCGCCAGCCAGGGCGAGCCGTTGTCGTTGACGCTCAGCCGCCCATCCGGCGCGGCGACGACCGTTGCGCGACCCTTCAGCACGACGACGCACCCTGCTTCTGCGGCGGCGGTGCGGGCGGCGGCCTCGCGCCCTTGCGACAGCAGGCCGGGGAACAGGCGCTCGAACTCACCCTCGTGCGGGGTCAGGACGTCGTCCCGATCCAGGCCGTCGAACAGCTGGCGAGGCCGACCCTTGAAGATCGTCAGGGCGTCAGCGTCGACGATCAGCGCCGCCCCGGTTCGCGCCAGAGCCATCAGGTTGTGCACCGTCGCCTCGGTCAGGCCCGCCGCCGGGCCGATCACCACCGCATCCAGCGGATCAGCCAGACGCGCTAGGGCTTCGGGAGAGGTGAACTCGTCGACCATCACCGCCTCGACCGCGCCCGCGACGACCAGGGATGCGTCGGGCGGACACAGAATGCGGACAAGGCCTGCGCCAATCCTGAGGCTTGCGCGGGCCGCGAGCCGTGCCGCGCCGGTGCGCAGGGCCGAACCGGACACCACGCCCAGCCGTCCGCGCTCATGCTTGTGCGTGTCCGGCCCCGGCCATGGAAAGGTCGCGCGCCAGTCTGCCAAAGCCGTGTCGTCGGTCGAAAGAGTCATGGTCACGCCGCGTGGGAAACCCGAAAATCGGTTCCGCCTCTAGGCCGAGGCGATGACCGCTTCATGCCAACGGATCAATGCGACATCTGCTCCGCCGTCCGCAAGACGGCGCCGCCTATCGCCGCCAGCGATCGTCGCCCCGGCGACGGCGATCCTCGACATAGCGGCCGTCGCGGTCGTACCAGCCATAGCCGGACTGATAGTCGCCGTAGCCGTCCATGCGATAGCCGTCGTCGGCGTATGGCAGGCCCAGGCTGCCTTCCTCTTCGTACCACCACTGTTGCGGATAGGGGCCCCACTGGCAGGAATAGTCCTGATCCGGGCGCGGCTGCCAATAGGGCTCATAGCGGTCGCGGTAACGGGGACGGAAGCTGGGACGGCAGATGTCGTTGCGCGACCAGACCCGGTTGTTGCGGGCGTCGATGATGGCGCGGGTCTCGCGGAAGAAGACATCGCGCACCCCGGCGAAGACGTTGCCGGTGACCACCGCACGACCCGAGGCGGCGGCGACGCCGACGGTACGGGCACGAACGCGGCTGTCGGCCAGGGTGACCTCGCCATTATAGAGGACCACGCCCTTGTCGGCCTTGCAGATGCGGACCTGGTTGATCGAGACCGAGGCCCCCTCGACCGCCACGCCCTCGACATAGCCGCAGATGCGCGAGTTGATGATCGACACCTGGCCCGTCTCGTTGCGCGAACGGACGGTGACGCCGATGGCGCGCGGGCCGAAATTATTGGGTGAATCCGATCCGGTCAGCACCAGGCCGTACAGGCTGGACGGGCCGTTGGCGCCGGGGACCAGTTCGATGCCGGATCGGGCGCCCGACACGGTCGTGCTCTGAGCCGTCAGTGTCGCGCCGTCGGCGACGATGGCCGCCGTCTGGGTCTGGGCCGAGATATTGGTGTCGCGAATGTCCAGCCGCCCGTCGTGGGCATAGATGGCGGCTTCCTCGCCGACATGGGCAAAGGCGACGCGGTTGATGACGATGTCGGCGCCGTCGCCGACCACACAGGCGGCCTCACCCGCCTTGGGCGAGGACAGGATCAGGTCGCGGATCTCGACCCGCACGCCGGGCGAGACGCTGATACAGGGCAGGCCGTCAGGGGCCTGCAGGGTCGCCGCCGGAACGCGCTGGCCGGTGCGAGGGTCGAAGCCGCCCTCGCCCTGGATGGTCATCGGCTTGTCGATGTTGAGCCAGCCGACGCAGGCGCCGCCGCGTCCGCGAATGGTCAAGGAGCCGCCGGGGCGGACGCGGCGCACCGCATCCTCGACCGCGCCGGAACCGGGATTGCCACCGCAGTCGACCCAGACATCCTGTTCGCCGCCATGGAAGGGCGGGCGCCCATTTCCGCCAAAGTCCCAGTCAGGCCGGTGGTCCCGGTAGTGATAGCGGCGCGGCGCCCGCCTGCGCGAATTGACCGGCGGGTCCAGCAGCAGGCCAAAGTTGGGCCGGGTCTGGCTTTCGATCCGGGCGGCGGTCTGGGCCTGGGCCGTGTCCCCCTGGGCCAGCCAGACGACACCGGCGACAGCCGCGACCGTCAGGCCGCCCAGCAGGGTCCGAAGACCGAGGATGCGGGATGTTCTCGACGTCATCGGCTCGCCTCCTTAGCGGCGCTGCGAACGGGACACCTGGGCCAGGACGGCCTGCAGGCGGTTGGCGGACGGCCCAAAGCCGGCCAGGGCGGAATCGATGCGGAAGGCGACGGCCTGGGCCTTGTCCTGATCCGCCACCCCGGCGACGCCCAGGGCGAAGAAGGTGGACATGGCGAACTTGGCCTCGGCGTTGCCCTGCTTGTCGGCCTCGGCGTACCAGTGGAAGGCGCGGGCATAGTCGGTCGGCACGCCGATCCCCTCGGAATACATCACCGCCAGCACCAGCCGCGCCTCGGCCGAGCCGTTCATGGCCGCCAGCTGAATGGCGCGGACCTGCTCCAGATAGGACAGCCGCCCCTCCATCGGGTGGCCCAGCATGGCCTCCAGGGTCTCGACCTGGCGCTTGGACAACTGCTGCGGCTGGCTGGCGGCGGTCTCGGTCACGCCCAGAAAGCGCAGCGCCCGGCCGACGTGGATGAAGGGCAGTTCGCCCATCCGCGACAGGGCGTATTCATAGGCGTCGCCGCGTGGGCGGCTCTCGTCCGAGAAGGGCACGCCCGACTGGGGCGCGTCATTGGGATAGAATTCGAACGGCGGCACCCACTGTCGCGCCTTGCCCTCGACAAAGGCGCCCGAGCGCGCCCGCGCCGGCGAAGACCGCTCGAAATCCTTGAGCAGGACATAGGCGCCGACGTCGCCCGTCTGCACCGCCAGGTAGTTGTAGAGATAGGCGTCGACGTCGTTCCTCTGGAACAGGTTCACCGCTGCATAGCGACCGTACCGCCGACGATCCTTGGCCGACAGACCATCGCCCCGCCCATAGGCCTCGCGTCCCTGCGGGTTGTCCTGAGGCTCGCCGAAGGGTCCGAACAGGCCGTCGTGCAGCCGGGCCAGGGTGCGGAAACCCTCGGCGTCCTGGGTCGATAGGACATAGATCATGCGGTCGCGGACGGCGTCCTGCTCGTCGCGCGACATCCGCGACAGCTGCTCGTCCAGCCTCTGATAGGCGACGTGGCGCTCCCACGCCCGGCAGTCGTCGTAGCGGGACAGGGAGCGGAAGCCGCCCCAGCCGCGCCGCTCGACCCGGTTGATGGGGGCGTAGCCCTCGTCATTGGCCAGGGCCAGTCCGGTCCAGACCGCGCTCTCGATCGGGTCTTCGATATTCTTGTCGGTGGCCTTCAACGCCGCATACCGACCGCCGAGTTCAAGCTGGGCGAAGAAGTCGCCGCGGAAGGCGGCGCGGCGCAGCAGGCGCAGTCCGGTCTCCTGGGCGTTGAACTCCGACCCCGTCAGGGCCGCCGGGCGCGGACAGGCGTTGGCCGCCGCATTGTCTCGACGCCAGAAGGACAGGCCCCGGTCCGTGCAGCTGGCCAGGGATCCGCCGACGACGGCAAGCGCCAGGATAGCGGCGACGGCGACCATGGGTCCGCGCGTCCGGCCCGAGCGCCAGCCGCTGAAGCGTCCGTCCTCGTCTGCGCGGTTCCGATCGCTCATCCCCTCACCCCATCCCCGAAGACGCCGGCCCAAATGTTCAGGCGTGGCCATGCAAGCTTGACTGTTCAGCCTGCCAGCCCGTTAACCATTTCGCAAACCAGCGATCCGGTCCAGTGAACTCGCCGACATGGTTAACGCCGAATTCACACAAAGCGTTGCCGCAGCGTGGCCAAAATGTGGAAGCCTCTGACTTATCCACGGTTTTCGGCGATCTGTGTTCGCGGACCGGCGCCGCACTCGCCAGTCGGGCGCCTGGCGCCTATATCGGCGACGAGCATCCCACCTCTCCTCAATCCGCTTCGAGACCCTCCATGGCCTATGTCGCCCGCGCAGACCGTCCAGCCGACAAGGCCGCCCGCTATGCCGAGGTCGAGGCCGAAATCGCCGCCGTGCTGGACGGAGAGCCGAACGTGACGGCCCGCATGGCCACTGTCGCCTCGATGCTGGCCGACGCCTTCGACCATTTCTTCTGGACCGGTTTCTATGTCGTCGATCCGACGCGAGAGCGCGAACTGGTGGTCGGCCCCTATCAGGGAACCCTGGGCTGTCTGCGAATCGCCTTCGGGCGCGGGGTCTGCGGTGCAGCGGCCGAAACCGGCCAGACCCAGGTGGTCGAGGACGTCCACGCCTTCCCCGGCCACATCGCCTGCGACAGCCGCTCGGCCAGCGAAATCGTCGTGCCGGTGTTCGACGCCTCGGGCGCTCTGATCGCCGTGTTCGACGTGGACGCCACCGTTCCCGCCGCCTTCGACGCCGTCGACGCCGAGGCGCTGGAGCGGCTGCTGGCAGGGGTGTTCGGCCGATGAGCCGGATGACGGGGCCCGTCCGCAGCGTCCTCTACCTGCCCGCCTCCAACCCCCGCGCCATCGAAAAGGCCCGCACCCTGGCCTGCGACGTGGCGGTGCTGGACCTTGAGGACGCGGTCGCGCCCGAAGCCAAGGCCGACGCCCGCCACGCCGCCGTCGAGGCCGTGCGCGCCGGCGGCTTCGGCCTGCGCCTTGGCGTGCGGATCAATGGGCTGGATACGCCATGGGGCAAGGACGACCTCGACGCCCTGCGCGACAGCGGCGTCCGGCTGATCGTCGCGCCCAAGGTCGAGAGCGAGCACGGGGTGCGCGACCTGTCCGCCCGCCTGCCCGCCGGTTGCGACCTGTGGGCCATGATCGAGACGCCATTGGCCGTGCTGCGGCTGGACGCTATCGCCGGGACGGGCGGCGCCCTGGCCGGGCTGATGCTGGGCGTGAACGACCTGGCCAAGGGGTTGGGAACCGGCCCTTCCGCCGACCGCGAACCGCTGAAGCCGTGGATGGCCGCCACGGTCGCCGCCGCCCGCGCCCACGGCCTGGTCGCGCTGGACGGGGTGTTCAACCGCATCGACGACGCGGAGGGATTGGCTGCCGAATGCGCGCAAGGGCGCCTCTACGGCTTTGACGGCAAGAGCCTGATCCACCCGTCCCAGGTCGCCGTCGCCAACGCCGCCTTCTCGCCCGGCGAGGACGAGGTGCGGGCCGCCCGCGCCATCGTCGCCGCCTTCGCCGCGCCGCAAGCCGCCGGTCTGGGCGCCATCCGCCTGAACGGGGCCATGGTCGAACGCCTGCATCTGGAAGCCGCCGAGGCCCTGCTCGCGCGACATGAGGCCGCTCAAGCCCGTTAGTCGCCATCATCTTCGTCATCGCCCGGCTGACGGGGCAATGACGAAAGAGATCGGGCAATAACGAAAGAGATGAGGTGTTCCAGACCCGCGCATCTGGCCCTAGACACGGACATCATCCAACGAAGACCGATCCGCTTGCCGCATTCGCATCCAGATGAGCCTCCGATACCCGCCTGGGTCTGCGCGCCCGGCGTGCTGAAGGTCCCGCATCTGGCCGGCCTGCTGCCCGAATACGACCTGCGCGCCCTGCCCGGCCCGGACATCAAGGCCGTCATCGGCTGGGGCATGAAGCCGTCGGCCAAGGCGGGGCGTCGGCTCGCCGCCAAACGCGGCCTGCCCTATGTGGCGCTGGAGGACGGGTTTCTGCGCTCCGTTGGCCTGGGCGAGGCGGGCGCGACCTCGCTGAGCCTGACTGTGGACGAGGTCGGGGTCTATTATGATGCGACCCGGCCCTCGCGGCTGGAACAGTTGATCCAGTCTGCGCCTGACTGGTGCGACGCCGCCATGACGGCTCGCGCCCGCGCCCTGATCGAACAGATCGTCGCGGCGCGCCTGTCCAAGACCAATATGGGCGTGGCGCTGGACGCCTCGATCCTGAAACCCGGCCGCCGCGTCCTGATCGTGGACCAGACACTGGGCGACGCCTCCATCGGCTTTGGCATGGCCGGGCCGACCGCCTTTGCCGACATGATCGCGGCGGCGCGTACCGACGAGCCGAACGCGCAGTTGATCGTCAAGCGCCACCCCGCCGTCGCCGCCGGACGCAAGTCGGGCTGTATCGCCCAGGCCGACCTGAGCGGCGTCACCTTGATCGACACCGACGTGCGCGCCGCCGACCTGCTGGACGCGGTGGACGCGGTCTATGTCGTCACCTCCGGCCTGGGGTTTGAGGCCCTGCTGCGGGGTCTACCCGTCCGCTGTTTCGGCGCCCCCTTCTATTCCGGCTGGGGCCTGACCAGCGACGCCGTGGACACAGGCCGACGCGGCCAGGCGTGCACCCTGGAACAGGTCGCCGCCGCCGCCCTGATCGCCTACAGCCGCTATGTCGATCCGGTGACGGGTCAGCGTTGCGAGGCCGAAGAGGCGGTCGCGCGTCTGTCGGCCCTGCGCGACCGCGCCGAACGGCTGGCGGGGCCGTGGTCGGCGGTCGGGTTCGCCCCGGCCAAACGCCCGCCGATCCGTCGACTGCTGAACTCGCCCAAGGCGCGCTTGCGCTATTTCATGTCGCCCAAGGCCGCCGTGCGCGATGCGCGCCGCACAGGCGGTCGCCTGACCTGGTGGGCAGGCAAGGAGAGCGAGGCCACGCGTCAGGCCGCCGCCGGGTTCGACGGTCGCACCGTGCGGATCGAGGACGGCTTCATCCGCTCGCGCGGCCTAGGATCGGACTTCCACGGCGCCCTGTCGGTCGCGCTGGACGATCTGGGCGTCTATTACGATGCGACCCGGCCCAGCCGCCTGGAGGCCCTGATCGAGATGGGCGATCTGGACGACGCCGCCCTGGCGCGCGCGGCCCGTCTGCGCGCTCGCATCGTCGAGGCCGGCCTGTCGAAATACAATCTGAAGGGCGAGGCGCCGCCCGCCTGGCCGACCGACCGCGAGCGGCTGCTGGTCGTCGGCCAGGTCGAGAACGACAAGTCCATTGCGCTCGGCTGCACCGACATCCGCACCAACTCGGGCTTGGTCGAGGCGGCGCGGCGCGACTTCCCGAACGCCTTCCTGATCTATCGCAACCATCCCGACGTCATGGCGGGCAACCGGCCCGGCAAGCTGGACGCCGGGGCCATGGCGGCGGTGGATGCGGTCGCGGACGATCTCGACATAATCGACTGTCTGAACGCCTGCGACCGCCTGGCGACCCTGACCTCCCTGTCGGGGTTCGAGGCCCTGATGCGGGGCAAGGCTGTGACCACATACGGTCGGCCCTTTTATGCCGGATGGGGGCTGACCGACGACCGGACGGGCCCCTTCCCGCGTCGAACACGCGCAGCCACTCTGGACGATCTGACCCACGCTGCGCTGATCGCCTATCCCCTCTATGTCGCGCCGAACGGGTGGCCCTGCGAGGCCGAGGATCTGGTCGAGGCCCTGATCGCGGCGCGCGACATGCCGCTGGCGCCGGCGCCGCGCGGCCGGATCCGCCGCTGGTGGCGCGGGATTCAGGCCAGTCTCGACCGGACGCCTCCGCCATCGTATTGACGGGGTTCTCAAAGAGAACGGACCCCGCAAGCAAGCGAGGCTCCGCAGGCCGCGCCAGGGAAGTCTAGACCGTGACCAAGTCCGTTATCGCCGCCACCGGCCTGTTCACCCCCGAACAGTCGATCTCCAACGCCGAGCTGGTCGAGGCCTACAACACCTGGGCCGCCCAGTGGAACGCGGATCACGCCAACGAAATCCAGGAAGGCGACGTCGCCGCCCTGACCCCGTCCTCGGTCGAGTTCATCGAAAAGGCCTCGGGCATCAAGAGCCGGTTCGTGCTGGACAAGGCGGGCGTGCTGGATCCCAGGCGGATGGCCCCCAACATCGCCGAACGTCCTAACGAAGAGCTTTCCGTCATGGCCGAGATGGCCGTCGCCGCCGCACGTCAGGCCATCGCCGCCTGGGGCAAGCCGGTCTCGGAAATCGGCGCCGTCCTGTGCGCCGCGTCCAACATGCCCCGCCCCTATCCGGCCCTGGCCATCGAGGTGCAGCAGGCTCTGGGCATCGGCGGCTTCGCCTTCGACATGAACGTGGCCTGTTCCTCGGCGACCTTCGGCATCAAGACGGCGGCGGACTTCATCGGCGGCGGCTCGGTCAAGGCCGTCCTGATGGTCAACCCCGAGGTCTGCTCAGCCCACCTGAACTTCCGCGACCGCGACAGCCACTTCATCTTCGGCGACGTCTGCACCGCCGTGATCATCGAGGCCGAGGAACAGGCTGCCCCTGGCGGCTGGGACATCCTGGGCACGCGGCTGAAAACGGATTTCTCCAACAATATCCGCAACAACTACGGCTTTTTGAACAACGCGGCCCCCGAGGGGATCGGCCACCGCGACAAGCTGTTCATCCAGCAGGGCCGCAAGGTCTTCAAGGACGTGGTGCCGATGGTGTCGGAGATGATCATCGACCATGCCGCCGAACTGGGCCTCGACCCGCACGGCCTGAAGCGGATGTGGCTGCACCAGGCCAACATCAACATGAACCAGTATATCGGCCGCAAGGTTCTGGGTCGCGAGCCAGAGCCGGAAGAGAACGTCATCATTCTGGACGACTACGCCAACACCTCGTCGGCCGGCTCGATCATCGCCTTCCACCTGAAGCAGGCCGGCTTCGCGCCTGGCGAAACCGGCCTGATCTGCTCGTTCGGCGCGGGCTATTCGGCCGGCACCGTCTTCGTCAGGAAGCGGGCGGACTGACCTCAGAATCCTTCGTCGCCGGATGGGTCGCCTTCCATTCCATGGCCCGGCGAATGCGGTTCTCGACGCTGGGGTGGTCGTAGAAGAAGAACTCCTCGATCGCCGAGGGTGACGGCGCCCGGTATTCGGCGGTCTTGATCAGGGCCTTGGACAGACCGTCCGGCTCATTGGCGTGAACCAGCGAGAAGTGGTCGGCGTCGGCCTCGATGGTGCGGATCATGGTCGCGCTGATCGGCGTGGCCAGTAGTCCCAGCACCGCCAGAACGGCGCCCAGGACCGGCAGGCCGGCTGGATCGCGGATGTCGCCGACGCCTTTGGCGCCCAGCAACCTGTGGGCCACCGGATAGAGGCGGTCGGTCAGGAAGAAGCCTACTGCGGTCAGCAGGACCATGATCCCCACCATCCACAGGACGTGGGCCCGGACATAGTGGCCCATCTCGTGACCCACGACGCCGCGCACCTCGGCCAGGTCGGCGCCCTTGGTGAACATCACGTCGCTCATGGCCACGCGAGCCGTGCCGAACAGGCCCGACACATTGGCGGTGTAGCGGTCGGACTGACGCGAGCCGTCATAGATGTAGATCTTGTCCGACGGCGTGCCGGTCTTCTCGGCCAGGGCGACGACGGCGTCGCGCACCTCGCCGTCCGGCGCCGGGGTATAGGTGTTGAACAGGGGCTCGATCAGGATCGGCGAGACGATCAGGCCGATGACGATGAAGACCGCCGTCAGACCCGCCGCCCAGGCCCACCACAGGGCGCGCGCCCGGCGGATCAGAGCATAGATACCGACCAGCAGCAGGGCGGTGAAGACGGTCGAGATGGCGGCCGACATCAGGCCTTCGGTCAGCCAGCCGACGAAGGGCTGATCGGTCAGGCCGTACTGCCCCTCGCGATACCAGGACTCATAGATCGACCAGGGCAGGGTCAGCAGCCAGCTGACCGCCAGATAGACCAGCCCGACCACGAAAGAGGCCAGGACCGGCCGACCCTTCTTGCGCTCCACCGCCTCGCGCACACGGACCAGAAGGCCGGTGCGGATCAGTATCCAGGCCACCAGGATCGACACCGCGAAGCTCCACAGGATCAACCAGTGGCCGCCCTGGGTATAGGCCACGGCGCGGGCCGTATCCTCGGGCGACAAGGTCGCCAGCCATTGCGCCGTCGCCGCCGCCGGATCGAATTCTTGCATGAGATTCCCCCTCGTTTGTTCGCAGACAATCCGTCCGGCGGGGGTTTGTCAGCTTAATTCCGCGACAGGTCCGCCAGGGTCATCACAAACAATCTATTGCCAAGCCAGCGGCCACGCTTGCACCGCCGGCCCGCCTGCGCGAATAAGCCCTCTTTCCCAGTCCTTGCATCCAAGAGGCGAATTGCCCGATGGCCAAGACCCAGAACCCGTCATCCTCGCCACTTTCATTTCTGGAAGCGATCGCGCGTGACGTGGCCCTGGTGCTGAAGTCGCTTGGCGGCTCGGCGCATCAGAATGTCGTCATCGACTGTGTCGCCGCCCTGAAGCGGCAGCGCGGCGAGGCCGTGACCCACGACCTGCGCGACGCCGTGGTCGAGGCGTTCAACCGCTACAGCCAGTGGTTCGCCCGGCCCTTTGGGGAAGGCTCCCAGCGCTGGGCCCTGATCGCCGAACCCGGCTGACGCTCAGCTCAGGCAGATCCCGAACATGAAAAAGGCGCGCCCCTCTCGGAGCGCGCCTTTCTCTTTGCCGATGGCTTCGAACTAGAAGCGGCGGACGTAGTTGACCGAATAGACGTCGGCTTCGCCACCGTCCGAACGGAAGTCGCGGCGCGTCCAGTCGGCGCGGACGCCGTTCTGGGCGTCGAAGTAGTAGTTGGCGCCGGCGCCGTAGTTGACGCTTTCGCCATCTTCGCTGGCGCTGACGCCGGCGGCCTTGGCCTTGATCTCGGTGGTGCCGTAACCGACGCGAGCGAACAGGTCGAAGTTGGGCGAGACCGGCAGGGTGGCGACGCCATAGATGGCGGCGTCGTACTCATGCTTCACCTTGCCGTCGACGCCGCCGATGCTGAAGTCATCGTCCTTGACGCCAAACGAGGCTTCAGCCTCTGCGCCGAGGTAGGGCGTGAACTTGGCGCCGAAGCGGCCGGTCACGGCGCCCAGGTCGCCTTGCGAGCCGTCCAGCTGGGTGTAGCCGAGCGTGCCGTAGTAGGTCGGCGATTGCATGGTCTGAGCCATCGCAGGAACGGCGAATACTGAGAGAGCGGCGGTTGCGAGAAGAATGTTACGCATTGTTTCTTATACTCCTAGATGTTGACGACGGTTACGTCGCCTGCCCCATCCAGCGAGTGTTCAAATAGGTAGGGGCCAAGGCCGTTCCAAGGCGTGACGAATACATGACCAAAAGCGTGGCATCAGAAACACAGACGCCGTTCTGTCGGGAACAGAACGGCGTTTGCTTATCCATGGCTATTGTGCGGCGAAGGATTACCGATCTTTTTCTCTAGCCTCGCCGCCGCGCGTGACTAGCGCAGCCTGTGCGGCGGCCAGCCGGGCGATCGGCACGCGGTAGGGCGAGCAGGACACGTAATCCAGGCCGACCTCTTCGCAGAAGGCGATCGACGAGGGGTCGCCGCCGTGTTCGCCGCAGATGCCGGTCTTGATGCCCGGACGCGCCGCAGAGCCGCGCTCCTTGGCGATGCGGATCAGGTCGCCCACGCCGTCCTGGTCCAGGCGGACGAAGGGGTCGGTCTCGAAGATGCCCTTGTCCATATAGGCCTGCAGGAACCGGCCCGAGTCGTCTCTGGAGATGCCGAAGGTGGTCTGGGTCAGGTCGTTGGTGCCGAACGAGAAGAACTCGGCGTGTTCGGCCAGGTCGGCGGCCCGCAGAGCGGCGCGCGGCAGTTCGATCATGGTGCCGACCAGATATTCGACGCTGTCGCCCGCATCGGCGAAGACGGCCTTGGCGGTGCGGTCGGTCAGTTCGCGCAGGAACTTCATCTCCAGACCCATGGCGACCAGGGGATGCATGATCTCGGGGATGGGGGCGGCGCCAGAGGCCTGTTTGACCTCGATGGCGGCTTCCAGAACCGCGCGGACCTGCATCTCGTAGATCTCGGGGTAGGCCACGCCCAGACGCGCGCCCCGGTGACCCAGCATCGGGTTGGTCTCGTGCAGTTCCTTGGCGCGGCGCTTCAGCTTGGCGGCGTCCAGGCCGGACGAGGCGGCCAGGGCGTCGATGTCCTCTTCCGTATGGGGGATGAACTCGTGCAGCGGCGGGTCCAGCAGGCGGATCGTGACCGGCAGGCCGGCCATGATGGTGAACAGCTCGACGAAGTCCGACTTCTGGAACGGGGCGATCTTGGCCAGGGCGACGCGGCGGCCCTTCTCGTCGTCCGACAGGATCATCTCGCGCACGGCGGCGATGCGGGCCTCGTCAAAGAACATGTGCTCGGTGCGGCACAGGCCGATGCCCTCGGCGCCGAAGCCGCGCGCGGTGCGGGCGTCCAGCGGGGTCTCGGCATTGGCGCGGACCTTCAAGCGGCGCACGGCGTCGGCCCAGCCCATCAGTGTCTGGAAGTCGCCGGTCAGCTCGGGCTCGATCATGGCCACGGCGCCGTCCAGCACCTCGCCCTTGGAGCCGTCGATGGTGATGATCTCGCCCGCCTTGAAGGTGCGGCCATGGGCGGTGAAGGTCCCGGCCGCCTCGTCGATCGACAGGGCGTTGATGCCGCAGACGCAAGGCCGCCCCATGCCGCGCGCCACCACGGCCGCATGGCTGGTCATGCCGCCGCGCGCCGTGACGATGCCGCGCGCCGCGTGCATGCCGTGGATGTCCTCAGGCGAGGTCTCCTCACGCACCAGGATGACCGCGTCGCCCAGCTGGGCCAGGCGCTCGGCCTCGTCGGCGTCGAACACGATCTTGCCGGTCGCCGCGCCGGGCGAGGCCGGCAGGCCCGAGGCCACGACCTTGCGCTCGGCCTTGGGGTCCAGGGTCGGGTGCAGAAGCTGATCAAGGGCGGCGGGTTCGACCCGGCTGATGGCCTCTTCCTGGGTGATGACGCCCTCGGCGGCCAGGTCAACGGCGACCTTCAGCGCCGACTTCGCGGTGCGCTTGCCGTTGCGGGTCTGCAGCATCCAAAGCCGGCCCTGTTCGACCGTGAACTCGATGTCCTGCATGTCGCGGTAGTGGCTTTCCAGCTTGCCGACGACATCGACGAACTCGGCGAACACCACCGGCATGGCCTCTTCCATCGAGGGGGCGGTCTCGCCCATCTCCTCGCGGCCGACCTTGGTCAGCGACTGGGGCGTGCGGATGCCCGCGACGACGTCCTCACCCTGCGCATTGATCAGGAACTCCCCGTACAGGCGCGCCTCGCCGGTCGAAGGGTTGCGGGTGAAGGCCACGCCCGTCGCCGAGGTCTCGCCCATATTGCCGAACACCATGGACTGGATGTTGACGGCGGTGCCCCAGCTTTCGGGGATGTCGTGCATGCGGCGATAGAATTTCGCCCGGTCGTTCATCCAGCTGGCGAAGACGGCGGACGCGGCGCCCCACAGCTGTTCATGCGGGTCCTGCGGGAAGGGCTGACCCAGCTCGCGCTCGACCACGGCCTTGTATTCGGCGACGACCTTTTCCCAGTCGGCGGCGGTCAGGTCGGTATCGACCGAGACGCCCAGCCGATCCTTGTGATCGTCCAGCACTTCCTCGAAGTCGTCATGGCTCAGGCCCAGGACGACGCTGGAATACATGGTGATGAAGCGACGATAGGAATCGAAGGCGAAGCGGCGATCGCCCGACAGCTTGGCCAGGCCCTCGACGGTCTGGTCGTTCAGGCCCAGGTTCAGCACCGTGTCCATCATGCCGGGCATGGAGGCGCGGGCGCCGGACCGGACGCTGACCAGCAGGGGGTTGGCGGCGTCGCCGAATGTCTTGCCGACGATGCCCTCGACCTTGGCCAGGCCGGCGGCGACCTGTTCGCGCAGGCCGTCAGGATACTGCTGGCTGTTGGAATAATAGTGGACGCAGGCTTCGGTCGTGATGGTGAAGCCGGGCGGCACGGGCAAGCCCAGCGACGACATCTCGGCCAGGTTCGCGCCCTTGCCGCCGAGAAGATTCTTCATCGAAGCATCGCCGTCGGCCGAACCGCCGCCGAAACCGTACACCCACTGAGTCATCGAAAGCCCCTTGGTCGTCTTATGCCGTCACGGTCCGAGCCGAGTCCGGCCTGACTACCGTGCTGCAAGCGCGAAGGCGAGACCGGGCTGTTACAAAGCGTGAGGAATATTACTGTCGAAGCGGGCGACGGCATCTCCTGTCGGAAGGCCGCCCGCCCGGTCTGTGTCATGCCGAAACGCTCCTTATGCGAGGTCGCGCACGCCCGGCTCACGGTCCCACTGACGGGTCGAGGCCGGCGCCAACCAGGCCTTGGCGCCCTTGGACAGGTCCACCACACCCGCGTCCGGCTCGACATTGGCCTTGTCCAGCAGGGGTTGGGCCTCGGGGGTAAAGCCGATGGCCTTCAGGTGGACGAAGGCGAAAGCGGCGAAATCGACCGCCGCGCTCTCCTTCAGGAGGTCGGCGCACCCCGCCTCAGACAGGACAATGGCCACGGCGTCGAACAGCACCGAAGGCGTCCCGGCCAGCTGCCCGTCGGCGGCCAGCTTCTTGCCGCCTTTCAGGGTCACCCCGCCGATCTTGGGGGCCACGATCTTGACCGAGGCGCCGGCGCCCTCCGCCGCGGCCCGGACCGCATCGATCACCGCCCCGTCGGCGCCGTCGCTGACGAGGATGCCCACCACACGGCCCTTCAGGGTGTCCGGATATTTGCCGACGATGCTCAGCGCAGGCGAGGCGTCCATGTCATAGGGCTTGCTGGCGGCAGGATTGGCGGCCGGCAGTTTGACGTTCAGCCCGGCGGCGACCCGTTTGGCCAGATCGGCGTCGATGTTCTGAAGGTTGCCCATAACCCGGTCTCGGACGTGATCCAGCGTCACCTTCGACAGCTCGAACACGATTGCGCTGGCCAGATGCGCCTGTTCGATCTCGGTCTGACTGCGGAAGAACAGCCTCGCCTGACTATAGTGGTCGGCGAAGGTATCGGCCCGGATCCGAACCTTGGCGCCTTCGACCGGCGCCGCAAAGCTGCGGAAGCCGCCCTTGGGGTCCTCGCGCGGACCGCCCTCCTCCCCGGCCTTGGCCAGACTGTTGGGCTCATAGTTGGCGCGGCCCTTGGGCACGGCCATCTGCATATGGCCGTCGCGCTGCATATTCTGGAAGGGGCAGCCCTTGGCCTGGTTGATCGGGATCTGGTGGAAATTCACCGTCCCCAGACGTGACAGCTGGGTGTCCTGATAGGAGAAGAGCCGACCCTGCAGCAGAGGGTCCTCCGAAAAGTCGATCCCCGGCGGCACGTTGGTCGGCAGGAAGGCGACCTGCTCGGTCTCGGCGAAGAAGTTATCCGGGTTCCGGTTCAGGGTCATCTTGCCGATGACCTTCAGCGGATGCAGCTCCTCGGGGATCAGCTTGGTGGCGTCCAGGATGTCGAACGGCAGGGCGTCGGCCTCTTCCTGGGTCAGCAGTTGCACCGCCAGATCCCATTCCGGGAAGTCGCCCTTGTCGATGGCCTCATAGAGGTCGCGGCGATGGAAGTCCGGGTCCGCGCCGGCGATCTTGACCGCCTCGTCCCACAGGGTCGACTGAGCCCCCAGGCGCGGCCGCCAATGGAATTTCACGAAGGTCGCTTCGCCCCTGGCGTTAATCAGGCGGAAGCTGTGGACGCCAAATCCCTCGATCATCCGCAAGGAGCGTGGGATGCCCCGGTCGCTCATGGCCCACATGATCATGTGGCTGGTCTCGGGCATCAGGCCGACGAAGTCCCAGAAGGTGTCGTGAGCCGACGCTGCCTGCGGATAGCCGCGGTCGGCCTCCATCTTCACCGAGTGAATGAGGTCCGGAAACTTAATGGCGTCCTGGATGAAGAAGACGGGGATGTTGTTGCCGACCAGGTCCCAGTTGCCCTCGACAGTGTAGAATTTCACCGCAAAGCCTCGCACGTCGCGCGGCGTATCCACCGAGCCCGCGCCGCCCGCCACGGTCGAGAAGCGGGTGAACAGCTCAGTCTGCTTGCCGACCTCGGTCAGGATCTTGGCGGTTGTGTAGTCGGCCAGGCTCTCGGTCAGTTCGAAGACGCCGTGGGCCGCCGAGCCGCGCGCGTGAACGATCCGCTCAGGGATCCGCTCGTGGTCGAAATGCTGGATCTTTTCGCGGAGAACAAAGTCTTCCAGCAGGTGCGGCCCTCTAGGACCGGCCGAGAGGGTGTTCTGATTGTCGCTGATCGGGACGCCGTGGTTGGTCGTTAGCCGGGTCTCGGGCGTGGATGCAGTCTGGTGGGTCTCTCCACCATTGCCGGGCGTGGCGTCGTTTTTCGAATTGGCCATGGAAGCGTCCTCTCTAGGATCGCACTCCAACGCCCCGCTTGCGTCACGGTCTCAGCTTGGCCGCAAGTAACCCGGATTTTGCGCCCGTGGGGCGGGGTGTGGCTACCCCGCCACCTGTCCGAAGTCGGCGACCTTGCCCATGACGTCGCGGACCTGGCCCAGAAGTTTCAGGCGGTTGTCGCGCTCTGCCGCCACGTCGGAGTTGACCAGCACATCGGTGAAGAAGGCGTCCACGGGGCTGCGCAAGCCAGCGAGCGCCGTCATGGCGGCGGCGAAATCCTCGGTCTCCAACGCGGCATCCACGGCGGTCGCGGCGGCGGCGGCGGCGAAGGCGAGCGCGGTCTCCGCCTCGGGCTGGTTGGGCAGGCCGGTCTGGACCATGCCGGTCGGCACCTCGCCCTTCTTGGCCTCCGCCTTGAGGATGTTGGAGGCCCGCTTGTAGCCCGCCAGCAGGTTGGCCCCGTCGTCGGTAGCCAGGAAGGCGTCCAGCGCCTCGACCCTGCGCACGATGCGCACGAGGTCGTCGTCGCCGAGGGCGAAGACCGCGTCCACGAGATCATGCCGCTTGCCCTGATCGCGCAGGAGGACCTTCAGACGGTCGGCGAAGAAGGTTCGAAGTGCTTGAGCTTCGGCTCCCAGGATCCCAGCCATGAAAGCTTCGACGTTCTTCGAGAGGCCAATACCAAGAGCACTTGCGTACTCGTTCAATAGACCATCACCAACTTTACGATGTTGCTCGAAAGCGAAACTGCAGAAAATCAGCATGCGTGCGTAAATGTCGGTAGCCTTGATCGACTCGACATCTAGGCCAACGTCCGGATCAGCATCTTCATAGAGCGCTGCTAGGTCATCAAAGCTCGTCTCTCTGGGGAAATAACCAGCGTAGGGCACTTTCCTTGCGACATCGACCGCAACCGGACCTGCACTGAGATCCAGCACGTAGTCGGTGATGCTATTCAAGATGGGGTAATATTGACCGATCAGAGTTTTGATCGATGTCACCAAAACCGCGCTCATACCGAGACGCAGGCGATTATCCAACACCAGCCGGATCACGCCCAGCGCCGCGCGCCGCAGAGCGAACGGGTCCTTCGACCCCGTGGGCTTTTCGTCGATGGCGAAGAAGCCGACCAAGGTATCCAGCTTGTCGGCCAGGGCCACCGCCACCGTCAGCGGCGCGGTCGGGACCGAGTCCGCCGGACCCTGCGGCTTGTAGTGGTCGCGCACGGCGTCGGCGACGGCGTCGGGCTCGCCGAAGGCGCGGGCGTAGTAACCGCCCATGACGCCCTGAAGCTCGGGGAACTCGCTGACCATGCCCGAGGCCAGATCGGCCTTGGACAGACGGGCGGCGCGCTCGGCCTGATCGGCGTCGGCGCCGACCAGAGGCGCGATCTCGCGGGCCAGGGCGGCGATGCGGTCGACCCGCTCGGCCAGGGTGCCCAGCTTGGCGTGGAAGGTGACGCCGGACAGCTTGGCGTTCCAGGCGTCGAAGCCGACCTTTTGGTCCTCGTCCCAGAAGAAGCGGGCGTCGTTCAGGCGGGCCGACAGGACCTTGGAGTTACCCGCAGCCAGGGCCTTGCCGCCGTCCGAGGCCTCGACGTTGGCGACGACGACGAAGTGGGGCGCCAAGCCTTCCTTGGCCGGATCGCGCACCGCGAAATACTTCTGGTGGACCTTCATTGACAGCCGGACCACCTCGGGCGGCAGGCTGAGGAACTGCGGGTCCATGTCGCCCAGGATCGGCGTCGGCCATTCGGCCAGACCGGCGACCTCTTCCAGCAGGCCGTCGTCATCGACCAGGGCCAGCCCCTTGGCGGCGGTGACGGCCTTGGCGGCTTCGAGGATCTTCAGCTTGCGGTCGGCGACGTCGAGCAGGACGTAGTCGGCCTCCAGCTTGCGCCGATAATCGGCGAAGTCGTTGACGACGATAGGCTGACCCTTGCCGAGGAAGCGGTGGCCCTCGGTGATGGCGTCCGACGCGATGCCGTCGATCTCGAACGGCACGACCTTGCCGTCGAAGATGGCGACGATCCGCTTCAGCGGGCGGATCCAGCGCAGGGTGCCAGAGCCCCAGCGCATCGACTTGGGCCAGGGGAAGGCGCGGACGATGGCGTCCACCGTCTCGGCGACGATGCCGGCGGTGGCGCGGCCCGGCTGGTCGATGACGGCGAAGAAGACGCCGTCCCGCTCGGTCAGTTGATCCTTCGTCAGGCCGGTCTTTCTGAGGAAGCCTTCCAGAGCCTGTTCGGGCGCATTGGCGCGCGGACCCTTCAGTTCCTCGGAACGGTCGGGCGTGGCCGTGGGCAGGCCTTCGATCACCAGGGTCAGGCGGCGCGGCCCGGCATAGGTCGTCAGCGCGTCCCAGGTCAGGCCCGCAGCCTTCAGCCGCTCGGAGGCCATGCGCTCCAGGTCGCGCGCGGCGCCCTGCTGCATGCGCGCGGGGATTTCTTCGGAGAAGAGTTCGAGGAGAAGTTGGGGCATCAGAGTCTCAAATTAAATCCGCTCATCCCGGCGAAAGCCGGGACCCAGTGCTTTGGGCGACCCAAAGCGACCGGCTTCGCGCTGACCGCAGTCCCGCGCATCGTGCCTGATAAAAGAACTGGGTCCCGGCTTTCGCCGGGATGAGCGGAAGTGATCGATCACGCCTCCGCCCTTTCCTGTTCGACGTAAGCCAGGGCGCAGGCCTTACACAGGTCCCGTATCCGGCCGATGTAGCTCTGGCGTTCGGCGACGGCGATGGCGCCGCGGGCGTCCATCAGGTTGAACAGGTGCGAGACCTTCAGCACCTGATCATAGGCGGGCAGGACCAGAGGCTGACCCTGCGGACCCGTCATGGCCAGCAGGCGGCGGCTCTCGCTCTCCATGTCCTCGAAGCGGCGCTTCAGCCCCTCGACGTCATAGCCGTGGAAATTGGCCTCGGACTGCTGGCGCTCGTTCTCGAGGAAGACCTCGCCATAGGTCAGACCGTCCTTGTTGAACTTCAGGTCATAGACGTTGTCGACGCCCTGGACATACATGGCCAGGCGCTCCAGCCCATAGGTCAGCTCGCCCGAGACCACGTCGACCTCGATGCCGCCGACGCCCTGGAAATAGGTGAACTGCGTCACCTCCATACCGTCGCACCAGACCTCCCAGCCCAGACCCCAGGCGCCCACCGTGGGGTTTTCCCAGTCGTCCTCGACAAAGCGGATGTCGTGCAGCTTCGGGTCGATGCCGATGGCCGCCAGCGAGCCGAGATATAGCTCCTGAAGGTTATCCGGGTTGGGCTTCAGCAGAACCTGAAACTGGTAATAATGCTGCAGCCGGTTGGGGTTCTCGCCATAGCGGCCGTCGCCGGGGCGGCGGCTGGGCTGGACGTAGGCGGCCTTCCACGGCTTGGAGCCCAGCGCGCGCAACACCGTCGCCGGGTGCAGCGTCCCCGCCCCCACCTCGATGTCATAGGGCTGCAACAGGGCGCAGCCCTGGTCGCCCCAGTATTTCTGGAGCGTCAGGATCAGGTCCTGGAAGGACAGGGGATCGGTCGTGGTGCTGGACAATGTCGGTCTTTGCGGGAGGCAAACGAAAGGCGGCGGACCCTAGAGCCCGCCGCCTCGCAACTCAACCTGATGCAGTCAGGCTTTGCGCCTTGCCGCCCATCTTACTGGGGTTCGACAGCGTCCGTCTCGTCGGTCGCCATATCGTCAGTCTGGCCATCGGTCGGGTTGGCGACCGGGGGCGAGGCCGTGGTGGTCACGGCGGCGGCCGGCTCACCCGAGGGCGCGGTCACCGGAGCAGCCTCTTCCATCGGAGCCGCTTCCTCGGCCGGGGTGGCGTCGGTGGCGGGCGCCTCAGGCGCGGCCGGAGCCATGGCGCCGTCCTCGGCCATCGGGGCCGTGGTCGATTCCGTCGGCGCGACCGGCGGGGTCATGGCGGGCGACTCAGCGGGGGCTGCAGCCTCGGGCGCGGTTTCCGTCATCGGAGCGGCCATGGGTGCAGCTTCGGCCGGCATGGCTTCAGCGGGGGCGGCTTCGGCCGGCATGGCCTCGGCGGCGTCACCGGCGGCGACCTGGGATGCGGCGGGATTCAGCACCTTGTCGATGGCGAAGACGGCGCCGTTGGAAGCGTCGATGTCGGCGGTCAGAACCGTGGCGTCATCGGCCTTGATCGCGTCGCCGGTGCCGTCCAGCTGGATTTCGGTCTCAGCCGCAGTCTTCACGCCGCCCTTCGAGCCTTCGATCTGGCTCGAGTTCACGTCGGCCACGATGACATGGTACAGCAGGACCTGGCGCAGCTCGTTGACGTTGGCCGGGTCCATCAGACGGGTGCGATCAGCCTCGGGCAGGGCAGCAAAGGCCGCGTCGGTCGGAGCGAAGATCGAGATGGCGCTGGCGCCCTTCAGGGTGTCGGTCAGCTGCGCGGCGTCCAGCGCGGCCAGCAAGGTCGTGAACTGGCCGTTGGATTTCAGGACATCGACGACAGTATTTGCCTGAGCCGGGGTCGCGGCGACCTGGGCCGCGGCTTCCGCGGCAGGCGCGGCCTCGGCTGCGGGCGCTTCGGCCATGGGAGCCTCGGCGGCAGGAACGTCCTGAGCGAAGGCGGCGGAGCCGGCGAACAGGGCGACGGCGGCGGTAGCGGTCAGAAGGCGTGTGCGGATCATGGGGAGTGTCCTTTCGAAGGAAACGACCGCTGAAGAGCGCGATCACTTTTTTGAGGAGCGATCACGGAGAGCGATCACGATCGGTAACGCGGTGTTACTGGGCAGAGAAAAGCCCAGCCCTGCGCTCAGGTTCCATATGGATGTGTAATCAGTGCGGAACACGGTTCTCGCAAAGACCATCTCGGGGCCATTGCGGGGCGACGCCTCATGGACGCCGCGTCAGCGCCTTAAAGCGCGTTCGCCGCCAAGGGATGGCCCAGAACGGTTGCCTTGACCCACCAATCGCCATGATCGGATTTCAGCCGTTCGGCGGCCGATCTCGCCGCATCGGCGCTGTCGAACAGGCCGAACACCGTCGCTCCCGATCCCGACATCCGCGTCAGACGCACGCCGGAAATCGCCGCCATTTCCGACAGAGCCAGCCCGATCGCAGGGGTCTGGGCGACGGCGGGCGCCTGAAGATCGTTGCGCTGTTCGGCCAGCCAGTCGATCACCGTTCCTGCCAGCCAGTCGGCGGGCTCGGCGGGGCGTTCGACGCTTGCTGCGGGGCCGGCGTCATAGGCGCGATAGACAGCCCCGGTCGATGACGGCGCGCCGGGATTGGCCAGGACGGCGTAGAGCGGCGGGAGGGATGGCGTCGGCGTCAGGATATCCCCCCTGCCCTCGCTCCAGGCGGGCCGCGCTCGCACGCACATAGGCGCGTCGGCCCCGGCGACCGTGGCGATGGCCTCCAGCCGGTCTTCATCCATGTCGAGCCCCAGGACGGCCACGGCCAGACGCAGGGCCGTCGCCGCATCGGACGACCCGCCGCCCAGACCGGCGGCGACCGGAAGCTGCTTGTCCAATGTGACCCTTAGGCCCGGCTCGCCGATGCCGGCCGCTTCACCCAGCGCCCTCAGGGCCGTCAGAATCAGATTGCCTGGACCGTTCAGCCCGGCCGCGAACGGGCCGACGACCGTCAGAGACAAGCCATCGGCGCGCTCGACGCTGACGCGGTCGCCCACGTCGGCGAAGGCGACGACGCCGCATAGGGGATGATAGCCGTCGGCCGCCACCGCGCCGACGTGCAGGAACAGGTTGATCTTGGCCGGAGCCAGGCCGGACAGCACGGTCGTCAGAGCTCGCCACCCTGCTGCGGGGCGTCGTCATCCGTCAGGGCGGCGACCGGAACCTGGGCCGCCAGACCATTGGCGATCTTGTCCTCGACCGCGCTGCGGCGTTCGGCGTCCGGGTCCAGCGTCAGGACCCGGTTCCACTGGAAGCCCGCCTCGCGGCGACGCCCGACCTGCCAGTAGGCGTCGCCCAGGTGGTCGTTGATCTCGGCGTTCGCCGGCTCGGCGCTCACGGCCTGTTCCAGCGTCGAGACGGCGGTCTCGTACTGGCCCTGGCGATACTGGGCCCAACCAAGGCTGTCCTGGATATTGCCGTCGTCGGGATCGGCGGCGTGGGCGCGCGCGATCATGGCCGCGCCCTCGGCCACTCGCGTGCCGCTGTCGACCCAGAGATAGCCCAGGTAGTTGAGGAAGGCGGGTTCATCGGGACGCGCCTGCAGGGCGGCCCACAGCTCGGCCTCCGCCTCGGGAACCTGTTTCAGGGATTCATAGGCGGCGCCGCGCATGAACCGCACCTCCGGCGACTGTTCGGCGGTGTTCAGGACGGGGCTGTTCAGGACCTGAAGGGCTTCCTCGTAGCGGCTCATCTGCACCAGTTGGGCGGCCAGGAAATAGGCCACGCGCGCGTCGTCGGGCGTCGCGGCCATGGCCTTCCTGAACTCGGCCAGAGCTTCGTCGTCGCGGTTCTGACGTCCCAGGCTGGCGGCGATCTGGACGCGCGCGGCGGCGTAATCGCCGGGATCGGCCATCGACACCTGTTCCAGCACGCCGCGTCCCTGCGCCTCCAGCTTGGCCTGGGCCAGGGTCGAACCCAGCAGCAGGCGCGTGGTGTCGCTGGGCAGGACGCTGAGGGCGAGACGCAGATAGACGGCGGCGAACTCGGGCGAGTCGGTCGCAGTCACCGCCGAGGCCAGGGTAAGGGCGGCGGCGGCGCCCTCCTGGAAGGTGGCGACCTTGGGCGGGGTGCGACCGGCCGCAGCGCGGGTCTTCGCCGTTTCGACAACCGCATCGTCGACGCCCGAAGCGACCACGGCGTCATAGACGGCGATGGCCTCGTCGCGACGCCCGCGCCGTTCCAGGAAACCGCCATAGCCCATGCGGAAGGGGGTCTGGGCCGCAGGCGCAGCGATCAGGGCGCGGTACTCAGCCTCGGCCTCGTCGAACTGGCGGTGGATTTCCAGAAGTTGAGCCCGCTGGAACCGGATCACCAGGCTGAACAGATCGGTGGCGGAGCTGGGCGGCGACGTCAGGGCCAGATCCCATTCGCCGGCGGCGGCGGCGATCCAGGGCTGGACCAGCACAGCGGCTCGACCGTGCGGCGGTCGGATGGGATTTCCCTTCAGGGGCGCGATGGCGGCGCGCGCGTCGCCGTGGGCGAAGGTCTGGACGGCGACCACCAGACGACCGGCCTCGCCGATGACCGGGGCCACGCCCGGCCCGGTGGGCGCCAGGCGAGCGGCGTCATCCAGATCGCCCGCGATCAGGGCGGCGGTGAAGGCCTGTTCCCGCACTCGGGGCTGTTCTGGCGTCAGACGAACGACCTCGGCCAGTTGCGCCGAACCGCGCGCCCCATCAGTCTCGAAACTGGCGGCGCCGCTGGAGAGCAGCCGACCTGACAGATAGAGGCCGTAAGCCGTGCGCCCCTCCGCATCGCGCGGCGATGGCGCCCAGACGGCGGGAATGGGCGTGACCAGCGGCCGGGTAGGAATGACGACCGCAGGGGGCTTGGGTGCATCCGTCGGAGCGGTCGCGGCCGGCGGCGCCTCGGCAGGAGCCAGTTCCACGGGAGCCACGTCTTCGGGCGTCGCCTCCTGAGCCGCGAGCGGCGAGGCGAAGGCCGCCATGGCCACGCAGGACAGGAGACCGACTTTGGACATGAAGCGGGAGCGAAGGCGGACCATGGACATGGAACGACCCTCACCACTTTAAGGTCCGCTCGCAAGGGGGCGCGCCATTCCCCCGACGTTTTACGGCCCGTCATAGCAACAAGAGCGCCCGACCGGCGAACCGGCCGGGCTGTCGTCTCTACATATTCGGATAGTTGGGACCGCCGCCGCCTTCGGGCGTGGTCCAGACGATGTTCTGCGACGGGTCCTTGATGTCGCAGGTTTTGCAGTGGACGCAGTTCTGGGCGTTGATCACGAACTTCGGATCGGTCCGCGCCACCTCGTCGGCATAGACCACCTCATAGACGCCCGCCGGGCAGTAGAGCCGCGCCGGCTCGCCGTACTTGGGCAGGTTAACCTGGATCGGCACGGACGGGTCCAGCAGCTTCAGGTGAGCCGGCTGTTCCTCGGCGTGGTTGGTGTTCGAAATGAAGACCGACGACAGCTTGTCGAACGACAGCTTGCCGTCCGGCTTGGGATAGACGCGCGGCTTGTGCTTGGAGGCGGGCTCGGTCGAGGCCGCGTCGGTCTTGGTGTGCTTCAGCGTCCAGGGCGTGGTCAGGCCGGTCAGGCCGGTCAGCCACATCTCGGCGACGCCGAGCGCCCCGCCCAGGGTGGTGCCGAACTTGGACAGATAGGGCTTGGCGTTACGAACCGCCTTGAGCTCCTTATAGACCCAGCTCTTCTCGTAGGCCGCCTGATAGGCGTCCAGCACGTCGCCCTCGCGGCCGGCCATGACGGCGTCGTAGGCGGCCTCGGCGGCCAGCATGCCGGTCTTCATGGCGTTATGGCTGCCCTTGATCCGGGGCACGTTGACGAAGCCGGCCGAGCAGCCGATCAGCGCCCCGCCAGGGAAGGCCAGTTTCGGCACCGACTGGAAGCCGCCCTCGGTGATGGCCCGAGCGCCGTAGGAAATGCGGGTGCCGCCTTCCAGATGCTCGGCGACGGCGGGGTGGTGCTTGAAGCGCTGGAACTCGTCGAACGGCGACAGGAACGGGTCCTTGTAGTTCAGGTGAACGACGTAGCCGATGGCCACGTAGTTGTCGCCGAAGTGGTACATGAACGAGCCCCCGCCGGTGAACTCGTCCAGCGGCCAGCCGGTGGTGTGCTGGGCCAGGCCGGGACGGTGCTTCTCGGCCGGGATCTGCCACAGCTCCTTCAGGCCGATGCCGAATTTCTGCGGGCTGGAATCCTTGGCCAGCTTGTGGCGGGCGATGATGGTCTTGGCCAGGGAGCCGCGAACACCCTCGGCGATGAAGACGTATTTGCCGTGCAGCTCGATGCCCGGCTGGAAGTCGCCGGTCGGGGCGCCGTGCTTGTCGATGCCGAACACGCCGGCGACGACGCCTTTGACCCGGCCCGTCTCTTCTTCCCAGACGACGTGGCTGGCGGCCATGCCGGGATAGACCTCGACGCCCATGGCCTCGGCCTGTTCGCCCAGCCAGCGGGTCAGGTTGCCCAGAGAGGCGATGTAGCAGCCGTCATTGTGCATGATCGGCGGCAGCATCGGCATGGGCAGGCTGATCTGGCCTGCCGGGCCCAGCACCATGAAGCGGTCCTGGGTGACCAAGGTCTCCAGCGGCGCGCCGCGTTCCTTCCAGTCGGGGAAGAGTTCGGCCAGGGCCTTGGGATCGATGACGGCGCCCGACAGGATGTGCCCGCCGACCTCGGCCGACTTCTCCAGCACGGCGACGTTGATTTCCTTGCCCTCGGCCTCGGCCTTCTGCTTCAGGCGGATGGCGGCCGACAGGCCGGCGGGACCGCCGCCGACGATGACCACGTCATATTCCATGATCTCGCGCTCGACGCCCTGCAGCGCTTCCAGCGGCGGCAGGTTGTCCAGGATGGCTTCCTGGCGGGCGGTCGTGGCGCCGCCCTCGCGTGTATCCTCGGCCATGGTCTCGTGCATCCCGGTCGTTCGTGTGGTTTATCTCCGCTTAGGAAGGTGACGGAGGGATGGTCAAGGCCTATCCCTGTGCGGATCGACATGAACGCCTCCCCGATAGACATCTCCGCGACCGAGAGCCTGCTCGCCTTCTGGCGCGATGCAGGGGTCGACGCCTGCTATGGCGAGGCCGCCGTCGACCGCAGCTATGTCGAGCCGCCGGCCCTGAAGGCGGTGGCCAAGGCGACCGCGTCCGTCACCCAGCTGCAGACCCACGACGCCCAGAACGATGCCCTGGGGGACGCCCGACGCCTGGCCGCCGGGGCTAATACGCTGGAAGAACTGGCGGCGGCGGTGGCGGCTTTCGAAGGCTGTGCCCTGCGCGGAATGGGCGCACGCCAATCGGTGTTCGGGCGCGGTGCGGCCGACGCCCCCGTCCTGCTCATCGGCGAGTCCCCCGGCGCGGACGAGACCCAGCCCTTCGGCGGTCGAACCGGCAAGCTGCTGGACCGGATGCTGGCTGCGGCGGGTCTGACGGACAAGGTTTTCATCATCAACACCGTCTTCTGGCGTCCGCCCGGCAACCGACCGCCGACCCCGGCGGAACAGGCCGTTTGCGCCCCCTTCGTCGAGCGGGCCATGGCCATCATGCGCCCCAGGGCCGTCCTTCTGCTGGGCGCCGCCTCGGCCAGAAGCGTGCTCCAGACCGAGGACTCGATCATGAAGATGCGGGGCCAGTGGCGCGACTGGCGGCTGGCCGAAGGCGATGTCTCGGCCCCCGCTCTGCCGACCCTGCATCCGGCCTTCCTGCTGCGTCAGCCCCAGGCGAAACGCCAGGTCTGGGCTGACCTGCTGTCGCTGGCTGCGCGAGTGGACGAGACGCCGGGTTAGGCCATCGGGCGGCCACGATCCTCGCCTAATGGGCGAATTCGTTGAGGAATCTGTCAGTTTCTGGCATGGTCCTTGATTGACGACCGATCGCAGACACACGCGCCGATCCTGAATCGAGACGGGAGACGCGTTGCACGAGGGGGCCGCCGCCTGATGCTTTCCAACCGACGCCTCCCATTCGCGCCTCTCATCGCGCCCGCTTTGGCGCTCTGCCTGTCCGGGATCTCGGGCGCTGCGCTCGCACGCGAGGCCGAATCCTGGAGGCCGCTGGCGACATCGACGGCCGAGGCCGCCTCGGCTGAATCCACGTCAATCTCGGCCGAAGACGACACCGCCCCCCGCACCCTCAGCTCGGCGGATCGCCTCAGCTACACCACCGCCTTCGACGCCCTGCGGCGGGGCGACCTGGAGCTGGCCCGCGCCTCGGCTCGCCAGGCCAACGACCGCGTCCTGCTGGGCCAGGTCGAGTTCGAGCGCCTTTTCCATCCCGACTACGTCGCCACCTACGAGGAGCTGGCGGCCTGGCTCGAAGACTATTCCGGCCTGCCGAGCGCCGAGCGGGTCTATACCCTGGCCCTGCGCCGCCGCCCCGACGGCGCGCCCGAGCCGCGTCGTCCCGCCGGGATCGGCGGTCGCACATGGCAGAACGTCGTCGCAGCCGGCGGCGGCTCGACAGAAGACGACCCGGCCAAGGCGGCGCGGGTCATGCTGAACCACGACGACCTGAACAACGCCTATGTGACCGGCGTCCAGATCGGCGACTGGTGGACAGCCGCTCTGGCCGCCTATCGGATGAACGACTTCGCCCGGTCCTTCCAGGCGTTCGAGCGGGTCGCCGCTGATCCGACCGAGGATCCCTGGGTGCGCGCCGGAGCCGGGGTCTGGGCCGCCAAGGCCGCCGCCCAGTCGGGCCGCAACGACCGGGTTCAGCCCTATCTGCGCTTGGCCGCCCAGTGGCCCGCCACCTTCTATGGCCAGATCGCCCTGCGTCAGCTGGGCGAGGAGGCTGTGGTCCATAATCAGGGGCCCCGCCCCTATTCGGCCGGCGGTTACCAGCAAACCGCCTACGCCCCCGGCCAGGGCGCCCACGAGGATAGCGGCGTCGACGCCCACGAGCTGAATGCCTTCATCCAGAGCGATCCCCAGGCGCGGCGCACGGTCGCCCTGTACGAGGTTGGACGCCGCTCGGAATCCCGCACTGAGTTGACCGCAGGACTGCGCACCGCTGCGGGCGAGGCGCCTCGCCGGATGTGGCTGGGTCTGGCCCGGTCCCTGGGTCCGCGCGTGATGGCCAGCGACAACGACGTTCGCACCATCGACGCCAGCCGGTTCGCCACGCCCGATCTTCAGCCCGAGGGCGGCTTCACCGTCGAACGCTCGCTGGTCTATGCCCTGGCGCGCAAGGAGACGTCGTTCAATCCCGCAGCCCGCTCGGCCGTCGGCGCCTATGGGCTGATGCAGGTGATGCCCGGCACGGCCGCCGAGATGACCGGCGACCAGACCTTCGTCTCGCAACCGCAAAAGCTGCTGGAGCCGGGCGTGAACATGCGTCTGGGTCAGACCTACATCAATCGGATGCTGGCCCGTCCCGAGTTCCAGGGCGACCTGCTGCGAGCCGTGGCCTCCTACAACGCCGGTCCTGGCCCGATGCTGAACGCCCTGCGTCGCCTGGGCCCCAACCCGGACCCGCTGTTGCTCATCGAGACCATCGATGTGCCCCAGGCACGCGACTACGTGGAAAAGGTGGTTGCGGCCTATTGGGTCTATCAGCGGATGTTCGGCGGGCCGCTGAACACGCTCGACGCCGTGGCCTCGGGCGCGGGTCTGGTTCCCGTCAGCCTGGATTATGTCGCCCCGCCGCCTCAGGCACAGCCGGCGCTGGTCCCTGCCATGGCCCTGCTGACCGCAACCAGCGGCGGGCGCTGAGCGCCTTCAGGCCTAGAGAATGCTGGCGATCAGTGAGGCGCTGATACAGCAGGCGATCAGAAGGCCGAACGCATAGCGGCCCACGGTCTGCCCGGGGGCCTCTACGGCGACGACCTGAGACGACTGTTCCGACATTTCGATCTCCCGGGATTGTCCGATCCCGAGCTCCAGATAACGCGGTTTCGCTTAAATCTCGGTTCGCGGAACGGGTTAACGCGAAGCCACGCCCGCCAACGCCTGTTCCGACCATTCCAGAAAGTCCGGCTGGGCCAGCAGGGTCGCGACATAGGCGGTGGCCACGCCGTCCGCGTCGCCATGGGCGGCCAGGTCGATCTGGTAATGACGGATGCGCGCGGCGACCGGGGTGAAGAAGGCGTCGGGCACCGACCAGTCGCCGAACAGATAGTCTCCGCCCGCCCCGAACCGCGTCCGCATCTCGACCCACAGGCTGACCAGACGCCGGATATCGGCGGCGACGGCCTCGCCCTCGGGCGGCGGACTGCGCTCAGGCCCGACCATAGGATGGCCCGGGTTCATCGTACAGGCGGTGCGCAGGGCCGAGAACCCGCCGTGCATCTCGCAGGCCGCCGACCGGGCCAGCCAGCGGGCGTGCGCGTCAATGGGCCAGAGTCTGACCTGCGGATACCGCTCTGCGCACCAGACCGAGATGGCCATGGAATCCCAGATGGTCTCGCCCTCCACCCGCAACACCGGCACCAGGCCGGTCGGCGAGACGGCCAGCATCTCGGCGTGACCTTCAGCCGTGTTGAAGTCGAGTTCGCGCACGGCGAAGTCGCCGGTGCAGCGCTTCAACACCAGCCAGGGGCGCAGCGACCAGGTCGAGAACAGGCGGGGACCGATGATCAGTTCCATGGTGGCTCCTTTTGCGAATGCGTCAGGCTTCATAGGGCCTGGAGCGGGGTCGGGGCCAGCGCCGCGAGACCGAGTTCGCCGCGCCAGGCTACAAGCTGCGCTTGACTCAACGGCCCCCTCGACCGACACGCACGGCCCATGATCATTCGTTATTCCCGCCCCGAAGCCGTCGCCATCTGGTCTTCCGAGACCAAGTACAAGATCTGGTTCGAGATCGAGGCCCACGCCGCCACCAAGATGGCCGAGCTGGGCGTCATCCCCACCGAGGCCGCCGAAGCCATCTGGGCCAAGGGTGAGAACGCCGCTTGGGACAGCGACCGCATCGACGAGATCGAGCGCACCACCAAGCACGATGTCATCGCCTTCCTGACCCATGTGTCGGAAACCGTCGGCGAAGAAGCCCGCTTCCTTCACCAGGGCATGACGTCTTCCGACGTGCTGGACACCTGCTTCTCGGTCCAGCTGGTGCGCGCGTCGGACCTGCTGATCGCCGGCGTCGATCGGGTTCTGGCCGCGCTGGAGGCCCGCGCCAAAGAGCACAAATACACCCCGACCGTGGGTCGTTCGCACGGCATCCACGCCGAGCCGGTGACCTTCGGCCTCAAGCTGGCCGGCTATCACGCAGAGTTCCAGCGCGCCAAGCGCCGTCTTGAGACCGCCAAGGAAGAGATCGCCACCTGCGCCATCTCGGGCGCCGTGGGCACCTTCGCCAACGTCGATCCGGCGGTTGAGCAATACGTCGCCGACAAGATGGGCCTGCAGGTCGAGCCGGTCTCGACCCAGGTCATCCCGCGCGACCGCCACGCCGCCTTCTTCGCCGCCCTCGGCATCGTCGCTTCGTCGATCGAGCGCCTGGCGGTCGAGATCCGCCACCTGCAACGCACCGAGGTGCTGGAAGCCGAAGAGTTCTTCGACAAGGGCCAGAAGGGCTCGTCGGCCATGCCGCACAAGCGCAACCCCATCCTGACCGAGAACCTGACCGGCCTGGCCCGTCTGGTGCGCTCGTCGGTCGTGCCGGCGATGGAGAACGTCGCCCTATGGCACGAGCGCGACATCAGCCACTCCTCGGTCGAGCGCGGTATCGGCCCGGACGCCACCATCCACCTCGACTTCGCCCTGAACCGCCTGGCGGGCGTGATCGAGCGCCTGCTGGTCTATCCCGAGAACATGCAGAAGAACCTGGATAAGCTGGGCGGCCTGGTCCACTCGCAGCGCGTCCTGCTGGCCCTGACGCAACTGGGCCAGTCGCGCGAGGACAGCTACGCCGCCGTCCAGCGCAACGCGATGAAGGTCTGGCGCGGCGAAGGCAACTTCCTCGACTTCCTCAAGGAAGACCCCGAGGTCATCGTGCCCGACGCCGACCTCGAGGCCCTTTTCGACCTCGGCTATCACACCAAGCACGTCGACACCGTGTTCCAGCGGGTGTTCGGCGCCTAACCCATACGGCTTGAAAAAAGGTACGAGAAATCGTATCTTTTTTTCATGCAACGTCTCGCCGCCCAGATTGCCGTCAGCGTCTCGGACCTGAAAAAGAGCCCGAGCGCCGTCCTGGATGGCGCCGATGGAGAGACCGTGGCTGTGCTGAATCACAACCGGGTCATGGCCTATATGGTGCCGGCTGCGACCTATGAGGCGATGATGGATCGGCTGGACGACCTGTCTCTGGCTGACACGATCCGGGCTCGCGCAGACGAACAGCCCGTGCGCGTTTCCCTTGATCAGCTTTGAGCTTCAGTTCCTGCCTTCGGCGCTAAAGGAATGGACCAAACTGGGCGCTTCGGTCCGCGAGCAACTGAAGAAGAAGTTGGCTGAACGATTGGTCGCACCCCGCGTGCCCAAGGACGCCCTTCACGGCCTGCGCGATCACTACAAGATCAAGCTGCGAAGCGCGGGTTACCGCCTCGTCTATCGGGTCGAAGAGCAAACCGTGACCGTTACGGTCGTCGCCGTCGGCAAGCGCGAGGGTGGCGCGGTCTATGACACTGCGGGCAAGCGTCGGTGACGTCGGTTCGCAAGGCCGCGTTCGACCCCGTCGTCGACGCCCGCACCCGCCTGCTGATTCTGGGCAGCCTGCCCGGCGACGCCTCGCTGAAGGCGGCCCAGTATTACGCCCATCCCCAGAACGGCTTCTGGCGGCTGATCGGCGGCGTGGTCGGCCGTGATCTGGCCACCCTGCCCTATCCCGACCGGCTGGAGGCGCTGAAGGCGTCGGGCGTGGGCCTGTGGGACGTGATCGCCTCTGCCGAGCGGCCCGGAAGTCTGGACACCGCCATCCGGTCGCCCGAGGCCGCCGACCTGCGCGGCCTGATCGACAGCCTGCCTGAGATCAAAGCCGTCGCCTTCAACGGCGCCACGGCGGCCAGGACGGGTCGGCGGGTGCTGGCCGGGATCGCTGAGAGCATCGCCCTGATCGACCTGCCCTCCTCCAGCGCCGCCCATGCACGTCCGCTGTCGGAAAAGGCCGCATCATGGTCCATACTGCAGCGCTACCTCCCCGACAGCCTGCCAGACCGATCATGATCCTGACCCTATCCTGCCCCGACCGGCACGGCATCGTCGCCGCCGTGTCCGCCTTCCTGTTCGAGCGGGACTGCAACATCTCCGACGCCCAGCAGTTCGGCGACGCCAGTTCGGACACCTTCTTCATGCGGGTGGTGTTCGAGCCCGTCCAGGGCGATGCGCCCGACGCGATTCGCACGGCCTTCTCACAGGTGGCGACGCGGTTCGACATGGACTGGACGCTGCGAGGGCCAGAACCGCGCAAGGTCATGATCCTGACCTCGAAGTTCGATCACTGTCTGGCGGACCTTCTATACCGCTGGCGCATCGACGAGTTGCAGATGCAGGTGACTGCCGTCGTCTCGAACCACCCGCGCGACCAGATCGGCCATGTCGACCTGGGCGACCTGCCATTCCACCACCTGCCCATGACCGGCGACAAGGCGGCGCAGGAGGCTCTCCTGTTGAAGCTGATCGCCGAAACCGGCACCGAACTGGTCGTGCTGGCGCGCTACATGCAGATCCTGTCCGACGATCTGGCCGGACAACTGGAGGGGCGCTGCATCAACATCCACCACTCCTTCCTGCCCGGCTTCAAGGGGGCCAAGCCCTATCACCAGGCTCATGCGCGCGGCGTGAAGGTGATCGGGGCCACCGCCCACTATGTCACCGGCGATCTGGACGAGGGTCCGATCATCGACCAGGACGTGGAGCGGATCAGCCACCGCGACACGCCCGAGGACCTGATCCGCAAGGGCCGCGACATCGAGAGGCGCGTGCTGGCCCGCGCGGTGCGGTTCCACCTGGAGGACCGCGTTCTGCTGCACGGAACCAAGACCGTGGTCTTCGCCGACTGACCCAATCTCGGCCGTAGTCGGTGCGGCAAAATCGTCGGGCCATGCATCCATTCATGGTCGGGAACAGTATTCCTCAAGGAGCCGCCGTCCGAGCGGCCATTGAGGAGACCTTCGATGAACACCCGCATGATGCTTATGGCCGTATCGGCCGCCGCCCTGATGGGCGTCGCCGCCTGTAACCAGGCCGAGACCCCCGCGCCCGCCACGCCTGCCGAATCGTCCATGGCGCCGGCCCCGACGACCGACCCCGTGGTCGGCGGCGCGGCAATGAGCCCCAACGACACCATCGTCACCAACGCCGCCAAGGCGTCCAACCTGACTACCCTGGTCAGCGCCGTTCAGGCCGCCGGCCTAGCCGAGACCCTGGGCGGAACCGGTCCCTTCACCGTCTTTGCACCCGACAACGCCGCCTTCGAGAAGATCCCAGCCGCCACGCGTGAAGGCCTGATGGCGCCCGCTGGAAAGGCGGCCCTGACCAAAATCCTGACCTATCACGTCGTGCCCGGTCGTCTGACCGCAGCCGACCTGGCCAGCCAGGCGACGGCGAACGGCGGCAAGGCTGAACTGACGACGGTCCAGGGCGACACCCTGACCGCCTCGGTCAATCCCGACGGATCGGTCACCCTGACCGACGCCAAGGGCGGAATGTCACGCGTAACCCAGGCCGATGTCATGCAGTCGAACGGCGTCGTGCACGTCATCGACACCGTCGTGATGCCGAACTGATTTTTCGAGTGAACCAAATGCGCGGCGCCGCATTCTAGAGAGGCGCAAGACGCAAAACTTCGGGTGAGGCTATCCCCCCAGCCCCCGAAACGAAGGGCCGCACTTTCCCCCGAGTGCGGCCCTTTTTCATGTCTGGAAACGGACGGCGGCCGCAGCCGCCATCAAAGACTTATTCGCCGGCGCGGATCTGGTCGCGGGCGAAGGAAGCCAGTTCGTCCATCTTGGAGCGAATTTCGCCTTCGGAAACGGTCAGGCCGGCGCCCTTGAAGTCGCCAGCGACCTTGCGGAAGACATCCTCGTCGCCGGGCTGCTCGAAATCGGCGCGGACGACGGCCTGGGCGTATTGCTCGGCGCTATCGGGCGACAGCTCCATCTTCTCGGCCGCCCACAGTCCCAGCAGCTTGTTGCGGCGGGCCATGGCCTTGAATTCCTGATCCTGATCGAGGGCGAACTTGGCCTCGTAGGCTTTTTCCCGATCATCGAAGGTCGTCATAGGCGGTCGCAAGCTCCTGGCGCGGGCCAGAAACGCGGCTCGCAGACCGCCGTCTATATCCCCCGCGTGGGGCAAGGCAACTGACAACCGCTGACGCCCGCCCTTATCACCCGCCGCGTGGCCCGTCCGCCGCGGCGCGCGCCACATATGGATGCCGCCCGCCGCCTGTACGGCCCTGGTTCGTTGTATCGAGGGCCGCCTTCGGCTAATGGGTGGGCGCGACAGACACCCCCGCCAGCCCGATTCCAAACCCTTGCGTCCAGACCCGATATTCTGGCCGTGCGATTTTCGTTTCCGGCCAAGGCGATCAGCTCTCCCCGCAAGGGATACGGACCAGAAGTTCGAGATGAACACCAAGCGCAAGAAGATCTACGAAGGCAAGGCCAAGATCCTGTACGAAGGACCCGAGCCCGGCACCCTGATCCAGTATTTCAAGGACGACGCCACCGCCTTCAACGGCGAGAAGAAGGCCCAGCTCGAGGGCAAGGGCGTCATCAACAACCGCATCAGCGAGTTCGTGATGAGCCGCCTGAACGGCATCGGCGTCACCAACCACTTCATCAAGCGCCTGAACCTGCGCGAACAGCTGATCCGCGAAGTCGAGATCATTCCGCTGGAGGTCGTGTGTCGCAATGTGGTCGCCGGCTCGCTGGCCACGCGCCTGGGCCAGGAAGAGGGCACGCCCCTGCCCCGCTCGATCATCGAATTCTATTACAAGAAGGATGAGCTCAACGACCCGATGGTCACCGAAGAGCACATTACGGCGTTCAACTGGGCCTCGACCCAGGAGATCGACGACATCCTGGCCACCACCGTGCGCGTGAACGACTATCTGTCGGGCATGTTCGGCGCCGTCGGCATCACCCTGATCGACTTCAAGATCGAGTTCGGCCGCATCTGGGAGAACGACTTCAGCCGCGTGATCCTGGCCGACGAGATCAGCCCGGATTCCTGCCGCCTGTGGGATACCGCGACCGGAGCCAAGATGGACAAGGACCGGTTCCGCCGCGACCTGGGCGACGTGATCGAGAACTATACCGAGGTGGCCCGCCGCCTCGGCATCATGAAGGACATGCCGACCGTGATTCAGGGGGGACTGCACTGATGGCCAAGGTGAAGGTTCATGTCTTCCTGAAGCCCGGAGTGCTGGACGTTCAGGGCAAGGCCGTCGAAGGCGCCCTGCAGGGCCTGGGCTGGCCCGGCGTCGCCAACGCCCGCGTCGGCAAGCTTATCGAGTTCGATCTCGACGGCGCCGAAGACCCCCAGGGTGAAGCCAAGAAGATGTGCGAACAGCTCCTAGCCAACACGGTGATCGAAAGCTACCGCATCGAGATCGCTTGATCGCAACCGTCGCGGACTGCGATCCGTTTTCTCGCTGAACCCCGACTGGAGCGACCATGACCTTCACCCTCACCTCCACCGACGTCACGGACGGCGGCGTGCTGGCCGACGCCCAGGTCAAGGCCAAGGGCAACGCTTCGCCGCATCTGAGCTGGTCGGGCGCGCCCGAGGGCACAAAGAGCTATGCCGTCACCTGCTATGATCCCGACGCCCCCACGGGCTCGGGCTTCTGGCACTGGACCGTGGCCAACATCCCCGCCGACGTGACCGAGCTGAAGACCGGCGCATCCTCGGACGGCCTGCCCAAGGGCGCGGTTGAGGGTCGCACCGACTATGGCGCGCCCGGCTTTGGCGGCGCTGCTCCGCCGCCCGGGCACGGGCCGCACCGCTATATCTTCACCGTCTTTGCGGTGGACGTGGAGGCCCTGGACGTGACGCCCGACAACTCGGGCGCCGTGTTCGGCTTCAACCTGCATTTCCACACCCTGGCCAAGGCGTCGATCACAGCGACCTACGAGAACCAGGGCTGAGGGTCATCGACGTTCCTGAACGTTGATAACATAACTTGATCGGCTCCGGCGGGGGTCACGGTTGATCCCGCCGCCGCCGCGCCTATCTTGCAGCGCAACAATCGTTTTTTGCGGCGCAGCAGAACCATGGCTACCGACACCACCTGCTCTGACGCCATCGGCGCGCAAACGCCGTTGGGCGTGGATCGCAAGGCGGTGGCCCTTGTGCTGCTGGCGCTGGCCGTAGGCGGCTTCGCCATCGGCGTCGCCGAGTTCGCGGCCATGAGCGTCCTGCCAGACTTCGCCGCCGACCTGGGCGTCAACGCCCCCATGGCCGGTCACGCCATCAGCACCTATGCCCTGGGCGTCGTCGTCGGCGCGCCTCTGCTGGCGGTTCTGGGCGCCCGGGTGGCGCGGTGGAAGCTGCTGGTCGGCTTCATGGGCCTGTTCGCCATCGGCAACGGCCTCAGCGCCCTGTCGCCGTCTTTCGAATGGATGCTGGTCTTCCGCTTCTTCAGCGGCCTGCCGCACGGAGCCTATTTCGGCGTGGCGTCCCTGGTCGCAGCCTCGGTCGTGCCCCTGGCCTATCGGACCCGCGCGGTGTCCACGACCCTGCTGGGGCTGACCGTGGCGACCCTGCTGGGCGTGCCGGTGGCCACCGCCGTCAGCCAGAGCTTTGGCTGGCGCTGGACCTTTGTCGGCGTCGCCGTTCTGGCGGTCCTGACCATGAGCCTGATCGCCCTGTTCGCTCCGCGCGACCGGGTACTGGCTGGCGCCAGTCCTCTGCGTGAACTGGGCGCGCTGAAGCGTCGCCAGGTCTGGCTGACCCTGGGCATCGGCGCGGTCGGCTTTGGCGGGATGTTCGCCGTCTATGCCTATCTGGCCTCGACCCTGAAAGAAGTAACCGGCGTCAGCGCACAGGCCATCCCCTGGGTCTTCGCCGTGTTCGGCGTCGGCATGCTGGCCGGCAACCTGATCGGCGGCTGGGCGGCCGACCGTTTCGGCATGAAGGCCGGCGCCGTCATGCTGATCTGGAGCGCCATCGTCCTGGCCCTGTTCTCCATCGCCGCGCCCCACCTGTGGGCCGTGCTGATCGTCATCGTCCTGATCGGCGCAGGGCTGGGCCTCGGCCCGCTGTTGCAGACCCGGCTGATGGATGTGGCGGGCGACGCCCAGACCCTGGCGGCGGCTATGAACCACTCGGCCTTCAACACCGCCAACGCCCTGGGCCCCTTCCTGGGCGGGCTGGCCATCGCGGGCGGACTGGGCTGGGGTTCGACCGGTCTGGTCGGTTCCGGCCTGGCCTTGGGCGGCCTGGCGGTCTGGGCCTGGGCCATGTGGGACGCGCGCCGCAGCTAGGCTGCGTAACTCCGGACGTCCGACCCCTGACAGCCCGAATGAATCCTGCTAGAGGCCCGGCCCATGAGCGCAGCCGTCATCGTCTATCCGGGTTCCAACTGTGATCGCGACTGCAAGGTCGCCATCGAACGCTCCACCGGCGAACGGGTGGAGATGGTCTGGCACCAGGACACAACCCTGCCCGACGGGCTGGACCTGATCGTCCTGCCGGGCGGCTTTTCCTATGGCGACTACCTGCGTTGCGGGGCCATGGCGGCGCAGTCGCCGATCATGCAGGCCGTGAAAAAGGCCGCTGACGACGGGGTCGCCGTGGTCGGCATCTGCAACGGCTTCCAGATCCTGTGCGAGGCCGGAATGCTGCCGGGCGCCCTGCTGAAAAACGCCGGGCTGAAATACGTCTGCAAGCCCATCGCCCTGGAAGTCGCCAACGGCCAGACCCGCTTCACCGCCGGCTATCAGGGCCAGCGCGAGGTCGTCATGACCCAGGGCAATGGCGACGGCAACTATTTCGCCGAGCCCGAAACCCTGGCCCGTGTCGAGGGCGAGGGCCAGGTCGTGTTCCGCTATGTCGACAATCCCAACGGCTCGATCGCCGACATCGCCGGCATCCAGAACGCCCGCGGCAACGTCCTCGGCATGATGCCCCACCCCGACCGCGCCTTTGAGGCCGAGCTGGGTTCTGCCGACGGCGCGACCCTGTTCCGCAGCGTGATGGACGCGGCTTGACCTCTACCGTGAGTTGAGTGGAAATGAGGGCATGAAACACATCCCGCTGCTCGCCTGCCTGCTACCAATAACAGCCTCCCTGGTGCCCGCATCAGCCGTCGCACAAGATGGCGGGGTCGCGGAAAACTGGACCGTAACGCGCTTGCGGAGCCAAGAGACGGTGATCGCCGCAACCTCCTTTGACAACGGCATCACCGTGATGTCGCGCTGCATGAACAATGTGTTCGGCCTGGTCATGATGGGCCTGCCACCTGTCCAGGCCGGCGTGATGTCACGCCCCCTGACCTTGATTGTCGGCGATGAGGAAGAGAAGTCTTACATCTGGAACGTCGCCGCCGCCGACCCTGGAACGGCGCTAAGCCGCGTTCCGGCCGTGCTTGCGCGACGCTTGGCTAAAGGCGGTCGCATGCAGATCATCGTTCCGGCCGAAGCGGGCGGTCGGAGGACTCGCTATATTGTCGAACTCCCTGCATCGGGCTCTGGCGTCAACGAAACTCTATCCCGCTGTGGTCGCCCTCTCGAAGATCCGCGCGACGATAGGCTGATCGGCGACGGCGCAAACATGGCAAAAGGTTATGTATGGCTGCGTCAGCCCCGGCCCGAGTTCCCCGCGCCGACAGTGCATGGAGCCACCAACGGCGGACTGGCAACGCTGTCTTGTGACGTGCTGGTGACCGGGCGGGTTACGGATTGTCAGGTTGAAGACGAGTTTCCAGTGGGGTTCGGATTTGGCCAGGCCGCACGTCGGGCCGCCGCCCAAGCTTTGATCGGCCAAACCGATGAAGCCAGAGCCGATGGGCAACCATTTGAGCCCGGCCGCATCCTGTTCAGCACAACCTTCATGCTACGCTAGCTGGCGCCGAACAGTTTACGCCTCGCTGGTCGAGCTCAGCTGCTCTTCGTCATCCTTGGCGCCCTGAACGCCGACGCTCTGGTCCAGCGCGTCTTCGTCGCCAGCGTTGATGGAGACGCCGTCGGGGCTGTCGCTGTCCTCGTCGGGGGTGACGACGCCGCCGGGGTCGCGCTGGGCGGCCAGTTCGCGGGCGCCGACGCCCAGGCCCTGTTCGATGGCGCGGTTGGCGTCCACGTCGCTGGTTTCGAAATGAGGAGATTCTTCGGGAGGCGTAGTCGGATCGGCCATGACGTGTTCCTTCGGTTGCTGTGACATCAACCGGCGGACGCCGACCCAGTTCCGCCAGCCTTGAGCCTCAGCGACGCAGCAAGGGCTCGAGACTGGCCCGCGACAGGGGGCGAAAGACGTAAAACCGGCCATCCAGCGTCAGGGTCACCTCATGCGCCTGAGGGCGTTGCAGCAGGGCCGGATCGTCGGCCGCGACAGCGCGGCCCGAGGCGATGTCTCGGGCATCCAGCGTCAGTTCGGCAGGACGGCGCCCCTCTGTCGCCAGAGCGCGCAGAAACCCGTTCACCTCATTCGCCTGCTGGGCGGCGCTCTGCGCCAGCATGACCCGCTGCCAGGCGCTGACGACAGACGGGTTGGTGGTCCGGGCGCCGGTAGCGGCCACTTGGGCGCTGACCGTCGTGGCCGGGACCGGCGCAATGGCAAGGACGGCGGCCAGGGTCAGGCAGATCGGAATCGCGCGTGTCGGCATGACGCCAGTGAACGACCCCGGGCCACAGCGTGCAACCGCCGAATGAACCTAAAGGCCAAGCTGGACGTATAAGCTCCGTCTTTGAACCGGAGCCGTCATGTCATCCGTCGCCCGCCCCACACCCGCCCAGCAGACGCGACGCGTCGTTGTCCTTTGCGCCGCCCTGTTCTCGATCCTGATGGCCTACGGCCAGATGGGCCTGGGCTGGGGCCAGAGCGCGTCGGAATTCTCGGCCGACAGCGACACGACCCTGAAGGTCGCCGGCTTCGCCTTCTCGATATGGGGCGTGATCTATCTGGGACTGCTGGCCTATGCGGTGCGGCAGGTGTTGCCCCAGACGGGCGAGAGCGATCTGATCGGCGCTATGGGCTGGCCCTCGGTTCTGGCCTTCATCGGCATCGGCCTTTGGATCGTTGCGGCTGCGATGGACTGGGAAGTGGCCACCATCGTCCTGATCTTCGGCTCGCTGACCGTCCTGCTGATACCGCTTCTGACCTATGCTGGCCGGATTCGCAGCCTCGATATGAAGGCGCGTGATCGCTGGCTGGTGGTTTGGCCGCTGAGCCTGCTGGCCGGGTGGCTGACCATCGCCTCGCCGGTAAACCTGCTGACGGTCGCGACCGGCAATGGGGATCTGCCCGCCCTAGCGACCCCGACCATGTGGGCCGTGATTGCGGTCGTCGTCGTCGCCGCCCTAGCTTTGGGAGTCACCGCCCGGATTCGGACCATGGCCTATTCCCTGCCGATCTCGTGGGGCCTGCTGGGAGCCTTTGTCGCCGAGCAACCGCGCAACGCGCCCCTCGCCTGGACCGCGCTGCTAGCTGCGGCCGTGATCCTGGTCGGCGCCGTGATCCTGTCTTTCGGACTGAAGCGCGGCGTCGCGCGTTCCGACTGATCCCGTAACGAAATCGCTGCGGCAATGTGACGAGATTGCGACGCGAGGGATATCCGCCTAAGCCCGAAACATGACCATTTTCGCCAGGCTCAGGCCGGACCCGCTTTTCCTGTTCTGGCTGGCTGTGGGGGTGGGGGTGACCTTCGCCTTTTCCATCGGCGGGGCCGCCGCCCTGGGGTTCGAAGGCTCGGCCATCGAAAACGGGCCGCAGGAAAATCTCGAGATCGCGCTGCTGGTGGTCGCCGCGCTGACGTTTTCGGGCGCCGCCCTGGTGGGCAAGGGACCGGGCGCTCCCGTGCTGATGCTGCTGGGCGCGATCTTCGGCCTGATGGGTCTGCGCGAGTTCGAAACTCCGATCGACAATGATTTCCTGGCCTATCTGGCCGGCCATCCGGTTCGCATTCACTGGGCCACGTTGACCCTGGCCCTGACAGCGTTCCTGGCGTTTCGAGACCGCCGCTGGAGCCCGATCCAGCATCTGCGGGGAACCGGCCCTGCCTGGCTTCCCCTGATCACCGCCGCCCTGATCGTCGTCTTGGGCTCGTTTGCCGAGAAGGCCTCGGGCGCCGCGCCAGAGGGCACCCACATCCATGATCTCATGGAATGGCTGGAGGAGACGTTCGAGGTCTGCGGCTATCTGGTCGCCGCGGTCACAGCCGGCTGGATGTGGCGCCTGCGCCGCCGGCCTGAGGATCAGACCCCGAATGACGCCGATGGGATTACCTTCGAGCCCGAGTCCCGCTAGAAGCCGGGGCCATGACCGCCCCCAGCACCACCCCCGAAAAGACCATCGCCCAACTGGCCGAGGAATACGGCCTGAGCCCCTCCGAATATCAGGTCGTTCTGGACCGGCTGGGGCGTGAGCCCAACCATCTGGAACTCGGCGTGTTTTCGGTGATGTGGTCCGAGCACTGCTCGTACAAGTCGTCCAAGATCCATCTGGGCAAGTTCCCGACGACCGGGCCGCGCGTCATCTGCGGACCCGGCGAGAACGCCGGCGTCATCGACATCGACGACGGCGACGCCTGCATCTTCAAGATGGAAAGCCACAACCACCCCTCCTTCATCGAGCCCTATCAGGGCGCGGCGACGGGCGTGGGCGGCATCATGCGCGACGTCTTCACCATGGGCGCGCGCCCGGTGGCCCTGCTGAACGCCCTGCGTTTCGGCGACGTGACGCATGAAAGGACCAAGCGCCTGGTCAAGGGCGTGGTCTCGGGCATCGGCGGTTACGGCAACTGCGTCGGCGTGCCGACGGTCGCCGGCGAAACCAACTTCCACAAGGGCTACAACGGCAACATCCTAGTCAACGCCATGTGCGTCGGCTTGGCCAAGGCGGACAGCATCTTCTACTCGGCCGCGCCGGGCGCCGGCATGTCGGTGGTCTATTTCGGCTCCAAGACCGGACGCGACGGCATCCACGGCGCGACCATGTCCTCGACCGAGTTCGACGACGAATCGGAATCCAAGCGCCCCACCGTCCAGGTCGGCGATCCCTTCGCCGAGAAGCTGCTGATCGAAGCCACGCTGGAGCTTATGGCCTCGGGCGCCGTCGCGGCGATCCAGGACATGGGCGCCGCGGGCCTGACCTCGTCGTCCGTCGAGATGGCGGGCAAGGGCGGCGTCGGCATCGAGCTGAACATGGACGCCGTGCCTCAGCGCGAAACCGGCATGTCCGCCTATGAGATGATGCTGTCCGAAAGCCAGGAGCGGATGCTGGCGGTGCTGAAGCCGGGCCGCGAACAGGACGGCTATCGCATCTTCGAGAAATGGGGTCTGGACGCCGCCGTCATCGGCATGACCACCGACACCGGCCGCCTGATCCTGAACCACCATGGCGAGGTCGTCTGCGACGTGCCCCTGGCCCCGCTGTTCGACGACGCGCCCCTGTATGATCGCCCCTGGGTCCAGCCCGAGCTGCATCCGCGCCTGGCGCCGGCCGAGGTTCCGGCCCCGACGAACTGGGCCGACGCGGTGATGAAGGTCATCGCCTGCCCCGACATGGCCTCCAAGCGCTGGATCTGGGAACAGTACGATCGCCACGTCATGGCCGACACGCTGCAGGACTCGGCCACCGGCGCCGACGCCGGCGTGGTCCGGGTCCATGGCACGGACAAGGGTCTGGCCGTCACGTCCGACTGCACCCCCCGCTATGTCCAGAACGACCCCTATGAGGGTGGCAAACAGTGCGTGGCCGAGGCCTGGCGCAACCTGACCGCCGTGGGCTCGCAGCCCATCGCCATCACCGACAACCTGAACTTCGGCAACCCGCAGCGGCCCGAGATCATGGGCCAGATCGTGCGCGCCATCGACGGCATGGCCGAGGCCTGCCGCGAGCTGGACTTCCCGGTCGTGAGCGGCAACGTGTCGCTCTATAACGAGACCAATGGCGTCGCCATTCCGCCGACCCCGACCGTCGGCGCCGTGGGCCTGTTGAGCAACTACGACGTGACCGTCGGCTTCTCGGGCATGGTCGCGGGCGAGAGCCTGGTCCTGATCGGCGAGACCCACGGCGAGCTGGGCGCCTCCATCTATCTGCGTGAAGTGCTGGGCCGCGAGGACGGCGCCCCGCCCCCCGTCGACCTGAAGCTGGAGCGCAAGACCGGCGACTTCGTGCGCGGCCTGATCGAGGCGGGCGACCTGACCGTCGTCCACGACCTGTCGGACGGCGGGCTGATCGGCGCAGCGGCCGACCTGGCCCTGGCCTCGGACGTCGGCGTGACCCTGGACGCGTCCAGCGCCGCCCACGCCCACATCCTGCTGTTCGGAGAGGACCAGGCCCGTTACCTGGTCGCCGTGACCGACGCCGAGGCCCTGATCGCCAAGGCGCGCGAGGCGGGTCTGCACGCCTCGGTCGTGGGTCAGGCGGGCGGCGACGCCTTCGCCTCTGGCCACCAGGGGACCGAACTGTTCAGCATCCCCATGGCCCACCTGCGCGAATGGCACGAAGGCTGGATGCCGGCCTGGATCGAGGGCTGACACCCACCCCAACCCGATAATGAAAGGGCCGGCGTTCCTGCGAACGCCGGCCCTTTTGTCGTTGTGGCTCTAGGCCGCCGTCAGAGAGGCGAGCCGCCCAGCTTGTAGGTCAGCTGGAAGTAGAAGCTGCGGCCGACAGAGTCGAACCACGAGATGTCGTAGTAGGGATAGGCGCTGTAGGTCGGATCCTTGACCGGTTCCTCGTCGAACAGGTTGTTGATCGTCGCCGACAGGCGGACGTGGTCGGTCAGTTCGTACTGGGCCGAGGCGTTGAACAGCCAGCTGTCCGAGATGTAGGCGTCCTCGTCGTAGTTGGGCAGTTCACCCAGGTACTGGCCTTGCAGCGTCGCGGTGACGCGGTCCAGGTTCCAGCTGACGCTGGCCGTCCCCTTGTCGCTCGGGATGTAATAGCCGCTGTCAAAGGCCAGCTTGTCGATGACCGGATCGCCCGGATATTGCTGGAAGGTGTGCTCGTCGACCCAGGTGTAGGACAGCGAGACATTGAACTCGCCGATCTTTTCGGTCGGGATGCGCAGGCGGGCTGCGAAGTCCACGCCCGAGGTGGTTTCCTCGGCGATGTTGATCGGGTTGGTGAAGACGCCGATCAGCGTGCCGCCCGGCGACCGCTCGACACGGGCGACGGCGTCGACGCAGGTCGGCGAGGTCGGGTCGACCGTGGTGCCGCCCTGGGTCTGGCCGATACGGCAGTCGGCTTCGTCACGCAGGATCGAATCCACGCTCATGTCGCGGACCTGGTTGGTCAGCTCGACGCGGAAATAGTCGACCGACAGCGACAGGTTGCGAACCGGCTGCCAGACCACGCCGCCGTTGAAGGATTTCGAGGTTTCCGGCTCCAGATCGCGGTTGCCGTTGCGGTGAGCGACGATGCCCTCGCCCGAATAGGAGCAATCGCCGATATCCTCGTCGGGCTCCTCGGTGCGGCAACGGAAGTAGTCGTCGCCGGACGGGTGGGTGTTGCCCGGCCCCGAGAAGACGTAGTGCAGATCGGGCGCCCGGAAGCCGGTGCCATAGGCGCCGCGCAGCATCAGGGTGCTGATCGGGCGATATTCCAGCCCGACGTTGTAGGTGTATTCGCCGACATCCTTGCCGCCGAACTTGTAGTTGTCGTAGCGGCCAGCGGTGCTGAATTCGAGGTTGCTGAGCACCGGCACGCGGGCCTCGTAACCCACGCCCCAGTGGTCGCGCTCGCCCTGGCCGTCCGAGTCGATGAGGCCGTAATAGTAGGGCGTCAGGGCCAGCGGATCGGGGTTCAGGTCATAGCTCTGGGTGCCTGCCTCGATCACGGCGGCAAAGCCGACCGGCCCGGCGGGCAGTTGGAACAGTTCGCCATTGGTGATGCTGGCCGAGACGCTGTCGGTCTGGGACTTGGGCTTGTAGACCGCGTCCTGCGAAATCAGGTCGTATTCGGCCTCGGTCAGCGGCTGATAAAGGCGCGCCGCGTCGGCGCCGACCGCGAAGATCGGCAGGCCGTCGGCGTCCACACCCAGTTGGTCGCCCAGGAAGAACTGGTTGGCGACGCTGGCGATGATCTGCGGGAAGCGGACCTTCGAGCGGTATTCGGCGTGGTTGTAGGCCAGTTCATAGCCCCACTGGTCGCGCGCGCCGAAGGTGCCCTTGATCCCAGGGGTGATGGTGAAACTGTCCGAGCGGTTGCGGGTGAAGCCCTTGGACAGGCCGCCCATTTCCTCGGGCGTAAACTGGCGCTGCCAGCCTTCGATCAGGCCGGTGTCGGCGTTGACGAACAGGTCGTTCTCGCTGCCGTCCGCATCCTGATAGGACCAGGACTGGACGTCGGAGAACAGCTTCAGATCGCTGTGGCTGTATTGCAGGTCCAGGAACAGCTCAGCCCGGTCGTTGAGCGTATAGCCCATGGCCGCATAGGTGTTCACGCTCTGGCGTTCGCTCAGGATCGTGCCGTAGCCGATCGACTCGTTCGAGCCGCAGAACATGCCGTAGCGGGGACGGTTGGCGTAATAGATGGTGCCGCCGTTCAGTCCGCCCAGGGCGTCGCAGGTCGCCTTGCCCGGATCGATATAGTCGACATATTCGTCGTAGCGAAGGAAGTCGCGGCGGGCCAAGGGCACTTCGGTCGTCGGGCTGTCCGCCGTCGAGTCCTGGATCAAGCGGTCATAGGCCCAGAGCGGCTCCTGGTTCAGGAACTCGACCCCCACCACGCCGTGGAAGGCGCCGCGTTCCCAGCCGGTGGTGACCGTGAACCGCTGCGACTCGCCGCCGCCGTCCTCGGTCAGGCCCGTGCGGAAATCGAAGCGCGTGCCGTCAGCCGATTTCTTGAGCACGAAGTTGACGACCCCGGCGATGGCGTCCGAGCCATAGACGGCCGAGGCGCTGCCGCTCAGCACCTCGACCCGCTCGATCAGGCCCACCGGGATGTTCGACACGTCGGTGAAGTTGCTCTGGCCCTGGAAGGGCAGAGGGAAGTCCGCGATGCGGCGACCGTTGACCAGCACCAGGGTGTGGTTGGGGCCGAGGCCGCGCAGGTCGACCTGTTGCGCGCCCGGCGTGAAGGAGGCGCCCGAGAAGGACTGCTGGCTCTGGGTCTCGCCACCGTTCTGCGTTACGGCGCGCAGCAGGTCCGGCACACTCTGATAGCCGTTGCGCAGGATGTCTTCCGACGTGATCGTGGTGACGGGGGCTGGCCCCTCGGTGTCGATCTGGCGCGGGATGCGCGAGCCCAGGACGACGACTTCGCCGACGTCGGAGGCCTGATCCTGAACCTGGGGTGCGGGCGTCTGGGCCGCCGCCGCGAGCGCGATCAGGCTGGAGCCTGCGCTCAGCGCGCCCATGATTGACTTGACGTACCGCATGACAACTCCCCTGCCTGTTCGAAGTCACAATGCGGTCACTTTCCAACTTTTTGAAGCATGAAAATGTCCGATCGTATCGCCTGCCACGACGAACTGTGTCCTTATGGCTTTTCAACCACAGGCCTGAGGGACGATTCATGCGGTTCGCTTTGTTCGCTTTCCTGAGCGTCTTCGCGCTTTTCCTCGGCCTTGCGCCCGCTGAGGCCGCCAGGGCCTCAGACACCGGCTATACCTATTTCGAGATCGGGGATGTCTCGGCCCCCACGCCGCACGCGACCGAGCCGGGCCTGATGCTGATGGGCGGCGGCGACTGGTCCTATGACGCCTGGCGCTGGTTCCTGGCCCAGGCGGGCAACGGCCATATCGTCATCCTGCGCGCCTCGGGCGACGCCGAGGCGGGTGAGGAGATCTATCGCCAGATCGGCGGCGCGACCTCGGTCCAGACCGTGATCTTCGATGACAGGAAGGCCGCCGAGGACCCGCGCATCCTGGCCATGCTGGACCGTGCGGACGGCATCTTCCTGGCTGGCGGCGACCAGTCCAACTACGTCAACTTCTGGAAGGGCACCTCGGTCCAGAAGGCGATCAACGATCATGTCGCGCGCGGCCGCCCGGTGGGCGGCACCAGCGCCGGCCTGGCGATCATGGGGGCCGTCGGCTACGGCGCCATGGACGGTGGCAGCGTCGACGCCATCCGCGCCCTGCGCGATCCGACCGGCCCGGCGGTGACCATGGTCGGCGAGTTCCTGCACATGCCGCGCATGGAGCACGTCGTCACCGACACCCACTTCACCGCCCGCGATCGCCTGGGCCGTCTGATCGCCTTCGTGGCCCAGGTCCGCGCCGCCAATGACCCCCAGGCCATCGGCATCGGCGTGGATGAGGACGGCGCCCTGTGCGTCGACAAGGACGGCGTCGGCCGCTTCTACACCGCCAGCCGCGGCTATGCCTGGCTGGTCCAGCCCGAGGGCGTCGCGACCCTGAGCGCGGGCCAGCCGCTGGACTATCCGGCCGTGCGCGTCACCACCCTGGGGACCGAGGGCCGCATCGACCTGAAGACCATGACGATCACCGATCCGGTCTTTGAAGGCACGGCCTCGGTCGTCGCCGGTCGGTTGCTGAACGTCCCCGTCGATCCTCACGCCCCCTGGTCCCTGGCCATCCACGGCGGCGCCGGCGTGATCGAGCGCGGCTCCCTGACGCCAGAAGCCGAGGCGGCCTATCGCCAGGGCTTGCAGGCCGCGCTGGACGCCGGCTCGGCGGTCCTGTCGAACGGCGGAACCAGCCTGGACGCAGTCGAGGCCACCGTCCGGGTGCTGGAAGACAATCCCCTGTTCAACGCGGGCAAGGGCGCCGTCTTCAACGCGGACGGCGTGAACAATCTGGACGCCTCGATCATGGACGGGGCCTCGCGCAACGCCGGCGCGGTCACCGGCGTGACCCGCACCCGCAACCCCGTAAGCCTGGCCCGCGCCGCCATGGAACGCTCGGGCCGCCTGCTGCTGTCCGGTCCCGGCGCCGACGAGTTCTCGCGCCTGCAAGGCCTGGAACAGGTCGATCCGTCCTACTTCCGCACCGAGCGCCGCTGGCAGGAATACCAGGAATGGCGCCGGACCCAGAACGCCTCCATCGACCCGACGCACCGCTATGGCACGGTCGGCGCCGTCGCCCTGGACAAGCTGGGGCATCTGGCCGCCGCCACCTCGACCGGCGGCCTGACGGGCAAGCAGTGGGGTCGGATCGGCGATTCACCCATCATCGGCGCCGGCACATACGCCGCCGATGGCGTCTGCGCCGTCTCGGCGACGGGTACGGGCGAATACTTCATCCGCACCTCGGCGGCGCGTCAGGTCTGCGACCGCGTGGACTGGAACGACCAGTCGATCCAGGAGGCCGCCGACGACACCATCTATGACATCGGCGAGATCGGCGGCGACGGCGGCCTGATCGCCATGGACGGCGACGGCGAGGTGGCCTTTTCCATGAACACCGAGGGCATGTACCGTGGCGCGGTCAGCTCGTCCGCCCCGGCCCGCGTCGAGATCTACGCCGACGAAGGCCGGCCCCAACCCTGAGCGGACACGGACACGCAACCGACACGGAGCGCCCGATGGCCAAGACCCAGGACCGCAACGATCTGGACGAGACCGATGTGCAGCTGCTGGCGCTGCTGCGCGAGGACGCCCGGCGTCAGGTCTCGGTCCTGGCCGCCGCGACCGGGGTCTCTCGGGCGACGGTCTATACCCGCATCGGCCGGATGGAGCAGCAGGGCGTCATCGACGGATATACCGTGCGCGTCGGCACGGATTACGACCGCAGCCTGGTCCGCGCCCATGTGATGATGAAGCTGTCGCCCAAGTTGACGGCCGAGACGGAAAAGGCCCTGGCCGCCATACCCGAACTGTCGGCGTTGTATTCCATCAGCGGCGAGAACGACCTGATCGCCATGATCGAGGCCGTCGATCTGGAAGAGCTGGACAAGCTGATCGACGTGATCGGGATGCTGGACGGCGTGGAAAAGACCACCTCCTCGATCATCCTGTCGACGCGCATCCGCCGCTGAAGTCAGCCCTGCGGCCTTATAGATCGGTGAAATCAGCCCATCGCACTGGCGATAGGGGCCATCGAGACGCTATGGCTCCCTCGGCTCCGGCGCGGGAGCCAAAAGGACAGGATCATGGACGAAGATTTCCGCAAGGCCGCACTCGATTATCACCGCCTGCCCCGGCCGGGTAAGCTGGCCATCGAGGCGACCAAGCGGATGGCGACCCAGCGCGACCTGGCCCTGGCCTATTCCCCCGGCGTCGCCGCGGCCTGCGAGGCCATCGCCGCCGATCCCGACACGGCCCGCGACTACACCGCGCGCGGCAATCTGGTGGCGGTCATCACCAACGGCACGGCGGTGCTGGGTCTGGGCAATATCGGCCCCCTGGCGTCCAAGCCGGTGATGGAGGGCAAGGCCGTCCTGTTCAAGAAGTTCGCCGGCATCGACGTGTTCGACATCGAGGTGGACGCCGACGACCCCGAACTGTTCATCAGCACCGTCGCGGCGCTGGAGCCGACCTTCGGCGGCATCAACCTGGAAGACATCAAGGCGCCCGAGTGTTTCGAGATCGAACGGCGCCTGCGCGAGCGGATGAAGATCCCCGTCTTCCATGACGACCAGCACGGCACGGCCATCGTCTGCGCCGCCGCCGTGGTCAACGCCCTGGTGCTGCAGGGCAAGCAGCTGTCCGAAGCCCGCCTGGTCACCTCGGGCGCGGGGGCTGCGGCCCTGGCCTGTGTGGACCTGCTGGTGTCGATGGGCCTGCCGGTCGACAACGTCACCCTGACCGACATCAAGGGCGTGGTTCACGCCGGGCGCGATCCCGGCATGGAGCCCAACATGGCCCGCTATGCGCGCCAGACCGACGCCCGCACCCTGGCCGAGGTCATCGCCGGCGCAGACATCTTCCTGGGCCTGTCGGCGCCGCGCGTGTTCAAGCCCGAGTGGCTGCCTCTGCTGGCGCCCAATCCGCTGATCCTGGCCATGGCCAATCCGGAGCCCGAGATCCTGCCCGAACTGGTGGTCGAGGCTCGTCCCGACGCCATCATGGCCACGGGCCGCAGCGACTATCCGAACCAGGTCAACAACCTGCTCTGCTTCCCCTTCATCTTCCGGGGCGCACTGGATTGCGGCGCGACCGAGATCAACGAGGCGATGAAGATCGCGGCGGTCGAGGCCATCGCCGCCCTGGCCCGCGCCGAGCCCTCCGACGTGGCGGTTCAGGCCTATGGCGGCGCCGTGCCCCTGTTCGGCCGCCAGCACATCATTCCCAAGCCCTTCGACCCGCGCCTGATCCTGGAGATCGCGCCCGCCGTGGCCAAGGCCGCGATGGACAGCGGCGTCGCCGCCCGGCCGATCGCCGACCTGGACGCCTATCGCCGCGACCTGGAGCGGTTCGTCTATCGCTCGGGCCAGCTGATGCGGCCCCTGGTCGAGAAGGCCAAGACCCTGTCGCGCAAGGTCGCCTATGCCGAGGGCGAGGACGACCGCGTGCTGCGTGCGGTCCAGACCGTGGTCGACGACGGCATCGCCCGCCCCGTCCTGGTCGGTCGCCGCACGGTGATCGAGCGCAAACTGGTCGAACTGGGCCTGCGGCTGAAGCTGGATCACGACGTCGAACTGTTCGATCCGTCGGTCGAGAGCCCTGTGCTGGAGGCCATGGACGCCCAGTACCAGGCCAAGGTCGGGCGGCGCGGGGTTCCGCCCCTGGCCGCGTCCCGACGGGTGCGCCGCCAGCCGACCGTGACGGCCTCCATGCTGTTGCAGGCCGGGTTGGTCGACGCCGCCATCGTCGGCGGGACCGGCGACTGGTGGCAGCACATGAGCCACGCCCTGCCGATCATCCGGCCTGCGCCGGGCGTGCAGCGGGTCTATGCCATGTCGGCCCTGATCCTGGGCAATGGCGCCCTGTTCTTCACCGACACCCACTGCACCGTCGATCCGACCGCTGAACAGGTCGCCGAGATGACCCTGCACGCCGCCGCCGCCGTGCGCGGCTTCGGCGTCACGCCCAAGGTGGCGCTGTTGTCCCACTCCAGCTTCGGCGCCTCGTCCTCGCCCTCGGCGCGCAAGATGCGACAGGCCCTGACCCTGGTGAAGGCGGCCTCGCCCGAGCTTGAGGTGGACGGCGAGATGCACGCCGACGCCGCCCTGTCCGAGGCCCTGCGGACCCGGTTGATCGGCGACAGCGCCCTGACCGGCTCGGCCAACCTGCTGGTCATGCCCAATCTGGACGCGGCCAACATCGCCCTGACCCTGCTGGGCGCGGCGACCGAGGCCCTACTGGTCGGGCCCATCCTGCTGGGTCTGGAAAAGCCGCTGCACATCCTGGTGCCGGCTGTCACCGCACGCGGCATCGCCAACATGACCGCCGTCGCGGTTGCCGGGGTGGCGGAGACCTAGAACCCCGGCCTCTGCGGTCCCTACCAGCCGCTCGGCGTGGCGATGCGCGAGCGGCGGCGCGGGCGGGTCTCGCCCTGGCTGGTCAGGGGATTCATCACGGGCGCAGGGGCCGCAGCCACAGGTTCGGACGCCGCAGCCTGGGGCTCGACCGGCACGAAGGTCACCGCCATCGGCGGGGCTGGCGGCAGGGCGGCGACGATCAGAGGCGGCGTCGCCAGGTCTTCTTCGAGAACCAGCTCGGGCATGATCTCCAGCGGCGTCGACAGGGCCGCCATCTTGGCGATCACAGGCTCGGTTCCGGCGTGCTGCTTGTTGAAGGCGAACGGCAGGCCCCATCCACCCGCCCAGCGATAGAAGATATGGGTGCCGATCTGGCGCATCTTGACCAGCCGAGGCGCCCAATAGGGGGCGACCCAGTCGGTGTGATAGTGGGTCGCCATGCCGACACCCGCCGCGACCGAACCATTCAGGGCCGCCGCTGCGACCGCCTTGGCCCGCGCCCATCCCTCGACCGAAGGCGTGCGGCCCATGGCGCCGTCGCAGGTGAAGCTGAACTGACAGCCGGTCGTCCGCTCCGATCCCTGGAACACCACGCCGCATACAGTCGCCGGATAGGCGGGATGATGCATACGGTTCAGCACCACCTGCGCCACCGCCGCCTGCCCTTCCGGGGTCTCGGACGCCGCCTCGTAGTAGATGGCCGTCGTCAGGCAATCCAGCGCGCGGGAATAGGCCTCGATATTGTCGGGCGCCATGATGAAGGGTTTGGCCGCCAGGATAGGCAGGGTTGAAAACGGGATCCCGGCATTGAAGACGCGGGCGTCGTCCTCCGACAGATTGCGCAGATCCTCGGGCGCCAGGGTGAAGTCGCCGGTTCCCAGCACCTGGGCGGGCGGCACGGCGGCGGCGGTGGGCGAGACGGTGGACAGCTCGGCCAGAACCTGAAGCCTCTGCTGGATCAGCATGGCCGTGACGACGAACAGGATCAGCAGAATGCCGAAGACCGCGACCGACAGGGGGGCCCATACGGTCTGGACCGCGCGCAGGACCAGGGCGAGGCCCTTTTCCCAAGCTCGCACCGTCATCGGCCGCTCGATCGCGTTGTCTATCGCCGTCAATTGTCGCCCCTGGGAAACCCCGTTCGCCATAAACGTCTTAAAGCCACGCTGCGCAAGACGGCTCGCCCCATGGGAGACCTCTTGCGACGACTTCGCGTGCGTCGAAGCCACAACCGGGGTCGCACCCGGCGACATGATCCGCCTTGGGGATGCGCATCGTCTGATCGCAGCAGGCATAGCTTGCGCCGACGCGCCAAAGGCTGGATGTAGCAGCCATGTTGCGTTCGTTCTTCAAACGGGGACAGCCACGCGCGGATGCGCGGTCAGGCCGAAATGCGGAACCGGGCGCGGCCTCGGTTCCGACCGGCGCGGTCGTCTGGGCCGTCGGCGACATCCACGGTCGGCTGGACCTGCTGGAGCCGCTCCTCGACGCCATCCTTGACGACCTTCGGGCCAGCGACGCGACGCGAAAGGTCATCGTCTTCCTGGGTGATTACATCGACCGTGGCGCGGACTCTCGCGGCGTGCTGGATCGCCTGTGCAGCCTGCAGGATCAGACTGAAATCGAGACGCATTTCCTGCGGGGCAACCACGAGGACCGGATGGAAGCCTTTCTGGACGACCCCGAGGTCGGTCCTGGGTGGTGCGAATATGGCGGCCGTGAAGCCCTGCGGTCCTATGGCGTGACGTCACCGACGATGAAGGTCGCCTCCGACGCCTGGGTGGTCACCGCCGCCGAGTTCGGCCAGGCCGTGCCGGACCGTCACCGCGAGTTCCTGTCGCGCCAGGAATACAGTTGCTCGATCGGCGCCTATTTCTTCGCCCATGCGGGGGCGCGCCCCGGCGTCGCCCTGGCCGAACAGAGCCCCGACGACCTGATGTGGATTCGCCAGGGCTTCCTGAACGATCGCACCCCGTTCGAGCAGATCGTCGTCCATGGCCATACGCCGGGGGAAACGGTTCACGCCGATCATCGCCGCATCGCCATCGACACCGGCGCCTATGCCACGGGGATGCTGACAGGTCTCAGGCTGGAGGCCGCGGCGCGCGAGACCCTGAACACCCGCCTGGCCGGCCCCACCGTCCGCCTTGAGCGCCGCCCCCTGGCCTGAGCCCGACGGCTCGTCCCGGCAATCCTGATGATCGGCCTTCTCTGCGATGTCTGAAATGACCATCGGCATCGACTTCGGCACCACCAACACCGTCGTCGCCCTGGCTGAACCTGGGCGACCGGCCCGCGTGATCCGGTTCGCCGCGCCGAGCCAGAACACGGGTTCGGACACGGGTGCCTTCCGCTCAGCCCTGGGGTTCCAGATGCATCCGGCCCGCGCCGGTCAGCCACCCGAACGGATCGTGACGGCCGGTCCCTGGGCCATCGAGGCCTATGTCGAGGACCCGCTGGACACCCGCTTCATCCAGTCCTTCAAGAGTTTCGCCGCCAGCGCCGCCTTCACCGAGACCGTCATCGACGGCCGGCGCTACAGGTTCGAGGATCTGCTGGCGGCCTTCCTGTTTCAGCTGCGGAGCCATAGCGCCGGGGCGTTGAGCGACCTGCCCGACCGCGTCATCGTCGGCCGCCCGGTCACCTTCGCCGGCGGGTCCCCCGACGAGGCCCTGGCCCTGACCCGCTATCAGGAAGCCTTCTCGCGCCTGGGCTTCACCGACATCCGCTTCGCCTACGAGCCGGTGGGCGCCGCCTTCTTCTTCGCCCAGACACTGACGACCGACGCCACGGTCCTGGTGGCCGATTTTGGCGGGGGCACTAGCGACTTTTCGGTCGTACGCTTCCAGCCGTCCGACGCAGGCCTGCGCTCACAGGCCCTGGCGCGCTCCGGCGTCGGGGTGGCGGGCGACGCCTTCGACTACCGCATCATCGACAATCTGGTCTCGCCGGCCCTGGGCAAGGGCGGGTCCTATCGCGCCTTCGACAAGGCCCTGCCCATCCCCCAGCGCTATTTCTCGGCCTTCGCCCGCTGGGACCAACTGGCCCTGCTGCGGGCCTCGCGGGATATGCGCGACATCCGCGCCCTGGCCCGCACCGCGCTGGAGCCGGACAAGATCGACCGTCTGATCGAGGTGCTGGACGACAATCACGGCTACGCCCTCTATCAGGCGGTGTCGACGCTCAAGCTGGCCCTGTCCCGTGACGAGGCGGCGACCTTCTCGTTCGTCGCCGGATCCATCGCCCTCGAAACGCCAGTCACGCGCCAGATGTTCGAGGGCTGGATCACACCCGAACTGACCGCCATCGAGGCCGCCGTCGATCAGGCCATCGAGGCCTCAGGCATCGGGCCCGGCGACATCGACCGCGTCTTCCTGACGGGCGGCACATCGTTCGTGCCGGCGGTGCGGGACATTTTCCGGCGTCGCTTCGGGGCCGAGCGGATCGAGACGGGCGGCGAGTTCGAATCCATCGCCTCGGGCCTGGCCCTGATCGGTCAGGCCGCCGACCCGGAACGCTGGAGCGAGCGGCTGTCGTCCTGAAGGCCCGCCTCGGCGACCGCTTGCAGAGCCGCAGCCAGATCCCGAACGTCGATGGGTTTGGCGACCAGACCGTCCATTCCCGCGACCCGGCATTCCTGCAGGTGATGCGGCATGGCGTTGGCGGTCAGGGCGATGATCGGCGTCATCGGTCGGCCGTCGACGGCCTCCAACGCGCGGATGCGTCGGGTCGCCTCGAACCCGTCCATCACCGGCATCTGGATATCCATAAGGACGACGTCCCAGGCCTCGCCGCGCCAGGCCGCGACCGCCTGGGCGCCGTCGCTGACCATGGAGACCTCTATCCCCATCTGCGACAGCAGGGTCTTGAGCACGAACTGGTTCGTGGGATTGTCCTCGGCGGCCAGAACCTTCAGCGGCTTCATCTCCACAGCGGAGGGGCCGTCGCGCTGGGCCTGAACCTCGGCCTCGCCGAGATAGGGCAAGGGCAGGACCAGAGAAAACCGCGAGCCCAGTCCCGGCCGGCTGCTGACCGTCACATCCCCGCCCATCAGTCGCGCCAGACGGCGGACGATGGACAGGCCCAGGCCCGTGCCGCCGAACTGCCGCGTCGTCGTGTTGTCTGCCTGGACGAAGGGGGTGAAGATGCGCGCCAGAACCTCGGCGTCCATACCCCGGCCCGTGTCACTGACGTCGATGCGGACATTGTCGCCCAGACGGCGGGCGCGGATCGAAACCTGACCCTCGGCCGTGAATTTCAGGGCGTTGGACACAAGATTGGACACCACCTGCCGCAGCCGGGTGGGGTCGCCGCGATACAGACCCGATGCAGCCTCGACGTCGATCACCAAGTCCAGACCGCGATCCGCGGCCGTCGGTGCATAGGTCGAGACCAGACCGCTCAGAATCGCTTCCAGTGCAAAGGCGCGCTGTTCCAGCTCCACCTTTCCGGCCTCGACCTTCGACAGGTCTAGGATGTCGTTCAGAATGGTCAGCAGGCTCTCGCCGCAGTCGGCGATGACCTGTAGCCGCTCCTCCTGCGAGGGCAGCAGGTCCTCGGCGCGCAGGGCCTGAACCATGCCGATGATGCCGTTCATCGGGGTGCGGATTTCGTGGCTCATCACGGCCAGGAACTGGGACTTGGCCTCGTTGGCCGCATCGGCCTTCTGGGCCAGGACACGCGCGTCGGTGACGTCCCAGTTGGCGCCGATGAAGCTGGCCGGTTCGCCCGCCGCGTCCCGGTGCAGTCGAGCCAGAACCTTGATGATCCGCACGTCGCCATCCAGGCAGCGGATGCGGAACTCGGTGTCCAGAAGACCTGAGATCAGGGCCGCCGCGATGGACTGAGCCAGGGGCTCATCGTCGTCTTCGTGCAGACACTGTCCGAACTCGGCGTAGGCGACGCGCCTGTCTCGATGCGGCAACCGGAACAGGTCGAACATCTCGGGCGACCAACCCAGGTCGTTGGCGCGCAGGTCCCATTCGAAGATGCCGATCTGCGCCGCCTGCACGGCCAGGGCGGCCCGCTCGGCCAACCGCAGCCGGTCGGTCTCCAGCCGTTTGCGATCCTCGATGTCCTGCACATGAGAGATGAAGAACTGCGGCTCGCCCTCAACGTCGCGCACCAGGGATACCGTCAGCTCGGCCCACACCACGCAACCGTCCTTGCGGACATAGCGCTTGTCCATCCGGTAGGAGGCGATGTCCCCGGCGACCAGGGCGGTCATCCGCTCCAGATCGGCGTCCAGATCCTCGGCGAAGGTCACGTCCTGAAAGGTCAGGGCCGACAGGGCCTCGGCGTCATAGCCCAACAGCTCTCTCAGGGCGGCGTTCGCATTCAGCCAGCGACCGTCCAGGTCGAGCAGGGCCGTACCGATCGGGGAATGCTCGATGGCCTGGCAGAAACGCGTGGCGTCCAGCTCATCCCGACGAACAGAAATAGGCGAAATCATGAGGGTCTCCCGCCCCCGTACTAAGGAGAACAGCTTTCAGTCCGGTAAAGCTTCGGCCCGAAAGGCGTTCTAGGCCACCTGGGTCGAAGAAGGCGGGAAGGCCAGGTCGCTCTCGGCGCGGATTTGCATCAGGTCGTCGATCAGCCGCCCCTGGTCGGCGGACGTCAGACCCAGAGTGAAGACCAGGGCGTGGAGGCCTTCTGCCTGCGCCCGCACCAGACGGGGCGCCCACTCCGAGGCGAACAGCCAGCGATCCAGCAGATCGCAGATGCCCAGGGCGATCGGCACGATGTCGTGGCGGCGGGTGATCGCGGCGGTCTCGACCACCGCCAGCGCCGCGCGGCGGATGTCGCGCGCCTGCGCCTGAAGCTCCGGGTCGCCGCGTCGACACAGCTGAACCAGGGTCGCCACCTGAGGCGCCAGGCTGGCGGCGAAAACGGGCACCATGGCCTCAACCTGCGCCTCGCCCCCCTGCACCAAGAGGGCGATCGGCACGGCGTCTTCGGCGACCAGGATCCGCGCAAGTCGATTGGGCGGCTGGATCAGGTGTTCGCTCACTGGAACAGCCCGTTGATCTCGTCCTGCGACAGGGCCCGGTCAGGCGTGGCGGTCAGGCGCAGATCCTCGGCCCGCCTCTCCTCCTCGCCCATGGGCAGGGGTTCGGTGCGAAAGCGGCGATCCGGGCCGCGATAGGTGGTCTCGTTGACGAAGGCGCGGTTGCTCTGGGCGATCCAAAGCAGCCTCTCCAACAGCACAAGGGGCGAGACGGGCTTGGCGATGGTGAAATTGGCCCCGGCGTCGCGCGCCTTCAGGACGGTCATCTGGCCGGTGCGGGCGCTCAGCATCAGCACAGGCGCACAGCCGTTAGGCGACTGAGGATCGGCCCGGATCTCGCGCACAAGGTCGAAACTGTCCTCGTCGGCCATCTCGCAGTTGATCATCACCACGTCGAACGCCTTGCGCGCCAAGAGCTTTCGCGCATCCGAGACAGACGGGCTCTTGGTGGCGTGGCTGATGCCGAACCCCATCAGGATGCCGCCGATCAAGTCGGCCGACTGAGGGTTGTCATCCACCAGAAGGGGCTGGACGTCGCGAAGCCCCAGACGCTTTGTCGGCAGGCCCATGACAGGATCACCGCGCCTGCATCAGCCGGTCGGCGGCGCCCTGGTCCAGACCCGAACGGGTGGGACCATTCAGCAGGTCAGCATCGGGCCGGGTGTCCGCGCGCTGTTCCAGCAGGCCCGCCAGCCGCTCCAGCCTCTGGCCGACCAGATCCTGAAAGGCGCAGGCCTGCATCATGCCGATAAAGACCGGCTCCACCGCGCCCGGATCCGGCGTCTTGCTCTGAGCCATCGACCGAGCCAGGGCGGCGCCGTGCTCGGCCAGCTGCAACAGATCATCGACCGCGGCTTCAAGCACCCGTCGGATCTCCACGATCTCTTCCAGGGCCGCATCCATCACAGCTCTCCCAGAACGGAACTTAGCTTCTGTTTCAGCACCGCCAGGGTGAAGGGCTTGATGACATAGTTGTTCACCCCGGCCTGACGCGCCGCCACGACGTTCTCGGCCTTGGCCTCGGCGGTGACCATGACGAAGGGCGTCGCCTTGGTCTCGGCGTCGGCCCGGACCCGCTGCAACAGCTCCAGACCGGTCACCGGCTGCATATTCCAGTCCGACAGCACCAGGCCGTAGGGCTTTTCCTTGATCATGCGAAAGGCGGTGTCGCCGTCCACGGCGTCATCGACATTGTGAAAACCCAGCTGGTTCAAAAGACCCCGGACGATGCGGATCATCGACTTGTAGTCGTCCACCACCAGAACATTCATCGACCTGTCGACGGCCATGTTTCCCCCTTGCCGCCGCGCGGCCGATTGATCACGCGACCATCCTGACCGACACCACCTAAGGTAGCATTAACGACGCCGCATTATGCCACCTATGCGGGTAATGCTCCGTTAACCGCATCTGCTCATGGTTGCCCTGCGCCCGCATTTCGCATCGGCGCCCAGGCGGCAATACGGTGGGGGAACTGCGGTTGGACGATGTCATCACCGAGTTCGTGGCGGAGACCCTTGAGGGTCTGGAAGCGCTGGACAGCAAGCTGGTCGGCCTGGAACAGGCGCCGGATGATCCGGCCCTGCTGGGTGAGATCTTCCGCCTGGCCCACACCATCAAGGGCGCCAGCGGCTTTCTGGGCCTGGGCCGGCTTCAGACCGTGACCCACGCCGCCGAGAACGTGCTGGGCGGGTTTCGCGACGGCGCGGTCGCGGTCACCCCGGCGGCGGTGACCCCCATTCTGGAAGTCGTCGATGTCATCCGCGAGATCATCGACGCCCTGGCGGCGGGACAGCCCGAACCGCCCGGAGACGACCGCCGCCTGATCGCCAGCCTGGACGCCATCTTCGCCGGACAGACGCCGACCGCCAGCGCAAACGCCGACACGCCCCCGCCCGCGCGGCCTCATCTGGAACGCCTGGGCGGCGAGGCGACGCTGGACGCCGCCTGCGAGAGCGCGCTGCATCGGCTGTCGGGCGATCCCGAGGTGCAGCCGTCTCTGGCCGGGATGGATCTGGATCGGCTTCAGGCCGCGCTGCGCGACCGGATGTGCGCCATCGCGCGCGGCGGCGACGGCCGGTTCCACGACGCCGTCCTGACCGCCCTGCCCGGCCTGGAGTCAGGCGGCGTCGCCCGCGTCATCGCCGCCCTGTCCCTGGCCCTGGCCGAACTGGACGCGGAGCCGGACGCCATCGCCGAACTGTTCCCCGCCCCTGCCGACGCCCGCCCCGAGGCGGCGCCCGACGCCCCCAATCCGGTCAGGGCCGAGAGTTCAAAGGACGGCGCCGCCAAGGCCTCTGAGGCCAACCAGTCGATCCGCGTCAATGTCGAGGTGCTGGAAAACCTGATGACGGTGGTCAGCGAGCTGGTGCTGATCCGCAACCAGCTTATCCAGACGCTGAGGATCGACCCCGAAAGCCCCTTCGCCGGGCCGCTACACCGGCTGAACCAGGTCACCTCGGAGCTTCAGGAAGGGGTGATGACCACCCGGATGCAGCCCATCAGCGGCGCCTGGGCCAAGCTGCCGCGGCTGGTGCGCGACCTGGCCTCGGACCTGGGCAAGCAGATCGAACTGGTCATGTCGGGCCAGGACACCGAGCTGGATCGCCAGGTGCTGGAGCTGATCAAGGACCCCCTGACCCACATGATCCGCAATGCGGCGGACCACGGCATCGAGACCCCTGACCGGCGCCGCGCCCAGGGCAAGTCCGAGCTGGGCCGCATCTCCCTTCAGGCGCGGCACGAGGGCGGCGCGATCGTGGTCGAGATGTCCGACGACGGACGCGGCCTGCCCGCCGACGCCATCCGCGCCAAGGCCGTTTCCAACGGTCTGATCACCACCGGCCAGGCCGCCGCCATGACCGACGCCGAGGCGCGGCAGCTGATCTTCACGGCGGGCTTTTCGACGGCGGATCAGGTGACCTCGGTCTCTGGCCGGGGCGTCGGCATGGACGTGGTGCGCACCAATATCGAGAAGATCGGCGGGGTCATCGAACTGACCTCGGTCGAGGGCCAGGGCACGCGGTTCACGATCCGCATCCCCCTGACGCTCAGCATCGTCTCGGCCCTGATCGTGGAATCCTGCGGCGAGCGGTTCGCCATGCCCCAGTCCAGCATCATCGAACTGGTCAGCGCCCGCAACGGCGAGGTCGGCGGCGAGGGTCGGCGCATCGAGGAGATCAACGGCGCCGCCGTGCTTCGCCTGCGCGACCGGCTGCTGCCCCTGGTGTCCCTGCAGACCTTGCTGGGGCTGGAGGCGGAAGAGGCGGTGCGCGGCGACGCCTGTATCGTCGTGGCCCGTGTCGGCGCCTTCAGTTTCGGCGTCATCGTCGATCGCGTGTTCGACACCGAGGAGATCGTGGTCAAGCCGGTGGCCTCGATCCTGCGCCACCTCAAGCTCTATTCCGGCGCGACCATCCTGGGCGACGGCTCGGTCATCATGATCCTGGACTTCAAGGGGATGTCGCTGGAGGCGGGCGCCGGTCATCTGGTCAACAGCGGCGACGAGGTGCGCGATCCCGCCGCCCCGGCCCAGACGGTGGAGACCCGCACCCTGCTGGTCTTCCGCACCGTGCAGGGCGGGATGAAGGCCGCATCCCTGGACAGCGTCGCCCGCATCGAGGACCTGGACTGCGCCACCATCGAACAGGTCGATCGCCGCGCGGTGATCCAGTATCGCGGCGAGCTGATGCCGGTGGTCGGTTGCGACGGCGCCCCCCCCGATGTCGATACGGGCCGCCGCCCCCTGCTGGTCTTCTCGCGCGGGGCCGCCAGCATGGGCGTCCTGGCCGAGGAGATCGTCGACATCGTCGAGGGTCCGGCCACCCCCCTCTTGCCCGGCTCGACCGACGGCGCGGCGGGCAGCCTGATCTGCGCGGGCCAGGCCATCGAACTGATCGACCTGGGCTTCTACTGGCGCTGCGCTGGCGGGGGCGGGGGCGGGGGCGCCGCCGATCCTGCAAAGGCACCGGCGGCCTCGCCGGACGCCAAGGCCGGCCGCCCCCTCACCGACCGCCGCATCCTGGTCGTGGATCAGAGCCCCTTCACACGCCTGTTGCTGGGCCCGCTGCTGGCCCAGGCCGGCTATGGGGTCGAGGTCGCGTCCAGCCCGGCCGACGCCCTGGCCCTGCACGACGGGGGCGCCGCCTTCGACCTGATCCTGGCCGACACCACGCCGGGCGCGCCGGGCGCGCGTCAACTGGCCGAGTCGTTCGGGTTGGCCTCGGACTGGCACGCCACGCCCCTGCTGGGTCTGGGTGCCTATCGCATGGCCCAGGCCACGTCCGAACCGCAGACTGAAGACCTCGACAGCGGGCGACTGCTGTCCGACGTGGATCAGAACCTGATGCGGGGGGCGGCGTGATGAGCACCGCAGCCACCACCGCGACCGAGGGTCTGGTCGCCGTCCGCATCGGGCAACAGACCTTCGGCGCCCCGGTCCTCAGCGTTCAGGACGTGATCGCCCCGGTGCGGATCGACCGCGTGCCCCGCGCTCCGCCCGAGGTCGCCGGATCGCTGAACCTGCGCGGCCGGATCGTCACCGCCATCGACATGCGCCGCCGCCTGGGCATGGCGCCCCGCGCGCCTGACCAGGCCCATATGAGCGTGATCGTCGAGGGCGCGGGCGAGCTTTACGCCCTGCAGGTCGACGATGTCGGCGATGTCCTGTGGCTCGATCCCGCCGAGCGCGAGCCCCAACCCATCACCCTGGCCGCCGAATGGCGAGGCCTGTGCAGCGGGCTCTACCGGCTCGACGCCGACCTGGTGCTGGTGCTCGACATCGACGCTGTCCTGGCCCTCGACGCGCCGGTTCCGGCGTCCGCCCTCACGTCTCCCCTTCCCGCCTGACACACAAAAAGGATCGCCATGCCCGCCCTCGCTCAAGCCCCCCACATGACCGACGCCGCCGACGACAGGCCGCTCGATCCGGCCTTCGCCGCCGCCGCCCTGGATCACGCCTCCGTCTGCCTGATGATGCTGGACCCCATGGGCGTCGTCGTCGGCTGCAACCCCGCCGCCCGCGCCCTGCTGGCCAGCCACGCCACCGCCGCCGCCCAGGCCTTCCCCGGCCTGGACCCGCATGCTCCCGAGGGCGGGCGACTGGACCTGTCGCGGGTCGTCTTCGCCATGGGCCAGCACGCCGGACCGGCCGGCGCCCGCCAGGGAGAGATCGGCCTGGGCGTCGCCCAGATCTCGGTCCGCACCAGCCCCGTCCGCGACGAGGTCGGCCGCCCGATCGGCGATCTGGTCGAACTGGCCGATGTCGGCGAGGGCCGCAAACAGGCAGGGACCCTGGCGGCCATCGACAAGGTGCAGGCCATGATCGAGTTCGCCATGGACGGCACCATCGTCGACGCCAACGCCAACTTCCTGGCCACCGTGGACTATGCCCTGTCCGACATCGTCGGCCGTCACCACAGCCTGTTCGTCGATCCGCAGGAGGCCCAGAGCCCCGCCTACCGCGCCTTCTGGGAACGGCTGGGGCGCGGCGAGTTCGATGCGGGCCAGTACCGCCGCATCGGCCGCGACGGCAAGGAGGTGTGGATCCAGGCCAGCTACAACCCGATCCTCGACGCCGCCGGCCGCCCGTTCAAGGTGGTGAAGTTCGCCACCGACATCACCGCCCAGAAGCTGGAGGCCGCCGATTACGCCGGCCAGATCGCCGCCATCAACAAGGCCCAGGCGGTCATCGAATTCGGCCTGGACGGCACGGTCACCTTCGCCAACGAGAATTTCGTCAACGCCGTCGGCTATCGCCTGGAAGAGATCATCGGCCGCCACCACAGCCTGTTCCTGGCGCCCGAGGATTCGGCGTCTCCCGCCTATCGCGCCTTCTGGGAAAAGCTGGAGCGGGGCGAATATGACGCCGGCCAGTATCGCCGCATCGGCAAGGACGGTCGCGAGATCTGGATCCAGGCCAGCTACAACCCGATCCTCGATCTGAACGGACGCCCCTTCAAGGTCGTCAAATACGCCACCGACATCACGGCCCAGAAGCGGGTCGCCGAACGGGTGACCCAGATCTCCGGCATCGTCGCCTCTGCGGCGTCCGAGATGCGCGCCACCGCCGAGGGCATGGCCCTGACGGCCGAGGAGACCACCCGTCAGGCCGGCATGGTCGCATCGGCGGCCGAGATCACCTCGGTCAACGTCCAGACCGTGTCGTCGGCGGGCGAGGAACTGACCGCCTCGATCAGCGAGATCGCGCGCCAGGTCGCCGAGTCCTCCAGCATCTCCCAGCACGCGGTGTCCGAGGCCGACCGGGCCGGAGACTCGATCCGCAGCCTGGCCGACGCGGCGCAGAAGATCGGCAATGTCGTCACCCTGATCAACGACATCGCCGGCCAGACCAAGCTGCTGGCGCTGAACGCCACCATCGAGGCGGCGCGCGCGGGCGAGGCGGGCAAGGGCTTCGCCGTCGTCGCCTCCGAGGTGAAGAGCCTGTCGGACCAGACGGCGCGGGCGACGCACGAGATCTCGTCCCAGGTCAGCGCCATGCAGGCGGCGACCCAGACCTCGGTCGGCGCCATCGGCGGCATCACAGACACGATCAGGAAGGTCGCCGAGATCGCCTCGGCCATCGCCGGCGCGGTCGAGGAACAGAGCGCCGCCACGCGCGAGATCGCCGCCAACGTCACCCAGGTCGCCGAGGGCACGCGCCAGGTCTCGACCAGCATCGCCGGGGTCAACGCCGCCGCCGTCCAGACCAGCGACGCCTCCGCCGAACTGCTCGGCGCCTCTGCCGAACTGGCCCAACAGGCCGAGGCCCTGACCCTGGAGATGGAGAAGCTGGCCGCCGCGTGAGGCCCCGTCTCCCTCCCCAACACCGTCATCCTAGGCCCTGTGCTAGGATCCAGAGACACCGACCCTTGCGGCGACCTGCAGACGAGCCTGCGGGTCGCCGCTTGCTTGCCTCGCTCCAACACCGGGAGTCTGGATCCTAGGCACAAGGCCTAAGATGACGGCAGGAGCGGCAGGAGCGGCAGGAGCGGCAGGAGCCGATCCTCAGCGCTGAACGAACACCCCGCGCAGTCCCATCGCCGGGACAAACGCGCTGTCCAGCCCGACCACCGTCTCGGCGCTGCCCATGACCAGCGCACCCTCGGGCGCCAGGACTTCGGCCAGGCGTTGCAGCGCCCAGCGCTTCTGGCTCTGCTCGAAATAGATCAGCACATTGCGACAGAAGATCAGGTCGAACCGGCCCATGCCCGCCGTGCCGTCCATCAGATTGTGCGCGCGGAAATCGACCAGGGCGCGCACCTCGGGAGCCACCGTCCACTCGCTGCCCTCGCGCCGCATCCAGCGTGTGCGCCTCGCCTCCGACAGACCGCGCGCCGCCTCGAAATCGCTGTAGCGACCCCGCCGCGCGCGGGTCAGGATGGGCTCGGACATATCGGTGGCGACGATCTCGATCTTCCAGTCCGGCATCAGCCGCCGCTCTTCCAGCAGCAGCATGGCGATGGAATAGGGCTCCTGGCCGCTGGAACAGGCCGCACTCCAGATCCGCAGGGACCGGGTCGCCGCGCACCGGGCGACCAAGGCCGGCAGCAGCACGTCGCGCAGCTGATCGAAGGGGGTCGTGTCGCGAAAGAAGAAGGATTCGTGCGTGGCCATCGCATCCACCCCGCGCTGCGCCAGCAGGCCGCGCGGGTCGGCGCGGATGCGGCTGAACACGTCGTCGATGGTGGCCAGCCCCTCCTCGCGCATCAGCGGCGTCAGGCGGCTGTGCAACAGATAGTCCTTGTCCACGCCCAGGCTGAGGCCCGACCGCTCCAGCACCAGCCGGCGAAAGAACTCGACATCGGCGCTCATGCAGCCACCCTCTTCAACCAGGCGCCGATCTCGGGGATCGGCAGGATCGCCTCGGCAAGCCCGGTGCGGGCCGCCGCTCCGGGCATGCCCCAGACCACGCTGGTGGCTTCGTCCTGAACCACGAACCGCCCGCCCGCCTCCGCCATGACACGACAGCCCAGGGCGCCGTCCGACCCCATGCCGGTCAGGATCACCGCCACGGCGCCCGCGCCATAGGTCCGGGCCACGCTGCGAAACAGGGGATCGACGGCGGGCCGACAGAAATGCTCGGGCGGCTCCTGATCCAGCCGCAGGACGCGGTCGTCGCCCCGGCCCTCGGCCGTCATGTGCCAGCCGCCCGGCGCCACATAGGCCCGGCCCGGCAGGATGGGCTCGCCGTCCGTCGCCTCGGCGCAGGGCCGGTCGCCAGCCCGACCCAGTTGTTCGGCCAACAGGGTGGTGAACATCGCCGGCATGTGCTGGGCCACAAGGATGGGCAGATCGACGGCGCCGCGCAGGGCCTCGAACAGGCGGATCAGCACAGGCGGCGCCCCCGTGGAGCCACCGATGGCGATCACGCTGGGGCGTTCGGTGCGGGCGAAAGCGGGTCGGGGCGCCGGACGGACCGCCGCGGCCGCTATCGCAGGCGCGGGGCTCGCGGCGCCGCCGATGGCCTTGACCTTGGCCAGCAGATGACGATGGAAATCCTGCGCCTGGGCCATGCTGCCGTCGGGCTTGGAGACATAGTCGGTGGCCCCGGCCTGAAGCGTCTCCAGACTGAGCCGCGCGTTTCTCAGCGTCAGGGTCGAGGCGACGATCACCTTCACCCCCGGCCGCCGCGCCAGCATCAGCGGCAGAGCGGTCATCCCGTCCATCACCGGCATTTCGAGGTCGAGGATGACGACATCCATCTCGACATGGTCCATCTGGATCAGGGCCGCCTGGCCGTTCTCGGCGCGGGCCACGACGGTGATCCCGGGGTCCTCGTCCAGCGACCGGGCGATCAGGCCGCGCACCACGGCGGAGTCGTCGACCACCATCACGCGGACAGGGCGCGGGGTCGGCAGAGATGAGGCAGGCTGCACAGGCGGCTCCGATTCGATCCGCCCAACCTAGCGCCGACCTGTGAAGACTATACTACCTTAGGCTGCATGAAATTCCCGTCATGAGTGTTCCATCTGTGGACAGGTGACGTTCTTCGCAGGACAGGCCATTCTCCCGATCTGGACGCGGTTCGCGGCCGCAGTCGTGTGGAGATCCCGGCATGAAGCGTATTGGACTGGCCACCGCCATCATCCTCGGTCTGGCCACCTCGGCCCAGGCCCAGGCTCCTGCGACCTCCCCCTTCGATGCGGTCGATCCCTTCATCGGCACGGCGGGCCAGGGCCACACCTTCCCCGGCGCCGTCGCACCCTTCGGCATGGTGCAGCTGAGCCCCGACACCGAGCACAAGGTGTTGCGCGAGGGTTATGACTGGGCCTCGGGCTATCGCTACGACGACCCGACGATCCTGGGCTTCTCGCACACCCATTTCTCTGGCTCCGGCCACTCGGACCTGGGCGATGTCCTGATCACGCCGATTTCGGGCGAAGTGAAGCTGGACCCCGGCAGTTCGGACGCGCCCGGCTCGGGCTATCGCTCGCGCTACGACAAGGCGTCCGAGATGGCCGAGCCCGGCTATTACGCCGTGAACCTGACCGATTCCGGCGTGCGCGCTGAGCTGACGGCGGGAACCCGCGTCGGCATGCATCGCTATGTCTTCCCGGCCGATGCGCCGGCGCGTGTGCTGCTCGATTTCCGCGCCTCCATCTATGACTACCCGGGCAAGGTGTCTTGGTCGCGCATCCGCATCGCGCCCGATGGCACGGTCACCGGCATGCGCGAGACGCGCGGCTGGGCGCCGGGTCGCCAGCTCTATTTCGCCATGCGGTTCTCTCGGCCCCTGACCGGCCACACCATCCAGAACCGTGAGGAGAACGTCACCTACAACGGCTTCACCAAGCCCGGCCGCACGCCCGAAGACCGCGCCCAGGTCGAGGGTCGCGCGCTGGAGGCTGTGTTCGACTTCGGCCAGATCGACGGCCCGCTGATCGTCAAGGTCGCCCTGTCCGGCGTGGACGAGGCGGGCGCCATCCGGAACCTGGACAGCGAAGGCGGCGCCTTCGATTTCGACGCCCTGCGCGCCACGACCCGCGCCACCTGGGAACAGGCCCTGGGCGCGCTCGACATCGACGCGCCGGCGGACATGCGCACCACCCTCTACACGGCGCTGTATCACAGCCTGATCGCCCCCAGCGTCATGGGCGACGTGGACGGACGCTGGCGCGGACCGGACCAGGCGGTGCATCAGGCCGAGGGCTTCACCTTCCACTCGACCTTTTCGCTGTGGGACACCTTCCGGGCCGAGCATCCGCTGCTGACCCTGGTCCAGCCCGAAAGCCGCAACGCCGACTTCATCAACTCCCTGATCGCCTCGCAGCAGGTCAGCCCCTACGGCATCCTGCCGGTCTGGCAGTTCGCGGGTCAGGAGACCTGGACCATGATCGGCTATCACGCCGTTCCGGTCATCGCCGACGCCTGGATGAAGGGCATCCGCGGCTTCGACGGCGAGGCGGCCCTGCGCGCCATGACGGCCAGCGCCACCTATCGGCCCTATGGCGGACTGGGCGACTATATGGACCTGGGCTACGTCCCCATCGACCGCGAGCCCGAGGCCGCGTCAAAGACGGTGGAGTACGCTTATGACGACTGGACCATCGCCCGCATGGCCCGCGACCTGGGCTACGCCGACATCGCCGCCACCTTCGAGGCGCGGGCGCAGAACTGGAGGAACAGCTTCGATCTGGAGACCGGCTTCCTGCGCGCGAGAAAGGCCGATGGATCGTTCCGCACGCCGTTCGATCCCACCGCCATCAACTATGGGTCCGACTACACTGAGGGCAATGCCTGGCAGTATTCCTGGTTCGCCCCCCAGGACCTGGGCGGTATTGTCCAGGCCATGGGCGGCGACGCGGCGACAGTGGCCAAGCTGGACGCCATGTTCGACTTCGACAACTCGGCCATCGACTATTCCCACGCCGAGGACATCGCCGGCCTGATCGGCCAATACATCCACGGCAACGAGCCCAGCCACCACTCGGCCTATATGTACGTCTATGCGGGCGCCCCGTGGCGGACCCAGGCGCGGCTGAAGCAGATCGTCGAGAGCCAGTATCACGCCCGGCCCGACGGCTTGGCGGGCAACGACGACCTGGGCCAGATGTCGGCCTGGATGGTGTTCACGGGACTGGGCTTCTATCCGGTCACGCCCGGCTCGAACCAGTATGTCATCGGCCGCCCCTTCGTGGAGCGCGCGGCGCTGAACCTGCCCAACGGCAAGACCTTCACCGTCGTCACCGAGGGCCTGTCGGATGCGCACCCGTATATCGCGTCAGTGTCCCTGAACGGCCGCCCGCTGGAGCGCAGCTGGATCGGCGACGACGAGATCCGCAAGGGCGGCGAACTGCGGTTCGTCATGGGCGCCGAGCCGAACGAGGCCTGGGGCGCCGAGGCCGAGGCGCGCCCCTATTCGATGACGGGGTACGAACGGTAGTCGCAGCTTCGCCCTCTCCTGGTCGTCGCTTCGCGCCAACCTGTCCTCTCCATCGCCCTCCGGCGATGGAGAGGTGATGCCGTCGAACGTTCACCTCCCTATTCGCGAAGGCGAATGGGGAGGACAGACCGCGCAGCGGTCAGGAGGGGGCGACCGGGTGATAACCGTCTGGAACCCTCTCCCGCACACATGCCAGGATGAAGTCCATCACCCCGCCGATCTCGTCGCGAACGTCACTGGCCCGCAGCCGGATTACGCGAATACCCTGCGTCGCCAGCCAAGCTGTCCGCCGTCGGTCGTGCGCAGCCTGTTCCTCGCTGAGATGCGACGCCCCATCGACCTCAACAGCCAGCTTCACCCACGCACAATAGAAGTCGAGGATGTAGGGCCCGACCGGATGCTGTCTTCGGAACTTCACCCCGTTCAGCCGCGCGGCGCGCAACCGAACCCACAGACGCGCTTCCGGCGGCGTCATCTGACGGCGGAAAACCTTGGCGCGCGTATAGCTCAGGCCATAGGGCATAGCGCAACCATGCCGCGCATCACGTCAGGCGTCGAGTCGCCCTCTCCTGATCGGCGAAGACGCCGATCTGTCCTCTCCATTCGCCTTCGCGAATGGAGAGGTGAGCGCTACTTCACAAACCCCCTGAGCACATTCGCCTCGGTGCTCAGTTGCAGCCGATCCAGGTCCACGCGTGGGCAGTCGGCGAACATCAGGTAGTAGTATTTCATCTGCTCGGACCACCAGTAGCCGGGGCAGTTGTCGCCCTGCGTCATCGGGCGGGTCGTGATGTCCTTCAGCGCCGTGTAGCCGAACTCGGCCTTCGAGGTGACCTTCATGTTGCGATAGTGGATGGCGGTCAGGGCGCGGTAGCGTTCGTCCCTCTGTCCAGACGGGGCGCCCAGCCACAGGTTCAGACAGGCGTCGGCGAACTCGGGACGCAGGCCGGTGCGGGTCGTGCGCGCCACCCCCGTCGTCACCTCGGTCGATTCCGGGATGATGACGTATTTCTCCTGCATCGCCGTATAGGTGGCCAGGAAGTCGTCGCCCTCGGTCTTCAGACCCACCTGGCCCAGCAGCCCGGCCAGATAGGCGCCCAGCACGGTCTGGGACGTGTTGGTCACGGCGCCGGTCTCGTAGTCCACCATGGGGAACCACAGCTTGCCGTCGTAGCGGTGGCCCTGATGGGCGACCATGGCGGCCATGCATTCCTGCGCCGCCGTCTTCATCTCGGTGTCGCCGAACATCTCCCAGCTGTCCCAGAGATATTCGTAGAAGCTGTCCGCATAGACGTCGATCGAGGCGTTGCGGCTGGTGAACAGGCCCGTCTCGGCATGGATGTTGGCGGCCATCAGGCCGAGCGGCGAGCGCATATCCAGCGCGTGTTTCATCGCCCGCTTGGCCGCGGCGTAATAGCGGTCGTCGCCAGTCAGTTGCCCCAGCAGGCCGAACTCTGTCGCATAGGTGCCGATCTCGGCAAGGTTGGTCTCGGGATCGCGAACGGCCCCGGTCCGCAGGTTCACATAGCGATACGGCAGGCCGTGCGGCGAAGCCTCGAACGCCTTCAGCAGCCGGTCGGCCAGGTCCCTGGCCTTGTCCAGCAGCACCGGATCGCCACTGGCCAGATGGGCCGACAACAGGCCGCCGACCAGTCGGATATTGGTCTCGAACACCTGGGCGTAGCCGTCGATGTCGAAGTTCAGGTTGGCCTTGACCCAGTCGACCCCGGCCTGGAACTCATCGTCCAGTTCCATGATCCACAGGGTGTCCAGCGCCTCGACCAGCGACAGGCCCAGGTCATGGCCCTCGATGAAGAAGGACTGGGACGTGCCGGACACCGGATTGATCTCGTCCCTGCCCCAGGCCTTTTCGACATAGTGGTCCCAGGCCCATTTGAACTCGGCCTTCACGTCCGCGCCCAGGGCGGCCCAGTCCTCGGTCGGAACCCCGGCCGAACCGGAAGACGTGGCCCAGGCGGGAAGCCCGCTCAGGCCGCTGCCGGCGAGCAGACCGCCGCCCATGAGACCCAGGGCGGAACGGCGGTGGAGGGATCGTGCGCGCATAAGTCTGCCTCGAAATCTCTGATATCCATGCCTAGCAGGCCATCCGCCTGCCGAGAACATGCGGCGCGAGTAGCTAGGTGTTGGCTGCGGCGAGCCCGCTCTTCAACGCATCGGCCAGATCGCCCTTGCCGACCACCGCGACCGCGTTCAGGCCCAGCCAGCCGGCCATCAGTTGCAACTCGTCGGCCAATGCGCCCGCCGTTTCGGCGTCGGCGTCCGGTTCGCGCCAGGCCGCCTGGACCAGCAGCACTCCCGCCTTGCGGTCCGCCTTCAGGTCCACGCGCGCGGTTATCCGCTCGCCCTGCAGGAAGGGCAGGACGTAATAGCCGTGCTGGCGCTTGTGGGCCGGGGTGTAGATTTCCAGCCGGACCCGCACCCCGAACAGCCGCTCGGTCCGCTCGCGAAACCAGATCAGGTTGTCGAATGGCGACAGCAGGGCGCGGGCCTGGATGCGGCGCGGGCGGCGCGCGTCGGGATCGAGGAAGGCCGGCTTGTCCCAGCCCTCGACGGTCACGGGGATCAGGTCGCCGGCCTCGACCAGTTCGCCGATCCGGGCGCGTGCGTCGGCCAGGGGCAGGCGGAAATAGTCGCGCAGGTCGGCGGCGGTGGCCACGCCCATGGCCCGGGCGGAGATGCGGATCAGTTCGCGCTGGGCCTCGGCGGGGCTGGGCGTGGGCGCATCGACGACGGCGCGCGGCAGGGCGCGGTGGGTCAGGTCATAGACCCGCTCGAACCCGCGCCGGGTCTTTGTGGTGATATGGCCGGTCCAGAACAGCCACTCCAGCGCCCGCTTGCCGTCCGACCAGGACCACCAGCCAGGCGCCCCGCGCGGCCCCGTGGCGAAGTCGCCGCCGACCACCGGCCCGCGCCGCTCGATCTCGCTCAGGATGCCCTCGATATAGTCGCCTCGCTCGCGGGCGAAGCGGGCGATGCCGCCCCAGATGCCCTGCCCCGCCTCGGCCTGGGCCATGCGCCAGCGAAACAGGGGCTGGCTTTCCAGCGGCAGCAGCGATGCCTCATGACCCCAATATTCGAAGAAGGTGGGCTTTGGCCCCCAGGCCTCACGCTCCAGCAGGTCGCGAGGATAGGCGCCCAGACGCGAGAAGGCCGGCAGATAATGGGTGCGGCTGACGACATTGACGCTGTCGATCTGGATCACGCCCAGACGCCGCGCCACAGCCCGGAACTGGCGGGTCGCGGGATCGACCGGGCGCGCGTCCGCAAAGCCCTGGGCCGCCAGGGCGATGCGGCGGGCCTGGGCCGCGCTGAGACCAATGGAAGATGCGACGCCGCTCATGCGCCGCAGCCGTTCAGCCCTTGCGGCCCTTGGCGGCGGGCTTGGCGGCCTTCTTGGGCTGGCGACCACCCTGGCCCAGACCCATGGACTTGGCCATCTCGGAGCGGGCGCGGGCATAGTCGGGGTGGACCATGGGGAAGTCGGCGGGCAGGCCGAAATGGGCGCGATAGGATTCCGGCGAATAGCCGTGGGTGGCGATGTGGCGCTTCATCGACTTGAATGGCTTCTGGGTGATCAGGCTGAGGATGCCCGAGGGCGTGATCAGCTTGCGGGCCTGGGCGGCGGTCAGGGGCGCGGCCTTGGCGGCTTCGACCGGGGCTGCGGGCGTGCCGGTCGCCGCTAGGCTGGCATAGACGGTCTGGATCAGCGACGGCACCGTGGCCGCATCGACCTTGTTGGCGCCGACATAGTTGGCGACGATACCGACCGTCATGGCCAGAAGGTCGCTCTCGTTGATCTGTCCGTCGGCCATGGTCTGCTCCGTCCTTTGAGAAGCGGGGACTATAGGGCCGATGCGGCGACTGTGAAGAGGCCTGTGGATATGCGATGATCGGGCGGGTTCTCGTCGACCGCATGACAGACAACTGCATGGGCTGACTGAACATTTATGCACGTCGATTGAACGAAGCGGCGCCATGGGCGTTTGGAGCAAGCTCGGCTAAAGGGGATCGGATGAGCGTTGCCGGGTTTCAGATCGACGAGTCGCGTGGCGGAGGCGCGATTCTGCGCCTGACCGGCGATTGGACGACCGTCGGCCTGGGTCAGGACGCTCAGGCTCTGACCAGCCAGTTGTCTGGCCGCAAGATCACCGACGTCGACGTCAGCGACCTGGGCCGGTTCGACACGGCGGGGGCTCTTCTGATCCTGCAGGCGACCGACGCCGACCTGCCCGAGACGGCGTGGAAGGCCCGCCCGGAGGCTGGTCGCATCTATGCGATGGTCGAGAAACTGGAACGCGAAAGCGCCGATCCGCCCAAACGCCCCGACGCCTTCACCCGCACCTTCGCCAAGATCGGCCAGGGGGTTTACGACATCGCGGGCGAAATCATCCTGTCGATGGCGTTTCTCGGTCGCCTGATCACCGCCAGCGGCTCGGCCCTGAGACACCCCGGCGACATCCGCTGGCCGGCCTGGTTCAGCCAGGCGGAACGGGCCGGGCTGGACGCCATGCCCATTATCGCCGTGACCAACTTCTTCATCGGCGCCGTCATCGCCTTCCTGGGGGCCAACCTGCTGACCCAGTTCGGCGCAGGCGTCTTCACCGTGCAACTGGTCGCCGTGGCGACTCTGCGCGAGCTGGCCGTGCTGATCACCGCCATTCTTCTGGCCGGTCGTTCCGCCTCATCCTTCGCCGCCGAGATCGGCTCGATGCGGATGAACCAGGAGGTCGACGCCATGCAGGTGATGGGCGTCAACCCGTTCCAGGCCCTGGTCATTCCCCGGCTGGCCGCAATGCTGGCCATGATGCCGCTGCTGACCTTCGTCGGCATTCTGTCGGGTCTGTTCGGCGGTATGCTGGTGACCTGGAGCCAGCTGTCCTACGGCCCGGCCTTCTTCATCCAGCGGATGTCCGACGACCCGATGATGAGTACCCATCTGATGGTCGGCATGGTCAAGGCGCCGGTCTTCGCCATCGTCATCGCCGCGATCGGCTGCCGCCAGGGCATGGCCGTGGCCGGCGACGTCGAAAGCCTGGGCCGACGTGTCACCGCCGCCGTGGTTCAGGCCATCTTCGCCATCATCCTGCTGGACGCCGTGTTCGCACTGATCTTCCTGGAGCTGAACCTGTGAGCCGCAAGCCGGAGACAGTCGCCCGGGACCAGGGGACCTCGGATCAGAAGCCCGAAAAGCGCGAGGTTCTGATCGAGGTGCGCGACCTGCGCAGCCAGTTCGGCGAACAGGTGATCCACGACGGCCTCGATCTTGACGTCGAGCGGGGCGAGGTCCTGGGCGTTGTGGGCGGTTCGGGCACCGGCAAGACGGTGCTGCTGAACACCATCATCGGCTTGAAGCAGCCCGACGGCGGCACGGTCCGCATCTTCGGTCACGACACAGCCGACATGACCGCCGCACAATCGGCCGACATCGAGCGCCGCACCGGCACCCTGTTCCAGCAGGGGGCCCTCTTCTCGTCCCTGACCGTGCTGGAGAACGTCGCCGCCCCCATGGTCGAACACACTCGCCTGCCCAAGGACACGATCCGCGAGCTGGCCGAGATGAAGATCGCCATGGTCGGGCTGAAGCCGGCGTCCCATCACCAGAAGCCATCCGAACTGTCTGGCGGGATGCGCAAGCGGGTCGGCCTGGCCCGCGCCCTGGCGCTGGACCCCGAGCTTCTGTTTCTGGATGAGCCGACGGCGGGCCTGGACCCCATCGGCGCCGCGGCTTTCGATGACCTGATCCGGACCCTGTCGGACGACCTGGGGCTGACGGTCTTCATGATTACGCACGACCTCGATAGCCTCTACGCCATCTGCGACAAGGTGGCGGTGCTGGCCGACAAGGGCATCGTCGCCAAGGCGCCGGTGCAGGAACTGGAGCGTTCCGATCATCCGTGGATCAAGGAATATTTCCTCGGCCCGCGCGGACGCGCCACCAAGAACGCCGCCTGAGGAGGGCGGAGACGAGATGGAAAGAGACGCACACTACGCCGCCGTCGGCATCGCCACAGTCGCCCTTCTGGCGGCGCTGGCGGTGTTCGCCATCTGGCTGGCCCGGCTGCAGTTCAACAACGACTTCGATGTCTATGACATCGTCTTCTACGGCCCCGTACGCGGCCTTTCGGAAGGCGGCGAGGTCCATTTCAACGGCATTCGCGTCGGTGAGGTCACCGATCTGAACCTGGACCCCAAAAAGGGTGATCAGGTCATCGCCCGGGTTCGTCTGAACGGCACCACACCCGTCCGCATCACGTCGCGCGCCCAGTTGGAGCCGCAGGGCATCACCGGCCTGAACTACATCCAGATCACGGCGGGTACTCAGGGAAGCGCTCTGCTGAAGACCCAGTACGCCGAGAACGTCGTCCCCGTGATCCAAAGCCAGCCCTCGCCCATCGCCGAACTTCTCAGCGGCTCGGGCACCGTCCTGGCCCAGACGGTCGACGCCCTGAACCGCATCAACCGCGTCCTGTCCGACGACAACATCCGCTCCTTCTCGACCAGCGTGAAGAACGTCGAATCCCTCAGCACCGAACTTGAAGCCCGCAAGGGGATGTTCGATCAGCTGGAACAGGCTCTGACCAACGCCAATGCTGCGGTCGAAGAGTATCGCCTGCTCGGTGTCGACGCCCGCGCCCTGATCAACGGCGACGCCCGCCAGTCGATTGAGAACATCAACAAGGCCACGGTGGACGCACAGACGGCCATCGCCTCGATCAACAGGTCCGTCGCCGGGCTTGAGCGACCGCTCGGCGACTTCGCCACCACCGGCTTGCCGCAACTGACCCAGACCATCGAGGAGCTGAACGAGGCGACCAACTCGCTGCAGAGCCTCATCGACGACGTCCGGTCCAGCCCGCGCGACTTCATCGGTCGTCCCGCATCCAAGGAAATCGAGGTCCAGCCATGATCGCTCCTTTCCGCAAGGCCGCCGCCGCCACCGTCATCGGCGCCGCCGTCGTCCTGGCCGGCTGTTCGCTGTTGTCCACGCCCGATCCGGTGCAGCTCTATCGCTTCGGCAGTCTGCCCGAGGCGGCGACGAACGCCTCGACCATGGCCGAGCCTGTCGCCGTGGCCCTGCGCCGCGTCGAGTTCCCGGAGGCGTCCAAGGGCGACCGCATCCTGGGGGTGACCGGCGCCGAGGCCGCCTATATCGCCGGCGCGCGCTGGGTCTCGCCGGCCGAGATCCTGTTCAACGATGCGGTCGAGAGCGCCTTCGCCTCGCGGCCCGATCAGGTGCGGTTGCTGGGGCGTCGCGAGCCGGGGGTTTCGACGAGGGTGCTGAGCCTGGACGTCACCACGTTCGAGGCCCGCTACGCCGCGCCGGGCGTCGCGCCCGATGCGGTCATCACGGTGCGTGCCCGCATGACCATCCTGCCCGAGCGTTCGGTGGTCAACGAACGGACCTTCACCGTCGTCCAGCCCTCTGGTCAGAACCGGGTTTCAGCCATCGTCACCGCCTTCGACATCGCCACACGCGATCTGAACAGCCAGATCGTCGACTGGACCGCCACGGCGACCGGACCGGCAGCGCCGGCGCGCTGATCGCCGTCCCGTCGTCAGGCTTTCGGCGCAGCCCGGCGCACGCTTTCGGCGACCTTCTCCATCCGGGTCATGGCCTGAGCGCGACGGGTCGCGGCCGCCGACAGGTCGCGTCTGACGCCCTCCAGCACGGCGATCAAGGCGTCGCGGTCGCGCATCAGGCCGATCTGATCGGGCACAATCTTTCTGGGGCGTTTGCGATCCAGACCCAGGCCCTCGCGCCAGGCCGCGCGCCAGGTGGACGCCGCCTCGGCCAATGACTTCAGCCGGTCTGGCAGCTCACAGTCTGCATTCTGGGTCATCCGCACGAGCGGCAGTTGCCGGATGGCGGTGTTGCGTAGCACCACCAGAGAAGCCAGGCGCCCGGTCAGAGGATGGTCGGCATCCTGGGACGCATCATGGCCCAGGCGCTCGACACCCGCCACGACATAGGCGTCCAGCTCGGTGATGGCGGTGCGCGTCTCGGCCCACAGAACCTCCAGGGCTCGGGAGCGCCGCGTCACGCCCGCGCCCTGATCACCGATGGCGCCGGCGGTCTCGGCCATGGTGGCGGAGGCAGAAGTGAATGCGGCGCGAAAGGCCTTCAACCGCTTCTTGCGGCTGTCGAACCAGCCGGCCATTCCACGTCGCGTCCTAAGCGCGGAGGGGTTCAGGCCGTGCAGCCGTTCCTCGATATGGCCCAGCAGCGGCGCGCACGCGCCCAGGTCCCCGGCTCGCGTCTCCGCTAGCAGCCGTTCGGTCAAGGTCACGACCTCGCCCCGCGCCCTCTCGCCGAAGGTCGTCGCCAGGGCGGGGTCGGACAGGTCGATGGCGTCGCGGATATCGGCCACGCGCGCAGGCGACGGCGCCGGCGCGCCGCCGATCCGCAGGTAGCTTGCCATTGCGCCCTCGGCCCCAGCCATCCGATCAATCTCGCCCGCCTGACGCGATTGCGCCAGAGGGTTCAACCGATCGGCGACCTGAGCCGGACGCCTATGCCAGGCCGGCCGCGACCGTATAGGTCGCCTGGGTCTTGGCGGCGACCTCGTCCAGGGTCACGCCATCGGCCAGTTCGATCAGCTCCAGGCCTGCGCCGTCCGGCTTGACGTCGAACACGGCCAGGTCGGTGATGATGCGGCTGACCACGCCCGTGCCCGTCAGCGGCAGGGTGCAGGATTTCAGCACCTTGGACTCACCATGCTTGTTGGCGTGATCCATGACCACGACCACGCGCTTGACGCCCGCGACCAGGTCCATGGCGCCGCCCATGCCCTTGACCAGCTTGCCGGGGATCATCCAGTTGGCGATGTCGCCGTTCTCGGCGACCTCCATGGCGCCCAGGATCGACAGGTTGATATGGCCGCCACGGATCATGGCGAAGCTGTCGGCCGATGAGAAATAGGCGCTCTCGGCGATCTCGGTGATGGTCTGCTTGCCGGCGTTGATCAGGTCGGCGTCCTCGTCGCCTGCACAGGGAAACGGGCCCATGCCCAGCATGCCGTTCTCGGACTGAAGGGTGACCTCCATCCCCTCGGGGATGTAGTTGGCGACCAGGGTCGGGATGCCGATCCCCAGGTTCACATAGAAGCCGTCCTGCAGCTCCTTGGCGGCGCGTTCGGCCAGTTGTTCGCGGGTGCGGGGCATCAGACGGCCTCCCTCTGACGGACAGTGCGTTGTTCGATGCGCTTCTCGAACGTGCCCTTGAACAGGCGGTCGACATAGACGCCGGGCGTATGGATGTTGTCGGGATCGAGCGAGCCGGCGGGGACGATTTCCTCGACCTCGACGATGGTCATCTTGCCGGCTGTGGCCATCATCGGGTTGAAGTTGCGGGCGGTCTTGCGGAACACCAGATTGCCGCGCTCATCGGCCTTCCACGCCTTGACGATGGCCAGATCGGCGACGAGGCCGGTCTCCATGACATAGTCGCGGCCGTCGAAGTTGCGCACTTCCTTGCCCTCGGCGACCAGGGTGCCGACGCCGGTGGCGGTGAAGAAGGCGGGGATGCCGGCGCCGCCCGCGCGGATGCGCTCGGCCAGCGTTCCTTGCGGGTTGAACTCAAGCTGCAGCTCGCCGGCCAGATACTGGCGCTCGAACTCCTTGTTCTCGCCGACGTAGGACGAGATCATCTTGGCGATCTGGCGCGTCTCCAGCAGTTGGCCCAGGCCAAAGCCGTCCACGCCCGCATTGTTGGAGATGACGGTCAGCCCCTTGACGCCCGAGGCCTTCAGCCCGGCGATCAGGTTCTCGGGAATGCCGCACAGGCCAAAGCCCCCGGACATCACGGTCATGCCGTCGAAGGTCACGCCTTCGAGGGCGGCTGCGGCGTTGTCGAAGATCTTGCGCATCGGCTCCCTTTTCACTCTGTGATGAATATCCACGATCCCTTACGGTGCGATCCGCCGTGGAGCAAGGCTCGCAGCCAGCCGAGACACCCTATTCGCCACAGCCGGGTGCAGGCCACAGTTAACCTTTTTCTTCCCGCACGAGGCGCAGGCGGTGGCGAGGGCGAAACGATCGGCTACAAAGACAATTCGTTGGCGCCGGATGTCCGGCGTGGGGGCGTTTCGTGCGAGCAGGGATCAACTCACTGACAGCGGCGCTGCTGGTCGGCGTGGCGATCGGCCTGGTGCTGACGCCGGACGGCCGCGCCTGGCTGAAACGCCCGACCCTGATGCTGGGATCGACGGCCAACGCCTCTGCCTCCGCCCCGTCGCCCGCGCCCCTGCCGCCCGCAGTCGAGGCGCCCCGCCCGACCGGCCCCGTCATCACCCCCCTGGCCACCCGGATGCAGCGCGGCCAGCTGCGCATCGGCGTGTTCGGCGATTCCATGGCCGACGGCCTGTGGACCGGCCTCTATCGCGAGATGCACCAGACGCCTGGCGTCACCGTGACCAAGTTCAGCGAGGTCTCCACCGGCCTGTCGCGCTACGACTATGTCGACATCCAGTCCAAGACCGAGCGCCAGGTCGCCGAGCATCCGGTGGACGTCGCCGTCATCCTGTTCGGCACCAACGACGCCCAAGGCATCAGCATCGACGGTGAGGTCCACGCCTTCGGCTCGGACGGCTGGAAGATCGCCTATGCAAAACGTGTCGACGACCTGGTCGCCATGCTGCGCAGCCGCGACATCGCCGTCTACTGGGTCGGCCTGCCCAAGATGAAACGGGCCTCGTTCGACGCCCGGATGGCCCTGATCAACGCGGTGGTCTCGGCGCGGATGAAGGCGCTGGACGTGCCCTATATCGACACCGTCGCCCTGACCTCCGACGCCGACGGCGACTACGCCGCCTATCTGACGGCCCAGACCACGGGCCGCCGCCAACTGATGCGGGCCAACGACGGGATCCACATGTCGATGGCGGGCTACATGCGGCTGACCCAGCCGGTGTTCCAGACTCTGACTCACGACGCCGGCATCGCCACTCCAGGCAAGACCGCCGATGCGGCGACGGGCGCAGGCGGCGCCGGGACGTGAGCCGGGTCTGGCCGCCCGCAGGACGCCTGCTCGCGGCGGCGCTGCCGATCATCGTCCTGGCGTTTGCGGCCACGGCGTGGGCGCAGGAACGGCCCTGGACGCCCCTGCCCTCGCCGACCAGCTATTCCTGCCCGGACGGCCTGTGTCAGGCCCAGACACTGGCGCCCCTGTTCCGGGCGCTGGACGGGCGTTGGGGCGGGACGGTGCGGGTCGTCCAGTTCGGCGACAGCCACACCGCCGGGCGGCTGATCACCGGCGCGCTGGAAATGCGACTGCGCGCCCGCTTTCCCGAACGCGACGTCCGCATCGAACCCATCGGCGTGGTCGGAGCGACGCTGAGCGACCTGCGCCAGCGCGTCCCCCCGCCCGAGGCGGCGCCCGTCGATCTGATCATCCTGGCCTATGGCGCCAACGAGGGGTTCGACGACGATTTCGAGCCCGGCGCCTATGGCCGCCTGCTGCGCTCCGAGATCGCACGGATGCGCAGACTGGCGCCGGGCGCCGCCATCCTGATCCTGGGCGCGCCCGAGGCCCTGCGCGGCGACGGTGTCGGCGCCTGTCCCGACGATCCCGAGCGCCGCTGGCGTGCGCCGGTCAACCTGGGGGTGGTGCGCGATGTGCAACGCCGCGTCGCGAGCGAGACAAACGTCGCGTTCTGGGACTGGTGGGGACGGATGGGCGGCGAGTGTTCGGCATACCGGCTGGCGATCCCGGGCGATCTGGGGCCTGACCCCTTCATGCGCCCCGACCATGTCCATTTCACCCCGGCCGGCGCCGACTGGATCGGCGGCATGCTCTACGACGACCTGATGACCGCAGGCCGGGCCTGGTATGCTGCGGGATCGCCGGGGGGCGACCGCTAGATGCTGTTCCCGACCCTGGCCTTCGGCGTCTTCTTCCTGTTCGTCTATTTCACCGCCTGGTCGCTGGATCGCGAGAACGGGCGGCGCAAGCTCTTCCTGCTGCTGGCCAGCTGGTTCTTCTACGCCCAGTGGGACTGGCGCTTCGTCGGCCTGCTGATCGGCTCGGCGGTGCTGAACTGGGGCGTCGCCGCCCTGATCGCCCGGTCGCAGGCGCACGATCCCGAGGACGCGGATCGCAAGGCCAGGGGTCGCCGCAAATGGCTGGTCGGCCTGGGCGTCACGGCCAATCTGCTGATCCTTGGCCTGTTCAAATACTATGGCTTCTTCGTCGAACAGGCCCTGGACCTGGTCAGCCGGTTCGGGTGGGAGCGGGATCTGCCCCTGCTGCAGATCGTCCTGCCGGTGGGCATCAGTTTCTTCACCTTCCAGGGCATCAGCTATCTGGTCGACGTCCATCGCAGGAAGACGCCGCCGGCCAAGAGCCTGCTCGACGTCATGCTGTTGATGAGCTTCTTCCCGCATCTGGTCGCGGGCCCCATCGTGCGGGCCTCGGACCTGCTGCCCCAGTTCGACCGCGTGCCCCGCCTGACCCGCGCCATGGCCACCCATGGCATGCTGCTGATCGCCTGGGGCCTGTTCAAGAAGACGGTGATCGCGTCCGAGCTGTCGGTGCGGCTGGTCGATCCGGTCTTCTTCGACCCGTCCGCCTATGGGACGCTGGACCTGATCGCCGCCGTCTATGGCTATGCGGTCCAGATCTATTGCGACTTCTCGGCCTATTCCGACATGGCCATCGGCATCGCCGCCCTGCTGGGCTATTCCTTCCCGCGCAACTTCGACCAGCCCTATCGCGCCAGTTCGATGCAGAGCTTCTGGCGGCGCTGGCATATCAGCCTGTCCAGTTGGCTGAGGGACTATCTCTATGTGCCGCTGGGGGGCGGGCGCAAAGGTCTGGTCTCGTCCTGCATCAACGTCATGATCACCATGCTGCTGGGCGGGCTGTGGCACGGCGCGGCCTGGACCTTCATCGCCTGGGGCGCTCTGCACGGCAGCGCCCAGGTGGCCGAGCGACTGGGTCGTGCATTCCTTGGGCGCTACCGCCCTTCGGGCGACTTGAGCGCCGACGACGTGGCCGTCGAGCGCGGAGTGATACCGACCTGGCTCGGCGTCCTGATTACCTTCCACGTCGTCTGCCTGGGCTGGATCCTGTTCCGCGCCGAGACCTTCGGCATGGCCATGGCGGTGCTTCAGGGCCTGGGCCGGTTCCAGGCGGCCAGCCTGGTCACGCCGTTCCTGACCGTGCTGATCGTCGGCGGCCTGGCGATGCACTGGCTGCCGCCGCGGGCGGTCGAGGGTATGGCTGAACGGCTCAAGACCGCGCCGTCAGTGACCCTGGGCGTCCTGATCGGTATCTGTATTCTTCTGGTCGAGGCGGTGCGGCCGGACGGTGTCGCCCCCTTCATCTATTTCCAGTTCTGAGGGAGGAGCCGGCATGAGCGACCATCCTGACGATCCCCACGAGGCCGCCGTCGCCCCGTTCCCGGCGGCTATCGGCCCTTCGCCCTTTCCTCCGCTGGACGGCGACCAGGCGGCGCAGCTGACCGATCCCGCTGATCCGTCCAGCGATTGGAACCAGGCCGCCGACGCCCACGACCTGTCCTTCGCCCACGAGAGCCAGAGACAGAACCGCCTCGTGGCCCTCAGCCGTTTCGCCTTCCCGCCCGAACCCTGGCCGGACGACGAGGCCGTGGCCGCCCGCGACCGCCGCTGGACCAGCCGCGCCATCATGGTGACGACCGTCTTCCTGCTGATTTTCAACGCAGTCTCGATCCAGAACTGGTCTCGCCAGCAGGCGCCCGGCTGGGTCACCTCCACCGTGCAGCAACTCTCCGATGTCTGGAGCGCCCAGATCGCCCAACTGGGCGCCGACCAGCCGCGTCAGGGCGTCCGCGAGGCCTATCAGGCGGCCCAGGCGCAGCAGTTGCCAGGCCAGGCTCCGGGAGCAGGTCCGTCCGAAGCCGCCCGCTAGGCGTTTCCGGACGCCGGCAAAACCGCACACAGCCCCGCAGCGCCCAGGGCGTCATCGCGACCCGTCGCGCTTAAACTCCTTCTAAGGCCCCCTCCACGCCGGCAAGATCATCCCCTGCCGCTTCTGCTTCGAGTTCGAACCGTCCGAGACCAAGCATTGGCTCACGACCGCCCCCTCGGGAAGGGGCCTGGCCAAAGCCATCACCGACGACAGCTTCTGAGGTCGGCGACAGATTCTCGCACTAAGGTCTCGGGCTGCTCCACCTTTCCAAGTCTCAACAACTCATCGCGTTTGCGGTCGGTTCGGCCGCGGCTTGGACATGGTCCGCGAGGCCTGCTTTGCATGGTCGTGGGACGGCCCGTGGAGTAAGCTATGACTATCAATGTGGACCTTGCGGTCGTCGGACTGGGCGCAGCGGGCATCGCCGCCGCCATTACCGCCGCTCGACAGGGTGCGACCGTGGCGGTGATCGAGAAGCAGTCGGCGGACAACCACCTGTCAAGCACGCGAATGTCGGGCGGCCTGATCATGGCTGCGACTGACGTGGACGCCTGCACACGCTACCTCGACGCCTGTTCTGGCGGCATGATTCCCACCGACATAAACCGGACCTGGTCCGAACGCGCGGTCGCTGTCGGCGACTGGCTGCGCGGCGTCGGCATCGAGACCGTCGTCATGGCGGGCGGCTGGCATCCCGGTCTGGACGGGTTCCCCACGATCGAGGTTCTGGCGCCCCTGCCCCGCGGCGTCGATCCGGCCTCGGTCGAGATCGAACTGCCGCCGCCAGGCGAACTGGCGTTCAAGGGCAAGCTGCCGTTCGGCAACGGCGAGATGCTGCACGACCAGTTGCTGGATGCGCTGCGGGCCGAGCCCAATATCACCGTCTACTACGACCATGCGGCGCAGCGGCTGCGGACCGAGAACGGTCGCGTAACCGGTGTCGACTGCGACAGCGGCGGCGCCCCGGTGGCAATCAACGCCCGGCGCGGCGTGGTGCTGGCCTGTGGCGGATTCGAGCAGGATCAGGACATGATCCTGAACTACCTGAAGGCCTATCCGATCTATTTCTACGGCTCCAAGGCCAATACCGGCGACGGCATCCGCATGGCCCAGGCGGTCGGGGCTGACCTGTGGCACATGAACCAGATGATCGGCCGCGCGGTGGCCCATTTCCGTCACCGCGACGGGACCGAGACAACCTTCGGCGTATCGCTGAACCCGCCCGGATACGTCATCGTCGATAAGTACGGCCAGCGGTTCGCCAACGAGTATCTGCAGGCCGTTTCGAAGGCGAATTTCTACTTCGAGCTACTGACCTATGACGCGGATCGGCTCGAGTTTCCGCGCATCCCCTCCTACTGGATCTTCGACAGCAAACGCTTGCAGGCCCGGCCCATCGCGCACGGCAGCATCGGCTATTACGCCTGGAGCCAGGACAACCGCGCCGAGATCGACCTGGGCTGGATCAAGGAGGCTGCGACGGTCGAGGAGGCGGCGCGGGCGGCCGGCGTGGCCGATCCGGCCGGCGCCGCCGCGAGCGTGGCCGCCTACAACGCCGCCTGCGAGACCGGCGTGGACGCCTATGGGCGACCAGCCGCATCCCTGGCGCCGATCAGCGAAGGCCCCTTCTACTGCGTGCCGGTCTATCCCGGCGGCGCGACGACCAATGGCGGGCCTCGTCGTGATGCACAGGCGCGCATCGTCGACAGTTTTGGAAGGCCCATCGCGGGTCTGTTCGGGGCCGGCGAACTGGGGGGACCGATCGGTCTGCTCTATCCCTCGCCGGGCTCCAATCTGGGCGAAGCCCTGGCCTTCGGCGCCATCGCCGCCGAGACCGCGCTGAGGGACGAAGTGGCGACACAATAGGCATTCCTACCGTCTCCGGGCGGATGGAAACCCATGCGTCGTCAAGCTCTTGTCAGCCGGCGTTTGCTGGAATTCCTAGCGCAACACGACTCTTGAGCTGGAAAGCCGCACAGCCACGCTCATCGCGCCCGCGATGCGTTGTCGACACCTCTTCCAATTCAGGGGTGGGCGATCAGGATCAAAACAACGCCGAATAAACGGCGACCGGCTCGGACGCCCGACAAAAATGGGCTACGCGCGTGAACAGGGAGAAGAGTGCAGATGAGAGTTTCGAAGCCATTCCGCGCAGCCTTGATGGCCGGCGTGTTCCTCGCCCCCACGCCCGTCCTGGCGATGCAGGATGCGACACCCGCCGGCGAGCAGGCTGCGACCGTAGGCGACGTCGTCGTCACCGCCCGTCGTCGCGAAGAGCGGCTGCAGGACGTGCCGGTCGCCGTCACCGCCCTGTCCGGCGAACAGCTGGCGCGTGAAGGCGTCAACAACGTCGACGACCTGACGACCAAGGTCCCCAACCTGATTTCGGTGCCCGGCACCGGCGGTGGCGGACGCGCCTTCCCGGCCTTCGGCATCCGCGGCCAAAGCCAGCAGGAATCCGTCATCCTGAACGACAGCTCGGTCGGGGTCTACTTCGGCGACATCGTCGCCGCCCGCCCCCAGGGCGTGAACCAGAGCCTGATCGACATCCAGGCCGTCGAAGTGCTGAAGGGACCGCAAGGCACCCTGTTCGGCCGCAACTCCACCGGCGGCGCCATCGTCATTCGCCCCAACCAGCCCAGCCGCAACTACGAAGCCTCGGTCGGCGCCACGGTCGGCAATCTCGACACCCGCAACGTCGAGGCCATGGTCAACCTGCCGCTCGGCGACCGGGTCCAGCTGCGCGTCGCAGCCGGCGCCAATACGGACGACGGCTTCCTGTACGATGAAATCCTGAAGCGGAACATCAACTACACCGACACCTGGAGCGCCCGCGTGACGCTGGGGATCGACGTGTCGGCCGATATCCGCACGGTGTTCAGCTACAACCGCTTCTCCGAGAACGACGGCGGTTCCGGCGGTTTCCTCAACACCGTCAATCCGAACGGCGTGTTCAACGGCGACGCCGCCCGCGCCGCTCGCAACTACGGCAAGACGCTGGAGCAGATGCTGGCCGAGCAACAGGCCCGCGGCATCTATCGCACCGCCAGCGGCATGCCGATGTTCACCAAGGTCGACACCGAGGACTTCGCCAACACCACGACCTGGAATCTGAACGACGACATCCAGATCAAGAACATCATCGGCTACCGGACCGTGGACTCCCACATCCTGGAAGACGCCGACGGGATGGAGATCCCGATGCTGCCGATCGAGCGGATCGACAGCTTCAAGCAGTTCACCGAAGAGTTCCAGATCCTGGGCCAGACGGGCAACCTGAACTGGATCGCCGGCCTGTATTACTTCCGCGAGAAGGGCGAGGACGAGGGCATCAGCGTTTCGGGCGGCGTCGACCCCGGCCTGCTCGAACCCGACACCGTCTATGGCTTCACCGGCTGGGTGAACAACAACCAGCTGGGCCAGAACACCAGCCAGGCCATCTTCGCTCAAGGCACCTATGACCTGAGTTCCTGGATCGACGGCCTGTCCGTCACCGCCGGCCTGCGTCAGACATGGGACGACCGTGAAGCGGAAATCCGCAACCACACCGCGACCACCTGCCGCTTTACGCTGGACACCGACAACGACCCGACCACGCCAGAGGTCAATCCGGGTCTGGCCGGCTGTAGCTTGAAACTGTCGGAGAGCTTCGATCAGCTGACCTACAACTTCTCGCTGGACTATAAGGTCGACGACCAGACCCTGATCTATGCCGCGACGCGCCGCGGCTATCGCTCGGGCGGTTTCTCGGCCCGTGCGGCGACCGAAGAGGGTCTGCGCCGTCCCTTCCAGCCCGAGTTGGTCGATGACGTCGAGCTGGGTCTGAAGCGGGACTGGACCTTCGGCGGCGCCACCGCCCGGACCAATATCGCGATCTTCCAATCGAACTACACGGACATCCAGCGCTACGTCACCGACCTGACCGTCGTGCCGACCGTGTCCTTCATCGTCAACGCCGCCGAGGCGACGATCAAGGGTCTGGAATTCGAGGGCAATATCCGCCCCAACGAATGGTTCGAACTGTCGGGCTTCTACTCCTACCTCGACGCCAGCTTCGACAAGTTCGAGTACCAGGGCCGCGACCTGTCCGGTCTGCCTCTGGCCCGCGCGCCCAAGAACATCGCCAGCATCACAGGAACGGTCTTCCTGCCGATCCCGTCCGAGGCCGGCGATGCACGCTTTGCGGTCACCTACTACAAGACCGCCTCCTACAGCTCGGCGGACGACTACACGCCGCTGCAGGTGATCCCCGGCTACGAGCTGGTGAACATGAGCCTGCAATGGAACAACGTCTATAACTCCAACGTCGATCTGACGGCCTTCGTCAGCAACGCAACCAACGAAGAGTATGTCCGTCACTACACCAGCGTCTTCCCGTCGCTGGGTTACGACTCGCTGACTCCCGGAACGCCGCGTACCTACGGCCTCCAGTTCAAGGCGCACTTCTAGACCCAAGGCCTAACCGGCGGCCTCAGGCCCGCACGCCCCACGGCGTGCGGGCTTTTTGCTGTTCTGAGCACGACGAATGATGGCGGGCGATCCGCCGACAGCCAGGCGCGCGTCGGCAGAAGGTTCAGGCCTGTCCGTTCAAGACAGCCCGGTCTGGGGCATGGTGGGGTCGGCGATACCGGCGTGGACGGCGGGTCCGGGCTCGGTGACGACGACGGGTGAGCGCTGCATCAGGCGGCGGACCAGGGGCTGTTCGGGACCGTTGTGGAACACCCGGATGGCGGCCTCGATGTCGAGGTCGGCGCGGGTCATCCGATACCTCTGGCGGAGGTGTTCGGTCCAACTCGGGCTCTCGAACCGCTCCATCCACAACTCGGGCTGGGCCACATCCTGAAGGATGCGCCAACGCCGCGCGCCATTACGCCGGCGGACCTCGCGCTTCTTCAGCATCAGTTCTAGGAAGGCGGGCGTACTGGCGGCGGGGATCTGATATTCCACCGTGATGACCACGGGATCCGAGCCGATGTCGAAACTGGCGGCGACCGTGGGCGCTGTCGCCGGTCGCGAAGTATCGACCTCCATCTCCGCCGCAGGGATAGGCTGCAGCCGCCAGTGCTGCGCCGGGATCAATGTAGCCAGGACGGCTACGGCCGAGGCGACCAGGGACACGCCCAGACCCGCCTGCTCGGCGATCTGGCCATAGACCCAGCTGCCGACCGCCATCCCGCCGAAGGTCAGCATCTGGAACAGGGACATGGCCCGGCCGACGACCCAGCGCGGGGCGGCCATCTGGACATTGATGTTCAGGGTCGAAACGACGATGACCCAACTCAGTCCGTTCACCACCAGGGCAGCCGCCGTCGCGATGAGGCCAAAGGCGCCGCCGGCCAGGGCGACCGAGACAGCGAAACCGACCGTGGCGATCCGCACCGCTCGTTCGTCCCCCAACCTCGCTCTCAGGGAGGTGTTGGATAGAGCCCCGATCACGGCGCCGAAGCCGAAACTGGCCAGCAGGAAGCCATAGCCGGACGCCCCCTGATTCAAACCATCGCGCGCCAGAAGAGGCATCAGGGCCCAGATCGCGCTGCTGGCCACGCCGAAAAACAGGGCGCGCGACAGGGTGGGCCGGATGGCGGGCGAATGGCGCACATACTGGATGCCGGTCCACATCGCGGCCCGCAGCCGTTCTGGCGGCAGGCTGCGGACGCCGACCTCCCTGCGCCAGCGCAGCAGGACGACAATCAGGCCGACATAGCTGACGGCGTTCATCAGGAAGGCGGCGGGCGGGCCGGCCACAGCGACGATCGCGCCGCCGATGGCCGGGCCGAAGCTTCGGGCGACATTGGCCTGGAGACTGTTCAGGGCGACCGCGCCGGCCAGGTCCTCACGCGGGACCTGTTCGCCGACCGAAGCCTGCCAGGCCGGGGCGTTCATCGCCGTGCCACATCCGATCAGAGCCGTCATGCCGAGCAGCAGCCACGGCGTCAGCATCCCGGCGTAGGTCATGGCGGCCAGAGCAGCCGAGGCGCACAGCATCAGGGTCTGGGCCGCCAGCATGACCAGCCGCCGGTCATAGACGTCGGCGACGGCTCCGGCGATCAAGGCCAGCAGCAGAATCGGCAGGGTGGTCGCCGAGTTGACCAGGGCTACGAACGATGCCGAGGGCGCGATCGAGGTCATCAGCCATGCCGCCCCCACGCTCTGGACATAGCTGCCCAGGTTGGAGGCCATGCTGGCGGACCAGAAGGCGAGGAACAGCGGGCGCCGCAGGGGCGCGATCGTCGCCGCCCAGCCGTAACCGTTGGAGGTCACGGCTGGGGAGGTTTTCGCGTCGGTGTCAGGCGGGCTGGACGTCGGCCTCGCCCTCTTCGCTGGCAGTCAGGTCGCGGTTGATCGTCAGGCTGGCGATCAGGAAGAAGATCGCGCCGACGCCGTAGAAGCAGGACAGGATCACCAGCGACCAGCGCAGCGAGTTGTCGATGCCCAGGGCGTGGACGAAGTCGCTGACCCCGCCGGTCAGCAGCGGCCCCAGGCCGTAGCCCCCCAGGTTCAGAGCCACGATCAGCAGGGCGCCGGCGGTGCCGCGCACTGTCGCCGGCGCCACGTTCAGATAGGTGCTGAAGGTCGCGCCGTAATAGAGGTGGGCCACGACGGCATAGACGAACAGCAGCACCATCGACGCCAGGACGCTGGAGACGGTGAAGGCTGCGATGGCGGCTATGCCCGAGGCCACAGCCGTGATGGCCACGAAAATCTGACCGCGCGCCGCAGAGGTCCGTCCCAGACGGTCGGCGAACATCCCACCCAGGGGCATGCCAATGAAGCCTCCGCCGCCCAGGGCGACAGCGGCGAATAGGCCCGTCTGCGCCAAGGGCATGTCATGGACTCGGATCAGGAAGGGGGAGATGAAGGCGCCGATGCCGGCCTGCACCAGGATCATGCAGATGGCGGCCAGCAGCAACATCAGCATGGTCCGGCGGCGCCAGACCAACCCGACCACCGCCGTCAACGAGGCCTTGACCACCGGGCCGGGCTGGATCGGGTCATAGGCGCCCCGCTTGGGCTCTCTGGAGGTGAAATACATCAACGCCGCCAGGATCAGACCCGGCGCCCCGGCGACGAAGAAGGCGGCGCGCCAACCCCATTCTGCAGCGATCAGGCCGCCGAAGGCGAAGCCCAGGGTCATGCCCAGGGGCGCGCTGGTGAAGAAGATGCCGATGGCGGTGCCGCGTCGGCTGCGCGGGAAATAGTCGGTGATCAAGGACATCGCGCCCGGAGACCCGCAGGACTCCGCGCCGGCGACACCGATGCGGGCGAGCAGCAAGACCCAGAAGGCATGGGCCATGCCGCTGACCACGGTCAGGCCGCTCCAGATCGTCAGACAGGTGGCGATCAGCTTGGTCCGGTTCACCCGGTCGATCAGCAGCCCCATGGGCAGGCCGACGGCCGCAAAGGACAGGGCGAAGGCGGCGCCGGTCAGCAGGCCCAGCTGCGAGTCCGTCAGGCCGTATTCCAGTTTCAGCGGTTCGGCGATAATGGACACGACGTTCCGGTCGATACTGCTGAGGGTGTACATCGCCGTCAGCAACGCGAGGGCGTACCAGTGCTGGCGAGGAACAGGCTGTTTAGCGGCGTCTGACATCGGGACTCCCTGGAACCTTTGATCCGGGCCCGTCAACCGGGCCTGCGATGCGATCTTGATGTCGCTCGGATCGCCCACTGTTTGCGAGGCGACCGATTCCAATAAGCATCTTTTTCGCGGGCTTTAGCGAGGTCGCGCGCCAGCCATCGCAAGCGCGCTATTCGCACCGATCGGACGCCGCCTTTCGCCTCACCCCTCGTCGTTCACCCAACGAACGAAACGCTGCAGCGGATAGAAGCCGTCGTGCGGCAGACCCATCTCGGGGCTGGCCTGCCCAAGGGTGACGATCCGCTGCGCCCCGGCCGCTGCCAGCGCGTCACGCAGCCGCAGCTTGCGCTGTGGCGGATGCACCCCGACCGTCTGGGTGGCGACATTCACATGGCGCACGGCGTCCTCCAGCCGCTCGACCGGCACCACGTTGACGACCTTGCCGTCGGGATGGAAATCGACCGGATCCTCGGAGCGGATGACGCAGCCCTCGCCGGTATAGCCACCCCAGATGCGATAGAAGTCGGGCATGTCGCGCAGGGCCTCGACCTCTTCGCGAACACCCTCGGGCGTCGGCCAGGGCTCGGTCGAGGCCAGGGGCCGGGGTTTACCCAGCTCTTTCTGAAGAGCTTCGGCGAACCGGTCGGCGTCGGCCTCGCTGGCTTCCACGAACTGGAACCGGCTCGCGATACAGGCCTGCTGGTTCAGGATGGTGGCGTCGTGGGCGGCGTGGCGGGCGGCTTCCTGGATGGCTTCCTCCGACACGAAGGCCTCGCGGCCGATCATCGAGATCGAGGTCTTGGGATCGAAGCTGACCAGCTCGAAACCCGGCCCGATATACTGCAGGGCGCTGCGGATGGCGGCGTCCCCGCCCCAGGCGACCAGCTTGTCGAAATACTGGGGCCGGAACAGCATCCGCTCGACCGCCTCGTCGCCGCCCTTCCAATAGACGGCCGAGAAGGAGCGGGTCACGGGGTGGCCGGGCGCCACCGCCGCCAGTTCCCGCAGCAGCGCCGGGGCCGTGAACAGGTCGTTGGACGGCAGCTTGAACAGGTTGGCGCCCTTGACCAGGCCACCCCTCAGGATCGATCCGGCCGAAACCCCTGGCCCATTGCCGGCCAGGACATGGATCAGCCGAGGCGGAAAGGCCCGGACCCGCGCCGGTCGCCCCGACAGGGTGTCGATCTCGCGCCAGCCGTCGACCACATCCGAACCGCCCAGCTCCTGATCGAGGATGAACTGCATCCGGTCGCGCGCAAAGCCTCGCCCAACATTCGCATAGGCCCTCTCCATCAGATCGCGCGGCAGGGGATTGGTCTTCATGTTCCGCTCGAGCGCCTCGGCCAGGACGCAGTCAGGGTCGCGGGTCAGTCGCTGGCCCAAGGCCTCCAACACATCCATGACCTCGCTGATGGGCGTGTCGGCAGCGGGGGGCGGTTCACGCCGGCTCCAGACCAGGGCGTCCAGATCCAGCGCCGGTGTGGCGAAGCGGGCGGAGGGGCGGCCGTACTCAATATCGGCGCCGCTGACGGTCTCGCCCTTGACGAAGTGGTTGACGGCCGTCGGCGGCAGGATCACGGGCGCGTTCATGCCGCCATCTCCCCGCGGACGTAGGCGTCGATGGTGCCGGCGCAGCCGATGTGATCGTCCTCTCCGGGCTGGCTATAGCGGGTGATGGTGTCCAGCACCGTCGGACCGGGACGACCACACGGGCAATGGGAGGCGAAGTCGATCTCGACCTTGTCGCCGCTGATCAGACCGCCCCAGCGACCTTCGTACATCAGGTCGAGGAAGCCGAACCGGCCCTCGATCACGCCTTCATAGGCGCCGTCCGCGTTCTGAAGCGCCTCGCCGGGCCGGTCGAGCAAAAGGGGGACGAGGCCAGGCGGGATATGATAGCGGCGGGCCTCGCAACGCGGCATCCGCTGGGCCATCTCGGTCATGCCGTAGCCGCCGGGACGCACGACGTCGCCATAGAAGGCGTCGACCCGTTCCTTGTAGTCATCCGGCAGCTTCACCCCCTTCACCCCGCCGCCGGCCATGATCAGGCTGTCGGGGTGGAAGGCGCCGTCCTCGACGCCCAGGGCGCGCGCCTTTTCGATGATCATCATGTGCTGGGCCCACAGAGCGCCCAGCAGGATGGGTTCGTGACGGTGAGAGATGATGGTCTCGGCCATCTGCTCCAGAGCCTGGTTCATGCGCGCGCCCTTGGCTGCGCCTGCGGCTTCCGCCTTCTGGATTTCGCCAGGCGTGGCCAGACCCTCGGCCATCCGCTTGCGCAGGGTCGCCATGGCGCTGACGTCGGCGATCAACAGGGGCTCGTCGGTCAGGAAATGGATGTCGCCGGGGCGGCCCCAGATCTCGGCCTGGATCTGCTGAGCCTCGATGGCGCTGTTGAAACCCTGGCTCGGCCCCAGGGCGAAGTAGGGGCGATCCGCATTCGGCTTGGTGAAGGGCCAACCCATCGTCCGCGCGAAATGCCGCTTCTTGCCTTCGCGGTCTCCGGCGGTCTGGTTGAGGAAGGACACCTTGCCGCTGGACCCCGAGGTCGCCAGCACCAGATGGCCAGCGGCGCGCAGCCTGGTGATCCAGTCATCGACCGTCTCGACACCCTCGACATCAGTGTTGGAGACATCGCTGACCGACAGGGTCTGGAGCCATTGCAGCAGCCGCGCCCAGCGTCCGTTCTCGACCAGGGCGGCGGGGTAGGACTTATAGACCGTGTGGGCGAACAGCAGGGGCACGAGGTCGGCGAAGGACGCGATCTCGGACACGCCCGTTTCCTCGGCGCGACGTTTCAGCACCGGGATCTGCCCGCGTCGCTCGGCGAACAGTTCGCGCGCCGCCGCCAGACGCATGGCGTTCAAGTCCTTCGGCGGGGCGTCGAACACGTCCTCACGGTCGATAAGATCCAAAAGTTCGCGCCGCACGGACATGATCGTCTCCTCAAAGCTCGGCCAGCGTCACCGGCTCTGGTGAAAGGATGGAATTCACGGCGGGGCTCGAACATTGGCGAAAACGACATATGATGGGGCAAATCGGACAGAGAGGTTATAGGCGTGCGCAGGATCGGAATCGTGTTGCCGCCCGGATTTCGTTTCTCCGGGCTGGAAATCCTGCGCGATCTGGCAGCCATGGCCGAGGCCTATGCCGCCGATCTGTATGGTGAGACCGAGCCGGTCCAAACCATCTCGCTGCAGACACTCTCTTTGTCCGGGGGGTCGGTCGTCGCCGCAGACGGTCGCCGGGTCAGGGTCGACGGCGTGCTGGCGGATGCGGTTCTGGATGGCCTGTACGTGGCCGATTTCGAGATTGATCCGGCGATCTGGCCCGCTTGGCTGGACGCCCAGGATGAAGCGCTCGCGGTTCTGGGCGCGGTCGCAAGACGGACAGGCGCGGTCGCCTGCGCGGGCGCCGGTGTCGTTCTGGCCCTGGAGGCCGGATTGGGGCGAAGCGGGCCCGTCGCGGCTGCGCCCTTTCTGGTCGAGGCCATCCGGCGCGGGCGGCGCACGGCGATCGACCCGACCCGGACCGTGGTCGAAGCGACGGATTTCCTGTCAACGGCAGGACTGGCGGGCGAGCCCCAGCTGGCGCTCCGCCTGATCGAACGGGCCGTAACGCCGCATCTGGCCGGGGTGCTGGCGAGAAGGATCGGCGCCGCCCTGCCTATCGAGGACACGCCGGACGACGCCTTCGCCGTGACCGTGCTGCGCCCCGACGACATCGTGGCCCGCGCCCGCGCCCTGATCCGGGCCGGCTTCTCTCACCCCATGAACCTGGAAGCCTTCGCCCTTGGCCTGGGAGTGACGCCCCGCACCCTGGCTCGACGTTTCCAGTCCAGCATCGGCATGAGCCCCAAGGCCTATCAGCAACATCTAAGGCTGGCCTCGGCCCAGTCCATGCTGGTGCGCACCTCGCGCCCCGTCGCCCGGATCGCCGCCATGGTCGGCTATGCGGATACGGCCTTTTTCTGCGACCTGTTCAAGCGGCGGGTCGGAGAGACGCCGAAGGCCTTTCGCGACCGGGCCCGGCGGGTTTCGCATCCACGATGATATGTCCGCCGGAACAATACGGCCTTGAGCCCGCCCGGTTCAGACGCGCATTCAAGTCCAACAGCGGCCCAAGGCCCAGAGGAGACGTTGCGTGATGATGCAGGATAGCCTGGTTCTAGTGACAGGAGCCGCCAGCGGCATCGGCCGCGCGACTGCCTTGCGATATGCGGAGCGCGGCGCACGGCGCATCGCCTGCCTCGATCTGCACGACAAAGGCGCCGCCGACACCGTGGCCCTGCTGAAGCAGATGGGCGCCGAAGCCCTGGCCGTGCATGTCGATCTGGGCGATGTCGCCTCGATCCGTGCGGCCTATGAGGAGGCCGTGTCCTGGCTGGGCGGCCTGACCGCAGCGGCCCATATCGGGGGCTATTCCTGGCGTGGCGAGACCCTGGACGTGACGCCGGAACAGTGGGACCAGGTCGTCAATGTCAACCTGCGGGGCGCCTTCTTCTGTTCCCAGGCCGCGCTGCGGGTGATGTATGCGCAAGGCCGCGGCGCCATCGTCAACATGTCCGCCGATGCGGCCTTCCACCCCGTGCATGGGTTCGCGGTGCAGGCGGCGGGCAAGGGCGGCGTCGCCCTTATGAGCCAGACCCTGGCCATGGAATCCGCGCGTCGCGGGGTGCGCGTCAACACGGTCTCGCCCGGCATCGTCAAGGTGCAGCCAACCGGCGTGTCGCGCCCCGACAGCCCCGCCCTGCGTCCGGTCGAGGGGCAGGCTCCGCCGCCGCCCGTCGACACCCTGCCCGATCAGACGGTGCCCGGTCGCTACAGCACCGCCGAAGAGATCGCCGACGCCGTGGTCTATCTAAGCTCCGACGCCGCCTCGGCCGTGAACGGCGTGATCCTGCCGGTTAACGGCGGCGGCTATTTCTCCCTGCAGTACTGAGGTCGCCATGTCCCTTCCACTGCTGGACTTGGTCCCGTCGCAGACCGCCCTCGTCCTGGTCGATATCCAGAACTTCACCGCCGCTCTGGACACCCAGCCGCACACGGGCCGCCAGGTGCTGGAACGCGCCGCCCAGGTCGCCGCCGCCTGTCGCCGGAAGGGAATCCTGGTCGTCCTGATCCGGGTCGAAAGCGGCCCCGGCAATGTGCTGTCCCTCAAGCCCCGGCTGGATGCTGAGGCCGCCGTCTGGAATCTGCCGCCCGGCGCGCACGACTTCCCCGCCGAGTTGGCCGTCAGTCCTGAAGACGTCGTGGTGACCAAGTACAACTGGGGCGGATTCTACGGCACGGACCTGGACGTTCAGCTTCGGCGGCGCGGCGTCAAGACCCTGCTGACCGGCGGGCTGGTCACCGATATCGGCCTCGACACCACCATGCGCCAGGCGCACGAGCGGGGTTACGATCAGGTCGTCATGACCGACGTCTGCGGGGGCTTCACCCAGCGGGACCACGACTATTCGCTGGAGGTCGTCTTCCCCCGCATCGCCCGGATGCGGACCAGCGCCGAGGTGCTGCACGAACTGGAATCGGCATGAGCGACGACGGATTCCTTGCCGCCGAACTGAGTCGGCTGCAGGCCCGAAACACGATCTACGACCTCATCGTCACCATCGCGGCGGGTGTCGATCGCTATGATCCCGATCTGCTCAGATCGGCCATCTGGAGCGATGCTGAGATCGACATGGGCGGCGCCCAGACGATCACGGGCGAGACCTTCGCCGCCGCGCTGAAACGCCCGGAAACCCCCGCCGCCGGGCGGATGCATATCATCGGTAACCACCGGATCCGCCTGTCGGGCGACCGCGCCGAGAGCGAAAGCTATGTCATGTCCTGCCAGGAACTCGCAGCCGGAGATGGCGCGGAAACCCGGGTTCGCGCAGGCCGCTATCTGGACCGGTTCGAGCGCCGCGACGGGACGTGGAAACTGTCGGCTCGGCTCTTCATCGACGAGTGGTCCCGGCTGGATCCAGTGGCTGGTCGCCCGGCTTTGGGTCGCTACGCCGGCGCCCCGGCGCCCGACGATCTGGCCTATCAGACGCTCGGCCTGAATAGGGGTACTCCTGCATGACCGCCCCCTCCATCGACTTCGGCCTGAAGGGCAAATGCGTCATCGTCACTGGCGGGGGCGCCAGCCCGGGACGGGTGCCGAGCGTCGGCGAGGCTACGGCCCGGCTGTTGAGCGCGCATGGCGCTCTTGTCGTCGTCGCCGATCGGGATGCGGACGGCGCGGCGCGGACGGTGGCGTCGATCACGGAAGCTGGAGGCGATGCGAGGGCGGTTGTCGCCGACCTGACGCGCGAGGCCGACTGCGCCCGCGTGGTCGAGCAGGCCCTGGCCGCCTTTGGGCGACTGGACGGCCTGGTCAACAATGTCGGCATCGGCAATGGGGCGACCGTGCACAAGACCGACGAGGACGACTGGGACTTTGCCATGGCCGTCAACGTCAAGACCGCCGTGTTCATGAGCAAGCACGCCATCCCGGCCATGACGGCGGGCGGCGCGGTGACCATGCTGTCGACGACGGCGGTCTGGACGCCCGCCGCCAGCGCCGCCTATTCGGCGACCAAGGCTGCGCTGGAAGGCCTGAGCCGCCAGATGGCACTTCAATACGGTCCGGACGGAATTCGCTGCAACGTCGTCAGGCCGGGCGAGGTCTGGACCGCCATGGTCGATCGCAACTGCGACACCGCGGCCAAGGCCGACGCCCTGCGCGACGAACGGCGTCGCCGGACCGCCCTTCTAAGCATCGGCGACGCCTGGGACATCGCCCGCAGCGTCGCCTTCCTGCATGGCGAAGGCGGACGCTGGATGACGGGGCAGGTGCTGACGGTGGACGGGGGCGCAGGTCTGCTGCGGCCCAATCCCGAATGGACCGATCACCACTCCTACTGGAAGGCTGCGGAACGCCGGGATCGCCAAAGCTGATCAGGAAAAGGCGGTGTCCATGCCCAGATTGGCGGTGCCGCGATAGCCCTCGATCCGCTCGGCAAGCGCTCTTTCGATCCGCTCCCTGGCGTCATGCCCCAGGGCGAAGCGGATCGGCGGTTGCGGGTGTTCAGCCAGGGCGATCAGGGCGCGAGCGCCCTTGGCCGGGTCATTGGGCTGGTGACCGTGCGAGCGCGCAAAGCCGGTGACCAGCGCGGCGTTCTGTTCGGCGTAATCGTCGATGTCACGGCCTTCCAGCTTCAGGCTGCGGCCGGCGAAGTTGGTCCGGAAACCGCCGGGCTCGACCAGGGTGACCAATACCCCGAAACGGGAAACCTCCGCCGCCAGGGTGTCTGACAGACCCGCCAAAGCAAACTTGGAGGCGCAGTATCCGCCGAGGCCGGCCATCCCCGTCACGCCCGACAGAGAGCCGATGTTGATGATGCGGCCAGAGCCCGCCGCCCGCATACCCGGCAGGACCGCCTGAATCATGTTGAGCGCCCCGACCACGTTGGTCTCGAGTTGATCCCGGAACGCCGAGGCTTCGAGGGTCTCGACCGCGCCGGCCAGGCAATAGCCGGCGTTGTTCACCAGCACGTCGAAGGTCTGACCCTCGAGCGCCGAAAATACGCGGTCGCGGTCGGTGACGTCGAGGCGGATCGGTTCAGCGCGACCGGGGCCACCGGCTGCGGGGGACAGCGACGCGAAGGCCCGCGCCGCGTCCTCGGAGCGAACAGTGCCGACGACCGCGTCGCCGTGATCGAGCACCGCCTGGGCCAGGGCGGCGCCCAGGCCGCTCGACACCCCGGTGATCAGCCAGCGACGCGGCGTGCGGCTCATTCCGACCAGCCGTCGAAGATGTCGCCGGCGACGTCCTCGACCATGGTCGCCGCCTCCATCTGACCATAGACGAGCGCGTTGCCGATCACGTCCAAGGTGTCGGATTTGGAAATCCCCCAGGCCTTGCCGAGCAGGATGTTCTCGCGGATGCCTTCGCGGCAGCGCGTCATCACATGATAGTAGAGCATGTAGCTGGGCCACATCTGCTTGGGCAGATGATAGAGCATGTTCTCCATCCGGGCCCGGTGGGTCTTGAGCAGATACGGCCTGTGCTTGCCCAGGAACATGACGTGTCCGGGAACCTCGCCGATCAGATTCTGGTACCAGGCCTGGATCTTCTCGAACTCACCAGCCAGCAGTTCCGGTGTCGAGAAATCGAGACCCGAGCGGAAAGCCTCCACATCGGGCGCCCAGCCGTCGGGAAAGCGGGCGGGCGGGTTGGGGCTTTCGATGAACTCCCATCCGTCCAGGGCGCGAGCGATGCACTGCATGCCGCGCGGGCCGGCGTGGACAAAGGCCAGGCCGACGATCTCCATCATCTGCGCCTTGCTGATCCCGTCCTGCTGGAAGGACTGGATGACGTATTTCACGCCGCGCTCGTAGCCGTTCAGGGCATAGAAGCCGAGCGTGCCGCCGCCGGTCACGGCCGGTTGAACCCGAAGCGTCAAGCTGCAGTAGAGTCGATAGCGTTTCAGGATCTCGGTGTTCTTGTCGAACCACCAGTCCAACCCTTCGAGCGCCGAACCGAACTGGGCGGCGTAGTGGCCCTTGAAGGCCTCGATCTCTTCCGCAGTCGTCTCGGTGGGGTTGGACAGGTCGAGGCCGCGATGGACCATCGCCCCGTTGCGCGGATCAAAGCCGCCGCTCAAGGCGCGGAGTTTATCGACGGTGGGCGCTGACATCGCGAGGCCTTGAAAATCCGGGACAGGGCTCGTCCCCGCCCTACCCTGACACGACAAGCGCAGGCCCGAACAAGCCCGGCGGCCAACATATCGCCAGTCCGAACAGTGCGGATCCGGACTGTCGTCCACGGCCATCCCGTGACCTTAGATGGGCGAACTCCGAACAGGGCTTGAATCATGACGATCGACAAGGGCGCAGCCATCATCACCGGCTGCGGCAAACGCAACGGAATCGGCGCCGCCGTCGCTCGCGTTCTGAGCCGTGACGGCTTTCCCGTCGTCGTCGTCGACATCGAACCTGCAGGCGTCAGGGACATCCATGAACCCGCCAATGCGGCGGACCCCGACTGGCGCGGCGTCGAAAGTCTGGTGGAGGAAATCCGCCAGGCCGGCGGGACCGCCTCCTTCGTCTTCGGCGATGTCAGCGACCGTGTGGCCGTGGACGCCATCGTCGCCCATGCGGTGACGACCCACGGCGCCGTCGAGATCCTGGTCAACAACGCGGGCGCGCCCTTCAGCCTTGGCCATGGCGATATCGCTGCGGTCGATGTGGACGAGTGGGATCAGGTCATGGCGATCAATGTCCGCGGCCCCTTCCTGCTGGCGCGCGCCGTCGCGCCCCTGTTGCGCGAACGTGGCCGGGGGCGGATCGTCAACATCGCCTCCGTCGCCGGTCGCACCGGCTCCAAGAACAATGCGGCCTATGCGGCGTCCAAGGCCGGGGTCATCGCCCTGTCGCAGACCTTGGCGCTGGACCTGGGGCCGGACGGCGTGACCAGCAACGCCGTCCTGCCCGGCTTCATCCTGACCACCCGCTCCCTGAGCGGCATGAGCAAGAAGACCGGCGCATCCGTGGTCGATGACGCGATGGTGGCCAAGTCCATGCCCTCCATTCCCGTCGGCCGCGCGGGCACGCCCGAGGATGTCGCCGCCGTGGTCTCCTTCCTGGCCACCGATGCGGCGGCCTATGTCAACGGCCAGTCGCTGGTGGTCGATGGCGGCGTGCTGCGCCTTTGACGGCTGAAATCCACCCCTTGAGACCTGCGGCCGGGCATCGCATCCTGCCGGCCAGCAAGAGGGTGGCTATGACGAATATCGAATCGAGCCTCAGCGCGTCTGCGGTCGTCGACCTGCAGGACCGCGAGGGCTCGCTGGTCGGCAAGATCGCCAACGAGATCGCCAGCGGCATCGTCAACGGCGATCTGAAGCCGGGCGACGATCTGAACTCGGTGGAACTGGCGACACGTTTCGGCACCAGCCGGACGCCTGTGCGCGAGGCGCTGATGCTGCTCGAGAAGGAAGGCCTGGTGGAAATTCCGCCACGACGCCGTCCCCGGGTGGCCCACGTCACCTTTCAGGAGATCGAGGAGCTTTATCAGATCCGCGCCCTGCTGAACGGCATGATGATCGAACTGTTCGTCACCCACGCCGACGAGGCCGGGCTGGCCGAGGCCCATGCCGTGCTGGAGCGGATGCAGGCGGCTGCGGCTGCCGACGAAACCGACCTCTTCATCGAAGAGCGGGTCCAGCTGCACGCTGTCTGGGCCGACCGATGCGGCAACCAGACGCTAAAGAAGACGCTCGCAGCCTGGCGCGCCCGTATCAGCCTGCGCCGGCTAGGCATCCGACGCCCGGAACAGATCGAGCGCTCGCTGCTGGATCACCGACGCCTGGTCATGGCCTGTGACGACCGCGATTCGAACCTTGCGCGCGAGCTGATCCGGTCCATGACCCTGAGCGGCCTCGACGCCATCCGAGAAACCCGCTGGAGCGACCAACTCCCTCGCTAGACTAGATTTTCGGGCTCAAAGCCGCATACGCGATGCCTGACCCTCAAAGTGTCGACACATTTGACGGGTGCGCAGCCTGAAGCTCAATGTCTCCTCCAACCTGCCGGCAGTCTACGCTCGGCAGGACAAGTCTCTGGAGGAGCGCCCATGCTGAAGCTTTCCGTGTTCATGTCGCCGACTGGCGGCCATGTCGCCGGGTGGCGCCTTCCTGACGCAAGCATAGACGCTGGCCTCCGCTTCGAGCCCTGGGTCGAATTCGCCCAGTTGGCCGAGCGCGGCAAGTTCGACATGCTGTTCCTGGCCGACGGCAACGGCGTCAACGGCATCACCACGCCCGACCTGTTGTCGCGCAACCCGACCCTGCGCCCCTCGGTGTTCGAGCCCATCACCCTGCTGTCGGCCCTGGCCACCCACACCAAACACATCGGTCTGGTTGCGACCGCCACCACCACCTACGACGAGCCTTACAGCATCGCCCGTCGCTATGGCTCGCTGGACCGCCTGTCCAACGGACGCGCCGGCTGGAACGTGGTGACCAGCTCCAACCCCGAAGACGCCCTGAACTTCAGCCACGATTCCCACGCAGGCTGGTCCGAACGCTATGAGCGCGCCGCCGAGTTCATCGACGTGACGCGCGGCCTCTGGGACAGCTGGGCCGACGATGCCTTCGTGCTGAACAAGGAAAGCGGTCAGTTCCTCGACGCCTCGCGGGTCAAGCTGCTGGAGCACAAGGGCAAGAATTTCTCGGTGCGAGGTCCGCTGAACATGGCCCGCCCGCCCCAGGGCCATCCCGTCGTCGTCCTGGCCGGCGGATCGGAATCGGCCAAGGAATTAGCGGCTCGCAGCGCCGACGTCGTTTTCACCGTCAACGAGACCAAGGAAGAGGCGCAGGCCTTCTATGCCGACGTGAAGGGGCGTCTGGCGAAATACGGCCGCTCGCCGGAATCGCTCGTCGTCCTGCCCGGCGCCGCCGTGTTTACCGGCGCGACCACCGCCGAGGCGGAGGCTCTCTACAGCGAGTTGCAGGACCTGATCCCCGAAGAGATCGGCGTCGCCCTGCTGTCGAAACTGTTGTCGTTCGATCTGTCCGGCTATCCGATCGACGGCCCGATCCCCAAAATCGAAGGCGAGGTGTCCGGCATCACCGCCTTCCGCGATATGTTGATCCGCAACTCGGAACGCGACGGGCTGAGCATTCGCCAGACCTATCAGAAGGTCCTGCCGGCGCGCGGCCACTTCGTCATCATCGGCGACGCCGCCCATGTCGCCGACCAGATGCAGGACTGGTACGAGAGCAAGGCCTGCGACGGCTTCAATGTCATCGCCCCCTATCTGCCCGGCGGCCTGGCCGCCTTCGTCGATCACGTCGTCCCCGAACTTCAGAACCGCGGCCTGTTCCGCCGCGAATACGAAGGCGAAACCCTGCGCGACAGCCTGGGTCTGGCCCATGTCCCCAACGCCCGGTTCGACACGGCGCGGCAGGACTCGTGACCCTTCCCGTCACCATGCAGGCGGCTGTCCTGGCCGGGCCGGGCGACGCCGACGCCTTCACCCTGCAGACCGTGCCGACACCCCAGCCCGGCCCCGGCGACGTGCTGGTCAGGGTTCGGGCCTGCGGCGTTTCCTATCGCGACATCGTCGAACGCAACGGGACCTATCGCCGCGACGTGGTCTTTCCGCTGATCATCGGCCTGGAGATCGCCGGCGAGGTGGCGGCCCTGGGCGAAGGCGTCAGTGACCTGAAGGTCGGCGACCGGGTCTGCTCCAAGGCCTTCTCGGCCTGCGGCCAGTGCAAATACTGCCGCTCGGGTCGCGAGACGACCTGCCGCCGTCGCCAGCCGACGCGCGGAGGATACGCCGAGTACTGCTGCCTGCCCCAGGACGTCTGGGTGCGGACGCCGGACGACATGCCGTTCGAGACCAGCTGCGCCCTGGGTCCGGGCGCAGGCGTCGCCCTGAACGCCGTACGCGATACCGCGCACGTTCAGTTGGGCGACACCGTCCTGGTGACCGGAGCGACCGGCGGCGTCGGCCTGCCCGCCGTGCAGATCGCCCGCCTGGCGGGGGCCCGCGTCATCGCCCTGACGCGGAGCGAGGACAAACGCGAGGCGCTCATGACCGCCGGAGCCCATGAGGTCGTGGTCATGGCGGCGGACGGAGGCTTCGCCCGCGCGGTCAAGGCCCTGACCGATGGTGAAGGCGCCGACGTCATCATCGACACCGTGGGCAGCCGCGTCTGGAACGAGGGCTACGACAGCCTGGCCCTCCACGGCCGATACGCCTTCGTCGGCCAACTCTTCGGCGAGGACATCTCGATCAATCCGGCCCGGATCTTCTTCAAACGCGCCCAACTTCTCGGCGTCGGCAGCGTCAGTCGCGCCCAGCTTGCCGACGTGATCGCCATGACGGCGTCTGGCGGGCTGAAGCCTCTCGTCGGCAAAATCCTGCCGCTGGCGGAGGTCGCCGAGGCCCATCGTCTGGTTGAAAAGGCGGCCGTCATCGGTCGCGTAGTGGTGACCCCATGAGCGAAGTGAAAATCGAATCCCCCCTCGACGCGGAACAGCGCGACCGCCTGATCGCCATCTATTCGGCGGTTGTCGACAAGATGAAGGAGGTGGTGCGCGAGTTCACCATCACGCAGGACGAGATCCATATCGCCGGCGACTATCTGAACCGGCTGGGCCAGTCGGGCTTCTGCCGCAGCCTGCTCGACGTCAATCTGGCGATGACCAGCGTGGACGCCACAGGCAAGGCCGACGGCGGCACCCGGCCCAACCTGGAAGGCCCCTTCCATCGGCCGCATCCGATGCGTCCCAACGGTCAGCTGATCGACCAGTCCATGCCCGACCATCACCCGCGCCTGGCGCTGTCCGGCCGGGTCACCCTGTCAGATCGCACCATGCCCGTCGCCGGAGTGATCCTAGATTTCTGGCAGGCCGACAACGAGGGTCACTACGACCACGAGGGCTATAACCTGTGCGGTCGGGTCATGACCGATCAGGATGGTCGCTACCGGATCGAGACGGTCGTGCCGCGCGACTATTCCGACCACGACAACGACCCGATCGGCGAGCTGTTCCGCGCCATGGGACGCCACAACAGGCGCGCGGCGCACATTCACCTCAAGGCTGTCCGCGATGACGAGGAGTTGCTGACGACCCAGTTGTTCTTCCCCGGTTCGCCCTATCTGGACAGCGACTATGTCGAGGGGGCGGTGAGCGAGGATCTGCAGGTCGACCTGCGCGAAACCGCGTTTTCGCGACCGGACGCCCTGGCCTATGAGGCCGAGTTCGACATCGCCCTGCCGCATAGGGCGCGCGTCGCATGACACCCGGCGCCGCGCTTCGCCGCCGCCTGACTGACGGCGCCTGCCTGCCGGCGCCGGGTGTTCACGACGGCCTTAGCGCGCGCATAGCAGAGGCAGCAGGCGCTAAGGCCCTGTATCTGGGCGGTAACGCTCTGGGCCTGTGCCTAGGCAAGGGCCAGCCCTTCGTCACCGCGACCGAAACCGCCGACGCCCTGGCGAGGATCAACCGCGCCGTGGCCGCCCCCGTCATCGTCGACATGGGCGCAGGCTTCGGCGACGCCCCACATGTCCACTTCACGGTGCGTGATATCGAGGCGGCGGGCGCCGCCGCCATCCATATCGACGACCAGCCCTATCCCAAGCCGGCCGGCTATCATCGCGGACAGGGCCGACTGGACACGCCAGAGCGGACGGCGGCCAAGCTGGCCGTTGCGGCGCGCGCCCGACGCTCGCCCGACATGATGGTCATCGCCCGCACCGACGCCCTGAGGGTCACCGGCTCACTGGACGATGCGATCGCCAGAGGCCGCGCCTTCCTACAGGCGGGCGCCGAGGCGCTGATGATCTTGGACCTGACGCCTGCGCACGCCGCAACGGTGCGCGCCGCCCTGCCCGGCGTGCCCCTGGTCTGGATCGGCGGCGTCGTGGCTCCCATCCCTTCACTCAAAGAGCTGACGGCGGCCGGGTTCGCCCTGGCCCTCTACCCCTTCAACGGGATTGCCGCCGTGACGACCGGTCTGACCGACCTGTGGAGCGGGCTGATGGCTTCGGGCCAGATCGCCCAATCCCCCGAACTGCTGCAACGCGCCCGCGTGGACACCGTCAAGGTCGTGGACCTGGCGACCGCCTGGGCCATCGAGGACGCTCAATGACACTCCCCTCGCTTCAGGGTCCCCGGGGCCGGACCCTGGCCCAGGTCCTCGCCGAAAAGGCGGCCGCCAATCCGTCCAGCGACGCGCTATTCCATGACGATCGTCGCTGGAGTTACAGCGAACTTCTGCAACGCTCGCAGGACGTGGCCAAGGCCTTCCTGGCCCAGGGCGTTCGACCAGGCGACCGGATCGGCGTCCTGCTGGGCAACGATCCGAACTGGCTGCTGACCTGCCTGGGCGCCTCAATGGTAGGGGCGGTCTTCGTGCCGCTAAACACCTGGTACAAGTCCGGCGAACTGGCCTGGACCATCCGTCACTGCGGCCTGTCTCTGATCGTTTCGGCCTCGCATTTCATCAAGACCGACTACACCCGGCTGTTCGGCGAATTGATGCCGGATTTCGCCGCCAGCGGCCGCCTGCCGGACAACGAACTGCCCAGCCTGCGGACCCTGGTCTTCATGGACCGCGCGCCGGCCGGAACCCTGGACTGGGCCGGCTTCCTCAAGGCGGGCGCTGCGATCTCGTCAGATGCGCTGGCCGCCGCGACAGCCGCCGTGTCGCCCGACAGCGCCGCATTCGTCCTCTACACCTCGGGCAGCACAGCTGATCCCAAGGGGGTGCTGCTGAACCACCGAGGCGTGGTCGAGAACGGCTTCCAGCTGGGCCGCCGCCGTGACATCCTGGCCGAGGATCGGGTTTGGCTGGGCTCGCCCCTCTTCTATGGTCTGGGCGCCACCAATGCTCTGCCCGCCACCCTGACGGCCGGCGCCGCCCTGGTGCTGCAGGGTCATTTCGAGGCGGGATCGGCGATCGAAACCATCGAACGCACCCGCGCCACGGTCTTCTACGGCACCGGCAACATGACGCGCGGAATGCTGGATCACCCCGACTACGCCCGCCGCCGCGTGGGTTCGCTGCAGAAGGGCAACGCCGGGACCGTCGCCGAATACAAGCGGCTGACCCTGGTCGAGATGGGCATCTCGCGCGCCGTTCCCGCCTATGGCCTGACCGAGACCTATGGCAACGCAACGGTCGGGGATGCGGACGACGATCTGGAGGTCAAGGTCGCGACCAACGGCCGTCCCCTGCCCGGCATGGAGATGATCATCGTCGACCCGACCAGCGGCGCGCGCCTGGCTCAGGGCGAGATCGGCCTGGTCCTCATTCGCGGCCATACCACGCCCGGCTATCTGAACAACGCCGAAGAGACGGCCAAGGCCCTGCGGCCGGACGGCTTCTTCGACACCGGCGATTTGGGCTCGTTCGACGCGGAGGGTCGTTTTATCTTCCACTCGCGGCTCAAGGAAGTGCTGAAGAGCGGCGGCATCAACGTCTCTCCGCTGGAGGTCGAGCAGCTTCTCGCCGCCCACCCGGACGTGCGCGACGCCTATGTCGTCGGGGTCAGCGATCCCGTTCAGGGCGAGAAGATCGTCGCATTCGTCGACGTCGCAGCCTCGGTCAGCGAGGACGCACTCAAGGCCTACGTCAAGGAGCGGGCGGCCGCGTTCAAGACTCCGCACCACATCCTGTTCCGCTCCGAATCTCAGCTGCCGAGGCTGGCCAGCGGCAAGGTGGCCAAATACCGTCTGGCCGAAGACGCCAAACGCGAACTGGGCTTGTGAACCGATGAAGAGCCTGTCCGGCGCAGCCGCCATCACCGGGATCGGAGCCAGCCGCTTCGAGCGCCGACCGGGCGATTCCGTGTTGCAGATGGCGGGCGAGGCGCTCGACGCCGCCCTGTTGGACGCTGGTCTCGACAAGGGGGCGATCGACGGGCTGATCGTGCAGATCGGCTCGCCCCGCGGCGCGGACTATGATTCCGTGGCCCAGACATTCGGCCTGTCGCCGACCTTCTGCAGCCAGACCTGGTCGCATGGCCGATTCACCGCCACCGTCCTGACCCATGCGGCGATGGCCGTGGCCTCGGGCATGGCGACGCGGGTCGCCTGTCTGCTGGCAATGAAGAACTCCGACATCGGCCGCATCGGCGAGGCCGACAATCCCTTCTTCCACGAACAGTTCCGTGAGGGCGGCGGCCCCCACGGCGAGGAGGGCCAGATCGGCATGGCCTCCCCCGTCGCCGGCGCGGCCATGGCCCTGGACCTCTATTGCAATCGATACCGGGTTGACCGGGAGCTGCTGGGCGCCGTGCCCCTGACCTTCCGCAAACACGCCGCCCTGAACCCGGAAGCCGTGGCCCGCGAGCCGCTGACGGCGGACGCCTATGCCAACGCTCGCCCGATCATCGACCCGATCCGGCTTTACGACTGCTCGCTGGTCGGCGACGGCGCCGTCTGCGTCATCGTCAGCGCGAAACACGTCGTGGCCCCGTCGGACCGACCCGTCTGGATCACAGGCGCGCAAGGGATCGAGGCCGGGCGCGAGACCTTCATCTTCGCGCCCCGCGGTCTAGGCGTTGCCCAGCAGTCTACGCGCCGCCTGACCCGGGCCGAAAGTCTGGCCCGGCCGATATGGGCCCAGTCGGGACTGACGCCGGACACGGTCGATGTGCTGGGCGTCTATGACTCGTTTTCGCCCCTGGCGGTCTATGCGCTGGAGGATTTCGGCTTCTGCGACGCCGGCGACGGCCTGAACTGGATCCAGGACGGGCGGATCGGCCTGGGAGGGGCGACCCCCACCAATACCAACGGCGGCCAGCTGTCCCACGCCCAGGTCAACGGCTGGGGCCAGGTGCGCGAACTGGTTCTCCAGCTCAGGGGTGAGGCGGGCGAACGTCAGGTGGCGAACGCCAGACGCGGCCTGTGGGCCACGGTCGGCGGCGACGCCCTGGCCCTGGAACGGGATTGATCGCGACCATGGAAACCGTCGAAGCCATCACCAACAGCCTATGGGCGCCGTTCCATGACGGCGCCGCAGCCGACCGCCTGATGCTGCCGCACTGCGTCGAAACCGATCGCGCCTTCTGGCCCCCCAGTCCAACCAGCCCCTATGTCACCCACGGCGCGATGGACTGGCGTGCCGTCGAGGGCCAAGGGGTGCTGGTCGCGCGGGTCACCTATCGCCGGGGATTCCAGAAGGCTTTCGCCGACCTGCTGCCCTATGGCGTGGCCCTGGTCGAATTCCAGGGCGGGGTCCGCTTACAGGCGCATATCTCGGCGCCCGACGCCCAGGACGGCCCGGTCGCCGGGGCGGCGGTTCGCGTAGGCTTCCGCTCACTGATCGAAGGCGCACACCCCGTTCTGGTCCTGGTGCAAGACTGATGAGCGAGAGACAGAATACCGCAGATTGGGCCGACTGGATCGGGCGCGAGCGGGTCCAGCACGAGACCCTCGACCCCGCCCGCAGCCAGGCCCTAAGCACGGCGTTGGGCCTGCCGCCATCGCAAGACGAGTTGCCGCATCTGCATCACTGGCTGCATTTCTGGGAGGTTCCCGGTCCCGATCGCGTCGGCGTGGATGGCCATCCCCAGCGCGGTGACTTCCTGCCGCCCATCGCCCTGCCGCGTCGGATGTGGGCCGGCGGACGTCTGACATTCCATGCGCCGATCCGGTTCGGACAGAGGCTGGAGCGGCGCTCTACCATCATCTCCGTCCAGCCCAAGTCCGGTCGGTCCGGCGAGATGGTGTTCGTCACCGTCCGCCACCGCCTGTTGACCGAGGACGGCCTGGCCATCGAGGAGGAGCAGGACCTGGTGTTCCGCGAGGCCGCCACCGGGCCAGCCCCACCGGCCGCCGCCGATATCTTGGATCAGCCCGATCCGACCTGGCGCCGCAGTCTGGTGGTCGATCCGGTGCTGCTGTTCCGCTTTTCCGCCCTGACCATGAATGGTCACCGCATCCACTACGACCAGCCCTACGCCACGCGCGTCGAACACTATCCCGGTCTGGTGGTGCACGGCCCGCTTCAGGCCATACTGATGCTGAGCGACGCCGAGGCCCGGATCGGGCGGGGCGCGAGCGGGTTCGGCTTTCGCGGCCTGTCGCCAGCGGACGATTTGGCCCCCCTCGACATCTGCGGCGAAGCCGTCGGCGAGACGGCGCAATACTGGATCGCCCAACAGGGACGCCGCACCATGTCCGCGACAGTCGACTGGACCGGAGACGCCCGATGACGATGCTGCCCCAATCCTGGCTGTTCGTGCCCGGCTCTCGCCCCGACCGCTTCGCCAAGGCGGCGAACAGCGGCGCCGGGGCTGTCATCCTGGATCTGGAAGACGCCGTCGCCGAGGCCGACAAAGAGACGGCGCGCGATCATGTGTTGCAGGGGCTCGTGGCCCTCGTTGGTGAATCCGCGTTGCGCGCCGTGCGGATCAACCCCCTGACGCGGGCCGTCGGTCTGCTCGACCTGGCCGCAATCGCGGGGTCGGCCACGTCGCCGGACTTCGTCGTCATCCCCAAGGTGGAACATCCCGAACAGGTGCGGTTGGCGGCGGCGGTCCTGTCTGAAGCCAAGGGTTTGGTCGGACTGATCGCCCTGATCGAATCCGCTGCGGGCCTGGCGCGTGTCGCCGAGATCGGCCTCGCAGATCCGGCCCTGCGCGGCCTGATGTTCGGAGCCGCCGACTATGCCGCCGACATGGGCCAGACCGTCGGCGCCTTCGACGACCGCATCGCCCGCAGCCTGGTCGCTAACGGAGCGGCCCTGGGCGGCGTCATCGCCATCGACTCGCCCTGGTTCGACATGGACGACTTGACCGGGCTGGAGGCCGGCTGCGTCCAGGCACGCCAGATGGGGTTCTCGGCCAAGGCGGCAATTCATCCCAAACACCTGCAAGCCATCCACGCCCATTTCGGATGGAGCGATGAAGAGCGCGAAAGGGCTGGCAGGATTCTGACCGCAGCCCCCGACGGAGTCGGCGTGCTGGATGGGCGCATGGTCGACCGGGCCATGGTGCGGTGGGCGCAACGGGTGGCGAGGCAGTTCGAGGCCTGACTTCGACAGAGAAGGCATCGCCCATGCAATCTGTCGACCCCGGGCCGCCGCTCGCATGGTTCTGCCCATCTTGCCCGCCTAGACTTCCAATCCAGCCACGCCGTGCCCCGACGAATGAGACGGATTGAGACCATGACCACGCGCGCTACCCCCCCCCATACCTCGCCGATGACGCCGTCGAACCCGCTGCTCGCCGACCATGCGGCTCTGGATCGCGTATGGGAACGCGACGGCTTCTGGTTCTTCAAGAACGTGCTCGACAAGGATGCGGTCGCCCGGATGCGGCGGACCTTCATCGACGAACTGGTGAAGCGAGGCGTGGTCGACGCCGGGCAGGACGATCCGGTCTGGAACGGCAAGGACCTGAGCGACTTTCCCGTCAAGTTCGAACCCCTGCACGACAAGCGCGTCTGGCAGGATTTCGTCGCCGAACCCGCCATCAACGCCTTCTTCGAGAACCTTCTGGACGGACCCGTCTTCTGGGTTCCGATCGTGGAATATCGCATCACCCCGCCAACCCAGAAATTCTGGCCGGACCAGTGGATCGGCCGACATCAGGACGGATTCTCCAACGAGGGCATCGCCTTCCGCACCTGCTGGGTGCCGCTGATGGACATCGGCGCAGAGGAAGGCGGCCTGGCCATGACCTCGGGCTATCACACGCGCGGCTATCTGCACGACGCCGACGACGCGCCTCAGTATCCCATTCCGCGTGATGCGATCGACGACGACGCCTGGCTGCGATCGGATTATGAGCCGGGCGATCTGGTCATGTTCAGCACGCAGATTCCGCACGCCGGGATGCCCAACTATTCGAACCGTTTCCGCATGTCGCTGGACATCCGCATCATGCCGGTGGCGGGCGACCTGCCCCTGGTCGGCACGGTTCACGACATCCAGCCCGACAGCGTCGTGATCGACAATCACGACGGGCGGCGCGTGACCCTGCGCCTGAACGATGACAGCTATTGCCGAGGCGTCGCAGGTCGTCGCATCCCGACGGCTGAGATGTTCCAGCATCTATCGCCCGGCGACCTGGCCATGGCCTCCCAGAAGGACGGTCAAGCCATCCTCCTGCGGCCTCAGCGATAGATCAGCCGATCAGATCGGCGCCGATGTCGGACAGGCGGGCGGCGCCGCACAGAGCCATGGCTCGCTTCAGATCGGCGCGAAGCGACTGGATGACAGTCTCGACGCCCGCCGCCCCGGCGACGGCCAGACCATAGGTCACCGGCCGCCCGACCAGCACCGCCCGCGCCCCCAGGGCCAGGGCGCGGACCACGCTGGCGCCATCACGGATTCCGCCGTCGACATAGACCTCGACCTTACCGCCCACGGCGTCCACTACGGCTGGAAGGGCGCGCACCGAGGGGATGGCTCCGGCCAGTTGGGCGTCGCCGTGGTTGGAGACGATAAGTCCCGCCGCCCCGGCCTCGACGCAAATCCGGGCGTCGTCCCCGCGTAGCACGCCCTTAACCACCACGGGCAGAGGCGACCGGCGGACGAGGCGTTCGAGATCGGCGATCCCGGCCGCGGCATAAAGGGGCGCAGCGCCATCCGCCGCGAGCTCAGGTTCCCACTCGGGCCGGTGCAGCGCGGGCAGGCCCTGGGCGCTGGGACGGCCAGGAACCAGATCGACGGTCGCCACGATGGCGTGACATCCCGCCTCAACGGCGCGTTCGACAAAGCGGGCGACCTGCGCCTCCTCCGTCGCCAGATAGACCTGGCTCCACAACAGGGTCGGCGACGCCGACGCCGACAGAGCCTTCAGGGCGTGGCCCGCGCTGCTGCCAATGACAACCCCGACGCCGGCGTTCTGAGCGCCCGTCATGACCGCGCGCTCACCATCAGGGTGATAGCGGGTGGCGCGTCCGTTCGGCGCCGTAAGGATTGGAGCCTCAAGCCTGCGCCCCAGGACCGTGACGGATGTGTCGACCTCGCCCACGCCGCGCAGGATGCGGGGCCGCAGATCCATCGCCGCCCAGGCCGCCAGGTTGCGATCGACCTGACCCCCGTCTGCGCGCCGTTCCAGATAGGCCCAAACGCCGGGGTCCAGCGCCGCACGGGCGAGATTGCGGGCTCCGACGGGATCGGCGAGATCCCATTCCGTCTTCGAACTGTCCATGTTCCGACTGTGCGGCAGCGAGGTCGGCGAAGGCAGGGGGACACCGGACCCATCGCGGTTGCGAACAGTCTGCGCCAATACGGGCGGCGAGGCTGGAACCGCATATGATGCCGACAGGATCGCAGGAGACGTGCTCGAAATGAACCCAGCCGCCATCAACGCCGTCGACACGCCGGAACTGGCCGAGATCCGGCAGGCCGTGCGGTCCCTGTGCGAGACCTTCCCCGACGACTACTGGCGCCAGGTCGACCGGGAACGGAAGTATCCGACGGAGTTCGTGACCGCCCTGACCGAGGCCGGCTTCCTGGCGGCCCTCATCCCAGAGGAATACGGCGGCAGCGGCCTGAAGCTGCGCGCGGCGGCGGTCATTCTGGAAGAGGTTCAGGCGGCCGGCGGCAACGGCTCCGCCTGTCACGCCCAGATGTACATCATGAACACCGTGTTGCGGCACGGCAGCGCCGAACAGAAGGCCCGCTATCTGCCGCGCATCGCTTCTGGCGAACTGCGTCTCCAGGCATTCGGCGTGACAGAGCCTACGTCGGGCACGGACACGCTGAGCCTGCGCACCACGGCGGTTCGCGACGGTGACCGCTACATCGTCAACGGCCAGAAAATCTGGACCTCGCGCGCCGAACATTCCGACCTGATGCTGCTTCTGGCTCGGACCACGCCGCGAGACCAGGTCGCCAAGAAGACCGAGGGCCTGTCGATCTTCCTGGTCGACATGCAAGAGGCGGTCGGGAACGGCCTGACCATCCGCCCCATCCGCACCATGATGAACCACGCCACGACCGAGGTCTTCTTTGACCAGATGTCTGTGCCGGCGGCCAACCTGATCGGAGAGGAGGGGATGGGCTTCCGCTACATCCTGTCGGGCATGAACGCCGAGCGCATCCTGATCGCCGCCGAGTGCGTCGGAGACGCCAAATGGTTCGTGCGCAAGGCCGCCGACTATGCCGGGGAACGCACCCTGTTCGGACGGCCTATCGGCCAGAACCAGGGCGTGCAGTTCCCCATCTCGCGCGCCTATGTCCAGATGCGGGCGGCCGAGTTGATGGTTCGCGAGGCGACCGATGTGTATGAGGGCGGCGGCAATGCCGGCGCCGAGGCCAACATGGCCAAGATGCTGGCGGCGGACGCCTCCTGGGCGGCTGCGGACACCTGTGTCCAGACCTTCGGCGGCTTCGGCTTCGCCGAGGAGTATGATGTCGAGCGCAAGTTCCGCGAGACGCGCCTGTATCAGGTGGCGCCGATCTCGACCAACATGATCCTGTCCTACGTCGCCGAACACGTCCTGGGTCTGCCGCGCTCCTACTGAGCCGCGCCGGGGCCGACACGACGGCATGGAAAAACGCCGCGCTCCAATCGAGGAGCGCGGCGTTTGCTTGAGCGATCCGCTCTTTAGAACGGTCAGGCGTGACCCGAGAACAGAGGCATCAACTCGCGGACGTCATCCAGAGTCTCCAGTCGCGCCAACAGGTCCAACGCAGGCTGGGCCGTGCCGGGACGCATCACCGGACCGGCGGTGCGCAGGAACCGGGCGACCAGTTCCTCACGCGACAGGGGATTGATGGGATCGCCACGCGCGCTGCGGCATTCGCGCTCCAGCGTGCGGCCGTCACGCAGGGTGATGGCCAGGGTATTCTTCTCGCCCAGTTGGGCCGTGCCCCAGTCGTCGTGCACCGTCATCACCACCTTGTCGCGATGGCGGGTCAGGCGCTCGTCCCTGACTTTCTCGTCGGTGAAGGTGTCGACCGACAGGGTCTCGCCACAGATGGCGGCGGTGACGATATGTGGCAGGCTGAAACGCGCCTCCTCGGCATTGCGCGGATCGGGGTATTTCAGGATTTGCGGGAAGGTGCGGTTGACCCCGACCTCGACCCGAACGATGTCGTCGGCCGTCAGGCTGTGCTCGGCGACGAGGTCCAGCAGGCCGTCGATGATCCGTTGCGTCAGGTAGCAGCAGGGATACTTCTTCATCCCGATCGACATGATGCGGAAATCATCGCCGCGGCCCAGGTCGAACTCGATCTCCGGCTGGCCGGCGATGGCGTCCCAGAAGCCCGCGCGACCTTCCATGATGGTGGGGTTTCCGGTCAGGCCGCGCTCGGCCAGCTCTGCCGCCATCAGGCCGTTGCGGCCGGCGAAGCCGGGCTCGACGACGTGGGCGCCTGCCCCAGTCTGACGGTTCAGGCCCGCGCCGAACGAGGCCGCCACGGCGATGGCCTCGCCCATGGTCTTGCGGTCGTGGCCCTTGAGCCTGGAGGCCGCCGCAGCGACCCCGACCGTGCCCAGAAGCGCGCCGGTCAGCCAGCCGCGCGCGACCCCGCCCGCGTCAGCCAGGACCACGCCGGGTCGCGAGGCGATCTCGAAGCCGACGGCCAGGGCCTCAATGACCTCACGACCCGACGAACCGAAGGCCTCGCCCATCGAAAAGACGGCGGGAAACAGGAAGCAGCTGTAGGTGGCGTCCGGCCACGCCACGTCCTCAAGCTCCGTGCAGTGCGAGGCCGTATTGTTCAGCGCCGCCGCCCATTCGACCGGCATCCGCAGGTCTGAACCGATCACGGTCGCTTCCTGCGGCCCGCCCTTGCTAGCGGCATAGTCGGTCATCAGGCCCGTCACCTTCATGCGGGCGCCCTGCACGGCCGAGCCGAAGGCGCTGATGCTCAGGTCCTTGGTCCGCTCGACGACGGCCGGACTAATGTCCTGAAAGCCGATAGCGAAGGCGTAATCGGCGAGGTCCTGGGTGGTCTTCATCGGATTTCCTGGCATGGGCGCCGTACAGGGGTCGGCGGCGTCTCGGTGCCAAAGAGTCTACACCACGCAGGCTCCGCGATCCGCTGTGCGGCGGGCCGAAACCGACACAACGCGGATGCGATGGGTTATCATCATAGACTGCCCCTGTTGACGAGAGGTGACTGGGGCTCGCAAGGTGTCGACAGTTTAGGGCGCCAAAGAGTGTCCGCCGTCGCCTTTCGCGACAGGGAGTTCAGACGGGTGTCACACCAGCCGACCATTGGCCAAGCCATCACTCGCGGCGAGTTGCGGGACCTCTACGACGACTACGCCTGCGCCCTGGACGCCATGCGACTGGACGACTGGGCCGCCTTCTTCATCGAGGAAGCGCGCTATCGCGTCATGGGCCGCGAGACCCATGACCAGGGCCTGAGCCACGCCACCATCTATTGCGACAGCGGCGCCATGATCCGGGATCGGGCCGCCGCCATCCGCGAGACCGCAGTCTTCGAGCCCCGCTATCAGCGTCACCTGATCAGCGGCGTGCAGATCACCGCACAGGCCCAGAATGGCGTTGAGGCGCGGGCCAACTTCCTGATCGTCGAAAGCATGTTCAACGCAGAGACCCGCATCCTTCTGGCCGGTGAATATATCGACACGGTCGTTCGCCAGGCCGACGGCCAGCTGAAGTTCGCAGACCGGCTTGCGGTCTATGACAGCTACCGCATCCCGACGACCCTGATCCTGCCGGTCTGACCAGAGGCCCGAGCCCCCATGACCCAACCTGCCCCGACATCCGAATTCGCCGCCTGGCCCGAAGCCGGCCCCAGCCGCGTCCCAGCCTGGATCTATTCGGATCCTGATCTCTTCAAGAAGGAGATGGAGACCTTCCATCACGCCGACTGCTGGAGCTACGTCGGTCTTGAATGCGAAGTGCCCAATCCGGGCGACTTCCGCCGCAGCTTCGTCGGCCAGAAATCCGTCCTGATCACGCGCGACATGGACGGTCAGGTCAATGTTCTGGAGAACCGCTGCGCCCACCGCGGCGCACCTGTCTGCTGGAATCAACGCGGGCACGCCAAGGATTTGGTCTGCCCCTATCACCAGTGGGCCTACAGCCTGAAGGGCGACCTGGAGGGCATTCCCTTCATGCGGGGCACGCCGCGCCCCAACCCCGGCATGCCGAAGGATTTCGACAAGAGCCAGAATGGCATGAAGAAGCTGCGCACCCGCGTGCGCCACGGCGTGGTCTGGGCCACCTATTCCGAGACGGCGCCGGACTTCGAGACCTATGTCGGCGAGGGTGTGCTGAAATTCCTCGACCGCACCTTCCCGGGCCGCCCGCTGCGCCTGCTGGGTTATAGCCGCCAGCTGCTGCCGTCGAACTGGAAGCTCTATTTCGAGAACAGTCGCGACCCCTATCACGCGACCTTGCTGCATTCCTTCTTCACGACATTCGGCATCTATCGCGCCGACGCCAAGTTCAAGGTCACGCCGCATCCGAACGGTCACGAAGTGATCTACTCCCACTTCGACGCCGACGCCCGCAACGTGCGCTCGGACGTGACGGCGGAGATGAAGACCCTGAAGGAGGATTTCGTCCTCGAGGACATGTCGGTGGTCACCCCGACCGACGAGTTCAAGGACGGGCTGATCTCTTCGCTTCAGATCTTCCCCAGCATCTTCGTGCAGCAGCACGGCAACATCCTGGCCCTGCGCCACATCCTGCCCAAGGGGCCGACCGAGACGGAACTGGCCTGGACCTATTTCGGCTACGCGGACGACGACGAGGACATGCAGCGTCGGCGCCTGGCCCAAGGAAATCTGGTCGGACCTGCGGGCTTCGTCTCGCTGGATGACAGCGAGGTCCTGGCCCAGATGCAGCCGGTCGTCGATGCCTGCCCCGAGTCCGTCCAGGTTGTCGAGATGGGCGGGCGCGACAATCTGGAGCCCTCCGATACGGCCATCACCGAGAACCTGATCCGCGCCTTCTACGCCTTCTATCGCAAGGAAATGGGCCTGTGAGCGACCAAGCCGAACTGACGTGGGTCGAGGCGGCCAGGGTCGAGGACATGTCTCCGGACGAGGGCAAACTGGTCCGCCTGGGCGGCGCCGCCATCGCTCTGTTCAGCGTGGATGACGAGATCTACGCTCTGGACGACGCCTGCCCCCACTCGAAGACCGCCAGCCTGTCCCAAGGCTATGTCGAGGATGGGCTGGTGGAATGTCCGCTGCATCAGGCCTGTTTCGAGATCCGCACCGGCAAGGTCACCTCCCCTCCAGCTGAGACCGACGTGAAGACCTATCCGGTCAGAATCCAGGACGGCGCCATCCTGATCGGCCTCTAGGCATGTCCGCGCGCGGCTACGACATCCTGATCGTCGGCGGCGGCCAGGCCGCCCGGCGCGCGGCTGAGGGGGTCAAGAGCGTCTCGCCCGACCTGGCCGTCGGCATCCTCGGCGAAGAGATCCACCCTCCGTACGACCGCCCCCCCCTGTCGAAAGAGGCTCTGACCCAAGGGCTGGACGCCTGCGCCTTCCGCGCTCCGGACAGCTATGCCGAGGCTGGCATAGACCTGTTGCTGGGCCGGCGCGTCGCCTCCATCGACACGGCTCTGCGAAGGGTGCGAGTCGAGGATGGCCCCGACTATGGCTACGGGCGATTGATCCTGGCGACGGGGTCGCGGGTCAGGACCCTGCCGACCCGGCCGGAGGTGCGTGATCGGGTGACGACCCTGCGCACCCGCGACGACGCCATTCGGCTGTCCGCCGTCCTGACGCCCGGCGCCCGCATCGCCATCATCGGCGCCGGCTTCATTGGGCTGGAGGTCGCCTCATCCGCCCTGGCTATGGGCGCCCGTCCGATCGTCATAGAAGGCGCGCCGCGCATCCTGGGACGGGGCCTGCCGCAAGCTGTGGCAGAGCGCCTGCTCGACCTGCATCGCCAGGCAGGGGTGGATTTCCGTCTGAATACGCCGGTCAGCGACATCCGCCTGACCGCCGACAACGCTCTGGAGATCGACACCGTGTCGGGGGTGATCCTCGCCGATCATGTGGTCGTCGGCATCGGCGTTATCCCCAATGTCGAACTCGCGGTCGAAGCCGGGCTGGCGGTCAATGACGGGCTGATCGTGGACGAGGCCGGCGCCACTTCCATCGACGGGATTTTCGGCGCCGGCGAGGTTACGCGCCATCCCGTCGATGGTCATGAGGAGGCCCAGCGTCTGGAATCCTGGCAGGCGGCCGAGGTCCAGGCCGAAGCGGCAGGTCGGGCGGCCGCCGGCGCGCCCAGCCCGCAGAGAACGACGCCCTGGTTCTGGTCCGATCAGGCAGGCGTCAATGTCCAGGTCCTGGGTCGGATCGCGGAAACGCCCCTGATCGTGCGCGACCACGACGACGGATCCGCGGCCTTCTTCAGCCTGAACCGAGACGGGCGACTGAGCGGCATGGTCACCCTGGGACGCGGGGCCGACATCTCGGCTGGCCGTCGTCTGATGTCGCGCGCCGTCGCCCTGGACCCCGCCCAACTGGCCGATCCTGCGTTCGCCCTACGCCGGCTGTTGAGTTGACCGCTGAAGATCGGCAGGGTCGCGCGATGTCCGAAACGACCAAGGCCGAAGCGCGACGCGAGAGCGGGGCAAAATCTCCCCCCCCTCTACTACGCCGTCGAGACCGCTATTCGCGACCGCATCCGCGCTGCCGAGTTCCAGCCCGGCGATCCCCTGCCGACCGAGGAAGCCCTGTGCCAGGCCTATGGCGTCAGCCGGATCACAGTAAGACGGGCACTCGAGGCCCTGACCGCCCAAGGGCTGATCCTGCGCCGTCGCGGGGTCGGTTCGTTCGTCGCCGAGACTCGTCGGCCTGGCGTTCGCTCGGTGCGGCTGACTGGATCGCTGGACGAGTTCCTGGCCACCGCCGGCGCGCTGCATCTGGAGGTCCGCAGCCTGCAGAGTCTGGCCGCCAGCGTGCCTGTCGCCGCGGACCTGGGGGTCGAGGTCGGGGCCCCGGTCACCTGGCTCGAACTGGTCAGTTCGCTGCTCGAAGGGCCGGTCATCCACCTCGACATCTTCTTTCCCGACGCGGTGGGTCGCGAGATCAGTGAGGCCGACATTTCCGCCGGAGTGCCCGTGGCCCGCACCGTCGAACGCGTGACGGGCCTGCGGATCGTCAGCGCCCGCCAGGTGATCCAGCCTGCCCTGGCCGATGCGCGATCGGCCTCCGCACTCGGCATCGCCCCCGACACGCCGGTGCTCAGGCTGCGGCGGATCTATTTCACCGCCGAGAAACAGGCGCTGGAACTGGCGGTGCTGACCCTTCACCCCGACCGCTACGCCTACGAGATCGAGTTCACGGCCAACTGCGCGCCCTGATCCGGCCCATGCGGTCGACACTCCGTCGGAAAAGTGTGCCGTAACGCGAACCTAGTCGACATAGTGTCGACACTACTTGCATCCGGCGAGTTGTTATGACAACTTAATCCTCAGACCCCGACAATGTGGGCGTAAGGGAGATTTTCGGCATGGCGAAGGCACTGGATCCCAAGAAGATCAAATCCGCGCAGCGCGTTCTGGAAGTGCTCGAGTACTTCAACAAGGACCGGCAGGAGGGCACCGTCATGGACATCGCCCGGACCTTCAACTACCCGCAATCCAGCACCTCCGAACTGCTCGGATGCCTTGTGGCGCTTGGCTACCTGCGCCGCGACCTGCGGGCCCGGACCTACAAGCCCTCCGCCCGCGTCGCCGTCCTGGGCGCCTGGGTCCAGCCCGAGCTTTTCCGCCACGGCGAACTGCTGCCGATGATGGACGCCGTCGCCGACGAAACGGGTGCGACCGTCTTCATGGCCTCGCGCGTCGGCACCTCGGTCCAAGTCTTCCACGCGGTCCACGGCGGCGACGACGACACGGTCCAGCCGGGCGAAACCCTGCGCCTTCTGTCGACAGCTCCAGGCAAGGCGCTGCTGACCACCATGGACCGAGATCAGGTCCGCAAGCTGGTTCACCGCATCAACGCCGAGTCCGCCGATCACCTGCGGGTGCGGGCCGACGACCTGATCGCCGAGTTGGATCAGATCCGGGCCTGCGGCTATGCGGCGGACCTCGACGGGTCCGAGGCCATGATCACCGTACTGATCCCTCAGGTGGTCGGGGCCGAGCCCTTGGCGCTGACCCTGGTTTCCGCTTCTCCCCTCGATGAATCCCAGGTCGAGACCGTGGTCCAGCGCTTGCGCGCCGCCGTCACCCGTCACGTCGGACTGGTCGATGTGTCGCGCGCGCCGATGGCCCCTCGCCCGGTGCGGACCGACTACCACATGGCCAGCTGACTCCCCGAAACAACCCGTTGTTTCCTCCTGACTTGGGCCGCCTGGACATGATCCGGGCGGCCCCTTTTTTTTCAGTTGCCGACGAAGACGGGTTTGCGCTTTTCCTTGAACGAGGTCGTGCCCTCGCGGAAGTCGGCGGACTCGACCATCAGCGACTGGGTGGCGGCCTCGAAGTCGAGCGCCTGGTCGTAGCTCTGGCCCGGAGCGGCGCTGAACTGTCGCTTGGCCATGGACAGGGCCAGGGTCGGCGCGACGGCGAAGCTTGCGGCCAGTTCCTTGGCCCGCGCCAGAACCTCGCCAGCCGGCACGGCCTCCAGCGCCAAACCCAGTTCAGCGGCCTCCGCACCGCTGACGAACCGGCCCGAATACATGATCTCCCTGGCGCGCTGCGGCTGCAGATACTGGCCCAACAGCCAGGCCGCGCCGCCGTCCGGCGCCAAGCCGATGTGACGGAAGGCGAACTGGAACCGCGCGTCCTGCGCCGTCACCACCATGTCGCAAGCCAAGGCGAGCGCCCAGGACATGCCGATACAGACGCCCTCGACCGCGGCGATCACCGGCTTTTCGGTCTTGGCCAGGCCGCGCGCCATGCGGTGCAGGTGCCGCATCTTGAGCAGCGAGTTGCGCAGCCCGCCGCCGCCCATCTCGCCAACATCGGCCCCGGCGCTGAAATTGCCCTCGGCTCCGGTCAGGATGATGACGCGAACCTCATGGTCGTCCTGGGCCGTCTGGAAGGCGGCCTCAATCTCGGTCCGCATGGCCAGGGTGATGGCGTTCTTCCGCGCCGGCCTGTCGATCGTGATCGTGGCCACGCCGTTGTCGAGTTCGTATCGGATCGCCATCTGAAATCTCCTTGAATGTGGCTCAAGGGGTATCATCTTGGGCCGCGGGATTGACGCGTGCAGGGTTGGGCCGGGCGTCCATATCGTGGCTGCGATAGCGGCCCGCCATGCGTTGCAGCCCGGCCTGTGGCGCCCGATTGCAGAGGGGTGGGAACCTTTGACATCAGACCGTTCGAACCGCCCGGCGACGTGGCACAGCTACGCGCCGACATCCGGGCCTTCATCGCTGAACACGCGCCCAAGGCCGAAGACGCGGCATTGAGAGCCAACTGCTGGGCCGTGGGCGACGCCGCCTTCAGCCGCGCCCTGGGCCAGGCCGGATATATCGGCATGATCTGGCCCAGACAGTATGGCGGGCATGAGCGGCATCCGCTCGAACGTTATGTCGTGCTGGAGGAGCTGCTGGCCGCTGGCGCACCCGTCGGGATGCACTGGATCGCGGATCGCCAGACCGGCGCCCTGCTGCTGAGATACGGCACAGAGGAACAGCGCCAGCGCTTCCTGCCGCGCATGGCTGCCGGTGAACTCTACGCCTGTATCGGCATGAGCGAACCCAACTCCGGCTCGGACCTGGCGTCGGTGCGCGCCCGCGCCGTCCGCGAGGGCGATGGCTGGCGTATCTCCGGCCAGAAGACCTGGACGACAAACGCCCACAACGCCCAGCTGATGATCGCCCTGGTGCGCACCGAGGAAGGGTCCGAGCGCCAGAACGGTCTGACCCAGTTCCTGATCGAAATGGACCAGCCGGGCGTCGAGGTTCGGCCGATCATCGACCTGACCGGCGGGCACGACTTCAACGAGGTCTTCTTGGACGATGTCTATGTGCCCGACACCATGCGGGTCGGCGAGGCCGGGGCCGGCTGGAGCCAGGTCACGGCCGAACTGTCGCTCGAACGCTCGGGCCCCGAACGCTATCTGTCCAGCTATGCCCTGCTGACCGAGCTGGTGCGACTGGCGGGGTCGAATCCCGCGCCACGCCTGGCCGAGCTGATCGGCGAGATCACGGCGCGCCTAATGACGATCCGCCAGATGTCCATGTCGACGGCGGCCAAGCTGGCGGCCGGCGAGGACCCTGTATTGGAGGCCGCCGTGGTCAAGGATCTGGGCAATGGCTTCGAACAGTGGATGCCCCGCGCCGTGCAGGCTGTGGTCGACGCCGACCTGTCCGGCCGGGACGATTTCGCGCGGGTTCTTTCCGTCCTGCTTCAGGTCTCACCGTCCTTCTCGCTCAGAGGCGGGACGCGCGAAATCCTCAGAAGCATCATTGCACGGGGGCTGGGCCTGAGATGAGTGAAAGCCGGGATCTTCTGGTCGCGACCGCTGAAAAGCTGTTCGCGGCCCCCGACCTGACCTGGGCGCAGATAGCCGAGGCCGGATTCCCCCTGCTGCTCACGCCTGAAGCCGACGGCGGCTTCGGCGGTGATTTCGGCGACGCCTTCGCCGTGCTTCGCCTGGCCGGTTTCCATGCGGTCGCTCAGCCGCTGGCCGAGACCCTCACAGCCGCAGCCGCAGCCAACGCCGCAGGCCTGCCTGCCGTCAAGGCAATCGAGACCTTCGCTCTTAAGGTCGACGGCCGGATCGAAGACGGCCGGTTCAGCGGTCGGCTGGCCGGAGCGCCCTGGGGCGCGGCGGCGGACAGTCTGCTGTTCGCGCTGGACGGCGCCGTTTGGCGTATCGCCACCTCGGACGCCGAGGCCATTCACACGACCGCCAACCCCGCCGGCGAGCCCCGCTGCGAGATCGTCTTCGACCAGGCTCCGGTGCAACAGGGCGATGGGGTCGATCTGCTGGCCCTGGCCGCCTTCGCCCGCACGGCCCAGATGGCCGGAGCGCTTGACGCGGCGCTGGATCAATCGGTGGCCTATGCCAACGACCGGGTGCAGTTCGGCCGTCCCATCGGCAAGTTCCAAGCGGTGCAACAGTCGCTGGCCGTCTTCGCCGAGGAGGCTGCGGCGGTAAATGCTGCGGGCCAAGCTGCGGCGCGGGCGCTGGATCGAGGCGACTCCGGTCTGGAAATCGCCGCCGCCAAATTCATCGCCAACCGCGCTGCTGACGTGGGCGCAGCGACGGCCCATCAGGTCCATGGCGCGATCGGCTTCACGGCTGAATACCCGCTGCATCCCTTCACTCGACGGATGGTGTCGTGGCGCTCGGAATGCGGCTCCGACGCCTTCTGGGCCGAGCGGCTGGGCCGGCAGGCTGCCGCCATCGGCGCCGATGTTCTCTGGGCGACGCTCGCCCGCCGTTCGGATCCTGTTGCATGAACCGTCCCGTCATCGTCTCGACCGCGCGCACGCCCGTCGGCAAGGCCTTTCGCGGCGCGCTGAACGACACGCATGGCTCGGCCCTGGGCGGCCACGCGGTGGCCCAGGCCATCGTCCGCGCCGGGATCGAGGGCGCGGAGGTCGAGGACGTGATCCTGGGCTGCGCCACGCCCGAGGGCGCGACCGGCAACAATATCGCGCGCCAGTCGGCCTTCCGCGCCGGCCTGCCCGACAGCGTGTCTGGCATGGCGCTGGACCGGAAATGCTCGTCCGGTTTGCAGGCCATCGCCCTGGCCGCCCAGAGGATACTGGCCGGAGAGGCCGAGATCTTCGTCGCCGGAGGGGTAGAATCCATCTCCCTGACGCAGCCGACTATGAACATGGCCGGCCGTCAGGACGACTGGATCAAACAGAACCGCGCAGGCCTTTACTGGCCTATGATCCGCACCGGAGACGAGGTCGCCTCACGCTATGGCGTCACACGCGAGGCCCAGGACGCCTACGCCCTGCAAAGCCAGCAGCGTTATGCGGTCGCGCGCGCCGCGGGCCGGTTCGACGCCGAGTTGTCACCGCTGACAGCGACCAAGGTCCTGCGCGACAAGACCGGACAGGTGCTGGGTCACGAAACGGTCGAACTGGCCGCCGACGAGGGCGCACGGCCCGAGACCACGCTCGATGGCCTGTCCAGCCTGAAGCCCGTAGCCGAGGGCGGCTTCGTCACGGCCGGTAACGCCAGCCAGTTGTCGGACGGGGCCAGCGCCTGCGTGATCATGTCCGAGCAGGAAGCGGCTCGCCGCGACCTGTCCCCGCTCGGAGCCTTCGTTGGTTTCGCCGTTGCCGGATGCGCGCCCGAGGAGATGGGCATCGGCCCGGTGCTGGCCGTGCCCAAGCTTCTGGCCCGCCACGGCCTGACGGTTCATGACATCGACCTGTGGGAACTGAACGAGGCCTTCGCCTCGCAGGTGATCTATTGCCGCGATCGGCTCGAGATCGACAATGACCGGCTGAACGTGTCGGGCGGCGCCATCGTCATCGGCCATCCCTACGGCATGTCCGGCGCGCGTATGACGGGCCACCTGCTGATCGAAGGCAAGCGTCGTGGCGCGAAATACGGCGTCGTCACCATGTGCATCGGCGGGGGCATGGGCGCGGCCGGTCTGTTCGAGATATTCTAGGCGCCTTCGACAGGGTGGTTCAGGGTGACGCCGGAGGCCTGTTGGGAACGGCCGATCCCTCCGGTGATCAGTCCAACGGATAGCCGGCGAAGACTTTGGCGTAGGCAGCCTGGTGATCGCGTTGGCTGTCCAGACGCACGCCATCTTCGATCTTGCCCGCGCCGGAAAGACCATCTCGGACCCCCTCGGGCGTCAGGTCGTGCAGCACCAGGCCCTGGCTTTCCATCAAGCCGATGCGGCTGAACCGCCCGCCGCCCGCGCTCAGGATCTCGCCGGTCAAATCGCACTCCGACGACGCCAGATAGGCGACCACCGGGGCCACCATCTCCGGGCGAAGATTGGCCTTCATCCAGTCCCTGAACGTCGGATCCGGGTGGCGCTCCAGCATGCTGGTATAGGCCGAGGGCATGACCGCATTCACCCGAAGGCCTGACTGCAGTCCCGCCGTTGCAGCCTCCTTGGTCAGGCCGATCAGGCCCGCCTTTGACACGGCGTAGGGACCGCTGACACCCGACCCCAGGGCGGCGCTGGAACATAGGTTGACGATCCGCCCGGCGCCCGTCTCGGTGAGGTGCGGCCACGCCGCCCGGCACAGGGCATAGGGACCGGACAGGTTGATCCGCATGACGCGTTCAATGGCTGCGTCCTCGCCGCCGTCGAAGGCTCCGGGCGCCACGACCCCAGCGTTGTTGACCAGGATATCCAGCCGACCGAAGGCCGCCATAGCCACCGCCACGATGGCTCGCGCCGCCTCAGGCGTGCCGACTGGCGCGCTGTTGGCGATGGCCTCTGGCCCCAGCGCCTCGGCGGTTTTGGCAGCGAGGCCACCGTCAGCATCGTTGATCAGGACCCTCGCCCCTCGCTCGACGAGCAGTTCCGCGATGGCCCGGCCGATGCCCGAGGCCGCGCCCGTGACGATGGCCGCCCGCCCGTCGAAGCGCAGGGTCACCCCTTCGCGCTCTCGATGAACTCACCGGCATCGGCGAAGCCCTTGCCTGCGGCGACGAGTTTCCTCAGCAGATCACAGGGCGCCCAGCGCGGGCCGTTCTTGGCGGCCATCTGCTCGGCCCGAGCCAAGACCCGGTCCAGTCCCGCAGCCTCACCCCAGAACATCGGCCCGCCGCGATATGAGGGGAAGCCGTAGCCATTGACCCAGACCACATCGATGTCGCCAGCACGCATGGCGACGCCTTCTTCAAGCTCGCGCGCGCCCTCGTTGACCAAGGGCATGAAGAGGCGGTCGCGGACCTCGTCATCCGACAGATCACGGCGCACGCAGCCCAGCGCGGCGGCCTGTCGCTCGATGATAGCCTTGGCCTCAGGGTCCGGTTTCCGCTCGCGGCCTTCGTAGCGATAGAAGCCCAGACCGTTCTTCTGGCCCAACCGTCCAGCTTCCAGCAGGCGCTCGACCATCTCGGGCATGCGCTCGCCGGGCGGCAGGGTGGCGCGGCGCGCGTCCCTGCCCTTCACGCTCAGCTCGAAGCCGATCAGGTCGCGCATCGCCAGCGGTCCCATCGGCATGCCAAAGGCCTCGGCCACCCGGTCGACCTGCTCTGGCGTGGCGCCGTCCTCCAGCAGGAACTCGGCCTCCATCGAATAGTAGTTGAGCATCCGGTTGCCGATGAACCCGTCGCAGTTGCCGGCCAGGGCCACGACTTTGCTCAGCCGCTTGCCCAGATCCATGACCGTCGCCAGGGTTTCAGGAGAGCTTTTGGCGCCCCTGACATTCTCCAGCAGCTTCATGACATTGGCCGGGCTGAAGAAGTGAGCACCGACGACCTTGTCAGGCCGCCCGGTCGCCGCCGCGATCTCGTCGATATCCAGAGCCGACGTATTGGTGGCGAGAATGGCGTGGGCTGGGGCCGCCGAATCCAGCTGTTTGAAGATGGCGGTCTTGATCGCCATGTCCTCGAACACCGCCTCGATGGCGAAGTCGATCTCGCTAAAGTCGGCGTAATCGGTCGTGGTGCGGATCAGCGCCAGGGCGCGATCCCGGGCCTCGGGGCGCATAGAGCCCCGGCCGACGCTGATCTCATAGTTGTCGCGGATCTTGGCCAGACCCCGGTCGACGGCCTCCTGGCTGACGTCCAGCAGGGTGACTGGCAGGCCGGCATTGGCGAACACCATGGCGATGCCGCCGCCCATCAGGCCGGCGCCGACCACCCCGACCGAGCGGATCGGCAGGGGCTGAATGTCCTTGGACAGGCCCGGGATCTTGCGCGCCTGCCGTTCGGCGAAGAAGTAATGTTTCAAGGCCCGATGCTGTTCGCCCGAGACCAGCTCCATGAAGGCCTCGCCCTCGGCGGCCAGAGCGTCCTGGGCCGGTAGGGTGCAGGTGCGCTCGACGCAGTCGATGATGCGGAAGGGCGCCAGTTGTCCGCGCGCCTTGCGGGCAATGCCCTTGCGATAGGCCTCGAACAGGGCGGCGTCGGTCCCCGAGAGCCGGTCGTCGCGCGCGATGACGGGTGCGGGCAGCGGACCTTCGGACAGAGCCAGGGCATGGGCGATGGCCCCTTCGCGCAGAACCGGGACCACCGCCTCGACGATACCCAACCCCAGGGCCTTGGCCGCATTGATCGGCTGGCCGCCGGTCATGATGTCCAGGGCGGCGGTCGGTCCGATAAGACGCGGCAGCCGCACCGTTCCTCCGGCGCCGGGCAGCAGTCCCAGCTTGACCTCGGGCAGCCCGATCCGGGCGGAACTGTCCGCGACCCGCGCATGACAGGCCAGGGCGATCTCCAGCCCTCCCCCCAAAGCATTGCCCGCCAGGGCCGCGACCACCGGCTTGGACAGGCTCTCCAGCCGTTCCTGCAGGGCGCGCAGGCTCGGCCCCTGCTTGTGTTTGGGCGTTCCGAACTCGCTGATGTCGGCGCCGGCGATGAAGCCGTTGTTCCCGATCAGGACGACACCCCGAACGGCGGCGTCCTGGTCCACCGCATCCAGCGCGGCCATCAGACCCGTGCGGACCGCCAGGCTGAGCGCATTGACCGGCGGCGAGTCGATCGTGATGACGGCGACGCCGCCGTCGATCTGGACAGAAATCGGGTCCATCGGAGACTTCCTTGCAAGACTAGAGAGATTGGCCTTCGTCGACCGAGAAGACGCCGCCGGTCACGGATTCCGAAGCGTCGGACGCCAGGAACAGCACCAGGCCGTCCAGATCGGCGGGCTGCATGACCCGACGACGAGGGAAGGATTTGACCAGCTTCTGGCCCGGCTCGGACGCGAGCCATTCGCCGTTCAATTCGGTTTCGATCCAGCCGGGGCAGATGGTGTTGACGTTGACGCCCCAGCGCGCCCACTCACGCGCCAACCCCTTGCCCATCATGCCGACGGCGGCCTTGGACATGGAATAGGCGGTCAAGCCGACCAGGGGTTTCAGCGTGCCGACCGACCCAACCAGAATAATCCGGCCTTTGGACGGTTCCGGCGAGGCGATCAGCCTGCGCGCCGCCTCGCGCGCCGTCAGATAGACGCCCTGTACATTGACGCGAAGCAGCTGCGCCAGAGCGTCCGCGTCCAGATCAACGGCGGCGCCCTGGGCATTCAGCCCGGCATTGGCCAGGACCACGTCGACCGTTCCGAACGCGGCCTCGGCGGCGTCGAAGGCCGCCATGATCGAAGCTTCGTCCTCCACATCCATGCGCACGGGTTCAATTCGCCCACCCTCGGCCCGCACCTCGGCAGCCAGGGCTTCCAGCTGATCGAGGCGCCGGGCGCCGGCGACCACATTGGCCCCGGCGGCAGCCAGACGCCTGGCCAGATGCCGCCCCAGACCGGACGACGCCCCCGTAACGAGGGCGGTCCGGCCCTTCAGTTCCTGGCTCATCAGACGCCCCGGAAGACCGGCTTGCGCTTCTCGGCGAAGGCGCGGATGCCTTCCTTGTAGTCGGCCGAGGCGTAGCAGGTCTGGAACATCTCTTCGCACTTGACCAGGTCGCGGTCAGCCGGGTCCTTGAGGATATTGGCCAGGGTGAACTTGACCTGTTCGCCCGTCAGGGGCGCGCCGCCGGCGATGTTGGCGGCGGTCTTCTTGATGAAGGCGTCGAACTCTTCGCCCTCGGCCACGACGCGACCGACCAGGCCCTTGGCGTAGGCTTCATCCGCCGTGAACTGGAGGCCGCCCAGGAGCATATCCTTGGACGCCGGAACGCCGATGATGTCGACTAGGCGCGACAGGCTCTTGTAGCGGTAGCCGATGCCGTAGCGCATGGCGGGCTGGCCGAACTTGGACTTGGACGAGCAGTACCGCAGGTCGCAGGACACCGCGACCGAGATGCCGCCGCCGATGCACCAGCCGTCAATGGCGGCGATCGTCACCTTCTTGGAGGCATAGATGGCGGTCAGGCCGCGCTCGCCGGTCTGCGCATAGTGCTCCTGGGCGTTCTCGCCCATGCGCTCTTCCTCGTATTTGGACACGTCGGCGCCAGCGATGAAGGAGACGCCGCCCGCGCCCGAGATGACGATGACGCGGATTTCCGGGTCGGATTCGAAGTCGGCCATGATGGTCGACATCCCCTCCCACATCTCCAGCGAGATGGCGTTCAGCTTATCGGGGTTGTTGAAGATCATGTGGCCGATGGCGCCGTCTTTGCGGCTGAGGATCTTGTCGGTCATGGGAGGTTCCTTGTGATGAGGGATCAGACCGCTTTCACGGCGTGGAGGTGGACCTGCTGGGCGGCGTCGAAGCCGATCTCATTCAGGATGTCGGCGGTGTGCTGGCCCAGCAGCGGAGGAGCGGCATAGTCGCCGATGGGCGAGCGGGACAGGCGGATGGGATTGGCCAGAATGTCGAGCGGCCCGGTCGCGTGATCGACTTGCCGCTGCATCTGACGATGCACGATCTGAGGTTCGGCCAGGGCCTCGGCAAAGGTGTTGACCGGCCCCGAAGGCACGTCGTTGGCGTCCAGAAGGGCCAGCCAGTGATCCGCCGTTTCCCGGGCGAAGACCGTATCCAGGACCTGGCTCAGCACCTTGCGGTTCTCGATCCGTTTGGAAGTCGAGGCGAACCGGGGATCGGTCGGCAGCTCGGGTCGCTGGATCGCGCTGCACAGGGCGGCGAACTGGTGCTCGGCCCCGGCGACGATGAAGATCTGTCGATCGCGACACTGGAAGGCCTGGGATGGAACGCCCCCGAACCCGCCGTTGCCGCGCCGCTCCGGGATCTCGCCGGACACCAGATAGCTCATGGCGAAATGGCTGAGCGAGGCCACACCGCAGTCCAGCAGCGAAAGATCGATATACTGGCCCTCGCCCGTTCCCCGCGCGTCGCGTTCGTACAGCGCCGCCTGAATCGCGTTGGCGGCATAGAGGCTGGTCAGGATGTCGATGATCGAGATGCCGACCTTCATCGGCCCGCCGCCGGGCTCGGAATCGGGATGGCCCGATACGTTCATGAACCCCGACAAAGCCTGAAAGACCCCGTCGTAGCCCGGCTTGGCGGCCATGGGGCCGTCCTGGCCGTAGCCCGTGATCGAGCAATAGACGAGGCGCGGATTGACGGCCTTCAGGCTCTCGTAATCCAGGCCGTAGCGCGCCAGCCCGCCGGTCTTGAAATTCTCGATCACCACGTCGGACTGGGCGGCCAGGCGACGGATGATCTCCTGCCCGTCGGGGTGGCCCATATCCACGGTGATGGAGCGCTTGTTGCGATTGCAGGCGAGATAGAAGGCAGAATCCGTGGTCGGCGTATCGTCTGCGTCATGCCGGAAAGGCGGCCCGTAGCCGCGGGATTCATCGCCCTTGCCGGGGCGTTCGACCTTGATGACATCCGCACCGAGATCGCCCAGCAGTTGGGCGGCGAGGGGCGCGGCCAGGACGCGGCTGAGGTCCAGAACCTTGACCCCTGAAAGCACTGTCGATGGCATGGCTTTCCTCTCGCACCCGAAAACAGACGCATCGGATCGGCCGCGACGGGCCGCGTGGCAAGGCGAACGACGCCTGCACGCCCGCCTTATCGTAGGGCCGATATGTCCCCCCTGAATCCGCCTCCACGCTTGAGGCGGCGCGGCCGATGGGCGTTTGTGCACGCTCCCCGCACGGAGATTCCAGGTGAGCGAACCCTTTGTCCTCTACGAACGTCGCGGTCGCATCGCGATCGTGACGATGAACCGACCGGACACCCGCAACGCCATCCTCTCGTTCGAGGACTGCGAGGCCCTGGTCGACGCCCTGCGAGGCGCGGAGGCAGATCCGGAAGTGTCCGTCCTCATCCTGACCGGTTCGGGAAGCGCCTTCTCGGCCGGCGGCGATCTGCGCGGGATGCGTGACCGGAACGGCATCGGCCCCCTGGCCACCCCGGCCGACACCCGCGCCAACTATCGCCGGGGGGTCCAGAAGATTCCCCTGGCCCTCGCCGATCTGGAGATCGCCACCATCGCGGCCGTGAACGGACATGCGATCGGTCTGGGCTGCGATCTGGCCGCGCTCTGCGACATGCGGGTGGCGTCCGAGAAGGCCAAGTTCGCGGCCAGTTTCGTCAAGGTCGGTATCGTGCCCGGCGACGGCGGCGCCTGGGTCCTGCCTCGCGCCGTGGGACCGTCCCGCGCAGCGGAGATGATCCTGACCGGCGACGCCTATACCGCCCAGGAAGCGCTCGCCATGGGCCTGGTCAACCGGCTGGCGGCCCCGGAAGATGTCCTGACCGAGGCCTTGGCCCTGGCCGAACGGGTCGCGGCCAATCCGCCGCGTTCGGTGCGCCTGGCCAAGCGTCTGCTGCGCGAAGCCCAGCACTCGCGACTGGCCGATGTGCTGGAACTGTCCGCCGCCTTCCAGGCCCTGTCGCACGAGACGGCCGACCACCGCGAAGCGCTGGACGCCTTCTTCGAGAGCCGCCCGCCGGTCTTTACCGGAGCCTGAGATGTCGGACTTGAAAGCCCTGCGGCGCGGCGACTTCGGTTTCGGCGTCACCATCCCGACGCGTTGGGCCGACGCCGATGCCTACGGCCACGTCAACAACGTCGTCTATTATAGCTGGTTCGACACGGCCGTGACCAAGATGCTCTATGAGCGCGGCGTGCTCAGTCTGCATGGCGACGGGCCGATCGGCCTGTGCGTCCAGAGCGCCTGCGATTATTTCGCGCCGGTGGAATTCCCCCACGACATCGAGGGCCGCGTCCGGCTGTCCCGTATCGGGGACAAGAGCCTGACCTATCAGGTCGCGGTCTTTCTGGCGGGACGCGACGAACCGGCCGCAGCCGGGCATTTCGTCCACGTCTTCGTCGACCGCAAGACTCGGCGGCCCACCCCCCTGACCACAGCCTCGCGCGCGGCGCTCGCCGACCTCGCCGTCGACGTATCGCACACGCGCTAAGCGGGCCGCGTGGCTTGAGGCCGCCGCTGTGCGGCCCGAAGCTGAAGGCCAATCCTCCCCTGATCGCTGGACCTGATGGACCTCACGTTTTCACCCGAAGAGATCGCCTTCCGCGACGAGGTCCGCGATTTCATGGCCACAGCCCTGCCGTCCGAGTTGCGGGACCGCATGCGCCAAGGTCGGGCGATCTCGCGCGAGGACCTTGTCGCCTGGCAGCGCATCCTGAACCGGCGGGGCTGGGCGACGCCGTCCTGGCCGACCTCGGTGGGCGGCCCGGGCTGGTCCGCCGTCCAGCGCCACATCTTCATGGACGAGTTGCATCAGGCTCCCGCGCCTGAGCCCCTGTCGTTCAACGTTTCGATGCTGGGCCCTGTCCTGATTCAGTTCGGGACCGAGGAACAGAAGACCCGCTTCCTGCCTCGAGCGGCCAACCTGGACGACTGGTGGGCCCAGGGATTCTCCGAGCCCGGCGCGGGCTCCGACCTCGCAGCGCTGCGCACCACCGCGGTGCGCGACGGCGACCACTATGTCGTCAACGGCCAGAAGATGTGGCAGGGCATGGCCCAGAATGCCGACTGGATGTTCACCCTGGTCCGCACCGATCCCGATGCGCCCAAACGTCAGATGGGGATCAGCTTCCTGCTGATCGACCTGCGCTCGCCCGGCGTGACCATCCGCCCGATCATCACCATCGACGGTCGCCACGAGGTCAACGAGGTCTTCCTCGATGATGTTCGGGTGCCGGTCGAGAACCGCGTCGGCCCCGAGAACGACGGGTGGACCTGCGCCAAGTATCTGTTGTCCAGCGAACGCACCGGCATCGCCCGCCTGGGCATGACGAAGCGGCTTATCGCCCGCGCCAAGGCCCTGTGCCCCGACCTGCCCGTCGTCGAGGGCCGCCGAATTCTGGAGCAGCTGGCGCGGCTGGAAGCCGGAGTCAGGGTGCTTGAGGTGACACAGTTGAGGATTCTCGCCGCCCAGGTGCCTGGCCAGGCCGATCCGCGATCCTCCATCCTCAAGATCAAAGGTGTCGAGTTGCGCCAGACGGCGTCCGAACTGCTGCTGAAGGCGTCCGGCCGACGCGGACGGGCCTTCGCTTATGAAGGTCACGGCGAGGCGCCGTTGGAGGCCGCCTCCAACTTCATGACCTTGCGCGCGGCGTCGATCTACGGCGGCGCGACCGAGGTCCAGAAGACCATCCTGGCCAAATCGGTTCTGGGTCTCTGATGCGCCCGGACCTCACGCCAGAACAGTCGATGCTCAAGGAGACGGTCACGCGCCTCGTGGCCGACACCTATGATTTCGAAACCCGTCGCGCGGTTCAGGCCGAACCTGGCGGTTGGAGCCGGACGCTGTGGTCCAGCCTTGCCGAACTCGGCGTGCTCGCGGCCCTCGCACCTGAGGACGCGGGCGGACTGGGCGGCGGTGGCGTGGAAGCCATGCTCATCGCAGAGACGTTAGGGTCGGCCCTGTCCGCAGAACCTTTCCTGCCCAGCGTCGTGATGGGGGGCGGCGTGCTGGCCGAGCTGGGCCACCCGGCCCTAGCCGACATCATCGCAGGCGAATTGACCCTGAGCTGGATCGGCCAGGGGCCAGAGCTGAGCAGCGACGACGACACGCTGAGCGGCTTCGCCGTCAGCGCGCCCTGGGCCGATACCGCCGACCGGCTGATGGTCGTCGCCGCCGGAACGGAGGGTCCGGTCCTGCTTCTGGTCGATCCGTCGGCTTCGCAGGTTCATCTGGACGCGCACCGCACCTTCGACGGACTGCCGGTGGCGAGCGTGACCTTCGACGCCCTGCCGGCTGGCGCCTTTGAACGCCTGGCGGCGGGTCCAGTGGCCGTGGACCTGATCGAACGCGCCGAGCAGCGGGCCATCGCCTGGCTGGCCGGCGAAGGCGTCGGCCTGATGGCGATGGTGCTGGACACGACGGTCGAGCACCTGAAATCACGCGTCCAGTTCGGCCAGCCCCTGGCCGCCTTCCAGGCCCTGCAGCATAGGGCGGCGGAGATGCTGGTCGCGCTCGAGCACGCCCGCAGCGCCGCGATCCTGGGGGCGACGGCCCATGACGATCCTGACCCTGTCGAGCGGCGCAAACTGTTCGCGGCGGTAAAATTCGCCCTCTCGGAATCCAGCCATATCGTCGGGGCCGGTGGCGTACAGCTGCACGGCGGTATCGGCGTCACCGAGGAACACAAGGTCGGCTGGGCCTTCCGGCGCCTGACCATGATCGAACTTCTGCATGGCGACGCCGACGCTCAGGCGTCCGCGCTGGCCGACCTCGGCGGCTTTGTGAGCGCCGACTGAATGGACCGTATAGACGCCATCGTGATCGGCGCCGGCGTCGTCGGTCTGGCCATCGCACGCGCCCTGGCCCAGGCGGGCCGTGAAGTCCTGATCCTAGAGCGCCACGGCCTAATCGGGTCCGAGACCAGCGCCCGCAACAGCGAGGTGATCCACGCCGGGATCTATTATCCGCAGGGCTCGCTGAAGGCCCGGCTGTGCGTCGCCGGGCGCACGGCACTGTACGACTTCTGCCGAAGCCACCACGTCCCGCATCGCCAGTGCGGCAAGCTGATCGTCGCGCCGGAGCTTACGGACGTCGGCAAGCTTTCGGCCATCCGCGGATTGGCGCAGGCCAATGGCGTCGAGGATCTCACCTGGCTTGACGGTCCACAGGCCGTGGCGCTGGAGCCTGGTCTGCGCTGCGCCGCCGCCCTGATGTCGCCCTCGACCGGAATCATCGACAGCCACGCCTATATGCTGGCCCTGCTGGGGGACGCCGAGGACGCCGGCGCCGTTCTGGCGCTCAACAGTCCGGTCGAGATGCTGGAGCCCGCAGGCGACGGCGTCCTCGTGCGCGTCGGCGGCGCCGAACCGATGGTGCTGATGGCTACCACCGTCGTCAACTCGGCCGGGCTTTCGGCGCCCGCTATAGCCGCGACTGCCCGAGAGGCGCTGAGCGCCGCTCCTCCAACCGGCTTTCTGGCCAAGGGCAGCTATTTCTCGCTGACCGGCCGCGCGCCATTCTCGCGCCTGATCTATCCGACGCCGGAGCCTGGCGGCCTGGGGGTTCACCTGACGCTGGACATGGGCGGACAGGCCCGGTTCGGCCCCGATGTCGAGTGGATCGACCATATCGACTACGACATCGATCCCTCGCGCGGTGAGCGGTTCTACGCCGCCGTCAGGGCCTACTGGCCAGCCTTGGCCGACGGCGCCCTGGCCCCCGCCTATACCGGCATCCGCCCCAAGATTTCCGGCCCGGGCGAGCCCGCCGCCGACTTCCGCATCGACGGCCCGAGCGACCACGGCGTCGCCGGTCTGATCAACCTTTACGGCATCGAGTCGCCCGGCCTGACCTCCTCCCTGGCTCTGGCAGACCTCGTTCTGGATCTGGCGGCATGACCATCGACGAAGGCTCCTATGATTTCATCGTCGCCGGTGCAGGATCCGCCGGTTGCGTCCTGGCCAATCGCCTAAGCGCGTCCGGTCGTTTCCGCGTCCTGCTGCTGGAAGCGGGCGGTCAGGACCTTAACCCGTGGATCCATATCCCGATGGGTTATGGCAAGCTCTTCGCCGAACCCAGCGTCAACTGGATGTACCAGACCGAGCCCCAGGCCAACCTGAACGGCCGCCGCATCGTCCAGCCGCGCGGCAAGGTCCTGGGCGGGTCCAGCTCGATCAACGGCCTAGTCTATATCCGTGGTCAGAGGCGCGATTTCGACGGATGGCGCGACGCCGGCGCGACGGGCTGGAGCTATGACGATGTCCTGCCCTGGTTTATCAAGGCCGAGGATCAGGCGCGCGGCGAAGACCCCTGGCACGGCGTCGGCGGCCCCCTGCCCGTCTCGGACCAGCGCGAGGATCATCCGCTGTGCGACGCCTTCATCGCGGCGGCGCAAGAGGCAGGGCACCCGCGCAACGACGACTTCAACGGCGCCGATCAGGAAGGCGCGGGCTATTACCAGACGACGTCCCGCAAAGGCCTGCGGGTCTCGGCGGCGGTCGCCTATCTCAACCCGGCCAAACGGCGTGCGAACCTGCGGATCATCACCCGCGCCCATGTGACTCGCGTCCTGATGGAAGGCGCTCGCATCACCGGGGTCGAGTGGCGCGATGGCGGCGGCGCGGTCCACACCGCGAGCGCAGGCCGCGAGGTCATCCTGTCGCTCGGAGCCATCGGATCGCCGCAGGTGCTGCAACTGTCGGGCATCGGTCCGACCGATCTGCTGAAGACCCACGGCCTGCCCGTGGCGCTGGACGCGCCCGGCGTCGGCGCAGCCTTCCAGGACCATATGCAGGTCAGGATGGTGATGCGCGCCTCGCAGGCGGTCACCGTCAACGACGCCATGCGCACGCCCTGGGGCATGGCGGGCATCGGTCTGCGCTACATGCTTCAGCGCAAGGGGCCTCTGACGGTCAGCGCGGGGTACGCAGGCGGATTCTTCCGGGTCGAGGCGGACGAGACCGACGCCGATATGCAGGTGCATTTCATCACCTATTCGACCACCAAGATGGGCGACCGCCTGCATCCCTTCTCCGGCTTCACAGCCTCGACCTGCCAGCTTCGTCCTGAAAGCCGGGGCTCGGTCAGGATCAGGACCGCGGACCCAATGGATGCGCCCGCGATCGACCCCAACTACATGGCTACCGAGCGGGACAGACAGGTCAATATCGACAGCCTGAAATCCCTTCGACACATGCTTCAACAGCCGGCGCTGGCCCCCTACGTCACCGCGGAACTGGAGCCGGGCGCGGGCGTGGTGTCAGACGAAGCGCTTCTGGCCTACTGCCGCGAACGCAGCGCCAGCATCTATCATCCCAGCTGCAGCGTGCGAATGGGCGAAGCCGCAGATGCGCCCCTGGACCCGCGCCTGCGGATGCGCGGCCTGACTGGACTTCGCGTCGTCGACGCCTCGGTGATGCCCAGCGTGGTGTCCGGCAACTGCCACGCCGCCATCGTGATGATCGCCGAGAAGGCCGCCGACATGATCCTGCAAGACAACCCCCTCGCCTGAAAGCCGCCGATGTATCCTGCACTGACACTCATCATCGACGGCCGCCGTATCGGCGCCGATGCTCGCGCCGGCCAGCCCGTCCTCAATCCCGCCACCGAAGAGACCCTGGCGATGTTGCCCCACGCGCTGGCCAGCGATCTGGACGACGCTCTGATAGCGGCGGAGCGTGCCTTTCACACTTGGAGCCGCATGGCGCCGGTGGAGCGCGCGCGCATCTTGAAACGCGGCGTGGCCCTGATCCGCGAGCGCATAGAGGCCATGGCCCGGATCATGACGCTGGAGCAAGGCAAGCCTCTGGCCGAGGCGCGTGGCGAAATCCTGTACGGCGCCGAGACCATCGAATGGTATGCCGAGGAAGGCCGCCGCGCCTATGGCCGGATCGTGCCCTCGGCGCCCGAAGTTCGCCAGATGGTGGTGGTCGAGCCCGTCGGCGTCACCGCATCTTTCACCCCGTGGAACTTCCCGGCCCTGACGCCGTGCCGCAAGATCGGCGGAGCTCTGGCCGCCGGCTGCACCCTGATCTTGAAGGCGGCGGAGGACACGCCGGGTACAGCCGTGGCCCTGGTCGAAGCCCTGCATGACGCCGGCCTTCCCGACGGCGTCCTGAACCTGGTGTTCGGCGCCCCCGCAGAAGTCTCCGCCCACCTGATCGCCTCCCCCATAGTCAAGAAGGTTTCTTTCACCGGCTCGGTCCCGGTCGGGAAACTGATCCAGAAACTGGCCGCCGAAGGCATGAAGCGCACGACCATGGAACTGGGCGGACACGGCCCGGTCCTGGTGTTCGACGATGCGGACGTTGAGGTCGCCGCGGATCTTCTGGCCGCCGCCAAATTCCGCAATGCCGGTCAGGTCTGCATCTCGCCGACGCGGTTCTATGTCCAGAACGGAGTGCGCGAGCGCTTCACCAAACGTTTCGTCGCAAAGGCCCAGGCCCTGGTTTCAGGGGACGGCACGACCGAGGGCGTGACCTTCGGGCCGCTGGCCAGCGCACGGCGCGTCGCGGTCATGGAAGATATCGTTGCGGACGCTGTGCGTCGTGGGGCCACCGTTCTGACAGGAGGCGCCGCCGGCGACGGCGCAGGCTTCCACTTTCCGCCCACGGTCCTGACCGACGTGCCAGACGACGCGCTGCTGATGACCGAGGAACCGTTTGGGCCGGTGGCCCCGATCGTCGGCTTCGATGATCTGGACGAAGTGCTGGAGCGGGCCAACAGCCTGCCCTTCGGCCTGGCCGCCTACGCCTTCACCACCTCGAACGAGACCGCGGCCCTGGTCGGCGCCGGCCTCAAGGCCGGGATGGTGGGGATCAACACCATGGCGGTGTCTAACCCCGAGACGCCGTTCGGCGGCTTTGGCGAAAGCGGCATCGGCCAGGAGGGCGGCGTCGAGGGGCTGTCCGCCTATCTCAACGTCAAATTCATCGCCCAGGCGGCGCGCGCGGCGGCTCCGCGATGAGCGAGCTTGGCATGATCCTGTCAGAACCATCTCAGGGTAGGCTGCGGGTCTCCAACCTCGACGAGGTTCTGGCCGAGGCGCGTCAGGGTCGCGCCTTCCTGATCGTCGCTGATGCCCAAGCGGGCACAAGCGGGCTGATCGCCGCCCCCGCCCGATCGACCACGCCGGATCAGGTCAACTTCATGGTGCGTCACGGCCGGGGTCTGGTCTGTCTGGCCATCACCCGCGAGCGGGCGCGGGGCCTGAAACTGCCGCTGCAGGAGGAGCGCGGCAGACCGGCGGAGGCCATCCCCTTCACCGTCTCCATCGAGGCGCGCGAGGGCGTGACTACCGGGATTTCGGCCCAGGATCGCGCCCACACAATCCGGGTCGCCGTCGACGGGGCGTCCGGACCGTCCGACCTGGTGTCGCCGGGCCACATCTTTCCCGTCCTGGCCAGCGATGGCGGGGTTCTGGTGCGAGCCGGGTTCCCCGAAGCGGCCGTCGACCTGTGCACTGCCGCCGGCCTCGATCCATCAGCCGCCATTTGCCAGGTGCTGGACGAGGACGGTGAACCGGCCTCAACCGAGACCCTGGCCCGACTCGCCCAAGACCATGATCTGAGAATCCTGTCGATCGCCGATCTGATCCCGTTTCGCCGGCGAACCGAAACCATAGTCGAGCGGACCTTCGAACGGTCCGTGCCGACCATCCACGGCGCCGATTTCCGCATGGTCATCTATCGCAATCGTCTGGACGGCGCCGAGCATATCGCCATGATCCGGGGCGAGCCCAAGCCGGACATCCCCACTCTGGTCCGGTCCCACGCCATCGACTTGGCCACCGACCTGTTTGGCCATGACAATGGGCGCCGCGGGCGTATCGACAGCGCCATGCAGGTCCTGGCGGCCTCTTCCTCGCCGGGCGTCGCTGTCTTTCTCAGGAACCCGGCCATCACCTGGGCCTCCCACTATGCCGAAGGGGTGGACGAGCCGGTTCTGACGTCGCGCGAATACGGCATTGGCGCCCAGATCCTGCGCGACATCGGGGTCCGGCGGATGATCCTGTTGACCGACAACCCACCCAAGGCCTCGTCGCTGGAAGCCTATGATCTGGTGGTCGAGGGCGTGCAGTCCTTCTGACCCGCATCGCCAGGTCGATATGTCGAACACCCACTCTCTCGTGACTTTGCCACCCCGGCCAGGAGGCGCAAATGCGAGGACAGACGGCGCACAGCCGCGAACGAGGACACGTTGATGGAACCCGAACGGAACCCCGCCATCGCCGAGTGGCGCATGTTGATCGATGGCGCGCTGGTCGCCTCGTCCTCGAACCGATTGTTCGACAACATCGACCCCTTCTCGGAACAGGTCATCGGCCAGACGGCCGATGGCACAGTCGAGGATTTCGAGCGCGCCGTCGCGGCTGCGCGCCGGGCGTTCGACGAGACCGATTGGGCGACCAATCACGCCTTCCGCGCCAAATGCCTGCGCCAGCTCAATGCCGCTCTGGAACGTCACAAGGAAGAGATCCGTCCCCTGCTGGTCAGCGAGGCCGGCACTTCGGTCTGGCTGACGCGCGACACGCTTCTGGATGTGCCGATTCAGCGACTACTCGACTTCGCCGACATGGCCGAAACCTATCCCTACACCACACCCTTGCCTGACCTGGATTTCCGGGGCGTGGTCAGCCACCGCCAGCAGATCCGCGAGCCCATGGGCGTCATCGCCGCGATCACGCCCTGGAATGGGCCCTGGGGCTCCAACCTGGGCAAGGTCGGCGCCGGCCTGGCTGCAGGCAATACGATGGTGCTGAAACCCTCGCCCGACAGCCCTTGGCCAGCGACGATCGTCGGACGGCTGGTCGCGGAAGAAACCGACATCCCCGCGGGCGTCTTCAATGTAGTCACCGGCTCCGACAACATGCTGGGAGAGGTGCTCACCCTTTCGCCCGACGTCGATTTCGTCGCCTTCACCGGCTCGGCGCCGAACGGCCGACGCGTGGCGCAGGCCTCGGCAGGCACCCTGAAACGCCTGTTGCTAGAACTGGGCGGAAAGTCTCCCTACGTCGTCCTGCCCAGCGCCGACGTAAAGACCGAGGCGGCCAAGGCGGCCAAGCTCATCTGCACCAACGCCGGTCAGGGCTGCGTCGCCCGCAGCCGTCTTCTGGTCCCGCGCGACCGCTATGACGAGGCCGTCCAGGCCGCCGCCGAAGCGATGGATCAGGTCACCTATGGCGACCCCGCCGTGGCCGAGAACTACATGAACCCGCTCAGCAGCGCCCATCACCGCAAGCGCGTGCTGGAACACATCGAGCGCGCCCGGTCTGAGGGCAATCGCATCGTCCGGGGCGGCAAGGCGCCGGCCGATCAGCCGCACGGATATTTCGTCGAGCCCACCCTGATCGCCGACGTCAGGCCCGACGACACGATTGCCCAGGAGGAGGTCTTCGGTCCCGTCCTGGCGGTCATCGCCTACGAGGACGAGGCCGACGCCCTGCGCATCGCCAACAACTCGATGTACGGCCTGTCCGCCAGCGTCTCGGCCGCCACCAATGACGAAGCCATCGCCTTCGCCCGCAAGCTGCGGACCGGGACGGTCAGCGTCAACGGCGGCGTCTGGATGCACATGGATGTGCCCTTCGGCGGCTATAAGCAGAGCGGCATCGGTCGCCAGTTCGGCGTCCAGGGCTTCGAACTCTATCTCGAAACCAAGGTGATAGGCCTGCCGTCGGACCAGGAATCCCAGACCCTCGCCTGGGGTGCGGTCGCTCGAACGTGAACCGCCGTCACGCATCGACCAGAATGCTGAGCTGAGACCGGCGCGCGAGCAACGCGTCCGTCCCGCTCGGATGTGCGCAGGTCAGGCGATGACGAAAATTCAGATCGTCCAATCCCGGCGCAAGGTTTCGATCCATGCCGCCTGCGCCATTGGGCCTGCCTGGTCGGGCGTCTTCTTCTGGACGGCAACAAGGCTGACGGGCTGAAGATGGCCGTCGCCACAGCGAAACAGGTCCTCGCCGCCATCGCTGTGGCAGGAACCCTGCTCAATCCCTAGCGACGAATGTTGGACCGCTCGGGCTCCACGCGCGTTGGCGAAGCCATACGAAAGCCGGTCCGTTTGGCTTGGTCGGACACTGGTTGTTGGCCGTCGCCTGCTCGGACCCGGGAAGGCGCGATCAGCCAACTGCCCCGGTGACCGGGTCACAACGCGGCCACGTGAACGGCCTCATCGAAGGAATCTGAGATATTTGTCGGACGAGGACGTGGCGGAACTCACCGTCCTAATTATCGGCCTAGCAGAAGCGGATTTCGAACAATGTTCTTGTTCGAAAACAAGAGGACGATGGTGGGTGATGTAGGGTTCGAACCTACGACCCGCTGATTAAGAGTCAGCTGCTCTACCAACTGAGCTAATCACCCGTACCGATCGTCACCGCCGGCGCATGGTTGGCGTCGGGGAGGGGCGGACATACTGTTTCGCCAGCGTCTAGGCAAGCCCGGATTTCCGCAAGGGTTTCCATATGCGCCCTCCTGCGCGCTAAGGTCGCGGCTGGAATCAGTGAGGGTGGCGCAATGGCGTTCTGGAACCGGCGCAAGTCGATCGATGCGATGCACGCGCCGCATGACGAGGCGAGGGACGGCCCGCGACTGAAGGCGACCCTGAGCTGGCCGCACCTGATGGCGCTGGGCGTCGGCGCCATCGTCGGGACCGGGATCCTGACCCTGATCGGCGTCGGCGCCGGTCTGGCCGGACCGGCGGTGATGATCTCCTTCGCCATGGCCGGGCTGGTCTGCGCCTGCGCGGCCCTGGCCTATGCCGAACTGTCGACCATGATGCCGGCGGCGGGCAGCGCCTATACCTATTCCTACGCCGTGCTGGGCGAGTTGATCGCCTGGATCGTGGGCTGGAGCCTGATCCTGGAATACTCGCTGGTGGTGTCGGCCGTGGCGGTCGGCTGGTCCGGCTATGCAGTCGGTTTCCTGAGCGGGCTGGGTCTGGACCTGCCCACAGCCCTGTCCGTCGGCCCCCATGTGGCGGGTGGTTTCATCAACCTGCCGGCGGCCTTCATCATCGCCGTGGTGACCGGCCTGTTGCTGCTGGGCACGCGAGAGAGCGCCAATCTGAACGCCGTGCTGGTGGTCATCAAGGTGGTCGCCCTGATCGTCTTCGTGGCCATCGCACTGCCCGCCTTCAACCCGGACCATTTCCGCCCCTTCATGCCCAACGGCTTTGGCGCGCCCTTCGCCCAGACCGGGGTGATGGCGGCGGCGGCCATCATCTTCTTCGCCTTCTACGGCTTCGACGCCATCTCGACGGCTGCGGAAGAGACCAAGAAGCCCGAGCGCGACCTGGCCATCGGCATCGTCGGGTCGATGCTGATCTGCACCGTCCTCTATCTGGTGGTCGCGGCGGCCGCGATCGGCGCCCGGCCCACGTCCGCCTTCGCCGCCAGCCCGGAGCCCCTGGCCCTGATCCTGCGCGAACTGGGCCAAGGCGTCGCCGCCCAGTGGATCGCAGCCAGCGCCGTGGTCGCCCTGCCGACTGTTCTGCTCGCTTTCCTGTTCGGCCAGAGCCGCATCTTCCTGGGCATGGCCCGCGACGGCCTGCTGCCCAAACGTCTGGCGAAGATTTCGTCGCGCGGGGTGCCTGCCGTGGTGACGATCTTCACCGCCTTGGTCGTGGCGGCCCTGGCCGGGGTCATGCGGCTGGACGAACTGGCGTCCCTGGCCAATGCGGGCACCCTGGCGGCCTTTGCGGCGGTGGGGGTCTGCCTGATCGTGCTGCGCCTGCGCGACCCCGACCGGCCGCGCAAGTTCAAGGCGCCCCTGTGGTGGCTGGTCGGCGCCATCACCATCATCGGCTGCGTCGTCTTCTTCCTCAGCCTGCAGGCGCGGACCCAGTTCTGGTTCCTGATCTGGAACCTGGTCGGGCTGGCGATCTATTTCGTCTGGTCCTCGAAAAACGCCCGGCTGGCCCAGCCGGGTCAGCCGGGGGCCTGATGTCCAGGCGCGATCTCTCGGGCGCCGTCGACTTCTCGGTCCTGGATCGGATGGTCGGCGGCGACGACGCCGTCGCCGAAGAGGTGCTGGAACTGTTCGTCGAACAGGCAGCCATGTGGTCGGCCATGCTGGACCCCAAGGCGGACGGCTGGCGCGACGCGCTCCACACCATCCGCGGCGCGGCCGCCGGCATCGGCGCGGGCGCGCTGGCCGAGGTCTGCCAGGCGGCGGAGACAGCCGATCAGGCCGTCGCCTCTGCCGGGCTGGAACGGGTCAGGGATGCGTTGAACCAGGCCCTGGCCGATGTCGCGGCCTGGCGGCATGAACTGATGCTGCGGGGCCTGAGAGCCTAGCTGCGCGTGCGGTCGTAAACGCTGAACTCATAGGCGATGCAGCGGTCGACCATCAGCCGCCAGACCGGCTCGGCGATGTCGGGCGACAGGCCGTGGGCCTCGGCGCTGGTCAGGACCTTGGCCACCACGTCGTCGATGCGGGCCTGGTCGTGGACGGCGTCGCGGTCGGGCTTGATGCGGGCGGCGGCGTCCATATAGCGCTGGCGTTCGGCGATCAGGGCGACCAGGGCGCGGTCCAGGGCGTCGACGCCCTGACGGACCTGGGCCATCGTGGTGCAGTCGGCGGGATCGACGCGCGGGTCGACGGCGACAAGGGCGGGTTTGTGCATTCAATTCTTCCGCTCATCCCGGCGAAAGCCGGGACCCAGTGCTTTCGCGAAGCACGCTGCATGGGATCAAGGACGATCATCGGCGTCGCCGCCGATCCGCCCAAAGGTCTGGGTCCCGGCTTTCGCCGGGATGAGCGGAGTTTGCAAGTCGGACCGACGTCCTAACCGACGAAGGCGCGCTCCAGCACATAGTCGCCGGGTTCGGCGTTCGAGCCTTCCTTCAGGCCCTGGGCCTCCAGCAGTTCGCCGGTTTCCTTGATCATGGCCATGGAGCCGCACAGCATGATGCGGTCCGTCTCGGGCGAGAAGGCGGTCGCGTCGATGCCTAGATCCTTGAACAGGTCGCCCGACTTGATGCGGTCGGTGATGCGCCCCGGTGTTTCGAACTCCTCGCGCGTCACGGTCGGGTAATAGACCAGCTGCGCCTTGGCTTCCTCGCCGATCAGGGGATCGTCGTGGATCTCGCGCGTGAAGAAGTCGCGGTAGGCCAGGTCGGCGACGCTGCGCACGGTGTGGCAGACCACCACCTGACCGAAGCGGGAATAGGTGTCGGGATCGCGCGCCACGGCCAGCCAGGGCGCCAGGCCCGTGCCGGTGCCGATCAGGAACAGACGCTTGCCGCCGGTCAGGGCGTCCAGCACCAGGGTGCCGGTCGGCTTCTTGCCCATCAGGACGGTGTCGCCGGCCTGGATCTTTTGCAGGCGCGAGGTCAGGGGGCCGTCGGGCACCTTGATGGAGAAGAACTCCAGCTGTTCGTCCCAGCTGGGGCTGGCTATCGAATAGGCGCGCAGAACGGGTTTTGCCCCAGAGTCGGGCGCGCCTTCGCCGGGCAGGCCGATCATGACGAACTCGCCCGAGCGGAAGCGGAAATCCTCGGGCCGTTCGATGCCGAAGCTGAACAGCTGGTCGGTCCAGTGGCGCACCCACAGCACCTTCAGCGCGTTGAACGGGCTGGCTTTCGCGGGCGGCGTCACAGGGGCGGGAGCGGGTGCGAGTGTGTCGGTCATCGCCGACCTATCTAGGCCCTGGGCCGAGCGGACGAAAGCCTCACACGCATCACACCCGAACCTGCCACGACGTAAAAATCTCGGTGACCGCGTTAGATTCCCTCGCTAGCCTGCTCGTCATGCGCAAGTTTCTCCTGGCTTCCAGCCTTCTGATCGCGGCCGGTTCGGCCTCCGCCCAGCCCGTTTCCGTCGCCTCGACCGACCCGTCGATCCTGACGCCGGAACGCGTCTTCGCCGACCCCAGCCTGAACGGCCCGGTGGCCCAGGGCGTCAGCCTGTCGCCCGACGGCGCCCTGGTCGCCTTCCTTAGGGCCCGCACCGACGACGTCTCGGTCCAGGACCTGTGGGCCGCCCCGACCGGCGCGGGCGAGCCGTTCAAGCTGATCGACGCCCGCGCCCTGGTTCCCGAGGCCGGCGACCTGTCGGAGGCCGAAAAGGCCCGGCGCGAGCGGATGCGCATCTCGCAGCGCGGCGTGGTCGAATACGCCTGGGACGAGCAGGGCCGCTACATCCTGGTTCCGCTGGAAGGCGACGTCTATCTAGTCGACCGCCCAGACGCGGTTGGGGCTTCCGAGAGCCAGGGCGCCGTTCGCCGGCTGACCGAGACCGCCGCCGACGAGATCGACGCCAAGGTCTCGCCCAAGGGTCGATATGTCTCCTATGTGCGCGACCAGGACCTGGTGGTCCAGGACCTGACCACCCGCGTCGAGACCCCGATCACCGACGACGGCGACGGCCTGATCACCTGGGCCACCGCCGAGTTCATCGCCCAAGAAGAGCTGGATCGCGACACCGGCTATTGGTGGAGCCCGGACGAGCGCTACATCGCCCTGCAACGCACCGACGAGACCCCGGTCGACGTCGTGCCACGCCTCGACATCACCGGCGGCGGCGCGACCGTGATCGCCCAGCGTTATCCCCGCGCCGGACGGCCCAACGCCGTGGTCGAACTCTATGTCCGCGACCTGCAGACGGGCGCGCGCAACAAGGTCGATCTGGGGTCCAACACCGACATCTACCTGGGCCGGGTCAACTGGTCGGCGGACGCGGCCACCCTCTATGTCCAGCGGGTTTCGCGCGATCAGAAGCGGCTCGACCTTCTGGCCGTCGATCCGGCGACCGGCGCCTCGCGCGTCATCGCCAGCCAGACCTCCAACGCCTGGGTGGACCTGACCGACGACTTCAAGGCGCTGAAAGACGGGACCTTCATCTGGTCCAGCGAAGAGACCGGCTGGCGGCACCTGTATCTCTACAGCCGCGAGGGCCGTCGCATCCGCGCCATCACGCGCGGCGACTATCCGGTCAAGGCGCTGAACGGGGTGAACGAGGCGACGGGCGACGTCTTCTTCACCGCCTCGATGCGCGACGGCCGTGAACTGCCGATCGAACAGCAGATGTTCCGCGCCAGCCTGAAGCGCACCACGGCCCCCGTCGCCGTCACCCCGGCCGGCGGTTGGTGGAGCGCGAACATGAACGCGACGGCCACGGCCTATGTCGGCGACTATTCCGACCCCGCCACCCCGACGCGGTCTGGCCTGTACAGCGCCGACGGGACCTTCGTGCGCTGGATCGAGCAAAATGCGCTGGACGCAGACCACCCCTTCGCTCCGTTCGAGGCGCGCCGTCGCACGCCCGAGTTCGGCACGCTGCTTAGCCACGGCGAGACCCTGGTCTGGCAGATGCAGACCCCGCCCGACTTCGACCCGGCGCGCAAATATCCCGTGGTCATGCAGGTCTATGGCGGTCCCGGCGGCGGGGGCGTGCGTCGCAACTGGCAGCCGGCGACCAACCAGTTGTTGACCGAGGCGGGCTATATCGTCTTCCACCTCGACAACCGCGGCGAGGGCGACCGTTCGGCCGCCTTCAAACAGGCCCTCTACCTGAAGATGGGACAGCCCGAGGTCGAGGATCAGGTCCTGGCCGCCGACTATCTGCGCACCCTGCCCTATGTCGACGCCGACCGGATCGGGGTCATGGGCTGGAGCTATGGCGGCTTCATGAGCCTGATGATGCTGACCGAGCCGAAGATGGGCCTGGCCTCAGCCGTCGCCGGCGCCCCGCCGACCGAATGGAGCCTCTACGACACCGCCTATACCGAACGCTTCATGTCCACGCCCCAGGCCAATGTCGAAGGCTATGCGGCCTCCGACGTCCTGGGCCGGCTCGACAACCTGACCGGCCGGCTGCTGCTGATGCACGGCATGGCCGACGACAATGTGATCCTGGAGAACTCCACCCGCGTCATCGACGCGCTCCAGGCCCGCAGCACCCCGTTCGAACTGATGCTGTATCCTGGTCAGAGACACGGCGTGCGCGGCAATGCGCGCAAGCTGCAGGAATGGCGCACCCGGCTCGACTTCTTCGACCGCACGATCGGAACCCGCTCGCATAGCCAATAGCGCCATGCGGGCGGGCGTCAGGACGCCGGGCTAAAGGCACCCCGACTAAGGAAGCCTGCACCAAGGAACCTGGAGCCAAGCTCGGCGGTTTGGCCGTGATGGAAAAGCTGTTCGTCCGTTTCGCCACCCTGACGGCCAAGATCGCCGGCAAGCCCTGGACCTTTCTGGCCTGCGTCGGGATCGTCGTGATCTGGGCGGTGTCCGGCCCGATCTTCAAGTTCAACGAGACCTGGCAGCTGGTCATCAACACCGGCACGACCATCATCACCTTCCTGATGGTCTTCCTGATCCAGAACACCCAGAACCGCGACGGGGCGGCCATGCAGGCCAAGCTGGACGAGCTGGTCTTCGCCGTCAGACAGGCCGACGCCCGCTTCATCGGCATCGAGCACCTGACCGAAAAGGAACTGGACGCCATCCTGGCCGAGGTCGAGGCGCGCGGCGTCGCCGTCCACCAGGGCAAGCCCGCCCGCGCCATCAAGGGCAAACGCGGCGTGCGCGCCGATGAGGTCGAGGCCGCACAGCCCAAGGCCGCCAGCCCCGCCAAATCCGCCTCGGCAAAATCCCGCACCGCCGCATCGCGCAAATCTGCATGAGCGATCTGGTCGCCAACCTTTTCGGCACGGCGGCGGCCCTGTGCTCGATCACCAGTTTCGCGCCGCAGATGATCAAGATCTGGAAGGAGCGCGACGCCTCGTCCATCAGCCTGAAGACCTATTCCCTGACGGTGACCTGTTTCGCCCTGTGGGTCGTCTATGGGGTGCTGACCTCGGCCTGGCCGGTGACCGTCGCCAACGCCTGCGCCCTGGTCATGGCCATGGGCGTGCTGACGATGAAATGGCGATTTCGCGACGGCGCGTCACGGTGAGGCTGGCCCACACCGGCGCATAGTCTAGAGTGGGGCGGTGAGCTCCGCCCCTTCGCCTTCCTCCGTGATTCCCGCCTTGACCGGCGCCGCCCGGCGCGCGGCCGCGTTCCAGCGCATGCGCGACGCCCATTCGACCGAGATGGCCGAGGACTATGTCGAGCTAATCGGCGACCTGATCGTCGAGATGGGAGAGGCGCGCCTGACCGACCTGGCCGAGAACCTGGGCGTCACCCACGCCACCGCCGCCAAGGTGGTTCAGCGTCTGGCGCGCGAAGGTCTGGTCGAAAGCCGCCCCTATCGCTCGATCTTCCTGACCGAGGCCGGCCAGACCATGGCGGCGGCGTCTCGCGCCCGCCACAAGATCGTCCACGACTTCCTGATCGCCCTGGGTATCAGCGAGATCAACGCCGAGGCGGACGCCGAAGGCATCGAGCACCACGTTTCCGAAGAGACGCTGAAGGTCTTCGAAAAGATGATCGGCAAGCTGAGCAAGCGTTGACGGCTCTGCGCTTGGCGGCGCCGCTCGCCGAGAAAACGCGCGCCTGTTCCATAACTTCGCGATAAAGCGGTTCTGCACCGCCTGGCGCCGGAGACCGTCTTGCAAACCATCGACCAGACCCTCGCAGCTCAGGACCCGTCGGCCAGACCGCGTCATCCCTTCTATCGCCACCTCTATTTCCAGGTGCTGATGGCCATCGCCCTGGGGGCCTTCATCGGCCATTTCTGGCCCGAGTTCGGCGAGAGCCTGAAGCCGCTGGGCGACGGCTTCATCAAGCTGGTCAAGATGGTCATCGCGCCGGTGATCTTCCTGACCATCGTCACCGGCATCGCCGGGATGCGCGACATCGGACGAGTAGGCCGCGTCGCCGCCAAGGCCTTCGCCTATTTCCTGACCTTCTCGACCCTGGCCCTGATCGTCGGCCTGATCGTGGCCAATGTCGTCAAGCCGGGCCGGGGCCTGAACATCGACCCCGCCAGCCTGAACGCCGGCGCGGTGGCCCAGTATGCGACGGCGGCGCACGAGACGACCATCGTCGGCTTTTTGACCGCGATCATCCCCGACACCCTGGTCAGCGCCTTTTCGACCGGCAACATCCTGCAGGTGCTGTTCGTGTCGATCCTGTTCGGCATCGCCCTGGCCCTGACCGGGGATGTCGGCAAGCCGGTGCTGACCCTGTTCGAATCCATCAGCGCGGCGGTGTTCAAGCTGGTGGCCATCGTCATGAGGGCCGCGCCCATCGGGGCCTTCGGCGCCTTCGCCTTCACCATCGGCGCATACGGCATCGCCTCGGTGGCCAACCTGGCCCTGCTGATAGGCGCCTTCTATCTGACCGCCGTCATCTTCGTGGTCGGGGTGCTGGGCCTGGTCGCGCGCGCCAACGGGTTCAGCGTTCTGAAGCTGATCCGCTATCTGAAGGAGGAGCTGCTTCTGGTGCTGGGCACCTCTTCGTCCGAGGCGGCCCTGCCCAGTCTGATCGAGAAGATGGAGCGAGCGGGCGCGTCCAAATCCGTCGTCGGACTGGTGGTCCCGACCGGCTATTCGTTCAACCTGGACGGCACCAATATCTACATGACCATGGCCGCCCTGTTTATCGCCCAGGCCCTGAACATCGACCTGAGCCTGGGCGATCAGATCCTGTTGCTGCTGGTCGCCATGCTGTCGTCCAAGGGGGCGGCGGGCATCACGGGCGCCGGATTCATCACCCTGGCCGCGACCCTGTCGGTGGTGCCCGCCGTGCCGGTGGCGGGCATGGCCCTGATCCTGGGCATCGACCGGTTCATGAGCGAGTGCCGCGCCCTGACCAACTTCGTCGGCAACGCCGTGGCCACCATCGTCGTCGCCAACTGGGAAGGCGAGCTGGACAAGGATGCGCTGAAGCTGGCGCTGGAAGGCGGGCCGGGACCACTGGCCGCAGACGCCGACCCTGCGGCCGGTCCTGGCGACGACGCCGTCCTGGCCGAGGACTGAGGCCTAACGCAGCACCAGGGATGCAATCAGGGCGATGAACAGCAGGGCCGAGACCGCCTGCCAGAAACGCACCGGATAGCGCTCGAAAAGCAGCAGGTCTTCGGGGGGCGCCAGGGTGCGCATATTGAGCCCGCCCTCCAGCGCATAGATCAGCGCGTCCATGTCGTCGAACCGCTCGGCAGGATCGGGCGCAAGGCTGCGCATGATGACCGAGTCCAGCCAGGCCGGCACGTCGGGCCGATGCTGCGTCAGAGGCGTGGGCCGGGCGTATCTGGGCAGATTGAAGGGATCGACCTCGCCGAACGGATAGCGGTTGGCGAACATCCGATACAGGGTGACGCCATAGGCGAACTGGTCGCTCAGGGCGTCGCCGCGATGCTCCTTGGCGAACAGTTCGGGGGCCATATAGTTGGGCGTCCCGGCGATCTCCTCGTCGGCGAACTCGGCGACGCGCGGCAGGCGGGCCACGCCCAGATCCAGCAGTTTCAGCCCGCCGTCAGTCTCCAGCAGCACGTTCTCGGGTTTGATGTCGCGGTGAGCGATGGACTGGCGATGCAGGGCGGCGACGCCCTTGCCCAGGCGGATGGCCACATCCACCCCGACGCGGACGCCGATCGGGTCGGTCTTCAGCCGGCTTTCCAGGGTCTCGCCCTCATAGAAGGGCTGGACGATATAGAGGCCGCTCTGGCGCTCCTGCGGCAGTTCCAAGGTCTTGCCGACATAGGGACTGACCACCTGACGTCCGATGAAACTTTCGCGCAGGAAGGCGGCGCGGGCGCCCTGTTCGGACAGCAGGGCGGGCTTGGGGAACTTCAGCACGCGTCGGTTGGACTGGGCGTCGCGACCCTTCTCGGCCAGCTGGTCACGGGCGACGAACAGCCGGGTGTAGCGCCCGTCCGACAACAGATGATCCAGCGAGAAGCCGTCCACATTGTCGCCCTCGGACGGCAGGGGCAGCAGCGGCAGGCGCGCGGCCTCGGCGCCGATCATGTCCTGATCCACGGCGCCGATGGCGATGACGTCGACCAGCACCGCCGTGTGGTTGTCGCCCGCCCCCGCCGTCGTGGCCGCATCGACGATGGCCTGGGCGTCAGAATCCGAAGAGGCGCGGCGCGACAAAAGCCGCTCCAGCGCGCCATCCGACAGCACCCCGTGCACTCCGTCCGAGACCAGCAGGAAGCGGTCATAGGGTTCGATCTGCACCGAACGCACGTCTAGGCGCAGATCGGATTCGATGCCCACGGCGCGGATCAGCACATGGCTCATCTCGGGCTGGGCGAAGACATGATCCTCGGTCAGCCGGGTCAGGACGCCATCGCGATAGTGATAGGCCCGGCTGTCGCCGACGTGCAGGCAGACCGCCTCTCGTCCGCGCAGGACCACGGCGGTGAAGGTGGTCGCCGTACCCTTCATCTCGGGATCGTTGCGGCCGCGCGAGAACAGCCAGCTGTTATAGCCACGCAGGGCGCTGATGCCGCCGCCGGCGATGCCCTTCAGCGGGCTCTGGCTGGTATAGCCGTCGATGAAGCTGCGGACGGCCAGTTCGGCCGCCATCCGCCCGGCCTTGGTCCCCCCGACCCCGTCGGCGACGGCGGCGATGACGCCGTACAAGGTCTGTTCCTCGGGCGGCCCGATATGGACGGCGCCGAAGTCCTGGTTGTCCGCGCGCGGCCCCTTGGCCGAGGCGAAGCCGGCGGCGATCTCCAGTCTGCTGTCGGCGCTCATGCGTTCGGATCCCCCGGTGTTCAGAGAAAGGCGAGGACGCGCCGCCGTCAAGTGCAGTGCAGCAATTGGCGACTGCAATCAGAGCAGGGCGCGGACCTTCTGCAGGTCGCGGACGAAGGCGGCGCGTTCGGAAATCCTGGCCGCCTCGTCCGGAAGCCGCAGCAGATAGGAGGGGTGGACGGTGATCATGGCCGTGGCGCCATCCGCCAGGGCGATGGGCTGGCCGCGCTCCCTGGTCACCGCCACCTTGCGGTTCAGCACCGCCAGGGACGCCGTCGCCCCCAGGGCCAGAATGACTTTTGGCCGCACCAGCCGCCGCTCATGATCCAGCCACCAGCGACAGGCGGATATCTCGCTGGTGTTGGGCGTCTTGTGCAGGCGGCGCTTGCCCTGAGGCTCGTGCTTGAAATGCTTGACGGCGTTGGTGACGAAGACGTCCTCGCGGTCGATGCCCGCCTCGGCGAGAGCGGCGTCCAGCACCTGGCCCGCCGGTCCGACGAACGGACGACCGGCCAGATCCTCCTGATCCCCCGGCTGTTCGCCGACGATCATCAGCGAGGCGGTCTTGGGCCCCTCGCCACAAACGCCCTGCGTCGCATCCCGGTACAGGTCGCAGCGGCGGCACGCCTGAACCCCGTGGCGCAGGTCGTCCAGCGACGACGGCGAGAAGCCTTCCTCGAACGATCCGTCGCGGGTGTGGCGCGCGATCTCGCGCAGCAGGCGGGCGTTGGGCGCAGGGTGGGGCGCCGCGACCATGGTCTCGGTGCGAACGGCGGATGCGGCGACCAGTTCGGGGATCAGCGCCGCCTCGGGCAGGTTCTTCCAGTACCGCTTGGGCATCTCGCCCTGCATGGTCTTTGTCTTCAGCCGCGCCGGGTTGAAGGTCGAGGCATAGTAGGTCTTCCAGAATTCCTCTACCGCGTCCTCATCGGGGGCGTCGGCGGCGCTGGCGGGCGGGCCGAACGCCAGCGACGCCCCGTCCCAGAAGGCCGAGCCGTCCGGCGTCAGGATCGACCACCGCATGGTGGTGAAGCGGTTGACGAAAAACGGCGCGGTCTTTTCCAGCACGCGGTGTGCGGGCTCGAACCAGGCGACGGCGGTCTCGCCATTCTCGTCCTCGACGAAGCGGAAGCGGACGAAGGCCTTCATCTTGTGGCTGGCGCGGCTGACGTTCCTGACCCTGTCGAGGGCGTCGACGATGTCGCGGTCCGACACCACCTTCATCAGATCCGGCTCGTCGCGCAGTCGCCACAGGATGCGGTACAGCAGGTCGAAGCGGTCGGCCGAGCGGTGCAGGATGACCTCTCTCGCCACGTCCACGAACGCCTTTGGAACCGAGAACCCCTCTTCCTTCCGCTCATCGCGGACAGGGCTGCGATCCTCGGTCGGGGTGTCGAACAACCCGCCCTGCCCCTCTGCGCCCGCCACCCGGAACGTGGCGTCCTCGGGCCTGATCCCCGCCAGCCGCAAGTCCCGCGCGGCCAGACGCCAGCCGTCGAAATCGGTCTCCGAGACCAGTTGGGCGACGCGCATCAGAACAGGCTCAGTTGCACCGGCGCGGGCTCGCGAACCAGTCGCGCGCGCAGATCCACGGCGTCGGTCAGTCCGCCCGGCGACCAGTCCAGGGCCGTGATGAAGGGCCGCACCTTGTCGATGCCCCGGCACAGGCGGGCGATGTCCTCCAGACGCAGGGTCCGGTATCGGCGCACAGAGATCATCCGGTCGACCGACTTCACCCCCAGGCCGGGCACCCGCAACAGCATCTCGCGGTCCGCCGTGTTCACATCGACCGGAAACTGCGCCCGGCTGTTCAGGGCCCAGGCCAGTTTCGGATCCACGGCCAGATCCAGCATCCCGCCGGTCGTCGCTTCGCCGATCTCGGGCGCCGAGAAACCATAGAACCGCATCAACCAGTCGGCCTGATACAGGCGATGCTCGCGCATCAGCGGCGGCTTGGACAGAGGCAGGGTCGAGCTGGAATCCGGGATGGGGCTGAAGGCGGAATAATAGACCCGGCGCAGGCCATAGCCGCCGTACAGCGACGCGCTGCGGTCGAGGATTTCGGTATCCGGCGCCCCGTCGGCGCCGACGATCAGCTGGGTGCTCTGGCCGGCCGGGGCGAATTTGGGCGGCTTGGCGCGGTCCTTTTTCTGAGGCTTGGCCGCCTCGACCCCCAGCCGCACCTGACCCATGGCCTTCTTGATGACGGCCATGTCCTTTTGCGGAGCCAGCCGGGTCAGGGCCTCCTCGCGCGGCAGTTCGATATTGGCCGACAGCCGGTCGGCATAGAGGCCCGCCTCGGCCACCAGTTTGGGGTCCGCCTCGGGGATCAGCTTCAGATGGATATAGCCGCGGAAGTCGTGATCGACCCGCAGCGTCTTGGCCACCAGCACCAGCTGTTCCATCGTGTAGTCGCCCGAGCGGATGATGCCCGACGACAGGAACAGGCCCTCGATATAGTTGCGCTTGTAGAAGTTGAGCGTCAGCTCGACGACCTCGTCCACGCTGAACCGCGCCCGCTGCACGTTCGAGGAGGCGCGATTGATGCAGTAGGCGCAGTCGTAGATGCAGAAGTTGGTCAGCAGGATCTTCAGCAGGGACACGCAGCGCCCGTCCGGCGTGTAGGCGTGGCAGATGCCCATCCCCTCGGTCGAGCCGATCCCCTTGCCGCCGACTGAGTTGCGTTTCGACGTGCCCGACGATGAGCATGAGGCATCGTACTTGGCCGCGTCCGCCAGGACGGCAAGCTTTCCGCGAAGATCGAGCTGGGCCATGTTCGCTTTATGTTCTCAAGCGAGAACAAGGTCCAGCGTGGCCGTAAAAGAAAGCGATTATCGGCGGTTAGCGTACCGAGCCGAGGTTATCGCAGATAGTTCAGCAGCGAGGTCTGGCTGAGCTGACTGATGACCTGGGCCGAGGCCTGAACGGCCAGTTGCGATAGCTGGATGTCCGTGACGGCCTGGGCCAGGTCGGCGTCAGTCTTGTTGCTGACCAGTTTTTCCAGCCCGTTCACCTGGGCGGTGTTGTTGGCGTTGATGGTCTCCAACTGCTTCTGCATCGTGCCGTTGCGCGAAGTCACGTTGACGATGTCGGTAACCGCGGCGCCCAGGCGCGTGATCTGCAGGTTCAGGAAGTCCTTCTGCGCGTCCGTGGGCTTGCCGGTCAGAGGGCCCGTCGCCGGGTCGGCGTGATAGGCCTGGATATCGCGCATGATCTCGAACACCACGCCGCCGACATCGCTGGCCAGATAGCCGGTCTGGACCGTGGTCTTCTCGCTGAGACGCGAGACCGTCGCCAGCTGATCATTGGTGAAGGTGTCGGCGACGGGGGCCGCAGCCAGTTCCGCCAGGGTCTTGGCGGTGACCGGGGGCGTCGAACTGTTGGAGCCGCTGAACAGATAGTCGCCCTGGTGCTGGGTGTTCAGTCCGGTCTGGATGACCTGGAAATTGCCCTGCAGCTCCAGCATCAGAACCTCGATGTTCTCAGACGCCAGGGCGGCGCTGATGGCGGTCCGGGCGTTGGTGATCCCGTCTCCGATCTGGGTCAGGGCCAGGTCCTGGGTATCCAGCCGGGCCGCGACCGCCTCGCCCGTATTGATGAAGCCCTGGATACGACCGGCCGCCGCCTTCAACGCCGTCAGATTCTCGGCCCCGCGACCGAAGCCGGTCATGTCGGTGGCGACCTTTTCGGTGGCCAGCCGGTTCTGCGCCTCGGACTGCTGGGCCTGGGCCGACATCAGGTTGAGCAGGGCCGACTGATAGTTGCCGGCGGTGGAAACTCGGGTCATCAGATCATTCCCAACAAGATGTCGTACATATCCTTGGCCGCCTGGATCAGCCGCGCCGACGCATTGAACGCCTGCTGATAGGTGGTCATGGCGACCAGTTCCTCATCCAGGTTGACCCCTTCATAGGAAACGCGGCGGGCGTCGGCCTCGGCACGGATGGCAGACGCGCTTTCGGACCGGGTCTTGGCCGCCGACGCCCGTGCGCCGATGTCGCCCGACAGGTCCGAGGCGTATCGGGCGATCGACATCGACCCGCCGGACGAGCCGCCCCCAGCCTGGAAGCTCACGGTGCGGGTTCCCGCGTCCGCCAGCCCCAAGGCGCCGCGACCATCGCCGCTGCTCAGCGCCGCTGCGCCGGGCGCCGCCGCCAGGTTCAGCTGGGCCAGGGCCAGTTTGGACGGATCGGTCTGGATGTCGTTGCGGATGGAGAATCCGTCCGCACGAGAGGCCCGGACCCCGCCGCCGATGCCGAACAGCTCGGTCAGGGACACGCCCGAGGGGACTTGAGTGGTCGTATCCTGAGCCACACTCAACACCGCCGGCGGCGAGCCCGAACCCCTGAAGGTCACGGCGCCATTGGCATCCAGCTCGAAGGTCCCGAACCGACCCACGCCGGTGACGGGATTGTTCAAGGCGTTCAGCAGTTCATCGACCTGGCCGGTCCCGCCCGTGGGCACAGCGACGGTGACGTTGCGCAGACGCACCCCGTCCGCCGAACTGAAGCTGAAGGAGACCGTCTCGCCGCCGGTGAAGCCGTGCTGGGAGGTCGGCGTCAGACCCATGTCGTAAACGGCCGTGCGGTCGCTGACGATCAGGTCGTTGAGGCCGAAGTAGTGCGAGAAGCCGCGCCCGGCCTTGTTGCTGCCCGCAGCGCCCGCCGCGTCGGCGATGGAGACGCCGCCCGTGCCGCCCGAGATGGTCAAGGCGCCGTTCGTGAACGAGGCGGTCGCTCCGCCCAGCTGGCCGTTCAGGGTGGTCAGGAAGGTCGCAGGCGTCGCGGCGACGCCGTTGATCGTCATCGACTGCGGCCCGGTGAAGATGATCTCCGCCTGGGCCGTGATCGCGCCAGTCGTGCGGTCGGTGATCGCGATCGTCGTCGTGCCGGTGAAGCCCGACAGGGCCGTTTCCAGCGACTGGCCGACGTTGCGCCCGGTCAGGGTCGTCGGCGCCGGCACGCTGGAGTTGGCGTTATGCGCCCGGTTCAGCTCGTCGGCGACATGGGTGATCAGCTCGGCCAGACGCTGGGCGGCGGCGGGCGCTTCGGTGTCGCGCAGCTCCAGCAGGCCCTTGATCTCGCCGCCGGCGATGGCGTCGGTGAACGACCGTTTCTGGCCACCCGGTTCAGTGACGAAGATATCGCTGAAGGTGCTTTCGGCGTTCACCGCTCCGGCCCCACGGTACTCCAGCGTCGCCGCGCCCGAACCCGCCAGAAGGATGCCCGAGCCTGTGCGGATCGACACCCCGCCATTGGCCCGGTCGGAGACCTTCACGTCCATCAGCTCGGCCAGCTGACTGACCAGACCGGCCTGGATCGTTTCGGCGCCCGAGGAATCGCCCGAGGTGACATGGGCGCGGGCGATCTCGACGTTCAGGGCCTCGATCTGCTGCAACAGACCGTTGGCCTTGGACACGGCGGTCTGGATGCGCCCGTCGGCATCCTCGCGCACGGCCTGGATCTGGGTGGCGATACGCGACGCCTCGTCGAACAGGGACTGCGCCTTGAAGATGGCTTCCTGTCGCAGCGGCGTGGAAGACGCGCTCTCCGACATGGCGGCGAAGGCCGAGAAGGCGCTGTCGATCCGCGAGAAGAATCCGCTGTCTCCGCCGGGATCGCCGAACAGGGACTGGATGCGGTCGTACAACTCATAACGGACGCCCTGGCGGGCGGCCTCGGAACCGGCGTTCAGGCTGGCCGACTGCAGGAAACGGTCGGTGGCCAGGCGTATCTGCGAGACCGTGACGCCCGCGCCGATGCCCTGGGTCGTCAGAGAGGTCTGTTCCGCGACCTTCCTGACATATCCGGGCGTGTTGACGTTGGCGACGTTGTCCGAGACCACGCGAAGTTGGGTCTGGGCGGTCTGCAAGCCGCTGTTGGCGATATTGAGGATGGAGTTCAGCGACATCCGGCGATCCCTCCACCCGTGAAGGCGTCAATGACGGCGGCGCCCGGCAAGCCCTGCCCGCCTGCACGCGCTTTTTGCCCGGCGCGCGAACGAACACGATCCGACAAGGCGTTGAAAAAACTAAAGATCGTCATGAGCGTGACAGACATGACCCGAGAGGCGCGCAATCTATGGGCCAATTGGAACGAGGCCTCGCCGCGGCCGGCGCTCGCACCAACGCGGCGCCGGGCAAAAAGCGACGGCGGCGCGGCAAATTTCGACCTCAGGCCCCGCCAGCACAGCGGCCGCCAATCCCAATTGGCGTTAAATAACAGCCTATTGAAAGGATTTGACCATCTGGCCCAAGGCTTGCGACGGCCTGTTCGAATGATCCGGCGCAGCAGGCGCCAACGCCTTCAATCCGGAAACGCCTGCTCTCATGCCGACGCCCGCCTCCCCGTCCGCCGTCTCGGCTGCGCCCCGCGCGGCCAGCCTCAACGCCGCCCGCCCTGCGGATGGCGTGCAGGCTGACGGCTTCGACACCATGGTGCGTTCGGCTGCCCGCGAAGAAGCTCCGCCAGCGCCCTCGCCCAAACACAGCGCCCCGCGCGCCGTGCCTGCCGACACCGTCCGAGCTGCGCACGCTGACGACGACACCCCTTCGCCGCAAGCCGTCGCCATCCCGACGCCGCCCCAGGATCAGCCGCCGGCTCCAACCGCCGCTGGCCTGGACGCCGCCACGACCGATGCAGCAATGGCGCCTGAGGCGAACCCGACACAGGCGGATGCGAGCCCCGCCCCCGTGGTCCCGACCGGCGCGCTTGCGCTCGCAGCGCTCCAGACCGAAGTTCAACCTCAACCGGCCCTGACCGGCTCGACGCCCCCCGCTGTCACCGGCGCAACCGATCACGCGGACCCTGCCGACACCCCCGCCATCCAGACCACGCCAAAGGGCGCAGACCCCGCTCAAGCGCAGGCCGCACAGGCCACGCTGATGCAGGCCATGCTGGACGCCGAAGCCGACACCGCAGCGGCGCCGGTTCCATCGGACACGCCTCAGGAAGCCACAGACGCGCTCCAGACCGCTGCCCTGCCGATCCCCAGGACAACCGCGCCGTCCAACGCCGCCGCATCCAACCCTGTGCCGGCAGAAGCAAAGGCGGACAACGCCAGCAAGGGCGATGCCTCCGGCCAGAACGCAGATCAGACCCCTAACGACGGCCAAAGCCGCGCCGATAGCCATGCCGCAACCCTGGCGGCGGCGAACGCCAAATCCGATCCCGCAACCGCACGCGCCGCCGCACCCGCCGCCGTCATGGCCCAGCTTCTGGACGCCGCCGCTCCGGACGCCCCGGACGCCCCGCCGCCCGCCGCCGGTCAGCCCGCCGCAACCGCGACCGCCTCGGCTCCTGCCATCGCCGTCACCGCCGCCGGCCAGTCTGGCCTGTCGCACATCAACGCCCAGGCCGTAGTCCATCTGGCGGCCCAGATCACCAAACGGCTGGAAGGCCGCTCGACCCAGTTCGACATGAGCATGACCCCCGAAGGTCTGGGCCGGGTCGATGTCAGCCTGGACATCGACGCCGACGGCCAGTTGGCCGCCCGTCTGGCCTTCGACAACCCACTGGCCGCCACGGACATGAAGGGCCGCGCCGACGAACTGCGCCGCCAGCTCGAAGACGCGGGCTTCACCCTGGCCCAGGACGCGCTCGACTTTTCCCAGCGCGACGGCTCGGCCCCCGGCGGCGGTTTCGACCGGCGTCAGAGCCGCGCCTTCGCCCATGCGTCCCGCAATGCGCTGGACGCCGATATCGCCGCCCCCGCCCAGGCTTCCGCCTGGATGTCTCTCACCGTGACGCCCCAGGGCGTCGACATGAAGGTCTGACGCGATGGTAGACGCCGTCACAACCAATGGAGCGTCCAGCAGGGTCGGCGCCGGCACGACGATGCTGGCCTCGAACTTCCAGACCTTCCTGACGCTGCTGACTTCGCAGCTGAAGAACCAGGACCCCCTGTCCCCGGTCGATTCCAACCAGTTCACCGCCCAGTTGACCCAGATGGCCGGCGTCGAGCAGCAGCTGCTGACCAACGACCTGCTGACCAGTCTGCTGGGCGCGCAACAGGCCGGCGGCCTGGGCACCGCCGCCACCTACATCGGCAAGGATGTTACTGCGGGTTGGTCGGCGACCACCCTGAAGGACGGCGCGGCGACCTGGAGCTACGAACTGGGCAAGGACGCCACCTCGGCCACGCTGCAGGTCGTGGACGGGACGGGCAAGGTCGTCTGGACCGGCGCCGCGACCGATCTGAAGACCGGCGTCCACGACTTCACCTGGGACGGCAAGACCACCGCCGGCGGCCAGATGTCGGACGGCGGCGTCTATTCACTGAAGATCACCGCTGCGAACGCCGCAGGCAAGATCGACAGCCAGGTCCTGACGCGCGGCCGGATCACCGGCGTCGAACTCTATAACGGCGAGCCCTACCTGACGGTGGGCAACTCGATCCTGCCGCTGTCCAGCGTCATCGCCCTGCAAGAACACACCGCAGTCGCCGAACCCGAGGATGAGCCCAGCGCGCTCGCCAAGGCCGCCTCCGCGCTGAACCCCCTCAACCTGTTTTCCTAAGGAGCTCCCCCCATGAGCATCAACAGCGCAATGCTGGCCGGCGTGTCCGGCCTCACCGCCAACGCCTCCGCCCTGGCCTCCATCTCCCAGAACATCGCCAACGTGAACACGGTCGGGTACAAACGCACCCAGACCGACTTCTCGACCGTGGTGAACAACCAGACCAGCGGCGTCAGCTATTCGGCCGGCGGTGTTCTGGCCAATACCCGCAACTTCGTCAGCCAGTCGGGCCAGTTGCAGCGCACCTCCTCGACCACCGATCTCGGCATCTCGGGCCAGGGCTTCTTCGTCACCACTGAAAAGCCTGAGGGACTGGACGCCAGCGACAGCCGGCTGTTCACCCGAGCCGGCGCCTTCCGCGTGGACGAGTTCGGCTATCTGAAGAACACGGCGGGTCTGTATCTGCAGGGCTGGCCGATCAACTCGGACGGTGTCGCGTCCTCGGATCCGTCCGACCTGACGCGCCTGAACTCGATCAACGTCAGCTCGGTCGGCGGCACGGCCGAGGCCACCACTCGCGCCCAGCTGAACGCCAACCTGAAATCCAGCCAGGCCGTCTCGGCCGCCGCGGCCGCCGCCGCCGCCTACGCCGCCGACCCGGCCGACCCCGCCGGCGTAGGCCGCTACAGCCCCTCGACGAACTCCATGGCCCAGTACGACGCCGAGGCCGGCACCGGGGTCAAGCCCGACTTCGAACTGACCGTCCCGGTGTCAGACTCCAAGGGCGGCCAGCGCACGGTCGCCATCTCCTTCCTGAAGAGCGACGTACCGAACCAGTGGTACGCAGAAATCCGGGCTGTTCCGGCCTCCGACGTCACCTCCACCGCGCCCCTGGTCAATGGCCAGATCAAGACCGGCATCGTCGCCTTCACCCAGGACGGTCGCCTGGACACCGCCGCCATGGCGGCCTTGGGCGCAAACGCCCTGTTCCCCGATCCCGCCAATGCGACCCTGACCTTCGGCGCCTCAAACTCGCCGACTCCCGCCGCGGGCTCCGCCAAATGGTCTGCAGGCCTGGGCATCGACGACCAGGTCGTGAACTTCGACCTGAGCGCCGCAGCGGGCGGCCTGACCCAGTACGACAGCGATTCCGTGGTTCAGGCCGTGACCACCAACGGGACCACCTTTGGTAACCTGGCCAGCGTCGAGATCGACGAAGACGGCTTCGTCACCGCCGTGTTCGACAACGGCGTGACCCGCAAGATCGCCCAGGTCGCCCTGGCGACCTTCCCCAGCCCCGACAGTCTGACCTCGGTCAACGGCAACGCCTATCAGGTCAGCCAGGGCTCGGGCACCTACAACCTCAAGGCGCCCGGCACGGGCGGTTCGGGTCTGATCGGGGCCTCGCAACTGGAAGCCTCCACGGTCGACCTGTCGGCGGAGTTCACCGGGCTCATCACCACCCAGAGAGCTTATTCGGCCTCGTCCAAGATCATCACCACAGCCGACGAAATGCTGGCTGAACTGATCAGCATCAAACGCTGATCGCTGGGTAAGTAATCGTTAGCTTCAATGAATCGTTGCTTTAATACTGGCCAGAACGCCGTTTTCGAAGAATCGGATTTTATCCTTTCCTTCACCACGACGCTTAAACGGCCTTTAGGTGCGACTGGGTACATTCACACTCACGAATGTGGTGGTGAATGAGGCAAAAGCCCATGTTGCAAGAGCGACGCCTGAATAACAAAGGCGAACAATACGTGGTTGGACCGACCGGCACCCCGCTGACGCTGCGGGACCTTCCTCCGCCCAATACGGACCGCTGGGTCATCCGCCGCAAGGCCGAGGTGGTCGCCGCCGTGCGCGGTGGTCTCCTGTCGCTGGAGGACGCGCTCAGCCAGTACCGTCTGACGGCCGAGGAGTTCATCGCTTGGCAGAAGGCCATCGACAAATGGGGCATGCAGGGCCTGCGCACGACGCGCATCCAAAGCTACCGCTCCTAGAAGTCCTCCCTCCCCGGGAACGCCTTCCTCGCGGAAGGAACTCGACGGCCGCGCCCGGCAATGGGCGCGGCCGTCGTCGTTTGGGGCTTCGATGCGCTGACACCTCGAAAATGACGACTATTGCGCCTATATGGCCGCGATGACCGTCGCAGCCGACCTCCTCGCAGATACCTTCTGCCCCATCCCGGACATCGCCCCCCTGTCGCCCGTCGACATGGATGCGGCGATCGAGGCGGCGCGCGCGGCGGTAGGCCTGCCTGTCGGGTCGCGGATCGTGGCGGCCATGTCGGGCGGGGTGGACTCCACCGTGGTCGCGGCCCTGCTGCACAAGGCGGGCTACGACGTGGTCGGCGTAACCCTGCAACTGTATGACCACGGCGCGGCGCTGAAGAAGAAGGGCGCCTGCTGTGCGGGACAGGATATCCACGACGCCCGCCTGGCCGCCGAGACCCTGGGCATCCCCCACTATGTTCTGGATTACGAAAGCCGCTTCCGCGACGCGGTGATCGACCAGTTCGCCGACAGTTATCTGAAGGGCCAGACGCCGGTCCCCTGTATCCGGTGCAACCAGACTGTGAAGTTCCGTGACCTGCTGGACGTGGCCCGCGACCTGGGCGCCGCCGCCATGGCCACGGGTCACTATGTCGGTCGGGCCGTCACGACCGAAGGCCGGGTGCAGATGCGCAAGGCCATCGACCACTCACGCGACCAGTCCTATTTCCTTTTCGCCACGACGCCGGACCAACTCGATTATCTGCGGTTCCCGTTGGCTGGGCTGGAGAAGCCGGTGGTGCGCGGCGTCGCCGCTGAACTGGGCCTGAGGATCGCAGCCAAGCCTGACAGCCAGGACATCTGTTTCGTGCCATCGGGCGACTATCGCACCCTGATCGACCGTCTGCGTCCGCAGGGCCGCGAGGCGGGCGAGATCGTGCACATGGACGGTCGCGTCCTGGGCAAGCACGCCGGCATCACCGACTACACCATAGGCCAGCGCCGAGGGCTGAACGTCGCCGTGGGCGAACCCCTGTTTGTGACCAGGCTGGACCCGGATCAACGCCGTGTCATCGTCGGCCCGCGCGAGGCCCTGCTGACGGCGTCCCTGACGCTGGACGAAACCAACTGGTTGGGTGACCAGACATCCATCGAGGCCGCCGCCTCTGAGAATACGCCGGTTCTGGCCCGCGTCCGATCGACGCGCCCGCCCTCGCCCGCGCGCCTGACCCTGGTCGAGGGCGTGATGTCGGTGGTCTTTGATCAGGGTGAGGAAGGCGTCGCGCCCGGGCAGGCCTGCGCCCTGTATGACCCGACCGATCCCGACCGGCTGCTGGGCGGCGGCTTCATCCGCGACACCATAGCCAGCGCCAGCTGAAGGTCAGGCATAGGTACATTCCCCTAGGCTGCAGTTCAGCCGACCGTAAGTCGGTATATCCACACAGCGGCTAGGGCTATCGGCCCGGTGTGGAGTGAAGCCAATGTCGCGCGAAGATATCGAACGCAGAACCGCCTTCATGGGCCTTGGCCACCGTTCGCCGGGCTATGCCGAGCAGGAAAACCTGTTGCGCCAGACCCTGCCCCAGGCGCTGGAGGCCTTTTACGACCGGGTCCGCGTGACGCCCGAAACCCGCGCCTTCTTCCGCGACGAGACCCATATCGGCACGGCCAAATCGGCCCAGGTCAGCCACTGGGATGCGATCATCGAGGGTCGGGCCGACGTCGCCTATGGCCAGGCCGTCCGGCGGATCGGCGCCGTCCACGCCCGTATCGGTCTGGAACCCCGCTGGTACATGGGCGGCTACAGCGTCGTGCTGGCCCGGCTGCTGGAGGCGATCACCACCCGGCCGCGCAGGCTGTTCGACCGTGACCATGACCGTCGCACCGCCGAGGCGACGGGCGAGTTGAGCCGACGCGTCATGCTGGACATGGACCTGGCCATCTCGACCTATCTGGAGGCGCTTCAGGAAGAACGCGCCCGCATCGAGGCCGACAAGGCCGAGGCCGAGGCGCGTCAGGCCCAGGTCGTCGCGATCCTGAGCGGGGCGCTCAAGACCCTGGCCGCAGGGGACCTGGCCTCGACCATCACCGCCCCGGTCGCCGAGGAGTACATCGGGCTGAAGGACGACTTCAACGCCGCCGTCAAAGCCCTGCGCGAGGCGTTTGCGGCCGTCACCGAAAGCGCCGCCGCCGTTGGCAGCGGCTCGATGCAGCTGGCCCGCGCCTCCGACGATCTGGCCACCCGGACCGAGCGTCAGGCCGCCACCGTCGAGCGCACCTCCAACAACGCCGAGCAGATCGCCGATTCCGTCGAACAGACCGCCGTCGCCGCCAAGCAGAGCGTCGAGGCCGTCGATACCGCCCGCCGCGACGTCGAAAGCGGCATCCAGGTCGTCGCCGAAGCCACCCAGGCCATGGCCGCCATCAGCGAGTCGTCCGGCAATGTGGGCGGTTTCGTCACCCTGATCGACGAAATCGCCTTCCAGACAAATCTGCTGGCCCTGAACGCCGGGGTCGAGGCGGCGCGGGCGGGCGACAGCGGTCGCGGCTTTGCGGTCGTGGCCTCCGAAGTCCGCGCCCTCGCCCAACGCTCTGCGGCCGCTGCCCGCGAGATCCGCACCGTCATGCAGAAATCCAGCGAGGAGGTGTCGCGCGGCGTCGATCTGGTCACCCGGACCGGCGACGCCCTGGGCCGCATCGGCGAACGCGTCGCCGACGTGGACGCCTTGGCGCGCGGCATGGCGATCTCGGCCCGCGATCAGGCGGATCGGCTTTCGGACATCAAGCGCGCCATCGTCCAGATCGACGAGATCACCCAACAGAACGCCGCCATGACCGAAGAGGCCACCGCCGCCAGCCGCCAGTTGGCCGCCGAAGCCGAGTCCCTGGTCCTGAAGGTGCAGCGCTTCGACATCGGTTTGCCGACGGGTCACATTCAGCGTCGCCGCGCCGCCTGATGGGCGGTGCTCACAGACCCGCGATCATTAAATCGAGGACAGGTCGCATCTGAAATGGTGTGATGGCGGCTCTAGGGATCAACATCATTCGACAAGGGGCTTGTCATGCGCGTCGTCACTCTGGTTTCCGTCCTGGCCTTGATGGCCGCGGCACCCGCCGCATTCGCCATGCCCGCCGAGCCGCAAACGACTGCGGCCTCGGCGGCTGCGACCCCGACCTACACCTCGGCCCAGTTCTACGACACGACCAGCTTCGGCATGGCCTATTCGGGTGCCAAGGCCTTTTCGCCGGACGGCGCCTCGGTGCTGATCAGCTCGGACAAGACCGGCGTGTTCAACGTCTATGCCCTGCCCGTGGCTGGCGGTGAGCCCACGGCCCTGACCGCCTCGACCACCAGCGCGGCCCGCGCCGTCAGCTATTTCCCCGCCGATGGCCGGGTCCTGTTCACCCAGGACGGCGGCGGCGACGAACTGGACCACCTGTTCGTGCGGGCCGAAGACGGAACGATCACCGACCTGACGCCGGGCGAGAAGCTCAAGGCCGACTTCTTTGGCTGGAGCCGCGACGGCAAGACCTTCTACGTCATGTCCAACGGCCGCGACGAAGCCGCCTTCGACATCATCGCCTATGACGCCGCCACCTATGAACATCGGGTCGTCTATCAGAACCCCGGCGAATACTCGCCCGCCGCCCTGTCGCCGGACGGCCGCTGGCTGGTGCTCGACAAGTCCCTGACCAGCGCCAACAACGACCTCTATCTGGTGGATCTGACGGCATCGGGCGCCGAGCCGACCCTGCTGACGCCGCACACGGGCGACGTCGCTTACGGCGCCTATGACTTCACGCCGGATTCCAAGGCCATCCTGATCGGCACCAACGAAGGCGGCGAGTTCACCCAGGCCATCCGCCAGGACCTGGCCACCGGCGAACGGACCCCCGTCGTCCAGGCCGACTGGGACACCAGTTTCGTCTTCTATTCACCCTCGGGCCGTTACCGCGTCTCGGCCCTGAACGCCGACGCCAAGACCGAACTGACCTTGCTGGACACCACCACCAACCGCCCCGTGGCCCTGACCGGCCTGCCCGATGGCGACATCGGCAGCGTCCGCTTCACCGATGACGAAAGCCGGATCGCCTTCACCGTGGCGTCAGACACCTCGCCCTCCGACGTCTTCGTCGCCGACCTGGCCACCGGCCAGGCGCAGCGCCTGACCCACGCCTTGAACCCGGCCATCGACGAGGACGTGCTGGTCGAGGCGACCATCGTCCGCTACCCGGGCGAAGGCGGGGTGATGGTCCCGGCGGTGCTTTACAGGCCCACAGGCGCATCGGCCGCCAACCCTGCGCCGGCCATCGTCCTGGTGCATGGCGGACCGGGCGGCCAGACGCGTCGCGGCTATTCGGCCATGGTCCAGCATCTGGTTAACCACGGCTATGCGGTGCTGGGCGCCAACAACCGGGGCTCGTCCGGTTACGGCAAGACCTTCTTCCACATGGACGACAAGAAGCACGGCGAGGCCGATCTGCGCGACATCGTCGCCGGCGGCGAATGGCTGCGCCAACAGGACTGGGTCGCCGACGATCAGGTGGCGGTGATGGGCGGGTCCTACGGCGGCTACATGACCGCCGCGGCCCTGGCCTTCCACCCCGACGCCTTCGCCGCGGGGGTCAACATCTTCGGCGTGACCAACTGGGTGCGGACGCTGGAATCCATCCCGGCCTGGTGGGGCGCCAACCGCACGGCCCTGTTCGACGAGATGGGTGACCCGGCCACTGACGCCGAGCGTCACCGCGCCATCTCGCCCCTGTTCCACACCGACGGGATCACCAAGCCCCTGCTGGTGGTCCAGGGCGCCAACGACCCGCGCGTGTTGCAGGTCGAGAGCGACGAACTGGTCGCCGCCGTCCGCGCCAACAATGTGCCGGTCGAATACGTCCTCTTCCCCAACGAGGGCCACGGCTTCACCCGCCGCGACAACCGCATCACCGCCCAGGACGCCTATCTGGCCTTCCTGGACAAGTATGTGAGGAAGACGGGGGAGTAGGCTGCGCCTATCAAGGGATGACGGGAGCCGGGTCCACCGCAGGGTGGGTCCGGCTTTCGTCGTTTCAGCCGCCTAGGCTGCTTCGTCGCGGGGCATGACGTCGCCGACCGTGGGGCGGTTTTCCTTGCGGGTCAGAAGGATGTCGCGGCCCTTCACGATCTCCTGACAGTGGTTGCAGGCGATGCGCGGGTCCAGGGTGTGGCCGCAGGTGTTGTGGATCATGTCGACGCCGCTGTCGGCCTCGCCATAGACGTGCTTGTTGCCCCAGGCGTGCAGGGTGACCAGCACGGCCGACAGGTCCTTGCCCTTGGCGGTCAGGACGTATTCGTTGCGCGGCGGGCGTTCGGAATAGAGCCGCGGCTCCAGCACCCCATGGGCGACCAGGGTCTTGAGCCGCGCGGCCAGGACGTTGCGGGCCACGCCCAGCCGGTCCTGCCACTGCTCGAACCGCGTCAGGCCCTGGAAGGCGTCGCGAATGACCAGCAGGGTCCACGGATCGCCGATGACCTCCAGCGTCGCCGCGATGGAACAGCTTTGTTTTGAATAGTCTGCGGTGCGGCCCATGTCCCGAAAGTGACCTCGCGTCAGCCAATTTGCAAGTGGGTTGTCAAACCGAACGGAGTAGGTCAGTCTCGTTAGGCAACTAACGTCGGCGCTCGCCGGGGTTTCCTGCATTCCTCGACTTCAACGGGCGGAGGTTCAGCGCTTCCGCCCGTCTTCTTGCGGCGCTATCGAACCTCATGACCCCAGAGCCCTCACTCAAAGCCCAAAGCCTGACACAGGCCCTGACATTGACCGCAGACCCGGCCGGGCGGCTGATCGCCGACCTGCACGGCGATTTCTCCAATGGTCCGGTGAGCCAGCCGCCCGAGGCAGGCTTTCCCTTCGGGGGTCTGCTGGCCGCCCTGTCGTGCGAGGCGATGCGCCACGGCCTTGCGGTCCGCGCCCCGCTGAGGAACCTGCACGTCCAGTATCTGTCGGCGGCGCGCTTCGGCCAGCCGCTGGTCTTCACCCCGCGCCTGCTGCGCGGCGGGCGCTCCATCGCCTTCGCCACGGTCGAGGCCGGCCAGACGGTGACGGGGTCCGAGCACCGGGTGACCCATCACGCCACCGCCACCTTCGGCGACGATACGCCCGGCGTCGCGGTCACGCCCCTGACGCGGGTTCCGCCGCCGCTGAACAGTCTGGACCCGCGCGACGCCATGCGCGGCCCCATGGCGCCCCATTTCGCCCAGCACGTCGAACAGCGCTTCGACGGCGGCCCCAACATCCTGGGCGGCAACGAGGGCAGGCCAGCGGTCGAGCGACTATGGATGCGCTGTCGCGACGGCGCGCCGCTGGACACCACGCGCATAGCCTATCTGCTGGACGCGCTGTATCCGCCCAGCTGGACCCTGTTCAAACGCCCGCCGATGATGGCGACGGTGGACCTGCGCTATGATTTCCTGGCCGAGCCGACGCCGGAGACCGCGCCCGACGGCTGGGCCTTTTTCGAGTTCAGCCTGCTGGATTTCGGCGGCGGCTGGACGGTGGACGAGGCCATCGCCTGGGGGGCCGACGGCACGCCCCTGGCCCTGGCGCGCCAACGACGCAAACTGGCGCCGCAGCGCCCGGATCGTGCGCCCTGAGGCCTTTGCAGAACCCGACTTTCGGTTGACACCTGCCGTGTTCGCACTTGCACAACGGCCGCCGAGCGTCGATCTAACACCCGTATTCAGAAGAACCGATCCGTCAGGAACCCCTCCATGTCCGCTTCCAACGACCCCATCGTCATCGTCTCCTTCGCCCGCACCCCGATGGGCGGCTTCCAGGGCGCCTTTGCCGGGGTCAAGTCGACCGAGCTGGGCGCCACGGCGGTGAAGGCGGCGGTTGATCGCGCGGGCGTCGATCCGGCCAAGATCGACCAGATCTACATGGGCTGCGTCCTGCCTGCCGGCCTGGGTCAGGCCCCGGCGCGCCAGGCCGCCATCGGCGCCGGCCTGGGTCAGCATGTCGAGGCCACCACCCTGAACAAGATGTGCGGCTCGGGTCTTCAGGCCGTGATGATGGCCTCAGACAGCCTGGCCGCCGGTTCGGCCGACATCATTGTGGCGGGCGGCATGGAATCCATGACCGGTGCCCCCTTCCTGATGAACAAGCACCGCGCCGGCGCCCGCATCGGCCATGACGTCATCGTCGATTCCATGATGATGGACGGGCTGGAAGACGCCTATCAGGCCGGCAAGCCGATGGGCGCGTTCGCCGAGGATACGGCCGGCGCCTATCAGTTCAGCCGCGAGGCCCAGGACGCCTATGCCGTTGAAAGCCTGAACCGCGCCGTGGCCGCCATCGCGTCCGGCGCCTTCAAGGCCGAGATCACCCCGGTCGAGGTCCAGGGCCGCAAGGGCAGCGTCACGGTCGACACCGACGAACAGCCCGGCAAGGCCATGCCCGAGAAGATCCCCGGCCTGAAGCCCGCCTTCGCCAAGGACGGCACCATCACCGCCGCCTCCTCGGCCTCGATCTCGGACGGCGCCGCCGCCCTGGTCCTGACGCGCGAGAGCGTGGCCAAGGCGATGAACCTGCCCATCGTGGCCCGGATCGTCAGCCACTCGGCCCACGCCCACGAGCCCGGCCTGTTCACCACCGCCCCCGTCCCCGCCATGCAGAAGGCGCTGAAGAAGGCCGGCTGGTCGGTCGAGGATGTCGATCTGTGGGAGATCAACGAGGCCTTCGCCGTCGTGCCCATGATCGCCATGCAGGAACTGGGCATGCCCCATTCCAAGGTGAACGTAAACGGCGGCGCCACCGCCCTGGGCCACCCGATCGGCGCGTCCGGCGCGCGGGTCCTGACCACCCTGCTGGGCGCGCTTCAGGCGCGGGGCGGCAAGAAGGGCGTGGCCAGCCTGTGCATCGGCGGCGGCGAGGCCGTGGCCCTGGCGGTCGAACTGGTCTGACAGGGCCCTGAGGCAGACATTTTCAGCTTGGCCGCCGGATCAAGGAACTGTCATCCCCGATTTCGGGTTTAGTCGGCACAAGAGCTGCGCTCCGAACCGGAAAGACCGCCCATGACCGTCCTCAACAGCCGCCCTGCCTCCACCCTCGCCGCAGTCGCGGTCGGCGCGCTGATGCTGGGGTTGGGCGCCTGCGCGACGGCCAGCGCGTCCGCGCCTGTGGTCGAGAACGCTGCGGGCCAGGTCGCCCCTGGGCGCGATGATCTGACGGCATTCCCCGCCGCCACGGCCGATCAGGCCCGCTACGTCATCCGCCTGCCCGAGCGCGCCAACGAAGATGACTTCAAGGTCGAACTGATCGTCGGCCGCACCCAGATGGTGGATTGCAACCTGCACAGCCTGGGCGGCGCCATCGAGACGCGCACGGCCCAGGGCTGGGGCTATGACTATTTCGTGGTCAGCAAGCTGGACCAGGGCGTTTCGACCCTGATGGGCTGTCCGGACAGTACGCTCAAGGAAGCCTTCGTCCGGGGCGGCGGCGCGCCCACCCTGATACGCTACAACAGCCGCCTGCCGGTCGTGGTCTATGCGCCCCACGACGTGGAGGTGCGTTATCGCGTCTGGAGCGCCGGCCCCGAGGAACACGCGCCCCGCTGAGGTCATGGCGGCTCCGGCTTTGCAGCGTCAGGTCGGGCGCGGCGTGGGCGGCCAGGACGCTGGCGACGCGGGCTTTGCGGGCGGGCGCTGGGCTGACTCGGGCCTGTTCTGCTCGGCCGACATCAATCGCCTCAGACCCGCGCTGCCGGTCGTAAGTACAATCATGACCCGCCTCCTGATATTGAGAACTGTTATCATGTTTGCGCATCCGCCCGGGGTCTGGCAAGCCCCTATCGCAGCAGGGAGTTGAGACATGCGTGAGGACGGCAAGATCGACTATCTGGAGCTGCCTGCCAGCGCGACCGTGACGGTCAAGGCCTTCTATGGCCAGGCGTTCGGCTGGACCTTCCAGGACTATGGCCCGACCTATGCGGCCTTCAGCGAAGGGCTGGACGGGGGGTTCGACGCCGATTCGGAGAACCATTCGCCGGTCCCCCTGCCCGTCCTCTACGCCCACGATCTGGAGGCCATGCAGGCCAAGGTGAAGGCGGCGGGCGGCGTGATCGTGCGGCCGATCTTCGCCTTCCCGGGCGGACGACGGTTCCACTTCCGCGACCCGGCGGGCACCGAACTGGCGGTCTGGTCGGAAGGCTAGCGCGGGGCCGAAGCCCTATCTGACGTCGATGTTCTGGGCGATGGTCTCGGCCAGGGTGCGGTCGGCGCCGTCCAGGCTGGACACCCAGATATGCACCTCACGCGGGGCCGTGCCGCGCTGGAACAGATGCTCCAGCGGATGGCGCACGCCGCCTTCGGTCAAGACAACCGAGTTGCGCCCGCCGGCCTGAACCTGTTCGCCCGAATAGATCGGGAACTGCGACGTCGGACCAGCATAGACGGTCACGAACGACTGCTCGCCGCGCCGGATCGTATAGATGCGGAAATCAGGTCCCGGACGGCCAGTCGTGATGCTGAAGCCGGGCGGCAGGTCCGCCGTGAACGGCAGGGCGGCGACTGCGCGGGCGTCCAGCACAGTCGGGGCTGCGGGGGCCGCCTCCGCCTCGGGCCCGGGAGCGGGTGAAGCGGTGGAGGCAGGAGCCGCCACCGTCGGCCTCGGCGCAGCGGACGGTCGGGGGGAAATCACTTCGGGGGCGGCGGACGCCAAGGGCATGGGTTCGGGCGCAAACGTCGAGGGACTGGCGGACGGCCGTGTGTTCGGCGTCGCCGAAGGCGCGGGCTGACGGGCAGGTGCAGCCGTGCCGGAGGACGCTGGGGGGGTCCGTGTTGCAGGCGGCGGGGTTGCGGTCGCGGGCGTCGGACGCGGGGCCGCCAGGGCCTCGGCGACCGGATCGCGAGGACGGGGCGCGGGGGCCGCCGTCGAAGTCGCTGGAGGGTTCGCCGGAGCCGTGCTGGACACGGGCGCAGTGGCCCGAGGCTGTTGAGCCGCCGGAGCCGACATTGGCGCAGTCGTCATGGGCGCGGGCACGACGGGCGCGGGCGCCTGGACGGCGGACGGTGCGCTGTTCAGGTTGCGCGTCAGGGCGCTTTCGTTCGACTGACCTGCAGCCTGGCGCGCCGGCGCCGTCTGGGCCAGGACGGGGGTCGCAGCCAGCAGGGCGAGGCCAGCGACGGATGCGAGCAGACGATAAGGTTGGGTCATGGGCCAACCTTCGCGCCTCATTCCGACAACAGCAAGGCATGTCGCGCGAGGCGAACGCGCACCGTCAGGCAGCGGGCAGGTCGATCCAGAAGGTCGCGACCTCGTTCGGAGCCGAGACCACGCCGATGGCGCCGTCCTGCAATTCGACCAGCCGCTTGGACAGGGCCAGGCCTATGCCGTGCCCCTCGACCGTCGAACGCTCCAGGCCCAGGCGGTTGAACGGCTCGAACAGCTCGATCTGCTTGACCGCGGAAAGCCCCCGCCCCTTGTCGGCGACCTCGATGCGGATGCGGTCGTCGATGCGCGAGGCCGAAAACCGGATCACCCCGCCCGACGCGCCGTATTTCATGGCGTTGGTGGCCAGGTTGTCGATGACCTGGGTAATGCGCTGGGAATCGGCCAGGGCGATCAGATGAGGCTCGGTGAACTCGACCTGCAGATCCAGGGCGCGCGCCTCGGGCCGCAGGGCGGTGTTGCGTCGCACGTCCTCGATCACGCCGCAGATGTCGGTGGGCCGGATCTCGACCTTTACGGCCCCGCTTTCGGCGCGGGCGACGTCCAGAAGGTCGTGGGCCAGGGTCTCGACCTGGCGTGAGGTCTTGACCAGCATCTCGGCCATTTCCTTCTGCTGGGGCGTGATCGGCCCCAGTTGGCCCGAGGACCACAGCTCGCCGATGCCGATGACGCCGGCGACCGGGCTCTTGATCTCATGGGCGACATTGGCCAGCAGGCGGGACTTGGCGGCCGTGGCCAGTTCGGCGCGAATCTGGCCGGCGCGGGCGCGGCGCGACAGGCGATCCCGCTCCTCCAGAAGAGAAGCGACCAGGATCATCGGCGCGCAGCCGAACATCAACATCATCTGCACCACCAGCACCTTCTCCCCCAGCGGCAGATCCAGCTGGCTGGCAGGGCCGGATCCGTGGGCGATGGCGGTCAGGGCGAAGGCGGAGATGATGGCCAGGGCCACGGTGATGCCGGGCAGGCGCAATCGGACCGCCGTGGTGATCAGGATGGGCACCATGAAATACCGCAGATGGGCCGACTGGCCAAAATAGACGGCGAAACATATGGCGCACACGCAGGCCAGCATGACCGCCCATTCGAGCAGCTTCCTCGGATCGCGCAAAACGGCGGCGGCGCGTCGGTCCAGCGACATCAGCAGCGGAACCGTGACCACCATCCCCAGGGCGTGACCAGCCCACCAGCCGCGCGCCGTCGTCAGAAACTGGGCGTCGAATGCCGATGTCATGGCAAGGCCGGCGATGAGGGCGGCGGGAACGGGGGCCAGGACGGCTACGGCCAGGATGAACCTGCAGGCGCTCTTCACGGTCGCCAGGTTCAGCGCGGGGGCGAACCAACGCGCCAGGAGGACCGCTATGACGATCTCGACCACATTGGCTAGGGCCAGCGAAAAGGCCAGGCCCATGCCTGCGCCGCTCAGGACCTCTCCGCAAACGGCGGCGCCGGCGATCAGCCCGGTGAAGGTCAGGTCCGCATCCCGAGTGCGCGACGTCCTCAGCCATGCGGCGACGGCGACGCCGTTAGCCACCCACAGCAGCAGAAACCATTCGCTCGACCGCGCCAGGCAGATGGCCAGCAACAGCACGGCCGCGACCACCACGGCGGAGGCCATGGGCAACAGCGGGCGGGGCGATGGCGTCGCCCGCGCAACCGGCGGGGCGGCGGAAGCCAGGAACGGCATATCCAGCACTCGGCTTACAGGCATGGATCGTTAACTCAGGTACGACGACGGAACTCGTCGCGCAGGAGCCCTCACAAGACCATAAGCTTCCTAATATCCCCTGAAAGCGTGTCGATATTCGACTAGTCGGTCAGCAGCACGCGCTGGAAGGCGCGCACGGCCTCGGCTGGCCCGTCGGGATGGGACCATACGCCTGCGCTGACCGCGACGAAGTCGGCGCCCGCACGCGCCAGAACCGCAGCGTTGTCGACAGTCACCCCGCCGATGGCCACGCAGGGAATTTCGACCGTCTCCTGCCAGATGGTCAGGATGTCCAGTTCGGGACGATGCGTCGTTTCCTTGGTTTCCGTGGGGAAGAAGGCGCCGAAGGCGACGTAGTCGGCGCCCGCTTCGGCGGCCTCCATGGCCATGTCGCGGCTGTCGTGACAGGTGGCGCCGATCATGGCGTCCGGCCCCATCAGCCGCCGCGCCGAGGCGACGGAGGCGTCCGACTGGCCCACATGGACGCCATCGCAGCCGAGGTCTGCGGCCAGGTCGGGCCGGTCGTTCAGGATCAGGGCCACGTCATGCGCGCGCGTAATGGGCGCCAGCCGCTGGACACAGGCGCGGATCGTCGCCTCGTCGGCGGGCTTCAGCCGCACCTGCAGGGCGGCGACGTCGCCGGCGCCCAGAGCGGCTTCCAGATCGGCGGCGAAGGCCTCCAGATCGGGGATCGCCGGGGGCGTGATCAGATAGAGCCGGGTGGCGGGACGGGGTGGAACAGTGGATGCGCGGGCCATGCCATGGCCCTGCCCGATCCGGACAGGCCGCGTCAACGGGTGCGACATGCGAACGACTTGCACTCTCCTTATCATCGCGATAGAGAATGATTATCAAGTCGAGTCTTCGGGATCGCTTCCGTGTACGTCTGCAACTGCAATGGTCTTCGCCAGCGTGACGTGGCCCTCGCCATCGAGGCGGGCGCCTGCCGTCCGCGCGACATCTTCGCCCGCAACCAGTGCCAGGCCCAGTGCGCCAAATGCGTCTGCGAAATGCGCCAGATGATCCAGGACAGCCGCGAAGTGTTCGCACTCGCAGCCGAATAGACGCCGCTTGGCTCTAAGCTCTGTTTAGACAGACAGTCATTCGCACTATCAATGTCGTGATAAGACCTCGCAAGTAAAACAAAGCCTGTTTGCTGTGGTAATTGCCGCCCTGACGAACGTCGGATACCTCTGAGGACGGCCCCTTGCCGCCCGATCCGCACGGCGAGCAAGGACCATGGCCATGAAGGGCGATCCCGCGATCATCCGCACCCTCAACGCGGTGCTGACCAACGAATTGACGGCGGTGAACCAGTATTTCCTGCACGCCCGGATGTTCGAAAGCTGGGGCCTGTCCCACCTCGGCAACGTGATCTACGAAGAGTCGATCGGCGAGATGAAACACGCCGACATGCTGATCAAGCGCGTCCTCTTCCTCGACGGCCTGCCCAACCTGCAGGACCTGCACAAGCTCAAGGTCGGTGAAGACCCCATCGAATGCCTAGGCGTCGACCTGCAACTGGAACTGGACAGCCGCGCCACCACCGCCGCCGCCGTGACCCAGTGCGAGGAGGCCCGCGACTACGTCAGCCGCGACCTCTTGATGAAGATCCTGGCCGACACAGAGGAACACATCGACTTCCTGGAAAACCAGCACAAGCTGATCGAGCTGATGGGCGCCCAGAACTATCTGCAGTCGGCGATGAAGGAGATCGTCACCGACAACAGCGCCACCGGCGGCTGACGGCGCTGCCAGCTGACGGAGACGGCCAGTTGGCAGCGAGGGGCGGGGCGGTCTTGTCGGAACCGCTCCGGCCGCTGACCATTAGCCTTCAGGGTCAGCTGGGAGCACGCCATGAGCAGTATCGACGACGTCCTTGACGATGTGCAGGACCGGGCGACCGACCTGCTGAACTCGGAGGGTCGCTCAGGCGTCCATGTGGCGACGGGCATCGTGCTGACGGTCGGGTTCGCCCTTCTGGCCCATGCCATCGCCACAGGGACGCTGAAGCCCAAACGGACGGTGAAGTCGCTGCGACGCAACGAAGGCCCCGTGCATGAAAAGCCGCGCGGGGCGTTCAGCCTGATCCTGCCCGCCGTCTTCTCGGCCACTACCCTGTCGGCGGTGCGGGTGTGGAACGCGCCCACCAGCCGCGAGCGGTCCCTGGCCATGGGCCTGTGGTTCTTCGCCCAGACGGTCAATGCGATCTGGCTGGGCCTGCGCCCCTCGTCCATGCGCAGCCAGATCGCAGCGGCCATGTCGTCGGCCGGTCTGGCCGCCGCCTTCGCCTTCGAGGCGCGCAAACTGGACGAGAACGCCGGCAAGATGGCCGCCCCCACCGGCACCGGCGTCCGCATCGCCAACTTCCTGGGCAGGAAGACCGAACAGGCCACGGACGGGCGCACGCTTCACTAAACCGCTGTTGGGGGAGGATTGCCCTCGCGACCCACTTCCTCTACGGATCGCGCCCTTCGCGCGCCCGTCACGGGACCGGCAGCGCCCCTCAGACAGTGAATCCCATGGCCAAGATCAACGGCAACACCATCAAGCCCGGCATGGTGCTCCAGCACAACAACGGCCTCTGGGTCGTGACCAAGGCCAGCCACGTCAAACCCGGCAAGGGCGGCGCCTTCGCCAACGTCGAGGCCAAGAACCTCGAAACCGGCAACAAGCTCAACGAACGCTTCCGCTCGGAAGACAAGGTCGAGCGCGTCACCCTGGAGCAGAACGACTTCTCCTACCTGTACGAACAGGGCGACGCCCTGGTCTTCATGGACGACGCCACCTACGAGCAGATCGAACTGCAAAAGGACTGGGTCGGCGACGAACGCATCCCCTATCTGCAGGACGGCATGAAGGTGGTCATCGAGATGCACGAAGGCCGCCCGATCGGCCTGTCGCTGCCCGACCAGGTCACCGTCACCGTCGCCGAGACCGAGCCGACGGTGAAGGGCCAAACCGCCTCGTCCTCCTACAAGCCCGCCAAGGCCGACAACGGCGTGCGCATCATGATCCCGCCCTATATGTCGGCGGGCGAGCGCATCGTGGTCGACACCTCCACCGGCGAATACGTCCGCCGCGCCGACTGAGGCGCGACGAGCACAGACAAAGACCCGGGGGCGCAATCCTGCGCCTCCATGACCTTCTCCGACCGTCCGGGCGGCCCCTGCCGCCTTGAAGGTCTGTCGGACCAGGAGATCCCCCATGGCCCTCGCTTCAGCCCTCGTTTCCGTTATGATCGACGCGGTCCGCAAGACCGCCCGCCCGATGCTGCGCGACTTCGGCGAGGTCGCCCACCTTCAGGTGTCGCGCAAGGGCCCTGGCGATTTCGTCACCGCCGCCGACATCAAGGCCGAGGACACCCTCTATGAACTGCTGATGAAGGCCCGCCCCGGCTACGGCTTCCTGGGCGAGGAACGCGGCATGATGGAAGGGACCGACAAGTCCCACACCTGGATCGTCGACCCGATCGACGGCACGACGAACTTCATGCACGCCATGCCCCACTTCGCCATCACCGTGGGCCTGCAGCGCTACGCGCCTGACGGGTCGTCGGAGATCGTCGCCGGCGTCACCTACAACCCGATCATGAACGAGCTGTTCTGGGCCGAGAAGGGCAAGGGCTGCTACCTGAACGACGCCCGCATCCGTGTCGCGGGCCGGCGCGAGCTGTCGGAAAGCCTGATCGCCACCGGCCTGCCCTTCATCGGCAAGTCAGGCCACGCCCAGTCGATCAAGGACATCCACGCCGTGGGCCAGCGTGTCGCCGGCATCCGTCGCCTGGGCTCGGCCGCCCTGGACTTCGCCTGGGTCGCCTGCGGCCGGTTCGACGCCTATTACGAGCGCAATCTGAAGCCCTGGGACGTGGCGGCGGGCATCCTGTTCGTCACCGAGGCGGGCGGCATCGTCACCACCATCGACAACGACGGCGATCCCAAGTCGGGCGTGTCGATCCTGGCGGCCAACGCAGAACTGCATAAGCCCCTGCGCAAGGTCCTGCAGGGCTAGCGGCGGTGACCCGCCCGCTCGTCATCGCCCATCGCGGCGCGTCGGGCGAGCGTCCGGAACACACCCGCGCGGCCTATGACCTGGCCATCGAACAGGGCGCCGAGGTCATCGAGCCGGACCTGGTGATGTCCAGCGACGGCGCATTTGTCGTGCGCCACGAGAACGAGATCGGCGGCACGACCGATGTCGCCGCCCATCCCGCCTTCGCCGCCCGGCTCACCACAAAGATCATCGACGGCGTCGCGGTCACCGGCTGGTTCACCGAAGACTTCACCCTGGCCGAGTTGAAGACGCTGCGCGCCCGCGAGCGCCTGCCGCTTCTGCGGCCCGGCAATGTCGCCTTTGACGGGCGCGAGCCGATCCTCACCTTCGACGAGGTGGTCGCCATCGCCCGCGAGGCCTCGGCCCGGACCGGACGGGTCATCGCCGTCGCCCCCGAACTGAAGCACCCCAGCTATTTCGCGGCCATCGACCTGCCGATGGAGGACGCCTTTGTCGCCGAACTGGAACGCCTGGGCCTGACCGGAGCCGATGCGCCGATCCTGATCCAGTGTTTCGAAGTCGGGCCTTTGCAGCGGCTGTCGCGCCGCATCGACGCCCCTCTGGTGCAACTGATCGAGACTACGGGCGGCCCTGCGGATCGGCCCGACCTGACCTATGCCGACATGGTCACGCCACGGGGGCTGGCCGAGATCGCCGCCTATGCCCGATGGGTGGCGCCCGCCGCGACCCTGGTCCTGCCCCGCGACGCCGAAGGGCGCACCACGGGCGCCAGCGCCCTGGTCCCAGACGCCCATGCGGCGGGGCTGAAGGTGGTGGTCTGGACGCTCAGGGCCGAGAACGTCTTCCTGCCGCTGGAGTATCGCCGGGGCGAGGCCGAGGCCGAGCACGGCGACTTTTCAGCCTATGCCCGCGCGGTTCGGGACGCGGAAGTGGACGCGGTGTTCAGCGACTTTCCGGGGTTGGCGGTCGAGGCCCTACGCTAGAACCCGCTCATCCCGGCGAAAGCCGGGACCCAGATCTTTGGGCGACCATCGCGTGTGATGACGCACGCTCATGATCCAAGGCTCCGCCGCGCGAAAGCACTGGGTCCCGGCTTTCGCCGGGATGAGCGGGACGGTGGGTGCTCAGGCCCGAACGGCGCCGCGCGATGCCTCGACGCCCAGGGCCGACAGGGCCGCCTGGGCGATCTGTTCGGCGTTCAGGCCGGCCGTGGCGTACATGGCGGCGGGGTTGTCCTGGTCCTGGAACACGTCGGGCAGGTGCAGGGTGCGGATCTTGAGGCCCGCATCCAGCGCGCCCTTTTCGGCCAGCAGTTGCAGCACAAAGGCGCCGAAGCCGCCCATGGCGCCCTCTTCGACCGTGATCAGGGCCTCATGCTCGCGCGCCAGGCGCAGGATCATGTCGGCGTCCAGCGGCTTGGCGAAGCGGGCGTCGGCGACGGTGGCTGAGACGCCGCGCGCAGCCAGCAGGTCGGCGGCCTTGAGCGATTCCTGCAAGCGGGTGCCCAGGGACAGGATGGCGACCGAGGTCCCTTCGCGCACGATACGGCCCCTGCCGATCTCCAGCGGAGCGGCCAGTTCGGGGATCTCGACGCCCACGCCGTCGCCGCGCGGATAGCGGAAGGCCGAGGGCCGGTCGTCGATCTCCAGCGAGGTGGCGATCATCGCAGCCAGGTCCGCCTCGTCGGCGGCGGCCATCAGGACCATGCCCGGCAGAGCCCCCATGTAGCCGATGTCGAAGCTGCCCGCGTGGGTCGCGCCGTCGGCGCCGACCAGACCCGCCCGGTCCATGGCGAACCGCACAGGCAGGCTCTGGATCGCCACGTCGTGGACGACCTGATCGTATCCGCGCTGCAGGAAGGTGGAATAGATGGCGCAGAAGGGCTTCATCCCGTCGGCGGCCAGGCCGGCGGCGAAGGTCACGGCGTGCTGTTCGGCGATGCCGACGTCATAGGTCCGCTCGGGGAAGGCCTGTCCGAACAGGTCCAGCCCCGTGCCCGAGGGCATGGCGGCGGTGATGGCGACGATCGAGGGGTCGCGCTCTGCCCGCTTGATCAGCTCTGTGCCGAACACCTTGGTATAGCTGGGCGCGTTCGAGACGGACTTGGATTGCTTGCCCGAGACCACGTCGAACTTGACCACGGCGTGCAGCTTGTCAGCGCTGCTTTCGGCGGGTGCGTACCCCTTGCCCTTCTGCGTCACGACATGGACCAGCACCGGGCGGTCGGTGATGGCGGCGGCGTTCTTCAGAATCGGGACCAGATTGTCCATGTCGTGACCGTCGATCGGCCCGATATAGTAGAAGCCCAGTTCCTCGAAGAAGGTGCCGCCGACGACCATGCCGCGTGCGTATTCTTCGGCCTTGCGCGCTGCGTCCCGGAAGGGGCGCGGCATATGCTGGGTGACCTTGCGGCCGAATTTGCGGAAGTTCTGGTAGGCGCCGCCCGAGACCTGCTTGGCCAGATAGGCGCTCATGCCGCCGACCGGGGGCGCGATCGACATATCGTTGTCGTTCAGGATGACGGTCAGCTGGCCCGTCGTCTCGGCGGCGTTGTTCATCGCCTCATAGGCCATGCCGGCCGACATCGAACCGTCGCCGATGACGGCCACGACCTTGTTGGTCTCGCCCTTCTGGTCGCGCGCGGCGCAGAAGCCCAGGGCGGCGCTGATGGAGGTCGAGGCGTGGGCGGCGCCGAACGGATCGTATTCGCTCTCTGACCGCTTGGTGAAGCCCGACAGCCCGCCCGGCTGGCGCAGGGTGCGGATGCGGTCGCGGCGGCCCGTCAGGATCTTGTGCGGATAGCACTGGTGACCGACATCCCAGATCAGGATGTCCTTGGGCGTCTCGAAGACATGGTGCAGGGCCGTGGTCAGCTCCACCACGCCCAGGCCGGCGCCCAGGTGGCCACCCGTCACAGACACCGCGTCAATGGTCTCGGCCCGCACTTCGTCGGCCAGTTGCCGCAACTGGGCGATATCGAACCCGCGCGTGTCGGCAGGAAAGGTGACGGTGTCGAGAAGGGGCGTAGCGGGCATTGAAACTATCTAGTCCGAGTTCAGCGAACGCGCGAGTGCCCATGTCGTCACCATGGCCTTTGGGGAAGCCCCAGCTTGACCGTGCGTTCCGTCAGCTCCGCCGGTTCAGCACATAATCCACGCTGGCTCTCAGGTGTTCGGCGTCGGCGCCGAACAGGTCCAGATGGCTGCGGGCCTGATCGGCCAGGTGTGCGACGCGATGACGCGCCGCCTCGACGCCCAGCAGGGTGACGAAATTGGTCTTGCCCAGGGCTGCGTCCTTGCCGCCCGCCGCCTTGCCCAGGATGTCCTCGTCGCCGTCCACGTCCAGCAGGTCGTCGACGATCTGGTAGGCCAGGCCGATGTCGTGGGCGAACTTGATCAGGGCCTGCTGCTGGGCCTCACCCGCACGGGCGATGATCAGCGGGATCTCGAAGGCGTAAGTGAAAAGGGCGCCGGTCTTCAGCCGCTGCATCCGCGCCACCCCGCCCAGGTCGTCGCGCACGCCCAGCAGGTCGATCATCTGACCGCCCGCCATGCCGCGCGCGCCCGACGCCATCGACAGGCGCGCCGCCAGTTCGCAGCGAATCTCGGCCTCGTCGTGAGTGTCCTCGTGCAGGATGATGTCGAAGGCGGCGGTCTGCAGCGCGTCCCCGGCCAGGATGGCGGTCGCCTCGTCATAGGCGATGTGCAGGGTCGGACGCCCCCGCCTCATATCGTCATTGTCCATCGCCGGCAGGTCGTCGTGGACCAGCGAATAGGCGTGAACGCATTCCAGGGCGCAGGCGGCGCGCAGCACCGACTGTTCCTCGATGTCGAACAGGCGCGCGGCCTCGAGCGCGAAATAGGGCCGCAGCCGCTTGCCGGGCCCCAGGGCCGCATAGCGCATGGCCTCGGTCAGCCGGGCCTCGGGGCCATCGGCGCGGGGCAGCAGCCGGTCCAGGGCGACCGTGACCCCGTCGGCGACCTCGGCGACGCGATCGATGACCGCCTGCTCCACCGAGTTGGCGGCGTGGGGCTTGGCGGATCCGTTGACGGGTTGGGTCAAAACAGCCTCCCGCCGATCACGGCGTCGCGGTCCACGCCGACCAGGACGACCTCGCCCTCGGCGTCGGGAAAGCCCAGGGTCAGGACCTCGGACATGAAGGGGCCGATCTGGCGCGGCGCGAAATTGACCACGGCTGCGACCTTGCGGCCCGTCAGCTGGTCCAGCGTGTAGTGGCGGGTGATCTGAGCGGACGAACGTTTGACGCCGAGGTCCGGGCCGAAGTCGATGGTCAGCTTGAAGGCCGGCTTGCGCGCCTCGGGGAAGGCCTCGGCGGTGACGATCTGGCCGATGCGGATGTCGACCTTCAGAAAATCGTCGAAACCGATGCGGTCGGCGGCCAGACCTTCAGAGGGGACGCCGCCGGCGGCGGACATCAGTTGAACTCGGCGGGCTCGACGCCCTTGGCCTGGCCGTCGGCGCCGACGACGATCTTCTCGACCCGCAGCTGGGCGGCCTTCAGCCGGGCCTCGCAGTGGGATTTCAGGCGCGCGCCCTCTTCGTACAGGCTGATGGATTCCTCCAGCGGGGCCTGGCCGGATTCAAGGCGCGAGACGATGGTCTCCAGCCGGGCGAGGGCGTCCTCGAAGCTGAGGTCGGTAAGGGGGGCTGCGTCGGTCATGTCGGGCGACCCTAAAGGCGGCTCCGCCCCGGTTCAACGCCGAATGCGGGCTCAGCGCGGGTCGGCGACCGTGACGGCCAGGCGGCGCGCCGACAGGATGGCGATGCGCGGGTCCAGCATCTGTCCGCGCATGAAGCCTTCGCCCTCGGTCGCGGATTTCGGGGCCGCCAGGATCTGGCGCACCACGTCCATGCCGTCGATCACATGGCCGAAGACGGCGAAGCCCGGATCGCTGGCGCTGGCGTCCAGCGAAGGCACGTCGCCCAGGATGATGAAGAAGTCGCCGGTCGCCGAGCCGGGCTCGTAGCGGGCCATCGACACGGCGCCGTCCGTGTGGCGCAGGCCCGTCTGGCTGGTCGGCTCATCGGGGATGGGAGGCAGGATGCGGTTGGGCGCATTGTTCGCCCCGCCCTGGATCAGCCCCATACCGGGGGCGATGACCATGCCGCGATAGAAGTCCGTCCCGTCAAACCGCTTGTCGTCGACATAGCGCAGGAAGTTGGCAGAGGTGACGGGGGCGGCGGGGTCCAGGGCGATGACGATGTCGCCGGCCGAGGTCGTCAAGACGACATGCTCGCGGGCCTGGGGCGCGACCATGGCGGCGACGGGGGCGGCGACGGGGGCGGCCTCGGCCTCCACCGTCTGGGCCAGGGCGGGCGCTGCCAAAAGGCTCAGCAGAAGTGTGAGGGACAGGGTGCGCCGATCCATCGCCGTCTCCTTCGCGGTCAGCGCTTTTCGAAGCGGCGCTGGGACCAGTATTTGAAGCCCTGGTTGTGGACCAGCCGCCAGCCTTCGCCCTTCAGCCGCCGTCCCACCATGTGGTTGAAATAGCCGTGGGCGAAGACGATCACGTCCTGGCCCTGGGCCGCGCGGTCGATCAGGATGCGGGCCGCCTGGGCCGCACGGACATCGGCCTGGGCGCGGGTTTCCTGGCCTGCGTGGTGGTTGAAGAAATGCCACCAGAACCGCGACACGCCGCCCCACCATTTGGGCGACAGCTTGATCCAGTCGGGAAAGTTCGGCGGCGGCAGGGGCGCCTCGATGAACAGGGCGTCCGAGGCGATGTCGCGACCCTCGGCCACGGCCGTCGCGGTCTCGACGGCCCTGCGGCGGGTCGAGGAATAGATCACGCCCGCACCGGCCACGGCGGCCATCAGTTCGGGCGGAGGCGTCTGGCCGGCCAGCAGGCCGCCGACCTCGTATCTCGCCCACCAGTCTGCGTACTCGGCGGCGCTGAGCATGCATTCACGTGACAGCGCGGGCTCGCCATGGCGGGTCAGGATGATGGCGCCGGAACGCCCCTCGACGGCGGCGGGCCGCACGGTCGCGGGCGTCAGATCGACGTGCGCCGTGGCGGCGTCCGCAGAATCACGGGCTGGCGTGTCGGGGGCAGGGCTGGTTATCGGAGCGGTCATGATATGGGGACGGATCGAAAATCCTTCGACGTTTTCGTCCCTTAGCCCTCCCCCGATCCAGAACACCAACGCACGCCGAACATGGCCGTCTGCGGGTTGGTAACCGCCCTCGCGCGGCGACACAACCGAGATGACGCCGCACGCTCGCCAAGACACAAGCAGACCGCGGCCATGCATCAGGAATGTCGTGGATGACGCCGCAATGGCGCCGGTGTAATCGCCGGCGATGTCCACGACCCCAGACTCCGCAGTTCTGATCCGCCCCGCCCGCCCCACGGACGCCCAGGCCCTGGGCGCTCTAGGCCGCCAGACCTTCATCGACACCTTTGTCGAGGGGTTCGCTATCCCCTACCCCGCACAGGATCTGGCCGATTTCCTGGACGCCAGTTTCAGCGAAACTGCGACGGCCCGGAAACTGGCCGAGCCGGAAGCCGCCTGGTGGGTCGCCGAACGTGACGGCCAACTTTTGGCCTTCGCCAACGCCGGCCCCAACGGCCTGCCCCATCCCGACGCCACTCCGGCCAATATGGAGCTGCGCCGCCTCTATGTCGGCAAGACCGCACAGGGGCTGGGCCTGGGCACGCAACTGCTGAAACTGTCGCTGGATTGGATGCAGGCCCACACCGACGGCCCCCTGTGGATCGGCGTCTGGAGCGGCAACGAAAAGGCCCTGAAACTTTATGGCGCCTATGGGTTCGAGAAGGCCGGCGAATACGAATACCCCGTGGGCGCCTGGCGCGACCACGAGTTCATCTTGCGGCGCGACTGAACCACGCTCAGTTTAGCGCCATGCTCATCCCCTTCTTCACCGCCCTGCGCGACGCCAAGGTTCCCGTCTCAACCAAGGAATGGCTCCATCTGATGGAGGCCATGGACAAGGACGTGGCGGGCGGAAAGATCGAGGACTTCTACCACCTGTCGCGCGCGGTCCTGGTCAAGGACGAGAAGCACTATGACCGCTTCGACCAGGTTTTCGGCAAGGTTTTCAAGGGCGTCGAAACGGTCGGCATCGGCGACGACCTGACCACCGACATCCCCGAGGACTGGCTGAAGCTGCTGACGGACAAATACCTCACCGACGAGGAGAAGGCCGAGATCGAGGCGCTCGGCGGGTTCGACAAGCTGATGGAGACGCTGAAACAGCGTCTGGAGGAGCAGAAGGAACGCCACCAGGGCGGGTCGAAATGGATCGGCACGGGCGGTACAAGCCCCTTCGGCCACGGCGGCTATAATCCCGAGGGCGTGCGCATCGGCGGGCCGGGCAAACACGGCCGGGCGGTCAAGGTCTGGGAAAAGCGCGAATACCGAAACCTGGACGACACGGTCGAACTGGGCACCCGCAACATCAAGGTCGCCCTGCGTCGGCTGCGGCGGTTCGCGCGCCTGGGCGCCGCCGAGGAACTGGACATCGACGGCACCATCGACGGCACGGCGCGTCAGGGCTGGCTGGACATCCATATGCGGCCCGAGCGTCGGAACACGATCAAGGTGCTGCTGTTCCTCGATGTCGGCGGGTCGATGGATGGCCATATCAAGCTGGTCGAGGAGTTGTTCTCGGCGGCCAAGACTGAGTTCAAGAATCTGGAGTTCTTCTACTTCCACAACTGCCTCTACGAGGGCGTCTGGAAGGACAACCGGCGTCGGCACGCCGAGAAGACCCCGACCTGGGAAGTGCTGAACAAGTATCCCGGCGACTGGCGCGCCATCTTCGTGGGCGACGCGACGATGTCACCCTATGAGGTCACCATGCCGGGCGGCTCGGTCGAGCACTGGAACGAGGAGGCCGGCGCCGTCTGGCTGAAACGCGCCCGACAGCAATGGGACAAGTCGGTCTGGTTGAACCCCGTGGCCGAGAAATACTGGAACTACACAGCCTCGGTGAAGCTGATCGGCGAGGTCATGGACGAGCGGATGTATCCCCTGACGCTGGACGGGCTGGACCAGGCGATGCGCTCCTTGACGCGATAGGTCTCCAGACACGAAAACGCCGCCCGCGGTGACGGGCGGCGTTTCAGGCGAAGCAGACGAACGCTAGTTGCGCTTGTCGGTGTCTCGCAGGCTATCCTTGACGCCGCCGACAGCGTTCTGGACCTTGCCGCTGACCTGATCCGCCTTGCCTTCAGCCTTCAGTTTTTCATCGCCGGTCAAATTGCCAGCGGCTTCCTTGATCTTGCCGCCGATGTTCTTGGCGGCGCCTTCGATGCGATCATGATCGGGCATGGTGAAACTCCTTCAACGGGGCGTCACCGGGGCGCGACGCTTCGGCCTGATCAACCAATGGCCGCTCCTATCGTTCCCGTTCAGACCTCAGGCGTGATGACGCAACCATCTGGCCACCGCCCAGGCATGGGCGTCATGGCGCAGTTCGGCCAGGGCGGTGCGCGGGTGCAGCCAGACCAGCTCATGGTCGTCCTCGACCTTGGCCGCCGGGTCGATGGACAGGTATTCTGCGATCCAGAACCCGCCGAGATTATTGACCGGCTGGCCATCCGACTTGAGGAAATACTGGCCCGCCTCGGCGATACGCTCGACCGGACGGACGGCCATGCCCGTCTCCTCGACGAACTCGCGGACCAGGGCCTGCTGCTCGGTCTCGTCGCCGTCCACGGCGCCGCCGGGCAGGTCGTAATAGGGTATGTCGCGCGCCACCCGGACGCAGGCGATCTTCTGGTCCCGGAACACCAGCCCGAAGGTGGCAGGTCGTCTCAGGTACGACAGAGCCGGATCGGCCAGGCCGAACTGCAGTTGCGGCGTCATGGTCAGAGGTCGAAGGCAAGCCGGGCGCGGACACCCTTGTGATCGCGGTCGAACTCCACGGCCGAGCGCAGGCCCGACGCCATGGCGCTGATGATCTTGCCGCCCAGACCCGTTCCCTTGGGCGCGCCGTCGCCCATACCGGGGCCGTCGTCCTCGACCGTCAGCAGGGCGCGACCGTCGGCGCCGGGGCGCAGGATGATGCGGATCTCGCCGCCCTGACCGGGCGCATAGGCGTATTTGACTGCATTGGTGACCAGCTCGGTGACCACCACGCCCAGGGAAACCGCCTGGTCGGTCGAGACGCGCATGGGCTCGGCCTGCAGCACCAGGCTCGGCGACCCGGCGTCGGGCCCAAGCGACTTGCTGAGCTCGTCGATCAGCCCCGCCAGATATTCGTCCATGTCGACAGAGGACATATCGCCCGAGGTGTAGAGCCGGCGATGGACGTGGGCCACGGCCTCGATCCGGGCCTGGGCCTCCTTCAGGGCGTTGCGCGCGCCCTCATCGGCCAGGTGCCGCAGTTGCAGCGACATGAAGGTGGAGACCAGTTGCAGCGAGTTCCCGACCCGATGGTTCACCTCGCGCAGCATGGCCTCGGCACGGTCGCGGGCCAGACGGATTTGTTCGACGGCCTCGTCATTCTCGCGTTGCAGGCGACGACGCAGCAGAGCGTCTTCCAGCGCCGAGCGCAGCAGGGCCGTGAAGTCCTCGGAAATATCCTTGATCACATAGTCGGCGGCGCCCGCGCGCAGGGCGGCGACGGCGATACGGCCTTCCTGGGCGCCGGTGACATAGACAACCGGCGGCGGCTTGGGCAGCGCCATGATGTCGGGCAGCACATCCAGCCCATCGCGCGCCGGCATATAGTGATCAAGGGCGCAGATGTCGTAGCCGCCGGCAGCCAGCGCCCGCAGTCCCGCATCCCCGTCGGCGACGCAGGTGACCACATAGCCGTGCCGGCCGAGTTCCTTCTGAACCAGACGAGACAGGCCGGCATCGTCGTCGATGTAGAGAAGCCGGATTTCCGGTCGGTCGGGCGTCATTCGATCTCGGGAGCCTGCATCACGGACAGGAACAGGCCCAGCTGGCGGATGGCTCCGGCAAAGCTCTCATAGTCGACCGGCTTGGTGATATAGACGTTGCAGCCCAGGTCGTAGCAGCGCTGGATCTCGACCTTGTCGTCGGTGGTGGTCAGGACGACGACCGGCGCACGTTTCAGCCGCTCATCCTTCTTCACCTCGGCCAGAATATCCGTACCCTGCATATCGGGCAGGTTGAGGTCGAGCAGGATCAGCATCGGCCCGTTGGCCCGGACCTCTTCCGAGAACAGATAGTCGAGCGCCGGCTGGCCCGAGTCGAAGTGCAGGATGTCGTTGGAGATATTCGCGCGGCGAATGTTCTTCTCGATCAACTTGGCATGGCCATGGTCGTCTTCAACCATGACGATTTTTACGGGTGCGCTCACAGGGTGTCTCCGGCCTCGTCGAGGACGAGGCGTTTGGGGAATTTCAGGCGGAAAGTCGAGCCCTTGCCAAGCTCGGAGTCAACGGTGATCTCGCCGCCCAGTCGCCGCACGCTGTTACGCACGAAGGCCAGACCCAGGCCCTCGCCTTTCGTGTCCTGCCGACCGGCGCGGCGGAACAGCTCGAAGACCCGCTCATGATCGCGTGCTGCGATGCCTCGTCCATTGTCCTGAACGGCGTATTCGACCCAGCCGCCTGCCCGTTCGGTTCCGGTGACAACGATTCGACCTGGCCTTGTGGGGTCGAGATATTTGACCGCGTTGTCGATCAGATTGCCCATGATCTGCTCGATCGAGAGCCGGTCATTCTCCATCCCCGCCATCGGCTCGACCACGATCTCGGCGCCCACGTCGGTAACCTGATGGTGCATGCTGTCGGCGATGCGCTGGACCATGGCGGTCATGTCCAAGGCCTCGGGCGTCAGGTTGCGACGGCCTTCGCGGGACAGTTTCAGGATGGCGTTGATCAGCCGGTCCATCTTCTCGGTCGAGGCGCGAATGAAGCCAACGGCCTCGGGGATGTCCTCGCGCACGGCCAGCACCGCGTCACCGTCGATCAGATCGGGAGCTCCGGCTTCCACCTTGGTCATCTGCAGATCGAGCGTCTTGCCCGCCTGTTCCAGCTCGGAGGTGTAGCCCATGACGTTGACCAGGGGCGAGCGCAGGTCGTGGCTGACGATATAGGCGAAACGCTGGACCTCTTCGTTGGCGCGGGTCAGGGCGGCGGTGCGCGAACGGACGGTGTCCTCCAGCCCGGCGTTGATCCGGGCCACGGTGGCGCGGGCATCGTTGATCTCGGCCAGATAGCGGCGGACCAGCACCACGATGATGGCGCCCAAAATCAGGATCAGCACGCCGGCGACGAAGTTGACGGTGATGGTCACCACGGCAGAAAGCCGGGACTGGGCGGCCTCGGCCTCCACGGCCTCACCCTGAAGCCTGTCGATGCGGCCCAGTTCGGCGCGCAACTGCGCCATGATCTCCTGGCCACGCCCGGCCCTGACGATACTGACAGCCTCGCCGATCCGCCCCTGACGCGCGAAGCCCAGCGTGCGCGACATCTCTTGGAACTTTGCGTCAGTCAGCCGGCGGAGTTCGTCGGCGGAGGCTCGGGACTCATGACTGGCCTCTGTCGTCCGCTCCAGATCCTCGAACAGGGGTTCGTTGACGGCGCGGGCGTTTTCATAGGCGGCGAGGAATCCCGGCTGGGCCGTCAGCAGGTAGCCGCGCTGCGCAGTCTCTGCCTCCTCGACGTTCAGCAACACGGATCGGGCGGCGCGGCGCACCTGCCAGGTGGCGTCCACCTGGGCGTTGATCTCGGCTGTCCGCTGGATCAGCACGAAGGTCGAAAAATTGGCCAGCAACAGAAGCGACAGCGCCCCGGCCAGCAGGATCACCACGGATCGCGCCAGAGACGGGGTCCTCAGAAGCCGCCGCACGGCGGCTAGATCTGGCAGGCTGGGGCGCCCCAATGACGGGAAGCGGGTGGCGGGCGCATCGTTCATGGCGCAAGGTTTAGCTGGGCTGTGGCCCGAGTCCAGCGCCGGTGGCGCCGGGCAGGTCCCAAGTGCTTGTTTTCCCGGCCGACTGGCCAGCCCAGACAGGAGCGCCGAACATGGTTTCTTGGTGGTGGGTGGTCCCCGCTTTCGTCGCCGTCATCGGCGGCCTCTTCCTTCTGAATGGTTTGGCGTCGCTGTTCGGCGGTCGTGTCTTCGGCGGCCTGTTCAAGATCATAGGCGGCGGCGCGGTGCTCGGCGTCGCCCTGGCCGCCACTCTGTTGGCACAGAACATCCAGACCTATTCGCGCCTGACCTATGAGCGGCCCGTGGCCACCATCCAGCTGCGCCAGCTTGGCCGTCAGTATTACGAGGTCACCCTGATCCAGCCGCCCTCGACGGAGGGCCAGCCCGCCCGCACCGCCCTCTATCCCGTCAACGGCGACGAATGGCGCATCGAGGCCCAGGTCCTGAAATGGAAGCCCTGGGCCAATGTGCTGGGGCTGGACACGCAGTACCGGCTGGACCGCCTGTCGGGCCGTTATCAGGACATCGAGCAGGAGCGGACGGGCGCCCGCAGCGTCCACGGCCTGTCGGGCGGCGACCAGCCGTCCCAGATCATGGGCGTCGCCCTGCCCTGGCGTGTCGACGCCTGGGACATGGCGCGGCGCTATCGTCGCTACGTCGACGCCGTCGACACCCTGTATGGCGGAGCGGCCTATATGCCGATGGCCGACGGCGCGCGCTACGAGGTCTTCATCACCCAGTCCGGCCTGATCGCCCGCCCCGCCAATGCTCAGGCCCGCAACGCCTCGGCAGGCGGCTGGAGCATGGTCAACTAGACCCGTTCGTCAGACCGAACCGATGGTCTTGAGCCGCGCCCGCGGATGGATCTCGTTCTGGCTCATCACCACGGTCTGGCCGCGGAAGCGTTCGATGATCGAGCGGACATAGGGGCGGATTTGCGGGCCGGTCAGCAGGACAGCGTTTTCGCCGCCCATGGCGATGCGCTCGAAGGTGTCGCGGACCGAGCGGATGAAGTCCTGCAGCCGCGACGGCGCCATGGCCAGCTGCTTGTCCTCGCCGGCGCCGATCAGGGCTTCGGCGAAGGCGGCTTCCCACTCCGGCGACAGGGTGACGATGGGCAGGGCGCCGTCGTCGCCCTTGTGCTGCCAGCACAGCTGACGCGCCAGACGGGTGCGGACGTGTTCGACCAGGGTGGTGACCGACGACGAGTGCGGAGCCGCCTCGGCCAGGCCTTCCAGGATGGCGCCCAGGTCGCGGATCGAGACCTTCTCGCGCAGCAGGGACTGCAGCACCCGTTGCAGCGTCGTGACGGTGACCACCGAGGGCACCAGTTCGTCGACCAGCTTCTTCTCCTCCGGCCCCAGTTCCTTGATGAGCTTCTGGACCTCTGCATAGGACAAGAGGTCGGCCATGTTCTCCTTGAGAATCTCGGTCAGGTGGGTGGTCAGCACCGTCGAGGGATCGACGATGGTATAGCCGCGGAAGGTGGCCTCTTCGCGCAGACCCTCATCGATCCAGGTGGCGGGCAGGCCAAAGGCGGGCTCCTTGGTGTGTTCACCGGGCAGTTCGACCTGACGCCCGGTCGGGTCCATGGCCATCAGCGAACCCAGGCGGACCTCGCCCGCGCCGGCCTCCATCTCCTTGATGCGGATGGCATAGCCCTGGGTCGCCAGGCGCATGTTGTCGAGGATGCGCACCGAGGGAATGACGAAGCCGTACTCCTGGGCCAGGGCGCGACGCAGGGCGCGAATCTGGTCGGTCAGGCGGCGGCCTTCCAGGTCGTTGATCAGGCTGAGCAGCGAATAGCCGAGCTCGATCTTGACCTCGTCGATGGTCAGAGCCGTGCCGATGGGCTCCTCGACGTCTTCCTTGGGCTTGCCCGCATTGGCGGCGGCGGCGATTTCAGCCTCGCTCGGCTGGGGCTTCAGTCGTGCTCGTCCCAGTCGCCAGGCCATGAATCCGGTGCCCAGAGCCAGGGCCGCAAACGGGATCAGCGGCATGCCGGGGATCAGCCCCATCAGGCCCGCAGCGCCAGAGACCATGCCCAGGCTGACGGGGTTGGTGGCCAGCTGCTGGACCAGGGCCTTGTCGGCCGAACCTTCGACACCGGCCTTGGACACCAGGAAGCCAGCGGCGATCGAGATGATGATGGCCGGAACCTGGGTCACCAGACCGTCGCCGATGGTCAGCTGGATATAGGTGTTGGCCGCTTCGCCGATCGGCAGTTGATGCTGAATCACCCCGATCAGGATGCCGCCGATCACGTTGATGAAGACGATGATCAGCCCGGCCATGGCGTCGCCGCGCACGAACTTGGACGCACCGTCCATGGCCCCGAAGAAGGTCGATTCCTGCTCCAGCTCCTTCCTGCGCAGCTTGGCCTGGTCCTCGGTGATCAGGCCCGAGGACAGGTCGGCGTCGATGGCCATCTGCTTGCCGGGCATGGAGTCCAGGGTGAACCGGGCCGAGACCTCGGCGATCCGGGTCGAGCCCTTGGTGATGACGACGAAGTTCACCACCAGGATGATGGCGAAGATGATGACGCCGATGATGAAACTGCCGCCCATCATCAGTTGGCCAAAGGCGTTGATGACCTGACCGGCGGCGTCGTGACCCTCGTGGCCGTGGCTCAGGATCAGGCGGGTCGAGGCCAGGTTCAGCCCCAGGCGGAACAGGGTCGAGACCAGCAGGACCGTGGGGAAGATGGCGAAATCCAGCGGCCGCTTCATCATCAGCGCCGTCATCAGGATCAGGACGGACGACACCAGCGAGATCGCCAGCAGGAAGTCCATCAGGAAGCTGGGCACCGGCAGGATCAGCAGCAGGATGACGCCGATCACGCCGACCGCCATCCCGACCTCGCCGCGCAGCAGCCAGCCCTTGACGTCCGTCCCGGTCGGACGGGCCATGCCGTCCTTCATCATGACAGAGGCGTCGCTCATGCGGCGGACCCGTCACGGCCCAGCGCGCCGAGCGCCAGGCGCGTCGCCTGGGCGATCACCGCGTCGCGGGTGACCTCGGCCATATCGGCCGGGGCGTCGTAATAGACGGCGATGCGGATCGGCTCGCCGGTCGGCGGATGGATCACGCCGATGTCGTTGGTCTGGCCCGAACCGCCGGTGCCGGTCTTGTGCGCCACGGTCCAGCCCTGGGGCACGCCTGCCTTGATCCGCCCCTGCCCTGTCGGCGACTGGATCAGCCAGTTCCACAACAGGGCGTACTGCGACATCAGACCCAGCGGCTGATAGGTGCTCAGTATCCAGCCCAGGTTGGTGGCGATCTGGCGCGGCTGGGCCGTGTCCTTGTCGCCGTCGCGGCGGTTCATGAAGGGCTCGAGCCGGTCGACGTTCGTCGTCGTGTCGCCGATGGAGCGATACCAGGCGCGCAAGGCGTCGATGCCGCCCATCTCGCGGATCAGGATGTTGGCGGCGGGATTGTCGCTGACCTCGACCGTCGCCTGCATCAACTGTTCGATGGTCAGGGTCTTGCCCACGGCCTTTTCCGTCACCGGGGCGTGGCTGATCATGTCGGCGGCGGTGACCGGGATGGCCCGGTCCAGCTTTTCGTTGTCGCGCTGAACCCGCTCCAGGGTCGCGGCAGCGAGGAACAGCTTGAAGGTCGAGCAATAGTTGAACCGTTCGTCCGGTCGCCACGACACGCGGTTCATGTCCTGGGCCGTCAGCCCGATACGGCCGCCGTGCCGACGCTCCAGCTCGGACAGGTCCAGCACCGTGTCCCGCGTGGCGTAGGGCGACGGAGCCTCAGGATCAGGCGCGGACGCAGGGGTGCGGTCGCAGCCCGTCAGGCCGAAGGCGGCCAGGCCGGAAAGAACGCTTCTGCGGTCGGCGACATAGGCCATGGATCAGGCTGCACTCGCGCCATAGTTGGCGGCGACGCCGTTCTGGGGCGCCATGATGGCGGTGCCCTCGTCGGCGTATTCGTTCAGCTTGTTGCGCAGGGTGCGGATCGAGATGCCCAGGATGTTGGCCGCGTGAGTTCGGTTGCCAAGGCAGTGGCTCAGCGTGTCCAGGATGAGGGTCTTTTCCATCTGCGCCACGGTCTGGCCGACATAGGCGCGGCTGACGGCGTCGGCGGTGGCGGCCGCCCGGCTGGCGGGTCCGGCGTCGGCAGAGACCACGTCGGACAGGGGCTGGCCGTCCGGCAGGCGGATAGCCTCGGCGTCGATCTCGGGACCGACCGCCAACAGCACCGCGCGGTGCATGGCGTTCTCCAGTTCCCGCACGTTGCCGGGCCAGCGGTGGGCCGCCAGGGCGCGACGGGCATCCAGCGACAGGGGCCGGACCGGAACGCCGTTGGCGGCGGCGTATTTCTTGACGAAGTGATCGGCCAGGACCGCCACGTCGCCGGGCCGTTCGCGCAGGGCCGGCAGGCGCAGGTTGACGACGTTCAGACGGTAGAGAAGGTCTTCGCGGAACACGCCTTCGGCCACGGCCTTGGCCAGGTCGCGATTGGAGGTGGCGATGATGCGGATATTGACCGGCACGGGCTTGGTTCCACCAACCCGGTCGATGACCCGTTCCTGAATGGCGCGCAGCAGCTTGGCCTGAAGGCGGGCGTCCATCTCCGAGATTTCGTCCAGCAGCAGGGTTCCGCCATCGGCCTCCTCGAACTTGCCGATGCGGCGGGCCACGGCGCCGGTGAAGGCCCCCTTCTCGTGGCCAAACAGTTCTGATTCCAGAAGGTTGTCGGGAATGGCGGCGCAGTTGACGCTGATGAACGGCCGTTCGGCGCGCTTGGAATTGACGTGCAGATAGCGCGCCATGACTTCCTTGCCGACGCCGCTCTCGCCGGTGATCAAGATGGAGGCTTCCGAGCGCGCCACCTGGTCGGCCAGCTTGATGACGGCCTGCATCGAAGGATCGGCCGAAATCAGCGGGCGCTCGTCGTCGGCGACAGCCGACAGAACGGCGGCGATCAGGTCGGCCTCGGGCGGAAGCGGGATGAACTCCTTGGCCCCCGCGCGAATGGCGTCGGCGGCCTTTTGCGCGTCGTTGTCGATGCCGCAGGCCACGACCGGCACGAAAATCCGCTCGGCCTCGTTGGCCGCGATCAGTCCGGCGATGTCGAGGTTGTAGTCGACCATCAAAAGGTCGGCGCCCTGCCCGCGCCGCAGCTGTTCCGTCGCCTGATCGGTGCGTTCGACGTGCTGGACCTTGGCGCCGTGCGCCATGGCCATCTTCACCGCCGCCGCGAGTTGGCCCGAAAGCCTTGCAACCACCAGAAGCCGCATGGGTCTTCTCCTCTAAATCTATGCTGACTGGTCGCCGTTAGGCGCCCGAGTCCTCGGTCTTGATGATTTCCGTCATGGTCACGCCCAGGCGGTCCTCGACGACGACGACCTCCCCGCGGGCGACCAGGCGGTTGTTGACGAAGATGTCGATGGCCTCGCCGACCTTTCGGTCCAGCTCGAGCACCGATCCGCGGTTGAGTTTGAGCAGTTGCGCCACCGTCATGTGGGCCTTGCCCAGGACGGCCGAGATGTTGACCGGCACGTCATAGACGGGCGCCAGATCCGAGGCGCTCTTGTCCCCGGCTTCGTCCATGGTGGCCAGGGCGGTGGAGTCCGGGAACTCCTCCAGGGCGAGATCGTCGGCCATTACAGCGCACTCCTGTCGGTGAGCGATTCAGCGTGCCCGGCCTCAGCGGCCAGGGTGGCGGCCAGAGCCTCGCCCATGCGCGCTGCGGCCTCGGCGGGATCATAGTCGGCGCGGCCGTCGGCCCATTCCAGCTGGAAGGCGGCGGCGGACAGGCCAGGGTCGTCGCGGAAGGCGATCAAGCCCGAGAAACCCGCATCGACGCAGATCGCCTGAAGCTTGACCTTCACCGCGTCGTCCAGGCCCTGCGCGCGAATGACCAGCCGGGGCGAGGCGTCGATCTCCTGGCCCAAGGCCTCGATCGCGGCCTGCAGGGGACCGGCGGGAAAGCGATCCAGCGCGGCGCCGGCGACGACGCGGGCGGCGGCAAGCGCCAGCTCCGCCGACTGTTCGCGGTGGGTCTGGGCGATGGCGGCCAGGGTCGGCGTCGCCGCCGAGACCGCCTCGGCCACCGCCACCACGGCCATGGCCTGAAGACTGTCGACCTCGGCCAGGGCGGCCTCGCGGCCTTCGAACCGGGCCTGAGCGACCAGAGCCTCGACCTCGGCCGGCAGATAGGCGCGCTTGGTCGGGGCGAAGGCGGCGCCGGCGCGGGCGACCGATCCGTCCGAGCTGAACTCGGTGTCGAAAGCGAATGGGCGGCTGTTGAGGGGGGCTGCGGTCATGTCAGTAGATCAGCTCGTCGTCGGCGCCGCCGGCCCCGGCCAGCATGATCTCGCCCTTGGCGGCCAGGTCCTTGGCGGCCTGGACCATCGCCATCTGGGCGCTGTCGACGTCCTTCAGACGCACCGGCCCCATGGATTCCATGTCCTCGCGCATGATCTTGGAGGCGCGCTCGCTCATGTTGGAGAAGAACATCTCGCGCAGAACCTCCGAGGCGCCCTTCAGCGCCAGGGCCAGCTGGTCCTTCTCGACCGCGCGCAGCAGGGTCTGGACGCCGCCGGGATCGAGCTTGTTGAGGTCCTCGAACACGAACATCAGGGCGCGGATGCGCTCGGCGGATTCGCGGTTGCGTTCCTCCAGGGCGCCAATGAAGCGGGCCTCGGTCTGGCGGTCGAAGCTGTTGAAGATGTCGGCCATCATCTCGTGGCTGTCGCGCTTGGACGTCCGCGCCAGGTTGGACATGAACTCGGTCCGCAGGGTCTGTTCGATCTTGTCCAGGATTTCGCGCTGAACCGGCTCCATGCGCAGCATCCGCTGGACGCATTCCAGGGCGAAGTCCTCGGGCAGGGCCGTCAGAACGCGCGAGGCGTGGTCGGGCTTGATCTTGGACAGGACCACCGCGACCGTCTGCGGGTATTCGTTCTTGAGATAGTTGGCCAGAACGCTCTCGTTCACATTACCGAGCTTGTCCCACATGGTCCGGCCGGCAGGACCCCGGATCTCCTCCATCAGGCCGTCGACCCGGTCGGCGGGCATGAAGGCGGCCAGCAGGCGCTGGGTCTGTTCGAACGAGCCCAGGACCGCGCCGGAACCGCTCATCCCGGCCACGAACTCGACCAGCAGTTCCTCGACCACGACGGCGCTGACGGTGCCCAGTCCGGCCATGGCCTGGGAGATTTCCTTGACCTCGTCGTCGTCCAGGTTCTGCCAAAGACGCGTATGCTCCTCGCCGAGCGCGAGCAGAATGACGGCGGCCTTCTCCGGCCCGGTCAGCTTCTTGGCGTCATCGACGGCCGGCTTCTTGGTGACGAGACGGGCGGCCATCAGCCTTCGTGCACCCAGCCGCGCAGGATGGCGGTCGACTCATCGGGATGCTTATCGACGAATTCGGCGACCTTCTTGACGGAGGACGCCTTCACCTGGCCCTCGATACGGGCGATGTCGAGCCGCTGGTCCATGTCCGAGGGGCCGCTCAGCTGGGCCGCGCTGGTATAGACCGGCTGGCCGTCGACCATGGTGGTCTGCAAGGCCGTGACACCCGGTCCCGTCAGGGCAAGACCGCCGCCCGCCGCCGTCTTCAACAGCGGACGCACCACGAAGAAGATCAGCAACAGGCCGGTGACCAGCAACACCAGAAGCTCGACCCCGCGCATGATGTCGGACTTGTCGAAGTTCAGCAGCGGGTTGCCGCCGTCGGTGCCGCCCGCCGCCGAGGTGTCGCGGCTGAAGGGGATGTTGACGACCTCGATCTTGTCGCCGCGCGTGGCGTCGATGCCGACAGCGGCAGACACCAGGGCCTTGATCTGTTCGATCTCTTCAGCCGAGCGCGGTGCGTAGGTCGCCTCGCCCTTGCCATCCGCGGCGGGGGTCCATTTGCCGTCCACGGCCACCGAGACGGCCAGCTTCTTGACCTCGCCAGGCTCCTTGACCGTCGTGGTGGTGATGTTCGAAATCTCGTAGTTGGTCGTCTCGGTATTGGTGGTGTCGGTCGAACCGAGGGGCGTCGTCGCCGGGGCCTCGCCGCCGGGGATGTTGTTGGTCGCCGTCGCGCCGCCGTCCGACTGGCCCGTCGTGTCCTGGGACTGCGAACCATTGGTCGAGGTCGAGCGGACGACCTGGCCGTCGGGATCGTATTTCTGTTCCTGGGTGGTCGAGCGGCTGTGGTCGATGTCGGCGGTGACCTGGACGCGCGCCGCGCCTGAGCCGACCACCCCCTCGACGATGTCCATGATCCGGGCCTGGAGCTGAGCCTCGGTGGTGTTCTTGGCGTCTTGGGCCGATGCGGCCGAGAAGGCGCCGCCGTCTGAACCGGCAGCCAGGGTGCGGTTGGCGGTGTCAGTGACGGTGACCTTCTCCGGCTTCAGGCCGGGCACGGACGAGGCGATGACGTTGCGGATGGCCTGGACCTGATCCCCGGTCAGAGCGCGCCCGCCCACCCCGACGACGACGGCGGCGGTGGGGTCGCCGGTGGCCGACGAGAACATCTCGCGGCGCGGCAGAGCGATCAGCACCTTGGCCGACGAGATGCCGCGATAGGACAGGATGGTGCGGGCCAGTTCGCCTTCCAGCGCGCGCTTTTCGTTGAGGTTCTGCTGGAACTCGGTCTGACCCAGCACCGACTGGTTGTCGAACAGCTCATAGCCGACCGACCCCTGGGTCACGAGACCCTTGGAGGCCACCATCATCCGGGCTGTGCCGACGTCATCGCGGTTGACCATGACGGTCGAGCCGTCGCCCTTGGTCGAATATTTGATTCCGGCCTGATCCAGCGACGCCGTGATCTCCGACGCCTCCTTCAGGTCCAGGTTGGAATAGAGCAGGGCGTCGGGGGCCTGGCCCATACGCAGCATGACGGCGACGAGCACGGCGGCGACGCCGGCCGCGACGCCCAGCACCGCAGCCAGACGGCCGATTCCAAATCTCTGCAACGCCGCCGTGAAGCCGCCCACGCGTCCCCGCCCAAAACTACTGACGGGGGTTGAGACACGCCCGCTAGGCAGAAACTGCCGCGTGTGTGGTAAACGCTGCGTTAAGACGCCTTAACGGATGTGCGGTCCTGGGGTCGGCTAGGGATCAAGCTGCGGCAAAACCGGCACAGCGCCCGACGGCAGGGTTGCCGATTGATCCCGCAGATAAGCCTCAACGTCGCGATAGACGGTTTCAGCCTGCAGATCGCGGTTCAACAGGTGATGCCCCTCGGGATACCAGGCCGTTCGCAGGTTCGGGGGCTGGCCTGCCCGTTGCAGGGCGCGCCGCATGGCAGGCTTCTTCACCACCGTATCGTCGGCGCCATACATCAGAAGAGTCGGCGCTCGCATCAGGCCCAGCCCCCTGCTCGCCACCTCCATCAGATCGACCAGACCGGACAGGGTGTCGAACCGAGTGGCCAGGATGCTTTCGGGGTCGCGGGCGTTGCGGATCAGTTCCAGGTGGTTGTCGGAGGCGACGATGTCGCGCACAGCGAACTCGGGCGGCTCCAGCGCCAGATCGCCCAGGGCCCGGGCGGCGACCCACAGGCCGACGCTGTTGACCGGCCCCTGACTGGACCAGCCCCAGACGCCGGGCGCCAGCAGAATGACCCGGTCCGCATCCGGCGGCCGGTCCGAGCCGAAGGCGGCGGCGGCGACCGACCCGCCCATGCTCTCGCCCACCACAGCGACGACGGCGTGGGGATAACGGGCGCGCACCAGGGCGGTGACGGTGCGCAGGTCCTCGGACATGACCGGCTCTCCGGCCCAGACGCCGCGCCCCGGCGCCTGGCCAAAGCCGCGCTGGTCGAAGGCGTAGGTGACGATGCCCCGCTCGGCCCACCACGGCCCGGCCAGCCGGAAGGAGGCGTCGTGGTCGTTCATCCCGTGCAGGGCGACGATGACGGCCCAGGGCTCGGACGCTCCACCCCAGCGCAGGAAGGGCAGCCGCGCGCCGTCCTGCACCACAAAGGCGCCGGGCGAGCCGGTGCGCGCCGGCTCCTCGATGCGAGGACCGGTGAAGCCTGGCGGCGGCGTCAGGGGCGGCTGGATATAGGGCGCGGCGCAAGCGGACAGCGTCAGGGCGAACAGCGCCCCGATCAGCCCGCGTGCAACGCGGATAGGCCTGATGGGATCAGGCGAAGTCGCCATCGTCCTCATCAGCCAGCGGCGCAGGCCGGGCGGCCAGGGCGGCGGCGGTCTCGTCCGCCGTCGGCAGGCGCAGGCGGATGACGCCCTTGAAGGCGTTCGGATCGACCGGCTTGCCCTTCTTGGTGATGGTCAGCTTGCCCTGACGCATCAGGCCCAGCGCCGTTCCGCGCACCTTGGGCATCATGCGCTGCCACTGTTCGGGCTGCAGGGCCTTGGCCACTTCGGCGGGTTCGATGCTCTTGCCGTTCGTCCCCTTGGGGTCGATCGCCGACAGTTTTTCGAAGATGGCTGTTTCGATTGGGTCGCTCATTGCGCCTATATGCTGCATTGCGAGAGCAAGACAAAGGCGGACTTGGCCAGAATTGGCGCAAGACCTGACGAGGACAGAGGCGATGGTCGCGAAAATTGCGGTGACGGAGGGCGAATTCGCCGGCTGGCATACCTATGACCTGCACGGCACGTTCGATCAGGTCGTCGGACCCTTCTACTTCAGGGTCGATGCCGACGGGCGGATGCGCTGCGCCTTCCGGGCCGAGGAAAAGCACATGAACGCCGGGCACAGGATGCACGGCGGCTGCCTGATGACCTTCGCGGACATCGCCCTGTTCCAGACGGCCTACCAGCAGATGGAGGGCTCGAACGGCGTGACGGTCCAGCTCGATTCCACCCTGATCGACGGCGCCTATGTCGGCGAACTGATCGAGGCGACGGGCGAGGTGGTGCGCGCCGGCGGGTCGCTGATCTTCGTGCGCGGCCAGATCAGCACCGGCCAACGCACCTTGATGACCTATTCCGGCATCATCCGGAAATTCACGCCCCGGCCCTAGGCGCCCGACCTAGACATCAGGCCCCGGCGGCGGCGGCCGGTCTCGCCCGCGATGCCTCGTACCACCGCGCCAGGTGGGTGAACTCCTCGGGCGGCCGGTATTTGACCAGGCGGGCGAAATCTAGCCCGACCGTGGCGACCACGTCGGCGATGGTGAAGCGATCCAGGGCGATGAATTCGTGATCGGCCAGGTGGCGGTCCAGGGTCCGCATGAAGCGCTCGGCGCCGACGCGGTTGTAGTCCGCCACCTGGGGCACCTGGGTGGCCTCCAGTGCGACCAGCGCCGGATGGCTGTGGCGCACGCTGAGCATGATCGGATTGGCCAGATAGAATTCGCCGCGCCGGGTCCACATCTCGACGATGGCCTGTTCGCGAGCGTCATGGCCGAACAGGTTGGGCTCGGGATGCAGCGCCTCCAGATAGCGGCAGATGGCCACGGACTCGGAGATGATGGTGCCGTCGTCCAGCTCCAGCGCAGGGACGTGGGGCACGCCGACGCGGGCGCGGTAGTCGGGCGTCTTGTGCGCGCCGGACATGATGTCGATCTCGATCAGCTCGACGTCGGTGATGCCCTTTTCGGCCATGACCCAGCGGACGCGACGGGGGTTGGGCGCGCGATTGGAGGTGTAGAGTTTCATCTGGGCAGGTCTCCGGCTCAGCGGAATATGGAGGCGGGCATGGCGCCGACAATGGCGGCCGTCATCAATGTGGCCAGAAATCCGGCGAACAGCGCCTTCCAGACCATGCCCAGCACCTCTTCGCGCCGCTCGGGCATCAGCACCGACAGGCCGGTGACGGTGATCCCGACCGAGCCGATATTGGCGAAGCCGCACAGGGCGTAGGTCATCAGCATTCGGGTGCGTTCGCCCATTTCGCCGGCAGGGACCTCGCCCAGGCGGATGAAGGCGACGAACTCGGTCAGGGTCAGCTTGACGCCCAGCAGCCAGCCGGCGCGGCCCGCCTCCGAGCCCTCGACCCCGATCAGCCAGGCGACCGGGGTGAACAGCCAGCCCAGCACCCGCTCGACGCTCAGCGGCCCGCCGAACACCGAAAATCCGCCGACCATGACATTGACCAGGGCCGTCAGGGCCACGAACACGATCAGCACCGCCGAGATGTTCAGCACCACCATCAGGCCGTCGGACGTGCCCTTGACGATGGCGTCGACGGCGCTGTCGTATTTTAGGGCCGAGTTGTAGTCGGCGACCGCCCCGCCCTCGCCCGGCTTCTCAGGGATGATGATCCGGGCCAGCAGGATCCCGGCGGGCGCCGAGACGATGGAGGCGACCAGCACATGGCCCGCCGCATTGGTCAGCACGGGCGACAGGATGGCGGCATAGGCGACCATGGTCGATCCGGCCACGGTGGCGAGGCCGACCACCATCATCAGGAAGATCTCCGACCGGGTCAGCTTGTCCAGATAGGCGCGGATGACGATCGGGCTTTCGATCATGCCCAGGAAGATATTGGCCGCCACCGCCAGGGCCGAGGCGCCGCCCAGCCCCATGGTTTTCTGGAACAAAAAGCCAAAGCCGAGGGTGATCCACTTCAGGATCTTCCAGTGCCACAGCAGGGCCGACAGGGCCGAGATCACCAGGATCAGCGGCAACACCTGGAAGGCGAAGGTGAACAGGGCGCCCTGGTTCTGGACCGCATAGGGCTGATCGCCCCCGGCCAGATAGCCGAACACGAACTTGGTCCCCTCGTTCGTCGCGATGGCGACCCCGTCCACCGCCCCGGTGATGGCGGCCAGGACGACCTGCGAGCCGGGAATGCCGAACAGGGCCAGCACCAGCAGCGCCTGGACCGCGATTGCCCCCAGCGCCAGCCGCCACGGAAACGCCCGGCGGTTCTCCGACAGGCCCCAGCAGGCGGCGACGATGACGACGAGGCCCAGAAGGCTTTGCAGGTTCAGCAGGCTGAACATCGGGGGGCTCTCCGTGGACACCCTCTCTGTAGAGCCGCCCGCGCATCGTGCAAGCGGACGACGGTTGCGAGCCGCCGGGGCTGAGCGCATCGTCGCCGGCAAGGCGCTTGCAGGCGGGGGATGGGCGATGCGGATTTCATCAGCAGGATGTCTGGCGACGGCGCTGGCCGCCTGGTCTCTGGCCGCCTGCGCCTCGCATCCGGCGGCGCCAGACCCTTCGCCCCGGCTGATCGATGATTTCGAGACCTATGCGGTCGGTCGGCCGCCCGAAGGGGGACCGTGGAGGCTTTACGCCGTCAACGGCCGGGCCGTGATCGACGACACGCGCGCCGCCTCCGGCCGGCAATCGGTGCGGATCGACCTGGCGGGCAAGGGCGGGGTCTTCCTGTTCGCCGAGGGCGGGCCTCTGTTCCCTGCCGCGCGCGATGCGATGTCTGGCCGGATGAAGGTCTGGCTGCAGGCGGGGCCGGCCGAAGACGTGCACTGGACCCTGATCGAGGGGCGGGGCCTACGGCGCAGCGACGGTCATACCGGCCTGGTCCGCTTCGGCGGTCAGCATCCGGCGCCGGGCGGCGGGTCGCGGCTGATGTCCAACTACGAGACCCCCGACGGCTATGCCGATCCGGCGGCGCCCCTGTCGGACTGCTGGGCCCATGCGGGCGAGAGCGAGGCCATGCCCGAGGGCCGCTGGGTCGATGTCGCCTGGCGCATAGGCCCCCAGGGCCTGATGCTGAGCCTGGACGGGCGGGCGATTTCCGGCCCCGATGTGGTCGTGTTGGGCCAGGGATGCCTGCACCAGCCCGGCACCTATGTGTGGGAAATCCCGGCCATGGAGCGGGTCAGCATCGGCTGGGAAACCTATCAGCCGGGCGCGCCTCGCACCCTGTGGATCGACGACGTTCGCATCGGCGACTGATCTTCGTCGCCGACCGGTGCAGGTTTCCTTGCCCGTTTCCTTGCTCGCGCGGCCGAATTCCAGCAGGTTGCGAACGCTCGCAAACGCGCGCCGACACCGACTTTGACACGCTCGTCCGCCAATCAGGACGGGTCAGGGAATGCCAGGCCTTTGATGACCTTCCGCCCTCTTGGCCGCCTTTTCGGCCACCGCCTCCTTAGCCGCCGTCCGGAGCAGGCCGCATGAGCAGCGCCAATCGTTCCGGCCCCGTGGCGGGCGCCGGCGTCGGCCGCCATCTGCTGATCGTCGACGACGACGACCGGATCCGCGAATTGCTGAAGGAATATCTGGCGCGCGAGGGCTATCGCACGACAGGCGCGGCCCACGCCGCGGCGGCGCGCAGGCTGATGGAACTGATCGAGTTCGACCTGGTGATCCTCGACATCATGATGCCGGGCGAAAGCGGGCTGGAGCTGACCAGCTGGGTGCGCTCCAAGGCGGCCCTGTCCAAGACGCCCGTCCTGCTGCTGACCGCGCGCGGCGAGGCCTCCGACCGGATCGAGGGTCTGTCGCGCGGCGCCGACGACTATATGTCCAAGCCGTTCGACCCGCGCGAGCTGTCGCTGCGCGTCGACGCCATCCTGCGCCGCACCGGCCTGAAGCCGGTGATGCCGCGCGAGGTGAAGCTGGGGCCGGCGATGTTCGATCTGGAACGGCTGGAGCTGACCCGCGACGGCGCGCCGATGCGGCTGACCGAGGCCGAGGCGCAACTGCTCAAGACCCTGGCCCTGCACGCCCATGCGCCGGTCGAGCGCATGGACCTGTCGCCCGACACCGCCGACATCACCGGCCGGGCCGTGGACGTTCAGGTGACCCGTCTGCGTCGCAAGCTCGAGGCGGACCCCAAGAACCCGCGCTATCTGCAGACCGTCCGCGGCGTGGGATATATGCTGGCCCCCGACTGATGCCGCTCAATCCTCCCCCATCCTACATGGGGGAGGGGGACCGCCGGCACGGCGGTGGAGGGGGCGACCCCAGCCACGGTGCTCGCATCCGCCCCCTCCACCCCGTCGGCCAAGCGGCCTCCGCGGCCCCCCTCCCCCGTTCGCTTCGCTCCTGGGGAGGATCGTGAGGCTCCCCTCCTCCTTCGGCGTGGGCGCGCGCTTTGTGAAGCGGCGGTTGCCGACGTCGCTGTGGGGACGGTCGCTGCTGATCATCGTTTTGCCGATCCTGATCATGCAGGGGGCGGTGACCTGGGGCTTCTTCGACGCCCACTGGCAGAAGGTGACGGCCCGCCTGTCCGAGGGCCTGGCGGGCGACATCGCCTGGGCGGCCGAAAGTTATCGCGACGATCCAACGCCCCAGAACCTGGCCGTCATCTCGGACCGGGCCGAGCGGTCGATGCAACTGTCCATCGATCTTCTGGAAGACGAACCCCTGCCGACCAACGACCGGCGCGGCCCGGTCGGCATCGTCGATCGCACGCTGGAAAACGCCCTGGCCTCGCGGCTGGACCAGCCCTTCTGGTTCGACACCACACGCTATCCCGCCTTCGTCGACATCCAGGTGCAGGAGCCGAACGGCGTGCTGCGGATCATCGCACCGCGCGAGCGGGCGGTGGCGACCCAGGCCCACATCTTCGTCCTGTGGCTGATGCTGGCCACCGTGCTGTTGATGAGCGTGGCCATCCTGTTCATCCGCAATCAGGTTCGCGCCATCGAGCGGCTGGCCGAGGCGGCCGAGGCCTTTGGGCGCGGCGAGATCCAGCCCCGCTTCCACCCGCACGGAGCCCGCGAGGTCCGCCAGGCGGCGACCGCCTTCATGGCCATGCGCGACCGCATCCAGCGCCATATCGAACAGCGCACCGCCCTGCTCGCTTCCGTCAGCCATGACCTGCGCACCCCCCTGACCCGGCTGCGCCTCGAACTCGCCCTGGCCCCGCCGTTCAAGCGGGCCGACGCCATGAAGGGCGATCTGGACGAGATGGAGCATATGATCGACGAATATCTGGCCTTCGCGCGCGGCGAGGCCGGAGAGGCGGCCCAGACCGTCGACGTGGTCGAGATGCTGAACGCCGCCGGGGCCGATGCGCGCCGCGCCGGGGCCGAGGTCGAGGTCAGCGCGCCCAACAGTCTGATGGCTTCGCTCAGGCCCATCGCCTTTCGACGGGCGCTGAACAATCTGGCTGGCAACGCTGCCGTGCACGGCGAACACGTCCGGCTCAGCGCCCGCCCCCTGGCGTCCGGCGGGCTGGAGATCGCGGTCGAGGACGACGGTCCCGGCATCCCCGACGACATGCACGAGGAGGCGTTCGCCCCCTTTTCGCGCCTGGACGAAAGCCGCAACCAGAACTCCAAGGGCGTCGGCCTGGGCCTGGCCATCGCGCGCGACGTGGCGCGCGGTCACGGCGGCGACATCACCCTAGAACGCAGCGCCATGGGCGGTTTGCGCGCCTTGATCCGCCTGCCGGGCTGATCTTCACGAACCGGGGTTCGCGCGAAAAATCGGCGAGGGCTCTGGCGAAGCGCTGCCGTCGAGCGCATCTTGTCAGCGACAGGGGTGTCTCGGAGGATTTCATGCGTCGTTTCGCCTTCATCGCACCGCTCGCCGTCGCGCTTTCCGTGGCGGGCCTGGCCCAGGCCCAACCCGATCTTCAGCCCGCCGCACGCGCGCCCGAAGTGGTCGTCGCCCTGGGCCCCGACGTGGTCAAGGAGATCGACACCCTGGGTCAGCGCGAGGTTCTGCAACAGGTCGACCAGCTCGGCGCCGCCGTTCGTCGTGAACTAGCCCGCAGCGGCGCCCTGGAAGGCGCCGAGGTCTATCTGACCATCACCGACCTGAAGCCCAACCGCCCCACCTTCCAGCAGACCATCGACCGTCCCGGCCTGTCCGTCTTCGACAGCGTCTCCATCGGCGGAGCCACCATCGAGGGCGAAATCGTCACGGCCGACGGCGAACGGCTGCCCGTCCGCTACTCGCGCTATTCCAGCAGCATCCGCGACGTCATCGGCTATGCCGTCTGGCAGGACGCCGGCAACGCCTACCGCCGCCTGGCCTCCAACCTGTCGAACGGCCGCCTGGTCTCGCGATAAGCCGCCGCCGCCATCTCCTCTTCCCGCCGGAGGAGGAGATGTTTGGGGACGAATAGATGCGACGCGGCGCAGAAGCCTGACCGATCGGAATGTCCGCTGTCGGCCATTGCGCGTTTCGGCAATAAGACTCACCGCCAAAGGCAGTTGAAGGCGATGATCGTGAACTCGAAGATGATCATCAGGAGAGTCATCGTTGCGTTTTCAGCAGCGTTAGGGACGGCATGCGTTCTCGCGTTGATATTCGACTGGTCTAACATCCCGGATAGCGCGCTCTGGGCGGGTGTGGCCGTCTCGATCCTAGTCTCACAACGGTTAGGTGGTCGGGCCTGGTAAAGTTCGGGCTGAATCGCCGGCGCAGGACAATGCTGTTGAGCCCCTCACCGGCGTCCACAAGGTCCGCTTCGCGGTGCTGCCATTGATCGTTTTCGAGCCATTGCGGACATCGAAGATTTATGAGTTCTTGAAGTCATGAACCGTCGAGATGTCAGGACAATCGAGTTCGCACAGAAGCGGGAATGGGCGGAGCGGTTTTCCTCGGAAAAACTGAAGGAGAAGCTTGAGAATAAGAATGCTCATAGCGGCGAAGCGTCGATTATTCGTGAGGTCCTGCGAGCGCGGGGAGAAGACGGTTAGTCCGCTACTCTCTTAGCCGAGCCTGCGAAGATCTGCTTTGGGCATCGCACCCTCCAGACACTGATTGAAATATTAGTCCCGCGACAGTTCGCGGGCGCGGTTGAGGGCGGCGGCGACGGCGGCGCCGACGGCACGGTCCAGGGCCTGATCCGTATTCAACGCCTTCAGCCCCGCCTCGGTGGTGCCGCCGGGCGAGGCGACGCGGGCGATGAGGGCTTCCAGGGTTTCCGATGGGTCGGCGGCGGCGGCCGAGCGGATGGCGCCTCGCGCCAGTCTCAGGGCGCTGGCCTCGTCCAGACCGGCGTCGATGCCGCCCTGGGCCAGGGCGCGGGCGAAGGCGTGGACGTAGGCGGGGCCGGATCCGGCGACCGCCGTGGCCGCGTCCATCTGGGCTTCCTCGTTCAGATCCACGACCTCGGCCAGAGCCTGGAACAGGCCATGGGCCACGGCGCGTGCGGCGGGGTCCGCGGACCAGATGGCGGCGATGCCCTGGCCCGTCGCCACGCCGGTCGTCGGCATGACGCGCGCCACCGGACGGTCAGCAAAGGCCTGGCCGATCAGATCGGCGCGCACCCCCGCCATGACCGAGACGATCACGGCGTCCGGGGCGAAGCTGTCGGCGATGGGGGCGGACGCCGCGCGCCACATGGCCGGCTTGACCGAGAGGACCACGGCCCGCGCCTTGGCCAGGACCGCAGGCTCGGGATTGATCCTTGCGCCGCGAGCCTTTGCGGCCTCAGCGATGGGTTTGGACGACGGCGTGAGGATGATCAGATCGGCCGGATCGACCGCACCCGTGCTGAGCCAGCCTTCGGCGATGGCGGACCCCAGTCGGCCACAGCCGACCAGCACGACCGATCCCTGAAACGATTTCGCCATCTGGCCCTCCGCACACGTCTGGCGTCGTGCATACGGAGGATTGGCCGTCATAGGCAATGGCCGCCGAGGTCGGTGGCCCGACGGCGAAGATGCTTTACCCCGATGCGGGGTCGGCCCGCCGGATCAGGCGGTGCCGATGGTCTCGAACAGGCAGGCGTCGATGGCCTCCTGAGGCTTTTTCGAGCCGCGGATCATGAAGTCGAACGCGGGGTAATAGCGGTCGGCCGTCTCCACCGCCGCGTCGATCATAGAGGCGGCCTGGGCCAGGGTCGGGCGCTCGCCGTGCGGCAGGGCCAGGGAGTGGCGGAAGACGATCTCGCCGTCCTCCTGCCAGACCTCGAAATGGCCCATCCAGGTGCGCTGATTGACCAGGGACACCAGTTCATAGGCGGCGCCGCGGCGGCTCTTCTTGGCGCGCAGGTCCAGGGCGCAGCACAGCTGCAGGCAGTCGCCCTCGGGACGCCAGGCGAACCACAGCTCGTAGTCCTTCCAGTCGCCGGCCAGGGCGAAGGCCAGGTCGCCGTCGTCGGTGCGGTCGAAAGGCAGGTTTTCGGCGTTCAGGACATGTTCGACCACGTCGAGAGGGTCATAGGGAACCTCGACCTCTTCCGGTCTCACAGCGTCCATTGGTCGTCCCCAGCAAATAAAGTCTTCTTGGCCGATGTTGAGAGATCATCGGCATGTGGGCGCGACTCACGTCGGCCCATCGAACCGTAGGCGTGTTCGCGGATTCGGCTCAACCGGCTGCGTCCTGGGCGGGAGTTCCGCCTGTGGACGTTCCCTTTCGAGGCGTCTTCGGCGCTTTCAAGGAGGCGACTTCGGCCCGCAGGGCGGCGATCTCGGCCTTCAGCGCATCGAACTCGTCGCGACGCACCAGGTCCATTTCTGCGGCCATCCGGTCGGTCTGGCTGCGGAAGGCGGCCTTGGCCTCCTCGCCCGCCGCCTGGGCCAGGCCCATGGCGCCTGTGGTCAGCTTGGCGAACTCGTCGAGGATGGGGTTGCGGGTCTGCATGATGGTCTCCGGCTCGCCTGCGGGAAGTCAGGAAAGCAATTCACTTGCGCAATTCAGTCCCAGGATTCTGGCAGGTTGAGCGTCGTTAAGGAAGGTTACCCGATACGGTGAACGAAACCTTACCGTCCCCGCCTTGGCAGCCCCCTTCCCAGCCATGGGAGGCGCGAGTGTGGCGAAACATCTCGGGGCCGGCGCACGTTAGAGGCGACGACAGGCGCGGCCCTTGCTAAACGGCGGGATCGACACAGGCTGGAGACGTCATTCGTGCCATTCCCCGAGTTCGACCCGATCTTCTTCTCCATCGGGCCGCTGCCGATCCGTTGGTACGCCCTGGCCTATGTCATGGGGATCGTGCTGGGCTGGTGGTACGCTGCCCGGCTGGTGAAGCGCGAGGCGCTGTGGGCGCCCAACCGCCCCCCGATCACGCCGGTGCAACTGGACGACGTCGTCCTATGGATCACCCTAGGCATCATCCTGGGCGGCCGGTTCGGCTATGCCCTTTTCTACAAGCCGGTCATGTATCTGCAGCTGTTCACGGGCCAGAGCCTGGGCGAACGGTTCGAGCTGTTCCAGCTGTGGACCGGCGGCATGTCCTTCCACGGCGGCTTCCTGGGCGTCGTGATCGCCCTGGTGCTCTACGCGCGCAAGAACGCCATCCCCATGCTCAGCCTGGGCGACCTGATCGCGCCCGTCGTGCCCATCGGCCTGTTCTTTGGGCGGCTGGCCAACTTCATCAACGGCGAACTGTGGGGCCGCGAGACGACCGTCCCCTGGGGCGTCAACTTCTGCAATGACAGGGTGCGCGAGTTCTACGGCCAGACCTGCCAGTTCCTGGGGGCGGACGGAAACATGGTCGGCCCCGGCGATGTCGTGCGCCACGCCAGCCAGTTGTACGAGGCTGGGCTGGAAGGGCTGCTGCTGCTGACCATCCTCTCGATCGGCATCTGGAAATGCAGGCTGCTGGCCAAGCCCGGCTATATCACCGGCCTGTTCCTGGTCGGATACGGCCTGGCCCGCGCCATGCTGGAGACCGTGCGCCAGCCCGACGCCGGCCTGGATAACCTGCCGCTGGGCCTGACCATGGGCATGATGCTGTCCGTGCCGATGATCGCCGTCGGCGCCTGGCTGATCCACCGCGCCTGGAACCGGGCGCCGGCAAGTCCGCAACCGTGAGCCTGAAGGACAGGCTGGCGCGCGAGATCGCCCTGACCGGGCCGATGACGGTCGCCGACTATGTCACCCGCTGCCTGCACGACCCCAAGGACGGCTATTACGCCACCCGGCCCGCCCTGGGCGCCGGGGGCGACTTCATCACCGCCCCCCTGATCAGCCAGATGTTCGGCGAGCTGATAGGTCTGTGGGCCATCGAGACCTGGAACCGGCTAGGCGCGCCCGAACGGTTCCGCCTGGTCGAGGTCGGGCCCGGCGACGGCACATTGATGGACGACGCCCTGCGCGCCGCCCGGCTGGCGCCCGAGTTCCTGCAGGCCTGCGACCTGATCCTGATCGAGCCGTCGGGACCGCTGAGGGCGGAACAGGCCAAACGGCTGGCGGGCGCCGACCTGTCGCCCCGCTGGGTGTCCTCGCTGAACCAGATCGAGACCGATGCGCCGGTCATCCTGATCGCCAACGAGGTGCTGGACTGCCTGCCCGCGCGCCAGTTCGTCAGGACCGAGGACGGCTGGGCCGAGCGCCGCATCGGGGTCGATGACGCGGGCCAGTTGATGTTCGGCCTGACCGCCATCACCGGCGGCTTCGCCCGACCCGACTTCGACATGGAGCCGGGACAGGTGGTGGAGATTTCCGATCAACAGGCGGGGTTCGGACGCGACCTGGGTGATCTGGTGAAAGCGGCCTCGGGCGCGGCCCTGCTGATCGACTATGGCCGCGACCGGCCGGGCGCGGGCGACACGCTTCAGGGCCTCCGACGCCACGCCAAGGTCGATCCGCTGGACCGGCCGGGCGAGACCGACCTGACCCAGTGGGCCGATTTTCCCATGGTGCTGGAGGCGGCGGTGCGGACCGGCGCGGACGTGACCGGTTGTCTGGACCAGGGCGATTTCCTCAGGCTCTTGGGTATCGAGGCCCGGGCCGACCGGCTGATCGAGGGGCGGCCCGACGCCGAGGCCGTGATCCAGCGCCAGCTCGATCGTCTGGTCGGCGACGACCAGATGGGAAGCCTGTTCAAGGCCGCCGCGATCTTCTCGCCGCGCAAGCTGGTCGTGCCGGGGTGGGAGGAATGAGCGCCCCCTCCCCCTTCGACGACATCGCCCCCATCACCCATTCGCTGCTGACGGCTGCGGGCGTGAAGCATGGCTTCTTCACGCGCGGGGGCGGGGTTTCGACCGGCCTCTATCAGGGGCTGAACACCGGCCTGGGGTCCAGCGACGATCCAGCGGCCGTGGCCGAAAACCGGCGTCGCCTGGCCCTGGCCATGGGCGGGACGCCCGACGACATCGCCGCCTGCTATCAGATCCATTCCGCCATCACCCGCGTCGCCGAGGGCCCCTGGCGCGGCGAGCGGCCCGAGGGCGACGCCGTGGCCAGCGCCACGCCCGGCGTGATCTGTGGGGCCCTGACCGCCGACTGCGCGCCCATCCTGCTGGCCGATGCCAAGGCCGGCGTCGTCGCCGCCGTCCACGCGGGCTGGAAGGGCGCGCTGGGCGGGGTGATCCACAGCGCGGTGACGAGCATGCAGGCCCTCGGCGCTCGGCCCGCCGACACCGTCGCCGTCGTCGGCCCCTGCATCGCCCAGGCCAGCTATGAGGTGGATGCCGGCTTCGAGGACAGGTTCATCCACACCGACCCCGACAGCGCCCGTTTCTTCATTCCCGGCGCAGCGGCCGACAGGCGGATGTTCGACCTGCCCGGCTTTGTCCTGTGGCGGCTGGAGATGGCGGGCGTGGGCCAGGCCGCATGGACGGGCGACGACACCTGCGCCGACGAAGCGCGGTTCTTCTCCAACCGCCGGGCGTTCAAGCGCGGCGAGCCCGATTTCGGTCGAATGATGAGTGCGATCAGCCTCTAGGGGCCGTCCAGGCTGAGGTCAGCCGACCTGGGCAAGCTCGGGCACGCGGACGGTCTCGCGCCAGCTCTGCGGATTGGCCAAGAGGGCGCGGACCAGCAGGTTGTTGACGGCGTGACCGGCCTTGTAGCCTTCGTAGCGGCCCAGCAGGGGCGCACCCAGGACATAGAGGTCGCCGATGGCGTCCAGCGCCTTGTGCTTGACGAACTCGCGTTCCATCCGCAGGCCGCCGGGGTTCAGGATCTCGTCGCCGTCGATGACGACGGCGTTTTCCAGCGAACCGCCGCGCGCCAGACCGGCTTGGCGCAGGGCCTCGACCTCATGGGCGAAACCGAAGGTACGGGCGGCCATGATGTCCGAGCGGAAGGTGTCCTCATCGACCACGAAATCGACGACCTGGTTGCCGATGACGGCCGAGGCGAAGTCGATCTCGAAGCGCATCTCGTAGCGGTCGCAGGGCAGCAGGGCCGCAGACTTGTCGCCGTCGGTAATGCGGATCGGCTCGAGGATCTCGATATAGCGGACCGGCGTCGCCTGACGGCGGAAGCCCGCGCGGTCCAGCAACTGGACGAACTGCAGGGCCGAGCCGTCCAGGATCGGCAACTCGGGTCCGTCGACCTCGACCACGGCGTTGGAAATGCCCAGGGCGCAGAAGGCGGCCATCAGGTGTTCGATGGTCGACAGGCGCACGCCGGCGGCGTTCTCGATCATGGTGTTCAGGCGCGCGTCGATGACGGCGTCGCCCGAGACCGGGATACGGTTGTCGCGGTCGGTGATGTCGGTGCGCACGAAGACGATGCCGACGCCCGGCGCGGCTGGACGGATGGCCAGACGCACGCGCTGACCCGTGTGCACGCCCACGCCCGCGATGATGGCGGGGGCGATGATCGTCCGTTCGTGATGATCGTGACGAGCCGGCAAGACGCTCTCTTACTAAAGAGTCCGCCGAAGGGGAGTGGCGGACGGTCTCTGTCTAAGGCGCCCCTCGCAAGTGCGAAACGAAACTCCCGTTTCTGATTGTTTCGCATGGTTACGCTTGCGTTCATGCCGCTGCCGGGCAGGCCACACAACGAAAAACGCCCCGGCGCTGGGCCGGGGCGTTCGTCAGCGCATTACGCGTCTCGCTCTCTAGTTAGCGAGGCGGCGCAAAAAAGAGGGAATCTCCAGATCGTCCTCGGCGTCCACGGCCTGCATCGGCTGGGTCGGCGCGGCCTGCTGACGGGGGGCCGGGGCGTATTCCGGCTGGCGCGGCTTCTTGCCGAACAGGCTCCAGCCCGAACGACGGTGGTCGCGGTCGTCATAGGCAGGGGCGGCGTTCTGCTCGGCGGCGGGCTGGCCACGGTCCAGATACAGGTCGCCCTGGCTGCGGCTGCGGTCTTGAGCCGCCGGACGATGGTCGGACTCGAACTCTTCCACCCAGGGGTCGATGATCGGCTCCAAGGCGCGCTCTTCGGCGGCGTGGATCACCGGCTCGGGGGCGACGGGCGCAGGTTGGGGCGCGGAGAAGGTCGGGACGACGGGGGCGGGCTCCGGCGCACGATAGGCCTCGGAGCGGACAGGCTCACGGGCCGGCTCGGCGCGCGGGGCGTAGGCCGGTTGGGCGGAATAGGTCGGGGCCTGCTGGGGCGCCGGCTGACGACGAGCGTCAAAGCCGCCGGTTGCGGGGGGCTCGATCTTGGAGGCGCCGACCTCGTCCATGCCGGTGGCGACCACCGAGACGCGGATCTTGCCTTCCAGCGCCGGGTCGAAGGCCGCGCCGAAGATGATGTTGGCGTCGCCGTCCACTTCCGCGCTGATGGCGTTGGCGGCCTCGTCGACTTCCAGCAGGGTCATGTCCAGACCGCCGGTGATGTTGACCAGCACGGCCTTGGCGCCCTTCAGGCTGGTCTCGTCCAGCAGGGGGTTGGCGATGGCGTTCTGGGCGGCCAGCAGGGCGCGGTCGTCGCCCGAGGCCTCGCCGGTGCCCATCATCGCCTTGCCCATTTCGGACATGACCGAGCGGACGTCGGCGAAGTCGAGGTTGATCAGGCCGGGCAGGATCATCAGGTCGGTGATCGACCGGACGCCCGAGTGCAGCACCTGGTCGGCCATGCCGAAGGCGTCGGCGAAGGTGGTGCGTTCATTGGCGACGCGGAACAGATTCTGGTTCGGAATGACGATCAGGGTGTCGACATAGCGTTGCAGCTCGGCGACGCCGGAATCGGCCAGACGCATACGGTGGCGGCCTTCGAAGGTGAAGGGCTTGGTCACGACGCCGACGGTCAGGATACCGCGATCACGCGCGCATTTGGCGATGACGGGGGCTGCGCCGGTTCCGGTGCCGCCGCCCATGCCGCAGGTGATGAAGACCATGTGCGCGCCTTCGAGGTGCGCGTGGATCTCGTCGGCGGATTCCTCGGCGGCGTTCATGCCGACTTCGGGGTGGGCGCCGGCGCCCAGGCCTTGGGTGATCGTCTCACCAAGCTGGATGCGGCGGTCGGTCTTGGCGAAGCTCAGGTGCTGGGCATCGGTGTTGGCGACGACGAACTCGACCCCTTCAAGGCCGGCGTCGATCATGTTGTTGACGGCGTTGCCGCCTGCGCCACCGACGCCGAACACGACGATCCGGGGCTTCAGTTCCGTAGCACTTGGACGCACCAGCGAGAGAGACATATCGTACCGACCTTTTTCCGACCCTGCCCCCTGACGGCCAGTGTGAATTCCCCGCCGAATCACACTGGTTAATGGGCGCGTTAAGGAAACGCCCATCACCGTTAAGGGAAGGTTACCGACTAATGTGAGTCGGGCGGCTGTCCAGAGAAAGTCTTAACCTTCACTGGAGAAATCCGACTGTTTTCCCGCATAGATTCAGCGCGGGGTCGTTTCGGCCAACCTCTGATTCAAAAGGCGGTCTTTTTCGGCCCTGCGTTCACAGGTTGTCGCGCAGCCAGCCGGCGGCGCGGGCCACGACATTGCCACGGTGAACCTTCGGCGCATCGGCGGCGGTGATGGGGCGCTGCATCAGCTTGCGGGCCGAGACCGCCTCGCGCGGACCATAGGCGGCGCGCAACAGGACGCCCGCCGACGAACAGAAGGCCGGGCCCGAGGCGGCGTCGGCCAGGTGGGGCGCACGCTGCGGCTTGCCCAGGCGCACGGGGCGGTCGAACACCCGCACCGCCAGCTGGGTAATGCCGTTCAACTGGCTGGCGCCGCCGGTCAGGACCACGCCGGCGCCCGGCTCCAGCATGCCGGCGGCCTTGAGCCGGTCGCGCAGCAGTTCCAGGGTTTCCTCGACGCGCGGGGCGATGACGGTCTTCAGCATGGCGCGCGGCACGACCACCGAGCCGGCGGAGGGATCTTCGCCGCGGTGCGGAGCCTCCAGCATCTCGCGGTCCTCGTTGGCCGAGGCCATGGCCGAACCGTGCAGGGTCTTCAGGCGCTCGGCCCCGGCCTTGGAGGTCGACAGGCCGCGCGCGATGTCGGCGGTGACGTGGTCGCCGCCGACGTTCAGGCTTTCGATATGCATCAGCGAGCGACCGCTCCACACGGCGGCGCTGGTCGAGCCGCCGCCCATGTCGATGCAGATACAGCCCAGGTCCATCTCGTCTTCTTCCAGCGCAGCCAGAGACGAGACATAGGGCGCGGCGGCCACGCCCTGGAGGTCCAGGTGGGCCAGCTCCAGACAATGGCTCAGCGAGGCGAAGGCGCTTTCGGCCATGGACACGACCAGCAGGTCCAGCCCCAGCGAGCCGCCGCGCATCGAGCGCGGATCATGCACGCCCCGCGCGCCGTCCACCGACCAGGCGATGGGCAGGACGTGGATCGGGCGGCGGTTGGGCAGGCGGATTTGGGCCAAGGCCATGCCGATGGCGCGGGCCAGGTCGCCGTCGCTGACCGGATTGGCGCCGAGCGAGACGCGGGCCTGGACGCGGTGGCTGGCCATCTGGCCGATGGCGGTAGTGACGATGACGCCCGAGACGGGCGCGCCCGCCGTGCGTTCGGCGCGTTCGACGGCGTGGCCGATAGCCTGGGCGGCCTCGTCCATATTGATGATGACCCCGCCCTTCACGCCCTTGGACTGGACGTGACTGGCACCCGCGACCCGGATGGTGGAATCGACACGGCGCGCGCCGTCCGACTTCATGATGAAGCACGAGACCTTGGACTGGCCCAGGTCGAGAGCGGCGGTGACCTCGGTGCGCGCGGCCTTGCCGGCCTCGGTCGAGGGATCGTTGCGGCGAACGCTCATCGGTACTGTCCGGTTGTCTTCATCATATCAGGCGTCCGCGCCTGTGCGGGTCGGCGCGGCCTCGGCGCGGATAGCCACGTCGCCGGGCGTCCTCAGGTCGATGCGCGAGAAGCCCAGGTCCAGCAGCCGGTCGCGCTGGTCCATCGCATCCAGGCGGATCAGGGCGGATTCCTGGCCCACGGCGGGCAGCTGAATGACGCTGCCGTCCTTAAGGCTGAGGTTCCAGCGGCGCTCGTCCACCCGGATCATGGCGTCGATCCGGCCCATCAGGCGGGGACGCTCGATCAGCAGGGGCATCAGGGCGGCGGCGGCGGTGTCGGCGCCCCGGCCGACGACGAGTGGAAGCTGGGGATAACGACCCGGATCCGCGCCGGTGATGGCCCGGCCCTCGTTGTCGATGACCTGGACGACGCCGTCGGCCTGCCAGACGGCCAGGCGCTGATGCTCGACCACCTCGACCCGCAGGGTATCGGGCAGCAGGCGCACCACGCGCGCCTCCTTGACCCAGCCCACGGCCTGGACCCGGTCGCGCAGGGCGTCGAGATCAAGACTGGTGATCGGCTGGCCGGCGCGCAGGTCCAGCGCACGGCGGATGGCGGGATTGGCCTCGTCCGAGGCGCCGGTGATCTGCACCCGGCGCAGCGACAGGCCCATGCCGGTGGTGATGGAATCCATGCCCTGGCTGAAGGACGCGCCGATACGCTCGGCCCGCGCGCCCGTTGCCAGCACGGCCCCCAGGACGCCGACCCCGGCCAGAATGCAGATGACGACGGCGCGGGGCGACAGGTCCAGCTTGCCGACGGCGGCGAACTTTCGGGGCACGCCCGAGCTGTTGCGAGGCGCATTGCGCGCGCCGCGAGGTCCAGACCCTCGCTTGGGCGCCGACGCCGAACTCTGTCGCCGACCGCCGCGCACTACCGCGGGCATGAGGCGTCCTCCACAATCCACCGAACCAGGTCTTGATACGACATCCCGACGTAGGCGGCCTGCTCTGGCACCAGAGAGGTCGGCGTCATGCCGGGCTGGGTATTGATCTCCAGAAAGACCAATTCGTCCTTAACATCGTCATAACGGAAGTCGCTTCTGGACGCGCCGCGACAACCCATGGCGACATGGGCCAACTCGGACTGGCGCAGGGCCGCCTCGAACACATGGTCGGGCAGGACCGCCGGCAGGACGTGGACCGAGCCGCCCGGCGCGTATTTGGCCTCGTAGTCATAGAAGCCCTTGGTCGGGGTGATGTCGGTCACGGTCAGGGCGCGCGGGCCCGACGCCTCGCCCAGGACGGCGACGCACAGTTCCTTGCCGGGGATAAAGGGTTCGACCATCACGGTCTCGCCATAGGTCCAGCTGTCCTCGCCGGTCGCCGCGATCGGTGCATCGCCTTCCCTGACGACATAGACGCCGACGGACGAGCCCTCGGCGTTGGGCTTGATGACATAGGGGGGCGGGATGACGTGGCCGCGCGCCACCTCGAACCGGTCGAACAGGCCGCCGCCGGGGACGATGACGCCCGCCGCCTTCAGCACCGCCTTGGACTTGTCCTTGTCCATCGACAGGGCCGAGGCCAGGACGCCTGAGTGGGTATAGGGGATCGAGAGGGTTTCCAGCACGCCCTGGACGCAGCCGTCCTCGCCCCAGTCGCCATGCAGGGCGTTGAACACGACGTCGGGTTTCAGGTCGGCCAGAACCTGGGCCAGGTCGCGCCCGGCGTCCACGCGACTGACCCGCGCCACCTGTCCTTCAAGCGCATCGGCGCAGCCCTTGCCCGAGGACAGGGACACCTCCCGCTCGGACGACAGACCGCCCATCAGGACGGCGACATGCAGTTCGGAAAAGGGGCGGGACATGATGTTCCGGGAACTAGAGAGGGCGGCCGACCCTCTTGATCTCCCATTCAAGGTTTACACCGCGTTTACTTTGAACGTCGGCGCGCACGGCTTCGCCGAGGCCTTCGATGTCCGCTGCGGTCGCCTCATTGAAATTGATCATGAAATTGGAGTGCAGCTCCGAGAATTTTGCGCCCCCAAAAGGTTTGCCGCGCCAGCCCGCTTCGTCCACCAGCTTCCATGACGAATGGCCGGGCGGGTTCTTGAAGGTCGATCCGCCGGTCTTTTCGCGGATCGGCTGGGTGGTTTCGCGCCGTGAGGTGATCTCGGCGATGCGAGCGGCCACCGCATCAGGCGCATCCGGCGTCCCGCGATAGACGGCCTCGATCCAGATGATGTCGGCGGGGGCCTCACTGTGGCGGTAGGTATAGCCGAAATCGGCCAGGGCGTAGTCGACGCGCTCGCCTGCCCGCGTCAGCCCCCAGGCCGAGACCAGCACATCCCTGGTCTCCGATCCATAGCAGCCGGCGTTCATGGTCAAAGCGCCGCCGATCGTGCCGGGGATGCCGGCATAGAACTCCAGCCCCGCCAGACCGGCCTTGGCCGAGGCCTTCGCGACCATGGCGTCCAGCGCCCCGGCGCCTGCGGTAATGGTGTCGCGGTCGGTCGTGATCCCCGCGAAGGGACGCCCGGCCAGCCGGATCACCACGCCTTCGACCCCGCCGTCGCGCACGATGACGTTGGAGCCGACGCCCAGCACCATGACGGGCACGCTGGGGTCCAGGCCTTTCAGAAAGTCGGCCAGATCCTCGGCGTCCGCCGGAATGAACAGCACCTCGGCGGCGCCGCCGACGCGGAACCAGGTGAAGGGGCCTAGCGGCTCGTCGCGCAGCAGGTTGCCGCGCACGGAAGGCAGGGTGTCACGCCAGGCCATGTATCAAAACTCCTTCGAGCATGCACGACACGGTCGCGCGATGGCGCGCCGCCCGGTTCCGGGTCTGCGGCTCGCCGCGCTCGCCTTTGCCCGGAATGACGAAAGGAGCAGGTCTCAAGCCAGGGCCTCAAGCTGCGCCGGCAGGGCGTAGGCCCAGCTGGTGATGTCGCCGGCGCCCAGCAGGACGACCAGATCGCCCGGTCGGGCTTCATCCTTGATCAGGCGAGGCAGGACGGCGGCGTTTTCCAGGGCCGCGACCTGGCGGTGGCCGTATCGGCGGATGCCGTCGGCCAGGGCGTGCTTGTCGACCCCCTCGATCGGCTGTTCGCCCGCCGGATAGACATCGGCGACCAGGACGCTGTCGGCGTCGGAGAAGCAGGTGGAGAAGTCCTCCATCAGGTCGCGCAGGCGGGTGTAGCGGTGCGGCTGAACCACGGCGATGACGCGGCCGGGGTTGTCTGCGTTCTGGACCACCTGACGCGCGGCCTTGAGCACGGCGGCGATCTCGACCGGGTGGTGGCCATAGTCGTCGACGATGCGGACACCGCCCACGACGCCGGTGGTGGTGAAGCGGCGCTTGACCCCGCCGAACCCGGCCAGGCCGACCTTGATGGCCTCGTCCGAGACATCCAGTTCGCGCGCCACGGCGATGGCCGCCAGGGCGTTGGAGACATTGTGCCATCCGGCCATGGGCAGGTGCAGGCCCTCGATCCGGGTCTCCTCGCCGTTCTGGATGACCACGTCGAAGCGGCAGCCGTCGGCGCCCATCTCGACATTCTCGGCCCGGACCATGGCCTGGGGGTTCAGTCCATAGGTGACCAGACGGCGGTTATCGATGCGGGCGGCCAGCTTCTGCACCTCGGGGTGATCCAGGCAGACCACGCCGAAGCCATAGAAGGGGATGTCCTCGATGAAGTCGCAGAAGGCCTGTTTCACCGCGTCGAAGTCGCCGTAGTGATCCAGATGCTCCGGGTCGATGTTGGTGATGATGGCCACGGTGCATTTCAGACGCAGGAAGCTGCCGTCCGATTCATCGGCCTCGACTACGATCCAGTCGCCGTCGCCGACCTTGGCGTTGGTGCCATAGGCGTTGATGATGCCGCCGTTGACCACGGTCGGGTCCAGCCCGGCGGCGTCCAGCAGGGCGGCGACCATCGAGGTCGTCGTGGTCTTGCCGTGAGTGCCGCCGACCCCGATCGAGAACTGCAGCCGCATCAGCTCGGCCAGCATCTCGGCCCGGCGGACGATGGGGATGCGGCGCTCGCGGGCCGCCATCATCTCGGGATTGGTCGCCTTGACCGCCGTGGAATAGACCACCGCCGAGACGCCTTCGCTGACGTGGGCGGCGTCGTGGCCGATGAAAATCCGGGCGCCAAGCTTTTCCAACCGTTCGGTATTGGCGCTGGCCTTGGCGTCCGACCCCTGAACCGAATAGCCGATCTTGAGCATGATCTCGGCGATGCCGCTCATGCCGATGCCGCCTATGCCGACGAAGTGGACGGGACCGAGGTCGAATGGGACGGGGCGAAGGCGTGCGATCATCGAAGCGTCATAGCGAGGGATTTCAAGGATTGCACCACCGCTCATCCCTCCTCTGTCGGGGAAGGAGCCGGAATCAACACTGCCTTAACCGTAAGGATTCACCATGGCCGCTCCACTCCCCGGGGCTGTAACGCGTGACCGAGATCAAGACCGACATTCTGCATCGTGGCGACTGCCTGGAGGTCCTGCGCGGTCTGCCGGACAAGTCCGTCGATATGGTCTTCGCCGACCCTCCCTATAATCTGCAGCTGGGCGGCGACCTGCTGCGTCCCGATAACTCCAAGGTCGATGCGGTCGACGACGACTGGGACAAGTTCGACAGTTTCGCCGCCTATGACGCCTTCAGCCGCGACTGGCTGAAGGAATGCCGCCGGGTGCTGAAGGACGAGGGCTCGATCTGGGTGATCGGCAGCTATCACAACATCTTCCGCCTGGGCACGGCGATCCAGGACATCGGCTTCTGGGTGCTGAACGACATCATCTGGCGCAAGTCCAACCCCATGCCGAACTTCAAGGGCACGCGATTCACCAACGCCCACGAGACCCTGATCTGGGCCGCCAAAAGCCGTGAGCAGAAGCGTTACACCTTCAACTACGACGCGCTGAAGGCCTTCAACGAAGACACTCAGATGCGCTCGGACTGGACCCTGGCCCTGTGCACCGGCGAGGAACGCATCAAGGGCGAGGATGGCAAGAAGGCCCATCCGACCCAGAAGCCCGAGAGCCTGCTGTACCGCGTCATCATGGCCGCGACCAAGCCGGGCGACGTGATCCTGGACCCCTTCTTCGGCACCGGCACCACGGGCGCCGCGGCCAAGCGTCTGGGCCGGCGCTGGATCGGCATCGAGCGCGATCCGGAATACGCCAAGGTGGCCGAAAAACGCATCAAGGCCGTCATCCCCGCCGCGCCCGACGACCTGAAGGTCATGGGCTCCAAGCGGGCCGAGGTGAAGGTGCCGTTCGGCGCCCTGGTCGAGGCCGGGCTGCTGGCGCCGGGCGACCGGCTCTATTCGCCCAAGGGCGACCGCGAGGCGCGCGTGCGGGCCGACGGCTCTCTGGTGTCGGGCGAGTTCACCGGCTCGATCCACAAGCTGGGCGCCCTGCTGGAAAACGCGCCCGCCTGCAACGGCTGGACCTACTGGTCGTTCAAGACGGACACCGGAATGCGGTCCATCGACGTCCTGCGCGCCGAGGTTCGCGCCGGGATGCAGTGACCGCTACCCGACACATGGGCGCCGCGTAACACGTTCCAATCATTGCCGAAATTCTGCGTTCCGCGACGGAACTTCGCGACTGCAATAACATTGATGTTTGCGGCCCGGCTCAACGGGTCGGAGCAAGCACATCATGAAGATCGCCCAGGTCACCCCTCTGTACGAGGCTGTTCCGCCGAAACTGTATGGCGGGACCGAACGGGTTGTCGCTCACCTGACCGACGCCCTGGTCGATCTGGGGCATGAGGTGACCCTGTTCGCCAGCGCCGACGCCCAGACGCGGGCGCGACTGATCCCGGTGCGCGATCAGGCGATCCGGCTGGACCCCGCGCCGCTGAAGTCCGACCTGGCCGCCCACCTGACCATGTTGTGGGAAGTGCATGAACGCGCCGCCGAGTTCGACGTGATCCACTTCCACACCGACATGATCCATTTTCCGCTTTTCCGAAGCATCGCCGACAAGACCCTGACCACCCTGCACGGCAGGTTGGACATGAAGGATTTGCCCGAGGTCTATGACCGCTGGAATGAGTTCGGACTGGTGTCGATCTCGGACCACCAGCGCCGCCCCATCTCCTTCGCCAACTGGAAGGCCACCGTGCATCACGGGATGCCGGCGGAGCAGTACAGGTTCGCGCCGGAATCGCGCGGCTATCTGGCTTTCCTGGGACGCATCTCGCCCGAGAAGCGCCCGGACCGCGCCATCGAGATCGCGACCAAGCTGGGCAAACGTCTGAAGATGGCCGCCAAGGTCGATGCCGCCGACCGCGTCTATTACGAGACCAAGATCAAGCCGATGATCGAGGGCAATCCCCTGATCGACTTCATCGGCGAGATCGGCGACCACCAGAAGTCCGAGTTCCTGGGCGGCGCCGAGGCCCTGCTGTTCCCCATCGACTGGCCCGAGCCGTTCGGCCTGGTGATGATCGAGGCCATGGCCTGCGGCACCCCGGTCGTCGCCTTCCGCTGTGGCTCGACTTCGGAAATCATCGAGGACGGCGCCACCGGCTATCTGGTGGATACGCTGGAGCAGGCCGTCGCCGCCGCCGACCGGGTGGGCAAGCTGGACCGCGAGGCGGTGCGGGCGCGGTTCGAGCTCCGCTTCTCGGCCACGGCCATGGCGCGGCGGTATCTGGACGTCTACGGAGACCTGCTGGCCCGCCGGCCATTCGCCGAGGACGCGATCGGCGGCGTCGTCACTCCGCTGCGTCCTCTGGACGAAGATCGAAGCTTCGCCGCCGTTGGCTGAACTGCAAGGCTGTTCGAACATTAGGCAAGCTGACGGCCCTTGAGCGCCATATTTGGATGACACCGTCCAGAGCCCTCGAACCGCCAGCGGAGCCATCATGGACGACAGCTATTCGGTCCAGACCACGGCCGCCGAAGCCAGCGAAACGGGCAGCCTGGATACGCTCCAGGCGCTGAAGGACGGCGACACCTTTCTGGTCGCCGACCCCTGGGGCGACATCAAGGACGGGGCTGACGGCCTGTTCGATCATGACACCCGCCTGCTGTCGCGCCTGGTGCTGACGGTCGGGGCGGCGAGGCCGTCTCGGCTGGGGTCCAGCGTCTCGCGCGACAACGTCTTCTTCACCGCCAACTCCACAAACCGCCCCCTGCCCCCGATGGGCGGTCGCTCGGCCCCGGCGGGCGTGATCCACATCGAACGACGCCGCTTTGTGTGGAACCGCCGGATGTACGAGCGCGTGCGCCTGGCCAATCACGGGATCGAAGACGTTCTGGTGCCCGTGGCCTTCGACTTCGGCGCCGACTTCGCCGACATCTTCCAGGTCCGGGGCACGCGGCGCGAGAAGCGCGGCACGATCCATCCGCCGACCCACGACGGGCGCTGCATTACCTTTCACTATACCGGACTGGACGATGTCGAACGTGTCTCGCGGCTGGCCTTTTCTGAGCCGCCCGCGCGCCTGACGGCAAGCCGCGCCGAGTTCATGTTCAGCCTGCCCTCGGCCAAATCCATCGACCTGTTCGTCGAATGCGGCGCCGAGGCGGATTGCACTCCCGATCCTATGCGCTGGCGGCATTGCGCCGTACAGGCCAGGCTGGCCATGCGCCGCCGCCGCAGACGCGGCGCTTCCCTGCGGGGGCCACGGAGCCCCCTGTTCAACGCCTGGCTGGATCAGAGCCGCGCCGACATCGCCCTGTTGACCACTGACCTGCCGACCGGCCCCTACCCCTATGCCGGGACGCCCTGGTTCTCGACCCCCTTCGGGCGCGACGGCATCATCAGCGCCTGGCAGATGCTGTGGCTGGATCCGTCCCTGGCGCGCGGCGTCCTGACCTATCTGGCCTCGCGTCAGGCCACCGAGGTCTCGGCCTTCCGCGATTCCGCACCCGGCAAGATCATGCACGAGACCCGCGGCGGCGAGATGAGCGCCCTGCACGAGGTGCCGTTCGGCCTCTATTACGGCGGGGTCGACACCACCTGCCTGTTCGTCGCCCTGGCCGGCGCCTATGCGCGGCGGACCGGCGACCTGGATCTGATCCGCAAACTCTGGCCCAATCTGATCGCCGCGACCGAATGGATGCGCGACTATGGCGACTCGAACGGCGACGGCCTGATCGACTACGCCCGCGCCGCCGAGACAGGCCTGTCGAACCAGGGCTGGAAGGATTCCGAGGACTCGATCTTCCACCGCGACGGGCGCTTCCCCAAGGGACCGATCGCCCTTCTGGAGGTCCAGGGCTATGCCTACGCCGCCTGGCTGGCCATGGCCGACCTGGGCGCCCGGCTCGGCGACGCCCGCGCCCAGGCGTGGGAGGAGCGCGCTCATGAAATCCGCTTCCTGGTCGAGGACAAGTTCTGGATGGAGGACGAGGGCTTCTACGCCATCGCCCTGGACGGGGACGGGGAACAGTGCCGTTCGATCGGCTCCAACGCTGGTCACCTGCTGTTCTCAGGCCTGCCCTCGGCCGAGCGCGCTGCACGGGTGACCAAGCGGATGCTGTCGGCCGAGTTCCGCTCGGGCTGGGGGCTGCGGACCCTGGCCAAGGGTCAGGCGCGGTTCAATCCGATGAGCTATCACAACGGCTCGGTCTGGCCACACGACACCTCGTTGGCGGTCGCGGGCATGGCCCGGTACGGCGAGCGGGACGCGGTGGCCCTGATCCTGGGCGAGATCTACACCGCCGCCAGCCATTTCCAGATGCGCCTGCCCGAACTGTTCTGCGGGTTCGAGCGCGAGCCGGGCGAAGGTCCCATCGCCTATCCGGTCGCCTGCCTGCCCCAGGCCTGGGCCGCCGGTTCGGCCTTTCTGATGCTGCAGGCGTCTCTGGGCGTCGATGTCGATGCGCTGGAAGGCGTCGTCACCGTCGCCAACCCGACCCTGCCCGCCGGCGTCGAGCGCATGACCGTCAGCGACCTGAAAGTCGGCGGCTCTCGCGTCGACCTGATCTTCGAACGCATCGGCGAAGGCACGGTCCTGATGCCACGAGGCAAGACCGGCGACGTGCGGATCCTGACTTCGCGTTAGGCCCAATCCTCCCCCGTCGGGGGAGGTGGCGCGACGCCGCTTGCGTCGTGACGGAGGGGGCCGGATGCAAATTCCGCGTCTGGGGCTAGCCCCCTCCACCCCTTCGGGGTCCCCCTCCCCCGTTGGGGGAGGATTTCTGCAACGCCTTTCTGAACACGGTCGGCAAGGCCTTCAGCGCCTCGGCCTCGGGCGTCCAGATGAAGTCGCCCGCGCCGTCCGCCGCCTGCACCGACAGGGTCAGCGAGAAATGGGTGAAGACGTGTTCGATGGCGCCGGTATCGCGCCATGCAGCCTCGACCGGCGGCGCATCTTCAGGCGCAGCGGACCAGTCGGTCGTCGGCAGGCCCAGCATGCCGCCCAGCAGGCCCTTGTCCGGCCGCTGGACCAGAGCGACGCGGCCCTGGCCGTCGCGCAGCACATAGGCGGTCCCCAGCCGGTGAGGGCGCGCGGCCTTGGGGGTCTTGACCGGATAGCGTTCGGGTTGGCCTGTGGCGTATCCCGCGCACCGCCGGCTGATCGGGCATAGCAGGCATGACGGCGAGCGTGGCCGACAGATGGTCGCCCCCAAATCCATCAGGGCCTGGGCCCAGTCGCCCGGTCGGTCCTCGACGACGAGCGTCCCGGCCAGCACCTTCAGTTCGGGCTTGGCGGTGGGGACGGGGGTCTCGACCGCGAACAGGCGCGACATGACCCGCTCGACATTGCCGTCCACGACATTGGCGGGCCGGTCGAAGGCGATGGCGGCGACGGCGGCGGCGGTATAGGCGCCCACGCCCGGCAATGCGAGCAGACCCGCCTCGGTATCCGGAAAGACGCCGCCGTGATCTCTTGCCACGGCGCGCGCACAGGCCAGCAGGTTGCGGGCGCGGGCGTAGTATCCCAGCCCCGCCCAGGCCGCCATCAGGTCCGCGTCCGCCACCGCCGCCAGATCGCCCACCGTCGGCCAGCGCTGGGTGAAGCTGAGGAAATAGGGCGTGGCGTGGGGCGTCGTGGTCTGTTGCAGCATCACCTCGGACAGCCAGACCCGATAGGGATCGGGCTGCGTGTTCGACCCCGGCGGCGCGCGCCACGCCAGGGTCCGCGCACTGGCGTCGTACCAGTCCAGCAGGGCGCGGCGGATGGCCGTCTTGTCGGCAAGGGAAAGGGGGACGCAAACCATGGCTCGCGCTATATAGGGGTCATGGCCCGCGATCTGCCCACCGAAAGCGAAGCGCGTGAAATCCTGGCGCGGCGTCGCACCCGCCCGGCGCCCCGGCCTGCGCCCCCGGCCGGCCGGGCGCTGCACGGCTTCATCAAGGAGCTGGACGAGAAATTCGGGCGCGGCGCAGGCGCGCTTGAGCCCCGCTGGCGCGAGATCGTCGGCGATCAGCTGGCCCGCGTCACACGGCCGCAGAAACTGACCCGAGGTCGTGCAGGAAGCGGCGGCACGCTGGAACTGCGCGTCGCGGGGCCAGCCGCCCTTCTGGTCCAGCACCAGTCCGCCGAGATCCTGTCGCGGGTGAACCTGTTCCTGGGCCCCGGCGCGGTGGACAAGCTGAGGATCGCCCAGGGGCCGGTGAAGCCCCTGCCCACGCCAGCCGCCTCGACCAAGGGTGCGCGGCGGCGCTTCGAACCCCTGGACGCCGCTGCCGAGGCCGAGTTGTCCAAGTCGGTCGAGCGTGCGCCCGATGCGCTGAAGGCGGCCCTGGCCGGTTTGGGCCGCGCGGTCCTGTCGGACGAGGCCAAGGGGCGGGGTCCGAAAGGCGGATGGAAAGCACCGCGTCGTTGACAAAACTTCGCCTTAGCTGTTCTCGAAATAGGGTCAGTGCGCCCCTGCCCTGCACCGCCGGGGGGAATCGCACGATCATCGACGGTTAAAGTCGCTAGGAAGCTCTCATGCGTTCGAACAAGCCTTTCAAATTCTCGGCTCCCGGCTTCGCTCAGATGAGCCGTCGCGCGGCCATCACCGGCGCCGCCCTGGCGACCATGGCCCTGGCCGCCTGTGGCGGTAAGACCGGCGGCGCCGCCGAGGGCGACATGGCCCTGGGCGCCCCCGAGGGCGCCAAGGTCACGGTGGTCGAATACGCCTCGGTCACCTGCGCGCACTGCGCCCAGTGGCAGAAGGACGTCTGGCCCGAGTTCAAAGCCAAATACGTCGACACCAACAAGGTCCGCTACGTCTTCCGCGAATTCCCGACCGCGCCGGTTCCCGTCGCCGCCGCCGGCTTCCTGGTCGCGCGTTGCGCCGGACCGGACAAGTATTTCGACGTCATCCACGAGATCATGGCCAGCCAGGGCGAAATCTTCGGCGGCACGCCGCCGCGCACCGTCCTGCTGCGCATCGCCCAGGGCGCGGGCCTGAGCGAGCAGCAGTTCGAGGACTGCGTCAAGGATCAGGACGCCACGGCTGCGCTGGAGAAGCGCATCAAGGCCGGTCTGGACGCTGGCGTCACCGGCACCCCCAGCTTCATGGTCAACGGGACCAAGATCGCTGATTCCAGCCTGTCGAGCCTGTCCGAGGCCGTCGACGCCGCCCTGGCCGCGAACTGAGTACGACTGACGCCATGACCCTGATCCGCCGCCTGTTGCTGACCCTGGCCCTGGCCCTGCCCCTCGCGGGCGGGGCTGCGTCGATCGCCATGGCTGCCGACGTGCCGCCGGTCACGGCCGCCGACCGGGTCATCGGTCGAGCCGACGCGCCGGTGACGGTGATCGAGTACGCTTCGTTCACCTGTCCGCACTGCGCCCACTGGTTCAATGAGGTGCTGCCGGTGTTCAAGGCCCGGTTCGTGGATACCGGCCGCGTACGGCTGGTGTTCCGCAACCTGCCGACCAGCCCGGCCGAGGTCGCCATGACCGCCGCCGGGATCGCCCGCTGCGCCCCGGCCGACCGTTATCAGGCCGTGGCGCGATCCCTCTACGAGGGTCAGGCGGCGATGCTCGCAGGGGGCCAGACCTGGTTCTCCGACGCCATCGCCGCTGGCGGCATGACCGGCGCCCAGATCGAAACCTGCTTCGCCGACCCGACGGTCAACAGGGGTCTTCAGTCCGAGATCCGGGCGGCCCAGGCGGCCGGGGTTCAGGGCACGCCGAGTTTCTTCGTCAACGGCAAACTGCAACGCGACGGCTCGATCGAGGCCCTGACCACCGCCATCGAGGCCGCCGCCCCGTGATCCTCGATCGCCGCGCCCTGCTGACCGCAGCCGTCGCGGCGCCGATCGCGGGCGTCTCCACGCACGCCTTCGCCATGGATGTTCCAAGGGTAACGGCGGCGGATCACGTCATCGGCGATGCACGCGCCCCGGTCACCGTGATCGAATACGGCTCCCTGGCCTGCCCGTTCAGCGCGGCCTGGCAGATGGGGACCTACTACGCCTTCAAGGAGCGGTTCATCGACACCGGCCAGGTCCGCTTCGTCTCGCGCGATATGCTGACCGAGCCCGCCGACATCGCCGCCCGCGCCACCGCCGTCGCCCGCTGCGCCCGGCCCGACCGTTATTTCGAAGTGATCCACACCCTGTATCTATGGCAGGGCACCGCCCGGAATTTCGGGCCGATGAGCGAATGGTACGAGCGCGGCATCGCGGTCAGCGGCAAGTCCGCCGACGAGGTCTGGGCCTGCGTCTCCGATCCGGCGACCATGGCGGGTATCCAGCAAGACCACGCGCGCGGCGTCGCCATCGGCATCCGCAACACACCGACCTTCTTCATCAACGGCAAGATGGTCACCGACGGTTCGCTGGAGAACCTGACGGCGGAAATCACCCCTCTGCTCGGACGCTAGGGCGAGGTCGGGGACGCGATGCAGTTCCAGCGTCTTCGCCTGATAGGCTTCAAATCCTTCGTCGATGCGTCGGAGGTGCAGATCGAGCCGGGCCTGACCGGGGTGGTTGGCCCCAATGGCTGCGGCAAGTCCAACGTCCTTGAATCCATGCGCTGGGTCATGGGCGCCAACTCGGCCAAGGCCATGCGCGGCCAGGGCATGGACGACGTCATCTTCGCCGGGGCCTCGAACCGCCCGCCGAGGAACCACGCCGAAGTCCAGCTGACCATCGACAATGCGCAACGCCGCGCGCCCCAGCCCTTTACCGACTCACCCGTGCTGGAGGTGTCGCGCCGCATCGACCGGGGCCAGGGCTCGACCTACCGGATCAACGGCAAGGAGGTGCGCGCCCGCGACGTGCAACTGCTGTTCGCCGACGCCTCGACCGGGGCCAACTCGCCCGCCTTGGTGCGTCAGGGCCAGATCAGCGAGCTGATCGCCGCCAAGCCCCAGAACCGTCGCCGCATCCTTGAGGAGGCCGGCGGGGTCGCCGGCCTACACACGCGCCGCCACGAGGCCGAGCTGCGTCTGAAGGCCGCCGAGACCAACCTGGAACGGCTGGACGACATCGGCAAGGAGCTGGAAACCGCCCTGAACCGGCTGCGGCGCGAGGCCCGGCAGGCCGAGAAATACAAGAAGATCTCGGCAGAGATCCGCGCCCTGCAGGCGGCCCTGCTCTATGTCCGCTGGAACGACGCGCGGGTCGCCGCCGATGTCGCCGCCGCCGAACTGCGAGAGGCCGACGCTGCGGTCGCCGAGGCCACATCCGCCGCCGCCCGCGCCCAGACCGCCGCCCTGTCGGCTCAGGAGGCGTTGAAGCCTGCGCGCGAGGAAGACGCCGTCGCCGCCGCCCTGCTGCACCGCGCCTCGCTGGAACGCGACCGGCTCGACATGGCCGAGCAACAGGCCCGCGCCGAGGTCGATCGCCTGAAGGCCGAGGTCGCCCGCATCGCCGCCGATGCGGAACGCGAAACGACGATGTCGGAGGACGCCGCCGCAGAGCTGTCTCGCCTGAACGCCGAACTGGAAACCCTGAAGGCGGAAATCGCCGCCGCGCCGGCCCGCGGTCCCGAACTGGAGGCCATGCTGGTCGCCGCCGAGGACGCCCGCCGCGCCGCCGACGCCGAGGTCGAACGCCTGGCCGGGACACTGGCCGCCGTCGAGGCCCGTGCCAACGCCGAGACGGCCAGGAAGCGCGACGCCGAGGCCCGCGTCGCCCGCGCCACCTCGGCCCTGGATCAGGCGAAGCGCGAGCGCGAGGCCCTTGGCCCGCTGGAAACGCCCGAACTGGCGACGGCCCGCACCGCGCTGGACGAAGCGACCGCCGCCCTGACCGCCGCCCGCGCCGCTGTCGAAACGGCCGAGGCGAAACGCGGCGACCTGGCCCGCGCCGAGCAGGAGGCCCGCACCAACGCCCGCGCCGCCGAGGACAGGCTGGGCCGCTTGCAGACCGAGGCGCGGGGCCTGGCCTCCCTGCTGGTCTCGAACAAGCGCGAACACGCCCCGGCGCTGGACAAGGTGTCCGCCGACAAGGGCTATGAGGCCGCCCTGGCGGCCGCTCTGGGCGACGATCTGGATGCGGCTCTGGACGCCAGGGCCGCCGCCTACTGGGCCGGCGCGCCGATCCCCACGCCGTCATGGCCCGCAGGCGTCACGCCCCTGTCCGGCCATGTGAAGGCGCCCGATCAGCTGGCCGCGCGTCTGGCCCTGTGCGGCGTGGCGGACAGGGCGGATGCGGCAAGGCTGGCGCAAGACCTGCCGACCGGCGCGCGGCTGGTGACGACCGAGGGCGACCTCTATCGCTGGGATGGTTTCGTCAGCCGCGCCGAAGCGCCCCGCCCCGCCGCCGTACGCCTGGCCCAGCGCGGTCGGTTGGCCGAACTGGAAGCCGCCATCGACGAGGGCAAGCCCGCGCTCGAACAGGCGCAAGCCGCTCAGAAATCCGCCACCGACGCCTTCCGCGCGGCGGAAGAGGCCGTGAAGACGGCCCGCCTCGCCCCCTTCGCCGCCGACAAGGCCGTGACCTCGGCGCGCGACCGGGTCGAGAGCCTGTCGCGCGATCAGGCCCGCCGCGAGGCCCGCGCCCAGGCCCTGGACGAGACCCTGACCCGGCTGGCCGATGAAGTCACGGCCGCCCAGACCGCCCTGGCCGAGGCCCTGTCGGTCGACGCCCCGTCCGAGACCCTGGCCGGGCTGAAGGACGAACTGGCCGCCGCCCGCCTCGCTGCGGACGCCGCCCGCACCGCCTCGGCCCAGGCCCGCGCCGACCGCGACGCCGAGGCCCGTGAACGCATCAGCCGCGACGCCCGCCTGACCGGCCTGACCCGCGAACGCGATGGCTGGGCCACCCGCGCCAGGGACGCCGCCGCCCGGATCAAAACGCTGGAGGCCGACGCCGAGAAATCCGCCGCCCTGCTGACACGCGCGGCGACGGCGCCCGAGGCCCTGGCGGCCCAGCGGTCGTCGCTGCTGGATACGCTGACCACCGCCGAGACCCGCAGGAAGGCCTCCGCCGACACCCTGGCCGAGGCGGAAGACCAGGCCGGCGAGGCCGACCGCGCCTCACGCGCCGCCGACACCGCCGCCTCCGCCGCCCGCGAGGCCCGCGCCGGTCTGTCGGCCCGCGCCGAGGCCGCCGCCGAGCGCCTGACCGACGCCGCCAATACGGTGCACGAGACGGCCCAGATGTCGCCCGACGAACTGGGCCAGAAGTTGATCGACGACGCCATCGCCCGCCCGCCGGACGCCGCGGGCGCCGAGAACCTGCTCTATGGTCTGGAGCGAGAGCGCGAGCAGTTGGGCGCGGTCAATCTGCGCGCCGAGGACGAGGCCCAGGAATACGGCGACCGGCTGAACACCATGCGGCTGGAGCGGTCCGACCTGACCGGCGCCATCGCCAAGCTGCGCGACGGCATCGACGAGCTGAACGCCGAGGGGCGCGAGCGTCTGGTCGCCGCCTTCGACATCATCAACGACAACTTCAAGAGCCTGTTCGAGGCCCTGTTCGGCGGCGGCCAGGCCGAGCTGAAACTGGTCGAGTCCGACGATCCGCTGGAGGCCGGTCTGGAGATCTACGCCTGCCCGCCCGGCAAGCGGCTGTCGGTCATGAGCCTGATGAGCGGCGGCGAACAGGCCCTGACGGCGGCGGCCCTGATCTTTGCCGTCTTCCTGGCCAACCCAGCGCCCGTCTGCGTGCTGGACGAGGTGGATGCCCCGCTGGACGACGCCAACGTGGATCGCTTCTGCCGGATGCTGAACGAGATGCGCAACCGCACCGACACACGCTTCATCGTCATCACCCACAACCCGGTCACCATGAGCCGCATGGACCGCCTGTACGGCGTCACCATGCCCGAGCGGGGGGTCAGCCAGCTGGTCAGCGTCGACCTGCATCAGGCGGAGACGCTGGTGGCATAGCGGTCCTAGGCCGTTAGCCCCGACAGCCGCGCCACGGCGTGGGCGACCGCCGCGAACGGCGCCGTGCCGAACAGGGTCACCTCGCCTACATGGACCGCGATCATCGCCAATCCCGCCTTCCAATAGACCGGATTGACCCTGCGCCAGATCATCTGGTCCGCCGCCATCGCGAACAGCACAAGCGAATCTGCGATGATCGAGAACACGACCAGCGGGTTCTCCACACCGGGGAACAGATGCCGGAACCGGAACCATGCCGGCCCCAGGATCGTGATGGTCGCCAGCAGCATCAAACGTTTGTGCACATCGGGTCGGTTACGCTGAACGATCCCCGCCACGACCAAGGCCAGAAACAGCCCCATCTCGATCCAGACGGTCAGGAAGGCCTGCTCCGCAAAGGTCCCCTGCCCGGCCGCCAGATCTCGATGCGCAGCGAACAGGCCGACGCCGATGCCTGACGCCGCCATGGCGATTGCCAGAGCCGCGCCCGCCAGACCCAGTTTCCTGTGCCAGTTGAGACGTCGCCCAGCCACCAACCGAGCCTGCGTCAGAAGCAAAAGCAGCCACGCAATAAACAGGACGGCATGCAGATGTACCACGGCCGGCGCTGCAAACGCTCCGCGCGCTATCGGCGCGATGAAGGTCGTGGAAAAGCCGATGGCCGAGACGACGATGGCCAGCACAGCCATGCCGCTGAAGAAGACCTGCTCCTTCGCTCGCTGTGTCTGATGCATGTTTCCGAGCCCCCAATCCGGCATAACACCGATCGGCGCCCATGGCGAAGCCGGCTCAGGCCCCCGCCATCGCCTTCTCCGTTTCCCGGAACGGCGCCAGTTGATCGGCCAATGCCTTCTGGAACGCCGGGCGCGCTTCGGCGCGTTTCACGAAGGCGTCCAGTTTCGGATAGTCGGCAATGATCGACGTGTGCCGCAGGTCGCGCAGGACGTGGGTCATGATGATGTCGGCGGCGCTGAAACGGTCGTCGGCGAACCAGTTCCGATCGCCCAGCGCCGTCTGAAGATCGGCCAGCTTGCGCCGCAACTGCGTCTCGACCTGGGGCCTGCGCTCCGCAGCCCAGGCTTCCTTGGCGTGGAACAGGTCGATGCCGGCCAACTGGGCCACATAGGGTTCGATGCTGTTGGACGCCGCGAACAGCCAGCAGGTCACCCGATCCTTTCCGGCCTCGTCGGCGGGCATAAGGGCATCGGACCTGCGCGCGATGTGCAGGACGATGGCGCCGCTCTCGAACAACTCGACCTCTGCGTCCCGATAGGCCGGGACCTGGCCGAAGGGTTGCAGGGCGCGGTACTCGGGCGAAGCCGCCTGGTCGAAGTCGATCAGCATGGGCGCGTAAGGCAGGCCCGCCTCTTCCAGCGCCCAGCGTACGCGGATGTCGCGAACCGAGCCCTGCGCGAACGGCGGGACCCATTTGAAGGCGGCGACCTGGATCATGGCGGGAGGCTCCGGAACAAGACCCCGCCACGTTGCGACCGACCGGGCGATCCTGTCAAAGCCGGACGCCGCCAGGACAGGCGCCCCCGATGGCCTCACGGCCTGGTCGTGCCCTCGGCGATGATCGTGCGGGCCTGCTCGAGGGCGGCTTCGGTGGTGATCTCGCCGGACTGGATCTTCTCGGCCAGATCCATCAGCGGCGGGCCGGTGACGACGCCGGTCTCGGGCGCCTCGGTGACATAGATGCCGCCGTCCTTGGCGATGACGCCGTCCCACAGGTCGCGGATGCCGGCCCAGTAATCCTTGGTCGCCGCCCAGTAGTCGTCGCCCGGTGCGGGCGAATAGGAGGTGGAACGGTCGTAGGTGTTGATCACATCCTCCTGGACGATGGCGACAGGCTGGCCGCCGGGCGTCGTCGGGGCCGTCATCTTGATATTGTCCTGCAGATGGACCCAACCGTTGGGCGTCAGGACGTGTCGGTTGGTCCCCAGATAGCGGTCATAGACGGGGTTCAGCACCGCATCGCGACGGGCCAGCGGCCGCCACGTCGCGTTCGAGGTCCACATGGCCAGACCGTTGTCATAGGTCCATTTGCCGACGCCGCCGTAGCGGGGGGAATCGTCGGTCTGCCACACGGTCTGGGACCAGGCGCCGCTGCGCTCGGCCAATGACACCGGCGTCACGCTCCACTGGTTTGGACCGGCATAGGTCAGGACATCGACGGGCTGATAGACCCAGTCGTGGCGCCAGTGTTTGACCACGATCGACTGGCCCTCGTGCTCCATCACCAGGATATGTTGCAGGCTGATCCGGTCGCCATGGTCATAGACGACGCGCACGATCTCGGACCCGCCCGACAGCTTGCCTTCCATCGGGTCGTAGTCGGCGCTGAAGCTGACGTTCTCGCGCATGTCGAAATGGACGCGGAACTGACCGGCCTGGGCAAGGATCGACTGCCGGTCATGCTCGAAAGCATTGGCGGGCGCCGGCAGGGAAGCGGCGGGCGCCGCCGCCGCCGCCGTCTGCGCCATGGCTGGAGCGCCGGCGAACAACAGGGCGGCGGAGACGATAAGGGCGACGCGCATGGCGGGGTCTTTCATGATATTCAGTCGCATTAACCTGCCTGCCTCGGTCTAGAGACGCAAGGACAGGGAGACGCCGAAGTTGCGGCCCGGCTGGGTGTAGGCGTCGCGGGCGACCGAGGTCCGCGAGACGCCGGCGAAATCGCTCCACCAACCGTATTTCTCGTCGGTGACGTTGAAGACCCCGGCGCGGGCGGTCACCGCAGAGGTCAGGTTCCAGTAGGCGGTGACGTCGATCAGGGTGAAGGCCTCGCCGACCAGGCAGGTCCCGAAGCAAGCCAGGCCATCGGTGTCGCGGTTCTTCTTGGCGTCCGACCAGGTGACCACGGTCTCGGCGCCGAAGCGACCAGCCGGGTCGTTCCAGGCCAGACCGCCGACCAGCTTGATCGGGTCTATGGTCGACAGGGACGCCTCGGCGCCGCCCGTGGTCTGGCTGCCATTGGCCCAGGCTGCGGCGAAGCGGGCGCTGAAGCCGTTGTCCCAGTCGATGTTGGCGCGACCTTCCAGCCCCTCGACCTCGGCCTCGGCGAAGTTGACGTACTGATAGATGACCGGGTCGCCCGGCGCGCCGGTTCCGCCGACGACCTGCTGGCTGATGAAGTCCTCGTACTCGGACCTGAAGGCGACGATCTGGAAGCCCATGCGGCCGAAGGCGAAGTCCTGATCGCGCATCCGCAGACCGATCTCGGCGCTGTGGCTGGTCTCGGGATCGAGATCCGGGTTGGGGATGGAGGTGTAGCCCGAAGCGATGTTGGAGAAGAAGTTGTTCACCTGGCTGGGCGTCGGGGCCTTGAAGCCTTCGGAGTAGTTGCCGAACAGCTGGAAGCCGGGCGTGACCTGCCAGACGGCGCCGATCTTGGGCGACAGGTGGCCGTCGCTCTGGTCGGCGCGGGCGCCGGTGTAGAGGGGATCGCTGTCGGTCGACAGGTCATAGGCGTCGTAACGCAGCGACGGGGTTATCCGCACCGTACCGCCGGCCAGCACGATCTCGTCCTGAACGAAGACTCCCGCCAGGGTGTAGTCGGTCTTGGGGAAGGGGCTGGTCGGGAAGGTCTCGCCGAACGGCGGAACCGTGCCGCCGCGAATGCCTTCCTGGGTCGTCGTGGAAACGTCGCCGCCGAAGATCAGGCGGTGCTCGACGCCCCCCGCCACGATGGTCTTGCGGGCATCGGCGGCCAGGCCGATGACGCGGTTGTTGAACTGGTTGTCGCGGGTGCGGTCCACGCCGGGATCGCGATCCTCGAAGGTGAACTGGGTGGTTTCGGCCTCCTGCCAGTAGGCGGCGATCTGACCGCTATCCAGGCCAAGCACATTCTCGAAACGCCAATCGAGGCTGACACGATCGCGCGTCGTCTCGTCGTGAGCCAGCAGTTCCAGCACGGCGTTGGGGACGAAGGGCGGGGCTGCGGGCACGCGGCCGCTGAGCACGTCGGCGTCCATCTCCATGTCATAGTGTTCGTAGGTCAGACGCAGGCGGTGGTTGTCGTTGAGGTCCCAGACCAGCTTGCCCAGCACCGAGTTGGAGGCGATATCCTGGGGGTTGGCCTCGGTGCGTGTCCCGCCCGTGCCGCCCACGTCGCCGTGGGTCTCGGTCTCCTGCGCATCGCGGCGGGTATAGGCGATCAGGCCGGAGAAGCCGTTGGCCAGCCGACCCGCGAAGGCCACGCCCTCGGTATAGCCCTCGTCCGACGAGTTATAGCCGGCGCGGGCGCGGGCGCCGAAGCTGCGGCCGTCGGACAGGAAGTCCTCTGGATCCTTGGTGGTGAAGCTGACGGCGCCGGCGATGCCGTCCGAGCCGTAAAGCGCCGAGGCCGGTCCGCGCAGTATCTCGACCGACTTCATCAGGTCCAGGTCCGAATAGCCGCCGCGACCCACGCTCTGGGCGCCGAAGGTGAAGCCATCGGGCGTGCGGACACCATCGACCACCATCAGCACGCGGTCGCCGCCCATGCCGCGAATGGTGAAGCCAGCATTGCCCGCGCGACCGGCGGTGCCCAACGCGGCGCCGAAGCGGGCTGGTTGCGAGACGACGCTGACGCCGGGCTCATAGCGGACCAGGTCCTTGATGTCGGTGAACAACTGGCGCTCGATCTGCTCGGCGGTGAAAACGGTGACCGTGGCCGGAACCTCATCGACCGGCGTCTCCGAGCGCGTGGCCAGGACCGTCACCGCTGGCAGGATGTGGGCCTGATCCTCAGGCGCACCGTCCTCGGCGTAGGCCGCCGTAGCCAGCGCGGACAGGCTGGCGGAGAGCAGAAGGAAGGTGCGCATCGTATGGCCTCGCTTGAGTGTGAAGCGGCTTTAATGCGAACGATTATTAGAATCAACTGCAATAGAGGCAGGATTGCGAATTAATCGCAGCAGCCTGACGGCGGAAATCCCTCGTCGCCCACCCCTCGGGGATCCTGAGACGCCCGACCGCCACGTTACGGACAGGGTTGAGGTTCTGTGATAGAAGTACCACCTCAAGCCTCCCCCCGATCTTGCCGCCCGAGCCTGCCATGTACGAAACGCCCGAACTGGAAACCGAGACCCTGACGCGATCCAGCGCGATCCGCCTCTATGAGGTGGACGACTTCGAGGGCATGCGGATCGCCGGCCGGCTGGTCGCCGACGCGCTGGACATGATCACCCCCTATGTCGTGCCGGGCGTGACCACCCAGGAGATCGACGACCGCATCCGCGAATACACGCTGGAGCGCGGCGGTCTGCCCGCCTGCCTGGGCTACAAGGGCTATATGAAGACCGTCTGCACCTCGATCAATCACGTGGTCTGCCACGGGATTCCGGGCGACCGGGTGCTGAAGGACGGCGACATCGTCAACATCGACCACACCGTCATCGTCGACGGCTGGCATGGGGATTCCAGCCGCATGTATGCGGTCGGCAACATCAACGCGCGATCGAAGAAGCTGATCGACGTCACCTATGAATCCCTGCGTCTGGGCCTGGAGCAGGTGAAGCCCGGCAATACGTTCGGCGACATCGGCTACGCCATCCAGCGCTACGTCGAGGAGAACCGCATGAGCGTGGTTCGCGACTTCTGCGGCCACGGCATCGGCCGGCTGTTCCACGACAGCCCCAACGTCCTGCACTACGGCAGGAAGGGCGAAGGCGCGGTGCTGAAGCCCGGCATGTTCTTCACCGTCGAGCCGATGGTGAACCTGGGCAAGCCGCACGTGAAGGTGCTGTCCGACGGCTGGACCGCGGTGACCCGCGACAAGTCCCTGTCGTCGCAATGCGAGCATTCGGTCGGGGTGACCGAGGACGGCATCGAGATCTTCACCGCCAGCGCCGCCGGCCTGTTCCGCCCGAACTGATCTAATCCGTGGCCGCGCCCGTCATCATCGCCCTGCTGAAGGTCGCCCTGATGCAGGGCGCGTCCGTCGCCGCGCCTGAACCCCACGCCTTCGTCCTGGCGGGGGCCGGCCGGTTCGCGGTCCTGGCCGATCTGACCACGCGTCGGCGCCAGGGCGACATCGCCGAGATGCGCTCGCTGCAGGTCAGCGAGGAGGCGTTCAAAGTGGGGGATGTCGAATACTGGGGCGGCTGGTCGCGGTGGCGGTTCGACTGTGCGGCGATGACCGCCGACCGGCTGGACTTCGCCTCCCTGCGCGCGGACGGCGCCGAAGGCCCCTCCACCCCCGAACCCTCGCCCGCCTATCCGGCCGCGCCCGGCGGCGACGCGGCCGAGCTTCTGGTCATCGCCTGTTCGACCGAGGACCGCGCCGCAGAGGTCACGACGGTCGAGGACGCGGTGTCCCTGGGGCGGACGGCCCTGGCTCAGTAGAGCCGTTCGGGTCCAGCTCGACGCGGTCCCTCGGCAGGGCCTCGGGGCATTCGTCGCGCATGAAGGCCATCATCTTCTCGCGGATCTCGCAGCGCAGGTCGAAGGCCACGCCGGCCGATCGTGCGCTGGCCAGGCACCGGACCTGCAAGACCCGTTCGGTGATGTCGGTGACCTGCAAGACCTGCACGTCGCCGTCCCACAGCTTGGACGCCCTGACGATCTTCTCATACCCCTCGCGCAGCCGGTCGATGGGCGCAGCGTAGTCGACATAGAACATGGCCGTGCCGATCAGCCGGGCGTTCTCGCGCGTCCAGTTCTGGAACGGGTTGGTGATGAACCAGGACAGCGGCAGCACCATGCGCCGCCAGTCCCACAGCTTGACCACCACATAGGTCGAGGTGATCTCCTCGACATTGCCCCACTCGCCCTCGACGATGACGGCGTCGTCGATGCGGATCGGCTGGGTCAGGGCGATCTGGATGCCGGCGATCATGTTGGTCAGCATGGGCTGAAGGGCCAGGCCGGCGATGATGCCGACGACGCCCGCCGAGGCCAGCAGACTGACGCCCCACTGGCGGAAGCCGGCGATGGTCATCAGGGCTAGCCCCAGGGTGACGAAGCCGATCAGCAGCTTGGCGACGCGCTGCAGGATGCGGGTCTGGGTCAGGTGCTTGCGCGCGATCAGGTTGTCCTCGACCGCGATGTTGAACTTCTTCAGGTGCACCACCGACCACATGTCGAGGACGCCCGACGCCAGCCAGCCCAGCGCCAGGATGAAGACGAACAGCAGGACAGCGCGGACATCGGCGGAGGGCGCCGGGTCGAGCGGCGAGACGCTAACGCCGATGGCCACCGCCGTGATCAGGACCAGGACGCGCAGCTTGATGCGCGCCCGCTCGACCACGCCGCGCCAGAACACATCCCGGTTCCTCACGATCCGGCGCAGGACGGCGAAGGCCAGGGCGTGAACCAGCCAGCCGGCGCCGACGAAGATCAGCAGCACCAGGCCGATGACCAGCCATTCGGGCATCCAGGCGAACTCTCGCCACAGGCGCGCGGTCTGGCGGGTCAGGTCTATGATGAAGGGGGGCATGGCGGGGGTAACGCACAAGTCCGCCGCCCGTTCGCGCCTGCGACGCGATGCAGCTAGCGCGCCGTCGCCTCCACCAGATCGGCCAGGCGCTGGGCCGCGTCGGGGATGGCCACCGAACGGGCCGCCGCCGACATGGCCGCCAGTCGGGCGGGGTCCGACAGCAGGGGCGCCAGGGCCGCCGTCAGGCTGTCGACGGTGACCGCGTCCTCGGCCAGGACCACGGCGGCGCCGACGTCGGTCAGGGCGCGGGCGTTCAGGGTCTGGTGGTCGTCGGTGGCGATCTTCAACGGGATCAGGACCGACGGCAGGGCGGCGACGGCCAGCTCGGCGCAGGTCGAGGCGCCGGCCCGGCCGATGACCAGATGGGCCGCCGACAGCCGCTGCGCCATGTCGCGGAAGAAGGGCGCGACCTCGGCCTGGATGCCCGCCTCCAGATAGATCTGACGCGCCGCCTCCAGCGTCTCGGGCCGCGACTGCTGCTGGACCCGCAGGCGACGGCGGATGGCCTCGGGCAGGGCCGCCAGCGAGCGCGGCGTGGTCTCGGACAGGATGCGGGCACCCTGGCTGCCGCCGGTCACCAGCACATGGATCGGCCCGTCGGCGCTGGGCGCGACATAGGCGCGGTCGAACAGGGCGCGGATATCGGCGCGGATCGGACTGCCCACCACCTGGGCGCGCGACTGCACGACGACCGAGGCCCGTTCCAACGTCGGGAAGGAGGAGGCGACCGCTCCGACATAGGGGGCCAGGATCCGGTTGGTGCGGCCCAGCACCGCGTTCTGCTCATGCATCATGGTCGGGCGTTTCTGGGTGATGGCGGCGACCAGGGCCGGCGCCGAGGGATAGCCGCCAAAGCCGACGACGACGCCTGCATCCAGCTGCTTGAAGGCGCCGCGCGCCTGGACCACGCCGCGCGCGATGGCGAGGCCGGCCTTCAACAAGGCGACTGGGCCAGAGCCTGTGGCCGTGTCGAGGAACAGCTTCTCCTCGCACCGAAAGTCATGGGCATAGACCTCGCCGCGCCGGTCGGTCGCCAGAACCACCCGCCAGCCGCGCGCCGCCATCTCGCGCGCCAGGGCCTCGGCCGGGAACATATGACCGCCGGTGCCGCCGGCGGCGACGACACAGACCTTGGCGGATGGACCGTTGGACGACATGAGCGCTCCCGTTTGATCGTCTCATAGGGCACCGGGACGCGCCTGCCGAGAGGCTTCCTGAACCTGCGGCCGCCCTCTGTATTGCTCCGCTTGATCGGTGGTATAGAGACCGCACGCGCACGTCGCGGCCGACCGCCGGTCGGCAAGGGATGCGTTGTTTCCGGGGGGAAGCTCATGCCAGACACCATCACGCGCACGACGAACCAGTCGTGGTTCTCTCGCATCGGCGGCGCCATCTCCGGCGTGCTGTTCGGGCTCGTTCTGATCCCGATCTGCATAATCGCCCTGTTCTGGAACGAGGGCCGGGCGATCAAGACCGCCAAGGGCCTGAGCGAGGGCGCCGCTGTCGTCGTCGGCATCCAGCCCGATGCGGTGGCGCCGGAAAATGACCAGAAACTGGTCCATGTCACTGGCCGGGTCGCGGTCACCGCTCCGCTGGAAGACACCGATTTCGGCGTTTCCGCCACGGGTGTCCGCCTGTCGCGCAATGTCGAGATGTACCAGTGGCGCGAGAGCTCCAAGTCCGAGACCCGCACCAAGCTGGGCGGCGGCGAGGAGACGGTCACCACCTATAGCTACGCCAAGGTCTGGTCGTCCTCGCATGAGGATTCCAGCGCCTTCGCCGAGCCGAACGGCCACCAGAACCCCGAGTTCGCGGTCGAGTCCCACGATGTCCTGGCCCAGGACGCCACGCTCGGCGCCTTCAGCCTGGATGAAGACATCGTTGGCCAGATCGACGGCGCCGCGCCCATGCGGCTGACGCCGGAAACCCTGGAAACGGTCCAGGCCGCCGTCGGCGATACCGGCCGCTACGTCTCCATCGCCCAGAACCGCATCCAACTGACCCAGCGCCCCGTCCGCAGCAATGATCCCGACGACGCCGAGGATGCGGCTGTGATCACGCCCACCGCCTCCACCATCGGCGATGTCCGCATCGGCTATGAGCTGACGCCCGCCGGCGAAATCAGCATCGTCGCCGAACAGAACGGCGACGGCTTCTCCACCTATCGCGCCAGGAATGGCGAAGAGTTCCTGCTGGTCTCGACCGGCGCCGTGTCGGCCGAAGATATGTTCCAGGGCGCGCAGGACGCCAACACGTTCTTGACCTGGGCCCTGCGCATCGGCGGGCTGGTCCTGCTGGTCGTCGGCTTCGGTCTGATCCTGGCGCCCCTGGGCGTCTTGGCCGACGTCCTGCCCTTGGCCGGGACCATCGTGCGGATGGGCACAGGCCTGGTCGCGTTCGTTCTGGGGGCCGTGATCGGGACGGTCACCATCGCCATCGCCTGGTTCACCTTCCGCCCCCTGCTGACGATCGCCATCCTGGCCGTCGGCGGCGGGATCGCCTTCCTCGTCTATCGGTTCGGCCGAGGTCGGGCCAAGAAGGCGGAAACAGCGACCTAGTTTTTCTCGCGATCAGGAGGCGGTGCTTCTCGGGTCCAGGGGCAGGCCCGCTTCCTGTCGTGATTTCAGCAGGCGCAGATAGCCGTGCATGGCCTCGCAATCCAGGCCATGCATCATCAACCGGAACCCGGCCTGAAGCGTCGACAGGGTCACCAGCGGGTGGCCGTTCTTGACGAAATGCATGTGGTAGTCGGAGCCAAGGATGCGGGCGATATAGATGCCGACGATCTCGTCCAGTTGCAGCGAATGGGACGCGCGCATGAAGTCCTCGCGCGGCAGCAGAAGGGCGTACAGAGGGGTGTAGAACTCCACCGCCGTCTGGATGTCGATATGGTTCAACGGCCCGGTCGGAAAGGTCTCGAACGCCGGGTCGATGTCGGTCAGCATCGAGAAGTCCACCCTGGCCGGCGGCGTCAGCTCGCGCCCTTGCGCCTGCAGGGCGATGTTCAGTTCGATGATGAAGTTGAAGATGTTCAGGTCGTGCTGGAGGAAGACATTGTCCTCCAGATCCTTCAGCGTCAGCGGCTTCAGGGGGATGGTCTGGACGCTATCGATCGGCACGCCGGCATTGGCCTTAAGAAAGGCCAGCAGCTCCGTCCCGATATGGAAATGGCGCAGGATCAGCATGTTGCACTGGGGCGAGCCAAAGGCGCGCAGGCCCCAGTGGATGGTCTTGTGCAGCAGGCCGTTCAGGTTCGGATGTCGCGGCGAAATCGCCCGCAGCACCTTCACCACGCAGAAGAACAGCAGCACCAGCGGCCGTGAAACCGGAAACAGCCAGCGCCGCGACCATGATCGGGCTCCGGCCAGCAGAGCCTTCTTGGCCTGGGGGTCGATAGGCAGGCTGTGGTCGAGATAGAGCGCCAGCCACGGGTCGGGATCGCGCGGATCGTAACCACGCGGGTCGAAGGGATCGGCCTTGCGGTGATCCCTGGCGGTCGCGCCGTCCGACAGGCTCATGCCGCGATCTCCTCGATCTGCAGGGCATAGAGGCGGGCGGTGACGCGGGCGGTCATGACGATGCGTTCGGCGACGGCGGTATCGGGCAGCACCATCCGCAGCATCTCTTCGAACTCGCGCATATGCTCGGCGTCGTTCTCGCCGTGATACAGCAGGAAGCGCACGGCCTCGTCGGGCAGGTTCAGCCGATCCTTGACCAGCCGGCCCCAGGGCGCGGCCTTGATCGAACCTAGGCCCTCGATGACGAACATGGCGCCCAGCAGGCCGAAGGGATCAGGCCGCGACGCCTCATGGAACATCCAGGCGGACAGGGCCTCGGAGCCGACGTTCTTGGGCGCATTGCGGATGGTCTCGACCGCGCCGCCCGAGCAGACGAAATCGGCCTCCAGCAGGCGGAAGTCACGGTGCTCGGTCACCGCGTGACGCATCAGGGTCGAGCGCAGTTCCAGGTGAGTTTCGCCGACGTTCGACGCCGCGCGCGACATCCACAGCGCCCCGTCCTTCACCTGCTGGCGCAGGTTGATGAGGAAGGCGTGATAGTCGGCCAGCGCGAACCGGCCGCGCGTCAGCTTGCGGATCAGGGGGGTGGATTCCAGCCTCTGTTCGAACTCGGCGAAGACGACCGCGAGCTTCCTCAGGGTGTCGGCGACCGCGTCATTAGCCATGGGTCCATCCGCCATCACACCACCTCCAGCATCATGAACCCTATCATGGCGCGCCCGCTTTCCGGCACGATGAGCAAGACGCGTTCGCCCCGTTTCGCCCGCCCTGACTTCATGAACTCATCCAGCATGACCCAGATCGAGGCCGAGCCGATATTGCCGACGGTCGCCAGATTGGAGAACCACTTCTCCTCCGGGATCATGGCCCTGGTCGACTTCAGGATCGAGACGATCTCCTCACGCAGCGACTGGGCGGAGTAGTGGCACAGCAGGTGGTCGACGGCGTCGGGGTCGATCCGTCCCGCGTCCACCTTCTTCATCCATTCGCCGATCCAGGCGCGGATGACGATCTTCAGCAGGTCGAAATCCTGCAACAGGGCGACCGCCCCGGCGCCGTGGGCGGCGTTCGGTCCGGCGTGGCTCCAGGCCGATGTCATGTCGGCGCGATCCGCAAAGGTCGAGCCCGCCCACATGCAGGGATCAAAGGCCCCGGCCAGGGAGGTCAGGTCGATCCACTCCACCTTCAATGACAGGCCTTCCGGTCGCGGCCTCGGCTCCAGCACCACGGCCCCCGCCCCGTCCGACAGGGTGAAGCGCAGGAAGTCGGCCTCCATCCGCAACCGCCCCTTGGCGTCGATCAGGTCCGTGCCTTCGTAGAAGCCGGGCCGGAACCAGCGCGACGAGAACTCGCTGCCGGTGGCGACGGCGACATCCGCCTCGCCTGCCCTCACCTGCAGCCAGGCCCCCTTCACCGCCATCAAGGCCGAGGCGCAAACGGACTGATAGCTGGCCACCTCTATGGGGCCCGTGCCGAGTTCGGCATGAACGGCGGGACCGTGGCCGGGGACCAGATAGTCCCCTTGCGTCGTCGCCGTCGCCAGATGTTGCAGATCGCCCAGGCCCAGGCCCGCATCCTCCAGCGCGGCCCGCGCAGCCTGCGCCGCCATCGAGGCATTGGAATGGTGGGCCACGCCGTCGGGCGTCATTGCGTAATGGCGGGTCTCGACGCCGTTCCAACGCAGGGCGCGACGACCGATCGCAGAGGCCCTCCCGCTGATACGGCCGATATGATCCTCCATGGCGTCGACGCCCACAGGCTCGCCCGGCAGGAAAGCCCCGGTGCCGGTGATATAGACGTCGCGCAAACCCTCCATGCTCAGCGCGCCAGGACGAAGCTGACCGGATCGCCCCATTGGGCCGAGGGCGCCAGCCACAGGTCGAAGGTTCCCGGCTGGACCGTGGGCCGACCGTCGGCGCCGACGAACTCCAGCCGCGAGCGGTCCAGGGTGAACGTCACCGTCCGCGTCTGCCCGGGCGCCAGATCGACCTTTTCGAACGCCCGCAGGCGCTGGCGCGGCTGGGTCAGGCTGGCCACCCGGTCGTGGATATAGAGCTGAACCGTCTCGACCACCGGAACCGGACCCGCGTTGGTCACCTCGACCGAGACCGCGATCTGGCCGTCCCAGGCCAGGGTCGAGCTGGACAGCTGGGGCGCGCCGTATCCGACCTCGCCATAGGTCAGGCCGTGGCCGAACGGATAGAGGGCGGTGTTGGTCGTCTCGCGGTAGCGGGCCTTATATTCCTCGGACGCCAGGGCCGGATTGGCCGGGCGGCCCGTGTTCTTGTGGTCATAGCTGAAGGGCTGCTGGCCCGAGCGATGCGGGAAGCTGATCGGCAGGCGGCCCGACGGCGAATGGGCGCCGAACAGCACGTCGGCGACGCTGTGGCCCATCTCCGAACCCAGAAACCAGCTGACCAGGATGGCGGGCGCGGTCGCCACCGCGCCGGACAGTTCCAGCGCCCGCCCGTTCCTGAGGATCACCACCATCGGCTTGCCCAGGGCGGCGACCGCCTCGACCAGATCGCGCTGGGGCTCGGGGATGTCGATCTCGGTGCGCGACTGGGCCTCGCCCGACATGGCCGCGCCCTCGCCGATGGCCAGGACCACGACGTCGGACTGCTGCGCCGCCTGAACCGCCGCGGCGATCCCGCCCGCGAGCGGGACCTCGATCCACGACCCTTGCGCCACCGTCAGCAGCGAGGGGTCGTGGAGGGCCGCACGCATCCCTGCCTCCAGCGAAACGCGGCGGCTTTCGTCGCCCCAGATGGTCCAGGGGCCGAAGACATTGTCCACGTCGGCGCCGAAGGGGCCGATCAGGGCGATCCTCTGGCCCTCGCGCTTCAGCGGCAGGACGCCGTTCTGGTTCTTGAGCAGGACGATGGACTTACGGCCGGCCTCGCGCGCCAGATCATAGTGGGCCTGGGCGCCGACCACCGCGCGTTCGCGCCCCAGGTCCGTGCCACGATAGGGATTGTCGAACAGGCCCAGCGACGCCTTGGCCATCAGCACACGCCGCACCGCCTGATCGACCCGCTCCAGCGGCACCTCGCCGGTCGCCACCAGATCGGGGATATGCTGCAGATACAGGCCCGACATCATGCTCATGTCGACCCCGGCCAAGAGGGCGATGCGCGCGGCGTCGCGGCCGTTTTCGGCAAAGCCGTGGGCCACCAGTTCCTGTTCGGAGGTGTAGTCGGACACGACGAAACCCTGGAAGTCCCACTCGTCGCGCAACAGCTCGGTCAGCAGCGCGTGGTTGCCCGAGGTCGGCACCCCGTTCAGGTCGTTGAACCCGCTCATCAGCGACAGAGCGCCCGCGTCGATCGCGGCCTTGAACGGCGGCAGGAAGACCCCGCGCAACATGGCCTCGGACATGTCGGTCGAGTTGTATTCCATGCCCCCGTCGGCGGCGGAATAGGCGGCGAAATGCTTGGGCGTGGCCATCAGAGCGTCGCGGTCCGCCAGACCCTTGTCGCCCTGGAAGCCGCGCACGCGCGCGGTGGCCAGCAGTTCGTTCAGATAGACGTCTTCGCCGCCGCCTTCGACGACGCGGCCCCAGCGCTGGTCGCGCGCCACATCAACCATGGGGGCGTAGTTCTGGTGGATGGCCGAGGCCGCCCCCTCCACCGCCGCCGCCCGCGCCGTGCGCCGCGCCAGTTCGGGATCAAACGCCGCCGCCTCGGCCAGGGGCACCGGGAAGACCGTGACGAGCCCATGCAGGATGTCGGCGCTGAACAGCAGCGGGATCTTCAGCCGGGATTCCTCCATGGCGATCCGCTGGATGGTGCGTCCGGACGCGGCGCCCACGCCGTTGAACAGGGCGCCGACCTGCCCCTGGCGGATCATCTGGCTGACGCGGGCCGGATCGCCCTGGCCGTCCAGCGGATTGACGTTCTTGGGCCGGAACCGGAAGGGATCGCCCAGAAGGTTCAGCTGGCCCGCCTTCTCCTGGATCGTCATGCGCCCGATCAGGTCCTGCACGCGGGCGCGGTCGTCAGCCTGGCGCGCGGCGGCGCGACGCGGCGCGCTGAACAGGCCGGCGCCGAGGGCGCTCAGGGCGGCGAGGCGAGAGAGTGCGGAACGTCGGCTCATGGCGCTGGCGGGGTCGATCATCAAAGGGCTTTCGTGGCCGGTGTCGCCTTCCTAGACGGCGCAGCTTGGTCTGTCAGGTACGCGGTGACGCAGCCACCGCCCTGCGCTGAACGAAAAAGGGCGGATCCGAGGACCCGCCCTTTCGTCGCGTTGAAGATGGCCCTCAGTGTGGCGAGGCCGTCGCGCCCACCAGACCCTCGCGCGGCTTTGACCGAATACAGGCGATGGCGAACACCGTCAGGCAGACATAGCCGATCAGCGGCACGATGAAGGCCGGTCCCAAACTGCCTGCCCGATCGCCGATCTGTGCGGCCAGCAGCGGCAGAAGCGCGCCGCCGATGATGCCGAACACAAGCAGACCCGAGGTCGCCGAGGTCGGCGCGGAAGACCGCTCCAGCGTCAGGGTGAAGATGGTCGGGAACATGATCGAGTTGAACAGGCCGATCGACAGGGCGGCATAGGCGGCGGTCGGGCCGGTCATCTGGGTGACCACCGCACACAGGATGGCGGCAGCGATGGTGCAGATCACAAGAACGACGCCTGCGCGCACCTTGGTCAGCACCGCCGACCCGATGAACCGGCCGATCATGGCCCCACCCCAGTAGAGGGCGACCAGCTTGCCGGCGGTTTCGATGGGAGCGTTCAGCGCCTCGGGGCTGTTCAGGTAGTTGGTCATCATGCCGCCGATCGACACCTCGGACCCCACATAGATGAAGATGGCCACAGCGCCGAAGATGGCCCAGGGCGAACTCAGGGCCTTCAGCGGCGATACGGCCCCTTCCGTCGCCGAGGGGGCGGCCGCGTTGATCTTCTTGCGGGCCGAGAAGATGAAGGCCGCGATCAGGGCGAAGAAGACGGCCATGGCCAGGAAGGCCAGGTCGATGCTGCGCAACGACTGGCCGCGCGTGGCGACGGTGACCACGGCTCCGGCTGCGAACACCCCGCCGGTCAGCAGGACGTGCGAGCCCAGCCACGGCCCGATCGTCGTGCCGAGAGAGTTGAAGGCCTGAGACAGCACCAGGCGGAAATGCGAGGTCTTTCGCGAGCCGAGTTCGGCCACCAGCGGATTGGCCGCGACCTGCAACAGGGTGACGCCCGAGGCGATGACGAACAGGGCGATCAGCACGCCCGGGTACCAGTCGGCCGCCGTCGCCATCGGCACGATCAGACAGCCGGCGACCATGACGGCCAGGGCGGCGATGATGGCGCGGCTGTAGCCCAGCTTGGCCAGCACTGACGCGGCCGGCAGGGACGCGACGCCATAGGCGATGAACCAGGCCGAGGCGGTCAGGAAGGCCTCGGTGTTGTTGAGGTCGAAGACCTTCTTCACCGCCGCGATCAGCGGGTCGATCAGCGAGGTCGCGAAACCCCAGGCGAAGAACAGGGTGGTGACATAGGCGAAGGCGGGTCCGGCGCCGCGAACGGCGGATGCGCCGCCCCCGTCGGACGAGGCGTGTTCTGATTGGCTCATGACGTCTTCCTGGCGTCCCGCGTCGTGCGCGCGGTTTTCGTTGTCACGCTACGCTTCCATCGGTGCGGCTCGCGGTCCACTGGTTTTCGAAGGCCGTAACCAAAAGTGGCCGCAGGCGCCTCGGACGCCTGTCCGAAACGACAAACGCCGCCCGTATCTCTACGGGCGGCGCCTGATCTGTCTTACGTCGTGTCTGACTAGAAGACGGTCTTGAGGCTGGCCACGACGCGGGCGTCGTACAGGTCCGAACCCTTCACATCGGTGTCGTAGTAGCGCAGGTCGGCGGTGAGGACGGGCGACAGGGCGTAAGACACGCCGGCGTGCCAGTTCAGATAGTCGTCGCTGACGTCCAGCCACTGGTTGCCCACGGCGCCCGAGACGGTCCACTTGTCGGCCGGGCTGTACGCGGCGTTGACCTCGACATAGGTGGCTTCGTCGTCGAGGCCGTAGAAGTCAGGCGAATAATAGACGGCGGCGCCGACGGTCGCCGGGCCGATGGCGCGCGAGGCGGCGGCCTTGAACTCGACGAACTCGTAGTCCGAGCCCGAAGGTTCGCCGACGTAGAAATAGCCGACGACACCCAGGTCCAGCGCATAGCCCGCGGCCTCAGTGCGATAACCGCCGTACAGGTCGATCTCGGCATCGGTGCCGTCGCCGAACTTGACGTTCGAGGCCCAGGTTCCGACGTAGAAGCTGCCCGCAGTGACGTCGATGCCCCCCGAGACAGCTGGCTTGCTGTCGGTCTGGCTGGCGCCGCGATAGACGTAGTCGGTGCCGAGCGCGGCGTTGTAGGCAACGTCGAACTCCTGGGCCGAAACGGCCGAAGCGGCGCCCGTCAGGGCCAGGATCGCGGCGGCGGCCGCGCAGGCTGAAGTCATTTTCATGATGAGTATCCCCTCATTGTTTTTGGGTCGTTGGAAGTCTTGGTCGGGTCGTAGGTTTTCGGGGATCTATTCCCGAAGGGCCGGCGCCGGACGCGAGGGAAGTCGCGCCCGGCGTTTGGTTCAGACGTGCTCGAGAGCTTCGCCATGCAGGGTCGAATCCAGACCCTCGGCTTCCTGGGCGTCGGTGACGCGCAGGCCCGTCGTGAACTTGCAGATGATCAGGATCACGAAGGTGCCGACGGCGGAGTAGGCGATCGTCCACGCCAGGCCAAGGGCCTGAGGCACGACGCTGGCGCCTTCGCCCAGGCTGTTGATGGCCGTCGAGGCGAACACACCGGTCAGCAGGGCGCCGATCAGACCGCCCGCGCCGTGGATGCCGAAGGCGTCCAGGCTGTCGTCGTAGCGGAGCAGTTTCTTGATCCACACCGAGGAGATGTAGCAGACCGGACCGGCGATCAGGCCGATGATGACCGCACCCTTGGGATCGACGAAACCTGCGGCAGGCGTAATGGCCACAAGACCGGCGACGACGCCGGACAGCATGCCGATCAGCGACACCTTACGCTTCTCGATGACCTCGATCAGCTTCCAGGTCATGGCGGCGGCGGCAGCGGCCAGGATGGTGTTGAGCAGAGCCACGCCCATCAGTTCGTTGGCGGCGCCCGCCGAACCGGCGTTGAAGCCGATCCAGCCGACCAGCAGCAAGGAGGCGCCGATCATGGTCAGGACGGGGTTGTGAGCGGTGATCGGATCCACGCCATAGCCTTTGCGGCGACCCAGGAAGATGGCGCAGACGAGGCCGGCGACGCCCGAGTTGACGTGAACGACCGCACCACCGGCGAAGTCCAGCACGCCCGCAGCGCCGAGGAAACCACCGCCCCAGACCCAGTGACAGATCGGTGCATAGATCAGCAGCGACCACAGAGCCGTGAACAACAGCAGCGCCGAATACTTGAACCGCTCGGCGAAGGCGCCCGTGATCAGGGCCGGCGTGATGATGGCGAAGGTCATCTGGAAGGAGATGAACAGGAACTCCGGGATGCCCGGCAGCAGGCTGTTGGCCGTCTGCAGCGACACGCCGTTCAGGAACAGGGCGTCGAAGCCGCCGACGAAGGGCTGAAGCGCCTCGTTCGGGTTGGCGCTGAAAGCGATCGAGTAACCGGCGATGAACCACACCAGGGACACGACGGCGAAGACGCCGACCGACTGGGTGATCGTCGCGATCACGTTCTTGCGCCGCACCATGCCGCCATAGAACAGCGCCAGACCCGGCAGGGTCATCAGCAGAACCAGAGCGGTCGAAGTGCCCAGCCAGCTGGTGGCGGCGGCGTCCAGTTCCAGCGGGGCCTGGTGGGCCAGAAGGGTCGGAGCCGGGGCTTCGGGCTCAGCTTCGGCAGTCGTGGTCGCGGCGGCGCCAGAACCCGAAGCGGCGGCGATATCGACAGGCGCTGGGGCGGCGGCCTCGGCGACGGCGGGAGCTGGTGCAGCGTCCTGCGCGAATGCACCGCCGGCGTAGAATAACGCGGCCGTGATCAATAGCAGGGCAAGTACGCCCGGCACCCTATTCCAGATATTTGACATGAGTTGCATCCCCTTTGCTTTCTCGCAAGTGCGAAATGTTTACCGCAATTTGGAAATGCGCAAGGGGCATCGCATCGCGCGGCGCAATTTTAATGCGCCGGTCGAAAATCATCAGGCAGTAAAGGGTGCGTTTGGCCGAACTCTGCGTCTATCGCGCCAGATTCTGGCGTTCGCAGGTGCGATATGCGCAAAGCTCGACCGTAGGCGGGGTTTTAGCCCCAGTGCATCTGCACGCGATGGGCGGCGGCCCAGTGAATGGCGCGAATGGCGTCAACGACGGCCTCGGCCGCCGCGCGCGTGCCCAGTTCGCCGCCCAGGTCAGCGGTGACGGCCCCGGCGGCCAGAACGGCGGCCACTGCGGCCTCGATCGAGCTCGCTTCATCCTCCAGGCCCAGACCGTGGCGCAAAAGCATCGCCGCAGACAGAATCGTCCCGACCGGGTTGGCTAGGTCCTTTCCGGCGATGTCGGGCGCCGAGCCGTGGATCGGTTCGAACAGTCCGGGACCGCTCGTGCCCAGCGAAGCCGAAGGCAACAGGCCGATCGATCCGCCCAGCACCGAGATCTCGTCCGACAGGATGTCGCCGAACATGTTCTCGGTCAGGATGACGTCATAGTCGCGCGGCCGCTGGATCAGATGCATGGCCATGGAATCGACCAGGGCGTGCTTCAGCTCGACCTGCGGGAATTCCTCGGCATGGATGCGGGTGACGACCTCGCGCCACAGGCGGCTGGTCTCCATCACATTGGCCTTGTCGACCGACGTCACCTTGCCGCGCCGCTGTTCGGCGATCTTGAAAGCGGCGCGGGTGACGCGCTCGATCTCGGGGATCGAATAGGAACAGACGTCATAGGCCGAGCCGTCGTCCTTGCGGCCCTTGTCGCCGAAATAGACGCCGCCGGTCAGCTCGCGGAAGACGATCAGATCGACGCCGTCGACGATCTCCTTTTTTAGCGGCGAGCGGTGGGCCATGACCGGCGAGACCTGCAAGGGCCGCAGGTTGGCGAACAGGCCCATGGCCTTGCGCAGACCCAGCAGGCCCTCTTCGGGACGACGCTTGCCGCCATCCCACTTGGGTCCGCCCACGGCGCCCAGCAGTACGCCGTCCGAGGCCAGGCAGGCGTCGATGGTCGCCTGCGGCAGGGGATCGCCGCCATTGTCGATGCCCGCCCCGCCGATCAGGTGTTCGGAAAAGCGGAACTCGTGGCTGTAGAAGTCGCCGATGATCTGCAGCACCGCCTTGGTCGCGGCGATGACTTCGGGGCCGACGCCGTCGCCGGGCAGCAGAGCGATGTCAAAGGTCTTGGGCGTGGTCATCGGACGGACTCGGTCTGTTTGGGCGCGTGTTCGCGCTCGAAGGATTCGATGTCGGGCAGCTTGGCCTGCAGCCAGCCCAGGGTATCGACGCCGTCCAGCAGGCACTGGCGGGCGAAGGCCTCGACGGCGAAGGTCACGGGCGGGTGGTTGCCGCGCCGAACCTCGTTTGTCTCCAGGTCGATGGTCACCGGCTGTTCGGGATGAGCCACCAGATCGTCCCAGGTCGCCTGATCGACGACGATGGGCAGAAGGCCGTTCTTCAGGGCGTTCGAGGTGAAGATGTCGGCGATATTGGTCGAGATCACCGCCCGAAAGCCATAGTCGTACAAAGCCCAGGGCGCGTGCTCGCGAGACGATCCGCAGCCGAAATTGTCGCCGGCCACCAGGATGCGATGCTCGCTTGGGTCGATGCGGTTGAGCACGGCCTCGGGCTTGGCCGAACCGTCGCTTTCATAACGCCAGTCATAGAAGGCCTTGGCCCCCAGGCCGGTCGTCTCAGTCGTGGTCAGGAACCGCGCCGGGATGATCTGGTCGGTGTCGATATTGGCCTGCGACAGGATCAGCGACCGCGAGGTGAAAACGGTGATGGGTTCAGGCATCGACGGCCTCGTTCAGATAGACGCGCGGGTCGGTCAGGACCCCGGCGATGGCCGAGGCCGCAGCGGTGGCCGGGCTAGCCAGGATGGTGCGGGCGCCCTTGCCCTGACGGCCTTCGAAATTTCGGTTGGAGGTCGAGACGGCCAGTTGGCCCGGCCCCACGGTGTCGCCGTTCATGGCGATGCACATCGAACAGCCGGGGATACGCCATTCGGCGCCCGCCTCGGTGAAGACGGTATGCAGGCCCTCGGCCTCGGCGTCGCGACGCACGGCTTCGGAGCCCGGCACGACCAGCATGCGCACGCCGTCCTTGACCTTCCTGCCCTTCAGCACCTCGGCGGCGGCGCGCAGGTCGGGCAGCCGCCCGTTGGTGCACGAGCCGATGAAGACCACGTCCACGGCCTGGGTCGTCGTCGTCTGGCCGGCCTCGAAGCCCATGTAGGCAATGGCCTTGCGGTCAGAATCGGACCGGGGTTCGGGCACGCGCTCGCCGATGGGCGCGCCGGCGTCCGGGGTGGTGCCCCAGGTCGCCATTGGCCGGATAGCCGACCCGTCCAGGGTGATTTCCTTGTCGAAGACCGCGCCCGGATCGCTGGCCAGAGCCAGCCATTCGGCGGCGGCGGCGTCATAGGCGGCGCCCTGCGGAACCTTGGCCCGGCCGCGCAGCCAGTCGATGGTCTTCTGGTCGGGGGCGATCATGCCCGCCCGCGCCCCGGCCTCGATCGACATGTTGCACAGGGTCATCCGCCCTTCCATGTCCAGGCCCGTGACGGCGCTGCCGGCGTATTCGATCACGAAGCCGGTGCCGCCGCCAAAGCCCAGGGCGGCGATCACGGCCAGGGCCACATCCTTGCCCGAGACGCCGGGCTGCAGCTCGCCATCGACGGTGACGCGCAGGGTCTGGGACTTCCTTTGCAACAGGCACTGGGTCGCCAGCACATGGCCGACCTCGGAGGTGCCGATGCCGAAGGCCAGGGCCCCGAAGGCGCCGTGGGTCGCCGTATGGCTGTCGCCGCAGACCACGGTCATTCCAGGCTGGGTCAGCCCCTGCTCGGGCCCCATGACGTGGACCACGCCACGCGCGTCGGAATCCCAGCCGGCCAGTTCCACGCCGTGGGCGGCGCAGTTCTTCTCCAGCCGAGAGACCTGATCGCGGGCCTCGTCGGTGACATAGGGGCGCTGGCCGTTGACCGCCGGAAGCGTCGGGGTCGAGTGGTCCAGGGTCGCAAAGGTGCGGTCGGGGCGGCGAACCTTCAGGCCCCGGCTTTCGATCTCGGAAAAGGCTTGAGGGCTGGTGACCTCATGGACCAGATGCAGGTCGATATAGAGGACGCCGGGCGTGGCCTCCGTCTCGGCCACGACCAGGTGCCTGTCCCACACCTTCTCATACAGGGTACGCGCGACGCTCATGGCTCAGGCGGCCGCCGAACGAAAGGCGGCGTCGTTGGAGATCCTCCGCGCGCCGATCAGGCGGTCGATCTGCATCCCCAGATTGTCGATCGAACGACCGGCGTCGCGACCGCGCACCGTCATGGCGATATGCAGGGCCGAGCCTTCCGAGGCCATGTCCATGCCGTCGATGAAGAAGCCGCGCCGCTCCACCAGGCCGATCAGACGCTGAAGCGCGCCGTCGGCCCGGTCGATCTGAATATGAATGGTGTCGCTCATCGTGCGCCCTCCAGCATTTCGGCGTTGTTCTTGCCCGGCGGAACCAGCGGCCAGACATTGTCTTCGGGATCGATAATGACATGGGCCAGGATCGGGCCTTCGCAGGCCAGCAGGCGGTCGATGCCGGCCGAGACCTGATCGCGGCTGTCGATGCGGAAGGCCTCGATGCCAAAGGCCTCGGCGACCTTCACGAAGTCGGGGTTGTCGGACAGGTCGACCTCGGAGAAGTTCCGCTCGAAGAAGAACTCCTGCCACTGACGCACCATGCCCAGGCGCGAGTTGTCCAAGAGGACGATCTTCAGCGGGATCTTGAAGCGGTTGACCGTGGCCAGTTCCTGGATGTTCATCATCACCCCGCCGTCGCCGGTGATGGTGACGACGCAGGCGTCGGGCTCGGCCAGCTTGGCGCCGATGCCCGCAGGCAGGCCAAAGCCCATCGAGCCCAGACCGCCCGAGGTGACGTGGGCCTGGGGCCGCGAGAACTCGCAGTATTGCGCCACCCACATCTGGTGCTGGCCGACATCGCAGGCGGCGATGAAGCCGGGGCCGGCCTTCCTGGACAGCTCGTTCAGCAGCTGGGGCGCAAAGACGCCTTCGCCGGGGGCGTTGTAGTCGAAGGCCTGGGCGATCGATTGGGCGCGCCAGCGGTCGGCCCAGTCGTTGACCGCGATGGCCGGCCCCGCCGCCAGACTGGCGTTCAGGGCTTCCAGATTGGGCTTCAGATCGCCGGTCACGCCGACCGCGACCTTGCGCAGCTTGCCGATCTCGGACGGGTCGATGTCGAAATGGACGACGCCGGCGTGGGGGGCGAACTCGGCCAGCTTGCCAGTGGCGCGGTCGTCGAACCGGGCGCCGACGACGATCAGCAGGTCGCTTTCCTGAACCGCCTCGTTGGCGGCGCGCGTGCCGTGCATGCCCAGCATGCCCAGGAAGTTGTCCTGGCCCGTCGGGATGGTGCCCAGGGCGTTCAGGGTCGAGACCTGGGGGATGCCGGTCATGCGGGCGAAGTCGCGAACCGCCTCGACGGCGCCCGAGATCTTGGCCCCGCCGCCGATATAGAGGACAGGCTTCCTGGCCGCGCGGATGGCGGCCTCGGCCTGCGCGATCACCGCATCCTCGGCGATATGGGTCTCGTTCGACAGATGGATGCCGCGCGGCTCCGTGGTCATCTCGAACTGCACGTCCTTGGGCAGGTCGATCAGGACCGGACCGGGACGGCCCGAGCGGGCGATGTGGAAGGCCTCCTCGATCACCGCCGGAATGTCGGCGGCGTGACGGACCAGATAGGAGTGCTTCACGATCGGCAGGGTGACGCCCAGGATGTCGACTTCCTGAAACGCGTCCATGCCCATGACGCCCTGGGCGACATTGCCCGTGATGCAGACCATGGGAATGGAATCCAGCATGGCGTTGGCGATGCCGGTGACCAGGTTGGTGGCGCCGGGACCGGAGGTGGCCATGCAGACCCCGACCTTGCCCGAGACGCGGGCGTAGCTGTCAGCCGCAAAGGCGGCGCCCTGCTCGTGACGGCACAGGTAGTGGCGCAGGCTCGACCCGGCCAGGGCGTCATAGATCGGCATGATGGCGCCGCCGGGATATCCGAACAGCACCTCTACCCCCAGCTTCTCCAGAGTGGAGACAACCAGACGCGCGCCCGACTGGGGGGCGGCTTGCGTGGCGGGTTTGAAGGTGGCGGCGGCGGCGCTCATCATGCTTCTCTATTCAGCTCGGTCCGAGGCTCAGGCGGCCGCGGACTTGGGGGCGTGCAGCCAGGCCATGCGCTCGCGCAGGCCCGCGCCGACGACCTCGATCGGATGCTCGGCGTCGGCCTTAACCAGGGCGTCATAGGCGCCCTTGCCGGCTTCGTTCTCGGCGATCCATTCACGGGCGAACTGGCCCGACTGGATCTCGGCCAGGATTTCCTTCATGCGCTCGCGGGTTTCGCCGTTGATGACGCGCGGGCCGGAGACGACCGAACCCCATTTGGCGGTCTCGGAGATGAACTCGTTCATCTTGGTGATGCCGCCCTCGTAGAACAGGTCGACGATCAGCTTCAGCTCGTGCAGGCATTCGAAGTAGGCGATCTCGGGCTGGTAGCCGGCCTCGACCAGGGTGGTGAAGCCGCCCATGACCAGTTCCTTGGCGCCGCCGCACAGGACGGCCTGTTCGCCGAACAGATCGGTTTCGGTCTCTTCGCGGAAAGAGGTTTCCAGCAGGCCGCCGGTCGCGCCGCCGTTACCCTTGGCATAGCCCATGGCGCGGTCGCGTGCCTTGCCGGTGACGTCCTTTTCGATGGCGAACAGCGAGGGGACGCCGGCGCCCTTCTGGAACTCGCGGCGGACCAGATCGCCCGGCCCCTTGGGCGCGACCAGGATGACGTCCATGTCTTCGCGCGGAACGACGCGGCCGTAGATGATCGAGAAGCCGTGGGCGAACAGCAGAGCCGAACCCTGTTTGGCATAGGGCGCGATCTGGGTCTCATAGACCTCCTTCTGGGCCATGTCGGGCGTCAGGATGGCGATGATGTCGGCGTCCTTGACGGCTTCCGAAGGCTCGGCCGTGGCCAGGCCGTCGGCCTGCGCGTTCTTCCAGCCCTTGCCGCCCGCGCGGACGCCGACGATCACGTCATGGCCCGAATCCTTCAGGTTCTGGGCGTGGGCGCGGCCCTGCGAGCCGTAACCGATGATGGCGATCTTCTGGCCGGCGATGACGCCGGGGCGGATGTCGTCGTTGGTGTAGATTTGCATGGTCTTACGCTTCCTGGTGGGCTTTTGCGTTGGCCGGAACTTGGGCCGGCGGCGGGTTGGGAATGGTGACGGCGCCCTGCGAGGCCGAGGCGACGCTGGCGCGGTATTTGGCGAAGACCCCGTGGGCGGGGGCCATGGCGCGAGGGGTGAAGCCTTGGCGACGCGCGGCCAAATCGGCGTCCACGTCGATGCGGCGGTTGGTGACGTCGATGCGGATGCGGTCGCCGTCGCGGACCAGGGCGATCGGGCCGCCGACCGCCGCTTCCGGCGAGACGTGGCCGGCGACGAAGCCGTAGCTCGCGCCCGAGAACCGGCCGTCCGTCAGCAGGGCGACGTTGGAGATCTGGCGGCCCTTCAGGGCGGCGGTGACCTGCAGCATCTCGCGCATGCCGGGGCCGCCGCGCGGACCTTCGTAGCGGATGATGATGACATCCCCCTCGCCGACCGAACCGTCCTGGACGGCGTGGAAGGCGTCTTCTTCCGAATCGAAGACGCAGGCCGGGCCTTCGAAGACATCGACCTTGTGGCCCGTCAGCTTGATGACCGCGCCCTCGGGCGCGACATCGCCATAGATGACGGCGTAGGAGCCGCGATCCATGACCGGCTCGGCGACCGTGCTGACGACGACCTGGCCCGGCGCCTCTTCAGCCTCGGCGGCCTCGGCGAACAGGCTGCGGCCGGTGACGGTGGGGGCGTCCACGATCTTGCCGGCCTCGGCCAGACGCTGGGTGACCAGACGGGTGCCGCCCGCCGCGAACAGGTGGGACGCCAGGAACCGCCCGCCGGGCTTCAGGTCGCAGATGACCGGCGCCGCGACACAGGCCTGGTGACAGTCCTCGACGCCGAAATCGACCCCGGCCTCGGTGGCGATGGCCGTCAGGTGCATGACGGCGTTGGTCGAACCGCCCGAGGCCGAGACGGCGACGGCGGCGTTCATCAGGCTGTCGCGGGTGATGAATTTGCGGGCGTTGTCGCCGGCCTTGACCCGTTCGACGATCAGGCGGCCGCAGCGTTCGCCCTCGGCGCCCTTGTTGGGATCGACGGCGGGAACGTCGTTGGCGCCCATGGGCGAGATGCCCATGACGGTCAGGGCCATGGCCATGGTGTTGGCGGTGAACTGGCCGCCACAGGCGCCGGCGCCCGGACAGACGGCGCTTTCGACACGCTTCAGCTCGGCGTCGTCGATCGTGCCCGCGCCGTGGGCGCCGATGGCCTCGAACACCTCCTGGACCGAAACCTCCTTGGTCCCGCCGTCGGCGGTGGGCAGGACGCCGGGCAGGATGGTGCCGCCGTAATAGACCAGGCCGGGGATATCCATCCGGGCCAGGGCCATGGCCGCCGCCGGGATGGTCTTGTCGCAGCCGACGATGCAGACGACGCCGTCCAGCTGGTGGCCCTCGACGGCCAGCTCGATGGAATCGGCGACAATCTCTCTGGATATCAGCGAGGCCTTCATCCCCGGCGAGCCCATCGAGATGCCGTCGGTGACGACGATGGTGTTGAAGTCGACCGGATAGCCGCCCGCCGCGATGATGCCTGCCCGCACGTCACGACCCAGCCGGTCCAGGTGCATGTTGCAGGGCGTGACGGTCGACCAGGTGTTGACGATGGCGATCATCGGCTTGTCGAAGTCGGCGTCCGTCACGCCCGCCGCACGCAGATAGGACCGCGCCGCCGCCCGGTTGGGGCCTGCGGTGATGACCGACGACCGGCGCGGGCCGGCGGCGATCGGGTTCGAGGAGGAATCTTGCGTGGTCACTAGGGGTCGGTTCCGGCAGATCGATTGGGAAGGAATGAGGCGGCGAGGTCGGGCAAGAAAAAACCCGCTTCCTTTCGGGAGCGGGTGGCTGCGTGCGATCCTGATTTTGCTTGGGTTCAGGTCAGCTGCGTCCACACCGCTCCGGAGAGCAGTCCAATAAGTACGGTGAGAATAAGCGTGGTCAGACCGACCGGAACGAGCCCGCCGAAAACGTCAGCACGGGACGCGGCGAGCGCCTTGGCTCCCCCTGCAGTCCGGTCATGACGAATAGCTTGGCTCACGGCCCGCTCCTGATTACCGGCGCATAAAGCCAGATAGAACGGCGCCGCACAAGACGAATGTGCACGAATTTTCCAAATTGTCGCTCAAGCACTGGCCTTGGGGCAAAATCGACCCTCATCCTGCATCATGAGTGCAGATTCAGTCGTCGATAAGACTCTGCAGCATCGACGCGAGCCGTTTCTGCAGCCGTTGGCATTGGTCCGCGGTCAGGTTGAAGCCGCCGGAAATGTCACGGCTGACGGTCAACCCCATGATCAGACCGGCCGTCAGCCGCGCCCTGATCTCGGCGTCCACGCCCCCGACCCAGTCTGTGAAGGGCTCATAGAAGCGGGTCTGCGACTGGCGCACGATGATCTCGGCCGCCTTGGGCGAGGCGATCGAACGCAGCATGATCAGAAGCCACCTCAGCTTGAACTCCTTGCGGGGTCCATAGATGACGTCGTGGGCCATACGCTCGCCGAAGGTCGCCCGATCGCCAGCCATAAGGTCGGCGCCGTTCCCGCAATCCTCCAGCACCGCGCCGAACAGATCTTCCTTCGAACCGAAATAGCGAGAGATCAGGGCCGGATCGACGCCCACGTCGCGCGCAATGTCGCGCATGCCGACGCGGTCATAGCTGTCCGCAACAAATCGCAGGTTTGCGGCGTTTAGAATCGCTTCGCGCGTGGCCGCGGCGTTCCTCGGTCGGCTGCAAAGCTCGAAACCCAATGTGATGTCCTCAATAGCCCCAGGAAGACTATGGCTATGTCATCACCTGTTGACAAGCCCTTCGCAACTGCACAATAAGCAAGTCATCAGGTGTTGACCTGAGGCCGGGCACCCCCATTTGCGCCGTGGTCCCGTCACTCGCCGAACACATCCAAGCAGGAGTCCGCGCATGCGCAGACTGAAGATCGTCGCCGTATCCGCCATGATCGCGGCAGCCCTATACGGCTGCGCCAAGACGGAAGCGGCCGGCCCTCCGCCTGCCGCTCAGGTCACCGTGGCCAACCCCCTGTCCGAACGGATCGTCGATTGGGACGACTTCACCGGCCGGTTCGAGGCGACCCAGACCGTGGACGTCCGCGCCCGCGTCGGCGGCTATATCCAGTCCGTGCATTTCCGTGACGGCGACTTCGTCCGTCGCGGCCAACTGCTGTTCACCCTCGACCCCCGCCCGGCTCAGGCCCAGGTCGCCGCCGCCCGCGCCACCCTGGCTCAGGCCCAGGCCCAGGTCACCCTGGCCCGCACCAACCTGACCCGCTCGGAAGGCCTGCTGGCCTCGCAGGCGGTGTCCCAGGCCGAGGTCGACACCAATCGCGGCGCGCTCCTGACCGCCGAGGCCGCCGTCGCCTCGGCCAACGCCAACCTGCGCGCTCGCCAGTTGGACCTTGAGTTCACCCGCGTCACCGCGCCCGTCTCGGGCCGCGCCTCCGACCGTCGCGCCGACGCCGGCAACCTGGTCGCCGGGGGATCGTCGGCCGCCGACGTCCTGACCACCATCGTCTCCTCGACGCCGATCTATTTCGTCTTTGACGGGTCGGAAGCCACCCTGCTGAAGTATCAGCGTCAGGTGCGCGCCGGCGGCGGGGCCCCTGTCCGCATCCGTCTGCAGGACGAGGCCGATTTCAGCCGGTCCGGCACGCTGGACTTCACCGACAACTCGATCAACGCCTCGTCGGGCACCATCCGCCTGCGCGCGGTGGTGCCGAACGGCGACGGCTTCCTGAAGCCCGGCATGTTCGGTCAGGTCCGGGTCGCCGGATCGGGCGCCTATGACGCCCTGCTGATCCCAGACGCGGCCGTCAGCGCCGGCGCCGACCGCCGCACCGTCTCGGTGGTCGCGGCCGACGGTTCGGTCACGCCGCGTCCTGTCGAACTGGGTCCGCTGATCGACGGCCTGCGCGTCATCCGCTCGGGCATCACGGCCCAGGACCGGGTCATCATCAACGGCGGCTCGCGCGTCCAGCAGCCGGGCCAGAAGGTGAAGGCCGTCGCCGGTCAGATCACCCGCACCCAGACCACGAACACCGCGCCCGTCACCTACGCCCCGCCCGCCGCTACGGCGACCTCAGCCAGCGCCCTCTCGGGCTCGGTAGCGATCGGCGACTGAGACACACATGAACATCTCGCGCTTCTTCATCGACCGGCCGATCTTCGCGGCCGTCCTGTCGGTGTTCATCACCCTGGTCGGCGTCTTCGCCTATCCCCTGCTGCCCCTGTCGCAGTATCCCGAGATCGCGCCGCCCACGATCACCGTGAACGCGGCCTTCCCCGGCGCCTCGTCGGAAACCCTGGCCGAGACGGTCGCCGCGCCGCTTGAGCAGGAGATCAACGGCGTCGAGGGGATGCTCTACATCTCCTCGTCCTCGACTTCCGACGGTTCTGTGGCGATCACCGTCACCTTCGAGCCAGGCACCGACCTGGATGCTGCGCAGGTGCTGGTCCAGAACCGTGTCGCCCTGGCCGAACCCCGCCTGCCCGATCAGGTGCGCCAGACCGGCGTGGTGGTCGCCAAGGCCTCGCAAGGCTTCCTGTTGATCGCCTCGGTGACCTCGCCGGGCGACACCCTGTCGCCAGACTATCTGGGCAACTACGCCAACACGACGATCCGCGACCGCCTGCTCCGCATCGAAGGCGTCGGCGGCGTCAACATCTTCGGCGGCGGCAACTATTCGATGCGGGTCTGGATCGACCCCGCCAAGGCCGCCGCTCGCAATCTGACGGCCTCCGAAATCGTCGGCGCCCTGCGCGCCCAGAACATCCAGGCCGCCGCGGGCTCGATCGGCCAGCCGCCCTTCGCCACCAACGCCTCCGCCTCCGCCTTCCAGGAACCCATCCAGGTCCAGGGCCGACTGTCCACGCCGCAAGAGTTCTCTCAGGTCGTTCTGAAGACCGACACCACAGGCGCCGTGACCCGTCTGGGCGACATCGCCCGGGTCGAACTGGGAGCCGAAAGCTATGGCATCCGGGGCTTCTTCGACGGTGAACGCGGCGTCGGCATCGCCATCGTTCAGCAACCTGGCGCCAATGCCCTTGGCACCGCAAACCGCGTCATGGCCGAACTGGACCTGATCCGCGCCGACATCCCGCAGGGGATGGAGGTCAAGATCGCCTACAACCCGACGGAGTTCGTCGCCGCCTCGGTCGAGTCGGTGCAGCACACTCTGATCGAAGCCGTGATCCTGGTCGTGCTCGTGATCATGATCTTCCTGCAGACATGGCGCGCTGCGATCATCCCCATCCTGGCCATCCCCGTCGCCCTGGTCGCCACCTTCGCGGTGCAGCTGGCGCTCGGCTATTCGATCAACTCCCTGACCCTGCTGGCCCTGATCCTGGCCGTCGGCATCGTCGTCGATGACGCCATCGTGGTGGTCGAGAACGTCGAGCGTCTGATCGGCGAAGGCCTGTCGCCGCGCGACGCCGCCTATCGATCCATGCAGGAAGTGTCCGGCGCCCTGATCGCCATCGGCCTGGTGCTGGTGTCGGTGTTCGTGCCGACCATGTTCGTGCCGGGCATTCCGGGCATCTTCTATCGCCAGTTCGCCGTCACCATCGCGGCGGCCTCGGTGACCTCGCTGTTCGTGTCCCTGACGCTGTCGCCCGCCCTGGCCGCCCTGCTGCTGAAGCCGCACAAGGAAGGCCATGGCGAGCGCAAGCCCGGCGTCCTTGGCACGGCTTTCTATTACGTCGGCTGGGCCGGTCGTAAGTTCAACCAGGGCTTTGACTGGCTGTCCGACCAGTACGGCCGCCTGACCGCGCGTCTGGTGCGCATGCTGGTGCTGGCTCTGGTGGTCTATGTCGGTCTGCTGGCCCTGACGGGCTGGAGACTGATGGACACGCCATCCGGCTTCATCCCCGAACAGGATCAGGGCACCCTGATCGGCGTTATCCAGCTGCCTGCAGGCGCCTCGCTGGATCGCACCCAGGAGATCGTCCTGCGCGCCAAGGACATCATGGAGGCCCAGGAGGGCGTCGAGGGCACCGTCGCATTCGCCGGCCTTGACGGTTCCAGCTTCTCGTTCGGTTCCAACGCGGGCACCATCTTCGTCCGTCTGGCCCCGCATGCGGATCGCACCACCAAGGAAACCACCGCAGCCGCTCTGGCCGGAGCCATCACCCAGGCCACCGGCAACATCGAGGAAGCCCGTATCTTCGTCATCGCCCCGCCCTCGATCCAGGGTCTGGGCACAGGCAACGGCTTCAAGATGATGGTGCAGGACCGGACCGGCGCGGGCTATCGCGCGCTGGAAGGCGCCACCTTCGCCATGATGGGCGGGGCGGCTCAACAGCCCGACCAACTTCAGCAGGTCTTTTCGACCTACAACACCGCCTCGCCGCGCATCGCCGCCGATGTCGATCGCGACAAGGCGCTGATGCTGGGCGTCCAGCCGTCTGAAGTGTTCTCAACCCTCGGCATCTATCTGGGGTCGTCCTACATCAACGACTTCAACATGGCCGGCCGGACCTATCGGGTCACGGCCCAGGCCGAGCCCGCCTATCGCGACGACCTGGCCGACATCGCCAACCTGAAGGTCAAATCGACCTCGGGCGCCATGGTGCCGATCGGATCCCTGGCCAATCTGCGCCAGGACTCGGGTCCGTCGCGGATCGTGCGCTTCAACCTGTTCCCGGCCGCAGAGCTGCAGGGCCAGGGCGCGCCCGGCGTGTCTTCCGGCCAGGCCATCTCCAAGATGGAGCAGATGGCCGCCACGACCCTGCCGGACGGCTTCTCGTACGAGTGGACCGAGCTGGCCTATCAGGAGAAACAGGCCTCGGGCGGCGCTGGCGTTATCTTCGCCATGTCCGTTCTGCTGGTCTTCCTGGTGCTGGCCGCCAACTACGAGGCCTTCACCCTGCCTCTGGCGGTCATCCTGATCGTGCCGATGTGCGTGCTGGCGGCCATGCTGGGGGTCAACGCCCTGGGCTTGGACAACAACATCCTGGTGCAGGTCGGACTGGTGGTACTGGTGGCCCTGGCGGCCAAGAACGCCATCCTGATCGTCGAGTTCGCCAAACAGGCCGAAGAGGACGAGGGCATGAACCGCTGGGACGCCGCCGTCTCGGCCGCCCGCACCCGTCTGCGGCCGATCCTGATGACGTCGTTCGCCTTCATCCTGGGCGTGCTGCCTCTGGTCCTGGCCGAAGGGCCCGGCGCCGAGATGCGGCAATCCCTGGGGGCCGCGGTGTTCTTCGGCATGATCGGGGTCACGGTCTTCGGCCTGCTGTTCACGCCCATCTTCTACGTGCTGTGCCGTGGCCTGGCCTCGCGCATCCCGCACGAGCCGGAGAAGACGCCGCCGGCGCCGACGACCGGTTCGCACCACCAAGACCCCAACGCTCCGCTGCCGGCTGCCGGCCCGCGCACGGGAGACCTGTAATGACGACCGTTTCCACCCTTTCCCGAATCCTCGCCGTGAGCGCCGCCGCGTCAGTATTGACGGCGTGCGCGGTGGGGCCGAGGGCGCCCGACGCCGACCTCCCCCTGATGGCGTCGGGCGCCTTCACAGGCTCTCAGACCGCAGCGGTGTCGCCCGACGCTGCCCGCGACGACTGGTGGCGGCTGTATCAGGACCCCACGCTGGACGCTCTGATCGCCCAGGCCTTCGCCGAGAACAATGAACTGGAGGCCGCCGCCGCGAACCTGCGCGCCGTGCGGGCCTCGCTGTCCGAAGCCCGCGCCGGTCGCTTCCCCGCGACCTCGGCCTCGGCCTCGGGTCAACGCAGCCAGGGGTCGGCTGCGACCAGCGCCACGGGCGCGCAACTGCCCGAAGCGGATGTCTATGACGTCGGCCTCGACGCCTCTTACGAGATCGACCTGTTCGGTCGGATCGGCTCGTCCATCCGCGCCGCCCGCGCCGATGCCGACGCCCAGGAAGCCGCGCTCAACACCGTTCGCGTCACCGTGGCCGCCGAGACGGCCCGCGCCTATGCCGACGCCTGTTCGGCCAATGCCCAGATCGGCGTCGCCGAGCGCACCATCGAACTGCAGCAGAACACCGCCGACCTGACGCGGCGCCTGCTGGAAGGGGGCGCCGGCACCGGCCTGGACACCGCCCGCGCCCAGTCGGCCCTGGCCTCGACCCGCGCCAGCCTGCCGACCCTGCGCGCCGCCCGCGACGCCGCCCTGTTCCGCCTGGCCACCCTGACCGGCCGCACGCCCGCAGAGGCCAGCGATGCGGCGCGTCAGTGCGCCCGCCCGCCGCAACTCAGCCAGCCCATCCCGGTCGGCGACGGCGCCGCGCTTCTGGCCCGTCGCCCCGATGTGCGTCAGGCCGAGCGCCAGCTCGCCGCCGCCGCCGCGCGGGTCAATGTGGCGACCGCCTCCCTGTATCCGACCATCAGCTTGGGCGGCTCTTTCGGCTCGACGGCCCTGGACAGCAGCGACCTGGGCGACGACCAGAATTTCCGCTTCAGCTTCGGCCCGCTGATCAGCTGGTCCTTCCCCAACATCCTGGTCGCCCGCGCCCGGATCGCACAGACCGGCGCCCTGACCGAGGCCGCCCTGGCGACCTTCGACCAGACGGTTCTGGCCGCCTTGCAGGAGACCGAAACCGCCCTGTCGAACTACGCCAACGAGCTGGATCGGCGCCAGGCGCTGTCGGAGGCCCGGGATCGGGCTGCCGACGCCGCCCGCCTGTCGCGCCTGCGCTTCGACGCCGGCGCCGACAACTTCCTGACCGTGCTCGATTCGGAACGGACGCTGGCTTCGGCGGATGCGACCCTGGCCCAGTCGGACGCCTTGGTGACCACCTATCAGATCGCCCTGTTCAAGGCCCTGGCCGGCGGATGGGGCCAGGGCTAGGCGCGAAACGTTCGCAACTGCGAAGTTGCAGTACAGGTCGCCGCTGCCAGTATGGTGCCGATCCGCGACAGGAATATGCCGATAGACCCTCTAAAGGCCCGTTCATGCGGAAATGATTTGCCGTGAGGCCTCATTTTTGATTTTGATCCCGCCATGCAACAAATGGGATCATCCGGCCCGAAAGGGTTCGTCGTTCAACCGCGCCGCCTGCCCAAGGCGGAGGCGCAGATTCGCGTACAGGATTTTGGCGAGATCATCGTCAAACCGACCACGGAGAACGTCGAGGCTCAGGCCGGCCGCTGCACCGACTGCGGCGTGCCCTTCTGCCAGAACGCCTGCCCGTTGCAGAACAACATCCCCGACTGGCTGGGCCTGTCGGCCGAGGACGAGATGCGCGAGGCCTGGCGCATCGCCTCGGCCACCTCGACCATGCCCGAGATCTGCGGCCGCATCTGTCCGCAGGACCGTCTGTGCGAGGGCGCCTGCACCCTGAACGTGTCGGGCTGGGAAGCCGTGACCATCGGCTCGGTCGAGGCCTTCATCGGCGACACCGCCTTCGACAACGGCTGGGTCGAACCGATCCGCCCGCTGCATGAGCGCGCGGAATCCGTCGGCATCGTCGGGGCCGGTCCCGCCGGTATGGCCGCTGCCGATCGCCTGCGTGAACAGGGCTATCAGGTCACCATCTATGACCGCCACGACCGTGCGGGCGGTCTGCTGATGTACGGCATCCCCGGCTTCAAGCTGGAGAAGCGCGTGGTCCAGCGGCGCATCGATCGCCTGGTCGACGGCGGCGTGACCTTCGTCACCGGCTGCAACGTCGGCGTCGACGTGACCTTGGATGACCTGCGCGACAAGCATGACGTCGTCCTGCTGGCCATGGGCGTCTATGCCGCGCGCGGCCTCAGCGTGCCGGGCTGCGGTCCGGGCGACACCGTCGCCGCGCTCGACTACCTGATCCACCAGAACCGCCGCGATCTGGAAGACCCCGAAAACGAAGGCTGGCATCACGCCAAGGGCCGCAAGGTCGTGGTCATCGGCGGCGGCGACACGGCGATGGACTGTGTCCGCACCGCCATCCGCCAGGGCGCAGAGTCCGTCGTCTGCCTGTATCGCCGCGACAAGGAAAACATGCCCGGCTCGGCCCGCGAGGTCGCCAACGCCGAGGAAGAGGGCGTCCATTTCGAATGGCTGGGCGCGCCCAAGGCCCTGATGTCCAGGGACGGCGCCGTGACCTCGGTCCGCACCGCCCGCATGGCCCTGTCCGAGCCCGTCTTCGGCCAACGCCGCGACATCCAGGTCGTGCCCGGCGGCGACTTCGACATCCAGGCCGACCTGGTCATCGAGGCCCTGGGCTTCGAGCCTGAGAACTTCGCCGCCCACAATCCGGAACTCGCGCTTACCGACTGGAAGACCGTCAAGGTCGCCCGCTTCGGCCAGCCCGGAGCCGGCTTCGCCACCTCGATCCCCGGCGTGTTCGCCGCCGGTGACGCCGTCCGCGGCGCCTCGCTCGTCGTCTGGGCCGTCCGCGACGGCCAGGACGCCGCCGCCGAGATCGACCGTTATCTGCGTACCCGTACCGAAGAAGTCGCCGCATGACCGTTTCTGAAAACTGGCTGGACAAGTACCAGGACGACCGCGCCCGCCTGATCGCCGGCAACGCCTATGAGCCCTCGTCCGAAAAGGACGCCTGCGGCGTCGGCCTGGTCGCCGCCATCGACGGCAAGCCGCGTCGCGAAGTGGTCGAACTGGCCATACGCTCGCTGAAGAACGTCGCCCACCGCGGCGCCGTGGACCCCGACGGCCTGTCCGGCGACGGCGCCGGTCTGATGGCCGAAGTGCCTCAGGCCTTCTTCGCCGAGCAGGTCCGCCTGATCGGCCAGACGCCCAAGCCCGGCCCCATCGCCATCGGCCAGATCTTCCTGCCGCGCACCGACCTGGGCGCCCAGGACCGCGCCCGCGCCATCGTCGAGACCGAGGTGCTGCGCGCCGGCTTCTATATCTATGGCTGGCGTCAGACGCCGATCGACCTCAGCGTCGTCGGCTCCAAGGCCGGCGCCACCCGGCCCGAGATCGAACAGATCATGCTGGCCGCCCCCGCCGATCTTATCGAGGACGGCGAGGCCATCGAACGCGCCCTGTTCCTGTGTCGCCGCCGCATCGAGAGCGCCACCCAGGCCGAGGGCCTGCACGCCTTCTACATCTGCTCCTTCTCGGCCCGGTCGCTGATCTACAAGGGGATGGTCCGCGCCGAACTGCTGGACCAGCTCTATCCCGACCTCTTGGATCCGACCTTCCAGTCGGCCTACGCCATCTTCCACCAGCGCTATTCGACCAACACCTTCCCCGAATGGCGGCTGGCCCAGCCCTTCCGCATGCTGGCACACAACGGCGAGATCAACACGCTAAAGGGCAACCTGAACTGGATGCGGTCGCACGAGATCCGCATGACGGCCCAGGCCTTTGGCGAGCACGACGCCGACGTGAAGCCGGTCGTCCAGCCCGGCGGCTCCGACTCCGCTGCCCTCGACAACGTCTTCGAGGTCCTGGTCCGCGCCGGTCGTCCCGCGCCCATGGCCAAGGCCCTGCTGATCCCGGAATCCTGGTCGAATGACGAAGGGCTGATGAAGCCCGAGCACCGGGCGCTCTACGCCTACTGCAACGCGGTGATGGAGCCGTGGGACGGCCCCGCCGCCATCTGCGCCACCGATGGCCGCTATGTCGTCTGCGGTAAGGACCGCAACGGCCTGCGCCCCTTGCGCGCCTGCGTCACCCACGACGGCCTGCTGCTGGCCGGCTCCGAAGCGGGCCTGGCCGAGGTGCCCGACAGCCGCATCTCGCACCGCATCCCCATCGGCCCCGGCCGGATGATCGTCGCCGATCTGAAGACTGGCCGGATGCTGGACGAGGTCGAGTCCATCGACGCCCTGGCGGCGGCCCACCCCTATCAGCAGTGGATCGACAACATGGTCGATCTGGAGCCCCTGATCGGCCCCGGCCCCGAGCCGCGCGCCACCACGGGCGAGGCCCTGACTCGCCGCCAGATCGCCTCGGGCTATAGCCGCGAAGACCTGGACATGCTGCTGGATCCGATGATCCGGGACGGCAAGGAAGCCCTGGGCTCCATGGGCGACGACACCCCGCCCGCGGTCCTGTCCGACCTGCCCCGTCCCCTGGCCCACTATTTCCGCCAGAACTTCTCGCAGGTCACCAACCCGCCCATCGACCCCTTGCGTGAAGCGGGGGCCATGAGCCTGAAGACCCGGTTCAAGAACCTGGGCAACATCCTGGCCGAGGACGAGGCCCAGACGAACGTCTTCGTGCTGAACTCGCCGATCCTGACGACCGGCATGTACGAGCGGATGCTGGGCGTCGTCGGCGCCGGGACCACGGTCACCATCGACTGCTCATATCCCTTGCCGGAAGAGGGCGACCGACCCGGCGCCGGCCTTCGCGCCGCGCTCGACCGGATCGCCGACGAGGCCGAGGCGGCGGTCAAGGGCGGCAGCGCCCTGGTCGTCCTGACCGACGAACGCGCCTCCGAAAGCCGCCTGTCGATCCCGATGATCCTGGCCACCGCCGGCGTCCATCTGCGCCTGACCAATGTCGGCCTGCGCAGCTTTGTGTCGATCGTCGTCCGCTCGGCCGAGGCGCTGGAACCCCATGGCGTCGCCGTCCTGGTCGGCGTCGGCGCCACCGCCGTGAACCCCTGGCTGGCCCAGGAGATGTTCCAGGACCGCCTGGATCGCGGCGCCTATCCGGGCATGTCGCTGCGCGACGCCTGCCTGAACTACAAGGCCGGTCTGGAAGCCGGTCTGATGAAGACCCTGGCGCGCAAGGGCATCTCGGTCATCTCCGCCTATCGCGGCGGTTGCGAGTTCGAGGTCCTGGGCCTCAGCCGCGCCCTGACGGCCGAGTTCTTCCCCGGCGCTCCGTCGCGGATTTCCGGCATCGGCCTGGCCGGTCTGGAGACCCAGTCCCTGCGTCGCCATGCGGCGGCCTGGACCGAGGCCGTCCCCTCGCCGGCCATCGGCGGCTTCTTCCGCATCCGGGCAGGCCAGGAATCCCACGCCCACGACGCCAAGACGATCCACCTGCTGCAGGACGCCTGCAACCGCGGCGACTACAAGCGCTTCAAGCAGTATTCCGACGCCGTCCGGGCCCAGCCCGACAATGCGCCGCGCGATCTGCTGGACTGGCGCGAGGGTCTGACCGCAGTCCCGGTCAATGAGGTGGAATCCGTCTCGGATATCAGGAAGCGCTTCCTGACCCCCGGCATGTCCCTGGGCGCGCTGAGCCCTGAGGCGCACGGCGTGCTGAACGTGGCCATGAACCGCATCGGCGCCCGCTCGGTCTCGGGCGAGGGCGGCGAGGATCCGGAGCGTTACGCCACCCGTCCGGACGGCGACAACATGAACTCGGCGGTCAAGCAGATCGCTTCGGGCCGGTTCGGCGTCACCGCCGAATACCTGAACCAGTGCCGCGAGATCGAGATCAAGATCGCCCAAGGCGCCAAGCCCGGCGAGGGTGGCCAGCTGCCCGGCTTCAAGGTCACCGAGTTCATCGGCAAGATGCGTCACGCCGTTCCGGGCACCACCCTGATCAGCCCGCCGCCGCACCACGACATCTATTCGATCGAGGACCTGGCCCAGCTCATCTATGACCTGAAGTCGATCAATCCCGACTGCCGCGTCACGGTGAAACTGGTGTCCGCCTCGGGCATCGGCGCCATCGCCTCGGGCGTGGCCAAGGCCAAGGCTGACGCCATCCTGATCGCCGGCCACAACGGCGGCACGGGCGCCTCGCCCCAGTCCTCGATCAAGCACGCCGGCCTGCCGTGGGAGATCGGCCTGGCCGAGACCCATCAGGTGCTCAGCCTGAACAACCTGCGCAGCCATGTCGTGGTCCGCGCCGACGGCGGCATGCGCACCGGCCGCGACATCGTCATCGCCGCCATCCTGGGCGCCGAGGAGTTCAACATCGGCACGGCGTCGCTGATCGCCATGGGCTGTCTGATGGTGCGTCAGTGCCATTCCAACACCTGCCCGGTCGGGGTCTGCTCGCAGGACCCGCGCCTGCGCGAGAAGTTCACCGGCACGGCGGACAAGGTGGTCAACCTGTTCAGCTTCATCGCCGAAGAGGTCCGCGAAATCCTGGCCTCGCTGGGCGCGCGGACGCTGGACGAGATCGTCGGCCGCACCGAACTGCTGCGTCAGGTGCGTCGCGGCGGGTCGCACCTGGACGACCTGGACCTCAACCCCCTGCTGGTCCGCGTCGAATCCGAGAAGAAGACCTGGGCCGAGAAGGGCCGCGCCGAGGTTCCCGAAACCCTGGACGCCCGCGTGCTGAACGACGCCTGGGCCTTCCTGGATCGCGGCCAGACCTCGGAACTGACCTATCCGATCTCCAACGTCATGCGCACCATCGGCGCCGGTGTGTCCTCGGCCATCGTGCGCCGCTGGGGTCCGACCGGACCGACCGGCGTTCTGAAGCTGAAGCTGAACGGATCGGCCGGCCAGTCCTTCGGCGCCTTCGCGGCCAAGGGTCTGAAGCTGGAACTGACCGGCGAGGCCAACGACTATGTCGGCAAGGGCCTGTCCGGCGCCGATATCGTGGTCAAGCCCTACGAGTACCGCGAGAACCAGCCGGCCATCGGCAACACCACCCTGTATGGCGCGACCTCGGGGCGGCTTTTCGTGGCCGGCAGCGCAGGCGAGCGGTTCGCCGTGCGCAACTCCGGCGCCCATGCCGTCGTCGAAGGCCTGGGCGCCCACGGCTGCGAATACATGACCGGCGGCCGCGTCGTGGTCCTGGGCCCCGTGGGCTGGAACCTGGCGGCGGGCATGTCGGGCGGCGAACTGTTCGTCATGAGCTCCAAGGCCCAGATCGACCTGGCCCTGAACGGCGACCTGGCCTCGCAAGCCGACCTCGACGAGGCCGCCGGCGAACGCCTGCTGGAACTGGTCACGGCCCATGCCGCCGCCACGGGTTCGCCCCTGGCCCGGCGTCTGCTGTCCAACTGGTCCGACAGCCTGACGAAGTTCGTCCGCATCATCCCCACGCCCGCCAAGACCCAGGCGCTGGAGCTTGAGCCCGTCGTGGCGGTGCCGGCCTAAATTCGCCATGCAAATCGCGATCTTGACCCTCGACGGCTTCAATGAGCTCGATTCCTTTATCGCGGCCGGCATCCTGAACCGGATGAAGGGCCAGGGCTGGCAGGCGCACATCACCTGTCCTGAGCCCGAGGTCACCTCCATGGCCGGGGTGACGATCCAGCGCCAGAAACCGCTGGAGTTCCTGGCCGAAGCCGACGCGGTCCTGGTCGGCAGCGGCGTCAGGACGCGGGACTACGCCGCCGATGCCGTCTTCCTGGCGCGCATCAGACTGGACCCGTCACGTCAGCTGATCGGCGCCCAATGCTCCGGCACCTTGCTGCTGGCCCGGCTGGGCCTGATCGGCGACCTGCCCGCCTGCACAGACCTAACGACCAAGCCCTGGGTCATGGAGGCGGGGGTCAATGTCGTGGACCGTCCCTTCGTCGCCCATGGCAATGTCGCTACGGCGGGCGGCTGCCTGGCCTCCCAGTATCTGGCCGCCTGGATGATCGCGCGACGGGCGTCCCCTCAAGACGCCGAAGAGGCCATCCGCTACGTCGCGCCCGTAGGCGAGAAGGCCGAATACGTCGAACGGGCCATGGCGGCGGTGAACCCATTCCTGACCGTGACGAACGCGGCAGCCTAGGGCGACATCAAGGATTGCTGAAATCAGTTTGAACGCTGATGGTTCATCCATCCGAGGAGTATCTGATGATCGCAATCATGGCCGCCGCAGTTCTAGTAGCCCATGGATCAAGTCCGCAGGATGTTCCGCGAGTTTGGGAAGGTGATGAGGTCACTTTCACGGCACGACCTCGACCTGATTTTCCAATGTCGGCGCGCGCGAACCGCGGCGAAGCGGGGCTGATTTGCACCGTCACGGCCCGGGGAACATTCAGACACTGCCGGATCGAGGACGAAACGCCACGAGGCAGCGGATTCGGTCGCGCCGCCGCCAATTCAATGTTGCAGGGCGCTCAGATTGCGATGCCTGAGGACGGCCCCTCGGAAGGAGATCAGGTACGCGCCAAGATCACCTTCTGGAACGGGCAGTAGAGTCTCGCTCGCAGACCTGTCAGGCCGGCTCGGCCACCCGCCAGTAGTCCAGCCGGCGCACGAACGCCCCCGGGTCCTTGGGCGTGACCAGATTGGCGGGGTCGTGGAAGATACGGTCGCGCAGGCGGGTCAGGGTGAAGCGGATGGCCGCGAACTCACCCAGGCGCGGCAGGGCCTGAACCTCGGCCCGCGTCAGGGGCCGCACGCTCTCGTAGCCCGACCGGAAGGCCTCGACCGCGCCCGGCAGTTCCTTGCCGTCGCCGTCGAAACACCAGGCGCTCAGCGCGATGGCCAGGTCATAGGCCAGGGGGCCGGTGCAGCCGAAATAGAAGTCGATGACGCCCGACACCTGCCCGCCGTCGAACAGGACATTGTCGGGGAAATAGTCGGCGTGGATAGCGCCCTGGGGCAGATCATCCGCCCACGGATCACCCAGACGAGCCAGGGCCGTTTCGACCGCATCCAGGATCTCGCGGTCCTCGCCCCTGGCCGCCGTCGCCGAGGCGTCGGCCAGGGCGCGCCACTGGTCGGGGCCGACCGGGTTGGCGCGGGTTCCGGCGAAGTCCGCCATGGCCAGGTGCAGCCGGGCCAGCATGACGCCGCCCGCCCTCTGGTCCGCCAGGGACAGGTCGCGGATCCAGGCGCCCGACAGCCATTCGACCACCGCCGCGGCCCGGCCGTTCAGCTCGCCGACCCACTGGCCGTCATGGGCCCGCACAGGCCGTGCGGCGGGAAAGCCCTTGTCCGCCAGATGGTCGGTGAACCCCAGGCAGAAGGGCAGGGATTCGGTCTCCGTCCACTGTTCGAACAGGGTCAGAACGTATCGCCCGGTGGAGGTCTCCAGCCGGTAGTTGGTGTTCTGAACCCCCTCGGCGATCGCGTGCAGGGACACGAAATCGCCCAGGGAAGGATAGCCGGCGACGAACGCCCGCGCCTGATCGTCCGAGACCGGAGTAAAGACCGCCACCTGAAATCAGCCGTAGACGGCGTGATGGGCGCGGATGATGTCGGCGACGTCGGCCAGCACGCTTTCGGTCGTCGGCCAGCGTCCTGCGCCGCGTCCCTTGCACGACCAGACCCGGCCATCCTCGCCATAGACCTTCAGCGCATTGCGCTCGCCCCGCAGCGACTGGAACATCGGATCGCTGAGATCGGCGTCCAGCTTGACCGAGGCGCTCAGCTGGCCGTCCTTGCGGTGACAGGCGCCGATCTGGCGCACCGGGCCGGTGACCGCGTAACGGGCCGACAGTTCATCGCAGGGAATGGAATCCCCCTCCGGCGTCTCGCCAAAGGCCTCGAAGGCCAAAAGCTTGACCTTGGCGGCGGCGTCGCGGCCTTCCAGATCGGACGAGGGGTCCTCCTCGGCGAACCCGGCGACACGGGCGTCGGCCAGGGCGTCGGCGAAGTCGGCGCCGGCGGCCAGGCGGTCCAGCATGAAGTTGACCGTGCCGTTCAGCACCGCCTCGAAGCCTGCGACGGGACCTGCGGCGCGGGCGGCGCGCAGGGTCTCGATCATCGGCGCGCCGCCGCCCACCGCCGCCGAATAGGCCAGGTGCGCCTTGTGCTTTCTGGCCAGGTCCTGGAGGCCGGCGGGATCGCGGCTGATGGCCTGTTTGTTGGCGCTGGCCACGTCGATGCCGCGTTCCAGGGCGGCGCGGATCAGGGCGTGACCGGCCTCGCCTTCCGACAGGGCCTCGACCAGCAGGTCAGGCTTGAGGTCCAGCAGGGCCTCGGCGTCGGCGGTGTAGAGGTCCTGCGGCGCCGCCACGTCGCGCGGCTTCTTGGGATTGCGCACCAGGACGCCGACGACCTCATAGCGGCTGTCGGGCAGCAGCCGGGCCAGCAGGCCGCCGCCGACCACCCCGCAGCCGGCGATGGCCACGCGCACGGGAGCGTCGGGCACGGACGGGCCGGGAGGCGCCGACTGGACGCCGACGATGGTGCCCGAGGCGCGGCCCAGGGCGGCGACCTCGATCTCGACGCCGCGCTGTTCGCCCAGGTCGATGGCGTCATGCTGGACCAGCGACCCGCCGACACGGCGCGCCTCGTCCCAGGAGGCGCGGCGATAGCGCAGCGGCTTGCCGGAGGCCGAGGCCGGATCGCGGTCGTAGAGGCCGTCCACGTCCTTCACCAGCCGCACATGATCCAGACCCAGCTCGGCGGCCAGGAAGACGGCCGTCAGGTCCGAACCGCCGCGACCCAACAGGGCCAGCCGTCCATCGGGCCGCACGGCGCCAAAGCCGGGCACCACCACCACCTGATGCTCGGCCAAGGCCTGACGCAGGGGATCGGCGCGCAGGCCGCAGGGGTGGGCATGCTCGGGCGGTCCCTCGGCCAGGATGCCCAATTCGCGCACCGACAGGGCCACCGAATCCAGGCCGATCCGGTCGCAGGCGATGGCCGTCAGGGCCGCCGCCAGTTCCTCGCCCAGGGCCACATAGCCAGGCAGCAGGTCGTTCTCGTGATCCAGCCCCAGGGTGCGCGCGTCGGTCAGCAGCCGGTCGGTCTGCCCGCCAAAGGCCGAGACCACCGCCACCACCTTTCGGCCGGCGCGGACGTGGCCATAGATCTCGGACGCCGCCGCCGGCGCATCGGCCTGGGTCCGCAGGATCGACGAGCCGAACTTCAGCACCACCACGTCGGCGGAGGTCAGGGGCGCGTGCTGCTGCACCGGTTTTTCGACGAGAGCGAGGTTGGCGGGATTGGGCATGATCGTCTCTGGATTTGAAGTCGGGACAATGAGGAAAGGGTGTGAAGTTTCGGGCAAGAAAAAACCCGCGCCGGGGGTCCGGGCGGGTCTGGGTTGGCTGGCCGATGTCGGCGCGCGCTAACCTGTCCCCGCCCCTGAGGGGCCGGTGATGGTCATACCGCCGGTGGTGGTGAGCGCAGGCGTTCCCGACCGCGCCGTCACGACGGCGGCGGTGGTAATCGAGATCGAAATGATGTGGCCGAGACGGGACACGAAGTTGCATTCCTGCGCAATGTTCGGCGGCAAACTGTCGCTTCGAGGGCCGGTCGTCAAGCCTTATGCGCACGATTTTTGCGCCAATCGGCAATTCGGCGAGTATAGGGCCGCAGGACCGCCCAGCCATTTGGGAGATCGGCGAAGTTTTCTCGCTTGACGACAGGCGTCGATCTCAGCATTTTGCTCTCACTCATCAAGACCGACCGAGGGATAGGCCCTACGACGTCGGGGCAACCATCGGCTTCAAACCCGAACGGTGCCAACTCCTGCGAGGATGCGTTTTCGGACGTGTTCGCGAGAGATGGGTGGAGCGTCGGGCTTACGGCGACGCGCCACGATCTGTCACGCATCGGGAGCCTTGCTGGGCGGGACGATGCGAAGACGACAATGACCCACGCGCTTGCCAGTCTGGATGCGGTTTCCGGCGCCGCCCCCTCCGACCCCTATTGTCGTCCTGCGCCCCTTCGTCGGGGAGCGACCGCCTCGGCCCTGCGCGCCGTGCTGCGCGACGGCAAGGCGACCGACGTGTCCGTCGACATCCCCGCCGACTTCCGACTGCTGTCCGGCCAGCGCCTGGGCCAGAAGAGACTGATCGGCCGGTTGCACGGACGCGACGGCGCGCCCGTCGTCATCGTCGCCGGCGGCATCTCGGCCGGCCGGTTCGTGCATCGCACCGAGACCAACGGCCTGGGCTGGTGGTCGGGCGCCGTCTCGGTCGGCGGCCCCGTCGACCTGTCCCGCTTCCAGGTCCTGGCCATCGACTATGCGCCCGAGGGCGACAGCGAAGAGACCGCCGTCACCATCACCACCCAGGACCAGGCGCGCCTGCTCAGCCTGCTGCTGGACCACCTTGAGATCCACAGCGTCGCCGCCTTCATCGGCTGTTCCTACGGCGGCATGATCGCCCTGGCCTTTGGCGAGCTCTACCCCGACCGGGTCGATCAACTGGTCGTCGTCTCAGCCGCCCACCGCGCCCACCCGCAGGCCACCGCCTGGCGCGGCATCCAGCGCCGCATCCTGCAGCTGGCGACCGAGGCCGGACGGCCCGAGGACGGCGTCGCCCTGGCCCGCGAACTGGCCATGACCACCTATCGCACGGCGGAAGAGTTCCGCGACCGGTTCGAGTCCACCGCCCCCGCCGCCGCCGGCCAGGCCTATCCGGTGTGCGAATATCTGACGGCGCGCGGCGTCGCCTATCGCAACCACACCACCCCGGCCCGCTGGCTGTCCCTGTCGGATTCCATCGACCGGCACGCGGTCTCGCCGGAGGCCATCTCCGTGCCCGTCACCCTGGTCGGCTTCGATTCCGACCGGCTGGTGCCGCTGGACGACATCCGCGAGCTGGCCGCCCGCCTGCCCGCCCTGTTCCGCCTGGTCGAGGCGCCGTCCCTGTACGGCCACGACGCCTTTTTGAAGGAGGACGCGCTGGTCGCGGACATCCTGCGCGCCGCACTTGAGGATATCGACCAGTGACCCGCCCGATCCGCACGACCAAGGATATCCGCACCATCTGCGCCCGCTCGGGCGTGGACACCGACCCGGCCCACGGCGCGGTCATGCCGCCGCTTTATCTGTCGTCCAACTATTCCTTCGCCGGGTTCGAGCAGAAGCGGAAGTACGACTATTCCCGCTCGGGCAATCCGACGCGCGATGTCCTGGCCGAGACCCTGGCCGAGTTGGAGGGCGGCGCCGGCTGCGTGGTCACCGCCACGGGCATGGCCGCCGTCGACCTGCCGCTGAACCTGCTGTCCGCCGGCGATCTTCTGGTCGCGCCGCACGACTGTTACGGCGGCACCCACCGCCTGCTGAGCGCCCACGCCAAGAAGGGTCATTTCGAGGTCCTGTGGGTCGATCAGGGCGACCCGGCCGCCCTGGACGCCGCCTTCAAGCTGAAGCCCAGGCTGGTGCTGGTCGAGACCCCGTCCAACCCCCTGCTGCGCATCGTCGACATCGCCGACATCTGCCTGCGCGCCCACGCCGTTGGCGCAAAGGTCGTCGCCGACAACACCTTCCTGTCGCCCGCCCTGCAAAGACCGCTGGAGCTGGGCGCCGACATCGTCGTCCACTCGACCACCAAATACATCAACGGCCATTCCGACGTGGTGGGCGGCGCCGTCATCTGCGCTGATCCGGCGGACCATGCCGAGCTGGCCTGGTGGGCCAACTGCAAGGGCGTGACCGGCGGCGCCTTCGACGCCTATCTGACCCTGCGCGGCATCCGCACCCTGTTCACCCGCATCGAGCGCCAGCAGGAGACCGCCGGCCACGTCGCCGCCCTGCTGGAGGCCCATCCGGCGGTCCGCGCCGTCCACTATCCCGGCCTGAAATCCCACCCCGGCCACGCCCTGGCCGCGCGCCAGCAGCAGGGCCCCGGCGCCATGCTGTCGTTCGAACTGTCGGGCGGCGTCGAGGCGGTGAAGACCCTGGTCGAGACGCTTGAGACCTTCACCCTGGCCGAGAGCCTGGGCGGCGTCGAAAGCCTGATCGCCCACCCGGCCACCATGACCCACGCCGCCATGACCGACGAGGCCAAGGTCGTCGCCGGCATCACCGACGGCCTGCTGCGCCTGTCGGTCGGGCTGGAGCATCAGGACGACCTGATCGCCGACCTGGTCCGCGCCCTGGACGCCGTCAGCGTGGAACAGGCGGAGGCGGCTTAAACTCCGCCTTCGCGGGGATGAGCGGACATTGTATGGCGTCCGTCCCCGCCGGAGCCTGCCCATGCCCATCACCACCGTCGCCCTCGATGCCGACGACACCCTGTGGCACAACGAGACCATCTTCCGCCTGACCCACGACCGGTTCGCGGCCCTGTTGTCCGACCACGCGGAACAGGCCGCCGTCGCCGACCGCATCGCCGAGGTCGAGCGGCGCAACCTGCGGCTCTATGGCTATGGGGTGAAGGGCTTCACCCTGTCGATGATCGAGACCGCCATGGAGATCTGCGGCGGCGAGGCCCCGCCCCATGTGGTGCGCGAGATCCTGGCCGCCGGGCGCGAGATGCTGTCCCACCCGGTCGAGACCCTGCCCGGCGTGGACGAGGCCCTGGCCGAACTGTCGCAACACTATCGCCTGGTTCTGGTGACCAAGGGCGACCTGATGGATCAGGAGCGCAAGGTCGCCGCCTCGGGCCTGGGCGAGCTGTTCGCCGCCGTCGAGATCGCGTCGGAAAAGGACCGCGCCACCTATGACCACGTCTTCGCCCGCCACGGCACGGGCGCCGCCCAGGGGGTGATGATCGGCAACTCGGTCCGCTCCGACATCCTGCCCGCCCTGGCCGCCGGCGCCTTCGCCATCCACATCCCCTACGCCATCACCTGGGCCCACGAGGAGGCTGACCTGCCGCAGGACGACCCCCGCCTGGGCGTGCTGGACGCCATCGCCGAGGCCCCCGAATGGATCGCCGCGCGGGCCTGAGGGCTCTCAGTCCGCCTCGACCGGAGGCGTCCAGCCGGGGTCGTTGACCGGATACCAGTCGGCCGCCAGATCCAGCCATTGCGGATTGGCGTCCTCGATCAGCTTCAGCTTCCAGTCGCGCTTCCAGCCCTTGATCCGCGTCTCGCGCATGATCGCCCCGACCACCCAGGCGTGCCGCTCGAACCAGACCAGCTGCGTACAGCCCTTGGTCCTGGAATGGCCGTCAAAGGCGCCGGTCTTGTGCTTCCACACCCGCGCCGTCAGGTTGGCCGTCATCCCCACATAGGTCGCGCCGTTCCGCCCATTCGCCATGATGTAGGTGGCGATAAAGGTGCGATGCGTCCCCATCCGCACAACCTATCCGATTTCCCCACAGCCGTTCTCGTCTTCGGCATTCCAGGCGCAGCGCAGTGGAGACCCCGAAGAGGTGCGGCCCGAGATCATGGCGACGGTGGAGGCGAAGGCGCTCCGCTGAGCTTTCCTTCTTCTCTTGCGGGAGAAGATGGCTGAACTAAGCGAGATCGGATGACGGGCGCGCTGACGCTCGGTGCAGTCTTTCTCTTAAAGGCCAGTCCGGGCCTTAAGCAGCGCCAGATTTGCTAAATTCATTAACTGCGGCGATTTCTTCAGATATTTCTCGCATCAAAACAATAAGATTCTCAGTTGATATCAGTAGTTTTCTTTTTGCGGAATTAAGCTCTTTTGTAAGGCGCGGCAGTGTCGAAATTCCCTCTCTGAAACTCTCAATTTGAGGAATCACCCCCGCGATTGTGTCTAGAAGAGACGTTGTAATCTCCCCCGCGATCTCCAGCTCTTGCCTAGAAACTTCTTCCGACAAATCAACATTCTGTATGTCTAGAATGCTTCTTATAGCAGACAAAGAAGACTTGAACCTGTCCGCCATAATCAATCCATCTCTGTGAATACTTTCAGAACATTGAATCATAGCCTCAGCTACTTCTGAAATAATTCCCCTCATTGCCGGCTTATTATCGCCTTCTTGGGCCAAGACAATCTCAGGGGTCTTTGAGACAACTATGTCACCCAACAGCTTCATTGCATCGCCAAGATCTTTAGCCGCCCGAGTCGCCACCTCTATGTCATCTGCAGAAATTTGACTATAGTCCATCAGACCAAGCTCGGCGAGCTCGGCGTCCTGATCATCAATGACTACGTCAACAGGAACTATATACGATAAACGAGGCGTCACGCCTTGGGCATGGCTAGCAAGAAGCACGCCCAGCGACCTTAACACTCCTTCTCGTAAAATTTCGTCGCTATCGTATGACTTATAAAGTATACCCCTAGGACCAAGACTTTGTTTCAGTTCCTGAACTTTTTTAGCCTCATCCAAATTTGAGCTAAGATTTAGAACAACTTCCTTAAAGAAAATCATTACAGAATCATTTCTAAATGTAGCACTTGGGGCGCGCTGTATCGCGCCTTCTATTTCTTCCACCGATCCTGACAAATGATTCAGTGTTGGTGTACCTAAAGTGGCACCGAGCAATGCGATTATTACATCATACCCGTCGGATTGCTCACTAATACGAGCTTGAGGCTCAATGGCCAATCCAGGTGTCGCATTTTCTCGCCAATCAAAAGTGGCGAATCTAACTCCTAGCGGAGCAGCGAGAAAATTTGCGTCTGCAATGGCTTCTTTGACGACCTCAATATCGCTTTCAATATCTGAGGGGCGGGAAAGGAAGATAGTGTAATTGGCAAGACGGATCACTGAGGCCTCCGAAGCAAGGCCCTACTAATGCACCCTAGCCTTCCCGATCTCCAGCCCGTCGCTCCCCGCTGACACGGCGATCACCGACCCGTCCTCCAGCTCTCCGGCCAGCAGCTTCTTGGCGATCGGATCGACCAGGTCCTTCTGGATGACGCGCTTCAGCGGCCGCGCGCCATAGACGGGGTCGTAGCCCTTGTCGGCCAGCCAGGCATAGGCGCTGTCGTCCAGCGACAGGGTCAGGCGACGGTCGGCCATCAGCTTTTCGAGGCGCGACAGCTGGATGCGGACGATGCCGCTCATCTGCTCGCGGCCCAGGCGGCGGAACAGGATGATCTCGTCGATGCGGTTCAGGAACTCCGGGCGGAAATGGGCGCGGACCGAGTCCATCACATAGGGGCGCACGGCCTCGACATCGTCGCCCTCGCCCTGATTGGCCAGAGCCTCTGACCCCAGGTTGGAGGTCATGATCAGCAGGGTGTTCTTGAAGTCGATGGTGCGGCCCTGACCGTCGGTCAGGCGGCCGTCGTCCAGCACCTGTAGCAGGACGTTGAAGACGTCGGGGTGGGCCTTTTCGACCTCGTCGAACAGCACGACCTGATAGGGGCGACGGCGCACCGCCTCGGTCAGGGCGCCGCCCTCGTCATAGCCGACATAGCCGGGAGGGGCGCCGATCAGGCGGCTGACCGAGTGCTTCTCCATATATTCCGACATGTCGATGCGGGTGATGGCGTTGTCGTCGTCGAACAGGAAGGCGGCCAGGGCCTTGGTCAACTCGGTCTTGCCCACGCCGGTCGGGCCCAGGAACAGGAAGGAGCCGAGCGGGCGGTTGGGGTCGTTCAACCCTGCGCGGGCGCGGCGCACGGCGTCGGCGACAGCCTCCAGCGCCTCGTCCTGCCCCACGACGCGACCGCGCAGCGCGTCCTCCATCGACAGCAGCTTCTCGCGCTCGCCTTCCAGCATCTTGTCGACGGGGATGCCGGTCCAGCGCGACACCACCTGAGCGATCTGTTCGGCGTCGACGACCTCGGGCGTCAGCGGGCCGGAACCGGTGGATTCATCGGCCTCGGCCTGGGCCAGCTGCTTCTCGATCTGGGGGATCTGGCCATAGGCGATCTCTGACGCACGGCCCAGGTCGCCGGCCCGCTGGGCGCCCGCCAGTTCGGCGCGCAGACGGTCCAGGGTCTCGCGCAGCTGAGCGCCCTGGCCGACCTTGTCCTTTTCCGCCTTCCAGCGCGTGGTCAGTTCCGCGCTCTCGATCTCGAGGTCGGAGATGGTGTCCTCCAGCGTCTCCAGCCGGGCGACGGAGGCCTTGTCGGTCTCCTTCTTCAGGGCCTCGCGTTCGATCTTCAGCTGGACCAGACGGCGGTCGATCTCGTCCAGGGCCTCGGGCTTGGAATCCACGGCCATGCGGACGCGGCTGCCCGCCTCGTCGATCAGGTCGATGGCCTTGTCGGGCAGGAAGCGGTCGGTGATGTAGCGGTTCGACAGGGTGGCGGCGGCGACGATGGCGCTGTCGGAAATCCGCACCCCGTGGTGGACCTCGTACTTCTCCTTGAGCCCACGCAGGATGGAGATGGTGTCCTCCACCGTCGGCTCGTCGATGAAGACCGACTGGAAGCGCCGGGCCAGGGCCGCGTCCTTCTCGATGTATTTGCGGTACTCATCCAGGGTGGTGGCGCCGACGCAGTGCAGCTCGCCGCGCGCCAGGGCGGGTTTGAGCAGGTTGGACGCATCCATGGCCCCGTCGCCCTTTCCGGCGCCGACCAGGGTGTGCATCTCGTCGATGAAGAGGATGATCTGGCCCTCGGCGGCCGTGACCTCGCCCAGCACGGCCTTCAGCCGCTCCTCGAACTCGCCGCGGTATTTGGCGCCGGCGATCAGCGAGCCCATGTCGAGGGCCATGACCACCTTGTCCTTCAGGCTCTCGGGCACGTCGCCGTTGACGATGCGCAGGGCCAGACCCTCGACGATGGCGGTCTTGCCGACGCCGGGCTCGCCGATCAGGACGGGGTTGTTCTTGGTGCGCCGGGCCAGGACCTGGATGGTGCGGCGGATTTCCTCGTCGCGGCCGATGACCGGGTCGATCTTCTGGTCGCGCGCGGCCTGGGTCAGGTCTCGGGCATAGCGTTTCAGCGCCTCATAGGCGTCTTCGGCGCCGGCGGAATCGGCGGTCTTTCCCTTGCGAATATCGGCCACGGCGGCGTCCAGTTTTGCGGCGGTGACGCCGGCGGATTTCAGGGCTTCGGAGGCCGCGCCGCCCTCACGGGCGATGGCGGCCAGAAGGCGTTCGGTGGTGACGAAGGCGTCGCCGCCCTTCTTGGCGGCGGCCTCGGCGGCGGCGCTGACGCGGGCCATGTCGCCGTGCAGATAAAGCTGCCCATTGCCGCCCTCGACCTGGGGCAGCTTGGCCAGGGCGGCCTCGGCGGCGGTCGCGGCCTTCTCGGCGTCGCCGCCAGCCAGGGAGACCAGATTGCGCGCCAGACCGTCGCGTTCCTCCAGCAGCACCTTCAGCAGATGCTCGGGCGCGAACTGCTGGTGGCGGCGGGCCAGGGCCAGGGACTGGGCCGACTGGACGGCCTGCTTGGAGCGGTCGGAGTAGAGATCGAGGTTCATGCGTGGCTTCCCCTTGAAAGGCAAAGTCCGTCAGCGCGTCCTCTAACGCAAGCAACGCGCCCTTCGGCTGAGCTTCAGGTGGGTGTGTCGATCCCGCCACACAAGGGGTCAGCGGACCGTGATTGCGGCGCCGCCGCCTTCCTCTGATTCATTCGGATGATCTTGCCGATTCCGACGACGGACGAGACACCCGGACACGTTGAACCAGGGTCGGGGGCAAAAACCGATCAAGGACAGACCACCATGCGCTCCACCCGCACTCAGACCCAGGCTTTGGCCGCCATCGCTGCCGGCCTGATGACCCTCTCGGCCCTGCCCGCCCTGGCGGCCCCACAGGCCCACAGCCAGGCCCAGCAGGGCCACGCCAACGACCGCTCGAACAGCGGCCAGACTCGCCCCGGCCAACCCACGCAAAGCCGGCCTGCTCAAAGCCAACCGGCACAGAACCATCACGCGCAGAACCGTCCGTCTCAAGGCAGCTCGAACGCGAACGCCAACACGAACGCACGCCACGGAACCTGGAACACCAGCTGGGGCGCCCGTCCGCCCGCGCCGCCGACCCACTTCACGCGCGTCTCGGACTGGAACCGCCACGTCCACGCCTGCCAGGTCCGCTATCGCAGCTACAACCCGCGCACAGACACCTTCGTCCCGCGCATCGGCCAGACTGCGATCTGCCGGCTGTAGGCGCACGCCCGTGATCTGCGGCCCGCCGTCGAAAGACGGCGGGCCGCTTAGGTCCAACAGTCAGGCGCCCTCATCGGGAATGCACAGCATATTGCCGCACGCCTTGCAGTGGACGGCGTCCGGGTCGTGCTTGGACAGGCCGCAATCCTCGCAGTCGTAGGCGACCTTGTTGGGTCGGAACAGGGTCTGGGCCAGACGCAGGAACAGGGTGATGCCGACCAGCATGATGCAGATCGACAGAAGACGTCCGAACGGTCCCGGCAGGGTGACGTCGCCGAACCCGGTCGTCGTCAGGGTGGCGACGGTGAAATACAGGGCGTCGATATAGCCGTTGATGCCCGGATGAGCGCCGCGGAAGGTCGAATAGACGAAGCCGGTCGAGACGAAGACGAAGGTGACCAGGGCGGCCATGGCGCGGGTGATTTCCTCGACCCGCGTATTGTCGAACTTGTGGCCCACGGTGCGCCAGAACAGGTCCGAGTTCAGCAGGGTCCACAGGCGCAGGATCCGCAGGAAGCCGAAGTTCAGCGCCCAGGTCGGGAACAGCAATGTGCCCAGCACGACGATGTCGATCCAGTTGATCGGCCGCTTGAACCAGTCCTTCCAGTCCGAATAGGCCGAGATGCGGGCGATCAGGTCGGCGGCCAGAAGGGCGGCAATGGCGTAGTCGACGACATAGAAGGTGCGGCCATGCTCCTTCAGGATCGGCGCGGCGATGAAGAAGCCGATGATGGCGAAGTCGATGACGATGACCGCCAGCCGGAACCGCACCGCCAGCGGCGAAGAGCCATGATACAGGTAGCGCAGCCGGGCGCGCAGCTCGAGACCGTGACGTTTCAGGGGCTTGGAGGCGCTGGTCATCGGATCAAGCGATAGACTACCTGTCTGCTTTCGTCATTCCCGACAAGCCGCTTGCGGCGCAGATCGGGGAACCCAACGGCGCGCGAGAGCGCAAAACTGTGGCGGCTACCGCCTGCGTGAACAGATCGCCTTCGGCGCCGCCAGATTGCCCGGTCAAGCCGGGCAATGACGAAAGGAAGGCAAGCTGTTGGGTCCAGCGCTGCTGATGCGTATATGCCTCTCATGAACCGCCCCTTCGTCAAGATGAACGGCGCCGGCAACGACTTCGTCGTGGTCAATGCGCTGGGTCACGCCTTTCAGCCCACGCCCGATCAGGTGCGGGCCCTGGGCGACCGCGAGACCGGCGAGGGGTTCGACCAGCTGATCTCCATTGAGCCTTCCGACACGGCCGACGCCTTCATGCGGGTGTGGAACAACGACGGCGGGGTGGTCGAGACCTGCGGCAATGCGCTGCGCTGCGTCGGCTGGATGCTGATGCAGGCGACGGGCAAGGACACCGTCCTGATCGACACGGCGGGCGGACCGGCCACCGCGTCACGGGCGGGCGACCACCGCGTCACCGTCGACATGGGGGCGCCGCGTCTGGACTGGGCGCAGATCCCGCTCGCCGAGGAAATGGACACCCGCAACATCGAACTGCAGGTCGGGCCGATCGACGCGCCCATCCTGCACACGCCGGGCGCCGTCTCGATGGGCAATCCGCATGTGGTCTTCTTCACCGACCGCCAGGACGACGGCTTCGTCACCGGCTCGGGCTCGCTGGTCGAGCATCATCCTCTGTTTCCCGAAGGGGTGAACGTGGGCTTCGCCAATGTCCTGGCGCCCGACCGTATCCGCCTGCGGGTGTGGGAGCGGGGCGCAGGGCTGACCAAGGCGTGCGGCACCGGCGCCTGTGCGGCCCTGGTGGCGGCGGCGCGGCGCGGCCTGACCGGGCGCAAGGCCACCGTCATCGTCGATGGCGGCGAGATGGTGATCGACTGGGATGAGGCCTTGGGCCACGTCTTCATGACCGGTCCCGTCGAAATCGAGCGAACGGGCAGCCTTTCATTCTGAGGTGAATTCTTTCGCGCTAAACGACGAAAACTCGCGACCGCGCACGGTTGTCCCTCAGGTTTCCACGTTCTAGGACACTTCAGCCTCCCTGCTGAAAGTGCGCCATGCCTGACCTGACCGACAAACAGACCTTCTCCGATCAGGACGCCCTGGATTTCCACTCGACGCCGCAGCCGGGCAAGATCTCGATGGCGCCGACCAAGCCCATGGCGACCCAGCGCGACCTGTCGCTGGCCTATTCGCCCGGCGTGGCCATCCCGGTCCTGGCCATCGCCGCCGATGCGGACAAGGCCTATGACTATACGTCCAAGGGCAATCTGGTCGCCGTGATCTCGAATGGCACGGCCATCCTGGGCCTGGGCAACCTGGGTCACATGGCGTCCAAGCCGGTGATGGAGGGCAAGTCCGTCCTGTTCAAACGCTTCGCCGACGTCGACAGCTTCGATGTCGAGGTCAAAACCACCGACCCGGACGAGTTCATCACCGTGGTCAAGAACATCGGCGACACCTGGGGCGGCATCAATCTGGAGGACATCAAGTCCCCCGAATGCTTCGTCATCGAAAGCGAGCTTCAGGACCTGCTGGACATCCCCGTCTTCCATGACGACCAGCACGGCACGGCCATCATCTCCACCGCCGGCCTGATCAACGCCTGCCACATCACCGGCCGCAAGATGGAGGACGTGAAGCTGGTCCTAGCCGGCGCCGGCGCGGCGGGCCTGTCGTCCATCGGCCTGATGCAGGCCATGGGGGTCAAACCCGAGAACTGCATCGTCGTCGATTCCAAGGGCGTGCTGCACACCGGCCGCGACGGCATGGACCAGTGGAAGTCGCCCTTCGCCATCGACACCCCGCACCGCACCCTGGCCGACGCCATGGTCGGCGCCGACGTGGTGCTGGGCCTGGCCGCCAAGGGCGCGATCACCAAGGAGATGGTGGCCTCCATGGCCCCCAATCCGATCATCTTCGCCATGGCCAATCCGGACCCGGAGATCACGCCGGAGGACGTGGCCTCGGTGCGGTCCGACGCCATCATGGCCACGGGGCGGTCGGACTATGTGAACCAGGTCAACAACGTCCTGGGCTTCCCCTACATCTTCCGCGGGGCGCTGGACGTGCGGGCGCGCCGCGTGAACCACGAGATGAAGATCGCCTGCGCCCAGGCCCTGGCCATGCTGGCACGCGAGGATGTGCCCGACGAGGTCGCCGCCGCATACTCGGGTCGCAAGCTGAAGTTCGGCCCGGACTACATCATCCCCACCCCCTTCGATCCGCGCCTGATCTGGTACATCCCGCCCTTCGTCGCCCAGGCGGCGATGGACACGGGCGTGGCCAGAAAACCCATCGAGGACATGGAGGCCTATCGCGCCTCCCTGCGCCAGCGGGCCGACCCGTCGGCGGCCCTGATGCAGAAGATCTCGGGCGCCGTGCGCGCCGCGCCGGACAAGCGGGTGGTCTTCGCCGAGGGTGAGGAATCCCCCGTCATCCGCGCCGCCTGGGGCTTCAAGCAGGCAGGACTGGGCACGCCTATCCTGCTGGGCCGCGAGGACCTGATCCGCAAGAACGCCGCCGAGGCCGGGCTGGATTTCGACGCGATGGACATCGAGATCGTCAACGCCCGCATTGGCCACAAGAACCTGGAATACACTGACTTCCTGTACGCCAAGCTGCAACGGCGCGGTTACCTGCGCCGCGACGTGCAGCGGATGATCAACCAGGACCGCAACTATTTCGCAGCCAGCATGGTGGCGCGGGGCGACGCCGACGCCGTGGTCACCGGCACGACCCGCAACTTCAACATGGTGCTGAAGGAGGTCCAGCGCGTGCTGGACGTCGAGAAACGCCTGATCGGGATGTCGATCGTCCTGGCCAAGGGGCGGACCCTGTTCGTGGCCGACACCTCGATCCACGAACTGCCCTCGGCCGAGGAACTGGCCGAGATCGCCATCCAGGCGGCGGCGAACGTGCGCCGCCTGGGCCACACGCCGCGCGTGGCCTTCCTGTCCTATTCGACCTTCGGCAACCCGCCCGGCGACCGCTCGGAGAAGGTGCGCGAGGCGATCCGCATCCTGGACGCACAGGGCGTCGATTTCGAGTACGAGGGCGAGATGCCGCCCGAGTTGGCGCTGGATCCGTCCAGCCGCGCGGCCTATCCCTTCATGCGCCTGACCGGCGACGCCAATGTTCTGGTCATGCCGGCCATCCACTCGGCCTCGATCTCGACCCGGCTGGTCCAGGCCCTGGGCGGCGCCCGCGTGATCGGTCCCCTGCTGATGGGGCTGGAGAAGCCGGTGCAGATCGTCGACCTGGGCGCCTCGGTCTCGGAGATCATCACCGCCGCCACCTTCGCCGCCTACGACGGGACGGGCGGCGAGGGCTGATACCGCGGCGCCGTCCGCTCATCCGACCAGGCGCGGATGAGCGGAAGGCGGCTCAGGAGGGCTGAACCTGGGTCGCCTCGACCTCGGCCTGTTCGCGGTTCCGCTCCTGCAACGCCGTCTGCTTTGCCGCGACGATGAAGGCCAGGACGATGGCGAAGACGCCGATCACCGTCGAATAGAGGAAGAAGACCACATAGCCTGCGCCCAGGGCGGCGGGCGTCACGCCGCTGGTCGCCGCGCCCTCGACCAGGGATCCGGGCGGCAGGCGGGTGAACAGAGCCTTCAGCGGACCAAAGATGCCTCCCGCCTCTGCGGCCCGCGCCGAGCCTTCGACGATCCGGCCCGATTGGGACGCGATCAGCTTTCCGGGCAGGGCGTAGAGCGAGCTGAACAGCGCGTACTGGGTGGCGGTAAAGCCGATCGAGGTCAGGCTGGACATGTAGGCGATCAGGGCCGTGCCCGCGTATCCGGTGGCGATGTTGTCGACGCCGATGGCGATGGTCAGGGCGCCCAGGTCCGGCCCCTGGGTGGCCAGCCAGGCGAAGACCAGGTTCGATACCGGGCTCATGAAGGCGCCGATGACCATGGTCCGGATCAGGCCCAGCTTGGCCACCGACCAGCCGCCGATGAAGACGCCCAGGGTGGTCATGATGACCCCGAACACCTTGCGTACCTCGGCCAGCTCCAGCTTGGTGAAGCCCAGATCCAGGTAGAAGGGGTTCATGATGTTGAGCACGAAATCGGCCAGCCGATAGACGCAGATCAGGGCCAGGATCAGGGTCGCGACACCCGCGAACCGCTTGTAGAAATCCTTCAGCGGCTCGCCGAACGAGCCAGCCAGATAGGCGCCCGGACGGGTGCGCAGACCCGGGATGGGCCAGCAGGCCAGGACCAGCAGGCCCAGGCCGCCGAACACCGACACCACCTGCAGATAGACCCCGCCCGGCTTGGCGGCCCAGGCCTCGGTGATCGCGGCCTGGCCTTCCGCCGACAGGCCGAACAGGCCCAGCAGACCATTCAACGGCACGGCCTGACCGCTCAGACCCGAGCCCATGATCATGGCGGCGGCGGCGATGATGGCCAGCCGCACGATCCATTCGCCGACCTCGAGGCCCGGCCGCGACGGGACATCCCCGACCGGGATGGGGCGGATGACGTGGGCCTTCTCGCGCGGGGCGAACAGCACGCCGGCGACCCCGAACGCCATCAGCCCGGCCATCACGGCGTAGGACAGGTTCCAGTTATAGAGCTCGGCCAGGACCAGGGGCACGGCCCCGGCCACGATCATGGCGACGCGGTAGCCCATCTGATAGGCGGCGGCCATGGCGCCATGGCGGCTGTCGTCGGCCGCCTCGATCCGCCAGGCGTCGATGACGATGTCCTGGGTCGCGCCGAAGAAGCCGACCAGCACGGCGAACATCGCCACCTGAGCCAGGGATGTCGCCGGGTTGAGCCCCGAGATGGACCAGAGGCCAAAGATCACCACCGCCTGGGTGACGATCATCCACGACCGCCGGTGCCCCAGATATTTGGTCAGGATCGGGATCGCCGTCCGGTCGATCAGGGGCGCCCAGACGAACTTCAGCGAATAGGAGATGGTGGCCAGGGCGAAGAAGCCGATCACCGACAGCGACAGGCCGCTCTCGCGCAGCCAGGCCGACAGGGTGTCGAAGATCAGCAGGTTCGGCAGACCGGCCGAGAACCCCAGCAGCAGCATGACGAAGACGCGTCGCTCGCCATAGACGGCAAGGCCGCCGAAACGGCCCGCCGGTTTGGCCGAAACGGGATCGGGCGTGGAAGTCTCGGTCATTCGGGCGTCTCCGCGACGCCCTCCCCCACGGACCTGTTTCAGGACCCTGGCGACGTCGTATTATGCGGCGGCGACCTTGGCGCGGTCCGCGCGGTTCGTCCAGCGGGCCAGTGCGGCGCGCAGGGCGTCGGGCTCCAGCGGCTTGACCAGATGGTCGTCCATGCCCGCGTCCAGACAGGTTTTCCGATCCTCGGCGAAGGCGTTGGCGGTCAGGGCGATGATCGGGGTGCGATCTCCCATGGCCCGTATGGCGCGGGTCGCGGCGGGGCCGTCCATGCCCGGCATCCGCATGTCCATGAAGACCAGGTCGTAGCGGGCGCGCTTGCAGGCGGCGACGGCCTCGTCGCCCGTGGCGGCGGTCTCGACCACACAGCCCTCGCGACGCAGCAGGGTGCGGGCCAGAAGGGCGCCGACCGGATTGTCCTCCGCCAGCAGGACACGGGTTCCGGCGAAGCGAACGGGGGCGACGCGATCGTCCTCAGGCCCCAGCAGGCGGGCGCCCGAAGGCGCAGCGGCGGCGTCCTCCTGGGCGGCCAGCACCCGCTCGGCCAGGGAGGCGCGGCGCAGGGGCTTGATCAGATAGCCGTGGAAGCCGGCGGCGCGATAGCGGGCGATCAGATCGCGGTCGTTGGGCCGCAGCAGCACCAGGCCGCGCCCGGTTTCTGGCGGCAAGGCCAGGGGCCGGCCGGTCGCCGCCGCCTCGGCATGATCGACCAGGGTGACGGAGGCGTCGGCGGCGACGCGGCCGCCGCTGGCCTTGATCTGGTCGCGGGCCGACGCGACCACGAAGGGGTCTGGCGAGCGCACCGCGACGACGGCGCCGGTCAGGGTGCGTGTGCGGCGGGCCGCATTGGCGGCGATTTCGAATGCGGCCTCGAAGCGGAACCGCGATCCGCCGGCGGGGGCGCCGCCGGGGCGATCGCCGACCGTCACCGTGCCGCCCATGGCCGTGGCCAGCTTGCGCACAACGGCCAGACCCAGGCCGGCGCCGCCGAACCGGGTGGCGTCGGAGGCATCGACATGGCCGAACTCTTCGAAGATGCGTTCGCGCGCCGCCACGGGGACGCCGGGTCCGGTGTCGTCGACGATGAAGGCCAGGGTGGGCGCCTCGTCCGGCCCGCCCCCGTCCTTGATCCTGACCCGCTCGACGGCGATGCGGACCCCGCCGGTGTCGGTGAATTTCACCGCATTGCCCGCCAGGTTGAACAGCACCTGCCGCAGACGACCTTCGTCGGCCATGATGTCGGGGGCGTCGGGCGCGACCGACCAGACGATCTCCAGCCCCTTGTCGTGGGCGCGGGGGCTAAGCAGTTCGGCGACGCCGCGCACCAAGGTCTCGAGATCGACCGGGGCCGGATCGAACTCCAGCTTGCCGGCCTCCAGCCGGGCGTAGTCCAACAGGTCGTTGACCAGACCCAGCAGATGTTCGGCGGAATCCTTGGCCGCCTCGGCATAGGCGCGCTGGGCGCCGTCCAGCCGGGTGCGGGTCAGAAGGCCCAGCATCCCGATGACCCCGTTCAGGGGCGTGCGCATCTCGTGGCTCATCAGGCGCAGGAAGGGATCGGCCCCGCCCGCTGGCGCTGCGCCTTGGGATGCGGTGTCCGAGCTGGTCTTTCTGGCCTGTCGCGTCATGCCGCTCTCCGTCGAACCCCGACACTGGCACGCCAGGAGTTAAGGACGGTTCAAGGCGAGAGCCATGCCGGCGCCTTCACCAGGCCGGCAGACTGGAAGGCTTGGTCGCGACCTGGCGGTCATAGTCCGCCTCGGCGCCGACCGTGCTGCGACGATAGATCAGGGCCTCGGCGATATGGCGGCGCAGCACCCCGTCGCAGCCGTCCAGGTCCGCGATGGTGCGGGCCAGGCGCAGGGTGCGGGTCCAGCCGCGCGCGGTCAGCCCGCCCGCCTCACCCGCCCGCATCAACAGGGTGCGCCCTGCCTCGTCGGGCGTGGCGAAACGCTCCAGCACCTCGCCGGAACAGCGGGCGTTGATGCCCTGGTCGCGGGCCTGGACCGGATCGAGGCCGAGGGCGCGGACCCTTTCCTCCTGCATGGCGCGGGCCACCGAGACACGGGCGGCGGCCTCGGCCGTGCCTTCGGCGGGCGCAGGCAAGGCCATGTCGGCGGCGGTCACGGGCGGGGTCTCGACGGTCAGGTCGATGCGGTCGAACATGGGGCCAGAGATGCGGTTCTGATAATCGCGCTGACAGCGGGGCGCCTTGCCGCACGCTCCCTTGCCGAAGCCGCCGACGCCACAGCGACAGGGGTTCATCGCCGCCACCAGCTGGAAGCGCGCCGGGTATTTCACATGGTGGTTGGCGCGGGCGACCACGATCTCGCCGGTCTCCAGTGGCTGTCTCAGGCTGTCGAGCGCCTGGGCCGAATATTCCGGCAGTTCGTCCAGAAACAGCACGCCGTTGTGGGCCAGGGACGCCTCGCCCGGCTTGGCCCGAAGGCCGCCACCGGTCAGGGCCGCCATGGAGGCGGAGTGGTGGGGCGCGCGGAAGGGACGGTCATGGGTCAGGGCGCCCCGCTCGATCATGCCGGCCACCGACCAGATCTGCGAGGTCTCCAGCAGTTCCTGGGTAGTCAGGGGCGGCAACAGGCCCGGCAAGCGCGACGCCATCATCGACTTGCCCGAACCGGGCGGGCCGATGAAGAGCAGGTTGTGCCCCCCGGCGGCGGCGACCTCCAGAGCGCGCTTGGCGCTTTCCTGGCCCTTGACCTCGCGCAGATCGGCGACCCGCGCGCCCGCCTTGATCGGCCCGCGTTCGGGCGCGCCCAGCACCTGGCTTCCCTTGAAATGATTGATCAGGCCGATCAGCGACCGGGGCGCCAGGATCGAGACGCCGTCACCGGCCCAGGCGGCCTCGGGTCCATTGGCCTCGGGGCAGATCAGGCCCAGGCCCATGGCGTTGGCCGCCATCGCCGCCGACAGGGTTCCCCCCACCGCCGCGATCCGCCCGTCCAGCCCCAGTTCCCCCAGCGCCGCCCAGCCCTCCAGGGCGTCGGGCGCGATCACCCCCATGGAGGCGAGAAGGGCCAGGGCGATAGGCAGGTCGAAATGACTGCCCTCCTTGGGCAGGTCGGCAGGCGCCAGGTTGGCGATGATGCGCTTGGCTGGAAGCGCCAGGCCGATGCCGGCGAAGGCGCCCCGCACCCGTTCCCGGCTTTCGGCCACCGCCTTGTCCGGCAGGCCGACGATGGAGAAAATGCCGTGGTCGCCACCGCCCAACTGCTGCACCTGCACGTCCACGCGCCGGGCGTCCACGCCCTCGAATGCGACTGTCGCTATGCTGGCCAGCATCGGGGACTCCTCCTGCGAGAGGAGAACGAACCATGAACCCAAACAGATTGCAAGGGCGCGCCAGAACACGCCCTCGTTGCGTCAGTGGGGTGCGCCGGTCGGCTTCAGGTCGGCGAGTTCGATCCGGGCGATGCGGCGATCCATGTCGGCGACCACCTCCTGCAGTCGCGTCTTTTCGGACGCCATGTCGATCGGCGTGCCGTCGTCGTATTTGATCTGCGCGCCCTTGGCGATCAGGTCGAGGCGGAAGATCGCCGTGGTGCGGGCGGCCTTGAACCGCTCAAGTTCGTCATTCGTCGTCATGGTTTATGGGTCTCTGCAAGAACCGCATCGCGGTCAAGACATGGGTTTTGACGCCGACCGGCAGGACGCTTTCATCGGCCTGGAACTGGGGCGAATGGTTGGGCGGGGCGTCGGCCGGATCGATGCCGGCGGGGGTCGCACCCAGGTGATAGAAGACGCCCGGAACCTGGCCCTGGAAGATGCTGAAATCCTCGGCGATGGGCGTCGGCGGAGCCGCCGGATTGACGTTCTCGGCGCCGACCGCCTCGACCAGCACGGGCGCCAGCCAGGCCGACAGCTCAGGATCATTATAGACCAGGGGCGCCCCTTGCAGGATCTTCACCTCGGCCGTGGCGCCGTAAGCCTGGGCCACGTGGCCGATGGCGGTCTCGGCGCGGGCGACCAGATCGTTGCGCTGGGCGATGTCGAAGGTGCGCAGGGTGCCGCTGAGCGTGGCCGTCTCTGGGATGATGTTGTAGCGGACGCCCGCATTGACGGTGGCGATGGTGAAGACGGTCGGCGTCGTGGTCGGATCCACGGTGCGGGCCGTCAGGGTGTTGACCGTCTCGATCACCTGACCGGCGACGGCGATGACGTCGATGCCGCGCCAAGGCCAGGCGCCATGAGTCTGGCGGCCCTTCAGCACGATGTCGACGCGGTCGGATGCGGCCATGAACCCCTGGGGCCGCCACGACAGAGCGCCCGCCCGACCGGGTACGACATGAAGACCGAAGATGGCCTCGACCCTGGGGTTCAGCAGGGCGCCGTCCTCGACCATCATGGCGGCGCCCCCCTTGGTCTCGCCCGGCGGAATGCCCTCCTCGGCGGGTTGGAAGATGAAGACGACGGTTCCGGGGATGCGGTCCCTCATGCCGCTGAGAACCTCGGCGGCGCCCAGCAGCATGGCCATGTGGGCGTCGTGGCCGCAGGCGTGGGCGACAGGCACGGTCTGGCCCTGATAGGTCCCCGTGTCGGTCGAGGCGAAGGGCAGGCCCGTGGCTTCCAGCACCGGCAGGGCGTCCATGTCGGAACGCAGGGCGACGACGTGATCGCCCGCAAGCCCGCCCTTCAGCACGCCGACCACCCCAGTGCGGCCGACGCCGGTGCGAACCTCAAGCCCCAGGGCGGTCAGGCGTTCGGCGATGTAGGCGGCGGTGTTGGTCTCGGCCAGGCCCAGCTCGGGATGCTGGTGCAGATGACGCCGCCATTCGACCACGCGCGGCAGGACGGCCTGTGTCGCCGCCTCGACATCGGCGGCGAGCGTATCCGACGAGGTGGTCTGGGCCTGGGTCTGGGCCTGGGCGCCCCCCGCGATCAGAAGACCGGCTGCGCAACAGGCGGTAACGAAGGCGCGGTGGAATATCGGCGTCATCACAGTGTCTCCGTTCGCGGCGATCATTCGGGCCGGAACGGGGGAATCGCAAGCGCTTGCGATGGACCGGCCCGACGCCAATCTGGGGGGATGGCCATCAAGACCGCAAAGACCGAGTGGCGAGACCTGATCCTGGTCTGCAAGAAATGCTCGAAGAAGCTGGACGGCGGCTTTGGTCCCGACGGCGACAAGACCCTGAAGAAGGCGCTGCGAAAATATCTGACGCCGCCCAAATCGAGCAAGGGCCGCAAGGCGCCCCTGGCGGTGATCGAGACGGCCTGTTTCGACATCTGCCCCAAGAACGCGGTGGTCGCCGTCAACGCCGCCCAGCCCAAGGCCCTGCTGATCGTGCCGGCCGGCTGCGACCTGTTCGAGGTCAAGGCGCGGCTGGGGCTGGACAATGGACGCCGGTTGCAGCCTGCGCCGGCCAGTCTCGGCGCCCCGTCATGATCGCGAAAGCTTCGGCATAACGACGTGACGGCGCACGCGCGCCTGCCTATGGTCGCCCCGTGTCGCCACGATCTCCCACATTCATCATCCTGTTCCTCGTCGGCCTGACCTCGGCGACCGGCAATATGGCGCTGCAGTCCGTCCTGCCCGCGATAGGCCGGGATTTCGGCCTGCCCGACACCCTGGTTGCAGCGGCTTTCGCCGTGTCCGCCCTGCTGTGGATGGTGTCCTCGCCCTTCTGGGCGCGGCTGTCGGACCGGCTGGGACGCAAGCGCGTCATCCTGATCGGCCTAGGCGGGTTCGTCACCTCCATGGCCTGTTTCGGCGTGGCGACCACAGCGGGGATCGAAGGCTGGCTGCCGGTCGGGGTGGCCTTCGCCCTGATGACGGTCGCCCGATCCATCTATGGCGGCTTCGGCTCGGCGGCGCCAATCGCCTCTCAGGCCTATCTGGCGGATCGCACCTCGGTCTCGGGACGCACCCAGGCGATGGCGATGCTGGCCTCGGCCATGGGCCTGGGAACAGTGGTCGGCCCGGCCTTGGCGCCCTTCTTCGTCCTGCCCGTCGTGGGTCTGGCCGGTCCGCTCTACGCCTTCACCCTGGTCGGGGGCGTGGTCTGGTGGATGGTGCTGAAGCGGCTGCCCAGCGGCGACGCGACGCGCATCCCAACCCTGGCCCCGGCCCCGGCCACGCGCGCCAAACGGGCCGGCAAGTCGCTGTGGAAGGACCCCCGCGTACGCGACCACCTGTTGTTCGGCATCCTGCTGGCCAGCGCCCAGGCCGCCAACATGACGGTGCTGGGCTTTCACATCATCGACGAGATGGCGGCGACCGGCATGCCCAGTCGCATGGCCCAGCCCTTCATCGGCGTGGCCATGCTGGCCGGGGCCGCAGCGACCCTGATGGCGCAATGGGGCCTGATCCCGCTGCTGAAACTCGGTCCGCGCGACCTGATGCGGTGGGGCGCGGCGCTGGCCTTGGCGGGCAACATGTTGAGCATGGTGGCGCCGGGCTACTTCGGCGTGGTCATCGGCTATACCGTCATGTCCATGGGGCTGGGGTTTGCCCGGCCGGGCTTCACCGCGGGATCGTCCCTGGCGGTGAAGCCCAACGAACAGGGCGCCATCGCGGGCCTGATGATGTCGCTGGCGGGGTTCAGCTTCCTGGCGCCGCCCATCATCGGGGTGGCCCTGTACCAGATGGGCGAGAGCGTCCCTTTTGTCATGAACGCCGCGCTGCTGGTCGCCGCCCTTGTCCTGTGCTTCGTCAGCCCGGTGCTGCGCCTGGATATCGGCGGCAAGCGCGCACGCCAGGCCGAGGCCGCCACGCCGCCCGCGTCACAGCCCGGACCCTAGATCGCGCAACAGGCAGCGCGTCACGCGCAGCCATGGCCTTCCCTAAGCGGGAAAGCCGTGCGAAATCGCGCCGATGAACTTCAAGATCGAAAAGCGGATCGGCGTCCAGGCCACGACCGACGCCATCTGGGCGCTGATCGGCGACCTGTCGACGTGGAGCCGGTGGAACCCGGTCGAGACCGGCGTCGGCGGCGTCATCGCCTTTGGCGGGTCGGTCACCCTGACCGAACGTTTCGAAGGCCTGCCCGAGCGTGCGGTCGTCGGCCGGATCGGCGACTGGCAGCCCTATTCGCAGTTGGTCTGGACCGAGAAGCGCGGCTGGCAGTTCAACGTCATCCGCTACTATGAGATTCAGGAGCTGGATCCCGGCAGCTGTATCGTCGCCAACGGCTTCATCTTCAGCGGTTTCCGCGGCGAGGGCTTTCACGACAAGCACAAGCGCGTGCTGCGTCACGCCTGCGAGACCATCGCCGAGAAGCTGAAGGCCGCAGCCGAAGCGGGCTGACGGGCCAGCCCCCTACTTGCCCGCCATCGTGTCCTGGATGTTGATGATCGCCGGACCCAGGATCACGACGAAGAGCACCGGCAGGAAGAAGATGATCATCGGCACGGTCAGCTTGGCCGGCAGAGCCGCAGCCTTCTTCTCGGCCGCCGCCAGACGCAGGTCGCGGTTTTCCTTGGCCATGGTGCGCAGGGCCACGCCCAGGGGCGTGCCGTACTGCTCGGCCTGGATCATGGCGGTCGAGACGGATTTGACGCCCGCATGGTTTGTACGCCGGCCCAGGCCCTCATAGGCCAGGCGGCGGTCGGGCAGATAGCTGAGCTCGGCCGACAACAGGCTCATTTCCTCGGCCAGTTCGATGGAAGAAGAGCCGATCTCCTGGCTGACCTTCTGGATCGCCGCCTCGATCGACATCCCGGCCTCGACGCAGATCAGCAACAGGTCGAGCGCGTCGGGAAAGGCTTCCATGATCGACTGGCGGCGCTTGGCGATGCGGTTCGAGAGATAGACGTTGGGCGCATAGAAGCCGATCACGGCGGCCGCCATCGTCGCCGTCACCCGGCTCATCACCGGCAGGCCGAAATCGTTGAACACGAACAGGTAGAAGCCCACCGCCGCAAAGAAGATGAAGGGCGAGGCGAAGCGGAAGAAATAGAATTGCGTCAGGGGTTTGGGCCCCCGGAACCCGGCCTGGGCCATCTTGTCCACGACCTTGGGATCTTCCAGCAGGGTGGTCAGGTTCAACCGGTCCACGACCCGTTTCTTGAAACCCTCGTCGGTGTGACGCAGGCCCGTGGCCCCTGTGCCGATCGCCTGGCGCGAACGGCGGCGCAGCTCATCGCGGCGCGTGGCCACGGCCTTCATCCGGTCGTCCAGTTTGGCCCCGCCCGCCATGCCGTTCAGCAGGGTGAACAGGGTGGCGAACACCAGGACGCCGACCAGCATGCTGATCAGGTTCTGCGGGTCTGTGAGGAAGTCGATCACGTTCGTTTCCCGATCAGAACTTGAAGGCGATCATTTTTTTCATGACGAAGATGCCCGACGCCATCCAGAAGGCGGCCCCCAGCAGCATGACCTGACCGCGCGGATCGGTGAACAGCAGCATCATGTAGGCGGGGGTGGTGATGAAGACGAGCGCCATCACCACGGGCGGCAGCGAGCCGATGATCCCCGCGGACGCCATGGCTTCGGACGACAGGGCCTTGATCTTCTCGCCCATCATGCGGCGCGCACGCAGCACTGTGGTCAGGTTGGACAGGGCCTCGGCCAGGTTGCCGCCGGTCTTCTGCTGGATGGCGATGACGATGGCGAAGAAGCGCAGTTCCGAGGTCGGCATCCGCTCGAACATCTTGTCCAGGGCCTGGCCCAGGGTCAGGCCGACGCCGACGCCCTCGACCAGCCGCTGGAACTCCGGCCCCAGGGGTGCGGGGCTCTCCTTGGCGATGATCTTGAAGCATTCGTGGACCGGCAGGCCCGACTTGATGCCGCGCACGATGACGTCGACGGCGTTGGCGAACTCGCCCGAAAACTTCTTCATCCGCCGCTTGCCGATGAAGCCCACGACCCAGCGCGGCAGGCCCAGGCCGAAGATCACGCCGATGCCCACGGCGATGAAGAAATTCATCCCGAACAGCAGGGACAACAGGAAGGCGACCACCCCCAGACAGGCGCTGATGATGATGAAGGTGCGGATGTTCATCGCCAGACCCGCCTGCTTCAGCTTGGCCGCCATGGTCATGCGGGCCTTGCGCTCCTTGCGGTCGGCCTCCTTCAGCTGAAGCATGATCTGCTTGCGTCGCGCCTCGGGCGTATTGGCGGCGGCGGCGGCGGCCTTGGTCGCGGCGGCGGTCTTGCGTCCGCCCCCCAGGCCCTGGGCTCGCTTGAGCGCATTGGTCGAGGAATCATCGCCGCCGACCAGGGCCCAGCCCAAGCCGCCGACGGTGATGAAGGCCAGAATGGCGGCGAGGACCGGCAGCATCCGCCCTACTCCGCCGCGTCCAAGGCCGACGCCAGCTCGCGCTCCAGCCCGTAATAGCGGGCGCGGTCCCAGAATCGGGGACGGGCGATGCCGGTCGAACGATGGCGACCAACGACCTTGCCGTTCTCGTCCTCGCCGGTGATCTCGTAGACGAACAGGTCCTGGGTCACGATCACGTCGCCTTCCAGACCCAGCACCTCGGTGATGTGGGTGATCCGACGCGAGCCATCGCGCAGGCGGGCGGCCTGGATGATGACATCGACCGAGCCGGCGATCATCTCGCGAATGGTCTTAGACGGCAGGCCATAGCCGCCCATGGTGATCATGGACTCCATCCGGCTGATGGCCTCACGCGGGCTGTTGGCGTGCAGGGTGCCCATCGAGCCGTCGTGGCCGGTGTTCATGGCCTGCAACAGGTCGAAGGCTTCGGGTCCGCGGACCTCGCCGACAATGATGCGTTCGGGCCGCATCCGCAGGCAGTTCTTGACCAGGTCGCGCATGGTGATCGTGCCCTGACCTTCTAGGTTGGGCGGGCGGGTTTCCAGGCGAACGACGTGCGGCTGTTGCAGCTGCAGTTCGGCGGCGTCCTCGCAGGTGATGACGCGTTCGGTCGGGTCGATGAAGGCGGTCAGGGTGTTGAGCAGGGTCGTCTTGCCCGAACCCGTACCGCCCGAGATAACGATATTGCAGCGGCAGGCGCCGATGACGCCCAGGACGCGGGCCCCTTCCGGGCTGATGGAGGCGTACTCCACCAGGTTCTTCATCGTCAGCTTGTCTTTCTTGAACTTCCGGATCGTCAGGGTCGCGCCGTCGATGGCCAGGGGCGGGGCGATGACGTTGACGCGGCTGCCGTCGGGCAGGCGGGCGTCGCAGATCGGGGAGCTTTCATCGACCCGGCGGCCGACCTGGGACACGATCCGCTGGCAGATGTTCATCAGCTGGGCGTTGTCGCGGAAACGGACGTTGGTCAGCTGGACCTTGCCGCCGACTTCGATGAAGACCCGGCCGGCGCCATTGACCATGATGTCGGCGATGTCGTCGCGCATCAGCAGGGGTTCGAGCGGACCGTAACCCAGGACGTCGTTGACGATATCCTGGACCAGATGCTCCTGCTCGGCGACCGACATGGAGACGTTCTTGATCGCCACCAGTTCGGCGACGATGTCGCGGATTTCCTCGGATGCGGCCTTGGTGTCCAGCTGCGCCAGCTGGGCCAGGTCGATGGTGTTCATCAGCGCGTTGAAGATGGTGGTCTTCGTGGCGTGATAATAGTCGCTCTGTTCGCGCACGATCTCGGTGACCGGTTGGGCGCGCTTCAGCTGTTCGAAGCCGGCGGTGGCCTTGGGGCCGGGACCGGCGGCGGGGGCCGGAGCGGCCGGGGCCGGGCGCGGACGTGCGGCCAGGGCGTCGAGACGATCCGCCGGGCCGGCGTCGGCCGGGACTGGAGCGGCCTGAGCGAAACCAGCCTGAGGGGCGAAACCCGCCTGGGGCACGACCGCCGGATCCTCGGCGACATAGACGAAGGGCTGGGACTGAACGCCCTGCTGGGGCTGGGGCGCGCCGCCATCCTGAGCAGGCGCAGGCGCCGGCCGGGACTGGAACTCGGGGGCCGGAGCCGAGGCGCCGGGCTGACCTGTACGTTTTCCGAACACGGCGGTCCCGTCAGCGCTTCTTGAACAGCTTGCCGAACAGCGAGCCGCCGTCGGTTTTGGTCTTGGCGGCTCCGCCTCGACCGGTCGCCGCCACTGGCAGTTCGCGGCGCGAGACGATCTGGGCCAGGGTCTGGAAGGCGTCGGCCGCCTTGGACTTGGCGCCCGCGTCGATGATCATCTGACCATTGTTGGCGGCGGCTCCGAACAGTTTGGCGTCGAACGGAATGATCAGGCTGGGCGCCACGCCCAAGGCCGCGCCGAAATCCTTGGCCGGGATTTCCGGGCGACCGGGCACGCCGACCTGGTTCAGCACCAGGCGGGGCGGGGCGTCGTTGGGACGGCCCGTGCGGATCAGGTCGATCATGTTCTTGGCGTTGCGCAGGCTGGCCAGGTCCGGCGTCGCCACGACCACGACCTCGTCGGCCGAGATCAGGGTCTTGCGCATCCAGCCCGACCACAGATGGGGCAGGTCCAGCACCACGAAGGGCGCCGTCGAGCGGATGCGGCTGGTGACCTCTTCGAAGGCGTCGGGGCTGATATCCCAGTCGACGTCCAGGGTTGCGGGCGCGGCGAACAGGCTCAGCTTGTCGGTGCAGCGGACCATCATCCGGTCCAGCAGGGTGGCGTCCAGCCGGTCGGGCTGCCCCAGGGCGTCGGCGACGCCGTTCAGCGGGTCCTGATTGAAATCCAGACCGGCGGTGCCGAACGGCAGGTCATAGTCGACGATGACCGTATTGGCGCCGATCCGCTCGCTCATCGCATAGGCTGTGTTGTGGGCCACCGAAGACGAGCCGGAGCCGCCACGCGCCCCGACGAAGGCGATCGAGCGTCCGACGAAGGGCTGGGCAGGATCGGCGAACAGGCCGCCGATGGCCGCGATCAGCTGCAGGGGCTGGATCGGTGCGACCAGATATTCGGAGACGCCGCGCCGCATCAGCTCGCGGAACAGGATGATGTCATTGGTCGCGCCGATGACGATGACCTTGGTGCCCGCATCGCAGACCTCGGCCAGGCTGTCGACGTGATGCAGCAGGGTCTGGGGATCATCCAGGCATTCGACCACGATCAGGGGCGGGGTCGGCTCGTGACGATAGGCCTCGACGGCGGCCGGCACGCCGCCGACGCGGATCTGGGTCGTGGCGCGCGACAGGCGACGGTCCTGACCGGCCCGCTCGGCCGAGGCCAGGGTGTCCTGGCGCTCGGCGAAGACGTGGATGGCGATGCGCGGGACCGACACCTCGGCGGCCAGGCCGCTGGCGATCGGCATGTGCGAGGCCGAACTGGCGACCACCGGCATGGAGGATTGCATGGGTTCCGGCTGGATCGCGGCCATCATGTCACCGACCGGATTAAAGGCCTGAGCGGGCGACGCAACGACCGGGGCTGCCCCGACCGGAGCCATGAACTGCAGCGGCTCACGCGCCTGAGCGGCGCCGGTCGGAGCAGGCATGGAGCCTTGCGGACCCAGTTCCAGATCGAGATCGAACTCGTCTTCGAAGGCATCATAGGCGCGAGGGGCGAAGGCGTTGGTCATGCCTATTCCACCGCCTGAGAGACACGCTGATTGGCCACCAGAAGCTCCTGCTGGCCCGCCGTCATCTCGCCTGCCCGATAGTCGGAGAACACCACCGAGCGGCGCCCCCCATCCGCGGGCGTCATGCCGCGTGGCTGGACGATGTCGCGCGGGTTCTCGATCTGGGCGGCCAGGTTGGCGGTGACGGCGCAGCCGAAATTGGCCGAGACCTCGTTGTTGGCCGTGCGGGTCAGGTTCGTCCAGTTGGTCCCGCATTGGGGCACGGCGGCGCGAATGGTGTCGTATCCGACCAGCACGGGAGCGCGGGCGTCCGGTCCGGCATAGGACAGCACCTGGATCTGCTGGCCGGGGACGCCCCTGGCCTCCAGAGCGTGGCGGACCTGATAGGCGAAGTCGGCGGCCACGGTGTCGCCGCCGGCCGGGGCCTCGACCCGCAGGACGGGCGCGCCTTCCAGGCCGAAGTTGTTGGCCAGACCGGTCAGGGCGTCGAGTTGGCGCGGCGACAGACCGCCTTCGCGCACGGCCAGGGCGACGCGTTCGACCCCCGGCTCGACCTGCAGGGTATAGCGCTGGGTCGGGGTCAGGGGCGCAGGGCCCTCGCCGCCAGCAGGGGCGCCCATGCAGCCCGCCAGCGCCAGGGATGCGGCGGCGGCGGCGGCGAGCAGGACAGAGTTGAACGGGGTGTTGCGGGTCATCGCCGGTCTCACTCGATCACATAGCCGACGGGACCCTGCCAGCCCGACCCGGGAGCGCCGGTGGGTGCAGGTGAGCCGTAGGTCTGGTTCAGGACGCCGAACAGGGTGGTCTGCAAATCGGTGGCGATGCGCAGGCCGTCAGCCGGAGTTTGCATCCGTCCCGGCGAGGTCGGGGTGACGATATAGGGCTCGACGATGACGACCAGTTCGGTCTCTCCGCTGACGTAGTCGCGCGAGCGGAACAGCGGGCCCAGAACCGGCACGTTCATCAGGCCAGGCAGGGAGTCCAGGTTCTGGCGGGTGTTTTCCTGCAACAGGCCGGCGATCATCATCGAGCCGCCGGAAGGCAGTTCGACGGTGCTCTGGGTCCGGCGGACGCTCAATCCCTGAAGCGTCAGCGAGGTGGGCGTGCCGGCACCGATGGTGAAGCCGCCCTGGCTGGTCAGTTCGGACACCTCGACCGAAATCTGCAGCGAGATGCGACCGCCCGACAGGACGATGGGGCGGAAGGCCAGACTGACGCCATAGGGTTTGTATTCGACAAGGAGGTTGCCCTGCTGGTCGCGACCGCTCGGCACCGGGAACTCGCCGCCGGCCAGGAAGCTGGCGGATTCACCGTTGACCGAGGTCAGGTTGGGCTCGGCCAGGGTGCGGATCAGACCGACCCGTTCGAACGCCTTGATGGTCGCTTCGCCCTTGTTGAGGTTGTCGCTGCCGGGGCCGGTGCCGGGCTGGGCGGTGTCCCAGTTGCCCGAGTCCTCCGGACCGTTGACCACGAACGGGCACATGGCGCCGGTCGGCTGGCTGGTGTTGTCGCAAAGACGCATCTGCTGATAGTTCCGCGTGGTGTCACGCGACGCGCCGCCGGTGAAACTGCCCAGGAACTCGCCGTTGATGCCGAAGCTGGCGGCTTGATTCAGCAGGAACTGGGTGCCGCCGATCTGGCCCAGAACGGCGCTGGCGTCGAAACCCAACTGCTTGATGGCGTTACGCTGGATCTCGACGACGCGGACCTTCAGCGTCACCTGATCCGAGCCCGCGACGCTCATCATGTTCATCACCTTCTCGGGCGCGGACACGAAGGCGCGGGCGACCTGGACGATGCGGTCGGCCTCGGCCGGACTGGTCACCAGGCCGGTCAGGATGATGCTGTCATTGACCGCCTCGGCGTGGACCTGGGCGCCGGGGGCGACGCGGGTGATGGTGTCCTGCAGCGCATAGACGCCCGCATCGACACGGACCTTGAGCGCCAGGATGGTGCGGCCCGAGGCGTCCAGAAAGACGGCGTCCGTCTGGCCGGGGGCCAGGCCGATGACGGTGATCCGGCGCGGCGAATGCAGCATGGCCTCGGCCACAGCCGGGTTGGAAACGATCACGTCACGCGCGTCGGCCGGAAGATCGACGGCGAAGGATGTGCCGCGCGGCAGGTTCACCAGTTGCGGCTCGGCGCCCATGGCCACGGTCGAACGGGCGCCGGGCCCATAGGACTGGGCCGCCGTAGAGGCCGGAACGACCCCGCTCATGGCGATCAGCGAGGCGCAGGCCAGGCCGGCCGTGCGACGCAGAAGAGAGACGGACACCAGAGGCCTCATTGCACCACGACCACTTCGGGAGCGCCGCCGCGGAAGATCCGCACAGCGGAGGCGGCGTTGCGCGGGGCCGCGACCCGGCCGGACGGCCCAGCCGTGTCGGCGTAGGAGCGCAGCACCAGCGACAGCTCGCCCTCGGACTTGGCCAGGGCCAGGGCCTCGGCGTCGGAGGGACGGACTTCCAGCGTGGCGGTCGCCCCGACCACGGCCTGTTCGTCCTCGCCGGCGCGGGTCGACTGGTCGATGGCCAGAACCTTGACGTTCTGCATGACGGTGGACGAGGCGAACTTGTCGCCCGCGTCGCCACCCATATTGGTCAGCCGGGTCTGCTTGGTCAGCAGCACATCGACCCGGTCGCCGGGCAGGATGAAGCCGCCGGCGGCCGTCTCGACCGTCACGCGAATGGCCATGGCCCGCATTCCGGGCTCCAGATAGGCGGCCATATAGCCGCTGTCCCCGGCGCGGACGATCTTGCGGCCGACAATGGGTTCGCCGGCCAGGATGGGCTCGCGCACGACCGATCCGAAATAGTCGGCCTTGCCGCCGGAGGTGGCGATGTCATTGGCCACGCGGCTGACGGCGGCGACGGCGCCCGCAGGCTTGGCGTCCGCCTTTGCGTCTTCTGGCTTGGCGTCGGCGGTCGGCACTGCGACCGAGCCGTCGGTGATGAAGGCGGGATTGACCTCGTCGACGGGCCAGTCCTTCCACGTCAGGTCTGCGTCGGTCAGGCGTTGACCGGGTTGGAGATCACGAGCGGCGACCAGCACCTTGGCCATCGGGCGGACCTCGACGGCGGCGGCCGAGGCGGCCGCGACCGGCTCGCCCTGCGACCCCATCGCGCGCACGACCAGGGCCAGCGCGATGGCTGCGACAGCGGCGACGCCGATGACGGCGATACGGGCGGGCTTCATCCATGATCTCCGACAGGACGGAGACACGGAATCGGTCTGCCGGGACTCTGCCGTTAACGATCATGAGGGGCGTGGGTTAACGCGTTCCTAAACACCGATCTACGAGCCCCAAGTCACCATCCGGCGGCCGGCGTCAGGCGGCCTGGGTGAAAACCGTGAACAGGGTGCTGGATGGAAAGGCCAGCAGCACGCCGATGGCGATGGCCACGCCATAGGGGATGTCGCCCTTGGGCTGAAGCAGATGATTGAGCCAGCCCGGCCCGGCCATGACATAGGGCGCCCACCAGCGCCGGGCGAAGATCAGGACCAGCGAGAAGACACCGCCTGCGACCCCCGTCCACAGCAGAAAAGCCCCAGATCCGGCCAGGCCCAGCCAGAGACAGGACGCCGCCATCAGCTTGGCGTCGCCGCCGCCGATCAGCCGGGCCGCGAACAAGGCCATGCCGACCACCAGGGCCGCCGCCGCCACGCCGACATGGACGGCGACGGTCATGGGCGAAAGGCCGACCAGGAAGGCTGCTGGAAAGAAGCCGAGGATCAACAGCCCCGAAATCCAGTTCGGAATGGTCATTGTCGTCAAGTCTCGCAGACCGGCCGCGATGACCAGGCAGGGCAACAGGCTGAGCATCAGCAGGGTCACGGTGTCCATGCAGGCATCCTGAAGCAAGGGCGTTAAGGTCAGGTATCGACGCTGCAGTTCGACGACACAAAAGCAAAGGGCCGGGGCGTTTCCGCCCCGGCCCTCGCCGGTTTCAAGACCTGTGGTCGCCTGTGTTAGGCGACGGTGCCGCCCATGGCGGTCACGATCTCGGTGAACTTGGCGGTGATCGAGGTGCCCAGGGCCGTGACGGCCGAGATGATGACGACGGCGATCAGAGCGGCGATCAGGCCGTACTCGATGGCGGTCGCGCCGGATTCGTCCTGAACGAACTTCGAAATGAACTTGGTCATGTGTATTCCCTTTGAAAGACGGTGAAGCGAGCAATGATGGCTGGGGGGCGCCGGTCGCCCGCTTTACCCCCAAACGCTTGAGCATCATGGCGGCGGTCGGTTAAAGCCGCGTGGCCGGTCGTAGTTACCCTGGCGTTCACCTTGAATTTCCGCTCGGCGGACCGCGCTCTGCAACAAAGCCAGGCCGACCCGACGAAAGCTTGCATTTCTGCATGAACCCGTGTGCGGTCCTGCAATGTTCGACTGGGACGACATCCGTATCTTCGTGGCCGCCGCACGGGCCGGCTCTCTGGGCGGCGCCGCCCAGCGACTAGGCATCGACGCCGCCACCGTGGGGCGCCGTGTGGCCCGGCTGGAAAGCGCGCTGAAATCGACGCTCGTCGTGCGTTCCGCCTCAGGTCTGCAGCTGACCCCGGCGGGCGCACAGCTTCTCGAGGTCGGACTTCAGGCCGAGACCGCCATGAGCGGCGTCGGCGACCTGGCCCAGGCGGACGCCGTGGCCGGCACCGTGCGGATCAGCACGTCCGAGGGCTTCGGCGGAGCCGTCCTGGCCCCTGCCCTGCCCGACCTGCGGCGCAAGCGGCCCGGCCTGCGCATCGAACTGGCCGCCAGCGCAGGATACCTGTCGGCCAGCCGCCGCGAGGTCGACATGGCCATCACCCTGAACACCCCCGACAGCGGGCGGCTGATCGTCGAGCCCCTGACGCCGTATCAACTCGCCCTCTACGCCTCGTCCGACTACCTCAAGCAACGCACGGCGCCTGACGACGTCGAGGACCTGACCGGGTTCGAGATCGTCGGCTATGTCGACGACCTGATCATCACGCCCGAGCTGCGCTATCTCGATGAGGTCCGCCCCGGCCTGACGCCGCACCTGGCCAGTTCCTCCATCCGGGGCCAGCGCGAGATCATCGCCTCGGGCGGCGGGATCGGCGTCCTGCCCTGCTTCCTGGCCGAGGGGCTGGAGCGGGTCCTGCCAGATGTCCTGCTGCAACGCCGCTTCTGGCTCAGCACCCACCGCGAGGTGCACGACACGGCGCGGATGCGGGCGGTGCGGACCTGGGTCAAGGACCTGTGCGCGCACAGCCTGGGCCGCCTGTCGCCGTACTAGCAATCCTCCCCCATCGGGGGAGGGGGACCGCGAAGCGGTGGAGGGGCCAGCCCCAGACACCGGCATATCCAGTGAGCCCCCTCCGTCACGGCGCGAAGCCGCGCCGAGCCACCTCCCCCGACGGGGGAGGATTTGATTTCGCGCGTTTCGTGCTACCACCCGACGCATGAGTAGTGTTTCCAGCAGCACAGCCGCCGACGATCCCTGGACTGGCGGAGCAGACGCCAAGCGCGAGGCCGTGCTGTCGGCCGCCGCCTCGGCCTTCGTGCAGGACGGATACGGCGCCACCTCCATTGATGACATCGCCGCCCGGCTCGGCGTGTCCAAACCGACCATCTACTACTACGCCGGCGGCAAGCAGGCCCTGCTGGGCGCCTGTTTCTCGGTGGCGCTCGACGGCTATTCCGAGGCGGTCGAAGAGGGTGCGGTCGCCGGCGTCGACGGTCGCGCGCGGCTGCACCAAGTGGTTCAGAAATATGTGGAAATCACCGCCACGGTTTACGGGCGATGCCTGCACCGTGTGCCCGATGTCGAGCTGACCCCCGAGGTTCGCGACCGCCTGCGCGCGGTCAAGCGCAAGGTGGACGCCCGCATCCGCGACCTGCTGCGCGAGGGGGTCCGCGACGGGTCCCTGCGCACCGCCGACGTGCGCATGTCCACCTTCGTCATCTCCGGCGCGATGAACTCCATCGCCCAGTGGTACGCCCCCGGCGGCGCCCTGACCCCGCAGGAAATCGCCGAACGCCTGTGGGACACCTTCTCCGAAGGCGTCAGGCCCAGATGACGTTGGCCCGTTGACCTTCCTCGACACTTCCGCCATGAACTCTACTCGCGAGTAGGAAATCCAGATGCAGCACATTCTCGATCAACTGGAACAACGCCGGGCCGGAGCGGTCCTGGGCGGCGGCGAGGCGCGGATCGCCGCCCAGCACGCCAAGGGCAAGCTGTCGGCGCGCGAACGCATCGCCGTCCTGCTGGACGAGGGCTCGTTCGAAGAGACCGACATGTTCGTCGAGCACCGCTCGCACCAGTTCGGCATGGAGAAGCAGCGCATCCCCGGCGACGGCGTCGTGACCGGCAGAGGCACCATCGGCGGCCGTCTTGTCTATGTCTTCTCGAAGGACTTCACCGTCTTCGGCGGCTCCCTGTCGGGCGCCCACGCGGCCAAGATCGTCAAGCTGCAGAAGATGGCCCTGACGACCGGCGCCCCGATCATCGGCCTGTTCGACGCCGGCGGCGCGCGCATCCAGGAGGGGGTCGAGGCCCTGGCCGGATACGCCGACATCTTCCTGCAGAACACCCTGGCCTCGGGCGTCATCCCCCAGATCAGCGTCATCATGGGGCCGTGCGCGGGCGGCGACGTCTATTCGCCCGCCATCACCGACTTCATCTTCATGGTGAAGGACACGTCCTACATGTACGTGACCGGCCCGGACGTGGTGAAGACCGTCACCAACGAGGTCGTGACCCACGAGGACCTGGGCGGCGCCAAGGTCCATGCCCAGAAATCCGGCGTCGCCGACGGCGCCTTCGAGAACGATCTGGAGGCCCTCAGCGAGGTTCGCCGCCTGATCGGTTTCCTGCCCCTGTCGAACCGCGAGAAGCCGCCTACGCGCGATAGCTACGACGACCCGTCCCGCGACGAGGCGTCCCTGGACACCCTGATCCCGGCCAATCCGAACCAGCCCTATGACATGAAGGAGCTGATCCTGAAGACGGTGGATGAGGCCGATTTCTTCGAGATCGGCGCCGACTTCGCCCGGAACATCATCTGCGGTTTCGGCCGTCTGGACGGCCAGCCGGTCGGCATCGTCGCCAACCAGCCTCAGGTTCTGGCGGGCGTTCTGGACATCGATTCCAGCCGCAAGGCCGCTCGGTTCGTGCGCTTCTGCGACGCCTTCGGCATTCCGATCGTGACCTTCGTGGACGTGCCCGGCTTCATGCCCGGCACCAAGCAGGAGTACGGCGCTTTGATCAAACACGGCGCCAAGCTGCTGTTCGCCTATGCCGAGGCCACCGTGCCCAAGCTGACCCTGATCACGCGCAAGGCCTATGGCGGCGCCTATGACGTGATGTCGTCCAAACACCTGCGCGGCGACGTCAACTACGCCTGGCCCACCGCCGAGATCGCGGTCATGGGCGCCAAGGGCGCGGTCGAGATCATCTTCCGCAAGGAGGCCGGCGACCCCGAGGCCTTGGCGGCGCGCGAAGCCGAGTACAAGGACAAGTTCGCCAACCCCTTCGTGGCGGCGGGCCTGGGCTATATCGACGACGTCATCATGCCGCACGGGACGCGTCGCCGCCTGATCCGCGCGCTGGGCACGCTGAAGAACAAAGTCCAGGAAAACCCCTGGAAGAAGCACGACAACATTCCGCTTTAGGGGCTTCGTCGTTGCATCCGCTCTCCCATTCACTGTCATCCTCGGGCCTGTCCCGAGGATCCAGACACGCCGTCGCCGACGATGGCGCGCGGGCAGGCGCTTGCCTCACCTCGTCATCCTCGCCCCTGTGGCGAGGATCCCGAAACACCGTCGAAGACGGTACGCCATGTCCGACGCCACGAGTCTGGGCCCTAGGCACAAGGCCTAGGGTGACGGGGGAAGTTTTACTTGTCCTCGGTCGGCCAGTCCTTCGGGAGCGGTCGCGGCCTGGGCGGCTCAGGCTCGCGCGGCGTCCAGTCGCGGTACAGCTCGGGATCGGACGCAACCGCAGCGCCTCCGCTGACCAGGCTGTCGTAGAGGTCGGTCCACAGCGGGTTCAGTCGCTCGATCAGGTTGCACTTCCAGTCGCGGGAATAGCGTTTGAGCGATTTCTCCCGCTGGATGGCGACGGTCATCAGGGTATGGGTTTCGTACCAGACCAGACGGGTCAGACCGTGTCGCTTGGTGAAGCTGTTGTCGTCTCCCAGCCCGGTCCGGTGCTGGTGAACGCGCGCGATAAGATGCCCCGTCACGCCGACGTAGACCGTTCCGTGCATACGGTTCGCCATCATGTAGCAGCCGATGATGCCGTCGCGCGCGACCATTCGCCGTCCCCCAATCCGTCATCCTCGGGCCTGTCCCGAGGATCCAGAAACACCGTCGACGACGGTAATTCACGATCCGCACCGAGTGTCTGGATCCTAGGCACAAGGCCTAGGATGACGATGTTCTGTAAATCTCAGGGCCGCCATGTTTAAAAAGATCCTCATCGCCAACCGGGGCGAAATCGCCGTTCGGATCATCAAGACCTGTCGCAAGATGGGCATCAAGACGGTGCTGGTGCACTCGGACGCCGACACCGGCTCGCTGGCCTATGAGATGGCCGACGAGACCATCCATATCGGCGGCTCGCCGGCGGCCCAGTCCTATCTGATCCAGGACAAGATCGTGGACGCGGTGCGCCAGTCGGGCGCAGAGGCTGTGCACCCCGGCTTTGGCTTCCTGTCGGAGAACCCGGTTTTCGCGCGCCGGCTCGAGGCCGAGGGCATCACCTTCATCGGCCCGAACCCCCACGCCATCGAGGCGATGGGCGACAAGATCACCTCCAAGAAGTTCGCCGCCGAGGCGGGCGTCTCGACCGTTCCGGGCCACATGGGCCTGATCGAGACGACCGAAGAGGCCGTGAAGATCGCCCGCGAGATCGGCTATCCGGTCATGATCAAGGCGTCGGCCGGCGGCGGCGGCAAGGGCATCCGGGTCGCGGAATCCGACGAGGACATGGCCGAGGGCTTTGCGGCGGTGAAGGCCGAGGCCCTGACCGCATTCGGCGACGACCGCGTCTTCCTCGAGAAGTTCATCGTTAATCCGCGCCACATCGAGATCCAGGTGCTGGGCGACAAGCACGGCAATATCGTCAGCCTGTTCGACCGCGAATGCTCGATCCAGCGCCGGAACCAGAAGGTCATCGAAGAGGCGCCGAGCCCCCTGCTGGACGACGCCACGCGCAAGCTGATGGGGGATCAGGCCATCGCCCTGGCCCGCGCGGTGAACTACGACTCGGCCGGCACGGTGGAGTTCGTCGCCGGTCAGGACCGCAGCTTCTACTTCCTGGAAATGAACACCCGGCTTCAGGTCGAGCACCCGGTGACGGAGCTGATCACCGGCGTCGATCTGGTCGAGCAGATGATCCGTTCGGCGGCGGGCGAGACGATGGCCTTCGGTCAGGACGACCTGAAGATCAACGGCTGGGCCATCGAGAGCCGCATCTACGCCGAAGACCCCTATCGCGGCTTCCTGCCGTCGATCGGCCGTCTGGTCCGCTATGAGCAACCCGAAGAGGGCGATCAGGGCGACTATACCGTCCGCAACGACACCGGCGTCCGCGAAGGCGACGAGATCTCGATGTTCTACGATCCCATGATCGCCAAGCTCTGCACCTGGGGCGAGACGCGCATCGAGGCGGTCGAGGGCATGGCCCGCGCGCTGGAAGACACCCACCTGAACGGCGTCGGCCATAACGTGCCCTTCCTGGCCGCCGTGATGGATCAGGAGCGGTTCCGCTCTGGCAATCTGTCGACCTCCTACATCAAGGACGAGTTCCCCGAAGGCTTCACCGGCGTGCCCGCGGGCGCCCTGCAGAAGGACGTCATGGTCGCCGCCGCTGTGGCCATGAACGAGATCATCTCGGACCAGTCCGGCGACCCGTCGCAACGCACCGACTGGATCGTCCTGATCGACAGCCAGCCCATCGGCGTCTCGGTTGGCTATGACGACGAAGAGGCCCTGACGCTGGAGCTGACCGGCGAAGACCGCGTGCTCAGCCTGTCGGACATCGACTGGCGTCCGGGCCAGGCCCAGTTCCGCGGCGTGCTGGCCAGTTCTGGTGAAGAAGGCGACGCCTTCACCGCCGAGGTGAAGCGGGTCGCCGATGGGTTCGAAATCCGTTCGCGCGCCTCGAAATCGCGCGTGCGGGTGCTGAGCCCCGCCGTCGCCGAGCTGTTCGCCCGCCTGCCCGAAAAGGTCGCGGCCGATACCTCCAAGCTGATCCAGTCGCCGATGCCGGGTCTGGTCGTCTCGATCAATGTCGAGCCGGGCCAGGCGGTGAAGACCGGCGAGACCGTCGCCATCATCGAAGCCATGAAGATGCAGAACATCATGAAGGCCGAGCGTGACGGCGTGGTCAAACTCGTCGGCGCCAAGGCCGGCGATCCGGTCGCGGCCGACGACGTGCTGGTCGAGTTCGAGTGATGAGCGTCTCTCTCTTTCGTCATTCCGGGCGAAGCGTAGCGAAGACCCGGAACGGGGCGGCGCCGCAGCGAAGCGCAGGCGATAACGGCGGCAGAAACGCGCGCGACAGTTTCGCGCTCTCGCGCGCCGCCTTGTTCCGGGTCGCGCCGCGCGCGCCCGGAATGACGAAAGGGATGGGAGCCCACGCATGACCTTCGAAACCCCCACCCCCGAGCAATGGCGCGACAGCGCCATCAAGGCGCTGAAGGACAGGCCGCTGGAAAGCCTGCTCCATCTGGATGCGGACCACCTGGCGATCCGGCCCCTCTATGCCGACGCGACCGGGATCACCCCCCTGTTCACGCCGCGCACCACCGACGCCGAAGGCCGGTCCTGGGATCTGCGGACCCAGGTCGAGGGCGATGACGCCCTGGCCGTCAACGCCGCCGTCCTGACCGATCTGGAAGGCGGCGCGGCCAGCGTGATCGTTTCGGGCGGCGTCCTGGCCGACGCCGACGTGCTGGGCCGGGCGCTGGAGAATGTTGCGCTGGAACTGGCGGCCGTGGGTCTGGACGCCGGGCTGGACGGTCCGTCCGCCGCCGACGCCCTGGCCGTCGTGGCCAAGGGCTCGCCGCGCGCCAAGCTGATGTTCCACCTCGATCCGATCTCGGCCCATGCCGCGAACGGCGGATCGCCCCGCCCGCTTCAGGACCATGTGACCGAGGCGGCCCAGACCGCCGCGCGTCATGCCAACACCTATCCCGAGGCGACCTTCTTCCTCGCCAGCGGCCGTGCGGTGCATGAGGCCGGCGGATCGGCGGGCCAGGAACTGGGCGTCATCGCCGCCAGCATCGTCGCCTATGTCCGGGCCGCCATTGATGCCGGCCTCAGCGCGGAGCAGGCCCTGAAGGGCACGGTCCTGAGCCTGTCGGTCGACGCCGAATATTTCGACAGCCTGGCCAAGACGAGGGCGCTGCGCCTGATCTGGGCCTCGGTGACCAAGGCGTTCGATCTCGACATCGCCGCCAATATCGAGACGCGGTCGTCGCGCCGGATGCTGGCCTCTCGCGACCCCTGGCCCAACCTGCTGCGTCTGACCGCCGCCGGGTTCGCCGGCGCGGTGGGCGGCGCCGATGCGGTCGTGTTGGACGGCTTCACCCGCGCCTCTGGCCGCCCCGACGCCTTCGCCCGGCGTCAGGCCAGGAACACCCAGATCGTCCTGATGGAAGAGGCGCACCTGGGCCGGGTCGACGATCCCGCCGCCGGGTCCTGGTTCCTCGACAGCCGCACCCAAGACATGGCCCAGGCCGGCTGGGCCGAGTTCCAGCGCATCGAGCGCGAGGGCGGCATCGTCGCCTCGCTGAAGGGCGGCGCCGTCCAGATGCGCGTCGCCGCCGCGCGCCAAACCCTGCAGAACGCCTATGACAAGGGCGCCAGCCAGATCATCGGCGTGACCAAGTTCGTAGATCCCGATGTGCGGCCTGCCCCAATAGAGCCATCCGCTGCGCGCGCCTCCGCTGCAATCACCGACAGCTGCGCGCCCCTGCTTCCCATTCGCTTCGCCGCCGCCTTCGAGAAGGCTGACTGATGACCTTCCCCGACTTCACCAAGGCCCCGCTCGATCTCGGCGCCACCGGCACGGGTCCGGCCCGCGAACCCTGGACCACGCCCGAAGGCATCGAGGTCGCCTCGGCCTATGACGCCGCCGCCATCGCCGGAAATGAATCCGTGCACGGACTGCCCGGCTTTGCGCCCTTCCTGCGCGGCCCCTATCCGACCATGTACGCGGGCAATCCGTGGACCATCCGCCAGTACGCCGGCTTCTCGACCGCAGAGGCCTCGAACGCCTTCTATCGCCGGAACCTGGCAGCGGGTCAGAAGGGTCTGTCCATCGCCTTCGATCTGGCCACGCACAGAGGCTATGACTCGGATCACCCGCGGGTGAAGGGCGACGTCGGCATGGCCGGTGTGGCCATCGATTCCATCCTGGACATGCGGACCCTGTTCGACGGCATTCCGCTGGACCAGATGTCGGTCTCCATGACCATGAACGGCGCCGTCCTGCCGATCCTGGCCCTCTATGTCGTCGCCGCCGAAGAGCAGGGCGTGCCGCACGCCAAGCTGACCGGGACCATCCAGAACGACATCCTCAAGGAGTTCATGGTCCGGAACACCTACATCTATCCGCCCGAGCCCTCGATGCGGATCATTGCGGACATCTTCGAGTGGACGGCGAAGGAAACGCCCAAGTTCAACTCCATCTCCATCAGCGGCTATCACATGCAGGAGGCCGGAGCCTCGGCCGATATCGAGCTGGCCTATACCCTGTCGGATGGGATCGAATACCTGCGCGCGGGCAAGGCGGCGGGGATGGAGATCGACACGTTCGCGCCGCGCCTGAGCTTCTTCTGGGCCATCGGCATGAACTACTTCATGGAGGTCGCAAAGATGCGCGCCGGCCGCCTGTTGTGGGCCGAGGCGGTGCGCAAGGAGGGCGGCGTCAATCCGAAATCCCTGAGCCTTCGCGCCCACTGTCAGACCTCAGGCTGGAGCCTGGCGGCGCAGGATGTGTTCAACAATGTCTCGCGCACCATGGTCGAGGCCATGGCGGCGGCGGGCGGCCAGACCCAGTCCCTGCACACCAATGCGCTGGACGAGGCCCTGGCCCTGCCGACCGATTTCTCGGCCCGGATCGCGCGCAACACCCAGATCCTGCTGCAGACCGAGACCGGCCTGACGCGGACCATCGACCCCTGGGGCGGCAGCTATTACGTCGAGAAACTGACCCAGGAACTGGCCGACAGGGCGCGCGCCCTGATGGACGAGGTCGAGGCCGCAGGCGGCATGGCCAAGGCCATCGAGGCCGGGATTCCCAAGCTGCGGATCGAGGAATCCGCCGCCAAGACCCAGGCCCGCATCGACACCGGCAAGCAGACGGTCGTCGGCGTGAACCGCTATCTGAACGACGTCGCCGACGACATCCCGATGCTCAAGGTCGACAACGCCGCCGTGCTTTCGGCCCAGATCGACAAGCTGAAAAAGCTGCGCGCCGAACGCGATGAAGCCAGGACCCAGGCCGCGCTGGACGCCCTGACCGAAGGCGCGCGCGGCACGGCCAACCTGCTGGAACTGTCGGTCCAGGCCGCCCGCGCCCACGCCACGGTCGGCGAGATCTCCGATGCGCTGGAGGCCGCCTTCGGTCGCCACGTCGCCTCGGTGAAGACCGTCTCGGGCGTTTACGCCAAGGAGGCCGGTAAGGATGCCCGCTTCGCTCGCGCTCGCGACATGGTCGCGGCCTTCGTCGAGAACGACGGCGGCCCGCCGCGCATCCTGATCGCCAAGCTGGGCCAGGACGGCCACGACCGGGGCCAGAAGGTTATCGCCACCGGCTACGGCGACCTGGGCCTCGACGTCACGGCGGGTTCGCTGTTCCAGACGCCCGCCGAGGCCGCGCGCGACGCGGTGGCGGCCAATGTTCATGCGGTCGGCGCCTCCTCGCTGGCCGCCGGTCACCTGACCCTGGTGCCCGAGCTGCGCGCCGAACTGGCCAAGCTGGGGCGCGAGGACATCATGATCGTGGTCGGGGGCGTCATCCCGCCGTCGGATGTTCAGCCCCTGATCGACATGGGCGCCGCCGCCGTCTATCCGCCCGGCTCGACCGTGGCCGACACGGCCGTGGACCTGATCGAGAAGCTGAACCTGCGGCTGGGTTACGCCCAGCCCGCTCCTGAAAAGGTCCCCGCATGATCGGCAATCTGAACCATGTCGGCGTCGCCACGCCCTCCATCGCCGAGTCCATCAAGCTCTATCGCGACATCCTCGGCGCGACGAAGATCGGCGAGCCTTTCGACCTGCCGGCGCAAGGGGTGAAGGTCTGTTTCGTCGATACGCCGACGGCCCAGATCGAGCTGATCGAGCCCTATGACGACAAGAGCCCGATCGTCGGCTTCCTGGCCAAGAACCCCAAGGGCGGACAACACCACGTCTGTTTCGAAGTCGCCGACATCCACGCCGCCATCGCCGAGATGCGCAGCAAGGGCGTGACCATCCTGGGCACGGGCGAGCCCCGCATCGGCGCCCACGGAACCCCCGTCGTCTTCCTCCATCCCAAGGAAATGGGTGGGGTTCTGATCGAACTCATGGAGACGCCGAAAGGCGACGCTCACTAGCGACAAGACAAAGTTTCCCTTACGGCAACATTCGGCTTTGGCCGAAGGCGCCGCCCCGTGCCTGAAGCCACGCCTCGCCGTGCCCGAAGCCTTGCCTGCTGCATCCCCAATGACCACCGACGGATGACACGTCGGACACCAGGATCATCTCAGCCATGCCGACCCACGCCACCGCCTGCGCCCTCCTGCTGGCCGCCCTTTCGACGCCCGCCCTGGCGCAGGGCATAGCGACGCCTGATACGGTGCAGCTGTCCGACATCATCATCACCGCAGAACGCCGCGAGGCCGCCCTGCAACGCACGCCCCTGTCGGTGACGGTGGCGGCCCAGCCCCTGCTGGCCGGCGCAGGCGTCGTGGACATCAAGGACCTGGCCATCCTGTCGCCCGGCCTGCTGGTCGCCTCGACCTCGAACCAGACCTACACCACCGCCCGCATCCGGGGCGTCGGCACGGTGGGCGACAATCCGGGGCTGGAAAGCTCGGTCGGGGTCATCGTCGACGGCGTCTATCGCGCGCGCAACGGCGTGGCCCTGGGCGACCTGGGCGAGGTCGAGCGGACCGAGGTCATCCGCGGCCCGCAATCGACCCTGTTCGGCCAGAACACCTCGGCGGGGGTCATCAATGTCGTCACCGCCGGTCCCCGCTTCGACTTCGCAGCGGTGGGAGAGGCCACGGTCGCGGAACACGGCACGCGCGGCGGCTCGGCCAGCGTGACCGGCGCCCTGGTCGAGGGCGTGCTGGCGGGTCGTCTCTATGCCTCGGTGCGTCGTCGCGACGGCTATTACGATGTCCGAACCGGCGACGGTCCTCGCACCGCGACGGACGACCAGAACGAGTCCTACGAGACCGCCCGCGCCCAGCTTTTGTGGACGCCCACGGCCGAGATCACCGCCCGCCTCAGCGCCGACTATACCGCGCGCGACGAACGCTGCTGCATCGGCGTGCAGCAGACGACGGGCGCCACCGCCGCCATCCTGGCCCTGCTCAGCCCCGACGGCGGGGTGATGGCGACGCCGGATCGCGAGGCGCGCATCGGATACGCCAACCGCGACACCAATACCCGGATCAAGGACGCCGGCGCCGCCCTGCATGTGGACGCAGAGACGCCCTGGGGCGTGCTGACCTCGACCAGCTCGTACCGCGAGTGGCGCGCCACGCTAAGCCAGGACTGGGACTTCACCTCGGCCGACATCGCCTATCGTCCCGACGACGGCCGCTGGTCCAACCGCTTCCGCACCTTCAGCCAGGAAGTGCGCCTGACGGGCTCGCGCGGCGCGCTGGACTACACCGGCGGCGTCTATCTAGCGCAGGAGAAGCTGCTGCGCCGCGACGCGCTTCTGTATGGCGCGGACTATGAGGAATACGTCAGCCGGCTGCTGTCGCGCACCGACGGAAATCCGGTCGGCGACGCCGATTTCGTCTCCACCCTGACCGGCCTGCCGGTGGGCCAAAGCTTCGTCGAGGGCGAGGGGATGGTCGATCGCTATGACCACGAAAGCCGCACCGCCGCCGTCTTCGGCCAGGGTACATTCCACGTCACTGACCGCCTGGGCCTGACCCTGGGCGCGCGCTGGACCCGCGTCCGGCGCGAGGTCGACGCCGCTTTCCAGAACACCGACGATGGCGTCGGCTGCGGCTCGGCCCTGACCAACGGCTTCAACAACGCGGTCGTCTGCCTGCCCTGGGCCAACCCCGCCTTCAACGACCTGACCCGGTCCGAGACACTGTCCGACGACGGATGGTCGGGTCTGGCGCGGGTCGAATACCAGCTGACGCCGACAGTCCTGACCTACGCCTCCTATGCGCGGGGTCGAAAAAGCGCGGGCTTCAACATGGACAGGACCCAGACGGCCCTGGCGCCCGAGACCTCGACCGACTTCCCCACCGAGACCGTCGATTCCTACGAGATCGGCGCCAAGGCCGAACTGCTGGACCGCCGCCTTTTGGTCAGCGCCGACGTCTTCCACCAGACCTATGAGGACTTCCAGCTCAACACCTTTTTGGGCACCACCTTCCTGGTGCGGTCCATCCCCGAGGTGACGGCGGTGGGCGCCGAGATCGAGGCGACCGCCCGTCTGTCGCAGGGCCTGTCGATCCAGGGCGGCGTCATCTATGCGCAAACCGAGTATGGCGACGAGCCGGTGCCGGGCCTGCCGCTTCTGGCCGGCAATCGCCTGAACTTTGCGCCTCTTTGGTCGGCCAGCCTGTCGGGGACCTATGAGCGGCCGGTGACGGAAAGCCTGAACGCCCGGCTGACGCTCGCGGCCAAATACAGCTCGGACTACAACACCGGGTCGGACCTGGCGCCCGAGAAGGTCCAGCCCGACTTCTGGCTGGTCAATGGCTCGGTCGTGCTCGAGCCGACCAACGGCCCGTGGAGCCTGGAGGTCTGGGCGCGCAACCTGTTCGACGAGACCTATGCCCAGGTGGCCTTCGGCGCCCCGTTCCAGACCGGCACGGTCGGCGCCTTCCTGGGCGCGCCGCGCACCATCGGCGCGACGATCCGGGTTCGGTACTAGGCCCTGACCTTGGAAGGCGGGGCTAGATCCCCTCGCCTTCCGACAGGCCTTCGCTGACCAGCCAGCGGACGATGGATTCCGTCGCCTCGACCGCCGTCACCGCCGTGGTGTCGATCCTCAGGTCCGGCGTCTCGGGCGCCTCATAGGGGCTGTCGATGCCGGTGAAGTTCTTGAGCTCACCGGCGCGAGCCTTCTGGTACAGGCCCTTCACGTCGCGCTGCTCGGCGACCGACAGGGGCGTGTCGATGAAGACCTCGATGAAGTCGCCTTCGTCCATCAGTTCGCGCGCCATGCGTCGCTCGGCCCGGAAGGGCGAGATGAAGGCGGTGATGACGATCAGGCCCGCATCAGCCATCAGCCGCGCCACCTCGGCGACCCGGCGGATGTTCTCGACGCGGTCTTCCTCGGTGAAGCCCAGGTCGCGGTTCAGCCCGTGGCGGACATTGTCCCCGTCCAGCAGATAGGTGTGGCGCCCCAGCGAATGCAGCTTCTTCTCGACCAGGTTAGCGATGGTCGACTTGCCCGCGCCCGACAGGCCGGTCAGCCAGACGACCCGGCCGCGCTGGCCCTTGATCGCCGACCGCGCCGCCTTGTCGACGTCGGTGGCCTGCCAGTGGATGTTGTCGGCCCGGCGCAGGTGGTGATTGATGAGGCCCGCGCCGACGGTGCGGTTCGAGATCTTGTCGATCAGGATGAAGCCGCCCAGATCGCGATTGTCCGCATAGGGCTCGAACGCGATGGGACGATCCAGCGAGATGTTGGCGACGGCGATCTCGTTCAGCTCCAGCCGCTTGGCGGCCAGTTTCTCCAGGGTGTTGACGTTGACCTTGTGCTTGATCTCCGTGACCTGGGCCGTGACCGTGCGGGCGCCGATCTTCAGCAGATAGGGACGGCCCGGCGGCAGGGGCTCGTCGTCCATCCAGACCAGGGTGGTCTCGAACTGATCGGCGACTTCCGGCGCAGCGTCGGCGGCGACCAGCACATCGCCGCGCGAGACGTCGATCTCGTCGGCCAGGGTCAGGGTGACGGACTGTCCGACCACCGCCTGATCCAGATCGCCAGGCATCACCACGATACGGGCCACCGTGCTGGTCCGCCCAGACGGCAGCACCTTGACGGCGTCGCCCGGCCGCACGGTGCCGGCGGCGATCAGGCCGGCGAAACCGCGGAAGTCCAGGTTGGGGCGATTGACCCATTGGACCGGCATGCGGAACGGTTGAGCGCGGGTGTCTTCGCCGACCTCGACGGCCTCCAGCCATTCCATCAGCGTCGGCCCGCCGTGCCAGGGCGTGGCCTCTGAACGGGTCGCGATATTGTCGCCCTTCAGGCCCGAGATGGGGATGGCGGTGACGGCGTTCAGCCCGATCTGGGCGGCGAAGGCGCGGTATTCGGCGACGATCTCGGCGAACCTCGCCTGATCCCAGCCGATCAGGTCCATCTTGTTCACGGCCAGCACGACGTGCCTGATGCCCAGCAGACTGACCAGATAGGAGTGCCGACGCGTCTGGGTCAGCACGCCCTTCCTCGCATCGATCAGGATCACCGCCGCGTCCGCCGTCGAGGCGCCCGTGACCATGTTGCGGGTGTACTGCTCGTGGCCGGGGGTGTCGGCGACGATGAATTTGCGCGTCTCGGTCGAGAAGAACCGATAGGCCACGTCGATGGTGATGCCCTGTTCGCGCTCGGCGGCCAGGCCGTCGACCAGCAGGGCGAAATCGATCTCGCCGCCTTGGGTGCCGATGCGCTTGGAATCGGCTTCCAGCGCCGCCAGCTGGTCCTCGAAGACCATCTTGGAATCATAGAGCAGCCGCCCGATCAGGGTCGACTTGCCGTCGTCCACCGAGCCGCAGGTGATGAAGCGGAGCAAGGATTTGTTCTGGTGCGCCTCCAGATAGGCGTCGATGTCGGAGGCGATGAGGTCGGACTGATGCGCCATCAGAAATAGCCCTCCTGCTTCTTCTTCTCCATCGAGGCGGCCTGGTCGTGATCGATCATCCGCCCCTGACGCTCGGAGGTGGTGGTCAGCAGCATCTCTTGAATGATGGCCGGAAGCGTATCGGCGGTGCTTTCGACCGCCCCCGTCAGCGGATAGCAGCCCAGGGTCCGGAACCGCACCGACTTCATCTGCGGGACCTCGCCGGGACGCAGCGGCATGCGGTCGTCATCGACCATGATCAGGGTCCCGTCGCGCTCCACCACCGGACGCACGTCCGAGAAATACAGCGGCACGATGGGGATGTTCTCCAGGTGGATGTATTGCCAGATGTCCAGCTCGGTCCAGTTGGAGATGGGAAAGACGCGGATCGTCTCGCCCGGCGCCACGCGGGTGTTGTAGCTGCGCCAAAGCTCGGGCCGCTGGTTCTTGGGATCCCAGCGGTGACCCGCCGAGCGGAAGGAGAAGATCCGCTCCTTGGCCCGCGACTTCTCCTCGTCACGCCGCGCGCCTCCGAAGGCGGCGGTATAACCATAGTGGTCCAGCGCCTGCTTCAGCCCCTCGGTCTTCCACAGGTCGGTGTGCAGGGCCGAGCCGTGGTCGAAGGGGTTGATGCCCTTGGCCACCGCATCGGGATTCTTCCAGACCTTGAGGTCGAAGCCGTACTTGGCCGCCGTCCGCTCGCGCATCTCGTACATGGCGCGAAACTTCCACGTCGTATCGACATGCAGCAGGGGAAAGGGCGGCGGCGAGGGATAGAAGGCCTTGGCCGCCAGGTGCAGCATCACGGCCGAGTCCTTGCCGATGGAATACAGCATGGCCGGGCGTTCGGTCTCGGACACCACCTCGCGCATGATCTGGATGCTCTCGGCCTCCAGCTGCTGCAGGTGCGTCAGCCGCGCTGCGGAGAGCAGCGGCGGTGTGGTCGCCGGCTCGTCAGCCATCAGGGATACTGCGGTCATTGGGTGGTCATCTCGTTCGGGGCGGCGGTCGCGACAGTCGCCCTCGTCCTTCTTGCGCTACGCCCATTGGCGCACCGTCTCCATCGACCATCCCGGCGTCAAGGAAACGCGAAAAGACCTGCCGCATCCGATTAGATTTCGTCGCCGCCGACCCGCCCGCAACGCGGATCGAATTTCGTCCGGCGTGCGTGTCGTTTCCGCGACGCTTGCGTGTCGAACCCTGTCTCAAAAGGTGCACCGAACCGTCGCCGCAGCAAAACATCTGCGACATGAAGCCGCGCTAGATGCTCGCCCCTCACTCGGGGACAACCAAAATGAACCGCCGCAACAGTCTCAAACTCCGCCTCCTCCTGGGCGCCGCGCTGATCGCCATCGCGCCGGCCTCGACCGCCCTCGCGTCCGATGTCGCGACCGCTCCCGCTCCCGACGTCGCTCCCGATCTGGAGAACCCCGACGTCTACAGCCTGACCGACGTGGTCGTCACCGCCACCAAGCGCGAGACCAACCTGCAGGATACGCCGATCTCGATCTCGGTCGTGGGTTCGGAAGACCTGGCCAACCGCCACGTCCAGAGCCTGATGGACCTGGCCGACGGCTCGGTTCCCGGCCTGCGCATCACCACCTTCGAGGCCCGCCAGTCGGCCCTGACCATCGGCATCCGCGGCATCGTGCCCAACGACGCCAACCAGCCCGCCCGCGAACAGGGCGTCGGCGTCTATATCGACGGCGTCTATCTGGCCCGCCAGCAGGGTCTGGCCGCTTCGCTGCTCGACATCGAGCGCGTCGAGGTCCTGAAGGGCCCGCAAGGCACTCTGTTCGGCCGCAACACCGAAGGCGGCGCCCTGTCGCTCGTCACCAAGAGGCCCTCAGGCGAGTTCGGCGTTCGCGCCATCGCCGGCCTCGGCAACCTGAACGCCTACAACTCGGAACTGCACGTCGACTTCCCCTCGTTCGGCGACTTCGCGGTCAAGGTGGACGGCGTCATATCGGTCCAGGGTCCCGTGACCGAAAACATCCTGTCCGGTGAGGAAGGCTTCGGCGAATACGACCGTCGCGGCGTGCGCGCCCAGATCATGTGGACCCCCAGCGACGCCTTCACCGCCGTCCTGGCGGCCGATATCGGCAAGGACAAGAACACCCCCTTCTACAGCCAACTGCTGAACTTCAACCCGCTGGGCCTGAACGTTCTGCCCTTCAACTCCCCGGTCGTTTCGGGATCATCCACCGTCGGCAGCGGAAACATCCGCGACCTGTCCCCCCTGGTTCAGGTCGAGGGCGAAGACCGCATGACCCAGGCCGACATCGGCGTGCCGCAGCAGTGGAGCGTCGACGACACCCAGGGCGTCGATCTGCACCTGTCCTGGCGCCCGAGCGACAACCTCGAGATCCGCTCGATCACCGCCTATCGTGAAGTCGACGTGGATCAGTGGGACAACATCGGCGGCGCCCACCGTCCGCCCATCGGCGTGCCGAACGGCAACTTCAGCCGCTACTCGCTGGCCGGCTTCTGGCAGCACCAGTTCAGCCAGGAACTGCAGGCGGTCGGCAACCTGGGCGACAGCATCGAATACGTCGGCGGCCTGTATTACTTCAAGGAAACCGTGTCTGACGACGCGGCGACGCCCTCGACCAACACCTGGAACGCCGACGGCACCGCCTATACGATCCGCGATCCCCTGCCGACCCAGCGCGGCTTCCGCTTCCTGGACCGGGCGTCGACGGCGCATTCCGAATCCAAGGCCGTCTATGGCCAGGCGACCTGGACGCCCGCCGCAGCCGACGCCCTGCACCTGACGGTCGGCGGCCGCTACACCTGGGACGACAAGGACGGCAAGCTGGAGATCGTCAACAACGTCGCCACCGACCTGACCTTCGAAACCTCGGTCGACCGTTTCGATCCGCTGGTCACCCTGGCCTATGACCTGACGGACAAGGTCAATGTCTACGCCAAATACTCGACCGGCTACCGCGCAGGCGGCGCGTCCTCGCGCTCGCTGACCTACCGCTCCTTCGACCCGGAAGAGGTCGAGGCCTATGAAATCGGCCTGAAGAGCGACCTGTTCGACAGCCGGGTCCGCCTGAACGCCGCCATCTACGCCATGGACCGGACCGACAGCCAGATCGACTTCACACTGGTCACCGTGAACCCGATCACCGGCTCCAGCCGCAACACCGTCGAAACGATCAATGCCCCCGGCACCACGGAAATCCGGGGTCTCGAGCTGGAAGGTCAGTTCCAGGCGACCGAACACCTGCGCTTCTCGGCCTCCTACGCCTACACCGACGCCACGGTCCCTGACACGGTCAACCCGTTCAACGGCGTAAGCCAGCAGGTCTTCATCATCTACACGCCCGAAAACGCGGGCACGGTGGCCGCCGATTGGGAATCGCCGCTGATGGGCGCCACCTTCCGCGCCCACATCGACGCCAACTACGCCGACGCGTCGCACAGCTTCGAACAGTTCGAAGTCGAGAACGACAAGTCCTTCATCGTCAACGCCCGCCTGGCCATCGCCGATATCCAGACCACCGCCGGCGGCCCGACGATGGAAGTGGCCCTGTGGTCGCGCAACCTGCTGGACGAAACCTACGTCTATCGCCGCGACCCGTCGAACCGCTCCACGATCGGCGACTACGGCAACTTCAACGCTCCGCGCACCTTCGGCATCGAACTGCGCGCAACCTACTAGCCTGCCGGAACGGGCTGCGGCCCGTTCCAACCACCTCCCCTCCTGACCTTGGCCCTCGTCGCTTCTGCGGCGGGGGCCTTTTTCTCTGGGCGCGGCCGGATTCCGCCAAGCTCGGCTGTGGCGAATGGATCACGTCCACGGCGCGACCGCGCTCAGTCCGCTGGACAGACCGCAAGAGCCTTGCATCGGCCGGACAGCAGGACTAGTGCGACGCGTTATCATTCTCAGGAATCTTGTTCCGATGCTGCGCTCCGTCCTCCTCGCCTCCTCCGCCCTGCTCGTCCTCGCCGGACAAGCCCAGGCTCAGGACGCCGACGCCACTGAACTGTCGGACGTCATCGTGACCGGATCCCAGGTCTCCCTGCCGCCGGTCTATGCCGGGGGCCAGGTCGCGCGCGGCGGTCGGGTCGGCCTGTTCGGCGCCCTTGACGCCATGGACACCCCCTTCGCCACCACCAGCTACACCGAGGAACTGGCGCGCAATCAGCAGACCCGCAGCATCGGCGACATCCTGCAGAACGATCCGGCGGTCCGCGTGTCCAAGGGCTTCGGCAATTTCCAGGAGCTGTATGTGATCCGGGGCCTGCCGGTCTATTCGGACGACATGACCTATAACGGTCTGTACGGCGTCCTGCCGCGTCAGTTCGTGGCGTCCGAGTTCGTCGAGCGGGTCGAGGTCTTCCACGGCGCGACGGCCTTCCTGAACGGCGCAGCCCCCGGCGGCAGCGGCGTCGGCGGCGCCTTCAACCTGGTCCCCAAGCGTGCGGGGAACGAAGACCTGACGCGGATGACCGCCGGCTGGTCGGGCACGGATGAGATCTATGGCGCGGCCGACCTGTCGCGCCGCTTTGGCGACAACGGCGCATACGGCGTGCGCCTGAACCTCGCCGGCCGCTCGGGCGAGGGCTCGGTCGAGGATTCCGGCAGCGAACTGGGCCTGATCGGCCTGGGTCTGGATCGCCGTGGCGACCGCGCCCGCTTCTCGGCCGACCTGGGCTGGCAGGACCATCACATCACCGCCCCGCGCCCTAGCGTGACGCCGAACGGCGCCGTGCCGACCCCGCCGTCGGCGGACACAAACTTCGCCCAGCCCTGGACCTATACGGACGAAGAACAGCTGTTCGGCGCCGCACGCGGCGAGTTCGACCTGACCGACAGCGTCACCGCCTGGGCCGCATTCGGCGGACGCAGCGGCAAGGAAGACAATGTCCTGGCCAACCCGAACGCCGCCCCTGACGGCTCACTGACCGCCTACCGCTTCGACAATGTTCGCGAAGACACCGTCTGGTCGGGCGACATCGGCGTCCGCGCCGACCTGACCACCGGCGCCATCGGCCACACCCTGGTCGCTTCGGCGTCGCAGGTGCGCGTGAAGTCCAAGAACGCCTATGCCTTCTCCAACTTCGCGGGCTTCGCCACCGACCTGTACGCCCCCGTCGACGTCGCCGCCCCGGCGGCCGACTTCTTCGTCGGCGGCGACCTCTCCAACCCCAATGTCACCGAGCGGGTGAAGACCTCCAGCGTCGCCGTCGCCGACATGATCTCCTTCCTCGACGGCCGCCTGCTGGCCACCGTCGGCGTTCGCTATCAGGAGATCGAGACCAAGACCTTCGACTACAACACCGGCGCCTTCGGCTCGGGCTATTCGGGCGACGCCACGACCCCGGCCTTCGGTCTGGTCTACAAGCCCGGCGACAGCATTTCCCTTTACGCCAACTACGCCGAGGCGCTTCAGCCCGGAAAGACGGCCCCAGCGGTCGTCAACGGCGTGCCGGTCGCCAACGCCGGAGAGGTGCTGGCGCCCTTCCGTTCGGAGCAGGTCGAGGTCGGCGCAAAGTATGACGGCGGCGCCTTTGGCGGTTCGCTCAGCGTCTTCCGCACCCTGCTGCCCGGCGAGTCCTTCGACGCCGCCACGGCGATCTATTCGGACGGCGGCGAGCAGGAGAACCAGGGCGTCGAGCTCAGCCTCTTTGGCGAGCCTGTCACCGGCCTTCGCATCATCGGCGGCGCCACCTGGATCGAATCCGAGATCACCCGCTCGCTGTCGCCCGCCCTGGTCGGCAAGTCGGCCATCGGCGTGCCTGAGTTCCAGTCGACGCTGAACGTGGAATGGGACGTGCCTGTCCTCACCGGTCTGACCCTCGAAGGCCGCGCCGTCTATACCGGCAGCCAGGCCGTCAGCGCCGACAACGCCGTGGAACTGGGCGACTGGACCCGGTTCGACGCCGGCGTCCGCTATGCCTTCGTCGCCGGCGAGAAGCCCCTGACCCTGCGCGCCCGCGTCGAGAACATCGCCGACGAGAACCAGTGGGTCGCCGTGGGCGGCTATCCGGGCGCCAACTACCTGACCCTGGGCGCGCCCCGGTCCTTCACCGTTTCGATCTCGGCGGAGTTCTGATCGGGCGTTAGGATAGGGTCATGCAAGCCCGCACTATCCGCGCCTGGTCCTGGACCCACAAATGGTCGAGCCTGGTCTCGACCATCTTCCTGATGATGCTCTGCATCACCGGCCTGCCTCTGGTCTTCACCCACGAGATCAACGAGGTCCTGCTGCGCGACGCCCATGCCCAGACATGGGATCAGGACGTCGATCCCGCGCGGGTTCTGGACCTCGATCAGGTCCTGGCCGTCGCCCTGGCCCGCAAGCCGGGCGAGGTCCCCGCCTTCATGAGCTTCGACGAGGATCGTCCCGTCGTGAACGTGACCAGCCGCGCCCCCGATGCGCCCGCCGGTCGCTACAGCTTTCAGCCCATCGACCGCACTACGGGCGATGCCGCCCCGCCCGTCGCCGGCCACCCGGTCATGGAGTTCCTGCTTCAGCTGCACACCGACATGTTCCTGGGCCTGCCGGGGATGCTGTTCCTGGGCGCCATGGGGCTGTTGCTGATCGTCGCCGTGGTCTCGGGCGTGGTGCTCTACGCACCCTTCATGCGCCGCCTGCCCTTCGGGGCCCTGCGTCTGGAGAAGGCCGCGCGGACCCGCTGGCTCGACTGGCACAACCTGCTGGGCGCGGTGACCGTGGCCTGGGTTCTGGTCGTGGGCGCGACGGGCGTGGTCAACACCCTGGCCACCCCCATCCTGGCCTACTGGAAGGATACGGCGCTGAAGGAGCTGACCCAGGCCTATGACGCGCCCGCCCGCCCCGGAGAGCGCGCGTCCCTGAACGCCGCCGTCGAACGCGCCCGTCAGGCCCTGCCCGGCAAGACCCTGCAGTTCGTCGCCTTTCCGGGCACGGACTATTCGACCGACCACCACTATGCCGTCTTCTTCCACGGCGACACGCCTCTGACGACCCACCTGACCACGCCCGCCCTGATCGACGCCCGCACCGGCCAGCTGGCCGCCGTGGCGCCCGCTCCCTGGTATGTGAAGGTGCTCAGCCTGTCCCAGCCGCTTCATTTCGGCGACTACGGGGGCCTGGGCTTGAAGATCGTCTGGGCCCTGCTGGACCTGGCCACGATCATCATCCTGGGGTCAGGCGTCTATCTGTGGCTGGCCAAGCGCAGGCGGGCCAGACCGGAGGGTGCGGCATGAGCCGCAAGTCCATCGGCCATCATCAGTCACTCAGCGCCATCTTCGCCATCCCGCTGATCCTTGGGGTCCTGGCCTTGATCGGCCTGGTCGGCGCACTGTTACAGGACGGCGCATGGGACCTGATCGGCTCAGCCCTGCTGGCCGCCGCAGTCGGCGTGGTGGTGTGGGCCAGGATCAGGGCGCGTCGGCGCTAAGGGCCGAAGCGTCGATCAATCGTCGTCCATCTTCAGGGCGGCGATGAAGGCTTCCTGCGGGATCTCGACCTTGCCGAACTGACGCATCCGCTTCTTGCCGGCCTTCTGCTTCTCGAGCAGCTTCTTCTTGCGGGTCGCGTCGCCGCCATAGCATTTCGACGTCACGTCCTTGCGCAGCGCCCGGACGGTCTCGCGGGCGATGATCTTGCCGCCGATGGCCGCCTGGATCGGGATGACGAACATGTGGGGCGGGATCAGCTCCTTCATCTTCTCGACCATGCCGCGTCCACGCGTCTCGGCCCGGCCGCGGTGGACCAGCATGCTGAGGGCGTCGACGGGTTCGGCATTGACCAGGATCGACATCTTCACCAGGTCGCCGACCTTGTAGTCGGTGATCTCGTAGTCGAACGAGGCATAGCCTTTCGAGATGGATTTCAGGCGGTCGTAGAAGTCGAACACGACCTCGTTCAGCGGCAGCTCATAGACCACCAGGGCGCGGTTGCCGACGTAGGACAGCTCGACCTGAGAGCCCCGACGGTCCTGGCACAGCTTGATCACGCCGCCCAGGTATTCGTCGGGCGTCAGGATGGTGGCCTTGATCCAGGGCTCGGCGATGGTCTCGATCTGCATCACGTCGGGCAGGTCTGCGGGGTTGTGCAGGTCGATCTCGGTCCCGTCGCGCAGGCCGATCTTGTAGACCACCGACGGCGCCGTCGCGATCAGGTCGAGGTTGAACTCGCGGCTCAGGCGCTCCTGGATGATCTCCAGGTGCAGCAGGCCCAGGAAGCCGCAGCGGAAGCCGAATCCGAGCGCGGCGCTGGATTCCATCTCGAAGGTGAAGGAGGCGTCGTTCAGGCGCAGCTTGCCGATGGCGGCGCGCAGGTCCTCGAAATCGGCGGCGTCCACCGGGAACAGGCCGCAGAAGACCACGGACTGCACGTCCTTGAAGCCCTTGAGCGGTTCGGCGGTGGGGCGTTTCTCGTCGGTGATGGTGTCGCCGACGGCGGCCTGGGCCACCTCCTTGATCTGGGCGGTGATGAAGCCGACCTCGCCTGCGGCCAGTTGGTCCACAGGCGTGTTCTTGGGCAGGAAGACGCCGACGCGGTCGACCAGGTGGGTGGTGCCGTGCTGCATCATCTTGATGCGCTGGCCGGCCTTCAGCACGCCGTCGAAGACGCGGACCAGCAGGACGACGCCCAGATAGGGGTCGTACCAGGCGTCGACCAGCATGGCCTTCAGCGGCGCGTCCGGGTCGCCCTTGGGCGCCGGCAGGCGGGTGACGATCGCCTCAAGCACATCCTCGATGCCGATGCCCGACTTGGCCGAGCACATGACCGCGTCCGAGGCGTCGATGCCGATGACGTCCTCGATCTGCTCGCGAACCCGCTCGGGCTCGGCGGCGGGCAGGTCGATCTTGTTGAGGACCGGCACGATCTCGTGGTTGTTGTCGATGGCCTGATAGACGTTGGCCAGGGTCTGGGCCTCGACCCCCTGCGACGCATCGACCACCAGCAGCGATCCCTCGCATGCGGCCAATGAGCGCGAGACCTCATAGGCGAAGTCGACGTGGCCGGGGGTGTCCATCAGGTTGAGGATATATTCCTCGCCGTCCTTGGCCCGGTAGTTCAGGCGCACGGTCTGCGCCTTGATGGTGATGCCCCGCTCCTTCTCGATGTCCATGTTATCAAGGACCTGAGCCGACATCTCGCGCGCCGTCAGGCCGCCGGTGAACTGAATCAGCCGGTCGGACAGCGTGGATTTGCCGTGGTCGATATGGGCGACCACCGAGAAGTTGCGGATGCGGGAAATGGGGGGCGTCGTCATGTGAGGGCGCGGTTAGCATGGGGGCGGCGCGAACGCCAACGGAGGGCTTGTGCGTTCACGCCTCTGGAACGCTTTTCGCGGCAGATTACTTCGTCGTAATGGCGGGGCTCACGGTTTGAGAAGCCTGAACGAACGCGGTAATAAGCCAGGCTGCAACGGCGGCGCCGAAGGCGATGCCTCGACCCATTTTCGGCCCGGTTTGCGCCAGGCCCGTCTCCAGGCCGGTCTTCGGTCCCGAGACGCACCAGACACAGGACTAGAGCCTTGGCGATGATCACCATGACCCGAGCCGCCCTGATGGTTTCCGCCGCCCTGGTTCTGGGGTCGTGCGGCGGCGGCGACAAGGCCAAGACCGACGAGACCCACGCGGCCAGCCAGACGGTGACCGTGGCCACCGCCGCCCTGACCAGCCAGCCGCGCATCGTCACGGCCTCGGGCAGCGTCACCGCCTGGGAAGAGGTGCCGGTCGGCGCCGAGGTCGGCGGTCTGACGGCGACGGCCGTGCTGGTCGATGAAGGCTCCTACGTCCGCCAGGGACAGCCTCTGGTCCAGTTGAACGACGCCCTGCTGCGGGCCCAGCTGCGCCAGCAGCAGGCGCAGGTGCAGACATCCGAGGCCAACGCCGCGCGCGACGACGCCGCCCTGGCCCGCGCCCAGGAGCTGAAGGAACGCGGCTTCCTCAGCCAGGCCTCGCTGGACACCGCCCTGGCCAACCAGCGCGCCTCGGCCGCCGGGGTCGCCGCCTCGCGCGCCGCCCTGTCCGAAACCCAGACCCGCCTCAGCCAGGCGACGCTGCGGGCGCCCGTCTCGGGCCTGATCATCAGCCGCAGCGTGACCAAGGGTCAGATCGTCGCCGCCGGGACCGAGATGTTCCGCATGGTCCGCGACGGCCGCCTGGAATTGGACGCTCAGGTGCCCGAAACCGAACTGGCCCTGATCCGCGCAGGCCAGCCCGCCACCGTATCCTCCGACCAGGTCGGCCAGACGACCGGCAGCGTCCGCATCGTCACACCCGAGGTCGATCCCCAGAGCCGCCTGGGCATCGCCCGCGTCGCCCTCTCGGGCGCCGGCGGTTTCCGCCCCGGCATGTTCGCCCGCGCCCAGATCGACGTGGGCTCTCAGCCCACCATCACCGTGCCGACGCCTGCGGTCCTGTACCGCGAGAACCGCGCCGGGGTCTTCGTCATGGGCGCAGACAGCCGCGCCCGGTTCCAGCCGGTGACCGTGCTGTCGCGTACCGGCGACCTGACCTCGGTCAGCGGTCTGGAGGCCGGAACGCGGGTCGTGGTGGAGGGCGCCGGCTTCCTGGGCGACGGCGACAAGGTGGCGATCGGAACGCCGGCGCCCGCTGCGGTCCCCGCCGCGGTCCCGGCTGCCGCTCCGGCCGCGCGCTAGGACCCGACCATGAAGAACATCTCCTCCTGGTCGATCAAGAATCCGATCCCGATCATCCTGCTGTTCGTCCTGCTGACCATGGCCGGGGTGAACGGCTTCCTCAACATGAGGATCAACAACAACCCCGACATCGACTTCCCCCTGGTCGTCGTCTCGGCCGCGCGGCCCGGCGCCGCGCCCAGCGAGATGGAGGTCCAGGTCACGCGGCTGATCGAGGATTCCCTCGCCGGCCTGTCGGGCGTGCGGCACATCAACTCCCAGATCACCGACGGCGTCTCGGTGACGACGATCGAGTTCGAGCTGGGCACCGACACCGAACGGGCCACCAACGACGTCCGCAACGCCATGAGCGGCCTGCGCGCCGACCTGCCGCAGGACATGCAGGAACCGTCGGCCCAGCGTATCGACATCACCGGCGACGCCTTGATCACCTGGGTGGTCCGTTCGCCGACAATGACGCCCGAACAGCTCAGTTGGTTCGTCGACAATGACGTCAGCCGGGCCCTGCTGGCCATCCAGGGCGTGGGCGAGGTCAATCGCTCGGGCGGCGTGGATCGCGAGATCGCCGTCGAGCTGGATCCCGACCGCCTGGCCTCCTTCGGCCTGACCGCCGCCTCGGTCAGTCAGGCCCTGGGCAGCGTCAACAGCGACCTGCCGGGCGGGCGGGTGACCATCGCCGGCTCCGAACGCTCGATCCGCACCCTAGGCGCCGCCGGCTCGATCGACCAGCTGCGCGCCACCCTGATCCCGCTGGGCGACGGCCGCACTGTGCGTCTGGGCGACCTGGGCACGGTCAGCGACCTGTGGTCCGAACCCCGCCGTCTGGCGCGCTACAACGGCCAGGAGGCCGTGACCTTCAACTTCCTGCGCTCGCGCACCGCCTCGGAGGTCAAGATCGCCGACCGCGTCCGCGAGGAGGTCGCCAAGATCGACGAAGCCCATCCCGAACTGACCATCGAACAGGTCACCGCCAGCGTCGAAGAGATCGAGGAAAGCTATTTCGCCTCGCTGGAAGCCCTGCTGCTGGGCGCCGTGCTGGCGGTCGTGGTTGTGTTCATCTTCCTGCGCGACTGGCGGGCGACCCTGATCACGGCGACGGCGATCCCGATGTCGCTGATCCCGACCTTCGCCATCCTGGAACCCCTGGGCCAGTCGCTGAACAGCATCAGCCTGCTGGCCCTGTCGCTGACCATCGGCATCCTGGTCGATGACGCCATCGTCGAGATCGAGAACATCGTCCGGCATATGCGCGACGGCAAGGCGCCCTACCCTGCCTCGATGGAGGCCGCCGACGAGATCGGCCTGGCCGTCGTGGCCACCACCGCCACCATCATCGCCGTCTTCGCGCCCGTTGGCGTCATGCCGGGCATCATCGGCCAGTTCTTCAAGGCCTTCGCCCTGGCGGCCTGTATCTCTGTGGCCTTCTCGCTGATCGTGGCGCGGACCCTGACGCCGCTGATGGCCGCCTATCTGCTCAAGCACCACGACCACGACGACAAGGATCCGTTCTGGATGTCGCGGTATCTGAAGATGCTGAGCTGGAGCCTGAAGAACCGTTGGAAGGTGTTCGGCATCGGCACCCTGGCCTTCATCCTGTGCACCGGCCTGGCGACCAAGCTGCCGTTCGAGTTCTTCTCGGCGGGCGACAGGAGCCGGGCGGCCTTCTCGGTCGAACTGCCGCCGGGCTCGACCCTGCACCAGACAGACGTCGTGGTTCAGCGCCTGACCCGCGAACTGCGCGAACGGCCCGAGGTCGTCTCCGTCTATGCCTCCGTGGGCGGCCAGGAGGTCAACCAGGCCAACATCTATGCCGATATGGTCGACAAGGGCGACCGCAAGCTGTCCCAGCAGGCCTTCGCCCGCACCATGGTCGACACCTGGAAAGCCATTCCTGGGGCCCGTATCGGCGCAGGGGTCGCCCAACAGGGCGGCGGACCCGGCGACGGCACCCGCTATGAATTCTCGCTCCTGGGCGACGACGGACCGTCGTTGCTGGCCGCCGCCCGCAAGGTAGAGGCCGAGATGCGGACCGTTCCGGGCCTGGCCAATGTGGTCAACACCGCCGCCATCGCCCGGCCGGAAATCCTGGTCACGCCCAAGCTGGACCAGGCGGCCCTGATGGGAGTGTCGACCGGCTCGATCTCCCAGGCCGTCCGCGTCGCCACCATCGGCGACGTCGATCAGAACCTGCCCAAATACAATCTGGGCGACCGTCAGGTGCCGATCCGGCTGCGGCTGACCCGTGACGCGCGCGAGGACCTGTCGGTGATCGAGAACCTGCGGGTTCCCACCTCCATGGGCGGGTCCGTGCCGCTGAGCACCGTCGCCGACATCCAGTTCGGAGCCGGGGCATCCCAGGTGATGCGTCGCGATCGCTCGCGCGTCGCCAGCATCACGGCCGAGCTTGACGGCATCCGCAGCGGCGACGCGGCCAAGGCCGTGCAGCAACTGCCTTCGGTCAAGAGCCTGCCCGCCGGGGTGCGCCAGACGCCCGCCGGCGACCAGGAGTTCATCCAGGAGATGATCATCGGTTTCGCCACGGCCTTCGCCACCGGCCTGTTCCTGATGTACGCCGTCCTGGTTCTGCTGTTCCGCAGCTTCGCCTATCCGGTGACCATCATGGCCTCCCTGCCCCTGGCCATCGCCGGGGCCTTCCTGGGGCTGCTGATCGCGGGGTCCAGCTTCTCGATCTCGTCCCTGATCGGGGTGCTGATGCTGATGGGGATCGCGGCCAAGAACTCGATCCTGCTTGTCGACTACATCATCATCGCCGAGCAGGAGGGCCAGTCGCGGATCGAGGCCATCATGGACGCGGCCCACAAGCGTGCACGACCGATCCTGATGACCACCTTCGCCATGGGAGCCGGGATGCTGCCCGTCGCCATCGGCTGGGGCGCAGACGTGCAGTTCCGCCAGCCCATGGCCATCGCCGTGGTGGGGGGACTGATCTCGTCCACCTTCCTGTCTCTGCTGTTCATCCCGCCGATCTTCACCATCGTGGACGACATCGGCGGCTGGGGTCGGCGTCGGCTGGGCAAGCGCTTCGCCGGCCAGCACCACACGACTGGAACCGGCGCCGGCGGCGGCGCGATCCCGACGACCGACAGTGGGCCGGTCAACACCTGACCCGTCATCATAGCCCCTGTCATCCCAGGCCGTGCGCCTGGGATGACAGAAGGCGGGCTGGGGCGGGCAGCCTAAGCCCTCTGCGACCGTCTCAGGCCAGCCAGATCATCATCCGCGTGTCGATCTCGCCTGACCGGGCGATGCTGAACTTGCGCCGGGTCTCGCCGGTGTAGAGGAAGCCGGCCTTTTCCAGCACGCGGCCGGACGCGGGATTGTCGACGAAGTGGCCCGCGACCAGGGCCCGACGCTTCCACCGCTTGGACGCCCAGACCAAGGCGCCTTCCAGCGCCTCGGTGGCGAAGCCCCGGCCCCAGAAGTCGCGACCGATCCAGTAGCCCGTCTCGGGCGCGCCATGCTTCATGTCGGCTTCGTCGCCCTCGAACAGACCGATGACGCCGACCGGCCCCATGTCCTCGTGCTCGATGACGAAGGTGGAGGCGCGGCGCGGGTCCTGCCCGGCCACGGCGATGACGAACTCTTCTGCATCGCCGGTCCCGAACGGGTGCGGCATCCGGCAGGTCATGCGGGCGATGTCGTGGTCATTGGCCATGTCGGCGATACGGGTCACGTCCTGGGCGCCGGGCGCGCGCAGGATCAGTCGCCGGGTCTCGATGACCGGGGAGGTTTCGATGATGCACATGGGTCGTCGCCTCGATCTTATGCTGGGCGAATGACGGGCGCTGAAACCGGTGTCCACTTTCAGCTGTCATTCGCCTGGCGTCCGCCTCCTTGGAGGGCTTGGGCGGACTTCAAGGCGGGGAAACGCAAACGGGGAGCCTGGTGATCCAGACTCCCCGCGGAATATTTTCCCTGGTCCGGATCGGCTGCTTTTTGCAAGCACGCCGACCCTGATTGGGAGCCTGCGCTACTCGGCGGCTGCAGCCACAGCCTGGTCGTCGTTGGCCGGAATGATCGATACGTAACAACGGCCGTTGGCTTTCTTGGTGAATTTCACCACGCCGTGCTCGAGCGCGAAGAGCGTGTGGTCGCGACCCAGGCCGACGTTGACGCCGGGATGGAAGGTCGTGCCGCGTTGGCGCACCAGGATGTTGCCGGCCAGCACGTTTTCGCTGCCGTATTTCTTCACGCCGAGGCGCTTGGAATGGGAGTCGCGACCGTTACGCGACGAACCACCGGATTTCTTGTGAGCCATCTGAACTCTCTCTTCGCTGCGCTACCGGCCTTGCGGCGTGTGGAGCGCGGTAACATCAGGGTTCGCGCCGGACGGCGCGGGAAAAATCTTACGCTTCGGTTTCGGCGGCGGCTTCGGCCTTGGGCGCAGCCTTCTTGGCCGGAGCCTTCTTGGCGACAGGCGCCTCGGCCTCGACCGGAGCGGCGACGCGCGGGGCCAGGCCACGAGCACGCAGGTTGATCTCGGCCTTGGTGGTCAGATCGACCTTGCCGTCCCACTTGGCGGTCTCGCCGGCGCCTTCGATGCCGGTGATGCGCAGGACCGATTCCATCTGGCGGTGGCCGTTGGTGCGGCGGTAGCCCTGACGGCGGGTCTTCTTGAAGATCTTGATCTTCTCACCCTTGCGGGTCTCGATCAGGGTCGCGCCGACGAAGGCGCCGTCGATCAGGGGAGCGCCCAGGGTCACGCCCTTGTCGCCGCCCAGCATCAGGACGCTGTCGAACTTCAGTTCTTGACCCGCATCACCATCCAGCTTTTCGACGACAATGGTGTCGCCGGGCTGAACCCGGTACTGCTTGCCGCCGGTCTTGATCACCGCGTACATATTGAAGCCTCAGCGTAACGCAAAAAAGAATGCGCCCGCCGGGTAGACCCCGCGGGCGAAGAGCGGCGACATATACGGATGGACCCGGCGGAGTCAACGCGAATTGGCGCTGGAACCCGCTCAAAATGGCCGTCCGGCCGTGTGTGCGCCCGAAATCACACCGCTCTCTAGCCCCCTTTCGGCAACCTGTGCCAAAGAACGACACGCACGAGGACACCCCTGTATGACCACCGCTCCCGCCACTGTCGCCAAGGCCGCCTCGGCGACCGACAAGCGAATCGTCGCTGCTCGCACGATCACGGCCCATATCGCCGAACATCTGCAGGCCGACCTGTCGCTGCGGCTGTGGACCGGCGAGGTCCTGCCGCTGGGCCCCGGCGCGCGCGACGACATCCAGATCGTCGTGGCGCGGCCCAGCGTGGTGCGCCGCATCCTGCTCAAGCCCGGCCTGATGACCCTGTTCGAGATGTTCGGCACGGGCGACCTGCGCGTCGAGGGCGGCAGTCCGCTGGACGCCGCCGACCGCTGGGACCATGGCCGCGCCATCCATCTGGCCAAGCGGGTCGACCGGATGCTGATCGCCAAGGCGGCGATCCCCTTCCTGCTCAGCGGCGACGATGCGGGCGCGACCGAGCTTCCGGCCTGGGATTCCACCGGCAAGGACGGCGTGGGCGCCGAGAAGGCCGGGCGGCGCGACCAGGACTTCATCCAGTTCCACTATGATGTCGGCAACGACTTCTACCGGCTCTTCCTCGATCCGGAGATGGTCTATTCCAGCGCCTATTTCACCGACCATGACGCCACGCTGGAAGCCGCCCAGGAAGAGAAGCTGGACCGCATCTGCAAGAAGCTGCGCCTGAAGCCGGGGCAAAAGCTGCTGGACGTGGGCTGCGGCTGGGCCGGCCTGTCGTGCTGGGCGGCCAAGAACTATGGCGTCACCGTTCACGGCGTGACCCTGTCCCAGGCCCAGCTCGATTTCGGCCGCGCCAAGGTCAAGGCCATGGGTCTGGAGGACAAGGTCACCCTTGAGCTCAAGGACTATCGCCACATCACCGAGAACGGCGCCTACGACGCCATCTCCCAGGTCGAGATGTTCGAACACGTCGGATTCGCCAACCACGAGCGCCACTTCCTGGAGATGAAGCGCCTGCTGAAGCCGCGCGGTCTGTATTTCCACCAGGCCTCGGTGCGGCGCGGCGGACGGGTGGCGATCAAGCCGACCGCCACGACCAAGGTCATCACCCGCTTCATCTTCCCCGGCGGCGAGTTGGACACCATCGGCATGACGGTGACCAACCTGGGCCGTCTGGGCTTCGAGACCCTGGACGTCGAGGATATGCGCGAGCATTTCGAACTGACGCTGAAACACTGGGAAGACCGTCTCTACGACCGGCGCGAGGAGGCTTATGCCCTGGTCGGCCAGGCCCGCACGCGCCTGTGGCTGATCTATTTCGCCCTGTTCAAGAAGAGCTTCGAGCGGGGGTCGGTGCTGGTCTATCAGACCGTGGCCCAGAAGCGCCGCCCCGGCCCCAGCGGCCTGCCGCTGGACCGCAAGTCGCTCTACATCGACCCGCCCAAACGCGCCGTCGCCGTGGCCGTCACCGCCACCAAACCGGCGCCCAAGCCGCGCGGGCTGAAGGCCACCATGGCCAAGGCCATCGCCAGCGTGACCGGCTCGAAGCGGGGCCGCGCCAAGCCCGCCAGATAGGCCTGTCGACCAACGTTCCTGCAGCGGCGCTTGCGTGATGGGGGGCGGCGGGTGTCAGGTGCCGGCCAAAGACGATCCGAGGAAGCCCCTATGCCCCGCCAACTTCTTGCTCCCCTTGCGGGAGCCCTTGCCGTCGCCGTCACCGGCCTGTTCGGATCGGGCGCCGCCAGCGCCGCCGAGCCGGTCTATGCGATCAAGCCCTGCCCGGCCGACTGGGCGACCGGCGACCGCGTCGTCGAATGCGGGACCCTGACGGTCGATGAGACCCGCGGCGATCCCGCCACCCGCCGCATCGACATCGCCGTGGCCAGGATCAAGGCCAAGACGCCCTTCATCGACGCCATGGGCGAGCCCTTGCCACCCGTCGTCGTCTTCCACGGCGGGCCGGGCGGATCCCTGGTCAGCGGCGTGGGCCGCACCCTGGGCTTCTATGCGGCCAATCCAGAACAGGCCGGGCCTCTGGCCGCCATCGATCAGGACTGGATCTATTTCGACCAGCGCGGCGGCGGGCTGGGCAATCCCTCGATGGACTGTCCGGGGGTGCAACTGACCGACGCCGGTCCGCCCTCGGCCAAGGACGAGGCCGGGCTGATCGCCTGCCTTCAGGCCTATGCCGCCCAAGGCGTGAACCTGTCCCAGTATAATGCGGCTGTCATCGCCGCAGACGTGGCCGACATGCGCAAGGCCATGGGGCTGGAGCGGATCGACCTCTACGGCGGATCATACGGTCCCCGGATCGAGGCGGCGGTCATGACCCATGCGCCGCAGGGCGTGCGCGCCGTGGTGATGGATTCCCCCTGGCCGCCCGAGGGCAACTGGGCCGTGGGCACGCCGGAACAGGTCTCGACCGCCGTCCGCATCATCCTGGCCAAGTGCGCGGCCCAGGCCGCGTGCGGCGCCCGTCACCCCGACCTGCAGACCCGGTTCGAGGCCAATGCCCGCGAATGGCTGGCCGGCCCCAAGACCGGCTCGGACGGCAAGACCTGGACCGTCGAGGACCTGGCCGCCTTCTTGATGGAGACCACCTATGACGCGCGCGGCGTGCGCCGCCTGCCGCACGACCTGGAGGCCATCATCGCCGGCGACTTCAGCCCCATCGCCGAGATCGCCGAGGACCGCGAATACTATACCGAGGCCCAGCAGATGACCCATCTGTGCAAGGAGGAGCTGCCGTTTGAATCCAAGGAACGGCTGGCCGCCGGCGCTGCGGGCGATCCCGTCGCCGAGGTCTCCGTCCCCAGCCTGTCGCGCCTGTTCGCCGTCTGCGCCGCCATCGACGTGGGCGCCGCCGATCCGGTCGAGAACGCGCCGGTCCGCTCCGACATCCCGACCCTGTTCATCGCCGCCGAGATCGACCCCGGCTGCCCGCCTGAACTGACGCGCAAGGCGGCCGCCGGCTATGCCAACAGCCAGGTCATGATCGTCACCAACGCCACCCACGGCGTGACCCGCCAGAGCCCCTGCGCCGCCCGCGCTGCTCGCGACTTCCTGCGCGACCCGACGGAGCCGGTGGACCAGACCTGCCTGCCCCCCGCCGACGAACCCCTGGTCTTCGATGAGGGCGACGCCGCCTGACGACCGCCCTTCCCGAAGATTTCCCCTCGACTGTTATAAAGTAACACGCTACAGGGATCGTCAATGACGCCCCCGGCCCTGGAATTCGATGTGCTGCTATCGCTTCTGGGCGGAGGATTCGTCGCGGCCTTCCTGCACGCCGCCTTGCCCACCCACTGGTTGCCCTTCGTCCTGGTCGGGCGCGCCCAGCACTGGTCGCTGGGCCGCACACTGGCGGCTGTCGCCACGGCGGGTCTGGCCCATATCGGCACCACCGCGGTTCTGGGCGGCCTGATCGTGGCGGCGGGGCTGGCCCTGGACCAGTTCGTGACCGGCCTCATGCCCGCGCTTTCGGCCATGCTGCTCTTGGGCTTCGGCGTCTTCTATCTGGTCCGCGCCGCCGTTCGCCGTCCCGCCCCGCTGGCCGCCAATGGGGCGACACTGGAGTTGAGCGAGCCGACCGTATCCCATGCCGCCGCCTTTTGGGGGCTGGTGGTCATGCTGGCGGTGTCGCCGGGCGAGGTGCTGCTGCCCATCTATATGTCGTCAGCACACGAAGGCCTGGGCGCGCTGGGTCTGCTGACCGCCGCCTTCGCCCTCGGGACCGTGATGGGCATGGCGGTCTTCACCACCTTGGCGCGGGCCGGAGCCTCGGCGCTGCGGCTGGAGCGATGGGCGCGCTACGAGGGGGCGGTGCTGGGCGTCGCCCTGATCGGCCTCGGCCTTCTCGTTTTCATGCATCAGCACTAAAGACGGGTCATGGCCTCCCCCCATGACCACGCCCACGATCACGATGACCACGGTCACGACCATGGAGGTCATTCCCACGCCGGGCATTCGCACGGGGGTCACTCACATGGGGGTCACTCGCACGCCGGACATAACCACGGTCCGGTCAATACCGGCGACTGGCGATACGGCGTCGGCCTGGTCGTCAACCTGGCCTTCGTGGGGATCGAGTTCGGCGCAGGCATACTGAGCGGCTCCACCGCCCTGATGGCCGATGCGGGCCACAATCTTTCGGACGTTCTGGGCCTGGCCATGGCCGGGGGCGCGGCCTGGCTGGCCCGGCGCGCGGCGGGAGCGGCCAAGACCTATGGCTATGGCAAGGCCACGGTGCTGGCGGCCCTGTTCAACGCCCTGCTGCTGATCTTCGCCTGTGGCGCCATCGCCTTCGAGGCCGTGCGCCGCCTGAACGAGCCTGCGCACGTCGGATCCGTCACCATCATGATCGTCGCGGGCATCGGCTTCGTCATCAACCTGGGCACGGCCCTGATGTTCATGAAGGACCAGCACAAGGACCTGAACGTGCGCGGAGCCTATCTGCACATGATGGCCGACGCCGGGGTGTCGCTGGGCGTCGTCATCGCGGGCGCCGCCATCCTGTTCACTGGCTGGACCCTGATCGATCCGCTGGTCAGCCTGCTGATCGTGGTGGCGATCCTGCTCAGCACCTGGGGCCTGCTGAAGGATTCGGTGAACCTGGCGCTGGACGCCGCGCCGCGCGGGGTGGACGTGGCGCAAATCCGCACGGCCCTGCTGGCGCTGCCCGGCGTCAGTGCGGTGCACGACCTGCACGTCTGGGGCCTGTCGACCACCGACACCGCCCTGACCGCCCATCTGGTGCACGACCGCACCGACGGAGACGCCCTGCTGGCCGAGGCGCAAGGCCTGGTCCGCACCCGCTTCGAGATCAGCCACACGACGCTACAGCTGGAAAGCGGCGTCCTGCCAGACTGCCCCGACTGCTGAAGCCGTCTCCTCCCCGTGCGCGCTTGCGCATGGGGAGGTGGATGCGAGCCCTTGCGAGCAGACGGAGGGGTTCTGGACGCCCGCAGACCCCCTCCGTCTCTCCGCTTCGCTGCGAGCCACCTCCCCATCGCCAAGCGGCGACAGGGAGGAGACACCGCCCCTTCCCTTCTGAACCCTGAACCGCCATCTAGCGGCCATGACCGACACCAACCCCAGCCCGGCTTCGGGCAAGATCCCCGTCACCGTCCTCACCGGCTATCTCGGCGCGGGCAAGACCACCCTGTTGAACCGCATCCTGACCGAGGACCACGGCAAGCGTTACGCCGTCATCGTCAACGAGTTCGGCGAGATCGGCATCGATAACGACCTGGTGGTCGGCGCCGACGAGGACGTGTTCGAGATGAACAACGGCTGCGTCTGCTGCACGGTGCGCGGCGACCTGATCCGCGTCGTGGCCGGGCTGATGAAGCGCCAGCGCCCCGGAAAACCCGCCTTCGACGCCATCATCGTGGAAACCACCGGCCTGGCCGACCCCGGCCCGGTGGCCCAGACCTTCTTCGTGGACGAGGACGTCAAGGCCAAGACCCAGCTGGACAGCGTCACCGCCCTGGTCGACGCCAAGCACGTCATGGCCCGTCTGGACGACTCCAAGGAGGCCCGCGAACAGGTCGCCTTCGCCGACCGCATCATCCTGAACAAGACCGACCTGGCCTCCGAGGCCGAGCTGGTCGCGGTTGAGCAGCGGCTGCGCAAGCTCAATCCCCTGGCCCCCATCACCCGCGCCGAGCGGGCCAATGTGCCGCTGGACCAGGTCCTGGGCCTGCACGGTTTTGATCTGGAACGCATCCTCGACATCAATCCCCAGTTCGCCAATCCGGCTCACGGCGACGAAGGCCACGTCCACGACGAACATTGTGGCCATGATCACCACGACCACGATCACGATCACGTCCACGACGAGCATTGCGGTCACGATCACGGCCATGACCACAACGAGCACGGCACGCGCGGCCATGCTCACGCCGACGACATCCGCGGCGTCTCCCTATCGCTGGACCGCCCCATGCACGGCGCCCGCTTCACCGCCTGGCTCGACAAGCTGCTGGGCGAGCAGGGCCAGAACATCCTGCGCGCCAAGGGCATCATCGACGTGGACGGCGAGGACAAACGCCTGGTCTTCCAGGCCGTGCACATGATCCTGGAGGGCGACCTGCAACGCGAGTGGGGAGCGACCGAGCGTCGCTGGAGCCGCGCCGTCTTCATCGGCCGCGACCTGGATGAAGCCGCCCTCAAGGCCGGGTTCGAGAGCTGCGCCGCGTGACGTCCTTCACCTTCGACGCCCAAGTCACCGCCGCCCTGTTCGATCGCGACGGGGCGATCTTCTGCCTCGGCGACGGCTCCGTCCGGTTCGAGGACCGGGCCTATAACGCCGTTCATGACGGGGCCATCCTGTGCGCGGCGCTGCATCCCTCGGGCGAGGGCGTGGTCACGGGCGGCGACGACGGCCGCGTGATCTGGAGCCGCAAGCAGGAGGCCGGCGTCCTGGCCACGAGTGCGAAAGGCCAGTGGATCGACGCCGTCGACGCCTCGGCCGAGTCCAAACTGATCGCCTTTTCGTCGGGCAGGACGGTGTCGGTGATCGACGCCGCCGACGCAGGGTTCCGCCGCGATTTCGCGCATGAGAGGACCGTGTCGGGCGTCGCCTTCGACCCCAAGGGCCGCCGCATCGCGGCCTCGACCTACGGCGGCTGCGCCCTGTGGTTCGCGCGGATCGACAAGCAGAAGCCGACGATGCTGAAATGGGCCGGGTCGCACACGGGCGTGGCCTTCTCGCCCGACGGCTCCTTCGTCGTCACCATGATGCAGGACGCCCAGCTGCACGGATGGCGCATGAAGGATTCCAAGGACATGCGGATGGGCGGCTATCCGTCCAAGGTCCGCAGCGTCGCCTTCCTGTCCAGGGGCCAGCTGATGGCCACCTCGGGCGCGCAGGGCGCTGTCCTGTGGCCCTTCATCGGCGCGAACGGTCCGATGGGGCGCGAGGCGACCGAGATCGGCTATGACGAGAACAGCCTGGTCACCCTGGTCGCCGCCCGGCCAGAACATGGCGTCCTGTGCGCCGGTCTGGACGACGGACGCGTCTGGCACGCCCATCCGGCGGGTCAGGGGCTGAACTTCCTCAAGGCCGAAAAGGGCGCCCCCATCGTCGCCCTGGCCATGAGCCCCGACGGCCAGCGCGTCGCCTGGGCCGACGAGGACGGCAATGCGGGCGTCGCAGAGGCTGACGCCTCGCCGGCGTGATACTCTCCCTCGCAGGAGGGGCGATTCATGGGCCGGAAAGACGATGAGCGGGGCGCTCCGGCCATGATCGGCTGGGGTTGTCTGACCGTCGCCATCCTGCTGGTCGGGGCGGCGATCATGCTCGCCGTGATCTTCGTCTGGGACGTCAACGCCCGGCATTGATCACCTCCCCCGAAGGCCGAGGCCTTGCGCCCGCACGACGAATGGCGAACATGGCGTCATGTTCGGGGTTCCCAAGCTCGGCCGTCGCAGCCGTCCGTTTCTGGTCGCCCTTCTGGTGCTGGCCCTGCTGCCCCTGGGCGGCGTGCTGATCCACGCTGTCGTGCCGCCGCCGATGACCGTGCTGATGGCCCAGCAGTTGATCGCCGGCAAAGGCCTGGACTACCGCTGGCGCGGACTGAAGGACATATCGCCCAACCTGGTCGTCGCCGCCATCGCGTCCGAGGACGCCCGCTTCTGTTCCCACCAGGGTTTCGACATCGAGGCGATCGAGAAGGCCATGCGCGACAACGAGGCGGGCCGCAGGATGCGCGGCGGTTCGACCATCAGCCAGCAGACGGCCAAGAACGTCTTCCTGTGGCCCAGCCGCGACTGGATCCGAAAGGGTCTGGAGGCGGGCTATACCGTGCTGATCGAAACCTTCTGGTCCAAGCGCCGGATCATGGAGGTCTATCTGAACGTCGCCGAATGGGCGCCCGGCGTCTATGGCGCGGAGGCGGCGTCGCGGCACTGGTTCGGCAAGTCGGCGCGCGACCTGACCCCGCGCGAGGCTGCGCGCCTGGCCGCCATCCTGCCCAGCCCGCGCCGCTACGACGCCGCCCGCCCCGGCCCCTATGTCCGCAGGCGGGCCGCCCGCATCCAGGCCGCGTCCGGCACGGTGAGGAACGAGGGCTTGGCGGCCTGCGTGCTGGGATCGGCCTAAGCCGAGACCGCTCCCTGCCGCGACGGCAGGCCCGACGCGCTCTGCATCGGTCCGTTAACCCTGAGCCGTACCGCTTCCCTTAACCGGGGAGCGGTATGTGAGGTCGATTGCGCCGCGATGGCGCGTTAGGCGTCGGGCGGATCATGGGCGTTGGCAACGGATTGCTGAAGCAGGCTAAGGCCTGCGTCCGGAACTTCGCCCGCTCTAGGCGCGGCAATGTGGCGATGATCTTCGCCCTGACCCTGCCGATTCTGGTCATGCTGACCATGGGCGGGGTGGACATCAGCCGCGCCGCCACCGTGCGGGTCAATCTTCAGGACGCGCTGGACGCCGCCACCCTGGCCGCCGCCCGCTCCTCGGCGACGACCGACGTGGCGCTGAAAGAGGTGGGCCTGCGCGCCCTGCGAGCCAACCTGGCCGGGTACAAGGGCGTCACCCTGCGCGAGGACCAGGTCACCTTCACCCTGAACAATGATCAGGTCGTCATCGCCAACGCCAAGGTCGACGTGAAGGCCATGGTAGCCAACATCATCCTGCCGCCCTACGGCAAGCTGCTGGACGACACCCTGCCGGTCGGCGCCCACTCCGAGGTCAACCGCTCGTCCAAGGACATCGAGGTCGCCCTGGTGCTCGACATCACCGGCTCTATGGACAACTGCACCAAGAACTGCCCGGCCAAGAGCAAGCTGCAGAACCTGCAGGACGCGGCCAAGCAACTGGTGAACATCGTCGTCCAGCCGACCCAGACGCCCTTCTATACCCGCATGGCCATCGTCCCCTATTCGGTCGGGGTGAACGTGGGGACCTATGCCAACGGCGCGCGCGGTTCGCTTACCCAATACGTCAACATCACGGGCGCCAGCTGGTCGACCGGAACGTCAAAGGTCATCACCGGCGTATCCAAGGCCAACACCGCCGTCATCTCCGCGACAGCCCACGGCTTCGTCGACAACGACACCGTCTGGATCACCGGCCTGGCGGACGGCAGCAGCTCCGGCACACGCTATTCCACACTGAACGACGCCGCCTATACGGTGACCCGGATCAACGCCAACAGCTTCTCGATCAAGAAGAACGGGGCGGCCGTCAACACCAACGCTTTCCGCACCTTCGCCAGTTCGTCTTCCGGCATGGTGACGAAATGCCAGGTCACCGACTGCTCCATCGTCATCACGGCGCCCGGCCACAACATACCGGCGAACACGAACGACCAGGGCTCGTCCAAGCCTGGGACGGTCTATATCTCCAACGTCGCCGGCATGACCCAGATCAACGGCCAGGGCTACGAAGTCGGCAACGTCACCAACACCAGCTTCTCGATCGGCGTGAACGGCTACAACATGGGCAAATACACCTCGGGCGGACGCTCGTGGTGCGGGCAGGACACCTGCCAGTGGCGCGTGTTCCGCAACATGAGCAATGCCGTGACCGCGGTCGAGGCCTCGACCTGTGTCAGCGAACGCACGGGCTCCAGCCGCTACACCGACGCCTCGCCCTCGGCGCGCGTCGGCCGAAACTATGCGCCCACCGCAAACCCCTGCCCCAGCGCGGTGATCCAGCCGCTGACGGCGGACAAGCCGACGCTGACCAAGCTGATCAACGACTTGTCGGCCACGGGGTCGACCTCGGGCCAGATCGGACTGGCCTGGGGCTGGTATACGGTGTCGCCCAACTTCAACACCCTGTGGAACGGCGCGGCGACGGCGGCGACCTACAACACCCGCAGCACGCTGAAGGCGGTCATCCTGATGACCGACGGTGAGTTCAACGGCCCATATTGCACCGGGGTGATCGCGCGGGACGCAGGCACAGGCTCGGGCGCCGACGCCAACAAGATCAACTGCAACGCCACCAACGGCGACCCCTTCGCCCAGTCTGCCGCCCTGTGCAACGCGATGAAGGCCCAGAACATCGTCATCTACACCGTCGGCTTCCAGATCGCCGCCGGCGGCGACGCGGCCCGCATGCTGGCCAACTGCGCCACCAGTTCCGACTACGCCTTCCTGCCCAACAGCGGCGACGACCTGAGCGACGACTTCGAGGCCATCGGCCGCGACATCACCCGGCTGAGGATTTCCAAATAGTCGGGGCGCTAGCGCCCGGCTCGCGGAGCCTCGCTGCTTGAGCGCGACGACGCACTGATCCCGCGCTCAAGCAGCTAGCGACCGCGTCGCGAGCGTTAGCGCCCTTAACTCAAAGCAGCCGGATTTCCCTCAACCGTTGCAGCAGGAAGTCCTGAGAGGTGATCGCCTGCCCCGCGTATCGGTCGGGCTGGTCCGGCGTGATCGTCGACGGCAGGGTCTCGATCAGGAAATCCGGGTTGAAGTGCAGGAAGAAGGGCGTCGAATACCGGGCGAAGCCGCGACGCTCGGGGGCCGGATTGACCACCCTGTGCGTGGTCGATGGCAGGACATGGTTGGTCAGCCGCTGCAGCATGTCGCCGATATTGACGACCAGGGCGCCGGGAGGCGGCGCGATATCCAGCCAGCGACCGTCGGCGTCCTTGAGCTGCAGGCCGGCTTCCTCAGCGCCGAGCAACAGGGTGATGACATTGATGTCCTCGTGCGCGCCGGCCCGCACGCCCGGCGCATCGGCAGGCACGGGCGGATAATGCAGCATCCGCAGCACGCTGTTGCCCAGCTCGACCTTGTCCTCGAAATAGGCGTCGCCCAGTCCCAGATAACGCGCAATGGCCCGCAGCAGCCGCCGCCCCAGGGCGTCCAGCGCTTCGAACATCGCATAGACGTCGTGGCGGAAGGCCGGGACCTCCTCGGGCCAGACATTGTCGGCCATGAAGGCGCGATAGGGATGACCCGCCGGTAGTTCGCGCCCCGTATGCCAGAACTCCTTCAGGTCGACCGTCGCCGCGTCCTTGGCCGCCTCGACGCCGAAGGGCGTCAGGCCCCGCGCGCCGCCCGTCCCGGCCAGATGATAGCGGCCCTTGATCTCCTCAGGCAGGGCGAAGAAGGTCTTGGCGTCGGCCAGCGCCGCCTCGATCACCGCCGGATCCAGCCCGTGATCTGCAATCACAGCGAAGCCGTACCGGGCGAAAGAAGCTCCCAGGGCGTCGCTGAAGGCCTGAAAGTCGGCGTCGTGCATGGCCATCGACACGGGTTCGATGGCAGGCTGAACGGAGGTCTGAGCGGTCGAAGTCACGGTATGCCCTTTGAAACAGAGGCCCGATCTAGGCGCTTCAAACGGCAATTGTCAGGCCGCAGCGCCATCTGACGTGAAAAACGACATCTCGTTCATCAAGGTGTCAGGTTGGAACCTTCACTGTAAGATGCACGTTCCCCGGCGGGGACGAACAGAAAGCAAGGGTTTCATCATGCGCACCAACTTCATCGTGGCCGGCGTTGGCGTCGTCGCCATGCTCGGCGCTTCCGCCTGCACCACCACCGATCCGTACAGCTCGACGCCTGGCCGCAACAACACCGCGACCGGCGCCATCGCCGGCGCCCTGGGCGGCGCTGTCCTGGGTTATCTGACCAACACCAACAACTCCGAACAGGGCCGCAAGAACGCCCTGATCGGCGCGGGCGTGGGCGCCCTGGGCGGCGCGGCCGTCGGCCAGTACATGGACCGCCAGCAGCGCGCCATGGAAGCCGAACTGTCGGGCACCGGCGTCGGCGTGGCGCGTCAGGGCGACAATCTGGTCCTGCGCATGCCGTCGGACGTGACCTTCGCCACCAACCAGTCGACCATCGACCCGCGTTTCAACTCCACCCTGGCCGACGTGGCCAATGTGCTGAAACAGTATGATCGTTCGATCGTGGACGTGGTCGGCCACACCGACTCGTCGGGCGGCGACACCATCAACCAGCCCCTGTCGGAGCGCCGCGCCCTGTCGGTCGCCAACGCCCTGATCAGCAACGGCGTGATGCGCGAACGCCTCTATGTCGCCGGCGTCAGCTCGCGCAATCCGGTCGCCTCGAACGACACCCCGGACGGCCGTTCGCAGAACCGCCGCGTCGAGATTCTGATCCGTCCGCTGACCAGCTGATCCGCGTACGGAAGTTGAACTGAAGATCGGGGCGGCGCACGGCGTCGCCCCTTTTTTGTGCACACCGTTCCGTGACTTGCACCAAGATGAACGGCGTGATCTCTAACGACATCGATAGATGCCGGGGGAAACGGTGCAGTCCGACAGGGAAGACATTGCGCGCGGTCTGAAAATGGCCGCTGTCGCCCTCGTGTCGGCCGTCATCACGGCCTCGGTCGTGATCGGCGTGGGCGAAGCCTGGCTGTCGCGCACCTCTGCCGCAGAAACCGCATCGCCCAGCGGCGGCCAGCTGATCCAAACCGCAGGCTAGATCGGCTCAGCCCGCGCGGGCGGCTGACGGCCCTTCATCGGACCCTTCCACGACAGGCCCGCTGCACCGGGCCGACCAATAGGCCTGGCCGACAGGTCAGGTCAGGCGGACACGCGACCGCCGGGCTGAACCCCAAACGCGAAACCGCCGGTTCGGCTTTCGCTGAACCGGCGGTTCCTGGTCATTATCGTCTTGGCTTCGAAGAGCCTGAAGGGGTCCGGCCTGAGCCGGACCCCTTCAGTCTTAGAAGTTGATGCCGATGGTGGCGCGACGGTTCAGAGGCTCACGCACGCCGTCGGCGGTGGCGCGGGCCAGCTGGGTTTCGCCCTTGCCGTCCAGCGAGATCACGCCGCCGGCGACGCCTTGAGCGACCAGGGCGTCAGCCGTGGTGCGGGCGCGGCGGTTCGACAGACCGACGTTGTAGGCGGCCGAGCCGGAGGTGTCGGCGTGACCGACGACCAGCACGCGGGTCGGTTGGCCCGACTTGGCGTAGTTGGCGGCCTGAGTGATGACCGAACGGGCTTCGGCAGTCAGGTCCGAGCGATCCCAGTCGAAGTACACCACGAACTCACGCGCGGTCGGAGCCGGAGGCGGCGGCGGCGGCGGGGGAGGAGGCGGCGGGGGAGGCGGCGGAGGCGGGGGCGGCGGAGGCGGCGGTGCGACTTCGTCAGCGCCGAAGGCGTAACGCAGACCCACGGTCACCGTGTGGCTCTCATCGTAGTCGCCGCTGAAGCTGCCGGTGTCGCCGCCGCTGACGGCGTAGCCCGTTTCCATGTCGCCCGTCAGATAACGGTAGGTCAGGTCCAGGTTGGCGCGGTCCGAGATCGCGAAGGCGACGCCGGCGATAGCCTGGGCGGCGAACTTGGTCGAGCTGTCGTCCAGAACCACGGTCGTGCCGCGGTCGCCACGAACCGAACCGATCACGTCGGTGGAGACGCGGTTCACACCGGCGCCGATACCGACGAACGGACGCAGACCCCAGTATTCGAAGCCGAAGTCATAGATGACATTGGCCATCAGGGTCGCGGAATCGATGTCGCCTTCTGGCGAGAAGCAGGGACCCGCAGCCGGAGACAGGTTGCAGAGACCGCCGGTGCCGTTGTTGGGCGCACGGACCGTGCCGACGTCACCCGAACGGTAGCCGCCTTCGAGTTCAACGCGCCAGTTGGGGTTGAAGCGATAGCCCAGGCGGGCGAACGCGGCCCAGCCGTCGTTGGTGTCGAACTTCAGGTGCGACCCGCTTGCGGAGTCTTCCAGGTTAATGTCGTTGTCGGCGATGTGATAGCCGGCGTCCACCGCACCGTACCAGCCGTCCGGTTCCGCCGAAGCCGCGCCGGCTGCGAACAGTCCCGCTACGGCGACGCTGGCGAGAAGTTTCAACTTCATGGTCGTCCTCATTCTTTTGATAAGCCCAATGGCAACGCTTACCACGTAGGCGCAGCGCTCGATAGCCGAACGGGGTCGAGGCGGCGAGGTTCCGCAATGTGGCGACGATAATGGCGACTGTGGCGCCATTTCAACACATCTGCCCCTCTTGGCGTACGGTTTGCGCCTGATAGAGGTCTGACGACAAAATCAATGAGGTGAAACGTGGCGATCAGGTTTGACGGGAAAGTGGCGATCGTAACCGGCGCCGGTGGCGGTCTGGGCCGCCAGCACGCGCTGGCCTTGGCGGCGCGGGGCGCAAAACTGGTCATCAACGACCTGGGGGCCAGCCGCGACGGATCGGGCGGATCCTCGGACGCCGCCCTGGCGGTCGTCGCCGAGATCGAGGCGGCCGGCGGCGAGGCTATCGTCAACGGCGCGTCAGTCACCGACGCCGCCGCAGTCCAGGCCATGGTCGATGAGGCCGTCGCCAAATGGGGCGCAGTCGACATCCTGGTCAACAACGCCGGCGTCCTGCGCGACAAGTCCTTCGCCAAGATGACGCTGGACGATTTCGCCTTCGTCCTCGACGTCCACCTGATGGGCGCGGTCAACTGCACCAAGGCGGTGTGGGACGGTATGCGCGAGCGCAACTACGGCCGCATCGTCATGACGACCTCCTCGTCGGGCCTATACGGCAACTTTGGCCAGTCGAACTACGGCGCCGCCAAGATGGGCCTGGTCGGATTGATGCAGACCCTGTCGATCGAGGGCGCCAAGAACGACATCCGCGTCAACTGCCTGGCCCCCACGGCCCACACCCGCATGACCGAGGATCTGGGCGCCGCCCTGCCCCTGGAGGCGCTGGGGCCTGAACTGGTCACGCCGGGCCTGCTGTATCTGGTCAGCCAGGACGCTCCCACCCGGGTCATCCTGGCCGCCGGCGCCGGCGGGTTCGAGCGCGCCTATGTCACCCTGACCCAGGGCGATTTCATCACCGGCGCGGACGCTCCCGAACAGGTCGCCGCCCGTTTCGAGGCCATCTCGGACCGGACCGGCGAGATCGTGCCGGACATGGGCGCGGCCCAGGGCATGATCGAACTGACCAAGGCCCAGAAAGCGCATTCCTGATCGAAGCGCATCGGCACTTGCCTTGACGTGGCGGCAGGCGCGTAAATCCTCGGGTGAAGTTCGCGATCCGGCCGCAGAAGCCGGACGCACCCAAGGAAACCGCGCTCAAGCCGCAAGCAAGGACACCCCCCATGCGTGAAGCCGTCATCGTCTCGACCGCCCGGACCCCGATCGGTCGCGCCTATCGTGGGGCGTTCAACGACACCGCGCCTCAGCAGCTGGGCGCTCACGCCGTGCGCCACGCCGTCGCCCGCGCCGGCGTGGATCCGGCCGAGATCGAGGACGTGGTCATGGGCGCGGCCCTGCAGCAGGGCGGCACGGGCACCAATGTCGCGCGTCAGGTCGCCCTGGCCGCCGGCCTGCCCGCCTCCGTCCCCGGCATGAGCCTGGACCGCCAGTGCGCCTCGGGCCTGATGGGCATCGCCACGGCGGCCAAGCAGGTGGTGTTCGACCAGCAGAAGATGGCCGTCGGCGGCGGTCTGGAATCCATCTCCCTGGTCCAGAACCAGCACATGAACCTGTACCGGATGAAGGACGAGGCGCTGCTGAAGCTGTCGCCCCACATCTATATGTCGATGCTGGAGACGGCCGAGGTGGTGTCGAAACGCTATGGCATCAGCCGCGACCGCCAGGACGAGTATGCGCTGCGCTCGCAGCAACGCACCGCCGCGGCTCAGGAGGCCGGTCGCTTCGACGCCGAGATCGTGCCGATGACCACCACCATGCAGGTGATGGACAAGGCCACCGGCCAGGCCTCAGCCAAGGAAATCACGCTCTCCAAGGACGAGGGCAACCGCGCCGACACGACGCTGGAGGGCCTGAAGTCACTGAAGACCGTCTTCGGCGGCGGCGAGGAAATCCAGCAGGGCGAATACATCACCGCCGGCAATGCGTCACAGCTGTCGGATGGCGCCTCGGCCTGCGTCATCATGGAGGCCGGCGAGGCGGTGAAGCGGGCGCTTCAGCCGCTCGGCGCCTATCGCGGCATGGCCGTCGCCGGCTGCGAACCGGACGAGATGGGCATCGGCCCCATCTATGCCGTGCCCAAGCTGTTGAAGCGCCACGGCCTGACGGTCGACGACATCGGCATCTGGGAGCTGAACGAGGCCTTCGCCGCCCAGGTGCTGCATTGCCAGGACGTGCTGGGCATCCCCGATGACCGTCTCAACGTCGACGGCGGCGCCATCTCCGTCGGCCACCCCTACGGCATGTCGGGCGCCCGGATGACCGGCCACGTCCTGATCGAGGGCAAGCGTCGCGGCGCCAAATACGGCGTCGTCACCATGTGCATCGGCGGCGGCATGGGCGCGGCGGGTCTGTTCGAAATCTTCTGATCCTAATCCTCCCCCTCGGGGGAGGTGGCTCGAAGCGAAGCGCAGAGACGGAGGGGGCCGAAACCGGAAACGGCGCCTGGGGTTAGCCCCCTCCACCGCGAAGATGCGGTCCCCCTCCCCCGATGGGGGAGGACTGTTGCGCCAAGGCTTCGTAAATCCTGCGCTCCTCATCCATCTTCGCCTGCCAGCGCGCGCGCAACTGCGCCGACGGGCCAGGATAGCGGTCGTCCAGGAAGACGGCCTCCACCACCCGATCCGTGCGGAAGGTGCGAAAATCCTCGCGGGTCTCGCACCAGCCGACCAGCAGCCGGGTCGTCTCGCGATAACCGATCAGACAGGGCCAGACGGTGCGCCACGTCTGCCGGCCCTGCTCGTCGGCATAGTGCAGGGTCAGTTTGCGCCCCGCATGGATCCAGGCCCTGACCTGGGCCATGTCGAGCGCCTCGACCTCGTGCGGCTTCCATGTCGGGGCGGACGCCACGGCCGGCTCCAGCACCACAGGCCGCAGCCGCTCCGGCACGGTGGCGGCGATCTTGGCGATCAGATCGCGGGCGGCGCGGGCCAGGGCGGGGTCTCCCCTGCCCGCCACCCATTGCGCGCCCAGCACCGCCGCCTCGATCTCATCCGAGGTCAGCATCAGGGGCGGCATGTCGAATCCCTGGTCCAGCACATAGCCTATGCCTGCCTCGCCCCGGATCGGCACCCGCTGGCCCATCAGGGCGGCGATGTCGCGATAGACGCTGCGTTTGGAGGTCTCCAGTTCGGCGCCGATGGCCTCTGCAGTCATCGGTTTTGACGACCGCCGCAACAGTTGCACGATCTGGAACAGGCGGTCGGCGCGTCTCATGAATGTCCTCGGGGCGTCCGGGATTGAGGCCTTCGAACGCTTCTGCACCGCGACTGCTGACAGCATGCTGGCAGCAGGATGGCAGTAGTCAAGCGTCACCGGCAGCCGCGCCGCCGGTCGCAGGCGACAGGGTCGTCGGCGTCAGCCCTCGATTGGAAAGACACCCCATGCTCACGCTGTTTCACGCCCCGCAATCGCGTTCCAGCCGCCTGGTCTGGCTGGTCGAGGAACTCGGCGCCGACTGCCGCATCGAATACTGCACCATCCGCCGCATCGACGGGACGGGCGCCGCCGACCCCAGAAATCCGCACCCCGACGGCAAGGTCCCGGCCCTGCTGCATGGCGACGCCCTGATCACCGAGTGCGCGGCGGTGGCCCTCTATCTGAACGGTCTGCATCCGCAGGCCGGCCTGGGCTTCGACGCCGCCTCGCCCCAACGGGGACCGCTGCTGACCTGGATCTGCTGGGCGGCGGGCGAGTTGGAACCGGCCGTCTTCGCCAGGATGACGGGCGAGACCCAGACCAATCCCTATTGGCAGGCCCGCTACGACGCCTGTGTCTCACGGCTTCTGGAGGCGCTGTGGAACGGGCCGTATCTGATGGGGGATGGGTTCACCGTAGCCGATGTGATGATCGGCTCAACCCTCGCCTGGAGCCGAGCCCATCTGCCCGAGAGCCCGACCATCGACGCCTATCTGGCGCGACTGGCCGAACGCCCCGCCTATCGGCGCGCCATGATGCGGGACGGCGGCGAGGTCATCGAACAGGCGGCTTGACCAGCAGGCCCAAGGTCACGCCGCGTTGGCGTGGCCTTCGTGGTTCCGGGGGTCCTGATGGAAGGGGGCGCCGCTGTCGCCGACCCTTTCCACCGCCATCAGGGCGCCGACATAGGCATCGCGCCAGATGCCGACATCGGTGTCCTGAACCACCTTCATCAGGGCCTGCCATTTTCGGATACGCTCTTCCAGCGACATGGCCAGGGCGCGCTTCACGGCGTCAGCGACCTCTTCACGGCTGAACGGATTGACCAGCAGGGCCTCGCCCATCTGCTCGGCCGCCCCGGCAAAGCGCGACAGGATCAGGACACCCGGATCATGGGGGTTCTGGGCGGCGACGTACTCCTTGGCCACCAGGTTCATGCCGTCGCGCAGCGGCGTGACCAGACAGACCCGCGCCGCGCGATAGATGCCGGCCAGCTGGTCCCGACGGTAGGAACGGTTCAGGTATCGGATCGGCTGCCAGTCCATGTCGGCGTATTCGCCGTTGATCCGCCCCGCCAGCGCATCCAGCCGCGCGCGGATGTCCTGATAGGTGTCCACGTCATCGCGACTGATCGGCGTCACCTGCACCAGGAAGACGTCGCCCCGGATGTCTGGGTTATCGTGAAGGAACTGCTCATAGCCGAGCATCCGCTCCTCCAGCCCCTTGGAGTAGTCCAGCCGGTCCACGCCGACGATCATGGCGCGGAAGGCCGACGACGCCGCCATCCGGTCGTAAGTGCGCGCGCCTGCGGCCGAGTTGCGCGCCTCGATGAAGCCCTCCACGTCGATGCCGATGGGGAAAACGCCGATCTGCACCCGGCGGCCGAAACACTCCAGCCCGCCGAACCCGGACAGTTCGCCACGCGCCTCGGAGATCACATAGTCGCGGAACAGGTCGAGCCATTCCTGGGTCTGGAACCCAATCAGGTCATAGGCGAACAGGGATTCCACCAGCCGGCGATGGTGCGGCAGGGTCACCAGCAACTGCCGCGCCGGCCAGGGCGTATGCAGGAAGAAGCCGATCCGATTTGTCACGCCCAGTCGGCGCAGATCCCGGGCCAGGGGGATCAGGTGATAGTCGTGGATCCAGATGATGTCGTCGGGCTGGATCAGGGGCGCCAGCACCTCGGCGAACCGCTGGTTCACCCGCTCGTAGCCTTCGCCGTATGACCGTTCGTAGGCTGTCAGATCGACCCGGTGATGGAACAGCGGCCACAGGGTCTTGTTGGCGTAGCCGTTGTAATATTCCTCGACATCCTGGGCTTCCAGATCGACCAGGGCGACGGTGACGCCGGCCCGGTCCTCCATCTTCAGCTCGCCGGTGAACTGTTCGACGGTCTCTCCGGACCAGCCGAACCACAGGCCATCGTATTTTCTAAGGGCGGCGGAGAGGGCCATGGCAAGCCCCCCGGCCGAGCCCGCGGCCGGGTCGGCGGGAGCCGACACACGGTTGGACACTACAATCAGTCGAGACATGGCCGTTCCAACGCCCACGCTTGGCTTTGGATGCAACGCAACATCGTGATTGGGGCGGGCCTTGACGCAAACAGGACTGATTTCAGGCGCGATTCACCGAACGTCCGTCCATGACCGGCTGAGCAGGACCGCACAGTTGATGATCCCGACCAGCGAATAGGTCTGCGGATAGTTGCCCCAGAGCTCGTTGTCGCCCAGCGAAAGGTCCTCGCTCAACAGGCCTGCATGGGTGCGTTGCGACAGCATGTTCTCGAAGATCTCGCGGGCCTCGTCCGTTCGGCCGTTCAGGTGCAGGGCCTCGATGAACCAGAAGGTGCAGAAGTTGAACGCCGTCTCCGGTTCGCCGAAATCGTCGGGCTCGACGTAGCGGAACAGATACGGCCCCTTCTTCAGATCGCGCTCGATGGCGTCGAAGGTGGCGACCTGACGCGGGTCCTGGGGATCAAGGAAGCCCAGGTCGACCAGTTGCAGCAGGGACGCATCCAGCTCGGTCCCGCCGAAACTGGCGGCGAAATGGCCCTTGTCGGGCATGAAGGTCTCAGCCTCGATCCGCTCGCGGATAGCCTTGGCCCGGTCGCGCCAGACCTCGGCCCGGCTGTCCAGCCCCAGATGATCTGCGGCCTTGGCCAGCCGGTCGCAGGCGGCCCAGCACATCACCGACGAATAGGTGTGGACCCGCGCGATGGTGCGGAACTCCCACAGGCCGGCGTCGGTCTGGTCGTGCATGGCGAAGGCCCGCTCTCCGACCTTCTCCAGCGAATAGAAGTCGTCGATGGTGCCGGGCCGCAGCAGCCGGTCGTCATAGAAGCTCTGCACCAGCGGCAGGACGATCTGTCCGTACACGTCGTGCTGGAGGTGCTCGCGCGCCTGATTGCCGACGCGCACCGGCTCCATGCCGCGATAGCCCTTGACCGACGTGACGATCCGCTCGTCGATATCCTCTTCCAGACCCACGCCATAGACGGGCTGGACGTGACCGCCCGCCGACTGATCGACCAGGTTCCTCAGATAGACGAGGTAGTTCTCCAGGATGTCCACCGCGCCCAGCCGGTTCAGCGCCCGCACGGTGTAATAGGCGTCTCGGACCCAGCAGTAGCGATAGTCCCAGTTGCGGCCGCTCTCGGGGAACTCGGGCACCGAGGTGGTCATGGCCGCGACGATGGCGCCGGTTTCCTCATAGGCGCAGAGCTTCAGGGTGATCGCCGAGCGGATCACCGCCTCCTGATAATCCAGGGGGATATAGAGGGTGCGGACCCAGTCCTTCCAATAGGCGACGGTGCGATCCAGGGTGGCGGCGACGCCGGCGCCGACCTCCTGATCATAGCCCTCGTCCGGCCCCAGGAAGAAGGCCATGGCGTTTTCCAGCCGGAATGTCCGCTCGTCCAGCACATGCGACACTGGGCAGTTGGTCGTCAGCCTCAGGGTCACATCCGTGCACAGATAGCGGATGTGGTTTGAGCCATTGGTGGTCTCGGCCCGGCGCGCGCCCCAGTCCGCCGAGGGGCGCAGGCGCACCGTGATCCGAGGCGAGCCCTCCAGCGGACGCACGATCCGCCCGAAGGCCAGGGGGCGATAGGTGCGCGAATGCTTGGCGTGACGCGGCGCGAAGTCGATGATCTCGACCGCCGCCCCGTCCTCGGCCGTCAGCACGGTCCGCAGCACCGGGGTGTTGCGGATATAGGCCTGGCTGATGTGTTTCAGCCCCTCCAGTTCGATGGACCAGAAGCCGTGGTCGGGCTCCTCGCCGTCCATCAGCGCAGAAAAGACCGGGTCGCCATCCACGCGCGGCGCGCAGGCCCAGACGAACCGACCGCGCCGGTCGATCAGAGCGCTGATGGCGCAGTTGCCGATGGGGGCCAGGTCCAGCGTCGGCTTGGTCGACAAAGGATCGCTCATGCGTCGGCATCCTGTTTCTGGGCGTCCGCGACGGCTTCCAGCCAGTCGAGGACCGCGTCGACATTCTCCAGCCGCCAGCGGGCCGCCGTCTCGCGCGGCGGCCCGACCAGAACCCCGAACCCGCCCAGGGCCGCAGCGGCGCGGAACCCGTCCTCGTCGGTCAGGTCGTCGCCCAGCATGATGGGGGTCGCCCCGGCGAAGGGCGGCTCTGCCATGAAGGCGGCGACAGCCGTACCCTTGGTTGCGCCCGGCGTCTTGAGTTCCAGAACCATGTCGCCCGCCTGAAGCGTCAGGCCGGTCTCTGCGATCAGACGTTGGGCCAGGGCCGTGGCCTCGACCTCGGCGTCGGGCGCCTGGCGGAAATGCAGTCCGGCGGAGACGCCCTTGTCCTCGACGATCACGCCCGGCCGGTCGGCGGCGAAGGCGTCAAAGGCGGCGACCGCCGCCCGAACGCCGGGCGCGGCCGGCGCCGACTGCAGGGAGCCATCACGACGACGGCGTTCAAGTCCGTGCACCCCAGACGCCGAGCGCGCCGAGGAATCGCTGATCCGGTCGATCTCGGACAGGGACCGTCCACTGACGATGGCCATGCGCCCGTCCAGCCTCTGGTCCAGCAGGCGCAGAACCGCCGTGCGTCGCGCCAGGGGGACGACCGCCTCAGGCGTGGGTGCAAAGGGCGCTAGCACCCCATCCATGTCCAGAAACAGCGCAGGCCGGTCCAGTCGAACAGGGGGCGCAGTCAGCAGCGCGGTTCCGGCGTTGGGCGCCATGGGCTCTCCATTGTCGTGTCTTTCCCCGTCCCCTGCATCAGGTAACGCAGCACGACGGCAAAGGTTGGACCGAGCCGATGACTTTTCGTATCCGGCTGCCGGCGAGGCCTCTCTCTAGGCGGCCAGCCTGTCCGACATTCCGACCTCGGCCAGGATCTCCAGCGAGCGTTTGCGCGCCGCCGGGTCCCAGATCTGGCTGGTGACCATCAGTTCGTCGGCCCCTGTCGCCGCGACGAAGGCGTCCAGCGACCGCCGCACCGTCTCACCCGACCCGACCGCCGAACAGGACAGAGCCTGTGCGATCATGCCGCGTGCAACGGGGTCCAGACTGGCCTCGTAACCCGCGACGGGCCGGGGCAGCTTGCCCGGCTGGCCAGTTCTCAGATTGACAAAGGCCTGCTGCACCGAGCTGAACAGCAGCTTGGCCTCTTCATCCGTGTCGGCGGCGAAGACATTGTAGCCCAGCATCACATAGGGCTGGGCCAGTCGCTCGGACGGCTTGAACGTGTCGCGATAGACCCGGATGGCGCTCATCATCTCAGACGGCGCGAAATGGCTGGCGAAGGCGTAGGGCAGGCCCAGATGGGCAGCCAGCTGGGCGCCAAAGGTCGACGACCCCAGGATCCAGATCGGGATGTCCTGCCCCTCCCCCGGATTGGCGCGGATGCGCTGATCCTCGCTGGCCGGGGCGAACCAGTGGATCAGCTCCATCACGTCCTGCGGGAAGCTGTCTAGATCGCCCTGAAGCGTGCGGCGCAGGGCCCGCGCCGTCGCCTGATCCGAGCCGGGCGCCCGGCCCAGGCCCAGGTCGATGCGCCCGGGATACAGGGCGTTCAGAGTGCCGAACTGCTCGGCGATGACCAGGGGCGCATGGTTGGGCAGCATGACGCCGCCCGCCCCGACGCGGATGGTCTTGGTCGCCGCCGCCACCGCCCCGATCACCACCGAGGTCGCCGCCGAGGCGATGCCGGCCATGTTGTGATGCTCGGCCAGCCAGTAGCGGTTGAAGCCCAGCCGCTCGGCCGTGCGCGCCAGATCAATGGTGTTGGCCAGGGCCTGGGAGACGTCCGAGCCTTCTGGCACCGGCGCGAGATCGAGGATGGAGAGGATTGTCATGGCCCCGATATGGGGATCGCGCGCCTCATCGGAAGGCCCGCCCCTGTTGCCGCCAGGACCCGGCGTTAACCCCATGGTTCGCGCGGCCGGTGTTCGGGCGACCCAAAACGATGATAGGCGTTAAGATGATCCAATGCTGAAGCTGGAGTCCCTCTTCGTATGCGTCGATTTCTGATCTGGTCCGCCCTCGCGGCCGCGATCGGCCTGGTCTTGGCCATCTCGGGCTACTGGGCCTACGACCACTTCTACGCCCGCTTTCAGCCGGTCGTCGTCAACCGCGGCCAGGCCGATATCCAGCGCTTGCTGGACGAGGCGTCCTGGGTCTCGCCCGGCGGCGGGGGCGATCCCCTCTATGTCATCGGCTATCGCGACAGCCCCCTGACCACCGCCTATTTGCTGGAAGAGGCCCCCAAGCTGCGCGCCGGGGGCGTCGAGGTCCGTGTCGTGATGTTCGCCCGCGCCGACCGCGAGGGGCAGGCCCTGTCCACCCCCGCCGAGCGCGCCACCCTGGCTGAGCTGTGGCTGACACGCGACTGGTCCCTGTACGAGCGCTGGGCCGCCACCCCGACCGCCAACTGGACCGCAGCCGGCATCCCGGCCGCCGACGGCAACCTGGCCCGCAGCGCCGTGGTCGACGCCGGTCGCCAGTTCCAGACCCGCATCGGCGACCTGATGGGCGACGCAGGGGTCAAGGCAGGCTATCCGCTAATCATCTGGCGCGACCGCGAGGGCTTCATGAAGGCCTGCGCCTGCACCGACCGTCGCTCCTGGACCTTCATCCGCGACGACATCGGCGCGCCCGACGCGATCGGCGCCGACGCGCCTCTCGAGGCCCAGCCCGAGGTGCTGACGCCGCCCGCGCCGCTAGCTCCGCTGGACCCCAGCCTGCCCTATCCCAACCTGCCGCCCATCCCGAACGGCCAGACGGCTCCGCAAACTTCGCCCGGACAGACAGCCCCGCAGGCCCGCCCGACGACGCCCAGCGCGCGCCCAACGCCTAGGCCCGCCCCTACACCGCCGGCGCCAAAGGGGCCTCAACCGCCCCGCGCTCAGCAGCAGGACGACTCGACCTTTTTCTAGGGGAAGCGCGTCTGGCTAGACTTTGAACAGTCGCCCACAGGCGGCGATCAACCGTTCCAGGTCGGCCTCGTCCTGATAGAGGCCAAAGCCGAACCGCAAGGTGTCGTCGCGCACGTCCGTGACGATGTTCTGGGCCAACAGCGCCGCGCACCAGGCCTGAGCCTCGGGGTGTCTCAGGGCCAAGAACCGCGCGCGCGGTCCGTCCCCCGCCAGTGGGTTCAGCACCTCGGCCTGGGCCAGGGCGCCGCATTCGCCCGCCGCCAGGGCCTGCGAGAACCGCACCTGAAGCCTGCGCACCTGAGCCGACACGTCCGCCGTCGTCAGGCCCGCGCCAGCCAGCATCGCCCGCACGCGGTTGAAGCGATAAAGCCCCGAGACGTCGAAGGTCGCGCCCCAGAAACGTCCTGCATCCTCGCGGTACTGGACCCCGCCCGGCGGCCCGGTCAGGTCGCCGAACTCGGCATACCAGCCGGTCACGACCGGGCGCGGACAAAAGCCCGGTGGCGCGTGCAGGAAGGCCGCGCCCTCGCCGCTCATGGCGTATTTATAGCCCCCGGCGACATAGAAGATCCGGTCCGCGACAGCCGACAGATCGGTCGGCGCGGCCATGAAGCCGTGATAGCCGTCGACCACCACCCAGGGCCCTTCCGACCGCGCCAGATCGGCCAGATCGGCGATCCGGCCAAACGTCTGGCCGGTCTTGAAGAAGACCTGGCTGACCAGGATCAGGTCATGCCCGCCGCCCTTCGCCGCCGCCACGAACCGGGCGTCGAAGGTGTCGAACGGCGCCAGAGGCACACGGGTGACGACGACCTCGCCCGCCTCTTCCCAGCGCTCGGCCTGACGACGGAAGGAATGGAACTCGCCGTCCGAGGTCAGGATGCGGACCGGCCGCCGTTCGACGCCCGAGACGATGCGGACAAGCAGGTCATGGGTATTGGGCGCGAACACCACCGTCGCGGGATCGGGCAGGTTCAGCTCGGCGGCGACGTTCGCCTGGGCCTGGGGGATCACCTCGCCGAAGACCAGGTCCCATTTGCGGTCCGCGCGCCGGTTCGCATCCTCCCAGCATTTCGACTGCCCCTCGAAAGAGGCGTCGGGCCACAGGTGATGGCTGTGCGCCGCAAAATGCAGCCGCTCGGGATCGAGGTCGAGAGCGCGGGAGAAGAGGGGCTTGTGGGACAAGGCGACGCCTATCGGGAAAACATTGTGCTTGAGATATCTCGAGCCGAGTCAAGCACACGCTCAATGAGAACGTAATCGCGACGGACCGAATAGAAGATGTAATGCCGGCCCAAGACGCGCTGCCGGACAGGGGGCGTCAGGCTGAAAGCAATTGGAAATCGTTCTGGCATCCGCCGCAGATTCCGGCATCGTCTCTCGATCTCTTCGACATAACGTTTCGCGGCTGCGCGGTTATCGATGGCGATGTAGTCGCCGATCTGGCCGATATCCTCGACAGCCTTCGCCGACAATTCGACCCTCACACAGGATCCGAATAACGGGAACGGAGCGCGGCGAAGGCCTCCTCTGCCGGAAGACTCGGGCGGGGATCGGCGCGTGATTCCTCGATCCTGGCCTTGGCATAGGCCAGAAACTCCGGCGCGTCGGCGCGGCGAACGGCGACCCAGTCACTGACGATTTCGCTGATCGCCTGGTTGACGTCAGAGAACTCGCCGGCCGCCACAGCCGCCTGAACATCAGCATAGGCGTCGTCCGAAATCTCGGCCGTGATCGTCTCGTGCTTACCCATGGGGCGCTCCTAGTCGCACACAGATTAGCACGATCCCGGCGCGGGACCAGCCAGGAGGCCTAGGGCGAAGCGCCCCTTAAATCAGGCTGCCGTGGCAGTGCTTGAACTTGCGGCCCGAACCGCAGGGGCAGTCGGCGTTGCGCGAGGTGCGTTCCCAGCCGACGGGCAGCAGTTCAACCGGCAGGCGCGAGCGGTCGTCGCCGGTGTATTGCCCCTCGGGGTTCTGGGCGCCCGCGTCCAGCATCTGGTTCTCGCCGGTGCCGGGGTTCAGGTGGATTTCCCGGAACTCGGGCATCTCCATCTGCGGCGGCTGTTCGAAGCGGAACTCCACCGTCATCAGCCAGCGCGTCACATTGTGGCGCAGCTCGTGCAGCAGGGTCTCGAACAGCGAGAAGGCCTCGGTCTTGTACTCGTTCAGCGGATCGCGCTGGCCATAGCCGCGCAGGCCGATGACGCCGCGCAGGTGGTCCAGATGGACCAGGTGCTCGCGCCAGCTCATGTCGATCTGCTGCATCAGGAACTGTTTCTCGAGGCCGCGCGTCTGGCCTTCGCCGATCAGCTGCAGGCGTTCCTCGGCACGGGCGGCGGCGGCGGCCTGGAGGCGTTCCTCGACCTCTTCGTTGGACACGCCTTCCTCGGCGGCCCAGTCGTGCAGCGGCAGTTCCAGACCCAGGGTGGACTTCACCTTCTCGTCTAGGCCGTCGATGTCCCACTGTTCGGCATAGGCCTTGGGCGGCATGAAGCGGTCGACCAGGTCGGTGACCACATCCTGGCGGAACTCGCCAACCAGTTCGGACAGGTCCTGCGAGTCCATGAACTCCTGGCGCTGCTCGAACACGGCCTTGCGCTGGTCGTTCACGACGTCGTCGTATTTCAGCAGGTTCTTGCGGATGTCGTAGTTGCGGGTCTCGACGCGCTTCTGGGCGGTCTCAACGGCGCGGTTCAGCCAGGGGTGCGAAATGGCCTCGCCCTCGGCGACGCCGAACTGGCGCATGATGGCGTCCAGGCGGTCGCCGGCGAAGATGCGCAGCAGGTCGTCCTCGCAGCAGAGGAAGAATTTCGACGTGCCGGGGTCGCCCTGACGGCCCGTCCGGCCGCGCAGCTGGTTGTCGATCCGGCGGCTTTCGTGACGCTCGGTGCCCAGGACGAACAGGCCGCCGGCTTCCAGGGCGATCTGCTTCTGAACGGCGATGTCGGCCTTCAGACGGGCCTCTTCGGCCGCCAGCATCTCGGGCGTGACCTCGATGGCCAGATTGCGCTGGTCGAGGCGGTATTTCTCGAGACGCATCTCGAGGTTGCCGCCCAACTGGATGTCGGTGCCGCGGCCGGCCATGTTGGTGGCGATGGTCACCGCGCCCGGCAGACCGGCGTCGGCGACGATGAAGGCTTCCTGTTCGTGCTGGCGCGCGTTCAGGACCGAGTGGGGGATGCCGACGAACTTGGTTTCCCAGACGATGTCATAGGCTGCGTCGCCGATCTTCTCGGCTTCCTTGGCCTTGCCGGCGAACTCGGGCTTCAGGGTGCGCGACACCTCGACCTTGTGCTCATAGGTGTCGAGCGCTGCGGACAGCTGTTCCGACTTCTCGATCGACACCGTGCCGACCAGGATGGGCTGGCCGCGCTCGCGGCAGTCGGCGATCTGACGCGCGATGGCCAGGTTCTTCTCGCGCTCGGTGCGATAGACCTCGTCGTCATAGTCGATGCGCTGGACCGGGCGGTTGGTCGGCACCTCCAGCACGTCCATCTTGTAGATGTCCATGAACTCCTGGGCCTCGGTCGCGGCCGTGCCGGTCATGCCCGAGAGCTTTTCGTAGAGGCGGAAATAGTTCTGGATCGTAACCGAGGCCAGGGTCTGGTTCTCGGGCATGATCTGCACGCCCTCCTTGGCCTCGATGGCCTGGTGCAGGCCTTCGGACAAGCGGCGTCCGGTCATCATCCGACCCGTGAACTCGTCGATCAGGACGATCTCGCCGCCCTTGATGATGTAGTCCTTGTCCTTGGCGTACAGGGTGTTGGCGCGCAGGGCCTGGTTGACGTGGTGCACCAGGCTGACGTTGGCCGCGTCGTACAGACCCGTCGTGTCTTCGGCGAAATGCCCGCCGTCTTCCAGCAGCTGCTCGATCTTCTCGGAGCCCTCTTCGGTCAGCAGGGCCTGTTTCTGCTTCTCGTCGAGGTCATAGGTCGAGGTGTCGAGGATCAGCGTCTTCACGATGCCGTCGACGATCTTGTAGAGGTCCGAGCGGTCCTCGGTGGGCCCCGAGATGATCAGGGGCGTGCGCGCCTCGTCGATCAGGATGGAATCGACTTCATCGACGATGGCGAAGTGGTGCGGACGCTGCACCATCTCGGCCCGGTCATAGACCAGGTTGTCGCGCAGATAGTCGAAGCCGAACTCGTTGTTGGTGCCGTAGGTGATGTCGGCCGCATAGGCCGCCTGGCGCTGTCCCGACGACAGGCCGTTGACGATGACGCCGACCTCCATGCCCAGGAAGCGATAGACACGCCCCATCCACTCGGCGTCGCGCCGGGCCAGATAGTCGTTGACGGTGATGACGTGGACGCCCTTGCCCGACAGGGCGTTCAGATAGGCGGGGGCGATGGCGACCAGGGTCTTGCCCTCGCCGGTCCGCATCTCCGCGATGCCGCCCTCGTTCAGGATCATGCCCCCGGCCAGCTGCACGTCGTACTGACGCTGGCCCAGCACGCGCTTGGAGGCCTCACGCGCAACGGCGAAGGCTTCGTTCAGGATCTTGTCGCTCGTCTCGCCAGCGGCAAGGCGGTCACGGAAGGCATCCGTCATCATCCGTAGCTCGTCATCGCTCAGGGCGGCGAACTTGGGCTCCAGGGCGGTGATCTTCTCAACCCGGCCCAGGAAGTCCTTGACCTTGCGATCGTTGGAAGAACCGAAAAGTTTCTTGGCGAAGCCGAGCATGAAGTATCCGAAGGCGGTCGAGCGTCTGAAGGCTCTGAACAGGTCCCCCGTAACGCCTCGGGAACAGACCCGGCGACGTATCGAGGAAGAGGCGGCGACAGCGCCGCGCGAGGGGCCCGGACCGACGACGGCCTCGCGCGCCCGATAAGGCGCAGCGACAGGCCGCGCGAACGATCGAAAATCCCTCGACTTGGGCGCAGCCGGGACTTAAGCACCGACCCTACCCCTGTCAACGCGAGGGGCCTTTCGGCCTGGGACGGAGCAGCCCCATGTCTATCGAAAAAACGCCACAGCGTCTTTCGCGCCACCCCCTTTTGATCCTTGTTTTCGCGAGTGTTCTGGCTGTCGCGGCCTGTGGGCGCGGGGGCGGCGACGACCGTCCGCCCGAACCCGGCGATCGGGCCGTGGCCAAGGTTCAGGACCAGACCATCTGGGCCTCGGACGTCAAGCGGGAGGCGGTGGCGCAAGGTCTCGTTGGCGAGGGCGAGCCCCTGGACGTCACCTCGGACCTGTTCCGGCGCGTTCTGGACGAGGTCGTGGACCAGAAACTGCTGGCCCGCGAGGCAGAGCGCCGCGGCCTGGACAACTCGGCCCTGGCCCAACGGCGGCTGAAGGCGACCCAGGAACGGATCCTGGGCGATATGCTGGTCGAGAACGTCGTCAACGGCGCGATTTCCGACCAGGCGGTGCAGACCCTGTATCAGGAACAGCTTCGCCTCGCCCGTACCTCCGAAGAAATCCGCATTCGCCTGATCCTGTCGCGGACCAAGGCCGAGGCCGATGCCGTGATCGGCATTCTGGCCCAGGGTGTGAACTTCAACGCGGTGGCCCAGGAACGCTCCATCGACGAGGCCACGCGGTTCTCGGGCGGCGACCTGGGCTATTCCACCACCGACGTCATGCCCCAGGCCTATGCCAACGCCCTGCGTGACGCGCCTGCCGGTTCGACCGTCGGTCCGTTCCAGACCGAAGGCGGCTGGGCCGTGCTGCGGGTCGAGGATCGCCGCAAGGAAAGCCCGCCGACCCTGGACCAGGCCCGCCCCCAGATCGTCCGCTACCTGACATATGAAGGCGTGCGCCAACTGCTGGAGCAGCTGCGCGGCAAGGCCAAGGTCGAGGTGCTGCTGTCCGGCCAGACCGGCGGCCAGGAGCCGGATTCCGCCCCGCCCGCCAGCGCGCCTCCCGTCAGCGCGCCCTCGACCGGAACGCCGACACCCCCCGCCGGGCCGACAGCCGTCCCGACCGCCTCCCCTATTGCGAACAAGTCATGAGCCAGACGCCGCCAAAGCCCCGCGCCTCCACGGGCCAGAAGATCGAACACGCCATCGAAAAGGCGCTGGACCCGCTCGCGACGGCGATTAAGCGAGCGACCCAGCCGGCAGCCCCGGCCGCTCCCGGCAAGCCGGGCCTGGCCATCTCTCCCCTGGCCGTGCCCTTCCCGACCATCCCGCCCATCGGCGGGGTCGAGATCGCGACCGGCCGCGCCGGCTTTTACAAACATCAGCGCGACGACCTGGTGGTGTTCCGCTTCGCCAAGGGCACGACCTGCGCCGGCGTCTTCACCAAGCACAAGGTCGGCTCGGCCCCCGTCGACTGGTGCAAGCGCCATCTCGACGCCGACGACGGCGGCAAGGACGTGCGCGCCCTGGTGGTCAATGCCGGTTGCGCCAACGCCTTCACCGGCAAGGCGGGCGCCGACGCCGCACGCCGCACCGCCTCCGAGGTCGCAAAGCGCTTCGGCTGCCGTCAACGCGACGTGATGCTGGCCTCGACCGGGGTGATCGGCGTCGTTCTGGACGACCACAAGATCGCCGCCGTACTGCCCGCCGTCGAGACGCGGCTGGATCCCGACAACTGGGCCGGCGCCGCGCGCGGCATCATGACGACCGACACCTTCCCCAAAGGGTCCTATGTCGAGACCCAGATCGAGGGTCACACCGTCCGCATCGCCGGCATCGCCAAGGGTTCGGGCATGATCGCGCCCGACATGGCCACCATGCTGGGCTTCATCGTCACCGACGCCGACATCCACCCCAGCGTCCTGCGCGCCCTGCTGGGCCTGCACGTCCGCACCACCTTCAACTCGGTGACGGTGGACGGCGACACCTCGACCAACGACACCTGTCTGATCTTCGCCACGGGCACGAGCGGAGCCCCGCGCATCGGCCGGGTCGGCGACCGCAGGCTGAAGGATTTCTCCGCCGCGCTCGACAAGGTCATGCTCGACCTGGCCCACCAGTTGGTCCGCGACGGCGAGGGCGCGACCAAGTTCGTCAAGGTGACGGTGGACGGCGCGGCCAGCCCCGCCTCGGCCCGCAAGCTGGCCAAGTCCATCGCCGACAGCCCCCTGGTCAAGACCGCCATCGCCGGTCAGGACGCCAACTGGGGCCGCGTCGTCATGGCCGTGGGCAAGACCGAGGAGGCCGTCGACCGCGACCGCCTCGCCATCAAGTTCGGCGCGCACCAGGCCGCCATGGACGGCGCCCCGGCCCCCGACTACGACGAGGCCAAGATGACGGCCTATATGAAGAACGCCGAGATCGACATCACCGTCGACGTGGGCTCGGGCCGGGCGTCCGCAACGGTTTGGACTTGCGACCTGACCAAGGGCTACATCGAGATCAACGGGGATTACCGGAGCTGAGGCCGACAATCCTCCCCCACCGGGGGAGGGGGACCGCGAAGCGGTGGAGGGGGCCTAAAGCGAACGCGGCGTCCGGGGTGAGCCCCCTCCGTCACGTCGCGAAGGCGCGCCGCGCCACCTTCCCCGATGGGGGAGGATTGCTGCCTACGACAGCCTGTCGCGGAACTCGGAATAGTCAAACTCGCGCACCATCGTCAGAGCATCCGTCTGCGAGTTCCACAGGGCGATGGCAGGAAGCGGCACGCCGTTGAAGGTGTTGGTCTTCACCATAGAATAGTGGGCTTGGTCCAGGAAGGCGATGCGCGTTCCCACGACCGGGCGTTCGGCGAAGACATAATCGCCGATGATGTCGCCGGCCAGGCAGGATGGGCCGCCCAGACGCATGGTCACGCCGTCTTGCTGCTCGCCCAGCAGGGCCGGGCGATAGGGAGCCTCGATCACATCCGGCATGTGACAGGTCGCCGAGATGTCGGTGATGCCGATGGCCATGCCGTTGTCGAAGGTTTCCAGCACCTCGCCGATCAGGATGCCGGCGTCCAGCGCCACCGCCTCGCCCGGTTCCAGATAGGCCTGGACGCCGTGGCGCTGCTGGATGTCCTGCAGGAAGGCGACCAGATCGTCGATCTGATAGTCGGCGCGGGTCACATGGTGGCCGCCGCCCAGGTTGAGCCATTTCACCCCGCCCAGCAGGGGCGCCAGCTTGGGCTCCACCGCCGCCCAGATGCGCGACAGGGGGGCGAAATCCTGTTCGCACAGGGCGTGGATATGCAGGCCGTCGATCCCGCGCATATGCTCGGGCGTCAGCTGCGACAACGGAAAGCCCAAGCGTGAACAGGGCTGGGCCGGATCGTATTTGGCGACCGCGCCCTCGGAATGTTCGGGGTTCAGACGCAGGCCGATCTCGAACACCTGACCCTGCGCGCGGGCATCGGCGATGATGTCGGCGAAACGCGCGATCTGGTCCGGCGAGTTGAAGATCACATGGTCCGACAGCCGCAGGATCTCGGGCAGGTCCTGCGCCTTGTAGGCGGGCGAATAGGTGGTCAGCTCGCCGCGATAGAACTCGCGCGCCAGCCGCGCCTCCCACAGGCCGGACGCGCAGACGCCGTCGAGATACTCGCCGACCACATCGGCCAGCGACCACATCGAAAACGCCTTGAGCGCAAGCAACACCCGCGCCCCGCCGCGCGTCCCGACATCCTTCAGGACGGCCAGGTTGCGCCTCACCGCCATCTCGTCGACCACGAAAGCGGGCGACGAGACGCGGTTCAGGTCGAAATGCGCAAAGGCGCCGGGATCGCCGGCCTGGGTCTGCATCGCCATCAGAAGGCCAGCGGCGCGTCCAGGTCCTGAACCTTCCACGGCAGGCCGTGCTTGTTCAGCAAGTCCATGAAGGGATCGGGGTCGAGCTGCTCCATGTTGAACACGCCCGCGCCCTTCCAGGCGCCGGTCAGCATCAGGGCCGCGCCGATCATGGCGGGGACGCCAGTGGTGTAGCTGACGGCCTGGTTGCCCGTTTCGGCATAGGCCTCTTCGTGGTCGCAGATGTTGTTGACGTAGACCGTCTTGGCCACGCCGTCCTTTTCGCCCGTGGCGATGGTGCCGATGTTGGTCTTGCCCTTGGTCAGCGGACCCAGCGAAGACGGCTCGGGCAGCAGGGCCTTCAGGAACTCGATCGGGATGATCTCGCGGCCTTGGAATTGCATCGGCTCGATCGAGGTCATGCCGATGTTTTCCAGCACCTCCAGGTGCTTCAGGTAGCTGTCGCCGAAGGTCATCCAGAAGCGGATACGCTTGATTTCCGGATAGAATTTGGCAAGTGACTCCAGCTCCTCATGATACATGAGGTACATGTTCTTCTGGCCCACGCCCTCGAACTCGAAGGCCTGCTTGTGGCTCAGGGCCGGGCCTTCGATCCACTGACCGTTTTCCCAGTGACGCGACGGCGCCGTCACTTCACGCAGGTTGATCTCGGGATTGAAGTTGGTGGCGAAGGGCAGACCCGTGTCGCCGCCGTTGCAGTCCAGGATGTCGAGCGTGTCGATCCGGTCCAGCAGGTGCTTCTTGGTATAGGTGGCGAAGACCGAGGTCACGCCGGGGTCGAAACCCGAGCCCAGCAGAGCCATCAGGCCGGCCTTCTCGAAGCGCTCCTGATAGGCCCACTGCCACTTGTATTCGAACTTGGCCTCGTCGCGCGGCTCGTAGTTGGCGGTGTCGAGATAGTTCACACCGGCCGCCAGACAGGCGTCCATGATGTTCAGATCCTGGTACGGGAGGGCCAGGTTGACGACCAGCGCGGGCTTGACCTGATTGATCAGGGACGTGGTCGCCGCCACGTCGTCGGCGTCGATCGCCGCCGTGTCGATGCTCACGCCAAAGCGCGCCTTCACTGAGGCGGCGATGGCGTCGCACTTGGACTTGGTCCGCGACGCCAGGGTGATATGCGAAAAGATGTCGGCGTTCATCGCCATCTTGTGGACCGCGACGGAACCCACGCCGCCCGCACCGATAACCAGCACCCTGCTCATTCTACGCACTCCTGAAACTGTCGAGAAAACCGGGCTGCAAGCCCCGCTCCATATGGGGCGGCGCTCATAGCACGATGATGACAACGCCGCTAACGGCGTGATGGCCAGACCTCTAAGCCGCCTCGGCCGCCGCCTGCTCCGCCTTCCTGACCGCCGACGCCCGCAGCTTTTCGCTCTCGGACTTCAGCTGGCCGCAGGCGGCGAGGATGTCGCGACCGCGCGGTGTCCGGATGGGGCTGGCGAAACCGGCCTTGTTGAGGATGGCGGCGAAGACCTCGATGGTCTTCCAGTCCGAGCACTCGTAGTCGGTGCCGGGCCAGGGGTTGAACGGGATCAGGTTCACCTTGGCCGGGATGCCGTCGATCAGCTTGACCAGTTCGCGGGCCTCGGCGGGGCTGTCGTTGACGCCCTTCAGCATGACGTATTCGAACGTCACCCGGCGCGCGTTGGACAGGCCCGGATAGGCGCGGATGCCGGCCATCAGGGCTTCGAGATTGTACTTCTTGTTCAGCGGCACCAGCACGTCGCGCAAGGCGTCGTTGGTGGCGTGCAGGCTGATGGCCAGCATGGCCTGGGTCCGCGTGCCCAGGGCGTCTAGCTGAGGCACCACGCCACTGGTCGAGACCGTCATGCGGCGACGCGACAGGGCGATGCCCTCGGGGTCACTGATGATGTCGATGGCGTCGGCCACCCCGTCCAGATTGTAGAGCGGCTCGCCCATGCCCATGAAGACGATGTTGGACAGGCGGCGGTCCTCGGACGGCGAAGGCCATTCCTCAAGGTCGTCGCGACAGACCTGGACCTGGGCCACGATCTCGGCGGCGGTCAGGTTGCGGACCAGCTTTTGCGTGCCCGTATGGCAGAAGGTGCAGTTCAGGGTGCAGCCGACCTGGGACGAGACGCACAGGGCGCCGGCGCGGCCGACGTCGGGAATATAGACCGCCTCGACCTCGATGCCCGGGGCGGTGCGGATCAGGTATTTGCGGGTGCCGTCCTTGGAGACCTGGCGCTCGACGATCTCGGGGCGGGCCAGGGTGAAGGTGTCGGACAGGGCCGCGCGCGTGGCCTTGTCGATGTTCGACATCTGGTCGAAGTCGGTCAGGCCGTGGTGATGGATCCAGCGCCAGATCTGGGTCGCCCGCATCCTGGCCTTGCCGGCATCGCAGATCCCGCCTGCGACCAGGGCGTCGCGCAGGCCGGTCCGCGTCAGACCGGCGAGGTTGACGGGCGCCGATTTGGGCGATGCGGTCGAGCGCGTGAGATCGAGCGTGATGCTCAAGGGCGGAAGTTCCTGATGCGGCGAAGCGCGCCTTATACCACAGATCGCGCTGGATTTAAGGCCGCCCGCGCCGAGGGCGGCTGAACCTTGGCCGTCGCGGGCCGTTGTGTGGGCTGGCCGACACATAAGGGACAGCCTTCACATGCCTATTTCCAGCCCCGTCGCCGCCTCGGCCCTGATCGCGGCCTGCCTGGCCGTCGCCGCCTGTGGCCAGAACCCGGCGCCCTCTACCAGCGACCCCGATGTCACCGCCGCCGATGGCGTCACCCCGCCCGAGACCACCCCCGCCATCGTGCCTGTCGACCCTGCGCCTGTCCCCGCGGCGCCTGCGGACGGCGAACAGGGCGGGACGTCCGACTGGCGTCAGGTCGCCAATGCCGCTGACGGCGCCGCGCTGGGGCGTCTGGATCAGGCCTGGCGGCTGGGCCGCGCCGAGGCCGAGGACAAGGGGTTCGCGACCCAGGTCGAGGCGCTCGGCCCCCTGGTCGATCCCAATGCGGGCCAGACGGGGCGGCTTCAGCCCGCGCCCGGAACCTATCGCTGCCGCACGGTGAAACTGGGCTCGCGCGGAGAGAATGGCCCGGCCTATCTGGCCTATCCCTACTTCCAGTGTTCGGTGGAACTGACGCCCGGCGGCGACCTGATCCTGACCAAGGGCACGGGCTCGCAACGGTCGCGCGGGCTGCTCTATCCCGACACCGACCGGCGTCTGGTCTTCATCGGCGCCCAGGCCTGGGGCGACGAGAAGGACTATCCTCGCTACGGACAGAACCCGGAGCGCGACCAGATCGGCGCCTTCGAACGCATCGGCGCCAACCACTGGCGGCTGGTCATCCCCTGGCCCAAGCAGGAGGCCAAGCTGGAGATCCTGGAACTGATCCGCTGATCTAGAGGATGAACCGGCTCAGGTCGGCGTTGCAGGCCAGGTCACGCTGGATTTAAGGCATCGCTCTTTCGTCATTCCGGGCGAAGGCGAGCGCAGCGAGACGCAGACCCGGAACAAGGCGGCGCCGCAGCGAAGCGACGGCGATGGTTCAGCCGGCGCCGTGTGCGACAGTTTCGCGCTCTCGCGCGCCGCTCCGTTCCGGGTCTCCGCTTTCGCTGCGCCCGGAATGACGAAGGATCAAATCACAGGATGAACCGGCTCAGATCGGCGTTGCGGGCCAGGTCACCGACCTTCTCGCGCACCTGATCGGCGTCAAACGTCAGAGTCTGGCCGGACAGGTCCGAGGCCTTGAAGCTGGTTTCCTCCAGCACCTTCTCGATGACGGTGACCAGGCGGCGCGCGCCGATGTTTTCGACCGCGCCGTTGGCCGCCACCGCCGCATCGGCCATGGCCCCGACCGCATCGTCGGTGAAGACCAGGGTCACCTGTTCGGTGGCCAGCAGGGCCTGGTTCTGACGGATAAGGTTGGCCTCGGGCTCGGTCAGGATGCGCACGAAGTCGTCGCGGGTCAGGGCCTTCAGCTCGACCCGGATCGGCAATCGCCCCTGAAGCTCGGGCAGCAGGTCGCTTGGCTTGGCGACGTGGAAGGCGCCCGAGGCGATGAACAGCACATGGTCGGTCTTCACCGGCCCATACTTGGTCGAGACGGTCGTGCCCTCGATCAGGGGCAGCAGGTCGCGCTGCACGCCTTCGCGGCTCACATCGGCGCCGCCCTTGTCCTGGCGGCCCGCCACCTTGTCGATCTCGTCGAGGAAGACGATCCCCTCCTGTTCGGCCAGTTCGACGGCCTCGCGGGTCAGACTGTCCTGATCCAGCAGCTTGTCGCTTTCCTCGGCGGTCAGGGGCGCGACGGCGTCCTTGACGGTGGTCTTGACCGACCTGGTGCGGCCGCCGATCTTGCCCAGCATGTCCGACAGGTTGATCAGGCCGACGTTGCCGCCGCCCTGCCCCATGTCGAGACCGCCCAGGGGCGAGGCGTTGTCGGCCAGGTCGATCTGGATTTCCTTGTCGTCCATCTCGCCGGCGCGCAGTTTCTTGCGGAAACTGTCACGCGTCGCGGGGCCGGAGCCTGGGCCGACTAGGGCGTCGAGAATCCGCTCCTCGGCGGCGGCCTCGGCCTTGGCCCGCACGCCCGTGCGTTTCTGCTCGCGCACCATCAAAAGGGCCGCCTCGACCAGGTCGCGCATGATCTGGTCCACGTCGCGGCCGACATAGCCGACCTCGGTGAACTTGGTCGCCTCGACCTTGAGGAAGGGCGATCCGGCCAGGCGGGCCAGCCGCCGGGCGATCTCGGTCTTGCCGACGCCGGTCGGGCCGATCATCAGGATGTTCTTGGGCGTCACCTCGTCGCGCAGGTCGGCGGGCACGCGCTTGCGCCGCCAGCGGTTCCTCAGGGCCACGGCGACGGCGCGCTTGGCGTCGTGCTGGCCCACGATGAAGCGGTCGAGTTCGGAAACGATTTCGCGGGGAGACAGATCGGTCATGCACCGCAGATAGTCGCTGTCAGCCCCGAGCGGGAGGGGGCGCCAGCGTCGCAGTCAGATCGCAGCCTCTACAGCAGGGCGGCGAAGATCACGGCGACGACGCAGACGTCGAACAGGCGGGCGGCGGGGATCAGCAGGAATGACATCGCGACAGGACCACGAAGGGAACAGATGTCCCCCGTCCTGCAAGGGTCGCGCCAGTTTTCGTGCGTCAGGCGAAGACGCGGATCAGACCTCGGTGCGCTTGGTCGTTCCGCTGGGCGGGCGGCGTTCCTCTTCGCCCGAATATTGCGCCCCCAGATAGGTGGCGCGGGCGGCGTCCATCACCGGCGGGCCGCCCCGGATGCCGTTCCTCTGCCCCCCCTGGCCCAGCACCTGGGCGGCGAAGGCGGCGGCGCCGGTCGCGGCCGACCGGGCTTTTCGTGTCCGGGCGGCAGAGGTTGCAGGGTCGTGATCGCCTGCCTCGGGATGGTCGACGACCTCGCCTGCAGGCACCAGGTCGCGTGAGGTGCTGGCGGTCTTGTTCTGGGCGGCCTGCTCTTCGCGGCGTTCGGCCGTGCGTCGTTCGGCGGCGCGGCGATCACGCGAGCGAACGGCGCTGACGGGGCGAACGCCCTCCGTCACGGCGTTTTCGATCCGGCCAGCTTGTCCAACTGGGCCCGCATCTCTTCCATCTGGCGGCGAACATCGGCCAGGGGATCGGCGGTGGGCTGAGTCGGCGCAGCCTCGGGCTCGGCCGGCGCATCGGCAGGACGGCCATAGGCGGGGGCGAACATCTTCATGGCGTTCTGGAAGATGGCCATGTTCTGTTTGACCGCCTCCTCCATCAGGTTGCCGGTGGCGCCGCCGCTGAAGGCCTTGGCCACCTGCGCCCGGTACTGTTCCTGCTGGCGCGAGAAGCTTTCCAGCGACATTTCCAGATATCCGGGCAGGACGCCCTGCATCTGGCCGCCGTAGAAGCCGATCAGCTGACGCAGGAATTGGACGGGCAACAGGGCCTCGCCGCGACTTTCCTCTTCGAAGATGATCTGGGTCAGGATCTGACGGGTCAGTTCCTCGTTCGACTTGGCGTCGAACACCACGAAATCGATGCCCTCGCGCACCATGCGCGCCAGGTCTTCAAGCGTCACATAGGCGCTGGTCGAGGTATTGTAGAGCCGCCTGTTGGCGTATTTCTTGATGACCACGACGTCGCCCGCCTTGGTCTTTCCGCCCTGATTGCCCGCTTGAGTCTTGTCGTCGGCCACGCCTGTCCTCGCTCACTGTGCAAATGCAGTATTCCGCACTGCGAAGAGAACCGCCAGAGGTTGATTCCGCTCCGCCGGCTTGATCTGGCCGTTCAGCCCGTCGCCGCGACGGGCGCCAGGACCACTCCGACCAGGATCGCCACCCAGTGGACCCCGGCCCCGGCGACGACGAAACCGTGCCAGATCGCCCGGCGATACGGGACCTTGGGGCGAATGAAGACGAAGACGCCTGCGGTGTAGATCAGCCCGCCCAGCACCAGCAGACCCAGGGCCACGGGATGGACGGTCTCCATCATCGGCTTCAGCGCCAGCACGGCCAGCCAGCCGAAGACGACATAGACCCCGCTCCAGAAGGCATCGGAAATCCGGGGCGCGACCATCTTGGCCATGACGCCCGCAAAGGCGATGGCCCAGACCGTCAGGGTGAAGCCGATGGCCCAGGCCCCCTCGAACCTCTGGGTCGTGAAGGGGGTGTAGCTGCCGGCGATCATCAGGAAGATCGCCGCCTCGTCCATCCGCCGCAAAACGGGGCGGGCGGCGCAGGGGTTGGTGTAATTATAGATGGTCGAGATCGCCAGCATCGCCACCAGGCACAGGGCGTAGATGGCTGTGGCGATGGCCGTGCTCGGCCCGCCATAGACCGCCGACAGGGTCGCCAGCACCCCGCCGCCCACCGCCGCCAGCACCAGGCCGACCAGATGCACATAGAGATCGGCCAGCCGCTCTGCGCGGGTCTGGTAGTGATCGATCATGTCCAGGGCGTCCGGCGTGCAGACGTGGACAAACAGATTACGCAGACGCATCACCATGGCTCCATCAAGCCGACGACCGTTGAGTTCGTTCCCGACAATATGGAGGCGCGTGGTCACCATCTGCTGAATCTTGCGAAGAGGCGTGACGACGGCGCGCGAATGCGGCAAAAGCGCAACGCCTATATTTCAGCGCCGAGTGAATATCATGACCACCGCTGCCTCTGATGTCGTCATCGTCTCCGCCGCCCGCACCCCGGTCGGCTCCTTCCTCGGCGGCCTGTCCGGCGTGCCGGCCTCGAAACTGGGCGAGATCGCCATCAAGGCGGCTCTGGAGCGCGCCGGCGTCGCCGCTGCAGATGTCGATGAAGTGATCCTGGGTCAGGTGTTGCAGGCCGGAGCCGGCCAGGGCCCCGCGCGCCAGGCCTCGATCGGCGCGGGCCTGCCCAACGAGACCCCGGCCTGGAGCCTGAACCAGCTGTGCGGCTCGGGCCTGCGCGCGGTGGCGCTTGGCTATCAGCAGATCGTTCAGGGCGACGCAAAGATCGTGGTTGCAGGCGGTCAGGAGAACATGAGCCTGGCGCCCCACGCCCAATACCTGCGCGGCGGCCAGAAGATGGGCGCGATCGAGCTGGCCGACACCATGCTGAAGGATGGCCTGATCGACGCCTTCCACGGCTATCACATGGGCCAGACCGCCGAGAACATCGCCGACAGGTGGGAGATCACCCGCGCGGCCCAGGACGCCTTCGCCGTCGCCAGCCAGAACAAGGCCGAGGCCGCCCAGAAGGCCGGCAAGTTCGATGCTGAGATCGTCCCGGTCGTCATCCCCGGCAAGAAGGGCGACACCGTCGTCGACAAGGACGAATATATCCGCCACGGCGCGACCATCGAGGCGATGGAGAAGCTGCGTCCCGCCTTCACGAAAGAGGGCTCGGTCACCGCCGCCAACGCCTCGGGCATCAATGACGGCGCCGCCGCCCTGGTGCTGATGTCGGCCGATGAGGCCAAGGCGCGCGGGCTTGAGCCCTTGGCCCGCATCGCCTCATGGGCCACGGCGGGCGTCGATCCGGCGATCATGGGCACCGGCCCGATCCCGGCCTCGAAGAAGGCGCTGGAAAAGGCCGGATGGACCGTCGCCGATCTGGACCTGATCGAATCCAACGAAGCCTTCGCCGCTCAGGCCCTGTGCGTGGTCAAGGAACTGGGCCTCGACACCGCCAAGGTGAACGTCAACGGCGGCGCCATCGCCATCGGCCACCCCATCGGCGCCTCGGGCGCTCGCATCCTGACCACCCTGCTGCATGAGCTGAAGCGTTCGGGCGGCAAGAAGGGTCTGGCCACCCTGTGCATCGGCGGCGGCATGGGCGTGGCGATGTGCGTGGAGCGCCTCTGACACGACGTCGGCAGCGGCGCCCTCAAGGAGCGAAGCTCCCGGGCGTCTAGCCTATCAGCAGTCGAGCCAGACCGGCCCAAACCACGCTCGACAGTCCCAGGGCGGCGACATAGGCGATCAAGGGCGACCGGAGAGAAACGCGTGTCGCATTGGACCCGCGCGCCATGGCTTGCGTCTTTACGCTCTGCTTGCCTGCAAAGGTCTCGGTCGCCGTGGCCATGCCTGTCTCCAACATCCAGACAAGACTGGATGCCCGCGCTTAACGTGACGGGAAAAGGCGTGGTTAACATTTTTTGTTCCCTGCCAAGGGTCGCAGACCACCCTCCTGAAGATGTCGCCCCTGGGGCGTATTCGGACGAAAAGTTCGCCAAATTCGGGGACTTGTCGACGCCGCTGCTGTGACCGAACAGCCACAGAGTCGAGATCACCAACCAAAGTTTTGCGATTCATCTTGCGTTGCAACAAGCGGCGACGCTTAACCTTTGCTTAACCGTGAGAGTTCGTCTGGGGGGCGACCTTGTTTGATAGCTGGCCGTCATCGTCGGACCCGTCGAAGCTCGTCTCCGACACCGTCCGCGTCGATCCGCTCCAAGGCCTGACCGCCTTGCGTTCGCGTCACAGCCTCGTGCGCCGCCGCCTGTCTGCCCGGCTCAAGCGCACCTTCGATTTCACCGCAGCCCTGTTCGCCATCCTCATGCTGGCCCCCGCCTTCCTGGCGGTCGCCGCCGCCGTCGCCCTGGAGACGCGCGGGCCGATCTTCTTTCGCCAGCGTCGCACCGGCCTGGGCGGACGCATCTTCGTCATCCTGAAATTCCGCACCATGTCGGTGGTCGAGGACGGCGAGGTCATCGCCCACGCCAGCCGCAACGACAGCCGCATCACGCGCGTCGGCGCCGTGCTGCGCGAGACCAGCCTGGATGAACTGCCGCAGCTGATCAACATCCTGCGCGGCGATATGTCGTTCGTCGGCCCCCGCCCCCACGCCCTGGCCCATGACCATTATTATGGCGCCCTGATCCCCAGCTATGCGGATCGGTTCGCCGTGCGCCCCGGCCTGACCGGCCTGGCCCAGAGCCGTGGCCTGCGGGGCGAGATCCATCAGCTCGACTGCATGGCCCGCCGCGTCGCTGCCGACGCCGAGTACGCCGACAGCTGGTCGTTCCGCGGCGACTTCATGATCATGCTGGACACGGTGCCCCAACTGGTCCGACGCGTGAACGCCTACTGATCAGGCCGCCCGCTCAGGCTTGATGGCTCCAGTCTTGCGCCGCCAGTGCGGCGATGACGCGATCCAAGACCTTCTTACAGCGCGCGAAACCCGGCGTCGGGGTCAGCGTCGCCTCATCCAGATACAGGGCGCGGCTCAGCTCGATCTGGATGGCGTGGAACCCTTCATCTGGCCGCCCCCAGGTCTGGGTCGAATATCCGCCCGCATAGGGCTGGTTCAGCCCGACGCGCCAGCCCGCCGCCTCGAACAGGGCGCGTAGCCGCCGGGTCAGACGCGCATCGCAGGCAGAGCCGTGTCGGTCGCCCAGCACCACGTCCACACCCTGAACCGGCGCCCGCCCTGGCCCGCGAGAGCGCCCCGACGCGGCGCGCGACGGCATCGAATGCCAGTCGATCAGGATGGCTCGCCCACTCGCCTGATGCGCCGCGCCCATCAGCTCGGACAGGATGTGGTGATAGGGGGCGTGCACCGCCTCCAGCCGCCGAACCGCCTCGGCCATGGACAGGCGCCGGTCGTACAGGTCCGCCCCGTCGCCCGCCCGCCGAGGAATGACGCCAAAACCGGCCAGGGTCTTGGGCGAGGGCGCGCTCGCCGGGCAGTCTTCGATCAGGGCCGGATCCAGCTCGTCGGCCGCGCGGTTCAGGTCGACGTAGGCGCGGCTGATCCGCCCCGACAGGACGGGGATCCCATGGCCGGGCGCCGAGGCGATCAACTGGTCGACCAGCACATCCTCCGCGCTGCGGATCCGGGCCTCTGACAGGGCGACCGCGGGCTGAAAGTCATCGGGCCTCAGCCGGCCGCTGTGGGGGGAGGCGAAGACCAGCGCCCCAGGCCTTACGCTCGCATCGGCCGTTACCGGCGCGCGGACTTCGAACGGCTCGACCGGAAGGGAAACGGCGGATGACATGATGACCACGCCATAGACTGTTTTGCCGCCCCCTCCACCTGTCTCCACAGCAGCCATCCACAGCCAAGCCCTGCACGCGAGAGGGGATTTTCATGGCCGGTTTACCGTTCTGGCCTAGGGTCGCCTCTGATTTTCGGGGATCCAGACTTCATGGCGAGAATACTTCTGGCGGAAGACGACGCCTCCCTGCGCGGTTTCCTGACGCGGGCGCTGGAACGCGCCGGGCATCAGGTGATCGACTGCGAGAACGGCGACGACGCCATCGACGCCCTGGAGCATGGTCCCTACGACCTGCTGCTGACCGACATCGTCATGCCCGGCGCGGATGGCATCGAGGTGGCGCGCGTCGCCGCAGCCCGCCAGCCGGGCCTGCGCATCATGTTCATCACCGGCTTCGCCGCCGTCGCCCTCAGCGCGGCCCAGGCCTCGCCCCAGGCCAAGGTGCTGTCAAAGCCCGTGCATCTGCGCGACCTGGTCAACGAGGTCGACAGGATGGTCGCCGCCTGAGTTTCGGGCCGGCTTTCCGGACTTCGACGAGGCGAAACACGATTGCCTCATCTTAGTCGGAAAAGGGTCTTGCGATTGTCCCGGCCTGCGGGGTATAGACCCCTCCTTCCCGTTCCGGACGCCTCTTCGGGGTCTTTCGGAACCGTCTTGGCGGATGCGTAGCTCAGCGGGAGAGCACCTCGTTGACATCGAGGGGGTCACAGGTTCAATCCCTGTCGCGTCCACCATTCTCCCTTCAAGCGACCACTGAGTTTACCCCGCCACCGGGAAACCTCGTGGCGAGCGCGGCTTGCGCAATGTCGCCGGAATGCTGCCTGCCAGCGTCCGCTTTCAACGACCAGCGGCGAGGTGGCGCGGCGACAACGGCCGACGTGTGCGGTCGTTGCCGGCCAACAGTCGCGCGACGACATGATGGTCCCCATGCCGCCCGTACTGATCCTCGATCCCCATCGGACCTCGATGCTCTGAGCTTTCCAGCACTGAGCGCGTTTCCAGGCCGCACCAGAAGTCGGCCGCGCTGCCGATGTCGATGGCGATGCCGCCAGACATTCGAATCCACTGACAATAGATTTTGCCCAGAGCTCCAGCGGCAACCAGCACGACTTCTCCCGGCTGGACCGTCGCCAGATCTTCGCGCAGGCTTTCGAACCTGTCGGGATAATGAGCTTGTTGGGCCGCCCGCGCGGTGGGCGATGCATATTTGGTCTCGGCAGGGATCATCCAGGTCCGCTGAACGTCGACGCCGAAGCGCCGCTTCATCTGGAACGGCAGGTCCTGGCGACAGGTAATGGCGGACAAGTTCTCGAACTGGGGCAGCAGAAGTCGCCACAAGCCCCAGAAGTCGAGCGCCTGATGGACATGGCATGAGGTCAAGGCCTGATCGCCCGGGGCGGCCGCGATCCAATCGTTCACGGCGATCAGACCGCGGACATTGGCCCCGCCGCCCCCCAGCAGGTGACGTTGGCCGTTGCTCGTGGCGCGGCAGACCCGTTCGAGGCTGGGAACGCCCAGCATATCGGCCTGGGCTACGGCCGCTCGAAACTCGGCCGAGATGGCGGCGGTCTGTTCCGGACGCGCTTCGTCCCAGCCCCACCAGGTGCGCAGGGTCGACGCCTGATCGCGAGCCTGAAGGACGGCGATTTCCGACGGATAGGTCAACAGCTGGCCCTCACCATCTCCGAGACGAACCAGGGAGAAGGGACGGCGCGCATCATAGGCGTTCAGAATCTCGCCAACGACGGCCAGGGCGTCGCTGAGCACGAAGGCGGGATCGGGGAAATAGGTGCTTCGAGACGCCCGAAGGACGGCGGCCTGGCTCAGGGCGCGGTCCAAGGTCGGGTAGTCGAGCGAGATGTCCGACCGCAGCCGTTCTGCATCCACCTGCCGGACGACTGCCGCCTCCAGCGGTTCTGCGGGGACGGCCAGGGCTTTTCGCCCGAACAGCATGACCAGACTGTCGGCTCGCGATCGTTGCAAGGAGGCGAGCAGACGCTGGTTGGCTGCGCCTGGGCGTTGACCGCCCTTGGCCTCGACGCGATCCAGAATTTCGTAAGTGAGAGCGGGGCCGCCGACTTCCCACGCCGCCGTCATCATCGGCGCGAACAGGTTGACGGGCAGCCGGCCGAAATCAGGATCGCTCCAGACCGCCTGGAACATGGCGCGCGCCTGATGGTACCGCCGCCCGCGCAACAGGGCGGTCAGTTTCAAAAGACGTTGACTTCGAAGCGAAACCTGAAGGTCGTCATCGAGCAGGTCCAGCGCTTCCTGGGGCCGCCCCACCAGGGCCAGGCTGTTGCACAGTCGCTCCAACAGGACGCTGCTGGCCATGACCTGGGCCATATCCGCTCTGAGAAACGCAACGAGGCCCTCCCAATCGTGACGGGCGACCATGACAGCGGACATGGCGCGCAACCCTATGAGGGAAGACGGCTGGTCGCGGGGCTGAAGACTGTCGGCTGCGGCCGCGGCTTCACTCCATCGCTGCAAGGCCAGCAACAGGTCGACCTTGTTTTCGACGGCCTCAGGGAATGCGCGACGGGACCAATGAAGATCATAGGCCGCCAAGGCGTCATCGAATCGTTCAAGCCGGCGCGCGGTCGTCGCCAGACCTTGATAGGCTTGGTCCACGTCCGGGAACTGGTCCACGATGGCAGCGTAAAGTTCGCAGGACGCCTGTGCATGGCCCGACTGCATCAACGCCTTGGCCCGCTCGAGAAGCGGACCAGGTCTTCCTGGCAGCATACCGGAGGAGCGCGCCCACAGGTCTGCCGCCTCTTCCCATCGACCTGCCCCGCCTGCAGCGCGCGCCTGACCCTCGACACCGATGACGCAGCGAGGCCAGATCTTGAGCACACGACCGTAAGCCTTGGCGGCCAGTTCGTATCGTTTCAGCATCAACAGCGCCTGGGCCTCTCCCAGTCGAGGGCGAACCTGATCCGGTTGCGCCAGACGGGCGGCGCGCCAGACCTTCAGCGCAGACTTCCATTTTCGGGCGCGTGCGGCCTTGATCGCTTGAGGTTCAAGCAGGCTGCGCGGCTCTGGCTCCTGCGCGCCCCGTCTTCGACCCATTTCGGTGGCCGCAATGCCCAGGACGGCCAGCGGCAGGCTGGCTCGCATGGACCATCCGTTCCGATCGACAGGGGCATGACCAACGGCCGTCTTCAGGCGGGTGAAGTGGGTCTCGACCCGCTTAGGCCATTTGGCGTCACGCGCGGCGCTCCAGTAGCGACCGCTGCGCCGTCCCCGCTGGTACTGATCCAGCAGGAAGGCGCGCAGCTTGCGCGGATTACGGTGCGCCGTGCGGATTTCCGGAGCCCAGACGATGGCCCTCCGCCCGATCCGACGGTGGAATTCCGTGTCCTCGCCGATCCGCAGATCCTCGCGGAACAGGCCGTGCGCGACGAACAGCTTGCGGGCGTAGCTGACGCCGTAACGCAGCGCCGCGTCTTCAGGAACATGCGGCAGGCGTTCGGGGAAGGTGTTGAGATGTGACGCCCAGGCGATCAGGTTGCGCGGGGCGTCGTTGACGACAGCGCTGGCGACGGCGTCGCTGCCGGCGCGGTGATGCGCCATCCGGCCAGCCACCCAGCCGGGCCGGGCGACACAGTCGGAGGCGAGGAAGGCGACATAGGGCGCGCGGGTCGCCGCCAGTCCGCGATTGCGCGCAGCGCCAGGCCACAGGATCTCGGGGTGATCCACGATCACGACGCCGCCACATCCCGCAGGCAGGCGCGATCGGACGTCGCCGCCGCCCGAGTTGACCACGACGATCTCCGGCCGGGGCTTTTGCGAACGCAGAGAGGCGATGGCGCGGGTCAGATCCTTCGGCGCGCCGACCGACATGACGACGACCGCCATCTCGGGCCGCGCGACGGCTGCCTGAATGGGCCTGCCGATCTGCGGCGGCCCCAGCAGCACCGACTTCCCGTTCAGAACGGCGGGGGTCAACGGCCCCAGGGCTGAAGAGGTCCAATCGGGACCAATCCCTTTCAGATCGTAAATATCAATACGACCCTCGGCATGGACCAGGACATCCCTGTCGTCGCAGCGATGATCCGTCAGACAGGCGGCTATCGCGGCGCGCAGAAGGGCGGATTGGCGGGTCCAGGCCTGGAGGGCGCGGCTTTGGCCCAGGGATGGCCGATACTGAACTTGCCAGTCCGCCAGAATTTCCGCTGCGCCATCCGATCTGAGGCCGGTCAGGCCCAGGGCGGCCAGCATCTGCGCAGGTGCAGGCGTCCGTAGGATGAGGGCCCCGTCGCAATCAAAGCCGTGAGCGGCAAGCGCCGCCAGAAGGAACGGCGCACCACCGACGGCGAAGGCGCCGTCTATACGGTCATCGATCGCCAGAATCCAAAGCTCGGGCGCAATCCAGATCAGACGACGGGATTGAAAATCGGCGATGACGATCGTGGCGGCGCGATCATCGTTGGAATCCAGAAATACGACAGCGATCCGCAAAGATTGCGGAGCGTTGCGGGCGATCGATTGCATGGAATAGTCGAAGCGGTTGGCGATGCGAGCCTATCCCACTCGTCATCCCGTTTCGCCAAGCAAAACCTGCCAAGCTTACCGCTGGCAGCGGCAAGCTTGGCCCCACCTTACGCGCCGGTATCGGGCAAAAAAAAGCCGCACCCGAAGGTGCGGCGAAAGTCTATAGGGAGGAAACGCCCAGGAAGGGCAAGACGCCCGGAGGCGTCGAAGGTCAATCTAGGTTGCAGCGCACAACGGGTCAAGCCTTTCGGCGCGATTTTTGATCACGCCGCGTTACGCCCCTTTGCAGTCCGTCATGCACCACAAGGCTTTCGTGCGACAAAACGCCCTTGCGATCACGCACTTCGTGATGCTGCATCTGCGAGATAATCGTCATTGACCCGCGGAATATCGAGGATGCGCTGCTGTCACGATTCCAGAATCCGGCGCGCGCCGCGAATGGCCCGCGCCGCCGGCGATCCGGCCTGACGCCACACCAGCAGCGAGAAGGCGGAAAACACCCCCGCCGCCAGCCAGAACGAACCGAATAGCCAGGCTGCGGCGGCCAGGGCGAAGTAGTAGCCCCTCACCCCCTGGCTGAACGAGGCCAGCGCTGGGTTCAACACCTGGGCGGCGGCGGCGCCGAAGGCGATGCGGTCGGCCTCCTCGTGCACCTCTGGGGCCGAGCCGATCAGGGCGAGGGTGTAGTTCATCTGCCGGATCGACCAGATGAAATCCAGCAGTCCCCGCGCCAGGCAGGCCAGCACCAGGGCCAGCTTGGCCTCAAGCAACCGAATGGGAACCGCCTCGGCGCCGACGGCGGCGAACCCCTGAAGCGCGTCCGACCCGCCGAACAATATCCCGCCCACAGCCGCGATCAACAGCAGGTTGGATGAGGCGAAGAAGGAGCCTGAGTTGATCGAGTGACCCAGCAACTGGCTATCCAGCAGCTTGACCTCGCGGTGGGTCATGGCCCGCATCCAGGCGTGACGCACCACCAGCATGTCGTCGTTCAGCGCACCGCTGCGTCGGGCCAGAAGCCTCAGCAAGGGGTCGTATCCCAGCCAGCACAGAAAGAAGAGGGCCAGAGCGGCCCAGTCCCAAGGCGTCATCATCATCTCCCCACATTCGCCGGCGACCGACCTGACCCCGACATCAGGGCGGTCATATGACCGGCGAGCGCTCTAAGACTTTCGTGTGGTCCACACCGCATACAAGGCAAGACGCTTGCTCAACCGGGTCACGAAGCCTATCACGCCCGCCTCTCCTTTTCGCAGCCGCACACAAGACAGAACATGAACCTGGACGCCATTCCTGTCGGCCCGAACCCGCCTTGGGATCTGAACGTCATCATCGAGATCCCGCAGGGTGGCCTGCCGGTCAAATATGAGATGGACAAGGATTCGGGCGCCCTGTTCGTCGACCGCTTCCTGCACACCGCCATGTACTACCCGGGCAACTACGGTTTTGTGCCCCACACCCTGGCTGACGACGGCGACCCCTGCGACGTCATGGTGCTGAACCCGTCGCCGGTCGTCCCCGGCTGCGTCATCCGCTGCCGCCCGATCGGCGTTCTGCGCATGGTCGACGAGGCCGGCGGCGACGACAAGATCCTGGCCGTGCCGGTCGACAAGCTGAACCCCTACTACACCGACATCGCCAGCTATCGTCAGCTGCCGATGATCCTGATCGAGCAGATCGAGCACTTCTTCACCCGCTACAAGGATCTGGAGAAGAACAAGTCGGTCACCGTCAAGGGTTGGGGCGACGCCGGCGAGGCCGCCGAGCTGATCGCCGAGGGCATGCGCGCCCATGACGCCGCCTTGGCCGCCAAGAAGGGCGGCGCGGCCAACGCCGCCTGACACCTATTTCCCTCCCCCACGGGGGAGGGAGAACCCTTTGACTTCCGGGGCGCGGAGGCTAACTGATCCCCATGCCGCCCGCCGATACACCCGCCGAGACCTTCAAGCGCGCCCTGGCCCACGCCGCGCGCGCCCTGGCCGAGCAGTCGGAGCTTGAGGTCGCCTTCGGCTCGGACGGACCAAAGCTGTCCAACGGTTTTTTGACCCTGCCCCATCCGCCGCGCGATCCCTCCGCCTCGGACAGCGCCACCATTCGCGGCCAGGCCGACCGGCTGGCCCTGCGGCTGGCCAATCACGACGAGAGCATCCACGCCAAACTGCGGCCCGCCGACACCCGCGCGGCCGAGGTCTTCGACGCCGTCGAACAGGCCCGCGTCGAGGCGGTCGGCTCGACCTCACTGGCCGGAGTGCGCGCCAATATGAACGCGGCCCTCTTGGCCCGGCTGGAACGCTCGGGAGCCCTGCGGGCCGAGACGGATCGGGTGCCGACAGCCGAGGCCGTGGCCCTGCTGGTTCGCGAGCGGCTGACCGGGCAGCGCAGTCCCGACGGCGCCGGAACCATGCTGGACCGGGTCCGCACCGAGCTGGAAGCCAAGGCGGGAGCCCAGATCGACGCCCTGTCCGCCGTCGCCGAGGACCAGGCCGCCTTCGCCCGCTCGTTCCGGGACGTGCTGCGTGCGCTTGATCTCGATCCCGGCGACGGACGTGGCGACGACGCCTCCGACGACCAGGGCGAGGACGAACCCGATCCCTCCGAGCCTGAGGCCTCCGACGACGACGACGGCGAGGACGATGACAGCGGCGGCGAGGGCGGCCAGTCGATGGAAGGCTCCGCCGACGACCCCGACGCCGATCAGGAACGCGACAGCCGCCCCGATGGCGCGCCCGCCGAGATGGACGGCGAGGCCTCCGACGACGGCGAGGAGATGGACGAAGGCGCCCTGCCCAATCGCCAGGAGAACGCCGACGACGGGCGCAGCGTGGACGCCTATCGCGTCTTCACCACCGCCTTCGACGAGACCATAGACGCCGCCGACCTGTGCGACCCCAACGAGCTGGAGCGGCTGCGCAGCCTGCTGGACCAGCAGCTGACCGCCCTGTCCTCCATCGTCGCCCGCCTGGCCAACAAACTGCAACGCCGGCTGATGGCCCAGCAGAACCGCACCTGGACCTTCGATCTGGAGGAGGGGATGCTGGACACCGCGCGCCTGACCCGGATCATCACCGACCCCACGGCGCCGCTCAGCTTCAAGGCCGAGAGCGAGAGCCCGTTCCGCGATACGGTCGTGACCCTGTTGCTCGACAACTCGGGCTCGATGCGGGGCCGCCCGATCATGGTCGCCGCCGTCTGTGCGGACATCCTGGCGCGGACCCTGGAGCGGTGCGGCGTCAAGGTCGAGATCCTGGGCTTCACCACCCGCGCCTGGAAGGGCGGACAGGCGCGCGAGGCCTGGATCACCGCCGGCAAGCCTCCCCTGCCCGGCCGCCTGAACGACCTGCGCCACATCATCTACAAGTCCGCCGACGCCCCCTGGCGCCGGGCCAAGAAGAATCTGGGCCTGATGATGCGCGAGGGCCTGCTGAAGGAAAACATCGACGGCGAGGCCCTGACCTGGGCCCACGACCGGCTGCGCAGCCGCACCGAGGCGCGCCAGATTCTGATGGTCATCTCGGACGGTTCGCCGGTCGATGATTCGACCCAGTCGGCTAACGCCGCCCTCTATCTGGACAAGCATCTGCGCGCCGTCATCGAGCGGATCGAGACCCAGAGCCCCGTCGAACTGATCGCCATCGGCATCGGCCACGACGTCACACGCTGGTATCGTCGCGCGGTTACGATCGTCGATGTCGAGCAACTGGGCGGCGTGATGATCGAGAAACTGGCCGAACTGTTCGACGCCAAGCCCAAGACCATGGAGCGCGGCGGCCAGGGTCGGCGGGCCGCATGAGCATTTCCCTGAGGCGCTTCGGCGCCATCGCCAGCGTCCTGATCCTGGCCGCCTGCGCCACGGCGACCAGCGCGCCCCTACTGGACGGTCACGTCGATGACCAGGGCTGGCGCGCCGAGGCCTTCACCACGCGCGCCGTGGGTCTCGGCCTGCCGGGCGGCCCCGTGCTGGCCGATGGCGTCACCTATGCCGGCGGGATCGAAATCCAGCTGCCCATAGGCTCGCCCCTGCACAGCGTTTCGGACCTGAAACTGACCGGGGGCGACGGCTTCGTCTCGGTCTCCGACATCGGTGATCTGGTGCAGGGCCGGCTGGTGCTGGACTCGCGCGGACGGCTGACCGGGGTCCGCGACCTGGCGGTGCGCCGCCTGACCCTGCCCGACGGCTCGGACATCACCGAGAAATACGACGGCGACGCCGAGGGGCTGCTGTTCCTCGACAACGGCGATCTGGTGGTGTCGTTCGAGCGCAATCACCGGCTCTGGAACTATGGCCCGCTCGACGCCCTGCGCAACATCCCCACGGCCCTGCGTCGGCCCGATGTCGCCTTTGCCGAGAACGACGGCATGGAGGGGATCGCCACGGCGCCCGGCGGCTGGCGCGTGACGGGCGAATCCGGCGGGGTCTGGGACTGCAATCCGGCGGCCTGCGTCACGGTGACGGCGCCGCCCGAACCCCTGCTGGGCGACGGGGATTTCCGCATCACCGGCATGGATCGCGATCCGTCCGGCAAGGGTGCGTCACAGGGGGGCTGGTTCGTGGTGCAGCGATCCTATCGCCCGCCGATCGACGCCCGCGCTCAGGTCCGTCGCATGGCGCCCGACGGGACCCTGGGGCCGGTGCTCATCACGCTGAAACTGCCGGGGCTGACGGATAATTTCGAAGGCGTCGCCGCCGAGCGCCGCAACGGAACGACGCGCCTCTACATCCTGTCCGACGACAACAACAATCCGCTGCAAAAGACCCTGCTGCTGGCCTTCGACGTTCGATAGCCACCCCGGCGGGGAAGGATTCAGACCCGTTCGCTGACCTTGATCGCCACGCGGCAACCCGCCTTGATCACCGTGCTGAGCAACCGATAGGCCGGGGCCTCGCGGCTGCCGTGCTCGACGGCGTGGTCATGGTGGGCCAGCTCTTCGTCGCGGAATCTGGTCAGTTCGGCGGCCAGTTCGGGGTCGCGGTCGGCCAGCTCGGCGATCTGATCGGCGTAGTGTTCCTCGATCACGCTCTCGACCGCCTCGGTGCAGGCGTGGGCGGCCTTTTCGCCCATCAAGGCGGTGCCGGCGCCCAGCGCCTGGGCCGCCAGCCGCCAGACCGGCGTCATGACCGTCGGTCGAACCCTGTGCTGGTTTAGCAGGGCGTCGAACCGCGCCAGGTGCACCGCCTCCTGCGACTGCATCTCGGCCATGTCAGCGGCGACCGCCTGCTTCTTGCCGCCCGCCGCATCGAACACGGCCTGCTGGGCGCGATAGATCTGCACGGCGGCGTATTCGCCTGCGTGATCGACGCGCAGGATCTCGGCCATCCGCGCCCGCGTCGCGCCCCGTCCGGGTCGGGGCAGGGGGAAATGGGGTTTGCGGTCGGCGGCGCCCGTCATGCTCAGGACGCCTTGATCATCATGTCGGCGCCGTTCTTAGGGGCTCTGGCGTCCTTGGGCCGTTTCGCCGCCATCAGGCTGAAGATCGCCAGCCCCGCCGAAATCAGGAAGTTCCAGGCCGCCATCGACAGGCCCAGGAAGGTCCAAGTCACGGCGTCGCACATGGCCACGCGGATCGCGGGTCCGGTACCCAGGGCCAGGGCCGTAAGACCTTCAAGGTCCAGCGTCCCGCCGCCCGCACAGGTCGCCGGCAGGCTCCACCATTTCAGCTCGCCCCCGGCATGAAACCCGGCGGTGACCGCGCCCGTCAGGAAGACGACGAACAGCAGGAAGGAGGCGATGCGGGGCGTGCCCCGGCTGGCGCGGCTGACCACGGCCCAGACGGTCGCCGTCGCCGCGATGGCCACAGCACCCCAGAAGACCTCGCGCTGCTTGAGGCAGAGATTGCAGGGCGACAGGCCCGCGAACCGCTCGAACGCATGCGCCGCGCCCAGCATCGCCACGGAAATGGCGAGGGCGAAGGCTGTCCACCAGCGGGTCAGGAGGCGATAGGCTGCGATCATCGGACCGTCTTCCTACTCCGTCGCCGCCGCCAGGACAAACGCTTGCCGAGCCTTGTCAGTGGCCGATCATCTTGACCGCAACAAAGGCCCCGGCCAGCAGCAGCAGGCCGACGATGGTGAACAGCGCCAGCCGCTTCTCGACCATCTCCAGCATGGCCGGTCCCCAGGTCTTGAGCACGAAGGCCACCAGGAAGAACCGCGCGCCGCGCGTGATGACACACAACAGGATGAACAGCGGCAGGTGGAAGCTGAAGATCCCCGCCGCGATGGTGATCAGCTTGAACGGGATGGGGGTCAGTCCCTTGATCAGGATGACCCAGGCGCCGTGTTCCTGGAACAGAGCCTTGGACGCCTCGAAGGTGTCCGCCTTGCCCAGCAGGGCCAGCATCCACATCCCGACAGGTTCGAGGAAGAAGCCGATGGCGTAGCCCAGAAGCCCGCCCAGCACGGAGGCCAGGGTGCATACGGCGGCGTAGCGATAGGCGCGGTCGGGCCGCGACAGCACCATGGGCGCCAGCATCACGTCCGGTGGAATGGGGAAGAAGGAGCTTTCGGCGAAGGAGACGACCGCCAGGGCCTTCTCGGCATAGGGCTTGCGCGCCTGTTCGAAGACCCAGTCGTAAAGGCGGCGAAGCATGGGCTGTCCTGAAAGTCCTGAACCGCCTTAGCAACGGGCAGGCCCGGCGTCACCTCGGATGATGAACCAGCGGCGGCGTGACGCGCCCCAAACGGCGCCTCAACGGCATCAGGCGTCGGCGCGCCTTGGCGTCGCCGCCTTCGGACACTAGGTTCAGGGCAACACGCCGGCCCCACGCTGCGGCCGCACCCCTCTTTGCGGGAGACCCGCCCATGACCACCACCGCCACCCCAGACGCCTCCATCGCCGCCGCCGAGAACCCCTTGGGCGTCGATGGGTTCGAGTTTGTCGAATTCACCGGCCCCGATCCGAAAGGCATGATCCGCCAGATCGAGACCATGGGTTTCGTCCAGACCCACACCAATCCCACGAACGGCGTCGTTCGCATGAAGCAGGGCGACATCACCTTCCTGGTCCACACCCGGCCCGAAGGTCACGCCGGCGAGTTCGCTCGGGATCACGGCCCCTCGGCCAACGGCATGGCCTTCCGCGTCAGCGACGCCAAGGCCGCCTATGACGCCGCCGTCGCCCGCGGCGCCCATCCAGCCGATCTGGCGAATGGCGGGGCGCTGGGCGACGGCGCCCATGTCCTGCGCGGCATCGGCGGGTCGCTGCTCTACATCATCGATTCCTATGGCCAGGGCGGCTCCCTCTATGACGGCTGGGACGAAATCCCCGGCTGGCGCGAGGCCGAGGCCGAGAACAACGTCGGCCTGCACCTGCTGGATCACCTGACCCACAATGTGAAACGCGGCCAGATGCGGACCTGGTCCGGCTTCTACGGCGACGTCTTCGCCTTCGAGGAGCAGAAGTATTTCGACATCAAGGGCAAGGCGACCGGGCTGTTCAGCCAGGCCATGATCGCCCCCGACAAGGCGATCCGCATCCCCCTGAACGAGAGCCAGGACGACAACTCCCAGATCGAGGAGTTCCTGAAACGCTACAACGGCGAGGGCATCCAGCACATCGCCCTGGCCACCGACGACATCTTCAAGACCGTCGAGGCCATGCGCGAGCGCGGCGTCCAGTTCCAGGACACCATCGAGACCTATTTCGAGTTGATCGACAAACGCCTGCCCAACCACGGCCATGACGTCGAACGCATGCGCCAGAACCGCATCCTGATCGACGGATCGGACGAAGAGGGCCTGCTGCTGCAGATCTTCACCCAGGACGTCTTCGGCCCGATCTTCTTCGAGATCATCCAGCGCAAGGGCAACGAGGGCTTCGGCAACGGCAATTTCCAGGCCCTGTTCGACTCGATCGAGCTTGACCAGATCCGCCGAGGCGTCATCAAGGTCGACGCCTGAGCCCCTGGGGATACCGATGAAGATGAAACCCCCCGCCTGGCTGCCCTTTCTGGGCCCCGTCATCGCCGCCGCCGCCGGCGCCCTGGCCGGAGAATTCTGGCTGGGGGGTGGGTTCTGGATGGTCTTCGCCGCCGGGCTGATCTGCGGCTTCACCCCGATCATCGGCTACCGGCTGTGGAAATGGTCGCATCACCGGCGCAAGGACTGAGGCCCGCCGATGCAGGCCGTCGATCTGAACGAGAAATTCGCCGCCTTCGATGATCACTGGCGGCCGCGCGTCGCCGCCCGCCTCAACGGTCAGGACCTGAGGCTGGTCAAGGTTCAAGGCGTCTTTCCCTGGCACAGTCACGCCCAGGCCGAAGAGATGTTCATGGTCTGGAAGGGCCGGTTCTTCGTCGAGTTCCGTGACCGGATCGTCCATCTCGACCCCGGCCAGTTCATCGTCGTGCCGCGCGGGATCGAACATCGTACCGGCGCAGAGACAGAGGCCGAAGTCATGATTTTCGAGCCTTCGGAGGTCGTGAACACCGGCGATGCGGCGCGGTCCGACTTCACGGCGCCGCAGGAAGTGATGATCTAATGGCGCAACTCGCCCCTGATGAACTGACCGAAATGGCCGAGGAAGAGCTGAACGCCGCCTGCGCTCTGACCTGGCCGGAGCTGAAGCGGATCACCCCCTGGGGCGACAGTTTCGAGGGCTTCGCGCCCTCGGGCCGCACGGTCGAGGTCGAGCGTCGCTACCTGTGGGCCCATGAGCCAAAGGGCGCCATCGTCGTCGAGGTCGAGGTCCGCGACGCCGCCGCCCGCACCGGAGCCGAGGCGCGCGCCCTGCTGGCCCCTCCCGGCTGATCCGCTTCGCACAACAGCGTTAACCTTTTGCCTTGCGCCCCGCCCGGCGTCCGTCATGATCCCGGCAGGGTCAGCCGGAGGCGAAAGACATGCAGGAGACGGACTTCCCCGCCGCGGACGGATTTGCGCCCATCGACCCGCCGATCCTGCTCGGTTTCGACCCCGTCTTCCTGATCGGACTGATGCTTCTGCTGCTGGCCATAGCGGCGGGCATGTATCTTCTCGGGCGCCGGCACGGCGGCAGGGCCGGGGGGTCGGACGATGCACCGGCCGAAATCCATGGCGCCGTGCTGAAACGGTCCCGCAGGGCGATGGCGGCCGACAGCAACGACCTGCGCGGCCGGGTCCAGGACCTTCGTGACCTGATCGAGCGTCTGCTCGGGCCTGTGCTGGTGCTCAACAAGGGTTTGTCCGGCGCGCTCAAGGACTTGGATGCGGCCCTCAAGGGGGAGATCAAGGACGAACATGGCCACCCCGAGGGCCATGGCGGCGGGCATGGCGCAGGCCACAAGCCTGCTCACGACGATCACCCTCCGGCGGGGGGAACGGCGGCGTCAGGCGGCGGCGGTGCGGCGGCGTCCAGCACGATCGCCGTCATCGGCCTGCCTATCCATATCCACGCCGCGCCGGAACCGACGCCCGCCCACGCCGCCCATGGTCACGGCGAACATCATGCCCGGACAATGACCCATGACGAACAGACCAGCGCCCTGGCCCTGTCGGTGCGAAAGTTCAACGACTACTGGTCCAAATCCGACCTGCGTATCCGCGAACTGAGGGCCGCTCGAGCCGCCCTCTCGCGCCGCCCCCCGCAGGACCTCTCCAGCGGAGCGGAGACACGGGTCTGGGACAGATCCTGAACGCACTTCGACGTTCGCCGACTGTTTCCGATTCAAAAAAATGCGACTAGACCTGAGGCATGAAACTCGCCTCGCTCAAGCACGGCCGTGACGGCCGCCTCGTCGTCGTTTCCAGCGACCTGAACTGGTTCACCGACGCCTTCCTGATCGCGCCCACCTTGCAGGCGGCGCTGGACGACTGGGACCGTTGCGAGCCCCTGTTGCGCGCCCTGGCCGAGAGCCTGGATCATGAGGCCGTGCCGCGCGGGCGCTTCCGCGAGCATGAGGCCGCAGCCCCCCTGCCCCGCGCCTATCAGTGGGCGGACGGCTCGGCCTATGTGAACCACGTCGAACTGGTGCGTAAGGCGCGCGGCGCCGAGATGCCTGAGACCTTCTGGACCGACCCCCTGATGTACCAGGGCGGTTCGGACGCCATGCTGGCGCCTCGCGACCCCATTCCCCTGGCCGACGAGGCCTGGGGCTGCGACCTCGAAGCCGAGATCGTCGTCGTCACCGGCGACGTGCCCCAGGGCGTGACGCCTGAAGAGGCGCTGAAACACATCCGCCTGGTCGGCCTGGTCAACGACGTCTCCCTCAGGAACCTGATCCCCGGCGAACTGGCCAAGGGCTTCGGCTTCGTCCAGTCCAAGCCCGCCAGCGCCCTGTCGCCCGTCCTGGTCACGCCCGATGCGCTGGGCGACCGCTGGAAGGACGGCAAGCTGCACGGCGAACTGACGGTCGAACTGAACGGCGCGGTCTTCGGCCAGGCCGACGCCGGCGTCGACATGACCTTCGACTTCGGAACCCTGATCGCCCACCTGGCCAAGACCCGCAGCCTGGTCGCCGGCTCGATCATCGGCTCGGGCACGGTGTCGAACCGCGACGTGGACGGCGGCCCCGGCAAGCCCGTCTCCGAAGGCGGCCTGGGCTATTCCTGCATCGCCGAGGTCCGCACCGTCGAGACCATCCTGCGCGGCAAGGCCGAGACCCCCTTCCTCAAGCACGGCGACACCGTCCGCATCGAGATGAAGGGCGACGACCGCCACACCATCTTCGGCGCCATTGAGCAGACGGTCGAGGCGGTTTAAGCGAACTGTCTCCTCCCCGTCGCCGCTTAGCGATGGGGAGGTGGCTCGCAGCGAAGCGGAGAGACGGAGGGGTTCTTGAAGTCCCTGGGTTCTGTATCGCGAGCGCGCGTGCTCCGCCGCAAGCTAACGCCTCCGGAGGCCCGGCTATGGACCCGTCTGCGCCGCTGCAGCCTCGGCGGCCTCAAATTCCGCCGCCAACATCCGATCGGCCACTATGTCGTAGATTTTTACTGCGCCGAGGCGAAGCTCGCGGTGGAGGTCGACGGCGCCAGCCATAACCACCCCGACCGTATCGAACACGATCGGCGCAGAACATCCTGGCTAGGCGACCAAGGCATCCGCGTCATCCGCATCCGCGCCGAGGCTGTCCGCGTAGAATTGGATGGCGTGTTGGACTTCATTCGTGAAACGGCCGCGGCCCGCGCGGGTGTCTAAGAACCCCTCCACCCCTTCGGGGTCCCCCTCCCCATCGCCAAGCGGCGACAGGGAGGAGACAGGCGGCGCCTAATTCAACGTCCTTCGCCCGCCCGGCACGTCCAGCGAGAACGCCGGGATCGCCGCCTCGAACGTCCGCCCTTCGGCGTCGGTCATCGAATAGGTCCCGACCATCGAACCCGACGGCGTGCTCAAGGGACAGCCGGAGGCGTAGGAATAGCTGTCGCCAGCGGCGATGACCGGCTGTTCGCCGACCACGCCCGGCCCCATCACTTCCTCGACCTGACCGCGCGCGTCGGTGATCTTCCAGTGGCGCGAGACCAGCCGCACCGGCCCCGATCCCAGGTTCACGATCTCGATCTGATAGGCCCAGACCCAGCGGTTGGCGTCCGGGTCCGACTGTCCGGCCAGATAGCTTGGCCTGACCTTGACCAGGATGCCGTCGGTCTCGGCGGTATAGGCGGGGGTGTCGTGCATCCATCCACAGTCGCGCCATGGGCGGTGCGCTTCAACCCCCCTCCCGCCAGAGGCGATGTCGTCAGAATCCGTGTAAGGCCTCGGACATGACCCTGAAGCCCCCCTCCCGTCCCGGCATCCTGCCCAGCCAGTCCATCGAGGCCCTGATCGCCGGCGGCGCCATCACCTCCCAGACCGCCTTCGACAAGGATCAGGTCCAGCCGGCCAGTCTGGACCTGCGGCTGTCGGACCGGGCCTGGCGGGTGCGCGCCTCCTTCCTGCCGGGCCAGAGGCTGGTCGCCGACCGCATCGCCGACGTGGCCATGCACGCCATCGACCTGTCGGGCGGCGTCGTACTGGAGCGGGGCTGCGTCTATATCGCCGAACTGCAGGAGCGGCTCAGCCTGCCGCCCGGCCTGATCGCCCGCGCCAATCCGAAAAGCTCGACCGGCCGGGTCGATGTCTTCGTGCGCCTGCTGACCGATCGCGGCGCCCGGTTCGACGACGTGGCCGAGGGCTATGACGGCCCGCTGTATCTGGAAATCTCGCCCCAGACCTTCCCCATCCTGGTCCGGCCCGGCACCCGGCTGAACCAGCTGCGGCTCAAGGCCGGCGACCCGCCCAAGCTGGAGACCCGCAGCGTCGGCGTCGACCTGCAATCCGGCGACATCGTCGGCTATCGCGGCCGTCGCCACGCGGGCGTCGTCGATCTGGATCACATCGGCGGCCATGACCCCAAGGACTATTGGGAACCCGTCACCCTGAGGCGCGGCGAACTGCTGCTGGATCCGGGCGAGTTCTACATCCTGGCCTCGTCCGATGCGGTCGAGATCCCGGTCGATCAGGCCGCCGAGATGACCCCGATCGACCCGTCCGTCGGCGAGTTCCGCGTACACTATGCCGGCTTCTTCGACCCCGGTTTCGGCACCGACGAGGCGCACGGCGCGGGCTCCAAGGGCGTGCTCGAGGTCCGCACCCACGACACACCGTTCCTGCTGGAACACGGCCAGACCGTCGCCCGGCTGGTCTATGAACCCCTGACCGAACGCCCCAGCTGGCTCTATGGCGAAGGCGGCAGCCACTACCAGAGCCAGGGGCTCAAGCTGTCGAAGCATTTCGGGGCTTGGGGGTAAGAGGAGCCGTCTCCTCCCTGTCGCCGCTTGGCGATGGGGAGGTGGATCGGAGGCCGCTTGGCCGACGAGACGGAGGGGTTCTTGAAGCGGATCCCATCACTGGGGGGCCAAGACCCCCTCCACCACTTCGTGGTCCCCCTCCCCATCGCCAAGCGGCGACAGGGAGGAGACAGTTTCAGCTCAGCCGGTCGGCCTTCCTCAGGTCGGGGAACATCTTGCCCCAGATGCCCGTCGCGGCCAGGGCGCCGATGCCGCCGAACACCGCAGCCCCGATGGGCGACAGCAGCCGGACCATGACGCCGGAATAGGCCTCGCCCAGCTCGTTGGAGGCGCCGATGAACAACATGGACACCGACGACACCCGCCCGCGCATGTGATCGGGCGTGGCCAGCTGGATCAGGGTCTGGCGGATGTTGACGCTGATCATGTCCGCGCCGCCGCCGATGAACAGGGCAAACGCACTCAGCCAGACGATCTTGGACAGGCCGAAGGTCAGGGTGCACAGGCCGAACACCGCCACCGCCGCGAACATCCAGCGCCCGCCGTGCTTCACGATGGGGAAGCGGCTCAGATAGAGCGCGACCAGCAGGGCGCCCACGCCGAACGAGGCCCGCAGCAGGCCGAACCCTTCCGGCCCCACATGCAGGATGTCGCGCGCGAAGATCGGCGTCAGCAGGGCCACGCCCGCCAGCAGCACCACCACCAGGTCCAGCGAGATGGCGCCCAGCACGATCTTGGTGCGCCAGACATAGCCCAGGCCTTCCTTGACCAGGGCCACGGGCGAGACGCCGTCGTCCTTGAACACCGGCTTGCCGTTGGTGCGGATCAGCAGGAAACAGGCCGCGGCCAGGATGAACAGGGCCAGGGCCGAGGCATAGGCCAGGGGCACGGCCCGCCCAACGATGAGGCCGCCCAGAGCCGGTCCGGCGATGGCCCCGGTCTGGAAGGCGATGGACTGGGCCGCGATGGCCGACGGCAGGGCCTTGCGTCCCACCACCATCGGCAAGAAGGCCTGGCTGGCCGGGGCCAGGAAGGCGCGCGCCGCGCCGAACACGGCGGCGACGGACAGCAGGGCCCACAGGGGCGGGATCCAGCCGTTCTGGTCGTGGGCCCAGGCCATGGCCAGGAAGGCCAGGGCGCACGAGCCCTCGACGAAGATGGACAGGGTCACCGTATGCTTGCGGTCGCGGCGGTCGGCCATGGCCCCGGCGGGCAGGGTGAAGGCCAGCAGCGGCAGGAACTGACACAGCCCAACCAGCCCCAGATACAGGCTGGCCTCGGCGACCGGGTGGTCGCGCCGGGCGATCTCATAGACCTGCCACAACAGGGCCGAGGACTGGATCTGGATGGCCAGCACGGCCAGCACCCGCCCGAGCCACAGCAGTTTGAAATCTCTCAGCCCCCAGGGGCTGGTCCCGTGTGCGTCCATCGCCGCCTTGGCGACTGACGGCGTGATCGGCTGGGGCGTCTCGGGAGAATCGGTCATGGGCCTCAAGTCGCGCCGACGGCTTTTCGCAGGCGCGTAACCTCCCTAAAGCATAGCGCCATGAGCCGCGCATCAACTCCCGTGATCGATCCTGTCGAACTGACGCAGAATCTGATCCGCCGACCCTCCGTCACCCCGGTCGACGCGGGCGCCATGGACCTGCTGGAAACCGTCCTGACCGAGCTGGGCTTCACCTGCCGCCGCATGCCGTTCGAGGGCCCCGCCGACGGCGGCCCGTCCCATGCGCGGATCGAAAACCTCTATGCCCGGCGCGGTACGGCCTCGCCCAACCTGTGTTTCGCTGGCCATACCGACGTGGTCCCGACCGGCGCCGCCGAGGGCTGGTCGGCCGAGCCCTTCAACGCCGAGGTCCGCGACGGCGTTCTCTATGGTCGGGGCGCGGTGGACATGAAGGGGGGCATCGCCGCCTGGGTCGCGGCGGCATCGGCGGTGCTGGCCGCCCATGCTGAAGAGGGGGGCGAACCGAACGGCTCCCTCTCCTTCCTTATCACCGGCGACGAGGAAGGCCCGGCGCTGCACGGCACCAAGCGGGTGGTCGAGACCCTGGCGGCCGAGGGCGAGGTCATCGACGCCTGCGTGGTCGGCGAACCCTCGTCCCAGATGCATCTGGGCGACATGATCAAGATCGGCCGCCGCGGCTCGCTGAACACCTGGATCACCGTCCATGGCAAACAGGGCCACGTCGCCTATCCCGACCGCGCCGCCAATCCGGCTCCCGTTCTGGTGCGCCTGCTGGCAGCCCTGGACGCCCATGTGCTGGACGAGGGCTATGAGGCCTTCCAGCCGTCGAACCTCGAGATCACCACGATCGACATCGCCAATCCGGCGACCAATGTCATCGCCGCCGAGGCCAAGGCCAGGCTCAACATCCGCTTCAACCCGACCCAGACCGGCGACGGCCTGATCGACTGGCTGAACCGTGAGGCGGGCCGCGTCCAGGCCGAGACCGGACTGCAGATCACGCTGGATCACATGTGTTCGGGCGAGGCCTTCCTGACCCCGCACGGCCCCTTCGTCACGGCGGTTCAGGACGCCGTCGAGGCCGAGTTGGGTCGCCGCCCTGAGGCCTCGACCACCGGCGGCACCTCTGACGCCCGCTTTATCCGCAACCTGTGCCGGTGCTGGAACTGGGTCTCGTCGGCCAGACCATGCACCAGTTCGACGAGCGGGTTCCGGTCGCCGAGCTGGAGGCCCTGTCGCGGGTCTATGCGCGCGTGATCCGGGGCTTCCTGACGGCTTAGGGCTCAAACCAACCCCGTCACCCCTTTCTTCCGTCATCCTCGGGCTTGTCCCGAGGATCCAGACTCCCGGTCCCTCCGATAGAGGCCATCCTCGCTTAGCCAGCGAGTTTCACCGGAAGCAGCGGTGTCTCTGGATCCTCGCCACAAGGGCGAGGATGACGGGCTTTGGGATGATGCCCCCTAAACTTAGGCCGCCGCCGCGCGCTTGGCCTCGATCACGTCCCACATGAGGGCGGTGGCGTCGATGCCGGTGAAGGCCTTCAACTGCTGGGCGCCCGTAGGCGAGGTGACGTTGATCTCGGTCAGATAGTCGCCGATCACGTCGATGCCGACAAAGATCAGCCCCTTGGCCTTCAGCGTCGGGCCGATGGCCTTGCAGATTTCCAGATCGCGCGGCGTCAGCTCGACCGGCATGGCCGTACCCCCGACGTGCAGGTTGGACCGCACCGCCCCCGCCGCCGGCACCCGGTTGATGGCGCCCACCGGCTCGCCGTCGATCAGGATGATGCGCTTGTCGCCCTTGGACACCGCCGGGATGAATTTCTGGATCACCAGGGGATCGCGCGACGCGCCCTGATGGATCTCGATCAGGGCGTCCAGGTTGGGGTCGTCGGCGCGCAACTTGATGACGCCCGACCCGCCATTGCCGTGCAGGGGCTTCAGAACCACGTCGCCGTGCTCCTTGTGGAAGGCGCTCAGGGCGATGGGGTCCGAGGTGATCAGGGTCGGCGGCTGCAGGCCGGGGAAGGCCGTGACCATCAGCTTTTCGGGCGCCGAACGCACCTCGGCCGGATCATTGACCACCAGGGTCTGGGGATGGACCGTCTCCAGCATGTAGGTGGCGGTGACATAGGCCATGTCGAAGGGCGGATCCTGACGCATCAGGATGACGTCGATGTCCTTGGCCAGGTCCAGCTTCACCCAGTCGCCGAACGTCACATGGTCGCCCGCGACATGCTTCAGCGTCACCGGACGGGCGCGGCAGAACAGACGGCCCTCCTCCAGCGCCAGGGTGCGGAAGTCATAGACCCACTGCTGGTGACCCCGTTCCTGCGCCGTCATCATCATCAGCCAGGTCGTATCGACCTCGATATCGACCCCTTCGACGGGGTCCATCTGGATCGCGACCTTGAGCATGCTGTGAACCTTGCGCCTTGTGGAGCTTGGGTAATGGGTCGGCGCGGGGGCGGGCGCAAGGGCGTCGGCTGCGCCAACGCGGGGGTTAGGCCCCAGGAATCAGGGATTAGGGGCAGAAAGGACGGGCTTTCCCTAGGCCCTAATCCCTACTCCCCAACCCCTCTAGTTCAGCCTCATCCTCAGCCGATCCATCGCCGCAGGCTGAACCACCATGTCCTGGCCGCCGACGATACGGGCCTTCATCAGGGCTTCCAGGGCGCCATTGAGGGCCCCCTGCTTCTCGCGGGCGGCGGCGACGTCCAGCCAGGGGCGGTGATCCTCGGGGTCCAGCAGGGCGCGGCGCACGGCCGAGCGCTCGGCGCTCTGGAAATCCTCGGCCCGGATGGCGCGGCTAAACAGGACGTTCTGCAACCGGATCAGGGCCTGGCGATCGCTGACCGGCGCCATCAACAGATCCAGCCGGTCGGCGACGTGCGGCGTCAGTCCGGCCCTCAGCGCCCGGCGGCTCAGTTCGGACGGCATCACCAGCCGTCCCTGGCTGAACGGATCCAGCGCCACCGGCCCGGCCGGCGTCTCGACCCGCAGCAGGAAGTGGTTGGGGAAATCGACGCCCCGCGCCTCCACCCCTGCCCGCTTGGCCGCGTCCAGATAGAAGACGGCCAAGGCCGCCGACAGGCCGCGCCTGCGCTCGGCCACCTCGATGATGTCGGTATTGGCCGGGTCGTCATAGCGCAGCAGGTCGCCGTTCAGCCTCAGATCGGCGGCCATGGTCTCGGTCAGGGCGTCGTCGGGGCTCTCGCCGCCGATCCGCTCGGCCAGCCGTTCGGCGGCGTTCCTGGCCAGGGTGCGCACCGGCTCGGGGTCGCGGAACGGATAGTCGTGGATGGCGCAGGCGATGGCGGCTTCGAGCAGCGGAAAGTCGGCGTCGTCCGCCTGACCCGCCTCCTCCAGCACTGTTTCCGCCTCGTCGCGCGTCACCGAAGTCCGCCCCTTTTTGGCCCTATTCCGCGAATGTGCCGGGGAAATCCGCCATTAGCCAGCGCCACCATATCGATTCTCAATTCATGCCCGGCCAAGCTGGGTCGTCCGCGCAACACCTGCCGACCGGCGGCGAGCAGTCTTTCGTACTGGATATCTGTGACGGCCATGCGCGCGGCGTCCAGGCTCTGGCGGCGTTTGACCTCGACCACGGCCAGCACCCGACCGCGCCGGGCCAGGATGTCGATCTCTCCCGCCGGGCTCTTCAGCCGGAAGCCCAGGATCTGATAGCCGCGCAGCATCAGCCACAGGGCCGCGACCCATTCCGAGCGGTGGCCGTCGCGATGCGCCCGCCCGCCCAGGGCCTGACGCCAAGCCGATTTTATCCGCGGAGCCGGTTTGGGCGCCCTGATCCTGGCGGAACGGACGCCGGGCGGCTTCACCCCCGGCCCTGCAGTTCCAGCGCGCGGCGATAGAGGGGCTTTCTGGGCAGGTCGAGCGCCTGGGCCACCTCGGACGCCGCCTCGCCCGTCGGCAGGCGGGCCAGGGCCTCCAGCAGGGCGGCGTCGGCGTCGGCGGCCGAGGCGACCTGGACCTCTCCGGGGCCGATGACGATGACGATCTCGCCCTTGGGCCCGTCGCAGCGCGGATCGACGGCCAGTTCGGCCAGGGTGCCGCGGATCGCCTCCTCATAGAGCTTGGTCAGTTCGCGGGTGACGGCGGCGGGGCGCGGCCCCAGCACCTGCGCCATATCGGCAAGACTGGCCGCCAGACGCGGTCCGCTTTCGAAGAAGACCAGGGTCTGACGCGCCGCCCGCACCTCTTCCAGCATGGTCTTTCGGGCGCCCGACTTGGGCGGCAGGAAACCGGCGAACAGGAACCGGTCCGAGGGCTGGCCGGCGATGCACAGGGCCGCCAGCAGGCTGGAGGCGCCGGGCACGGGATGGACGGGCAGGTCGGCGGCGATGAAGGCGCGGGCGACGACGAAGCCGGGGTCCGAGATCACGGGCGTCCCGGCGTCCGACACCAGGGCCACCACCTGACCCTCGCGCACCCGTTCGATGGCGATCTCGGCGGCGCGGGCCGAGGCGTGGTCGTCGCAGCGTTCCAGCTTGGCCTTCAGGCCATAGGCGGCCAGCAGCTTGGCGGTGACGCGCGTGTCCTCGGCCAGCACCAGGTCGGCGGCGGCCAGCACATCCAGCGCCCTCAGCGTCATGTCGCGCAGGTTCCCGATCGGGGTGGCGACCAGATACAGCCCCGGCGAAACCCGCCTGGGCGGCGGGGCGGTGGGGGGAAAGGGCGAAGGTTCGTGAGCAGACTCGGACATCGCGCGGACCGTGCCAGTGCAGCCCCCAACTAACAATCCTCCCCCATCGGGGGAGGCAGACCGCGAAGCGGTGGAGGGGGCTGAATCCAGGCCCGAATTCGCCTTGAGCCCCCTCCGTCACAGCGCGAAGGCCCGCCGCGCCACCTCCCCCGACGGGGGAGGATTGATCACGTCAGCAAGACCTTCAGCACCGCATCCAGCACCGGCCGTCCCGTCACGGTCGCGACCACCCGACCGCCCGCGACGGTCACGAATCCATCTTCGGCCAACCCCGCCACGCGCGATTCGATTCCCAGAGCCTCGACCGCCGCCATCGGCGCGCCCTCGACGGTGCGAAGACCCAGCAGCAGACGTTCCTCGGCGGCGCCCGCATCATCCAGTCGATCTTCCTCGGCCCAGGGCGAACCGCCCGCGACGCCCGCCACATAGTCGCCGATCCTGCGGTGCGCGACGGTCGCCGTCCTCACTCCGTCCAGCGTCAACCGTCCGTGCGCCCCCGGCCCGACACCCAGATAGTCGCCGCCGCGCCAGACGTGGATATTGTGGGCCGAGCGGGCCGCGATCCCGCGCGCATGGTTCGACACCTCATAGGCCTCGAAACCCGCCTCGCTCAGCACGGTCTGGGTCGTCTCATACAGGGCCGCCGCCAGGTCCTCGTCGGGCGGAACCAGGGTCCCGCGCGCCAGGGCCCGCCCGAAGGCCGTCGTCGCCTCCAGCGTCAGTTGATAGGGCGAGACGTGCTCGAAACCCAGGTCGACGGCGGTCCGCAGTTCCTGGGTCCAGTCGGCGACCGACTGGCCCGGCCGGGCGTAGATCAGGTCGATCGACAGCCGGTCGAAGGCGGCGCCGGCCAGGGCGATGGCCCGCCTCGCCTCATCGGCCGAATGATTGCGCCCCAGGAACCTCAGGGCCTCGTCGTCCAGCGACTGCACCCCCAGGGACAGGCGGTTGACCCCAGCGTCGCGCAGGGCGGCGAACCGGCCCGCCTCGGCGTCGGTGGGATTGGCCTCCAGCGTCACCTCGACGGGACCGGCGGCGGGGAACAGCGACCCGATCTGCCCGATCACGGCCGCCACCGCCTCGGGCGCCATCAGGGATGGCGTGCCCCCGCCCAGGAAGATGGAGGCCAGACGGCGCGGCCCGATCAGGGCCGCCTGGGCTTCCAGGTCCGCCAGCATGGCCGCGACCAGCCCGGCCTGTTCCTCGACCCGCCCCCGGTCCCGCACCACGTTGAAGTCGCAGTAGGGGCAGATGCGAGCGCAGTAGGGCCAGTGCAGATAGACCGCGACGTCGGAGCCTGGATCGAGGGGGTCGGCCAGTAGGATGGCGGCGGCCTCAGTCAATCAGGGCGGCCCTCAGCTTGGCGAAGGCGCGGGCGCGGTGGCTCATCGCGTCCTTGGCCGCAGGCTCCATCTCGCCGAAGGTCAGGGCGTGGCCGTCTGGCTGGAAGATGGGGTCATAGCCAAAGCCCCGTTCGCCGCGGGGCGGGAAGCTCAGGTCGCCGTGGATTTCGCCCTCCACCACGACGCAGGGCCCCCCTCCCTCGTCCTGGCCAGGCCAGGCCACCGCCAGGGCCGAGGTGAACCAGGCGCGGCGGTCCTTGGCCCCGACCTCATCCAGCCGTTCCTCGACCTTTCGCATGGCCAGGGCGAAATCCTTGCCCGGCCCGGCCCAGCGCGCCGAGAATATGCCCGGAGCCCCGTCCAGCGCCGCGACCGACAAGCCCGAATCGTCGGCCAGCGACACCTCGCCCGACAGCCGTGCGGCATGGCGCGCCTTCAACATGGCGTTGCCGGCAAATGTTGTCTCGGTTTCGTCCGGTTCGGGCAAACTCAACTGCCCCGCCGTGACGAGTTCGTAACTTTCGCCCAGCAGGGCCGCGATCTCCGGCACCTTGCCAGGGTTATGAGTGGCGACGACCAGCCGCATTCCCTTGATAAGCTTCATGATTTCCTCACCACACGCGACCGTAACAATCCATTGCCAAAGTTTAATATCGTTAAACGATAAGTAACGTGACCCCACCGGCGGCAAGGCCTATCTATGTTCTCACGAACGGGGGACGTACCGTTCGACAGATTGATCCAACAGAGCAATCTTCACCCCACGTCCACACAATGCGGGCAAAAAACGACCCGCACTCAGGAGAACCAAGATGAACACGATGAACACCTCGCTCTTCATGGACAAAGTCGGCACCTTCGCCGTCAACGCCGCCATGCTGGCCGCCCTGCCGACCGCCATGATCGCCATCCTCGTCCAAGCCTTCTAAGACCGCCTACCTCTGCTTTTCCTGCGCCCTGCGGCGCAGGATGGATCGACCGGAATCCGCTTTCCGACCGCTCCACCGGGTATCCGCTGTTCAAGAGGCTTTGACGAGACCCATGAAGACCGCGAAAAGTAAGACCGCGTCGGGATCCGCCGGATCCCGCGCGGCGATCGCGCCCGCTTCGACCCGGATCTCTGCTCCCCCCGCCCTGGACACCCAGACCCCTCTCATGCGCTTTCCCAACCTGACCCGGTCGATCTTGAGCAGGCCACGCCTGCCCGACCTGCCGCTGTCGCGGTTGAAAGGCTCCGTGCGCACCCTCGGTCCCGGCTCGGTGTCCAGCCTGCTGAAGATCGCCCTGGACGTAGCCTACTGGCTGCTTGTGGTGGTCACCCTGCTTCTGCTGATTGGCTTCGTGGCGGCCATCTTCGTACCCCTGACTGATCTCAACGTCACCGTTTCGGATTCCGGCGGCGGGCGTCAGCAGCCTCTGACCCGCCCCCTGCTGCTGTTTGGCGTCGGCGCCCTGGCCGCCTGGTTCGGCGGCTTCCTGCTGATCCTCAGCAACCTGCGCAAGATCTTCCGCAGCCTGACCCTGGGCGACCCGTTCCAGCCCGACAATGTGCGCCGCCTGCGCGCCATCGGCGTCATCCTGGCCGTCGTCACCGGCGGCGTCTGGGTGGCTCAGGGCCTGATCGCCGCCCGGCTGGCGCCCGGCATCATGAACAGCCAGGGCCTGGGCGAGCTTCTGACCCCCGTCTTCTCGGTTCTGGTGGTCTTTGTCCTGGCCGAGGTGTTCCGCGAGGGCGCCCGGCTGCGCCGCGAGTCTGAACTGACCATCTGATGACAGCCCTGCACAGACGACCTGCCCTGCACAGACCTGCCCTGCCGTCGCCCTCTCCCTATTTCACGGACTCTGAAGTAGAGAGCCCCCGCGCCGCGACCGTCGGCGCCCCCTAGGACCCCTCATGGCCATCCGCATCCAGCTCGACCGCATCCTGCTCGAACGGCGCATGTCGCTGACCGAGCTGGCCGACCGCGTCGGCGTCACCCTGGCCAATCTGTCGATCCTCAAGACCGGCAAGGCGCGCGCCATCCGCTTCTCGACGCTGGACGCCCTGTGCCGCGAGCTGGACTGCCAGCCGGGCGACCTGCTGGCCCACGAACCCGGTCCGCAACAGTCGGGCGGCGACGCCGACGCGGCCTGACGGAGAGGGGCCATGAAGAAGGGGCCTCGCGACCTGACGCCGGACGACCGCCGCATCTGGGCGCGCGTGTCCGGCAGCGTCACCCCGCCCAAGACGCGCAAGGCCGCCCGCGTCACGCCCGTGGGAACCCTGGGCGGCGCGCCCATCGCGGATCCGGTTGCGACCGTCGATGCCCCGCTGAAATCCTCGCCCCCGAAATCTTCAGCGAAGCCGCCGCGTCCGACCCCTCGCGCCAACCCGACGCCGATCGCCGCGCCCCCTTCGCCGAGCAAACCGGCGCCCCGCACCCCCGGCCGCCGTCCGCCCGAGGAACTTGAGCCCCGACGCCACAGACGCCTGTCGCGCGAGCGTGATCCGATCGAGGCGCGCATCGACCTCCACGGCTTTGGCCGGTTCGAGGCCGAGGATCAGCTGCGCGCCTTCCTGGGCGGCTGTCAGGCGCGCGGGATGCGGTCGGTGCTGGTGATCACCGGCCAGGGACGGCTGGGCGGCGGCGTCATCCGCGCCTCGGTCCACGAATGGCTTCAGGCCCCGGCCCTGCGCAGCGTGGTCTCGGGCTTCGCGGTCTCGCACCGCCGCCATGGCGGCGACGGCGCCATCTATGTGACGCTCAAGCCCCGCTAGGCCTTCGCCATCAGGCGTTCAGCGTCAGGCCGTGCTGCTCGGCCAGGTCCGACAGGCTGACCGCCGGGCGCGGGCCCCAGTGGGCGATGACCTCGGACGCGGCCAGCGAGCCCAGCTTGCCAGACTGCTCCAGCGTCAAACCGCGCGCCACGCCCAGCAGGAAGCCCGCTGCATACTGATCGCCGGCGCCCGTGGTATCGACCACCTTGTCGACCGGATAGGCGGCGACCGAGACCCGCTCGTCGCCGCGCAGGATGACCGAGCCGTGCTCGCCGCGCGTGATGGCCGCCAGCTCGACCATGGCCGCCAGCTTGGCCGCGCCCGCGTCGAAATCCTCGACCTCGAACAGGGCCGCCAGCTCGCCTTCGTTGGCCAGGACGATGTCGGCCGAGGCGGCGATGAATTCCAGCAGTTCGGTCCGCCAGCGGGCGACGACGAAGGTGTCCGACAGGGTGATGGCGACCTTGCGACCGGCCTTGTGTGCGGCGGCGGCGGCGGCCTCGAAGGCGGCGCGGGCCGGGGCCGGATCGAACAGATAGCCTTCCAGATAGACGATGGCGCTGTCGCCGATCACGTCCGCGTCGATGTCCTCGACGCCCAGCTGGTTGGCGGCGCCCAGGAAGGTGCACATGGTGCGCTGGCCGTCAGGGGTGACGTTGATCATGCAGACGCCGGTGGCGGCGCCGTCCACCAGGGGGGCGGTGTCGAAATGCACGCCCGAGGCGCGGATGTCGTGGCTGAAGACCTTGCCCAGGGTGTCGGGCGCGACCTTGCCAATATAGGCGGCGCGACCGCCGAACGATCCCACGCCCGCCACCGTATTGCCCGCCGATCCGCCCGAGGCCTCGACCCCCGGCGCCATGGCGGCGTACAGGGCGGCCGACTGGTCCTGATCGACCAGCTGCATCGAACCGGGCGTCAGGGACTGGCCGCTCAGGAAGGCGTCGTCGCACGGGCTGAGCACATCGACGATGGCGTTGCCGACGGCGCAGACGTCGAAGCGGGCGGATGCAGAGTTCTGGGTCATATCGCCCCTTAGCCGAGCGGGCGGCGTGCGTCACCGGAAATCCATAAGGATATGCTTATGTGTTTCGACAGATCGTCTGCTGTAGGGGACTGCGCTCGAACAGCTAGCGACCGCGTCGCAAGCCTTAGCGCCCAAGATGAGCCTGCCATGACCCGTATCGCCCTCCTGACCCCCGACCCCGCCGATCCCTCCTATGCCGGTCAGTGGCCCGGCGTACTGGAGCGTTTGCAGGCCTGTCTGGCGCTGGAGGGGATCGAGGCCGACGCCACCCCCTGGACCGAGCACGCCGACGACGCCGGGCGTCTGGCCGCCTATCCTCTGGTCCTGCCCCTGATCGTCTGGGGCTATCACCGCGACCATGCCCGCTGGATCGCGGCCACTTCCCTGTGGGCCGAGGCGGGGGTGAAGATCGCCAATCCGGCGACGGTGCTGGGCTGGAACTCCGACAAGGCCTATCTGCGCCGACTGGCCGAAAAGGGCGTGCCCATCGCCCCCACCGTCTGGGCGAACGCCCCGAGCCAGGCCGACGTGGACGCCGCCTTCGCCCAGTTCAGTACCGACCAGCTGGTGGTCAAGCCGACCGTCTCGGCCGGCGCCTACCGCACCCTGCGCCTGTCGCCCGGCCAGGCCGTGATCGACGCCCCGCCCGGCCCGGCGATGATCCAGCCCTATCTGGCGACCATCGAGACCGAGGGCGAAACCAGCCTGTTGTTCTTTGGCGGCCGGTTCAGCCATGCGGTGAACAAGCGCCCCGTCAACGGCGACTTCCGCATCCAGGTCCAGTTCGGCGGAACCTACGAAACCGTCGCTCCGCCCGCCGCCTGCATGGCCCTGGCCGAACAGGTCCTCGCCGCCATCGACGAGCCCCTGCTCTACGCCCGCATCGACATGGCGCCGGACACGGACGGACACTGGCTCTTGATGGAGGCCGAGCTGATCGAACCCGACTTCTATCTGAACAACGACCCGACGAAGGGCGCAGGGTTCGCCAAGGCGGTCAGGGCGATGCTGACGGCCTAGCCAGCCCTAGACCCCCGCCATCAACCCCGCTCGCGAGGGGCAGAGGTCACTGATCACGCAGCCCGGACAGTTGGGCTTCCTGGCCGTGCAGGTATAGCGGCCGTGCAGGATCAGCCAGTGGTGGGCCTTGGGCAGGAAGGCTTCGGGCACGACCTTGAACAGCTGGGCCTCGACCTTGTCGGGGGTCGCTGCGTTGGCCAGGCCCAGTCGGTGCGAGACGCGAAAGACGTGGGTGTCCACCGCGATGGCGGCCTCGATGCCCAGTTCGTTCAGCACCACGCTGGCGGTCTTTCGCCCCACGCCAGGCAGGGCCTGTAGCCCCTCGCGGGTCAGGGGGACCTCGCCGCCATACTGTTCCTGAACGATGCGGCTGAGCGCGATGACGTTCCTGGCCTTGCCGCGATACAGGCCGATGGAGGCGATGAAGGGGACCAATCCCTCTTCCCCCAGGGCCAGCATCTTCGCCGGAGTGTCGGCGACCTTGAACAGCCTGTCGGTCGCCTTGTTGACCGAGACGTCCGTCGCCTGGGCCGACAGGGCGACGGCGACCACCAGCGTATAGGGGTTGTGAAACGTCAGCTCGGTCTTGGGCTCGGGCATGATCCGGGCCAGCCGCTCGAAGATGTCTTCGACCCGATCCTCGTCGGGGGGCCAACCCCAGGTCGGGATCGCCGCGCCGGTCATGATCGACGGGCGTTTGGGGGCAAGGGGCTTTCGGGCCGACGGTTTCAGCATCTTGGGTTTCACGGATCGAGCCATCCCCGCGCTTGTCGCCCGTCCGGCGTCACAGCGAAAGAGGCCGCGCAATCGGGATGAAAGATCGGCGTTGCGCCAGACGCTGCGAGGCGTAACCTCGGCCCATGAAAATAGGTCAGATCGCCTGGACAACGGCCCGGGTCCTGTTCGGGATCTTCTTCATCTATTCGCCGATCATGGTGATCGTGAAGTTCGGCGGCCATCATCCGCCCGAGGCCCTGCCCGCCGCCGCCCAGTTCACCCAGGCGCTGGACGCCACCGGCTTCATGACGCCCGCCCTGATCGTCGCCCTGTTCATTGGCGGGGTCGCCATGCTGTTCGACCGCACGGCGCCGGTCGGGCTGATCCTGCTGGGCGCGCCAGTCTTCACCATCGCGGGCTTCCACTGGTTCCTGACCCACAACTATGTCTGGGGCAGCATCTGGCCGGTCTGGTTCGCGCTGCTGGCCTGGCGTTACCGCGCCGTCTTCGCCCGGCTGATCGAGCGCCGCCCGCCGGTTCCCGCCCCTATTCCGTAGGACGCGGTTCCGAATCCCAGCGGTCCAGCCCCAGGGCCGCAATCGCCTCGACCGCCGCTCTCTCGCCCTCCATCCAGGCCCCGTGGACCGTGCCGTAGAAGGCGTCTGCGGTGGCCTCGCCCGCGATGAAGATGCGGTTCTCGACCGGCTGTTTCAGCCGTGCCCGGTCGCCCGCATGGCCGGGCAGACAGTGGGAATAGGCTCCGCGCGACCAGGGCTCCGCCCCCCACATCGAGGTCGCGACGGGCGTCAGGCGTTTCCTGAAATCCGAGCCCAGCAGACCGACCATCTCGCCCACCGCGAAGTCGAAGAAGGCGGCCTCGCCCTCGGCTTCCAGCCCCCAGGCCAGGTCCGCGCCGAAATAGCCTTCGATCATCGGCCGCCCGAACGGCCTCAGGTGATAGGCGCCGGTCTGGGCCGTGTCGGTGCGGCCCCACAGCTGGCTGTCGGCGGCGAAGTCCGCAGCTCCCGTCACCGTCATGTGCAGCTTTGTCGCCAGTCCCAGGGGTACGCCCGCCGCCGCCTCGGCCAGTGCGGGCAGAGGCGGATCGAACCGGATGGCCTCGGCGGCCAGCAGGCTGGTCGGCACGGTCAGGATCACCACCCGCGCCTCGACCACGCCCCCCTGGCTGTGGACGACCAGCCGCGCCCCGGTCCGGTCGATCCGCATGACCGGACAGTCCAGCACCACCGGCGCGTCCCGGCCAAGGTGCGACACCAGTCGGCCATAGCCCTCGCCCACCCGCCAGTTGACCCCGGTGTCGCGATAGGCGTCGTAGTCGGCGCTGGAGACCTGATCGAAACGCGCGCCGTTCAGGGCGCCGCAGACGGCGTCCATCCGGGCGTTCCAGCGGCCCTCGTCGCTGTCGGCGGCGGCGAACAGGTCGGAGGCCGGGCGGTCCTGCCCCTCGGCGACCGAGGCCGTGACCCGTTCGTCGAAGGCCTCGAACGCGGCGCCGAACGCGGCCATGTCCTTGTCGCTGAGGCCCAGGTTAAGCGCGGCCGAGCGCCACGGCGGGGGCGTCTCGTCGATGGTGAAGCCGGCGGCGCGGCCCATGGCCTGCATGATGTTCTCGTCGGCCGAATGCAGCCAGCCCGCCCCCATGTCGAGGCCGACCTCCAGACTGCCGCCGCGATGGCGGGTCAGCCGGTGCGGAACCGTGTGCGCCCGCCCGCCGATGCGGTCGCGGGCCTCCAGCACGACGACGGACAGGTGGGTCGCCGCCAGCCGGCGCGCGGCGGCCAGGCCCGCAGCCCCGGCTCCGATCACGACGACATCGACGTCTGCTGGCAGGAAACTGATGCGGGTCATGGAGCGTAAAACACGCGGAAACATGACGTGTTCATTGCGTCGCACAAGTCGTTATTGATTTTTGGACGATCTAGTCCATTTTACAGCCCGTTCTTCCCCGAACCCTGATCCGAGCCCGACCGACCATGGCCCTCTCCCCCACCGTCAAAAAACGCCTGCCGCTGATCGCCGCAGGGGTCGTCCTGATCGTCCTCATCATCGGCGGCTTCATCTGGTGGCAGGGCAAGCAGCGCTGGGAGGCGACCGACAACGCCTTCGTCCAGGCCGACACCACCCTGGTCAGCCCCCAGATCGAGGGCTACGTCAAAGAGGTGCTGGTCAGCGACAACCAGCGCGTCGAACCCGGTCAGGTCCTGGTCCGGCTGGACGACGCCGACGCCCGCGCCGCCCTGATGGCGGCCGAGGCCAACCTGGCCGCCCTGCTGGCCGCCGTCGACAATGTCGACGCCCGCGCCGCCCAGGAGCAGGCCATGGTCGCCTCCCGCGCCGCCGGGGTGCAGCAGGCCCAGGCCCAGGCCGGTCTGGCCCGCGCCCAGGTCGACCGCTACGGCAAGCTGGCTGAACAGGGCTGGGTTTCGCAGCAACGCATCCAGACCGAACAGGCCGGCGCCGCATCGGCCTCCGCCACTGTGGCTCAGGCCCAGGCCGCCCTGGTCGCCGAACAGCGCACCGCCGCCGTCCTCGGCTCGACCCGCAACCAGTCGGTCGCCGCCGTCGATCAGGCCCGCGCCCAGGTCGAGGCCGCCCGCATCAACCTGGACCGCACGGTGATCCGCGCCGCCACATCCGGCGTCGTCGGCGCCCGCGGCGTGCGCCCCGGCCAGTATGTCCGCCCCGGCGGGCAGCTGCTGTCGATCGTGCCCCTGGGCGACACCTATATCGTGGCCAACTTCAAGGAGACCCAGCTGGATCGCCTGCGTCTGGGCCAGACGGTAGAGATCAGCGCCGACGCCTTTCCCGGCCAGCACCTGACCGGCCGCATCGACAGCTTCGCCCCCGCCACCGGCTCGCAGTTCGCCCTGATCCCGGTCGAGAACGCGACGGGCAACTTCACCAAGATCACCCAGCGCGTGCCTGTCCGCATCGTCGTCGATCATGCTGCAGGCGGCGCCGCCCTGCGACCCGGCCTGTCGGTCGAGGTCAAGGTGGACCTCAAGAGCGAGGGCACGACCAGCTTCGCCGAGTCGGCTTTGGGCCAGACGCGCCTGGCCGACGCCAACACCGCGGCCACCCAGACCGTGGCGACCCAGTGACAGCCGCCGCGCCCCCTGCGGGGGGCGACGTCGCCACGGTCGGCGCGCCGCCTTCTGATCCGCCCCAAGATCAGGCCAAGATCAACTGGACCTTCCTGCTGCTGGGTTTCGCCGGGATGGTCATCGGCCAGTTCATGGCCATTCTCGACATCCAGATCGTCGCCGCCAGCCTGCCCCAGATCCAGGCCGGCATCGGCGCCTCGGCCGATGAGATCAGCTGGATCCAGACGGCCTATCTGATCCCCGAGGTCGTGATGATCCCCCTGTCGGGATACCTGTCGCGCCTGTGGGGCACCCAGAAGGTCTTCCTCGTTTCCTGCTCGGGCTTCCTTTTGATGAGCGTGGCGACGGGACTGTCGAACTCCATCGACATGATGATCTTCTTCCGCGCCCTTCAGGGCTTCGTCGGCGGAGCCATGATCCCGACCGTCTTCGCCGTGGCCTTCACCGCCTTCCCGCCGGACAAGCGGATCACCGCCTCCATCGTCATGGGCCTGATCGTCACCCTGGCGCCCACCGTCGGCCCGACCCTGGGCGGTCACCTGACCGAGTGGCTCAGCTGGCGCTGGCTGTTCTTCATCAACGTCGTGCCCGGCATGCTGGTGCTGTTCCTGGTCGGCCGCTACGCCAATTTCGACAAGGGCGATCCCTCGCTGAAGGTCGGGTTCGACTGGTGGGGACTGGCCCTGATGGCCGTCTTCTTGATGAGCCTGCAATTCGTGCTGGAAGAAGGGTCCAAGGACGACTGGTTCGCCGACGACATGATCCTGTTGCTCAGCGTGATCGCCGCCATCACCGGCCCGGCCTTCGTCTGGCGGTCGCTGGCCTATCGCAATCCGATCGTCGAACTGCGCGCCTTCACCAATCGCAACTTCATGGTCGGGGTGGTGATGACCTTCACCGTCGGCGCCGCCCTGTTCGGCGGCACCTTCCTGCTGCCATTGTTCCTGGCGCGGGTGCGCGACTATTCGCCGGCCGAGGTCGGCACCACCATGATCGTCTCGGGTCTGGCCATGTTCGCCACCGCCCCCTTCGCAGGAAGGCTGGTGCGCAAGGTCGACGTCCGCCTCTTGATGTTCGGCGGCTTCATGATGGCGGCCTGGGGCATGTGGGACGCCCATGCGGTCACCACCGAATGGGGCTTCTGGCAGTTCGCAGGCGTGCAGGCGATGCGCGGCTCGGGCGTCATGATCGCCATGATCGCCTCGCAGCAGGTGACCATGTCCACCCTGCCGCCGCATATGGTCAAGAACGCCTCGGGCCTGGTGAACCTGTTCAGGAACGTGGGCGGCGCCTTTGGCCTGGCCTTCCTCAACACCTCGCTGACCACCAACACCGCCATCCACATGGGCGAGCTGACCTCAAGGATCAGCCAGACCAGCACCCAGATGACCGACATGCTGTCGGGGATGCAGTCGATGATGGCTTCGTCCATCAACCCAGAAGGCGCGGCGATGAAGGCCGTCTATGGCATCCTGCAGCGACAGGCGACGACCCTGGCCTTTGGCGACGCCTTCGCCATGCTGGCCATCGGCTGCGCCTTCGCCGCCTTCATCACCCTGCTGGCCAAGCCGGTGAAGCCGCAGGCCGGCGCGCCGCCGATGGACGCCCACTGATGGGCGTTCGCTGATGCCCAGGATCGCCGGCCAGATCGATCCGCGAAAGAGCGAGGCCATCCTGGCCTCGGCTGCGGTCCTGTTCGCCGAACGGGGCGGCGCCGTCACCATGGAAGAGATCGCGCGCCATGCGGGGGTGTCGAAACAGACCCTCTACAACCGCTTTCCCTCCAAGAGCGAGATCGCCCGCGCCCTGGCCAGCCGCCGCTCAGACGCCATCACCGCGCCGCTGCGCAGCGGGGGCGATCCCGAAACCGTGCTGACGGGCTTCGCAAAGGCGGTGCTGGACAAGATCTGCAGCCCGGCCAAGGGCGAGTCCATGCGCGGCGTCGCCCTGCTGGCCCCCGCCGCGCCGGATCTGGCCCAGGCCATCTACGACGGCGGCCCCGGCGAGAGCCTGCGTCGCCTGTCGGCCTGGCTGGCCGAACAGGATCGGCTTGGTCTCCTGTCGGTCCCCGATCCCGATATCGCGGCCGAGATGTTCACCGGCATGACCCTGGGCCACGGCCACCTGCGGACCTTCCTGGGCATCGCCCACCCGCAAAGGGACCACCAGGCCCGCGCCCGCGAGGCCGCGCGTCGTTTCATCAGGGCCTTCGCGGTCTGAGGCCGAGCCCCTATATGCGGTCGGTCCTGTTGCGGAGCCTTCCATGCTGATCCACCTGTCCTCCTGGCCCGAGATCGACGCCCGTATCGCGGGCGGCGCCAGGACCATCGTCGTGCCCATCGGCTCGAACGAGCAGCACGGCCCGACCGGCCTTCTGGGCACCGACTGGCTCTGCCCCGAGATCATCGCCCATGCCGCCGAGAAAACCGACGACAGCCTGATCGTGGCCCCCACCTTCAACATCGGCATGGCCCAGCATCACCTGGCCTTCGCCGGGACCATCTCGCTGCGCCCCTCCACCTTCATGGCCGCGATCACCGACTGGGTGCAGTCCCTGAGCCGCCACGGGTTCGAGCGGATCTATTTTCTGAATGGCCACGGCGGCAATGTCGCCACCATCGAGGCGACCTTCAGCCAGATCTACGCCGAGCTATCCTATGCCGGGACGCCCGCCCCCTTCGTGCTGAAGCTAAAGAACTGGTGGGAGCTGCCGGGCGTCATGAGCCTGTGCAACTCGCTGTTTCCGACCGGCCACGGCGCCCACGCTACCCCTTCCGAGATCGCCGTGACCCAGGCCGCCTATCCCGACCGCATCAAGACGGCGGAATATTCGCCCAAGATCGCCCCCAATGGTCCGATCCGCGACGCCCTGGACTACCGCGCCCGCTTCCCCGACGGCCGGATCGGCTCCGATCCCGCCCAGGCCAGCCCGCAGAAGGGCCAGCAGATCATCGACGCCGCAGCCCCCGGCCTGATCCGCGACGTGGCCGCCTTCACCAACGAAGTCTTGCCGTAGCGCCAACCGAGGCCCAAGCTCGCCCCATGACCGCCCAGACCCAGCTCGATCGTTTCCTGTCCGACACCCGCAAGGTCGGTCGAAACGCGCGGTCCGCCGCCTCCACCGCCACGGCGAGCGGCGAGATGATGCAGGCGGCCAGCGACGTCATCGCCGCCCGCCTTGAGATCCTGGCCGCCGGTCTGGCCAATCCGGCCAAGGCCGATCTGGCCGAGATGTCGCTGATGAGTTCGGAAAAGGTCGAGGCCCTGTCGGCCTCCGCCGCCACCCTGGCGGGCAATCTGGGCGACCTCGGCGCGCGCTTGTCGCAATCGGCCTCGGACGAGTTGGCCCTGGCGTCGAAGGCGGCGTCCTCGATGGCCCACGCCGCCAGCCCGGCCGCCTTCGCTGCGGTCCAGTACGACTACGCCATGGGTTGGTGGGGCCGCGCCGCCGGCCAGATGCTGATCCTGAACACCGAATGGCTCAAGGCCCAGGCCGACGCGCTCAAGCCCATCCACGACACCGCCGTCGCCAACGCCAAGCGCCTGAAGCGCTAGAGCAGGTCAGGCGGTGCGGATGATTCCGCCGCTGACCTGAACCGGCCAGGGCGTCAGCTTGCCGCCCGCGCAGGGGCCGCCGACGCATTTGCCGCTGATCGGCTCGAACACCGCCCCATGCCAGCCGCACAGGACCAGGCTCCCGTCCGGGGTCAGGTAGCGATCCATCTCGATGGCGATGGGAAATCCCGCATGGGGGCAGCGATCGACCCAGCCCGCCACCTCGCCGCCCTTTCGGACCACGAAGCCGTGGAAGAAGGCCTCGCCAATCTGCAGCACGAAGCCGCGCGACCCCGGATCGGCGATGTCGGCCTCGGCGCAGAGGGCGACATTGGCGGGGGTGGTCCAGACGCGCTTTCGCTCGGCGGCCAGGGCTTGCGGCTCTGCGGTTTCGGACACTATTCCCGCTCGACCTTCAGCGGACGCGACAGCAGGCCCTCGATCACCGCATCCACCGTGGTCTCGCCGGCCAGGACCGCCGCCACGGCCTCGCTGATCGGCGTCTCCACCCCCAGCCGCGCGGCCAGTTCGCGCACCGCGGGCGCGCTCTCATAGCCTTCAGCGACGGAACGTTTTCCCGCCAGGGCCTGCTCCACCGTCTGCCCCTGCCCCAGGGCCAGGCCCAGGCTCATGTTGCGCGATTGGGGGCTGGAACAGGTCAGCACCAGATCGCCCAGGCCGCACAGGCCCGCCACGGTCTCGGCCTGCCCCCCCATGGCCACGGCCAGCCGGGTCATTTCGGCGAAGCCGCGCGTGATCAGGGCCGCATGGGCGCTGCGGCCCAGGCCCCGGCCCTCGACGATGCCGCAGGCGATGGCCAGCACGTTCTTCAGCGCCCCGCCCGCCTCGGCCCCGATCAGGTCCGACGCCAGATAGGGCCGGAAGGCCGGACCCGACAGGGCCTCCATCAAGGCCTCGCCCAGTTCCGCGTCCTCGCAGGCCAGGGTCACCGCCGTCGGCAGGCCGCGCGACACGTCGGCGGCGAAGCTGGGGCCGGACAGCACGGCGACCGTGGCGTTCGGGATGGTCTCGGCCAGCACCTCGGTCATCATCTTCAGCGAGCCGCGCTCGATGCCCTTGGCGCACAGGATGATGGGAACGCCGGGCCGATAGTGGGGCGCAAAGGCCGTCATGACGCCACGCAGATGCTGGGCCGGCGGCACGGCCAAGATCAGGTCGCACCCGGCCAGGTCAGCCAAGTCGCCCGTCACCTTCACGCCCTCGTCCAGCTCGACGCCGGGCAGGAAGGCCTCGTTGACCCGGCGGGCGCGGATGCTCTCGATCACCTCGGGCTCGCGCGCCTGCAACAGGACGTCCAGCCCCGCCCTTGCCGCCACCTGAGCCAGGGCCGTGCCCCATGCGCCCGCGCCGATCACGCCTGCCGAACCGAAAGCCATCAAAACTCCATCTTTCGTCGCCTATCGCCCTGCTCGCGGAGCAGGCCTGCTTGAGGCTTTACGCCTTGGCGCCCTTGCGGCTCGCCGGATGCACAGGTTCGCTGAGCGCGCGCGCTTCGTCCAGCGGCCATCGCGGTCGCGCCGCCATGTCGATGTCCGACACCAGTCCGCGCTGCAACCGCTCGGCCCCGGCCAGGGCGATCATCGCGGCGTTGTCGGTGCAATAGGCCATGGGCGGCGCCAGGAAGCCGAAGCCGTGTTTGGCCGCCGTCGCCTCCAGCGTCCGCCGCACCGTCTTGTTGGCCGCCACCCCGCCCGCCACCACAAACAGACGGTGGTCATGGGTCTCGGCATAGGATTTCATCGCCCGCTCCGAGCGCTCGGACAGCTGGCGGGCGATGGCGTTCTGCACCGCATCGGCCAGGTCGGCCCGGTCCTGATCCGTCTCGCAGGTCTGGGCCAGACGCGAGGCCGCCGTCTTCAGCCCCGAAAAGGAAAAGTCGCAGTCCTTGCGTCCCAAGAGGGCGCGCGGCAGGTCGAAGCGCGAGCCATCTCCGCCCCATTCCTTGCTCTTGGCCGCCAGCCGCTCCAGCGCCGGTCCGCCGGGGTAACCCAGCCCCATGGCTTTGGCGATCTTGTCGAAGGCCTCGCCGGCCGCATCGTCGATGGTCGTCCCCAGCCGGCTCATGTCGCCGATGCCCCGCACCTCCAGCAGCTGACAGTGCCCGCCAGAGACCAGCAGCAGCAGGAAGGGGTATTCGACCCGCTCGCCCAGCCGCGCCGAGACCGCATGACCCTCCAGATGGTTGACCCCCACGAAGGGCAGACCCCGCGCCAGGGCCGCCGCCTTGCCAAAGCTCAGCCCCACCATGACCCCGCCGACCAGTCCCGGCCCCGCCGTCGCCGCCACGCCGCTCAGGCCCTTATAGCCCAGGCCCGCCTCGGCCATCGCCCGCTCGGTGACGCCGGCGATCATCTCCACATGACTGCGCGCGGCGATCTCGGGCACCACCCCGCCATAGGCCGCATGGTCGTCGATCTGGCTGTGCACCACCGACGACAGGACCGTCGCCGCGCCGTCCGGCGTCAGGCGCACGACCGAAGCCGCCGTCTCGTCGCAACTGGTCTCGATTCCCAGCACGATCAGGTCCGCCAAACCCGTCGCGTCGGGGGCCGTCTCGGTTGCCGCTGTCGGCTCGCTGCTATAGTCCGCACCCGTATTCATGGGGTCGAGGTAGCGACCCCGCAGGACCCGCGCAACGCCCATGTCTTTCCCCGCCGCCAAGGCCATCCGCATCGGCACCCGCCGCTCCATGCTGGCCCTGGCCCAGTCCGGCATGATGCAGCGCGCCATCGCCGACGCCATGGGCCTGTCGCTGGACAAGGTTCCCCTGGTCGAGATCGTCACCACCGGCGACCGGATCCAGGACCGGCGCCTGCTGGAAGTCGGCGGCAAGGCCCTGTTCACCAAGGAAATCGAAGAGGCCCTGCTGGACGGCCGCATCGACGTCGCCATCCACTCGATGAAGGATGTTCCCGCCGAACAGCCCCCCGGCCTGATGATCGCCGCCATCCCTGAGCGCGAGGACGCCACCGACGCCTTCATCTCCAGCCAGTATGAATCCTTTGACGCCCTGCCCGTTGGCGCGCGCCTGGGTACGGCATCCCTGCGTCGCCAGGCCCAGGCCTTGGCCCTGCGCCCCGACCTGAAGATCGAGATGCTGCGCGGCAATATCGACACCCGCCTGCGCCGTGAGGCCGAGGGCGAGTTCGACGCCATCCTTCTGGCCACCGCCGGGTTGAATCGGCTGGGTCGGTCCGAAGCCATCCGCGAGCGCTTGTCGCTCGACGCCTTCCTGCCCGCGCCGGGCCAGGGCGCCCTGGCCATCCAGACCCGCGAGGGCGAAAACAACGCCGCCTGGGTGCAGGCCCTGAACCACCCCATGACGGCCCTGGCCATCGCTGCCGAACGCGGCGCCATGACGGCGCTGGAGGGCTCCTGCCGCACCGCCGTGGGCGCCCACGCTACCTTCGGCGACGGCCATCTGCTGCTGACCACCGAGATGCTGAGCCCTGACGGTTCGGCCCGCTGGCGCCGGTCGGGGACCCTGGGCGACATCCACGCCGCCGACGCCGAGGCCGGCGCCCGGACGCTGGGCGAGACCCTGGGCGGTCAGGTCCACGCCATGGCCGGCGATCAACAGGTCAGCGATCAGCAAGTCAGCGATCAACAGGCCCAGCCCTGACCGAGGCCGCCACCCCCGCTCCGACCGGCAAGGAGCCGCGCGTCTGGATCACCCGCGCCCAGCCCGGCGCCGCGCGCACCGCCGCCCGCCTGACGGCGATGGGCTACCAGCCGGTGATCGCGCCGCTCCTGGCCATCCGCCCCCTGCCCCAGCCCGAACCCGACCTGACCGGCGTCACGGCCCTGGCCTTTACCAGTCCGAACGGCGTCGCCGCCTTCGCCGCCCTCAGCCCCGACCGCAGCCATCCCGTCCTGGCGGTCGGTGACGCCACCGCAGCCGCCGCCATCGACCAGGGCTTCACCGATGTCGCCTCCGCCGCCGGCGACCTGATCGCCCTGGCCGGCCTGATCCGCGCGCAAAACTTCCCTGCTGACGCCGTCGTCCTGAACATCGGCGCGCGCGAACCCGCCGGAGACCTGGCCCAAGCCGTCGGCCCGGCGCCCACAGTGCGCCGCCTGCCGGTCTATGAAGCCATGGAGACAGACATCCCGACGCCCGACGCCTGCGCCGCCGTCCTGATCCACTCGCCTCGCGCCGGCCGCGCCCTAGCGGCCCGCCTGGCCGCGACAGCCGGCGCCCCCGGCCTGTTCTGCATCGCCATTTCCGAAGCCGCGGCTGCGCCCCTGACGGCCCGCTCTGTCACCGCCGTGCACGCCGCACCGCACCCGGATGAAGACAGCCTGCTGGGAACGCTTGGCAAGGCCGTATCCCCCGTATAAAGAGCCCTCCTCCGCGCCGGGCCACGCCCGACGCTAGGGCCGCTTTAGCTCAGCTGGTAGAGCACATCATTCGTAAGTAGCGGGTCGCCCCCTATTTCCGTTGTGGTTCCAGTCAGTTGGGTTTGGGCGGTCAAGTCTAGTAGTGGAATAGTAGGGTTTAAGCCGCTTTAGCTCAGCTGGTAGAGCACATCATTCGTAATGATGGGGTCAGGTGTTCGAGTCACCTAAGCGGCACCACACTTCTCGGGGGAATTGAGCCTCCCGCTACCACCCCGCTGGAAGCTTCCGCTACCACATCGCTACCACGCGCCATTGCCAGCTTGGCGGCTGACCGCGCCCGCCACGCGCGCTCCGCCAATACTCGCCGTGCCTACGCATCGGACTGGCGCGATTTCGAAGCAGCCTGTCTGGCGCTGGGCCTGCCGTCCGAGCCGACGTCGGCAAGCGTGTCGATATACCTCGACCAACTCGCTCGACGCGGCGCGAAGGTTGCTACGATCCGCCGTCGGCTAGCATCCATCAACCATTGGCTTCGTACGGCTGGCAAAGCTCCGCTGTCTGTAAGAGAGGAGCCACTCGCATCTGTTCTACGGGGCATTCGGCGGGACATTGGCGCGCCCGCGTCATTGGCCCGGCCGATTGAAGTGACCGAGGTTCGAGAGATGGCGACTGAGTGCTCGAACTCCTTACGCGGCGTTCGCGACCGGGCCCTAATACTGCTTGGATTCGCGGGAGCCCTCCGCCGCTCTGAACTAGTAGGCCTGGATTGGACAAACGCGGGCACGGGTGGCGGATGGATCGAGGAGGCACCTCAAGGCCTCCGTCTGCACCTCCGTCGCTCCAAAACGAACCAACTGGGCGCTTTGGAGGAGGTTGCGATCTGCCGAGGCGCATTTGCATCGACCTGTCCTGTTGTCGCCCTGGAGGCGTGGCGTGGGCGAGCGGGCGGCGATGGGCCTGTGTTCCGATCCATCAGCAGGGCGGGCGCTTTAGGTGAACGCCTAACGGACGGCAGCGTGTCGCGCATTCTCAAGCAGCGGGCTTCTGCTGCAAGCTTGAGCGCCGGAGCAACGTCTGGGGAAGCTCTCGCTATCGCGAAATCAACATCGGGCCATTCTCTTCGTGCAGGTTTGGTGACCTCGGCCTTCGCAGCCGGCCTGACCGCGGAGGACGTGATGCGGCAGACTCGGCACCGCGACGTGCGCGTCCTTCTAGGTTATCGCCGCCATGCAACGGCGTTCGTGGGCAACGTAAGCGGGAGGGTCGGCCTATGATCATTCCGCTGACGATCCTCGCCATGCAAGTCGCAGCACCCGATGTTGAACTGCGAACCGCAAGTGTCGAGTGGGCCCGATGTGCGGAGAGAGCAGCGGTGTTTACAGCCAGGACGGCTGAGACAGCCGAGACTGCGAATGAGCTTGCCCTAGACCTATGTCCCACAGAGGCAATCGCCGTAAGCCATGCTCTGCAGCGTGCCTATTCCAACCCTGTGGTTCGCGCTGAAGAGGAAGACTTCTATAGAAGGGTTGCTGGAGCAAGAAGCCTGATCCGAATTCTGTTCGAGCGAACTTGTCCGTCCACCGAAATTGAGTGTGCGGCCTTCTTTAAGGATTCTGTCGGGATGGAGAGACCTTGATTGCCTTGCGAAAGACGCGGCTTCAGACCCCGATCTATCCGCTCGGCATGGACTAACCGCTGGCAGTGTTCTGATGATCGCCCTCCCTCCTGAACCGTCCGCCATCGTCGGCCGCGCCTCCGTCATCGACGGCGACACAATCGAAATCCACGGCCAGCGGATCCGCATCTGGGGGATCGACGCGCCGGAGGGTCGGCAGACCTGCACTAGGGGCCAGGAGACGTACCGGTGCGGCCAGGAAGCGGCTAACCAGCTCGCGGTCTACATCAGTGCCCAGCCGGTTACCTGCGAGCCGAAAGGCCGACCAGACCGCTACCGGCGCATTGTGGCCCGCTGCGAGGTGACTGCTCCGTGCGAAGACGCCGACTGCACCAATCCGACCTTCAGGCGCGACCTTGGCGGCTGGATGGTTGGATCAGGCTGGGCCGTCGACTTCCCGCGGTACAGCGACGGAGAGCACTCCGAACAGCAGTTCGACGCCCAGGAAGGGCGCAAGGGCATGTGGGCCGGGGAGTTTCAGATGCCTTGGGATTGGCGGGCGGCGAGGTGACCCGCTCTCTTGCCTTGATAGAGGCGGGCCGAAGTGTGGGCTGAGAGCAACAAGATCGCGCGATGCGGGAGGTGCTGTGTGTCGTCGGCCGCCGTCGAACTTATCGAACAGTGGCTGAGCTGTAATAACGGACAGGAAGCCCAACCCGTGCAAACCGACCCGAGGCAATCGGAGCGGATCTGTCAGGCCTTGCGCGATTTAGAAGCCGCTGGCGAACCAAGCCTCACCGGTGGTGAGGCCGCTCTGGCTAAGGTTCTGCGACCTCCGGTCAAGCACCGAGCGAATCCGACTTAGCTGACGCTTCCTTATAGGTGGTATTGCAATATGGATGGGTGACCTGAGCATTGCCAGAGTGCGCGCCGCCTCCGTCGGCCTTCCGCTCGACGTGATCAGTCGTCATGGAATTGCGATGGAGGAGGCCGTTGCAGATGCCGCAGCGGGCACCGCTTTGGACAAGTTCGCTCACGAACGCCGCAGACTTGGTGCTGCTGCTGAAGTTTCGCTTCGACGCCACGCTTTCTCGAATGGGGGCCGGGGTCGAAAAAAAGCGAAAACGGTGGTCCGTGACCATTCCCGATATAATCTCGTTCTCGCCCTTACCGGCCCACAGTCCTTCCAGCGCAAGCATCATAAAATCCTCGAGGGCCGGCCGACTTCTATGACCTGCACCTAGGTTTTTGACGATGAGCGTGAACGCCTCTTTGCGTGCGACAAGAAAGTCTTCGAACGCCCGTCGCACTCGCGTAAACTCGTTTAGTTGACCTTTGTCATGGAGCTTTTGAACGACCTGTAGGACGGCGAGGAAGGCAACCGGCTGAAACGCTCCGCCGCGAGTATAGAAGTACACCAAGGGATGCAGGCCGAGCGCGGCGGCTGAAGTCGTCGTTACCCGCTCCAGACGCTTTTGGACCGATTGCAGAAATTGCAGGGTCTTTGCACCATCGGCATCGACCATCAGCGGGTCCTTCGGGCCGATGCCATTTACCAGATTAACTAGTTCAAACACAAAAGGCAGAGAACTGTATCCCCGTCCGCCAACTGGCACGTCCGAACTCTTGATTGGCGATCCACCCATAGGGGGAAGATACAAGGCGTCATGAACTGCCTTGCCGACCCTCTCAATCTCCTGTTGAATCTCGAGAGGATACTCCGCCCAGTATTTGTGCCCTGCCCCACCCCTGTTGATGGCACGGGTCGCGATGGCCGTAGCCGAGCGCCTCCCTCTAAGAATCCGCTTCTCAATCGGATCTACCGGGGTCGGGGCCTGATTGATCTTGAAGAATGAATTCTCCGCGCCAATCGCATCACCCGCGGGCACCCACTGCGCAACGAACGCATTGGTGTTCATCATCCCCACACGCTCTCGGCTTTTCTCGTTCGCGTACTGCGTTTTGCTAGAGTCGACGTAGGATGCGTAGGTTCCAATGTTTGTCTCGACTAGCTTCCTGGTCTGTTCAGCCAACCTCTTCTGCTCTTCTGGCACCTGATTTTGAAAATAGTTCACAGATCGAGACTTGTCGCCGTAGTCATCATAAATCCACGCCAGCATCGCGCTCAGCCGATGGGCACCATCAATAACGAAAACATATTGGCCAGAGCGCCAAAGGATGACAGCTGGTATAAGATCGCCGTCGAGGAATGCCGCAACCAAATCTACGATCTTCTGCGGAGTCCAGTTGCTTGTCTCGCGCTGGAAGTCAGGCTTTCTAAGGCTCTGTGCGAAGAATTCTTCCCGCAGCATACCCATGCCTATCGTCCCGATTGGCTGTCCCTTGTGGGGGGCGGTTGGCGCCGCGAAATCTTCCCGCGGAATCAGGGCGTCCAAATTGACTCCGTTCGCCGCCATGCCGTCTGCTCCGCGCAACCTGTTCGAAACGGCCACGCTAGCGCTCTCCGCTGGGGAGTCGAGTTGCTTGGTGACGAGAAGTATAATGATGTCTGTCGATAACTAGAACAAAGAGCGAACATATCGCTTGCCGATCGGCCCCGTCCCGAGCCACAACGTTTGCCGGGTCGGTACATCGGAGAACGTAAATGAACGACGGACCCTTGGCCGCCATGTTGGCGGAGCTGGATGCGGAACTGGCGCAGCAGACCGATCCTTACCGCGTCGCACGACAGGTGCTAACTTGCCTTGAACGGCGGGCGCCGCAAGCAGTCTTAGGTTCTGCTGCCGGTATCGAACTCCGGCAGCTGGGCTGCGCTACCCCGCCACAGTGGGGATGACATGCCCGATCCGAACAAGCGCCGACCGGCGCGGGAAGACGTCGCGCCCGAGCATGGCCAGCGACTGATCGTGCAATGCGATCGACCGAGATGCGGGCATGCCGTGCTGATGGAGCCGGGCCTCATTTTCGGCGACCGGCGAAATTGGCCGGTAGAGGGTCGGTCGTCTCGGTTCCGATGCCGGTGCGGATCGCGTGAAGCCAAAGTCAGCTACACCAGCCACGAGTCCGCCAGGAACGGACCTATCTCGGCCGACGCCCTGAGGCTGTGGTTCTGATGAGCCGGTCGTCCGTCCCCTCCATAACCCTCGTTTGCGAGGTCCGTCGCAATCGCGCCTTGGATGGCGCCGTCTTGGGTCTAACACTCTATGGCTTGGGCCGGCGGACACGCTTTGCGCCCGTAAGTCAGGTGCCGGCGTTCGACGGCGATGTCGCCTGGTTCCAGTTTGTGCGAAAGCCGAAGACCCGGCTGGGCGTAGTCTTCCTCGATCAGGTCGATCAGCCGAACCGCCGGGTCCACTGGTCGCGTCCCTGACATGGGCCTACGTGAAAAACGACCCAGCATGATCCTAGAGTATTCAAGGACCGTGAGCTCACTCAGAGCCCACGGCTCCGACGTCGTCGCGCGCTGCGGCCGATGCAAGATGTCGAAGCCGATCGACCTAGCGGCCATCGAGGTGGAGCATGGGCCGCTCTACAGCTTCTGGAACCATCACCCGCCGTGCCCTGCTGAGGGATGCGACGACACATTGACCTTCATCGCCACCCGGGAGGGCGACGGGGTATGGCCGCTGCATATGAAGGAAGGCGAGCCAGGGCAGGTCCGGTTCATCCAGGCGGCATGGCGGGCCGATCGCCTGAACAATGACCTGGGCGGCCGGCTGGCGCTGCAGCTGATGATCGGGGTGATCCGGCAGCTGAGCCGCTACAGCATGTTCACGATTGAGGAACGGCGGGAGGTGATGCGAGATGCGGTTGCGACCCTACCAACGGCCCGCCAGGACGACGCCACTTGGTTGATCGAGCATTACCTGAATTTGGGGCAGGAACGCCCCGGGTGGCGATGAGGGAACCGTGCCTGATTCCACTACTAGCTGAATTGATCAATGCTTGGTAACGACGAAGCCACTTAAGCCAGTGCCCTGCGAAGGCGGAGATCATCGTGACGGTTTTCAATGGTTCACCCGATGCCGACGTTTTCGTGGGTGGCGCAGCGAATGATACAGCCACGGGCCTTGGCGGAGACGACAGACTGTCTGGAGGCGATGGGTCAGACATCCTTGAGGGCGGAGATGGCGACGACATTCTGTCGGGCGGCGATCAGGATCCGGAATATGAGCCTTCGTGGACCCTATCCAGTTACCTCCTCGATACAGGATCGGATGTCGATTACCTGAGCGGTGGCGACGGAAGCGATGTCGTTTTCGCAGGCTATGGCGATCACGCGGATGGAGGCGCTGACGGTCTATTGGGGGACACGCTGTTTATCAGCTTCCTGGCCGCACCGACCGGCGTAACAGTCGATTTCACACTCTCAAGTCAGACGATCGGTGGAGGTCTTATCACCGGCTTTGAGGATTTGGCCGTGGTCCAAGGGTCGAACTTCGACGACCTCATCGTCGTTGATTCTCAAACCTCTCGCGGCTGGCTTACGGCCGTCTACGGCATGGGCGGCAACGATCAACTTTTCGCCGGATACTACACCGGATCGATGTACGGAGGTGAAGGCGACGATCTGCTGGATGGCCGAGGTCGATACTATCTCCGCTTTCTCGACGGCGGGTCGGGGAATGACGTCATCTATGCGGACAAGAACGGCGTCGAAGCCCACGGTGGAGATGGAGATGACTTTATCCAAACCAGCGGAAGCGCTTTCGGAGGCGCCGGCAACGACACGATCGAAGTCCTGAGCAACTACGCCAATGTTGCGGATGGCGGTTCCGGCGATGACTTGATCCGGTCATCATCACCAGACCGGCTCTCGGTTTTTGGCGGTTCTGGCTCGGATCGTTTCGAGAGCGCTCTGGTTGAAAACACCTTTGACGGCGGCAGTGGCATCGACACCATCGATTACACGATCAGCGAGTACGGCGTCAGCGTGAACTTGCAGAATGGCCAAGGCGGAATGACCGACGTCGAGAATGCCGTTGGGTCTGAGTTTTCAGATACGTTGACCGGCTCATCCCGGGCCAATGTTCTCGATGGTGGTTCAGGCGATGACGTCCTGAATGGCAAGGCCGGCGCTGACACGATGAACGGCGGCGCTGGCGACGACACCTATTATGTCGACAACACGGGCGACGTGGTGGTTGAGGCGGACGTAGCAGGGGCTGATCGGGTGATCAGTTCAATCAGCTATGTGTTAGGGGCCAACGTCGAGAACCTGACCCTATCTGGCAAGGCAGCGATCAGCGGCACGGGCAATGCCTTGGCCAACAGGCTGACAGGAAACGTTGCTGACAATGTCCTTAACGGTGGGCTGGGGTCAGACAGGATGGCTGGCCTAGGCGGAGCGGACATCTATTATGTCGACGATGTCGGTGATGTGGTCGTCGAGTTGGACGGTGAGGGGACCGATCTCATCTACAGCACCGTCACCTATTCCCTGGCGGGACAGTATGTCGAGAAGCTGACGCTTACAGGCTCGGCGAACATCAACGCCACGGGCAACACTTTAGACAACACGATCGTCGGAAACGCGGGCGCCAATGTCATCAATGGCGGCGCTGGCGCGGACATCATGACGGGCGGCAAGGGCGCCGACACCTTCTATGTCCAGAATGCCGGGGACAGGGTGATCGAGCTCAACGAGAGCGGAATCGATCTCATCTACAGCACCGTCACCTACTCGCTTGCCGGGCAATACGTCGAGAAGCTGACATTGACTGGGTCTGCCGCGACCAACGCGACGGGTAACACCCTCGCGAACACCCTGGTCGGCAACTCAGGGGCCAACGTCATCGACGGTGGGACGGGCGCCGACATCATGACCGGCGGCGCGGGGTCGGACGTCTATTACGTCCAGAACACCGGCGATCGGGTGAATGAGATCAATGAAGCCGGCGTCGACCTGATCAACAGTTCGGTCAGCTATTCCCTGGCGGGCCAGTACGTCGAGAAACTGGTCCTCACGGGTTCTGCGAACATCAACGCGACGGGCAACACGCTGGACAACACCATCGTCGGCAACTCGGGTGTCAACATCATCGACGGCGGCAAGGGTGCAGACCGCATGCGCGGTGACGGTGGCGCCGACGTCCTGACCGGCGGATCGGGAGCCGATACATTCGTCTATGACAGCACAGGCGACTCCACTGTGTCGGCATTCGATCGCATCACCGATCTGACAAACAGCGACCGCATCGATCTCTCCGACATCGACGCGCGGACCAATGTCTCGGGCAACAACGCCTTCGTTCTGGTCGACGCCTTCTCTGGCGTGTCCGGTCAGATCACCGTGACCTATGGCGCCTCCGCTAACCTCACCACAATCCTGATGGACACCAACGGCGACAAGGTCGCGGACATGAAGATCGTCGCCACCGGCAACCATGCAGACTTCGACAACTTCGTGTTCTAGAACTGACCTGACACCGCTCAGATCGCCGGCCCCGACTCCACAACCACTGACCTTCGTGGCACGGTTCGGTCGGGAGGTAAGCTGATGCCGATCAAGAAGACGAACCTGAGGACCGAAGCGGGCGTGCGCCTGGATCTGATCGAGAAGATCAGCGCTCACGGCAAGGTGCTGGACCAGCACTACCGCCTGTCCACGATGCGGCCCAACCAGCCGCGCATCATGGCCGCCCGCATCGAGGCCGAGGATGCTTATGATCTGGAGGTGATCGCCTCGCTCATGGACCCCATCGTCCAGAGACTGACCACGCGCCACTGACTACACAACCGACCGGGGGCGTGGCAGGCTCGGGCCATGAATGACGGCATCCTCGCAACCCATGTCGACGAAACTTTCCCGACCATCACGGTCGAGATCGCCCAGGCCGTGTTCGAGGCCATAAGGCCAAGTCTCCGAGAGCCAACCGCTGCGCCGTCAGACGTGGACGCGACCGAGGCCTGGCGCACTGTGGTCCGCTTGGCGTTTGCCATGCCTTTCGCAGACCTGCGCGACACACTGGGGCGGATGCAGCAGGCCGATGGCCCCGTCGCGCGGGATGCGGAGTACGCCTTCACTTGGGGCATCTACCATTCGCGCGCCGAGGATGAGATCGCCCAAGACCATGTGTAACCTCTACCGCCAGAACAACGGCCCCGGCGACATCCTGGCCATGACCCGCGCCCTGTCGAACAACGCCGGTAACCTTGAGCCGCGCGACATCTATCCAGACTACGCCGCGCCGATCGTCAGGCTAGATGCGGACGGTGAGCGCGAACTGGCGCTGGCCCGCTGGGGGATGCCGTCTTCGAAGAAGGCGCTGTTCGACGCCGCGACCAAACGGGCTGACAAGATGCGAGCCAGGGGCGGCGAGGTCGACTTTCCCAAGCTGCTGGAGCTCGAGCCCGACAGCGGCACCACCAACGTGCGCAACACGGTCTCGGCCCACTGGCGGCGCTGGCTTGAGCCGGCCAACCGCTGCCTGGTCCCGTTCACGGCCTTCAGCGAGCCTGGCCGCGACGCGGCAGGGAAATACACGCCCGTCTGGTTCGAGCTACCGGATCAGCCTCTGGCCTTCTTCGCCGGTATCCACCTCCGCGACCACACCTGCGTCCGCAAGATGAAGACCGGGCCGGAGACCTGCGACCTGTTTGCCTTCCTCACGACAGAGCCCAGCGAGCCGGTGAAGTCCGTCCACCCCAAGGCCATGCCGGTGATCCTAACGACCGAGGAAGAGCGGGACATCTGGATGCGGGCACCGTGGGACGAGGCGAAGGCGCTTCAGCGGGCGTTGCCGGATGGAGCGCTGGCAGTCGCCGCATGAAGCCTCATCCAGAGCTGCACTTCAACTCCAATCCCGCTTGGATTCCACTGCTACGAGCTTGGGCCGACGGCCGCTCGGACGTCGCAGAAGTTTGGCTTTTTGGTTCAAGGGTAACAGGCCGGCGCCGGCCAAAGGGAAAGCCGGCCCTAGTCCCAGATCTCGACATCGCCATTGTTCCTGTCGACCGGAGCGACGGAGGCAGCGACCTTCCATGTTTCGACGCGATTTATGAGATCCGTGACCGCTTTATCCCAGTGAGAGCTGAATTTGAGACCCATGATCCGGATGGTAGCCATGATCTAGATGACTGGATTAGGACGACCGGCGTCCGCATCTGGCCCTGAAAACGTCTAAGCCCGCCACCCCGCGAAGGGCGACTGGCTGGAGTCCGTGAGGTAGATCAGGACGTCGCGGCGTGATGTTGGCCAGGGACTCCCGCCCGTTGGCCGACTCGGCTAGGCACACTGCATGACCCTCGACGAACTGAACGATAGACTCGATGCCATGGCAGAGGCTGCCGCCGGCGATCCCCAGCAGATGCCCGGCCTGATCACTATCAACAGTGACCTCTGGGTCAAAGACCTGGCCGACATGCGGGCTCCCTGCAAAGCGATCCATGACGGAATGCGTTATCGCGATGTGGTGGTGCAGGTTTCGAGCGGCGCCAAGACCGAAGTGCTGACCCGAACTCAGGCGGACGGCCGAGGCGAGCCCTACCGCGAGATGATGCCGAGGCCCTGAAACAACGAAGGCCCGCCACCCCGCGAAGGGCGACTGGCCATTGAACTATCCGGAAATCCCGGAGAGTTGGTCAGGGCGTAGCGGGCGACGCCGGACACTCGAACGTCAGCCGCGCGCCGTTCTCCACGACCCAGCGGCAGATGCGCCCGACCGCCTTCCAGCCGTCATTGCCAATCCAAGTGGACTTCATGAACTTGTAGAGGCCCGGGGCCGACGACGAACCCGCCTTCACATAGGGCCAGTCGTTGCTCTCGATCTTGGACAGCATGGGCCAGTAGTCGCCGGGATGAGGTCTGGAGATGGGGTCGCAACGGGCACCCGGGACGTCGAAGCCAGCTCGCGGACCTTCGCGACGGTATCACCACCGGCCCAGCCATCCTCCTTGAGCGCAAACGTTCATTGGAACAGGCGAACGAACTCATCATCGCAGATGGCAGCCGCGGGTCGAACTCCAAGTTGTGGGAGGGGTTGCGCAGTCCGTAAGTCCGACTACTGTCGCCTGCCTAACAGGGGGCTTATCGAGATGACATTGTCTGAACAGGATCGGGAAAAGCTGAAAGCTCTATTGAGTGAGTGGCAAGCTGACGCGGCGACCGGAGGCTTTACCAGTGAACGGGTTAGCCGCACCATGGTCGCGCTGTTGTCATTGTTGACTGCTCCTGACCAGAACAGCAGCTCTTAGGCGAACCCGCGCAGGACTACCGGCGGCCAGGGCGATGCGTCAGTCATCATAGCGCGCCCTGGTCATCCTCGCTGTCGTCGTAGGCCTGATGCTGATCGCGATCAGGCACGGGCTTGGGCGCGGGCGAGCGTCAGCCATGACGGTTCGGTCACGGGTCAGTCTCCGGATTTTCGGGGCGTTATTTGCGGCGACGCTGAAACGCCGGCCACTCGCTCGCATTAGCGAGCTATGTCATTGGCTTCACAGACACTTCGGGATCACGCGGCGCGGTTGCTGCGGCTCAGGCAGCTGCAGCTGGCGACCAATGATCGGCAGACACTCGCCGCGATCGACGAGGTGATTGCCGAACTCGAGGAGATGATCTCGCGGATGGAAGGCAAGTCGCCCGATATTCGGTGATGCGCACGGCGTGCGCGTGGGGCAGGGTGGCGGTACGGCTTGCACTGCCCCGTGCAGGTCGGACGGCTCGGCCAGCCTTCAAGTTCCAGCTGGTCGGGCCGTCAGCTCAGATGATGCAGGGGCGGGGAGGTCGCCTAACGTCGGTCTTCGTGCCACGAAGGGCGATGTCCAAGAATGATGACAATGGCGCGTGGTTAGTCGTCGGAGCCGTCGTCGCTCTAGCCGCCACCAGGCCAGACATATTGGGCCGCTTGATCGGGGTTGGCGCGTGGGCCTTGGTGATCATTCCACTCTTGTTATTTGCCATCGCGGTCGGCTGGTGGATTGCGAGGACTCTTTGGCCAATCATGCTTGGAGTCATCTTAGCGCTAATCGGGTCGCAGCTTGCGGGCCGGTGGGGCTTGGCACTGGGGCTCGCCACCGCGGGATGGCTGATCTGGGCACATGCTTGGTGGCGCGAAGCGTACGGCGACTCTTTCAAAGAAAATGTCCCCGACAGGGGGCAATCGCCGTCGTGACAGGATTCAGAGCGTGGGGGTCCGCTATGCGGACGGGAGCCGATGACCGCTTTCGACCCATTACGGACATTCCGAGAGGAGGCTCCGTTATGGCTGTCCGGCTATTGCGGACAAATCCGCCGATCTATCCACTTGGTGACCTTCTGATTTTCGCTCGGAGTAGCGGTCCACAAGCTGCGCGGCGTGAGGCCGGGTCAGGACCGTGAACCGCACCAGTTCCTCCATCACGTCGACGATGCGGTCGTAATAGGCCGACGGCTTCATCCGGCCCGCGTCGTCGAATTCCATGAAGGCCTTGGCGACGCTGGACTGGTTGGGGATGGTGATCATCCGCATCCAGCGCCCGAGCAGGCGCAGGGTGTTGACGGCGTTGAAGCTTTGCGAGCCGCCAGACACCTGCATGACCGCCAGGGTGCGGCCCTGGGTCGGGCGCATGCCGCCCATGTTGAGCGGCAGGTGGTCGATCTGCAGCTTCATGATCGCCGAAATCTGGCCGTGGCGTTCCGGGCTGCACCAGACCATGCCTTCGGACCACATGGCGTGCTCGCGCAGTTCGTGGACGGCCGGATGGTCGTCTCCGGCGACCTGATCGGTCAGCGGTAGGTCGGACGGATCGAAGATGCGGGTCTCGCAACCCATGGCCTGCAACAACCGCGCCGCCTCCTCGACGCAAAGGCGCGAGAAGGACCGCTCGCGCAGGGAGCCGTAGAGCAGCAGAATGCGCGGCGCGGGATTTCCCGGACCCAGGCCCTGCGCGGGCGTGGTCGAGAGATAGGCCGGATCGAGGGCCGGCAGATGGTCGGGATCGGGCAGGTCGCGAAGGCGGCTCATCGGATCACGCGGCGCCCGTCGGCATCGACCACGACCTCGCCGTCTTCCTTGGCGAAGGGCTTCAGTCCCTCCTGGGGCAGCAGGTCCAGCACCGCCTCGGACGGGCGGCACAGTTTCACACCCATGGGCGTGACGACGATGGGGCGGTTCATCAGGATGGGATGCGCCTCGATCGCATCCAGCAACTGATCGTCCGAGAGGTCGGCGTCGTCCAGGCCCAATTCGGCATAGGGCGTGCCCTTCTCACGCAGGATGTCGCGCACCGAACCGCCCATCCGTTCGACCATCTGCGCCGCCAGCGCCCGGCTGGGCGGGGTCTTCAGGTATTCGACGACGTGCGGCTCGATCCCGACATGGCGGATCAGCGCCAGGGTGTTGCGCGACGTCCCGCAGGCGGGATTGTGATAGATGACGACGTCCATTGGGGCCTCAGTCGCAGCAGGGGGCCAGTTCGGCCAGCAGGGGTTGGCAAAGCTCGGCGCGGCCCTGGCAGCAGTCCTTGAGCAGGAACAGGACGACCTCGCGCAGCCGATCCAGATCGGCGCGGTAGATGATCGAGCGGCTGCGCCTCTGCGCCGTGATCAGCCCGGCGCGGGACAGCACGCCCAGGTGCGCGGACATCGTATTGGTCGGGACGGCGAGCCGGTCGGCGATCTCTCCCGCAGGCAGGCCTTCGGGTTCATGTCGAACCAGCAGACGAAAGGCGTCCAGCCGCGTGGACTGGGCCAAGGCTGCGAGCGCGAGAATGGCGGGTTCCGATTCCATTATTCCAAGATACTGGAAATGCGGTCGAGTGCAAGCTAGAGGGGGGGGCGAGGTCGCAGGTCGGCCGCTGCGGAGCCGCCCCATGATCGTCGCCCTTTTGATCTTCGCGGTCACCATCACCCTGGTGATCTGGCAGCCGAAGGGCCTGCAGATCGGCTGGAGCGCGATGGGCGGCGCGGCGGTCGCGCTGTTGCTGGGCGTCGTCACCATCAACGACATCCCCGTGGTCTGGGGCATCGTCTGGAATGCGACCGCGACCTTCATCGCCATCATCGTCATCAGCCTGTTGCTGGACGAGGCCGGCTTCTTCGAATGGGCCGCCCTGCATGTCGGTAGCTGGGGCGGCGGCCATGGGCGCAGGCTGTTCGTCCTGTTCGTCCTGCTGGGGGCGGCGGTGTCGGCCCTGTTCGCCAATGACGGGGCGGCGCTGATTCTGACGCCCATCGTCATCGCCATGCTGCTGGCGCTCGGCTACGGCCCCAAGGCGACCTTGGCCTTCGTCATGGCGGCGGGCTTCATCGCCGACGCCGCCAGCCTGCCGCTGGTGGTGTCCAACTTGGTCAACATCGTCTCGGCCGACTTCTTCGACATCGGCTTCGACCGCTATGCGGCGGTCATGGTGCCCGTAGACCTGGCGGCCATCGCCGCGACGCTCGCCGTCCTGTTCGCGGTCTTCGGGCGGGACATACCGAAGGCCTATAACATCGATCGCCTCGCCCTGCCGGCGACGGCGATCAGGGATCGTGCGACCTTCGTCGCGGGGTGGATCGTTCTGGCCCTGTTACTGGTCGGCTTCTTCGTGCTGGAGCCCAGGGGCGTGCCCGTCTCGGCCGTCGCGGCTGCGGGCGCAGCCATCCTTCTTGTGGTCGCCGGCCGGGGTGCGGTGATCAGCACAACCAGGGTGCTGCGCGAGGCGCCCTGGCAGATCGTGATCTTCTCCCTGGGCATGTATCTGGTGGTCTATGGGCTGGGCAACGCTGGCCTCACCCGCCATGTCGCAGGGCTGCTGGACGGGTTCGCGCAAGGCGGGGTCTGGGGTGCGGCCTTCGGAACCGGCTTCCTGACAGCCTTCCTGTCGTCCATCGCCAACAATATGCCGACCGTCCTAATCGGCGCCTTGTCCATCGACGCATCGTCGGCGACGGGCGCGGTCAAGGAGGCGATGATCTACGCCAATGTCATCGGCAGCGACCTGGGCCCCAAGATGACGCCGATCGGGTCGCTGGCCACCTTGCTGTGGCTGCACGTCCTGGCGAAGAAGGGCGTGAAGATCGGTTGGGGCTACTATTTCAAGGTCGGCGTGGTCATGACCGTGCCGGTGCTTGCGGTCGCCCTCGCCGCTCTCTCGTTGCGACTGATCGTATAGGCTCAGGCAGTTGGAGAGATGTCCGCTTCCCACCCATAGCAGCCATTCAGCGGGTCCGCTCTGAGGCGAGCCGTTGATCCGCTACCCGTTATTCGAACGGCTGATCTCGGACCAATAGGACCCCTCACAAATCAGCATGAGCTTGTCGCGGATGTTGGTCAGGGTGAAATCGGAGCCGGAGAGGTAGATGTTTCCGCCGCTCGTTGTTCCATCCTTCACCACCACGTTCTGTGCGCTGGTGGCTTGTCGGAGAATGAGGATCGTCCCGATGCGCCGATCTGTCGGGAGGTTGGTCAGATCATCAGAGCCGGCCCCGCCCTCGGTCGCGACGCGGCAGAATGTGGCGCGCGGTTTGAGTAGGCCGCTGGCGATCGTGTCCACAATCGAAGCTCCCACCGACAGGAAACCCGACACGTCCACGTTCCCGCTGCGGACCTGCTGGCTGTAGGGGTCGTTGCCATTGAGCGGAATGCCTAGAGCGCGGCAGGCCTCGACGGCAAAGGCCGCATGGCCAGCGGCTCCGGGGTGGACCGTGTCCACGAGGTTGGCCGGATTCCGAGACGGCTCGCACTGATCAAAGCGGACCAGGCCGTAATAGTTGGCCGCCGCGAAAGCCATGATGGCCTTGCGGTAGTCGTCATAGGTGTAGCCGGGCTCCTGCACCACGGCGCCACCGCCAGGGCCGCCGTTCGAGGGCGGGGAGATCGGGGGTACGGCGATATTGTAGCGAACCCCCGTCACCCGGCTGTTCAGGCCGATGATGAAGGTCTCGATCTCGGTGATCATCGCCGCCGGGGTCAGGTGACTGCCCGAGTAGATGTTGTTCGTGCCGAGCTGAAGCTGAACCACCTTGCTCTGATCGGAGTAGTAGGCGTTCATGATCGCGGCGATCCGGTCGAGCTGGGTCGCGCTGTTCCAGTGCTGATAGCCCGTGCCGGAATCGGCGGCCATGTAACAGAGAGGCCGGCGACTATCTCCGATGGTCACTACGCCTTGAAGCAGGACGTTGCCGCCGGTCGCTCGAAGCTGAACCGTATCAAGCGGATCGACGCTCACAGTCGATGCGATGGGATAGGTCAGGCCCAGACGCTTGACGCCCGTTCCGCCCGCTGTAGCGATGGTCGAGACCACCACGCCGTTGACCACGACCTCGACAGAACCCGGAGAGCCATCCGCGTCATAGAAGGCGTCAATGCGCTGATAGGCGCGCCCCGTGATGGTGATGGACTGTCCGGCTGTCAGCAGGAGGCGATACTCTGCCAGCCCCCCAGCAGTCAGCGTTCCGTCGCTGCTGACGCCGTACTGATCCAGGCTCGTCGCCATGTTCAGGACCACGCCGTGCATTTGGCCACGATCACGACCGGGGCCGTTGTCGGTGAAGTTCATGACCGAGCGAGTGGTCAGCAGGCCGAGGCCGAGCTTGGGATTGGTCCCAGAGCCGCGCGTGATGCTGTCGCCAATGATCATGACGCAGCCAGCTTCGAACCGTCCGATGACGCCCGTTCCGGCCATCCCCCGGTTGTCGACAAAGCGCGGATCGGTCAGGTCTGGCGCCTCGATATTGTGTCGTGCAGCGTCAGGGTCAGCCACGTCGCTCAGGTTCGCGGCCTTGTCCATCTTGCCGTACATGGCCAGCTCGCCGGTGGCCTCAGCCACCGCGTCGTCCAACTGTTCCTGCAGGTCGTCCGCGCGATCATCGACGTAGCGAGCCAGGTCCTGATCGACCGCCGTCAAACGGTTCAGGGCCTGATCGACTGACGACACGGGGGTGCTGGCGGATGGCGCGAAGTTGCTGGTCCGCGCCCGCTTGATATTCCGCTCGATGCGGACTTTCGTGTTCGAGACGGCCGTGTTCAGCGTGACGGTGCCGCCATCGTAGCCGCCGCCGTCGAGGATCGTTCCGCTGAACGTGAACCCCGACTGCAGCAGGGCGACCCCGTTGACCAGGACGGTCAGGTCGGCCTTGGCGAAGATCGAGAAGCTGATCGGAAACGCCGATGTCGAGCCCACAACCGTGAACTGGCGAAAGGTGGGCTCGTCGGGAATGGTAAGTCTAGCCATGCCCGCACGTTGCTGGGTGGGGGTTATTGGCTCAACGCACGCGGCGTCGTGCGTTGAGCGGCATGACTGGTGGTTCATCGTAGGGACGCCTTAGGGCGAACTGCGCGGCGATCCTTGGTTTAGTCTGGCCACAGTCGGCCAGGGGTCGCCGCCTTTACGCGCCCGGTGCCCTCTCACATATCCCGCTGTGTCCCACAGTCGTTTTTTGACGCTGGCTCAGCTGGACGCTGCGTAGGACGCTCCGACCTAGAAGCGGCCGTTTTTTTTAAGTCCCAACATCCCGCGGTTAATCAGGCCCAGATAGTCTGAAGGCGTCCGGGTTCGACCTATGTCGTGGTCATCCCGTGTCCGTGTTTGTGCTATTGCTGGCTGGGTCCCACAGCCTTGGAGGAAACGTGGCCGTTGGTTTCCAAGCAGATGCTGCACGTCAACGGGTTGTGGTCATCGTGCAACCTGGCGCTCGCTGGACAAGGTTTCACGCAGTCGTTCGGGCCGAGCTGCTTGCAAATCCTGAGTGGGCAGACTGGCATTGGATCGTTGTTGATAAGGGGCCGATGGAAGATGTGGATGTCCCAGAGATGGTGGAAACGGGAAACGTGTTTCGCTCTTTGACCCGAAAGCCGGGCATTCAGACCTATACCGTCACGGTCGTTGCAGACCGCCATTTTGGGTTGTGGGCGCCAGTCATTGATCGCTTCTATGGCGGACGCCGCCACCTTTGGTCCGACTCGCTGGAAGCAGCGATCGCCCTGCTCGATCGACACCTAGAAGCCGACAGGCTTTCTAAGAAAGCTTAGCCCCTCAGCAGGCATTCAGAGCGTCCAATTACAGGCATGGCTGACAACGGCGACCATCAGACGTATCGTACGCTGAGTATGGCCAGGTGACGCGCATGACCCGAGATGGACCACACCCTGTAGATATCCATGTCGGAAAACGCATCGTTGAAATTCGGTCGGGACTGGGCCTGACCCAAAGCGACATCGCCCGACACCTTGGCCTGACGTTCCAGCAGGTGCAGAAGTACGAGAAGGGCAGCAACCGCATTTCGGCTTCCAAGCTTTTCGCGATCGCCTCGCTGCTTCAAGTCGATATTGCAGCCTTGTTCACCGGGCTTGGTAAAACTGCAGTGCCCGAGGCCACAGCCGCTCCGCATAACGGCGATACCATGGAAATGATCAGCCTCGTTCAAACCCTGCCGGTTGGCCTTCAGCGCCTCGCCCTCGACTTAATCCGAACCCTCGGCCCGTCAGATCCACGCTGAAGACCTGCTGTGCAGGTGCGGCTGCGGATTAGCCGGGCACCCTCTCCCCCGTTGCCCACCACTGATCCTGGCCATTCTGGGTCTTCATGCGCTGCCGGCGCCGCTGAAAGTCCTCTTCGGCTTCAGGGTCGACCAAGCGCTGGATTTCATCGACGACCAAGCGATTGTAGGCCGCCCGTGAAAACCAGAGGTTTGCTCCGGGCACCCAGGAGCGAAGCAGGTTGGTCCCATCCCGGCCGATGTTTGCGTCGCCGACGGCCTCATCCAGATTCTTGCCCTTTTGCACTCCTTCCGAGATCGAGACAGCATTGCCGATCGTCGCGTCCCAGGCGTCTGCGACCATCTGGCCACCGGGGCCGAAGGCTGCCGCCTGACTGGTCTTTCCATTGCGGCTCTCACTGGCGTAGATCGCATCGTTCAGCACGCCCAGACCGCCCCCCTGCAGCATTGCCGCCATCCAGAACCGAGGCTCGTTCATGGGCTTGGGTTCGTTGCCCTTGGTAATTTCACGCAGCTGGATGCTCAGGGCTCCGCCGATCGTCAGGAACATGACCATGGGCGCGATGCCGGCGGCTGCCGATACTAGTGGTGTCATGCCCTTGGCCTGCCCGCGCAAAGCCAGCTCTTCGTACCAGAGATGTGAGGCGGTCAGGCTGAACGACCGGAACTGCGCCCAACTGCGGCGCATCTCGCCCGCAACCGTGCCCGGCCTGGTTTCGCCCAGCAACTTGGCTCGCGTCCACAGCGATCCCTGCGGCACCGCAAGGCGCGTCTCTATGTCCACCGCCTCGCTCAGGCGCAGGGCCAGAGTCTGGTCGGGCACGTCCGTCGGCCGGAGAAACTGGACGCCGGGCTTGGGCTCCCAGACCGGAGCCGAGCGGATCGTCGACCAATCGGCCTCAGTGAAGCCGCGCGCCTTCAGCCAGATCGCAAACGCCTTGTCCTCGCTGTCGCCGCTAGCCAGTGCTGCAATCGACTTGTCCCGGCGGTCATGCAGGGCGCCCATGAACTCGCCCTGGAATGAGCGCTTCCGGCCGGCATCCCATGCCGTCATGCCCTGCACTCGCATCACCGCCACGGGAGCGCGGCGAGCGAAGGCGTTCAGATTGCCGTCCATACGCTCGCCGACGGACAGAAGGCGAAGATTGTCCTGGGTCGCGCGGAGCATGCCATCGGTGGCGTTCTCGATGATGAAGCCGGAGCGGCGAGCCGTGTGACGGCCAGAACCATCGACCGGGTTCAGCAGCGACATGAGCCGCCCCATGTCGCCCGTCCGGGACAGGCCGCTGAAGGCCCTCGCATAGGCGCCATACACGGGGGCCGTGGGGATGTCGGAGATGATGGCCGAGCCCAGTTGCGCTGCCGTCGACATGGCTCTCGCCGATGCGCCGAACTGCGCCAGTCGCGAGTTGACCGGCGTCGACAGGCTGCCGGTGAAATGTTCCAGCATCGTCTCGGCCGTCGACACGTAGGACTCTGCAGTATCAACCGCGCCTTTGACGCCGGCCGCTTCTTCCAGCGCCGCCTCGCGACGGGCGGCCTTGGTCAACCAGTCCCATTGCGCCGACGGGTTTGGTCCGAGGATATGCATCTGGGCGGTGTCACGCGACATCTCATCGATATGGCCCATCATGGTCGAGAAAGGATCGGCGTCGCCGAACGCCTGCTGATAGGCCATCCAGTCGTCAGCACTTTTGAAGATCAGGAAGCGAGAGTCGTTGCGGCGCTTGGCGAGAGCCGAAAGACCCGTATGCGACTGAGCGACGGACTTGTCGGCGCCGTTGGTGGCGATGCTGTACCAAACGTTGCCTAGCGTTCTCGCCAAAGTCGTCTCGGTGAATGGTAGGCCGGTCGTTTCATCGATCATGCGGGCGCGGTCCAGCCGAGGCAGGACTTCCGATATCCAGCGCTCACGACCTGCCGCCCGCACGGCGTGTGAATCATGGGCCTGGGGCATGCCCCAGTTGTCGATCTTTCCGATCGATCCGCCGGCGGCGTTGAACTTCAGCCGCAGGTGTTCGGCGGTTTCCGTCCAGGCGCTCGCCAGCATCTTCGCTGCGGCGTCGCCGGTGTCCTCGCCGAAAGCCTCGCGAACGAGGTTGGTCAGGTCGGCGCGGCCCGGCTTGTCGAAGCCTGTCCGGCTTTCGAACCGCTCGATCACGCTGGCCATCATGGCGTCGGCCTGGCCCCGGATCGCACGGTAGCGACCCTCGATGCTGGAGAACGGTGCGCCCGACAGGCCGGGCTTGTTTTCGACCAGGAGTTCCAGCGCGCGGCCAAACATGGCCTTGTCGTAACCGCCGGGCCCGATGTTGTCCGGCGTAACGCCTTCGTCGGCGAATCCGTCCGGCGGCCCGGGCGGCTTGCGGCCGAACATGCGGTCCAGCAGGCCGGGGGTCTTGCGACGCGCGCCGATCTTGTCGGGGTCCACATAGCCGCGCGCCTTCTTGTATTCGGCGACGCCGTCGAGGATCAGTTGGCGACTACGAAGCATCAGGGCCCGTCGACGCTTGGCCTCGACGGCATCGAGTTCGAGCTGCCGGATCACGGCATCAGCAGCCTGCCGGTCGGCGTCGACAGGGCCGAACGCTTCCGAGGCGGATGCGTGGGCCTCATCGTAGGTCTTGCGGGCGCGGTCGGCGACTTCAGCGGTGATCTCCCCCTTGCCGACGGCTTCATCGATGCAGCCTCTGAAGGTGCCCATGTCTATGCTCTCCCAGGCGCGCAGACGTTCAGGACGTCGAGCGCTCGTTGTTCGTCGCCGATTTCCGGCAGGTCGTCCCACAGGGCCGCGGTGCGCGCCTCCGCTTCAACGTCTTCCGGTTTCGGCTGAATTTGTTCGGTCTGTCCGCGCCCGCCCGGTTCGTCGAACGGGCGTAGGGACCGCATGGCCATGTCGGACGGCCGGTCAGGCGTCAGGGTAACGCGGCGCAGAGCGTCGGTCTGATCGCCCAACTCCGTCGCGGCCCGCAGCTCGTCGATGATGGCCCGGACGCCTTGGGCATTGGTCATGTCGCCCCGCGCCACAGATGATGCCGCCTCGCCGAAGGTATCGCCGACCTGGCCGACGCGGAGCGACAGGCGGTCAACGGCTGCAGACGCGGCGAGGTCACGCGCCAGGCGCTGCTCGTTCGCCGTGCGCGCCAATGCGTTGCCGCCAGCCTCGATGGCGTCGGCGTTTCGGATCAGGGCGCCGAACAGTTTTGCGTCCGTGCGAAGCTGTTTCAGGACGGCGGCGCGAAGCCGGGCTCGAGCAATGAGGGTCGACTGTGCGGGGACGCCGCCGAACATGTCGGTCTGCAGGCCATTGGTGGTCGCCCAGTCCGCCAGCCGGGATTCCTGAACGAGCGCGCGGGCCTCGTCCAGCGAGCGGGGGTCAGCCTCACGCATGAGGTCGACCATCGACAGGTGAAGATCCATCCGGTCGGCGGCAAGGTCGCCGATGACCGCGCCATAGCGGTCGGGGATGACGCCGTTTGCCACCGCGCCGAACGCATCGTCCGACAGGCGGGCGAGGCCGCGGGCGTTGGCGATGAACTCGCCGGTCAGGGGAAGGCTTCGGTCATTGATGAGGGCGGGCGCTTCCCTGAACACCTTGGCGGCGTCGAGTATGGAGCCGGCGCCCTCGCGAATGTTCTTCATGGCCGCAATCACGCGAACCTCGCCGGGCTCCCAGCCGTCAGCCTGGCGGAACAGCAGGCCATCGAGCGTGGCGGACGGGTCTTCACCGCTCTGGATGAGACGCCGAGCAAGGCCGCGCCGTTGATGGCCGTCCGCAACGATGGTTCTGCCGTCGCGGTCTTCGAACAGGATCGAGCGGCCTGCCGCCGTGCGGTCCCAGGACGTGACGCCGGCAAGGCGGTCGGTCAGGCCCTCGTCGCCGCTGGCCTTGTACTGGAACTGCGCCGGGTCGGCCTCGACCTGCATAGGGTCGAACGCGCCCGAGGTGACAGGGCGGCCCTGATATTCAAAGGCTTCTTGGCCAGCAGGTTGGGCGGCGGTGGGCCTGCTTGGGGCGTCGGGTGTGGGTCCGGCAGGGGTGGTTTCGCCCGCCAGCATCTTGGTCTCGGCCGGCGTCAGGCCGCGCTGCGTCGGGGTCGGCGCACTGGCGATCAGCTCGTCGATGTCGCGTGCAATGACGGGGTTGGCTGGCAAGGGCGAGCGCAAATCGGTCATGGCGTCGACGGCAGCCTGGTGGGTTGCACCGTCGACAGGACCGACGCGGGCCACGTCCAGCCGGTCCCCATCGATGCGGGCGAGCGCTGCGCGGACCGCGGGCGGGATAGGAGCGTCAGAGGCGGTGCGCGATCCGGCGTCGATTTCCGATGCGAGAGCGCTAACGACGCCGCCGGGATCACGGTCCAGCGCACGTCCAGCCGCGCCAACGGCTTCAAGCCCGCCGTGCACGACCGCGCCGACCCCGGCTGCGGCCAGGGTCTGAAGCGGCCGGTATTCCGCCTCGATGCCGGAGGCAATGTCCGCGCCTTGGGTCACCGCGTCGCCAGCTGCGTTGACTGCGACGCCGCCGATGATGCGGCCAGCGACCGTGCGCCCTGGCGAGATCATATTGAGAGGGTCGGCACCACCGCCCGCAAATACGCCGCCCAGCGTCGCCGCGCCGCGGGCCAACTTGTGCAGCGCGGATGCGTCTCCGCCGTCCCACGCGTCGGATTCGGCCATCAGTCGGTATGCGTCGCGGCGCTCGTCCTCCAGGTCACGGGCCTGCTGGCCGAAGCTGGCAAAGCGCAGGGCCTGGCCGGTCTCAGGATCCTCGAACTGGTCATAGCCGCCACCGGCCGCCCAGCGACCAAGCGCCATGGTCGGATTGGAGTTGGCCGCGTCTTCAACGGTCGAGGTGAAGCGCTCGCCCAGGCTCCGGACGCGCGGGGAGGCCGTGGAGCCATCCCCCTGCGTCACGTCGGCGGCGGAGGCCCGGCGCACAGGGCGCGCGCCAGGGAAGCGGCTTAGGGGGCCTGAGAAGCCTTCAGGCGTCTCCAGCCACAGCGAGCCGTCGGAGCGGGTCACGGCCTGCGCACGGCCGCGCGGGGTGTCATAATAGGTGACGGCGGGTTGGCCAGACAGCCGCGATGTCAGATCGGCCCGGCTCTCGACGCCCGACAGTTGATCGGGAAACTCCAGACGCATGGCTTCCAGCCGCGCCTCATAGTCGAGATCGGTCATGTAGCCCGCGCCGTCGGCTGCGGACTGTCCGGTCATCATCACGGACGGCGGAACGCGGCGGCCCAGCAGGGTTTCGACCTGGCGATGCCGATCCCAGAGGGCGGCCTGCATGGTGCTTTCTTCGCGCGCCATCCGCTCGGGCTGCGATGACGTGCGGGCCCGGCGCTCGACCGGCTCCCAAAACGGGCGCGGGGCCTCAATAGGTTGGGGCGCTTGGGCGGGAGTGCGAGGGCGATCGATGGCGCCGGCGGCGAACTGCTGGGTCATGGTCCTAGTCCGGCCTCACCGCGTCTGGGCCCAGGCGCTGGCGGATCGTCTGTCGGGCGGCTTCCAGATTGATCTCGAACGGCCGACCGTCACGGGTCACGGCGACCCGTCCACGCTCGTCGGCCAGGTGGAAGTTGCCTGTCGGCGAGGCGACGGGGCGAAGGCGAGAAGCGGTGCGCGCGGGCATGGGTTCGCCGTTGCCGAAGACCGGGCCACGTCCGCCCGAGACCCAGGTCTCGGCCAGCAGCTCCAGCGCGTCCTCGAACTTGTCGCCGTTCAGCCAGCGAGGGACGATGACGGACGCACCGTTGACCTCCGCTGCGCCGCCATACTTGTTCTGGCCCCAGGTCGTGCGCCCGAGCGCCGCCTGGACGTAATAGCTGGCGGGCCGCTCCACGCCGGACACGTCGTCGGCAAGGGCAGCGGCCAGCGCAGTATTCTGGACTGCTGACAACAGCGACGGGTTCTGCGCCAGCAGAGGTCGCCAGCGCACTATCTCGGCTGTCACCTCGTCGCGACGCGGCGTCGGCAAGGTCTGGCCCGCGGCGCGGAGCGTCAGGCCATGCGCGGCTGCGTCTGCGAACCGGCCATCGCCCCCCGTCGCGGCGAGGTCGGCTATGTGAATCGGGGTCGAGGCGTCGGAGCCCTGACCGATCTCGGCCAGCAGGTCGCGCGCGCCGCGTCCGCCGATGGCTGCAGTCGCTGCGCGGGCGAGGGTTACGGCCTGGCCTGGGTCGCGCTCGATCCGATCCTTGTATGCCGCGCGCTCGCCATTGGTCAGCAGGCGGAGTGGCGCGCCGCGCTGGTCGGCGAGTTGTTGACCGAGATTGACGCGAGCGCGCAGGCCTTCCTGCCACGACGCCGCCGACTGACCGCCTTGGAACACACCGTCGACAGCGAGGGGAGGCAGGGCTGCGAGGCGATGTGAACTGGCGAAGGCGAGCGGGTCCGACGCAAAGCCTTGGGTGGCGTTCGTCACCAGAGTTTCAGCCTGGGTCGCGCGCCATGCAGCGGAGTTGCGGCCCTGGCCGAGAGCTTCAGCCACCTTGCGCGGGTATTCTGCGGATCGTGGATTGCCGGCCTGCTCGATCCGATCAAGCCACTGGTCGATGGTGATTTCGCCGGTGCGCGGATCGCCCTTGCCGACGACGCGCTTGCCGTCGACCACGGTCACAGTCCCGACAGGCTGCAGCCAGCCATTCACATTCCCCGAACCTGCATGGTAGGCGGTCGCGGCCAGAACGGCGCTGCCGTCGTATTCTGCGACCAGCTGCTGCAGGTATCGGCGCCCCAGGCGCTGGTTATATTCCGGGTCGTTCAGCAGCCGATTTTCGTCGTATGGCAGGCCCTCAAGTCGGGCCATATCGCGCGCCGTGCCTGGCAGAAGCTGCATCGCGCCGACGGCCCCACCGCCAGCAGGGCCTGCGCCGTCCGGGTCGCGGCTGATGCGGGCGGGATTGTTGCCCGTCTCGACCATCCGGATCGCAGCGGCCAGGGCGTCGAAGTCTTCAGGCGTGTTCAGCGGGCCCGACAGGTCGTCGATATTGGTCCGGTTGCCGCCGCTCAGCGCAGCGGTCGCGCGGCGGATGGCTTCATCGCGAGGCAGGCCGACGAGGTCGCCGGTCAGGCGATTGCGTTCGCTAGCCTCCGCTTGCTTCCGGCGCCACTCTGCGACGCCCGATGCGCCCAGCGCAGCCTGCACTTCGCCCTCTGACAGGTTGGTGGGGCCCGCGCCGATCTCAATGGCGGCGGCATCGTCCTCGATCCGCCGGTTCATCTCAGTTTCCACGCGGGCGCGTGTCGCCGTGGCGATGTTGGCGCGGTCGTTCGAAAGGTCGATTTCCTGATTCACCGCGGCGCGCGCCGCCTCAAACGCGCTCTGGCGTTCGTCCGGCTCCAGGTCCGGGGTCGTCAGGATTTCTTGCAACGAGGCGATGGCTGCATCGGGCCCGGCAGAGCGCAGGGTCGTGACTGCGTGGTTCGTGAAGACGGCGGCCTTCGACGCCACCATGAACTCGCGGTCGTCAGATGCGGCCTCGGCTTCGGTATAGGCGATGGCGGGGTTGTTGAGACGGGACTGGATCAGTGCATTGCGCTCATCGTCGAGCAGCTTGTATTCCGGCGACAGGCTCTCGCCATCGCGCAGCATCCGCACAAGCTGGTTCGTCAACGAGCCCTGGCGCGTGCCGATCTCGACATTCGCCTCCTGCACAGCGATGCGGCCGGCCTGGTCGGCAACGGCGGCACGACCGGCACCGATACGGCGGGTCATGTAGGTTTCGAGCTGGACGGCGAACTGCGGTTCCGCCTGTTCGATGTAACGATCTTGCAGCGCGGCGGCGGCCCGCTCGTATTCCGGCAGGTTGGCCGCGTGTTCTGCCTTCAGCGCTGCTTCAGCCACATCGAAATCGTTGGCGCGGCCGGCCACATAGGCCTCCTCGGTCGCGGCGAGACGCGCCTCGTAAACGTCGCCAAACCGCAGAAGGGGCTGGGCGACCTCGCCGCCCGCCAGCAGGGTTGCCGCGTCAGCCTGGCCCTTCGCCTCGGCCTTGCGGACCATGCCGGGTTTGGCAGCGTCTGTGATCTGGTCGGCCAGTCCTCCGACCGCCTTCCACATCTGCGCCTCGCCGGTTTCGAGGTCGACCGAGGGCGCGATGTCCGAGACCTGGATTCCGCGCCCGCGTTGAATGTTCTGACCCGTGGCCATCGTGTGTTGCTCCCTTAGCGAGAGCGACGATGCGGGAGGGTGTCAGATGCGCCAACGCACGGGGAGAATTAGTAACGACGGTCGCCGAACACGGGTTGACCTGTGAGGGTTAGCAGTGTTCCACTTTAGGTGGAGGGTACTATGCAGATCAGAACCGCCGCATTCATTCTTGCCACAGGCTTGGCAGCATGCTCGAGCGCTTGTGCGCAGACTAATCGTCAGGCCCCGCCTCCAGTGTCCCGGGCCGCGCCCGCACCGTCACCTACGGTGGGCTCTTGGCTTGAAACTCAATTTTCGAACCTCATCGGCACCTGCACAACCGTGCCGCTCAGGCTCGATCGGGGAAGAAGGGAATCCGACCGCCCCGTACTGTCCGCGATCCCCGACCTCGTTTCCGAACGATTTCAGGCCCGGGCAGCGTTGCCCTTCACCGAGTTCTCCGGTGAATCCCTGGCAATGCTCTTCGGTCGGGTTTTTAGAAAAAATGATAAAGGTGAGTACGAGAATCTAGGTTCGGATTTGACGATCGACTACGGTGTATTGGGAAGTCGGCAGTATAATGCCCTGAGGGACAACGTCTCGTATAACTATGACTGTCTCACAGCCTTATCCGGGGCGGTTAAAACAAAAGGAAAGCTGACCCTTGGCGTGCTGGATTTGCAAACGGCCATCGGGGCAGCGGTCGATGACAGTGACAGCCGAAATATTAGTCTGGTGTACGGGGAGTTCCCGTCACCGGTACCTCATGGCTTGAGCATAGGTGGAGGCGGAGTTTACGACCCTGTTGACTCCTTCCACTACGCCGTCGGTTTGTGGAACTGGTACAGCCTGAATACTCCGCGTATCGGGCAGTCGAACTACGTGATCAGCGTCTTCAAGGGGATCACGATCTACGATTTTCAGAATGTCAGGTTAAGCCGCTCAGCCAGCGGCGACGGTTCGGTTAGTGGCTCGGCTGGTGCCGGTGCGCTGTCGCTCAGTGTGGATGCTACCGGAAGTGCGAGTATCAGCACGGGTTCCGGCCTGCAGGCCAGCGGCTTTCGCGCTATCGCCTTTGACCAAGATCCCGTCGCGTCTCTCCGGCGGATCGAGCTGCCTGGCATGGACGCCGCTGCCGGTTTAGCTCGTCGGGCCCCGTCACGGCTTGAGCGTTCAGGTTCCGAGCCCGTAACTGTCTACGGGGATGGGCCGATCGATCTAGCGCACTTCGTTCCAGGCCTACCAACGCGGATTTGCCAGCGAGCTTGGACGACGTCCTCAAGCGGCTACACGCTTCTTCAAGATCCGCGGTCCGTCTCAAATGAAGCTGGGGCCAGAGGATGCATGTTTTATGCTCGCTTCACGCCACCAGCCTTTGCTGAAGGGGGAGACGGCTATCTTCATCCTACGTATGAGGTCAAGACAACGTTCAACTCTGGCGAAGCTGAAGCAACGGATCACGACCTTGTTTTGGCCATGGCGCCTGAGAACGTCATCGATGCTCGACGATTCCCCCTAGTTAGGGCTCTCATGGCGCCGCAGCCGGTTGTCGCTCATAGCTTTGGCGTGACGAGCTTGTCTGGGGAAGTCAGTTATTCAGTGCTCGTCGACACGAACCGACCGGCTCAGCGCGTCGTCCAAGTGGCCTTGGGCCTCACCTGTGGAGCGATGGCGCGAGTTGACGTTCTCGTCGATCCCGACACCATCAAACTAACTCTTCCCAGCACTCTCAATCGACCGGCGGGACTGACAATGAAGTACGCTGGTTATCTCCCGGGAGGCACAGCGGAGACCGCGATATCAAACCTACAATGCGATATCGATGGCACGGCCCAGTTCGAGCTAGCGGGCGGACGCGTCGTTACGCGAGCGCTTGGTCGTCACAAAGTAACTCTTCCAGCGCCTTCACCACCGGTCGGCTAGCTCAGGTTTGCTTGGCTCGCTCAACCGCACGCCTAGACACTTCAGCGCTAAAAAAACTCGCGCCGGACACAGGTAAGGAAGAGCCGCGCGCCGTATTTTCCCCCTCCGCCCCGCCTGCCGGCAGCTCAGACTTTCTCCCTATTAGGATTGAGGCGCGATGCGCCTGGCCCCGGCAGTGGGCGGGCTCAGCACCTCGATGCCATGCCGGCGGAAGGTTTCGACCAGTTTGGCGGCGGTTACGTCTTCGCCTGTGGGCGGAGAGCGCTTGCCGTTCTCGATCAGATAGACCGTTGAGAAGGCCACGCCGCTCTCGCGGGCGAGGTCACGCATCCCCCACTTGAGGATTGCTCGGGCGGCGCGGAGGTTTTCAGGGTTGAGCTGGGTCATGCCGCTACATACCGTCACTACCACGTATTGACAACGCAGGCGACCCATCACTACACCATAGTGACGTTAACCATGCCGGTTAGCGACGACCGGGACGACCGGCGGCGTTTCTGAGGCCCCGCCAATCGTCCCATAGCCAAGGGACAGAACCCCATGACTACCGCCGATCATACCACAGACCGAGCCGCCTGGCAGGGGGCGCTCGCATCACATGAAGCCGCCGTGGCAGCATTGGACGAGGGCAGCCGTCCTGAGGTCGACGATGACCCAACCGAAGTGCTTTACGAAGCCGAGGGCGCGGCCTGGTTAAACGTCCTGCACACGCCCGCGCCAGACATCGGGGCGCTAGCTCACAAGTTGCGCATGGCCTTGACGGCCTATCACGATGCCGACGAGCCCGATGGTGACGACCTGGCTCTGATGCAGAGCCTACTCGACAGCCGAGCACAGGACGGCGGCGCGTTGCTGGTGCGGGCGTGGCAGGATGCTTTGCGTCTCGCTGGCGTCGAGCACCCAATCGTTTCGATGCCGCGCAGCCTCGACAAGCCCTGGCCCGTGTTTGCAGCCGACTACCGGCAGGCTCTGGCGACGCTTCAGGACATGCCGGGCGACACCGACGCTTTCGACAGCGCCGCCTCACGTCACACGACGCTGTACTACGCTCTGCTGGCCTATCCGGTCAGCACGGTCGAGGATCTGGCGGAGAAGGGCGACCTGATCGCTCTCGACTGTCAGGACGGCACGCAGGCGATGCGAGCGCTGAACGCCGACGCTCGCCGTATCGCGGAGGCCGCGAAGTGAGCGCGACGACCTGGGCCAACCTGACGTGGGACGAGATCGCGCCAGGCTTGAGAGCAGTCCACCGCAACGGCCCGGCCGTGGCGCTGCTCGCTCGCGACGCGGGAAAGAGCCCCGGCGACGTCACTTCGATCTGGCTGGCCAATGCGCCCGCCGAAGTGCTGCCGGTCCTCATGTTCGCCGACGGCTCCATGATCAGCATGGAGGGCGAGGGGCAACTCTGACTGACACGGCAAGCTGAACGACCAAGCCCGCTCGGAGTGATCCGGGCGGGCTTTTCTATGATTTCTAACGCCTGATAATCAGGTGTTATCGGGCGTTAGGCAGGTGCAGTCTCTTTGAACGGCGCGGCTGACGCCTAGCCGTTAGCGGTTAGCCGGCGGCTCAGAGAGACAGCGCCGAGCCCCTATTGCTGCGTTCAACTCGCCGCCTTCGCCGACTTCCGTAGACGCTTGCGCTCGGCGACGAGTGCATCCCACTGCGGCTGATATTCGCCCATCACCTCATCAATGTCGGACCGCAGCCGATCTCTTTCAGCATTCGTTTCCAGTCTGACCCACTCCGGCCCGCTCTGCGGAATCTGGACGCGTCCCGGCCAGCCCGGCGGGCAGAAGCGTGGTTGGAAGTGAATCCAGAACCGAAACGTCTCGCCCTCGGCGCCGATCTCCACTCTCGTCTTTGTGTCGCTTCGCAGCACATGATCGGCCCGTGCGGACGGCGGATGGCTCGCAACCCGTGCCACCCAAGCCTCACGATCTGCATAGTACTTCGCCGTCCGTTGTTCAGTCTGCTCCCAAATGCGCTCGCGCTTTGCCTGCTCCATAGCGTCGACTGCGGCGTCGGGGTCCCAAGGGTTCGTGCTTTCCAACGGAGACGGCGACTGAACAGGCGCGGCATGGCCGAGAAGGGCGAGCACATCGACTGTCGCGAAAAGCTGCTTACGCATGAGAGCGTGACGGGCCGGCTTCAGCCAATTGGGGTTGTCGTTCCGCTTCTTGCGGATGGTCGCGGGGGAACACCTAAACATCTCGGCGACGTCTCCGACGGTGAGCAGCAGCGGCAGATTCTTATAGTCTAGGGGCATCGGATCCTCGCACCGCCGGGCGGGCCTTCGCACCCGGTGGCAGAAGGCATCACGCTCCCGCGAAACTGTCTATGCTGTGGCCCACGGGGTCTAGCCGTTTACTCTCCTCGAGCAGCGCCCGATACTCTGCCGATCGAACGTCGCCACGTTCATCCAGCCTAGGCTGGGGAAGCCGACGGCGCAGCGCCTCCGCCGCCTCGACACGGCTGGGCAGGGGTCCGTCGCACGGACGCGTAATCACCGCCGCCATCAGTCGACAGGGACTGCAAGCGTGTCCTGTAGCTCGGCCATAGCCGCCTCGACGGCGTTCGCCTTGGCCAGCAAGTCCGGTCGCTCTTGAAGCCACGGATGATCCAGAACGGACACCTTGAACGAAAGGCGCGCGATGTGGGTCCGGTCGAGTGTTTCGTACTGGGGGAGGGCCATAGATGATCGCGTCCCGTCTCTGTGTCTGCGCTGGCCGTGAGCGGCCTTCGTATCCCCGCCCGTCTTGCGGGGATGCTGCGCCGGTCGGGCAGGTGCGGGCGTGGCGCCGATGGCGTCGGCCGTCGGACGGTCCATCAGCACGAGGGCCAAGCCCAGCGCTTCGAGCTGGACGGCGCCCATGCCGGTGATTCTGATGTCGCCGGCGGGCAAGACTTCGCTGGCCTGGCTGAAGTGGGTGGCTATTCGGCCCTGGGGTGCAGCTGGCCGTTCGAGTTTGGCCGTGTAGCGATCCGAATAGCCCGCATGGGTGTCCATCTCTTCGCCGGTCCATCCCAGGCTGTGACGCCGGGCGATCAGGGCGTCGGTAATCTGGCCACGGTCGGACAGGGACAGCGGCGCGAAGGGCGGCAGGGAATCACCCTTCATCGTCGGATCCGTCCCGAGAGGGCGGGGCATATGGCGGGAGTTCAAAGACGCCGCTGCCGTCAGGCATCGCTGCGCCCGTTCCGCCGGTGGTCACTAGGATCTGGATCACCTGGCCGGCAGGTGGGTTGTCGTCGCGGCGGTGCGGACCCAGCTCGCCGGCTTTCTCCAGCAGGGTTCTCGCGGCCTTGAGTTGCACCTCAGGCGACGCGGCGTCGGCAGCGAGTTTGGCGACGACCAGCCAGGCCTTGCCCGTTTGGTTGGTGAACCATGCGCGCTTCAGATCGGAAAGCCGGGCCAAAACGTGCGGCTTCTTCATGGCCTTCTGGAGTGATGGGCCTTGCATACCGGCGGTTTCGGCGGCCTCGCTTATCGTCAGGCCGCGCTGGACGATAAGCTGCAAGGCGGCCTCAACGGGCGGCCTAATCTGCGGCTTTCGTGTCTTGATGGACTCAGGGAGCGTTTCCATGCAGCATTTGTGCAGCGCTCCAGCGCGGTCCCCAACGCACGGGCATGGCGTCCCGCGCCTCTGCGAAGTCAACCACGTCGCACGGCTGCCATGGCGAACCGGCCCGGGAGAGGACAGCTTCCAGAAGCTGGACACGTCCCGCCCAGAAGCCCCGCCATTCGACGCTGGCGTCGTCAGTCATTGGCTCCAACTTCGCGAGGGCGTGGATGCTGGCGTCACGAAGGCGGATCATGGAATCGCGGTCCACGTCGACGAGAAGCGCCAGAACGTCGGACGTGAGGCTTTCTGCGACCATGGCTTTTTCGGTGAGCGCGTCCACTGCCCTGGTCAGTTGCTCGATGGTCATGGGTTCGGGGGTCATGCCGGCTGACCCACCGAGAGACCACAATGACCGACGGGGGCTCTCGTCTCGTGATCGACGACCCCCGTCCATCGGAACATGGCGCATCTATCGGCGACGCACTGTCCCCTCGTCATGGGGCAGAGCATGTCGGTGGCTTGTTCGCGGGAAAAGGTGACGGCTTCGGAGTTCATCGGATCGTCTCGCTAAGGGGCAGTGTCAGGGTTTTCTCGTGAAGGGTCATCGGAACCTCGAAAAGGAAGAAAAAGAGAGAGGGGGGTTATTCTCTGACGGTGAGACATAAAGCCCGGTATCACTGGCTTTGCGGGATTTTTGGCTCATGACGGTGAGGGCCAAAAACCATGACGTTGAGGCCTTCGCATCCCCCTCACGGCACACCGTCGGGCGCAACGGCAGTGTCAACGTCATGCCCATTCCCGCGCTCATCGGTCGCCCAGCCAGGTGTATATCTTCGGGCGCTTGTTGTTGGCTGCGACTGGGCCGGGATCCATCCGGATCAGCTCGGCGGCCTCCAGCCCCTTCACGATTTCTTCCAACTCGCGGGTCTTGAAGGTCGTCAGTTTCCGCAGCAGGTCACGATGGGAGATTGGGCTGTTTGACCGGATGGCGCGAACAACCTTGGCCCGGTCGCTCTGGGTCTGGTTCTCGGACATGAACTCGCGGGCATCCAGCAGCATGCGGTTCGCGCACCACATCGAGACTTCCTTGGCCCAGGCGAAGCACTCCCGGTCGATGACCGGGCGGGTCGGATCGCACCCCATTGCGCGGATCGTAGCCAGCCGGATTGCCTGTTCGGCCGCACGGGCGAAGAACGATTCCGCATCAGAGGACTCGTCCAACTCCTCCGCCCAAGCCAGATATTCCCGGTTCAGGGCGCCGTCCTCACCGTCCTCCCACTGGGCGACGGTATCGGGCCGGTCGCATCGCCCGAAATGCATGGTGGCTTTCGACAGGGGGTCGCCGGATCCGTAAATGGCGAGCATCCCGGCCGTAATGGAGGCGGGCACTTCGAACAAGTCGGCGCTCGGCTTGTGGACGGCGGGCCGCTCCTGGGTAGAGAACAGAAGCCAGCGGTTCAGAAAGCCGTTGTCAGTGTCGCCCGCCTCGATGGCCTTGAAAAAATCGTCATGGGTCGAAGCCCCGAGGATCGACAGGGCGGGGCTCCAAATCGGCTCCATGTCCTGACCTGCCCAGCCCGGCGGCGGCAGCATCTTGAAAGACTTACCCCAAGCGGTGCGCAGGACGGCTGTGATCGCCTGCTCGTTGCCGCCCGAGGTCCGCTTGTTGATGCGGCGAAGGAAGCCGCCCAGCTCGTCGATCGGGTTGAGCGTCAGCGGCTGCTGGCTCAGGCCGCGATACACCGCCTGAAACGACATCCATTCCCCCTTGCCGATGTGGCGGGTCATGTCTGCGGCCGACAGGAGGCGGGCGGCCATGTCGAGGCCGTGATCTTTCCCCGCCCCAGATTTGGCGCAGGCGAGCGCATAGAGGTGAGTCCCCGACCCTGTCGGCCCCGCATAGCGCCGACCGCCGCAAGTGCCCACGACGGTCAGGGCAGTGGCCAGGGCCAGGACACGCTGCGGTTTGCGAGCGGAAGCCGTTACATAGTCGATGATCTCGCCGACCAGACCGGGCACCTGCAGCAGGTGCGCCGGCATCTCGACCGAAATGTCCTTGTGCGTTGGCGCGTTGGCCACGTCCGGCATGGTGTTCGCGCCGCTCCCCGGCTCACTTGCGCCTTCGGTCTGATCCTTAGCAGGATTGGCCGGAGGCGTTTCTTTTGGCGCCGCCCTCTCAGGCAAATTCCGCAACGGCGCAGGGAGGTCGGATTCATCATCGACAGGACGACGCGACGACAGGTCGATGATGACGTCGGATCCGAAGTCGTCGGTGATGCCCAGCTGATCCTCCAACCACGACAGGGCCTCTGACGGCGTGATGTCGAGGGCCCGCTCGACAACGTCGATCGCGGTCAGCCCGCCCTCTGACGGGTCGGCGCCCCAGTCGCGAATGCCTGCGGGACACACCGACAGATTGCGCTTGCGGTCGCCGGCGTTCGTCTTTCCGGTCCCCGATGGGCGCCAGACCGGCACGGCTTCCCAGCCGCCACGCGCAGGACACGTGCCGGGCAGGTTAAGCGCGGGGAACCAGTCGCCGATCCGAGACAAGGCGACCGCCTTGGCGACAGACCAAGGATCGCTCGGGTCATACGGGCCCAACGGCGCGCGCTCCTCACCACCAGCTCCACCACTCGACCGCCCGCCACGGGTCCAACCGCATTGTTCGAGGGCTTCCTCCAGCGCCTCCATGTCCTCGACGGTCAGGACAGGCAGGTCAGCGATCGGGACTGGGCCACGCGTGAAGACATAGGGGGCCATCGTGCCGGGATGGATGGATGGGGGCAGGATGCAGAACCGGCCGCGCGCCAAGACATCCAGCAGACGCCCGTCCGGCCCGTCGTAGGATCGCGATGCGAACCCCTTGGGAGCCAGATAGAAGCGCGTTTCCCCTTTGGCAGCCCGCTTAGCCATGGGAGAGGAGGGAGCGGCCCGCAAAAGAGTGTCCAGCGCATCGCCGGTGGCGTCAAAGTCCAGAGCCACGAGGACAAGATCGTCTCCATCGGCGCCCTGGCCCGCGGACGAGCCCAGCACAGCTCCGATGTTCCCGTCCGGTGCCTTCATGGCCATGTTCAGAAGGAAGCCTGACAACGGCTCGTCGACGGCCTTCGACCAGTCCGGCAGGCCTTGCCAGCCGCCGCCGATGTAGCGCCCCGGCGCTTTTCCGCGCCCTGCCCTGGTCATCGCCGCCGGCAAGGCGGGCAGGACGTTGAAGCCGAGCGCCTGCAAGTCAGGGGCGGCGGATGCGAAGGGGGACAGGGCGCTCACAGACCGTGCGCCTTGTTCCATACATCACGGGCGCCGAAGACATCTCGCCCGAACTGGTCGTCATCACGGGGGCGGTGGCCGAGCAAACCGCTTGGAATCACCAGCCGTTCCAAGGTAGCGGTGTCGAACACCGCAATCGCCTCGCCAGTCGCAAACCATGCATCGTCTTCGGGACGAACCGGACGAACACGGTACTTTCGCATGCTGTGATCCAGCGCCCAGAGTCCGTCGTCTTGACCGTCGTCGGCGAATGGTGCGCTTGAGACACGATCCTCTTTCCGGGTAGCCATCGGGCGCACCGCCCCCGCTGCTGCTTGTTCGGTCTTCGATTGGCGCAAGGACGCTACCGCTGCAGACAGCGCCTTCCTGGACGCAGTCAGGCGCAGCGCCGTGTATCGACGACGCGCTGTTCCGGTGTCATCGCCGGGCAGCAGGTGACCGGCAAACCAAGCTTCACGCTGAGCTGTGGCGGCGTCCGCAGCGGGCTTGAGGCGCGCGTAAACCTCATGGGGTTCTTCGGCCATCAGACGGCGACCCGCTCTGAAGTCGATGACCGGCGCTGCTCGCCGCGCCAGATTCGCAGGTCGTCGCGGTCATAACTGACCCGACCGCCGATTTTCAGGAAGGTCGGACCGCAGCCCTGGACCCGCCAGTTATTGAGAGTGTGTGCCGACAGGCCGAGTGACGTGACCCCCGTTTCTCATCCAGCCATAACGAGAGTCCTTTGGTGATCTGAACTGGTGTTGGCGGGGTTGGCAATAGGCCGGTCTGAGCAGCCATCAACCAGCGCAGCAGACCGGCCGCTGTGTCCGGTGAGCGCCTGTGCGTAGGCCTTGGGCGTCAGCCATCCCAGCTTCGAGTGCGGCCGGGTTTCGTTGTAATCGCGCCGCCAGGCTTCGAGCACGACACGGGCGTGCGGCAGGGAGCGGAACAGCGTCTCGTTCAACAGTTCGTCGCGCAGCCGACCATTGAAGCTCTCGTTGAAGCCGTTCTGCTGGGGCTTGCCGGGCGCGATGTAGTGCCAGCCCACCCCGGTGTCGTCGGCCCAGGCGAGGATGGCGGTGGACGTATATTCCGTGCCGTTGTCGCTGATGATCGTGTCCGGCCGTCCCCGCCCCAAGATGATGGCGTCGAGCTCGCGCGCCACCCGTCGGCCCGACAGAGACGTGTCGGCGACGAGCCCGAGGCATTCGCGGGTGCAGTTGTCGATCACCGTCAGGATGCGGAAGCGCCGCCCGTCCGTCATCTGGTCGGAGACGAAGTCCAGCGACCAGCGCTGGTTCGCGACCAGAGGAATCTCCAGCGGACGCCGCGTGCCCATGGCGCGTTTGCGCCCGCCGCGCCGGCGCACCGTCAGATTCTCCTCGCGGTAGATCCGCTGGACCCGCTTCCTGTTGACCGCATGCCCCTCGCGCCGAAGCATCACATGCAGACGGCGATAACCGAACCGGCGGCGCTCCTGGGCGAGGGCCTTCAGCCGATCCCGCAGGGCGCCGTCGTCCGCTCGTGTCGCCTGATAGCGCACGCTCGTCCGATCCACGCCCAGCACCCGACAAGCCCGCCGCTCGCTCATCGCGTAGGCTGATTGCAGGTGCGCCGCCGCCGCTCGATGCGCAGCGGGCGTCACCACTTTTTTCCCAGCAGATCCTTCAGCGCGACGTTGTCCAGCATCGAGTCCGCCAGCATCCGCTTCAACTTGGCGTTCTCCTCTTCCAACGCCTTCAGACGTCGGGCCTCCGACACGTCCATGCCGCCATACTTAGCCTTCCACTTGTAGAAGGTCGGCGAGCTCAGCCCGTGCTTCCTGCACAAGTCTGCCACCGGAACACCGGCCTCCTGCTCGCGCAAGATTCCGATGATCTGCTCTTCCGTGAACCGTGATCGCTTCATTCTGTCCGTCCTTTCGAGGGGCGGACTCTAGCTATTCCTGGAGGAGTTTCAGGGGGTCACGTCACGAGAAAGGCGGCAGCGTCGTCGACGTTGAGGGGCGGTTCGAGGCCGAGGGCAGCTGTGCTCATCACGACACCGCCTGCTGGCGAGCCGCGAACCAGGCGTCAACGACCTCTCCAGGAAAGGCAACGCGGTTTGCCGTGAGCCGGGTGGGCTCGGGCAGCTCGCGGCGAGCCACCATATTGTAGACGGTGCCTCTGCTCAGGCTTGAGCGCCGGCAGAATTCGAGAATGGAAACAAAACGATCGGGGGTGGCCATAGCGGCATTTCCTAGTTTGCGCGCCCTTGTGGCGGGCTGACAAACAGGAAGTTGGAGCCGATCCAATCACGCTAAAACGCACAGCGGATTTTCCGTGACGGTTTATCTGGTTATTGGCGTTCCGCGGCTTGGTGACCAACGCCACCATGTAAGGCTGAAGGCCGACCTAGAGGCCGACGTGCACAAGGTTACGTGCGACCTGGACCATCTGGACGCCTGTATCAGGCTATTCGACCCCGCGGCGGATACGCGGGCCGTGAAGCGCCACGCCACGAAGCACAGGGCGAAGAAGGGTCAGATGCGCCGGTTCGTACTGGACCGGCTGAAAGAGGCGACAGGGCCGACCACGTCGCGGGACATCGCAGAGGCGTGGGTCGCGGATTGTGGGCTGAACGCCGACGATGGCACGTTGGTAATTATCGGGAAGCGGCTGGGGGCGTGTCTGACGGCGTTGCAGCGGGGTGGCGTCGTTGTGGGAGAGGGGTTCTCAACTAGGAATTAGGGTCTGAACTGAGCAGCCACCCGTCAGGCTTGGACGGCTCAATCGCCTTCTCGATCGCCTCTAGACAGAGCCATTCGTCGTAGTGGACGCCATCGTACTCTTTAGACAGCACGAAGTCCTCACCCCAACCGGTGCTCCACATTTCGGAACCGGGAAAAATGGTTTCGATGAAATGGCCGCCGTATGGCGCGAACATTCCCTCAACCTCCTCCCGAGTGAGGAATCGCGAAACACTCGCCATACGGCTACGTTTATTAGGCTGCTAGCGGCAACTCAATCACGAATTCTTCGGTGTATACCCGTTCGTGTTGCGACCTAACGTGCATATCCACATCGCAGGGCGTTGAGCGTTTAAGCGCTTCGTCCAGAGAAATAGCGCATTCAACATGAACGGGCGCTATCCCCTTACGCTTCAGTAGCGCCCCGATTGAGGGAGCGATCATCTTGAAGACGTGTTCTTTGTCAGAGCCAGACAGCAGCAGGCCGGGAAGATCTGCGCTTGAAACTCGCATGCCGCCATCTTCACGTTCGTGAAACGTGACTGTCACCACCATAAACCGGGGGCTGGTCATTTCGCCCTCCATGGAAGCCCTTCTTTCAACATATAAGTCGCTGGTTAATTCGCTAATAACCGCGCTATGCGTCGCTTATGGTGACGCATATGGTCGTCAACGGTCAAGTGACAACGGTGTAAACCCCGCATAGTTTCCCACTGTGTGGGCTTTAAAGGGTGTTTGAGAGCTATTATCACGCAGGCTGGCGCTGCCAATACCCTTTCCACTGAGCGACACCGGCGCAGCCATCGTAGCGGCCACGATGTCGCCGAACTGGCCAGCGTTCGACTGGCGGCGGTTATCAAAATGCTCCATCCGTGGAGATTTCGCACTTGGACTACGCCGTTGCCAATCGGCGCCCCTGAGCGAGGCGATTTTTCAGCGTTGCAGGCGTCTGGGATGTCACAGCTGCTTTCAAATCTGGCCCCCACTCAAAGCCCCGCGCGGTCGCCCACTCTTTGGCAAAGGCCAAGCTTTCTTGCCGAAGGTGCTTGAGGGCGACCGTATCGGTCATGGGGCGGTGACTCGACGCTTTGATCCGATCGACCGCGTGGACAAGCGCCCGCAATCGCTCGTCCGGCCATGTTGTTGGCCGACCGCGCGTTGGCGGCTGCGACGTCAGGCCAGACATAATCGCTGTATCCGGCGCAAGAGACGGTAGAACCCCCATGCCGATAGAGTACCTCAATCCGGGCACGACAGCTGCCATCTGGGCAACCCGCCGAGCTAGCGCCCTATCGCCTTTCGGAACGGTGCCGCCGGTTGCTTCAATCAGGATTTTAGCGCGTCGGATCTGCTCACACCGCACACCCACGGGGCGCTTGCCTCTGGGAACTTTAATCGGTCTATCCCATTGGATCGGCCCCTCTTCAAAGCAGCTCACTTCCGCTCCCTCAAATGGCGACCCGTCGCGCTGGCCAAGGTCTGCAAGGCCTCATCCGTGTGATGGGCGTAGCGCTCAGTGGTCCGACTGTCGGTGTGTCCCAGCGCCCTGCCCACAAGAAACAGGCTGCCGCCCGCTGCCAACGCGAAGCTTGCGAAGCTGTGACGGAGGTCGTGCATACGAAGCCCAGACAGCCCTGCCCGCTCCTTCACCCGGTCCCAGGATCGGGCAACATTGCCGGTTGCGCTTGTCCCTGAAGTTGATGGAAATACGAATGACGAACCGGATCGCGTGAGCCCGGCAAGGACCGCAAGAGCCTCGTCGTTCAGGTGGATCCGGTGGACGCCCGTGCTCCCGCCGGTCTTGGTCCGTTCAGGCGGGAGGATTAGCTGACGCCGAGATTCATCGATCTCAGACCATTGCAGCCCAACGATCTCCCCGCGCCGGGCCCCAGTTAATAAGAGCAGCCGGAAAATTGCGGCGTGGTCCGACTTCAGTGCACCGTCCACGATCATCTCATCAAGCGTGTCCAACAGTCGGCGCGCTTCTTCCTGCGAGAGAAAGCGCTCCTTGGCGACGGCCTTTGGCAACCGCGCTGATGACGAGACCGGGTTCGCATCAACGAAACCTCGCTCCTTCGCCCAGGTGAACATCGACGATGCCGCCGCGCGGCTGCGCCGGGCAGCGCCCATGCCTCCTTTGGTCACCCCACCGCGCCCTTGCTTTTTGGGCGCAGCCGTCTTGCCGGCCGCTATGTCGGACACGGCGCTGGCGATGTCCGAAGGAGTGACATCGCGCGCCCTCTTCCGGATTAGCAAAGGCGCAACATGGAGACGGAGGTTCGCGGCGTCGGCGGCCCATGAGCTAGCGCGCTTTCCGGGCCGTTCAGCTGGTCCCTCGGTGATGTAGCGCTCCACCAGGTCCGGCACGAGCAGGTCCCTGCGCCTGGCCTGCTTCGCGGCCGCGACGTCATGGCCTTCGTTTGCCGCCACACGCGCCGCCGCCGCCAACTGCCTTGCTCGGTCCGCGGTCACTCCGCCGTCACCGGCCTTGGCCGCGTGCGTGCCCAGCGTCAGCCACGCCTGTTTGCCGTCCACTCTGTACTTGATGGCGTATACCCGCCGACCGGACGCATAGATGCGGATGCAGAATCCCGGGATTTCCCTATCCCAGATACGTGTCTCGCCGCTGGCCGGAACCGGCTCAGCATCGACCACGCTCTTCGTCAGCTTTCGCTTCTCCGCTACCAACGCCAGGGCCCTCCGCTACAACTCCGCTACCAGCATAGCAGGAATTCGTGGGATGTCGTGGTTAAAGCCCGTTAGCTCGCCGCCCTCCAAACCCTTATGGACATTACATTCCGGGGAGTGCAGGTTAGTCGAAGTTAGAAGGAGGAACAGGGATGCCGATCATTCGTAATGATGGGGTCAGGTGTTCGAGTCACCTAAGCGGTACCACTACTTTCCCTAGCATCGGACAACGGGAACGGCCCAAAGGGCGATAATCCCACCCCATACCTCATTCCCAAGCCAAGGCTCGATGATCGTCGGGTGTTGAGCAGCATCATTTTCGTCAACCGCAACGGGCTTCGCTGGCGTGACGCGGACGGGTTCAGGGATGCCCTTGGAGGCCAAGGGGATCACGCCTGCATCCCTGGTCGGAAATCCCGGACCGTGCCTGTCCGTTACGACAAGCGCCGGTACAAGAGCCGAAACCGCATAGAAATCATGTTCTGACGGCTCAAAGACTGGCGTCGCGTCGCCACCCGCTACCACCCATGCTCGACCGTCTTCCTGTCCGCCATCGCCCTCGTCGCGACCGTGCTGTTCTGGCTATGAGCCCTGAACCCTGAGCTCTGACCCTAAGCTGCTGGCGCGCCTATCAAGATTTAGGGGAGGTGTATCAAGGTCTGCAGCCAGCCGATGTCCTGCAGATGTTCGATGCCCTCGAAGATCGGAACGGCCAGCAGGAAGACCAACCCGTCCTTGATGGTCCGCAGGAAGAAGACCGGCTGCACCTCCAGCGTCTCGCGATCCCGCCACTGACTGAACTTTGGCCAGAAGCGCGGCGTGCGCCCAACATAGGCGGTATAGGTTTCCCCGAACGTGGCTGCCAGCCAGACCTCCTCGCGCTGCACCGTGGCCCGGAACACAAGCCATGCGATGACGACGAAGGCTACGGCGATCGCCAGGCTTCCTGTCTGAGCGCCGATGCCGAAAGCACCGAAGAAACTGAAGACATACAGTGGGTTCCGGCTGATTGAATAGGGGCCCATATCAACGATCTCGGCCTTCTTGCGCCCGCCGATATAAAGCGAGCACCATGCCCGCCCGACGATGCAGATGGCGATCGCCCCCAAACCGGCGAACTCCAGTCCCTGATGGAAGTCGGTCTCTCCGCCAAGGGACTGCGTGACCGCCGCAAAGGCGACGGCGCCCAGGATACAGGCGAACAGCACTGCTTTTCGAATGAGTTGAACCCTGTGCAGGGTGTCGGTAATCGACGGGGTCATAGCTGTTCCGGTGCGAAGAAGGGCCGAGCAGGGCCGGCAGGATATTCAGGCCTTCCGGCCATCAGTAATCGACAGGGGCGGGAAGCGTGGCGGCAGGCGGGTTCGCGAGACGCAGATTGACGGAGAAGACGCTGCCACCACCGGGACGATCGGCGACACCAACAGACCCCCCCAGTTGTTCGACGATCTGACGGACGATGGCGAGGCCCAGGCCCGAGCCGCTGCCGACGGGCCGATGACCGCGCTGGAACCGTTCGAAAAGTAGCCGCCTGTCCGCCTCGGCGACACCCTCACCGCGGTCCATGACGTCGAAACCGCCACTCGGCCGCGCCAAGATATCAATCGGGCCGGACCGGGTGTGGCGCAGGGCATTGTCGATCAGATTGGCGACCACGACCGTCAGGGCCGACGCATCGCCATAGACCATGATGGGCTTTCCGGATGCGACATCCAAAGCGATCTCGCGGCCCTGGCGCACGGCCAGTGGCGCGACCTCGGCGACGGCGTCCAACAGCAACCGCCCCAGATCCACCGGCGCCGCGCCGATGGGGCGTGCATCTAGCCGCGCGGCCTGAAGCAACTGATCCACGACGCGGTTGATCCGGTTCACGTCACCCTGCAGCGTCGCGCGGTCCTTCGTCGATTTCAGCCCCTCGACCCGGGCGGTCAGGATGGCCAATGGCGTGCGCAGCTCATGCGCCGCGTCAGCGGTGAAACGCTTTTCCGTGTCATAGGCCTGGGACAGTCGGGCGAGAGCCAGATTGACCGCATGAACGAGGGATACGACCTCGCTGGGCAAGCCATCGACAGGCAGAGGGTTGGCCCGTTCGCCAGGCGCCAGGGCGGCGGCAGCGGCGGACACGCGATCAACGCGGCGGAACAGCACCGTCAGCGTCAGATAGACGACACCGAGAACCGTCAGCAGCAGGGGCAGGGTCAGCAGGAGGCTGGCTTCGGCGAAGTCGTAGGCGATGCTGTCCGCCAGCACGTCGTCCTTCAACTGGTCCTGGGCTACGACGACCTGATAGGCGCCGACATCGCGGGCATAGGCCAGCCAGGATCCCCCGTCGATCGGAGCGACGAGGAAGCGCGTGTCCGAAGGATGGCGCATGCCGCCTAGCAATGCCTCCGCCCGCGACGATGACTGAGCGACGATCCGCCCGGAGCCATCTCGGACGATGAACATGAAGTCGTCTCCAGCACGACGATAGGCCGAAGCGAGATCGAGCGGCATGGGTTTGACGGTGCCCTGGGGCGTGATCAGGGCCTCCCCGACAACGACCGCCTGCTGCTGGATCGCCATTTCTGTCAGGTTGTCGATCTGAAGCCGGGCGTTGAACAGGATGAACAGCAGCGGACCCAGGATGGCGACCACGGCCAGGACGGACAGCCGCATGGCCAGCCGCCGCTTAAGGGACCAGGGACGGGCCTGCACGTCGTGTGCCGGAGAACTCATCTGACGGGTTCCATCAGATAGCCGATCCCGCGAAGGGTCTGGATCTGGGGGGATGCGCCCGAAGTGTTCAATCGGCGGCGCAGGCGGTGGACCAGAACCTCGACTGCATTGGACTCCAGCTCTTCGCCAAAGCCGTAGAGGGCGCTTTCGATCGACGGTTTGGTGATGACCCGGCCAAGCTTTCGCAGGAACAGTTCCAGCAGCGCACCCTCGCGTCGAGAGATGGTCAGAGGATGGTCGGCCACGGTGACGATACGGGTCGCCAGATCCAGAGCCACGTCGCCATTGGCCAGAATCGGATCGCGGATCGCACTTGGCCGCCGCAGGATGGTCCACAACCGGGCGACCAGTTCGGCCATATGAAAAGGCTTCAGCACATAGTCGTCGGCGCCGACCTGAAGACCGTCTATCCGGTCCTCGACCGCGTCGCGTGCGGTCAGCATCAGAACAGGCGTCCCGTCGTTGTTACGCCGCAACTGACGCAGGAAATCCATGCCGTCGCCATCTGGAAGGCGGCGATCCAGAACCACGACATCGTAGGCTCCCGCTCGCGTCGCGGCGTCGGCGTCGGCAATGGTCGCGACGCCATCGACGACAAAACCCGCATTACGAAGGCCCGCCAGCAGCAGAGCTGCTAGTTCGGCCTCGTCCTCAACGAGAAGCAGACGCATCGCGCGGCTCCACAGGCGAACTCGACGCCGCCGTCCACACGCCTAGCATGCCTCCGCGATAGGGATGAAGTTCGACCGGGGTCGCCTCCAGCGCGGGGGAGTGTCGCCAGGCCTGGACGACCACGCCGTCGGAATGGGACGCCATCCAGTCGCGGGCGGCCTCCGGCGCGATCACCGTTACCGGCCGATCCAGACGGGCGGCATAGCCGTATTCCCCGGCATAGGAGCCGACCACGGCGACCTCCTTTTCGTTGATGCCGGAGGCCAGATACGGCGTGACCCAGGACGCGTCGTAAAGCGCCAGCCCCCCCAACACCGCCAGCGTGTGCAGGCCGGTGAAGATCGACGCAACGGCCGCCGCAGCCGCAGTCGCGGGCATGGCCCTGAGCTTCCACACGATCACGCTCAAAATCATGGTGACCAGCCCGCCGATCGCGAACGGATAGGGCGGCCAAGTCTCGTGCAGCAGGTCCAGCGGATAGATCAGGACCAGCAGGGCGCCCACAAGAAAGGTCGCAACGCCGAACGCCGGTTCAGGCAGGGCGCGCCGTCGCGCCATCAGCAGAGCGAGCCCAATCGCGAGGGAGGGGATGGCGGGTGCGACGTAGTGGACCTGTTTGCCGGAGACCAGGCTGAACAGGATTACCGTGCCACCGGCGGCGATCCAGACGAGGCGATTCAGCCGCGATCCAGGTTCGCGAGACCGGTCGAGAAGCGCGATCCAAAGGTTCCGACTCAGACTCCACGGCAGCAGCAAGAGCGGGGCCAGCGCCAGATAGTACCAGACGGGCCGGGCGTGATCGAAGGCATTGACCATCCGCCCGGTCGTCTGCCCCCAGAGAATGGCCCGGGCGAAGTCGGGACCACCGGCGTGCGCGGCTGGCAGCGCCCAAGCCAGGCCGATTCCAATTCCAATCGCCAAGGCGGCGATGACCCCGACGTACCAGACCGCCCAGTTCTGGCGACGCGCGGTCCAAAGAGGCGCCAGCAGGGCGGCTGGCATTAGATGGATCAGGCCGGCAGGCCCCTTGATGAGCAGGCCCGCGCCGATCATCAATCCAAACAGGCCAAAACCCGCGAGCCTGCGACCGTCCGCGGCGATGAACAGGCCGATCAGCCCCGCAAGACACGCAGCCGTCAGCATAGCGTCGAACATTACCAAGGTGCCGGACACGACGAAGACCAGAAAACCGACGGCGATCAGAGCCGCCTGGTCGCCCGTCGCCTTGCCGCCGATCATCCCGCCTAGTCTTGCCGTCAACCAGACCGAGATCGGCAGGAAGGCTGCGGGCACGAGACGCGCGACAAAAGCGTGCTCGCCAAACGCGCCCCAGGCCAGGTTAATCAGCCAGAACAGCATCGGCGGCTTGTGGCTATAGGCCTCGCCATTCAGGTGCGGCACCAGCCAGTCATGCGATTGACGCATCTCCCAGGCGACAGTCAGGTATCGGGTCTCATCGACCGGAATGAGCGGCCGTAAGGCGATGGCGGCCACGACGAAAATTGTCGCCAAACCTACGGCCCCTATCAGCGCGCCTCGCCGGACGACGACGCTCCGCAGCAGGCCAAGAGATAGGGTCGGGTTCGGAAACGAGGCCAGGCTCATACGGTCACCAGTCCCCGACCCTGTTCCGTGGTCTTCTTCAGATGCAGGTGAAGGTTCCGCGCATAGACCGCGAGCCCGGCCGCCTGCCCGGCGACGAAGATGGGATCACGACGATGGACCGCATAGATCAGCAGCGCCGTGCCGCCGAGCAGCGACAGGTACCAGAAGGCTATCGGCAGCACGCTGCGGCCCGAGCGCTCGCTGGCGAGCCACTGCACCAGGAAGCGGCCCGAGAACAGCGCCTGTCCGGCAACACCCAGAAGCATCCAGACTGAAACCGTCACAGGTCCACCAGTTCGGGTGTCGCACGACGGGTCTGCAGCCAGGCGACGCCTGCCAGATCGACGACACCCGCGCTCAGCCGATCCCAGGTGCCATATTTCGATGCGCCGGTGTCGCGGGGGCGATGGTTGACATCTATGGCCGCGACCTCGAACCCCTCGCGCTGCACCAGGGCCGGCAGGAAGCGATGCATGTGATTGAAATACGGTAGCCCGAGGAAGACTTCTCGGTCGATGACTTTCAGTCCGCACGCCGAGTCGCGCGCGCCGTCGTGCAGTATCCAGCCGCGGATGGCGTTGGCGAAGCGGGAGCTGAAGCGTTTGGCGAAACTGTCCTGGCGACGCGCTCGGCGGCCAGTCACCAGCCGAACGCCGGATTCCCGGCTGAGCCGCCCATAGGCCTGGAGCAGGCGGGGGATGTCCGCAGGATCGTTCTGGCCATCACCGTCAAGGGTAACGATCAGGTCGCCGAGCGCGGCCCTGACGCCGGTACGAACCGCGGCGCTTTGGCCATGGTTGCGCCGGTGCTGGAGAATCGACAGACGGGGCTCGTCGCGGGTCAGCGCCTGAAGAATGGTCACCGTGTGATCGCTGGACCCGTCGTCAACGACCACGATCTCGTAAGCCGGGTCTGGGCCCAACACAGCGCTGATTTCTCGCACCAGCCGGCCAATGGCCAACTCTTCATCCATCACCGCAATGACGATGCTGACGGAGGGATCGCGCAAACGATCGCGAGGGTTTTCCGTGAACGCCATGACAAAACTCCGGACGTGCATTGCGGCACGACTCGTCGTTTCGGCAGTCAAACTTACGGCAACCTTACAACCTCAGTCGGCCGGAAGCTGACCTCAACCTAGTCGATGGCCGTTACAAGGATGCTCGTTCTGGTTTCGCCTAGCGCCCGCATCAAGGCGCAAAGGCGCATCCGCTTGGGCGTCGCGTGCGGGCTGGCGCGCAGCGGACTTGATCTTGCCTCATGCGTTTGGCGTCGCGAGTGGTTACAAGGCGCCGATGTTGCGCCTTTCAGAACTCAAGCTGCCGCTCGACCATACGCCGGAGGCCTTGCCCGCCGCGATCGCCGCCCGTCTGGGCGTGCAGCCGCGAGATCTCATCTCCTGGTCGATCTGGAAGCGCGCGCATGATGCGCGACGCAAGTCGGCGATCCTGAAGGTCTACATCCTCGACGTCGAGGTCAGAGACGAGGCCGCGGTGCTGGCCCGGTTCGCGAACGACGCCCACATAAGGCCGACGCCCGACGTGGACTATCGTCCGGTCGCTGTCGCGCCCGAGGGCGGGCTCAAGCCTGGGCGCCTGCGTCCGGTCGTGATCGGAGCGGGGCCTTGTGGTCTGTTCGCAGGGCTGATCCTGGCCGAGATGGGCCTCAAACCGATCATCCTCGACCGCGGCAAGGTGGTGCGGGAACGGACCAAGGACACCTGGGAACTGTGGCGCAAGGGCAAGCTGCATCCGGAATCCAACGTGCAATACGGCGAGGGCGGCGCGGGCACCTTTTCCGACGGCAAGCTCTACAGCCAGATCAAGGATCCGCGCTTCCTGGCCCGCAAGGTGCTGACCGAGTTCGTCGCAGCCGGCGCGCCCGAGGAAATCCTCACCGAGGCCCACCCCCACATCGGCACCTTCCGTCTGGTGACCATGGTCGAGGCCATGCGCGAGAAGATCGAGGCCCTGGGCGGCGAGTACCGCTTCGAGCATCGGGTCACCGACATCGACCTGGACAAGGGCGCCATTCGAGGCGTGCGCCTGCACACCGGAAAGACGCTGGAGGCCGATCATGTGGTCTTCGCCATCGGCCATTCGTCGCGCGACACCTTCGAGACCCTGTATGAGCGCGGCGTCCATATCGAGGCCAAGCCGTTCTCGATCGGCTTCCGCATCGAGCATCCGCAATCCTGGATCGACCAGGCGATGTTCGGCCCTTGCGCCGGCCACCCCGACCTGGGCGCGGCGGCCTACACGCTGTCGCATCACTGCAGCAACGGGCGCACCGTCTATAGCTTCTGCATGTGCCCGGGCGGCACGGTGGTGGCGGCGACCAGCGAGCCCGGCCGCGTCGTGACCAACGGCATGAGCCAGTATTCGCGCAATGAGCGCAACGCCAACTCCGGCTTCGTGGTCGGCATCTCGCCGCAGGATTACGGCAGCGATCACCCGCTGGCGGGCATCGAACTGCAACGGGATCTGGAGACCCGCGCCTATGCGGCCGGCGGCGGCGACTATTTCGCGCCGGGTCAGTTGGTCGGCGACTTTATGGCCGGCCGCGCCTCGACCGAACTGGGAGAGGTCGTGCCCAGCTACAAGCCGGGCGTACGCCCGACCGATCTGGCGCCCCTGATGCCCGACTATGTGATCGCCGCGATGCGCGAGGCCCTGCCCGTCTTTGGCAGAAAGATCGCCCGTTATGACGACGCACAGGCGGTTCTGACGGGCGTCGAGACCCGCAGTTCGTCCCCGGTCCGCATGACACGCGGCGCCGACTTCCAGAGCCTGAACGTGCGCGGCCTGTTCCCGGCCGGCGAAGGCGCCGGCTATGCGGGCGGCATCCTGTCGGCCGCAGTCGACGGCATCAAGGTAGCCGAAGCCGTCGCCCGATCTATGCTCGAAACGGCGGCCTAATCCGCCCCCGGATCGCGCCCCCCTTCCCAAAAGGGGCAGACCCGCAGGGCTGATGCCGGGGTTCCGCCGCCCTTGCAGGTCAGCGGGGAGAACACATTCGATCACGACGGCGTGAACCCTTTTCAATCGGCGGCGTTGATCCGTCTCCACCAGGAAGGGACTGTATTCATGCGTAAACTGATCACCGCCACCGCCGCCGTCTTCATGCTGGCCGGCGTCGCCGCCTGCGGCGAATCCGCTGCTGACAAGGCCGCCGAGAAGCAGGCTGACGCCATCGAGGCGCAAGGCGAGGCCACGGCCGATAGCCTGGAAGCCCAGGCCGCCGCCACCCCGAACGAGGCCCAGGAAAAGGCCCTCAACGACCAGGCTGACCGCGTCGAACACAACGCCGACCGCGCCGCCGACCGGGTCGAGCAACAGGCCGGCAACGCCGATGGCGGCATGACCACCTCGAACACGCCGACGACCAACTAAGACGTCATCGGTCGAATAAACGAAGGCCCCCGTCGCGGATCGCGGCGGGGGCCTTTTGTCATCTGCTGGGTGGACCTCAGTCGACGCAGAGGGTGTGTTCGACCTTGCCGTCCTTGATCGTGGTGTGACAGCCGAAGCGGCTGCTGTCGGCGGTGCATTGGCCGACGGCCTCGGCGCCGGCCTCGGGGCGTTTCTCGTCGGCGGTGCGGCAGTCGCCCTGGCACTGGTCGTTGTCGGTGCACGCGCGGCCCGCATCGGCGAACAGGATGATGCACTGTTCGGACTGCATCCGACCGACGCGTCGGATTTCACCGCCTCGCGCAGCGCAGGACGCGGCATCGACGCTCTGGCCCGGAACGGCGGGGTCGGGCGCCGTGGCGTCAACGCCCGCCATCGGCGTGCAGGCCGAGGCCATCAGGGCCGCGGCCGCCAAAATCAGGGTGCGCATAAGGTCAGTCTCCGGCCTGGTTCGAGACGTCGCCCTTTGCGAATCCGGTCCAGACGTCATCGTAATCCAGCTGCATCGTCGGGGTTTCCTGCGCCCATTTCGTGACACGGATCGGCATCCGCGTCTCGAACATGAAGGCCAGGGTGTTCTCGATCTTGTGCGGCTTCAGCTCAGCCTTGATCGCCCCGTCATAGGAGGCCTGGTCGGGGCCGTGGCCGCTCATGCAGTTGTGCAGCGAGGCGCCGCCGGGTGCAAACCCGCCCGCCTTGGCGTCGTATTCGCCAGTCACCAGCCCCATGAACTCGCTCATCACGTTCCTGTGGAACCAGGGCGGGCGGAAGGTCTGCTCGGCCACCATCCAGCGCGGCGGAAAGATCACGAAGTCCATATTGGCCGTCCCCGGCGTGTCGCTGGGCGAGGTCAGGACGGTGAAGATCGACGGGTCCGGGTGGTCGTAGCTGACCGTGTTGATCGTGTTGAATCGCGCGGTGTCATATCGGTACGGCGCGTTGTTTCCGTGCCAGGCGACCACGTCCAGCGGCGAGTGATCGAAGGTGGTGACCCACAGTTGGCCCCCGTATTTCTGGATACATTCAGTCGGCCGATCCACGTCCTCGAAGGCGGCGACCGGGGTCTCGAAATCGCGCGGATTGGCCAGGCCGTTCGAGCCGATCGGCCCCAGGTCGGGCAGGCGCAGCAGAGCGCCATAGTTCTCGCAGACATAGCCGCGAATGACGCCCTCGCACTCGACGCGGAACCGCACGCCGCGCGGGATGACGACCACATGGCCGGGCTCCGCCTCGATCCGCCCCATCTCGGTGACGAACAGATGCCGGCCCTCCTGCGGCACGATCAACAGTTCGCCATCGGCGCAATAGAAGACGCGATCCGTCATCGGACGATTGGCGGCATACAGGTGGATGCCGGTTCCGACGCCCGCCTCGGGGTCGCCATTGCCGCCATAGGTCACCAGCCCCTCGACCCAGTCGGTCGGGGTCGCGGGCGCCGGCAGGGGATCCCAGCGCATCCGGTTGGGATTGGGCGGGCTCTCGGTGAACGGCCCGGAACGGACCAGACTCGCCTTCTGGCCCTGTGCGAACGGAACGTAGGCCGGGTGCTGGGCCGAGGGCCGCAGTCGGTAGAGCCAGGACCGCCGGTTCTCGCTGCGCGGGGCGGTGAAGGCCGTGCCGGACAGCTGTTCGGCATAGAGGCCCATCGGCGTCTTCTGCGGCGAGTTCTGTCCCACCGGCAGAGCGCCGGGGACGGCCTCGGTGGCGAAATGATTGCCGAAACCGGACTGATAGAGGGTCGCGTTGGATCGGCTCGTCATGGTGCGTTTTCTCCCAGGCCAGCCTTAACCCGTCCCAAAGCCGCCGTGAAGTCGCGCGACGGACGCTCAAGCCGCCCCGCTCGGCCCGGATCGGAAGAAAAATATTCCAACGACCCCGCTCCTGACTCGGCCCTTAGTAGCCCTGCGCCCGCGCCAGCTTCTCCTGGTGGAAGGCGGCGTCGCCCAGCAGTTCATTCAAGACCCGCACTCGCTTCATGAACAGGCCGACGTCGAACGCGTCGGTCATGCCGACGCCGCCGTGCATCTGCACCGCCTCCTGCACCGCCAGTTCGGCGACGCGCCCGGCCTTGGCCTTGGCGACCGAGACAGCCAGGCCTTGTGGGTCCTTGCCCGCGTCCAGCCTTTGCAGCGCGCCGATCACTGCGGCGCGCGCCAATTCGATCTCGGTGAATAGATGCGCCGCCCGATGTTGCAGGGCCTGGAACTCGCCGATCAACTTGCCGAACTGCTTGCGGGTACGCAGATACTCCAGCGTCACCTGAAACGCTTGGTCGCCCGCGCCGGTCAGGGACGCCGCCGCGCAGGCCCGGCCCAGATTCAGCGCGCCTTCCAGCAGGGCCTCTCCGCCATCGACCGACCCGATTACCGCGCCCGCATCGACCGCGACATCGGTCAGAACGATACGCGCGGCGTTGTGGCCATCCACCATCATGGTGCGTTCGATCTCGACGCCGGCGGCCTTGGGATCGACCAGGAACAGGGTCAGGCCGTTGTCGGTTCGGGCGGCCACGATCAGGGCGTCGGCGACATGGCCGTCCAGCACAAAGCCCTTGGCGCCATTGAGCTTGAACCCATTGCCTGATCGTTCGGCGGTGGTGGCGATGGCGGCGGGGCGGTGCTTGGCGCCCTCATCGACCGCAAGCGAAAGGATAGCCTGGCCCGCCGCGATCCTGGGCAACCAGGCCGCCTGTTGGTCGGCCGAGCCTGCATCCGCCAAAACCTTCGCCGAAAGCACGCCCGATCCCATGAAGGGCGACGGCGTCAGGGTCCGGCCCAGGGCCTCGGCCACCACTCCCGCCTCGACGGCGCCCAGACCCGAGCCGCCGTGTTCCTCGGGGATGATGACGCCCGCGAACCCCATCTCGCCGAACGCCTTCCACAGGTCGCGCGACAGGCCATCGGGATCGCGCTCGTCGCGCAGCTTGCGGAAATGAGCGATGGGCGCATTTTCGCTCAGAAAGCCGTCGGCGGCTTCCTTCAGCATCGTCTGTTCTTCGGTCAGGATCAGCGGCATCTTGGTTCTTCCTCTCCCGTCATGGTCGGCCTCGTGCCGACCATCCAGACTCCCGGCTTCGAGAGGGGGCGCACAGCGGCGGACGACGGTGTTTCTGGATCCTCGCCACAGGGGCGAGGATGACGATCAAGGGGTGGCTAGGCCCCCGGCAGTTGCAGCAGATGTTTGGCCAGGATGTTCAGCTGAATCTCGCTGGTCCCGCCCTCGATGGAGTTGGCCTTGGTGCGCAGCCAGTCGCGGGCCGCGCCGCCCTTGTGCGAGCGCTCGCTTTCCCACTCCAGAGCGTCCGAACCGCCCGCGGCCATGGCCAGTTCGTGCCGGCGCTTGTTCAGCTCCGAGCCGTAATATTTCAGCATCGAGGCGATGGCCGGCGAGACCTGCCTGGCCTTCACCTGATCCCCGACCCGCTCCATCGACAGCTGGAAGGCCGCAAGGTCGACTTCCAGCTCGGCGATCCGGGCACGGAGCATCGGGTCGTCCAGACGCCCGTCCGCTCCCACCCCGACACTGTCGCCCGCCACCTGACCCATGGGCCGGCCGCCGCCGATCATGCCCATGCCGCCGATCATGGTGCGTTCGTGGGCCAAGAGGGCCTTGGCCACGTCCCAGCCCCGGTTCAGCGTCCCCACCAGATTGGCCTTCTCCACCCGCACGTCGTCGAAGAAGGTCTCGCAGAAGGGCGACTTGCCCGAAATCAGGGTGATCGGCTTGGTCGTGACGCCCGGCGTCGCCATGTCGAACAGGACGAAGGAAATTCCCAGATGCTTGGGCGCCTCGGGATCGGTCCGCACTAGGCAGAAGATCCAGTCGGCCTTGTCGGCATAGGAGGTCCAGACCTTCTGGCCATTGACGATCCAGTGGTCGCCTTCATCGACGGCGCGGGTCTGCACCCCGGCCAGATCGGACCCCGCGCCGGGCTCGGAATAGCCCTGGCACCAGCGGATCTCGCCGCGCACGATCTCGGGCAGGAAGCGCTTCTTCTGCTCTTCGGTCCCGAACTGCAAAAGCGCCGGACCCAGCATCCAGATGCCGAAGCTCGACAACGGCATCTGGGCGTCGATGCGGCGCATCTCGGAGGCCAGCACCTTGGCCTCCTCGCGGCTCAGGCCCCCGCCGCCGTATTCGGTCGGCCATTCCGGCGCCGTCCAGCCGCGCGCGCCCATGACCTCCATCCAGCGCCTGTGCGCCGGGGTCTTGAAGGTCGGATTGCGCCCGCCCCAGACGCGGTCCTCGTCACTGTCCAGCGGGCCACGGCACTCGGTCGGGCAGTTCGCCTCCAGCCAGGCGCGCGTCTCGGCGCGGAAGGTCTCAAGATCAGCCATGTCGCGTATTCCCGCGTTTCCTCTGCGGAGAGGATTAGCAGGGTTTCAGCGGTGACGTAGCGTCACCAAACATCACTTCGACGGCAGGAAGGGCGAGAAGGTGATCACCGTGAAGGTGTCGCGGATGTGCGGACGGGTCTGGACGGACTTGGTCACGAAGGTGCCGATGTCCATCTCCTTGGGCAGCTGGAACTTGGCCAGCAGGTCGTACTGGCCCGAGGTGGAATAGACCTCGGAGACGTTCTCGACATTGTCCACCATGTCGGCGGCCACGTCGTTGGCGTGACCCAGCTCGCATTTGATGAAGACGAAGATGGCGGTCATCATGGCGTTCGTTCCCGTATGTTGCGGGTGTCGTAGCGGATGCGTGCGTGACCCGTAAGACCCCCTCCTCTCCAGACGCCAGCCTGGAAGCCCAGTACAACAACCGCGCCGCCGTGCCCGACCACCCCGCCGTCTTGGCGCGCTGGAAGGCCGAGGCCGAGGCAGCCCGCGCCGCCCATCCGCCGCTGGCCCTCCGCTATGGCCCTGGCGAGCGCGAGGTCATCGACCTGTTCGAGGCCGCGCCCGCCGCCGATCAGGACCACGCCCCCGTCGTCGTCTTCATCCACGGCGGATACTGGCAGGCGCTGGATCCGTCCTGGTTCAGCTGGATCGCGCCGGCCTTTCTGTCCCAAGGGATCAGCGTCGCCGTCCCCGGCTATGACCTGTGTCCCCATGTGCGGCTGGGCCGGATCGTGGCCCAGATGCGCGAGGTGACCACCCTGCTGCGCGCCCGCACCGGGGTCCGCCCCATCGTCACGGGACATTCCGCTGGCGGCCACCTGTCGGCCTGCATGCTCAGCGAGGGCAAGGCCTCGGCGGCGCTGGCCATCTCCGGGGTCTTCGATCTAAGGCCGCTAGTGCAGACCTCGCTGAACGACGCCCTGAGGCTGGACACGAACGGCGCCGCCGCCCTGTCGCCCCTCTTCTGGCCCCCGCCCAACGGCGGCGCGCCCGGCGGGACCGAACTGGACTGTTTCGTCGGCGGCGCCGAGACCGCCGAGTTCATCCGCCAGAGCCGCGACATGGCCGAGCATTGGGGCGCGAAAGGCGCCGACACCCGCTTCGAGGCGCTGGACGGGCTGAACCATTTCACCGTCCTGGACCCGCTGGCCGACCCCGACAGCGGGCTGGTGAAGCGGATCGTCGAACTGGCGCGGGCCTAGGGCGAAACAATAAGTTCCGGGACCGCCGGCTTCGCATCCCCCTTGCGCTGCGATAGACAAACCCACGATCCGGAGATGACTGCATGACCCACGACCGCCTCAGCGTGCTGAACGCCCTGCAACACCAGGGCGTGGCCCCGGTCTTCTATCATTCGGACCCCGAGACCTGCCTTGAAGTCATCCGCGCCTGCTACCGCGGCGGCGTCCGCGCCATCGAGTTCACCAACCGCGGCGACTTCGCCTGCGACCTGTTCGGCGACCTGGCCAAGGAGCTTCAGCGCACCGACCCCGACATCATCATGGGCATCGGCTCGGTGATCGACGCGGGCACCGCCTCCCTGTTCCTGAACCGGGGCGCGCGCTTCGTGGTCAGCCCCTGCCTGGTCCCCGACGTGGCCCGGGTCTGCAACCGGCGCATGACGGCCTACTTCCCCGGCTGCGGCTCGGTGCGCGACATCGGCGAGGCGCATGAACTGGGCGTCGAGATCGTCAAGCTGTTCCCTGGCGCCAGCGTCGGCGGCCCCGACTTCGTCAAGGCGGTGCTGGGCCCCATGCCCTGGACCAAGATCATGCCCACGGGCGGCGTCGACCCCGACGAGGCCTCCATCGCCAAATGGTTCGGCGCGGGCATCGTGGCGGCGGGCATGGGCTCCAAGCTGATCACCGACGCCGCCGTGCGCGACAAGGACTGGGCCGGGATCGAGGCTCAGGTCAGGAAGACCGTCGAGGCCATCGCCGCCTTCCGGGCCAAGTAGGATGCCCCAGGACCTGCGAAGGCTCGCGGATCTGCCCGGCGTTGACGACCTTGAGCTGAAGGCGCTGATGAAGCCGCGCTTCGCCGATCCCGACATGCCCGAGGGTCGCGACGAGATCGACGCCCTTTCGTTGGCCATCTTCGGCCTGTCGCTGGACGACGCCGAGGCCACGCCGCTGCCCGCCGACTGGGACAAGGCCCACACCTGGCCCGCCGCCGATCAGGCCGAGGCCTTCGAAGCCGAGGGCTGGGATGTCACCGACAAGAAGAGGAAGCCCCTGCGCCTGCTGCCGATCCTCAGCCTGCCGTTGTGGCTGGCCGTGCGCGGCGTCGCCGGAACCCTGCCCTTCCACGCCGAGCCGGACGTGAAGGAAACCGACTGGGGCTCGGGCCTGGCTGCCGAGGCCGCGCGCTTCCGCAAACGCTAGGGATCACGACCGCCGTTTTTCGGTCCGGTGCGGAACGACCATCGGCTCTGTCGGTTGGCCTACATAGCGTCCGCCTCAACCCTGCCGATCCGATGAGACCGTCCATGACCGACTTTCGAGATGTCGTCGCCCAGCAGCGCTTTGAACAGGGTTTCACCGACCCCGACGGTCAGACACGCACGGTCTGGGCCGACTATTCCGTGCAGAAGATCGAGGGCGGCGGCGAGCGCCTCGCCATCCTGCACGTCGAGGCCGAGGATGAGTTGCGCGGCACGGGCGCGGCCGGCAAGTTCATGCAGAGCCTGGCCGATCACGCCCGCGCCGAACGCCTGACCCTGGCGCCGCGCTGCAGCTATGCGGTCGCCTGGTTCAAGCGCCACCGCGACTATGAGGACGTGCTGGGCTAGCCGCCTGAATAGCCGCCGATGATGGGCAGCACCTCGCCCGTGATGAAACTCGACATCTGAGGCGAGGCCAGAAAGACGTAGGCCGGCGCGATCTCCTCGGGCTGGGCCGGGCGTTTCATCACCGTCTGAGAGCCGAACTGGGCGACCTGGTCCGCCTGCTTGTCGGCGGGATTCAGCGGCGTCCAGACAGGGCCGGGCGCCACGACGTTCACCCGGATGCCGCGCGGCGCCAGATGGGTGCCCAGCGAGCGCGCATAGGCGTGGATGCCGCCCTTGGTCAGGGAATAGTCGAGCAGGTCCTTGTTGCCCTGAAGCCCCGTCACCGACCCCGTCATGACGATGGCCCCGCCGGTCTTCATGTGCGGGACCGCCGCCTTGGTCAGGTTGAAATAGCCATAGAGGTTGGTCTTCAGCGTCCGGTCGAAATGCTCGTAGGTCAGATCCTCGAAGGCCTCGACATGTTCCTGAAATGCCGCGTTGGGCACCACGACATCCAGCCGGCCAAAGGCGTCGAGCGTGGCCTTCACCGCCATCTCGGAAAAGGCGGGATCGGCTACGTCGCCCTTGAGCACGATGGCCCTGCGCCCTTCGGCCTCAATGGCCTTCTTGGTGTCTTCGGCGTCGCCGTCCTCATCGAGGTGACAGACGGCGACGTCGCAGCCCTCGCGCGCGAACAGCACCGCCACGGCCCGCCCGATGCCGGAATCGGCGCCTGTGATCAGGGCGGCGAACCCCTCCAGCTTGCCCGACCCCTTCCAGAAGGGGGCGTCATACATGGGCGCAGGATCCAGAGCCGCCTCGTCGCCGGGCTTGGTCTGGTGCTGTTTGGGGAAGGGCGGCTCAGGATACCGGCGAGCGCCGGCCTGGACCGCCCCGCCTGATTTGTCGCCGGATGCTTCGCCGTCGGCCTTGTCGTCGATGACCTTCTGGATCGCGCGTTCGTTCTCGGCGATGTTCTCTGCGGCGGCGGTGAAGCGGTCGGACATGGGCGGCCCTCTGGAAAAACTGCGGGCCAGAACAGCGGCCTGCATCGTCGCCGGTTCCTAAGTCCATTGGCGGACGCACCGATCCGAACCATGATCCGTCAAACGACTTGGCGCGTTGACCCGTAAAGGAGGCCGTTCATGCCGATCGATTCCCTGCCGGACCTGGGCGCCTCTGCGGGGGTGTTACAGACCTGGATCCTGCCCGCCCTGCTGGGGTTGGGTCTCGCCTCGGCGACCGGGCTGCGCACCTTCATGCCATTGCTGATGCTGGCCATCGCGGCGCGGTTCGGCCTGTTCGGGATCAGTTTGAACGAGCAGATGGGCTGGCTGGTCTCGACCCCGGCCATCGCCGCACTGGGCGTCGCTGCGGTGGTGGAGTTCGCGGGCGACAAGATCCCGGTGCTGGATCACGGCCTCAGCGCCATGGGCGTCTTCATCCGCCCCATCGCGGGCGCCGTCGCCGCCGCCAGTGTCTTTGCAGGGCTGGATCCGACCACCGCCGCCATCGCCGGGGTGATCGTCGGCGCGCCCACGGCCCTGGCCTTCAACGCAGCGCAAGGGGGAACACGTCTAGCCTCGACGGCGACGACCGGCGGGCTGGGCAATCCCATCCTGTCCTTCATCGAGGACGTGCTGAGCTTCTTTACGGTTCTGCTGGCCTTCGTCGCGCCGATCCTGATCCCCATCGCCATGATCTTGGTGGCGGTGCTGGTCTTCCGTCTGGCCAACCGGCTGCGCGGCCGAGCCGAGGACGTTCCGTCCTTCTAGCGCGTCTGGCGGCTAGGTCGTCTTGTGCACGATCGCGCGGATGGTCTCGGCCTTGACCGGCAGGTCCGCGTGCAGCCGTGAGGCGATCTCGCGCGCTCCGACCGGATAGGCGTCGCCGCCCTCGGCGATTTCGCGCGCCATCTCGGCGGCCTGCAGCAGCACGGTCTCCAGCGCCTCGACCTGTTCCAGCGCCAGGAACCGCGCCTCGGATTGCAGGCGCTTGACCCGGTCGCCCGTGGTCTCGGGCGTCTTCATGATCTCGTAAACGGCGCTCTCTGCCTCGACCAGGCGCAGGTCGGGCTTGCCGGATTTCGAGGAGGGAGACTTGGCCATCTGAATTTCCTTGTCAGGGAGAAAATGAGCGGCGGAGTCGGGCGTTCCGTCAACCTTCGCCATTAAGGACAATCCAGCGTCAGTGTGGCGGTCGGACCACAGGTCGGGCCGTCAGACCTTCTCCCTGCGCGCCTCCGCCTCCTCCAGCAGGTCGCCCGCCTCGTCGTTGAGGGCGGTGCTTTCGCGGCGCGGTTTGACATAGGGCTCGGGCTGCGGCGTCGAGGTGTTGTTGCGCCACAGTGACCGCCCGGCCTGCAGGCCGCCGGTGACCTGAAGCGTCAGCCGTTCCTCGTCGCGACGGCGGACGTCCTCGATGGTCTCGCGCGCCTCGTCTTCCGAAAAGCCCAGGTCCTTCAGGACGTGTTCGCCAAAGGCCAGGGCGCTCTCGAAGGTCTCGCGGATGTGGAACTCGACCCCCGCCTGGATCAGGCGGATCGAATGCCCGCGGTCATAGGCGCGAACGAACAGCTTGGTCAGGGGGAACTCGGACTGGACCAGTTCGACGATCCGGTCCGCCGTTTCGGGCCTGTCGACGCAGACCAGGATGGTCTCGGCCTTTTCGGCCCCCGAGGCGCGCAGCACGTCCAGCCGCGAGCCGTCGCCGTAATAGACCTTGAAGCCGAAGTTTCCGGCCGCCTGGATCATCTCCACGTCCATGTCGATGATCGAGACATCCACGTCGCGCGCCAGAAGGGGCTGGGCCACGACCTGGGCGAAGCGGCCAAAGCCTATGATCAGCACCCGCTCGCGCAGGTTCTCGGCGCGGTCGATGCCGTCCATGTCGTCCACCGATACCGCCTGATCCCGCAAGAGAAAGCGCGACACCAGGATGGTGACCAGCGGCGTCAGCACCATCGACAGGATGACGATGGCCGTCAGGATAGCGCTGGTCCGGGCGTCGAACAGGCCGGCCATGAAGGCGGCGCCGAACAGGACGAAGGCGAACTCGCCGCCTTGCGCAAACAGGGCCGCCCGCTCCAGCGCCTCGTTGTGACGGGCCTTGAACAGCCGGGCGATGGCATAGATGCCGATAGCCTTAACCACCATGAACAGGATCACGCCCCCGATCACCCAGCGCCAGTCGGCGACGACGACGCCCAGGTTCAGCGACATGCCGACACTGAGGAAGAACAGGCCCAGCAGGATCGAGCGGAAGGGCTCCACGTCCGCCTCCAACTGATGCCGGAAGGTCGAATCCGACAGCAGCACCCCGGCCAGGAAGGCGCCCATGGCCATGGACAGTCCGCCCAGCGACATGGCCCAGGCGGCGCCGAACACCACCAGCAGGGCGGCGGCCAGCATGACCTCGCGCCCGCCGTACTTGGCCAGTTGGCGGAAGATGGGGTTGATCGCGTACTTGCCGGCCAGGATGACGCCGCCGACCGCCGCAACGGCCAGGCCTATCGTCTGCCACAGGGGCGGGCCGTCCTCGGCCGTGCCCATGACCGAGCCCAGCACGGCGACGATGGCCAGGAGCGGCACGATGGCCAGGTCTTCCAGCAGCAGGATGGACACCGCCCGCTGGCCGTGCGGCGAGGTCATCTCGTTGCGCTCGTCCAGAGTCTGCATGATGACGGCGGTCGATGACAGGACAAAGCCCATGGCGCCGATGAAGGCCACGGCCGGGGCGACGCCGAACACCATGGCCGCCGCCGTCAGCAACAGGCCGCAGGCGATGACCTGGGCGGCGCCGAGGCCGAAGATCTCCTTCCTCAGCTTCCACAGCTTGGCGGGTCGCATCTCCAGCCCGATGATGAACAGGAAGATGACCACGCCCATCTCGGCGACGTGCAGGATGGCCTCTGCGTCGCCGATCAGGCCCAGGGCGTAGGGGCCGATGACCACACCGGCGGCCAGATAGCCCAGCACCGAGCCCAGGCCGAACTTGCGGAACAGCGGCACAGCGACCACGGCCGCGCCCAGGAGGGCGACTGCGTGCCCCAGATTCAGTCCCGCTTCCGTCGCCATGTCGCCTGCCCTGCTGCCGAACCTTGATAGTGGGGGCGGATGGGCGCGATTGCGAGCCCCGACCTGGCTCCGACATCAGCCGTGATCGCCATTTCTGCAACAGTCACGCCTCGCCCTTTTTCGCGCGCGGCCCGGCCACAGTTTCGCCGAACCCCGATCCGCCTCATGCGCCCAAGGACATAACCGAGGGAGACGGAACGATGCTGGCGACCATGCTGAAACAGGGGGTGGCCGCCGTGATGGGCCTGACCCTCGCCGCACCCGCCGCAACGGGCGGGACCGCGCCCCAGGCGCCGACACCGCCGCAGGTGATCGACGGGACGGCCAATGCAGCGACGTGTCTGCAGTACGGCTTCGACCTGAAACGGCGTCCAGACGCAGGCTACCAGTACCGCATGCAGATGGTCGCGCCCTCCAGCGGCATGGCTGGGCCACCGCCGCCGCCAGCTCCACCGCCCCCGCCTCCGCCGCCTCCTCCTTCCAGCGCCCTGCCGATGGAGGCGACGAAAAGGGAGGATCGGGTCGAGTACCGGGGGCCGCCGGTCATCGTCCCCGGGTCACCCGGCATCGTGTCGCCCAGACCCTTGCCTCCGGGACTGCCTCGGCCGCCCGCCGACACCGAACGCTATCCCGACGCCACGCCCAATCCGGTCAAGCGCACGGCGGATGAGCCGGTCTCGACCTTCTCCATCGACGTGGACACCGCCGCATACGCCAACGTCCGCCGCTTCATCGACGACGGCTCGGCCCCGCCGCGCGACGCCGTGCGGGTCGAGGAGCTGATCAACTATTTCGACTATGGCTACGACCGGCCGACCGACCCGAACGAGCCGTTCGCGATCACCACCGTCGTCGCGGCCTCGCCCTGGGCCGCCGCCGCCGGTCGCCAGATCGTCCACATCGGCCTGCAGGGCTATGAACTGCCCGCCAACGCACAGCGGCCGCTGAACCTGACCTTCCTGGTCGATGTCTCCGGCTCGATGGGGTCGGAGGACAAGCTGGGTCTGGCGCAGAAATCCATGAACCTGATCATCGACCGGCTGAGGCCGCAGGACACGGTCGCGGTCACCTATTACGCCGAGGGCGCCGGCACGACCCTGGCCCCCACGCCGGGGACCGACAAGCTGCGTCTGCGCTGTGCGGTGGCCAGCCTCTCTGCGTCGGGCGGCACCGCCGGGGCGACCGGCATGACCAACGCCTACGACCAGGCCCAGGCCAGCTTCAGCCGCGACAAGGTCAACCGCATCCTGATGTTCACCGACGGCGACTTCAACGTCGGCGTGACCGACGACAAGCGGATCGAGGACTATGTCGCCGACAAGCGGGCGACCGGCATCTATCTGTCGGTCTATGGCTTCGGGCGCGGCAATTATCAGGACGCGCGGATGCAGACGATCGCCCAGTCGGGCAACGGCGTCGCCGCCTATGTCGACGACCTGAACGAGGCGCGCCGCCTGTTCGGCCCCATGTTCGACCGGGGCGCCTTTCCCATCGCCGACGACGTCAAGATCCAGGTCGAGTTCAACCCGGCCCGCGTCAGCCAATACCGTCTGATCGGCTATGAGACCCGGCTTCTGAACGAGGAGGACTTCGCCAACGACCGCATCGACGCGGGCGAGGTCGGATCGGGTGCCTGGGTCACCGCCCTGTACGAAATCACCCCGGTCGGCGCCGCATCCCAGGTCCCCGAGCGACGCTATGAGGCCAACCGCCCTGCGGCCTCGGCGGTCAGTCCTGCGGGCGAGATCGGCTTTGTCCAGGTGCGCTACAAGCGGCCCGGCGAGGCGACCTCGCGCCTGATCCAGCACCCGCTCGCCAATCACGTCTCGCGCGCCGCCTCGGCCCAGCCGCCCGAGAGCACCCGCTGGGCCCTGGCCGTCGCCGCCTTCGGCCAGAAGCTGCGCGGCGATCCCTGGATGGCGGCGGACTACGACTGGTCCCAGGTGCTGGAACAGGCGCAAGGCGCACGGGGCTCAGACCCCTACGGCGACCGCGCCGAGTTCGTGCAGATGGTCAGAGCGGCGGGTGAGCTGCCAGCGAGGTCTCGGCCCTAGACCTCGAACTTCACCCCCTGGGCCAGCGGTAGGTCGTGGCTGAAATTCACCGTCTGGGTCTGGCGGCGCATGTAGGATTTCCAGGCGTCCGAGCCGCTCTCGCGCCCGCCGCCGGTGTCCTTCTCGCCGCCGAAGGCCCCGCCGATCTCGGCGCCCGAGGGGCCGATGTTGACGTTGGCGATGCCGCAGTCCGAGCCCCAGGCCGACAGGAAGGCCTCGGCCTCGCGCACGCTGTCGGTGAAGATGCAGGACGACAGCCCCTGTGGCACGTCGTTCTGGATTTCGATGGCCTCATCCAGATCGCGCCAGGTCAGGACATAGAGGATGGGCGCGAACGTCTCGTGTTTCACGACCTCGCTCTGGGACGGCATCCGCACGATGGCGGGGCGGACATAGACGCCGTCCCGCTCCACCCGCGCGCCGCCGACGACGATCTGGCCGCCCTGTTCGACGGCCTGTTTCAGCGCCGCGTCAAAGCCCTCGCCAGCCGCCTCGTCGATCAGAGGCCCGACCAGAACCCCATCGTCACGCGGATCGCCGATGGGCAGGGTCTCATAGGCCCGGGCCAGCCGCGCGATCAGGGCATCGGCCACATCCTCGTGCACCAGGAGGCGACGCAGGGAGGTGCAGCGCTGGCCCGCCGTTCCGACCGCCGAAAACGCGATGGCGCGCACGGCCATTTCCAGATCTGCGCTGGGCGTCACGATCATGGCGTTGTTGCCGCCCAGTTCCAGCAGGCTTCGTCCCATCCGACCCGCCACGACCTGGGCCACCGCCCGGCCCATCCGCGTCGAGCCGGTCGCCGAGACCAGGGCGATGCGCGGATCGGCGGCCAGGGCCTCGCCGACCTCACGACCGCCGATCAGCAACTGCGCCAACCCGTCCGGCGCGCCCGGTCCATTGTCCTCGGCGAACCGGGCCGCAGCGCGCTCGAACACCGCCTGCACCCCCAGCGCCGTCAGCGGCGTCTTCTCTGACGGTTTCCAGATCACCGCATCGCCGCAGACCAGGGCCAGGGCTGCATTCCAGGCCCAGACCGCGACGGGGAAGTTGAAGGCCGTAATGATCCCCACGGTCCCCAGCGGTTGCCAGATCTCGCGCATATGGTGGCCGGGCCGTTCGCTGGGCATGGTCAGGCCGTACAGCTGGCGCGACAGGCCAACGGCGAAGTCGCAGATGTCGATCATCTCCTGAACCTCGCCCAGGCCTTCGGACACGACCTTGCCCGCCTCCAGGGTGACCAGCATCGCCAGGTCGTCCTTGGCGGCGCGCAACTCTTCGCCCAGCAGCCGCACCAGCTCTCCCCGGCGCGGCGCCGGCACGCGACGCCAGGCGGCGAAGGCTGTGGCCGAGGTTGCAAACGCCGTTTCGATGTCCTGCGGCGTCGCCTGACGCAGACCGCCCCCGCTGGATCCGTCGATCGGCGAGCGCGTGGCCAGACCGCCGTCGGTCCAGACCGCCTCGTTCACGCCCAGCCGCGCCAGGATTGCCTTCGTCTCGTTCGCCGCCGTCGTCATTCGTCATCTCCGTCTTCGGCGCAGCCCATAGCCCGGCCGTGCGGCCCCCGCCATGGCCCAACCCGCTGCAGCCCAGCCCGCTAAGGCCCAGCCCGCTATGGCCCAGCCCGGAACTCGCCCCCTGCCCAGGGGTTCTGTCGCCAGCACAACATTCGAAAGACCCCGCCATGAAGATCCGCGACGTGATGAGCAAGGACGTCCATGTGGCCCGCCCCGGCGACAGCCTGAGAGCCGTGGCCGAGCGCATGGCCTCTGGCGACTTCGGCTTCATCCCCGTGGCCGACGGTGACCGTCTGGTCGGGACCCTGACCGACCGCGACATCGTCGTGCGCGGCGTCGCCTCCGGTCTCGGCGTCGAGGCGACGGTGACCCAGGTCATGACCGCCAATGTCACGACGGTTCTGGACACCGACGATCTGAAGGTGGCGCTGGACGCCATGGGCGGCGGCAAGATCCGCAGGCTGCCGGTGGTCGACAAGCACGACCGTCTGGTCGGCGTCGTCTCTCTGGGCGACCTGTCGACGCGGGTGAAGGAAAAGTACGCTGGCGAGGCGCTGGAGACCATTTCCCAGCCCGGCTGATTAACCCCTGCTTCACCCTGCTCGGCAACGGCCCGCTAAGCCGGACGTGCGAAGTGTCACGGTCGGATACGAGGGGATCGGGATGGCGCGCGCACAATTCCAGAAGGGCCAGAAGGTCTGGGTCGAATGCGTCGGCGCATGGGCCCAGATCGAGAAGGTCCAGCCGGTATGGGCCAAGGGTTTCGACGAGCCGGTCCGGGTCACCTACGACATCGGCCTGGGGCGCGAGTTCGTCGCCTCCGAACTGTTCCTGCCGGTCGAGGATCCGACCGACGCCGACCTGGGCCAATGGCGGATGCTGCGGGCGCGCAACAAGTGGCAGGCGGCCGAGGATGTGCCGCACCACCCCTTCCCCGGCACCTATCCGGTCGTGGTCACCGATACCCAGGACTGGGGCGGATGGCGGGTGCCGGGCGCCGAATACGACCGCGACCCGCAGCGTATCGAATACCAGGCCCGCCTGATCGCCGCCGCGCCGCGCCTGATGGCGGTTGCTCAGGCCCTGGTCGACGCCGTCGCCGAAAATCCCGAGGACGCCCCGCCCGAGTGCCTGTCCCTCGCACGACAGGCCCGCGACGCCCTGCGCACCGTGACCGACATTCTCTCAGCCCCGCCCGAGGCTCTGCTGGCCCCGCCCTCGGCGCCCGGATCGGCCAGCGGGGACGCCGTCACCCGCCCCGGTGCGGCCTCATCGGCACGACGCACAACTGTTCGCGCCGCCTGACAGAGTTTGGTTAACCAGTTCTCGACACGAATCCGCGACGCAGCCTAGATTCCCAGGCGTCGTCGAATCATTCGTGCGCGCCTGGCGGCTGATCCCAGCCCCCGCCGCGCCAAGTCCGGGAGAGCGCCTTGCGGGGCAACGAGCGCCGCATTGAAAAGTCCGGGCGGCGATCCACGGATCAGGCCGCCGGCGGCTTGCCGATCTGGGCGCGTGTGGCCGTGCTGGCCGTGACCCTGGGCGTCGCCATCTATGTGCTGCTGGTGGCGCGCGAGACTGCCCGCCCCGAACGGGAACTGGAACTCAGCCGGACCGCATCCCTGCAACAGGAAGCCCGGCTTCTGGCCGCCGTCATGGACGGGCGGATCACCGCCGCCCGCGCCGCCTTGCAGGTCGGCGAGGCCGCCCTGGCCGCCCAGCCGACCCGCCCGCTGGACGCCGCCGAGGCCGCTCGGGCCGCCGCGCCCCAGGCCGGGTTCTCGGTCCTGTCGCCGACCGGCGTGCAACTGGCCGCCGTCGGAGCATCGCCCGAGGGTTTCACCGCCCCGCTGGCGTCACAGACGACGCCGGAGACGGCTTCCGACATCCAGCTCAGCACAGGCCGCGACGCCCTCTTGATCGCCCGCTCCGCCGGTCGTTTCCGCATCCTGGCCCGGATTCCCCTGCCGCCCTCCATGCTGGTGAAGACCGCTACGGGGCCGTCCCTGGCCCTGGTCTCCGCAACGGACGGCGTGATCTCCACCGCCCTGTCGCAAGGCGCGCCCGCCGCCGTCCTGGGCGCCGACCTCAGCGCCCTGGCGACCCAGAACAGCCCTGCCCGCACCCAGCCGACCGGAGGCGAACCCGTCACAGTGGCGGCGGCGCCGATAGGCGAGACCGGCCTTCTGGCCGTCGCCGTCAGCCAGCATGAGGGCGGCTCGATCTGGCTTTCGGACGCCTGGGTCCTGGCCGTGCCGACGCTTCTGGGCGGACTGGTCATCGCCATGGTCCTGTTGCAGGGCTGGCGACAGAGGCGACAGGGACGCGTCTGGGCCGAGACCGAGCATCGTTTCCGGGTCGCCGTCGAGGCCGCCCGTTGTGGTGTCTGGGAATGGGACCTGGAAACCGAAGAAGTGGTCGTGTCGGACTATATGGCCGCCCTGCTGGGCCTGCCGGCCGGCGGCGTGGTCGGGTCCGAGGCCGTGCTGAACTGCGTCCACCCGAAGTACCGCGAACAGGTCGCCCACGCCCTACGCCAGGCCGCCGCCTACGGCGCCTTCGACACCACCTTCCCGGTGCCGGGCGAGAACGGCTCCGTGCGCTGGATCGACGCCCGTGGACAGGCGCGCGGCGAGCGCGACGCCCACGGCTTCACCAGCATCCTGGGCGTCGCCATGGACATCACCGAGGCCCGGCGCGCAAAGGCCCACGCCCAGGCCGCCGAGGGGCGGCTGCGCGATGGCATCGAAAGCGTCTCGGACGCCTTCGCCCTGTTCGACCGCCAGGGTCGGTTGATCCTGTGCAACCAGGCCTTCTCCGACACCTTCGCCCTGACGCCCGAGGTGGCCCGCCGCGGAGCCCTGAAGGACGAGTTGAACCGCATCGCCGCCCTGGCCATCAAGGCCGATCATCCGTCCACGGACGATCGCGCCGGAACCCGCGAGGTCGAGCTGCATGACGGTCGCTGGCTGCGCCTGTCGGAGCGCTACACCTCGGATGGCGGCACGGTGGTCAGCGCCGCCGACCTGACCGTCATCAAGCGCCAGGAAGCCGAGAGCCAGAGGGCGGCGGCGGCGCTGCGCCTGATGGTCGACCGGCTGGAATCCAGTCAGGAAAAGCTCAGCCTTCTGGCCCGCAAGTACGAGGTCGCCATGACCCGGGCCGAGGCCGCCAACCAGGCCAAGTCCGAGTTCCTGGCCAATATGTCCCACGAACTGCGCACCCCGCTGAACGCCATCAACGGCTTCTCCGAGATCATGGCCGGCCAGATGTTCGGCCCCCTGGGGGACAAGCGCTACGTCGGCTATGCGGGCGACATCCTGAAGTCGGGCCAGCACCTGCTCAGCCTGATCAACGACATCCTCGACATGGCCAAGATCGAGGCCGGCAAGATGACCCTGCACTACGAGAAGGTGTCGCTGAAGGAGGTCTGCGAGGACGCCATCCGCCTGATGCGCGGCAAGGCCCAGGATTCAGGCCTGACCCTGGTGCTCGAGGCGCACGACCTGCCCGACATCGACGCCGACCAGCGCGGCATGAAACAGGTGATGCTGAACCTGATCTCCAACGCGGTGAAGTTCACGCCCGAGGGCGGCTCGATCACCGTTTCCGTCACTCCGCACGGCGACGGCCGTCAGCAGGTCGCGGTCATCGACACCGGCATCGGCATCGCCGCCGAGGATGTCGCCCGTCTGGCCCGGCCGTTCGAACAGGTCGAGGGCCAGCACTCCAAGACCACCCAGGGCACCGGCCTGGGCCTGGCCCTGACCAAGTCCCTGATCGAGATGCATCAGGGCGGCCTGAAGATCGATTCCGAGCCCGGCAGCGGCACCACCGTCAGCTTTGACGTGCCCGTGCTGCGCCCCGCCGCCCCCGCCGCACTGGCAGAGGCGCGTGCGGCCTAGGATCTGACCGAGGCTCAGCCCTTGGGGGCGGCAGGGGCTTGGTCGCGCGGATGTTCGCCATGACCGCCCTTACCGCGTTCGCCGCCCCCTTCACCGCCGCGACCTCCGCCCCGACCGTGACGGGTCAGGATGGCGCCCAGGGCCTTGCGGTCATCGGGCTCCAGCGTCGCCAGCAGGGCGACGGCGTCGCGCTCCAGTCGCGCCCGTCCGCGCAGTTCGGCAGCGCGCGAGGTCTCCAGCAGAGCGCTGACCGCCGCCGGGTCGAATCCGTCGGTCGCCGTCGTGGCGGCCACGGCAGCGCGGCGCGCCTGGCGTGCCGCCTCGAAATCGGGGCGCGCAGCCAAGGCTGAGGCGCGCAGGCCTTCGCGCACCCGGTCGCGAACTTCCGGGTCCAGGGTGGCCACGATCTGAGGCACCGAACCGTCGCGGCCGGGCCGACGCTGATCCTCGACCTTCTGGTCCACATTGGCGCGGGTGATCAGGGCGGTGGTCCCGCCGACCACGGCGAACAGGTTCAGAGCCACGGACACGGCCAGGGCGATCTTCAGCGCGCGCGAGCCGGATTGGACTTGGCCTTCGGGGATCATCCCAGCACCTCGGTGTCGTCCACGGCGACCATCTGCGCCTGATAGAGGACCGCGTCGGCCCGTGCGTCGGCCGTCATGTGCAGGGTCAGGTTGGCGCCGGCGATGACGCCCGCACAGGCCGCCACGGCCCACCCCGCCCCGGCCCACAGCATCAGCCGATCCCAGACCATCTTCGCCTTCTTGGGCGACAGGCCGGCGGCCATGGCCGAGGCGATGACCGCGTCGCGCAGGGCGTTGGAGACCATGGGGCGCGCCGAGGCGTCCAGCGCCGCATCCGTCTGGCGCGCATCGAACATCAACCGCTCGGCCTGCGCCGGATCGGCCACGACGAAACCTTCAGCCGCCGCGCGCTCGCTCTGGGGCCAGCGACGTTTGTCGGCGCCGTAAGCCTCGGCCAGCTGTCTCATCCTCTCGGCGTTCATGGTCATCCTCGTTCAGCCCCTGCACTCTTCGTCGACAGATCCGCCAACGACTGCCTCAGCGCCCTTCGACCCCGCGACAGCAAACTCTCCAGCGCCTCGACGCTGACCGACATCAGGTCGGCCGCCTCGATATTGGTCAGCTCCTGATAATGACACAGGACGATGGCCTCGCGCTGCCGATCCGGCAGTCTCTTCAGCGCCGCATCGACCCTGAGGCCCAGTTCCGCGCTCAGCAGACCCGCATCGGGCGCCGGCCCCTCGTCGGGTCGATCCGGCGGCGTCTCGGTCGGGACCTCGCGCCTGCGTCTCAGCCGATCGTAGCAGAGGTTCAGGGCGACACGGTGCAGCCAGGTGTCGAACTTGGCCTTGCCCGGCCGCCACTTCGGCGCCTGCTTCCAGGCCCTCAGCATGGCCTCCTGCGCCACATCCTCGGCCTCCGACGGATCGCCCAGCATGCGTTGGGCGAGCGCCAGCATGCGCGGAAGCTTGCGCGCCACCATGGCCTGAATGGCCGCGGGCTCGCCTTGAGCCACGCGGCGCACCAGATCCTCGTCGGGGTCGGCGATTACAGACAAGCCGGCCTGTTCCCTCAAAAACATTAGGGCTCGATACGTCCATGACGGCCGACCCCGACATCGGGTTTACTCCGAAGCGGGCGCCGAAGGCGACGCCGTATTGGCCGTGCGGGCTGCACGACGCTCGGCCCGGCGTTCCTGCCATTGCGAACGCATGGCCTCGCGCGAGGCGGTCTGTTCGGCGGCGCTCAGGAAGCCGTCGCGGTCGGTGTCGATGGCGGCGAAGCGTTCCGTCATCTTGGCCTGGACCTCGGCGATGACGACGGGTCCGCCGCGCTCGCCGCCGCCACGAGGGCCGCCTTGCATCCGCCCGTGGTCACGGCCGTGACCGCGTCCGCCGCGCATATGATGTCCACGGGGCCCGCCCTCGGCCCGCTCGGCCCGATCCGGGCGTCCAGCGCGATCAGCGCGAGGCGCATCGAACTCGGCCCGGGTGACCGAGCCGTCCTTGTTGGCGTCCAGCCGGTCGAAGCGGGCGGCCTGGCGTTCAGCCCGACGCGCCTCCATGCCAGCACGCCGCTCTTCGACCGAGACCGTGCCGTCTCGGTTGGCGTCCAGCGCGGTCAGGCGGGCGATGCGGTCGCCCATGAACTCGGCCTGGCTGATGCGGCCGTCATTGTCGGCGTCGCGCGAGGCGTGGCCGCGGTCCCATCCATGACCCGGTCCGGCGGGCGCCGGTGCGGTCTGGGGCGCGGTCTGGGCGGTGGCGATGCCGGCTGCGGCGGCCAGGGCGGCGACCGACAGGCCCGTGAAAATCTTGATCGTCTTCATGTCTCTGCTCCTGGGCCGGCGAACCGGCCATGTGCACCCCGTCTGCAAGGTTCAACGCACAGGAAATCAGAGTCCGTCGCCATCCTTCTGAGCGACCGCAGGCAGCCCCGCCTCGAACGCCGCCCGACAGGCCGCCCGCGCCATCTTCAGCCGCTCGACCAGGGCGTCGAAGTCGGTCTCTCCGACCGCCTCGGCCAGCCGCTGGCGGAAGGTGGCGGATTCGGCCTCCGGGTCGGGCCGCTCGTCATAGGCGCAGGCCAGCACCTGCCCCACCCCCTGCTGCAGCCGCCAAGCCGCCGCCGCGTCCGGCTCCTCGGCCAACTGGGTCAGGGTCGAGACCGACAGGTCCCCGCCGTCCGGTCCCGCCTGAAGCTGGCGGAACTGGCCCAGGAACTCGGCGTCCACCAGACCGCCCGCACTCAACTTCATGTCCCAGAACCCGTCAGCCCGCCGCTCGCGGTCCATCAGGTCGCGCATGCTGCGGACGTCGGCGGCGACATCCACGCCGGGGCGGGGCCGACGCAGGGTGTCGATGACCGCCGCCTCGGCCCGCGCGCCAAAGCCTGCGTCGCTGGCCCAGACCACCCGCGCCCGCGTCAGGGCCATGAACTCCCAGGTCGCCGCCTCGTCGCGGTAATAGTCGTCGAAGGCCGACAGCCGCACCGACACCGGCCCCTTCGAGCCCGAGGGCCGCAGCCGCATATCGACCTCATACAGCCCGCCCTCGCCGGTGTTGACCGACAGGGCGGCGATCAGCCTCTGGGTGAAGCGTGCGCCCCAGACATCGGCGCTCCACCCTTTCAGCGAAGACGTCGCCTCTGGCGGCGCCTCATAGACGGTCATCAGATCCAGGTCGGAGGCCGCCGTCATCTCGCGTGACCCGGCCTTGCCCAGCGCGATCACCGCCACCGCGCCGGGGAAGTCGCCGCCCAGCCGCGTGGTCTCCCTCAGGGCCGCATCGGCCAGCACCCGCATGACGGCGTCGGCCAGGTTGGTGAACCCCAGCCCCGCCGCCTCGGGGCCGATCCGTCCGGTCAGGGTCTGCATGCCGATGCGGAAGGCCTGATCGCGGTGCAGCCGGCGCACGGCGTTCATGGCGCCCTCGAAATCCTCGGCGGCGACGGCCTCGGCCTCCATCTGGGCGAACAGGCCGGTGTTGGGGCCCAGCGGGGTCTGGAACCGCGCATCCAGCATGGAATCCAGCGCGGTCGGATAGCGTCCCAGCGTCCGCGCCAGCTTGGGCGCAAAGGCCATGACCCCGACGATCAGGCGAAACAGTTCGGGCTGGTTCAGGAACAGGGCCTGGACCTGCACGCCCGAGTTCATGCCGGAAAAGAACACCGCAAACCGCTTGAAGGCGGCATCCGCCGCCCCCGTCTCGGCCAGGGCGGTCAGCAGCTGGGGCGCCAGGCGGGTGAACAGTTCGCGCCCGCGCGCCGAGCGTGTCGCGGGGATGCGGCCATGGTGCCAACTGCGGATGGTGTCGGCGACCTGGCCGGGCTGGCTGAAGCCCATCCGCGTCAGGGTCTCCAGCGTCTCGGGGTCGTTGTCCACGCCGGTGAAGACCAGGCTGCCATAGGGGGAGGACAGGTCCTCCTCGCCCTCGAACAGCTCGCCATAGCGCTGGTTGACCCCGATCAGCAGGGCCTCGACGCCCGCATCGAAGGCGGCCAGATCGCCGTCTCCGGCCAGGGCGGCGACCATGCCCCGCCGCACCGGATCGACCGGCAGGCTGTGGGTCTGTTCGTCGTCCAGCATCTGCACCCGATGCTCCAGCCCGCGCAGGGTGGCGTAGGCGGCGGTCAGTTCGACGGCGACCTCGGGCGGCACATGACCCGCCGCCGCCAGGGCCGCCAGGGCCTCGTCGGTGCGCCTCAGACGCAGGCCCTTGTCGCGTCCGCCCAGGATCAGCTGCTGGGTCTGGGCGTAGAATTCGATCTCGCGGATGCCGCCGCGGCCCAGCTTCAGATTGGCCCCCGCCGCCTCCAGCCCCTCGCCGGTCTTGTGGGCGTGGATCTGTCGCTTGATCGACTGGATGTCGAGCACCGCCTGATAGTCCAGGCTGCGGCGCCAGACGAAGGGGATCATCTCGTCGAGGAACTCGGCCGCCGCGATCATGTCGCCGCACACCGCCCGCGCCTTGATGAAGGCCGCCCGCTCCCAGTTCTGGCCGACGGATTCATAGTAGGATAGTGCCATGGGCGTGGCCACGACGGCGGGCGTCGAGGACGGGTCAGGCCTGAGGCGCAGGTCGACGCGGAAGACATATCCGTCCGCCGTCCGCTCGCTCATGACCGCCGTCAGGGTCTGGGCCGCGCGGTTGACGAAGGTCTGGGCCTCCACCCCCGCGCCCAGGACGGGAACCAGGGCCTCGGGATCGAAGAACAGGCTGATGTCGATGTCGCTGGAATAGTTCAGCTCATTGGCGCCGTGCTTGCCCATGGCCAGGCCGAACAGGCCCGGTATCGGCCCGCGCGGGTCATCGCCCGCCGAGGTCAGCCGCCCCTTGTCGCGCGCCTCGCGTCCGACCGAAGACAGGGCCGCCTGGGTCGAGGCGTCGGCGAAGGCGGACAGGGCCGCCGTCACCTGGGTCAGGTCCCAGACCCCGCCCAGATCGCACAGAGCCGTCAGCAGATGCAGGTCCGCCTTCAGCCCCCTCAGCGGCGCCTTCATCGCCTCGGGCAGGTCGTCCAGCGCGACGGTGGCGCTGAGGATGTCCAGCAGCCTCTGGCCCGGCTCGGCCTGCAGCGTCGCGCGCAACCGCTCGGGCGAACGCCGCGCCAGTCCGGCCAGATAGGGAGACGCCGCGAACACGGAGGCCAGGGCCGGCCAGGCCGCCTCCAGCGTCGCGGTCCAGCCGCCTTCGGCCGCCGCCGGGATCAGGCGCTGGTGAATGCGCTCGGCCGCCTCGGCGTCGAAGATCGGGCCGCACGGGGCGATCCGCGCGCCAAGGGGGGCGGCGGGGTCTGCGTTATCGTCGGTCATACGGTCGTCGCCGGGGCGGGCGGCAGGACCAGGGCGACTCGCAGGCCCGGCCCGAACCCGCCATAGGCGCCCGGCCCCTCATCCAGCTGCACCCGCCCGGCGTGGGCCTCCAGCACGGCGGACACCAGCGACAGGCCCAGGCCGGAACCGGCCTCGGAACGGCTGTTGTCCAGCCGCACGAAGCGCTGGACGACCCGCTCGCGGTCCTCGTCGGGGACGCCCGGCCCGGTGTCGGTGACCGAATATTCGATCTCGCCCGAGGACCGCCGACGCGCTCTCAGCTTCACCGCCCCGCCGGTCGGGGTGTATTTGATGGCGTTGTCGATGACATTGGCCAGGGCCTGGGCCAGGAAGGGCTGGTTGCCTTCGATCATCAGGCCGCGCTCGATCTCGGCTTCGAAATCCAGCCCCTTGTCCTCGGCGGCGGGCTCATACAGCTCGGCCATGTCGGCGGCCAGATCGGCGGCGTCGAACACCTTGGGATCGGGCGCGCCCCCCGCCTGTAACCGCGCGATGGCCAGGACGGTGTTGAAGGTCTTCAGCAGCTGGTCCGCCTCGTTCAGGGCGATATCCAGGGCCTCGACGCCCGACACCTTGCCCGCCTCGGCGTCGATCAGGGCGACCTCCAGCTTGGCTCTCATACGGGTCAGCGGCGATCTCAGGTCGTGGGCGATGGCGTCCCCGGCGTGGCGGATCGACGACATGGACGCCTCCAGCCGGTCCAGCATGGTGTTCAGCCCACGCCCCAGTTCGTCCAGTTCGTCACCGGACGCGCGCACCTGGGCACGCGCCTTGAGGTCGCCCTCCTGCACCGCCAGCACGACCTTGTTCAGCCTGCCCATCGATCGTTCCAGGTTGCGGCTGACCAGCAGACCGCCCCCGGCGCCCAGCACCAGGACCATGCCCATGGCCATCCACAAGGCCTGGGTCAGGCGCGCCAGATAGGCCTCGGTGTCGCCGATGTCCTCGCCCACGAACAGGTGGTTGCCGTCTGCCAGCTTCATCGTCACCCCGATCGCCTGGCGACGCCGCACATGACCCTCGGCGTCGGTGTCCGTCAGGTTGAAGCTCTCCCAGTCGCCGCGTCCGACAGGGGCCTGCGGATTGGGCTCGACCGGCGCCGTCGAGACATTGCCGGTGATGTTGCCGCCCGCGGGGTCGCTCAGCAGATACAGGTAGGGCCCGCCCCGAATGGCCCGCTCGACCAGGGCCTGGTTCAGCGCATCCAGCCCGCGCGTGCCGTAGATCGAGGTCAGGACGCCCAGCTCGGCCTCGACATCCGTCTGCGCCCGCGCCCGCGCCTCGGCCGCCGAGGCGATATAGACATAGGCCAGGATCGCGCTCGCCGCCGCCGCGAACAGCGCCAGGAACAGCAGGGTCAGCCGGAAAGGCGTGCGACGAAAGAGCGAGGGAAGCTGCATGGCTGAAGGTCAGCCCTCCAGCCGATACCCAGCCCCACGCACGGTCTGCAGCAGCGCGCGGTCGAAGCCCTTGTCGATCTTGGAGCGCAGGCGGCTGATATGGACGTCGATGACGTTGGTCTGGGGGTCGAAATGATATTCCCAGACCTTCTCCAGCAGCATGGTGCGGGTGACCGACTGGTTGGCGTGGCGCATCAGGAACTCCAGCAGCTGGAACTCGCGCGGCTGCAGGTCGATCTCGGTCGCGCCCCGATGCACCGTGCGGGCGATCAGGTTCATCTCCAGATCGGCGACCTTGAGCACCGTCTGGACCCCGCCGCTTTCGCGACGGCGCGACAGGGCCTCGACCCGCGCGATCAGCTCGGCGAAGGCATAGGGCTTGACCAGATAGTCGTCGGCGCCGGCCTTCAGGCCCGTGACCCGGTCCTCGACCTCGCCCAGGGCCGACAGGAACAGGACCGGCGTCTGATCGCCGTTGCCGCGCAGGGTCTCGACCATGCCGACGCCGTCCAGGCGGGGCATCATCCGGTCGACGACATAGACGTCATAGCCGCCGTTCTGCGCCTCCAGCAGGCCATAGGCGCCGTCGACCGCATGGGTCGCCTGATGCCCGGCCTCGGTCAGGCCGCGGATCATCGCCGTCGCCGCCTCCGCGTCGTCCTCGACCACCAGAATACGCATCAGCCCCTCCCGAAATTCAGAATCGTCGCGGACGATAGCGCATCCGCGACGATCCCGTGAGTTAAGGCTCGGTCATAGTTCGAGCCTGACGACGCTCGGTTTCACTCGGCCTTGGACAGTTCCAGCACCTGCAACACCGTCTGGCCGCTGGCCGTACGGAACTGCAGCAGGACGCCCGGGCGACCCGCCGCCCGTGCCGTGTCGATGGCAGCCTTCAGCTCGGCCGGCGTGGTCACCGCCCGGCTGTTGGCGCGCAGGATCACCGTGCCCGCCGGAACACCCAGCTCGCCCGCCTTGGAGCGAGGGGTGACGCCGGTCACGACCACGCCGCGCACGTCCTCGGCGATGGAATACCGCTGACGCAGGGCCGCTGTCAGGGGCGAGACCGACATCCCCTCGATGGACTCGGTCGAGGGTGCAGCGGCGTCGGGACGAGCCATGCCGCCAGCGCCGTCCTCGGTCGGATAGAGCTCGGTCTCGGACGGACGCTTGGCCGCCCGCACCGTGACCGTCTGGCGACGACCATCACGCAGGAACTCGACGCGCAGCTCGTCGCCGACCTTGGCCCCGGCCACGGCGCGGGTCAGGGCGTTGCCCGTCTCGGTGCGCTGGCCATTGACGGTGGTGACGATGTCGAAGGCCTGAAGCCCCGCGCGTTCGGCGGGACCACCGGCGGTCACGTCGTTGATCAGGGCGCCCTTGGTGTCGGCGGGCAGGCCCAGGGATTCGCGCTCGTTGTCCTGAAGCGTGCGCATCGACACGCCCAGATAGCCACGCTCGACCGAGCCGCCGCGGATCAGCTGGTCGGTCACCGCCTTGGCCGTCGAGGCGGGGATCGCAAAGCCGATGCCGACCGACCCGCCCGAGGGCGAGAAGATGGCCGAGTTCACGCCGATGACCCGACCGTGGATGTCGAAGGTTGGGCCGCCCGAGTTGCCACGGTTGATGGCGGCGTCGATCTGCAGATAGTCGACATAGGCCGACGAACGGTCCTGCAGGTCGCGGCCGCGGGCCGAGACGATGCCCGCCGTCGCCGTGCCGCCCAGGCCGAACGGGTTGCCGACCGCCACGACCCAGTCGCCGACGCGCGGATCGGCCTGTTCCTCGAAGCTGACGAAGTTGAAGTCCGAACCCTCGACCTTGATGACGGCCAGGTCGGTGCTCTCGTCGCGGCCGACCAGGGTGGCGTTCAGGCTGCGCCCGTCCGACAGCTTGACCTTGATGCTCTCGGCGTCGGCGACGACGTGGTTGTTGGTGACGACATAGCCGTCCGCCGTGATGAAGAAGCCCGAACCCGCGCCTTGCGCCAGTTGAGGCTCGGCCTCTTCCGCCTCGGGATCGGCGCCGCCGGGGGCCTGAAACTGGAAGCCCGGCAAACCGGGGATGGAGAAGGCGCCGCCGCGCGGACGCTCGACGCGGGTCTCGACCTCGATCTGAACCACGGCCGGGGCGACCTGCTGGACGATGTCGGCAAAGGACAGGGGCGCGCCCTGCGGCGGGGCGAAGGCCAGGCCGGCCGCGCCGGCGGAGGGGACCAGTCGGCCCGCGCTGGTGGTTTCGGCGTGGGCTCCGGGCCAGCTTATGACGCCGCCCGCCGTGGCGACTGCGGCGAAGGACAGGCCGACGGCCGCACCCAGGATGAACTCTTTCCGCTTCAGCATCGTCGTATAGCGATCCTCTTTCGGCGCCTTCACCGGCGCCGTTTCGCGTTGAGATATAGGCCGATGTTCAGCCGAAGCCAAAACACCGCCCGGAGATCGTTGATACCCCCGAACGTCAGTCGTGGGACGAAGATGCGTCAGGATCGGGGCGAACCGCGCCCGATGCGAGAAGTTCTTCCAGCCGTCGCGTCTCGTCGGGCGACAAAGGCGCTTCGGCCGCCGTGTCGGCGCGTTTTTTCCAGCCGCGCCAGGCCAGGATCCCGCCGACGCCCAGCAGGGCCGCAAGGGGCCCGAACCACAACAGCCAGGTGCCCGGCTCGACGGGCGGCTTGAACAGGATGTAGTCGCCCCAGCGTCGCACCAGATCGGCCCGGACCTCGGCGTCGCTCGATCCCGAGGCGATCTCCTCGCGCACCAGACGGCGCATGTCCCCGGCGATGCCTGCGGGCGAATCGGCAATGGATTCGTGCTGGCAGACGACGCAGCGCACGTCCTGGAACAGGGCCTGGGCGCGGGCTTCCTGACGGGCGTCGGCCAGAGGCTGATCTGGGGCCGAGCCCGGCTCCTGGGCCAGGGCCGAGGCGGCGAGCGAAACGGACGCCGCCGCGATCAGCAGCACCCGCTTCATGACGCCGCCGCCTTGCGCCGCACCACCGGCCCGACCCTGAGGCGGCGATCCAGCAGCGACAGCACCCCGCCCACCGACATGATCAGCGGCCCCAGAAAGATCAGCCGCGCCCAGGGGTTCCAGTGCACCCGCACGGTCCAGGCCTGGGCCTTCTCCGGCGTCGCCCGGCGCTCGCCCATCACCACATAGACATCGTCCAGGCCCCGGAAATCGAGACCGACCTCGGTCGTGGTCTGGCCGCCGGCGGGAAAGAAGCGGCGCTCGGCGGTGATTGTGCGCGGGCGCGACCCGGCCCGCTCGATGGTCATGCGTCCCTGCTCGGCCAGATAGTTCGGCCCCTCGATGATGTGGACGCTGTCCAGCCGCACGCTGTAGGCGCCGGCCTGGACGCGCTCGCCCAGGGCCAGGGGCGCGCCGGCCTCGACCTTGAACGCCGTTTCGGCCACGGCGCCCAGGACGAAGACGCCCAGGCCGGCGTGGGCCAGGGTCATGCCCCAGGCGCCCAGAGGCAGGGCCTTGGCCCGGCGCAGGGTCTCAGCCAGACCAGCGCGGAACAGCCGCGTCCGCTCGGCGACCTCGGCCAGTGATCCCAGGATCAGCCAGGCGCCGACAGCCAGACCCGCGGCGGCCATGGCCTTCTTGGGCTCGAACGCCAGCCAGCCCGTCAGGCCGCAGGCGATGGCCAGCCCGGCGGCGACCGCCAACCTCTGCATCGCGCCCTTCAGGTCGCCGCGCTTCCACGCCAGCAAGGGTCCCGCAGGCAGGATCAGGAAGGCGACCAGCATCAGGGGGGTGAAGGTCAGGGCGAAATAGGGCGGGCCGACCGAAATGGTCGATCCGGTCGCCGCCTCCATGATCAATGGATAGAGGGTCCCCAGCAGCACGGTCGCCGCCGCCGCCGTCAGGAACAGGTTGTTCAGCACCAGCGCCCCCTCACGGCTGATGGGGGCGAACAGGCCGCCGCCAGTCAGCTTGGGCGCGCGCCAGGCGAACAGGGCGAAGGCCGCGCCCGCCGTCAGACCCAGGATGCCCAGCAGCATCAGGCCGCGCTCGGGATCGACGGCGAAGGCGTGGACGGATGTCAGCACCCCCGACCGGACGAGGAAGGCGCCCAGCATCGAGAAGGTGAAGGCCAGGAGGGCCAGGAACACCGTCCAGCCGGCCAGCGCCCCGCGCCGCTCGGTCACCACCGCGCTGTGCAGCAGGGCCGCGCCCGCCAGCCAGGGCATGAAGGAGGCGTTCTCGACCGGGTCCCAGAACCACCAGCCGCCCCAGCCCAGTTCGTAATAGGCCCAGAACGAGCCCAGGGTGATGCCGATGGTCAGCAGCACCCAGGACGCCAGCGCCCAGGGCCGCACCCAACGCCCCCAGGCCGTGTCGACGCGCCCCTCGATCAGGGCGGCCACGGCCAGGGAGAAGGTCACCGAGAAGCCGACATATCCGGCGTAGAGCAGCGGCGGATGCACGGCCAGGGCCGGGTCCTGCAACAGCGGATTCAAGGACGCGCCCTGGAACGGCGCGGGGTCCAGCCGGGCGAAGGGGTTGGAGGTGAAGACGGCGAAGGCGATGAACAGGCTGGACAGCGCCCCCTGCACCGCGACCGCCGAGGTCTTCAGCCCGAACGGCAGGCCGCCCCCTGCGCCCGAGCGCGCGCGCGCCAGCACCGCGCCGAAGCCGGTCATGACCAGGCACCACAGCACCAAGGAGCCCTCGTGGCTGCCCCAGGCCCCGGCGACCTTGTAGAGCATAGGCTTGTCGGTGTGGCTGTTGTTCGCGACATTGGCGACCGAGAAGTCCGAGGTCACGAAGGCGAAGATCAGGGCTGCGAACGCCAGGGCCACGGCCGCCGCCGCCGCAATCGCTGCGCCCTGCGCCCCTCCGGCCAGCACCGGGCTGGCCCGCATGCGGCCCGCCGTCGCCAGCCCCGTCTGCAGGAGCGAAAGCCCGAACGCCAGCAGCAGGGCGAAGGCGCCGAATTCGACGATCAAAGCGACGAACTCCCCACGGTCGCGGAGCTGCTTTCAGGCCGCCACTCGCCCTTTTCCTTCAGCCGGTCGGCGACTTCGCGCGGCATATAGGTCTCGTCATGCTTGGCCAGGACCTGTTCGGCCTTGAAGGTGCGGTCAGGCAGAAAGGCGCCCTGAGCCACGATCCCCTGCCCTTCGCGGAACAGGTCGGGCAGGTCGCCGTGGAAGACGACCCGCGTCGAGGCCGCATTGTCGGTGACGGAAAAGCTCACGTCGGCGCCGTGCCTTTGCACGCTGCCCGCCTCGACCAGACCGCCCAGACGGATGTTGCGCCCCGCCGGGGCCTTCTCCGCCGTCACCTCGGAGGGCGAGAAGAAATAGGTCACGCTGTCGTTCATGGCCCACAGCGACAGGCCCACGGCCAGGGCCAGGATGGGCGCCGCCGCGGCCACGACCCACAGGCGGCGACGCGCCTTGGGCGATCGGGGAAGCCAGCTCATTGTCCCGCTCCGGCCAGTCGTTGTTCCAGTTCGGCCCGGCGCGGATCGGCCGGATCGAGGGCCGCCATCAGGGGCGTCCACTGTCGGCGCGCCTCGGCGACGTCGCCGCGCGTCAGGGCGGCATCGCCCAGAAAGAACAGGGCGCCCAGCTGATCGGGATCGCGTTTGACGGCCTCGCGGAAGGCGGCCTCGGCGTCGGCGCCGACCACGCCGTCCTGGGACCGCACCAGGCTCTCGCCCAGCCGCGCCCAGCTCTGGGCGTCGTCGGGCCGGATCGCCAGCACGCGGCGGAAGGCAGAGGCTGCGCCGATGGGGTCGCCCGCCTGGAACCGGGCCGCGCCCAGCATGGTCAATATGGCCGGCTCGTCAGGCCTGTTGGCGGCCTCGCGGGTCAGCACGGCCGCGACCTGGGCAGGCTCCAGCGGCTCGGTGCTTTCGGCCCAGGCCTCGACCCGGCTGGCATAGGCCTGGTCGCCCATGCCCGGCGCGCCGAACAGACCATAGAGCCCCAGCACCCCGAGCGCCGTCACGGCCAGGCCGCCCAGCACCCACTGGCGATCCCGGCGTCCATTACGCAGCACCATCGGCGCGACCGTCGTGGACAGCAGCCGGCGCGCCGCCTCGGCCCGCGCACTGACCCAGGCGTCCTCGGCCAGCAGGCCGCGCGCCTTCAACCGGTCCAGTTCATCCAGTTCGCGCGCCGCCGCATCGGCGGGTTCGGGATCGCCGGAAGCCTGGCCCTGATTGTGCTGGCCCGCGTCGGCGCCACGCCGCGCTCCGGTCAGCACCATAAGGGCCGCCAGCGCCGTCGCCAGGGCGCACAGAATGGAGAAGATCGCCATGGTGGTGGCTCTAGAACCTGATCCCGCAAAAGGTAAGCGGTTTTCAGCGTCCTCCACGCGCCATATCAACGCATCAGGCGGCCTGGAAGGGCCTGGTCGGCAGGTTGAGAGGCTTGAAGGTCGGCGGCGTCCCGGCGACGGCGGCGCGCCGGCGCACCGTGCGGGCTGCGTCCGTGGCCTCGATCAGCTCCAGGAATCCAGCGGCGGTCCCGATCATGTTCAGCGCCAGGGTCTCGTCGGGCCAGTCGCCGGCATTGATCGTCTCCAACCCGGCGTCGGCATAGGCGGCCAGGGATTCCTTCAGCGCCTCCAGCACCGACCATCTCTGCTGCTCGCAGCCGAACACCCCGGCGGTGGTGCGCACGGCCCGCAGCAGGGCCAGGGACGCAGTCGCAGCCTGAACCGCCTCGTCGTTCACCGGGACATCCAACCTGGGGACCAGCCGCGTCATGCGGCCCGAAGTCTGTGCGCGGATCGTTGGCAGGGCCTTGTCGACGGCGCCCTCGACCGAGCCCAGCAGGCGCGACAGTTTCTCGTTGATGCGGATGCGGGCGTCGCGCACCTGCTTGCCCCAGACGCCGCCGGGCCGCATCTCGATAGTCATGTCCAGTTCGGTCAGCACCCCCGCCGACCAGGTCAGGACCTCTTGCAGGGGTCCGACCACGTCCTTGACGTCGGCGGGGCGCCAGCCGGAAATCCGGGCCACCCGATCCTCGACCGCGCCGATCAGCCGCTCGACGAAGACGGCCAGTTCGCTCTCGGCCAGGAAGACCTCGCGCCCCGCCGCGCTGGACGAATGCGACACCAGCCGCAGCACCAGGGCCGCGTCGGCCAGGTTGGCGAACAGGATCTCCAGCATCCGCTGCGCCCCGTCCGGCGCGATCTCGGCGGCGTCACGGACCAAGAGCCTCAGGTCGGCCAGCTGATCGGCGGTGGGCCGCCCGACCCAGGCCTTCAGCGAGGGCATGGCCCGATGCGCCAGCAGCGCCAGGTCGAAACTGCAGGCCAGGTCGGTCAGGCCCTTTTCGCGCGCCTCCGGCTCGCTCCAGGCGGCAGGCCAGACCGTTTCGGCCTGGTCGCGCACGGCGGCGGCGGCGGCGACGCAGATGCGCCCGCAGACCTGGGTCACCCGGCCGATATTGCGCTCGTCGTCATCGTCCAGAATGGACAGGAAATCGGCCTCGCCGCGCCGGGCGATGCCCCAGACCCGTGACATGGACCCGGCCGGAAACACCATCGAGGCCACGCCGTCGGGGCGAGCGCGAAACAGGGGCAGAAGGGGGGCGAAGGCGCGGGCGCGGCGCACGCGGTCCAGCCGCTCGGCGTCCAGCATCTCTTCCAGATCGCGGGCGCGGCTCCCGGCCATGCCCGCCGCCAGCAGGGCGAGCTGGGTCAGCGTCCCGTCAGGAACGTTTCCAAGCAACTGCGCCAGCGCGGCGCGATGGGCGATCGAAAGATCGGCCATGAACACTCTGTTCCGCCGGTCGCCAACGGGGCGACCCGACCGTCACGGTAAAGAGGGCGAGTTAACAGTTTGCCGCAGAGACGGTCGTCAGCGCTCCGCGGCGGGCAGTTCCAGCATCGCCTTCAGCCCCCCCATGTCGCTGGCCGCCAGGGTCAGCCGCCCGCCATAGGCGCGGGTCAGGTCGTCGACGATGGACAGGCCCAGGCCCGATCCCGGCGCCTCCTCGTCCATGCGTGCGCCCCGCTTCATCGCCGCCTCGCGCTGATCCTCGGGCAGGCCCGGCCCGTCGTCCTCGACCACCACGATCATCTGTCCCAGACCGTTGGCTCCCGCCGAGATCCGCACCCGGCGCTTCGACCATTTGCAGGCGTTCTCGATCAGGTTGCCGAGGATTTCCTGCAGGTCTTGCCGCTCGCCGAGAAAGCCCAGTTCGTCGGGCGCCCGCCAGTCGATCTCGACCCCCTTGGACTGGAACACCCGCTCCAGCATCACCGCCATCTCGTCCAGCACCTCGGCGACGGGGGTGCGCTCGCCCAGGCCGTGGGCGGCGCGGGCGGCGGCGCGGGCGCGGCGCAGGTGGTGATCGACCTGACCCTTCATCACCTCGCTCTGGCGCCGCACGATCTCGGCCAGGGCGGCGCGGTCGCCGGATAGGTCGCCCGCCTCGGCCAGCATCACCGACAGGGGCGTCTTCAGCGCGTGGGCCAGGTTGCCGACATGGGTCCGCTGGCGCTCCACCACCTCCTGATTATGGTCCAGCAACTGGTTCAGCTGTTCGGCCAGGGGCGCGATCTCGGTCGGGTAGGCGCGCTCGATCCGCGCCGACTTGCCCTGGCTGACATTGGCGATTTCCTGTTTCAGATCGAACAGGGGCCGCAAGCCCACCTGCACCTGCAGAAACACCGCCGTGACCAGGCCCAGGCCCAGCAGGCCCAGGGAAATCCACGTCACCCGCGCGAAGTCGCGGGTGTCGGCGTCGATGGCCGAGCGGTCGATGGCGGCCAGAAATATGATCGGCGCCTCGCGTCCCGGCAGGGTCTTGATCGTCGCCGCGACCCGCAGCGGCTCACCCTTGGGGCCCGTGGCGTTATAGGTGATGGTCTGGCCGAACGCGTCCTGCAGACGGTCGGGCAGTTCGGCGGGGACCGTGATCTCACCGTCCCAGATCGACAGCGAGCGGGTGATGACCTTCAGGCTTCCGTCGGGCGTCTGTTCGGCCACGGACCAGTATTTGCCCGAGAAGGTCTCCAGCGTGCGCTGATCCAGGATCTGCGGCGTGACCACCGCCGTCGGACTGGCCGTCGTGGCCAGGATGACGCTGTCGATGGTGGTGTTCAGCACCCCGCCCAGACGGCGCAGTCCCGATTCCTGAAACTGGGAGGTCAGCACCATGCCGGTGGCGATCAGGGCGCCCATGATCCACAGGGCCGCCAGCCAGATCAGCCGGCGCGTCAAGGACCGCCCCGGCAACAGAGCCGCGCCGACCGCCTGCAGCACGGACGTCGAGGCCTTCTCGCGCTGAGGGGCCGCCGGGCTCGGCGTCGTCACGGGCCGGTCAGCCCGCGTCCGATTCGCCCGCAGGCATGGTCAGGCGATAGCCGAGGCCCCGCACCGTCTCGATCCGGTCGGACCCGACCTTCTTGCGCACCCGGCCGATAAAGACCTCGATGGTGTTGGAGTCGCGGTCAAAGTCCTGGTCGTAGAGGTGTTCGACCAGTTCGGTGCGGCTGATGACCCGGCCCTGATGCATCATCATGTAATGCAGCAGCCGGTATTCCAGCGAGGTCAGGCGCAAGGGCTCGCCATTGACCGTCGCCCGCGCCGCACGCGGATCCAGCCTCAGGCCGCCGCACGACAGGGTGGCCGAGGCGATGCCGGCCGAGCGTCGCAGCAGCGCCCGCAGACGCGCCAGAAGCTCCTCGGTGTGGAAGGGCTTGGTCAGATAGTCGTCGGCCCCGGCGTCGAAGCCCGACACCTTGTCCGACCAGGCGCCGCGCGCCGTCAGGATCAGGACCGGCGTGGTCTTGCCGTCGCGCCGCCAGCGCTCCAGCACCGAGACCCCGTCGATCTTGGGCAGACCCAGGTCCAGGATGATGCAGTCATAGGGTTCGGTGTCGCCCAGGAAATGCGCTTCTTCGCCGTCGGCGGCGTGGTCCACGGCATATCCGGCGTCCGACAGAGCGCCTTTCAGCTGACGCGACAGATCGGCGTCATCTTCGACGAGCAGCACACGCATTCTCAGCGTTCTCCGATGATGCGGCCGGTTCGGCCGTCGACGGTGATATCGACGATGCGGCCGCCGCGGTACTCCCAACGGACCACATAGTTTTCGCCCTGTGGACGGACGCCCAGCATACGGCCTTCGCGACCGGATTCGACCATCCGCACGATGTCGCTCAGATCCATCCGGCGGCCGTTCTGGGCCTCCGAACGGGCCTTCTCGCGACGAGAGCCGTCCACCTGCAGCATCACGTCAGCCGAGGCAGCGACCTGGGCCGTGGCGGCCTGAGCCGCCGAGGCCGTCCCCAGGGGGGCTGCGGCCAGGGCCAGGGTGATGATCAGAATGTCTCGAACGCGGGTCATGGTGGTGTGTCTAATGCTCAGGCCCTGAACGCCGCCTGAACGCCGGCATAAGGCGACAGTAACCCAGCCCCGCCGGTTCGTCGCCGTTTCATCTGCCTCTGTTGTTTTGCGCCCGCGTGAGATCACGCCTCTCAGGATTACGGATGTTTCATCCCGATGAACCCCGCCTGACCCGAGGTGTTCAGGTTCGGCTCAAGCCCCGGATGGTCATCTGCCTGCATCGACGGCGCCCCGCCGCCGACCCTGTTGATGGAGTGATCCGATGCTCAAGAAGTTTCTTGTCCCCGCCCTCGTCCTGGCCGCAGCCTCGGCCGCTCTGCCCGCCGCCGCCCAATCCCATGGCGCTCAATCCTATGGCGCACCCCGCCACGGGCCGACCCATTCGGCTCCCGCCTACCAGAACCCCGGCCACAACGGCTGGCAGTCGATCAATCAGCGCCAGGCCAATCTGGACCGCCGCATCGACGTTGGCCTGCGCAACGGCGCCCTCAGCCGTCGCGAAGCCACCCGCCTGCGCAGCGAGTTCAACCAGATCGCCCGGCTGGAACAGCAGTACCGCCGCAACGGCCTGAGCCAGTGGGAACGCACCGACCTGGACCGCCGCTTCGACCGCCTCTCGGCCCAGATCCGCAACGAGCGCTGGGACAACAACAACCGCCGTGGCCCCGGTCGCGGCTAGGCCTCCCACAGACTGAAAGCGATAGGGCGCGATCCGAAAGGGTCGCGCCCTTTTTCAGGTCGGGATCCGCAGCACGGATTCCATCACGCTCACCGCCTGCCCCCGGATCAGCACCCGATCGCCGCGCACCTCGGTCTGCATCGGCCCGCCCCGCCCCGGAAAGGCCTGAAAGAACCGCACCACTGGCCGCTCCAGCTTTTCGGCATAGAGCGGGCCCAGGATGGCGTGGGCAGACCCCGTCGCGGGGTCTTCGTCGACGCCGCATCCGGGCGCAAAGAAGCGGTCCATCACGTCATGGGCGGGATCGTCGGACAGAGCCGCCACGACCACCTGCCCGGGCTCTCCGGCCTCGCTTTGCAAGGCTGCGATGGCGCGGATGTCGGGCGTCAGGGTCCTGACCGTCGCAGCGTCCTTCAGGATCACCACCAGATAACGCGAGGTCCAGACCTCGACCGCCTCGGCGCCCAGCGCGCGGCTCAGGGCGGCGATCAGATCCGGCGTCGTCGTCCGCGTCGACGCACTGGCGGGCAGATCCATCTCATACCCATCGCCCGACCGCACCACCGTCAGAGGCCCCGAACGGGTGTCGAAGGTGAGGACGGGCGCCTTCAGCCCCAGCTCGGCCGCCAGCACATGGCCCGCCGCCAGGGTCGCATGGCCGCACAGATCGACCTCCATCCCCGGCGTGAACCAGCGCAGGTCGAACCGGGCGGCGTCGGTCGTCCGGCGCAGGAAGGCGGTCTCGGCCTGATTGTTCTCCTGCGCCAGCGACTGCATCCAGCCGGAGTCGGGCCAGGTGTCGAACGGCTCGACCACACAGGCCGGATTGCCCCGGAACGGGCGGTCGGCAAAGGCGTCGACGGTCCATTGGCGCATCAGTCCGCCTGCCTTTCGACCACCGTCAGCTCCGGCCACCGCGTCCGCGCGCTGGCGACGATCTTGTCCCAGCCCTTGGCGCAGGGGCGGTTCGGATTGGGCCTCAGGGTCATGGCGAACATATCCTCCAGGCCAAAGGGCGCGGCCACACTGATGGTGTCGTCCGCCTCCAGCCTCACCCCCACCGAAAACGCCGGGGCGACGAAGCGGGACAGGGCCGTGTCGGTGTCGGGCAGGGGGTCATAGGGCTCGTCGAAATGGTCGGGGAACCAAATGTGCACGCGGGCTTGATTGCGCACCTCGACCTCGCTGCGGAAGGGTTCGTCGAAGGCGGCGGCGACCCGTTTGATCACCACGTCCTCGGCGTCCCAGGATGTGTCCGGGTCGAAATAGCCCAGGTCATAATCCTTGCGGCCATAGCCGACGGGGCGGCCCGAGACGTGGTTCCAGACGTTCTGATAGACGGCGCCCGAAAAGACCCGCCAGTCGGGCACATCCAGCCCGCGCATCGTCGTCAGCACATGCATCAGGCCCGGATCGGCGCGCAGGATCGCGTCCAGCCGCCCCGTATCCGATACGGAAAGATCGCTCATTTCCCGGCCCTCATTTTCCGGCCCTCAAGGTCCAGCCGTGATCCAGCGGCCCGTGCCCGCCGCCCAGGCCCGGCGCCCGGCGAATCGCCTCGGCGACATAGGCCCAGGCCTCGGCGACCGCGACCTCCAGCGGCAGGCCCCTGGCGATCCCGGCGGCGCAGGCGCTAGCCAGGGTGCAGCCGGTGCCGTGGGTCGAGGTGGTGTCGATGCGCGGTCCCTCCAGCAGGGTCTCGCCGGACGGCGTCATCAAGATGTCGATCACGGTCGTGCCGCCCTCGCCGACATGGCCGCCCTTCATCAGCACCGCCCGCGCGCCCAGCTTGAGCAGAGCCTCGCCCGCCCGCCTCTGGCCGTCCAGATCGACGACGCTGATCCCTGTCAGCGCCTCGGCCTCGGGCGCATTGGGGGTCAGCAGCGCCGCGCGCGGAATCATCAGCGACCGCACGGCCGCGATGGCCCGATCTTCCAGAAGGGCTGCGCCGCCCTTGGCGATCATGACCGGATCGACCACGGCGGGGGCGTTGCAGGTGTCCAGGATGGCGGCGACCCGTTCCACCACCTCGACCGAGCCCAGCATGCCGGTCTTGATGGCGTCGGCGCCGATGTCGTCCAGCACGACGCGCGCCTGTTGCTCGATCAGGTCCAGCGGCAGGGGATGGACCCCGTGGACGCCCAGGGTGTTCTGCACCGTGATGGCGGTGATGGCGGTGGCGGCGTATCCGCCCATGGCGGTCACGGCCTTGATGTCGGCCTGGATTCCCGCCCCTCCGCCCGAGTCCGAGCCGGCGATGATCAGCACGCGTCCGATGGAAGAAGTCATGGGGGTGGAGATGGCCGAGTCCGTTCCGTCAGGCAAGTCACTGGTGCTAGGCTGGAGGCGACGCCACCCGCCTCGGAGACCCGATGACCACCGCCGTGCCCTTCCTGATGTTCCAGGGTGAATGCGAAGCCGCCCTGACCTTCTACGTCGGCCTGATCCCCGGCAGCTGCGTGGTGTCGCTGGAACGTTACGAGGATGGCGGCGCCGTTCGCATGGCCCATGTGGTCATCGCCGACATGGAAATGCGGGCCAATGATTCGACCATTCGCCAGGGGTTCAGCTTCACCCCGTCCAGCTCGATCTTCCTCGACTGCACCGACAATGACGAGTTCGAGCGCATCGTCGCCGCCATGGCCGAGGGCGGTCAGTTCCTGATGCCGGTCGCCGACTATGGTTTCAGCCGCCGCTTCGCCTGGCTCAACGACCGATTCGGCGTGTCCTGGCAGATCAACCTGCCCTAGCGACCCGCCGCGTCCAGCAGCGCGGCCTGCACCTTCAGGGCCTGGACCGTCTCGCGCACGTCATGGACCCGGACCATCTGCGCCCCCCGCCGCGCCCCTTCCAGCGCCAGGGCCAGCGACCCGCCCAGCCGGTCCAGCGGGTCGGTGGCGGTGGGGTCCAGGCTCAGGATCGTGCGCTTGCGGCTGGCGGCGTAGAGTACGCGAAAGCCGGTCGCGACCAGCCGGTCGGTCGCCGTCGTCAGGGCCAGGTTATGGGCTACGGTCTTGCCAAAGCCGATGCCGGGATCCAGCCAGATCCGGTCGCGCGACACCCCCGCCGCCATCGCGGCGTCCGCGCGCTCGACCAGATAGGCGATGACCTCGGCTGCCACGTCGTCATAGCGGGGGTCGGCCTGCATGGTGCGCGGCTCGCCCTTCATGTGCATCAGCACCACCTCGCACCCCAGGCTTGCCGCCGTGGCCAGGCTGTCGGGCGAGAAGCTCAGGGCCGAGACGTCGTTCCACATCGTCGCCCCGGCCTGGACGGCGGCCCGCGCGGTCTGGGGCTTGAGCGTGTCGATGCTGATCGGACCGTCCCAACGCGCCCGGATCGCTTCGATCACCGGCGCCGTGCGCGCGATCTCCTCGTCGGCGCCGACCGGCTCGGCGCCCGGCCGGGTGCTCTCGCCGCCGATGTCCAGAACATCCGCGCCCTGTTCGACCATCCGCATGGCCTGATCGACCGCCGCCTCGACCGTCGCCAACCGCCCACCGTCCGAGAAGCTGTCGGGCGTGGTGTTGATGATGCCCATGATGCGAGGCCGCACGTTCATTTCGTCGCCCCTTGCGGATAGATGGTCTCGCCGCGCGCCAGCATCTCGACGAACCGGACGATTGCCTTCGCCCGTCCGGCCTCGGTCTTCAGGGCGTTGGTGCGATGGATCAAGGCAAAGCGGTTCTGGCTGGTCAGGGTCTGGAACATCGCCTGGGCCTTCGGGTGGGCGGCGATGGCCGCGGCCAGGTCCTGCGGGACCTCTGCACCCTTGACCCGGTAATTCTTCGTCCAGCGCCCGTCCGCCCGCGCCGCCTCGACCTGCTTCAGCCCGGCCGGCTGCATCCGCCCCTCGGCGATCAGGCGTTCGGCATGGGCGACATTGATCTCGCTCCAGCTGCTCTTGCCCCCGCGTGGCGTGAACCGTTGCAGGAAGCTGACCGCGTCCAGGCTCTTCCTGACACCGTCGATCCAGCCCCAGGCGAGGGCGGCGGGGATGGCGTCTTTCCAGCTCACGCTAACCGTACCCGACCCCACCTTGAAGACGCGGATCCAGACCTCGGGCTCGCGGTCGTGATGTTTCGCCAGCCAGTTCTCGAACGCTTCCGCGTCTTCAAAGGCGTGGACACGGTTCGGATCCACGACCATGGGCGCCATCAGCCCCGCCCCCCGATCAGGGCCGACATGGCCTTCAGATAGGCGGCGAAGGCTTTGCGACCGGCGGGGGTGATGGCGACGCGGGTCAGGGGCTTGTTGTCCTTGAAACTCTTGGCCACAGCGACATAGCCCGCCTTTTCCAGGGTCTTGATATGGACCGACAGATTGCCCTGGGTGGCCTCCAGCACGGTCTTCAGCTCGGTGAAGTCGGCGACCTCGGCGTCGGCCAGATAGACCATGATCCCCAGCCGCATTCGGCCGTGGATGACCTCGTCGATCCTGTCGAGATCCAGCGCCATGACCGGCTCAGGCCGCCGCTGTGTCAGCCGCGCGGGCTTCGCGCAGGATCAGCCCGCCGGGCAGGGCGAACAACATAAACAGGGCGGCGGTGCAGACCCACAGATAGGCCATCGGCTCGCGCACCAGCAGGCCCAGGGCCACCGCCGTCGTCCAGTGGCCCAGGGCCATCAGACCCATCCAGCCCTTGCGCTTCAGCTGCCAGGCCATGAACCAGGCGATGGACTGGAAGGCGAAGACGATGGCCGGATAATAGAGCCAGACCGCGAAGTCGCCGTCGCGCGAGGCGCCGACGCCGAAGATGATGATGACCGCCAGATTGGCCGCGCCCGTGCCGCTGAAGGCGCCGTTCATGGCCCGGCTGGCCAGGGGGCCGGAGGTGGATTTCACGCCCGCCTTCCTGTCCTTCATCACCGCCCAGGCGATCACGATGCACATGGCCACGGTGATGGCGATGACGAAGGCCAGGGTGGCCAGGCCGGGCCAGCGGATCACGCCCGCGGCCTGACCCAGGTGGAACAGGCACTGGAGGCCGTACAACAGTCCCCCGGCCAGAAGGACCACGCCCATGGTCGTCTGGTTGCGGCCACCGCCCTCGACGATGCCGCGCAGGAAAGCGAGGTCCGCCTCGGCAGTGGAGACGGGCGTTCTGGGGGGTCGGGCGGTCTTCTCGGTCATGGCGACTCTCCGTGTCGGCCCGCCCGGAGTGGACGGGCCGAGGGGGCTTGGCAAGCTATTCGGCGGCGGCGAGGGCGTGTGCAGGCGAAGGGCGACGCCACGGCACGCGCCGACCGTTCAGCCAGCGGCCCATGAAGCTGTGGCGGATCAGCAACTCATAGCTGGCGACCGAGACGCCCATGACGCCCGCGACCACGACGGCCAGCTTGACCGGCCAGGCCATGTCCCAGTCCTGCACCAGCACCTGGGCGGCCATGACCAGCGGCAGGTGGACGATGTAGATCCAGTAGGAGGCGTCGGCCAGATAACGGCGCACCCGGCTGTGCCCCGAGGCGAACCGCAGCGCCAGCCCGACTGCGGCAAAGGCCGAGGCGAAGGTCGCCACGCCCAGGGCCGCCGCCGCCATGGCCTTCATCACCGGGTCCGTCAGGGGAACTATGGAGGGCGCGGGCCCGCCGGCCAGCATCAGCAGACTGACCCCTGCGCCGACCGCCAGGCCCAGGTTGGCCGGCGCCCAGGCCTCAAGTTGCTTGAGCAGGTCGCGGCGGCGGTCCAGCAGGAAGCCGAACCCGAAGGCCAGCCCGAACCCGACCAGGGCCGGCAGGTTGGGGATCAGGCCGTGATCCGGCGTCGGAATGCCGAAGAAGGCGACCCAGACCGGCTCGCGCCAGACGGCGATGGCCAGGGGTGCGGCTAGCAGGATCGCGCCCCAGGGCGTGGCCAGAAATCCCGTCAGCCGGTCGACCGCCCGCCCCCAGGCTCCGCTCCGGTCGAGGACCGCGAACGGCGTCCTCAGGATCAGGGCGGCGGCGTAGAACAGCATCAGCACCCACAGGAACCACAGATGGGTCAGGGGTATCGTCGCCCAGCTATAGGTCGGCGGCGGCGGGGGCGGTCCCATCGGTGCGCCGGCGGCCTGTCGCACGGCGTTCCAGATCAGCACGGCGATGATCGCCGCCATGACCGGCGCCCAGAACACCACCAGCGGCCCGGCGATGCGGATCGCCCGGTCCCTGACGAAGGCCACGACGCCGCGCCGCCCCAACATCATGTGGGCGAACAGGCCTGCGATCAGGAAGAAGGTCGCCATGCGGAACAGGTGGATTGCGAAGAACAGTCCCGCCGCCCAGACCGAGGGGTGGTCGTCGGCGACGATCCAGATCGGCGCCGGAATGAAGGACATGGCGGCGTGCAGCACCACGCCCAGCAACAGCGCGCCGCCGCGCAGGGCGTCGAGCCCGTGCAGGCGTTCCTGGGTCTGTGCCGGGGGCGTCTGAAAGGCGGATGACATCGGCGTTCTCCGAAGGGTCGATGACCTCGGATACTTCAGACTTGTTTGTAATGCAAACCTGTCGGTTCGTAAGAACCCGCCACGGACGAGTCCAGGCGGGTCCTGCCGTCTGTCTATGCCCCGCCTCAGTGAACGGTGGCGACCTCTACCGTCGTGCCGTCCGAGACGGCGGCCACGGCCACCGGGGTCAGGGGTACGGACACCGACGGTCCGGCGTTGGGGAAGTTGTTCTCGTCGCGATTGGGCATGGCGCCCTTCTCCAGCAGGTCCTTGATCTCCTGGCCGGACAGGGTCTCGAACTCCAGCAGGGCCTGGGCCAGTTTTTCCAGGTCCCCGGCCTTGTCGGTCAGGATCTGGCGGGCTTCGTCCCAACCCGAGGTGACCAGCCGCTTGACCTCGGAATCGATGATCCGGGCCGTCTCTTCACTGATGTTCTGGCTGCGCGCGACCGAGTGGCCCAGGAAGACCTCCTGCTCGTTCTCGCCGTAAGCCACGGTGCCCAGGACTTCGGAGAAGCCCCACTGGGTCACCATTCGACGGGCCAGTTTCGACGCCTGCTGGATGTCCGAGGATGCGCCCGAGGTGATGTTCTCCTTGCCGAAGATCAGCTCCTCGGCGACGCGGCCGCCGGCCATGATGGCGATGCGATCGACCATCTGCTGGTACTTCATCGAATAGCGGTCGCCCTCGGGCAACTGCATGACCATGCCCAGGGCTTGGCCGCGCGGGACGATGGTCGCCTTGTGCACCGGGTCGGCCATCTTGACGTTCATGGCGACGATGGCGTGGCCGCCCTCGTGATAGGCGGTCAGGCGGCGTTCTTCCTCGTTCATGGCCATGGATTTGCGCTCGGCGCCCATCATGACCTTGTCCTTGGCGTCCTCGAAGTCGCGATGGGTGACCATCTTGCGGTCCTTGCGCGCCGCCATCAGGGCCGCCTCGTTGACCAGGTTGGCCAGGTCGGCGCCCGAGAAGCCGGGCGTGCCGCGGGCGATGGTCTTGACGTTGACGTCCGACGCCAGGGGCACGTCCTTCATGTGGACGCGGATGATCTTCTCGCGGCCGTTCACGTCGGGGTTGGGCACCACGACCTGGCGGTCGAAACGGCCGGGACGCAGCAGGGCCGGGTCCAGAACGTCGGGACGGTTGGTCGCCGCGATCAGGATGATGCCCTCGTTGGATTCAAAGCCGTCCATCTCGACCAGCAGCTGGTTCAGGGTCTGCTCGCGCTCGTCATTGCCGCCGCCCAAGCCTGCGCCCCGGTGACGACCGACGGCGTCGATCTCGTCGATGAAGATGATGCAGGGGGCGTTCTTCTTGGCCTGCTCGAACATGTCGCGAACCCGCGATGCGCCGACGCCGACGAACATCTCGACAAAGTCCGAACCCGAGATCGAGAAGAAGGGCACGCCCGCCTCGCCCGCAACGGCGCGGGCCAGCAGCGTCTTGCCGGTGCCGGGAGGTCCGACCAGAAGCGCGCCCTTGGGGATCTTGCCGCCCAGTCGCTGGAACTTGCCCGGATCCTTCAGGAAGTCGACGACCTCCTGCAGTTCTTCCTTGGCCTCGTCCACGCCGGCGACGTCCTCGAACATCTTGCGGCCCTTGTGCTCGGTCAGCAGCTTGGCCTTGGACTTGCCGAAGCCCATGGCGCCACGGGCCCCGCCCTGCATCTGGCGCATGAAGAAGATCCACACCCCGACCAGCAGAAGGATGGGCAGGATGCCGATCAGCAGCCCCTGCCACCAGGCCTGACGCATAGTCTTCACATCGACCGTGGCGCCCGACTGGCGAATGGATTCGACCAGGGCCTCGTTGGGGTAGGGGCTGGTGGCGACGAAGCGGCGGTCGTCCTGCAGCACGCCGGTGATCTGGTCGCCCTTGACCGTCACCTCCTTGACGGCCTTGCCCTCGACGGCCTGGACCAGCTCGGAATAGGTCATGGGCGAGGGGCGCTGGGCCGCCGCGCCCTTGGCGCCCGGCATGGCCGCGCCGCCGTTCTGGCTGATCGCGGCATAGCCCGCCATCAGCAGCAGGGCGATGACGCCCCAGATCGCCAGGTTACGCAGGTTCATTACGGTTCTCGGTTCCTCGACGCCCCTTCCGGGACCGTCGCAATGTGTTCAGTCGTGTGAAAATAGGTCAGGCGGCGGCATTTCGCCATGGATGGTTCGTTCGAGGTCCGCTTCCTGCGTCGTTTCGCCCGTTGAGGCGTCCAGAAACAGGGCCAGACGGCGGGGCGCCAGGGCACGGACCTCGGCCTTTCGCCAGGCGAGCACCGGGCGCCCTGCAAGAAGCGGGTCACCCCCGCCGTCTCGGATCAGGACGGGCAAAGCGGCCCGCATCGCCTCGGGCACGGGCTTCAGGATCGCCCGGTCGGCCGGCGACAGCCGGTTCAGCCGGCCCGCAGCCGCCCCGACCGTCCAGCCGGGTTCAGCCGTCATGATCTCGAACCGGTTGTCCCAGACGGCGGCGACGCCGGGCTCCAGCGCAACCTCTGCCACAGGACGGCGGCGAAACTCCCCGGCTTCGCGCCCGATAATGATCCGATCGCGACCGGCCTCTATCCGAGCGCCCGACAGGGCGGCGGTGAAGACCTCGCCGCTGGACAATCTCTGCGCCAGCCGCTCCAGCCGGTCACGCCGCACCGGCTCGCTCCGCCCCGAGGCGCATAGCAGGACGGCGGCCAGTTCCGTCGCCCTCACCGACCGCGCGACAGCGAAACCCTCCCCCAGCGACAGAGGCTCCGCGCCTGCAAAGGAACAGCGACCTGAGACGGACGAAGGATCAGGGCGCTCGCCGTCCTCCGATCTCGGCCCATCGGCCAGCCTCGCCCTGGCCCGGCTCCTGCCGAACCTCTCATCGGCATTGGCCGGATCCTCGATCCAGACCTGCCCGTTTTCGCGCAACCACGCCCGCAGATCGTCCCGCCGGGCGTCCAGCATGGGCCGCAGCAGCATCAACCCCCGCCCCTCCGGCCAGGCCGGGCTGGGCGACCACTCGCGCAGCCGCCCCAGGGTCGAGCCGCCCTCCCCCATGGGCTGGCCCCGCATCCAGTCGCTCTCGGCGATGTCGTCGGCGGTGTGGGCGAACAGGACGACCCGCGCGCCCACTTCGCGCGCCGCCTCGGCGATCAGGCCATGCCGCGCCGCCCGCGCCGCCGCCGTCAGGCCTGTCGCGGGCTTGGTCTCCTCCCACCGGCGCTCGATCCAGTCCGCCCCCGCCTCACGCGCTGCGTCCTGACACAGCCGGCTCCAGGCGGGACTGTCCGGGTTCAGCCCATGATCGACGGTGATGGCCACAAGCCTGCGCCCCCGCAGCCGCGCCCAGTCGGACGCGATGCGCAACAGGGCCATGGAGTCCCCGCCGCCGGACAGGGCCAGGGCCACGGGACGATCCCCATTCGCCCGAAGACGCGCATCCAGCCGCGCATGGATACGCGCGGTCAGCCCCGAACCGGAGCCGCCGGTCAGGTGCAGTTCGCCTGTCCGCTGACCTGGGTCGCTATGCCCTTCAGCGCCGTCGACGCGGCGGCGGCATAGCGGCGGTTGAACTCGGCCAGGGCGCCGCAGGCCTGGGCGTCGCGGTCCGTGGCCACCAGGGCTCGGGCCAGTTTCAGCGTCGTCTCACCGGCCCAAGGCGCGGTCGGCCAGCCGTTCAGCGCGGTGGCGTAGAGTTGCACCGCAGAAGCATGGTCATTGGCGGCGCGGCGGATGTCGCCCAGCCGCCAGCTGGCCTCGCGCCCCGACGGCGTGCCGTTCCAGTTGTTGGTCACGGCTTCCAGCGCCGCAGCGCTTGCCGCCGGATCGGTCAGGGCGCGCGCGGCGGCCAGGTCCGCGACCGCATCTCCGGTGGGCGAGGCGCCGGCGACCGGCGCTGCTGCGGCAGCGGCGCGGGCGTCCTCGGCGGTCTTGAGCCGTGCTTCGACGGCGGTCAGCTGAGTCCTGAGCGCGGCGTTTGCGCGGGTCGATTCATCCAGCTGGAAGGTGGTGCGTTCCAGTTCGCCGTTCACCTGGCGCACCGTCTGTTCGATGTCGCCCAGGCGGCGATCCATCTGGGCCACCTGGCCTTGCAGGGTGACGACCTCGGGGTCCAGTTCGACGATCACCGGCTGGCCCACGGCGTTGCGCTGGGTCAGGGCGCGCTCCAGCCGGCGCACATTGCGGTCCAGCTGCTCCAGGCGGCGATTGTCCCACTGGGTCGCCGGCAGGGGCGCGACCTGAGACACCGCGACGCCTCCGGCCAGAAGACAGACGCCGGCCGTGGCCAGCAGGATGAGGCGGGATGAAGGCTTGATCGTCATGCGGCTTTCGTTCCACCGATTTGAGGCGTCTGCAAGGCGTCGCGCCCTGCCCTCAGTGCCCCAGGCCCAGATAGACGATCGCCGTGATGAACAGGCCGACCACGATGTTGCAAAACACCAGCAGGGCCGCGGCCCGCCACAGCGCCGAAAACACCGACAGGGAATAGGCGCCCTTCAACTGGGCGAAGACATGGACGGGTATTGCCAGTATCCCCGCAAAGATGACCAGACCGCCAAGCACGCCGTTCAGCGTCGCCGCAAGCACCATGGTCATCAGCAGCATGGCCATGAAGGTCAGGGAATACAGGACGAAGACCCCATGATCATAGAGGGTCGAGCCTCGCCGCCACAGAAACAGCAGGGCGACGAACGGGATCGACAGCGGCACCAGCAGGAAGGCGAACTTGTACATCGTCTGCTGCAATTTATAGACCGCCAGGTCCGGGTTCTGCAGCTTCTTCAACACCGTAGCGCCCACTCCGTGACCCTCGGCCCCGGCCTTGTGCCCCATCACCGTCAGCTTGCCCGCGCTGTTGCCGTCCGCCAGATCCTTGAGGCTGGACTGCCAGGTGCCGGGCTTCAGGCCGTCGGTCCGGCCGTCGCGCAGTTCCTGTTCCAGGTGGGCTAGGTCCTCGCGCCGTTTGACGACCAGTTTTTCGGCCACCTCGACCGCCATACGGCCTGCGGCCGCCGACTCAGTCGTCAGTTGCGTGCGCGTCTCGACCAGCGCAGCCTCGGCCTCGGCCAGTTCCTGCCGTTGCTCGGCGATGTCGCCTTGCAGCGGCGTGGATTCGCGATGAGGCATGAAGCTGAGCGCGAAGAACATCACGAACAGGGTGAACAGGAAGATCGCCAGCGGCGAGACGTATCGCGTGCGTTTGCCCTCAACCCATTCGCGCGTCAGCCGGCCCGGGTTTAGCCATAGCAACGGCAGGGTGCGCCAGATGCGGGCGTCGAAATGCATGACCCCGTGCAGCAGCTCCTCGCCTAGGTGCAGGAGGGTGCGATGGACGTGGGTCGGCTGGCCGCAGTTGGAGCAGAAATTGCCCTGGGTCTCGGACCCGCAGTCGCTGCAGGTGTGATGGGCCTCGCCCGCCTCGCCCGTCGGGCGTTCGATGGCTGCGGCGACCAGTCCCCCGGTCACCACGCCGCCCACTGCTTCCAGATCCATGGTCCCCCCGAACTCTACTGCCGTCCTCTCTGACGGGGCCAGCGGCGCAGGTCAAAAGGAAAGGGCGCCGACCCCACGGCCGACGCCCTCATAACGCTTCGCGCTGAAGCAGCGAGGCTCCGCGAGCCGAGCGTTAGCGCCCCAACAAGAATGCGCTCAAGCAGCGAGCGCCCGCGGCGCGAGCGTTAGCGCCCTCGCTTAAAGCCTACTGCGCGCCGGAGACGATGGCGGTGTGGCCGTTGCGGTTGCGCGCCCAGGAGTCTTGGCTCGAACCCGGCGCGATCGGCCGTTCCTTGCCAAAACTGATGGTGTCGATCCGGCCGGCGGGCACGCCGCGATTGACCAGATAGTTGCGGATCGACTCGGCGCGGCGAGCGCCCAGGGCCAGGTTGTATTCACGGGTGCCGCGTTCGTCGGCATTGCCCTCGATGCGGACATTGACCTGGGGATAGCGCTGCAGCCACTGGGCCTGGGCGTCCAGGCGTGGATAGGCCTCAGGGTTCACCTGATAGGAATCGAGGTCGAAATAGACCCGGTCGCCGACGTTGACGACGAAGTCCTGGGCCGAGCCCGGCATAGCCGCGCCGGTGTTGCCGCCGACGTTGCCGTTATTGCCGCCCGGATAGACCGGACCGCCCGTCTCCGGCGGCACATTGGGCACAGCCGGTTCGACCGCGCGCTTAGGCGTACAGGCGGCCATCGTCGTCGCAACAAGGCCCACGGCGGCCAGTTTGATCAGGGTGGATGCGGGGATCATCGGGTCGTCTCCTCGAAGCAGCGATCTTTGCGATCTTGGCGAGCCATCAAGCTCGACCATTAGCGTGGCGGTCTTGTGTCTGTCTGGAGCGATAACGCACAGTTGAGCCCTTCAGGTCCATCCGTGATCACCCCCCTGGGGAATCTCAGGACGGGCAGGAGTCCGGCCCCTGGTTCATGCCCAGGCTGGTCGGCGCCGGGTCCAGCAGCGGCGACCATGCGGGGTCGGACCCGCGTCCCTGATAGCCCGACTGGGCGATGACCCGGCCCGACAGGTCCACCATCCACAGATTGGTGTTTCCGCCCTGGGTCTGGCGCGCGAACATGATGTAGCGGCCATTGGGCGCCCACGACGGGCCTTCCTCAAAATAGCTGGACGACAGGCTGCGCTCGCCCGACCCGTCGGTGTTCATCACTCCGATCGAGAACCGGCCGCCCGACGACTTGGTGAAGGCGATCATGTCGCCGCGCGGGCTCCACGAGGGCGCCGTATAGCTGCCGCCGCCCCTTGAGATCGGCCGCTGGCCCGAGCCGTCGGCGCGCATGACATAAAGGCGCGGCGTGCCCGACCGGTCCGAGTTGAACACGATCTGCGACGCGTCGGGGCTGAAGGACGGCGAGGTGTCGATGCCGGGGTCCGAGGTCAGGCGGCTCAGCTGGCGGCTGCGCAGGTCCATCACATAGACGTCGGTATTGCCGCCCCGGATGATCGAGAAAGCGACCTTTGACCCGTCCGGCGAATAGCGGGGCGCCAGGGCCTGGCCGTCGAACTCGCCCAGGCTTTCGCGGCGGCCCGTCGACAGGTTGTAGAGGTAGATGCGCGAGTAGTTCTCGCCCAGCGCCATATAGGTGATCTCGTTCGGATTGGACGAGAAGCGCGGCGTCAGGATGATCTCCTCGCCCTGGGTCAGGAAGACGGGATTGTAGCCGTCCTGGTCCACGATGGCCAAGCGACTGAGCCGGTTCAGCTCGGTGCCGCTCTCGGCGACATAGATGATGCGGGTGTCGAAGAAGCCGCTCTCGCCCGTCATGCGCTGATAGACGACGTCGGCGATCTTGTGCGCGATCCGGCGCCACTGTTCGGACGTGGCGGTGAAATTATAGCTGACCAGCTGGCACTGGCGGTAGGGGTCGTACAGGCGAAAGCCCACGTCGTTGCGACCGTCCGGGCGCGGCGTCACCGATCCGTACAGCACGGCCTGGGCGCCGATATTGGTCCATTTGGCGAAGTCGGGGGCATTGGCCAGGGTCAGGCCGGTCTCGATGAAGCTGGCCGGATTGATCGGCTCGAAAAAGCCCGAGCGCCGCAGGTCGGCCGAAACGACCTCGCCGATGTCGGATCCGTTCTGGCCGCTGAAGGGGGCCACCGCGATCTGGAAGGGACGCAGCACGCCCTGGTCGATCTCGACCTCGATGGGACCGCCCTGCTGCGGACGGTCCTGCTGCTGGGCGACGCCGGGCGTGGAGGCCGCCACCGCGATTGCGGCCACCGTTGTGAGCAGAAGGTTCAGACGCATGCAAAGGCTCCCAGGTCGAGACGGTCGTCAGTCCTTATCGCGAGACTGTACGACAAACGCCACCATCAGTGGGATTGGGGCGACTTTCGGGACGGCAGGTTTTGCCCGGCTGCCCCGCTACCGGTTCCGGCAGGCCCGTTCGGTGTTGAACGTCGGGCGGAAACTGCCGCCGGGGAATCCGGCGGGCACGTCGAAGGGGGCGGTCTGGCGCAGGGCTCTGAGCGCGCCGTCCGCCGCCGCGCGATAGACGTTGCCCGACTGCGGATTCAGCAGGGTCGGCCCGTCCGTGATCCGCCCATCCGCCGACAGGGTGACGTCGATCTGGATCCTCAGCTGGTCGGCCCCAGGGATGTCGCAGGGCAGGGTCCAGTTCGGATAGACCTGGTTGAAGATGGCCGTCAGCTGCGGCCCCGTGGCCTGTGACGCCTGACCGGCGCCCGTCTGGCCCGTGGCGGGACGGCCCGTATTGCCTGTCGGACGGCGCGGGCCGGCCAGGGCGTTCAGGTCCAGCGACGGCTGGGTGCGTGGCGGCGTGGGCGCAGCGCGCGGCGGAGTCGGCGTCGGGCGTGGCGGCGTAGGCGTCGGACGCGGGGGCGTCGGCGTGGGGGTCGGCCTGGGCGGCGTAGGACGCGGCGTCGGCGTGGGCGTCGGTGTCGGTGTCGGACGTGGCGGCGTGGGGCGCGGGGGCGTCGGCCGGGGCGGTGTGGGCGTCAGCGGCGTGGGAACCGGCGGTGAAGGCGGCGCAGGCTCGGGCGGAGCCTCGACCGCCTCGCTCGGCGCGGTCGCAGCGTCGTCGGTGACCAGTTCATCGGACGGATTGTCGGCGGCGGCCTCGATCACCTCGCTGGAGATGATCGACACGGGCACGGACGAGGTGATCGGCGTCAGCACCTTCTCGCGCGGCAGGGCGAACACGGCCAGGCCGACGATGACGGCGTGCAGCGCCACCGAGCCGACGATGGAGGGCCAGGATTTCGGTTCCGACGCCGCCTGCGTCACGAGATCAGCCTTCCCCGCCCGGCGTGGCGGGAGCCGTGGCCGCTCTGGCCGGCGCCGCATCGGCTGCCGTGTCGGTGATCAGGTTCAGCTTGGAATATCCGCCCGCCGACAGCCGCGCCATGACCCGCGCCACCGCCTGATAAGGCGCCCGGCCGTCGGCCCGCACGAAGATCGGCTTTTCGGACCGCTCAGCCTCGCCCGCCACATCGGACACGCGCGTCAGCAGGGCCTCGTAGGAGGTCTCGTCCTTGTCGATGAAGATCGCGCCGTCCTTGTCCACGGACACGGTGACCGGCTCGTTGTCGGTGTCCACCGCGCTGGCGTCCGTCTTGGGCAGGTCCACGGGCACGCCCACGGTCAGCAGGGGCGCCGAGATCATGAAGATGATCAAGAGCACCAGCATCACGTCCACCAGGGGGGTGACGTTGATCTCGCTCAGCGGCCGCTTGCGCGCACGTCTGCGCCCCCGCACATGGCCGCCTGCTCCGCCTCCGACGCCGCCCGCCATCAGTCGGCCCGGTGGAAGGCGTCGGCCTGGGGCGCCGGTTGCGAGGTCGCGGGCGAACCCAGGCGGCGCGCCACGGCGGCCTGCAGGTCGTCGGCGAAGCTTTCCAGCCGGCCCGTGAACTTGCCCGCGTCGATCGAGAACTTGTTGTAGGCGATATAGGCCGGGATGGCCGCCGCCAGGCCGATGGCCGTGGCGAACAGGGCCTCGGAAATCGCCGGCGCCACAGTGGTCAGGTTGGTGTTCCCGGCCGAGGCGATGGCGCCGAACGCGCGCATGATGCCCCAGACCGTGCCGAACAGGCCGATGAAGGGCGAGGCGGTGGCCACCACCGACAGCACGCCCAGGCCGTTCTCGACCCTCTGGCCCTCGCGGGCGATGATGGAATCCAGCGCCCGGTCGATGCGGCTGATCAGCAGGTTGCCCTGGGTGTCGGTCAGGGGGCCGCGCTGGCGGGTCTCGCGCCAGTCGTGCAGGGCGACCACCAACATGCGCGGCAGGGCGTGGCTGGGGTTCGGCCCCGCCTGCGCCGCCACATCCTCCAGCGACCGGCCCGAGGCCAGCTGGCGCTCGAAGGCGGTGGCCTGGCTGTTCAGGGCGGCGAAGCGGAACGCCTTGTCGATGATGACGGCCCAGGACCACAGCGAGGCCACGGCCAGTCCGATCATGATCCCCTTGACCACCAGGTCGGCGGCCAGGAACAGCGCGATGGGATTCAGCATCGAGGCTTCGGCGGCGGCTTCCATTCAGATCGGTCCTTCAAGCGTCACGGCCCCATGGAGCGGGTGCGCGTGACCATAGTGTGGCGTCCGCCCCAAGGCGTCGGTCGGGTCTAACGGCGGCAAGCGCCACCGTCACCCATCCTCTCCTGCCCGTTGCAAGATATGACTAACAGCCGGCCCCGATACGGACGAAGCGAGCGGCCTATTCAGGCCTTCCGGCGTTGGGGTTGACCGCCACCGAGACCGGGGCGCCGACCGAGACGATCACGCCTTCATGGCCTTCCTTGGCGATGGAATAGGTGGCGGCGTCGCGCAGCAACTGGTCGATACAGGCCCGGTCCTGCGACAGGCCCACATCCTCGCAGCCCTTTCTGGCCGCATCGGCCCAGCCGCGCACGCGCCGGGTCGCCGCCTCGGCCCGCTTGATGGAGGCCTCGTCCTCGGCCGCCGCCTGGGCGATCAGGGCCTGACGCGCGCCCTGCTGGTATTGCAACTCGGCCTGACCGGCCATCTTGCGCTCCCAGACCTTGTAATAGGGACAGCCCACCAGCCCGCCGCCCAGCAACAGGGCGCCGAGAATGACGATGGTGCCCAGCATGTTCCAGGTCTGACGATCCGTCAGTCCGGTGGTGGGGTCGATCTTGGGCGCCATGTCAGTCGTCTCCTGCGTCGTCAGCCAAGCCAATACCTTGGGCAAGCCAGGGCGTCACGCTGTCGACCAGGGCCTTGACCGGCCGGCGTGGTCGCCCGTCCAGGTGGATGCAGACCGCCGTCACCGCCGCCCGGCACAGCACCTCGCCGTCCCGCTCGACCGTCTGCGAGATCAAGAGCCTCGGCCCCTTGATCCGGTCATAGGAGGTCCGCACCGTCAGGGCGTCGTCGATGCGCGCGGGCTTGAGGAATTTCAGCTTCAGATCGGCGATGACGAAGGCCATCGGCTCGTCGCCCGTCATCAGGGCCGCATGATCGCTGGCCGTCAGCCGCAGGAAGTCCGACCGCCCCCGCTCCAGATAGCGGACATAGTTGGCGTGATAGACCAGGCCCGTGAAATCGGTGTCCTCGTAATAGACGCGCACAGGCAACAGATGCTCGCGCCCATCGAACCGACCGGCGGTGGGTTGGTCCGTCATGGCGTGACCCGGGGCTCGACGAAGGCGAAGCCGGGGCAGAAGCGCTGGCGCATTTCGCGGAATTCTCCGGGCAGGGGGTCATCGCTGAACAGGATACGGTTGGGCCGCGACACGAATGCGACCGCCCGCGCCTGTCCCTTCAGGCCCGCGTACCCGCACAGGGCGCGGCCCTCGCCGGCTTCGAAATAGCGCAGCTCGCCCGCCCGTCCCATCTGCTCGCGCACCTGTTGCAGCGCCCGCTCCGGCGCCGGGGTCTGGGCCATAGGCGGCCCGCCGCGCGTGACGGCCCACAGGCAGACCCCGCCCAGCGCCAGCACGGCGACGCCCAGCACGGAGATCAGCACCCGGATCAGCCTCTGCATGTTCAGGCGTCGCGCCATCCGCGTCTCCTTACGCCCCCAGCATGAAGCCGTTCGGCGACGCGGTGAAGACCCCTATTCGAACAGCCCGCCCTGACCCGCGACCGGCGGCTTGGGCGGTTCAGTCAGGCCCAGGTGGGCATAGGCCTTGGCGCAGGCCATGCGTCCGCGCGGCGTGCGCTGGATGAATCCCTGTTGCAGCAGATAGGGTTCGATCACGTCCTCGACCGCGTCACGCGCCTCGGCGATTGCGGCTGCTAGCGTGTCCATCCCGACCGGCCCGCCGCCATAGTTCTCGATCAGGGCCTTGAGGAAGCGGCGGTCGTTGGCGTCCAACCCCGCCTCGTCGATCTCCAGCCGGGCCAGGGCGCGCGCCGCGACCAGCTTGGAGATGATCGGCGCTCCGTCCGCCGAGGCGAAGTCCCGCACCCGGCGCAGCAGCCGCCCGGCGACGCGCGGCGTGCCGCGGGCTCGCGACGCGATCTCTCGCGCCCCCTCGTCGTCGATCGGCGCGCCCATCTTCCTCGCCGCCCCGGTGATGACCCGCACCAGTTCGTCGGGGGTGTAGAATTCCAGCCGCAACGGAATGCCGAACCGGTCCCTCAGCGGCGTGGCCAGAAGCCCCGCCCGCGTCGTCGCCCCCACCAGGGTGAAGGGCGCCAGGTCGATCCGCACCGAGCGCGCCGACGGCCCCTCGCCGATGATCAGGTCCAGCACATGGTCCTCCATCGCCGGATAGAGGATCTCCTCCACCGTCGGGGCCAGGCGGTGGATCTCGTCGATGAACAGGACGTCGCGCGGTTCCAGATTGGTCAGGATCGCCGCCAGGTCCCCCGCCTTGGCCAGGATCGGCCCCGAGGTGGCGCGAAAACCCACGCCCAGTTCCTTGGACACGATCTGGGCCAGGGTCGTCTTGCCCAGACCCGGAGGCCCGAACAGCAGGACGTGATCCAGCGCCTCGCCGCGCGACCGGGCCGCGTCGATGAAGACCTTCAGATTGCCCTTGGCCTGCTCCTGGCCGACGAACTCAGACAGGCTCTGGGGCCGCAGCGCGCGGTCATAGGCCTCTCCCGGCGCCGGTTCCGGCGAGATGATGCGGTCGTCGCTCACTGTTCACACCCGCTCATCCCCGCGAAGGCGGGGACCCAGTTCTTTCGTGGAGCAAGGTGCGTGGGATGACTGCAAACGCGACGCCGGCCTAACCGATCGCCCAAAACACTGGGTCCCCGCCTTCGCGAGGATGAGCGGAATTTGAATGTCACCGCCCCAGCTCCTGCAACGCCGCGCGGATCACCGCCGACAGTTCGGCCTCGTCACCCAGCCGGATCAGGGCGTGGTCGACCGCCCGGCGCGCATTGACCTCGGCCATGCCCAGACCCAGCAGGGCGGAGACCGCCTCGCCCGTCACGCTCGGGACCGGCGGCGCGACCTCGGCATGGACCCCAGCCGCGCTTGGCGTGAAGGACACATCCCCCAGAGGCTTGCCCTTCAGTTCGGTGACGATGCGCAGCGCCAGTTTCGGCCCCACGCCGTTGGCCCGGCCCACCGCCGCCTTGTCGTCGCGCGCCACGGCCTGCGCCAGTTCGCCCGGCGGCAGCACGTCCAGCACCGACAGGGCCGCCTTTGGCCCCACGCCCTGGATGCCGGTCAGGGTGGTGAAGGCGCGGCGTTCATCCCGCGTCAGGAAGCCGTACAGGCGCGGGCCGTTCTCGGCCGACCATGAACTCTCGATATGCAGGGTCGCCTCGTCGCCCGGCGCCGGCAGGCGTTGCAGCGTCCGCGCCCCGCACGTCACCACATAGCCCACGCCCGCGCAGTCGATCAGGCAATAGCCCTCCTCGACCTCGGCCAGCACCCCGCGCAGCCGCCCGATCATGATGCAATCCTCCCTGTTCGCGCAGCGAATGGTGAGGTGGCTCCGAGCCGCTTGCGAGGAGACGGAGGGGGCGACACCGCGTCGAAAATGAGGGCTGGCTGATCGCTCACTGGCGCCAGCCGGTCGCCCCCTCCGTCACGGCGCCAAGCCGCGCCGCGCCACCTCCCCATCGGCTGCGCCGACAGGGAGGAGAAGGCCATGCCACCCGTCACGCCGCGCCCCGCATCGGGTTCAGCGCCGCCAGCAGGGTCCGCTTCCTAAGTTGCGCATGGGTGATCGCCACCGCCAGGGCGTCGGCCGCATCGGCCTTCACGTCCCCCGCAGTCGGCAGCAGTCGTTTCACCATGAAGGCGATCTGGCTCTTGTCGGCATGGCCGGCGCCGACCACCGCCTTCTTGATCAGGTTGGGCGAGTACTCCGCCACGCTCAGCCCGTGCCGCGCCGGGGCCAGCATGACCGCCGCCCGCGCATGGCCCAGCTTCAGGGTCGAAGACGGGTTCATGTTGACGAAGACCTCCTCGATCGCCGCCTCGTCGCAGTCATGGGCGGCGCAGACCTCGCCCACCGCCTCCAGCAGATGCAGCAGCCGCTCGGAGAAGGGCGCCTTCTCGTCGGGCGTCACCACCCCGTGGGCGACCCAGCGCAGGCGCGAGCCCTCGGCGACCACTACGCCCCAGCCGGTGCGGCGCAGGCCAGGGTCCAGCCCCAGGATGCGCACCGGGCCGCTGTTTCCGCCGAATTGAGTCGCCGCGTTCGTCATTCGTTCCGTTCATGCCTCAAACGGAGTTACCGAACAATGACCGGATGATCCCGCCGGTTTGTCAGCCGGCGGCGCCCCTGCTGAAATCGTGGACGAACAGGCCCCGCTGGCGGGTGTCGAAGGTGGCCTGGACCTCGCAGCCCGTGCCGCCGTCGCGGCGGCAGCGGATTTCGCCGGCCGATCGTGCCCGCTCGACACTGGTCTCGACCACCGTGAAGTCGCGACCGCGATCATTGGTGACCGTCTGGATGAAGGTCCCGCCGGCCTCGACGGCGATCTGGCAGTTCCGTCCCGGATTGGCCGCCAGACAGGCCGCGATGGCCAGGGGCCTGGCCTCTTCCATCGAGCGATAACCGCTGGCCAGATAGAGTTTGCGGTCATAGCCGTCGGCGATCGTGCCCTGGACCCAGGCCCCGACCGCATAGGATCGACGCGCCTCGGGACCGGGCCGGTGACGGCGCCCGTTGGCGTTGATGGTCTTGAACACCTGGCAGGGCAGTTCCTGACGCGACGAGCACAGGTCCATGACGCGGCGGCGTTCGGCATCGCCCTCGCCCAGCCAGGCATGGAAGAAGACGCCAGTCTGATCGCGGATGATGGCCATGGAGGAATCGTTCCATTCCCCGCTCTCGCAGCCGCCGCCCATGGCGCGGTTGCACGCCTCAAGCGCGATCCGCTCGGCGACCCCCGCCTGTCTTTGATTGCCCTCGCTCCAGATGTCGGTCGCGTCGATGTGCGCGGCGAAGGCGCCATAGGTCAGGACAGGCGGACGCGTCGGCGCCGCATAGCCCCCGCCCCCGCTGCCGTCGCTCATGCACAGGGGCACGCCGCCCTGGCCATTGGGCCCTGGGGCGTGACCGACCATCCTCTCGCCGGCCGCGCCGGAACAGGCGAAGGTCTGGGCCTGGGCGGACGATGGGGACCACAGACACTGGACGACGATCAAGGCGACGACGGCCGAACAAAGACGCAGGAAAACAGTCAAGACGCGACCTCCAATCACTCGAAACTTCGCAGACCTTAGCCGTCCGACGCCGGCGGCAAAACAGCGCTTTCCCGGCCGTGTCGTCGCACGCAGACCGCCGAGTCGCTGAGGACAACCGCGCACGATCGGTCTATGGCTGCCGCGAACGGGAGCGGATCATGACGACAGGTACAAACTCAGCGGCCACCATGGCGGCCGTGCGGATACGCTCCGAGCGGCGCATCGTCCGCACCCTGCGCGAAGCCGGGGCCCACGCGCCGGACACCGCCGCCGCCCTGCCTGTCGGTCGTCTGCCCGCGCGCGGCGTCCTTCGCACCCTGGTCAAGCGCAAGGCCGTGGTCGAGGCCGGCGAAGGCCGCTTCTGGCTCGACGAGGCCGCCTATGAGGAGCACCGCAACCTGCGCCGCAGCCGTCTGTTCCTCAGCCTGTTCGGCATCGCCGCCGTCGTGATCATCGCGGCCACCGTGACCATCGCCAAGGCCGACACCCCGTCGGGACCGGCCCCCGTCCTGACCCTGACCCAGAGCCCGGCGACGCTTCGTCCCGATCAGGCCGTGTTCCGAGAGACCTACAAGGAGCTGGTCGAGACCGACACCAGCCTGTCGACCGGCAGCTGCACCCTGGCCGCCGAGAGGATGGCCGCCCGACTGACCGCCGCCGGATACGCCGCACCCGACGTCGAGGTCGTCATCGACCCGACCCAGCCCAAGCTGGGCAATCTGATCGCCACCCTGCCCGGCTCGGACGCCTCGGCGCCCGCCATCCTGCTGCTGGCCCATATCGACGTGGTCGACGCGCGGCGCTCGGACTGGCAACGCGACCCCTTCACCCTGATCGAGGAGGACGGCTTCTTCTATGCGCGCGGCGCTTCGGACGACAAGGCGCAGGCCTCGGTCTGGGTCGATAGCTTCGTGCGCCTGAAGCAGGAGGGGTTCACGCCCCGCCGCACCCTGAAACTGGCCCTGACCTGCGGCGAGGAAACCGACGACAACTGGAACGGCGTCAGCTGGCTTCTGGCCAACCGGCCCGAGACCCTGCGGGCCGGGTTCGCGCTCAATGAAGGCGCCGGCGGACAGTTGGACGCCCACGCGAACCGCATCGCCCTGAACGTCCAGGCGGGCGAGAAGGTCTATCAGGACTTCACCGTCGAACTGACCAACCCCGGCGGCCACTCGGCCCGGCCGCGCAAGGACAATGCCATCGCCGCCATGGGCGAGGCCCTGGCCCGGCTGACGGCGCATGATTTCCCGCTGCAGCTCAGCGGCGTGACCCGCGCCTATTTCGCGGCCATCGCCGAGAGCACGCCCGAATACGCCGCCGACCTGCGCGCCCTGACGGCGACCGAGACCCCCGACGTGGACGCCGCCGCCCGGCTGGCCGCCGCCAATCCGGTGTGGAACGCCATGATGCGGACCACCTGCATCCCCACCCTGATCGAGGGCGGACACGCGCCGAACGCCCAGCCCCAGAAGGTCACGGTCAACGTCAACTGCCGCATCCTGCCCGGCAATACGATCGCAGACACCCAGGGCGAGATGGCGCGGGTCCTGGCCAATGACGCCATCACCATCGCCACGGTGGGCGAGCCCAGCCCGACCGCTCCGGCCCCGACCCTGGGCGCCGACATCCTGGGTCCGATCCAGGCCGCCGCTGCCGATCTGTGGCCCGGCGTTCCCGTCATCCCGACCCTATCGACAGGCGCCACCGACGGCCGCTTCACCAATGCGGCGGGGATTGCGACCTATGGCGTCACCGGCATGTTCACCGACCCGGACGGCAATGGGGTCCATGGCCTGAACGAGCGGCTGCGCGCGCGATCCCTCTATGAAGGCCGCGACTTCCTGTTCGCCATCGTCCGCGCCTACGCCATGCAGGAGTAGGCAGGGGGGGCGCGCCGAATGCGGACGCCTATTGCAGACGAAAGCTGGTGGTGAAGCGGATCCGGCCCGGCGAAGCCACGCCATCGACAGTCCGGGCCTGAAGCCTGGCGTCCCGGGCTGCGGCGATGGCTGCGCGCCCGAAGCCAAGGCCCGGCGGGGTCTCGTTCAGCACGATACAGGCGGCGATGATCCCGTCGGGGCGGACGAAACACTCCATCTGCACGCGACCGCCCTCGACATTCCGATAGGCTGCGGTCGAGGGGTAATAGGGTCGGGGCGCTTGCAGCCAGGACGGCGGCACGACCACCACCCCGGGCGGTTGGGCCATGGGTTTCTGTTCCGCCTCGTCATCTGACATGCCGGCGGCGCGCATCTCAGTCTCGTTCGGCACAGGGCCGTTGACCGGATAGAGAATGCCCAGCTCGACCGAGGCCTCGTTGCTGTCGGGTTCCAGCGGGGCCTGCTGTGACGCCCCGAAGGCCTGGAACACCTCCCGCATCGGCTCGATCAGTAAACGCGACCCCCAGGCCGCTGCGAACACCAGTCCGATGGCGAAAACCCACGCCACGACCACGATCACGTCGTCGGCGTGCAAGCCGCCGCGTTTGGGTTTGTCCATTGTGTCTGCTCCCCCGAGCCTCTTGTCTCACCACCCTGACGCGAACCGCCGGGATTGCAAGCCGGGCTCAGTCGTCGCGGGGGTCGAGCCGATAGGCCAGAACACCCTCCATGCCCGACAGGCTTGCAGCCAGGGTCTTCAGGTCGTGATCGCCGCCCGCCTTCATCCGCCAGCTGCGCGTCGACACGGCTCCGGCCTCGCCCAGTTCGATGCGGTCCGGTCGGGCATGGCTATCGACGGTCGCCAGGGCAGCCTCGACGCGGGCTTCGGTCGCCACATCGCCGCGCGCCCAGCAGACCTCGGCGTCGATGACCGTCTGGCCGGGCAATCTGGCGCTGACCAGCCTCAGCCCGATCAGGATCAGCACCGTCGTCACCGTGCCCAGCACGCCCAGCCCGTACAGGCCGACGCCGAACAGGATGCCGATAGCCGAGGTGATCCACAGCGACGCCGCCGTGGTCAGGCCGTGGATCGAAAACCCGGTGCGGAAGATCACGCCGGCGCACAGAAAACCGATGCCGGTCAGGACGCCGTGCGCCATCCGCGTCGGGTCGGTGACGATGTTCTCGTCGGGCAGGGCCTCGAAGGCCCAGCCGCCCTGTGTCATCGCCGCCTGCATCAACAGGGCCGAGGCTAGGCTGACCAGGATATGGGTGCGGAACCCCGCCGCGCGGCCGCGCCACTCGCGCTCCAGCCCGATCAGCCCCCCGGCGACAGTGGCGCCCATGACCGGCCAGAGCGCGCTGATCAGGTCGGCTGTCATGGCCGGCGCCTAGGCCGCGTGTTCCTCGACATAGGCTTCCGGGTCCTTGTTGACCGGCTTGACGCCCAGCAGGTGCTCGGCCTCGAAGGCGGCGAACTTCACCCCCAGGGCATGGCGCGTCTCGATCGGGGCATGGCGGCGGAAGTCGGTCAGGCCCTGACGCTCCTCCTCGCCCATGTGCTTGGAGTTGACGACATTGGCCTTGCCCACCGCCTCGATCCAGGCGCCTGTGCCGATCTTGAGTTTGTTGGCCGCCTTGACCGCATCACGCAGCTTGTTGTGATCCTCGATGGCGTCCTCGGTCTCGCCCTCGACGGTGCCGTCCTCGGCGTCATTGGCGCCCTCGCCGCGCTTCATCAGCTCGGGATAGAAGAACCGCTCCTCGGCCTCGGCATGGACGTCCAGAAACGCCGACAGCCGGCCCCAGACCTTGGTCAGGGCGTCCACGTCGGACGGGTCGATCTGTTCCAGAATGGCGAACAGACGGCGTTGCTCGGCGTGGTCGTCGAGGATCAGCTGGGTGATGTCCATGGGGGTCTGGCCTTCCCGGTCAAGGTTGAGCCGACCTAACCCCCGATCCCCGGACAGAGTTCCCTGACAGGCGCGTCCTCAGGCCACCGCAGAGTTCAGCATCGCCACCTCGCCGCTCGGCTCGCGGTCGCGACGGGCGGTGTCCAGGGCGGCGGTGGTCATGGCCGATTCGGCGCGCAGGGCCTCCAGCTCGGAGCGGCTCGACGCCACCTGTTCGACCAGCTGCTGGGCGCGGGCGTCGTGCTCGGCCTGCACCGCCGACAGACGGGCCTGAAGCTTGTTCAGGCGATCCTCGCTGCGGGCCAGGGCCTTTTCCTGGGCCGAGGTGGCCTTGGACAGGTGTTCGGCGCGGTCCACGGCGGCCAGGCGGGCGGCGTCCATGGCGGCCTGGCGCTGACGGCTTTCCTCGGCGTCGGCTTCCAGCACCCGCACCCGTTCCAGAGCGCGTTCCAGGCCGGTGGTCATCTCTTCGGTGGTGCGGTCGGTGGCGTGGCTGGCGGCCTGCATCTCGGCCAGCTTCGTGGTCAGTTCGCCGTTCAGGGTCTCCAGCCGCACGGCGCGGGCCGTGGTGGTGTCCAGACGCGCCTGCAATGCGGCGGCTTCGGAACGGGCGCTCTCGGCCTGGCCCTCGACCAGACGCAGGGCGCGCGACGCCTCGGCCTGTTCTGCGGCGGCGCGGGCGCGTTCGCCGGTCAACTGGCTTTCCAGCGAGGCCTCGGCGCGGGCCAGACGCGCGACCTCCAGGCCGACCTCGTCCATGCGGCGTTTCAGGGCGGCGTTCTCGTCGGTGGCCAGGCTGTGGTCACGGACGGCGCGGGTGCGGCCGGCCTCGGCCTCGCCGCGCTGGGATTCCAGGGCCTGAAGCTGGGCGCGCAGGGCCGTCTGGTCCTGTTCCAGCTCGATGATCCGCTTGACCGCATCGCGCTCGGCCGAGCCCAGGGCGTCGACCCGGCCCTCGGCCTGGGACAGGGCGTTGCGGACCTGATCCATCTGCAGGCGGTTGTCCTGGGCCGTGGCGGCGTGTTCGGCGCAGCGCGCCTCCAGGTCGTCGCCCCGCGCCTCGGCGGCGGTCAGGGCGGCGGCCAGACGGCGGCTCTCGTTGCCCAGGGTCGCGGCCTGTTCCGAGGTCTCGCGATAGGCTCCGCGCAGGTTGATGAGCTCCAGATACTCCTCGCGACGCGCCGTGAACTCGGCGGTCAGCGGCTGGCGCATATCGTTGAGCAGCGGCTCGACGGCCCGCAGCTGCTGGGCCAGGCCGGTCAGCTGGTCCAGGCTGCCCTGGAGGATTTCATAGCGTTCGCCGATGGAGCCGGCCACGGCCTCGATCGAGGTCTCGACCACGGGGACCACGGCCTTACTGCGCGCATTGCCCGACAGGGCACGGTCGATCTTGGACAACAGCATCATCTTGGCTCCAGCGCATCACGATAGGTGCGGAGCCTGCCGGATGCGCGCACGCGCCCGGAACAATGGTGTCTGAAAGGCCCCTCAACCATCTTAACGATTGCAGAGTCGCGACCCGGAGTCGATGAAGAATGTTATCCAGACAGGCGAGTCCTGTGGTCAGCCTGCGTACTTGGCCATGTCCTCGTCCGAGATTTCCTCGTTGGAATAGACGGATGACACGTCGTCCTCGGCGTCCAGGGCGTCGAGCAATTTCATCAGGGTTCCGACCGCCTCACCGCTGACGGGAACCTCGGACTGGGGCTTCCAGACGATGGCCGTCGACTTGGGGTCGCCCAGGATCTTGGACATGGCCTCGGCGACCTCGTTCAGGTCCTCGAAGGCGGTCCAGATGGTGTGGCCGGGCGCATCCTCATAGATGTCGGGCTTGACCAGATCGCTCTCGACATCCTGGGCGCCGGCCTCGATGGCGGCCTCCATGACGGCGTCTTCCGAACCGGCCTCGGCCTTGTAGATGATCTGGCCGACCTTATCCCACATGAAGGCGACCGAGTTCATCTCGCTCAGCGCGCCGCCGTTCTTCTTGAAGGCCGCGCCGATGTTGGAGGCCGCGCGGTTCCTGTTGTCGGTCAGGGCCTCGACGATGATGCCGACGCCGCCGGGGCCCCGGCCCTCGTAGCGGACCTCTTCCATCGTATCGACGTCGCCGCCGGCGGCCTTGTTGATGGCGCGCTGGATCACGTCCTTGGGCAGGCTCTCGGCCTTGGCGTTGTTGACCGCCAGACGCAGGCGCGGGTTCAGCGCCACGTCGGGCATCCCCGCCTTGGCCGCCACCGTGATGTCGCGCGACAGCTTGGAGAAGAGCTTGGATCGCACCGCATCGGCGCGCCCCTTGCGGTGCATGATGTTCTTGAACTTGGAATGGCCGGCCATGAACAGTCTCTTGAAGGGCGCTAACGCTCGCTCCCCAATGCCGATCTTCGGTCGGCATGGCAAACGGACCGGCGGGGCTCGCGGCTTGCGCGCGTTCCGTTCGGCGGATAGGCCGTCTAACCTGCCCGCAGACATCTGTCACCAATCGGCGGGCGACCAATTGTAATCGGAACCCGTCGCCTCGCCGGGGATTAAGCCAGCCACCGACGGGAGCTTGACCATGACCGCAGAAAACCCCCTGCACGACGCCGACGCCTATCTGGACGACGATCTGGGCGAGGCCGATATCGTCGAATGGTACGAGGCGCGCCCCGTGACCGTCTCGACCGCCGTCGCCACCGGCTCGGTCATCGGCGCCTTTGCGCTGGGCGTCCTCACCGCCGTCGGGGCCCTGGCCCTGCTCGGCTATATGGACGACTAGGCGGCCAGCACGCCTGCGACCCCCGCCGCCGCCAGCACCACTGGGGCGGCGAACGGGCTCTTCCATCTGAAGAACATCGCCAGCGCAGGGATGAAGATCGCCAGCGCCAGCCAAGGCGTGCCCGATGTCGTAGCCAGTCCCCAGCCCAGCTGGGCGGCCGTGACGGCGATCAGCCCGACCACCCCGGCCGCCACGCCTTCCAACAGTTCGCGCAGCGCCGGCGCATCCACCACCGCCTCCAGCCGATCGTAGAAGATCATCGAAAAGGCGAAGGCCGGCAGGAAGATTCCCGCCGTGATCGCCAGCGCGCCCGCCGGTCCGCCCGCCACATAGCCGACGAAGGTGGCGAAGATGATCAGGGGCGCCGGCAGAACCCCCGACAGGGCCAGCCCGTCCAGAAACGCTCCGTCCCCCAGCCAGCCTCGCACCACCATGTCGGTGCGCAGGAAGGGGATGGCCGTATAGGCGCCCCCGAACGTCAACAGCCCCGCCTTCAGACCGCACAGGAAAAGCGCCAGGGCCGCCACCGTCCCCGGCGCGTCGGACGCCAGGCTGCTGAAGGTCGGCGCGACGCTCGCCCCGCCCGCCTGCGCCTGAAACAGGGCTGCAACAGCCGCCGCGACGACGATCAGGACCACCACCCCGCGCCGCCCGCTACGCCACGCCCAATAGACCGCGCCCGAGGCCGGCAGGGTGATCCAGAACGGAACCCCCAGGGCCGAAGCCACCGCCGCCGTCCCGCCAATGATCCAAAGCGCGCGGTCAGCCAGAGCCTGCTGGCCGATCTTCTCGACCGCCCGAACGATCAGGGCGACGACGCCGGCCTGGACGCCGAACAGGGCCGCCGCCACCCAGCCCCGGTCGAAGTCGATGCGGAAATACAGCCAGGCCAGGGCCATCATCAGGATGAACCCCGGAAGCATGAAGCCCAGCCCGGCGACCAGTCCGCCCCACCGCCCCCGCGCCCGCATCCCCAGGTGCACGCACAGCTCATGCGCCTCGGGCCCCGGCAGGACCTGCATGACCGCCAGCAGCCGGTTGAAGCGCGCGACCGAGATCCAGCCCTCGCCTTCGACCAGTTCGCGCTTCAGCATGGCGATCTGTGCGGCTGGCCCGCCGAAGGCCAAGAGGCCGAAGCCGAGGAATTTCACGAACAGGGCGAACAGGGTCAGGCGCGGCGGTCGCGCCTCGTCGGGGGATGGTGTCTGGATGCAAGACATCGGCGCTCCTTGCCGCCGATCAGGCGGGCGGGAGCGGGTCTTGGGCGAACATCGCCTATGTCCGGGCGCCCGCGATCAGGCCCGGTTCATTCAGATAACGCGACGACCCGAACGCCGTAAAGCCGCCATCGCGATTTAGCGCGCGGCCTAGACCCGTCCCGTGGCCAGGGCACGCGCCCAGTCGGGACGGCCGTGGACCTCGGCGTCGCGCGCCGCCCGGTCCCAGTCATAGTCCACCGCGATCAACTCGGCGGCCCAACCCTTGTCGCTCTTCTCGACGATGGCGTAGCGGGCGTGAGGCGAGCCGGCCTCGACAAGGTGCGGATAGGGCCTGTCGTCGTCATAGGCCGGCAGGCCGACGCTGCCCGGATTGACCACCAGCGCGCCGCTCTCCAGCCGCCGGATTCGCGGCATATGCGTATGGCCGCACAGGATCAGGTCGGCCTTTGCCCCGCCAAAGCGCGCCTCGGCCTCGCCCCGCGTCGCCTCGCGCAAGCCCTCAGGCGTGACGGTCTCCAGCCCGTATTCGATGTCGCTGCCGGGCGTGCCGTGAACCATCAACACGCCCTCGACGGGCCGCAGCGTCTCGGGCAGCCCGCCTAACCAGACACGTTCCGCCTCGCCGATCGTATCGTGCGCCCGCCGATCCGACGCGCCCATCCGCTCGGGCGCCAGGGTCATCACCTGTCGTTCGTGGTTGCCGCGAATGGTGGGCAGGTCCAGCGGCATCAGCATGGCCGCCGTCTCAGCCGGCCACAGCCCGCCCGACAGGATGTCGCCCAGGTTCACGCTCAGATCGACGCCGCGCCGCCCGACATCGGCCAGCACCGCTTCCAGGGCCGAAACATTGCCGTGGATGTCGGACAGGACGGCGATCCGCATCCTCGGCTCAGTCCGCCTTCAGGTTCTCGACCACGGCCTTCAGCGTCGGCGGCAGGGGCTTGGGACGCCGCGTCTCGGCATCGACATAGACGTGGACGAAATGGCCGATGGCGGCGGGCTCGACGCCGCCCCTGCGGAAGACGGCGAAGCCGTAACGAACGCTCGAGGTGCCGATCTTGTCGACCTTGATCCCCACTTCGATGACGTCGGGAAAGGCCAGAGACGAGGCGTAGCGACAGCCCGAATCGACCACCAGGCCGATGGAGTCCTTCAGCGCGCCGGCGATGATCAGGTGGGCGTTCACCGCCGAGTCCACGAACTCATAAAACTTGGCGTTGTTGATATGGCCATACTGGTCGTTGTCGGCCCAGCGGGTCGAGACCGTGTGAAAGGCCTTGTAGGTGTCGCGCTTCGCCAGCACCCCTTCGTCCCGTTTCGCCATGCCGATTTTCCTCCGCTGTTTCGATGAACGCTCGGGCTTGGCCGACGCGGCGTCAAGCGCCTATCGAGGACCTGTCGATGACGAAGGCTTGAGCATATGACCGCCACCCCCCGCCCCCTGGCTTCGCCCCTGACGGCAAGGGCCGCCGTACTGCGCGAACGCGGCGCCGCCCGCCCCTATGCCCACAGCCGCCCCCTGAGCATCGAGACCGTGACCCTGGACCCGCCCGGCCCCGGCGAGGTCCTGGTCCGCATCGCCGCCGCCGGCCTGTGTCATTCGGACCTCAGCGTCATCAATGGCGACCGTCCCCGCCCCCTGCCCATGGCTCTGGGCCACGAGGCGGCCGGTGTGGTCGAGGCTCTGGGAGACGGCGTCACCGACCTGAACATCGGCGATCATGTCGTCATGGTCTTCATGCCGTCCTGCGGTCACTGCAACCCCTGCGCCGAGGGCCGTCCCGCCCTGTGCGAACCGGGCGCCGCCGCCAACGGCAGGGGCGAGCTTCTGGCCGGCGGACATCGCCTGCACGACGATGCAGGCGCGGACCTGAACCACCACCTGGGCTGTTCCGCCTTCGCCGAGCGGGCCGTAGTCTCGCGCCGGTCCCTGGTCCGCGTCGATCCCGACCTGGCCCTGCATGAGGCCGCCCTGTTCGGCTGTGCGGTCCTGACCGGGGTCGGCGCCGTGGTGAACACCGCAGGGGTGCGGGCGGGCCAGAGCGCCGTCGTCGTCGGCCTGGGCGGCGTCGGCCTGGCCAGCGTGCTGGGCGCCCTGGCCAGCGGAGCCTCGCCCGTCATCGCCGTCGATCTGTCGGAGGACAAGCTGGCCCTGGCCCGGTCCCTGGGGGCGGTCCAGACCGTCAACGCCAGCGATACCGACGCCGTCGAACAGGTCCGCGCCCTGACCAACGGCGGGGCCGATTTCGTGTTCGAGATGGCCGGTTCTGTCCGGGCGCTGGATGCGGCGTGGCGCATGACCCGGCGCGGCGGAACCACCGTCACCGCCGGCCTGCCGCCGCCCGAGGCCGCCCTGGCCGTCAACGTCGTCTCCCTGGTCGGAGAGGAGCGGACGCTGAAGGGCTCCTATATCGGGACCTGCGTCCCCTCTCGCGACATCCCCCGCTATGTCGCCCTCTATCGCCAGGGGCGGTTGCCGGTGGACCGGCTGCTGTCGGGCGTCATCGCTCTGGATGACATCAACGCCGCCTTCGACGCCCTGCACGACGGCAAGGCGGTGCGGACCGTCATCCGTTTCGACTGATCAGGCCGCCAGCGTCCGGTCGGCGTCCAGCGCCTCGCGCAGCAGGCGCACGATCAGGCCGCCAGACGGATCCGGCTCGGCCATCAGCCGGTCCAGCGCTTCGCTCATCTGCGGATTGAACCGCGGGCTGGCCATCGACCAGCCCTCGAACTGACGCTCGGCGATGGCTCGGCGATCCAGGACCCGGATGTGGCGATGGCGCGGGTCGTCGGTCAGCCGCCGCAGCAGACTGTCCAGCGCCGCCACCGGCCCCTCGATCACCTGGACATAGCGCTCCCTGTGCGCGGCCAGTGCGCCCGTCAGGCCGCGCTGGTCATTGTTCCTCTGGCTCTCGGCCAGGATGACCGCCAGGTTCAGCACCGACTCCGTCGTTCCGGTCGCGGCGCTTTCGTACACCAGGCGTTCGAGAGGCAGGGTCATGGGGCAGGCTCACTGGATACTGTTGGAGCCCCCAGCCTGGCCTGCAACTGTTTCAGTATCCCTAAGGCGCTGATTTCGCGTCCTATGTCGGCGGCGAGACTTAGGCGGAGTGGGGATCGGGCGCCTATGGCCACGGCATTGTCGCATCGGGTCGTTGAGCCGCGACCATTATGGGGATAGGGTTTCTTTGTTCTCCGGGGGGTCGCGATCGAGCGGCTGAGATTGGCGTAGCCGCCTGACCCGTCGAACCTGATCCGGGTCATGCCGGCGAAGGGATGGGAAACGCTTATCGGTCCACGCCACGGGACCTTTCCGATTTCGGCGCCGTCAGACCTCAAACCGTTTGAGGCCGCCATGAACATCGCCGTCACCCCGCCTAAGACCGCCGACGCCCTGCCTGAGGAGCCCGCTGTGGCTCAAGCAGCGAGCGACCGCGTCGCGAGCGATAGCCACGAACCCAGCGTCGATCTCTCGCTCAAGGACGCGCGCGATGCGGTGATGCGCGAGACGGGGACGATCCCGACCGGCGAACGCGAGGGCAGCCGCAAGGTCTATGTCGCGGGCGAGCTCTATCCCGACATCCGCGTCCCCTTCCGCGAGGTGGCCGTTCACCCCAGCGCCAACGAGCCGCCGGTGACCATCTATGACAGCTCCGGCCCCTACACCGACCCGACGGTGACCATCGACATCAAGAAGGGCCTGCCCCTGGTCAAGTCCAGCTGGCAGCTGGATCGCGGCGACATCGCACCCGTCCTCAACCCCCGCGAGGTCAAGCCCGAGGACAACGGCCACGCGTCCGGCAAGAACCTCGCCCCCCGCTTCGACGTCTCCAACCACAAGGTGTTCAAGGGCGTCGAGGGCCGCCCGGTCACCCAGTACGAATACGCCAGGGCCGGCATCATCACGCCCGAGATGGAATATGTCGCCATCCGCGAGAACCTGCGCCGCGAGCAGAACGCACCCTGCATCCGCGACGGCGAGGACTTCGGCGCCTCGATCCCCGACTTCGTCACGCCCGAGTTCGTCCGTCAGGAGATCGCGCGCGGCCGCGCCATCATCCCGCACAACATCAACCACCCCGAAGTCGAGCCGATGATCATCGGCCGCAACTTCCTGGTGAAGATCAACGCCAACATCGGCAACTCGGCCGTCCTGTCCAGCGTCGATGACGAGGTGGACAAACTGGTCTGGGCCACCCGCTGGGGCGCCGACAACGTCATGGACCTGTCGACGGGTCGCAACATCCACAACATCCGCGACTGGATCATCCGCAACTCGTCGGTCCCCATCGGCACCGTGCCCATCTATCAGGCGCTGGAGAAGGTGAACGGCATCGCCGAGGACCTGACCTGGGAGGTGTTCCGCGACACCCTGATCGAACAGGCGGAACAGGGCGTGGACTATTTCACCATCCACGCGGGCGTGCGCCTGCCCTTCGTGCCGATGACGGCCAAGCGGGTCACGGGCATCGTCTCACGCGGCGGCTCCATCATGGCCAAATGGTGCCTCAGCCACCACCGCGAGAGCTTCCTCTACGAGCATTTCGAGGACATCTGCGACATCATGCGGGCCTATGATGTGTCCTTCAGCCTCGGCGACGGCCTGCGTCCCGGCTCCATCGCCGACGCCAATGACGAGGCCCAGTTCGCCGAGCTGCGCACCCTGGGCGAGCTGACCAAAATCGCCTGGGCCAAGGGCTGCCAGGTCATGATCGAGGGCCCCGGCCACGTGCCGATGCACAAGATCAAGGCCAATATGGATGAGCAGCTCAAGCACTGCCACGAGGCGCCCTTCTATACGCTAGGGCCGCTGACCACCGACATAGCGCCGGGCTATGACCACATCACATCGGCCATCGGCGCGGCCATGATCGGCTGGTTCGGCACGGCCATGCTCTGCTACGTCACGCCCAAGGAGCACCTGGGCCTGCCCGACCGTCAGGACGTCAAGGACGGCGTCATCACCTACAAGATCGCCGCCCACGCCGCCGACCTGGCCAAGGGCCACCCCGCCGCCCGCCTGCACGACGACGCCCTGTCCCGCGCCCGGTTCGAGTTCCGCTGGGAGGACCAGTTCAACCTCGGCCTCGACCCCGAGACGGCCCGCAAATACCACGACGAGACCCTGCCCAAGGAGGCCCACAAGACCGCCCACTTCTGCTCCATGTGCGGCCCCAAGTTCTGCTCCATGAAGATCAGCCAGGACATCCGCAGGGATGCGGCGGCCCAGAACGACGCGGGCGGTTCGCTGGAGGCGGCGGAAGCTGGGATGGCGGAGATGTCAGCGAAGTTCCGCGCGGGGGGCGGGGTGGTGGAGGTGAAGGTGTGAATCCGGAGCCCACCACACGCATGTTGCGCCTTTTGGGTTGCAGAGCCTAACATAACTCAGGATTGTTCGATTGGGCGGAGGCGTTTGGCTTCCATGGGGCAAAAACTAAATGGCTTCCGAGGTCACCACTCTTGCTGAGTATATTCGTCGGATTGAGCTTCGGAAGGCGAACCCCAAAGAAGTCCGGTTTTATCGGGGGCACGCCAACGCCGGGCATACGCTGCAGCCTGGCCTTTTCCGACAACCTCAGAATCGAAAGCACGAGAAAAATCTTCTGAGAGAGCTCGTCTCTTTGCATCCAGCTGATTTTGAGATGGATACGGGAGTATTCGAGCAGCTCGTAAGAATGCAGCATTATTCTCTGAAAACGAGATTGCTTGACGTGAGCAGCAATCCGCTTGTCGCGCTATATTTCGCCTGCTCTCCGCCCTATACTGACAGTGGTGAAGTTTTGTATGTCGCAATGTCACCCTCGAAAGTGAAATATTACGATAGCGACACCGTCAGCTGCTTAGCTAATCTTGCAAATCTGAGTGGTGCCGAGCGAGATAGTATCCGATCAACAAAAACGGATGCTGACTTGGCTGCGTCTCCGACCGGGAAGCGACTGCTTCAATTTATTAAATCCGAGAAGCCTTATTTCTTGCCACAGATCAGGCGCTCGGATTTGAATGGGCCCGTTGCGGTGAAGCCTCGCCTGAAGAACCGACGACTGCTCGCTCAGCAAGGCGCATTTTTGATTTTTGGACTGAAAACCTCACTCACCGATGACGGGCACGACGACTTCACGATCGCACGCACCATCATTCCGGGCGCGGCCAAGAAAAAACTGCGAGATTCCCTCGACAAAATTGGGATCAACGCGAGCACGATGTTCCCTGAAATAGAGTCCGCCGCCAACTACATCATGAGCAAGGTAACCCCGCCGGCTGACGTTGAAACAGGAACATAAATCTCGATGTAATATTGGTGCGCAGGCTGATGAGCTACCAGCGGGCGCCACACCTAGCAGCGGGCAGAATTTCCCTGCATTAGTGCCCACTCGTTTCAGCCGAACAGCTTAACGCCCAAAAAAGCTAGTTTTTGGTCGGTCAAATTCGCAAAAGCCTTCTCGCCTACCAACGATTTCATCAAAGACTCGACTGCCCTTTGCCGGAGGGCGTCCACACGCGCTTGATGGAGGCTCGGTACAAGCCGCTTTGAAAAATCGGTAGCCGAGACCCCGTCGATACCAGGAGCGCAGGCGCTCGTGACCCGGCTATCTCGGCTGTCCTTCCAGACAGATCTGAGCTCAGCCTCAGTCAACGATTTTGGTAATCTGCGTGCGCCCACTGCACTCAACCCCTGAGGCTCAGATAGCACCTTAGAGGCGCGTGCGCGGTCAGCCCCCCACCACAGCGCAAGGCGCTGCGGTCCCCCTCCCCCGTTGGGCGAGGATTGGCGCGCGGATAGGCACGTGACAGATCTCTGAAATCCCGGCGCTTTCGCAAATTCACTCCCCGTCGATCTGGCGCCCGTTCCCGCGCCCCTAATCTAACCGGCGGCCTCGGGTGCGGGGCGGCAGGCGCGGGAGGCGGGATATGGACCCTCAGGATCACGATCAGGAACCGCGCATCGTCGCGCGCGGCGAGTGGAGCCAGGATGAGTTCGGCGACATCCTCTACACCCCCGCCGGCCACCGCCCCGCCCTGTCCGACGACCCAGCCCATCCCGGTTGGGACACCGAAGCCGGTCCTGACGAACCCAAGAATGACGCCCGGAATGACGCCCAGAACGACCCCTGGGCCGACCTCTATGCCCCACCCTACAGGGACGACCACGGCGCGGACGGCTATCGGCCGCGCTCGGACGATGTCTGGGACCGGGCGCGGGCCGACTATCTGGCGGGGGAGACGGCGGCCTCGGTCTGTGACCGGCACGGGATAAGCCTGGGCACCTTGAAGAGCCGGGCCGCGCGCGAGGGTTGGCGGCGCTGCGACCAGCCCGATCCAGCCCCCGTCGACATGGAGGCCGAGCGGGCCGCCGGGCTGCCCGACCCGTCCGAGATGGCCGCCCACGCCCTGGTGCGCGCCGACCGGGCCATGCGGCTGGGCCGCGCGGCCGAGGCCGGGTCCTGGGTTCGGCTGTACCAAAGGCTGACGACGATGATCGTCCTGCCCGGCCCGCAGCCCGAGCCCCAGCCGGCCGAGGCGCCCCGACCCGCGCCGTGTCCGGCGCCGGTTTCCCACACCCGGCTGGCGGTGCAGGCGCGGGCGCTGGAGGGTCTGGCGCGCGACGTGGCCGCCCTGGCGCCCGACGACCGTGCCGGTCAGGCGCGGCTGGGCGCCCTGCTCGACCGGCTCAGGGAACAGGCGGGCCAGGTCGCCTCGATTCAGGTCGCCTCAGTTCAGGCCACCTCGATTTCAGACGATTCAGACCATTCAGACCCGGTTTCACATCCGCCGGATGTCTGAACCCCCGGGCGACGGCGCCTAGACCTCGGCGGCGATTTTTCTCAACGCCTCTTCGAACACCTGGGCCGGCTGGCCGCCGCTGATCAGGTATTTGCCCTCGACCACCACGGCGGGGACCGAGGTGATGCCCCGGCCGCGCCACAGGGCCTGGGCCGCGCGCACCGCCTCGACATAGCGGTCGGACGCCAGCACCTCGGCGGCCTCGGCGCGGTCCAGGCCGGCGGTCTGGGCGGCGGCGGTCAGGACGCCGGCGTCGGTGATGTTGCGGTTCTGGCTGAAGTGGGCGGTGAACAGGGCCTGTTTCAGGGCCTTCTGCCGGGCCGGGGCGGTCTCTGCGGCCCAGTGCAGCAGGCGGTGGGCGTCGAAGGTGTTCCAGATGCGGCTGGCCTCGGTCATGTTCATCTCGAACCCCGGCCAGGCCTCGGCCGCGCGCTGGGTGATCATGGCGCGGTTCTGGGCCGACTGTTCGGGGGTGGAGCCATATTTGGCGCCGATATGCTCGACGATATTCTCGCCCTCGGGCGCCATCTGGGGGTTCAGCTCGAAGGGCTGGAAGGCGATGTCGGCGGTGACGCCCTCGGCCTTCAGGGTCTCCAGCGCCGTCTCAAGCCCGCCCAGGCCGACGACGCACCAGGGGCAGACCACGTCGGAGACGAAGTCGATCTTCAGCGGGCGGGGGGCTGGATCAGTCATGGGATCAGTCATGGGGGCCGGGCTCCTGGGGTTGAAGGTCGCATATGGGAACGGCCAGCGGCCAGCGGGAGGGCGCCACGGCCAAGCTCCTGAACCGGTCGTTAACCGGGCGGGCGCAGGCTCGCGACACAAAGCCGCAACAGGCCCCAGGATCGAGCCATGTCGAGCATTCTGACCGCCAGCACGCGCCGCACGCGCGATCACTTCGAGCCCCAGGACACCGATCCTCAGGAGCAGCGGCGCCTGCGCGGCACCCTGGAGCAGATCGATTACGCCGCCTTCGTCTCGAACCGCGAGGTCATCGGCGCCACCCTGTCGCGGGTGGATCTGCAGACGTTCCAGCGGCTGGCGGTGGCGGTGGCCACGGCGCGGTCGCGCTGGGCCGCAGAGGCGCTGAGGCTGTCGGAATCCGGGTCGCCGACCACGCCCGACCAGATCGCGCGGCTGACGGCGCATCGTACCGCGTTCGAGGAACTGGCCGAGGCCTATGAGGGCCTGCGTCGCATGGTCGAGCGGTCCTATCTGACCCTGACCCCTCGGGCGGAATAGGCCCTCAGTTCAACGGCTGGGGCCGGGTCTCGATCGGGGCGTCCGGGTCGGCGGCTGCGGGTTGCGCCGCCGTGGGCTGAGGCCCTGCGGGCGGGACGGCCAGGGGCTGGGTCTCGATGGCCGGGGCCTGGGCCGGCTGGCGGTTCAGGGATTGGGTCGGCGACGGAGCTGAGGTCGCCGGGGTCGCAGGACGGGTCACAGGACGAGCCGCCGGAACAGAGGCTGGGACAGACGCCGAGACAGACGGGCGCGTCGTGGCGCCCGGTGGTGTTGCGCTCGTCGTCGGGGCCGGATTGGGAGCTTCAATAGCCTGGGCGGCAGGCGGCTCGGCGATCACCGGGGCCGGTTCGCTCGACAGGGGCGTGGCGTCCAGAACCGGGTCTGCGGCGACGCCCGTCGTGGGCAGCAGGGGGGCCATCGGGGCAGGCGCCGAGCCTCGACCGGCCAGCCAGATCCCGCCGGCGATCACCGCCGCCGCGCCCAAGGCGAGGCCCAGATAGAGGGGCAGGCGCGACGAGCGCTTCGCGGCTGCGGTCGCATAGACGGGGGCGGCCGGGGCAGCTTGAACAGGGGCGGCGTGAACGGGGGCGGTCTGGACCGGGGTGGGCGTCAGCTCTGCGGGCGCGATCCGGGGGGCCGGCGGCGCGCTCGGCTGGGGCGCAGGCTGCGGCTCGGGCGTCGGCTCGGACACCCGCTGCGGCGCCGGCGGCAGGGGCCGGACCGTGGTGTCCATAACGGGAGGGGCGATGGGCGCGGCGACAGGCGCGGCGACCGGCTCCGGGGCGGTGGCGCGAGCCGGCTCCGGCGCAGCAGGCCGGGGCGGAGGAACCATCGAGCCTCTCAGGATACCGCCGGAGCGGGCCTGTGGCGCCGGTTGGGGCGTGGGCTGTCGCTGTTGTTGCTGCTGTGCGGAAGCGGGCGGGCGCATCCCGGCGGGCGGCTGGGCCCAGGACAGGTCGGCGCTCTTGGGCAGGGGACCGGCGCGGAAGATCACAGGCGGCGGCTTGCCCCACTGCGCCTGTACGCGGACGAAGGGCGCAGGCGCGGGTGTGGAGCCGGGCTTGGAAGGCGTTTCGCGGTCGGACATGAGGTTCAGGGATGCCGTCAGAGTGGGTCGCTTTGATGACGGGCCAGAGGCTCTGCGTCGAGCCCCAATGCGCTCACGCCTTCAGGCGATACCCCGTCTGGAAGATCCAGCCGACGATGGCCAGGCAAACGATAAAGAAGCCTCCGGTGGCCAGAAGACTGTACCCGACCCCCACGTCCGACGCCCCGTAGAAGGACCAGCGGAAGCCCGAGATCAGGTACACCACCGGGTTGAACAGGGTCACCGTCCGCCACGCGGGGGGCAGCATGTCGATGGAATAGAAGGAGCCGCCCAGGAAGGTCAGGGGCGTCACGACCAGCATCGGGATCATCTGAAGCTGCTCGAACCCATTGGCCCAGACGCCGATGATGAAGCCGAACAGGCTGAAGGTGACCGAGGTCAGGACCAGAAACGCCATCATCCACACGGGATGCAGGATCTCGAACGGCACGAACAGCCGGGCCGTGGCCAGGATGATCAGGCCCAGGATGGCCGACTTGGTCGCCGCCGCCCCGACATAGGCCAGCACGATCTCCAGCGGCGACACGGGCGCGGACAGGATCTCATAGATGGTGCCGGTGAATTTGGGGAAGTAGATGCCGAAGGAGGCGTTGAAGATCGACTGGGTGAACAGGCTCAACATGATCAGGCCGGGTACGATGAAGGCGCCATAGGGCACCCCGTCCACCGCGTTCATATGCCCGCCGATGGCCGAGCCGAAGACGACGAAATAGAGCGCCGTGGTGATGACCGGAGTGACGATGGACTGCCACAGGGTGCGCAGGGCGCGCGCCATCTCGAAGCGATAGATGGCCCAGACGCCATGGCCGTTGAAGCGGATCATGCGGCGGCTCCACCAGCTTTAGATGTGTCGGCCTTGGATTGGTGGACCAGGCTGACGAAGATGTCCTCCAGCGAACTCTGGCGGGTGTTCAGATCCTTGAAGCCGACGCCCAGGCCTTCCAGCCGGCGGATCAGGGAGGGCACGCCGGTGTCCTCGGCATTGGCGTCGAAGACGTATTCCAGCTCGGCGCCCTCGCCCTTCAGCGTCGGGCTCCATTGCGCCAGTTCGGGCGGCACCGTGGTCATCGTCTCGGTCAGGTTCAGGGTCAGGGTCTTCTTGCCCAGCTTCTTCATCAGGGTGGCGGTCTGTTCGACCAGGATCAGTTCGCCCTTCAGGATGACGCCCACCCGGTCGGCCATCTCCTCGGCCTCCTCGATATAGTGGGTGGTCAGGATGATGGTGACGCCGCGATCGCGCAGCTTGCGCACCAGGGTCCACATGTCGCGCCGCAGCTCGACATCGACGCCCGCCGTAGGTTCATCGAGGAACAGGATGTCGGGCTCGTGGCTCAGAGCCTTGGCGATCATCACCCGGCGCTTCATGCCGCCGGACAGGGTCATGATCTTGGCGTCCTTCTTGTCCCACAGGCTGAGGTCGCGAAGGATCTGTTCGATGAAGGCCGGGTTGGGCGACTTGCCGAACAGGCCTCGGCTGAAGGTGACGGTGGCCAGAACGGTTTCGAAGGCGTCGGTCGTCAGCTCCTGCGGCACCAGGCCGATGCGCGAGCGGGCCTGGCGATAGTTGTGGCTGATGTCGAAGCCGTCGGCGACGACGGTGCCGGTCGAGGCCGTAACGATGCCGCAGACGATAGAGATCAGGGTCGTTTTGCCCGCCCCGTTCGGTCCCAGAAGGGCGAAGATCTCGCCCTTGCCGATCGACAGGTCCACCGATTTCAGGGCCTGGAGGCCGGATTTGTAGGTCTTTGTCAGACCTTCGATGACGATGACGGGTTCAGTCGCGGGCGGCGTGGCGGTTGACGGCATGGACAAGAGCGCTCCCAGCGACGCCTGCGGCCGCGAGCGGAATATGGCGCCAATTGTCGCAGTCTCAAGGGCGCCGCGCAAAACTGGAGCCCTCAACGCGTCGGCCCCCTGGGAATGATCCGGCGGGTGAGCTGAAACGTAGGTTCAGCGTTGCAGAACCGCGTTCGGAACCGTCATGCCCATAAGACCCGCGTCGCTCAAAGTCCTGGCCCTGTGCCTGGCGGCCGCCACCGCGACGGGAGCCTGTGTGACGGCGCCGTCGCCGGCCCAGTATCGCGCCCCGCAACCGGTCCGCAGCGTCGATGCGGCGCGTCTGTACGACGGCCTGTGGCTCGAGATCGGTCGCCCGCAGCTGTCCTTCACCGACGACTGCGTGGCCGGATCGACCACATACAGGCTGGAGGCGCCGGCCCGGCTTCGGCTGCGCGACACCTGTCAGGCCGACACGCCCCAGGGCAAGGAAAAGGCCCTGTCGGCCTCCGCCACGATCCTCGATCCGGGGACCAACACGCGGTTTCGCGTCCGGTATTTCTGGGGGGCCGTGACCTGGGAATACTGGATCCTGGATCACGACGACGACTATCGCTGGTTCATCTCGTCGGACCCCACCTTCGAACGCGTCTGGATCTATACACGCCAAGCGCCCGACGCGGCTGAGCTTGAACGTCTGAAGGCCCGTGTGGCGGCGCTTGGATTCGATCCCGAGCGGCTGCAATATCCGCCCGCTTTGCCTGCCGATGTCATCGCCGCAACCGCCGCAAGACTGCCCTAACGGCCACCCCCGGCCACAGGATGCCCGTCATGACCTTTCGCCAAACCCTGATGCTGGCCACAGCCGCCCTGACCGTCACCGCGTGCGGGGGTCAGGAGGCCTTGCCCACGATCGCCGGATTCGGCGCCGATCCCCAGTTGCCCCAGCCCCGCGCCGGCCTCTTCCCCACGGTGAAGATCGCCCCGGCGGTGGGCTGGCCGGCGGGCCGGACGCCGATCGCGGCCCAGGGCCTGAGCGTACAGGCCTTCGCCGCCGGCCTGGATCATCCGCGCTGGCTCTATCGCCTGCCCAATGGCGATATCCTGGTCGCCGAAACCAATGCGCCGCCCAAACCGGAGGGCAAGTCGGGCGGCATTCGCGGCTTTGTCCAGGGCCTGGTGATGAAGCGGGCGGGCGCCCAGGTCCCCAGCCCCGACCGCATCACCCTGTTGCGCGACGCCGATGGCGACGGGGTGGCGGAGACCCGCTCGGTCTTCCTGCAGAACCTGACCTCGCCCTTCGGCATGGTGCTGGTCGGCGAGCGCCTCTATGTCGCCAACGCCGACGCCGTGGTGGCCTTCCCCTATCAGACGGGCCAGACCGAGATCACCGCCCCGGCGATGAAGGTGGCGGAACTTCCGGCGGGCCGAAACCACCACTGGACCAAGAGCCTGGTCGCCAGCGCCGATGGGTCGCGCCTCTATGTCGGCGTCGGCTCCAACTCCAATGTCGGCGAGAACGGCATGGCGGAAGAGGCCAACCGCGCCGCGATCCTGGAGATCGATCCGGCCACCGGCGCCAGCCGCGTCTATGCCTCGGGCCTGCGCAATCCCGTCGGGATGGACTGGAACCCCGAGAGCGGGATGTTGTGGGTTTCGGTCAACGAGCGCGACGAGATCGGCAATGATCTGGTGCCCGACTACATGACCTCTGTGACGCCGGGCGGCTTCTATGGCTGGCCCTACAGCTATTATGGCCAGAACCTCGATGTGAGGGTCGCGCCGCAGAACCCGGCCCTGGTGGCCAGCGCGCTGAAGCCCGACTACGCCCTGGGCGCACACACGGCGTCCCTGGGCCTGACCTTCTCGGACGAGGCGACCGCCCTGCCCGCCGCCTTTCGCAACGGCGCCTTCATCGGCCAGCACGGCTCGTGGAACCGCGATCCGCCCAATGGCTACAAGGTCATCTTCGTACCCTTCGCCGGTGGACGCCCCGCGGGACCGCCGCAGGAGATTTTGACCGGCTTCCTCAATGACGCGGGCCAGGCCATGGGCCGCCCGGTCGGGGTCTTGGCCGATCGCACCGGCGGTCTGCTGGTCGCCGACGACGTGGGCAATGTCATCTGGCGGGTCGGACCGGCTCGCTAGAGACCGCACAGCAAAAAGCCCGGCGATTTCGCGCCGGGCTTTTCGTGACGTGTGAGACCTAGTTCAGCGGCTGGGTCTGGATCGACGGCGCAGGCGGCGCTGTCTGGGCCGTGACGGCCGGGGCTGGCGTCACGCTCGGAGCAGCCGTGGATGGGCTGGCCGAATAGGCGCGCGGTCCGGTCGGCTCGGGTGCCACCTCAGGAGCGGGGGCGACGCGGGGAGCGACAGGAGTTGCGGCGCGACGAACCGGCTCGGCGCGGCGGACGACGGGAGCCGGCGCCGCGACGGGGGTGGGAGCCACCTCAACCGGAGCCGTCATCGGCGTGATGGCGGTGGTCGTCATGGGATCAACCGTCGGCATGACGGGAGCCTGGACCACAGGAGCCGGCGCGGGCTCGGCCAGAGGCGTGGTCTCAGTGCCGCCAGACATCAGCATGGCCGCACCGCCGCCCAGCAGGACGATGGCGCCGATGGGGGCCAGAACCATCCAGCTCTTGATCTTCTTCTGGCGCGCAGGCTTGCGGGCATAGGCCGGAACGAAGTCGCTTTCGGCGCGCGGCGTCGCCATGGCAGGCGTCACGACCGTGTCAGCATAGCCATTGTCAGGATAGGTAGAAGACATTGTATTCCTCCAAAAACATCGGAGAAAGAACCACGCCTGACAATCATGGTTCCGCGAAATATCCAAAGCCCTGAAGAAACACGGTTGTCGCCACAATCAGGGCGACTTCTGGTCCGCGATCCGCCCCGCGTTGCTGCTCTAGAAGCTAGACGTTGCTGACGCCGACAGGACCGCCTTCTTGCGCTCTCCTTGCGAATAGGTCCCAACCCAAACGTCGTATCGGCCTTCCTGCGCTGTCAGGCTGATGGAAGGATTTGCATCCTCGCCGCTGTCGTCATCGCAGAGCCAGCGTCCGTCAGGCCCGCGAACGACCAGGGTGGTGTCGGCGTTGGATACGGCCGACAACCGCACGCCCGCGCCTGGCCCGCTCCACACCAGCCGCGCATCGGGCGCCGATGCGGTGAAGCCCTTGCAGTCCGGCGCTTCCGGCCCAGCGCGTTCGGCCGCCTCGACCTCTCCGCCCGCCACCACGGCCAACAGGCTTTCGTCGGGCAGGCCCTGGGCGTCGAGGCGAAACTCGCCATAGGTCGGCGCATCCTGTTGGGCCATGGCCGCTGACGCAGCCGCCAGGGTCGCCAGGGACAGGGTTGTCGCCAGGGACAGGGTTGCGGCGGCGAGGATCAGGCGCATCAGGAAGTCTCCGGGCGTCGCTGTCGGGCATGACGCATCCACCGGACTTAAGGACGGGGGCTCGTCGAGGGCAAGTCCGCGCTGTCCCGTGCCTTCCCTTGGGGCGCCGACGCATTTGCATCACGACGGGGCGGGAAACGTCGCTGACACACCACCGTAATTCGCCCATCGGTTGACCCGGGGCCGGGGCTTGTCCATCACGGTCTGAGGATTCTGGTGGAGTGACGGCGACGATGGGACTTGCGGCCAATATCCGACGCGACATGAAGTTTGCGGACGGGCTGCGCAGGCTCCTGAAGCGCATCAAGCCCATCGAGCTGGATAGCGATGTCCTGCTCTGCGACGACATCGAGGAGGCGGTCGACAAGTTCGGCGACGCCATCGCCATCGAGGACGAGCACCGCGCGCTGAGCTATCGCGAGTTCGACGCCCTGGCCAACCGCTATGCCCACTGGGCGCGCAGCCGCAACCTGCGGCGTTCCGACGTCATCGGGCTGGTGATGACCAACCGCGCCGAATACCTGGCAGCCTGGCTGGGCTTCTCCAAGGTCGGCATCGCCACGGCCCTGATCAACACCAACCTCAGCGGCCAGGCCCTGGCCCACTGTCTGAACATCGTCGGCGTGGCCCAGGTGGTCGCCGACGAGGACACCTGGAAACAGGTCGAGGACGCCCGTCCCTTCGTCACCCGCACCGTCATGCTGTGGGTCGTCGGCCTGAAGACTGCAGACGAGGCGTCCGAGCGCCGGAACCTGGACAACGCCGTGCGCAGCGGCTCGTCGGTGCGGCCGCTGAAGTCTGTGCGCGACGGTCTGACCAACCGCGATACCGCGCTCTACATCTACACCTCGGGCACCACGGGCCTGCCCAAGGCGGCGCGCATCCCGCATTCGCGCGCCCGCACCTATATGCGCGCCTTCGCCGGCTGCACCCGCTCGACGCCCCAGGATCGGATCTTCAACGTCCTGCCCCTGTATCACTCGACCGGCGGGCTGGTCGGGGTCGGCCCGGCGCTGCTGAACGGCGGGCGGCTGATCCTCAGGAAGAAGTTCTCGGCCTCCAACTTCTGGAAGGACGTGAAGGATTCTCAGGCGACCATGTTCGTCTATATCGGCGAGCTGTGCCGCTATCTGGTCAACTGCCCGCCCCACGACGACGAGCGGGCGCACAAGCTGACCCTGGCCTTCGGCAACGGCCTGCGGCCCGACGTCTGGACCGAGTTCCAGTCGCGCTTCGCCATCCCCGACATCCTGGAGTTCTACGGCTCGACCGAGGGCAATGTCTCGCTGTTCAACTTCGACGGCAAACCCGGCGCCATCGGCCGGGTGCCCAAGCTGATGAAGAAGCAGATCAACATCCGGCTCGTCCGCTTCGACGTGGACACCGACGAGCCGGTGCGTGGTTCCAACGGCCTGTGCCAGGAAGCCTCGGCCGGCGAGATCGGCGAGGCCATCGGCGCCATCGGCAACGACATCCGCCACGACTTCTCGGGCTATGCCGACAAGGCCGCCTCGCAGAAGAAGGTCCTGACCGACGTCTTCGCCCGCGGCGACAAGTGGTTCCGCACCGGCGACCTGATGCGCCAGGATTCCGAGGGCTATTTCTACTTCGTCGATCGGATCGGCGACACCTATCGCTGGAAGGGCGAGAACGTCTCGACCTCCGAGGTCGAGCAGCGACTGGCCGAGGCGCCGGGCGTCAAGGAAGTCATCGCCTATGGGGTGCCGGTCGCCGGCGCCGAGGGCAAGGCGGGGATGGTCACCCTGGTCATGGACGGCAAGTTCTCGGCCAAGGAGTTCGCCGCCTATGCCGAGGAGCAATTGCCCCACTACGCCCGCCCGATGTTCATCCGCATCGCCAAGAACCTGGAAACCACCGGCACCTTCAAATATCGCAAGGTGGACCTGGTCGCTGACGGCTTTGACCCGGAGAAGGTCGGCGCCGGCCTGTACGTCCGGGGCGGCAAGCTTGGCTATCAGAAGCTCACCGAGGCCGGGTACGCCGAGATTCTCAACGGCACGTTCCGACTGTAGGCGAAACGCCCTCCCTCTCCTTCGGGCATAAGGGATGGGCAGGGCACGCAAAGAACGCCGGTAGCGTCCCCTTAATCATTAACAGCCATGGTCCCAGCCTCTCCTGCGCGCCCGGACCCGTCTTCATGTTTCAGATCATCGGCATCGTCCTGCTGTTCGGACTGGTGTTCGGGAGCTTCCTGATCTCCGGCGGCAAGATGGACGTGATCCTTCACGCCGCGCCGCACGAACTGATGGCCATCCTGGGCGCGGGTATCGCCGCCTTCCTGATGGCCAACTCGATCGGGGTCATCAAGTCGTCGATGGCCGGGCTGGGCAAGACCTTCGCGGGGCCGAAGTGGAAGAAGGCCGACTACAAGGATCTGCTGTCTCTGCTGTTCGCCCTGACCAAGACGATGAAATCCAAGGGCGTCATCGCCCTGGAAAGCCATATCGAAAAGCCGGGCGAGTCCACGATCTTCCAGAAGTACCCGAAGATCATGAAGGACCATTTCGCCATCGACTTCATCTGCGACACCCTGCGGATGATGACGATGAACCTGGAGGATCCTCACCAGATCGAGGACGCCATGGAAAAGCAGCTGGAAAAGCACCACCACGAGGCCGCCATGGCCCCCCACGCGCTCCAGCAACTGGCAGACGGCCTGCCCGCCCTGGGCATCGTCGCCGCCGTGCTCGGCATCATCAAGACCATGGGCTCGATCACCGAGCCCCCCGAGGTGCTGGGCATGATGATCGGCTCGGCCCTGGTCGGCACCTTCCTGGGCGTCTTCCTGGCCTATGGGCTGGTGGGGCCTTTCGCCGCACGTCTGCAGGCGATCGTCGACGAGGAGGGGGCCTTCTACAAGATCATCCAGTCGGTGCTGGTGGCCCACCTGCACGGCAATGCGGCCCAGATCTCGGTCGAGATCGGACGCGGCGACATCCCTTCCTCGGCCCAGCCCTCTTTCATGGAGATGGAAGAACATCTGTCGGCGACGCCGGTCGAGGCCTGATCCCCGACCTAGCGCCTGGACTGCGGTTCCCCTCGCCGACGCATCCACAGACTTGCCCTCAACGGTCACGCAACGATCACGAAGCCGTGAGGTTTTCGCTTGCGAAGCGTCGCGACGCGGTTCTAGTCTGGTTTGGCGGGGCCTGAAGACCTCGTATTCATAGGTTAGGAATCTCACCATGATGATCCGTCAACTGCTCGCCGTTTCGGCCGCCGCCGCCGCCGCCCTGGCCGTCGCCGCCTGTAATCCCGCGCCCGCCGACAAGGCTGAAGACGCAGCCGCAGACGCCTCCGCCGCCGCCAGCACCGCTTCCGACGCCGCCATGACGGCCGACGCCGCCGCGACCGACGCCGCCGCTGCTGCGGGTGAAGCCGCCGCCGCCGCCGCCACCGTCCCGGCCGCCGAAGGCGCCATGGCCCCGGCTCCTGCCGCTGCCCCGGCCGCTCCGGCTGCTGCGCCCGCCGCCGCCCACTAAGGGCACACGCCTAAGGATCGGCCTTGCGGTCGATCACGAAGGGGGTCGCCATCCGGCGGCCCCCTTTTTCGTGCCGCCGCCAGAGCCTTGCGGCTATAGAGCGCCGATGCCGTCCCCCCCATCCGATCTCGAAGCACCGACCATCGGCCTGTCCTGGTCCGACGACGGGGAGCCGCGTTCGCTGCGTTTCGGCGACGTCTATTTCTCCAAGGATGACGGCTTGGCCGAGAGCCGTGCGGTCTTCCTGGCCGGGTGCGGATTGCCCGAGGCGTGGCAGGGCCACGACCGTTTCACCGTGGCCGAACTGGGCTTTGGCACCGGCCTGAACATCGTCGCCCTGCTGGACCTGTGGCGGCGCGAACGGCCCGCTGACGCCCGCCTGCACGTCTTCACCATCGAGGCCTATCCCCTGACGCGCGACGAGGCCGCCCGCGCCCTGTCGGCCTGGCCCGAGGTCGCCGAGGTGGTCCAAGCCCTGCTGGCCGTCTGGCCGCAGGGAACGCCCGGCTTCCACCGCCTGGACCTGCCCCAGTTCAACGCCGTCATCGACCTGGCGGTGGGCGAGGTCGAGTGGGCCCTGTCCCAATGGTCGGGCGACGCCGACGCCTGGTTCCTGGACGGATTCTCGCCCGCCCTGAACCCCGAGATGTGGTCGCCCGCAGTCCTGGACGGGATCGCCGCGCGGTCCGCGCGCGACGCCCGGGTCGCCACCTTCACCGTCGCCGGCTTCGTGCGGCGAGGGCTTGAAGAACGCGGCTTCAGCGTCGAGCGGATGCCGGGCCACGGCCGCAAGCGCCAGAGGCTGGAGGCGCGGCGCTCAGCCGATCTCGCTCCCGCGCCCGCCCGCCCGCAACGGGTCGCCGTCGTCGGCGCCGGCATCGCCGGAGCCTCTACAGCGCGCGCCCTGGTCGCCGCCGGGATCGAGACTGTGGTGGTCGAGGCCGACGTGCCGGGCGCGGGGGCCTCGGGCTTTCCCGCCGCCCTGGTCACACCGCGCCTCGACGCTGGAGACACGACCATCGCCGCCCTGCACGCCCAGGCTCTCGAGCGGGCGGCCAGCCTGTACGACCGCACGACGGGCGCCGTGATCGCGCGCGGAGTCCTTCAGCTGGAACAGGCGCCGCGCGACGCTGCTCGGTTCGCAAAGATAGCGGTCCAAACGATCTGGGCGCCCGGAGCCATGACCGTGCTGGACGCAACGGCCGCCTCCGACCGTCTGGACGAGACCTGTGAAAACGGCGGCCTCGATATGGCCGAGGCCCTCGTCCTTCGTCCCCAGGCCGTGGTCGGTCCCTGGCTGGACGGTGCGACCCCATGCGTCGGACGGGTCGCCAGCCTGGAGCGCGCCGACGAGGGATGGCGGTTGCTGGACGCCACAGGACAGGTGCTGGCCCAGGCCGATGCTGTGGTTCTGACCGGCGGCTGGGGTAATGCCGCCCTGCTGCCCGACCTGAAGCTTGCGCCGGTCCGGGGTCAGGCCAACTGGGTGGATATTGCGTCGGGCATAACGCCGCCTGCCGTCGCCTGGGGCGGCTACGTCGCCCCCACCGGCCAATCGCCCTGCGATGGAGGCTTTCTCTATGGCGCGACCCACGACCGGGGGGATGTCGAGACCGAGGTGCGTCAGGCGGACAGCGAACGTAATCGCACCCAGTTGGCGGGTCGCCTGCCCCATCTCGCAGAGGCTTCAAGCTCGGCGCCGTCGTCGGCCCGCGCCGCCGTTCGGGCGACGACGCGCGACCGGCTGCCCGTGTGCGGACCCATGCCGCAAGCGCCCGGCCTGTTCGTCCTGGGCGGATTGGGGTCAAGGGGCTTTTGCGTCGCTCCCCTGCTGGGAGAGCATCTTGCCGCGATGATCACGGGAGCCCCGTCGCCCCTGCCTGCCGATCTGGCGGATCGTGTCAGGCCCGACCGACTGCTCGGCTAGACTCAGAAAATCCAGTTCCACAGGACCACGGCCACAACGGCCCCGGCGATCAGGAGACTCGCGCGGTTGTGGTGATGCAGGAAGCTCAGGATCTGGCCGGTCATGATCTGAAAACGGCGAACCTTCGCCTTGGCTCCATCACGGCTGCGCGAGCCGCCATCCCGCTTGCTCCGGCTGCGCAATCCGGCGACAAACGCCGGGCATGGAACCCTCTGCGTCCCCCCCGGCGACAACCCCTCGCGATGCGCCGAAAGGCGAGCCGCATATCTGCGACGTGCTGATCGCCGAGCGGGCGCCGCGCCTGACCCGTTCGCTGGCCTGGCCCCTGGTGCGACCGGCGCTTTACGGCCTGCTCAACTACCGCGCCGCGCGACGCATGGCCGACGCCGTCAGGCCGCTGTCGGGTCAGGCGGGCTTCGACTATATGTCCGACCTGCTGGACCTGAAGGTCTCGACCCTGAACCTGGACCGCATCCCCGCGACCGGCCGCTGCATCATCGTCTGCAACCACCCGACCGGGATCGCCGACGGGGTTGCCGTCTATGACGCCATCAAGCAGCGCCGCGCCGACGCCATCTTCTTCGCCAACGCCGACGCCCTGAGGGTCGCGCCCCGCCTGAACGAGATCGTCATCCCCGTCGAATGGGTGGTCGAAAAGCGCACGCGCGAAAAGACCCGCGAGACCCTGACCGCCGCCCGGGCCGCGTTCGAGGCCGAGCGTTGCGTCGTCATGTTCCCCGCCGGACGCCTGGCGCGCGTCGGCAAGGACGGCTCCCTGACAGACCCCGAATGGGCCCCGACCGCCGCCTCGATGGCGCGCAAATTCGATGCGCCCGTGGTGCCGATCCACGTCACCGGCCCGACCTCGCGCCTGTTCCACCTGTTCGACAGATTTTCGCAGGAACTGCGCGACGTGACCCTGTTCCACGAACTGCTGAACAAGCGAAAGAAGGCCTTCCGTCTCAGCGTCGGCCTGCCCATTCCCCCCGCCCGGCTCGACATCGATGCGGCCCGCGCCACCTATGGGCTGAAGGCCTTCACCGAACGGGTCCTGCCCGGCCAGCCCGACGCTGTGTTCGCGTGAGCATCCCTCCCCACACGATCAGCCTGGCTGACGCCGACGCCACCGCCGCCCTGGGCGCCCGGATCGCCCCCCTGCTGCGGGCGGGCGAGACCGTGCTGCTGTACGGGCCGCTGGGCATGGGCAAGTCGACCCTGGCGCGCGGCCTGATCCGGTCCCTGACCCGGCCCGACGAGGACGTGCCCTCGCCCACCTTCACCCTGGTGCAGTTCTACGAACCCCGAAGTCCCGGGATGGGACCGCCCATCGCCCATTTCGACCTCTATCGCCTGACCCGTCCCGAGGAGGCGTTCGAGATCGGGCTGGACGAGGCGCTGGACGAGGGGTGCGCCCTGATCGAATGGCCCGAGCGGCTGGGCGAGGACCCGTCCGCCTATCTCGGCGCCGACCGGCTGATCGTGACCCTGTCGGAGGCGGATGGCGACACCCGGCTTGCGACCGTTTCCGGCGTCGGGGCGTGGGAGACGAAGTTGAAGGACCTGCATGACTGAGCGCGAAAACACGATGGGTCGCGAGCAACAGCGCCTCGATTTCCTGAGCGAGGCCGGACTGGCCGACGCCGTGCGCATCCCCCTGGCCGGGGACGCCTCGACGCGCCGGTACGAGCGGCTGACCACGGCCGACGGAACCTCGCTGATCCTGATGGACCAGCCGCCTTCCGAGGAAAGCGCCGTCGCCCCGGCAGACGCCGACATCGAGGCCCGCAAGGCCCTGGGCTATAACGCCGAGGCGCGGCTGGCGGGAGGATCGGTCGCCGCCTTCGTGGCCATCGCCGGCTGGCTGCGCGAACGCGGCCTGTCGACCCCGGTCATCGGCGCGCGCGATACGGCGGCGGGTCTGGCCGTGCTGGAAGACCTGGGCGACGACGTCTTCGCCGCCCATGCGACGGGACTTGAGACCCTGTACGGCGCGGCCGTCGACGCCCTGGCCGGGCTGCACGCCGCCACCCCGCCTGCGGTGATCCAGGCCGATGGCGAGGTCTGGCCGCTGCACCGCTACGACGCCCTGGCCTATCGCGCCGGGCTGGACCCCTTCCTCGACTGGTGGCCGCAGTTCGCGGGTCTGGCCGCGCCGTCCGACGACGCCCGCGCCGAATGGTCGGAACTCTGGGCGCCCGTCATCGCCCTGGGCGAAGCCGGGGCGCCGGTCTTCGTGCACCGCGACTATCACGCCGAGAACCTGCTGTGGCTGCCGAGGCGCGACGGCCTCGCCCGTGTGGGGATGCTGGACTTCCAGGACGCGGTCGCTGGTCATCCGGCCTGGGACCTGCTGCACCTGTTGCAGGATGCGCGGCGCGACGTGTCGCCCGAACTGGAGGCGGCCATGCTGGACCGCTATCTGGCCGCCCGCCCGGATCTGGATCGCGAGGCCTTCCTGCACGAGTACCGCGCCCTGGCCGCGCTGAACGCCGCCCGCATCCTGGGTCGCGTCTTCGCCCGGCAGGAGGTGCTGTTCCGGCGCGATCGCTACACCGCCTTCATGCCCCGCACCTGGCGGCATCTGGAGCGCAACCTGGCGGGCGAAGGCCCCGCCGGTCAGGGTCTGGCCGGCCTGCGCCAGTGGTTCGACCGCCATATCCCGGCCGAGGCCCGCGCCGCGATCAACCGGGCCGAACCCGCATGACCGTTCCCCACACCGCCATGGTGCTGGCCGCCGGGCTCGGCACCCGTATGCGCCCCCTGACCAACGACCGGCCCAAGGCCCTGGTCGAGGTCGGCGGCCGGACCCTGATCGACCACAATCTGGATCGGCTGGCTGAAGCCGGCGTGCGCCGCTGCGTCGTCAATGTCCACGCCTTCGCCGACCGGCTGATCGACCATCTGAGGGCCAGAACAGGCGGCATCGAGATCGTCATCTCCGACGAGCGCGAACACGCACTGCCGCTGGAAACCGGCGGCGGGATCAAGGCGGCGGCCGACCTATTGGGTGACCTTCCAGTTCTGGTCGTCAATATCGACAGCGTCTGGATCGAGGATAGGGAGCCGCCCGCAACCGCCATCCGCGATCTCGCCGCCGGTTTCGATCCTGAACGGGCGCAGGCCCGGCTGCTGCTGGCGCGGGCCGAGCGGACCCTGGGCCTGGATGGTGCGGGCGATTTTCTGATGGACGATCAGGGCCGGCTGACCGGGCGCCGCACGGCGGGCGCCGCGACCGCGCCGTTCAACTATATGGGCGTCCACATCGTCGATCCGCGCCCGATCTATGCCTGGCCCGAGACCGAGTTCGGCCTGTTTCCCGCAGGCGGCGGCCTGTGGGGCGACTGGGCGGCGCAAGGGCGTCTGCACGGTCATGTGCTGGACGGCGACTGGATGCACGTCGGCGATCCCCAGGCCCGCGACGACGCCGAGGCGCGTCTGGCCGGAGCCCGATGACCGACCGCTTCGATCCGTTTGCGGGCGCCCCTCAAGCAGTCGCTCGCCGCGCGAGCGACGGTAGGGAAACTTCTGCCCCGCGCTGGCTGACCATCCCCGCGCGCCGTCCGTTTCTGGAGCATCTGGCGGCGGGGGTGCTGGACTGGCTGGGCGACGCCCCGCCAGAGACGCTGAGCGACGCTGTCATCCTGCTGCCCAATCGACGGGCGGCCCGCGCCTTCGGCGACGCCCTGGCCCGGCTCAGCGGCGACCGCCCCGTGCTACTGCCCCAGGTCCGGCCCCTGGGCGATCTGGAAGAGGACGAAGCCCCCTTTGCGCCGGGCGAACTGGGCCTGGACCTGCCGCCCGCCATCGCCCCCCTGACGCGCCGGTTCGAGATGGCGCGGATGATCGTCGAGGATTTCGCCCCCGGCCTCGCCCCCCTGCGCGCGCTGGAACTGGCCGACGCCCTGGGCGGCTTTCTCGAGTCCTGCCAGCTGGAGGAGGTCGAGGATCCGGGTCGGGTAGCCCATCTGGTCGATCTGGAACTGGCCGAACACTGGGAGGAATCCGCCCGCTTCCTCGGTCTGGCCGTCGAGGCCTGGCCCAGACGACTGGCGGCCATGGGTCTGGTCGATCCGGCCTGGCGACGGGCCAGGCTGCTGCGCCTCCTGGCCGAGCGCTGGACCGAGGCCCCGCCGACCGGGCCGGTCATCGCCGCCGGCTCAACCGGCTCGGCCCCGGCCGCCGCCGATGTGCTGAACGCCGTCGCCCATGCGCCGCAAGGGTGCGTCGTCCTGCCCGGGCTGGACCTCGATCTCGCCCCCCGGGTATGGGCCACAGTCGGGGACGACGAACAGCATCCCCAGAACGCCCTGTGGCGCCTGCTGGACCGCCACGGCGTCGCGCGCGACAGCGTCCGTGCCTGGTTCCAGCCCCCGGTTGCGCCTGATATCCAGACCCGCGCCATCGCCCGCCAGCGTCTGGTCAACGAGGCCCTGCGGCCCGCCGACGCGACGGCCGACTGGCGCGCCCAGATCCGCGAGATGCGTCAGGCGGCGGCGCCCCTGCAATCGGTCGATCCCATCGCCCAGGGGCTTGAGGGCCTGTCGGTCATCACCCTGCGCGCCGAGGAAGACGCCGCATCGACCATCGCCCTGATGATGCGCGAGGCGCTGGAAACACCTGACAAGAGCTGCGCCCTGGTCACCCCCGACATCGCCCTGGGCCGCCGTGTCGCCGCGCGGCTGGAGCGGTGGGGCATCGTCGCCGACAGTTCCGCGGGCGCGCCGCTGAGCCGCACCTCGGCAGGCGTCCTGGTCGATCTCTGCGCCCGCTGGATCGCCGATCCGCTCAAGCCCCAGAGCCTGCTGGCGGTGTTAAAACATCCCCTCGTCGGCATTGATCTGGATACGGACGATTACGCCGTAGCCCTGAGAACCTTGGAAAAATCCGCCCTGCGCGGCCCGCGCCCGCGCCGCTGGGAAAAGATCGCGGAACGACTGGAAAACGCCGCCCAGCCCCGCGACGACGGCAAGGCCCCGTCCGAACGCACGGTGCAAAACCTCAAGGCCGCCGACCAGCTGGCGACGCGGCTTCAGGCCCTGTCGGCCGAGGCCTGCAAGCCGTTCGAGGCGACGCCGGACAGGACCGCAGACCTTCACGACGCCGCCGTCGCCCTGACCCGGCTGGTCGAGAGCCTGGCTGGCCAGACCGCCTGGGCCGGGCCGGACGGCGAATGCGCGGCGGGCGTCCTGTCATCCCTGATCGAGGGGGGCGCATCCCTGGGCCGGATCGGCGCAGGCGATTTCGCCGCCCTGGTCCACGACCTGATCGCCGAGGCGGTGGTCCGCACCGGCGGGGCCACCCATCCACGCCTGCGCATCCTGGGCGCCATCGAGGCGCGGCTGGTCAGGGCCGACCGGATGATCCTGGCCGGGCTGGAGGAAGGCGTCTGGCCCAACGCCGCCCCGACCGATCCCTTCCTGTCGCGCCCGATGCGCAAGGCCCTGGGCCTGCCTCCGCCCGAGCGCCGCCTGGGCCAGACGGCGCAGGATTTCGTCCAGGCCGCCTGCGCCGACGAGGCCATCCTGATCCATACCGAACGGCGCGGCGGTCAGCCGGCCGTCAAGTCGCGCTGGCTGTGGCGGCTGGAAATGCTGACCCGCGGCGCCGACACCCCCGAGACCCCAGTCGCGCTGCAAAAGCCCGCGCCCCTGGTCGCCGTGGCCCGCAGCCTGGACACGCCGCCCCCCGGTCCGCCCCGCTACGCCCGCCGCCCCGCGCCGACCCCGCCGGTGGCGCGCCGCCCGCGCGAGATGCCGGTCACCGGCGTCGAGCGCTGGGTGCGCGACCCCTATGCCGTCTATGCCCAGCGCATCCTGGGCCTGAGGGTGATGGACCGACCCGGCGCCTCGGCCGAGGCCATGGCGCGCGGCAACGCCGTCCACCGCGCGATCGAGCGGATCGTGGTCAGCTGGCCCGACGCCCTGCCCGATGACTGCGCCGACCAGATCGAGGGTTTCATCCGCGAAGCCCTGCATCTCGAAGGCTTCGAGGACGCCGCCATGGCCCGTGAGACGCCCCTGGCCCGGAACTGCGCCCGCTGGCTGGAGGGGTGGGAGCGTGAGCGCCGGGCGCGCGGCGCCACCCTGCTGATCGAGCAGTCGGGGCGACTGACATTTTCCGCTCCTGCCGGGGATTTCACCGTCACGGCCCGCGCCGACCGGATCGAACTGGGCGCGTATGGCGCCGCCGTGATCGACTTCAAGACCGGCCAGACGCCCAGCGCCAAGGCTGTCGCGGCCGGGTTCGCGCCGCAACTGACCCTGACCGCCGCCATCCTGGCCGAAGGTGGCTTTCCCCCCCCGCCGACCGAAGCGAGCGAGCTGCTGTATGTCAAGGTCACCGGCCGCAAGACGCCGGGCGAGGTCGTGGACGTCTCCAGACCGACCCGCAATCAGCCGCTGGACGCCTCCGCCCTGGCCGCCCGGGCGCTGGAACAGCTGATCGCGGGCGTCGCCGCCTTCGATGATCCGTACACCCCCTATACCTCCTGGGTGGCGCCCCAGTTCATGGGCAATTTCGGCGGCAACTACGACCATCTGGCGCGCGTCTGGGAATGGCATGTTGTCGGCGGCGAGGACGAGGCGCCCGAATGACCCTTTCCGCCATCCAGCAGGCCCAGGCCAACCAGAGACAGGCCGCCGATCCGGCCCTGTCGGTCTTCGTCACCGCCAATGCGGGCTCGGGCAAGACCACCACCCTGGTCGACCGGGTGGCGCGCCTGTTGCTGGAAGAGGTCGCGCCGGGCGAGATCCTGTGCGTCACCTATACCAAGGCCGCCGCCGCCGAGATGCAGGCCCGCCTGTTCGCCAAACTGGGCGGCTGGGCCGTCGCCGACGACCGCGATCTGGCGGCGGACCTGGCCCGGCTGGACGGCCGCGACCCCGCCGCCCTGTCCGACGCCGACCTGTCCAAGGCCAGAAAACTGTTCGCCCGCGCCCTGGAAACCCCCGGCGGGCTGAAGATCCAGACCATCCACGCCTTCTGCGAAAAGCTGCTGAAGCGCTTCCCGCTGGAGGCCGGGGTTTCGCCCGGTTTCCGCGTGCTGGAGGACGCCAGCGCGGTGGCCCTGTCGCATGAGGCGCGCGAGGATCTGGCCCGCGAGGCGCTGAAGGATCCGCAGGGCGCCCTGGGCCGGGCCTATGCTCATTTCGCCGTTCAGCTGGACTGGGGCTCCTTCCACGACCTGCTCGACATGATCGAGAAACGGCGCGGCGACCTGGTAGGCTATGTCGAGCGGATCGAGGCCGGGACCGCGCCGGGACCGCAAGCCCTGGCCGGCGCCGATCCCGACCGCACGCCGGCCCAGATCGAGGCCGACTTCCTGGACTGGATCGACCCCGCCGAATGGGAGCGGGTCGCCGAAGCCATGGCCACCGGCTCGGCCAACGACCAGTCCACCGCCACGCGCATGAGGACCGCTGCACCGGGCCGCTGGTCCATCGCCGCCATCGGCCCCGTCTTCCTGACCAGCGAGGCCAAGGGGCGGGCCAGTATGGGCACCAAGAAGGCCCCGCCCTGGGCCGTGGAATACTTGGTCGATCTGCAGCTGAAATTCCTGGCCGTGCTCGACGTGCTGCGCGCCGCCCGCGTCGCCGACGACACGGAAAAGGCCCTGACCCTGGCCCGCGTCCACGCCGCCTTCTACACCGCCGCCAAGGTGCGCCAAGGGGCGCTCGATTTCTCGGACCTGGTCGAAAAGACGGTGCAGCTTCTGACCGTCCGGGCCAGCGCCGCCTGGGTGCTGTTCAAGCTGGACGGCGGCATCGAACACGTCCTGATCGACGAGGCCCAGGACACGGCGCCGGACCAGTGGGACATCTTCAAGGCCCTGACCGAGGCCTTCTTCTCGGGCGCCGGAGCCGAGCGCCGCCGCCCCTCCGCCATCCCCCGCACCGTCTTCGCCGTGGGGGACGAGAAGCAGTCGATCTATTCCTTCCAGGGCGCCCGGCCCGAGCGGCTGCGCGAGGAACGCCGCGACTATATGGCTATGGTCGAGAACGCGGGGCATGCCTTCAGCGGCCCGGACCTGACGACCAGTTTTCGCTCGACGGTCGAGGTACTGGGCTTTGTCGACGCCGCGTTCGAGAGCCCCGAACGCACCCGCGCCCTGGTCGGCGAGCACGGGGATTCCCAGCCCCACCTGGTCGCCCGCGAAGACCAGCACGGCGCCGTCGATCTGTGGCCCCTGTTCGAGGACCCGGACGCCCCCGACCGCGAGGCCTGGAACGCGCCGGTGGACAAGGAGGGCGCCCACAGCGGACGCAAGAAGCTGGCCATCGCCCTGGCGCGCGATATCAAACAGCAGGTCCAGAGCGGCGTCGGCGTGCACGACCGGACCGGCCTGCGCCCCGCCCGCTACGGCGATTTCCTGGTCCTGGTGCGCCGTCGCGATGCGACCTTCGAGGAAATCATCCGTGCACTGAAGACCGAGGGAGTGCCCGTCGCAGGGGCCGACCGGCTCAAGCTCAGCAGCCACATTGTCTTCGACGACCTGATCTCCCTGGCCCGGTTCGCTCTCTATCCCGAGGACGACCTGAGCCTGGCCGAGGTCTTGCGCAGCCCCCTGTGCGACGTCGGCGATTTCGGCGATCCGTCGAGCCTGTACGAACTGGCCGGCGCCGAGCCCCGCATGGGCAAGTCCCTGTGGTCGGAGCTGAAACGCCGCATGCACGAACAGCCCCAGTGGACACAGGCGCGCGACCTGCTCGCCGCCGCCATCGCAGACCGGGACCGCGACCCCTTCGCCTTCTTCTCGGCCGTGCTGAACCGGCCGGACGCCACGGGCCAGACGGGGCGAGCCCGTATCCTGGCGCGGCTGGGGCGCGAGGCCGAGGAGGCCATCGACGAGACCCTGTCCCAGGTGCTGTCGGCCGAGGATCGCGGCGGGACCGATCTGGAAACCTGTCTGTCGCTGCTGGAAGCCGCCGACGTGGAGGTGAAGCGCGAGATGGAGGGGGCGCGCAACGAGGTGCGCGTCATGACGGTCCACGGCGCCAAGGGGCTGGAGGCGCCGATCGTCATCCTGCCCGACACCACCTCGCGGGCGAAGCCACAGGGGCCGACCCTGATGCCGGTCGCACTTGCTGAGGGCGGTGACGGCTGGCTGATGTGTCCCGGTCGCGCGGGCGACGACTGCCCGGCCTCCGCCGCCGCGCGGCAGGCGCGCGTGGACCGCACCGACGCCGAGACCCTGCGTCTGCTCTATGTCGCCCTGACCCGCGCGCGCGATCGACTGGTGATCATGGGGCGGGCGCTGAAGAAGGAGACCGTCGGCTATGCCGAACTGAGCTGGTGGGACGTCATCGCCGACACCTTCGGCCGTCTGACCGAAGACGACCCCGACAATGTGCGCGACATCGGCGAGGGCCGCCGCCGCTTTGGCGCCGATCCCCAGATCCTGGGCCGGGGCGCCACCGCCGAGGCCGTCGAGACCCTGATCCCGGACTGGGCCACCGCGGCGCCCGCGCGCGACGTCGTCTCGCGTCTGGCCGCGCCGTCCAAGATGGACGAGCCGGCGGTCCGCATTCCCGCGCCTTCGCCCCTGGCCCGGATCGTGACCGAGGGGTCGGCGACGGCGCCCTCGCTGGGCCGGTTCCGGCGCGGCGACCTGATCCACCGGCTGTTGGAGCGTCTGCCTGAGATCGCGCCGGAGGCCCGCCCCGAGGCCGCCGTGCGGATGCTGGCGCGCGAGCGCGACCTGGACGACGATCAAAGAGCCGAGATGATCGCCGCAGCCTTTGGCGTGCTGGACGACGCCCGGTTCGCCCCCGTGTTCGGCCCCGGCTCGCGCGCCGAGGTCGCTCTGGCGGGCGCGATGAGCGCGTCGGACGTGTCGATCTCGGGCCGGATCGACCGGCTGGTGATCACCCCCGAACGGGTGCTGGTGGTCGACTACAAGTCCAACCGCCCCGCGCCCGACCGCGTCGAGGGCGCCGATCCCGCCTATGTACTTCAGATGGCGGTCTATGTCGGGGTGCTGAAGCGGCTCTATCCCGACCGGGCGGTCGAGGCGGCCCTGGTCTGGACCGACGGGCCAAGGCTGATGGCCGTGCCCGGCGATATGATGGACGCGGCGCTTGCAGGGCGCTGATCGGCGCCCCACATCCATTCACGAACGGTCGAATCGACCTCCACACCAACCCGCGCTCAAGCAGCAAGCGACCGCGTCGCGAGCGTAGCGCCCTAGAGAAGAGAGCCATCCATGGCGACTGTAAAAGTGACCGACGAGAGCTTCGACGCCGACGTCCTGAAGGCCTCGACCCCCGTGCTGGTCGATTTCTGGGCTGAATGGTGCGGCCCGTGCAAGCAGATCGGCCCGGCGCTGGAACAGATCGCCGACGAGCTGGCCGGTCAGGTGACCATCGCCAAGATCAATATCGACGACAGCCCCATGACCCCGTCCAAGCTGGGCGTGAAGGGCATCCCCACCCTGATGCTGTTCCGCGACGGCCAGCTGTCCTCGCTGAAGGTCGGCGCCATGCCCAAGGGCAAGATCGTCGAATGGCTGGCCGAAAGCGGCATCGGCGCCGCCAAGGCCTAATCCTCCCCCATCGGGGGAGGGGGACCGCGAAGCGGTGGAGGGGGCCAGCCCCAACCACCCTGTCTGCGGTCGCCCCCCTCCGTCACGACGCGCAGACGCGCCGCGCCACCTCCCCCGACGGGGGAGGAATGGCCGGACGCTGCTAAACCGGCCAGGTCTCTTCGCTGGCCCCCAGCACCTCGCCGGCCATATAGAGCGAGCCGCAGATGACGATGCGACCGGCGCCTAGCCGAAGCGCACGCTCCAGCGCCGCCTCGACGCTCTCGGCCGCCTGAGCTCCCAGACCATGACCTCGGGCCACGGCGGCAAGCGCCTCCGGGTCCGCCGCCGCGCCCTCGAAGGCGACGGTGAAGACATGGGCGTGGGAGTCCTTCAGCGCCTCGAAGAAGCCGCCTGAATCCTTGTTGGCCAGCATCCCCACGATCAGTGCCAGAGGCCGAGGCGCCGCCGCCTGACGCCGCGCCAGGGTCTCGGCCAGCGCCCTGGCGGCATGGGGATTATGCCCCCCGTCCAGCCACAGTTCGGCGTCCGCCGACCGCGCCGCCGCGCCATAGGGACCGGCGGTCAGACGCTGCATCCGCGCGGGCCAACGCGCGGCGCCGACCCCTTTGGCGATGGCCTCGACCGGCAGGTCCAGCTCCAGCGCCGCAGCGACCGCCAGGCCGGCGTTGTCGATCTGATGCGGTCCGAACAGGCCGGGCGACGGCAGGTCGAAGAACTGTTCCTGATCCTGGAACGCCATGCCGCCATGCTCGGCCCAGGCGTCGAAATCCACGCCCATGACGGTCAGGGGCGAGGTGGCGCGCGCGGCCGAGGCCTCGATCACCGCCATGGCCTCTTCGGACTGGCGCGCGATGACGCCGCGCGCTCCGGCCTTGAGTATGCCCGCCTTCTCGCCCGCGATCCCGGCGATCTCGGTGCCCAGGAACTCGGCGTGGTCCAGATCGATAGGGGTGATCAGGCTCAGCAACGGCCGGTCGATGACATTGGTGGCGTCCAGCGACCCGCCCAGGCCCACCTCGATGATGGCCAGGTCGGCGGGCACGTCGGCCATGGCGACGAAGGCGGCGGCGGTGGTGCTTTCGAACACCGTGGCCTCGACGCCCTTGATCGCCTCAATCCGGTCGAGGATGGCGCTGAGGCGGTCGTCCTCGATCAACTGGCCGGCCAGCCGGATGCGCTCGTTGAACCGCACTAGATGGGGCGAGGTATAGACATGGACGCGCAGGCCCGCAGCCTCGGCCATGGCGCGCAGGAAGGCGATGGTCGAACCCTTGCCGTTGGTGCCGGCGACATGGACGACGGGCGGCAGGCGATCCTGCGGATTGCCCAGGACGGCGCACAGGGTCCGCATCCGGTCCAGCGACAGGTCGATCTTCTGAGGGTGGCGCGCCAGCAGTCGGGCGGAGACGGGATCAACCATGGGTCTCGGCACGCAGCATCGCCTCTCTCGCCAGGCCCAGGCGCGCGACGGCCTGATCCAGGGTGGCGTCGGACTTGGCGAAGCACAGCCTGACAAAGCCGCCTGGCCGCGCTTCGCAGAAGGCCGACAGCGGAATGGCCACCACGCCGTGGTCCGTGACCAGCCGCCGACAGAAGGCCACATCGTCCGGCGCCAGGCCCGAGGCGGCCAGGTCGATGCTGAGGAAATAGCTGGCCTGGCTGGGCAGGGCGACATAGCCCGCCGCCGTCAGTCCCGAGGCCAGCCGGTCGCGCGACCGCTGGTAATCCGCCCGCATCGCCTCGAACCAGGCATCGTCCCAGTCTAGGGCCGTGGCCACCGCCGCCTGCAGGTTGGGCGGGGTGGTGAAGGTGATGAACTGGTGCGCCTTGGCGATGGGCTCGATCAGGGCAGGCGTGGCGCAGACGAAGCCGACCTTCCACCCGGTGACCGAGAAGATCTTGCCCGCCGAGCCGATCTTGATCGTGCGCTCGGCCATGCCGGGCTGGGCGATCAGGGGCAGATGTCGGCGCCCGTCGAACTGGATGTGCTCCCAGACCTCGTCGCAGATGGCGATCAGGTCGTGGGCGACGCAGGTCTTCGCCAGCATGGCCAGTTCGTCGGCTTCGAAGGCCCGCGCCGTCGGGTTCATCGGATTGTTGAACACCACCGCCCGCGTACCGGGCGTGATGGCGGCCAGAAGATCGGCCTCGATCATTCGCCAGTCGGGGGCCGTCAGGGTCACAACGCGGGCGACCCCACCCGCCCGCTCGATCAGGGGGCGATAGGCGTCATAGGCGGGCTCGAGGATGATGACCTCGTCGCCCGGCTGGATCACGGCCAGCAGGGCGGCGGTGAGGGCCTCGGTCGCGCCCGAGGTGACGACCACCTGTTCGGGCGTCAGGGACAGGCCCTGATGCCGGTTATAGTGCCAAGCGACCGCTTCACGCAGCACAGGCAGGCCGCGCGACGGCGGATACTGGTTGCGCCCGTGCAGCAGGGCGTCCGCCGCCAGTTGCAGGATCTCGGGCGGCCCCTGATGCTCGGGAAAGCCCTGCCCCAGGTTGATGGCGCCCGTCGCCGAGGCCAGCAGGGACATCTCCTCGAAGATCGAGGTGGGCATGTCTTCGAACAGGGGATTCAGGCGGCGCATGATGATGTTTTACAATCCCCGCTCATCCCGGCGAAAGCCGGGACCCAGTGGTTTGGGCGATAGGCCTTGCCGACCGCACCCGCTCGCCGATCCCAGACATCGCGCCACACGAAAGAACTGGGTCCCCGCCTTCGCGGGGATGAGCGGATAAGGAGTTTACGCCGCCTTGCGCCGTCCGCCCATCAGCATCGACAGCAGCTTGCCTAGGGTCTCGGGCAGGTCCGAGCGTGCGACCACCTTGTCGACCATGCCCTTTTCCTGAAGATATTCGGCGCGCTGGAAGCCCGGCGGCAGTTTCTCGCGGATGGTGCTCTCGATCACGCGCGCGCCGGCAAAGCCGATCAGGGCGCCCGGCTCGGCCAGGTGGACGTCGCCCAGCATCGCATAGCTGGCCGTGACCCCGCCCGTGGTCGGATCGGTCAGGACGACGACATAGGGCAGACGCGCCGCCTTCAGTTCCTGAACAGCCAGGGTCGAGCGCGCCATCTGCATCAGAGACAGAGCCCCCTCCTGCATCCGGGCGCCGCCGGCGGCGGTGAAGCAGACCAGGGGGACGTCGCGCTCGACGGCGGCGCGGGCGGCGGTGATGAAGGCCTCGCCCGCCGCGGTGCCCAGCGACCCGCCCATGAAGCTGAAGTCCTGGACGATGACGACGGCAGGGGTGTTATCGACGTCGCCGAGCCCGATCATCATCGTGTCCTTGCGGCCCGCCGCCTTGCGCGCCGCTGACAACCGGTCCTTGTAGGACTTGCCGTCCGAGAACTTCAGCGGATCCTCGGGCACGTCGGGCGTGGCGATGGCTTCGTAGCGACCGCCGTCGAAGGTGTAGCGCAGGCGCTGTTCGGCGTTGATCCGCATGTGGCGGCCGGAGGGCGTGACCCACAGGGCGGTCTCAAGATCCGAGCGGTACAGCATCTCGCCAGAATCGGGATCCTTGACCCACAGGTTGTCGGGCGTGTCGCTGCGCCGGCTGACGATCTTGCGGACGCCGGGGGCGAAACGGCTGAGCCAGCCGCCGCGCTTCTCGGGGGCGGGCTTGGGGGTGTTGTTGTCGACCATCAGCCTGTCTTACACGGTTTCTGTCAGGCGCGCGCCCAGCCGCGCACTTCGCACCGCATCGCCCAGGGCCTTGACCTTGGCCAGGACGCGCGTCGGCGCCGGTTCGTTCGCCTCAAGCGCGGCGGCGACCTCCTCGACCAGCACCGATCCGACGACCACGGCGTCGGCGACGCGGGCGATCTCGGCGGCGCGCTCGGCCGTCTTGACGCCAAAGCCGACGGCGACCGGCAGGCCCGAGGCCTTGCGGACCCGTTCGACGGCGGGGGCGACGGACACGGCCTGGGCCTCCTTGACCCCGGTCACGCCGGCGACGGAGACGTAATAGACAAAGCCCGAGGTCCGCCGAGAGATGATCTCCAGCCGCGCATCGTCCGAGGTCGGGGTGGCCAGCCGGATCAGGGACACCTGTTCGGCGTCCAGGGCGTCGGTCAGGGGATCGGCCTCTTCGGGCGGGCAATCCACGACGATCAGGCCGTCGACGCCCGACGCCGCCGCATCGCGTGCAAAGGCTTCGTAGCCATAGGATTCGATGGGGTTGAGATAGCCCATCAGGATCAGCGGCGTGTCCGCGTCGCCCTTACGGAACTCGGCCGCCATGGCCAGGGTGCCACGCAGGGTCAGGCCCGCCTTCAGGGCACGCAGGGCCGCGCGCTGGATCGGCGGCCCCTCGGCCATGGGATCGCTGAACGGGATGCCCAGTTCGATGAAGTCGGCCCCGGCGGCGGGCAGGCCGCGCAGGATCTCTGCCGCCTCACCCGGCGTCGGGTCTCCGGCCATGATATAGGACACGAACCCGGCCCGGCCCTCGGCCTTCAGCGCGGCGAAACGGGCGTCGATACGGGCGGTGGTCACAGTTCAACTCCCAGATGCTTGGCCACCGCGAAGATGTCCTTGTCGCCGCGGCCGCACATGTTCAGCACCACGTCGCCGCCCTTGCCGACCTCGTGGGCGATCTCGCCGACGCGGGCCAGGGCGTGGCTGGGCTCCAGGGCGGGGATGATCCCCTCCAGCTTCGAGCACAGCTGGAAGGCCTCCAGCGCCTCGGCGTCGGTGGCGGCGCGGTATTCGGCCCGGCCGATGTCCTTCAGCCAGGCGTGCTCCGGCCCAATGCCCGGATAGTCGAGGCCTGCCGAGATCGAATGGCCTTCCAGAATCTGGCCGTCGTCGTCCTGAAGCAGATAGGTGCGGTTGCCGTGCAGCACGCCCGGCCGTCCGCCCTGGATCGAGGCCGCATGATCGGGGCCGTCCAGCCCGCGTCCGGCCGCCTCGACGCCGATCAGGCGCACGCCCGCGTCCTCGATGAAGGGGTGGAACAGGCCGATGGCGTTGGATCCGCCGCCGATGGCCGCGACCAGGGCGTCAGGCAGCTTTTCCTTGCGGGCCAGCATCTGGATGCGGGTCTCCTTGCCGATCACCGACTGGAAATCGCGCACCATCTCCGGATAGGGGTGCGGACCCGCCGCCGTGCCGATCAGGTAGTAGGTGTCGGCGACATTGGTGACCCAGTCGCGCATCGCCTCGTTCATCGCGTCCTTGAGCGTGCCGCGACCACTGGTGACCGGCACCACCTCGGCGCCCAGCAGCTTCATGCGGAAGACGTTGGGCGACTGACGCTCGACATCGGTCGCGCCCATATAGACGACGCACTGCAGGCCGAAGCGGGCGCAGACGGTCGCCGTCGCCACGCCGTGCTGGCCGGCGCCCGTCTCGGCGATGATCCGCTTCTTGCCCATCCGCATGGCCAGCAGGATCTGGCCCATGCAGTTGTTGATCTTGTGCGCGCCGGTGTGGTTCAGCTCGTCGCGCTTGAACCAGATGTCGGCCCCGCCGTGATGCTGGGTCAGACGCTCGGCGTGATACAGGGGGCTGGGCCGACCGACGTAGTGGGTCAGGAAATCGTCAAGCTCGGCCTGGAAGCTGGGGTCCGCCTTGGCCGCCTTGTAGGCCTCGCCCAGTTGCAGCACGAGCGGCATCAGGGTCTCGGCCACGAACAGCCCGCCATAGGGACCGAACCGCCCCCGCTCGTCGGGCATGGCGTATGTATTGGGCAGTATGGCGTTCACGGCGCAGCCTTTGGTCGTATGGGAAGCCCGGGTGGAAGGGGCCTAAAACTGGACGGCCTTCAGGAAGGCCGCGATCAGGGCCGTGTCCTTAACACCGGGCGCGGTTTCGACGCCAGAGGACACGTCCAGCAGGGGCGCACCGGAAACCGTCGCGGCCTCGACCGCATTGCCGGGGTTCAGTCCCCCGGCCAGGAACCAGGGTCGCCGGAAACTGCGGCCCGCCGCCAGCGACCAGTCGAACCGCGCCCCGACCCCGCCGGGCAGGACCGAGCCCTCCACCGGCCTGGCGTCGAACAACAGGTGATCGGCGACCGCATCCCAGGCGGCGGCGGGGGCGAAATCCTCTCGGTTGCGGATCGGCAGGGCCTTGATGATCCCGGCCCCGGTCAGGGCCCGCACCTGCTGCGCCCGCTGGGGCGTCTCATGGCCGTGCAGCTGGATCAGATCGGGCTTGAGCGTCCCCGCGATCTCGATCAGCAGGGCGTCGTCGGGATCGACCACCACCGCCACGATCCCGGCCCGCCCCCGCGCGCGCTCGAACAGGGTGGCGGCGTCGGTCGGAGCGATGTTTCGCGGGCTCCGGGCGAACATCACCGCGCCGACGAAGGCTGCGCCGCCATCCAGAGCCGCATCCAGCGTCGAGGCCGTCGTCAGGCCGCAGATTTTTACGCCGGTCACAGGTCCACAACTCCAATGCCTTCGGCCACGGCTGCGTCGCGCATGTCGTGGTCGGCGGTCGCGAGATCAAGTCCGGCCGAGATCGCGATGGCCAGGTGCAGGGCGTCGGGCGCACGCAGGCGGCGATGGGTCCGCATCAGCAATCTGGCCTCCTCGAACCGACTTCGCCCCACCTCCAGCACAACGGCGCGGGACTTCCACCGATCGAAGGCCAGTTCGGCGCGCGTTCTCTCTGCGTCGGTGAGGTTGCCGGCTCGAACCTGATGGGACAGGGCCGACGTGAATTCCGTCGCCGTCCAGTCGCTCACGACCATCCGTGCGCCCGTCGCCGCCCAGGCGCGCGCCTTCGCGGCATGGTCGTCGCGGATGAAGAAGGACACGACGATGCTCGTGTCGACGTAGGTGCTCAATAGCGATATCCGCGGCGCATCTCCGCAACCCCGGCGGCGGTGTCGATCGGCCCGGCCTCCGGCGTGATCTGGTTGGCGTCAAGCCAGTCCATGTCCATCGGCAGTCCCACCACCGGCGGCTTTTCCGGCGTCAACCGCCCGATGGCCTTGCCACGCCGCGTGATCACGACCTCCTCGCCCGCCAGCATTCGATCCAGCAGCTTGGGCAGGTTGTTCTTGGCCTCGGCGACGGAATAATGGGTCATGGCGCCAAGATAGCTATCTGGATAGCCATTGTCCATTTGCAGGCATGGCGGGGATCAGCCCGCGAAGATCCGGTCGATCTGTGACTGGTCCAGCAGCCGCCACTGGCCGGGCTCCAGGTCGTCCGGCAGGGTCAGCCCGCCCAGGCGTTCGCGGTGCAGGGCCTCGACGTGGTTGCCGACGGCGGCGAACATGCGGCGCACCATGTGATAGCGGCCTTCGGTCACGGTCAGTCGCGCCTCGGTCGGCGACAGCACCTCCAGATGGGCGGGTGCCAGGGGCTTGTCCTCGCCCTCCAGCACTAGCCCGCCTTGCGCGAACAGGTCGCCTTCCGTGCCGACTAGGGGCCGGGCCAGGTTGGCCAGATAGACCTTGGCCACATGCTTCTTGGGGCTGATCACCCGATGCAGCAGGTCGCCGTCGTCGGTCAGCAGCAACAGGCCCGAGGTCTGCTTGTCCAGCCGCCCTATGGTCGAGATGGCCGGGTCGCGGCGCTTCCAGCGGTCGGGCAGGATGTCATAGACCAGCGCCCCCTCTTCCTTCCTGGAACAGGTCATGCCCAAGGGCTTGTTCAGCAGCATGACCAGGCCGGGCGCGGGGTCCAGCGGCTGTCCGTCGATCTCCATGCGGGACGACAGGTCCGGCGTGACGGCGATGCGTTTCGACACATCGGTCAGGTCGGCGCCGTCCAGCACGATGCCTCCGACCTTGCCCAGCCGCGCGATCTCGGTGCGCGAGCCATAGCCCATCGAGCCCAGCAGCTTGTCGACCCGCGATGTCGGGATCTTGGTCAAGCGACTGCCACCGTCTGCGTCCTCACTTCACGGCCTGGAACAGCTTGTAGCCGCCGCCGTCGACGCCGGGGGTGACCCGTTTGAAGGCCTCGTTCAGCTCGGACTCATAGGGCAGGTGGCGGTTGGCCACGAGCCACAGGGTCCCGCCCTTCTTCAGCATCTCGGCGGCCTTCTTGATGAAGGCCTGGCCCAGCCGCCGGTCCTCGGCGCCGCCGTCGTGGAAGGGCGGGTTCATGACGACGAAGTCGAGGTCGCCCCAACTGTCGGTCGCCGGGTCCAGGGTGCGGACATCGGCCCAGTCGAAATGGGCGCGCTGATCCTCGATATTGCGTTCAGCCGCCTCGACCGCGCGCCGGTCCAGATCGACCAGACGCAGGGCGGTGACGGCCGAAGAGCGCAGCACCACCGTGGACAGAGCGCCATAGCCGCAACCCAGATCGGCGCCCCGCCCCTTGAGCGGCGGCAGGGCCTGGGCCAGCAGGGCGGACCCGGCGTCGATCCGGTCCCAGGCGAAGACGCCGGGCTGTGACCAGGCCTCCAGCCCCTCGACCAGACGCGCAGCGCCGGCGGCGATCGCCTCGTCGATGGCCTTTTCGGATTCCGGCACGGTCTCGGGCCGGATCACCACGCAGCGGCGGTGATGCGCCTTGGCCGTCTCGCCGATCTCGACGCCGAACGCCGTCAGCCCCTTCTTCAGGCGCGAGCCGCCCTTGTCCTTGGGGGCCATGACGTCCAGCCGTCCGCCGACCTTCAGCGCCTTCAGCGCGACGGCCAGGGCATAGCGCCGCTCCAGCACGCCGGGCGGGGCATAGATCATGATGCTGTCCACCGATCCGGGCGCGAAGGATTCCAGCGGCGTCGAGCCGGGGATCAGGGGCGAGGTTTGGGTGGCGGCGCCGTTCTCGGTCGAGGGCGGATCGAACACCAGCGGGGGGCGGCCATAAAGAAGCGTGGTCATCGCGGCGCCTATAGCCGGTTCGCGGCCAAAGGCGAAGCGCGGGCGGATCGGGCCAGGAGCCGGCCAGAAGCCCGCCTAGTTCAGCCGCGCCGAGAACCAGCCGTCCTGGCAGCCGAGCGAGATCGCCATGCCGAACAGGTCGGTGAGCCCGGGTCCGGTCAGCAGGTCCGCCTTGTCGCCCTGTCGCAGGACCGCCCCGTCGCGCAGCATGACCACTTGAGCGATCTCGGGAAGGATCTCCTCGACGTGATGCGTGACCAGGATCAGGGTCGTGCCCGACTGGGCCAGCCCCCGCAACGTCTGCAGGAACTGGCGGCGGGTCGCCGGATCCAGCCCGGCGCAGGCCTCGTCCAGCAACAGGGCGCGCGGCCGGTGAACCAGCGCCCGGGCGATCAGGACGCGGCGCGCCTCGCCCGTCGACAGGGTCGCCATGGTCCGCCCCGCCAGATGGCCGGCGTCCATCCGTTCCAGGGCGTCACGGCCCGCAGCCAGCATGGCCTCGGTGACCCGATGATGCCGCCACAGGCCCCGCGCGGCGAAGAAGCCCGAGATCACCGCGTCTGTGACCTCCAGCCGATCCTCGCGCGTCATCTCGGCATGGACGGCGGGCGAGACGATGCCGAGCATCTTGCGCAGTTCGAACACGTCCCAGCGATCCTGGCCGAAGATGCGAACCCCCGCACCGCCGCCGGTGGGATAGATTTCGCGCGAGATCAGCTTCACCAGGCTAGACTTGCCCGAGCCGTTGCGGCCCAGGATGGCGGTATGCTGGCCCTGCGCGACCGTCAGCCCGACATGGTCCAGCAGGACCGCATCGCCGCGCAGAACGCTGACGTCATCGATATCCAGCAAGGGCTCGCTCATCCAGCGATCAGTATCCACAGGCCGGTCAGGGCGAAACCGGCGGCGGCGGCCATGCGGATGTATTTCAGCGGCAGACGGGTGGCTGTCGCCTCGCCCAGCAGGACGGCGGGGCCGTTGACCAGCATCATGCCCAGGGTCGAGCCCGCCACGACCAGCGGCAGGTTCTCGAAGCGGATGGCCAGGCCGGCCGTGGCGATCTGGGTCTTGTCGCCCATCTCCACCAGGAAGAAGGCCGCCGTGGTGGTCCAGAAGATGGCGGCCCAGGACTTCACCTCCATCTGAGGCGCGGCGTCGTCGTCCAGGGTGTCGGGGATCAGGGCCCAGACGGCGAAGGCCAAAAAGGCGAAACCGACCACCCACTTCATCCATGGCCCGTCCAGATACTGGGCCGCCAAGGTCCCGGCCAGGGCGGCGAAGGCGTGGTTGGCGACTGTCGCCGCCAATATGCCCAGGATGATGGGCGCCGGGCGTCGCCAGGTAGCGGCCAGCGCTATGGCCAGAAGCATGGTCTTGTCGCCGATCTCGGCGATGGCGACCAGGCCGGTCGAGATCAGGAAGGCTTCCCAGAGATGGGACATCGGACATCCGTGCGCGGGGCGTCGGCGGGCAGACCAAAGGCGTTCGCAGCCGAGGCCCCGCGAAAGGTCCCCTGCGAAAACCAGCGGTCTTGCCAAGTTCCCTTTGGCCCTATCGCTCGACGCGCTGCGTCTCGCTGTTGGAGGGCCGCAAGGCTCTCCATAGGGTCCAAGGGTTCCGTCCGCGCCATCCTCTCCGGGAGAGGAAGTGTGTTGACGCGGGCCCTGCTGAGACGTGCAGGCGGCTACTCCCCGATGATGGCCCCCTCCTAGGTCGCCGGGTGGGCGCCAGGCAAGTGCGAGCCGTTCTCAATGCATTCAGGGTTCAGCAGCGGCAGGATATGTCGGCTGAAGGCAGGTTTTCGAGCGTAAGCGTCGCCATATGTCGGGACTTTCGTCCCCAGCGGCATCCCCAGGTTCGTGTCCGGCAAACACCACATCTAGCGGGCATCGACAAAAGTGATCGCAATATAGGCGCAATTGGACTTGGCGCCGGGGCGGTCCGGTCGCATGGTGAAGGCCTGTCCGGAATCGTCTTTCAGAGTGCTCGCCGATGAACGCCCACGCCATCATCAAGCCCGGAACCCCCGGCCTGCTGACCCCCTCGGCGGCCTACAAACCGTTCCGCTATCCCTGGGCTTTCGACATGTGGAAGACCCAGCAGCAGGTCCACTGGATGCCCGAAGAGGTGCCGCTGGGCGAGGACCTCAAGGACTGGGCCGTCAAGCTGAACGACAAGGAGCGCAATCTGCTGACGCAGATCTTCCGCTTCTTCACCCAGTCGGACATTGAGGTCGCCGACAACTACATGGAAAAATACGGCCGGGTGTTCAAACCGACCGAGGTGAAGATGATGCTGTCATCCTTCGCCAATATGGAGACCATCCATATCGCGGCCTACGCCCTGCTGCTCGAAACCATAGGCATGCCCGAGAGCGAGTTCGGCGCCTTCATGGAATACGAGGCCATGCGGGACAAGCACGACTACATGGGCAAGTTCGGCGTCGAGACCGAGGCCGACATCGCCCGCACCCTGGCCATGTTCGGGGGCTTCACCGAGGGCCTGCAACTGTTCGCCAGCTTCGCCATGCTGATGAACTTCCCGCGCTTCAACAAGATGAAGGGCATGGGCCAGATCGTCAGCTGGTCGGTGCGCGACGAGAGCCTGCACTGCGACGGCATCATCAAGCTGTACCACGCCTTCAACAAGGAGACCGGCGTGGTCACCAAGGCCGTGGCCGACGACATCGTCCAGTGCTGCGAGACCGTGGTGACGCTGGAGGACAAGTTCATCGACCTGGCCTTCGAGGCGGGCGAGGTCCAGGGCATGACCCCCGACGACATCAAGAAATACATCCGCTTCATCGCCGACTGGCGCCTGCGTCAGTTGCAACTGCCCGAACTGTACGGCGGCAGCCGCGAAAACCCCCTGCCCTGGCTGCAGTCCCTGCTGTCGGGCGTCGAGCACGCCAACTTCTTCGAAGCCCGCGCCACCGAATATTCCAAGGCCGCGACGCAAGGCCAGTGGCACGGCGCCGAAGGCGTCTGGGGCGAGTTCGACAAGATGATGGCCCGCCGCGACATGAGCATGATCGCGGGCTGAGGCCGACGGTATGGCCGATCCGATCAATGTCGCCCTGGTCGGATACGGCTTTGCGGGAAAGACCTTCCACGCCCCTTTGATCTCGGCCTGTGCGGACCTTCATCTGCACACGGTCGTGACCAGTCGGCCCGATGACCTTCACGCCGACTGGCCCGAGGCGAAGGCGGTCGCAGACCTCGACACGGCTCTGTCCGATCCGGCCATCGGCCTGGTGGTCGTCGCCACGCCCAACGACCTGCACGCGCCCCAGGCCGAGGCTGCGCTGCGAGCGGGCAAGGCGGTGGTGGTCGACAAGCCCTTCGCCCTGTCGGTCGCCGAGGCCAGGAGCATCGCGCGGCTGGCTCAAGACCGGGGCCTATTGCTGTCGGTGTTCCACAACCGGCGATGGGACTCGGACTTCCTGGCCCTGAAATCGGCGGTCGAGGCCGGGGATCTGGGCTGCATCATCACCTTCGAAAGCCATTTCGACCGCTTCCGCCCCGAGGTCCGCGACCGCTGGCGCGAGGGCGACGGACCGGGCGCGGGCATCTGGTTCGACCTGGGGCCGCACCTGATCGACCAGGTTCTGACGCTGTTCGGACGGCCGCAGGGCATCACCTGCCACCTCGCCGTCCAGCGCGATGGAGGCGTGGCGACCGATTGGGCCCATGCGGTGCTGCGCTATGAGCGGATGCGCGTCATCCTGCACGCCGACATGACCAGTCCCGCCGCCGAGGTCCGCTTCCGTGTTCATGGCTCCAAGGCCAGCTGGCTGAAGTCCGGGCTGGACGTGCAGGAGGATCAGCTCAAGGCCGGCAGGGCCGTCGGCGCGCCCGGATGGGGCGTCGATCCGCTGGCGGCTGTGCAAGTCGAGGGGACGACAGGCGCGCGCGCCGCCGTCACCGCGCCGCCGGGAGACTATCTGGCCTATTACGGCGCCGTCGCAGCCACGCTCAGGGGCGAAGCCGCCAACCCCGTCACCGCCGAACAGGCAATCGCCGTCATGGAGGTGATCGAGGCCGGAGTGCTCAGCGACGAACGGCGGGCCGAGGTCGCGCTCTAGCCGACCGGCTGGCCGGGCGGCAGGGGCCTGTCGGGATAGGCGATGGGCGCCCGACGCCGGGCATTGGCCTCCCAGGCCGCGCGGTCCTGTTCGTAACGAAGCCGCGCCGCCTCAGCTGCACGACTTTCGTCCTCATAGCGCAGGCGCGCCGCTTCTGCGGCTGCGGCCTCGTCCTGATAGCGCCGCTGGACGGCGTCGTAGTCGGCATTGGCGGCGGCGTCTGCGTTGTCGGCCAAGGCGTTCTGGGCGGCGATTTCCGCGTTGAGGGCCGAGGTTGTGCGGACCTCGTCGGGGTTCTGCTGGTCGTCACCGGCTCGGCGATAGGTCTCGCCGCGCTGGCGCAACAGGTCGCTGACGGGATCGGCCGGGGTCTCGGCGGAAACGGGCGCCTCGGTCTTGGGCGGCTTGGCTGAAGGAGCCGGAGCGGCAGGCGCAGGCGCCGCCGGGGGATTGGGTGAGCCCGTCATGCCGCTGGGCTGGATATAGTCCTGGGCCAGTGCGGTCGTCGCCGACAGAGCCAGAGCGCCGGCGACGCCGAGCAGGAGGCGGGAAACAGGGGTCGGCATCGCAATCTCCAGGGTTCGAGAACGGAACGCAGACATCGCACGTTCGGCTCCCCAAGCGCTGCCATAAAGCTTTACTTCCTCTTAAGTGAACACTCTTAGGTTGTGATGATCGAATGGATCACAACCGTGAACACGCGCCGCCCGCCAGTCTGTTTCCACTCCTGTCGTCGGGGATCGGCGGCCGTCGAGTTCGCCTTTGTCGGCCCGATGCTGATCCTGCTGCTGATGGGGATGGTGGTGTACGGCGGCTGGTTCTGGCTGGCCCAGTCGGTCCAGTCCCTGGCCTCGGACAGCGCCCGCGCGGCCATGGGCGGGCTGGACGGGACCGAGCGCCGCGCCCTGGCCACGGCCTTTGTCGCCGATCAGGCCCGCGTCGGCGCGGGGCTGGATCCCACCCTGATCGCCGTGACCGTCGACAGCGACGCCAAGGCCATCCGCGTCAGCCTAGCCTATGACGCCCACGCCCATCCGATCCTGATGCTGGCCGGTCCCCTGCCCAAGCCGCCCAGCCTGATCCGACGCACCGCCGTGGTGCGCGTCGGCGGATACTGACGTGGGCTTCCTCCACGACCGGCGCGGCGGGATCGCCATCATGGCGGCCATGGCGGGCGGGCTGTTGTGCGGCTTGGCCGCCCTGACCGTGGACCTGGGCTCGGTAGCCCTGGAGGGACGCAAGCTTCAGGGCGCCGCCGACCTGGCCGCCCTGTCGGCGGCGCATGACCTGGACCGGGCCGAGGCCGCCGCCCGCGCCACCGCCGCGGACAACATGGGTGCGGGCGTGGTCGCCGTGGTCACACGCGGCCGCTATGTCGGCGACCGGGCCGTCACCCCGCCAAACAGGTTCACCGCCGGGCCGACCAAACCCAATGCCGTGCGGGTCCAGCTGTCGCGTCCCGCCAGACTGTATTTCGGGCGCTGGATCCTGGGGCGCGAGACTGTGGATCTGCGCCGCACGGCGACGGCGGCGACGAGCGCCGAACCGCCCCGCGCGGTTTTCTCCATCGGCTCGCGCCTCGCCGCCCTGGACGGAGGACTGGCCAACCAGTTGCTGGGCGGCCTGACCGGCAGCACGGTCTCGCTCAGCCTGATGGACTATCGCGCCCTGGCCGACGCCGACGTCAATCTGCTGGCCTTCAGCGACGCTTTGGCCATCAAGCTGGGCGTCACGGCCGGGGACTATGACGGCCTGCTGGATCGCAAGGTCAGCGTGGGTCAGGCGCTCGGCGTGCTGGAGGCTCTGGCGGGCGACCACGCCGACAGCGCCCTGTCGAAACTGATCGGACCGGCGTCGGCGCTGGAGATCCGGCTGGGCGACCTGATCGGCGCCGAGGCCGAGGCTCGCGCTGGTCTGGCAGGGCCTCTGGACGTCAATGTCTCGGCTATGGACCTGGTCATGGCCATGCTGGAGATCGGCGGCGGCGACCGTCAGGCGGCGCTGAACATCACGACGCCGCCGGGTCTGGCGGAGGTCAAACTTTCCCTGGCCATCGGCGAACGCCCCAACCATTCGCCCTGGATCACGGTGACCGACAAGAAGACGCCGATCATACGAACGGCCCAGGCGCGGCTCTATCTGAGGGCGCGGACGGCCCAGAAGCTGTCGGGCCTGGCCCAGGTCAACCTGCCCGTGCTGATCGAACTGGCCTCGTCCGAGGCGCGACTGGAACGGATCGAGTGCGATCCGGCGCGCAGCGTGACCCTGGGGGTGAGACCCGGCCTGGCGAGGGCCAGTATCGGCATGATCGACGAAAGCCGACTGCAGGACTTCACCCGCCCCCTGACGCCGGCGCCCGCGACCCTGCTGTCGGTGCTGGGCCTGGTGACCCTGACCGGCAAGGCCGATATCGAGGCGGCGGACACAGGCTTCACCGCCGTACGCTTCAACGACGCCGAGATCACCGCGCAGACCCTGAAGACCGTGACCTCGCGCAGCCTGGCCCAGGGGATCATCGTCAGCCTGCTGCAACGGATGGAGGTGGATGTGCACATCATCGGCCTGGGCCTCGGTCTGGGGGGCATCGTCCAGGCGCTGGGGACGCTGCTGACGCCGCTGGGACCGGTGCTGGACGGGGTCGTCAATCCCGTTCTGGACCTGTTGGGGCTGAAGTTCGGGCAGGCGGACGTGACCGTTCACGGCGCCACCTGTCCCGGAGATGAGGTGCGGGCCGTCCTCGTCGGCTAGGTTGAGTGCTTCGGCTTTAGCGGCGATAGACGGGTCATGAGCACTTCAGACATGACCTATTCTCGCTACCTCGGGCTGGATCGCCTGCTGTCGGCGCAGGACCCGATCTCGGACCAGCACGACGAGATGCTGTTCGTCATCATCCACCAGACCAAGGAGCTGTGGCTCAAGCAGATCCTGCACGAGGTGGCCCTGGCCCAGAGCCTGGTGCGCAACGGCGACCTGGTGCCGGCCTACAAGTCCCTGGCCCGCGTCAGCCGCATCCAGTCGGTGATGACCCAGAGCTGGGACATCCTGGCCACCATGACCCCCGCCGACTACCTGAACTTTCGCGGCGTGCTGGGTTCCAGCTCGGGCTTCCAGAGCGACCAGTTCCGCCGTTTCGAAGCCATACTGGGCCTGAAGGACGCGCGCTTCCTGAAGTTTCAGGAAGACCGGCCCGAGGCGCATCAGGCCCTGGCCGACGCCATCGCCGCGCCCAGCCTCTACGACGACGCCCTGGCCCAGTTGGCCGCCGCAGGCCTGCCGGTGCCGTCCGATGTGCTGAGCCGCGATGTCAGCCAGCCCTATCAGCCTTCGGAAGGCGTGGAGGCCGCCTGGCTGGAGGTGTATCGCGACACCGACCGCTGGTGGGCCCAGTACCAGCTGGCCGAGAAGCTGGTCGACCTCGACGACGCCCTGCTGACCTGGCGGCACAAACACGTCGTCACCATCGAGCGGATCATCGGCCGCCGGCGAGGCACCGGCGGGACCGAGGGCGTGGCCTATCTGACCACCACGCTTGAGAAGCGGTGCTTCCCCGAACTGTGGTCCCTGCGCACGAAGCTGTGACACAGGCTTGATGGCCGGTGACGCAATCGCGCCGCAACCGGGGAGGAGCGTGGCCGTTGTAACGGACACGAACGGAGGCCTCCCCCATGCCTAATCGACACGATATCCACGTCCTGAACACTCTGATCGGCGCCACCCTGGACAGCGCCGAACGGCTGGAGCAGATCGCCGGAGACAGCGAGAGCTCGGGCCATAACGCCCTGTTCGCCGCCCTGGCGCAGGAACGCCGCGCGATGGCGCAGACCCTGGCCGACAGCGTCACCGCCTTGGGCGGAACCGCCGATGGCGGCAGCTCCATCCTGCAGAAGGCCCAGCGCGCCGTGCAGGACATCGGACACGCCCTGATCCGCGACGAGGCCGGACTGGTCGACGCCGCAGACCGCAGCGAAACGACCCTGGATCGCCGGTTCGAGGCCGCCCTGGCGGATGAGCGCATCTCTGCGACCACGCGCGAAACCCTGCGCCGCGCCCACGCCCACATCCATCGCGAGACCGCCGAGGTGCACGACCTGAGACGCAGCGTCGACGGCCAGCGCGACGCGAGTTCGGGGCTATACCCGTCCTAGACCCCAAAACGAAAAAGGCCCCGGCGTTTCCGCCGGGGCCTTTTTTATTGTTCTGAACCAGAAGCCTATGCTTCGTCGCCAGCCTTGTCGGCCGAACCGGTGACCGGAACCACGGCGCCCTTGGCGGGGCGGACGGTCTGGCGTTCGGCGATCCGGGCCGACTTACCGCGACGGTCGCGCAGGTAGTAGAGCTTGGCGCGCCGAACGACGCCGCGACGCTTGACTTCGATGGCGTCGATGTTCGGCGACAGGATGGGGAATTTACGCTCGACGCCTTCACCGAAGGAGATCTTGCGGACGGTGAAGCTCTCGTTCACGCCGCCGCCGTCACGGGCGATGCAGACGCCTTCGAAAGCCTGAATACGTTCACGCTCGCCTTCCTTGATCTTCACCATGACGCGCAGGGTGTCGCCGGGCTGGAAGTCAGGGATCGCGCGGGCGGCGATCAGGCGGGCTTTTTCTTCGGCTTCGATGGTCTGAAGGATATTGGCCATGGTCTCTATTCTCCTCGGGCTTTTGCGCCCTTTAGCTATGATTTGGCGGGGCGAGGCCCCGCAGAAGAACCCTCCGAGCGAGCTCGGCGGGGGGATTTGGCGGAAGGTTCCGCAGGTCTATTTTCCAGATGCGCCGCCCACAGATCGGGCCGCCGTTCCTGGGTCGTCTTTTCCCGTTGTTCCTGACGCCAGAGCGCCATCTTGCGATGGTCGCCGGACAAAAGGATCTCAGGGATATCCAGCCCCTCGAACGTCCGCGGTCGCGTGTATTGCGGATGTTCCAGAAGCCCGTCCTCGAAACTCTCTGACGACAGGCTTTCGCCTGAGCCGAGCACTCCGGGGATCAGTCTTACGCACGCCTCGATCACCACCATCGCCGCCGCCTCGCCACCGGCCAGGACCGCGTCTCCGACGGAGACCTCCTCGAACCCGCGTGCGTCGAGCACCCGCTGGTCCACCCCCTCGAACCGACCGCACAGGACGGTGATCCCGTCGGCCTTGGCCCAGTCTTTAACCCGCGCCTGCGTCAGGGGCCGACCGCGTGCGCTCATGTACAAAAGCGGCCGAGGCGGGCCCTGGAGGCTATCGAGCGCCCTGGCCACCACGTCCGCTTTGAGTACCTGTCCGGGGCCGCCACCCGCGGGGGTGTCGTCCAGGAAGCCGCGCCTATCCTCGGAATAGGCCCGAATGTCAACCGTTTCGAGGCTCCAGAGCCCCCGCTCGCGCCATGCCGTGCCGATCAGCGACACGCCGAGCGGCCCCGGAAACGCCTCGGGGAACATGGTCAGGACGGTGGCTGTGAAGGGCATGGAACCAGGGGATGAGGGTTTCAGACCCGGCAAGAGGATGAAACCGAGTCTGAATAGTCTGAAATTGTAAGGCGCGCCTTACAGCGGCCCGGCGGTGCGGGAACGAGATCGGCCTAATATACCACGGGCCAAAGGGCTGTTAGGCCGAAAGACAAGAACGACTAGGAAAGCCGGGTCTCACGGCATCGGGTGACGATCCAGCCCCCGTTTCGCGCCTGTCGCAGCGCGCAAGCCTGTCTGGAACTGATCAAAAGGCCGGAGTCCATCCCTGCCTCGACTGTCGCGGCCCTTCCTTGATAGGCCGGCTTCCCGAAGCGGATGGACTTCACGCGCGCTTCGTTGCGCCCTGCGCGGGTGTTGGGGTCAAAGGTCTTTGGAAAACTCAGGCCGTAAGCCTGCCAGTCACACGCGAGTTCCCATTGACGCCCCCGACCGTCGAACATGGTCGACTGGAGCGCCAAGTCGCTCGCCGCGTCCACATTATAGATTTCATGGGTCACAGCGGCGATCACAGCACAATCGCGGCCCATGGCCGATGATGCCTGAATGTTCACCAACATGGGTCGCGCTGTCGCCCATCCGAGCATCGCCGCCGCAATGATCACAGTCGTTGCAAGCAGTGCGCGCCAAGTCACGAAATCCATATTCCCTTGCACTGGCCCAACGTCCAGCCGGCCGCCCAAGATGACGCGGCGCCCGCTGCACTGAGCCTAAGCCTTCATGGAGATGCTGCAATCCTCCCCATTCCTCCCCCGATGGGGGAGGTGGCGCGGCGCGGCTTCGCGGCGTGACGGAGGGGGCTCGACCCGGACGCCGAGCATGAGGTTAGCCCCCTCCACCGCTTCGCGGTCCCCCTCCCCCGATGGGGGAGGACTAAAGACCTATTTCGCGCGCATGGCGGTGATGGTGCGGCCGGGGGCGATGTCCTCGGACGAGGTGATCAGGTGCAGGATGGACGGCCTTGCGTCCTTGCCCGACGCGGCCTTGCGAACGGCGTCGAGGGCGGCGGGGAAGTCGGCGGTCGTCTCGCAGCGCACGGCGAAGGCGCCGAAGGCCTCGGCGTATTTGACGAAGTCGGGGTTCTTCAGGTCCGTGGCGATGACCCGGCCGGGGAAATGCCCCTCCTGGTGCATGCGGATGGTGCCATAGGTGCCGTTGTCGACGATGATGGTCACGGTGTTGATGCCGTACTGGACCGCTGTCGCCAGTTCCTGGCCCGTCATCAGATAGTCTCCGTCGCCGGCGACGCAGATGACCTCGCGGTCGGGATGGACGCTCTTGGCGGCGACGGCGGCGGGATAGCCATAACCCATGGCCCCCGAGGTCGGCGCCAGCTGGGTGCGGCAGGCGCGGTGACGATAGAAGCGGTGCAGCCAGGCGGCGAAATTGCCCGCGCCGTTGGTGAGGATGGCCGTCGGCGGCAGGACCTCGCCGAGGTGCGCCATACACTCGCTCATGTTGACCGCGCCTGTCACCGAAACCGGGGTCGAGAAGGCGCGCCAGGCGTCGTTGCCGGCCTTGGCCTCGTCATGCCAGGTCCGACCCGGCTCGATCGAGGCCAAGGTCAGGGCGGCCAGCGAGTTGTCGGCCGCCGCACTCATCAGCGGCGCCCAGACGCGGCCCAGCTCCTCAGGCCCCGGATGGATGTGGATCAGGGTCTTGGCCGTGCCCTCGCGGGTCAGCAGGGTATAGCCCTGGGTCGGGTTCTCGCCCAGGCGGGCGCCGACGGCGATGATCAGGTCGGCGGCCTTGGCCCGTGCGATCAGGGCGGGATTACAGCCCAGGCCCAGGTCGCCGACATAGTTGGGCCGGTCGTTGGAGAGGATGTCCTTCCGGCGGAACGACAGGGAGACCGGCAGGCCCAGGCGCTCGGCCCAGTCGCCGATGGCGGCGGCGGCCTCGTCGGTCCAGCCCGAGCCGCCGAGCACCAGCAGGGGACGCTCGGCCTTGGCCAGGTGCGAGCCGACCTCGGCGGCGAAGGCCAGGTCCAGACCCGAGCGGGCCGGCGTGATCGGACGGACGGGGGCGGGGCCGCCGTCGGCGTCCAGCACATCCTCGGGCAGGGCGATGACCACCGGCCCCATCCGGCCCTGCAGGGCCGTGGCGAAGGCGCGCTCGACCACCTCCACCGTGCGGTCGGCCTGTTCCAGCTCGGTCGCCCATTTGGCCAGGCCGCCGAAGACCTCGCGGTAGTCGACCTCCTGGAAGGCGCCGCGGCCGCGGTCGCTGCTGGCGATCTGGCCGACGAACAGGATCATCGGCGTCGAATCCTGATGCGCCGTATGCACCCCGATGGAGGCGTGGGTGGCGCCCGGTCCGCGCGTCACCATGCAGACGCCGGGCTTGCCCGTCAGCTTGCCATAGGCCTCGGCCATGTTGGCGGCGCCCGCCTCATGCCGGCAGGCGATGACCTGGATCTGACCGGGCCCGTCGCCGGCGACGTCGGCCAGGGCGTCCAGCACCGACAAATAGCTTTCGCCCGGCACGCAGAAGACCCGGTCGATGCCGTTCATGACCAGGGTTTCGACCAGGCGATGCGAGGCGGTGCGGGCGGATGTGTGTGACGTATTCGACATGGTCGCAGAGATAGCAGATCGACCTTAGTCTTGGCCATGGAACCCGTGGTGAAGCTTGGCGTTCGGTCAGCTTAACCATTGGGATTTCTCATTATGCGCAAGATCATCGCCCTGTCCGTCATCGCCGCTGCCCTGGCCGTATCGGCGTGCAACACCATCGCCGGCGCTGGCCGCGACGTCTCGACCGCCGGCTCGGTCGTCACCGGCGCAGCCAACGACGCCAAGAACTAAGGCTTTCCGCCTTCGGGCGACGCCTCACGATATCGGGAAGAGCCCGCCGGTCTCCGGCGGGCTTTTTTCATGCGCGCGTCGCAGGATGGCGCTAGCTTGGCCGCACATTCAGCGGAGAACGAAGATGGGCCTTCTCGACAATGTGCTTGGCGGACTGGGCGATGACGCGGCGGGCGGGATCGGCGACCTGCTGAAAGGCCAGGGCGGGGTCGCGGGCCTGGCCGAAAAGTTCGGTCAGAAGGGACTGGGCGACGCGGCTGCCTCGTGGATCGGCAAGGGCGGCAACGTCAGCATCAGCGCCGAACAGATCCAGGCCGTAATCGGCCACGGCCCCATCGCCGACTTCGCCCAGAAGATGGGCGTCTCGCCGGAACAGGCGGCGACCACCCTGGCCGGTCTGCTGCCCGAGGCCATCGACCGCCTGACGCCAAACGGCGACGCCCACGAGGCAGGCGGCCTGCTGGATCAACTGCCGGGCGGTCTGGGCGGAATGATCGGCGGGTTTCTGAAGAAGTAAATCAACCCCGTCACCCTCGGGCTCGACCCGAGGGCCGGACGTGGTGCGAAGACAGAAAAGCGAGTGGGCGCAGATCGCGTCCGCGTCCTCTCGCACTACCTGCCGAAAATCCGGCCCTCGGGTCGAGCCCGAGGGTGACGGTCATGTCTGGGCCGCCATTGGGTTGGCGACTTGGCCGGTCAGTCGTAAGCGACGCCGGTCAGATACAGACCATCCGACGGCGCCACGGGGCCGCAAGCCGTGCGGTCGCGCGCGGCCAGGGCGTCGGCGACGTCCTGCGCCGTCCAGCGGCCGAGACCGACCTCGACCAGGGTCCCGGTCATGGAGCGGACCTGGCGGTGCAAAAAGGACCGCGCCTCGAACACCAGATGCACCTCGTCGCCGACGCGCCGGACATGCGCCACATCGAGCGTCTTTTCCGGCGACTTCGACTGGCAGGCCAGGTCGCGGAAGGTGGTGAAGTCGTGGTGGCCGACCAGGCATTGCGCCGCCTCATGCATGGCCTGGGCGTCCAGCGGCTTTCGCATATGCCAGACCTTGCCCCGCTCCAGCGCCGGGCGCCCGGGCCGGTTCAGGATGCGGAACAGATAGCGCCGGCCGGTCGCCGAGAACCGCGCGTGCCAGTCGTCGGCGACAAGCCTGGAATCGAGGACGGCGACGCCTTCCTTCACCAGATGGGCGTTCAACGCATTCATCACCGTCGCGGCGGGCCAGGCCTTTTCGAGATCGACATGCACGACCTGGCCCGTGGCGTGGACGCCGGAATCGGTGCGGCCGGCGGCGGCGATGCGGACCGTCTGACCGGAAAAGCCCTTCACCGCCGTCTCGATAACGCCCTGAACCGTCGGCTGTCCGGCCTGAGCCTGGAAGCCGTTGTAATCTGAACCGTCGTACTCGATGGTCAGGCGATATCTAGGCAAGGGAAGACGTCATGGCTGTTATCACTTCTTTGAGCCCAACGCGGCGCGAACGTGCGCTTGCGCTACATCGTACCCAGGTAACCGGCTTCTACGGGGTATTCGAGAACGACGGCCGAAAGTTCATCCAAATCGACACGCTCGGGTCTTCCGATCGGCAAATGCCAGGGAAACTAAGCCAGACGATTCAGTTGGATCAAACATCAGCACACCAGCTTTGGCGACTTCTCGGCACTCATTTCGATTTCAAGTGAGCACGGCGCCGGCGGTGACGGCGAAGCCTTTCAGGAACTCGGCCGCGTCCTGCACCGCCCTGCCCTCGCGCTGGACGCGGGTCAGGCGGACGCAGCCCTCGCCCGCAGCGATCAGAAGCGCGTCGTCCAGCACCGCGCCGGGTTCGCCCGAACCGGCCTCGACCTTCGACATCAGCACCTTCATGCGGGTTCCATCCGGCGCCTCGCACCAGGCGCCGGGGAAGGGCGACAGGCCGCGGATGTGGGCGTCGATCTGAGCCGCCGGACGGGTCCAGTCGATGCGGGCCTCGGCCGGGGTGATCTTCCTGGCATAGGTGGCCTCGCCCGCCTGGGGCGTCTCGGTGACGCCGCCGCGTTCGATGGCGGCCAGGGCGCGGGTCCACAGGGTGGCGCCGATGACCGACATGCGCTCGGACAGGGTGGCGGCGGTGTCGTCGGGCCGGATCGGCAGGACCTCGGACAGCAGGATGGCGCCCTCGTCCAGACCTTCGGACATGCGCATGATCTGGACGCCGGTCTGGTCGTCGCCGGCCATGATGGCGCGCTGGATGGGCGCCGCGCCACGCCAGCGGGGCAGCAGCGAGCCATGCAGGTTGAAACAGCCCAGGCGGGGCGCCTCGAGCACCTCGGTCTTGAGGATCTGGCCATAGGCGACGACGCAGGCGGCATCCAGATCCAGCGACTGGAAGTCGGCGATGGCCTGGGGCGACTTCATCGATTCCGGGGTGAAGACGGGCAGGCCCATGGCCTCGGCGAAGGCCTGGACCGGCGAGGGCGTCAGCTTCTGGCCCCGCCCCTTGGGACGCGGCGGCTGGGAATAGACGGCGACGATCTCGTGCCCCGAGGCTATCAACTCGGCCAGGGAGGGAACGGCGAATTCGGGCGTGCCCATGAAGGCCAGACGCATCTTTTATTCCTTATGCCGCTGATGCGGCGCGCTACGCTCGGCTCGCGGAGCCTCGCTACTTGAGCGCAAGGGGCTCACGCTGATCTCAACGCCCGCCGATCCTCGCTCAAGCAGCGAATGACCGGGTCACGAGCGTGAGCGCCTTAAAAACTATCCCACCGGGTGCGGACGCCGCCGCCTTCGTCCCACTCGCCGCCCGCGTCGAAGGCGTTGTCGAAATCGAGCAGACGGTCCAGCACCACCCCGGCGACGATGCCGACCACGGCGACGCCCACAAGGGTCGCCAAACTGCCGATGCCGATCTTCTCGGAGCGGGTCAGGCGACGCCGCCCCTCTGTGTCGATGACCCGGGTCCGGCGGTGCGATCGCATCAGGCGTCTTCCCTCATCCGCATGGTCTTCTTGACCTTGGACATGGCGCGGTCCCGCTTGAGCCGCGACAGGTGGTCGGTGAAAAGGACCCCGTTCAGGTGATCCAGTTCGTGCTGGAAACAGACGGCGTAGAGGCCGTCGATCTCTTCCTCGATCCGGGCGCCCGAGCGATCCAGATAGGCGACGCGGACGCGGGCCGGGCGTTCGACCTTGTCGAAATATTCCGGGATGGAGAGACAGCCCTCTTCGTAGCAGAACTGCTCGTCCGAGGCCCACAGGATCTCGGGATTGACGAAGAAGCGCGGGTTGGCGACGCGGTTGGCTTCGGCGTCTTCGCCGGCTTCGTCGACGACTTCGGCGTCGGTCGTCGGCTCGCCGTCGCCCAGGTCCATGACCACCACGCGGCGCGTGTCGCCGATCTGCACGGCGGCCAGGCCGATGCCGGGCGCGGCGTACATGGTCTCCAGCATGTCATCCATCAGGGTCTGGACGTCTGCGTCCACGGCCTCGACCGGGGTCGAAACCTTCTTGAGAACCGCGAGATCGGCGGCGTTGTCGATGGTGAGGATGCGTCTGATAGCCATGGGCTTCAGGTAGGCGCGGACTGGCTCAGGGTCAAGATTTCCGACCTCCCCGCCGGGTCTTTGGGATTAGGCCTGCCCCGGCAGGGGCCGCGGTTTGCGGTCGGCGTCGATGGCGACATAGGTGAAGACGCCCTCGGTCACGCGGCTGACCTCGCTGGCGGCGCGGGCGCGGCGCCAGGCCTCGACATGGACGCGGATGGAGGTGCGGCCGGTGCGGATGACGCGGGCGTAGATCGACACCTCGTCCCCGACCGAGACCGGCTGGTGAAAGACCATGGCGTCGACCGCGATGGTGGCGCAGCGGCCGTGGGCGATGTTGAAGGCCGGGGTCGCCCCCGCCAGGTCCATCTGAGCCAGCAGCCAGCCGCCGAAGATGTCGCCTTCGGGGTTGGTGTCGGCCGGCATGGCGATGACCCTCACCACCGGCTGTTCGTCGGGCGCGTTGAGCGAGGTTTCGGGCTTCACGTCGGTCATATCTATCCCTGGGCGTTGCGGATGGCGGCGGCGCCGGCGAAGGGGGTGATGACCGCCGCGAACAGGACATAGGCGCCCAGCAGGGCCAGGGCTGACAGAGGTGAGACGCCCTGCCCCGCCCGCTCCAGCGCGCCCGATCCGAATACCACCGGCGGGATGAACAGGGGCAGGACGACCACGGCGATCAGCAGGCCGCCGCGCTTGGATCCCAGGGCCAGGGCCGCGCCCAGCGCCCCGGTGAAGGCGAAACCCAGCCCGCCGATCAGGGCGGCCAGGGCGGTCAGGGGCGCAAGCTGGATCGGCTGGCCCAGGGCCAGGGCGGCGACCGGCGCGGTCAAGGCCAGGGGCACGCCCGTCGCCAGCCACTGGCTCAGCGCCTTGATGATGAAGACGGATTCCAGCGGCAGATGGCCGGTCGCCAGAAGGTCGAGCCCGCCATCCTCTAGATCGCGCTCGAACACCCGCTCCAGCGACAGCAGGGACGACAGGGCGAGCGCCAGCCAGGCGACGCCGCCCGCGACCGGTCCCAGGACCTTCAGGTCGCCGCCCGCCGCCAGGGGCAGGATGGCGGTCAGACAGGCGAAGAAGCCGCAGGCCAGCAGCGGCCCGCCGCCGCCGCCCCAGGCCAGGGACAGCTCGCGCTCGAACAGGACGCGTGTGGCGCCGCGCAGGCCGGGCGCGCGGGGTTCGGGCGTGCCGGGTTCCGGCAGACGCGGATCGGGATCGCGCCACTTCGGAAATCTGGGGGACCGGCTCACGACAGACCTCCCAGATCGAGGGGCCGCGTCGGGATCGGCAGGGCGTCGTGGACGGCGGCCAGGATCAGGCCGTCGGCGTCGAGATGGCGCTTCATCACCGCGGCGAAGGCGTCGCGCCATCTGGCGTCCAGCGGCCCCATGGGTTCGTCCAGCAGCCACAGGGCGCGGGGCGACCCGACCAGACGGCCCAGCGCAAGACGCCGCCTCTGGCCCGCCGACAGCTTCCTGACCTCAAGGTCCAGCAGGGGCTTGAGGCCGAACACCTCGACCGCATCGTCGAAACCGTCCTGGGTATGGCCCAGCCAGTCGCACTGGAACCCCAGTTCGTCGCGGGCGGTGCGCGATCCCTTCAGGCCATCGAGGTGGCCCAGCATATGGGTCTCGCGGCCGCGGGCGTCCTCCGGGTCGATCAGGTTCCTGTCGCCGTCACGGAAGTCGATCTGGCCCGCATCGGGGCGCAGCAGTCCGGCGACGGCCCGCATCAGGCTGGTCTTGCCCGCGCCATTGGCCCCGGTCACGGCGACGGCCTCTCCGGCGGTCAGGGTGGCGGACAGGCCGGAAAACAGGACGCGTTCGCCGCGCGACAGGGTCAGGCCGGACAGGGAGAGGGTGTGGATCATGCTGCCTTTCCCAAGGGGCGAAGGACGGGCGCGCACTTGCGAACCCCTCTCAATGTCCCCTCCACGGGTGTGGATACATGGACTGCAACACAGACCGGAGCTATACGCGCGGTCGCCGCAGCAGGCTTTCGCCGCGCGCGCCGGGAACCTGTGTGACCCGGCGTCTGTCGCGCGGAGGCGCAACCGGATTGTCGGGCGGCGTACACCAGAGGAAGACTCTCCATGCCGTCGATTGACAGCCTCAAGACCCGCCAGGATCTCTCCGTCGGGCGCAAGAAATACGCCTATTACAGCCTTCCCGCCGCCGAGGAAGCCGGTCTGGCCGGAATTTCCCGTCTGCCGCGCTCCATGAAGGTGCTCCTTGAGAACCTGCTGCGCAACGAAGACGGCGTTTCGGTCACCGAGGACGACCTGAAGGCCGTCGCCGCCTGGATCGAGAACAAGGGCTCGGTCGAGCACGAGATCGCCTTCCGTCCGGCCCGCGTCCTGATGCAGGACTTCACCGGCGTTCCCGCCGTGGTCGACCTGGCCGCCATGCGCGACGCCATGGACAAGCTCGGCGCCGACGCCAAGAAGATCAACCCGCTGGTCCCCGTCGACCTGGTCATCGACCACTCGGTCATGGTCGACAACTTCGGCACCGCCAAGTCGTTCAACCAGAACGTCGAGCGTGAGTACGAGCGCAACATCGAGCGCTACAACTTCCTGCGCTGGGGTTCGTCGGCCTTCAACAACTTCCGCGTCGTGCCCCCCGGCACCGGCATCTGCCACCAGGTCAACCTCGAGAACCTGGCCCAGACCGTCTGGACCATCGACGAAGGTAAGAAGACCGTCGCCTATCCCGACACCGTCGTCGGCACTGACTCGCACACCACCATGATCAACGGCCTGGCCGTTCTGGGTTGGGGCGTGGGCGGCATCGAGGCCGAGGCCGCCATGCTGGGCCAGCCCATCCCCATGCTGATCCCCGAAGTCATCGGCTTCAAGCTGTCGGGCGCCATGCCCGAGGGCACGACGGCGACCGACCTGGTGCTGACCGTCACCCAGATGCTGCGCAAGAAGGGCGTCGTCGGCAAGTTCGTCGAGTTCTTCGGCCCCGCCCTGCCCAACATGACCATCGAGGACCAGGCGACCATCGCCAACATGGCCCCCGAATACGGCGCCACCTGCGGCTTCTTCCCCGTCTCGGCCGCGACCATCGGCTATCTGGCCGCCACGGGCCGCGACAAGGCCCGCGTCGCCCTGGTCGAAGCCTATGCCAAGGCTCAAGGCCTGTGGATCGACGAGAGCTCGGAAGACCCGATCTTCACCGACGTGCTGGAACTGGACATCTCGACGGTCGTGCCGTCGCTGGCCGGCCCCAAGCGCCCCCAGGACAAGGTCGCGCTCGACGTGGCCGCCCCGTCGTTCGAAACCGCCCTGGGCGAGGTGTTCAACCGCTCGAAAGACACGCCCCGCTATGATGTCGCCGGTCAGAAATTCACTGTCGGCGACGGCGACGTGGTCATCGCCGCGATCACCTCCTGCACCAACACCTCCAACCCGTCGGTCCTGATCGCCGCCGGTCTGGTGGCGCGCAAGGCAAACGCCCTGGGCATGAAGGTCAAACCCTGGGTCAAGACCTCGCTGGCCCCCGGTTCGCAGGTCGTTACCGACTATCTGACCGACGCAGGCCTGCAAAAAGACCTGGACGCCATGGGCTTCAACCTGGTCGGCTATGGCTGCACCACCTGCATCGGCAACTCGGGCCCGCTGGATCCGGCGATCTCGCAGACCATCAACGACAACGGCATCGTCGCCACCAGCGTGCTGTCGGGCAACCGCAACTTCGAAGGTCGCGTGAACCCCGACGTCCAGGCCAACTACCTGGCCTCGCCGCCGCTGGTCGTGGCCTACGCCCTGGCCGGTTCGATGCGGATCGACATCACCAAGGACCCGATCGGTCAGGACAAGAAGGGCAAGGACGTCTTCCTGAAGGACGTCTGGCCGACCGCCGCCGAGATCGCCGTCATCCAGAAGAAGTCGGTCACCCCGGCCATGTTCGCCAAGCGCTATGCCGACGTCTTCAAGGGCGACAAGCACTGGCAGGGCATCAAGGTCGAAGGCGGCCAGACCTATGAGTGGGACGAAACCTCGACCTACGTCGCCAACCCGCCCTATTTCGAGGGCCTGTCGATGGAGCCCAAGCCCGTCACCGACATCGTCGAGGGCCGCGTCCTGGCCATCTTCGGCGACTCGATCACCACCGACCACATCTCGCCGGCTGGTTCGATCAAGAAGACCTCGCCCGCAGGCCAGTACCTGACCGGACGCGGCGTCGATGCGCTGGAGTTCAACTCCTACGGCGCGCGTCGCGGCCACCACGAAGTGATGATGCGCGGCACCTTCGCCAACATCCGCATCCGCAACAAGATCACGCCCGACATCGAAGGCGGCGTGACCAAGCACTTCCCGTCGGGCGACACCATGTCGATCTATGACGCGGCCATGCGCTACCAGTCGGAAGGCCGTCCCCTGGTCGTCTTCGCCGGCAAGGAATACGGCACTGGCTCGTCGCGTGACTGGGCCGCCAAGGGCACCAACCTGCTGGGCGTCCGCGCCGTCATCGCCGAAAGCTATGAGCGTATCCACCGCTCGAACCTGGTCGGAATGGGCGTGGTGCCGCTGCAGTTCAAGGCCGACGGCTGGCTGAAGCTGGGCCTGACGGGCGAAGAGATCGTCACGGTTCGCGGCCTGTCAGACGTGAACATCGGTCGCCTGCGTCCGCGCCAGGACCTGTGGGTCGAGCTGTTCCGCCCGTCGGACGGCAAGATGGCCCGCTTCCCCGTCCGTTGCCGCATCGATAACCAGACCGAGCTGGACTACTTCAAGGCCGGCGGCGTCATGCCCTACGTCCTGCGCAACCTGGCCGGCGGCGCCGTTGCTCCCGCCCCCGAACCGGAAGCGATCGCTGCGGAATAGCGCTCAAGCAGCAGGCGATCGCATCGCCTGCGTTAGCGACCAAAAAGATGAGGGCCGGTGGAGCGATCCACCGGCCCTTTTTTCAAATCTCCTCCCCGTTCGCATCGCGAATGGGGAGGTGGCGCGGCGCGTCTTTGCGCCGTGACGGAGGGGGCGACCGGGCCTCGACGGCGATCAATCGCCAGTCATGCCGCCAACCCTCGTGTCGCCCCCTCCGTCTCCTCGCCAAGGGGCTCGGATCCACCTCCCCATCGCAAGAGCGACAGGGAGGAGACGCGTCCCTACAGCTAGTGCGCCTCGTCCCAGTTCAAGGCGGCGCGGGCGTCGACGACCAGGGGGACGCTGAGCTTCACGGCGGGTTCATCGGCCCGCTCCATCACCGAGCGGATGACGGTCATGGCGCGCTCGGCCAGGGCTTCGGGGGCCTCGAAGACCAGTTCGTCGTGGACCTGGAGCAGCATCTTCACCTCACCGAGACCCGCCTCGGCCAGGGCTGCGGGCATCCGCATCATGGCGCGGCGGATGATGTCGGCGGCGGCGCCCTGGATGGGGGCGTTGATGGCCGCGCGCTCGCCGAACTGGCGCTCGGCGCCCGACTTGGAGTGGATGGCCGGGATGTGGATCTTGCGGCCGAACAGGGTCGAGACATAGCCAGCCTCGCGGACCTCGGCCTTGATGGCGTCCATATAGGTGCGGATGCCGGGGAAGCGTTCGAAATAGGTCTTGATATAGGCCCCGGCCTCGCCCTGATCGATGCCCAGCTGGTTGGCCAGGCCGAAGGCCGAGATGCCGTAGACGATGCCGAAATTGATCGCCTTGGCGCGGCGGCGCGTCTCTGGGTCCATCTGGTCGACAGGGACGCCGAACATCTCCGACGCCGTGGCCGTGTGGATGTCGATCCCGGCCTTGAAGGCGCGCTTCAGCTCGGGGATGTCGCCGATATGGGCCAGCAGGCGCAGCTCGATCTGTGAGTAGTCGGCGCTGATCAGGACATTGCCGGGGGCGGCGATGAAGGCCTGGCGGATCTGGCGGCCGATCTCGTTCCGGACCGGGATGTTCTGCAGGTTGGGATCGCTTGAGGCGAGGCGGCCCGTGGTGGCGGCGGCCAGCTGATAGCTGGTGTGGACGCGGTTGGTGGCGGGGTCCATGGCCGCCGTCAGGGCGTCGGTATAGGTGCCTTTGAGCTTGGAGAGCTGGCGCCAGTCCAGCATGGCGCGCGGCAGGGGGTGGGTCTGGGCCAGGTCTTCCAGCACGCTGGCGTCGGTGCCCCATTGGCCGGATGCGGTCTTCTTGCCGCCGGGCAGGTTCAGCTCTCCGAACAGCAGCTCTCCGATCTGTTTGGGACTGCCCATGTTGAAGGGACGACCCGCCAGTTCGTGGGCCGTGGCCTCCAGCTCGACCATCTTCATGCCGAACTCGTGGCTGAGGCGGCGCAGGCGGTCGGGATCGACGCGGATGCCCGCCCGCTCCATGTCGGCCAGGACGGCAGGCATCCCGCGCTCCAGGGTCTCATAGACGGTGTTCAGATGCTCGGCCGCCAGGCGGGGCTTGAGGATGCGCCACAGCCGAAGCGTCACGTCGGCGTCCTCGGCGGCGTAGCAGGTCGCCGGTTTCAGCTCGACATGCTTGAAGGATTTCTGGGCCTTGCCGGTCCCGGCCACCTGTTTGAACGGGATGGGGTCGTGGCCAAGATGCAGCCGGGCCAGTTCGTCCATGCCGTGGCCGTGCAGGCCGCCTTCGAGGACGTAGGAGATCAGCATGGTGTCGTCGATCGGCGCCACGCGGATGCCGCGACGGGCCATGACGGCGATGTCGTACTTGCCGTTCTGCATCACCTTCAGAACCGACGGGTCTTCCAGCAGGGCCTTGAGGCGGGCCAGGACGGTCGGCTTGTCCAGCTGGACGATGGGCTCGCGCGTGTCGGGGGTGTCGCCGAAGTCCAGACCGCCAGCCCCGGCGGCCGGCTCGTATTCGTGGGTCAGGGGCACATAGCAGGCGTCGTTGGGCCCGATGGCCAGAGAGACGCCGCACAGGCCCGCATGGGTCGCCGACAGGGCGTCGGTCTCGGTGTCGAAGCCGACGACGCCCGCCTCAGTCGCGCGGGCGATGAAGGCGTCCAGGTCTTCCAGCGTCTGGATGCAATGATAGGCGTCGTGATCGACGACCTGTTTCTCGACCTCGGCGTTGACCGCTTGCGGCGCATAGCGGGGCGTGACGACGGGCGCGGTGATGGGCTTGGGCGCAAAGACCTGGCCGCCGTGGTCCTTGGTCTTGCCGTCACCGACGCGGCGCTGAAGGCTGCGGAACTCCATCTGTTCGAGGAAGGCCGACAGGGTGGCCGGGTCGGGATCGCGCACAGCGAAATCCTCGATCTGCTCGGGCGCAGGCGCATCGCAGGTCAGGCGAACCAGCTCGCGGCTGAGCAGGATCTGGTCCTTGAAGTTGATCAGGGTCTCACGGCGTTTCGGCTGTTTGATCTCGCCCGCGCGTTCCAGCAGGGTGTCGAGGTCGCCGTATTCGTCCAGCAGCTGGGCGGCGGTCTTGGGGCCGATGCCGGGGGCGCCGGGGACGTTGTCGACGCTGTCGCCGATCAGGGCCTGGAGATCGACCATCTTGTCCGGCGTGACGCCGAACTTCTCCATCACCGCCTCCTCGGCCAGGACGCGGTCCTTCATCGGGTCGTACATGACGACGCCGTTTCCGATCAGCTGCATCAGGTCCTTGTCGGACGAGACGATGATGGCCTCGCCGCCGGCATCGCGCGCCTTGCAGGCATAGGTGGCGATCAGGTCGTCGGCCTCGTAGCCCGGCAGTTCGACGCAGTGGACGCCGAAGGCGGCGGTCGCCTCGCGCACCAGGGGGAACTGGGGGATCAGGTCCTCGGGCGGGGCCGAGCGGTTGGCCTTGTACTGGTCGTACAGGGTGTTCCTGAACGTCTTCTCCGAATGGTCGAAGATGGCCGCCAGGTGGGTCGGGCCGTCCGCACCCTTCATGTCCTGCAACAGCTTCCACAGCATGTTGCAGTAGCCCTGGACCGCGCCGACCGGCAGACCGTCCGACTTGCGCGTCAGGGGCGGCAGGGCGTGATAGGCGCGAAAGATATAGGCCGAGGCGTCGATCAGATAGAGACGCAGCGGCGGGCCGTCCTGGGTCAGGGGGCGCGCCTCGGCGACTTGGGTTTCGGCGGCGGAATCTGAGGGTGCGTCGGACATGGCCGGAACATAGGCGGGCTTGCGCGCGCCGTCACCGGTTCAAGAGGGCGCCGACCCAAGGCGTCAGAACGAGCGCCAGCTGACGCCGGGATCGCGTTCGCCCGGCTCGGCCTGCTGCTGACCCCAGGCCACCACCATCAGCAGCTTGTGGCTGCGGATCCGGTATTCGCCGATCATCGGGCTGATGGCGCCGATGGGGGCGCCGGTCTGGGCGTCGTAGACGAAGCCCGAGAACTCGGCGACGCCGACCCGGTCTCGGCGGCTGTAGACCGACAGCTCCGGGAAGGAGACGACGTTGAAACTGTCGTTCACGGGTACGGCGATGGCGGGCATTCCGACCACGCGGCGCATCTGTTCCAGCGAAAAGGCGCCGGCGCGCAGTTCCAGAACGGCGTCCGCGTCCTCGCGCCGGGCCGCAAGGGCATAGCCGCCCTGGGACACCGCCTGGCGGATGACGCTGATGGCGTAGTTCGGGTTGTCGGCGTTGAAATAGGTTCCGTCGATGAAGACCTTCTTCCCGGCGGCAAGCGGCAGTTTCAGACCCTCGACGGCGCGATCCGCCGCGCGCGACATCAGCAACTGCTCCGTGGCGGTGCGACCCGTATAGCTTTCGTTGGTCGAGGCGCAGGCCGCCAGCAGCATCAGGCCGGCCGCACTGACCAGGGACAGGCCGCGCATCACCATTCCCCGGTGTTCGGCATAGAGGCCCAGGGCTCGGCGGGCGCCAGGCGCTCGCCCTCCTGCAACAGCTCGATGGAGATGCCGTCCGGCGAACGCACGAAGGCCATGTGGCCGTCGCGGGGCGGGCGGTTGATGACCACGCCGCCGTCGGCCAGCCGTTGACAGGCCGCGTAGATGTCCTCGACCTTGAAGGCCAGGTGGCCGAAGTTGCGGCCGCCGGAATAGACCTCCGGGTCCCAGTTGTAGGTCAGCTCGACCTCGGGCGAACGCTCGACTTGCGCACGCGTCTTGTCCGCCGGGGCGGCGAGATAGATCAGGGTGAAACGACCCTTCTCGCTCTCCATGCGATGCGTCTCCTCCAGGCCCAGATGATCGCACCAGAAGCGCAGGGAGGCGTCCAGATCCGAGACCCGGACCATGGTGTGAAGATACCTCATGTTAGCGTTCCCTCATTGTCATCCTCGCCGTTCTAGCCGATTTCCGCTCTTTCTAAAGGTCCGGTCTTGGGTCTATTCCATGCCGTGTTCGAGGAACCCCGTTGCACGGGTCCGAGATCGCCGGTCAGGGGGGTCGGCGGACAGCGACGCCCGGACACGCGCGCGTCAGGACATCAAGACATATGGGATCGCTTACTCGGGCCAATGCGGCGCGCAACGCCAAGGGCGCCGCCGCCAAACCGACCACGCTCAAGCAACAGCAACTGGGCGATATCGGCCTGGGCGAACGCCTGCGCTACGGCTTCGACAAGTCGATGGCCGCCGGGCCCATCGCCCTGGTCGGCTGGCTGAGCCTGGTGACCCTGGTGGTCATCCTGTTCGCCGCCATCATCCTTGCCCTGACCCACTGGGGATCGGACGAGGGCTGGAGCTTCATCGAGGCCGTCTGGCAGTCGCTGATGCGGACCATGGACGCGGGCACCGTGGCGGGCGACGCCGGCTGGGCCTTCCGGGGCCTGAACCTGTTCGTGACCCTGATGGGCATCCTGGTCTTCTCCGCCCTGATCTCGATCATCTCCGCGGGGCTGGATTCGGCACTGGAAGCGCTGCGCAAGGGCCGCTCGCGCGTGCTGGAGGTCGATCACACGGTGATCCTGAACTGGTCGCCGTCGATCTTCGACATCATCTCCGAACTGGTCGTGGCCAACGAGAGCCGCAAGAAGCCGCGCATCGTCATCATGGCCAATCGCGACAAGGTCGAGATGGAAGACGAGATCGCCGACAAGGTGGGCGATCTGAAGAACACCCAGGTCATCTGCCGCTCGGGCGACCCGACCGATCTGTTCGATCTGAGTCTGGTCAACGCCCAGACCTGCCGCTCCATCATCGTCGTCTCGCCCGAAGGATCCAACGACCCCGACAGCGAGGTCATCAAGACGGTCCTGGCCCTGACCAATGATCCCAAGCGCCGCGACGAACGCTATCGGATCGCGGCTGAACTGCGCGACGCCAAGAACGCCGAGGTCGCCCGCATCGTCGGCGGAGACGAGGTCCAGCTGGTGCTGGCCGACGACCTGATCTCGCGCATCGTGGTCCAGTCCAGCCGACAGGCCGGGGTCAGCGCCGTCTATTCCGAACTGCTCGATTTCGACGGTTGCGAGATCTACACCACCGAGCTGGAGGACCTGGTCGGGGTCACCTATGGCGAGGCCCTGATGGGCTATGAGGACTCGGCCCTGATCGGCTTGCGTTATGGCGACGGCCGGGTGCGGATGAACCCGCCGATGGACTCGGTCATCCCCATGGGCGCCCGCGCCATCATCATCGCCGAAGACGACGCCGCCATCCGCCGCACCCCCCTGCCCGACGACGCCATCGACCTGGCCGCCATCAGAAAGCCCAAGGCGGTCAAACGCGCGGCCGAACGCATACTGATCATCGGCTGGAACCGCCGCGGGCCGATGATCGCCTATGAGCTGTCACGCTATGTGAAGCCCGGCTCGGTTTTGACGGTCGCGGGCGACATCCCCGGGTTCTCCGACGAGATCATGGCCATGACGCTGGGCTCGAAGAACATGAAGGTCCAGGCCAAGGTCATCGACACCAGCCACGCCGCCTCGCTGGAGGCGCTGGAGCCGCTGGGCTACGACTCGATCATGGTGCTGGGCTATTCCGACCACATGGAGCCCCAGTCGGCCGACACCCGCACGCTGATCACCCTGCTGCACCTGAGGAAACTGTCCGAGCGGCTGGGCGAGCATATCAGCGTCGTCTCCGAGATGATCGACATCCGGAACCGCGAGCTGGCCGAGGTCACCCGCGCCGACGACTTCGTGGTGTCCAACAAGCTGGTCAGCCTGATGCTGGCCCAGGCGTCCGAGAACGAATACCTGTCGTCCATCTTCGACGACCTGCTGGATGAGGAAGGCTCGGAAATCTACATGCGCCCGATCGGCGACTATGTGGACCTGGCCCTGCCGCAGAACTTCTACACCATCGCCGAAGCCGCTCGTCAGCGCGGCGAGACCGCCATCGGCTATCGCCGCAAGCGCGAGGGTGAGGGCGCCAAGGACGATGATGGGCGCAACATGGGCGGGGTCGTGGTCAACCCGCCCAAGAGCGAGGCGCTGGAGTACCTGCCCGAAGACAGAGTGATCGTACTGGCGGAGGACTGATCATACAGCTTATCCCCGAAGGCAGGGATGAGCGGATGGGTCAGTGCGCTTCGGGCGGCCGGGCAGCGGGGTCGAGATATTCGCTCTCGCTGTGGCCGTGGGCCGACAGGACGAAGCGCCGGTCGCAGTAGCCGCACTCGATGAAGTCGTCTTCGCCCATGTCCATATAGACCAGGGGGTGGCCCAGGACGCCGCCGCCGTCGCAGGCGACGCGCTTGGTCGAGACAACGATCTCTTCGGGCGGCGGAACGGCGACATCAGCGTGGCGGGGAGGCATTTTCGGTATCCGACCTTGGCGTGGGGAGGTTCGGCGCATACCTAGGCGTGGCGCGCCCCTATCGTCAAACCCACGCCCCTCCTAAAGCGCACAGCGAAAGCCCGCATGACCGAGACCGAAACCCTGCCCGTCAACGCCATCGAGGTGCGTGGGCTGGAGAAGACCTACGCCGGCACCAAGAAGGCGCCGCCCAAGACCGCCCTGCGCGGGGTCGATCTGGTCATTCCGCGCGGCTCGATGTTCGGCCTGCTGGGGCCCAACGGCGCGGGCAAGTCGACCCTGATCAACATCCTGGCGGGGGTGGTCAACAAGACCGGCGGGACCGCCGCCATCTGGGGCCGAGACATCGACGAGCGCCCGCGCGACGCGCGCGCCGCCCTGGGCGTGGTGCCGCAGGAGATCGTCGCCGACGTCTTCTTCACCCCGCGCGAAGCGCTGGAGGTGCAGGCCGGCTTCTATGGCGTGCCGGCCAAGGAGCGCCGCTCCGACGAACTGCTGGCCGCGCTGGGCCTGTCGGACAAGGCCCACGCCTATGTCCGCGCCCTGTCCGGCGGGATGAAGCGCCGCCTGATGGTGGCCAAGGCCCTGGTGCACAATCCGCCCATCCTGATCCTGGACGAGCCCACCGCCGGGGTGGATGTCGAACTGCGTCGCCAGCTGTGGGAATATGTCCGCCGCATCAACGCCGAGGGCGTGACCATCCTCTTGACCACCCACTATCTGGAGGAGGCGCAGGAGCTCTGCGACACCATCGCCATCATGAACCGGGGTCAGGTCGTGGCCTGCGAACCGACGCCGCAACTGCTGCGCCGACTGGATACGAGGAACGTCGTGGTGACGCCCGAGAACGAACTGTCCAGCGTGCCGGTCGTGGCCGGCTTCGACGTCATGGCCCGGGCCAACGGCGCCTTCGCCATCAGCTACAAGAAGGGCCAGTCGTCGGTCGAACAGGTGCTGGCCGCCGTCCGCGCCGCGGGCGTGACCATCGCCGACATCACCACCGAGGACCCGGATCTGGAAGACGTCTTCCTGGCCCTGACCTATGGCGACGCCAACGCGGTCAGTCCGACGAAGGACTGAGCCTGGATCGGCCCCTAGATCGGCATGGCGCCGCGCTTGACCACCGTCCGCATGGCGACGCTGGAAGACACCCGCGTCACGCCGGGCAACCGGGTCAGTTCGCGCGAGTGGATGCGCTCTAGGTCGTCCACGTCGCGCACCACCAGCCGCAGCAGATAGTCGGACCCGCCCGTCATCAGATAGCATTCCACCACCTCGGGCACGCTGGACACCGCAGCCTCGAAGGCGGTCAGGGAGACCTCGGCCTGGGACGACAGGGTGACGGTGACGAAGACGCTGATCGGAAAACCCACCGCCCGCTCGTTGATGATGGCGGCGTAGCGGCTGATGACGCCGGCCGCCTCAAGCGTGCGCAGGCGGCGCAGGCAGGCGCTTTCAGACAGGTTCACCGCCTTGGACAGGTCCGAGTTGGTCATCCGTCCGTCGAGTTGCAGGGCGCGCAACATCTTTCTGTCGGTGGCGTCGAGGACGGCGGCGGATACGGTCTGCATTCAGGCATTCTCACAACAGCTTCTGCAAGTTTACGGCGTTAATGCACGAAAATGAACAGGAACCTGCGTCGCCGCCGTCATTAAAACCGCAGCCAAGCCGCCGTTCGCTCGTTCACTCGGCGTGGGGCCGTCAGATCGAAATCGGAGACATCAGATGCGCGTCGGCGTTCCAAGGGAAATCAAGAAGAACGAACACCGGGTCGGCCTGACCCCCACGGCGGCGCGCGAATACGTCGCCCACGGCCATGCAGTCTCGGTCGAGACGGGCGCGGGCCTCGGCGCAGGCTTCACCGACGACGACTATATCCGGGCGGGCGCGACCATAGTCGCCGACGCGGCCACGGTCTTTGCCGGCAACGACATGATCGTGAAGGTCAAGGAGCCCCAGAAGGCCGAGTGGGAGATGCTGCGCGAGGACCAGATCCTCTACACCTACCTGCACCTGGCCCCCGATCCCGAACAGACCAAGGGCCTGCTGGCGTCGAAATGCGCGGCCATCGCCTATGAGACCGTGACTGACGCGCGCGGCGGCCTGCCGCTCCTGGCGCCCATGTCCGAGGTGGCGGGGCGGATCGCGGTCTTCTCGGCCGCCGAGACCCTGTTGAAGCACAATGGCGGCATGGGGCTGCTGTTCTGCGGCGTGCCGGGCGTGGCGCCGGCCAGGGTGCTGGTGCTGGGCGGCGGCGTCGTCGGCCTGAACGCCGCGCGCATGGCCATGGGCCTGGGCGCCGAGGTCGTGGTGCTGGAACGGTCGATCCCGCGCATGGCCTATATCGACGAGGTCACCAATGGCCGGGTCATCACCCGCTATTCCTCGATCGGCGCGGTGGACGAGGAGGTGGTCAAGGCCGACGTGGTGATCGGCGCGGTCCTGGTGCCCGGCGCCGAGGCCCCCAAGCTGATCAAGAAAGCCCATCTCAAGCAGATGAAGCCCGGCTCGGTCCTGATCGACGTGGCCATCGACCAGGGCGGCTGTTTCGAGACCAGCCACGCCACCACCCACGAGGACCCGACCTATGTCATCGACGGGGTGGTCCACTACTGCGTCGCCAACATGCCGGGCGCCGCGCCCCGCACGTCGTCGGAAGCCCTGAACAACGCCACGCTTCCGTTCGGTCTGGCCCTGGCCGATCACGGCCTGGCGGCGCTGAAGAAGGACCCGCACCTGGCGCGGGGCCTCAACGTGCTGAAGGGCGAGATCACCTATCCGGCGGTCGCCGAGGCCCTGGGCCTGTCGTGGAGTGACCCGTTCGGCGTCTGGGCCAAGGGCTGAGGCCCAATCAGGCGCTGATCGAGACCGGGGCCGACGACGTAGGCTCCGGCGCGCCGGTCGGGGCCATGTCGAGGGTGCGTTCCAGTTCGGCCTGTTCCTTGTCGGCGGCCTTCCAGTCGTCGTCGCTCGGCGGGTTCGGAGAAGACAGGGCGGCGGCCTTGATGTCCTGACGCGCCTTTCGAAGGTCTGCCACGGCCTGTTTCACCTGCCGGAAGAAGCCCTCGTCCGCCATGGCCTCGCCTTCGACAGCCTCCAGCCGCCGGGCCGAGGCGTCACGGGTCTCGGCGGTGTCCACCGCCATCCCATAGGCCTGTTGCGCGCGCTTGATCTCGGCGTTGACGGGCGCGGACACCTCGCCTTCCGCCGCGTCCGGTTGGGCAGGTACGGCGTCGGAGGCGGTCGAGGCCGCGTCGCGGGCCTCGGTCGCGTCCCTACGGATCATGGCCATCTCGCCCTGGGAGACATTGCGCCCACCGGCGGCGACATAGGCCTTCACCGCCGCCTTCAGTTCCTTGGCAAGGTCGCCGGCCAGTTTCAGGGCGCCCTTTGGGTCGATCTTGGTGATCAGCTTCAGCGCCTTCATCCGCTCGCGGATCGCCTCCAGCTTGCGGCTGGCCATGGCCTTTTCCTGGGCCTGGAGCGACTGGCGCGTCTCGGCGGCGGTCGGCAGGACGAGCTTGGGCTTGGCTGCGGCCTCGCGCAGGGTCCGCAGGGCCGTCATGGCAGCCGAGGGCGGTGTCGCGCCGACAGAGGCGGCCGATGTCTGCAACGAGATCATTCTGACCTCTCCTTCGTGTTCGAAAGCGATCCTGAGGGATCATGCTTTCGATGGGCTTAAGCCCCCGAAAGCGCCGCCGGACGCTAGACCTGCAGAGAGACGCCGATCCCGCCCATCGGAGCAGACAGGTCGGCCAGGGCGGCGTCGACATCCGCCATCGCCTTGTCGGCCGTCTGTTCGTCCGAGGAGACCGTCGTGTTTCCCTCGCGTTTGGCCGCCTCGGCCGCCTGGCGCAGGATGGCCTTCAGTTCGGCGGCGAGAGCCTTGGCCTCCGTGGCGAATTTTCGGTCGGCCTCCTTGTCGGCGCTCTCGCGGGCGCGCTCTGCGGCCTGGGCCTGCTGGCGCTCGATCACCTGCCGATAGGGGTCCTTTGGGGTCTGAACGTCGCCGGGAGGCGTCTCGTCATCGCCCTCGGTGGAGGAAAGCGACTGCGGCGACTCGCCGTCGGGCGGGGTCATCGCAGCGCCCTCGGCGCCCGCTCCGGCGGTCTCGCTTCCCGATGCGACGACCGGGGACGCCGCCCCCACGCCGGCGCCGCTCGACGTCCCTCCGCCCGATGTCCCTCCAGCCGCAGCATAGGCCTTCACCGCAGACCCCAGCTCGCGCGCCAGCTGGGCCGCCATCCGGGCGGTGGCCTCGGGATCGCCGCCGCTCATGCGCAGGGCGCGGATGCGGGCCTTGAGGTCCTCGATCTTCTTCTGGGCCGCCGCCTTGCGCTCCTCGGCGGCGTCGGTCTGGGGGCGTTTCAGGGTTTCGAGCGCTGTCAGGGCGCTCTTGATCCGCGCCTCGTGGCGCGCCCGCGTGGCGTCCGAGGGACTGCCGGCCGTCGGCGTCGCCATCGTCGAAAGGCCCGAAATCGGGGCGGAAATCATCGTCTGGCCTCGGTCATTGCGCGCCCGAGGCTTGGCCGCTTCGCTTGATGAGAGGTAAACGACGTCGGCTGCGCCTGTAAATCGCCGCTCTCTTCGACTATAGGCCCGCGATGAAGTTTCTCGACCAGGCCAAAATCTACATCCGTTCCGGCAATGGCGGGGGCGGCTCCGTCTCGTTCCGGCGAGAGAAGTTCATCCCCAACGGCGGGCCGGACGGCGGCGACGGCGGCAATGGCGGCAACGTCTGGATCGAGGCGGTCGAGGGGCTGAACACCCTGATCGACTATCGCTATCGCCAGCATTTCAAGGCCGACACCGGCCACCACGGCCAGGGCCGCCAGATGCATGGCGCCAAGGGCGAGGACGTGGTGCTGAAGGTTCCGGTCGGCACCCAGGTGCTGGGCGAGGACAAGGAAACGGTCGTGCTGGACATGACCGAGGTCGGCCAGCTGGAATGCCTGCTGCGCGGCGGCAACGGCGGCTGGGGCAATGTCCGCTTCAAGGGTCCGCAGAACCAGGCCCCCCGCCACGCCAATCCAGGCCAGGAAGGCCAGGAAATGTGGATCTGGCTGCGGCTGAAGCTGATCGCCGACATCGGCCTGGCCGGCATGCCCAATGCGGGCAAGTCGACCTTCCTGGCGGCGGCCAGCGCCGCGCGGCCCAAGATCGCCGACTATCCCTTCACCACCCTGGCCCCCAACCTGGGGATGGTGGACCTGAGCCCGTCCGAGCGGTTCGTCATCGCCGACATCCCCGGCCTGATCGAGGGCGCCAGCGAAGGCGCAGGCCTCGGCACGCGGTTCCTGGGCCATGTCGAGCGTTCGGCCAGCCTGATCCACCTGATCGACGGCACGCAGGAGGATGTGGTCGAGGCCTATCGCATCATCCGCGGCGAGCTGGACGCCTATGGCGAAGGCCTTGCCGACAAGGCCGAGATCCTGGCCCTGAACAAGATCGACGCCCTGTCGCCCGAACAGCGCGAGGAAAAGGCCGCCGAACTGGAAGCCGCCTCGGGCAAGCGCCCGATGCTGGTCTCGGGCGTCTCGGGCGAGGGTGTGCCCGAACTGCTGCGCGCCGCCTGGGCCGAGGTGCGCAAGACCCGTGGCGAGATTGACGAAGAAGGCGACGAGGTCGTGGTCTTCGCCGAGGGCTGGCAGCCCTGATCCAGCGCGCGTGAAGCTTTGGGGTGTGGGTTAAGGGGGGTATATCGGACCTAGGTCCTGCGTTCTTCACCGGCAGCATAGCGGGGCATGTCTGCTATCGCCGCATTGAAGGCGTCGCGGATTTCCGTCTGGCTAAAACCACCGTCCCAAAGCTCGGTCATGAGATGGTTGATCGCTCGCGGCAGGAGCGGCAGGTCGGGCCAGGGATTGATCATATGAAGGGACCGCAGTTCCTGCCCGATCCGCCAGACAGCGTCTGACGCCTCTGCCTGCCATGCATCGTTTGGGTCGCCGGGATCGAGGTCCGTCATTCTGCGAGTGTAGACCGCAATCCAACGCCCGCAACCCAGGGTCCGCAGCGGGTTCCATCGCCAGCGCCACCGGAGACGCCTAAGGGTCCTGGCTGGTTTGCAGCTCGAGAAATTCGGCCTGACGGCGCCAGTCCCGTGATCGTTTCTCGAAGGATTCTCGATCGCCTTTGAAGGGCGACAGCCTGGCCATTCGGCTGAGAATTTCCATCTGATCATAGCAGTATCTGATTTTATCAGACACGCCGTGAGGGATCGTGTTCAAGCTTTTAGACCTGACCAATGCCAGTCGAAAAAACACATGCCTCGTTTAAAGGCGTTCAAAATATCGCTCAGATAAAATACCTGATGATCGAAATCAGAAGGTTCTAGGTCGGACATTTATGTTTCGCGTCCAATAACGCCGTTCGAATACATAAGTATGATTGCCGACACATGGTTCCTCTGCAGCTCATTTAAAACCGTCTGGCTCTCAACTTGAGATGATCATAGCGGACGAGCGCCAGAACGAGAGCGAGCCGACGATGCGGACGGATGAAGCCGACATCATGCCATTGCCTAGAACCCGGCACCAACCTCTGTCCGCTGTTCTGCGGAAAACGCCATCGTGCGGAACGATTGCCGCCCGTCCGTCGCTCCCTGCTTGAAAGGAGCTTGTGATGACCGACAAACAGACCGAAGGCCGCACGGAGAACGGGGCCCATTCTGCGGGCAAGCCGGACGGCTCGACCTCCGAAGCCGCCGTGAAGCGCACGGGCGAACAGGAGCGGCGCAGCGCAGGCCCTGACGGTCCCGACGCCACGGAGATCGGCGACACGTTCAAACAGACTGGCAAACAGACTGGCAAACAGACGGGTGGCCACAAAGCCGGCGGCTGATCGAAACGCGACAAGGCGCCCGGCCCGTGTTAGCGCACCGCTGAGCATAAGCCTGTCGCGAGCGACCCCGCCCTTGTCCTTCTTCCACGCCGGTCCCGCGCCCAACCCGCCCGGCCCCCGACAGGGCGCGCTGAGGGATGGGCTGAACCTGGTCTCGGGGATGCGGGTCGGCCTGTTCGGCGGCTCGTTCAACCCGGCGCACGACGGCCATGTCCATGTGGCCGAAACGGCGATGAGCCGGCTGGACCTGGACCGCGTCGTCTGGCTGGTCTCGCCCCAGAACCCGCTGAAAAACACTTCCCAGACCGCGCCCCTGGCCGAGCGCATGGCTTCGGCGCGCAGCGTGGCGGCCGGACCGAGCATGATCGTCTCTGACGTCGAGACGCGCATCGGCACGGCCTGGACCGTCGATACCCTGCGCGTGCTGAAGGCGCGCCATCCCGGGGTGCGCTTTGTCTGGCTGATGGGGTCCGACAATCTGGAGACCTTCCACCGCTGGCGCGGCTGGACCGACATCATGCGGATGATGCCGGTGGCGGTCATCGCCCGGCCGGGATCCATGCTGGAAAGCCGCTCTGCGCCCGCCGCGCGTCGCTTCGCCGGAGCCCGCGTGTCGTCGAACGAGGCGCGCATGCTGCCGATGATGCAGGCCCCGGCCTGGACCTATCTGACCGCGCCGCTGAACCTGACCTCCTCGACAGCCCTGCGCGCCGCTGCGGCACGAAAGCCTCGCTGAAGGGCCGCCTCGGACGGTCGCGGGTGACCGCGCGGCCGATCTGTGCTAGAGACCCTTTTTAGATCGACCCTGGAGCTCTCCGCTGACCCCCTCGCCCGCGTACGACACGCAAGACGAAGCCGTTTCGAATACGGCCCACGAAATGGACGGGTTCGCTCCCATCCACTCAGAAGACGGGGACAGCTCCACCGGGTTTGACGGCCCGCGCGCGGCCCTGCCCGCCGGTTCGACTTCGCTCGAAAACGCCATCCTGGCCAAGCTGGACGACGACAAGGCCCAGGACATCGTCCTGATCGACCTGAAGGGCAAGTCGCCCATGGCCGATACCATGATCGTCGCCTCGGGCCGTTCGCATCGCCACGTCGGCGCCCTGGCCGACCACCTGCTGCGCACCCTCAAGGAGAACGGCGAGGGCAAGGCCAAGGTCGAGGGCCTGCCGCACTGCGACTGGGTTCTGATCGACGCCGGCGACGTAATCATCCACCTGTTCCGGCCCGAAGTGCGGATGTTCTACAACATCGAGAAGATCTGGGCCGTCGACAGCGCCCACCGCACGCCGACCTCGGTCTGATTTCGTCCGATCCGCTCATCCCGGCGAAAGCCGGGACCCAGCGCTTTGGGCGATCCGGCTAGACCGTGTCGCTCCGACATTGATCCCACGCAGCCTGCCTTGCGAAAGAACTGGGTCCCGGCTTTCGCCGGGATGAGCGGAGGTAGGATTGAAACTTTCCATCATCGCCATCGGCAAGCCCGGACGCGGGCCTGAGGCGGCGCTGGCGGCCGACTACGCCGCCCGCGCCACCGCCGCCGGGCGGGCCCTGGGGCTTGGCCCATTGGACCTGATCGACCTGGAGCCGCGCAAATCCGGCAAGGCGCCGGAGGCCGAACTGCTGCTGGCGGCGGCCGAGGGCGCGCACCTGATCGCCTGCGACGAGCGCGGCAAGACGTACCCCAGCCGGGCCTTCGCCGACCATGTCGCGACCCTGAGGGACCGAGGCGAGCGGCGGCTGGTCTTCGTCATCGGCGGGGCGGACGGGCTCGACACGTCCGTGCTGGACGCCGCGTCGTCCACCCTGGCCTTCGGACCCCAGACCTGGCCTCATGCCCTGGCCCGCGCCATGCTGGCCGAACAGCTGTATCGGGCCGTGACCATCCTGTCGGGTTCGCCCTATCATCGCGACTGATGAACCGCCTGATTCCCATCTCCCTGCTGGCCCTGCTGGCCGCCGTTCCGGCGGTCGCGGCCCTGTCCCAGGCCCGGAGCGACCAGAACCGAGATGAACTGAAAAGCCTGCAGGCCGAGTACCGTGACGAGACCATCCGCGCCCGTCGGCTGCGCGCCGACGCCGCCGACGCCACGGCCGAGATCGCCAACCTGAACCGCCAGCTGGCCGACCTGCGCCGCGCCCAGGGCGCCGACGACAGCCGCATGGCCTCTCAGCGCGCACGGCTGAACCAGCTAAGCCGACGCGAGGCCGTCTTGGTCACCGCCCTGTCCAAGGAACGGGCGCGGCAGGGGCGGCTGCTGTCGGCCTTGCAGATGATGAGCCGCAGTCCGCCGCCCCCGCTGCTTATCCCCGCTGGAAAGGCGGTCGATACGGTGCGCGCCGCCATCCTGATGCGGGCCATGGCGCCCGAGCTGGAGCGCCGCGCGCGGCTGTTGGTCGCCGACCAGGGCGAGGTCGCCCGCATCCGCCGCCTGGCGGTCCTGTCCAGCGAACAACTGCTGACGACCGAGAGCGCCCAGGACGAACGCCGCAACGAGATAGAGACCCTGAGCACCCGCAAGATCGCCCTGAACGCCGTCCTGCGCGCCGACGCCCAGCGCAGCGAACAGGCGGCGCGCGTGCTGGAAGCCCGCATCCGCAGCCTGGGCGGCGAACTGACCGCACCCGGCGACGACCGCACCGCAGGCGATGACAGAGCCGTCAGCTCCAGCCGCCTACCGGGCGGACGCCAGCACCTGGCATCGCCCGTGCCTGGCCCGCCCGACGTCGATTATTCCGGCTCGGGCGGCCTGCGCTGGAAGGCGTCAGGCGGCGCTGTGGTGGCCCCGGCGGGCGCGACGGTGGACTATGCCGGGCCGCTGAGCGGATGGGGCGAGGTGGTGATCCTGAACCTCGGCCCCGGCTGGCGCGCCGTTATCGCCGGCCTGGACAGCGTCTCGGTCGAGGCCGGGGGCCGGGTCGACGAGGGCGAGGCCCTGGGCCGATCGGGCGCAGAGGGCGAAGTCTATTTCGAACTGCGCCGCGACGAGCGCGCCGTCGATCCCACGCCCTGGCTGGAATAGCAGGGGCTGAACAGCAGGGGCTCACCTGATGGCGAGGGTCGGCGCGATCAGCCGCCTCAGCTCATCTGCTGCTTGGCCTTGTTGAAATACTGCACGCCGGTCCAGACGGTGGCGATGGCGGCGGCCCAGATCAGGGTGTCGGCCAGGATCTGGAACTCGTCCAGATATTCGAAGTCCCAGCCGAAGCCGTCCCAGTTGCGCGCCAGAAGCTGGGCGCCGAGCGCCACCATCTGCAGCGTGGTCTTCCATTTCGCCAGGGTGGTGACGTCCAGCTTGACCGAGCCCGCCGTGGTCTCGCGCAGGGCCGAGACCGCGAACTCGCGGAACAGGATCAGGCCGCAGGGGATGGCGATCTGGGGCACCGAGCCGCTGGTCAGCACGCCCAGGATGGCCCCCGTGACCAGGATCTTGTCGGCGATGGGGTCCAGGATGGCGCCCCAGCGCGTCGTCGCATTCCAGCGCCGCGCCAGATAGCCGTCGACCCAGTCGGTCGAAGCCGCGACGACGAAGATCCAGAAGGCGGTGCGATACAGGGCGAACTGATCGTCCGGGCTCAGATAGGCCGATAGGAAGCCGAACCCGCCCGTCGCCCCGGCCAGGATCAGGAACATCACCACCCCGGCGAACAGGCGGATGCCCGTCAGGATGTTGGGGATGGGATTGACGTGAGGATGGGAGGTCATGAGGCGTCCGCTCGGCTGGTTGATCAGTTTGCCACGCTTTGCCTTCGGAGGCGAACGCCGCGACGACGCAGATCAACCCTAGATCAGCTCAGGGGTTCAAACCTCGGCCCGTCGCCCAGCGCGCGCAGGACGCCGTCGGCGATGCCGAAATGCAGGCCCGTCAGCACCAGCTGCCCCGCCTCTTCCCGCTCGGCGATCCAGGGGAAGGTGCGCAGGTTGCGGATCGACAGGCGAACGATGGCCTCTTCGGCGGCGCCTTCGACTTCTTCCGGCGGGACGGTTTCGGCGACGTGACGAACCACCGGCTCGCCCTGCCCGACCCAGGGGGCCACGAAGTCGCGGCAGCTGTCGGGCGAGCCGTTCAGCATGGCGCTGACACCGCCGCAACCGGCATGGCCCATGACCACGATGCGCGAGACGTTCAGGACCTTGACCCCGAACTCCAGCGCCGCCGAGACGCCGTGCAGGCGACCGTCCGGCTCATAGGGCGGGACCAGGTTTGCGACGTTGCGGACGACGAACAGCTGGCCCGGCGCCGCGTCGAAGATCAGGGCCGGGTCTGCGCGGCTGTCGGAACAGGCGACGATCAGGGTGTGCGGCTTCTGGCCCTTCTCGGCCAGGGCCTCGTACTCGGCGCGAGCCTCGGGCCAGCGCTCGGCGCGGAAACGGTGATAGCCAGCGGTCAGTTCATCATCAGGGCGCATGGCGGCCTTCTAACCCCGGTTCAGGCCTTGTGGAAGAAGCCGTGTATGCGTTCGGCCAGGGGCTGGTTGATGCCCTCGACCTTGACCAGATCCGCGACCGACGCCCGCCCCACCCCCTTGGCCGAGCCGAAGGCGTGCAGCAGGGCCTTCTTCCTGCCCGGCCCGACGCCCTCGATCTCGTCCAGCGGGTTCTTCTTGATGTCCATCGAACGGCGCGTGCGGTGGGCGCCATTGGCGAAGCGGTGGGCCTCGTCGCGCAGCCGCTGGACGTAATAGAGGGCCGGCGATTTCAGCGGCAGCATGAAGGGCGGCTTGCCCGGCACGAAGAACCGCTCCAGCCCCGCGTCCCGGTCCGGCCCCTTGGCCACGCCGACGGCCGTGATGTCGTCCAGACCCAGGTCGGCCAGCACCGCCAGCACCTCGGCCAGTTGCCCGGCGCCCCCGTCGATCAGCAGCAGGTCGGGGCGGACAACGTCCTGTTCGCCCGCCTCCTCGTCCTTGACCAGACGGGCGAAGCGACGACGCATCACCTCGCGCATCATGCCGTAGTCATCGCCCGGCGTGATATCCTGATCGCGGATGTTGAACTTGCGGTACTGGGATTTCTGGAACCCTTCCGGCCCGGCCACGATCATGCCGCCGACCGCATTGGTCCCCTGGATATGGGCGTTGTCATAGACCTCGATCCGCTCGGGCCGCCCCTCCAGACCAAAGGCCTCGCAGACCTCGTCCAGGATCTTCCCTTGCGCCGAACCCTCGGCCATCTTGCGGCCCAGGGCCTCGCGGGCGTTGGTCAGGGCGTGATCGACCAGGCTGAGCTTGTCGCCGCGCATCGGTTTGGCGATCTCGACCTTGCGCCCCCCTTTTTCATTGGCGGATTTCAGGCTGAAGGCCTCTTCCAGCAGTTCCAGTTCGTGCGGCCGGACGTTGGACAGGATCAGGCGCGGGATCGGCTTGTCCTCGTAGAACTGGCCCAGGAAGGCGGCCAGGATCTCTGGGTCCGTGTCGGCCTTGTCCACGCGCGGGAAATAGGCCCGTCCGCCCCAGTTCTGGCCCCCGCGATAGAAGAAGACCTGGACGCAGGCCTGCCCGCCTTCGCTGAACAGGGCGAAGACATCGGCCTCGGCGACGCTGTCGGCGTTGACCGAGTTCTCCATCGAGATGGCCGAAAGCGCCCGGATGCGGTCGCGGACGCGGGCGGCCTGTTCGAAGTCCATGGCCTCGGACGCCGCCGTCATCTCGGCCGACAGACGCCCGATCACCGCGCGCGACTTGCCTTTCAAGAACTGCGACGCCTCGTCGACCAGTTCGCCATAGTCCTCGAGACTGATCAGACCGGTGCAGGGCGCCGAGCAGCGCTTGATCTGGTGCAGCATGCAGGGTCGGGTGCGGGTCTCGTAAACACTGTCCGAGCACGACCTGAGCAGGAACGCCTTCTGCAAGGTGTTCAGCGTCCGGTTCACCGCCCAGGTCGAGGCGAAGGGACCGAAATAGTCGCCGGGCGTGGTGTGCGAGCCGCGATGCTTCCTGACCTGGGGCGCGCGATGATCCTTGCGGATCATCAGTTCGGCGAAGGATTTGTCGTCCCGCAAGACCACGTTGAAGCGGGGCTTGAGCTGCTTGATATAGCTGGATTCCAGCAGCAGGGCCTCGGTCTCGGACGCCGTGACCACCAGCTGCATCGACCGGGTCAGGGACACCATCAAGCCGATGCGCTGGGTGTGGAACCGCCCCTGGGCATACTGCAGGATGCGCTTCTTGATCGACTTGGCCTTGCCCACATAGAGGCAGGCGCCGTCCTCGCCATACATCCGATAGACGCCGGGCTTGTCGGGCGCGCGGCGGGCCTCGTCGCGGATCAGGTCGGCGGCCTTGAGAGCGCTGTCGCCGGCTCCCGAATCAGATGTGAGCGTCTCCTCGGTCATCACCACCGATATAGGCTCAGAACCGGCGCACCAGAAGGACGCCGAGGAAGACCAGGGTCACGCCGGCCAGCCGACCCATGCTCATCGGATGTTTCGGCACGCCAAAGGCGCCCAGATGGTCGATGGCCAGACCCGACAGCAGCTGACCCGCCACCATCAGGGTGATGACCAGGGCCGCGCCCAGCCGGGGCACACCCCAGGCCGCCGCGACCACGAACATGCAGCCATACAGCCCGCCCATCCACGCCCAGGCGGGCAGGGCCTTGACCGAGGCCATGTCGGGCCGGGTGTTGAGCACCGCCGCCAGTAGGCCCAGGGCGGTCGCTCCGACGGCGAACGAGATGAAGGCCGCATTGACCGGCGAGCCGACGCCCGCCGCCAGCCGGGCGTTGGTCGGCGCCTGCATGGCCGTAGCGCCGCCCGCCAGGATCAGCAGCAGCATGGGAAGCCAGGAGAAGTTCATCGGTCTCTGCTACCAGTCGTCGCTGATGGGTGCTGCGCCGAAGATTTCCGCCAGCCGCGCCTGTGTCCCGCGATTGACGTCCTCGGGCAGGGCGGAAGGATGGAACCAGGCGATCTCGGCGATCTCGCCGTGGCTGGTGCGCTCGCCGATCTCATAGGCGTCGATGGCGTAGACCAGGACATGGTCGCCGGGAAAGAAGCGCTCGTTGGAATGGATCGAGATCAGCCGGGGCCGAACGGTGGCGTTCAGTCCCGTCTCCTCGCGCATCTCGCGGACCACGGCGGCCTGGGTGGTCTCGCCCTTGTCGACGCCACCGCCGGGCAACCACCAGCCCTTCAGATAGGTGTGGCGCACCAGCAGCACCCGCCCCTGCGCATCCGTCGCCACGCCGCGCACGCCCAGGGTCATGCCTCTCCGCCACCGCGAGAAGGCGAAGAAAAATGGCCGGGTGAAGGGTTCGACACGCGCCCGCCAGGGCGTTGGCGTCGACCGGGCGGGGTCGATGGTCATCGCGGGACGATAGGCCACGCGGGTTCAGCTTGAACAGGAGGGGCCGTCGCTTTATTGCAGCGCCAACACTCAAGGAGCGTCTCCCATGCTGGCTCTCGGCATCATCCTCGGCTTCGTCGCCCTGCTCGGCCTGATCAACTACCTCGAGTTCGGTTCGGTTGACTGAATCCGGCCTGCCGCGATCCGGTCCCCGCGTCGCCCTCGTCACCGGCGGCGGCAAGCGGATCGGTCGCGCCATCGCGCTGGAACTGGCCCGAGCCGGCTTCGACGTCGCCGTCCACTACCGCTCTTCGCCTGACGCGGCCCAGGCCGTCGCCGATGAAATTCGCGCCCTGGGCCGTCGCGCCGCGACGGTGCAGGCCGACCTGGCCGTCGAGGAGCAGGTTCAGGGCCTGATCCCCGCCGCCGTCGCCGCGCTCGGCCGCCTGTCGGTTCTGATCAACAACGCCTCCACCTTCGAGGAGGACCATGTCGGCGCCCTGTCGCGCCAGACCTGGGACGCCCACCTCGAGACCAATCTGCGCGCGCCCATCGTCCTGGCCGAGGCCTTCGCCGCCCAGGCGCCGGATGGATCGGCGATCGTCAACCTGCTGGACCAGCGGGTGCTGAAACCCGATCCGCGCTTCTTCTCCTACGCCTTGTCCCGGAACGCCCTGTGGTGGGCGACGCGGACCCTGGCCCAGGCCCTGGCGCCGCGCATCCGGGTCAATGGCGTCGGCCCCGGCCCGACCCTGGCCTCGACCCACCAAACCCCAGAACAGTTCGCCGCCGAGGCCGCCGCCACGCCCCTGGCCAAGGCCGGCAGTCCCGAGGCCGTCGCCGCCGCCGTGCGCTGGCTGGTCGAGGCTGACCTGGTGACCGGCCAGATGATCTGCGTCGACGCCGGCCAGCACCTGGCCTGGCTGACCCCCGACATCATCGCTACCGAAGACGAGACCTGAGGCCATGACCGTCCAACCCGTCGCCGCCTTTCCCGACCAGGCCGCCCCGCGTCGCGAGCAGCTGACCGTCTTCGTGCGGGGCCTGCGCGTCGAGGCCGGGATCGGCGTCTATGATCACGAGCAGAACCGGCTTCAGACCCTGGTCATCGACGTGACCCTGGACCTGGGGCCGCACCCGGTCGAGCGGCTGGCCGACACGATCAACTACGAGACCATCGCCGAACATTGCCGCGCCATCGTCGCCGAGGGTCATGTCGGCCTGGTCGAGACCTTCGCCGAACGCCTGGCGCTGGACAGTCTTCAGGATCCGCGCGTGCGCCGGGTCGTGGTGCGGATCGAAAAGCCGGGCGCTCTGGACCAGGCCGACGCCCCCGGCTGCGAGGTCACCTACAGCCGCTGAACGGCGCAGAGGCGGCCGGCGCTGGCCGACCGCCCCCTGCTCGCCGCTATTGCGCCGAACGCACTTCCAGCGGCAGGCCGAGCGCCTCCAGCTGCGGCTTCACCACCGAGGCGTCGCCGACGACCACCCAGACGAACTGGTCGGGATGGATGACCTGGCGGGCCGCTTCGTCCATCTGGGCGGCGGTCAGGGCGCGGGTGCGGCTGGCCAGGGTCGCCTGATAGTCGTCGGGACGGCCATACAGGGCGTTGGAGCGCAGCGCGCCCAGGATCTGGGCCGAGGTCTCGAACCCGCCGGCCAGCGACCGGGTGTTGCCGTTGATCGTGCGCTCAAGTTCCTGCGGGGTGACGCCGTCGGCGTCCAGGAAGCGGTCGTATTGTCCGATCAGGGCCGCGACGGATTCGCCGGTTCGGTTGGCCTGGACCGGCGCGTTGACGATATAGGGCACGCGATGTTCCAGCGGGTTCACATTGCCCCGCACGCCATAGGACCAGCCCTTGGTCTCGCGCAGGTCAGAGTTGATCCGCGACAGGAAGTCCGAGCCCAGGGTGACGTTGGCGGCGTTGAGCGCCAGCAGGTCGTCGGTGCCCGACAGGGGCAGGACAGCCCCGCCATAGATCAGCGACTGGGGCGACTGCGGACGGTCGATCAGGACGATGCGGTTGGCCGGAGCCGGAACCGTCTCGCCGAAGACCTTGGTTCCCTTGGCCACGGAAGGGGCCCGCCAGTCGCCGAACGCGGCTTCCAGTTGCGGGGTGACCTGAGACAGCGGCAAATCCGAGACGACGAAGATGGTCGCATTGTCCGGCCGCACCCAGGCGTCGTGTTCCTGCACCAGATCGGCGCGGGTCAGGGCGGTCACGGTGGCGGCGTCGCCCGTACCGGTGAAGGACCGGCCATAGGGGCTTTCGGGGCCGTACAGCAGCGGCGGCAGGGCGCGCGCGGCGATGGCGCCCGGCTGGGTCGCCTCGCTGGACAGGGCGGCCAGGCGCTGGGCCCGCAGGCGCTCGACCTCGGACGGGGCGAAGGCCGGGTTGCGCAGGACGTCGGACAACAGGGTCAGCGAGGGCGCCAGGTTGGCGGTCACCGCCGTCAGGGTACCCGAGCTGCGGTCCATCGAGGCGCCGACCTGGATGGCGGCGCCCAGCCGCTCCTGTTCCTCGGCCAGTTGGTTGGCGTCGCGCGTCGTCGTGCCGTCGTCCAGCAGGTCCAGCATCAGGCTGTGAGCGCCCAGGCGATCGGCCCGGTCGGCGGCGTAACCGGCGTCGAACTCGACCGCCACGCGGGTCACCGGCACGGTGTCGACGTGGGCGTAGACGACCTTCATGCCATTGGACAGTTCAACGCGTTCGACGGCGGGGAAGTCCAGATCCGGGACCTGGCCGATCTCCGGCATGGGCGGACGGGCCACGCGCTGGATCTCGGCGGCCGGGACCGGGGTCGCGCCCGACGGGGCGGCGGCGGCCTCCTCATAGTCTTCGCGTTCACCCGGCGCGATGGTCATGTCGAACACCGGACGCGTCAGCCAGCGCTGCATGGCCGCGGTGACCTGGGCTGGAGTGACGCTGGCGTACTCGGCCAGCTCCTTTTTGTAGTGGTCGGGATCGCCGGCATAGAGCTGGCCCTGCGCCAGGGCGTTGGCCTTGCCGTTGACCTGTTCCAGGCTTTGGATCCGTTGCGAGACATATTGGGTGGCGACGCGGGCGACCTCTTCCGGGGTCGGCCCCTTGGCGATGTAGTCGGCGATGATGGCGTCCAGGCGGGCGCCGACCTCAGCGGCGTCCTCGCCCGGTTTCACGTCGACCGCGATGTCGAAGATGCCGATGCGGTGGAAGTCGGACAGGGACGAGGTCACCGACACCGCCGTCTGCTCGCCACGCACCAGCTGGTTGTCGAGGCGTGAGGAGGCCAGCCCGCCGAGCACTTGGGCCGCGACCGACAGAGGCACGGAATCCTCGCTCAACATGCCGGGAACGGCCCAGCTGCGGGTCAGGCGGGTGGTGGCCACGCGGTCGGTCATGGTGGCGACGATCGGGGCGGCCAGGGTCGGCACATCGGCCTGGGCCGGGGTGTTCACCGGGCCGCGCGGAATGGCGCCGAAGTAGCGCTGGGTCAGGGTGCGGGCTGTCGCCTCGTCGATATCACCCGACAGGACGACGACGGCGTTGTTCGGGCCGTATTTGTCCCGGAACCAGTTGCGCACGGTCTCCAGGCTGGCGGAGTCCAGATCGGCCATCGAGCCGATGGTCGAGTGGCGATACGGATGGCCTTCGGGGAAGAGGGCCTCAAGCTGGGCGTATTCGAACAGGCCATAGGGCTCGTTGTCGCCCTGGCGCTTCTCGTTCTGGACGACGCCGCGCTGCAGATCGAGCACGGGCTGGCCGATCTCGCCCAGCAGATAACCCATGCGGTCGCTTTCCAGGAACATGGCCTGTTCCAGGGCCGGCGTCGGCACGGTCTGGAAATAGTTGGTGCGGTCGAACCAGGTGGTGCCGTTCAGATTGCTGGGCCCCAGATTGCGCATCCGACCCAGATAGGAACCCGGCGCATTCTCCGAGCCGCCGAACATCAGGTGTTCGAACAGGTGGGCGAAGCCGGTCGACCCCTTGGGTTCATCCTTGGAGCCGACATTGTACCAGACCGACAGGGCCACCACCGGCGCCTTGCGATCCTCGTGCACGATCACGGTCAGGCCGTTGTCGAGGGTGAACCGCTTCCACGGAATATCCACCTCGGACACCAGTTCGGCGACCGGCGCAGCCTGGAGCGCGGCGGCCTGGGCGGCGGTCAAGGCGGCCGGAGAGGTCGCTGCGGCCGGCGCGACCGAGGTCTGCGCCATGACGGGCGCGGCGGGGGCGATCACGGCGAGAAGGGCGGCGAGCGAGACGGATCGAAGGCGCATGAGAGGACAGTCCTGTTCCTGAGGCGAGCGGACATTACCCGACGCCGCCCGTCTGGCAATCGGGCGTTGAGCCCGCGCCCCTGCAAGCAGCCGGGGCCATTCGACACAGGCGGGGCGGCAAATCCGCCGTTGCTCGCCGCCTACCTCACACCGGAATGGCCGTCGTGTATTTCACCTGGCTGAGCGCAAAATGGGAGGCGGAGGTCGCCACATTGGGGTGGTTGAGCAGGTCGCGCATCAAGAACCGCTCGTAGTCCGCGACACCCTCGACCACGATCCGCATCAGATAATCCCACTCGCCTGACATCGAGTAGCATTCGAGGATTTCGGGCCGACCGGCGACGAAGGACTCGAAGTCCTGGGCGGCGGCGCCCGTGTGGCTCTTCATCCGCACCTGAAGCATGACGCTGACCCCGCGTCCGACGCTGTCGGGGGCCACGAGCCGGACCGAGGCGCCCAGCACGCCCGCCTCCTCCAGCGCGCGAATCCGTCGCCAGCACGAAGTCGGCGACACCCCAATCCGCTCCGCCAGGGCGGCGTGGCTCAGACTGGCGTCGGACTGGACGATCCTCAGCAGGCGGCGATCGGTCTCGTCTAGATGGGCCATATGTATCGAAATCCGGCGAGATCTGGATGATCCGCCCATTTGAAAGCCTTATTACGCATTCTTTGGAAAGAAAATCCGGCCGTAACGGTCCAAACCTTGAGACATGACCGACGCCAAATCCCTTCTTGCGGTTCCCCCGGCCGGCGCCGCAGCCGACTGGACGATCCCGCAGGACTGGGCGCGCTACACCCCAGCCGAGCACGCCATGTGGGACACCCTGTTCGAGCGGCAGGCCAGGATGCTGCCGGGCCGGGTCAGTCCCACCTTCCTGGCCGGTCTGGACGTGCTGCGGATGTCCAAGCCCGGCATTCCCGATTTCGAGGAACTGTCCGAACGCCTGCACGCCCTGACCGGCTGGCGGGTCGTCGCCGTGCCCGGTCTGGTGCCCGACGAGGACTTCTTTCGCCACCTGGCCAACCGCACCTTCGTCGCCGGGCGGTTCATCCGAACCCCGGAACAGATCGACTATCTGCAGGAACCGGACGTCTTCCACGACGTCTTCGGCCACGTCCCCCTGCTCGCGAACCCGGTCTTCGCCGACTATATGCAGGCCTATGGCGAGGGGGGTCTGCGCTCGCTGGACCTGAACGCCATGCACCGGCTGGCGCGGCTGTACTGGTACACCGTCGAGTTCGGCCTGATCCGCGAAGACGGCGACCTGCGCCTGTACGGCGCGGGCATCGTCTCCAGCTATGGCGAGTCCCGCTTCGCCCTGGATGATCCCTCGCCTAACCGGATCGCGCTGGATCTGAAGCGGGTCATGCGCACCCGCTACAAGATCGACGACTACCAGCAGACCTATTTCGTCATCGACAGCTACGAAGACCTGCTGCGCCAGACGCTCGAGACCGATTTCGCCCCCCTCTATGCCGAGCTGGAGGGCGAGCCGGATCTGGCCACCGACGCCGTCCTGCCGACCGACACCGTCCTGACGCTGGGCTCGCAGGCCTATGCCCGTTCACAGAAGGAGGCTGTCGCATGACCCGCCTATCGACACATGACGGCGCCTTCGCCGGCCTGCAGCCCCAGGCGCCGGATGCGCTTCTGTCCCTGATCGGCCTGTACCGGGCCGACGCGCGGGCGGACAAGATCGACCTGGGCGTCGGCGTCTATCGCGACGCCGAAGGCCACACCCCGGTCCTGGCGGCGGTCAAGGCCGCCGAGGCCATCCTGCTGCGCGACCAGCAGAGCAAGTCCTACCTCGGCCCCGAAGGCGACCTCGGCTTTCTGGACCGGTTGAAGCCCATCGTGTTCGGCCCTCGCGACGCCGTCGACATCTTCGGCGTCCAGACCCCCGGCGGCACGGGCGCCCTGCGTCTTGCGTCCGAGCTGATCGCCGCAGCCCGGCCGGGCGCACGGATTTTCATGGGCACGCCGACCTGGCCCAACCATCCGCAGATCTTCGAGATCAGCGGCCTGGAGATCGTCAGCTATCGCTATTTCGACAGCCAGACCCAGGCCGTGCGCTTCGACGAGATGATGAGCGCCCTAGCTACGGCGCGTCCCGGCGATGCGATCCTGCTTCAGGCCTGCTGCCACAATCCGACCGGCGCCGATCTGGACGCTGGTCAGTGGGGCCAGATCGCCGACCTGATCGCCGCGCGCGGCCTGACGCCCCTGATCGATCTGGCCTATCAGGGATTGGGGCTGGGTCTGGAGTCGGACGCGGCCGGGATGCGGCGCGTGCTGGACGCGGCGCCCGACGCCCTTCTCGCCTATTCCTGCGACAAGAATTTCGGCCTTTATCGCGAGCGTGTCGGCGCCCTGTTCGCCGTGTCCGACAGCTCGGCGCGGCTGGAACTGGCGGCCTCCAACATAAAGGCCCTGGCGCGGGCCAACTGGTCGATGCCGCCGGATCACGGCGGCGCCGTCGTTCGCATCGTGCTGGAAGACGACGCCCTGACCCGGATGTGGCGCGACGAGTTGGAGACCATGCGCTCGCGCATCGTCGAGGTGCGCAAGGCGTTGGCCGCAGCCGAGCCCCGGCTGAGCGCTCTGGCCCAGCAGCACGGGATGTTCGCCCGGTTGCCGCTCAATCCAGCCCAGGTCGCACAGATGCGCGACCGCCACGCCGTCTATATGGCCGGGTCGGGCCGCATCAATCTCGCGGGCCTGACGCCTGCGACCGTTCCCCTCTTCGCCACGGCCTACGCCGCCTGTCTGCAGGAAGAATTCGCATGACCCAGATGACCGCAGAAAACCCCCTCGGCCTGGACGGCTTCGAGTTCGTCGAGTTCACCAGCCCCGATCCCGCCGCCATGAAGGCCCTGTTCGAACAGTTGGGCTTCGTCGCCGCCCACACCCATCCGACCAAGGCCGTGACCCGCTACAAGCAGGGCCGCATCAACCTGCTGGTCAACGAAGAGCCTGCCGGCCACGCCGCCGCCTTCCGTGACGCCCATGGCCCCTCGGCCAGCGGCATGGGCTTCCGCGTCGCCGATGTTCAGGCCGCCTATGACGAGGCGATCCGGCGCGGGGCCGTTCCCGCCGACGCCGCCACCACCGTGCTGGGCGAGCGGGCCAAGGTGTTGCAGGGCATCGGCGGATCGACGCTGTTCCTGGTCCCGGCGGACGGCGCCCTGTTCGCCGGCTGGACGCCCGTGCCCGGCGCCGAGGCGGCCGAGCTGGAAAACTCCGTCGGCCTGGATCTGCTGGACCACCTGACCCACAACGTCCGGCGCGGCCAGATGCGGACCTGGTCGACCTTCTATCGCGACATCTTCGGCTTCGAGGAGCAGAAGTATTTCGACATCAAGGGCCAGGCGACCGGCCTGTTCTCACAGGCCATGATCGCCCCCGACAAGGCGATCCGCATCCCTCTGAACGAAAGCCAGGACGACAAGAGCCAGATCGAGGAGTTCATCCGCCAGTATAGCGGCGAAGGCATCCAGCACCTGGCCCTGACCACCCCCGACATCTACGACACGGTCGAGAAGCTGCGTGCGCGCGGCGTCAGACTTCAGGACACCATCGAGACCTATTACGAGCTGGTCGACAAGCGCGTTCCGGGTCACGGCGAGGACCTGGAACGGCTGCGCAGGAACCGCATCCTGCTGGACGGCAATGTCGGAGAGGAGGGCCTGCTGCTGCAGATCTTCACAGAGAACCTGTTCGGCCCGATCTTCTTCGAGATCATCCAGCGCAAGGGTAACGAGGGCTTCGGCAACGGCAATTTCCAGGCCCTGTTCGAAAGCATCGAACTGGACCAGATCCGCCGCGGCGTCATCACCGTCGACGCCTGATCCTGGCGCCTTCCGGGGCGGTACGGCGGGCATCTGACACGGGGGCGGAGCGGGTCTTCACTGGCGTCATCGCGTTTGACGTCGGCCTGACCCGCGCCCGCGCGCTCGCTGAGCATGGCTGACAGCTGTGACTTGACCGATGCAGCTGGTCCGCGCCTTCCAACTTCCAGCATCTCGGGCTAAGCGCCCTTTGGTGAACCGCTCTCAGGCCGATTCCTGGTCGATCAGACGCTCGCTGGCCTTCCTCGCCGCGACGTTTGCAATCGTGTTCGCGACCTTCCTCCCGTCGGCGGTGACCGCTTCGGCGGCCACCGGCTCCCCCGTCATGCTGTGTTCCGGAGACCTGATCACGGTCGTCCACGACACAAATGGCACGCCCCGACCCGAGAAACCTTCCGGCATCGACAGCCTGAAGTGCGCCTCCTGCGTGCTGTCCGCCCTGACGATCCTTCCGCCTCCCCCTCCGGTCCACCCTGGGCCGCCTGTCCGCGTCGCCATCGTTCAACCGGCCTTGCAGGACGACGTTGCGCCGATCGCGCTGGCACGTGTCGGTCTTCGGCCGCCTTCGACCGCTCCCCCTATCGCCTGAACAGACGCCTCCATCCGCCCGCCAGTCTCGTGACCAGCGCGCGCATTCCCCTGTTCAGGATCAAACCTCCATGTCTCTCAACACCACGACTGCGCCCGGCGCGCTGCTGATCGCGGCGTTCGCAATGCCGCTTGTCGCCACACAGGCCCTGGCTCAATCGCCTTCCCCCCAGGCCGCGGCGGTCGATCTCGGCACAGGCATCGCGTTCGGCGCCTGGCGCGTCGTTTATTCGATCGGCGCCGAGGATCGCGTGCTGCCGAGCGATCCTCGCACCTTCAGTGTCCGTCTGACCCGAAGCCTTGGAGGGCCGTCGTGACTGCGCCATTGCCGCAAGGCTACAGCCTTCATGCCGAGACGCCGCTCGCTGCAGACTACCTTCGGCTCAGGCTCGAAACCGGCCTGAGCCCCAAGTCCGCTGAAGGCGCCGCTCTGGGCCTTCCGAACACGCGCCATGCGGTCGTGATCCGTCATGACGACGCTGTCATCGGCATGGGACGCGTGATCGGCGACGGCGGTCTGTTCTTTCAGGTCGTCGACATCGCCGTCGATGCGCGCCACCAGGGACGTGGCCTCGGCAAGGCGATCGTCGAGGCTCTTGTCGATCACTTGCACGCCACGGCGCCCAGCGGCGCCTACGTCAGCCTCATGGCCGATGGCGAGGCCCACAAGCTCTACTCACAGTTCGGCTTCGAACACACCGCGCCCCGCTCCGTCGGAATGGCGTTCGTGATCAGGCCCATCGCCAGGGAGGACATCTGATGTCGATCGAAGCGAACCGGATCCCTGGTTCACCGGACGGACAGGACCAGACCTTGCTCTCGGGCGCCTACCGCGCGGTGTGGCGCTGGCATTTCTACGCCGGACTGCTGGTGCTGCCGATCCTGTGCCTGATGGCCCTGACCGGCGGCCTCTACCTCTTCAAGGACGGGATCGACGCCGCCATCTACCGTCCCTTGGCGCATGTCGAGGCCCGCGCCGGGACCGCATCGCCCGACCGCTGGGTCACAGTCACAGAAGCGGCGACCGGCGGCATCGTCTCCAGCGTCATCGTACCCGCCCAACCAGATCAGGCTGCGCGCCTGACCGTTGATTTCGAGGACGGTAGCCGTCGTACGGCCTTTGTCGATCCCCACGACGCCCGACTGATCGGCGTCACGCCTTTCGGCGGCGTCATGGAAACGATCAAGGGACTGCACAGCCTGTCGGTTGTCGGCAAATGGGCCAACTACCTTGTCGAGGTCGTCGCCGGCTGGGCCGTCATCCTGGTCGCCACCGGCGTCTTCCTCTGGTGGCCCCGCAAGCGCGAGGCGGGTGTCATGACGATCAGGGCGACCGATCTCAAACGCCGACCGTTCTGGCGCGACCTGCACGCCATCACAGGTCTCTATGCGGGCGGCGTCATCGCCTTCCTGGCGATCACCGGCATGCCCTGGTCCGCCTTCTGGGGCGATCAGTACATGGCCTACCTCAAGGATCACGGCCTCGGTCGTCCAACGGCTCCTCCCGCCGCCAGCCCGTTCGCCCACGCCACCCACAAGACCATGCCGGTCGGGGTCGGCTGGACGATGGAAGGGATGGTCATGCCCATGCATGAAGGCTCTCACCCTCATGCCATGCCCGCGAGGCTCTCCACGGTCATCGCTGCCGCCGACGCCAATCATCTGGTCCGCCCCTACACCGTGTCCATCCCATCGGATCCGGGCCTGGCCTGGACCGCAGCCCGCGCGGCGCGTCAGGTCGAGGACACGCGCTCGCTCTACATTGATGGGGCGACGGGAGCGGTGAAGGCCGACATCCGCTACGATCAGTTCGGCGTTGGGGCCAAGGCCTTTGAATGGGGCATCGCGGTCCACCAGGGCACCCAATATGGGCGGCTGAACCAGTTCGTCATGCTGGGCGGTTGCATCGCCATATGGTTGCTGTCGATCAGCGCGGTGATGATGTGGTGGAAGCGACGGCCGCCGAACCTCGCCATGGGTCGCCTGGGCGCACCCGTAGCGCCGACAGGACCAAGAGCCCGCGCCGCCGTCCTGGGCATCGTCCTGCCGCTTGCGGCCCTCTATCCGCTGACGGGCCTGAGCTTAGTGATCGCGGTTGTTTTCGATCTTGCCCTGAAGCGCCTGCGTCGGCGTAGGCATGCTGCTTGAGGTCGAGGTTCCAAAATAACGGGGCCCCGGCGTCGCCTAGGCATTTTCGGCCGAGCGACGCCCCTCCGATGGTGTCCGCTCAGCCGAGCTCGGTCTCAAACCGGGCGGCGTCCGGTCCCGGCAGATCCGTGCGCGCCCGGACCGCCACCTCGTTCGCCAGCTTGCGCGCAGCCGGCGCCAGAGCGGACCCATTCTCACCCAGCGATCGCAGCGCCTTGTATAAGCGGATCGCCACCTGCAGATCGCCGAGCCCGAACCGGACGAGGGGACCGAACAGATCGTCGAGCAGATCGCTGCTTTTCAGCTGGGGCTCGATGAGCCTGTCATCCGAATGCTCCTTCTCCACCACATCTGTCGGTCGCGACCAGTCATCGAACAGGCGCACGCCCGTCCCGATCACCGCGATCGCCGTGCCGGGATCATGGATGGCGGGCGACAGCGCCTTGCCGCCGATCTCACCCAGGACGATCAGACCATGGCGGGGATCCTGGGCGAAGGTTCGCGCCCGATCCAGCGAGAACGCCGCAATGATATCCGACAGCGCCCGGTCTGAGAGTCTGTGCGTGTCCAGCCGACACAGCGCCTCGTCGCGACGCACGAAGGCGCCGGTGGTCGCGACAACCTCGATCCTGCAAGCCAGCTTTTCCGCCATCATCCGCAGGGCCTGGCGGTCGATGTTCTGCACATAGCCCGTGACCGGCGAGACCACCGTCGCGCCGGAAAGGCGCTCAGGGCGAACGCCCGAACTCAGCCGGTAGAGCTTCAGCGCCTCGGCGGTCTCGTCCTCGACCTTATCGATCATGTGGCTGAGGCGGGCCAGGCTGGACAATCTGTTGATCCAGGCCAGCAGTCGGAAGGCGACCAGCACGACCACGCCCAGGCTGGTCAAGAACAGCACCGCCCGACCTTCAGGACCGTAGTACCGGGCATTCACGGCCGTGGTCGCCACCACGGCGTAAAGGAAGGCGCCCACGAAGGTCGCCAGCGATTTCTGCGTGGTCTCGTCGGAGGTCACCAGCGCCGCGACCCGGGGCGAGGCGGCCTGGGAGACGGCGGTATAGGCGCTGACCATGGCGCCGAGCGAGAAGGTGGCGACCGCCAGAAGGCTGGAGGCGAGGATGGCCAGGATCGCCTCGACGGATTCGCCCCCCAGTCTGTCCGCCATCTGCGATGGCACCCAGGGGGTCAGCAGGACCGCCGCCAGGGCCGCCGCGCATCCGAACAGGGCGTAGAAACTCGCCCGCACCCAGATCTCGGACTTGAGCTTGCGCCAGGTAAACAGCCAGCGATTCATGTCCGTCCTCCCACGACCATGGAAGACCGCGGGACCCGCGATCGTTCCGGCCCGGCCGCCGGGAAACGCCGAATGGCGCTCAGCCTCCGCGCCATTCGCTGAGCGTGGCGCCGGCGGCGTCCTCGAAGGCGACCCGGTCGAGCTGGACCGCAGCGATACAGACGGGACGCTGATCCGGCCCAGAGCTGCGACAGCGGATCGCGCGACCCTCGGGGAAGGCCGCGATCCGACCCTCCAGCACCAGACGGTATCCCTGAGCCGGCGCGACCGCAGGCTGATTGTCCACGCCACGCACCGTGTGTTCGTAGGCCCGGCCATTGCGTCGCCCCAGGCGTGACCCGTCGGCCGCGAACACTGACGCCAGGCCCATGGTCTGGCGCGATGGAGCGGCAGGCCCGCCCAAGTTGTCGGAGGTCGAAATGCGGGGACAGTCGCCTGACCTCAGCCAGGGCCGAGTGAGCCAGACGCCCTCCACAGCCTCCCAGCTCTGTTCGGCTCCATCGGCGATCAAAGGCGACCCCTTCCAGTCGCCCGGCGTCAGGGCGACCTTCAGACCTTGTCCGTCCGCACTGCGCGACCAGGTCGCCAAACCGTCCTCGACCTTTGTCTCCGGGTCCCGCGATGTCTCGCCAGCGCAGCCGAAAGCCTGTCGGACGACGAACCGCCGGCCGACCAGGGAGTCTTGCCCGCCCTCCATGCCGCCTGCATAGGCGGAGGCCGCTGCGTCCATGGCTGCGATCAGCCCGATGCGGTCGAGAGCCGCCACCGGCGTCGGCGCCACGGGGGGCGGAGTCAGTTTCGCAGGCGCGGAACTCGTCGCTGGCTCGGCCGGGTCCCGCTGGCAACCTCCCAGAACGGAACTGAGCAGGGCCAAGGACGTCGCGAGCGCGACGACCGACGGGCGTGGCGACACGGTCGGTTCAAGCATGGATCAACCCTAGCACAGGCGCGCCAGCGGGGGGCAAGCGCCCGAAAAAGGTTGACGAGGCGAAGCGATGACGGTCTGCAAGGGCGCATGACCTTCGATCAGATTGCGGCGCTCGCCGTGCTCATCGGCGTCGTCGGCGTCCTGATCCATGGTCGGGTTCGCGCCGACGTCGTGGCCCTGACCGGCGCGGCCGTCCTGCTCCTGCTTGGCGTCGTGCGGCCTGTGGAGGTGCAGGGCGCCTTTGCTAGCCCCGCCGTCATCGCCCTGGCCGGCCTGTTCGTGATCGCCTATGCCATCGAACTGTCCGGACTGCTGGGCCTGCTCATCCGCCGGGCGACGGAGTTGGCCGCCCGGATCGGCGCGCGGGGCATCTGGATCGTCATCGGCCTTTGCGGATCCGTCGGCGGCTTCCTCAACAACACCCCCGTGGTCGTGCTTGCCGCGCCCGTCATCCGCGATGTGGCCCAGTCACTGCGGCTGTCGCCCAAACGGTTTCTCATGCCCTTGAGCCACGTCACGGTCCTGGGCGGCCTGCTGACACTGATCGGGACCTCCACCAACCTCCTGGTCAACGACATGGCGCGCAACGCCGGACAGCCGGTGTTCGGCCTATTCGAGATCACTCCGGTCGGTCTGGCCATCGCTCTTGCCGGCGCGCTCTGGCTCTACTTCGTGGGCGCCAGGCAGCTGGGTCGCGCGGTAGCTATGGACGAGGCGGAAGCTTCCCGTCTGGCCCAGATCGAGGAGACCCGCCGACTCCAAGAGGCTGAGGCTTCCAGGCGCCGCCGTCGGCTGCTGCCGTTCGGCCTGCCCCGCCTCGGAGAGTCCCGCAATCAGCCGGACGGGTCAGGCGACGCCCATCTGGGAGACATCGATCTCTACGGGGCGGCGGATCGGCCCTTTCGTCTGCGCCCGGCGATGCTGTCGCTGGCCGTCTTCGTCCTGGTGATCCTCTCTGCTGCGCTTGGCTGGGCGCCGATCGCGGCCTCGGCCTTCGCCGGCGCCGTGGCGCTGATCCTGCTGAAGGTCATTACGCCGGAAGAGGCCTACGCCGGCCTGCGCCCCGAAATCCTGTTGCTGATCGCCGGCATGGTCGTGGTCGGCACGGCCATCGAGGTCACCGGCCTGGCTGCGGCCGGGGCCGAACGGCTGATCGACGTCATCCGACCCATGGGGCCGCTCGGCGCCTTGATCGTGCTCTACGGGGTCACCCTGTTCGCCACCGAGTTGCTGTCGAACGCCACGGTCGCGGTGCTCATCACCCCGATCGCCGTCGCCCTGGCCGAAAGCCTGGGTGTCGATCCCCGCCCCTTCCTGGTCTGCGTCATGATGGCCGCCTCGGCCGCCTTCGCCACCCCCTTCGGCTATCAGACCAATGTCCTCGTCTTCAACATGGGCGGCTACAGCTACATGGACTTCGTCCGGGTCGGCCTGCCGCTCAACCTCGTCACCTGGGTGGCGGCGATGATCGCCATCCCGATCTTCTTCCCGTTTTGACAGGGGTTGCGAAGTTCAGTCTCGCCCCAGCGGACATTTCGAACGTCTGACATCAGTCAGACTCGGTCATCAGGCCTAGCTGACGGCTGAGCACGCCTCTGCAGCTTGCCCCTGAGGCTGCGAACTGCAGCGCAACGGCGGGCGCCGTGCGTTTGATGAAGGTCTCGCCTATATAGGGGCCCTGCCTTGTGGCCTGCACCCCGTCAGAACCCGTGCACGCGCCGCCCTGTCGATTTTGAATATACCGAACCCATGCCTTTGAACCCGCCTCACAGACTGTCCGTCGCCCCCATGATGGACTGGACGGATCGGCATTGCCGGGCCTTCCACCGCACCCTGACGCGGCGCGCGCTGCTGTATACGGAGATGGTCACGGCGCCGGCGGTGATCCATGGGGATCGCGAGCGGCTGCTGGGGTTCGACGGCTGCGAACATCCAGTGGCCCTGCAACTGGGCGGCTCCGATCCGGCGCAACTCGCTGAGGCGGCGCGGATCGGCGCGGCGTTTGGCTATGACGAGATCAACCTGAATGTCGGCTGTCCCTCGGACCGGGTTCAGTCGGGCCGGTTCGGCGCCTGTCTGATGCGCGAGCCGGAACTGGTCGCCGACTGCATGGCGGCGATCAAGGCGGCGGTCGATGTCCCCGCCACGGTCAAATGCCGCATCGGGGTGGACGATCAGGACCCGCTGGTCAGCCTGTTCGCCACGGTGGACGCCTCGGCCGCCGTCGGCGTCACGAGCTTTGTCGTCCATGCGCGAAAGGCCTGGCTGAAAGGCCTGTCGCCCAAGGAAAACCGCGACGTGCCGCCGCTGGACTACGCCCTGGTGCGCCGGCTGAAGCGCGAGCGGCCGCACCTGACCATCTGCATCAACGGCGGCATCGCCAGCCTGGACGAGGCCGAGGCGCATCTGGGCGCGCACGAGGATCTGGGCGATCTGCGGCTGGACGGCGTCATGCTGGGCCGCGCCGCCTATCACGAGCCCGCCATCCTGGGGCAGGTGGACGCCCGCCTGTTCGGCGACGGCGAGACGGTCGATCCGTTTGCGGCAGTCGAGGCCTACAAGCCCTATCTGGCCGCGCGGCTGGCCGAGGGCGTCAACCTGCACGCCATGACGCGGCATATGCTGGGGCTGATGCATGGGCGGCCCGGCGCCCGCGCCTTCCGTCGCATCCTGACGGTCGAAGCCATCGGCGCCGGGGCCGGTCTGGAGGTCGTGGATCGGGCGCTGGAAGCCGTCCGCGAGGCCGAGGCCCGCCGCGAGCGCACGCCCGAGGCGGCCTGATAAACGGCAGAACGCGTCAGTCGGGACAAGCGCCGCCCGGCTCGCTAGTCAGGGTTCATGACCGACCTGCCCCTGAATGAAATCCTGTCTTTGCTGGCCGCCGTCATCGCCGCCGGTCTGATCGGCGGCCTGGTCGCAGGCCTGTTCGGCGTGGGCGGCGGGACGGTGATCGTGCCGGCCCTCTTCTATGCCTTCGAGGTGTTGGGCCTGGGCGGCGAGAGCAATCTGCACGTCGCCATCGGCACCTCCCTGATGACCATCGTCGCCACGTCCTGGCGGTCGCTGGGCGCGCACCGGGCGCATGGGGCGGTGGACGAACAGGTGCTGAAGACCTGGACGCCCTGGGTCGGGTTCGGCGCCCTGGTCGGCGCCGGGATCGCCGGCTTTACCTCCATGGGCGGCCTGGCCATCGTCTATGGCGTCTGCCTGACCCTGGTCGCGGCCCAGATGGGTCTGCTGCCAGAGCGGGTGACTCTGGCCAAGGATCTACCGACAGGTTGGGGGCGCAGGCTGATCGGCACCGTGATCGGCGGGCTGTCCGCCATGATGGGCGTGGGCGGCGGCAGTTTCGGCGGCATGCTGCTGACCCTGTGCGGGCGGCCGATCCATCAGGCGGTGGCCACTGCATCCGGGTTCGGCATCGCCATCGGTGCTGCGGCCATGGTCGGGTTCGCGATCTTCGGCTGGGACGCGCCGGGGCGGCCGCCGCTGTCGCTGGGCTATGTCAACGTCCCGGCGGCGGTGCTGATGGGGCTGCTGACGACCCTTGTCGCCCCCTATGGCGCGCGACTGGCGCACAGGCTGGACAAGCGGATCCTGCGCCGGGCGTTTGCGGTCTATCTGCTGATCACCGCCATATCGGTGATGGTGAAGGCGCTATAGAAACGCGCGGTCAGGGCCGCAGGGTCAGGCCCGCAGGCGTCGCCTCGAACGCCGACAACCGCCCCAGATAGCTCATGCCCAGAAGCGACTGGGCCAGTCCCTCTTCGACCACCAGCGCCTGGACCTGCGGGATTTCGGCGCCGGCGACGGCGACGGATTTCAGGGTGATGGCGGCGGCGCGGGCGGGGCCGGCAGCGGTCTGGACCGTGCTGGAAAAATCCTCAGGCGTCAGCTTCAGCCCCAGACGCAGGGCGTCGTCGCGGGTCAGGGCCACGACGCTGGCGCCCGTATCGACCAACACGCGAACGGCGCGGCCTTCGATCCGGGCCTCGGCCCAGTAGTGTCCATCGGCGGCGCGCAGCACCTGGGCCGAGGTCGAGCGAGGGCTGGCGTGCGGCTCTGCGGCCATGGCGATCGGAGCCACCATTGCGGCCGCCTGAGCCTGGCCTCTCTGGTCGGCGTGATTCAGCCAGAAGGCCGCCGTCAGCGAAGAGGCCGTGGCCATCACCAATACAACTGCAGTCTGGAAATCGAAGCGGACCATCGGGCTCATGCGACTAAAACCGCTTCTGCGGTCCAGACCATCCTGCACGCCCGGTCTTGGGATGCGGTGAACCGATATGGCTGACAGAGTCTTAGCGAGCTTGACCCTGAGGTGGGGGCCTCATCAGAGGCCCAGTTTCACCGGGTCGATCTGGGCCTGACGCGCCGGCAGATCGGCCATGATGCTTGCGCGCTGGGCGTCGGTCAGGCTGCTCCAGTCGGCGATCTCCGACAGGGTGCGATAGCAGCCCAGGCACAGGCTGCTCTCGCCATCGACGATGCAGACCTGGACGCAAGGGGTCGCGATGGACCGGGGGATGGCGGATGACGGGGCGGTGCTCACCCTGTCCTCATAAGGCTTGCCGAAGGGGGCGTCAGTCCCGAAAAGACCGCAACCCCGTCGATGGAGCCGTCATGCCCGCCCTGATCTCGCAACAACGTATCGCCCAGACCGGCGGCGGCAGCGTCGCCGTCCTGACCTTCGAGCGGCCCGAGCGGCTAAACGCCCTGCCCGACCTGACCGACGGCGACGAGGTGGCGGGAATTTGCGAGGCGATCAACGCCGACCTGGACGTGCGCTGCGTCGTCCTGAGCGGGGCCGGGCGCGCCTTTTCCGCCGGGGGCGACCTGAACGCCATGCGCGAGCGCCGCGACCTGTTCCAGGGCTCGGGCGCCGCCATCCGCGAATCCTATCGCCGCGTGGTCCACCGCATCGTGCGCAGCCTCTATGGGCTGGAGGTCCCGCTGATCGCGGCGGTCAACGGACCGGCCATGGGGCTGGGTTGCGACATCGCCGGTCTGGCCGACATCCGCATCGCCTCGGACCGGGCCAGCTTCGGCGTGCCCTTCCTGAAGCTGGGCATCATCCCCGGCGATGGCGGGTCGTGGCTGCTGCCGCGCAATGTCGGATACGCCCGCGCCGCCGAGATGCTGTTCACCGCCCGCTCGATCGACGCCGAAACCGCCGAGCAATGGGGCCTGGTCAATCGCGTGGTCGGCCACGACGCCCTGATGGACGAGGCGATGAAGACGGCGTCCCAGATCGCGGCCCAGCCGCCCCGCGCCCTGCGGATGTCCAAGGCCCTGCTGCGTCAGGGGCGCGACATGAATTTCGACCAGACGCTGGAGCTGTCGGCGGCCATGCAGGCCCTGGCCCACCTGACCGACGACCATCTGGAAGGGGTTCAGGCGGTGCTGGAAAAACGCCCCGGCGTCTTCACCGGCGACTGATCAGGCGACGCCGGCCAGGAATTCGAAGATCGCCGCCTTGGCCTCGGCCTCGTCCAGCATGGGGGCGTGGCCGATGCCGGGGACCTCGGCATAGTCCATGTTCGGCGCGGCCTTCTTCATCTTGGCCACGATGTCGGCGCTCAGCAGGTCCGAGGTCCCGCCTCGCACCAGCAGCACCGGCCGATTTCGCGCCAGACGCCGGAACCAGGGCCACAGATTGGGAACCAGGGCCTTGGCCCCAGCCGCCCGGATCGGCACGGCGATGTCGGGGTCATAGTCCAGCACGGGTGACCCCTCGGTGCCGTCGCGGAAGACGCGGCGCGCGAAGGCCTCCCAGTCGGCGTCGGTATTCTGGGGGAAGGCGACCTCGTTGATGCGCCGGGCATAGGCGGCGGCGTCGGCCCAGGTCGGGGTCTCGACCGGCTGGCCGGAATAGGCGGCGATGCGGGTCAGGCCCTCGGCTGAGACCTCGGGCCCGATGTCGTTCAGGATGGCGGCGGCGACCATGCGCGGCTTGATCGCCGTCAGGGCCATAGTGATCAGCCCCCCCATGGACGTGCCCATGAAGACGGCGCGGGCGATCCCCGCCTGTTCCATCAGGGCGACCACGTCCCTGGCATAGACGTCGGGCGAATAGGTCATGGGATCGGGCGCACGGTCGGACAGGCCGCGTCCGCGCACGTCGATGGCCAGGACGCGGCGGCCGCTCTGGGCGATCAGGGGGGCGATGGCCTCGAAGTCCGCGCTGTTCCTGGTCAGGCCGTGGATGGCGATCACAGGCAGCTTGGCCGGGCCGTCGGCGGCGGGATAGTCGCGCGCGAACAGGCTGAGGCCATCGGGCGAGACGAAGCGGCGTTGGGCGAAGATGGTGGGGTTCTGGCTCATGTCGGGTCTCCTCAGCCGCCCAAAAGGTCGCGCACGAAGGCGTCGAGATCAGGGCCGTCGAACAGGAAGCCCGAGACCCCCGCGCGGCGGGCGGCCTCCATGTCCGAGGGCTTGTCGCCGATCATGAAGGATCTGGCGGGATCGATATTGTGGTCGGCGATGGCGCGCAGCAGCATGCCCGGATTGGGCTTTCGGTCCGGGTGGTCGGGATGGACATATTCGGCCACCGTCCCGTCGCTGTGGAAGGGACAGGCGTAGGTCGCGCCGATGATCCCGCCCTTCGCGCCCAGTTTGCGAACCAGCATCCGGTTGAAGCCCTGCATGGTCTCCAGGCTGAACATGCCGCGCGCGACGCCGGACTGGTTGGTGACGATGACGGCCAGGTATCCGGCGCGGTTCAGCCGCACCACCGCCTCGGCCGCGCCGGGGATCAGCACCAGATGCTCTTCAAGATGCGGATAGCCGCAGTCCTCGATCAGGACGCCGTCGCGGTCGAGGAAGACGGCGGAGATGCCGGAGGTCGGGGTGGGCGCAGTCGTATTCATGCGCCCGATCTAGGCGTGCGCGTTGCAAGCCGCAACGCGAAGTGACCCTGTCGCGTTTGGCGTCGGGAACCGTCATTTGCTACGGACGCCCCATCATCGCCGTGACCGCTCGCCAGCGGACACATCGACAGCCTGCCCCGCGCCTGCGTTATAAGGAAGCGGTCCGCCTCAGCCGCGCCCCTCCGCGAGGGATGCGTCAGGCGAAAAAGGAAGAGTTCTGCCCATGACCATCCCCTTCATCGACCTTCAGGCCCAGCGCCTGCGTCTGGACGGCAAGATCGAGGCGGCGGTCCAGGCCGCGGTCGTCGGCGGCGCCTGGGTCATGGGGCCGCAGGTGCGCCAGTTCGAGGCCGATCTGGCCGCCTTTGGCAGCGCCAGGCACGCCCTGGGCTGCGCCAACGGCACCGACGCCCTGGCCCTGCCTCTGATGGCCTGGGGCGTGGGACGCGGCGACGCGGTGTTCGTGCCCAGCTTCACCTTCGCCGCCACCGCCGAGGTCGTGCCCTGGTTCGACGCCGAGCCGGTCTTCATCGACGTGGACGCCGCCACCTACAACATGGACCCGGCCCATCTTGAGGCCGCCATCGAGGCGACGATCAAGGAAGGCCGCCTGAAGCCCCGCGTCGTCATCGCCGTCGACCTGTTCGGCCAGCCCGCCGACTATCCGGCGATCAAGGCCATCTGCGACAAATACGGCCTCAAGCTGATCTCGGATTCGGCGCAAGGATTCGGCTGCACCGTCGATGGCGAGCGTCCGCTGAAATGGGCCGACATCACCACCACTAGCTTCTTCCCGGCCAAGCCCCTGGGCTGTTACGGCGACGGCGGGGCGGTGCTGACCAATGACGACGATCTGGCCCAGATGATCGATTCCATCCGGGTCCACGGCAAGGCGGTGGCCAACGACCTGAAGGACCGCACCTTCGATCACGACCCCAAATACCTGAACATGAGGATCGGCCTGAACAGCCGTCTCGACACCATCCAGGCCGCCGTCCTGATCGAGAAGCTGAACGTGTTCGGCCAGGAGATCGAATGGCGCAACCGCATCGCCGCCCGCTACAACGACCTTCTGGCGCCCCACGTCGCGCGCGTGCCGCAGACGCCGAAGGGCAATGTCTCCAACTGGGCGCAGTATACGATCGAACACCCGGATCGCGACGGTCTGGCCGCGCATCTGAAGGAACTGGGGGTGCCGACGGCGGTCTATTATCCCATCCCGCTGCACCTGCAGCCGGCCTATGAGATGTATCCGCGCGGGCCGAACGGTCTGCCGGTGACCGAGCGCCTCAAGGACGTCGTCATCAGCCTGCCGATGTATTCCGACCTCGACGAGGCGACGCAGGACAAGATCGTCGCCGCCGTCGCCGCCTACAAGGGCTGATCCGATGAACCCAACGCTTCTTCAAAACCCGCTCCGCGCCGGCGTCGCCGGTGTCGGCGTCATGGGCCGCAACCATGCGCGCGTGATGTCGGAGATGCGCGAGTTCGACCTGTCCCTGGTGTTCGATCCCGACGCCGTGACGGCCGAGGGCGTCGCCGCCGCCTATGGCGCATCGCCCGTCACCACCGCCGCCGACTTCGTGGCGGGTGGGCTTGAGGCCGCCGTGGTCGCCACGCCCAACCGCCATCACGCCGACCTGTCCGTCGCCCTGCTGGAAGCCGGCGTCCATGTGCTGGTCGAAAAGCCCATCGCCGCCACCGTCGCCGACGCCCAGCGCATGATCGACGCCGCCAAGGCCAATGACCGGGTGCTGATGGTCGGCCAGGTCGAGCGCTTCAATCCGGCGGTCGAGGCGGTCAAGCGCGCCATCGAGGGCGAGGAGGTCATCTCCATCCAGATCACCCGCGTCGGCCCCTTCCCGCCGCGCATGGGCGAGGTCGGGGTGGTCATCGACCTGGCCGTCCACGACATCGACATCATCCGTCACCTGACCGGCTCGGAAATCTCCGAGGTCCAGCCCCAGTTGGCCAATACCCATGGCCAGCGCGAGGACACGGCCCTGCTTCAGTTCCGGCTGGAGAACGGCGCCATCGCCCACATCACCACCAACTGGGTGACCCCCTACAAGACCCGCACGCTGCAGGTCGCGACCCACAACAAGTTCGTCGTCGCCGACCTGATGACCCGCCAGGTGACCGAGTATTTCGGCCAGCAGCCGGACGGCTCATATTCCACGCGCGGCGTGATGAGCTGGCCCAACGAGCCGCTGAAGAAGGAACTGGAAGCCTTCGCCCACGCCATCCGCACCGGCGAAACGCCGGCGGTCACCGGCGAGGACGGCCTGCGCAATCTGGAAGTCGCCCTGAGGTGCCTGGGCGAAGGCTAAGACGGCCATCCCAAAACTCCGCTCATCCCGGCGAAGGCCGGGACCCAGTGCTTTTGCTTGGCAGTGCGCTGGATGGTGAGCGCGCCCGATCACACACGCTGATCGTCCAAAGATCTGGGTCCCGGCCTTCGCCGGGATGAGCGGAACTTGATCAGTCCTGCGCCATCGCCTCGGCCAGCAGCTGGGCCTCGGCGGCGCGGCTGGAGCCGCTGCGCCACGCGACGACGATCTCGCGGCTGGGCACGGCGCGGGCGTCCTTGGGCGTGATGTGGCGGGTGACGACCGAGGGGTTGTCGGCCAGCCCCGCCCGCACCGCCATCTCGGGCAGGAAGGATACGCCCAGGCCCGATCCGACCATCTGCACCAGGGTATGCAGGCTGGTGGCGGCGAAGACGTCGTCGCCCTTGGGCGGGTCGATGTCGAAGGCGGCCAGGGCCTGGTCCCTCAGACAATGGCCGTCTTCCAGCAGGATCAGGTCGTCGGCGCTCAGGGACCCGGGGCCGATGGCGCCCGGCGCGGCCAGCCTGTGGCCCACGGGGGCGACGGCCAAAATCTCGTCGTCGCCGATGCGGGCGTGTTCGATGCCCGGCGCGTCATAGGGCAGGGCGATGACGGCGGCGTCCAGCTGGCCCGCCTTCAGGCCGGCGATCAGGCGCGGCGTCAGGTCCTCGCGGATGAACAGCTTCAGCGCCGGATAGGCCAGCCTCAGCCCCGGCAGGGTGGCCGGCAACAGAAACGGCGCCACGGTCGGGATGATGCCCAGACGGAACCGGCCGGACAGGGGACGGCCGGCGCTGCGGGCGGCCTCGACTAGGTCCTCGGCGCGGGCCAGCACATCCTCGGCGCGGCGCACGGCCTCGGCCCCGACGGCGGTCAGTTGCACATTGCCGCGCGTGCGTTCGACCACGGCGGCGCCCAGGATCTTCTCCAGCTCCTGCACGCCGGCCGACAGGGCCGGCTGGGACACATGAGCCGCCTCCGCCGCCCGGCTGAACGAGGCGTGTTCGGCCAGGAGCTTGAGGTACTGAAGCTGTCGCAGGGTGGGGAGCATGGAAGCGGACATAGAGGCTTCCTATGGTGATGGCGAGTTTGATCGGGTGCAGCGATCAGACCTCCTCCCCATCGCCAGGCGGCGACAGGGAGGAGACATCCGGTTTACGCTACGTCGAACCGGTCCAGGTCCATCACCTTGACCCAGGTGTCCACGAAGTCCGTGACGAACTTCTGGCCGGCGTCGTCGGAGGCATAGACCTCGGACAGGGCGCGCAGCTGCGAGTTGGAGCCGAAGGCCAGGTCCGTGCGGGTGGCGGTCCACAGACGTTCGTCGGTCAGGCGGTCGATGCCGACATAGGTCTCGTCGCCTTCGCCATCGACCTGTTTCCAGCCGGTGCGCATGTCGAGCAGGTTGACGAAGAAGTCGTTCGTCAGCACGCCCGGACGGTCGGTGAAGACACCGTGCTTGCTGTCGCCGTGATTGACGCCCAGCACCCGCAGACCGCCGACCAGCACCGTCATCTGCGGCGCCGACAGACCCAGAAGCTGGGCGCGGTCGACGAGCAGTTCCTCGGTCGGGACGTTGTAGCGGACCTGCAGATAGTTGCGGAAACCGTCGGCCTTGGGCTCCAGAACGGCAAAGCCCTCGACATCGGTCTGCTCGGCGCTGGCGTCGGTGCGACCGGGCGTGAAGGGCACGGTGATGTCGTGGCCCGCAGCCTTGGCCGCCTGTTCGATGCCGACCGAGCCGCCCAGAACGATCAGGTCGGCGATCGAGACATTGGTCCCGGACGACGCCTTGATGTCCTCATAGACGGCCAGCACGGGGGCCAGCTTGGCGGGCTCGTTGACGTCCCAGTCCTTTTGCGGGGCAAGCCGCAGGCGTCCGCCATTGGCGCCGCCGCGGTGGTCGGAACCGCGATAGGTCGCCGCCGCCGCCCAGGCCGTCCGCACCAGATCCGCCACCGACAGGCCCGACGCCGCGATCTTGCTCTTGAGTGCAGCGATGTCGGCGTCGCCGATGACCGGGCCGGTCGGGGCCGGGATCGGATCCTGCCACAGCAGGTCTTCGGCCGGCACGTCAGCACCCAGGTAGCGGGCCTTGGGACCCATGTCGCGGTGCGTCAGCTTGAACCAGGCGCGGGCGAACTGATCGGCGAAATAGGCCGGGTCGGCGCGGAAACGCTCCATGATCGGGCGGTAGGCGGGGTCCACCTTGAAGGCCATGTCGGCGGTGGTCATCATCGTCGGGACCTTCTTGCCCGGGATGTGCGCCGAGGGGGCCAGGGTCTCTTCGGGGTTGCCGACCGGTTGCCACTGCTTGGCGCCCGCCGGGCTGCGGACCAGCTCGTACTCGTGGTCCAGCAGCATGTCGAAGTAGGTCATGTCCCAAGTGATGGGCGTGGGGGTCCAGGCGCCTTCGATGCCCGAGGTGATGGTGTGGTCGCCGATGCCGCTTTCGTGGCCAGACTGCCAGCCAAGACCCTGCTGGGCGATGTCGGAGCCTTCGGGCGACTGGCCTACCTTGGAGGCGTCGCCATTGCCGTGGGCCTTGCCGAAGGTGTGGCCGCCGGCCGTCAGGGCCGCCGTCTCGACGTCATCCATGCCCATGCGGGCGAAGGTCTCGCGGATGTCGCGGGCCGACTGCAGGGCCTCGGGCACGCCGCCGGGCCCTTCGGGGTTCACATAGATGAGGCCCATCTGGATGGCCGCGAGCGGGCTTTCCAGCTCGATGCCCTTGTCAGGCTGGATGCGGGTCTCGTTGCCCTCTTCGCCGACCCACTTTTCCTCGGTGCCCCAATAGACGTCCTTTTCAGGCTCCCAGACGTCGGCGCGGCCGCCGCCGAAGCCGAACACGGGCCCGCCCATGGACTCGATGGCCACATTGCCGGTCAGGATGAAGAGGTCGGCCCACGACAGCTTGGCGCCGTATTTCTTCTTGATGGGCCACAGCAGGCGACGCGCCTTGTCGAGGTTGGCGTTGTCGGGCCAGGAGTTCAGCGGGGCGAAGCGTTGCTGGCCTGCGCCAGAGCCGCCACGACCGTCGCCGGTGCGATAGGTCCCGGCCGAGTGCCAGGCCATGCGGATGAAGAAGGGGCCATAGTGACCATAGTCGGCCGGCCACCAGGGCTGGCTGTCGGTCATCAGCGCGGTCAGGTCGCGTTTGACGGCGGCTAGGTCCAGCGTCTTGAACGCCTCGGCATAGTTGAAGCCGTCGCCCATCGGGTCGCCCGACTTGCCCTGCTGATGCAGGATGTCCATCGCCATCTGGTTGGGCCACCAGTCGCGGTTGGTACGGCCCAGCAGGGACCGCAGAGCCGCCGCCTGCTTCTTGGGATCGTTCAGGGGGGTCGCCTGTTTCTCGCCGTCCATGGGATTTTCCTCCGGTTTGTCGTGCAGGTTTCTGGGCCGTTGCGAAGGAGCCTATGCCCGCCCCGAGCTAAGGGACAATCGATAGATTTTGTGCACTGGAACAGGAAAATCTATTGAAGCCGGCATATCGAAAACCTAGATTTTCATAAGATCAATCTATTCGCAGATGCGAAATGATCGATTTGACTTCGCATCTGCGAAGGGCCATCTGACCCGGGCGGCCGGGATCTCCCATCTCAGAGCCGCGCCTCAATCAGACCTCCCAGGAGATACGCGCATGCTCGGCGTTGGCGAAAAGCTTCCGAATTTCAAGATCATGGGTGTTAAGCCCGGCTTCAACAGCCACGAAGAGAACGGCGTGTCGGCCTTTGAGGCCCTCAACGAGTCCTCGTTCGAAGGCAAGTGGAAGGTCATCTTCTTCTATCCGAAGGACTTCACCTTCGTCTGCCCGACCGAAATCGTCGCCTTCGCCAAGCTGGGCAAGGATTTCGAGGACCGCGACACCATCGTCCTGGGCGGTTCGACCGACAACGAACACTCCAAGCTCGGCTGGCGCCGTGAACACGCCGACCTGTCGAAACTGCCGATCTGGCAGTTCGCCGACAACGGCGGCAAGTTCGCCCGCGACCTGGGCATCCTGAACGAAGAAGAAGGCGTCGCCCTGCGCGCGACCTTCGTCGTCGATCCGCACAACGTCGTGCAGCACGTCTATGTCACCAACCTGAACGTCGGCCGCGCCCCCGACGACACGCTTCGCGTCGTCGACGCCCTGCAGACCGACGAACTGTGCGCCTGCAACCGCCCCGCCGGCGGTGAAACCATCGCTGCGTAAAGGCGGCTGATGCGATGAGGGAGGCGGCGGTGTCCGCATCGCCGCCTTCACTCCGCTTTCTTTTTTAAGGGCGCTAACGCTCGCGACGCGGTCGCTCGCTGCTTGAGCGCGAAGCCCTGCGCCCCCATTTCCGACAGAGTGCTTTTCCGGCTCAAGTAGCGAGGCTCCGCGAGCCGCGCGATAGCCGTCCCTTTTTCCGAAGGAAAACAAGAATGTCGATCGACGCCGTCCGCGACCTGATCCCCGCCTACGCCAAGGACATCTCCCTGAACCTGGGCTCCCTGGCGTCCGAGACCGTTCTGACCGACCAGCAGAAGTGGGGAACCTTCCTGGCCTCGGCCCACGCCATCGGCGTCGTGCCGGTCGTGAAGGCCATCGAGGCCGCCGCCGCCGAACACCTGTCGCCCGAGGCCATGAACGCCGCCAAGTCGGCCGCCGCCATCATGGGCATGAACAACATCTACTATCGCTCGCTGCACCTGATGCACAACGCCGAGTACCAGACCCTGCCCGCCCGCCTGCGCATGAACATCCTGGCCAATCCGGGCGTCGAGAAGGTCGATTTCGAGCTCTGGTCGACCGCAGTCAGCGCCATCAACGGCTGCGGCGCCTGCCTGGACGCCCACGAAGGCGAACTGAAGAAACACGCCGTCCCGGCCCAGCAGATCCAGACGGCCCTGCGCATCGCCGCCGTGGTCCACGCCGCCAGCCGGATCGCAGCGTCCGAGGCCGCCCTGGCGCAATAGGCGTCGGGTTTCGCACTGACAGTCGCAAAACGGGGGCTTCGGCCTCCGTTTTCAATTCCGGGCCTTCAGTCCAGGGCGCAGAGATCAGGCAGGCCGCGACTGCCGCCCGCGTTGTCCAGGCCATAGCCGACCAGGAAACGGTTCGGCGCCTCCCAGCCGATGAAGTCCGGCTCGGCCGGGCGCGGCCCAGTCTCCAGCCGCTCGGGCCAGGGCTTGCGCGCGAAGACGCAGGTCAGGACCTCGGCCGCCCCCGCCTCGCGCACGATGCGGACGGCCTCGGCCAGGGACAGGCCGGTGTCGAACACGTCGTCCATGATCAGCACCCGCCGTCCCTCCAGCGAGCGCTGGCAGGGGGCATGGACCCGCACCTGGCCCCGGCTTTCCTTGCCGTCGCCATAGGAGGCCAGCCACAGGGCGTCGAAACGGACCTGACGGCCGACGCGCGACAGGGCCCGCGTCAGGTCGGCGGCGAACCACAGTCCCCCGGTCAGCAGCACCACCGCCACCGTCTCGTCGTCGATCACGGGGGCGATGCGGGCGGCGAGGTCGGCGACGACTGAGGCGATGTCCGCCTCGGGCAACAGGATGTCGGGGGAGGAAACGGTCGGGTCTTCGGGGTCAGCCATGATGCGAGGAGGATACCGCCTCGCCATGATGAGCGTCCACCGCATTGGTCGAGACAGGCGTCGCAATCGGACGGGCGTCCACCGGCGCACCCAGCGACGGAGCCTCGGCCTCATGACTCATAGCCGGGCGCAGACCGCCCTCTTCCTCGGCCTGAGGCGGACGACGAACGGCGGGTGCATGGTCGGGGGCGGCATGGTCATCGGTTGCGTGCGCGTCGGCGGCCTGGGCGTGTCCGCCCTTGAGTTTGGTCGGCGTCACGAAGTCCACGCCCACGCCGGCGGCCTTGGCGCCCGGATCGGGGATCAGGGCGGCGAAGCCCTGGACCCCGCCGGGCAGGACCGGGGCGGCGTCGATCTGGACGATCCTGAAGCCGATCTCGGCGCCGTGGGCGTCCAGCAGGGCCAGGCGCACGGCAGGGGCCACGACCTCGCGGTCGCGCACATTCCTCAGGGCGCCCGAGACCAGAACCAGGGCCGGATCGCTGGGCGAGGGCTTGGCGCCGACCGCCTCGAACTGAAGCCCGACCGGGTTCACCGGCATGCCGACCATGGCATAGGCGGCGGCGGCGCGGGGATAGACCTCGACCACATCCACACGGAACAGCCAGGCCGCGCCCAGGATGGCGACGAACATGCTGGCCAGTCCGGCCCAGACGGCTCCGTGGGTGGCGGCGCGGCGCATCCGGCGCTGCTGCTCGGCGCGGGCGCGGAAGGCCTTGGGCAGTTCGGGGGCGGGGGTTTCGGCAAGGCTTTCGGGCGCGTCGTCGCGTTTTCCGAAACCGGCCTGGGTCTGAAGCGCCGGATCCAGCGTCGATTCCGACAGCTCCAGCGGCTCGTCTGACAGGCTGGCGTGCCAGGTGTGGGTGCAGGCCTTGCAGCGCACGCGGCGGCCCATGGCGCCGATCGCCTCGTCGGGCGTGAAATAGCTGGTGGCGCAGGACGGGCAGGTCAGTATCATGTCGTCTGACTGTGAAGCTCCGAAAAGCCCCCTCCTGTCGCGGCGCTGAGGCCCCGGTCCCTGAAGAAATCCCGGCCCCATAAGAGACCGATGCCATCTACGCCCCGTCGCGCCGTCGAACCCGCCTCGCAAACCGTCCGCCTGGACGGCGTGGGGTTCGGCTATGCCGATTCGCCCGACGTGCTTCGGGACATTAACCTCATACTGCCGCGCGGCTCTTTCCACTTCCTTACCGGGCCGTCGGGAGCAGGAAAGTCTTCACTGCTGCGCCTGCTGACCCTGGCCGAGCGCCCGACCACCGGCCGGATCGCCCTGTTCGGAGACGACGCGACCGATCTCGCCCGAGACCAGGTTCCCCTGTATCGCCGCCGCATGGGGGTGGTGTTCCAGGATTTCCGCCTGCTGGATCACCTCAGCCTGTTCGACAACGCCGCCCTGCCCCTGCGGCTGGCGGGGCGAAAGCGCACCGCCTATGCGCCCGATGTCGAAGAGATGCTGCGCTGGGTCGGGCTGGACGCCCGCCCCTCGGCCCGCCCTCCGGCCCTGTCGGGCGGCGAGAAGCAGCGCCTCGCCATCGCCCGCGCCGTGATGAACAAGCCCGAGCTGATCATCGCCGACGAACCCACCGGCAGCGTCGACCGCGCCATGGCCGACCGGCTTTTGAAACTGTTCCAGTCCCTGAACCGACTGGGCGCCACCGTCCTGATCGCCAGCCATGACGAGGCTCTGGCCGAACGGTCGGGCGCGCGCCGGCTGCGGCTCGAAGGCGGACGTCTGATAGAGGGAGGGCTGCGATGAAGGCCTCCCTCTTGTCGCGCGAGCCCGGCCTCTTGCCCCGCGATGCGGCGGGCGAGACCTGGCTGGCCGCCGTCATCGCCGTGCTGTGTTTCGTCGCCTGTCTGGCGGCGGTGGGATCGGCCGCTGCAGACCGGGCGGCGCATGGCTGGGCGTCCCAGCTCCGCGCCGAGGCCACCGTGCAGGTGCGTCCGCGCGTGGGCGAGACCGGCCCCGCCGCCGCCGCCCGCGCCGCCGAGACCCTAGCTGGCGTGTCCGGGGTTTCCGAAGCGGTGGCCATGGATCGGGCGACGGCCGAGAACCTCTTGCGTCCCTGGCTGGGCGAGGCCGTCCTGCCCGACCTGCCCCTGCCCTTCCTCGTCACCGTGCGGCTGGACCCGGACGGCCCGGCCAGCGCCCTGACCCTGAGCCGCGCCCTGGCCGAGGCGGGGCTGGACGCCAGCGTCGACGACCACGCCCTGTGGCGCGGCGAGGTCGAACGCTCGGCCGCCCTGATCACCGCCCTGGCCGTGGCGGGCTTCCTGCTGCTGGCGGCGGCGACGGCGGCGGTGATCGTCTATGCCACCCGCGCCGGTCTGCAGGCCCAGCGGCCCGTGATCGAGACCCTGAGCCTGTCGGGCGCCTCGGACCAGACCGTGGCCTGGCTGTTCCAACGACGCTTCGCCCTGCTGGCGGCGGGCGCAGGCGCGGCGGGGACCGTGGGCGCGGCCCTGTTGATCGCGATCCTGACGGCCCTGGGGGGTGACAAAGGCGTCACACCTGCCCTGCCATTGGCATGGACGGACCTGCTGCTCATCTCGCCGTGCCCCCTGCTGGCTGCTACGGTGGCGCTGGTCGCCGCCAGATTCGCGGCGCTGCGGACGCTGGGCGGCCGCTCTTCCGGATGGACGTGGACGCTTGGCGGACGCCTCGCTCGCAGATAGGGAGTTCAGATGAAGTTTCTGACGCTTATCGGCATTGTCGCGCTGCTTTGGGTGGTCGGCCTGTTCGCCTTCGCCGAGCGGGTTCGCAGCCTGAGCCCCGCGCCAGAGCCGGCCCGCGCCGACGCCATCGTCGCCCTGACCGGTCCCTCGGCCGAGCGGGTCAATGTCGCCATCCGCCTGTTGGAACAGGACAAGGGCGACCGGGTACTGATCTCGGGCGTCAACCGCGAGGTCCGCCGCCAGGAACTGCGCGCCCTGACGCCCGGCTCGAACAAGCTGTTCAACTGCTGCGTCGACCTGGGGTTCGAGGCCGAAAACACCCTGGGCAATGCCGAGGAGATCGCCGGCTGGGCCCGCGCCAAGGATTACGACAGCCTGATCGTGGTCACCTCGGACTATCATATGCCGCGTTCGCTGCTGGAGATCCGCAGCGTGGCGCCGGACATCAAGCTGACCCCCTATGCCGTATCGACGCCGTCGCTGGACGATTCGCGCTGGTGGCGGGCCGCCGTGACCGCTCGGCGCATGACGCTGGAATACATGAAATATCTGGCCGTCCTGGGCCGCGAAGGCCTGCACAAGCTGACCGGAAACCACCCCGAGCGAGACGCCCCGCCCTCGGCCAGACCGGAACCGACGGAGCCTGAGGCCGCGTGACCACCCTTCGCTCCCTGCTGTTCGTGGCCTGGCTCTACCTGGCCATCGCCCTGTTCGCCGTCCTGCTGTCGCCCACGCTTCTGGGGCCGCACCGTCTGGCCATGGGCGTCATCAAGGCCTGGGCCCGGTTCGTGCTGTTCGGCCTGCGCTGGATCGCCGGGGTCCGGGTCGAGTTCCGGGGGCTGGAGCACCGTCCGGCGGGCGGCGCCCTGGTCGCGTCAAAGCATCAGAGCATGCTCGACATCATCATCCCCTTCGTGGTCCTGCCCGACCCGTGCCTGATCATGAAGAAGGAGCTGATGATCCTGCCCTTCTTCGGCTGGTTTGCCTGGAAGACGAAGATGATCTCGGTGGACCGTTCGGCCCACTCCAAGGCGCTGAAGGATATGGTCAAACAGGCACGCGCCCGCTCCGCCGAGGGCCGCCAGATCGTCATCTTCCCCGAAGGCACCCGCGCACTGCCCGGCGCGGCGCCGGACTACAAGCCGGGCGTCATGGCCCTGTACCGCGACCTGGGCATCCCCTGCTGGCCCGTGGGCACCAACGCCGGCCAGCACTGGCCGGCGCATGGTTTTCGCCGCACGCCCGGCGTCATCGTCTATGAGTTTTTGGAGCCGATCGAGGCGGAGCTGAAACGCCCCGTATTCATGGCCGAACTGGAGCGCCGGATCGAGGCCTCGTCAGACGCCCTTCTGACCGCCTGAGCGATCACGACGCCCGACAGCCGGGAAGCTGCGGGTAGGCTGCCTGGCTTAAGCGGTCTGGCTGGTCGGGTCCGCTTGCGCAGGCTCTCTTCGCCGTAATCCTGGTGCGGGCGGCCGGGGTCGAACCGGCACTCCTTTCGGAACAGGATTTTGAATCCAGCGCGTCTACCAATTCCACCACGCCCGCATCACGGTCGCTATAGCCGCGCCAACCGTGCGCGCCAATGGAAAACCGGAGGCTTTTGCGACGACATCCGCCATCGCGGATCGGGGCGATGGGGCTGCGTCAATCCGATGACAGCAGCCCCGCCCCAGGTCCCGCCGACTGGGGAGCCAGGCGGGGTGGATCGTGAAGGAAAGGAAGCAGGGGTTAAGTCTTGGGGATTAGGTCTTCGCCCTAATCCCTGCCGCCTACTCCCAAACCCCTAGATATAGCGGCGCAGGCTGCGGGCCAGTTCGTTGGCGCCGTCCTTGGCGCCGCGACGGACCTGCGGCTGATACGCCACCTTGGCGTGTTCGATGCAGTAGACGCCTTCCGAGGCGCGGCGGCCGCAGAAGCTGAACTCGCGCGACGACGGATCGCCGATCGGCCATTTGCACATATGGGCGCCCAGGGTCATGACCGTAGCCGTTCCCGCCAGTTCCGGCGCAGCGACGGGGGTGACGACCGGCAGGGCCGGGCGGGGCGCGACGGCCTCGATCCGGGCGCCTTCGATGCGGCGCGGCGTCGAGGGCTGGGCCATCGGCGAGCCGGCCGGGGTGGCGCGCGGACGGGCCGGGCGGAAGGCGGCGGTGCGGGCGGGTTGCGACGGCGTCGCGCGGCCCGACAGGCCCAGGCGGTGCACCTTGCCGATGACGGCGTTGCGGGTCACGCCGCCGCCCAGCTGCTTGGCGATCTGGCTGGCCGACTGACCCTCAAGCCAGAGTTTCTTCAGCGCGCCGACGCGGTCTTCTGTCCAGCCTGCGGTCATGTCGCCCTCTAGCGTTGATTCAACATATGGCGCCTGAACGGTGTTTTCCGCCTGCTCGCCTACCACTAATCGTAAACGAGCTGTTAATGGACGCAAGATGTGCGAATCAGTCGTCCACAGGAACCAGATGTTGAATCTGTGTCTTTCGACGCTTTGCCGACCGAGCCTGGCTGTCCTCCGGCTTGCGCGGGCGGGTTCGAGGGCGCATTTCCCCGGCCATGACCGATCTCGCCTCCACCCGCCCCTCCGGAATGCCGACGCCGCGCCGCTATGACGGCGTCAACTGGGAGGGGGTGAAGACCCTCTATCTGCGCGAGGTCCGCAGGTTCTGGAAGGTGGGCGCCCAGACGGTGGCCGCGCCGGTGGTGACGACCCTGCTCTATATGCTGGTGTTCGTGGTGGCCTTGCAGGGCGCGCGGCCGCCGCTGCACGGCACGCCCTTCGCCGAGTTCGTGGCGCCCGGCCTGATCATGATGGCCATCCTGAACAACGCCTTCGCCAACGCCTCGTCCAGCCTGATCCAGGCCAAGATCATGGGCACAGCCACCGACTTCCTGACCCCGCCGCTCAGCCCGCTGGAGCTGACCATCGGCTTTTCGCTAGGCGCCGCCACCCGCGGCATCAGCGTCGGCCTGGTGACTGCCCTATGCGTCCTGCCGTTCGCACGACTGGGGATCACCAACATCCTGGCCGTGGTCTATTTCAGCCTGATCGCGTCGCTCTTGATGGGAATGGTCGGGGTTCTGGCCGGTCTGTGGTCCGAGAAGTTCGATCAGCTGTCGGCGGTGCAGAACTTTGTCGTCATGCCCATGACCTTCCTGTCGGGCGCCTTTTATCTGGTCGAGAACCTGCCCCAGCCGTTCGCGGCCATCAGCCACTTCAACCCCTTCTTCTATCTGATCGACGGCTTCCGCTACGGCTTCATCGGCCATGCCGAGAGCAATCTGATGGTCGGCGTCATCATGACCGGGGCGATGACCCTGGTCATGGCCGTCTGCTGCTGGCTGGTGTTCCGCTCGGGCTGGCGGCTGAAGAGCTAGGGCCCATCCGTCCGGCCGGTGTTGACTAAGCCTGCGCCGAGTCCGACAAGACAGACCTTCCGATAGTCCCGGCGCCCCGCGCCGGGGCTTCGTTTCTTTTGGAGGCCTGGCCATGTCCGCCAACCATCTGATGGGTGTCTACAATCGCGCGCCGCTGGAAGTGGATCGCGGCCTGGGCGCCCGACTGTGGGCCAAGGACGGCACAGAATACCTCGACTGCGTCTCGGGCATCTCGACCAACGCCCTGGGCCACGCCCACCCGGTGCTGGTCCAGGCGGTCAAGGATCAGGCCGAGAAGCTGTGGCACGTCTCCAACATCTTCAAGATTCCGGGTCAGGAAGAACTGGCCGACGACCTGTGCGCCAAGTCGTTCGCCGACGTGGTCTTCTTCACCAACTCGGGCACCGAGGCGATGGAATGCGCGCTGAAGACGGCGCGTCGCTATCATTTCGCCAATGGCGCGCCTGAGCGGATCGACATCTTCGGCTTCGACGGCTCGTTCCACGGCCGCACCTATGGCGCCATCAACGCCGCCGCCAATCCCAGCTATACCGAGGGTTTCGGCCCGCCGATGCAGGGCTTCCACCAGCTGGTCTGGGGCGACAAGGAAGCCCTTGAGGCCGCCTTCCGCTCGCCGACCACCTGCGCCGTGGTGCTGGAGCCGGTGCAGGGCGAGGGCGGTTGCCGCGTCACCCCAGACGAATACCTGCGCTGGATGCGCCAGATGGCCGACGAGACCGGCGTGCTGCTGATCTTTGACGAGGTCCAGTGCGGCATGGGTCGGACCGGCAAGCTGTGGGCCCACGAATGGGCCGGTATCGAGCCCGACATCATGGCCATCGCCAAGGCCCTGGGCGGCGGCTTCCCCGTCGGCGCCTGCCTGGCCACGACCAAGGCGGCTTCGGGCATGACGGTCGGCGTCCACGGCTCGACCTTCGGCGGCAACCCGCTGGCCATGGCGGTCGGCAAGGCGGCCTTTGGCGAACTGTCCAAGCCCGAGACCATCGCCAACGTCAACGAGATCGCTGGATACCTGAAGCAGCAGCTTCACGGGCTGAAGGAACGCTTCCCCGACATCATCGTCGATGTGCGCGGCAAGGGCCTGTTGATCGGTCTGAAACTGGTCCCCAACAATCGCGAGTTCATGGGTCTGGCGCGTGACGAACAGCAACTGCTGGTCGCCGGCGGCGGTGACAACTGCGTGCGCATCCTGCCGCCTCTGAACCTGTCGCTGGACGAGGCCCAGGAGGCGATCCGCCGCCTGGAAGCCGCCTGCGAGATCGCCCGCACCAAGCTGGCGACCTGACCGGGATGGTTCGGCACTTCCTCGACATCCATCGGCTGGAAGCGGCCGATCTGCGCGCCATCCTGGACGACGCCCATACTCGAAAGGCCGCCCGAAAGGGCTGGCCCCAGGGTCGTGCCGACGCCGATGCTCCGGCCAGGGACCGCGTCCTGGCGATGATCTTCGAGAAGAACTCGACCCGTACCCGCTTCAGCTTCGACGCCGCCATCCGCCAGCTGGGCGGCGCGTCGATCATCGCCAACGCCGGGGATATGCAGCTGGGCCGCGGCGAGCCGGTCGAGGACACGGCCCGCGTCCTGTCGCGCATGGTCGATGCGGTGATGATCCGCGCCAACAGTCATGAGGATGTCGAGCGTTTCGCCCGCGTCTCGACCGTGCCGGTCATCAACGGCCTAACCGACCGCTCGCACCCTTGCCAGATCCTGGCCGACCTGCAGACCATCGAAGAGCACAGGGGCCCGATCGCGGGCAAGACGATCGCCTGGATCGGCGACGGCAACAACGTCTGCCACTCCTTCATGCACGCTGCGCCCAAGTTCGGCTTCCACCTGAACGTGGCCTGCCCGGCGGAATATCACCCCGACCTGCGCGACCTGGCCAAGGGCGGAAACGCCGTGACCCTGACCAGCGACCCGCGCGAGGCTGTGCTGGGCGCCGATGTCGTCGTCACCGACACCTGGGTGTCGATGGGCGATGGCGATTATGAGGACCGTCTGGCCGCCTTCGAAAGCTATGGGGTCGATGAGGCCCTGATGGAGATGGCCGATCCCGACGCCGTCTTCCTTCACTGTCTGCCGGCCCACCGCGGCGAGGAGGTCACCGATGCGGTGATCGACGGGCCCCGGTCATTGGTCTGGGACGAAGCGGAAAACCGCATCCACGCCCAGAAGGCCGTGCTGGCCTGGTGTTTCGCGGGCTGAACAGCCAAACGGCCCGCGCCGTTGCCGACGCGGGCCGCTGGATAGCTTTGTGGCGGGAGGGCCTTAGCCCAGCCGCACGTCCGAAACGCCGCCGGCGTCGGGCAGGGTCTTGGTCAGGTTGGCCTTGAGCACCTGATAGCCGAAGCCCAGCGCGCCCTTGTCCGACACCCAGACGCGGCCATCGTCGCCGTCGAACCGGACCAGGGTCAGGTGCGGGTCGTCCTTGCCGTCCGGATACCAGGCGGCCAGCACCGGGTTCCAGTATTTGTCGATCCGCTCGCGGTCCTGGTCGATCGACAGTTCGCCATGGATGCAGGCCTGAACCTTTTGGTCCTTGGCCTGATAGGTGAACATCCCGGCCTGACCGCCGCTGCCGACGCCCCCTGCGGCCACGTCGCGGGCGAAGTCGGTGTCGTCACGGGTGAAGAACCAGATGGTTCCGGTCTCGGCCTCGCCAAAGCCGGTCATCGGCTGAGCATGATAGCCGGGTCGGTCCAGCCCCAGCATCCCGGTGTTGGACTCCTTCAGGCTCTTCCAGAAATGTTCCTCGGCCTCGGCGGCCGTCAGTTCGTCCTTCGACATGGTGGATGCTCCTCTGCGATGTTCGGCAAGGGAAACAGGCGGCCAAGATTCAGGTTCCGTACGGCAGGGCTTGGATCAGTGCGGGCGAACCATGCCCATCAGCGTGCCCAGGTGGATGAACAGCAGCGAGGCCAGAGCCCCGCTGAGCAGCATCAGGAACCGCCAGGGCGCCATGCGCGGACCCTTCGTCAGATCCGGCGGACGCGACCCGCGCCAGCCCGTGAAGACAGCCGTGCCGATCGAGGCGACCAGCAGGATCAGGGTCAGGTTCAGAGACATCGCGTCGGGGACATTGTTCTGTTGAAGGCTGGGCGCCGAATGGCGTCGCGTGCAGGTGGCCGTAGCGCCCGCAGACCGCAAGGCTGGAGTGCGTATTTCGGAGGGCTTGAGACCGTTAATCCGGCCTTGCCGAGAGGTTAATCTTTACGGCCCATTAACCAGGCTGGAGCCAGAAAAACAGCGAGATGGGCGATTTCCACAGGAAGATACCCAGCCCTCTACATCTTGGGGTTAACGACGCGTTTACACGCTTAATGTGGACGCCTAGCGTGGCCTATATGGGTCGGGAGCCGAATCAGTGAGCGCAGCGGCGCCTTGGAGCGTGAAGGGCATCGATCCCAAGGCGCGTGAAGTGGCCAAGGATCTCGCGCGTCGCTCGGGCATGACCCTGGGCGAGTGGCTCAACACCATGATCATGGACGACGACGATGACGGTGTTCAGCCGTTGCCGCGCCGTCCGCACGCCAGCGACATCTTCGAGCGCCGTGGTCGTTCGCGCCGCCTAGACGACGCCTATGACGCCGGTCCCGGCCTGCTGCACGAACCAGCCGAGGATGACACCCTGCAGCGGGTCGCCGCCTCGGTCGACGCCATCGCCGCGCGTCTGGAGGCCGCCGAGCGCCGCTCGACCCTGGCCATTCAGGGCGTGGATCAGGCCGTCGCCGGTCTGGTGCGCCGTCTCGACGGCCAGGAAACGGTCGGCAAGACCTATGGTCGCCGCATCGACGACATCGCCGAAGAACTGCGCGAGGGCCATCGCCGCCTGCGCCGTTTCGAACAGGACACGGCGCCCGAAGCCGCCGAAATGGTCGGCAAGGTCGAGCAGGGCGTCAACGCCCTGGCCAGCCGCCTGTATGACATCGAGGAGCGCCAGCGCACCGGCGTCAACGAACTCCGCGCGCGTCTCGACGGCGTGGAAAAGGTCGATGTCGCGGGCAAGCTGGACACCGCCCTGTCGGCCCTGACCAGCCGCCTCTACGACATGGAAGAGCGCCAGCGCGTCGGCAACGAGACCCTGCGCCAGCGCATGGAGATGGTCGAGAAGGCCGCCGGCCCCGGCGTCGGAACCGATATGCTGGCCCAGGTCGGCGCCCGTCTGGACGGCGCCCAGTCGGCGACCACCCAGGCGCTCAAGTCTCTGGAACGCTCGTTCGCCGGCCTCGATCAACGGTTGCGCGCCGCCGAGGGCCGGGTCGAACCCGAGGGCGCTCGCGAAGCCGCCCGGTTCGAGAAGCTGGCCGAGACCCTGACCCGTCAGGTCGAGACCAACCGCGCCGAGATGATGCGCAAATTCGAGGTCGCCGAGCACGAGGGCCGCCTGGAGCGCATCGAGCGCGCCGTCGTGGCCATCGGAGATCAGGCCAAGACTTCGGAACAGCGTGGGGTTCAGGCCGTCGAGGCCATGGGCCGCGAGGTCCTGCGGATCGCCCAGAATCTGAACGGCCGGATGCAGTCGGTCGAGACAGGCGCCGCCGACAAGCTGGAAGGGATCAAGCAATCCCTATCCGCCAGCCTGAACGAGAAGCTGGACCGCGACATGGGTCGCTACGCCCAGGCCATCGACCATCGCCTGACCCGCACGGACGACCAGCACGCCATCGCCCTGGAAAAACTGGGCGGCGAGATCACGCGCATCTCGGATCGTCTGGCCGACCGGATCGCCCAGTCCGAGCGTAAATCCGCCCAGGCGCTGGAAGACATCGGCCAGCGCCTGTCCGAAGGTTCGGACCGGATCGCGCAACGGTACGACCGCGCCTCGGGCGAACTGGCCGAGCGGATGCGCCTGAGCGAGGAACGCACCGGCCGACTGCTGGCCGAGGCGCGCGAACTGGTCGAACGCCGCGAAGCCCGTCTGGCGCGCCAAGCGCCGGAGCGCGATCGCATGGATGCGGCGCGCGACAGCCTGATGGACCTGCCGCGGATGCCCGAGGGCGAGCAGCGCCGGCCCGACTGGCGCGCGGCGGCCTTCCCCGGCGAAGGCTTCGACGACGCGGCTCAGGACGGCTGGTCGGCGGACCCTCTGGTCTCGGACGCGGCGCCCGCCCCCTTCCCTAGCGCCTTCGTCAGCGAGCCTGAGATCGGCACGGTCTCGGCCGAGCCCGCCGTCCAGCCCGCGACGCTCGAGACCTCCGCCTTCGGCGTCGCACCGGCCCATGGGGCGCCCGTCGCCGAGGCCATGCCCAGCGCGCGCTCGGCCCCACCGCCCTTCGATGTCGTCGGAGCCCCCTTTGGCGGCCGCCCCCAGGCCGCGCAGGACACGGCGATCTTCGACGAGCCTGCAGTGACGCCAGCGGCCTTCACGGGCTTCGGCGGTGCAGATGTCGAGGATGCGCTTGAGGCGACCGCCCCTGCGGCCTCGCCCTTCGATGCGGCGCAGGACGACTATGCGGCCGAGACCGATTTCGTTGACGTTCGCAACGCCCGCCAGCGCGCACCCGCCGCTGGCGGATCGACCCGCGGCGCCCTGGACGCGGCCCGTGCCGCCATGACGACCGCCGCCGAAACGCCCGCGCCGCGTGGCGGCTTCGGCCTGAAGCGCGGCGGCAAGTCGCGCCTGCAGGAAAGACTGGACAAGCAGGCGGCCAAGGACGGCTCCACGGTCAGGAAGGCCCTTCTGGCCTCGGTGACCTCGGTCGCCGTGATCGGCGGCGTCTATGCGACGGGCCGTCTCAGCGGCGGTGAAGGCTTCGCGGTTCCCGGCCTCGACCAACTGGGTCAGGCCATGGGTCTGGGAATGCCCCAGGGCGCGGCCCCGGTCGATGGCGTGGATGGGGGCGTGGCCCTGGCCGCCGTGGCCCTGGCGCCCGACGCCCTGACGCCCGCCGACGCGGTGCCGACCGAGACCTCCGAAGCCCAGGGCCTGTACGATCGCGCGCTGGAACAACTGGACGGCGGCGAGACCGGCGGGGTCGAGACCCTGACGCGCGCCGCCAACCTGGGCAGCGCCCCGGCCCAGTTGAAGCTGGCGGGCCTGTATGAAGCCGGCGAGTCCGGCGTGGCCCGCAACCTGACCGAAGCCCGCACCTGGGCGCGTCGTGCGGCCGAGGGCGGCGATCCCAAGGGAATGCACGCGTTCGGCATGTATCTGTTCGAAGGCGCCGGCGGCGTCCGCAATCGGCCCGAGGCGCTGAACTGGCTGCTGAAGGCGGCGGACCTGGGCCTGGTCGACAGCCAGTACAATGTCGCCCGCATCTACGAGAAGGGTGACGAGGGCATCGCACCGAACCCGACCGAAGCCTTCAAATGGTATCTGATCGCGGCGCGCACGGGCGACCAGCAGGCTCAGGCCTCGGTCGACCGGCTGACGCCCGAGGTCTCTTCCGCCGGACGCAGCACCGCGCGCGCCGCCGCCGCCGCCTTCCAGGTCGCCCCGCTGGCGTAAAGCCAGCCTGGCGCGCGCAACGGGTGGCGACGCGCCGTCCTGCTCGCTAAGACCGGCCCAGTCGTCCCCGCAGCGCTATCCGGCGCCTGTTTGTCCCGTCCGCCCTTCGTTCCAGTAGGCCGCGTCCTTTGGATATCTATCTGCCGATCGCCGAGGTTTCGGTGAACTGGCCCCTTCTGGTTCTGCTGGGGGCGCTGGTCGGATTCGTGTCCGGGCTGTTCGGCATCGGCGGCGGCTTCCTGATGGCGCCCGTCCTGGTCTTCATGGGCATTCCCCCGACCGTGGCCGTGGCCAGCCAGGCCAGCCATGTCGTGGCCTCCTCGACCTCCGGCGTGATCCGTTATTCGGGCCAGGGGGCGGTCGATTATCGCATGGGCGGCATCATGGCGGCGGGCGGAGCCCTGGGCGCCGTCCTGGGCGTGGAGCTGTTCCGCTATCTGCGCCTGCTGGGCCAGGCCGATCTGGTGGTGGCGGTCTCCTATCTGGTCTTCCTCGGCGCCATCGGCACATTGATGTTGAAGGAAAGCCTGACCGAGATCCTGCGTCGTCGCCGAGGCGAGACCGCGCCGCGCAAGGAACGTCGCCGGCCGCTGTTCCTCTATGGCCTGCCGTTCCGGATGCGGTTCCCCCGCTCGGGCCTCTATATCAGCCTGATTCCGCCCCTGGCCCTGGGCGTGTTCGCCGGCGTGCTGTCGGCCATCATGGGGGTGGGCGGCGGCTTCATCCTGGTGCCCGCCATGCTCTATGTGCTGCGGATGCGGGCCGGGGTCGTGGTCGGCACCAGCCTGTTCCAGATCATCATCACCACGGCCATCACCACCATCCTCCAGGCCGGGCGCAACCAGACGGTGGACATCGTCCTGTCCATGCTGCTGCTGACCGGCGGGGTCGTCGGCGCCCAGCTGGGCGCGCGGTTCTCGGGCCGGTTCCGGGGCGAGGAGCTGCGGGCCGTGCTGGGGCTGATCGTGCTTCTGGTCGGGATCCAGATGGGGCTTGATCTGTTCGTGCGGCCCGACGACATCTTCCTGCTGGCGCCCGGAATCTCGGACAGATGATCCAGGCCCTTCCCCCCGAGCCCGCCCCCTATATCGCGCCCGATGTCGCGCCCGATGTCGCTCCGGCGCCGGCTGCTTCGGCCGCCACCGACGGCTCGCTGCGGATCGCGGCGGCCCTGACCGATGCGCGGGTGCAGGTCGACTCCAGTTTCCGCGGCGCCTCGATCGTCCTCTATGGCGCGGTGTTCAATCCGACGGACCAGCCGACCGATGTCGTGGTCGTCGTGCGTGGGCCGGAGCAGCCCCTGCGCCTGGTCAAGAAGACCCGCAACCTGGGCGTCTGGCTGAACAGCCGTCCCGTCCTGTTCGAGGGCGCGCCGGGCTTCTACATGACCGCCTCGACCCGCCCCCTGTCCGAGGTCGCCGACTTCGGCCAGTTGCGTCGCCTGGGCGTGGGCGTGAACCACCTGCGCATCGCTGCGCCCGAGGAGGCCCGTTCGGTGACCCGCTATGGCGTGCGCGACGTGGTCGTCAGCCGGTTGGGCGAGGACTACCTGGACTGGCGCCGCGCCGTGATCCGGCTGAAAGAGGCGGGCGCGCTCTATAATACCGATCCCGATGGGGTGCGGTTCGTCGACAAGGGCCTGTTCCGCGCCGAGGTCGAACTGCCCGCAACCGCCCCCACCGGCCAGTATTCCGCCGAGGTCTGGCTGTTCCAGGACGGCGCGCCCAAATCCGTCTCCAACCTGACCATGACGGTCGAGAAGGTCGGGTTCGAGCGCGACGTCTATGAGTTCGCCCATAGCCGCCCGTGGAGCTATGGCGTGCTGTGCGTCCTGCTGGCCGCCGCCATGGGCTATGGGGCGTCCAGGCTGTTCCGCAGGGTGTGACCGGGGCTCAGTCGGCCTTGGCCAGCCGGACCAGCTTGCCGTCTTCCTCGTCGGTGATGGCCCAGACGGCGCCGTCCGGGCCGACCGCGACCTGGCGGACACGCTCGCCGATGCCGACCATCAGTCTTTCTTCGCCGACCACCCGGCCGTTCTGGATCACCAGGCGGGCGATGTGCTTCTGGCCCAGGCTGGCGACCAGAAGGCTGCCCTTCCAGTCGGGGAACATGGCGCCGTCATAGAAGGCGGCCCCGCCCGGCGCGATCACCGGATCCCAGTAATAGACCGGCTGTTCCGTGTCGGGCCGTGTGGTCTGGGCGCTGTCGATGGGGTCGCCGGAATACTCGATGCCATAGGCCGCATTGGGCCAGCCGTAGTTGGCGCCCGCCCGGTCCAGGTTCAACTCGTCGCCCCCGCGCGTGCCGTGTTCGATGGTCCAGACCGTACCGTCCGGCTGGATGGCGAGGCCCTGCATGTTGCGGTGGCCCAAAGACCAGATCTCGGGCAGGGCGCCGGCCCGGCCGACGAAGGGATTGTCCTGCGGCACAGTGCCATCGGCATTGATGCGGATGGTCTTGCCCATGTGCGAGCCCAGATCCTGGGCCTGGACCCGCATGGGCCGGTCAGACCGCTCGCCCAGGGTGATGAACAGCTTGCCGTCGGGCGCAAAGGCCAGGCGCGAACCATAATGCAGCGTGCCCTCATAGGCGGGCAGAGCGCGGAAGATGACCTGGACATTATCGACCCGGCGACCGTCCGCCGACAGAACGCCACGCGCGACTGAGGTGGCGTTGCCTCCAGTGCGGGGCTCGGCGTAGCTCCAGTAGATCATCCGGTCCTGGGCGAAGTTCGGGCCGACCTTGACGTCCAGCAGGCCGCCTTGGCCGCGCGCATCGACGGCAGGCAATCCGGCGATGGGTTCGCCCTTCTGGCCGTCTGCCGTGATGATCCGCAGGCGACCCGGCTTTTCGGTCACCAGCCAGCGACCGTCGGGCAGCAGGGCCAGCCCCCAGGGGTTCTCCAGTCCCGAGGCGATGGTGGACACGAGCATGCGGGTGTCGGTGCTCAGCCCCGGCGCACGGGTCTGGCCTGCAAAGGCGGGGGGTTGGTCAGGCGCGTTGGCCGCCTGGGTCTCTACGGGTGCGCCGGATGCGACGGCCTGGGCCTCGGCGCCGTCGCCCGCGCCGCATCCGGTGAGCGCCAGAACGGCGGAAAGTGCGGTGACTGACAGGATGTCGCGCATGGGAAAGCCCCTTGGAAGGCGGTGAACGGAACAGCGTTGCCGGACAAGACGACAGTCTTGCCCGACGCCGCCTGTTCTCGCCAGAGGCCCTGCCGCGACCGATCGTCAGGGGTCCATTTGTCGTTAGTCGCTCAGGCAGCTTGAACCCCGGCCCCGCCGCCTATATAGGCACGCCTCTTCCCGCGCGCGGCCGTCTGCGCCGTGGGGGACCGATGCGCTTGGCTGGGTAGCTCAGCTGGTTAGAGCGGTGGATTCATAACCCACAGGTCGGCGGTTCGAGCCCGCCTCCAGCCACCATCGGTCCCCGCGCGGGAATTGCCGCGTCAATACGGCCCGCAACCCCCTCATTCCCCCCGCGTTTACCGCCAAGGTTCAAACCGCTGGAGGAAATCCCATGTCCATTCGCACACCCTCGCGCGCGCCCTCGCTCTTGGCCGCCGTCGCCGTCCTGTCGCTGGGCGCCGCCGCCTGCACCCAGGCCGAGCAGGACAGGGCCGAGGTCAAGGCTGACGCCGCCGCCGAAAAGACCGGCGACGTGGCGGCTAGGGCCGGCGAAGTGCTGGAATCGGGCGCCATGAAGGCCGCTCAGGCGGTCGAGAGCGGCGCAGGGACCGTCGCCGACAAGCTGGAAGCCAACCAGGCCGAGGCCGCCGCCGAGGGCAAGCCGGGAGCCGTCAATCCCAACACCGACCGGCGCGTTCCGGTCGACGCGCCCGCGCAATAGGCGACCGCGCTTAGGCTAGGCCGGTTCGGCGAGCAGGGCGTCCACCAGGGCGCGCGCTTCCGCGCCGGCCCAGTCCGCCTCGCCAGCGAAGGTCGCCCTGATCCGCCCCTGCCGGTCCAGCAGGATGGTCTGGGGCATCTTGCCCTTGCCCGGAAACTCGAACGGCAGTTGGAATTTCGGGTCGTTGTAGAGCGGCAGCGGCTCGTGCACGTCGATGAAGCTGGTGGCGTCGGCCAGGGCGTCGGGCGTGTTGTCGACATTGATCGGCAGGACGACCATGTCGCTGTCCTTGTACGCCTCGGACAGGGTCGCCAGGGTCGGCATCTCGGTGCGGCAGGGCGCGCACCACATGGCCCACAGATTGACCACCACCACCTTGCCGCGGAAGTCGGCGAACCGAACGTCGGCGCCGTCGCGTGACTTGAACACATAGTCGGGCGCGACCGGGGTGTCGGCCGGGGTCTCCAGCCGAGCGAGAGGGCCGACAGCGAAGCGGGCCAGGGCGCTTTTCGTCGCGACGGGCTCGGAAGCTTTGGCGGGCGAGCCCGGGTTGGCGTATAGCCACGCCGCACCCCCGCCGATCGCGCCGACCAGCACGATCGCGGCCACCACGATAATCGCCGTCTTCGAGCCGCCCATGTCAGACCGTTCCGCCGCCACACCGGACCCGACCGTCCAGACCGCGACTAAGGCCGCCCAAAAGCCTGCGGGTCAAGACATGTGGGGCGGGCGCTTTTCGTCGCGCCCCGCCGACATCATGCAGGCCATCAACGTCTCCATCGGCGTGGACCAGCGTCTGTGGGCCCAGGATCTGGCCGGATCGCGCGCCCACTGCCGCATGCTGATCAAACAGGGGATCGTCACCGCAGAGGACGGTCAGGCCATTCTGGGCGGGCTGGACGCCATCCAGGCCGAGATCGAGGGCGGGACCTTCCCCTTCCGCGACGCCTTCGAGGACATCCACATGAATGTGGAGGCGCGCCTCAACGAGCTGATCGGCGAGCCCTCGGGCCGACTGCACACCGCGCGCAGCCGCAATGACCAGGTCGCCACCGATTTCCGCCTCTGGGTCCGTGACGCCTGTGACCGCACCGGCCATCAGCTGGCGGCCCTGCAATCGGCCCTGCTCGCGCGCGCCGAACAGCATGCGGGCGACCTGATGCCCGGCTTCACCCATCTGCAGACGGCCCAGCCGGTGACCCTGGGTCATCACCTGATGGCCTATGTCGAGATGTTCGGCCGTGACGCCTCTCGCTTCGCCGATGCGCGCAGGCGGATGAACGAGAACCCCCTTGGCGCCGCGGCGCTCGCCGGTTCGCCCTTCCCCATCGACCGCCACGCCACCGCCGCTGATCTGGGTTTCGACCGTCCCATGGCCAACAGTCTCGACGCCGTGTCCGACCGCGACTTTGCGCTGGAAAGCCTGTCCGCCGCCTCGATCACCGCCGGCCACCTGTCGCGCCTGGCCGAGGAGATCGTCATCTGGATGACGCCGATGTTCGGCTTCGCCTCCCTGCCCGACGACCTGACGACCGGCTCGTCGATCATGCCGCAGAAACGCAACCCCGACGCCGCCGAACTGGTGCGCGCCAAGACCGGGCGGATCATCGGCTCGTTCGTGGCCCTGTCGACGGTGATGAAAGGCCTGCCGCTCGCCTATTCCAAGGATATGCAGGAGGACAAGCCGCCGGTGTTCGAGGCGTTCGATGCGCTGGACCTGGCGCTGACCGCCATGACGGCCATGGTTTCAGCCCTGATCCCCAACACCGAGCGGATGGCGGCGGCGGCCGGCGCCGGCTTCTCGACCGCCACCGATCTGGCCGACTGGCTGGTGCGTGAGCTCAACCTGCCGTTCAGGAAGGCGCACCATGTGACGGGCGCGGCGGTCAAGATGGCGGAGGCGAAAGGCGTGGGTCTGGCGCAACTGTCGCTGGCCGATTTGCAATCGCTTGAACCGGGCGTCAACGAAGCGGTTTACAAGGTGCTCTCTCCCGAGGCTTCCTGCGCCAGCCGCCAGAGCTTTGGGGGGACGGCGCCGGAACAGGTCCGCGCGCGCATCGCCGATTGGAAGACGCGCCTATGAAAACCCTTCTCCTCGCCAAGCTGATGGTCGGCGGCGCCCTCGCCCTGACCGCCGCCGCCTGTGGCCGCATGGCCGATCTGGAAGCTCCGGCTCCGCGCGAGACGGAGCGGGCCATGCGCGACAAATACGCACCCGACCTGCCTGATCCCGCGACCCTGAACCGCCCGTCCAGCCAGATGCCCATCGACGGCGGCCCGGCCAATCCCTTCGGCGGTACGGCTGCGGGCGCAGGCCCTCAGTAAGACCGCATCTCCTCCCCGGACCTATCGTTTTGCATCATTTCGAACTGAAGTCCGGCGCCCTGCACGCAGAGGCCGTCTCTCTGGAGGCCCTGGCTCAGGACGTCGGCACGCCGGCCTATGTCTATTCGTCGGCCACCCTGACGCGGCACTACGCCGTCCTGCGCGAGGCGGTGGACGCCCATACCGCGGCTCTGGGCGGACCGAATGGGGGCGAGGCCCTGATCGCCTATGCGGTCAAGGCCAACTCCAACCTGTCGGTGCTGGCGACCCTGGCGCGGCTGGGCTGCGGCGCCGACACCGTGTCCGAGGGCGAGATCCGACGCGCCCTGAAGGCGGGCGTGCCGGCCTCCAAGATCATCTTCTCGGGCGTGGGCAAGACCGACGCCGAACTGGGCTTCGCCATCGACACGGGCGTTCGCCAGATCAACATCGAGAGCGCCGCCGAACTGGATCGGCTGATCGCCATCGCTCAGGACAGGGGCGCGTCGCCCGCCATCGCCATCCGCGTCAATCCCAAGATCGGCGCGGGCGGTCACGCCAAGATCACCACGGGCGGCGAGGGCGACAAGTTCGGCGTACCCGTCGACGAGGCCATGGCGCTTTATGCCCGCGCCTCGGCCTCCCCCCATGTGACGCCCGTGGGCCTGGCCTGCCATATCGGCAGCCAGATCACCGACCTGACGCCGCTGGAAGCCGCGTTCCGCCTGCTGCGCTCCATGACCGAGGAGCTGCGCGCCGAGGGGCTCAGCGTCGAGCGGCTCGACCTCGGCGGCGGCCTGGGCGTGCCCTATGTCGGGGCCGATCATGCCTCAAGCATCGCCGCCTCTCCGGCCGAGTATGTGGCCATGGCCGCAGGCGTGTTGGATGGACTGAATGTCGAGGCGGCGTTCGAGCCGGGCCGGCTGCTGGCGGCCAACGCCGGCATCCTGGTGTCGCGGGTCATCCAGGTCACCGAGCGCGCTGATGGACGGCGTTTCCTGGTGCTGGATGCGGCCATGAACGACCTGATCCGCCCGGCCATGTACGACGCCTTCCACGAGGTCCTGCCGGTCCGCCCCCGCGCCGGAGCGCCCGTCGCCTACGACATCGTCGGCCCGGTCTGCGAGACCGGCGACACCTTCGCCCGCGGCCGGCCCATGCTGCCGGTCGAGGCGGGCGATCTGGTGATCTTCGCCGGCGCCGGGGCTTACGGCGCGGTCATGGCCAGTGAATACAACTCGCGGCCCATGGTCCCCGAGGTGCTGGTGGACGGCGAACGCTACGCCGTCATCCGCCCTCGACCGACGCTTGAGGAGATGCTGGCCCGCGAACCGATGGCGGACTGGCTCTAGCCGGCCGCGCCGCCATCGAACGCGTCAGGCGACGGCTTCGGCCTGCTTGATCGGACGCAGGTCCTCGATCGGCGCGACATAGTCGGCCATGGCGTCGAACTCAGAGAGGAAATGCGCTCTCAGTTCGTCGGTCTCCATGATGACCTCGTGCTTGGAGCCCGGAACCTCGACATAGCGGCCGCGGCCCAGCCGCTTGGCGGCCCAGCGATTGGTCTGCTTCCAGACGCGGTCGTCCTCGGCCGCCTGGACGATTGTGCAGGGGATGTTCACCGATTTCAGCGCCTTGGGCTTCAGCGCCCGCTCGCCGGCGTCCAACCCGAAGGCCAGCCAGCCCCAGGTCACCCCGCCCACGGCCAGGTGAGGGCAGGCGTAGAGCTGCTGACGCCACAGTTCGTAACGGGTCTCGTCCGAGGTCAGGGCGTCGTGTTCGAAGGTGTGGTCGAACGGATCGTCGGCGTCGTCCAGCACATAGTCGCCCGCCTTGCCGTGACGCAGGTTCCACCGAACCGCCAGCTTGACCGACCACATCGACCGCTTGCCGGTCTTGATCCGCAGCATGGGCGCCGAGAGGACCGCGCCCGAGAACCGGCTTTCGCCGTTTTCGAGCGTCAGCAGGTTCAGCGCCGCACCCATGGAATGGCCGACCATGATCCACGGCTTGGGCGCGCGAGTCTCGTAATCGGCCAGCAGACGGTCATAGTCGTCGAGGAATTCCTCGACCGCGCGGGCGTGGCCCTTTAGCCGATCGGGCAGCAGCCGGGCCGACAGCCCCTGGCCGCGCCAGTCGTGGGCCAGGACGCAGAAGCCGCGCGCCAGGAAATTGCCGATGACCTCGAAATACTTCTCGATCGGTTCGGTGCGGCCCGGCGACAGGACCACGGTGCCACGCGGCTTGGCGGCGACCAGTTGCGACGGCGTCCACAGGGCGGCGCGCAGGCGCAGGCCGCCGGCTCCACGGAACCAGTCGCCTTGTCCGCCGGGGGGCGAGGCGGCGCCGGGCACCCCCATCAAGGGGGCATGGGCGGCAAGGGCGGCGGCGCGGTTCACTCAGGCTTCCTGAACTTCAAGGTCATGCGGTCGCTCTCGCCGATCGCATCATATTTGGCCCGGTCGAACTTCGGGTCGGGGGGAGAGCCCCTTGGCGCGGTGAGACGATTGGGAGCAAGGGTCTCGACGCCGAACGGATGATCCTTTGTATCCGTTTCATTCGCGTTGATTTCGGCCGCGGCGACGAAGATAAATCCGGCCTCGGCGGCCAGCTGGCGCACAAAGCCTTCCTGGACATAGCCGTTGGTCGCGGCCGGATCCTGATCCTCGTCGGGCGCGAGGCGGTGCTGTTCGACGCCCAGAACGCCGCCGGGGCGCAAGGCCTCATAAGCGTCGGCGAAGGCCTTCTCGGCGATACCGGCAGCCATCCACTGGTGAATCTGACGCATGAACAGGGCAAGGTCAGCCGTTCCCGCCGGGGCCACAGGGCCGGGCGCCGCGCCGAAGGACGAGAACCGCACCTCGCCGTACAGTTTCTTGTCGGCGGTGAAGCGCTGTTCGTAGTTGGCCATCAGGGCGGCCTGGGCCGGGTCGGCGCCGGGGCCGGTGGCGAAGCCCGCCGCGTAATAGGTCCCCCCGCCGCGCGACAGATAGGGGGCCAGGATCTCGGTGTACCAGCCGCTGCCGGGCCAGAAATCGACCACCGTCATATTGGGCTGAAGTCCGAAGAACCGCAGCGTCTCCATCGGGTGACGCCATTCGTCGCGCGGCCTGTCCGCCGCCCGCCAGGGGCCTTCGACCGCCCATTCCAGCGAGCCTTCGGGCGGGCCTTGCGGCGCAGGCGGGGCTTCGGGCTCGGCTGGCTTCTTCTTGCCGAAGCGGTCGCATGCGGCCAGTCCGGCCGTCAGCGCGCTGGCCATGGCGCCAGCCAGCAGGGATCGTCGCCCCATCAGGTTATGGCGCGACGCGATCAGCGGTGCCGCCGGTCGGAATGGTGCCGGCTTGCCATCGTCCATGCAGATCTCCCCCCGGAACTCCCGAACCTTGCGGTCCTGTCCGGGCGAAACGGGATTAAAGAGGTTCGTCCGCGCGGTCAAAAGCCGTCGCGCACCCGATTGCGGTTGCGATCAGCCGGGCTTGCGGAATCTCAGGGTCATGCGGTCGCTTTCGCCGATGGCGTCATACGCCGCGCGCTGTTCCGGCGTCAGGGCATTGGTCCCGTCATCCTCGGCCGAGGTCCGCACGGGCTTCAGCGTCCAGACGCCGAACGGGTGCTGATGGTCGTCGGCGGGATTGGCGTTCAGCTCGCTGCGGGCCTCCAGCACGAAGCCGGCGGCCTGGGCCGCACGGATCACATAGGATTCAGGCACATAGCCGGTCGGGGCGGTGGTCGCGACGTTCAGGCCGTCCTCACTGCGGTGCTGTTCCACCGCCAGGATGCCGCCGGGCTTCAAGGCCTTGAAGAAGGCCGCCAGATAGGGCTCGGTCCGGCCATCCTGAGCCCAGTTGTGGAAGGCCCGCGCCACCAGGACCATGTCGGCCGCGCCATCCGCCACACCCATGGTCTCCACAGGCTTGGGCGCGCCGATCCAGGTCCCGCCGGTCGCCGCGGCATAGGGTTTGAGGATATTGCTCCACCAGCCGGCCCGGCCGGGTTCGACCTCGACCACCGTCATGCCGGGCGTCAGGCCCCAGAAGGTCAGGCTTTCGTAGGGGTGGCGATAGACATCGCGGGCGATGTCGGCGGCGGGACGGGCGTCGGAGCCGATGGCGGCCTGAAGTTGTTCGTCCTCTTGCAGCACTGGCGGCGTCATGGCGGCGCGGCGAGCTTCGCGCTGGGCCGGGCTTTCACCCAGATTGGGCAGTGACGCCTCCTGGGCGAAGGCGGCCGTCGGCAGGGCGAGAGCCGCCAGGGCGAGGGCCAGGGCGGAACGAGGGGTCAGGCGCATGGGAGGCTCCGGGTGCGACGAGGTCGCCTATCCATAGGCGGATGAGGTCGGCGAACAAGTGACGCGTTGTCGCCGCTTCCTGAGGGGCCAGGGTCTTGAACCGGAAAAACTGTCGCCCACATCGTAATCGAAGGCGCCGATTTCGGGCCTTCTCGGACCAGCGGGGCCCAACCGGGACTGCCGATCCGAACACCCACCGCCGTTCCGGGCATCAAACGCGGAGCGGCTCCATCTTGCTGATGATCAGGAGATCGACATGCGTACCATCGACTTCACCCCCCTCTATCGTTCGGCCGTGGGCTTTGACCGCCTGGCCCGGCAGCTGGAAAGCGCCGCTGCGACGCACGAGGCCAATGGCTGGCCGCCCTATAATATCGAGACGACGGGAGAAAACGCCTATCGCGTTGAAATCGCCGTCGCCGGCTTCAAGCCCGAGGAACTGACCATCGAGGTCAAGGAAAACCTGCTGACCGTCACCGGCCGCAAGACCGCCAACGACGACACGGCGCCACAGAAGACCTATCTGCACCGCGGCCTGGCCGAGCGTGACTTCGAGCGCCGGTTCCAGCTGGCCGACTTCGTCATTGTCGAGGACGCCAACCTGGCCGATGGGCTTCTGTCCATCAGCCTGAAACGCGAACTGCCCGAGGCGCTCAAGCCGCGCCGTATCCAGATCGGTTCGGCCAAGTCGCCCCTGATCGAAGGTGAAGTCGCCGCCGCTTGATTTCGGCCTTCGTGTCCATGTGAGAGGAAGGGCGGCGCTCGCGTCGCCCTTTTTCACATCTGCCGGTGGTCAGGCCGCCTGGGACGTCGTCAGCGGCGCGCCTGTGCTGCGATCCAGGATGCAGCCCTCAAGAGAAGCCCCCGTCAGATCGGCACGGGTCAGGTTCGCACCTGTAAGGTCGGCTTGGTCGAGCATGGCTTGCGAAAGATCGGCATCGACCAGACCGGCGTAGCACAGTCGGGCGCCGGTCAGGGTCGATGGCATGGACCGCGCGCCGCCCAATGGCAGCGGCCCCAGCAGCACCCCCGTCATGTCGGCCTTGTTAAGCCGGGCGCCGGCCATCCTGGCTCCGCGCAGGTCCGCCCCCGTCAGGTTGGAGCCGCGCAGGTCGGCGCCTTCCAGATTGGCGCCCTGAAGGGGGACGCCAGACAGGTCCAGCCCGACCATGCAGGCGTTCTTCGCGCTCAGAGCCGGAAGCCTCAGGCCCTTCAGCCGGCCGGCCAGAGGCCGCAGATCCTCGCCGTCGAACACAGCCGGCGCGCCCAGCACCCCGCCGCTCTCGGCCCAGGCATTGGCGTCCAGGGCCATCTCGATCAGGGCCGCGGCGCGATTCACCGCCTCGGCGCCCGGCGCCCGCAACACGCCGGTCATGTCGGTGCGGTCAAGTTTGGCGGTCTCGACCGCGACGCCAGACAGGTCGGCGCCGATGAAACGCGCGCCGGTCAGGTTGGCGCCGACGACATTGGCGCCTTCCAGCATGGCCCCCGACAGGTCGGCGTCCTTAAGATTGGCCCCGGTCAGGGTGGCGCCCCGCATCGAACAGTCGGTGAAGTCGGCCTTGGACGCGCTGACGCCGTCGAAACGCGATCCGTCCAGGGTCGCGCCGGCGAAAAGCGCGCCGTCGGCGATGCCGTTGCGGTTGACCTGCCGAGCCTCGGCGAATCCCCTGGTTTCGTGAGGCACAGCCACAGCGCCCTCCCGGAAATCCGCCTGGGTCAGGTCGGCCAGGGTCAGGTTGGCGCCCTGCAGACAGGCGCCCCGCAGATCCGACCGGCGAAGGTTGGCGCCGCTCATGTCCGTGCCGCGTAGATCGCAACCGAACAGCACCGCGCGTGCCAGTTGCGCATTCATCAGCCGCGCGCCATCCAGGGTCGAGCCGGTGAAGTCGGCGTCGTCCAGAACCAGTCCGGCCATGTTCAACCCCGAAAGGTCGACGAACTTGAGCACCAGCCGACGTCCGCCCGCCCGCCCCTCGACCAGGCGCGCGTGAGCAGAGGCGAACATATCGAAATCGCCCTGCCCCAGTCGGCGTCTGGCGCCGCTCATGCCGCATCCTCTTCAAGAATCAGGCCCTTCACCCCGGTCAGGACCGCACCCGTGAAGTCGGCGTGTCTGGCCTGAGCGCCGTGCAGACTGGCGCGGGTCAGATCGGCGTCGGTGAAGTTGGCGCGACGCAGGTCGGCTCCCGCAAGGTCGGTCCCACGCAGCGAGGCGCCGGTCAGGTCGGAGCCCAGCAGTCGGTCCGGTCCGATCATCAGCGGCCCCAGTTGCGCTTCGCGCAGGTCCGCGCCGCCCAGCTTTGCGCCCACCAGCCGCGCCCCGCGCAGGTCGGCGCGCCGCATCCGGGTCGAACGCAGGTCCGCCCCCTCCAGCCGCGCGCCCTGAAGCTGCACCCCTTCCATGTCGAGGCCATAGAAGACGGCCTTCTTGGCCGACAGGGCGGTCAGGTTCAGCCCGTTGATGGCCTTCAGGGGCCTGAGGTCGACCCCGTCGAAGACCGAGGGCTGCCCCTCCGCCCCGCCGGTCTCGCACCAGACCGCGTGTTCATGCAGCATGTCGGCGGCGGGCATCCGCGCGAGCGAGGCGCCGGCAGGTCTGTCGTCGGTCAGGGCGCCGTCAAGATTGGCTCCGTCGGTCCGCCACATCGCCGCCTTGACCCCGACCAGGACCGCATCCCTGAGGTCGGCGCCCGACAGATCCGCGCCCGACAGGTCGGCCCCGGCCAGGTCGGCGCCGCGGAAATTGGCCTGTTTGAGATTGGCCCGGACCAGCTTGCAGTCCTTCATGATGGCGTCCGAGAAGTCGGCGGCCTGGGCCACGATGCCGGACAGGCGCGAGCGTTGCAGGTTGGCCCCAGCCAGACAGGCGCCCTGGGCCTGGGTGTCACGCCCCCAGCTTTCGCGGCTCTGGGCCTGAACCACCTTGTATCCGCCCCCGGCCACGGCTGTGGCTAGGGTGCCTTCGCGCAGGTCGGCCTCGAACAGATCGGCGCCCGAGAGATCGGCCCCGCGCAGACAGGCGCCGCGCAGGTCGGCACGCCTCAGGCTGGCGTCCGTCAGGGTCGCGTTCTGCATATCCGCGCCGAAGAACGAGGCGTTGTCGAGCGTGGCCCCCGTCAAGTCGCAGTCGGCCAGGCAGGCGGCGGAGAAGTCGGCGTCGGCCAGGTTGCGTCCAGCCAGGCTCAGCCCCGACAGGTCCATCCAGGCGAAGACGGCGCGCGCCCCGCCCGGCCGGGCCTGCCACAGCCGGTCGTGCCGCGCACAGACCGCGTTCAGCTCATCCTGGCTGAGCCGCCGCCTGACCTGTTCTTCGACAATCGCCCCCATGACGGGACCATGCGCCGAACACGCTTAATGAAGCTTTTCGGAAACCCCGGTTTCCGCTGTTCTCGCTGGACTTATTCGGTCAACAGGCCCTGCGCCGAAAGCGCGTCGGCGAGTTCGCCCGGACTGGTCCAGACCCGCGTATATCCGGCCTCGCCCAGACGCTGCAGCTCCGTGGCCAGATCGGCGCGCGGAGATGCGGCGAAGCGGGCGTCGAAGCCCTTTCCGTCCTCGCTGACGCGGACCATGGGCCGGCCCGTGCCCAGACGGTGCAGATAGCCTTCGTAGAGAACCGCCGCCTCGTCGGCCAAAAGTCCGGTCTCGACCGTCAATCCGGCCTGGCGCAGGCGCTCGACGCCCCGGCCCGAAGCGAAGGGCGAGGGATCGACCGAGGCCACGACCACGCGGGCGACGCCGGCCTCGGCCAGGAATTGCGAACAGGACGATCGGCCCGACGACCGGGCGCCGCAGGGCTCCATGGTCACATAGGCGGTCGATCCCCGCGCCCTGTCCCCAGCGGCGGGAACGGCCTGTTCCTCGGCATGGGGACGGCCGCCGGACGCGGTCGCGGCCTCGGCGACGACCTCGCCATCCTTGACCAGGACGCAACCGACCGCCGGATTGGGCCAGGTCGTGCCCATGGCCTCCAGCGCCAGGGCAAGCGCCCGACGCATATGGCCTTCGTCTGTCTTCAGGTCCGCGCTCATGCGACGCCTGGCAGGGGGGTGGCCCGCGTCGCGTCGAGATAACGCGCCGTCGTCGGCTTCAGGTCTGCGTCCAGGTCGATCTCCAGGGGGTTGCCGGTCGGGATCTCGACATCGACGATCTTGTCGTCCGGCACTGAGAACAGGTGTTTGACGATGGCCCGCAGCGAGTTGCCGTGAGCGGCGATCAGCACATCCTCTCCGGCCTTCAGGCGCGGCGCGATGGCGTCGTTCCAATAGGGCAGGACCCGGTCCAGCGTGGTCTTCAGGCTTTCGGTGTCGGGAATGGCCTGTCCGGCATAGCGGGGGTCGGCGTTGAAGTCCCATTCGCTCCCCGCCTCCAGCGGCGGCGGCGGGATGTCATAGCTGCGGCGCCAGACCTTGACCTGGTCATCGCCGTGCTTCTTGGCCGTCTCGGCCTTGTCCAGGCCGGTCAGGCCGCCGTAGTGGCGCTCGTTCAGGCGCCAGTCCTCGATGACCGGCACATCCGACAGCTTGGCGGCGCTCAGGGCCAAGGCGCCTGTGCGCTTGGCCCGCGTCAGGACCGAGGTGAACATCACCGCCGGCTTGAACCCGGCCTCGGCGATCAGCTCGCCGCCATGCCGGGCCTGGGCCTCGCCCTCGGCGGTCAGATCGACATCGACCCAGCCGGTGAAGCGGTTTTCGAGGTTCCACTGGCTCTGGCCATGGCGCAACAGGATCAGACGAGGCATAGGCGTCTCCGCAGACCGGCGTTACCCGTGGGAGTCGGGCAGGGTCCGCCCTCGCCTAGGGGGGCGTCACCAAAGGGTCAAGGTTTGCCGTACCGACGAGGCTTCGATTGAGGGCTGGGAGCGTTAGCCAAGACGGCGCGTTGTTGTCGGCCTTGGAAGGCGCGGCTATACCGCCGTCATGTCGGACCGCGTGTTCTTCGCCCTGTCAGCCGGGATCGCCGCGGGCCTCGTCGCCCTCGCGCTCGTCTGGCCCTGACCTGCTCTGACCTGAGCCCTTATTAGACGGATACCCGTATGCAGAAGCCCCGCCAGGACCTGGTCCCGAACACCGCAGACTTCGAGACCATCGCCCTGGTCAAGCCGACGGGGTTCCGCGAATACGACGCGCGCTGGATCCTGGACAAGGAAATCAACCTTCTGGGCATCCAGGCCCTGGGCCTGGGCCTGGCCACCTATGTCCACGAGATCGGCGTCCAGCCCCGCATCGTCGTCGGCCACGACTACCGGTCCTATTCGCTGACGGTGAAACAGGCCCTGATCCTGGGTCTGCTGGAAGGCGGGATGGAGGTGCTGGACATCGGCCTGGCCCTGTCGCCCATGGCCTATTTCGGCCAGTTCGAGCTGAACGCCCCTTGCGTCGCCATGGTCACCGCCTCGCACAACGAGAACGGCTGGACCGGGGTCAAGATGGGCTCCAATCCGCCCGTCACCTTCGGCCCCGAGGAGATCGGCCGCCTGAAGGAGATCGTCCTGGGCGGGACCGGCGTGTCGCGTCCCGGCGGTCGGCTGGAGCGGGTCGAGGGCTTCCGCGAGAAATATTTGAAAGAGGTCGTCGGCGACATCAAGCTGAGCCGTCCGCTCAAGGTGGTCGCCGCCTGCGGCAACGGCACGGCGGGCAATTTCGCCCCTGACGCCCTGCGCATGCTGGGCGCCGAGGTGATCGAGATGGACACCGAGCTCGACTACACCTTCCCCAAATACAACCCCAACCCCGAAGACCACGCCATGCTGGTGCAGATGGCGGCCAAGGTTCGCGAGACGGGCGCCGACCTGGCCCTGGGCTTCGACGGCGACGGCGACCGCTGCGGCGTGGTGGACGACACGGGCGAGGAGATCTTCGCCGACAAGATCGGCCTGCTGCTGGCGCGCGACCTGTCGGCCCTGCACAAGGACGCCACCTTCGTCGTCGACGTGAAATCGACCGGCCTGTACAAGACCGATGAGGTGCTGAAGGCCAATGGCGCCAACACCGTCTATTGGAAGACGGGCCACTCCTACATCAAGCGCAAGACCGCCGAACTGGGCGCCCTGGCCGGGTTCGAGAAGTCGGGCCACTTCTTCCTGGCAGACCCCATCGGGCGGGGCTACGACGACGGCCTGGTCGCCGCCGCCGCCGTCCTGCAGATGATGGACCGCAATCCGGGCAAGACCCTCAGCCAGCTGAAGACCGCCCTGCCGGACGCCTGGACCAGCCTGACCATGTCGCCCCACTGCGACGACGAGCTGAAGTACGAGGTGCTGGAGCGCATCGTCGCCGAATACGTCAAGCTGGGCGAGGAAGGCGGCTCCATCCAGGGCCGCAAGATCGTCGAGGTCATCACCGTGAACGGCGCCCGCGTGCATCTGGAAGACGGCTCCTGGGTGCTGGTCCGCGCCTCGTCGAACAAGCCCGAACTGGTCGTGGTGGTCGAATCCATGCGGTCCGAGGACGACATGCGCGCCCTGTTCCACAACGAGGTGAAGCCCCGCCTCGCCGCCTATCCCGAGGTCGGCGCCTATAATCAGGAAATCTGAGCCATGACCCCGTCCCCCCGCGGTCCCGTCGCGATCGTGGGGGGCGGCTATTCCGGCGCCATGCTGGCCGCGCGTCTGGCTGAACGGGGCGTCGCTTCTGCGGTGATCGACCGAACGGGCGGCTTCGGCCTGGGCGTGGCCTATTCCACCGATTTCGACGGCCATCTGCTGAATGTGCGCAGTCGCGCAATGAGCGCCCTGGCCGCCGATCCCGATGATTTCGTCCGCTGGCTGGCCCAGGACCATCCCCGCTGGGCCGATCCAGACGGCTTTGCGCCGCGCCGCCTTTTCGGCCTCTATGTCCAGGACCGGCTGGCCCGGGTCGAGGCCGCCCATCCGGGCCTGATCCGCCGGGTCACGGGCCGGGCGGCCGCGATCGAACCTGACGGCGTTCGGCTGGCCAGCGGCGAGACCATTGTCGCCTCTGCGGTAGTCCTCGCGACCGGCAATCCCGCGCCCAAGACCGCGCCCGCCAGTGCGGGACCAAGCGCCGTCATTCCCGATCCCTGGGCGCCGGAGGCGTTGGCGCGCATCGGCGCGGACGACGACATCGTCATCGTCGGCACCGGCCTGACCATGGTCGACATGCTGCTTGTGCTCGACGCCGGAGGCTGGCGAGGCCGCGCCTTCGCCCTGTCGCGTCGCGGCCTGATGCCTCGCGCCCACAAGGCCGCGCCCGACGCTCCCGCCGCGCCGGTGGAGGCCATGACCACCGGCCGCCTGTCAGAGCGCGTCCATGCCGCCCGCCGCCTGGCCGACCAGCGCGGCTGGCGCAGCATGATGGAGGGGCTGCGCCCTGTGACCGCCGATCTGTGGGCGGGCGCCGACACCGCGACCCGCGGTCGGATCGTGCGGCACCTGCGGCCCTGGTGGGACGTGCATCGGCACCGCATCGCCCCCGATGTGGCCGCCGTCATCTATCGCCTGCTGGCCGACCACCGCCTGACCCTGACGGCGGGCCGGGTGCGGGCCATCAGGGATGAGGGCGAGCGGGTCCGCCTGGATTGGACGCCGCGTCACGGGGCCACCCAACCGCCCCGGACCGCCCGCTGGCTGATCGACTGCACCGGCCCGGGGCATGACCCGGCCGGCGATCCCCTGACCGGGCCGCTGCTGGCTTCGGGCCGTGCGCGGCTCGACCCTTTGCGGCTGGGCCTGGACCTCGACGCCCTTGGCAGGGTGCTGAACGCCTCGGGCGCCGCCGATCCGACCCTGTTCGTGCTTGGCCCCCCGGCCCGCGCGGCCTTCTGGGAAACGATTGCGGTGCCGGATATCAAGAAGCGGATCGAGGATGTCGTCGGCGCCCTGACCGACGCCTAGCGATACATGCCTTCGCGCAGGTTGACGCCATGCTCGACCCAGGCCTTGAGCGCGCACAGCATCTGCGACCAGCCCATGCAGTTGCCGTAGGAGGCCTTCAGCCCCGTCTCGGTCTGTTTCCAGCCCTCTTCGGCGATGGTGACCAGTGTCCGCTTGTCGTCGTCCAGAGAGGCGAAGGTCATGGTGACGGTGGTCCAGTAGCCCGCGTCGACGACCGGCGCATCGCCATCGGGCACGCCCTGTTGGCCTCCCAGCTCAGCACGATCCTCTCGTTGGCCACGACCTCGACCACCTGGACCGGAAAGGCGCCGGGAAAGTCGGCGAACTCCCAATGCACCGTCTTGCCGGCCTCCAGACGCCCGACCGCGCCGCCGGTGGTGAAATAGCGGGACAATTTCGCGGGATCGGCCACGGCCTCGAAGGTTTCGGCGACCGGCCTGGCGATGCGGGCGCTGACCTGGAATTTGAAGTTCATCGGATCCTCCTTCTTGTTGGCGTCAGGAATATGTTATAGTTCTATAACATGTCAACCGAATCGGAAATGGACGCCGTGTTCAAGGCTCTGGCGTCGCCTCTGCGTCGCCGGTTGCTGGATGATCTGAAGGATGCGCCGCGCACGACGGGCGACCTGTGCGCCCGGCACGCCGACCTGGACCGCTGCACCGTCATGCAGCATCTGAAAGTGCTGGAGGCGTCCGGCCTGATCGTCGTCCGCCGCGAGGGCCGCGAACGCTGGAACCATCTCGACGCCCTGCCCATCAAGCGTGTCCACGACCGCTGGATCGAACCCTATGCGCGCCAGTCGGTGGCCATGCTGGAGGATCTGAAGACGCGACTGGAGACCTGACGAGTTGGCGCGCCGCAATCAATACGGCTACGCTGGAGAGCAGATGGAGACAGTGATGACCAACCCTGTGCTGCGTGGCTTCAAGAGCCTCGCTCGGTTCTCGGGCCGCGACACCATCGGCCAGTTCTGGCCCTATGCGGGCGTGGTCTTCGTCGGCGTGCTCGCCCTTGGCGGAGCGGCCATGGCGTGGGCGATGCAGGGCATGATCGCTGCGATGCAGACGTTCGCCGCCGAGCACCCGGAAGCCGCCACAACACAGTCATCGCCCGGCAGCTATTCGATCTCGATCGACGCCTCACACCCGGATGCGCCGACCCTCGACTTTTCAGCTTTTTTTGGCGTGCTCGCCATTGTGGTCGTGGTGGCTGTCGTCCTGCTGGCGGCGGCGGTGTGCCGGCGACTGCATGATTGCAATCGGCCTGGCTTCCTCGGATTGGCGCCGGTCGTCTTCCTCGTCGGAGGCCTGAGCCTGTTCCCGATGATGATGGCGGACATGGCGGGCGAGACCGAGCCGAACATGGGCCTGTTCTTCGGTCTGTTCCTGAACAACATCGCCTATCTTGGCGCCTTGCTGGCGCTGATCATCCAATGCACCCGCAAGGGCACATCTGGAGCCAATCGCTATGGCGCCGATCCGCTGGAGACCTAGCCCGCCGCCTTCACCGCGCCGACGACGTCCGAAACCACGGCCTTGACCAGGGTCTCGTCGTCGCCCTCAGCCATGACGCGGATCAGTTTTTCGGTTCCTGACGGGCGGACCAGCAGACGGCCCGAGCCGTTCAGCCGGGCCTCGCCATCGGCGATGGCGGCGATGACCTGGGCGTCATCCAGCGGCTTGCCGCCGGAATAGCGCACGTTCTGCAGCAGTTGCGGCACGGGCTCGAACTGGCGCGCCAGCTCGCTCATCGGCCGGCCGCTCTCGACCAGAACGGCCAGGACCTGCAGCGCCGCCATCAGGCCGTCGCCGGTGGTGGCGTAGTCGTGCAGGATCAGGTGGCCCGACTGCTCGCCGCCCAGGTTGAACCCGCCCGAACGCATCCGCTCCATGACGTAACGGTCGCCGACCTTGGTCCGCTCCAGCGTCAGGCCCTCGGCCAACATGGCGCGTTCCAGTCCCAGGTTGGACATGACGGTGGCGACCACGCCGCCGCCCTTCAGAATGCCGCGCTGGGCCCAGTCCTTGCCAATCATGGCCATGATCTGATCGCCGTCGACCACCTGGCCCTTTTCGTCGCAGACGATCAGCCGGTCGGCGTCCCCGTCCAGGGCGATGCCGATGTCGGCGCGATATTCCTTTACCGCCGCCGCCAGGGTTCCGGGATGGGTCGAGCCGCATTCGGCGTTGATATTGGTCCCGTTCGGCGACACTCCAACGGGGCAGACCTCCGCGCCCAGCTCATACAGGGTGGTCGGGGCGACCTTGTAGCCGGCGCCATTGGCGCAATCGATGGCGATGCGCAGACCTTGCAGGCTCAGCGCCTTGGGGAAGGCGGCCTTGGCGATCTCGATATAGCGGGCGGGCGCCTCGTCGATCCGCTTGACCCGGCCCAGGGCGTCCGCCGCAGCCAGACCCTGGTCCAGCGGCGCGTCCATCATGGCCTCGATCTTCAGCTCCATCTCGTCCGACAGCTTGTAGCCGTCGGGGCCGAACAGCTTGATGCCATTGTCGTGGAAACTGTTGTGCGAGGCCGAGATCATGACCCCCAGGTCGGCCCGCATCGACCGGGTCATCATGGCCACGCCCGGGGTCGGGATCGGCCCCAAGGTGCGCACATCCATGCCGACCGAGGCGAAACCCGCCACCAGCGCCGGCTCGATCATATAGCCCGACAGCCGCGTATCCTTGCCGATCACCACCAGATGCCGGCGGTCGTCGCCCGACATGAACAGCTTGCCCGCCGCCAGTCCGACACGCAGGGCGACCTCGGCGGTCATCGGGCTGGTGTTGGCGCGGCCCCGGATGCCGTCGGTGCCGAAATATTTCCTGTCGCCCAAGGCGGGTCTCCTTATCGTGGCGGCTAACCTAGAGCCGGAAATCTTGCGAAACCCCTTTTTAGGTGTCGGCGGCCTACAGTGGTCCTAGAGCAGACCACCCATCCCGTCATCCCCGGCCTGATGTCGTGGACCGAAGCGAGAAGACCAATCCATGTGCGGCATCATCGGCATCGTCGGAACGAAACCTGTCGCGGAACGGCTGGTCGAAAGCCTCAAACGGCTCGAGTACCGTGGCTATGACTCGGCTGGCGTCGCCGCACAGGTCAACGGCGTACTGGAGCGTCGTCGCGCCCCGGGCAAGCTGAAGGAGCTGGAAAAGGTGCTGGCCAGCGATCCGCTGTCGGCGACCACCGGCATCGGCCACACCCGCTGGGCCACTCACGGCGCCCCGACCGAGCGCAACGCCCACCCGCACATCGCCGGTCGCGTCGCCGTCGTCCACAACGGCATCATCGAGAATTTCGCCGAACTGAAGGCCGAGCTGATCGCCGCCGGCCGGACCTTCTCGTCGGACACGGACACCGAGGTCGTCGCCCATCTGCTGGATTCCAACCTGGAGACCGGGCTGGCGCCGCTGGACGCCTTCAAGGCTACGCTGGACCGGCTGTCGGGCGCATTCGCCCTTTGCGTGCTGATCTCGGGCGAGGACGAGGTCATCCTGGCGGCGCGCAACGGCCCGCCCCTGGCCGTGGGTCACGGCGACGGCGAGACCTTCATCGGCTCGGACGGCCTGGCGCTGGGCCCCTTCACCAACCGCGTCACCTATCTGGAAGACGGCGACTATGTCCTGGCCACCCACGCGGGCGCCCGGATTTTCGAGGCCTCGGGCAAGGAGGTCGCGCGTCCGATCAAGACCGTGCCCGCCTCGGCCGTGCTGATGGAAAAGGGCAACTATCGGCACTTCATGGAAAAGGAGATCCATGATCAGCCCGAGGGCTGCCAGCACACCATCGCCGCCTATGTCGACGCCCTGACCGACCGCACGACCGTAGACGGCGTGGATTTCGCGTCCCTGGAGCGGATCCAGATCGTGGCCTGCGGCACCTCGTGGATCGCCGGGATGATCGGCCGCTACCTGATCGAACAACTGGCCGACCTGCCGGTGGACGTCGAGATCGCGTCCGAGTTCCGCTATCGCCAGCCCGCCCTGCGCCCCAACGCCCTGGCCATCGCCATGTCCCAGTCGGGCGAGACCGCCGACACCCTGGCCGCCTTCCGCCACTGCGCCCAGGCCGGCATGAAGACCGCCGCCATCGTCAACGCCACTGAGAGCACCATCGCCCGCGAGGCGGACGTGGTCTGGCCCATCTATTGCGGCCCCGAAATCGGCGTCGCCTCGACCAAGGCCTTCACCGCCCAGGTCAGCGTGATGATCGCCATCGCCATCGCCGCCGCCAAGGCTAGGGGCCGAATCGACACAGCCGAGGAACAACGTCTGGTCCGGGTGCTGCTGGAAGCGCCCCGCCTGATCGCCGAAGCCATCGGGCTGGAAGACGCCATCAAAGCCGTCGCCGTCGATATCGCCAAGGCCCGTGATGTCCTCTACCTGGGCCGTGGTCCGATGTCGGCTCTGGCTCTGGAAGGCGCCCTGAAGCTGAAGGAGATCAGTTACATCCACGCCGAGGGCTATGCCGCCGGCGAGCTGAAGCACGGCCCCATCGCCCTGGTCGACGAGGCGACGCCGATCATCATCCTGGCCCCCTATGATTCCTGGTTCGAGAAGTCAGCCTCGAACATGAGCGAGGTCATGGCGCGCGGTGGACAGGTGGTCTTCATCACCGACCCACAGGGCGCCCAGCACGCCCCCGCCGGAGCCAAGGTCATCGTCACCGCCCCGGCCAGCGACCCGCTGATCTCGGCCCTGGTGATGTCGGCCCCGATTCAGTTGCTGGCCTATCACGTGGCCGTGCTGAAGGGCGCGGACGTCGATCAGCCGCGCAATCTGGCGAAATCCGTTACGGTGGAGTGACGGAACGGCTCGAGACGACTAGCGTTTGCGCGCTGTTACAGGACCCTCAATGACCCTTACGCCTCTCCGCCTTCGCAAGGCCGTGCTTCCCGTCGCCGGTCTCGGCACCCGCGTCCTGCCGGGCACCAAGACCACGCCCAAGGAGCTGCTGAACGTCGTCGACCGGCCGATCCTCAGCTATATCGTCGAGGAGGCGCGCGAGGCCGGCATCGAGCATATCGTCTTCGTCACCGGCCGTTCCAAAGGCGCCATCGAGGACTACTTCGACCATCAGGTCGAGCTGGAAGCCCAGCTGGAAGCCAAGGGCAAGACCGAGCTTCTCGACCAGTTGCTGGCCGAGCTGCCCCAGGCGGGCGAGATGAGCTTCACCCGCCAGATGCAGCCCAAGGGCCTAGGTCACGCCGTCTGGTGCGCCCGCGACATCATCGGCCGCGAGCCCTTCGCCGTCATGCTGCCCGACGTGATCGTCGACGGCAGGCCTGGCGCGCTGAAGCAACTGGTCCAGGCCTATGAAGAGACCGGCGGCAATGTCATCGGCGTCGAGGCGGTGCCGGACAGCGAGACCCACAAATACGGCATCGTCGACCCCATCAGCCGTAACGGTCGCCGGGTTTCCATGAAGGGGATGGTCGAAAAGCCGGCCCAGGGCACATCGCCGTCCAACCTGTCGATCTCGGGCCGATACATACTGCAGCCGGAAATCTTCGACCTTCTGGCCACGCAGGAACGCGGCGCGGGCAATGAGATCCAGTTGACCGACGCCATGGCTCGCCTGATGGGCGAACAGGCCTTCACCGCCATCGAATATGAAGGCGTGACCCACGACTGCGGCGACAAGATCGGCCTGCTGCGCGCCAATGTCGCCCTGGCCCTGAAACGCCCCGACCTGGGCGCAGCGGCGCGCGAGGCGATTGCAGCCCTGCTTTAAGCCCCTGCCACAATCCGACCCTTGCATCCCGGCTTGCGAGGCCGTTTAAGCGCGCCCATACGCCCGCCACGCTTCTCGAAAGTCCCGCGCCATGTCCAAAGCTTCCGACAAACCCGTCAAAAAGGTCGTCCTGGCCTATTCGGGCGGCCTCGACACCTCGATCATCCTGAAGTGGCTGCAGACCGAATATAACGCCGAGGTCGTGACCTTCACCGCCGACCTGGGCCAGGGCGAGGAACTGGCGCCGGCGCGCGAGAAGGCCCTGAAGATGGGCATCAAGCCCGAGAACATCTTCATCGACGACCTGCGCGAGGAGTTCGTGCGCGACTTCGTCTTCCCGATGTTCCGCGCCAACGCCCTGTACGAAGGCCAGTATCTGCTGGGCACCTCCATCGCCCGGCCGCTGATCGCCAAGCGCCAGATCGAGATCGCTCGCATGGTCGGCGCCGACGCGGTCTGTCACGGCGCGACCGGCAAGGGCAACGACCAGGTCCGCTTCGAGCTGGGTTACTATGCGCTGGCGCCCGACATCCGCGTCATCGCCCCCTGGCGCGAGTGGGAATACCGCAGCCGCGAGGCCCTGCTGGAGTTCGCCGAGCAGAACCAGATTCCCATCGCCAAGGACAAGCGCGGCGAGGCTCCGTTCAGCGTCGACGCCAACCTTCTGCACTCGTCCAGTGAGGGCAAGGTTCTGGAAGACCCGAACGTCGAGGCGCCCGAGTTCGTCCACCAGCGGACCATCAGCCCCGAAGACGCGCCGGATACCCCGCACATCTTCACCATGACCTTCGAAAAGGGCGATGCCGTCGCCATCGACGGCGTGGCCATGTCGCCCGCCACCATCCTGACCAAGCTGAACGAACTGGGTCACGACAATGGCGTCGGCCGTCTGGACCTGGTCGAGAACCGCTATGTCGGCATGAAGTCGCGCGGCGTCTATGAGACCCCCGGCGGCACCATCCTGCTGGCCGCCCACCGCGGCATCGAGTCGATCACCCTGGATCGCGGCGCCATGCACCTGAAGGACGAGCTGGCCGTCAAATACGCCCAGATGATCTACAACGGCTTCTGGTTCGCGCCCGAGCGCGAGATGCTGCAGGCCGCCATCGACTATTCGCAGCAGAAGGTGTCGGGCACGGTGCGGGTCAAGCTTTACAAGGGCAACACCACCATCATCGGCCGCGAGAGCCCCAACAGCCTGTACGATCAGGACCTGGTGACCTTCGAGGAGGGCGTCCAGGCCTATGACCACAACGACGCCGCCGGCTTCATCAAGCTGAACGCTCTGCGTCTGCGCGTGCTGGCCAAGCGCGACGGTCGCATCAGCGGTTGATCGTGGCGCAGGTGGGCGGCCCAGCGCCGCCTTACCGCGATTTCACTTGAGGGTCGGCCGCGTTGCGCCGACCCTGAGGCGTCATCTGAAAGGCGCCGTTCCATGATCCGTATTCTGAGCCTTGCAGCCGCCCTGGCGGTTCTGCCGCTGTCCGCCGCCCTGGCCCAGGACGCGGATGAGCCGTCTTCCGCCTCGCAAGCCGCCGTCGAAGCGGCCGCAGAGGCTTTCGAGGCCCGCATGGAAGCCTTTGGCGAGCGCGCCGAGGCGATCGATGAAGACGAAGGTCTGAGCAAGACCGACCGCGCCCAACGCATCGCCGCCCTTTGGGCCGAGTACCAGCCCGAGGTGGCGGTGTTCACCGCCGCGATCAGCCAGCACGCCGCGGTCATCGCCCAGCAGGCCTTGGCCAATATCGACATGGAGGCCCTGGTCGCCGAAAGCCTGAACAGCCCCGAGGTCCAGCAGGGTATCGCCCAAGGCGCCGCGGCGGGTGCGGGCATCGCCACCAATAGCGCCTGGTCCCAGACCGACCCCGAATCCCTCGTCACCTATGAGCTGATGGCCCAGTACGCGCTGGATCAGACCCTGGACGACGAGGATGAGTCCAAAACGCCGAACGCCGGCGACTGACCGCGGGCCAATGACCGCTGGATCTCAGGTCGCTTGACCTCAGCGCCCGCGCGTCCGAAAGCCGCGTCATGTTGTCATCCCTGCCCGTCGATCCGCATCTCTATGTCGCCTTTCTGGGGGTGATGGCGGTGCTGGCGGTGACGCCTGGCCCGGCCAACCTGTTCGCCGTCGCCACGGGCATGGAACGCGGGCGGGGCCAGGCTCTGCTGGGAGTTGTGGGCATGAACCTGGCCACCCTGGTGTGGTTCGTCGCCGCCGCCCTGGGTCTGGGCGCCCTGGTTCTGGCCTTCCCGCAGGTGTTCCGCATCGTCGCCTGGGTCGGTGCGGCCTATGTCGCCTGGCTCGGGATCAAGAGCCTGATCGCCGCCTTCCGGCCCCGCGGCACGGCGCCGGACATCGCCGCCGCGCCCGTTGTCCATCGTCGCCGCAGCGCCCTGATCGACGGCTTCATGGTCCAGTTCGCCAATCCCAAGGTGGTGCTGTTCTTCTCCGCCGTCCTGCCGCCCTTTCTTGACGCCGCGCGGCCGATGGCGCCCCAGATGGCCCTGTTCGCGCTCGCCGGGATCGGCATGGACGCCCTGTCGATGAGCGCCTACGGTCTAGGTGGCGCAGCCATGGCGCGTGCGATGTCGAGGCCCGGCTTCCAGCGGGGATTCAGCCTTGTCGTTGGCGGGTTGCTGCTGCTGGCCTCTGTCTTGATTGTGTCGCGTTTATAACGGGTTGCTTGGTGCGGGAACGGAGCCGTTCATGCGCCGTTCAGATCGTGGAGCGCCTTCTGGGCTCTCCCAGGAGTTCATCAGATGAAATCACCTTTCAAAACCGCCTCGATCAGGTTCGGCCTGGTCGCTGCCGCCGCCCTGACGCTGGCGGCCTGTGCGACGGCGACCCCTTACCAGCCCGCAGGCGCAGGCGGCGTCCGCGGCGGTTACGCCGAACAGAGGCTGGAGAACAATCGTTTCCGCGTCACCTTCGCCGGCAACTCGGTCACCTCGCGAGAGCAGGTCGAGATGGGCCTGCTGCTGCGCGCCGCCGAACTGACGACCGAGAACGGCTTTGACTGGTTCTCGACCGTCAATCGCGCCACGGATCGCGACACCCGGATCGTGTCCTCGCCCGAGCCCTTCTATGACCGCTTCTACAGCCCCTACTGGGGTCCGTCGTGGCGCTATTCCCGCGGTGGATACTGGAGCCGCTGGAATGACCCCTTCTGGGGCCGCCAAGGCTTCGACACCCGTCAGATCGACCGTTTCGAGGCGACGTCCGAAGTCATCATGGGGCGGGGCCAAAAGCCGGCCAATGATCCCAACGCCTTCGACGCCCGCGAAGTGATCCAGAACCTGGGCTCGCGCGTCACCCGCCCGATGTAATCGGCGGCTGCGGAAGAAAGACGAAGGGGGCGATCGGCGCAGGCCGGTCGCCCCCTTTTTCGATGTCGGCCTATCCCACCCGGGGCGATTTCAGCCGGCGCTTGTTGGCGTGCGACGCCGGCGCCGTGCCCAGATCCTCGGGGATCTCGCCCTTGAAGTAGAAGCGCTGCCAGGCCTCCTTGGCCGCGTCAGGATCGCCTGAGGACAGCCGCTTGTTGAAGTCGGTGCGCTGGCGGTTCCAGGCCTCGAACTGGCCATGCATCACCGGGTTGGATTCCAGGGTGCGGATGATGGGCTGGAAGCTCTCGACCTTCTTGTGCTCGATCAGGTTGATGAAACAGAAGGGCTCGCCCTTGTCGAAGCGGATCTTGCCCGGGCGGGTGAAGATCCAGTTCATCGTGAAGGGGAAGGGCAGCCAGTCGGTCTCGATCAGGCCGACGAGGGCCTGGATGCCGTCCTTTACATGGTTGGGCGAACCCGAGCAGGTCATGCCCCAGCCGGGCGGGGTGCGGAACAGATATTGCGGATGCATGGTCAGGACCCCGCGCGAGAAGTGCGAGGTGACGAAATGCTTCATGTCATGCTGGGGCCGGTCGGGCGTGATGACGATGTCGTCCTGGCTCGGCCCGCCGTTCCACGTCGCCGAAAAGCCGAACGGGCACAACAGCTCCCACCCCGTGGTGTTGGCCATGGTCAGCGGCAGGCAGCGATAGGGATGCCGGCTGGCGAAGGCGTCCATCCAGTTGCGCGACTGGCGGCCGGGGATCATGTCCGGCGGCGTCGCCGTCATCGGATAGCATTCCAGTTCCAAGGCAGGGCTCCAGTCTGTAAGCGAGGCGCTGCTCATCCCTAGCCCGGCCAGCCCCAGGTTCTCAACCGTGTCCGATGTTCCCGCACCTGCATACGACCGCGAACGCCTTGTCGGCTGGATGGCGGAACACGGCGTCGATCAGGTCACGCACGACCACCCGGCCGTGTTTCGCGTCGAGGAGGGGTTTGAACTCAAGGCGGCCCTGCCCGGCCTGCACACCAAGAACCTGTTTCTGAAGGACAAGAAGAACTGCATCTGGCTGATCTCGGCGGCCCAGGACACCGTCATCGACCTGAACCGCGTTCCGGCCCTGATCAGCGCCCCTGCGGGCACGGGGCGGTTCTCCTTCGCCAGCCCTGAGCGGATGTATGAGCTTTTGGGCGTGCGGCCCGGGTCGGTAACGGCTCTGGGCCTGATCAACGACACTGACCATCAGGTGCGGTTCGTACTGGACCGGCGCCTGTGGGAGGCCGACATCGTCAACTTTCACCCCCTGATCAATACGGCGACCACGGCCCTGGATCAGGCGGCGTTCCGGCGGTTCCTGACCCTGCTGGACCGCCAACCGATCGTGGCCGACTTCATGGCGGGCTGAGGCAGGGTGAGGCGGGAGCCTCCTCCCCATTCGCCACGCGGCGAACGGGGAGGAGCCGAAATCAGCCCGCGACCTTGGCCGAGACCCGACGGACCCAGGTGTAGAGCAGCCCCGTCAGCACGATGAAGGCGACCGCGCCGACCAGCATCGCCGGCCAGCCGGAGGCTTCTGGCACCAGGCCGAACGGCGCTTCCTGCTGGGTCGAGACGATGGTCGCGGCATGGAAGACGCCGAACAGGCTCTCGCCGACGATCAGACCGGACGCCAGCAGCACGCCCATGCGCCGCCCGATGTCGGCGAAGCGGGTGCCCTTGATGCCCTTTTCATAGACCCAGCCGATGACGCCGCCCACGACCAGCATCGTGGTGATGGCGGCGGGCAAATAGAAGCCGATGCCGACCGCCAGGGGGGGCAGCTTGATCCTGCCCTTGGTGGTCCGCGCCAGGACCGCGTCCAGGACGATGACGAAGACGCCGATCAGGGCGCCGACGCCGATCAGGTCCCAGCGCAGGTCGCCGGCGATGACGCCCCTGGCGAGGGCCGAGATCAGGGTGGCCTGAGGTGCGGCCAGGGGTTGGTCGGCGATCCCCTTGGGGCCGCCTTCAAAGCCGAAGGCGGCGTTCAGCTGGCTCAGCACGAAGGGGATGATCAGGGCGCCGGCGACGACCCCGACGATCAGGGCCAGCTGCTGGCGCCACGGCGTGGCCTCGACCAGCTGGCCGGTCTTGAGGTCCTGAAGGTTGTCGTTGGCGATGACCGCCACGGCGAAGACGATCGCCGTGACCATCAGGGCGAAAGCGACGAAGGACGGGTCGGCGGGCACGCCGCTGACGCCCATGACCACCAGCATCAGCAGGGAGGCGACCACGATGGCGATGATGCCGACGCCCGAGACCGGGCTGTTGGACGAGCCGATCAGCCCGGCCATGTAACCGCAGATCGCGGCCACGGCGAAACCGATAACGACGACATAGATCAGGCCGCCAATGACCAAGGCGGGAGCCGCCTGGGCCAGGGCCGTGCCCTGGGTGAAGAGCGCCAGCAGGACCGCGATGCCCGCCAGGCAGACGATGGAGGTGATGCCGACGATGGTGATGGGGATGTCCTGCTCGGTCCGTTCCAGCACCTCGCCCGACTTGCGGCGCGCCTGGGCGGCCAGGGCCGATGTCAGCCCGCCGATCAGCGGACCGATCAGCTTGATCAGGGTCCAGATGGCCGCGACGCCGATGACGCCCGCGCCCATGAAGCGGACCTCCTTGCTCCACACCAGGCCGGCCAGATCCTCGGCTCCTGCGCCTGCGGGCAGGGTGGTGGCGATGGACGGAATGCCGTTGGCGGTCAGCCAGGCGATGGTGTCGGGCGAGGTCAGGATCGGCACGATGATCATCCAGGCCAGGACGAGGCCGAACAGCTGCGCCAGGCAGACGGTCAGGCCGATCAGGTGGCCGGCGCCCAGAAGGGCGAACTGCATCCCGAAGCCGAAGCCCGTGGCGCCTCCGCCGAGGACTGCGGGCAGTTTGAAGAAGCGGGCGGCCTCGCCGGCGAACCCGCGCGCGGCGATCAGGAAGGCATAGGCCGCGGAGACCACGGCGCCGACGACGACGACGCCCAGGCCCGCCTTGTTCTCGCGCACGGCCTCGGCGGTCTGTTCCTGTCCGGGGGAGCCGACCTTCAGCACCTCGGCGGCGGCGACGCCCTCGGGGTAGGGCAGGCCGGCGTTGACGACCAGGGCGCGACGCAGCGGAATCGAGAAGGTGACCCCCAGGACGCCGCCCAGGATACAGATGGTCACCGATTCCCAGAACGGAAAGTCCAGCCACCAGCCGACCATGACCAGGCCGGGCAGGACGAAGATGATCGAGCTCATGGCCCCGCCCACCGAGGCGACGGTCTGAACGGTCATGTTCTCCCAGATGGACGAGCCCTTGAAGGCCCGCAGCACCGCCATCGAGATGACGGCGGCCGGGATGGCCGAGGCGAAGGTCAGGCCGACCTTGAGGCCCAGATAGGTGTTGGCGGCGGTAAAGATGACGGCCAGCAGACAGCCCAGTATCAGGGCCCGGATCGTCAGTTCGACGCGCTTGAGCGCAGTCGGGGGTGTGTCGGTCATCGAGGGGTGTCTCCGTTGCCGGCGAGGTAAACGGAGAACGGCCCCGCTGGCTAGTCCCCAGCGTTAATCGCGCAGCCTACCACTCAGGCTTGAGCGACAGCTGGAAGGCGATCAGGCCTTCGGACACATCCTTGTCGACATTGGCGTTGCGGGGCAGGCCCTCGGCCTCGATCTGGCGATAGACGACGCCGAACGAGCCCTGCATCGCCCCCTTGCGGTAGGCCACCCCGATCGAGGCGTCGCCGAGGAAGGAGCCGGAATCATGCGTGTAGCCCGACCGCGCATAGTCGCCATCGCGGGTGCGGGCGAAGTTGTAGCCGACTGCGCGGCCCGATCCGGCGGCGTACAGATACCAGCGCGCGCGCTCTCCGAACGCCTCCGTGCCCTCGCGGACCATCCTGTCCAATCCCTGACCGATCCGCAGGGTGGCGCCCGCCTCGGCCGAGCCGCCCCGGTCGCCGACGCCGATGCCGGCGTGGGGCGTCAGGGTCACTTCCAGCCCGGAGGGCGTATAGCCCCGCGCAACAGGCCAGCCGCGCGTGTAGCGCAGGTCATAGCCCTCGACATCGAAGCCGGCGACGTCCTGCAGGCCCGGAGGAACCGGCGTCCCGTCGGCCCGGCGCAGGGTCCCACGCGTCGTGACACGCAGCCGGTCGCTGAACCCGTCGCCTTCGACCCAGATGTCCTGGTTGCTGGTCGCTGCGAACCCGGCCACGCCTGTCGAGGTCAGGCTGGCCCCAAAGGCATTCTGTGTCGGTTCCCGAAATTCAACGGCGGGACCGAAGTCGCGACCGGTGTCGGCTGTGAAGGCGGTCTGGCTGTTCAGCTGCGCCGTCGTCTGGCCGTGCAGCAGGCCCAACTCCTGGTCGCGCGCCCAGGCCGAATCCAGGGCGGGAGCAGGTGTGGCCAGATTGGTGGTGTTCAGGCTGGCGGTGCTGAGAGTCGATTGCGCCTGGGCCGCGACCGCAGGGGCCGACAGCATCGCCAGGACACAGATAACTCTAGACAAACGCACCAACGGTCCCCTCACCGCCTGTAACGACGCCTACCCTGACTCGAAAGCGGGCCGTCGCCAACAGACTTCTTTGCAACACAATCCTGACACGCCAACGCGCGTCAGGATTGTGAAGTTCCGAAACCGGGGGTCAGTGACGGCCTATTGGCAGGCCAGGCACTCGTCGTAGTCGGTGCGGGCAGCTGAGAAGAGGTCTGGCTGGTTGGGGTCGATTTCCGCGACCACCTTGTCCTCGGCGCCGGCGAAGGCAGCGCGTTGAACGGACTTGGAGCGCAGGTAATACAGCGACTTAACGCCGGTCTCCCAGGCACGCCAGTGGAGCATATGCAGGTCCCACTTGTTGACGTCGCCGGGGATGAACAGGTTGATCGACTGGGCCTGGCAGATTTCCGGCGAGCGGTCGGCCGACAGTTCGACGATCCAGCGCTGGTCCAGTTCGAAGGCCGTCTTGAAGATGCCCTTCTCGTCCTCGTTCAGGATGTCGAGATGCTGGACCGAGCCTTCGTGTTCCAGAATCGAGTTCCAGATCGCGTCGGTATTGGCGCCCTTACCCTCGAGCAGCTGCTCCAGGTAGGGGTTCTTGACCGCGAACGAGCCCGACAGGGTCTTGTGCGTATAGATGTTGGCCGGGATCGGCTCGATACCGGCCGAGGTGCCGCCGCAGATGATCGAGATCGAGGCGGTCGGGGCGATGGCCAGCTTGTGGCTGAACCGTTCCATCACGCCGCGCTCGGCCGCGTCTTCGCAAGGACCCTTTTCCTCGGCCAGCTTGACGCTGGCCTTGTCGGCCTCGCGACGCAGGTGTTTGAACAGGCGCATGTTCCACGACTTGGCCATGGCGGATTCGAACGCCACGCCCTGAGCCTGCAGGAAGGAGTGGAAGCCCATCAGGCCCAGACCGACCGAACGCTCGCGCTTGGCCGAATAGACGGCGGCCTTCATTTCCGGCGGCGCGCGCTGGATGAAGTCTTCCAGCACATTGTCGAGGAAACGCATGATGTCCTCGATGAAGCGGGGCTCTTCGCGCCACTCCAGGAACATCTCGGCGTTTACCGAAGACAGGCAGCAGACGGCCGTGCGGTCGATGCCCAGGTGATCGACGCCGGTGTGCAGCATGATTTCCGAGCACAGGTTCGACTGTTTGACCTTCAGCCCCAGCTCGCGCTGGTGCTTGGGCATCTGGCGGTTCACCGTGTCGGAGAAGATCAGATAAGGCTCGCCGGTCTGCAGGCGGATTTCCAGGATCTTCTGCCACAGCGAACGGGCGTCGACGGTCTTGAGCACTTCGTCGTTCTTGGGCGAGCGCAGGCCGAACGGCAGGCCGGCCTTCACGGCCTCCATGAACTCGTCGGTGATGTTGATGCCGTGGTGCAGGTTCAGGGACTTGCGGTTGAAGTCGCCCGAGGGTTTGCGGATCTCGAGGAACTCCTCGATCTCGGGGTGGTGCACGTCCAGATAGACGGCGGCCGAACCCCGGCGCAGCGAGCCTTGGCTGATCGCCAGGGTCAGGGAGTCCATCACGCGGATGAAGGGGATGATGCCCGAGGTCTGGCCCGCGCCCTTGACCTTCTCGCCGATGGAGCGGACGCCGCCCCAATAGGTGCCGATGCCGCCGCCGTTCGAGGCCAGCGAGACGTTCTCGTTCCAGACGTTCTGGATGCCGTCCAGCGAGTCGGCGACCGAGTTCAGGAAGCAGGAGATCGGCAGGCCGCGGTTGGCGCCGCCGTTCGACAGCACCGGCGTCGAAGGCATGAACCACAGCTTGGACATATAGTCATAGACGCGCTGGGCGTGGCCGGGGTTGGTCGCCTCGTCGTCGGCGAAGGCCGTGGCGACGCGCGCGAACATGTCCTGATAGCTTTCGCCCGCCAGCAGGTAGCGGTCTTCCAGAGTGCGTTTGCCGAACTCGGTCAGCAGGTCGTCGCGAGACCGATCCAGTTCCAGGCTGCGGACCACGGACAGCTGCGGCTTTCCGGCCTCGCGATCACCCTGAAGGTCCGCGAATTCCGTGGTCTTGAGCGCCTCGAGGCCAGCCATGATCGTCTTCGTCCTGAACAAATACAGAGTGAAACCGCTCCGGTTCCGACCACATCATCTAGTGGCTAAAACCATCCCCGAGCCCACATATAGGGCGCAGATGGCTAACGAGGCGTCAACGGGCTTGACGATCACTTTCCTCGCGAATCGCACGAAAGATAGGGGATGGCTCTGTGGGAAACCGCATAACGCGGGCGTGACAGGGGATAGGCGTCGGAATCACGAACGCGTGAATCGCCCGGGGCCGTCCGTGAACCGGAACGGGCGGTCAGCTTGACCGTTGACGAGCGATGCCGACACCTGAGCCCATGATCCCGCCCCCCGCATCCACGTCACCCAACGCCCTGGCCTCGTTCGCCCGGCGGGCCCTGGCCCTGGCGCGGACGGAGATCGCCGCCCTGGGCGCGCTTCTGGTCATCGCCTTCGGCGTGATGACCTTCGTCGAGGTCGCCGACGATATGACCGAGGCCGACGGCCAGGCCTTCGACCACTCGGTGCTGATGGCCATGCGGCCCTATGCCGACGATCCCGGCCGACCTTGGGGGCCCTGGTGGCTGAAGGAGGCCGCAGACGACATCACCTCCCTGGGCGGCATATCGGTGCTGGGCCTGTTCGCGACCATCGCCGTGGTCTTTCTGGTGATCCAGCGAAAGCGGCTGTCGGCGCTGCTGCTGGTCGCGGGCCTGGGTGTCGGCGTCATGCTCAGCGAGGGGCTTAAGTCGGTGTTCGAGCGCGAGCGCCCGCCCGTCGCCTATCAGGCGGTGGAGACAATCAACGCCAGCTTTCCTTCGGGCCATGCCCTGCTGTCGGCGGTCTTCTACCTCAGCCTTGGCGTCATGCTGACGCGCGCCTTTCCGCAGCGGCGGTTCAAGGCCTTCGTCCTGGGCGTCGCCATCCTGATGACCCTGCTGGTGGGGATCACCCGCATTTATCTGGCGGCGCACTGGGCGTCGGACGTGTTCGCAGGATGGAGCGTCGGCGCCGCCTGGGCCATGGCTCTGTGGCTGATCTCCTACGCCATCGACCGCCACCAGCGCCGCCACCACGCGGGGCTCAGAGACCGTCCCGCCCCGACCGAGGTGGATAGGGTCGAAAACGATCATGGCTGAGAAATCGCACTGCTACGACTGGCCGCGTCCGGCGGTGACGACGGACATCGTCGTGCTGCGAGAGGCGCAGGTGCTGCTTATCCGCCGCGCTCATCCGCCGTTCGCGGGAAGCTGGGCCCTGCCGGGCGGGTTCCTCGACGAGGACGAGACGCTGGAGGTCTGCGCCGCGCGCGAACTGCTGGAGGAGACTGGCGTGGCCGCCGACACGCTGCGGCTGGTCGGGACCTACAGCGAACCCAAGCGCGATCCGCGCCACCGCACAGTGACGGTCGCCTTCCTCACGCGCGCCCCCGCCGGGACCGAGGCCAAGGCCGGCGACGACGCGGCGGAGGCGGCATGGTTCGCGCTCGACGCCCTGCCGCCTCTGGCATTCGACCACGCCGACATCCTTCAGGACGCCCTGAAGATGGCATGATCGCGCAGGCCCATGCCTTCCACCGAGGAAACGGGAGCGCTCGCCGTTCCGATATTGTATCAGGCCAGCCATGACCCCAGACACCACCGACGTCGCCAAACGCCATAGCCGCACCGGCCTGTACCTGCCCTTCATACTCGTCGCGATCGTCGTGGCGGTCTGGAGCGGCTGGTGGTTCTATCTGGCCCAGCAGGTGCAGCAGCGGCTGGACCTCCAGGCCGCCTCTTTGCGCCAGGCCGGCTGGACCGTGGCCTATACCCACGGCGGCATCGGCGGCTGGCCGTTCCGCACCCGGCTGGAGGCGGACCATGTCTCCATCGCCGCCCCGTCCGGCCACGCCCTGGCGGCGCCCAAACTGGTGCTTCAGGCCAATGCCTGGAACCCCGACAAATGGATGCTGCTGGCTGCCGACGGCGTGACCCTGACCCGCGCGGACAAGGGCAAGGTCGCCGTACGCGGCGCGGCGATCCGCGCCAGCGTCCACGGCCTGACCCAGCGCTGGCCCAATGTGGCGATCGAACTGGCCGAGCCGGTCTTCACCCCCCTGCCCGGCGCCGAGGCCTTCCCGATCTCCAAGGCCGGGTCGATCCAGTTCTATCTGCGCCCCCATATCGGCCCAGCCAATGCGCCCGCCGACGCTCCGGGCGCGGGCTCGAACAGCGTCGACGTCCTGTTCCGCCTGCTGGACGCCGAAGGTCGGGCCGGGGGGCCGGTCGAGGGCATGGCTCAGAACGGCAAACTGACGGCCCAGGTCGAGACGGTGATCGAAAAGGCCGACACCCTGGCTGGCCCCGACGCGGCAGGCGTGTTCGCCGCCTGGACGCGCGCGGGCGGACGGTTCGTGCGGGTGCGCGGCGAGGTCTCGGCGGGCGAAAGCCGCGCCACCCTGTCCAGCGACGCCCTGTCGGCCCAGCCCGACGGCCGCATCCAGGGTCAGTTGACGCTGAAGGCCGCCAAGCCTCTGCCTGCCATCGCCGGCCTGGCCCGGTCGGGGTCGGGCATCAACCCGGTGGGCGCCGCCGGCGCCGCAGCGGCTACGGCGGTCCAGGGCGGCGGCGAAGGAGACATCGATCTGGTGCTGGTGTTCCGCGGCGGCCGCACCTTCCTGGGGCCCTTCGCCCTGGCCCCAGCGCCCAAGCTGTTCTGATGCTCGTCGAGCCCGAGATGGACGAGGCTGTCGCTGCGCTCGACCGGGCACTGGCCCAGGCCCTGATCGCGCGGATGGCGGCGGGAGGACGGTCGGGACCCGACGCCGAGGCCCTGGCGCTGCGCGACCTGCTGGCCGCGACCACCGACCATCGCTCGGCGCAGATGCTGCACGCGGTCTGGGGGCGAATGGCCGCGGCGACGGGCCCGGTGGTCTTCGCCTGCGGGGCGACCGCCCTGGTGCTGGCGGCGGACCGCCATGGTCTGCCGATCCGTCCCGCCGCCGATCCCGACGCCGCCCTGGCCGAGGCTGAGCGCAGCGCTCGCGTCGTCATCGACCTGGATGGCCCGCGCCCCTGGTGGGGCAAGCTTCTGGCACGGCCCGACCTGAAGATCGTCGCCGCCCTGCCAGACGACCGTTTCGGCCGCCCCCGCGCCCTGACGGTATCGCGCGAGACGCCCGGCCCGACAGGCGAGGACCGCACCTTCTGGGTCACGGACAGCCGGCAGCCAGACGCCGCCATCCTGAACGCCCTGGGCCAGTGCGGCTTCCAGGGTCAGGCCCTGGTTTCGGCCGGCGGGTTGAAGCTCTTCATGCTGGCGGGCTATGTGCAGGCCGAGGACGGGCGGCTGGCGACGGCCCCCGGTTCGCTCAAGGGCGTGATCGGCGCCGCTCCCGTTTACTGAGATTCGTCCATGACCGAAGCGCCGCAGCCCAAGCCGGGCATCCTCGAGATCGCCCCCTATGTCGGCGGCAAGTCCAGCATCGCGGGCGTCGCCGAGCCGATGAAGCTGTCGTCGAACGAGAACGCCCTGGGCGCCGGCGAGAAGGCGCGTGAGGCCTATGCAGCCGCCATCAGGAACATCCATGTCTATCCCGACGGCCGGGCGAACAAGCTGCGCGCCGCCGTCGCCGAAAAACACGGCCTGGAGCCCGAACGGCTGATCTTCGGCAATGGCTCGGACGAGGTCTTCGCCCTGCTGAACCAGACCTATCTGACGGCGGGCGACAATATCGTCTGCGGCCAGTACGGCTTTTTGGCCTATCGGATCAGCGCCCTGGGCTGCGAGGCGCAGGTCAAGCTGGCGCCCGAGCCGGGCTACAAGGCCGAGGTCGACGCCCTGCTGGCCCAGGTCGATGAGCGGACCAGGATCGTCTACGTCTCCAACCCGTCCAACCCAACCGGCAGCTATAATACGGGCGAGGAAATCCGCCGGCTGCACGAGGGACTTCCCGCCAACGTCATCCTGGTCATCGACGAGGCCTATGCCGAGTTCGTCACCGAGACCGACTGGGAGACCGCCTTCCCGCTGGCCCGCGACGCGTCGAACATCGTCGTCACCCGCACCTTTTCCAAGATCCACGGCCTGGGCGGCCTGCGCATCGGCTTTGGCTATGCGCCGCTGGCCATCTGCGAGGCCATCGACCGCATCCGACTGCCGTTCAACGTCTCGGTCGCAGGCCTGGACACCGCCGTCGCCGCCCTGGCCGACGAGGCGCACCAGACGGCGTCTCGCGATCTGGTGCTGCAATGGCGTCCGCGCCTGACTCAGGCCATCCGGGGCTTTGGCTTCGAGGTCCTGCCCAGCGTCGGCAATTTCGTGCTGGTCCTGTTCCCCGAGACCGGCCGCACCGCCAGCGCCGCCAACGACTATCTGAACGCCAAGGGCATCATCGTTCGCCAGGTCGGCGGTTATGGCCTGCCCCAAGGTCTGCGCATCACCATCGGTACGGAAGACCAAAACCGCGCCGTCATCGACGCCCTGAGCGAATTCGCGGCCAGCTAGACCGGCTCGCTCGGCAGGCTCCGCATCCCTCGGCCTTGCGCCGGGATGCGGGCCGACCTGTCCAGGCCACGAAATCCTTGGGGCAAGCCGTCATTCCCGAGCGTGAACCCGTTGCGCCAAGGCGATACCGGGTCCATCTGGAGCGATGACCTCGACCACACTACCGCCGGCCAAGGGGCCGGGCTTTGCAGAGTTCGTCTGTCTCATCGCCCTGCTCATGGCGCTGAACGCCCTGGCCATCGACGCCATGCTGCCCGCCCTGCCCGCCATAGGCGATGATCTAGGCGTGGCGTCGCAGAACAGCCGCCAATGGATCATCACCGCCTATCTGCTTGGCTTCGGCGGAGCTCAGATCATCTATGGCCCGCTGGCCGACCGCTTCGGGCGCAAGCCGATCCTGCTGATCGGGATCGGCGTCTATATCGTCTTCAGCCTGACCGCCGCCCTGGCGCCTTCGTTCGAGACCCTCATCATGGCCCGTGTCGGACAGGGGCTGGGGTCCGCTGCGACGCGGGTCCTGGCCGTGTCCATCGTGCGCGATCGCTACAGCGGCCGGACCATGGCGCGGGTCATGTCTCTGAGCTTTCTTGTCTTCCTCGGCGTGCCGATCATCGCCCCGACCGTGGGCCAGTTGATCCTGCTGGCCGGACCGTGGCGGATGATCTTCGACGTTCTGGGCCTGATCGGGGTCGGCATGATGCTGTGGGTCGTGGTGCGCCTGCCCGAGACCCTGCACCCGGAGGACCGGCTGCCGATCCAGGCCGGCCGCATCGCCCGCGCTTTCTGGGAGGCGGTCACCCACCGCCAGTCCATCGGCTATACCCTGGCCATGACGGCCATCACCGGCGCCCTGTTCGGCTTCATCAACTCGTCGCAGCAGATCTTCTATGACGTGTTCCAAGAGCCCGTGCTGTTTCCCGCGGTCTTCGCCGCCATCGCCGGCGGCATCGCCATCGCCTCGATTCTGAATGCTCGCCTGGTTGTGAAGCTGGGCTCGCGTCTGATCAGCCACTGGGCGTTGATCGGCTTCATCGCCATGAGCGTCATCCATCTGATGGTGGCGCTCAGCGGGCACGAGACCATCTGGACCTTTGCCGTGCTCCAGGCCCTGACCATGTTCTGCTTTGGTCTGATCGCGGGCAATTTCGGCTCGATGGCCATGGAGCCCATGGGCCATATCGCCGGCACGGCCTCCTCGGCTCAGGGCTTCATCTCGACCATCTTCGGCTCCCTGGCCGGCTTCGGCATCGGTCAGATGTTCAACGGCTCCACCGTGCCGATGACAATCGGTTTTGTTGTCTGCGGCGGGCTGGCTCTGGTCGCGGTGCTGCTCGCCGAAAGGGGCCGCCTGTTCGTGTCACGCAACGCGCCTGTCGTTCAACCGGCGGGCTGAAGGCGCGCTCCGAGGGGGCCGCCCCTTGATCTTTGCGCCCTGACGGGTCTGTGTCGCGACCGTAATCACAAACGGAGCGTTCGATGACCCGCAGACCTTCCCGAGCCGACCTTTGCCGGATGGCCTCGGCGCTGGCCCTGGCTGCCGCACTGGGATCGACAGCCGCCTGTGGCGTGACCGCACAGACCGGCTCAGTCGGCGGCGTCTCTGATATGCCGCCCCTGCCCGCCTCGGCGACCGCGCCGGTCGTCTATCCGCACGACGTTCACTCCTACGCCGCGCCTCAGGTGGCCCGCGTCAAGCACGTCGACCTGAACCTGGACGCCGACTTCGCGGCCAAGACCCTGAGCGGCGTCGCCACCCTGGACGTGACCGGCGAGGTCGGCGCCACGACCCTGATCCTCGATGTGCGCGACATGGATATTCGCGGCGTTCGCAACGCCTCCGGCCCCCTGGCCTTCGTGCTGGGCGCCTCGGACCCGATCATGGGCCAATCCCTGACCATCACGACCCCCGCCTTCGTCGCCGGCCAGACCCAGAAGATCATGGTCGATTATGCGACACGGCCCGAGGCCGCCGCCCTGCAATGGCTTACCCCGGCCCAGACCTCCGGCGGCAAACAGCCCTTCCTGTTCAGCCAGGGCCAGGCCATCCTGACCCGCACCTGGGCGCCGACCCAGGACAGCCCCGGCATCCGCCAGACCTATTCCGCCACCATCACCGTGCCGAACACGCTCAAGGCCCTGATGAGCGCCGAGAGCCTGACGCCCGAAGGCCTTCCGGCGGGCGAGGGTCGCCACAGCTACAGCTTCCGCATGACCAACCCGGTGCCCCCCTATCTGATCGCCCTGGCGGTCGGGGACCTGGCGTTCGAGGCCGAGGACGGACGCACCGGCGTCTGGACCGAGCCCGACCGGCTGGACGCCGCCCACACCGAGTTCTCCGAGGTCGGCAAGATGGTCGATGCGGCCGAGGGCCTGTACGGCCCCTATGCCTGGGGCCGCTACGACCTCTTGATCCTGCCGCCCTCCTTCCCGTTCGGCGGGATGGAGAACCCGCGCCTGACCTTCGCCACCCCGACCGTGGTCGCGGGCGACAAGTCGCTGGTGTCCCTGGTCGCGCACGAACTGGCGCACTCTTGGTCGGGCAATCTGGTGACCAACGCCGTCTGGGCCGACTTCTGGCTCAACGAGGGCTTCACCACCTATTTCCAGAACCGCATCATGGAGGCGGTCTATGGCAATGACCGCGCCCAGCTGGAGCGGGTCCTGGGCTGGGATTCGCTGCAGGCCCAACTGCGCGACCTGCCCGCCGACGACACCAAGCTGCACCTGAACCTGGACGGTCGCGACCCCGACGACGGCATGACCGACATCGCCTACGAGAAGGGCGCCAACTTCCTGGAGACCATCGAGCGCATCGTCGGGCGCGAAAAGTTCGATGTGTGGCTGAAGGGCTATTTCGAACGGAACGCCTTTAGGCCCATGACGTCGGAGCTGTTCCTGGAAGACATCCGCGCCCATCTGGTCACCACCGCCGCGCTGGAATCAGAGCTGCAGATGGATCAGTGGATCTATCAGCCCGGTCTGCCGTCCAATGCGGTGGCGCCGACATCTGACGCCTTCATCCCCGTGGATGCGGCGGCCCAGGCCTTCTTCGTCGCCCACGGCCCGGCCTCGGCCATTCCGTGGAGCGGCTGGAACACCCAGCAGCGCCAGCGTTTCCTGCAATGGCGGCCCGCCAACCCGACCACGGACTGGCTGACGCCGGCCCAGCTGGCCGAGCTGAGCCAGACCCTGAACCTGGCGACCGAAGGCAATGCCGAGATCGCCTTCGCCTGGTTGCAGATCGCGGTGGCCCATCGCTACGAGCCGGCCGTGCCTCAGTTGCAGACCTTCCTGACCTCGATCGGGCGGCGCAAATTCGTCATGCCCCTGTTCACCAGCCTGTGGGCCGAGGGCGACTGGGGTCGGCCGATCGCCACGCGCATCTACGCCCTGGCGCGACCCGGCTATCACCCGGTGACGGTCTCTTCGGTGGACGCCCTGGTCGGCCGTCCCGCCGCCTAGAGGTTCACGACCGCAAATCCGTCCTCGTCGGCCAGTTGCTCGGCGAGGACGGCGCGGTGACAGCCCGCGTGGTCTGCCTCGAAGCACAGCATGGCGACCCGCTTGCGGCCCGCCAGTTCCTTGAGCTCGGCCCGCTGAAGCTGCGATGCCGGTTCCTCCAGATGGTCGGCGAAGATGGCGCGCATCTCGCCGACGCGACCCTTGCGCGCCGCTTCCCGCCCGGCCTTGGGCGTGCCAAGGGCGCGCAGGTGGACATAGTCGATGCCCTCCGCCCGCAGGCTTTGCGACAGCAGGGTCTTGGAAAAGCCGGCCCGGCGCGAGGCCGCGATGGCCCGCACGTCGACCAGTGTCTCGACGCCCGCCGCCTTCAGCCGGCCGATGACATCCGCCTGGGTCGCGCCCTCATAGCCGATGGTGAACAGGGTCTTGGTCGAGGTCTGCATGACCGGGATATGGGAAGGCCCGGCGCTTGACGCCACGTCCTGGGCGGTCTCACCTGCCCCACCTCGCAACACCCCCACACGCCACGACAAGAGACCCGCCATGACGCCGACCCGACTTCTGCTGGCGACCACCGCCCTCAGCCTGATGGCATCGGCCAGCACGGCTATGGCCCAGGATCTCTATATCCACGGCGGGACCATCTACACCGGCGACGCGGCTGCTCCCACGGCCCAGGCGGTCGTGGTGCGGAACGGGCGGATCGAACACGTCGGGGCGGCGATGGCCGATATCGGCGACATGCCGCAGATCGACCTGGCGGGGGCGACCCTGTTTCCCGGCTTCACCGACGGCCATGCCCATCTGGACGGCATCGGCTGGCGCGAGCTGACGCTGAACCTGGAAGGCTCGGCCTCGGTCGTGGACGCCATGTCCAAGCTGACGGCGTGGGCCCAAGCGCATCCCCAGGGCGTCATCGTCGGCCGGGGCTGGATCGAGACCCGCTGGCCGGAATCGGCGAACGGCGCCCGCTTCCTGACCGCCGCCGACCTCGACGCCGCCGCGCCCGGACGCCTGGTGATCCTGGAGCGAGCCGACGGCCACGCCCTGACCGCCTCCACCCCCGCCCTAGCCGCCGCCGGGATCGACGCCACCACCCAGGCGCCGTCGGGCGGAGAGATCGCCCTGGGCGCGGACGGCCAGCCGACCGGCTTCATCGTCGACGCCGCCATGGCCCTGGTCGCGCCCCTGATGCCGACCAGCGATCCCGCCGCCACCCGAGCCGCCTATCAGGCCGGTTTCCGTGTCGAGGCCGCCTATGGCTGGACCGGCGTGCATTTCATGAGCGCGCCCTTTGCCGACATCCCCCTGCTGGAGCAGATGGCCGAAGCGGGCGAGGCGCCCTTGCGGGTCTATAACGCCATCACCCCGGACGGCGCAGAAGCTCTGTTCGCCTCCGGCCCCCGCAGCGTCGCCGACGGGCGGGTCATCACCCGGGCGGTGAAACTCTATGCCGACGGGGCGCTGGGGTCGCGCGGCGCCGCTCTGTTCGAACCCTATTCCGACGCACCCCACACGCGCGGGCTGATGCAGACCACCGAGGCCGAGATCGAGCCCATCTACGAACAGGCTCTGCGATCCGGCATCCAGGTCGCCACCCACGCCATCGGCGACCGGGGCAATTCGGAGGTGCTGCACTGGTACGAAAAGGCCATGGCCGACGTGCCCGCCGCGGACCGCAAGATCGCCCAACCGCGCTGGCGCATCGAACACGCCCAGATCCTGCGGCCTGCCGAGGAGCCCCTGTTCAGAGGCATGGGCGTCATCGCCTCGATGCAGCCCAGCCACGCCATCGGCGACCTGCATTTCGCACCCGCGCGCCTGGGCGACGCCCGGCTGGACGGCGCCTATGCCTGGGAAAGCCTGGTCGATCTGGGCGTGGTCGTGGTCGGCGGATCGGATGCGCCGGTCGAGCGGGGCGATCCGCTGATCGAATTCTACGCCGCCGTGGCCCGTCGCGACCTCGATGGATTCCAGGGGCCCGACTGGCGCCCCAACGAGGCCGTGTCGCGTGAGACGGCGCTGAAGATGTTCACCTCGGCCCCGGCCTACGCCTCGTTCCGCGAGGACGAACTGGGCACGATCGCGGTCGGAAAGCGGGCCGACTTCACCGCTTTCGACATCGACCTGATGACCGTGCCCGAGGCCGAGATTCCCAAGGGCCACGCCGTCCTGACCATCGTCGACGGCCAGGTGGTCTATCGGCGGGAATAGCCCTCTAGGCGCGACCGGCCTGGCCCGACAGCATGGCGCCGTCGATGCCCAAACCCTTCAGCGCCCGGCTCCATTTGGTCGCATGGTCGGCGTCGAAAATGACTTCCAGGTCTGCGTCGGCGACCAGCCAGACGTTCTCGCCCAGTTCGTCCTCCAACTGACCCTCGTCCCAGCCGGCATAACCCAGCAGCAGCCTGGACCGGCGCGGCCCCGCCGTTGGATCTGTCATGGCGGCCAGGGCCTCGCGCGTGGCCGTCATGGCCAGTCCATCGTGAAAGGACAGGCTGGCGTCCGGGGACATCCAATCGTCGGTGTGCAGTACAAAGCCGCGCTCCTTTTCCACCGGCCCGCCGATCAGGACGGGGGCGCCGATGGTGCTGTCGGGCGCGACCATATCCAGCTTCGACAGGACGGATTGCAGATCGATCATGGGCGCGGGCCGGTCGAGCCGCAGACCCATGGCGTGCCCCGGCTCGTGGACGCAGACCAGGATCACGGCCTGCTCGAAGCGCGGGTCGCCGATGCCCGGCATCGCCACCAGAAGTCGTCCCGTCAGGGATTCGAAGTCAGCCATGTTCTGATGATCGGCGCCCGACGATGATTGCGCAAGGCTTGGGCGCTTGGCGCGCGGCCATGACGCGCCTATCTGGACAGGCGGGGTCGATGATCGCCCCCTCGCATCACAATCAGAACAGCCACGGCGGAGACCCCCATGACCATCCAGATCGGCGACAAGATCCCCGCCGCCACCCTGACGACCCCGACCGGCGACGGCCCCAAGCCGATCACCACCGACGACATCTTCAAGGGCAAGACGGTCGCCATCTTCGCCGTGCCGGGCGCCTTTACTCCCACCTGCTCGGCCCGCCACCTGCCGGGCTTCATCGACAACGGCGCGGACTTCAAGGCCAAGGGCGTGGACACCATCGCCTGCATCTCGGTCAATGACGCCTTCGTCATGGGCGCCTGGGCCCAGGCCACCAGCGGCGCCGAGGACATCCTGTTCCTGGCCGACGGTTCGGGCGACTTCACGCGCGACCTGGGCCTGGTGCTGGACGCCCGCGGCTTTGGCATGGGCGAGCGCTCGCAGCGCTATTCCATGCTGGTCAAGGACGGCGTCGTCGCCGAGCTGAACATCGAAAGCGGCGGCGAGTTCAAGGTGTCCTCGGCTGAGCACCTGCTGGCGCAGCTCTGATCTAGGGCGCTATCGGTCGGCGCGCGGCGCCTGCCTGCTTGAGCGCGATCATTGCGCTCAAGCAGGGGCCGAATGCGCCAAGGCTAAGGCCCCGTGACAGACGTCTTCACCCCTGAGAAACGCAGCGCCGTGATGCGGCAGGTCAAGGGTCGCGACACGGCGCCCGAGCTGGCCGTGCGGCGCATCCTGCGTCAGGCGGGCATAGGCTATCGGTTGGGCGGTTGCGGCCTGGCCGGACGTCCCGACGTGGTGATGAAGGGGCGGCGTGTCGCCCTGTTCGTGCACGGCTGTTTCTGGCACGGCCACGACTGCGCCCGCGGCGCACGTCAGCCCAAGTCCAACGCCGACTACTGGATCGCCAAGATCGGCCGCAATCGGGCGCGCGACGCCCGAAACCTGGAAATCTTGAGCGCCCAGGGCTGGACCCCGGTCACGGTCTGGGAATGCGAGATGAAATCGCCGGGGTTCGCCAGCGATCTGGTCGCCCGCATCCGGGATCAGGCGGCGGCGATCTCGGCCGGTTCTCCGGTCGCCTCGCCCGCAAGCACCGCGTTCAGCGCCCCCAGGAGGGCGGCGGGCGTCAGGGGCTTGGAGACGAAATAGTTCATCCCGGCCGCATGACAGGCCGCGACATCGTCCGGTCCCGTATCGGCGGTGACGGCGATGACGGGCGCATCGGCGTTATAGCCGCCGCCCGCGCGCAGCCGACGGGTGGTCTCGCGGCCGTCCAGCTCGGGCATCCGCACATCCATGAAGATAACGTCGAAGGCCTTGAACTCGCACAGTCGCAGGGCCGCCAGTCCGTCGGCGGCCGTGGCGATCTCGCAGCCCAGGGGCGCCAGGATCAGTTCGATGGCGCGGCGATTGATCTCGTGGTCGTCGACGACGAGGACCCTCAGGGGCCGGGAATCCTCGTCCTGCGGCTCTTCGGCGGACACCTCGATCTGAGGCTCGGGATCGGGCTCGAGTTCATCCACCACCGGAGGCAGGACTGACGAAGCCACGGGTATGGCGATGTGAACGCCCGTCTGAACGCCCAGGGCGCGGACAATGTCGCCGCGACCCTCGCCGACGATGGGCTGAAGCGGCGCCTTGGCGTAGAGCGCCTCGGCCAGATCGAGGGAGACGGTGAAGATGGCGCCCTCGCCGGGCTGGCTGCGCGCCGTCAGCCGGCCGCCCATCAGTTCGACCAGGTCACGGCTGATCGCCAGGCCCAGTCCGGTGCCGCCATGACGGGCGCTGATGCCGTCCGCCGTCTGATCAAAGGGGGTGAACAGGCGCACGATCTGTTCGCGGCTCATGCCCGGCCCGGTGTCGGACACCTCGATCAGCAGGGCATGGCCCGCCGGTTCCTGCGGCCAGCTTTTGACGGTGATGGTGATGCCGCCGGCCTGAGTGAATTTCACAGCGTTGGAGATCAGGTTGTTCAGCACCTGGCGCAGCCGCATCGCGTCGCCGCGGACCATCGCCGGGGCCTGGTTCGCGCCCTGGAACCGCAGGGTCAGCCCCTTGGCCCGCACCGGGGCGCGCCACAGATAGACGGTCTGGGCCAGGAGGGCGCGCAGGTTCAGGTCGGTCTCGTCCACCGTCATCCGGCCGGCGCCGAGCTTGGTGTGATCCAGCAGGTCGTCGAGCATGGCCTTCATCATCAGACCGGCGTCGGTGATCAGGGTGGCATGGGCGCGCGACGGCGAGCGATCCGACAGACGCTCCAGCTCCGACGCGCCTGTCAGGATGGCGCTGATGGGCGTGCGCAGGTCGTGGGCGACCGCCGCCAGAAAGGCCGAGCGATCCGCCATCCCGCGTTCCGCGTCGATCCGGGCGTTTTCGGCCGTGATGCGAGCGGTGAACTCCGTCTGCGACACCTTGGCCATCCGCTGCCAGGCGACCAGCGTGTAGCCGCCGAAAATGACAAGGGCGGCGCCGACAGTGCTGGCATAGCCCGTCGGCGCGCCAGCCTGCACCATCATGGCCGGCGTCAGGCTGAGATAGAGGAAATGCGGCGCGATCGTCGCCCCCAGCACCCGCACCGATGAAGGGGCGTTGATCATGGAATAGAGGACCGCCGCCGACAGCATGATGACGGCGCACAACCCCCCCATCGCTCCGCCCTGCTGCCACAACCACACGCTGGGAAGGCCATAGATGAGGGTGTTCAAGGTCAGAGAGGCGCAGCCGGCGACGGTGCGGGCAAGCCCCATCCGTTCGGTTCGCCCGGTGTTGATGGGGCGGAAAGCCAGAAGTTCCAGCGCCTGAGCGAGGACATAGGCCGCCAGCCACGGCCCACACAGGCTCCAGCCGAGCACGGGGCTGAGGACCATGCCGGTGGCCAGGCCGACGCACAGACGCTGGGTGAACGCCGAACGCCGCTGGCGGATCGCCACGGCCCAACCGTTGATCTTGATGGCAGGCGCCTGAGCCATGCGTCTCCTGGACGGACCCGTGTCCGAGCCGGCACCCTAGGCCACGCGCCCCTAACGCTCCGTCAACGCAGAGTTCGCGACGCCTCGAAAACACTGGAAAACCCGTCGGCCTTCAACCGGTCGGCCAGATCGCGCTTGATCCGCCCGATCAGGCCCGGCCCCTCATAGATCAGGGCGGAATAGATCTGGATGGCGCAGGCCCCGGCCCGTATGCGCACATAGGCGTCCTCTCCCGAGGCGATGCCCCCCACGCCGATCAAGGGCAGACGGCCCTGAGACGCCGAAGCCGCATCCCGAAGCACCGCCAGCGCCCGCTCGCGCAAGGGCGCGCCCGACAGACCCCCGGCCTCGCCCGCATACTGGGATTTCAGCGACGCGGGACGGTCCAGGGTGGTGTTGGACACGATCAGGGCGTCGATGCGGTGGGCCAGGGCCGCCTCGACGATCATCTCGACCTCGGCCCCCGTCAGGTCGGGCGCGACCTTCAGGAAGACGGGAGCAGGCCCCGATCGCGCTTCGGCCACACGCCCCAGCAGGTCGTCCAGGGCGTCGCGGCCCTGCAAGGCGCGCAGGCCCGGCGTATTGGGCGAGGAGATATTGACGGTGAAATAGTCGGCCAGCCCGGCCAGCCGCCTCAGGCCGGTGACATAGTCGGCGGCGCGGTCCTCGGTGTCCTTGTTAGCCCCCAGGTTGGCGCCGATGGCCACCGACGACGGGCGCGTCTTCAGCCGGGCGGCGAAGGGCTCCAACCCCTCATTGTTGAACCCCATCCGGTTGATGATGGCCCGGTCCTCGGTCAGGCGGAACAGCCGGGGCTTGGGGTTGCCGGGCTGAGGACGTGGGGTGACGGAGCCGCATTCGACGAAGCCGAAGCCTAGCCGCGACAGGCCGGAAAGCGCCTCGCCATTCTTGTCCAGCCCGGCGGCCAGCCCCACGGGATTGCTCAGGGCCAGCGACCCGATCCGGGTCGCCAAAACAGGGTCGTCGCTGCCCGAAGACGGCAGGGGCGACCATTGCAGGGCGCGGATGGCCAGGCCGTGGGCGACCTCGGGGTCCAGGTTCCTGAGAATGGCGGCGCCGAGATCGGGAAAGGGCATGATCAGGCCTCGGAAGCGACTTTGGGAGCATCGAACGGTGCGGCCTGGATCACCGCACTGACGGGCAGGCCGGCATAGAGATGCGGAAACATCGCCCCGCCGCGCGAGGGCTCCCAGACCAGGTCCGCGCCGAGCCTGCCCAGATCGACGGTCAGCAGGACCAGGCCGGCGCGCCCGGCGTAGTGTTTCGTCGCCGTCTCGCTCAACTGGTCAGCGGTCGACATATGGATATAGCCGTCCGCCAGATCGACGGCGGATCCGGCATAGGCGCCGGCGGCCTGGGCCGCACCCCACTCGGTGGCGTCGATGATCTTGTAGGCGAAGGTCGGCGTGGTCATTCGTCCGCGCCGCCGCCAAAGGCCTTGGGCGTCAGGAAGCCGTCGTAGGCGCAGCGACCGGCGACATCGACTTCGAACACCGCGACCGCCGCCGTCGGGAAACCTCCCGCCATCCGATCGAGAATGCTGGGCGAGGCGGCGCTTTCGATCAGATACTCATGAGCCAGGATATGGACGCCCGGATTGTGGGCCAGAACCAGCAGGCAACCGGCCTCTTCCTCGGCCGCCTCGACGTGGCGGCGCAGGACGTCGGCGCTGGCGTTATAGAGCGCCGGCTCCATCCGCACCTCGGCGTCGCCCAGGCCTTCCTGAACCCATTCCCAGGTCTGGCTGGTACGCGCGGCGGTAGAAACCAGGGCGATGTCGGGCCGCAAACCCTTCTCCTTGAGGATACGGCCCATCAGGATGGCGTCCTCTCGCCCGCGCGGCGTCAGGGATCGGTCGCGGTCGCGGCCGGACGGAGCGGCGCGTTCGGCCTCGGCGTGTCGCATCAGGATAAGACGGTGCATAGGCTGGCCTTTAGGGCGCTTCGCCCGATCCATCCAGACCGGCCATGGGATTGCTGTCGACCAGAGGACCGCGATTTGCGGGTCTGGGCGCCAGTTCCGGGGCGGCGACACGGATGCGAGAGACCGCGCCGCCCGGCCGAACCCGGGCATAGGCCTGGCGCGACGCTTCCAGCAGGATGACGCCGGCCGCGCCTGGCAGCAGGGTCTTGCCGAACTGCTCGATCCCGTCGGCCATGCCCAGCAGGGGTTTCCACGGCGGGGTATAAAGGGTCTGGGACCGGGCGGTGGGCTCCAGCCCCGCCTCGCGGACCAGGCGTTCCAGTTGGCCTCGCGTGAACGGACGTCCGTGGCCAAAGGGGGTCGATTCCGCCTGGGCCCAGAGGCCGCCACGCGCCGCCGCCGCCAGGATGATCCGCCCGGCCGGAGCCATGGCCCGGACCGCCTCGGCCAACAGAGCGGCCGGATCGTCGGCCTCCTCCAGCGCATGGATCAGCAAGACCCGGTCAAACGATCCGGCGGCGAAAGGCAGGCTGCGGTCGTCCACCAGAAGCGTGCGGTTGCGCCCGACCTGCGGCCAGGCCTCGACACCCTGCCCCGAAGGCATGGCCGCGACAACGCGCCGCGCGCCGACGAAGGCGTCGAGCCAGGGCGTGGCATAGCCGATACCGAGCACATCGCAGTTCGCCGCCTCGCCCCAGGCGTCGTCCAGACGGCGCGCCACCAGACGGCGCACCAGGGCCCCGGTCGGCTCGCCATAGAAGGCGCGGAGATCGTCGATGCTGCGGCGCATGGGGATCACTATATGATCTTCGACAGCGCCCGTCGCTCGCGAACAGCCTTAATGCCGGAACCCGATCATGTCCCTGACCGTCCATCTGTTCGCCTGCCTCAGCGACAACTACGGATTTCTGGTCCGCGACGACGCGAGCGGGGCTGTGGCCTGTATCGACACGCCGGACGGGGACGCCATCTTGAAGGCTCTGGACGATCTGGGCTGGGGGCGGATCGACCTGATCCTGAACACCCACTGGCACCCGGATCACACCCAGGGCAACGCTGTGGTCCAGGCCGCGACCGGATGCGAGATCGTCGGCCCGGAAGAGGTCCGCCGCGCCGCGCCCCTGGACCGGGTCGTCGCGGGCGGAGACGTCGTCATGCTGGGCCAGACCCGGTTCGAGGTCACCGACACGCCAGGCCACACCCTGGGTCACGTCGTGTTCCGCGCCAGTGACGAGGCCATCGCCTTCGTCGGTGACACCCTGTTCCCCCTGGGCTGCGGACGGCTGTTCGAGGGCACGCCGGAACAGATGTGGGACAGTCTTCAAGCCATCGCCGCCTGGCCCGACGAGACGGTGCTTTACGGCGCCCACGAATATACGGCGGCCAACGCCCGGTTCGCCCTGACCTTGGATGACCGGCCCGAGATGGCCGAGCACGCCCGGTCCATCTTCGCCAAGCGCGAGCGGGATGAGCCGACCGAGCCCACGACACTGGCCATCGAAAAGACCTTCAATCCCTTCCTGCGCGCTGCGGACGCCGGCGAATTCGCCGCCCGGCGCGCCGCCAAGGACGGGTTCAAGGGCTAGGCGGCCGCTAGGGTCTGGCGATGGTGCGGATAATGCGCGCCGAGGACGGACGCCCTTCGGCTCCGTCTGCCGGGTTGGTCACCACGGTCAGGACGCCATTGGCGTAGGTCGCGCCTGGACGCGTGCCTTCGACCACATTGATGCGCCGGATCCCGGCGGCGTGGCTGCGGGTGGTGGACGACCGGGCCAGACGCAGCACGGCCTCGCAGATCACCGACACGGTTTCGGCGACCGCCGCCTCATGGCCCGGACGTTCCAGATCGAGGGTGACATAGACCAGATGGCCGACCGCCTCGCTCATCCGGTCGCTCTGCTGGATCGAGAAACGGAACAGCTGGGCCGGCGTGACAGCAGGCGGGGCGAGGCCAGGCGCAGGACCCGTCATCGAGGCCGGCGTGCCATTGGGCGCTCGCACCGTATAGAGGGTGACCCCCCCGTCCGGCGTGACCCGCAAAATCTGATCCCCTGCGTCGTTGCGATAGATGATGTCACCGCGCGGGGCAGGGCTGGCGCGCAGCACCCAGGTCTCGTTGCGGCTTTCGAACCGGAACAGCGGCCGGGCCCCGGAGCGATCGAACACGAACCGTTCGCCGTTCTCAGAGACATATCGCCCGGTGGACGGCAGGGTGCGACCGGGGCGCGGGGGCGGACGGGTGGCCCGTTCCTGCTGGGCCTGGGCGTTGGCCTGGACCTGAGCCGCAGATGCCGGCAGGGCGGCGAGGGTCAGGCTTGCAAAGGTGAGGGAGCCGACAACGAGTCGAACGACACTGGCGACCGCCATTGTCGCCAGGACAGGCTTCTGCGCCGTCGTGACCCGGTTGCTCCAACTCATGCCGTCAGACGTGCATCCCCACCCCGGCGGATTTTGGGCAGATCGGTGTTCAGCCGACGAGATACTGTCCGCCGTTCAGCGACAGGGTACATCCTGTGACATATCCAGCACGCTCGCCGCTCAGCCAGGACACCATGTCGGCGATCTCCTCGCCCTTGCCCAGACGGCCGACCGGGATCTGGGCGATGATGGAATCCAGCACCTTCTGATCCATGGCGCCGACCATTTCGGTGTCGATATAGCCGGGCGCGATACAGTTGACCGTCACGCCTTTGCGAGCGTTTTCAAGCGCCAGCGCCTTGGTGAAGCCGATCATCCCGGCCTTGGCGGCGGAATAGTTGGTCTGGCCGACCTGGCCCTTCTGGCCATTGATCGAGGAGATGTTGACGATGCGGCCGAAGTTGCGGTCTCGCATCCCGGTGATCACCTGCCGTGTCATGTTGAACACGGAGTCCATATTCACCCGGATGACGTCGGACCATTGTTCCGAGCTCATCTTGTGAAAGAAGCCGTCGCGGGTGATGCCGGCGTTGTTGACCAGAATGTCGATCGGACCCAGCTCGGCCTCCACGTCGGCGACGGCGCGGGCGCAGTCCTCGAACGAGCCGACATTGCCCTTCACCACCATGACGCCCAGCTCGCGCGCTGTGGCCTCGGCCGCCGCGTCATTGCCCGAATAGCCAGCGGCGACGGCGATGCCGTCCTCCTTCAGCCTCTGAACGATCGCCTTGCCGATGCCCCGGGTCCCGCCCGTGACCAAAGCCACTCTCGTCATGCTCGCATTCCTGGTCCGTTCGGCTGCGTCTGGTGCGCAGCCTTGTCAGGAAAAACCTTAGCGTGGCGCGCGTTAGGCGCAAGACGGCATTCACGCCGTCGAGGCGCTGTAGCTAGGCCGCCTGGTCCAGCTTCGAGATGTCGATGACGAACCGATAACGGACGTCGGATTTCTCGAGCCGCGCATAGGCTTCGTTGATCTGCGACGGGGCGATGACCTCGATGTCCGAGGCCAGACCATGCTCTGCACAGAAATCGAGCATCTCCTGGGTCTCGCGGATGCCGCCGATTAGCGAGCCGGCGACCGAACGACGGCGCCACAGAAGCGGCACGGCGAACACCGGCAGGGCTTCCGTCGTCAGGCCCAACATGACCATGGTCCCGTCGTGGGCCAGCAGCTGCAGGTGGCTGGCGATCTCGTGCGTCGCCGAGACCGTGTTGATGATCAGGTCGAACTTCTCGGCGGCGGCCTTCATCGCATCCTTGTCGGAGTTGATGAGGAAGTGCTTGGAGCACATCCGCTCGGCGTCGGCCTTCTTGCGGTCCGAGGTCGACAGGACGGTGACCTCCGCCCCCATGGCCACGGCCTGCTTGACGGCCATATGACCCAGGCCGCCCAGACCCACGACCGCCACCTTCGAGCCCGGCTTGATGTTCCAGTGCTTCAGCGGCGAATAGGTGGTGATCCCCGCGCAGAGCAGAGGCGCCGCAGCGTCCAGCGGAATGGAATCGGGGATGTTCAGGACATAGGCCTGGTCCACCACGATCACATCGGCATAGCCGCCCTGGGTGATGGCTTCGCCGGACTGGGCGCTGTGCTTGTCGGCATTGCCGTAGGTGCCGGTGAAACCGGGCACGCAGTACTGTTCCTCGCCGGCCTTGCAGGGCGCGCAGACCCGGCAGCTATCGACCATGCAACCCACGCCGACGCGGTCGCCGATCTTGAATTTCGTCACATCCGCGCCGACCGCGGTCACCAGACCTGCGATCTCGTGTCCCGGCACCAGCGGATAGCGTGCATTGCCCATGTCGTTGTTTACGGCGTGGAGATCTGAGTGACATATCCCGGCGAACTTGATGTCGATGACCACATCGTCGCGTCCCGGATCGCGCCGCGTAAAGCTGTAGGGCTCGAGCGGCGCTTTGGCGCTGGTCGCAGCGAAGGCGCGGGTGGCGATGGGCATGACGATGTCCTTGGAAGGGCGCGAAGCCTGGAAAGCGGCCAGGCCTGATTGTCTTTTAATAGAATGTGGTCTCGACCATCTGACCGCAAGGCGGCCACGCGCGTCATCGTGGCGGGCGGACCTACGATTTCAGCCGCGCGATCAACGCCTGCGCCGCCGCCGGGTTTCGGACCTTCGCCCCGGCGATGAAATAGGCGAAGACATCGCCGCGTTCGGCCCAGGCCCGTGTCTGATCCGCGATCCCGGCCAACTCATCGCCCGTCATGCCCGTGGGCTCGTCCTCGCGGCTCGACATCAGCCGCGCATAGGTAAAGTCCGCCGTCTGCTGGTCGATCCGGGGCCAGGTCGGAGATTCGTCGTCGACGGCATAGACGATGGCGGCCTCATACTTCCGGGCCAGATCATAGAATTGTTCGGTCTCGAAGGTCGGGCTGCGCACCTCCAAGGCGTGACGCAGGCGCACGCCGTCCTTTTCCTTGGGCAGCAGTTTCAGGAAGCCCTCGAAATCGACGGGATCGAACTTCTTGGTCGCCATGAACTGCCAGTTGATCGGCCCCAGCTTGTCGCCCAGCGCCGTCAGCCCCTGATCCAGGAAGCGACCAACGCTCTCGGCCGCGTCCGCCAGCACCTTGCGATTGGTGCAGAACCGGCTGGCCTTGACCGAAAAGACGAAGTCATCGGGCGTCTCGTTCAGCCACTTCATCCAGGTGTCGATCTTGAACCCGGAATAATAGGTGCCGTTGATCTCGATGCTGCTGAGTTTCGAGCTGGCGTACTCCAGCTCGCGCTTCTGGCTTAGCTTTTCAGGATAGAAGACGCCGCGCCAGGGTTCGAAGGTCCAGCCGCCGATGCCCACTCTGATAGTTCCGGTCATCGACCTTCTCCTGTCTTGTCTCGTCCGAACGCCGGGTCATCCGCGCCCGCGCATATTCGGGTAGCAGCTTATCGAAATGGCTTTTCCACTCACCAATCCCGTTCAAAGCCATCAAAGCGTCCTGATAGATCGACGGAGAGCTGCTGAACTGATTGTCGAGCAGGGCAATCTCGTCAGGTCGACTCGGTCCTATGACCTTGCCTTGAAAATCGGTGGTCTGAAGGACGCCCGCCACATTGACCCTGAAGTTGGGGAACGGAACATCCCGTGGTGGGCCGTTGTCGGTCCCAATGATCGTCCAGCGACCGTGGTAGATCAGTGAATCCATTGTCCATCCGACAAGGGCGATCTCATCGGAGTCTAAATCGGGAAGAGGAGGTCGTTTCTCGTGGAGGGTCTTGAGGATGACAACATAGGGAACGCCGCCGCCAACAATGATAATCCCGTAGCCCCGTCGGCCGTCTGGAACGGGCATTTCAAAAACGGCGCCTGCTTTAACGGCGATCCGCTTTCCTTTGAGCTTGGGGTCACGCGGTGTTTTCGGCTCCGAGCTACCCATAAGCGACGTCCGAGGTCGGCGATTGGGAAAGTGTAGGGCCGTATAGTAGAGTTTCGATCGAGGTCAGGGCCCGCGACGCATATTCCAGCTCGCGTTTCTGCGTCAGATCGGACGGATAGAAGACCCCGCGCCAAGGCTCGTAGGTCCAGCCGCCGATGCCTGTGTAGATTCTTCCTGTCATGAGTGGTCCTCTGCCGCGCTCCGGTTGTCCAGGTCGCCCTGCCAATCGTCGTGCCCGTGGCGCACGCGCACAATGACTATCCCGTTCGGCTCCTCATCATAAAGGATGACGTGACTGCCGTATGCAAATACGCGGATCGGCGGATGAAACTCCATCCTCAGCCGAACCCGTTGCGGATGCTCGGCCAAGCCTTGAAACGTGGCTTCAAGGCCATCCTGATAGCGATCCGCCTGGCTTTTTCCGAACCGATCATGACCTCGGATATAGGCGGCGATCAGGTCCTCATCCGCCTCATTGGTCGTGCGAAAGCGGCTCAAGCCGCGGCTTCGCGCGATGCGATACGCGCCAGGGCCTCGTCCCGGATGTCGGCCATGCTGCGGGTGCTGATCCCCGACGCCCGCCCCTCATCAATCAGCCTCTGCATACTGGCGATCTTGTCCGCCTTCATCTGCTCGCGGCGGATCAGATCGCGGACATAGTCGCTGGAGTTCGAGTAACGGCCATCCGCCGTCTGAGCCTCGACCCAGGCCTTCATCTGATCGGGCAGAGAGATGTTCATCGTCGCCATGGGGACAGGGTCCGCCCGATGGCAATCTTTGTCAAATTGAGCGTTCAGGCCGACCGCTGCTTGATCGGCGCGGCGCCGTCGGACAGGCTTTCGTTCAGATAGACCTCGGTCTCCTGGGCCGGCAGGGCGGGCGCATAGCCGAAACCCTGGCCATAGTGGCACTGGGCGTCGAGCAGCAGCTTGGCCAGAGTGGCGTTCTCGACCCCCTCGGCGACGACTTCGAGGGACAGGTCGCGACCCAGGTTGACGACCGATTTGACGATCTTGGCCGAGCCCTCGTCCGTATCCATGGTCAGCACGAAATAACGGTCGATCTTCAGCGTATCGAACGGCAGGCGCGCCAGATAGGACAGGGACGAGAAGCCGGTGCCGAAGTCGTCCAGCGCCAGCGAGGCGCCGACATCCTTGAGCCGTTGCAGGATCACCGCGGCCTTGGCCGTGTCGCGCATGATGTCGCCCTCGGTCACCTCCAGCTTCAGGGCGCCCTTGGGCAGGCCCGTCTCCTTGATGATGCGCTCGACGTCCTCGACCAGGTTGGCGCGCTCGATCTCGCCGACCGACAGATTGACGCTGCAGAACAGCTTGCCGGCGCGGGGGTGGCGTCGCAGCCAGTCGGCCAGTTGCCGCGCCGACTGGGTCATCATCATCAGGCCCAGGTCGTTCATCAGGCCCATCTCGTCCGTCAGGCCCAGGAATTCGTCGGGCGGCACCAGACCGCGCTTGGGGTGACGCCAGCGGGCCAGGGCCTCGAACCCGGCGACGGCGCCGGTGTTGAGGTTGACGATGGGCTGATAGAAGGGCTCGATCTCGCCGCGCACGAAGGCGTTCCTGAGGTCGGCCTCCAGCGCCAGGCGGCTGAGGCTGTCGCTCTCCAGCGATCGGCCATAGGCGGCGGCGCCTGAGCGACCGGCGCCCTTGGCCTGACCCACGGCCAGTTCGACCCGGCGCAGCAGTTCGGCGGCGTCCGGCGCATCGGGTCCGCCCTCGCAGGTGACCGAACCGATCGAGACGGTGGGATAGATGTCGAATCCCGCGACCCGCAGCGGCTGCTCCATGGCCTCGCGCACCCGCTCCGCGATGTTCGAGCCGGTGCGGGAAGCCAGGATGGCGAACTCGTCTTCGCCGATCCGGGCCGGGGACGCGTCGGCCGAGAAGGCGGCGGCCAGGCGCGAGCCCAGCGACGACAGCACCAGATCCGTGCGCTCGTGGCCCAACGCCTCGTTCAGGCGGCGCAGGCGGTCGACGTCGGCGACGACCAGATCGTATTCGCCCGGCCGGGTCAGGGTGTCGGCGGCGCGCGACAGGAAGGCCCGGCGGTCCAGCAGGCCCGTCAGAGCATCCTTGCCCGCCCCGGCGAACTTTGTTTCCAGCGCCACCACGCCCGCCGCGCGCAGGCCGTCCTCCAGCCAGACCCCGCGCCACAGGCAGGTCTCGGAGCCGCGCATTCGCAGGCGCACGGCGATCTCGGAACCCTCCTCGCGCGGCTTCAGCAGGCTTTCGGCCAGGGAGCGATCCTGCGGCAGGGCCACGGCGATGAAGGCGGCGCCGGTGCAATCGGGCGCCAGCGGACCCAGACCCAGGGGGCGGGTAGCGCCGGTAAAGCGAATCTGATCCTCGGCAGGCGTCCATATCCACAGCGCCGTGTCGGCCGCGGCCAGGGCCTCGATCGCCGTCGTCGCGTCCCACGCCAGGGATCTGGATCGCGTCGTGGTCACGGGGAGGACAGTACCCTTCTACGGCTTGCCAGTCTCGACGTCCGCAGGGTTGCGAACCTCGCCTGCCAGGAGGCCGAACAGCAGATGATCTGCCCATACGCCGTTAATTTTAAGATAAGCCCGAGCCTCGCCTTCCAGCCGGAAGCCGGTTTTTTCCAGAACCCGACGCGAGCCGTGGTTGGTCGGCAGGCAGGACGCCTCAAGCCGATGCAGTTTGACCTTGTGAAAGGCGTGATTGGCCATGGCCGTCACGGCCGCCGTCCCGTGGCCTTCTCCGGCATAGGGCTGGCCGATCCAGTAGCCCAGGGTCCCCGTCTCGGCGACGCCACGGCGGATGTTGGACAGGGTGATGGCGCCCATCAGGGTCCGGCCGCTCTGGTCGAAGATGAAGAAGGGCCAGGCGTTGCCCAGGTCCATTTCACGCGCATAGACAGACAGGCGTCGGCGATATGCGGCCCGGCTCAGGTCGTCTTCCGGCCAGGCCGGCTCCCACGGCTGAAGATAGTCCCGCGACGCCTCGCGCAGATCGGCCCAGTCGGCATAGTCGGATGCGCGCGGCGGCCTGAGGCGCACGCCGCGACCCTCGACCGTCAACCCGGTCGCATCCGCCATCCAGTCGAGAAGGGCCATGGCTGGGAAGTCTAGCGCGCTGAACGGGCCGTTGGCGAGATCGGAAATCAGACCTCAAGTCCTGACCGATCTAGGCATACAGCCGGGCTGTGAAGGCCGCCCCGGCCCCGTGGGCCGCCCTGGGCCCCAGAACCGCCGTCGCCGCCAGGCCGGGCGCCAGGACGCGCTGGCCCACGGCGCGCAGGTCTTCGGCGGTGACCGCTTCCAGCCGGGCCACGCTGACATCGGACGCCACGGGAGCGCCGTGGATCAGGGTCTGGGCGGCGTTGCGGCCCGCACGGCTGGCGGGGCTTTCGTCCGACATCCAGACGCTGCCCCTCAGCACCGCCTTCGCGCGCGACAGCTCGGCCGGCGTGGGGCCATCCTGGGCCAGGGCGCGAATCTCGGCGGCGCAGACCTGAGCCAGTTCCACCGCCCGGTCGGCTGCCGCCCCAGCGTAGACGCCCAGAAAGCCCGTATCCTCATAGGCTTCGTCGTAGGAATCGATGGCATAGGCCAGGCCGCGCTGCTCGCGCGCGCTCTGGAACAGGCGCGAGGCCATCCCGCCGCCCAGTATCTCGGAGAACAGCCGCATGGCCGGAGCCATGGGGTCCGTGGCGCTGAGCGAGGGCAGCTGAAACACGACATTGGCCTGTTCGATCTTGCGCGACAGGGTGGCGGCGCCGCCCACGAACCGGGCCTGTTGCGGCGCCTCGACCGGCTGGGCCTTCGCCTGGCCGAACCAGCGCTGGGCCAGGGCCAGCAGTTCGGCCTCGTTCACGGCGCCCGAAACCGAGACCACCATCCGGTCGGGGGAATAGAGTCTGGCGCGCCAGTCCGAAATGGTCTCGCGCGTGACCGGCTTGAGGCTGTCGATCGATCCCAGGATAGGCCGGCCCATCGACTGTCCGGCGAAGGCGCGGGTCTGGGCCATCTCGAAGACATGGTCGTCAGGCGTGTCGAAGGCCTCTGCGATCTCCTGGCCGACGACGTCCTTCTCGCGCTCGATCTCTGCGGGGTCGAGCGTGGGGCGGAACACCAGATCCGAGACCACCTGCATGGCGAGTGGAAGAGAACCGTCCAGGGCCCGGACCTCGAAACTGGTGCGCTCATAGCCCGTGGCGGCGTTGATGGACCCGCCTTCGGCCTCGATCCGCTCGACGATGTCGCGTGCGCCCATGTCACCCGCGCCCTTGAACACCAGATGCTCAAGCAAATGCGACCAGCCGGACTGGGCCTCGCTTTCCCAACGCGCGCCGCCGCGAACGGCCACGGTCAGGGCCAGGGTGCGCAGGCCGGGCATGGGGTCGCAGACGACGCGGACTCCGTTGGACAGGGTGTGCAGAGTGGTCAGGATGGATCTTTCGAAGACATTTGGTCTTTCGCGGTCATCTGGCGCCGCGCCAGGGCCAGGTAGAAGCCGACCAGGGCGATGGCCAGCCCGAACCAGGTCAGGGCATAGCCGAAATGGTTGTTGGCGAAGGCTGCGGGCGGCGCCGAAGCAGTCAGGGCGCCGAACTCAGGGTTGGTCGAGGCCAGGGCGAACAGGGTGAACTCCGACACCCGCTCGGCGCCCAGGGCGCGGCCGATGGCGACGCTGTCGCGGGCGTAGAAACGATTGGCGCTGGCCGCCGGGGTCATGCCGCCCCCGGCCTTGGGCGTGCGCCTCAGTTCGACCAGCAGCGACAGCGGCAAGGTCGAGGCGGCCGTGCGAGGTCGCGCAGACACCGTGTCGGCGACGAAGCCCCTGTCGATCAGGAAGGGGGTGTCCACGCCAGGCGCGCGACACAGGGAGATCAGGCGCGAGCCGGCCTGGCCGTCATGGATAGACTGCAACTCCACGAAGGCCGCCGTGGGCAGACCAGGACAGACGATCAACGCCTTGCGGAACTCCGGATCTGTCTCGGCCAGCACCGACTGGATAGGCGCAGGCGGCGCCGTCGCGGCCAGCTCAGCCTGGTCGATCAGGCCTTCCTTCCAGTGCATCCTCTGCACCTGCCAGACGCCCAGACCGATCAGGAAGGCCAGGGCCGGGACCGTGAACAAGGTCAGCAGCCAAGGAAAGCGTTTCATCGGGAGCCCTCGACCGAACGGTACTGAAGCGCCGTCATCAGCCCCTTACCCGGCCGCATCAAGCCCAGCGACAGGCCGAGCACCAGCGGCAGGGTGACCACCAGCAGAAGCCAGATCGGGGGACGATAGGCGATGTAGACATAGAGGGCGCTGAACACGACGATGCCGCCGGCGATCTGCATGATGAAGGTGGCCGGGCCGTCGCCGGTCTCGATCCGGCCCAGGTCATAGCCACAGACCTGGCAGGTCGGGCATACCTTGAGGAAGCCGCTGAACAGCCGGCCCTGACCGCAATGGGGACAGCGGCCCATAAGGCCAGCCCTGACCGGATGGATCCGAACGGCGCTCGCCCCCTCCCCCTTCAAAGCAGAAGAGGCCCGGGAGGAAACCTCCCGGGCCGTTTCAGACGTATTCGAAGGTTGGTCTTGGTCCAATGGCCTCAGCCGAAGGCCACATAGACGAAGGCGAACAGGAACAGCCAGACCACGTCGACGAAGTGCCAGTACCAGGCAGCGGCCTCGAAGCCGAAATGCTGCTTGGGCGTGAAGGCGCCGTTCAGCAGGCGGATCAGGCAGACGGCGAGGAAGATGGTGCCGATCAGGACGTGGAAGCCGTGGAAACCCGTGGCCATGAAGAAGATCGACCCATAGAGGCCCGAGTTCACCGCTTCCTCGCTGAAGAAGAGGTTCTCGTGCAGGATCTCGAAATATTCGTAGGCCTGGATGGCGGTGAAGAAGATGCCCAGGGCGATGGTGATGAACAGGGCGATCTTGGCGCCCTTGCGATCGCCGACCTGCAGCGCGTGGTGCGCCCAGGTGACGGTGCAGCCGGACAGCAGCAGGGTCACGGTGTTCAGCAGCGGCAGGTGCCAGGCGCTCAGCACCTCGACGCCCTTGGGCGGCCAGGTCGACCAGGCCTTGGCGGTATCGGCCCAGGTGGCGACTTCAGGGATATGGGCGCGGGCCTCGTTGAAGATGGCCATCTCGAAGAACATCCAGAAGAAGGCCGCGAAGAACATGATCTCGGATGCAATGAACAGCACCATGCCGTAACGCAGGCCGATGGCCACGACCGGGGTGTGGTCGCCGGCGTTGGCCTCCTTGACCACATCGGCCCACCACAGACCCATGCCCAGCAGGGTGCCGGTCAGGCCCGTGAAGAAGAGCCAGTGGGTGCCTTCCGGCAGGCCGAAGACGCCCTTCATCCACGCCACGGCGCCCACCATCATGACCACGCAGGTCGCCGAGCAGAACAGCGGCCAGGGGCTGGGGTCTACCAGGTGATAATCGTGTTGCGGAGCAGCGTGGTGGTCGGCCATCGGGGTCGGTCTCTGTGCGGCGTCGAGAAGTCGGTGTTGGCTATAGCGTCGGCTAGGTCGCTGCGCCAGAGGCCGAAGCGGCGTCTTTCGCGGGATAGAAGGTGTAGCTGAGCGTGATTTCGGTCGCGCCCTTGGCTTCCCGGTCGGTGGCAAGCTCCGGAGCGACGAAATACTGGACCGGGAACTTCATGGTCTCGCCGGCCGGGATGGTCTGTTCGTCGAAGCAGAAGCACTGCAGCTTCTGGAAATACGGCCCTGTATATTCCGGCACCACATTGTACGAGGCCACGGCCTTGAGCGGCTTGTCCGAGGTGTTGGTGACGTCGAAATAGGCGATGCCGGTCTCGCCGATCCGGACCCGCTGGGTCGTCTGCTCGGCGCGGAAAGTCAAAGGCAGGTCGCGGACATTGGTGTCGAAGCGGATGGTCACCATCCGGTCCAGCACCTGGTCGGCCGAAGGGGCGACCTCGGCCTTGCGGACCGTGCCGTCGAAACCCGTGACCTGACAGAACATCCGATACAGAGGCACGGCGGCGAAGGCGGCGCCCGTCATGGCCATGACGCCCAGGGCGCAGATCAGGGCGATCAGGTTGGAGCGGCTCATGGCGCGACCTCCAGAGCCGGGGCCTGGGTCGGCGCCGGTGCGGGAACCTGGGGGGCCACGGCGACAATGGCGGCATTAGCCTCGCGCGCGGCCTTCTGGTTCTGCATCATCCGCAGGAACGTCGTGGTGAACAGCAGGACCATAAAGGCCACCAGGCCCAGGGCGATCCACAGGTTGCGCCGCTTGCGCGTCGCCAGCTCGGTAGGGGTCAGGCGGTGGAAATCAGGTGTCTGGGTCATGAGGGTCAGAAACTCGCGGTGATCGGAGCCACGCCCGACAGGGTCTCGACCAGGAGGGCCGAGAACAGGGCCATCAGATAAAGGATCGAGAACATGAACAGGTTGCGGGCCGGTTTGGCCTGCGCCTTCACGTCATACAATGCGGCCTCTCGCCCCACGGTGTCCTTGTCGCTCTCGTCGCCGGCGCGCGAGCGCCACAGACGGAAGGCCAGGCCCAGGAAGCCCAGACCGCCCACGCCCGCGACCGCCAGATAGATCCAGCCCGCCATGCCGATCAGGGCCGGGGCGACGGCCACGGGCACGAAGATCAGGGAATAGATCAGGATCTGCAGCCGGGTGGATTTCGCGCCTCGGGCCACGGGCATCATCGGGATGCCCGCCTTGGCGTAGTCGCCGGCCGAATACAGGGCCAAGGCCCAGGAGTGGGGCGGGGTCCACAGGAAGATGATGAGAAACAGCACCCAGGCCTGCCAGGGCGCAGAGCCGGTCGCCGCCGCCCAGCCGATCACGGGCGGCAGGGCGCCCGCCGCCCCGCCGATGACGATATTCTGTGGCGTCCGGCGCTTCAGCATCAGGGTGTAGAAGCCGGCGTAATAGACAATGGTCAGGGCCAGCAGACCGGCCGCGAACCAGCTCGTGTTCATGCCCAGCAGCATCACCGAGAACAGCGACAGCACGATGCCGAAGGCCATGGCGTCGTTCTTCTTGACCCGGCCGGCGGCGACGGGGCGCCCGCGGGTGCGCCGCATCAGGGCGTCGGTCTCGCCCTCCAGCGCCATGTTCAGCGCGCCCGCAGCGCCAGCGCCGACGGCGATGCACAGGATGGCGATGGCGGCGACGAAGGGATTGATCGATCCCGGCGCCACGACCAGGCCGGTCGCGCCGGTGAACACCACAAGCGACATGACGCGCGGCTTCAGCAGCTGGAAATAGTCTTCCGGCTGGGCGGTGGTCAGGAGGGTGTCGGCAGTGGTCTTTGTCATCTCGATTTCGGACGAGCCGTTAGCACATTGCACCGGGCTCAAGTAGCGGGCGACCGCGTCGCAAGCGGTAGCGCGGGAGATTGCCTCAAGTCGCGGGCGACCGCGCCGGAAGCGTTAACCCCAAAGACCAGAGGCCGCCCCTTCGATGTCGAAAGAGCGGCCCCCGTTTGGTGTCGTTAGTCGGACTAGTGTTCGTCGCCCTTGACCACCGGCAGCTCGTTGAACTGGTGGTGCGGCGGCGGCGAGGACAGGGTCCACTCCAGGGTCGTGGCGCCTTCGCCCCACGGGTTGGCTTCACCCGGGCGACGACGGATGGCCGCCTCGATCAGCATGATGAGGAAGACCAGGACGCCGATGATGGTGATCACATAGCCGATCGACGAGACGTGGTTCCAGAAGGTGAAGGCGTCCGGATAGTCGATGTAGCGACGCGGCATGCCCTGCAGACCCAGGAAGTGCTGCGGGAAGAAGATGATGTTCACGCCGATGAACATGATCCAGAAGTGCGCCGCACCCAGGAACTCGTTGTACTTCACGCCGAACATCTTCTCGAACCAGTAGTAGAAGCCGGCGAAGATCGCGAACACGGCGCCCAGCGACAGGACGTAGTGGAAGTGGGCCACGACGTAATAGGTGTCGTGCAGGCTGTAATCGATGCCCGCGTTGGACAGGACCACGCCGGTCACGCCGCCGACCGTGAACAGGAAGATGAAGCCGATGGCCCAGAGCATGGGCGTCTTGAAGGTGATCGAACCGCCCCACATGGTGGCGATCCAGCTGAAGATCTTCACCCCCGTCGGCACCGCGATGATCATGGTCGCGGCGATGAAGTAGGCGCGCAGGTTCACGCTCATGCCGACCGTGTACATGTGGTGCGCCCACACGATGAAGCCGACGAAGCCGATCGCGACCATGGCGTAGGCCATCGCCAGGTAACCGAAGATGGGCTTGCGCGAGAAGGTCGAGACGATGTGCGAGATGATGCCGAAGCCTGGCAGGATCAGGATGTAGACCTCGGGGTGACCGAAGAACCAGAACAGGTGCTGGAACATGACGGGATCGCCGCCGCCGGCCGGGTCGAAGAAGGAGGTGCCGAAGTTGCGGTCGGCCAGCAGCATGGTGATGGCGCCGGCCAGGACGGGCAGGCTCAGCAGCAGCAGGAAGGCGGTGATCAGAACCGACCAGGCGAACAGCGGCATGCGGTGCAGGGTCATGCCCGGCGCGCGCATGTTGAAGATAGTGGTGATGAAGTTGACCGCGCCCAGGATCGAGGAGGCGCCGGCGATGTGCAGCGAGAAGATCGCCAGGTCCATGGCCGGTCCCGTGTGGCCCTTGGTCGAGAGCGGCGGATAGATGGTCCAGCCGCCGCCGAAGCCTTTGCCCGGTCCGCCGTCGACGAACAGCGACATGATCAGCAGCACCCAGGCCGCGACCAGCAGCCAGAACGACACGTTGTTCATGCGCGGGAAGGCCATGTCGGGCGCGCCGATCATGATGGGCACGAACCAGTTGCCGAAGCCGCCGATCATGGCCGGCATGACCATGAAGAAGATCATGACCAGGGCGTGACCCGTGACGACCACGTTATAGCCGTGCTTGGACTGCTCAACGAGGCCGAGCAGATAGACGCCCGAACCTTCCTTGAAGATCTGGATGCCCGGCTCGGCCAGTTCCCAGCGGATCAGGCCGGACATGGCGCCGCCAACGATGCCCGCCATGATGGCGAACAGCAGGTACAGGGTGCCGATGTCCTTGTGATTGGTGGACAGGAACCAGCGGGTGAAGAAACCCGGCTTGTGGTCATGATCCGCGTGAGCGGCGTGATCTGCGGTGATGTCGGTGGCCATGTCTGAGCGCGCTCTTCGTAGCTTTACTGTGCTGCCGGGGCGGCGGCGGGAGCCGTCGTCGGCGCAGATGTCGGGGTCGTCGCCGTCTGGGCGGTCGGGATGGCGCCGGGCGCAGCGGCTGCAGCGGCGTCAACGGCCGTCGCGGCGCCGTCGGTTCCGGCTGCGACCTGGGCCGCCGTTCCACCCGGAGCCTGTTCAGGCGACTTCGGCGTCATGGTCCCGCCCTTGGAGGCGACCCAGGTTGCGAACTGGGCCTCGGTCACGACGTGGATCTCGATGGGCATGAAGGCGTGGTCGACGCCGCACAGCTCGGAGCACTGGCCGTAGAAGACGCCCGTGCGGTCGGCGCGGAACCAGGTCTCGTTGACCCGGCCGGGGACGGCGTCGGTCTTCAGACCAAAGGCCGGCAGGGCGAAGGCGTGGATGACGTCGGAGGCGGTGACCAGAACGCGGACGGTCTTGCCGACCGGCACGACGATCGGCTCGTCGGCGGCCAGGCGATACGGCACGTTACGGGCCTTGGCCTCGTCCTCGGGCAGCATGTTGGAGATGTATTCGCTGATACCCTGGTCCGGGTATTCGTAGCCCCAGTTCCACTGGTTGCCCGTGGCCTTAACCGTCAGGTCCGGCGTCGGCATGTCGTGATAAGCGAACAGCAGGCGGAACGAGAACAGCGAGATGCCGACCAGGATCAGCACCGGCATCACGGTCCAGATCACCTCGATCAGGGTGTTGTGGCTCCAGCGGGCCGGCGTCGGGTTGGACTTCTTGTTGTAGCGGATGACGATCCAGCCCAGCAGGCCGAGCACCAGAAGGCTGATGCCGATGCACATGGGCAGCAGGATCACGTTGTGGAACCAGATCGCCTCGTACTTGAGCGGCGATGCTGCGGGCTGCAGATCGATGCCGCCCGGAGTCGGCTGGCCCATCAGGTCCTGAGCCCAGGACGGAGTCGCGGCGAACACGCCCAGCGACACAGCGAGAACGGACGAGGCGGCTGCGCCTCTGGCGGTCCTCAGGGCATTGGAGCCCAGTTCCATGCGGAAAATCCTCTTAAACCCATCTGCAACAGGCATTTGCGAGCGAGTCGCAAGCCCCGCCGACATCTCTCGACGTGGCGTTTCTGGGGCGGTCCATATCGGCTCGATAGCCACTTGCCAAGCGATCAAGGACGCCAAGAAGCCGCACGGGCGTCAGGGACATCGATTAAATCGCTGTCATGTTTCGACAGCTACCTTGCACCAACCAGTACCTTGCGATACCGATCCGATATCACAGGAGACGCAATCGTGCCCGAAACCATCGAGATACAGCTGAAGAAAGGCGTGCTGGGACTGTGTGTTCTGGCGCTGCTGGCGAGAGCCGACAGCTACGCCTACGAGATCGCCAGCCGCCTGTCGGACGCGATCGACATGGGCGAAGGCACCATCTACCCGCTGATGCGGCGGATGCAGTCCGACGGCCTGGTCGAGACCTATCTGGTCGAATCGACCGCCGGCCCCTCGCGTAAATATTATCGCCTGACCGACGACGGCCGAACCGCACTGGCGGTCCAGACCGCCGACTGGGCGCATTTCACCCAGGCCGTGGACGCCATTCTGGATGCCCCCGCGCCCCTGGCCGCCCCAGACGTCACGCCCACCCTGCAAACCGGAGACGCCCAATGACGCGCGCCGATTTCCTCGCCCGGCTCAAGAAGGGGCTGGTCGGCATGCCGGTCGCCTCGGCCGCCGAGATCGTCAACGACTATGAAGCCCACTTCGACGACGGCGTCGCCGCCGGCCGGTCCGAATCGGATGTCGCCCAGGCCCTGGGCGATCCCGAGCGCCTGGCCCGCGAGCTGAAGGCGGAGGCCGGCGTCAAACGCTGGCGCCAGGAACAGACGCCTTCGGCCGCAGCGGGCGCCGTCTTTGCGGTGCTGGGGCTGGGCGCGATCGACCTGATCATCCTGCTGCCCATCCTGATGGGGGTGATCGGCACCCTGTTCGGCTTCCTCATCGCCGTGATCGCCCTGTTCGTCTCGGGCGGCGCAGTCATGGTGGCCGGGCCCTTCTCGGGCTTCCCAGGCGGCGGCTTCGCGGCCTTCCTGGGCGGCCTGGGCCTGATGGCGCTGAGCGTGGCCTTTGCGGCCCTGCTGGCGGTCGTCACCAAGCTCTTGATCGACGCCCTGATCTGGTTCGCCCGGCTCCACTACCGGCTGCTGAAGCCGGCCCTCGACCCTCAACCCGCCAACTCGACTTCGGGAGACCCGGCATGATCCGCACGCTTCTCATCATCACCGGGGCCGCCCTGGTCCTGGCCGTCGTCACCCTGGGCGGGGCTGCGGCCCTGGGCGGGCGCGACATGGCCCGCCACGGCTGGGCCTGGACCTTCAAGGACGACGACGGGTCGTCCGTCTCGATCCACCGCGCCGACGACCGCCGCATCGAGGAAACCACCAAGACCCTGGCCTGGACCGGCGGCGACAGCCTGATCGTCGAGATGTCCGCCGACGTCGAATACGTCCAGGGTGCAACCCCGGGCGTGGTCATCACGGGCGCCGCCGACCTGGTCAACCGCATCCGGCTGGACGGCAATCGCCTGACCATGCTGAACGCGGAAGGCCCTAACAACGAGCGGATCGTCTTTGGACGCAACGCCGACGGGCGCGGCGTCTGGGTGGACAGCGAACAGGTGCGCGTGGTCGTCACCGCCCCGACCATCCACACCTTCGACCTGCGCGGATCCTCGGACCTGACCCTGCGCGACTATGACCAGGACAGCCTGACCATCGACCAGTCCGGATCGGGCGACGTCGAGGGCGCGGGCCGGGTCCGGGCGCTGAAGCTCAGCATCACGGGCTCCGGCGACGCCGATCTCGACGACCTGGCGGCGGTCGACGCCGATGTCACCCTGTCGGGCAGCGGCGACGCCCGGATCGCCCCGACCGGCTCGGCCAAGGTCTCGATCTCCGGCTCGGGCGATGTCGAACTGGCGACCCGCCCCGCCACGCTGAGCCAGAGCCTGACCGGCTCGGGCGGGGTTCGCCAGAACTGAGGATAGCCGCGCCCCGCACACGAACCCCTCTCCCCCGCCACATCGGCGGGGGAGAGATCGTGACGAACGGCGATCAAGTCCCTATCTAACGGTCATGACCGTTCACACCGCCACCCCGCCCATCCTGCAGACCGCAGGAGTCGATCCTTCTGAGGCCCTGACCATCCTCCAGACCGCGCTCGTCGGGGCGGATGACGGCGAACTCTTCCTGGAGCGCTCGGAATCCGAGGCCCTGGTGTTCGACGACGGTCGGTTGAAGTCCGCCGCCTATGACGCCTCCGAAGGCTTCGGCCTGCGGGTCGTCGCCGGTGAGACCGCCGGATACGCCCACGCCAACGAGATTTCCGCCGCCGCGATCCGCCGCGCCGCCGACAGCGCCGCCCTGGCCAAGCGCGGCCATGCGGGCGTGACGGCAGAAGGGCCGCGCGCCACAAACCAGAAGCTCTATGACGCCGTCGATCCCCTGGCGGCGCCCGCCTTCTCGGACAAGATCGCCCTGCTGAGCGAGATCGACGCCTGGGCCCGCGCCCGCGACCCGCGCGTCGTTCAGGTCTCGGCCTCCATCGTCGGCGAGCGCCGCCAGATCGAGATCCTGCGCGCCGACGGCCTTAGCGTGAACGACATCCGGCCCCTGGTGCGGCTGAACGTCTCCATCACCGTCGAGCAGAACGGCCGTCGCGAAAGCGCCTCGACCGGCGCCGGCGGCCGGGCGTCGTTCGACACCTGGATCCAGCCCGAGCGCTGGCAGGCCCAGGTGGACGAGGCCCTGCGCACCGCCCTGGTCAATCTGGACGCCGTCGACTGTCCCGCAGGCGAGATGGACGTGGTCCTGGGCGCCGGCTGGCCCGGCGTGCTGCTGCACGAGGCCATCGGCCACGGCTTCGAGGGCGACTTCCACCGAAAGGGCTCGTCGGTCTTCACCGGCATGATGGGCAAGCGGGTCGCCGCTCCCGGCGTCACCGTCGTGGACGACGGCTCCATCGCCGGGCGTCGCGGCTCCCTGACCGTCGATGACGAGGGCACGCCCACCTCGCGCAACGTCCTGATCGAGGACGGGATCATGGTCGGGCTGATGCACGACCGGCTCAGCGCCCGTCAGATGGGCCAGCGCGCGGGCGGCAACGGCCGACGCGAATCCTTCGCCCATATGCCGATGCCGCGCATGACCAACACCTTCATGGAAGGCGGCAAGGACTCGAAGGCCGACATGATCGCCAATACCAAGCGCGGTCTCTATGCCGCCAACTTCGGCGGCGGCCAGGTGGACATCACCAACGGCAAGTTCGTCTTCCAGTGCACCGAGGCCTATCTGATCGAGGACGGCAAGATCACCGCGCCGGTGCGGGGCGCCACCCTGATCGGCGACGGCGCCACGGCCCTGACCCATATCCAGATGATCGGCGACGACTTCGCCTTCGATCCCGGCGTGGGCGTGTGCGGCAAGGCCGGACAGGGCGTCCCCGTCGGCATCGGCCAGCCCTCGCTCAAGATGGGCGGCCTGACCGTGGGCGGCACCGCCGTATAAACAGCGGGACTTCAAGTATAGAGGTTAACATTACAGATTCGTCATCTGTAAATCCGTCGTTCCTGTCATCGATTTAATCCACCTGTCCGGATTGTAACTGGAAGAGGGCCGCATCGCTGGGCCATTCATCCGGCAACGAGAACAGGACGAGCGGCGATGACCAAGACCCTACTGCTGGCCACAACGGCGATGATGCTGGCCTCGACCAGCGCCTTCGCCGACGAACCCCAGGTCGCCCAGGCGCCCGTCCCGACCGGCCCCGAGGCCCAGGCGCCCTTGAGCGACGCCAGCCAGCGCGGCGTCCTGGTCTTCACCCCGGACTTCTTCGCCGCGCAACGCCCCAACACCGCCCAGGACATGGTCAACCGGGTGCCGGGCTTCTCGCTGAACGACGGGTCGGGATCGCGCGGCTTCGAAGGCGCGGTCGGCAACGCCCTGATCAACAACGCCCGCCCGGCGTCCAAGAGCGATACGGTCTCCAACGTCCTGGGCCGCACCCCGGCCGATCAGGTCGAGCGCATCGAGCTGATCCGCGGCGGCGCCCCGGGCATCGACATGCAGGGCTATGCGGTCATCGTGAACGTGATCCTGAAAACCCAGGACAGCCGCCAGTCGATCCTGACCTGGAACGGCGTCTTCTTCGACGGCGGCCAGGACGTGTTCGGCGGCTCCTATCAGTACACCCGCACCCAGGGGGACCGCACCTGGAGCGTCTCGCTCAGCGACGGCATCGGCACCAGCGATTCCAACGGCGAGGGCCGGGTGATCCGCCGCAACGCCGCCGGCGACATCATCCGCGACGAGACCCACTACAACGACGGCTACGGCGGCGGCAGCAACATCCGCGCTGCCTGGGCCGGCCCGTTCGCGGGCGGCAAGATCGACCTGACCGGACGCCTTGGCGGCAATGACTGGAACAGCATCCAGACCCAGACCTCGCCAACCGTGCTGCGCGAAAGCACCTACGCGGAAGACGCGACGAATGGCGAACTGGGCGTGGTCTATACCCGGCCGCTGTCCGCCCGCTGGAAGCTGGAAACCCGGCTGATCCATTCGTTCGAGGATTTCGACAACAACTCGACCAACAACATCCGCGTTGGCGGCGTCGCCGATCCGGAACAGGTCTTCAGCGCTGACGGCAAGTCGTCGGAGACCATCCTGAGGGGCCTGCTGCGCCACGAACGCTCGGCCAACCTGACGCTCGAAACCGGAGCCGAGGTCGCCTACAACATGCTGGAGGTCGCCCAGGCCTACAGCGTCGGCGGAGCCGACGTTCCCCTGCCCTCGGCCTCGGTGAAGGTCGAGGAGGTGCGCGGCGAGGTCTTCTCCAAGGCCACCTGGCGGCTGAGCCCGCGCCTGACGGTCGAAGGCGGCCTGCGGGTCGAGGCCTCCACCATCACCCAGTCGGGCGACGCCGATCAGGAAAAGAATTTCGTCTTCGCCAAGCCGCGCTTCCTGGCCACCTGGACCCCGGTCGCCAACAACCAGCTGCAGTTCCGCTTCGAGCGTGAGTTGGGCCAGCTCGATTTCGGCGACTTCGCCGCCTCGGCTGACCTTGAGGACGAGAACGTGTTCGGCGGCAACGTCGACCTGGAGCCCGAGCAGCGCTGGATCAGCGAACTGATTTACGAGGGCCGGTTCTGGGGCGACGGCGCGCTGAAGATCGGCCTGCGCCACGACGAGATCATCGATGTGATCGACCAGCTGCCGCTGGAAAACGACCTGTCGGCGACGGGCAATATCGGCGACGGCACGTTAGACCAGCTATCGGTCACCCTGACCGTGCCGACGCAGAAGCTGGGCATTTCGGGCGGACGCTTCAGCTTCCGTAACGACTGGAACAAGACCGAGGTCACCGACCCCACCACGGGTCGCAGCCGCCCCATTTCCGGCATTCGTCCGACCCAGGCCAACCTCGGCTTCGAACAGGACATCGTGTCGTGGAAACTGCAGTGGGGCGCCAACTGGATCCCGCGCCTGGGTCAGGCCAGCTACTATCCCGACGAGACCAACGGCTGGAAGGGCAAGGACTATTACGAGTTCTTCGCCGAGTACAAACCCACGCCGACCCTGGCGATCCGCGCCCAGCTGAACATCTGGGACACCTTCGACGTCCAGCGCACGGCCTATGCCGACCGGACGCCGGAACGGCCCATCGCCTTCGTCGAGAACCGCTACATCGACCCGCGGACCTTCTTCCAGGTCCGCCTGCGCAAGACCTTCTGATCCAACAGGCAGGCCTCACGAACGGACAAAAAAAGGGGCGGAGCCAGACTGGCTCCGCCCCTTCTCCTTGTTCAGGCGACCGGGCGGTCAGCCCAGGGTCGTCGCTCCCGGCCGGGCGACATTGCCGTCTTCACGCCCTGCGTCAGCCAGGGTCGGCCCCGGATGGTTGTCCGGGTCGTTCACGCCGTTGGACCATTTGGAAATGAAGAAGCTGACCAGGATGAAGGCCACCCCGATGCCGATGCCGATCCAGCCGATGGCGTTGAAGCTCTCCAGCGAGGCGGTCAGGGCCGCCTGAGGATTGGTCACCTCGCCGCCCACGGTCTCGGTGCTGGCCAGGCCGGCGATGATGCCGCCGACGAAGTGGGCGATGGCCGAGGCCATGAACCACACCGCCATCATGAAGCTGACGATCGAGGGCACCGAAAGCTTGGTGATCTCCGACAGGCCGACCGGCGACAGGAACAGCTCGCCCACCGTGTGCAGCAGATACAGGATGGCCAGAAGCACCAGCGGGGTGCGGAAGGCGTCGTCGATCATGCCGGAGTTGGCGCCCCAGACCACGACCAGGAAGCCCAGTCCGACCTGCATGATGCCGAGGCCGAACTTGACCACCGGGTTCGGGTCCATCTTGCGCTTGGCCAGGAAGACCCAGAGGGCGGCGAAGACCGGCGCGAAGATCAGGATGAAGCCGGCGTTGAACGACTGGGTCTGCGACGCCGTCAGGGAGGTGTCGATCCAGCTCCACCAGTTGGCGGGGACGATGCCCGCCGCCGCCAGCTGGTCGGGCGAACCATAGGGAATGCCCAGGAAGGTGCCGGCCGTGGCGGTGACCGCCAGGTCGACGTTACGCTCGGCGAACAGGTTCAGCGACGAACCCGCCTGTTCGAACAGGGTGAAGAAGACGGCCGATCCGAACACCAGCACCATGGCCAGCATCATCCGCTCGCGCGCGACCTTGTCGCACTTCACCACCATGAACCAGGTGACATAGCCCAGGGCCGCAAGCGTACAGGCGACCAGCCCATAGCCGACGAAGGTGTGGCTGCGGGCGATGAACATCATCGGGATGATGGCCAGGAAACCCAGGATGTAGATCAGCCACTCGCGGTTGATCGGGCCGACGACGGGTTTCTTGATCAGTTCGGGGAAGGGGCTCTCGCCCTTGCCCTCCAGCAGGTTCTTGCCCAGCACGAAGACCACAAGACCGGCCAGCATCCCCAGGCCAGCGAGGCCAAAGCCCCAGCCCCAGCCGAAGGTCTGGCCCAGATAGCCGCACAGCACCGCCGCCCAGAACGAGCCCAGGTTGATGCCGTAGTAGTAGAGGGTGAAACCCGAATCCCGCCGCGCGTCGCCCTGCGGATACAACTGACCGACCAGGGTGGAGATGTTGGGCTTCAGGAAGCCCACCCCCATGATGATCAGCGACAGGGACAGGTAGAAGACGTTGACGCCCACGGGATCGCGCTCGACCTCCATGGCGTACTGGCCGGTCGGCACCGTGGCCGGAACCGCCGAGGTCGCGGGCAGGCCGGCGATGGCCAGGCCGGCGTCGCCCTCGGTATAGGCATAGGTGCCGCCGTCGATGAGGATTTCGGTGACGCGCTCGGCGCCGCGGCCCTCGACCTGGACGGCGTAGTTCTGGCCGCCGATGGCCAGGGTCTGGCGCGCCGGGCTGCCTTCATAGGCCATCAGCCCGTGGCCCATGACCAGCAGGACCGCGCCGAAGATGATCGCCTTGCGCGTGCCGATATAGCGGTCGGCCACCAGCCCGCCCAGCAGGGGCAGCAGATAGACCAGCGAGCCATAGGTGCCGTACTGGCCGGTGGCGAACTTGTCGTCGAACAGGAAATGCTGCGTCAGATAGAAGATCAGCAGGCCGCGCATGCCGTAGAAGCTGAACCGCTCCCACATCTCGGCGAAGAAGCAGGTGATGAGCCCCTTTGGGTGGTTTTTCAGGATCTGAAGAAGCACGGGAATGCCCGTGACGAGGGTGATCACCACCCCCAGAAGAATGACGAGATTCATGCCTGCCCTTTTGCATTTCAGGCGCCCGCGGCGCCCGACTGTGGCGTGGAGGGGCGTGCGACGGCGTCGCCCAGTCCAGCCCACCTGATGGCGAATAGGACCACCGGCGGTGCGGCTTTACAAGTCGTAACCCCTTGTGACCATCCGCCGCGAACCCTTGACCCTTCAAGGACATGGCCCGGGGCGGGTGCGGACTTCAGTGAAAATCCCGCGATCCGGGCAGGACCCGGACGTCGCGCGGATGCCTGCGCCGGTTCGGCTCCGAGGGCGAATGGCCCGATCCGGGCGTCGCCGACAGCGTCAGTTGGCCCGCCCCGTCATCACTCAGATGACCCAGCATCGGCGTCCAGTCGATCAGGTCCTCGACCACCAGATGGCTGACCCCCTCGGCCCGCTGCACCCGTCCGCGCGCCAAGACCATCCGAGCCCCCATGGCGACAGGTCTCAAGCGTTCGAAGACGTCTGGCCACAGCACCAGGTTGGCGACCCCCGTCTCGTCCTCGAGGGTCAGGAAGACCACCCCCTTGGCCGATCCCGGCCTTTGGCGCACCAGCACCACCCCGCCGACCGCGACGCGCCGGTTCTCCCTGGCCGCCTGATAATCCAGCGCGGTCATCGCCCCCGCCTTGGCCAGTCGCTCGCGCAGGAAGCTGACCGGATGCCCCTTCAGCGACAGGCGGATGGTCTGATAATCGCCGACCACCTCCTCGGCGGGCGTAAGGCTGGGCAGGGCCTGGGGCGGACGACCGTCCGACTCGTCCAGCCCCATGGCCTCGAACAGGGGCGCGCTGGAAGCGGGCGGCGCCCCTCTGGCGGCCCAAGCCCCCTGTCGCCGGCTCAGTTTCAGCGACCCGAACGCATCCGCCTCGGCCAGCCGATCCAGCGCCGACGGCGGCAGTTTGGCCCGTAGTCGCAGATCTTCCAGATCGGCGAAGGGCGCCAGGGCGCGGGCGTCGACGATCTGATCGGCCCAGACCGACTTGAACCCGTCGATGGCCCGAAGCCCCAGACGCAGGGCGCGGCGTTCCAGCGTGCGACCCTCCTCAAGAGTGGCATCCCAGCCGCTCGCGTTCACATCCGGGTGCCGCACCTCGACGCCGTGATCGCGCGCATCGCGAACAATCTGGGCCGGGGCATAGAAGCCCATCGGCTGACTGTTCAGGAGACAGGCCGCAAAAGCGTCCGGGTAAAGGCATTTCACCCAGGCCGAGACATAGACCAGAAAGGCGAAGGAACAGGCGTGGCTTTCCGGGAAGCCGTATTCGCCGAACCCCTTGATCTGGTCGAAGCATTTCTGGGCGAAGACGGGGTCGTAACCGCGCGCGATCAACCGCTCGACGAAAATCTTCTCGTACTCGCCGATGGTGCCCATGTGCCGAAAGGTGGCCATGGCGCGGCGCAGACCGTTGGCCTCCTTCGACGTGAACTTGGCGGCGTCCATGGCGATCTTCATCGCCTGTTCCTGAAACAGGGGTACGCCCAGGGTCTTGTCGAGGACCAGCTTCAGTTCGTCCGCCGGACCGTGGTCGGGCGAGGGCTTTGGATAGTCGATGACGAAGGGGACGCCCGCCGCCTGGGCGGCCCGGCGTTCGGCGCGTCGCTTCAGATAGGGATGGACCATGTCGCCCTGGATCGGGCCGGGCCGCACGATCGCCACCTCCACCACCAGGTCGTAGAAGACGCGGGGTCTCAGGCGCGGCAGCATGGCCATCTGGGCCCGGCTCTCGACCTGAAACACCCCCAGAGAATCGCCCGTACACAGCATGTCATAGACGGCCTTCTGCTCACGCGGGACGGTGTGAAGCTCGAACCGCCGGCCGTAGTTTTCGGCGATCAGGTCGAAGGCCCGCCGCATGGCCGTCAGCATTCCCAGGGCCAGGACATCGACCTTCATCAGCTTCAGATAGTCGATGTCGTCCTTGTCCCACTCTATGAAGGTGCGGTCGGCCATGGCCGCATTGCCGATGGGCACGATCTCGATCAGGGGCGTCTGGCTCAGCACATAGCCGCCGACATGCTGGGACAGGTGGCGCGGAAAGGTGATGAGTTCGGCGGTCAGGTCGAGCGCCAACTTGAACCGGGGGTCGGCGCGCTTCAGACCCGTGCGATCGACATGGCCGTCCTTCACCTCCGAGCCATAGGAGCCCCAGACCGTGTCGGCCAGCCGCGCCGTCACATCCTCGGTCAGGCCCAGCGCCTTGCCCACGTCGCGGATCGCCGAACGCGGCCGATAATGGATGATGGTCGCCACGATCCCCGCCCGGTCGCGGCCATAGCGGCGATAGACATACTGCATCACCTCCTCGCGCCGCTCATGCTCGAAATCGACGTCGATGTCGGGCGGTTCGGACCGGTCGGCCGAGATGAACCGCTCGATCAGAACGTCCTGCTCGGCCGGATTGACGTTGGTGATGTTCAGACAGAAGCAGACGACCGAGTTGGCCGCCGATCCCCGCCCCTGGCACAGGATTTTCTGGCTCCGGGCATACTGGACGATGTCGTGCACGGTCAGGAAATAGTTCGGGTATTTGAGCTGCTTGATCAGTTTCAGCTCGTGGACGATCGACTTCAGGACCTTTGCGGGCACGCCCTGCGGCCAGTGCAGCCGCGCCCCCGCAAAGGTCAGGCGGATCAGCCGGCGCTGCGCGGTCCAGCCGAGCGGCACGGGCTCGTCCGGGTACTGATAGGCCAGTTGGTGCAGAGAGAACGAACACCCGCGCACCACCTCCATCGTCCGCGCCAGAGCCGCCTCGTGACCCTTGAACAGGCGGGCCATCTGGGCGGGCGGTTTCAGGCCGCGTTCGGCGTTGGACTGAAGGCGCAGACCGGCCGCATCGATGGTCGTTCCCTCGCGGATACAGGTCAGGGCGTCCTGCAGCGGGCGCCGGTCGGGATGGGCGTACAGGGCCGCATTGGTGGCGATCATCGGCGCGCCCGTCCGGTCCGCCATGGCCGCCAGCCGGTTCAGCCGCGCCCGATCCGCGCCGCGATACAGGGGCGCCACGGCAAGATACAGCTTATCCGGCCAGGCGCGGCGCCAGGCCCCCAGTCTCGCCTCGAACGCCGTGTCGGGAGCCTCGGGCGCGACGGCCAGGGCGATCATGCCGTCTGCGTACTGCACCGCTTGTTCGAAGGTCAGGCGGGTTTCGCCCTTGGTGATGCGGTCGCCGCCTTCTTGGCCATCCGACAGGACCTCGCTCTTGCCCAAGATCTCGCTCTTGCCCTGGGTCAAGAGGCGGCAGAGCCGGCCATAGGCGGCGCGGTCGCGGGGAAAGACGATCAGTTCGGTCCCGTCGAGAAAGGCCAGCTTGCAGCCCACGACCAGCCGGATGTCGTTGTCCTCGGCCCCCATCAGGGCGCGCACCATGCCCGCCAGGGTGTTGCGGTCGGCGACGCCCACGGCGGCCAGGCCCAGGGCCTTGGCCTGCATCATCATCTCGCCCGGATGCGACGCGCCTTCCAGAAAGCTGAAATTGGTGATGGCTCCAAGCTCGGCGTACTCGCCGCTCCATGCAAAAGCGGCGGTCACGGGAACATCCCGTGCATCCACCACGACGGGGCGCGCTCGTCGACGCCGCCGGCGTACTCGGCGCCATACAGCCCCTCGCGGAACAGCCAGTAACGCAGGCCCTGATCATCCTCGACGCGGTAATAGTCGCGGGTGCGGGGCTGGCGGCCCAGGGGTCCGCGCCCCTCGCTGGGCGGACGCCACCATTCGGGCGACAGCCGTTCGGGACCGTCGGCGCGGGCGACCTTGCGCGACACCCTGCGCCAGGTGAAGCGGGCCGGGGCGCCGTCGGGCAGTTCGGCGATGGCGTCGATGGGCTCAGGCGGGTCCAGCATCAGGATGGGGCGGCTGCGTGGGGTCTGGTGCGCCTGGGCCGATACAGGCCTGGCCCCCAGCGCCGGACGCCAGCGCTCGGATCGCTCGGGCAGCCATGATCCTTGCGGTTCGGCCACCTGCACCGCCTGTTCCCCCAGTCGCGCCGACAGCCGGTCGATCAGGCCCGCCAGGCTTTCGGCGTGGCGGGTGGCGGTCTCCGTCTCGATCGAGACCTGATGGGCGGCGATGGGCTCGGCCAGGTCGCAGGTCAGCATCAGGGCGTCGACGCCGAAACCGAGGTCCAGACGCTCGATCCCCTTCTCGCGGAACAGCCGCATCCAGATGGCCGCATCCCGCCCCGGCAGGCCCAGCCGGATCGACAGGGCGGTCGTCGCTCCATCGGTGCGAAACCCCGTCAGCGTCAGAGCGCGCGCGCCCTGCCCGTCCCGCTCCAGCGCCGCCGACAGATCCTCGGCCAGACCGGGCAGCCGCCCCTCCACCCCGGCCGTGTCGCCCACGGGTTCGGCATAGGCCTGCCAGGTCCGGTAGCGGGGCGGCGGGCGGGTCGGCGTCAGGGCTTCGGCCGTCGCGCCAAGGGCCTGGTCCAGCCGTCGGACCAGACCGGCTCCGTCCGTCGCCTGGAACCGCCGCGCCAGTCCTGCGCGGGGCATGGGATAGAGGTCGCCGATCCGCTTCAACCCAAACCGATGCGCCTGTTTCAGCGTCGCCGCATCCAGCCGCAGGGCCTCGACAGGCAGGCCCGCCAGCCGCTCTCGCACCTGACCGGGCGCGATGATCTGCGGATGGCCGCCCATTTCACGTTGGCCCGTCTCACTTCGGCCCGTCCCACTTCGGCTTGGCCCCCATCGACACAGGGCCCAGGCCGCGCCCGGGGTTTCGGCGATCGCCGCGCGCGACCGGGCGCCCGCCTGGGCCAGGCGGTGTTCGATCCGCTCCAGCAGGGTCGCCTCTCCGCCGAAAAGATGGGTCGCGCCGGTCAGGTCGAAAAACAGACCCTCCAGTCCGTGCGGCGACCCGGCCGCACCCGCCTCGCCCCCCGCCTCGCCCGGCGCATCCACGCTGACCGCCGGGGACCAGCGCTCGGCCCAGACCGCCAGGGCCTGAAGCGCACGCCGATCCGCAGCCAGATCGGCGGGCCGGCAAATCAGGCCGGGCAGCATGGCCAGGGCGTCGGCCTGGGTCTGGCCGCGCGACAGACCGGCGGCGCGCGCCGAGGCGTTCAGGGCATGCAGGATCGCGCCCCGCGCCGTGCGTGCGACCAGGGCGAACGGCGCCCCTCCGTGCGAGCCCTCACGATCCCGACCAGCCTCAGGCGGCGAGGCCCGTCCGGCCGCGTTCGCCCAGACCGTCACCGGCCAGTCGATCAGCCAGACGGAGACGATGCGTTTCATCATCCTGCTCCAGCCTGAAGACGCCGGGACGTTCGCTCCGGCTGCGTGTCAGTTCCGCTTCGAGACGAAACCGTCCCGGCGCGCGCGGGTCGTGTCGATCCGGAACACTATTCAAGGTTGTAATTCGCCAGCGCCGCCGCGCCGCATTCAGCCCGGCCGCGGTTCGCCGCAGCAGCACGCCCGATGCCCGCCCCTCGTCAGCGGCGAAGGCCAGCCGCCGGGTCTGGGCCAGGGTGGCGGTCTCGACCGCGCCCACCACGGCGCAGACGGCGCCCGATCGCAAGGCCTGCTCCATGACCCACAGAATATCCGCCTCACCCCGACCCGAGACCAGCACCAGTCCGGCTCGGCGGAACCCCAGCCCTGCCGACGAAAAGCCCGAACCATGGGGCCGCCCCTGTTCGTGCAGCCAGTCATGACTGGCCGCCGCCAGCACCGGCCGGGCGTCGGCCTGCGGCAGACGACCCAGGGCGAAGACAAGGGCCGCCGCCATGTCACGCGGACCATTGGCGCACACCTCCTCCAGACCGGCGCAAAGGGCGGGCCAGGCGGAGGCGCGACTGGGAACAGGAGAGGTGGAGAGATCCATGGTCTTTTCTGAAACTTCGTGTTCATCTTTTGTTCCATTGTCGGCCAGAGTCAAATCCTGAATCTGTTCGTCAACAGAGAAACGGGCTTAAGCAACCTTAGATTGTTTCGTGATCTGGTCCGAAATCTGCACGTCTTCGGCACACGAACCCCGCGTGTCTCAGGACGGGAAAGGACCAAAGACCGTGACCACCCGCGCTTTCCAGCCCTCGGACCGTGACGCCGTCAACGCCCTGCACCGTTCGGTGTGGTGGCCCGAGCGATCCGACGCCGGCTGGGCCTGGCTGGACGCCAACCCCGCCCGAATCGAGACGGGCGCCGAGGCCGGCTGGGTGGTCGAGGACTCCAAAGGCCCCAATCCAGGCCAGGCCGGCGCCTTTGTCGGAAACTTCGTCCAGCGGTTCTGGCTCGGCGATCGACGGTTCTACGGCGCGACCGGCTTTTCCACCATCGTGCCGCCGAAGATGCGGGGCGCGAGCCGAAGCCTGTTCCGCACCCTGCTGAACCAGCCCGGGATGTTCGCTTGCTATACCTTCAACGCCAACGGCCGTTCGGCGCCCTTGTATGCGCGTCACGGCATGATCGCCTGGCCGCCACGGACCCATGACCTGAAGCTGTCGTGGATCCTGCATCCCGCCACCTGCCTGCACAGCCGGGTGCTGCGCGCAGTGGTCAAGCGAGCGCCGCGCCTGACCGATCCCTATCGCGAGCGGTTCATGAACCCTCGCCTGAGGGACAATCGCATCACCGGCCTGCCTGCCGGGGTCACGCCCTTGACCGATCTGCACGACCAGTCCCGCTATGGCGATTTCTGGACCGCCCTGCGCCACGAGGGCCGCCTGGTCGCCGACCGCAGCCCCGAGATGCTGCGCTGGCGTCTGGCCGATCCCGACCGGACCCTCGCCCCCGTGTTGCTGGCCCATGAGCGGGACGGCGCGATCACGGGCTACGCCATGGCGGTGCTGGCCAAGGCCACGCCGATCGAACCGGCGGTGCTGGAGATCATCGACCTGATCGCCCTGCAGGACGAACCCCACGCCATCCCCGCCCTGATGCAGGCCCTGCTGGCCGAAGCCGAAAGTCACGGCGCGGCCAAGGCGAGACTGCAGGTGGTGGACGAGGAAATGCTGCGTCGCCTGGACTCCTATGCCGCCAGCGCCCGTCGAGAAGGCGGCTGGGGGCATTGCCACGTGGCCTTCGCGCCCGACGGTCCGCCACGCGGCGCCTGGTCGCCGACGCCGTTCGATGGAGATCACGGCATCTGCCAGCGCCCGGTCCCGATCGAGACTGGAGCCCTGACGGACCGGGACGGCGTCAGGGCGGCCTAGACCTCAGACCTTGGGCTGGGTCTTCAGCGCGTCGCGGATTTCGATCAGCAGAGCCTCGGTCGGGGTCGGCGCAGCCGGCGCGGCGTCGGGCTCGGCCGCCTTTTCGCGACGCAGCTTGTTCACGCCCTTGACCAGCAGGAAGATCACGAAGGCCACGATCAGGAACTGGATCAGCACGTTGATGAAGGCGCCGTATTCGATGAAGGCGGGTTCGCCGTTCGGGTTGGCCGGGTTGACGGGCAGGGCCAGTTTCAGGTCGGCGAAGTCGATGCCGCCGATCAGCCAGCCGATGGGCGGCATGATGATCTGATCGACCAGGCTGGTGACGATCTTGGAGAAGGCCGCGCCGATGATGACGCCGACCGCCAGATCGACGACGTTGCCGCGCGAGATGAATTCCTTGAATTCGGTGACTAGGCCCATCGGGGATCCATCCTTGAATATGCGGCGTCGAACGACGGCCGCGTCGCCGTAGAAAGGTTCAGGCGTCGCCGGAGGCGTTCAGGCGCTCGCGAAGTTCCTTGCCGCTCTTGAAGAAGGGCACGGCCTTGGCGGGCACGTCCACGGCCTCGCCGGTGCGGGGATTGCGGCCCGAACGCGCCGGACGCGAGCGCACCGAAAAGGCGCCGAAGCCGCGCAGTTCGACCCGTCCGCCCTCGGCCATGGCCTCGGTCATCTTGCCCAGCACGACATTGACCACGCGCTCGACCTCGGACTGGGTCATGTGCGTGTTCTCGGCCGCCAGCTTTTCGATAAGCTCAGACTTGATCATATCAAGGCCCCCGCCCTGTACGGGAGCAGCCGGGAAGGTAGCTGCACCTTACCCTAACCTTCGCCAGCCGGGCGAAAAAGCCCCGAACGTGAATTCAGCGACTTAAAGATCATTAATTGTACGATAGCCGACATAGCGACGCCTTCTGGCGGGCATGAAAAAGGCGGCCGGATCGCTCCGGCCGCCTTCGTCAATCTCTACGCGGGCCTCAAGCAGCGAGACGCCGCGCGTCGAGCGTTAGGCCCAACAGGATTAGTCCTGCTTGGCCTTCTCGCGCAGCGCGGCGCCGAGGATGTCGCCCAGCGAGGCGCCCGAATCCGAGGACCCGAACTGCTCGATGGCTTCCTTCTCGTCGGCCATTTCCAGCGCCTTGATCGACACGGAAATGCGGCGCGTAGCCTTGTCGATCGAGGTGATCTGAGCGTCGACGCGGTCACCCACGGCGAACTTCTCGGGACGTTGCTCGTTGCGGTCGCGGCTGATGTCCGACTTGCGCACGAAGCTGGTGACCGGCGCGTCGTCTTCGCCGAACTTCACTTCGATGCCGCCCGACTCGATGGACGTGACGGTCACGGTGACGGTCTGGCCCTTCTTGTAGGTGTCGCCGTCGCCGACGGGATCGCCGCCCAGTTGCTTGATGCCGAGCGAGACGCGTTCCTTCTCGACGTCGACGTCCAGAACCTTGGCCTTGACCATTTCGCCCTTGCGGTAACGCTGGATGGCTTCTTCACCCGAGACGTTCCAGTCCAGGTCGGACAGGTGGACCATGCCGTCGATGTCGTTGTCCAGGCCGATGAACAGGCCGAACTCGGTGGCGTTCTTGACTTCGCCTTCGACGGTCGAGCCGATCGGGTTGTTGGCGACGAAGGCGTCCCACGGGTTGTCCTGAGCCTGCTTGAGGCCCAGCGAGATGCGGCGCTTGGAGGCGTCGACATCCAGAACCACGACGTCGACTTCCTGCGAGGTCGAGACGATCTTGCCGGGGTGGACGTTCTTCTTGGTCCAGGACATTTCCGAGACGTGCACCAGGCCTTCAACGCCGGCTTCCAGCTCAACGAATGCGCCGTAGTCGGTGATGTTGGTGATGCGGCCCGTGTACTTGGCGCCAACCGGGTATTTGGCTTCAACGCCGTCCCACGGATCGGACTGCAGCTGCTTCATGCCGAGGCTGATGCGCTGGGTGTCCGGGTTGATCTTGACGATCTGGACCTTGACGGTGTCGCCGACGGCCAGGACCTGCGAGGGGTGCGAGACGCGCTTCCACGACATGTCGGTGACGTGCAGCAGGCCGTCGATGCCGCCCAGGTCCACGAACGCGCCGTAGTCGGTGATGTTCTTGACGACGCCGTCGCGGACTTCACCCTCTTGCAGCTGACCCACCAGCTCGGTGCGCTGTTCGGCGCGGGCTTCTTCCAGGATCGCACGACGCGAGACGACGATGTTGCCGCGCGGGCGGTCCATCTTCAGGATCTGGAACGGCTGCTCCTTGCCCATCAGCGGGCCGACGTCGCGCACGGGGCGGATGTCGACTTGCGAACCGGGCAGGAAGGCCGAGGCGCCGCCCAGGTCGACGGTGAAGCCGCCCTTGACGCGTCCGACGATGGCGCCGTTGACGGGCTGGCCGTCGGCGAAGACGACTTCCAGACGGGTCCAAGCTTCTTCGCGGCGAGCCTTGTCGCGGCTGATGACGGCTTCACCCAGGGCGTTCTCGACGCGCTCGAGGTAGACTTCGACATTGTCGCCGACCTTGGGGATCACGGCGCCTTCGCCGATGCCGAATTCGCGGGCCGGGATACGACCTTCGGTCTTCAGACCGACGTCGATGATGATGATGTCTTTTTCGATGCCGACGACGCGGCCGTGAACGACCTGGCCTTCGCCGAGGTCGCGGCCTTGCAGCTGCTCGTCGAGCAGGGCGGAGAAATCGTCGCGGGTGGGGTTGAGAGTATCAGACATGAAGCTCTGGTGTTTCCGATAGGGCTATGGCGCGCGACCGAATGGCCCCGCGCGAGGTGGACGAAAATAGTGGGCAGATCATTGCGATGAGAAGGATCGGCTGATCCCAGAACGCCCGCGGAAGCCGAGAAAAGCGCGTTGGATTTGCGTTGACGGCCTAAAGACCGTGGTTCGCGCGCGCCGCCTCGACGATACGGCGGGCCGCATCGAAGGCCGCCTCTATATCCAGATCGGTCGTATCCAGCAAGACCGCGTCCTCGGCCTGGACCATCGGAGCCGCGCCCCGGCCCGCATCCCGCTCGTCGCGGCGGACGATATCGGCCAGCATGTCCTCATAGGCGATGGCGTCGCCGCGCGCGGTCAGTTGCTTCCAGCGGCGGGTCGCGCGGGTCTCAGGCGTCGCGGTGACGAACAGCTTGGCGACGGCGTCCGGCGCGATCACCGTGCCGATGTCGCGTCCGTCCAGCACGGCGCCGCCCGCCTGACCGGCGAAATCCTGTTGCAGCTTCAGCAGGGCCGCGCGCACGCCGGGATAGCCGGCGATCCGGCTGGCGGCCTCGCCCGCCTCGCCCGTCGTCAGCCGCGTCTCGTCCGACAGCAGCGAGACGTCCAGACTACGCGCCACGGCCTCAGCCGCCGCCGCATCGTCCAGATCGCCACCGGCGTCCAGCACGCCCAGACCGACGGCCCGATAAAGCAGGCCGGTATCCAGGTGCGGCAGCCCATAGGTCCGCGCCAGCCGTGCGGCGATGGTGCCCTTGCCAGAGGCGGCCGGGCCGTCAACGGCGATGATCAGCGCCCGAGAAGTGGTCATCTGGGGCCTCGTATGGGCAATGGCAGGTTTTTCCAAATTGCTTGTGATCCACTGGTCGATACGCCGGGTCTCGGATCCTCGTGTCAGAAGTATCCAGGCGCTGAGCAATGCCAAGGGCAGAATTGTGATCCCGGCGGCGCTCAGCCAACTTTCACTGACGGACAAGCCCAAGTCCTCCCCCCTAAGCGGAATTCGGCGCTCATGGAGTATGGAGAACATGAACCAGCTGTAGGTCACCAGCCCCGGCAAGGCGGCCAGCCACAGGGCACGCCTTCCCCGCTTGTCATCCCGATCGCTGGGGCGACGCCACCATCTCATTCTAGACGATGGTCCCGCCCAGCCCGTTCATCAGTTCGACGAAGCCGGGGAAGCTGGTGGCGATCATTTCCGGATCCAGCACCGAGACCGGCTGCTCGGCGGCCAGGCCCAGGACCAGGTGGCTCATGGCGATGCGGTGATCGTGCGATGTCGAGACCGTGGCGCCGCCCTGCACGGGTCCGCCCGTGACGATGAAGCCCTCGGCCTCTTCCTCGACCGCCACGCCACAGGCGCGCAGGCCGTTGACCATCAGGCTGATGCGGTCGCTCTCCTTGACCCGCATCTCGCCGACGCCGCGCATCACCGTGTCACCTGCCGCAAAGGCGGCGGTGGCGGCCAGGATGGGATATTCGTCGATCATCGAGGCGGCGCGCTCGACCGGCACGACCACGCCCTTCAGCTGAGAATACCGAGCCGTGATGTCGCCGACATCCTCGCCGCCGCTCTGACGGCGGTTTGTGATGGTCAGGTCGGCGCCCATCTCGATCCAGGTGTCGAACAGGCCGGTGCGCAGGCTGTTGAGCATGACGCCCTCGACGGTCACCTCGGACCCCGGGACGATCAGCCCCGCCGCCAGGGGAAACGCGGCCGACGACGGATCGCCGGGCACCGAGACCACGGCTCCGGTCAGGGACTGGCCGCCCCGCAGGCGAATGATCCAGCCCTCGCCATCCTCTTCGACATCGACGGTCGCGCCAAAGGCCCGCAGCATCCGTTCGGTGTGGTCGCGGCTCTTCTCCGGCTCGGTCACCGAGGTGACGCCTTGCGCGTTCAGGCCCGCCAGCAGGATGGCCGACTTGACCTGGGCCGAGGCCACGGTCTGCACATGGTCGATGGCCTTCAGGGTTCCGCCGGTCAGGGTGGCGGGCAAGAGGCCCGGCTTGCCGCTCCAGTCGAAGCTGGCCCCCATGCGCACCAGGTGATCGGTGACCCGCCCCATGGGTCTCGAACGCAGGCTGGCGTCGCCGTCGAAGGTCACGGAAATCGGATAGCCAGCAGCCGCCCCCATCAGCAGCCGCACGCCCGTGCCGGCGTTGCCGCAGTCGATGACGGCGGCTGGCGTCTGATAGCCGCCGCGGCCGGTCACCCGCCAGCGTCCTTCTCCCAGCCGCTCGACCGTGGCCCCGAAGGCCTCGGCCGCACGGGCGGTGGCGATGACGTCGTCACCCTCCAGCAGGCCGTCGACTTCCGTGACCCCCGTCGCCATGGCGCCCAGGATCATGGCGCGGTGCGACATCGACTTGTCGCCGGGCGCACGCACAAGCCCCTTCAGGGCGGTCGCCCTGTGGGCCGTCAGATGAGAGACCGACGTCACCGTTGGCGCTCCGAATGCAAGGAAAAACAGCGCCGCAGAAGCCTGCGACCGAATGCGGCTTTTGACAGCGACGTCCCATGGTGGCAAGGGACGCGACCGAAATCCCCCCACACCTTCCAAAGGCTCCCCACCGTGGCCGATCCCCAACTGGGTACGAAGCAGGTCTGCCCCAACTGTCAGGCCAAATTCTACGACCTGACCCGCCGTCCTGCTCACTGCCCCAAATGCGACACCGAATTCGATCCTGAAGAAGCGATCAAGCTGCGCAGCCGTCGCGGTCGTCCCGGCGGCTATCCCGCCGACGACGCCGAAGATCAGGTTGTCGAGAAGAAGGCGACCGACGACGAGGACGAGGAAGACGATACCCCCGCGACCCCGGAAATCGACCAGGAAGGCCACGAGCCCATCCTGACGCCCGACGACGATGACGACACCGCCGCCGACGCCGGCGACGAAGCCGGCATGAACACCACCGACGGCGACGACGACGAAGTTCTGGCTGACGACGACGACGACGATTCTCTGCCCTTCATCGAGGACGAGGATGACGACGCCTTTGACGGCGATGTCGTCAAGAAGCCCAAGGACGACGAATAGTCGAACCTTTTCCGCATCCTGACCCTCGGGCCGGGATGCGGAAAGCCGCCTCGCCGGTTCTTTTTTCGGCGATGCAAAATAAAAGCGAAACCGGGCTTGATCGCAAAATCGGCCTGACATAGGTTCCGCCGCCTCGCCGAGGGCCACCAGAAATGGGGCAACACCTCGGAGATACCGACCAAAGGCACAGCGCCTGAGGTTCGGGGCTTTAGCTCAGCTGGTAGAGCGCTTGCATGGCATGCAAGAGGTCAGCGGTTCGACTCCGCTAAGCTCCACCAAATTCCGAGAGGCCGGCGACCTGTGTCGCCGGCCTCTTTTGGTTTCCGGGGCGCACTTTCCCCCGACGTCCAGCGCGCCCCACGCGACGACACATGGGGCCTCAGGCTCTGGTCCTGGCTCTGGGCCAGCCCTGGCGGATCTCGATTGTCTGGAAAAAATGGCGCACCCGACAGGATTCGAACCTGTGACCCCTGCCTTCGGAGGGCAGTACTCTATCCAGCTGAGCTACGGGTGCATCGTGGCGCGAACGCCGGAGGTGGGCCTTACAGCAGCCCGGCGCGCGTCTCAATCCCAAAGCGACGCGCACGGCCCTGCCCGCTGGCGACACCCATACCGGCTTGGCCTCGCGTGAGGTCGGGACTAGCCTGAGGCTCCTGAAGTTTCGGAGATCGCCCATGCGTCGCGCCGCCACCCGCCTTTCGCTGATGTCGGCTCTGCTGCTGGCCGCCTGCGCGACGAACGCTCAGCCTGGGGTGCAGGCCGCCGCGCCGGCCGCGGCGTCTCCGGCGCGCGCGGACGCCAGCCTCGACCTCATCGCGCAGAACTATGTGAAGCTGATCCTGGGTATCGGCGAGATCGAGCCCGGCTATGTCGACGCCTATTATGGGCCGGCGGACTGGGCCGCACAGGCCAAGGCCACCCCCCCGACGCGCGACCAACTGATGGCGGATGGCGCGACCCTGGCGCTGTGGCTGGATGGAGTGTCGGTCGCAGCCCTTGCGCCCGAGGAGGCGCAGCGCCTGGCCTATCTGAAGGCCCATGTCGCGGCGGCGCGCGCACGGCTGCGCATGCTGGCGGGCGAGACGATGAGTTTCGCCGACGAGGCCGAGGCCCTGTTCGGCATCCGGCCCGAAATCCGGCCCCTCACCGAGTTCGACCCCGTCCTGGCCCAGATGGACGCCCTGGTCCCCGGACCCGGCCCCCTGGTCGACCGGATCACCGCCTTCAAGGCCGCCTTCGTCATCCCGAAAGACCGGATCGAGACGGTCATGCAGGCCGCCATCGCCGAGTGCCGCGCCCGCACCGTGCGCCATATCACCCTGCCGGCCGACGAAAGCTTCACCCTGACCCTGGTCAACGACAAGCCCTGGTCCGGCTATAATTATTACGAGGGCGGGGCGGTCAGTCGGATCGAGATCAACACCGACTTCCCCATCTATACCGAGCGGGCCATCGACCTGGGGTGTCACGAGGGATACCCCGGCCACCACGTCTATAACGCCCTGCTGGAACAGACCTTCGTGCGCGGTCGCGGCTGGGTCGAGATGAGCGTCTATCCGCTGTTCTCGCCCATGTCCTTCGTCGCCGAAGGCAGCGCCAACTACGGCATCGACCTGGCCTTCCCAGGCGACGAGGCCGAGGCGTTCGAGCGCGACGTGCTGATGCCGCTGGCCGGGCTTGCCCCCGCCGACACCGCCAAGAAGAACCAGATCCTGCGCCTGACCCAGCAGCTGGCGCGGGCCGAGTACGCCATCGCCGACGATTACCTGGCCGGACGGATCGACCGGGACCAGGCCGCGGCCCTGATCTCGAAATATCTGGTGACCCAGCCCGACAAGGCGGCCCAGCGGGTGCGCTTCATCGACACCTATCGCAGCTACATCATCAACTACGGCCTGGGACGCGACACGGTGCAGGCCTGGGTCGAGGCGCAGGGGCCGGATCACTGGGCCGCGATGGAGCGCCTGCTGTCCAGCCAGATCCTGCCCGTCGACATCATCGACTGAGGCTCACCAGATCGGGTGACGCGCCCGCCTTGGCCTGCTAACCACCGGACCGCATGACCCTTCACGACCGCTTCTCCGTCCCGCGCATCGCCTGGACCGCCTATGGTTTCGCCATCGCCATCATCGTCCTGGACCAGCTGACCAAGGCCTGGGTGCTGGACGACCTGTCCCTGCGCGAGGTCGGGCGGGTTTTCGTGGCCCATCCGATCTTCAACCTGTCCTATGTCGAGAACAGCGGCTTCAGCTTCGGCCTGGCCGGCGGCGGCGCGGCGCGCTGGCCGCTCAGCATCTTCTCCATCGTGGTGGCCGCAGGCCTGGCCTGGTGGGCGACCCAGGCCGACCGGCGGCTGCTGATCTCGGCCATCGGCCTGGTCATCGGCGGCGCCATCGGAAATGTGATCGACCGTATCCGCTTCGGCTATGTCGTCGACTTCATGGATTTTTCGGGCACAGGCCTGTTTCCCTGGGTGTTCAACGTCGCTGATTGCGCCATCACCGTGGGCGTGGTCCTGCTGGTGCTCGACACCGTCCTGTCGGAACGCAAGTCTGTTCCCGTTGGCGCTGCCCCCGAAAAGTCGTAAAGACCCGCTCTTGACTATCGCCTAGTTGACGAAAAAGGCGCGTACGCCGCGCCGCCGGAACCGAGCCCAAATCATGCGCAGCCGCCGCCTCGCCGTTCTCAGTGTCCTCGCCGTGTCCACGCTCGCCCTGTCCGCCTGTGGCAGCGTGCGCCAGGGGATGGGCCTGACCAAGGTCGTGCCGGACGAATTCGTCACCGTGTCCACCGCCCCCCTGACCGTGCCGCCCGAGTATGGCCTGCGTCCGCCCGCGCCCGGCCAGCCCCGCCCGCAGGAGCTGGCGCCCGAAAGCGCAGCGCGTCAGATTCTGCTGGGTCAGCGTCAGGCCATCACCCGCACCGCCGGTGAACAGGCCCTGATCAGCGCCGCCGGCGCCGACCGCGCCGATCCCCTGGCCCGCTACGTCATCGACGACGAGTTCGGCGACCTGACGCACAAGGAAGAAAGCTTCGCCAACCGCGTCATGTTCTGGCGCCGCGACGACGCCGCGACCCAGACCCCGACCGTCAGCCAGACCGAACAGGGCGCCGTCACCATCGACGCCGCGACCGAGGCCGCCCGGCTTCAGACCCTGACCGGCGGCCAGACCGCGATCACCATCCAGCCTCGCCGCAGCAGCGGCTTCAAGCTGCCCGGCCTCTAGGCCGACATTTCGGCAGGCGAAACCCGCAGAGGGCTTCGCCTGCCGACTTGCCAGCCCGACGTGCGTCCTTATTGTAGACGGACTTTCCGCTTTCCTTCCCGGAACCGTCCATGACCGACGCCGCAGTTCTCGACCCCACCGATCTCGCCAACCTGCCCGGGCTGGATCAACTGCAGGCCATGATGGACGGGCGGTTTGCCCCGGCCCCCATCGCCAGCAGCGTCGGCTTCGGCCTGACCGAAGTCGAAACAGGCCGCGTGGTGTTCGAGGGGACGCCCTCACTGGCCATGTACAATCCGATCGGCACGGTCCACGGCGGCTGGATCGCCACCCTGCTGGACTCGGCCTGCGGCTGCGCCGTCCATTCCATGCTGAAACCGGGCCAGGCCTATACGACGCTTGAGCTGAAGACCGTCTTCCACCGCGCCCTGACGGCCGGGATTACAGTGCGCGCCGAGGGGCGCATCATCCAGATGGGGCGCCGCGCCGCCTTCAGCGAAGCCACGCTCAAGGGCCTGGACGGTAAACTCTACGCCACCGCGACCTCCACCCTGCTGGTGATGGAGCGCTAAGGACCACCGGCAGCGCACCCAGCTTCCGCGGCCTCGCCACCCTTGCTCGGCCTCAAGCAGCCCGAAGGGCGGTAGGCCCAAAAAAACCAGCAATAGGCGCCCTTGGCGCCTATTGCGCCAGCATGCCGCCGTCGATCTTGAACTCTGTCCCGGTGACGAACTTGGACTCGTCCGATGCCAGGTAGAGGACCGCATAGGCCACGTCGTCGGGCTCGCCGATCCGCTTCAGGGGGATGCCGCGGGCCAGCCGCTCGTGCGCCTTGGCCTCGTCGCCGTGGGCCATGGCGACGAAGGGATCCAGGATCGGGGTCTTGATGAAGACCGGGTGGACCGAGTTGACCCGCACGTTCCAGTCCATCTTGGCCGCCTCCAGCGCGACGGTCTTGGAATACATCCAGACCCCGGCCTTGGTGGCGTTATAGGCGCCCATGCCCGGCGCCCCGGCCAGGCCCGCGATCGACGAGATATTGATGATGGACGCGGGCGCACTGGCCCTCAGATGCGGCATGGCGTGTTTGCAGCCGAACATCACCGAGCGCAGGTTGATCTCGTACTGGCGCTGCCAGTTCTCGGCCGTGTCCTGCTCGGCGAACAGCAGGACGTCGCCGACGCCGGCGTTGTTGATCAGCACCGACAACCCGCCCATGTCGGCGGCGGCGGCGGCCACGACCGAGACCCACTGATCCTCGCGGGTCACGTCATGGGCATAGGCGAAGGCCGCGCCCGCGATCTCGGCGTTGATCGCCTCGGCCAGGGCCTGGGCGCGGTCGCCGGCGATGTCGGTCAGGGCGACCTTGGCCCCCTCGCGCGCCAGCATCCAGGCCATGGCCTCTCCCAGACCCCCGGCCGCGCCGGTGATCAGGGCCGCCTTGCCCGAGACCCGCCCCGACATCAGTCGGCGCCCATGGATTGGGCCGCCTCGTCGATGAAGCCCGCCATCTTTACGTCCAGGGCGGTGACGCCACCCGCATCATGGGTCGTCAGCAGCACCTCGACCCTGTTGTAGACGTTCGACCATTCGGGATGGTGGTCCATCTTGTCGGCCATCAGGGCGACGCGGGTCATGAAGCCGAACGCCGCGTTGAAATCCTTGAACTTAAGGGTCCGCTCGATGGCCGGCCGATCCCCGTTCGAGGCCCGCCACAGAGGCAGGGATTTCAGGGTTTCCCCAAGGTCAACAGATGTTTGCGTCATGTCATGGTCCTCAGCTGCACCCGGCGTAGCGCGGCGACGGGGAGCCCACAAGCCATGGTTCCATTGTGGAACCCGCAGCGGGAACACCCCTCAAGCTTTGGCGTTATCAAGCGTCGCCATTGATCAGAAAGCGCTGGAGCCGACCATGAACAACCTGTGGATCGCCGCCCTGGAGCCGTCGGACCGCAAGCGGATCGAACCGCACCTGACCGAGTCCGCCTTCGAACAGGGCCAGATGCTGTACGACGCCGGCCAGGCCGTCGAGGACGTGTGGTTTCCCCTGACCGGCGTCGTGTCGCTGATGACCGTTCTGGACGACGACAAGATGATCGAGACGGCGGCCATCGGGCGCGAGGGCCTGGTTGGGGTGACCTGCGGTCCGATGAACGCGCGCGCCTCCAGCCGCGCCATCTCCCAGACCGCCGGCCTCGCCGCCCGCCTGCCCAACGATGTCTTCTCCGACGCCCTGTCCCGGAGCGAGGCCATGCGGATGTCGTTGGCCAAATTCACCGAAAGCCTGTTCGCCCAGGTTCAGCAGACCGCCGCCTGCAACGCCCAGCACCAGCTGGACGAGCGGTTGGCCCGCTGGCTGCTGACCATCCACGACCGCGCCGACGGCGACCGTTTCCACCTGACCCAGTCCGATATCGCCGGCATGCTGGGCGTGCGCCGCGCCACCGTCAGCGAAGTCGGCGGCGAACTGGAGGACAAGGCTCTGATCCGGCGCGGACGCGGCTGGGTCGAGGTGCTGGATCGTCCGGCGCTGGAGGCCGCGTCATGCGGCTGTTACGACGTGATGCGCCGGGTAATGAAAGACCTTGGCGTGCCCCGTCCCCGCACCGGCCAGTCCTGAGACCGCAGCCTAGGCTGGGTCCTGAACCATCTGCATCCCCAGCCATTCGGCGATCAGGGCGGGCTTTTCAGAGCCTTCGATCTCGACGGTGACCTCGTGCTTGATCAGCCAGCGGGTCACGCCGCCGTCCGAGCCCTTGTTGTCGGCCGAGACCAGTTTGAACCGGCCCCGCACCTTGGACCCCGCCCGCACCGGCGACAGGAAACGCAGCTTGTCGAAGCCGTAGTTGACGCCCATCACCGTGCCGTCCAGCGGCGGATTGGCGTCATAGGTCATGGCCGACAGCAGCGACAGGGTCAGGAATCCGTGGGCGATGGTCCCGCCGAACGGGGTCTGTTTCGCCGCCTCGGGATCGACGTGGATGAACTGCCAGTCCTCGGTGGCGTCGGCGAAGGCGTCGATCCGCTTCTGATCGATCTCGATCCATTTAGAGAGCCCGACCTCGGTCCCGATCATGGCCGCCAGATCCGTCGCCTTGGTCATGTCTCTCTCCCTTGATTGCCCTGGAGCCTAACCGCCTTCCCCAAAGGCAGGCCAGCCCCGTCTGTGTCACGCCATCCCGGGGAAACGCCCCTCGATGATGTCGGCGAACAGGGCCGGATCGACATTGCCGCCCGACAGGACGATGGCCGTGGTCAGCCCCTTCGCCTCGATCTTTCCCGCCAGCAGGGCCGCCAGCGACACCGCCCCGCCCGGCTCGACCACCAGTTTCAGGACGCGGAAGGCGTAGCGCACAGCTTCGGCCACCTCGGCGTCGGTGACGGTAAGGATATCGGCCAGCCGCCGGTTGATCGGAAAGGTCAGTTCGCCCGGCCGGTCGGTCATCAGGGCGTCGCAGATGGTGCCGCCCGCCGGGGCATGGGTCAGGCGCTCGCCCTGAGCCAGCGAGATCTGGGTGTCGTTGTAGTCGGCGGGTTCGACCCCGTGACAGACGGTGTCCGGCGACAGCGCTGCCATCGACAGGTTGATTCCGGCCATCAGCCCGCCGCCCGAGGTGCCGCACAACAGCTGATCAATGGTTGATGGGCCCGCCTGTTCGACGATCTCCAGCCCGGTCGTGCCCTGGCCCTCGATGACGAAGGGATCGTCGAAGGGGCGGACCAGGACCGAGCCCTTCGAGGCCGCGATCTCCTCGCCGATGGCCTCGCGGCTCTCGGTGTAGCGGTCATAGAGGCGGACCTCGCCGCCAAAGCCGATGACCCCCTCGACCTTCACCTTGGGACTGTCGGCGGGCATGACGATGATGGCCGATGTCCCGACCATGCGGGCCGCCGCGGCGACCGCCTGGGCGTGGTTGCCCGACGAATAAGCCACGACGCCACGCGATTTCTCAGCCTCGGTCAGGCGGCTGATGCGGTTATAGGCGCCGCGGAATTTAAAGGCCCCGGCGTGCTGCAGGTTTTCCGCCTTCATCAGCACCCGCCCGCCCAGCCGGTCGTTCAGGGCCGGGCTCTCGATCAGGGGGGTGCGCACGGCGACGCCGGCGATCTGGCGCGCCGCATCGCGGACGCCGTCGAAGGATGCAGTGTGGGTCATGGGCAGGGTTTAGCTGTCCACCCTGCTTTCGTCATCCTCCGGCGAGCCCCGCGAGACCGGGGGACCCAGCGGCGCGCGCGAGCGCGAACCTGTCGCGGATTCCGACGTCGGGCATTATCAATGAACAGATCGCCTTCGGCGCCGCTGGGTCTCCCGGTCTGCGCCGCAAGCGCGGCTTGCCGGAGGATGACGAAAGATAGGAGGCATTTGGCTTCCCCGCCGTCACCGTCCTACACATTGGGAATGACGAAACTGATCCTCGCCATCGACCAGGGCACGACCTCCAGCCGGGCCATCGCCTTCGAGGTTTGTGAAGACAAATCGCTGAAGTCGGTCGCCATCTCGCAGATCGAACTGGCTCAGCATTTCCCCCATTCCGGCTGGGTCGAGCATGACGCCGCCGAGATCTGGTCCGCCACCCTGCAGACCTGTCGCGAGGTGGTCAGGAAGGCCGGCGGGATCAACCGTTTCGCCGCCATCGGCATCACCAACCAGCGCGAGACCGCCGTCCTGTGGGACAGGGCGACCGGCGAGCCCCTGCACCGCGCCATCGTCTGGCAGGACCGGCGTACGGCGGATGTCTCCGCCCGGATGATGCAAGACGGCCACGAGCCCAGGGTCCAGGCGGCGACCGGCCTGATCCTCGACCCCTATTTCTCGGCGACGAAGTTCGCCTGGCTGCTGGATGCGGTGCCGGGCGCACGGGACCGGGCGGCCAGGGGCGAGGTGCTGCTGGGGACCATCGATTCCTGGCTGGTGTGGAAGCTGACAAACGGCGCCAGCCACGTCACCGACGCCACCAACGCCAGCCGCACCTCCCTGATGGACCTGAAGACCGTGGCCTGGCGCGACGATCTGCTGGACCTGTTCAAGGTGCCCAAGGCCGCCCTGCCCCGCATCGTCGGCTGCGCCGAGGTGAGCGGCCACAGCGATCCCGCCCTGTTCGGCGCAGCCCTGCCCATCGCCGGATCGGCGGGCGACCAGCAGTCGGCCCTGGTCGGGCACGGCGCGCTCAACCCCGGCGACGCCAAGATCACCTATGGTACGGGCGCCTTCCTGGTCGCCAATGTGGGGGCCGAGCCGGTGGCCTCGTCGAGCCGGTTGCTCGGCACGCTCGGGTATTCCGTCAACGGTGTCGCCGCCTATGCGCTGGAGGGGTCGATCTTCTCGGCGGGGTCGGCGATTCAATGGTTGAGGGACGGGGTCGGGATGATCTCGGATTCGCGCCAGTCCGAGGCGATGGCCCAGGGGCTGAAGGACAATGGCGGCGTCTATCTGGTGCCCGGCTTCACCGGCCTGGGCGCTCCCTGGTGGGAGCCGGATGCGCGCGGCGCCGTGATCGGCCTGACGCGGGATTCGGGCCCCGCTCACTTCGTCCGCGCGGCGCTGGAGGCCCTGGCCTATCAGACGCGCGACCTGCTGGACGCCCTGGCGGCGGATGGGGCGCCGCGGCTCAAGGTGCTGAAGGTCGACGGCGGGGTCACGGCCAACGCCTTCGCCATGCAGTTCGTCGCCGACATCTGTCAGGTCACGGTCGAGCGCCCCGCCTTCCAGGAGATGACCGCCCTAGGCGCAGCCAAGCTGGCGGCCCTGGGTGTCGGCCTGATCGAGGATCTCGACGCCCACGTGACCGAGGCCCCCGCCGTGTGGACGCCGCGGATGGATGCGGCCGAGCGCGACCGCCTGCTGAAGGGCTGGCGCAAGGCGGTCCAGGCCGCCATCGTCGCCGCCAACTGAGAGCGTCCAAAGACGCCGCGAGGAAACGACATGACCACCGATCCGAACAGCGCCGCCCCAGACACGGGCGCCCCAGACACCGACGCTCAGGCCGCGTTTGCAGGCACGCGCGAGGTCGATCCCCGCTACGCCCTGGACGAGGCGGCGCTGGGTGCATGGCTGTCTGAAAACGTCGCGGGCTATGAAGGCCCCCTGACCATCCGCCAGTTCAAGGGCGGTCAGTCGAACCCGACCTATGAACTGGTCACGCCGGGCAAGGCCTATGTCCTGCGCCGCAAGCCGCCGGGCGTGCTGCTGCCCTCGGCCCACGCCGTGGATCGCGAGTTCACCGTCATCTCGGCCCTGTCGAAACAGGGGTTCCCCGTGGCCCGGCCCCACGCCCTGTGCACCGACGAGACGGTCATCGGCTCGATGTTCTACGTCATGGATAAGGTCGAGGGCCGGGTCTTCTGGGACCTGAAACTGCCGGGTGTCGAACCCGCCGAACGCCGCGCTATCTATGAGGCCCAGACCGACGCCCTGGCCGCCCTGCACGCCTTTGATCCCGCCGCCATCGGCCTGGGCGACTATGGCAAGCCGGGCAATTATTTCGCGCGTCAGGTCGGGCGCTGGACCAAGCAGTACCGCGCCTCGGAAATCGACCCGATCCCGGCCATGGACCGGCTGATCGACTTCCTGCCCCAGAGCCTGCCGCCCGAGGGACCGACCCGGATCGTCCACGGCGATTTCCGGCTCGACAACCTGATCATGGATGCGACCCGGCCGCAGGTGAGCGCTGTTCTGGACTGGGAGCTATCGACGCTGGGCGATCCGATGGCCGACTTCTCCTATCTGCTGATCGGCTGGGTGCTGCCGGCCAGCCTCAGGAACGGCTTGGCCGGGGCCGATCTGAAGGCCCTGGGCATCCCAACCTTGGCCGAGACCGCCGAACGCTATGCCCAGAAGGCCGGCATCGCCACGCCGGGGAACCTGGACTGGATGATGGCCTACAACCTGTTCCGCCTGGCGGCCATCTGCCAGGGCATCGCCGGACGGGTGCGCGACGGCACGGCCGCCTCGGCCCATGCGAAATCCATGGCCGCCCAGGTCGGCCCCCTGTCCGACGCCGCCTGGGGATTCGCCAAGACGGCGGGGGCTTAAAGTCCTCCCCCATCGGGGGAGGGGGACCACGAAGTGGTGGAGGGGGCCAAACCCAGCCGCCGGGAGTGGGGCTAGCCCCCTCCGTCACGGCGCGGAGAGGCGCCGCGCCACCTCCCCCGATGGGGGAGGATCTGACGACTGATCAGCCGGTTCACCGACCAGCGTAAACGGCGCCCAAAAGGCGGGGTGCCTCCATTCTGGGCGGGCGCGGACGGCGCGCATTCCGGCCTGGAGCGCGCGGGCCCGGTCGCCGATGTCGGCGCCGCCCCGCGTCGGCTGATCCAGATCGGCGAAGGCGGCGGTGATCAGGGCGGTGGTCGCGGCGTCCGACACCTCCCAATGCGACACCAGAACCGACCGCGCCCCGGCATAGAAGAAGGCGCGGGCCAGGCCCGACAGCCCCTCCCCGTCCGGCCGTCCATCCGACGCCGCCGTGTTGCAGGCCGACAGGACCACGAAATCGGCGTCCAGCCGCAGCTGCGCCACCTCCGAGGCCCCCAGATAGCCGTCGTCGGCCTCGGTCGCCTGATCGGGCGGGGTCATGACCAGGCCGGGCTCGGGCACGGTCGGCCCGGCCATCAGGCCGTGGGTCGAAAAGACGATGAAGCGGGCGCGCGACAGGGCCTGGGCGTCCCCCTGGCGCACGGCGCTCTCGGTGGCGGCGGCGCCGATGCGGATCAGGGCGGTGGGATAGCGGGCCTGAAGCGATTGCAGCTCGGCCAGCGAGCCGGGCAGAGACGGCAGGGCCCGCAGCCGTTCGACATCGGCCAGGCGGCCGGCGGGAAACAGGCCGGATGCATCGGGCGCGCTGCGCGATCCCGCCTCAGGCGCGCCCGCCAGGACCGGCGCTCCGAAGGCGGCCAGATCAAGTGTTGACGCCGCCGCCAGGGTGGCGGGCTTTCGGACCGGATGGGCCAGGTCGGGACAGGCGGGACTGCGCTCGGCCGGATCGACCACCAGATAACAGCGCAGGGCCTTCAGGCTCGAGACAGACGGCAGGGTCGCCAGCGCATAGCGGTCGATCAACCAGCCCGACTGCGCGCCTGCATCCGCATCTTCCGGTGAGGTTCGCAACACGGCCAGCGGCAGGGTGGTCAGGGGGCCGGTCACCACGGTGATCAGGGTGGACTTTCCCGCAAACACGGCCTCCACCGGCTGGATCAGTCGGGCGTAGAGTTGATGGGCGCGGGCGCGGTCGAAGACGGGGCCGACGCGACCGGCGTAGAGCAACGGGTTGCGCCCCGGATCGGCCCGCGTCCGGCGCGCGGCGGCTGTGGTCAGGGAGGCGCGCAGAGCCTCGACCGTCGCCGCCATCTCGGCCTCGCCCAGGCCCTCGGCCCGCGCCCATTCGACCCGGTCGCGCGAGACGGCCCAGACATAGGTCGCCTCGGCGTTGACCAGAACCAGCAGCAGACCCTCGTCCGGCTTCAGCAGGCCTTGCGTCTCGGCGACCGACAGGGCGCGCGGGCTGGTCAGTTCGGAATAGGCCGGAAACCGCGCCTCGATGTCGGCGTCCACCGCCTTCAGCCGGGCCAGAACCGCTTCGTATTCGGTGCGGGCGGCGGTGCGGCGGGCCAGGCCAGCTGCGTCGTCCACGGCGTAGAGCCGTTCCAACTCGCGCTCCAGCCGGTCGCGGTCGGCGATCAGGGTCTCGTGCGTCTCGGCCAGCCGCCCAAGGGCGTCGTCGCCCTGGGCGAAGCGGGCGGAGACCTTGGACAGGGCGTCGGCGGCGTCGGAGGCGATGGCCCACTGCGCCGCCTCGAACGCCTCGTCACGCAGGGCCTGGGGCGTCTCGGCGGTCTGGGCGAGGCTCATGCCGGGAACCGCCCCGACCAGCAGAGCCAGGGCGACGACCCCTGCGCTCAGAACCGACAACCGCATCAGTTGCTGAGGATCTGGACCTTGGTCCAGATCGCGCCCCGGTTGACGATGTCGATCCGCATCGGGCCGGGCCGGGCGCGGGCCACCGTGCAGACCGGGTAGTGGTCGCCGAAGCCATCCTGACAGACCAGGGCGCCGCCGGGTTCACGCACCACCATGTCGATATTGGTGTCGCCGTCGCCGATGGCTGCGACGCGCAGAACCTCGCCGCCGCGCGCCTCGACCTCGAAGCCATAGGTCTCGCGCGCCTTCAGCTCGCGCACCATGAAGATCGGCCCCTGACCGAAAGGCGAGGAGCGCACGCCGCGCACTTCGGCATCCGCTGTCTGGCCGCCGTTCGAGTTCTGGTCGCGCAGATAGGCGATGGCGTCCAGCGCTGCCTGATCGCCCATCGACAGCGCGGCCGCCTCGTCCAGCAGGGAGGCGGGGGTCAGGATGGGGTCCGCGGCGTCGGCGCCGTTCTCGGGCGCCCGCCGCACCGGCACCTCGGCCAGGATGCGCGCCGCCATGATCAGGGCCCCGGCGTCCTGATGCGACCGACCCCAGGCCGCGACATTGGCCGCAGTGACGACCTGGGCCACGCCCTCGGCCTCGGGCGACACGGCGGCGGGAGCCGTGGCCGGGTCGGAAATCTGCGCCGTCGCGGCCCCGACCGCCAGCAGGCTCGCGACCATAACCAGCCCGCACCCGAACCTTGTGGCTTTGGTCATGCTGTCCCCGCGTCCCCAAGGCGCCCGCATCGCGCGCGCGGCGTCGCGTGACACTGTGGACCCGTTCGGGATTTGGCGAAACTGACTGAACGTGATTGGCCGAACGGAGGTTGTCGCGGCAGCTCACACCCTTCGCTCAAGCAGCGAGCGACCGCGTCGTGAGCGATAGCGCGGCGGCAAAGCCGCCCCTTCTTACAAGGACGCCGCGCTGATGATGCGGCGGTCGGCCTTGGCCTGGACCATGACGACGACGGATTCGTTCGCCGAGCGGGCGTCCGGCAGGGCGTAGAGCACCGGCCGGCCGGTCCAGTCGCCCAGTTTCGTCAGGTCGCTGACCACATTAACGTGGCGCACCGACTGGCCGCGATTGTCGCCCCCGTTGACGCTGACCACCTGGGGGCCGGGCCGATAGGTCACGGCCCAGACCTCTGCGCCCCCGGCCGGCGGGCGGCCCGAACCCACGCCGACACGGTCGCCAGTCTCGCGGAACTCGATCTGGGGCGGGAAGACGCGACGGGCCGCTTCTTCGTCCACGGCGGTCTGGACGGCGGGCGGGGCGGACGCCGAGACCTGGCGGTGGCCGTCGATGACGATCTGGGGCGTATAGACGTTCCTCAGCCGCAGGGCCGACAGATAGGCGCGCTGGCGCTCGGCGAACTCGGGCCGGGCGAAGGTGTCGGGCCAGCCCAGATAGTCCCAGTAATCGACCGCATAGGTCAGCGCGATCACGCCGCGTTCCTGGGCCAGGCCCTCGACGATGCGGTTGGCGTCGGGGCATCCGGCGCAGCCCTGGGCGGTGAACAGTTCGACCACCACGGGCTCGGCGCGCACATTGGCCACGCGCGGCCGCGCCCCGGCCGGCTGGGCGGTGGATCCCACCGCCGCCGCACCGGCCAGCAACACCGCCGCCCCGATCAACACGCCCCTGAGTTTCATGAGCGCCACCGTAGCGGGGCCATGGGCCGAACGCCCCTCATATCTGCGTGAGGCGAACGCTCTCAGGCCGCTGTCAGGCCTGCATGGTCCAGCCCTCGACACCCATGGCCGCCTGTTTGACGGCTTCGGAACGGGTCGGGTGAGCGTGGCAGGTGCGGGCGATGTCTTCCGACGAGCCGCCGAAGGCCATGGCGATGCAGGCCTCGCCGATCAGTTCGCCCGCCGAAGGACCGAAGATGTGGACGCCCAGGACCTTGTCGGTCCTGGCGTCGGCCAGGACCTTCACGAAGCCCTCGGTCTCGTGGTTGATCTTGGCGCGCGAGTTGGCGGCGAAGGGGAATTTGCCCTTCTTGAAATCGACGCCGGCGGCTTTCAGCTGTTCCTCGGTCTTGCCGACCCAGGCCACTTCGGGGCCGGTGTAAATGACGCTGGGAACCAGGTCGTAGTCGACGTGGCCGGCCTTGCCCGCGATGTATTCGATCACGGCGACGGCTTCTTCTTCCGCCTTGTGGGCCAGCATCGGACCGTGGGTCACGTCGCCGATGACCCAGACGCCGGGCGTCTTGGTCTTGAGGTGGTCGTTGTCGAGGAAGCCACGCTTGTCGGTCTCGATGCCGACGGTCTCGAGGCCCAGACCGGCCGTGTAGGGACGACGGCCGATGGCGACCAGAACGACGTCGCCCTTCAGGGTTTCCGCAGCGCCGCCGGCGGCGGGCTCAAGCGTCAGCTCGACGCCGTCCTTGCCGGCCTTCGCGGCGGTGACCTTGGTCCCCATCTTGAAGGTCATGCCCTGCTTGGTCAGGCCGCGCTGGAAGGCGGTGGCGACCTCGGCGTCCATGCCGGCGCCGACCTTGTCGAGGAACTCGACGACCGTGACCTGGGCGCCCAGACGACGCCAGACCGAGCCCAGCTCAAGCCCGATGACGCCCGCGCCGACCACGATCAGGTGCTTGGGAATGGCCGACAGCGACAGGGCGCCGGTGGAATCGATGACCTTACCGTCGACGAAATCGACGCCCGGCAGGGGTGTGGGCTCCGAGCCCGTGGCGATGACGATGTCCTTGGCGCCCACGGTGGTGACGGTTCCGTCGGCGGCGGTGACCTCAACCTTGCCGGCGCCAGCGATGGCGCCCTTGCCCTTGATCCAGACGGCCTTGTTCTTCTTGAACAGGAACTCGATGCCCTTGGTCAGGCCGGTGACGCTCTCGTCCTTCTGCTTCATCATCTGAGGCAGGTTGACCTTTGCAGCGCCGATCTCGATGCCGAGGGTCGAGAATTCGGTGTTGGCGATGTCGAACAGTTCCGAGGCGTGCAGCAGGGCCTTTGACGGCATGCAACCCACGTTCAGGCAGGTGCCGCCCAGGGTGTCGCGCATCTCGACGCAGGCCACGCTCAGGCCCAGCTGGCCCGCACGGATCGCGGCGTTATAGCCACCGGGACCACCGCCGATGATGACGACGTCGTATTGGGCGGTGGCTTCGGCCATGGGGCATCCTCAGGGTGTGGCGGCGCGCAGGGAGACGCGCGGCCTGTCTAACGACCCGGTCATCAGGGTCAATCGTGCGGCCTATATAGTGAAGCCCCTATCAGGCGGCGAGATGGCCGGGCGTGCGTTTTCTGGCCCGGCGACGACTGATGGCCACAATCAGGACGCCGACCAGCAGCAGGAGCCCCAGCACTAGCCAGGTCGGATCGATCGACAGGCCCGCAGGCGCGACCGCCTCTGCCGACCGTGCGGCGATGTCGGCGCCCATCGGCCCCATGTCCGAACCCGTAGCCGACCCCTGCCGGTCGATGGCCAGACGCAGGGCCGCATCGGCCAGGAACCCCAGGAAGTAGGCTATGGCCGCCTTCGGATTGCCCGCCCCCAGCATCAGCGCGGCGACCACATAGAGGACGGCGGCGACGATCCACAGCCAGGCTCCGGACAGGTCGACGGATTCGACGGCGGCACGGGCGCTGGGGCCAGCGGTCTCGGTCGGTCCTGAGAGGAATGGCGACAGGACCGGCCAGGCCAACCACCCGGCGTAGGCCAGGACGGCCAGGACAAGGATGATACGCAGGATCTTCATCGCAGGAACTCCCATCGGTAGATTAACCTAACAGGGGTTTGGGAAGGGCGCGAGAGGCCGTCGTTTTGGCAGTCAGCATATCTCTAGTTGCTGGATAGGATATTTAAGTGGGCGCCGCCGCCGTGAGGGCTCATCGTGGGGCCATGAGCTCATCACCCTCAAGGCGACCTGACAAACAGGCCGCAAGCGGCCCCCGGATCGCCATCATCGGCGCCGGCTTCAGCGGCCTGCTGACCGCCGTCCACCTGTCGCGGCGACTACCGGAAGCCCGGCTATGGCTGATCGAAAAGGCGTCGCGGTTCGCCGAGGGCGCCGCCTACGCCACGCGCCACGCCGACCATGTGCTGAATGTCCGGTTGGGCAACATGAGCGCCTTTCCCGACGACCCTGACCATCTGTCGCGCTGGCTGGCGACCCAGCCGAACTGGTCGGCCCAGGGGCTGTTCATCACGCGCGGGGACTATGGCCGCTATCTGCGGTCGATCCTGGCCGAAGCCCTGGCCGAGGCGTCGGACGGCTCGGCCTCGCGCCTGACCCTGGTCCATGAGGAGGTCGTCGGCCTGGTCCGCGAACCCGCGGGATGGAGCGTGAGCCTGGGGTCCGGCGACGCCCTTGCGGTCGACATCGCCGTCCTGGCCCTCGGCAATCTGGAGCCGGCGCAACCGGCGGGGATCAGCGACGCGGTCGCGGCATCCGACCGCTATGTCGCCGATCCCTGGCGCGGTGCGACCCTGGAGGACCGCGCCCGCAAGGTGCTGCTGATCGGGTCCAGCCTGACCATGGTCGATGTCGCCCTGGCCCATGCCCGACCGGACCGCAGCTTCACAGCCCTGTCGCGCCGCGGCCTGGCGCCGCGTGCGCACAAGGCGGCGGATCTGGCCCTGCCGTCCCAAACCTATCGCGGATCGCCCGTCGCGGTGCTGAGACAGGCGCGCAAGGCGGCGCTGACCTCGGACTGGCGCGCCGTCACCGACGATCTGCGTAAGTCAGCGCGTGATCTGTGGCGGGCGTGGAGCGCGGGCGAGCGGCGGCGCTTCCTGATCCATTTGCGCCCGATCTGGGACGTCCACCGGCACCGGCTCGCCCCCGGCGTCGCCAACCGGATGCATGCGATGATCGCCTCGGGCGAACTGTCGATCGAAGCGGGGCGGATCGTCGAAACCCGGATCATCGAAACGGTGGGCGGGGGCGAAAGGCTCTCGGTCAGCTGGCGACCGCGCGGTCGAGCACGCAGCCGAACCCTGTCGGTGGACGCGGTCATCAACTGCACCGGCCCTCTGGGCGATGTGGCGGAGAGCCGGATTCCGCTGATCCAGGGCCTGCTGGCGACAGGTTCGGCCCGCGCCGACACCAATGGCCTGGGCCTGGACGTGGACGACGACTGCCGGGTGCGCGATGCGGATGGGGCCGGCCAAGACGAGCTCTACGCCATCGGGCCGATGACGCGGGGCGCCTTCTGGGAGGTGACCTCGGTTCCCGACATCCGCATCCAGGCCGCCGACCTGGCGGCGACGATCGCCCTGACTTCGCTCTAGGCGGCGACCGGTGGCAGGGTCACCGCGACTTCAGAGCCTTCGCCAGGCGTGCTGTCGATCGACAGGGTTCCGCCGGACTGACGGGCGAAGGCCTGGGCCTGGGCCAGACCCAGGCCGGCGGCGTGGGCCTTGGTGGTGAAGAAGGCTTCGCGGGCGCGGGCCAGGGTGTCGGAATCCATGCCGGGACCGCTGTCGCGGACGCTGAGGCGCGCGCCTTCGGCGATGGCCTCCAGGCGGACGGCGACCGAGCCTGACCCGCCCACGGCCTCGACCGCATTGGACACCAGGGCCGTGACCGCGCCTTCGAAAGCCACGGGATCGAGACGCACGGCCACCGGGGTGGAAGGCCCCTCGATCAGCAGGTCCACGCCGGGACCGGCCAGGGCGCGCAGGTTGATCTCCATGGCCCGCAACAGCACCCCGGCGTCGAGCGGCGGCTGGTCGGCCGCGCCTTCGTTCTGGGCGTCCGAGAAGGCCGACAGACGACGCGTCATGACCTCGCCGCGGCGACCAGCGGCCAGGGCCGCCTCGCCCAGACGGCGCACGCGAGACGGGTCGTCGGCCTGCTTCAGCATCATGTCGAGGGCGCTGGTCATGACGCCCAGCAGGGCGTTGAAGTCCTGGGCCACGCCGCCGGTCACGCGACCGACGCTTTCCAGCCGACGCGCCGCGTCTGCATCCATGCGCGCCTCGGCGTCGGCGCGGGCCACCTGGGCCTGGGCCTCGGCCAGTTGGCGACGGGCCAGATCGGCTTCGGCCAGGGCGGTGTCGGCGTCGGCGCGGGCGTCCACAAGCTCGCGGCTCAGGGCCTCCATCCGGGGATCCACCGTCGGCGCATCCGCGATCACGGGTTCGCCTTGAACTTCCGGTTCGGGCTCGGCAATCGGCTCCTCGTACAGATCGCCGGCCAGCAGCAGGGCGTCTGGAGCGTCGTCGTCCAGGCTCAGGGGCAGGATGCGCCAGGCCAGGGTCTGGCCGTCGGGCGTGCGGGCGATCAGGGGCTCGGCCTCGCCTGGGCGGGCGGCCAGGGCGGCGCGCAGGGTCTGGCGGCCCTCGACGCGCGCGTCCTCGGCCAGGAACTGATCGGCGAAATCGGCGCCGACGACGCCCTGGGTCCGGCCCAGGCCGTCCAGGGCCGTGCGGTTGGCCTCGCGCACCACCCCGTGGGCGGACACGACGACCAGGGCGCTGGTGGCGACCTCGAACACGCGGCGGGTCAGGTCGTCGGCGGGGGCGATGGGAGCCGGCGCTTCGGGCATGACCGGCTCTGGGATGACCAGGCCGTCGGTCTCGACCAGGACCGTCGTCGAGCCGATGACCGTGCCGTAGTCGTCCTCGATCGGCATGGCGGTGGCCGAGACGATCATCTTGCGACGCGTCGCCGGGTTGGCGATGACATGGTGGAAACCCTTGACCGTCTGCCCTCTCAGCGCACGGGCGCTGGGCAGCATGTCGGCCGGGATCGCGCGGCCATCAGGATAGGTGATGCCCCAGGTCGCCGAGTGGAAACGCAGGCCCAAGAGCTCGGCGTCGCGGCGGCCCAGCAGTTGGTGGGCGGCGCGGTTGGCGAAGACGAACTTGCCCTTGCTGTCCGTCTCCACGATGGCGACAGGCACGGAGTTCAGCGTCTGGAACAGGCGTTTGTCGGCGGACTCGGCGACCTTCTGCACCAGATCCAGCTCGCCCGAGGCGCCCACATGGCGCACGCGATTGCGAATGGCGTACCAGATGGCGACAGCCGCAACGACATGACCCGCGACCGCCAGGGTCGCGAAAATCGCCGTCCAGTTGACCTCGCCTTCCAGAAACATGGTTCGACCGTCCCAATTCGGCGCAGGGGCGCGCCACTCCCGATAGCCCTTGCAAAAGGCGAACCGAAGAGGCTGGATTCCCCAGACGCGAGAATTATGACGCCGGTCGCACGGTGTTCAAGTGGGGCCAAGGCAAAGGGGCCGGACGTTTCCGCCCGGCCCCATCACTCGCAGGATCGTCGCCTTGGATCAGAAGTTCAGCTTCACGCCGAACTTGGCCGTCCAGGAATATTCCTCGTACTGCAGCAGGCGCTGGCCCAGGGCCTGGTTCTGATAGGCGGTGTAGGTGGCGTCGTTCAGGTTCACCAGTTCGGCGAACAGCTGGACCTGTTCGGTCACGCGGTATTTGGCGCTGAGGTCGACCTGGAAGTGGGGCTTGATATAGCGATCCTCGTCCACGTCTCCGCCCAGTTCGTCGAGGTATGACGAGCGATAGGCGCCGGCGGCGCGCAGGCTGAGGGGCCCACGCTCGTAGCCCAGCACCGCGTTGAAGGTGTGCTCGGCCGAGGTCGGCAGGGGCACGGTCCGGCCCAGGACGTCGCCCTCGGCATGGGTGTAGGTGTAGTTCAGGTTGATCAGCATCCCGTCGAAGGGCGCGGGCAGGAAGGTCAGGACCTGGCCGTAGCTCAGCTCGACGCCGAACACGTCGGCCTCGTCGCCGTTGATGGGGATGATGGCCTCGCTGTAGGCGATGCCGTTGAACACGCCATCCTCGAACTCGGCGTCGACGATGAAGTCCTCGATACGCTTGAAGAAGACGCCGCCCTGGATCACCGCCTGAGGCGCGAAATAGTATTCCAGCGTCGCGTCCAGGTTCCACGCCTTGTAGGGATCCAGGTCCGGATTGCCGAACTCGCCCTCGCGATCGCCGTCCTCGTTTTCCTCGATCAGGAAGCGGGGCGCCATCTTGCCGAAGCTGGGGCGGACCACCGAGCGGAAGGCGCCGAAGCGGGCGACCACATCTTCGGAGACATTGTAGCGAACGTTCAGGCTGGGCAGCCAGTCGGTGTAGCTGCGGCTGTACGACACCGGGGTGATGGTCAGGGTCTCGGCGTCCTCGTTCAGATCCAGCCGCGAACCCGCCAGATCGACCTCGGTCTGTTCGACGCGCACGCCGCCGATGATGCGCAAGGGCCCGTTGTCGAAGCGCAGCTGGCCGTAACCGGCATAGACGTCTTCGCCGGCGGTGTAGCTTTCCGCGCTGGTGGCGAAGGCGCTGTCCAGGTCGGCGCGTTCGAAGGATCCGATATTGGTGGAGATGAAGTCGCGCACGGCGTCTAGGTCGGGAACACCGCCCAGGTCCGCCAAGCCATAGCTGGGCTGGCCCAGGACGTCGGCCAGGGTGAAGTCGCCGTCGAAGCCGTCATAGATGTCGAAGGCGAAGTTCAGGCTCTTGTCGCGCTGGCGAGCCTTGCCGCCGAACTTGAACTCCATCGCGCCGCCGGCGGCTGCGAAGTCATAGGCGGCGTCGAACTTGACCGAGACTTCCTCGTCCTTGGCGTCCTCGCGCGTGGTGCGCTCCAGGGCGTCGAACTCGTACTGGCTGGCGTCGTCGAACAGGGCCTGGCCGAAGTCGATGCTGTAGGCCGGACGGCGCAGGTCGCTGTAGTCGACCGTCACGCCCAGCTCGCCCGCATCCTCGAAATCGCGACGGAAGACCAGCGGGTCGTAGGAGTTGCGCTCGGTCTGCGAGGCTTGCGAGAAAGCCAGGTCGTAGGTGAACCGCCAGGCGCCGACCTCGGTGCGGCCGCCGGCCGAGATGGTGCGGACGTTCTGGGTCTCGCCCCGGTCCTTGATATCGCGCTCGACGCGGATACGGCCGTCGCCGGAATCGAAGCTGGCGATCGTGCCCGAGATTTCTGACGGCTCATCGAAGCCGAACACCAGGCGGGTGCGCAGTTCGGTATCGTCGAAGGTCGAATAGAGGCCGCGCAGATAGAGCTGCGTCGATTCATTCAGCGCATAGTCCAGCGTCAGGGTCGCGCCATAGCGTTCGCGCGTGACGTCATAGTCGCGGTATTCCAGGTCCTCGGCGTATTCGCCGCCGTCCTGCCAGCCGTCCACCTCGACATTGTCGGTCGAGAATTCGCGGTTGTAGTAGCTGAGGCCGCCGGCCATGCCGAAGCGGTCGTTGAAGCGGTGGACGAAGTCGACGCTGCCCTTGGGCGAGGTCTTGCCGTTCAGGTCGTTGTACGAGCCCTCGATCGAGGCGGTGTAGAGGTTGCGGCGGCGATCCAGCGAGCTGGTGGTGGCGATGTCGATCGAACCGCCGATGGTGTCGCCGTCCATGTCGGGCGTCAGCGACTTCTTGATCTCGATGGATTCGATCAGCTCGGACGGAATGACGTCCAAGGCCACGGCCCGCTCGTCGCCGCCGGTGGCCAGGACGCGGTTGCCGTTGATCGAGGCCGAGTTGAGGTTCGGATCCAGGCCCCGGACCGAGACGAAGCGGCCTTCGCCCTGGTCGTTCAGGACGTTGATGCCGGGCGCGCGGCGCAGGGCCTCGGCGACGTTCTGATCCGGGAACTGGCCGATGGCGTCGCGGGTCAGGACGGTCTGAACCGTGTCCGACGAGCGCTGGCGGGCGATGGCGCTGAGGAAGTTGGCGCGTTGACCGACGACCAGAACTTCCGAGACCGAGGTGGCGTCAGCAGACCCGGCGACCGTCAGGGGCGACAGGGCGAAATCGGCCGAGGCCACGCCCGTCTCGGAGACGGCGACCCGGCGGCTCTCCTCGCGGGCGCCGGGAAAGCGGACGCGCACCGTATAGTCGCCGGCCGGCACGCCGGTGAAGCGATAGCCGCCGTCGGCGCCGACCGTAGCGGTCTGACCCAGTTCGACCAGGGCGACTTCGGCGCCCTGAAGCGTGCGCGTGCCCGAGGCGTCGGCGACGGAGCCGCGCACGTCGCCGGCGAAGGCGGGGTTTGCAAAGCCGAGAGCCAGCGGCGCGAGGGCTACGCCCAGCAACAGCGAGAGTTTCATGTGTCAGTTCCCCTTGGACCCGGCTTTGCCGTCGGTCGATTGGGGCCGCTTAGAGGCAGGCGGCGACGCGCGAACGACGGTTTGACGACGCCGGCCTTGCGGTTTGGCCACAGGTCGATGACGGCTCGTCCGAAGGCGGATCAACCCGACCGGCTTGAAGCCTGCCTGCGTCAGGACGTCACAGCGACGCTGGACGGACTTTCGAACGGGGTGCTAGGCAAGCGCATTGTCCGGTGGACGGACTGTAGAGTGTCGCCATGTTGACCCTGCTGCTGATGCTGGCCCAGGCTGCGTCCGGACCGACCGCGGGACTGGAACCCGCCTTTCGCAACACCATCGTCTCCACCTATCCCGACGGCCGCACGGCGCGGTTGTGGCTGGAGCCGGGCGGAACCTATCGCGGCGAGGGACGACGGGGCGGAGCGACCTCCGGGTCCTGGGTCATCGACGGCGCCAACATCTGCCTGAGCCAGCGCCGCCCCCTGCCCTTGCCGATCCGCTACTGCACCCCCGTAATGCGCGGCGACGTCGGCGCCCGCTGGACCGCCAAGGCCGTGACCGGCGAGACCATCACGGTGCAGCTTGTGGCGGGTCGTTAGCGGCTTCGCAGACGTCGCCCTCCAAGCAGCGGTTGCCCTGAGAGGGGTTTGCGGGCGTAATCGGCAATGGCTCGCCTATGTCGATTCCCGATTCGCGGCCGACGAGTGCTATTCTTCTTCCATGCGGCGCGGATTTCCTCACCAGGCAGAGTTCCACCGTTGCCCGGCGTCGTGGTCGGTCTGGACGATCCATGCAGGCTGAAATCCGGAAACTGACGATACGACAGGGTCCCCCGCGTCGCCTGAACACGGTCGTGGTGATGGCGGGCGGCCTGGGCCGACGCCTGGGCGACCTGACGCGGCATCTGCCAAAACCGCTTATCCCCGTCGCCGGACAGCCGGTGATCGAACGCATCATCCACAGGCTCAAGGACCAGGGCTTTTTCAACTATGTCCTGACCACCCACCACCTCGCCGAAAAGATCCGGGACCATTGTCGCGATGGATCGGCCTGGGGCATTCATATCCGCTATGCCCACGAGGCGACGCCACTGGGCACCGCCGGCGGCCTGGCGCTGATCGGGTCCACGGGCGACGATCCCATACTGGTGTGCAACGCCGATGTTCTCACCGACATCGACCATGTGACCCTGCTGTCGCAGCATGAGCTCACCCGCGCCGACATGACGGTGGTGACGATGCCGCACCAGGTAGAGATCCCGTTCGGCGTCATTTCCACCGACCATCAGGGACAGGTCACGTCGGTGACCGAAAAGCCCGTCTTCGCCTACCGGGTCAGCGCAGGCATCTATGTCATCAATCCCGAGCTGCTGAGCCTGATTGGCCCCAGCGAGCGTATCGACATGCCCCAGGTCATGGATCGCGCCCAACTCGCCGGATATCGGGTCTGCGCCTATGAACACGACGGCTACTGGATCGATGTCGGTCAGCCTGCAGATCTGCAGCGCGCCAGCGAGGGCTTGGCCGAGATGACGGCCTGACCCGCCCGTCGGTCAGACGGGGTCCATCAGCCAGGCGCTGGACGGGATATTGATCAGGGTGTCCTCGATCCGCCGCGCCACGGTCAGGTCACCCCACACGTGGCAATGCGCAAGATATGGCAGATCCGGCATCAGACCCCAGACCGGGCGCGCCTGAATGCCGGCGGTCTTCAGCGCCTCGAGGGTCGCGTCGCGCTGTCCGCGATCCTGAACACGAATAGCCTGCAGCCAGTAGTTGGAGGTGACGCCTGCGGGTTCATGAACGAAGCTCACCCCGGGGATGTCCCGGAACAGCGCGTCATAATGATCGGCCAGGGCTCGCTTGGCCGCCAGCACCCCGTCCAGTGGCTCCATCTGCGCCAGACCCAATGCAGCATTGAGGTTTGGCAGGCGATAGTTGAACCCCATCTCGTCATGCAGAAACGACCAGTCCTGGCTGACGCGGGCGGTGGTGGTCAGATGCCTCAGACGGACGGCGAGGGCCTCGTCATTGGTGACGATGCAGCCGCCTCCGCCGGTCGTGACGATCTTGTTGCCGTTGAAGCTGATGGCGGCGGCGCGGCCGAATGAGCCCGCCGCCCGGCCGTTTCGCATGGACCCGAGGCTTTCGGCCGCGTCCTCCAGAACGATCACGCCGACGGCTTGGCAGAAGGCGTTCAGGGCCTCGACATCGATGACGTGGCCGAAGATATGCACCGGCAGGCAGACGCGGACGCGGCGATTTCCATGCCACGCCTGGCCGTCCGTGATGCGGCACTGGCCGAGAAAGGCCGCCACGGCGGGGACGGAAAGCCCCAGGGTCTCTTCGTCGGCGTCAAGAAACAGGGGCTCGGCGCCGGTGTAGAGGATGGCGTTCACCGTCGCGACAAAGGTCAGGGCCGGGCACAGAACCAGATCCCCCGGCCCGATATCGAGCGCATGGAGCAGGGCATGGAGCGCCGCCGTGCCGTTCACCGTGGCGATACCGAACTGGCAACCCGAGCGTCGCGCCACCTCATTTTCGAACAGCGTCACATAGGCGCCCACCGACGACACGAAGGTGCTGTCGAGACAGTCGAGGACATAGGCGCGCTCATTGCCCGAAAACACCGGGGTGTGGAGCGGCACATCGCCCACGAGACCGCGCTGGTCTCGCAGGAAGCGGATCAGGGCGTTGGCGGCGGGCGTGGACATGGGGGCGCTCAGACGTTGTACCGACCGGCCTTGTAGAGCCGCAGATGTTCGGGGTTGGTGAACCATTCGACGGTTTCGCGCAGGCCCTGCCTCAAGCCGTCGACGCCGCCGTATGCGGGAGTCCAGTCCAGCAGCGCCCTGGCCCGGCTGTTGTCGGCCCACAGCCGCTCGACCTCGCTGGCGGTCGGGCGAATGCGCGCCTCGTCGGTCGAGATCTGCGGCTCCACGCCGATGATCTCGCAGATTTCTCGCGCCAGGTCGCCGATCGACACCTCGAAGTCCGAACCGAGGTTGAGGGTCGCTCCGGCCGGCGCTCTGTCCATCGCCACCATCATGCCGGCAGCCGTGTCCTTGACGAAGCTAAAGTCTCGCGTCGGCGTCAGCGACCCCAGTTGGATCACGCCCGCATTGGCGATGGCCTGACTGATGATGGTGGGAATGACCGCGCGGGCGGATTGGCGCGGGCCATAGGTGTTGAAGGGGCGGCAGATGAAGACGTCCGTGCCGAACGAGCGGTGGAATGCCAGGGCCATCTGGTCGGCGCCCGTCTTGGAGGCCGCATAGGGACTTTGCGCCTCCAGCGGGTGGGTTTCCGAGATCGGGACCTGCTGGGCGGTGCCATAGACCTCGGACGTCGAGGTGTGCAGCATCCGGGCCCCTTGGGCGCGGGCGGCCTCGAGCATGTTCAACGTGCCGATGACGTTGGTCTCGACGTAGGATCGCGGCGCCGCATAGGAATAGGGAATGGCGATCAGGGCGGCCAGGTGGAAGACCGCATCGCACCCCTTCACCGCCGCCATACAGGTGGCCAAGTCTCGCACATCCCCCGCCTGGGTCTCGAAATGACCGCGCACGTCGGCGTCGCAGCTGTCCAGCCAGCCGTCCGAATTGAACGAGTTATAGAGCGTCATGGCCCGGACCTCGTGCCCGGCGCGAACCAGGGCCTCGGTCAGGTGCGAGCCGATGAACCCATCCGCCCCCGTGACGACAACCTTGCTGCTCATCCCATCCCCTCGTTCGCGTCCGCGCGCGTTTGTCGCCGCAGGCTGCGCCGGTCTTTGTGCCTATAGCATTCCGTCCTATCCATGCGCCCATGATCGGAACCGAACGCTGCATCGCCATCATCCCCGCACGCGGAGGATCAGGGAGCGTGCCGCTCAAGAACCTGCACCCGCTGGCCGGCCGCCCCCTGTTGGAATGGCCGATCCGGGTGGCCCTGGCCACGCCGGAGATCGACCGGGTGATCGTCTCCACCGACCATGCCGGGATCGCCGACATCGCGATCAAGGCCGGCGCGGAAGTGGATCGCCGTCCTGACCACCTGGCGAGCGACACCGCCTTGGTCGCCGACACCCTGCGCGACCTGATCGCCCGCCTGCGCGAGCAGGGCGAGACCGCGCGCTATGTCGTGCTGCTGGAGCCAACCTCGCCGTTCCGGTTGCCGGATGATGTCACGGCCTGCCTGACGCTGCTGCATGACGGCCAGCTGGATTCGGTGGCGACCTTCATGGAGGCCCGCCTGAACCCGCATCGCGCCTGGACGATCGAACACGGCCTGCCCCGGCCCTTCGTTCCCGGCGCCGTGCCCTGGCTGCCCCGTCAGGCCCTGCCGCCCGCCCACCAGTTGAACGGCGCCGTCTATGCCTTCGTCGCCGACGGCCTGAAGCCGGACACGCCGGCGGTGCTGTTCGGCAAGGCGGGCGCCGTCCCCATGGCCTCGGCGAGGTCGTTCGATATCGACGACGCCAATGATTTCGCCGTGGCCGAGGCCCTGTTGGCGGCCGGCGCCGTGCCGCTGGGCGATTTCGCATGACCCTGCGGTTGGGCGTCATCGGGTTTTCCGAAGGCAATGGCCACCCCTTCTCCTTCTCCGCCATCGTCAACGGCTATGACGACGCGGCGTTCGGCCTTTGCGGCTGGGACGGCATCCACGCCTATCTGCGAGCCCGGCCACCCGAAGCGTTCGGCTTCGACGGGGTCAGGGTCACATCCTGCTGGATGGCGGACCCGGCGATGGCCAGAACCCTGGCCCAGGCGTGCGGGATCGAAACCGTCTGCACGACGCCCCAGGCCATGATCGGGAGCGTGGATGCGGTCATGATCCTGCGCGACGACGCCCAGAGCCACTGGCCGATGGCCCAGCCCTTCCTGGACGCAGGCCTGCCCGTCTTCGTCGACAAGCCCCTGTGCCTGGACGTCGAGACCCTGGCGCGGTTCGAGCCGCATCTGCGATCCGGGCGCCTGATGTCCTGCGCCGGGCTGAGGTTCGCCGGGGAACTGGACGGCTGGCGCACGCATCCGGCCCCGTTCGGCGAGCTGCGTCTGGTCCGGGGCGCCGTCGTGCTCGATTGGGCGCGGTATGGCATCCATATGCTGGAAGCCGCGATGGGCGCCCTGCCCGGCCTGAGACCCGTCGCCATCCAGCGCCACGTCGCGGCGCACGACAGTTTCGCCATCCGGCTGGACGGCGGCGGGCTTTTCCTGATCGACGCCCTGGGCGCCACGGCCAAGACCTTCCGGCTAGATGTGTTCGGGACCCAGGCGAATGGCTCCGTCGAGATCAGCGACAATTTCACCGCCTTCCGGCGCGTGCTGGAGGCCTTCATCGGCCAGGTCCGCACCGGGCGACCGGCCATCGACCCGGATGAGACGCTTCTGGTGCTGCGCACGGTGATCGCGGGTCTGGGCGCGCGCGCCGGCGAAGGCGAGGTCCTGATCGACTAGGTCAGGTCGCGAAAGCGCTTGCGTCTCAGGGTCGTGAAGTCGATCCCCTCCAGTATGGCGACGATTCGCGCCCCGGCATGGCCGTCGCCCATCGGGCTGACCTGATTGCGGACGGATTGGCGGAACTCGTCGCTGAGACCCTTGGCGATGGCGACGCCTATGGCCCGCCCGTCCAGAGGCGCGTCGAGCACGCTGGGCGCCCGCAGGCGACCGGCCTGACGATCACCGATGTTGATGGATGCGACGCCATGCATCGGCGCCTCGATGACGCCGCTGGAAGAGTTTCCGACCACCGCCGCGGCCGCCGACAGGGCCCAGGCGTAGCGCTGACGCCCCAGAGACTCCATGGCGAAGACCCGGTCCGGCTGGCTCGAGGCGTGATCGGCGATGGCCCGACGGATCGCCTGATGGCCTTGGTCGGCGTTGGGCAGGGTGTAGAGGATCTTGAGCGCGGGAAAGCCGTCGAGCGCCTGTCGCAGCACCGCCATCTGATGTTCCGGGCGTTCCGTTCCGAGGGTTTCGGGATGAAAGGTCGTCAGCAGATAGCCCGGGGTCAGATCCAGGCCGAGCGCCTCGCCCACCTGCGCCACCGTGCGGACGCCCTCTGCACGCAGGTTGTCCAGCCCGGTCGAACCGACGGTGAAGACCCGATCCGGATCCTCGCCCATCTGGATGATGCGGTGTCGATAGGGTTCGGCTGCGGTGAAATGCAGGGCCGCCAGCTTGGTGATGGCGTGGCGGATGGCGTCATCGACGGCGCCTTCGGTCAGATGGCCGCCCTCCAGGTGGATGATCGGGATGCGCAGGGCCGTCGCGGCCGCCGCCGCGCCCAGCAACTCGGTCCTGTCGCCCAGCAGGACGACGGCATCCAGGGCGCAGGCGTCGAAGGCCTGGGCGCAGCCCTCGACCGCCGCCGCTATCGTCCGCGCCACCGACAGAGCGTCGTCGCCCGGCTGCTGAATCGGAACGCGGGCGGCGATCAGCTGACCGTCACGTTCGATCTCGCTGACCGTCATCCCGTGGTCCGGCGACAGATGGGCGCCGCTGACGATCAGTGCCGTCTCGAAGCGCGGCGCGGCCCTCAAGGCCGCGATGACCGGATACAGCAAGCCGTATTCCGCGCGGGTCGCGGTGAAGACGCCGATGCGAACCCGGTCCTGCGTCATGACCGACCGACGAAACCGCCGGCCTCGACATCCCGGCTCGCCACCGCACCGGCGGCGACCACGGCGTCCGGTCCAATGCGAACGCCCTGAAGCACGATGGCCCCGGCCCCGACATAGGCGCCGACCCCGATCGCGACCTCGCCGCACAGCAGGGCGCCGGGTCCGATCATGGCGTGATCGGCGATGACCGTGTCGTGGTCGATGCGGGCGCCGGTGTTGACGAGGACGTTGCGGCCCAGCCGCACATTGGGCTGCAGGATCGCACCGGCGATCACCTGGGAGCCGTCGGCCAGCGCGACATCGGGCGCCATGATCACGCCGCGCCCGATCAGAGGCGGAAAGCGAAAGCATCGCGCGATATAGGTCTCATAGACCCTGCGCCGCAGCGCCGTTCCCGGCACGCCCCGGCGAGGGATCCCGCCCAGTCCCAGCGCCGCCTCGCCCCCTTGCGGAAACAGGCGGAAGGCGGCCGCGTCATCGCCGATGTACGACAGGCCGACCGCAGACGAAGGCTCGCTCGCCACTATGCCCAGGCAGGTCCGCCCCATGACCCCAAGCGTGTCGAGCACGACGCGGGCATGGCCGCCGCCGCCAATCAGCAGAACCTCCCCGGTCGGGACCCCGGTCACGGCTGTATCGGCTCATCAGCGGCATAGGCGCGGCCGGCGGGCTGTCCCAGATGCTCGAACAGGGCGATCGGGGCCAGCCCGCTGCCGGCGCGCTTTGTGGTCAGGTTCAGCTCGGTGAACGGCTCCCCCTTGGCGATGTCCACCGCCGCGACCAGGCTCTTGCGAGCGATGGCCATGTTGGGAATCTCGGACGGCTGCGGGCGCTTGACGCCATCCCCCAGTGCCCGCCCTATCCGGTGGACGCCCTCCACCAGGGCCTTCAACTCCGCCGGCTCGACCGAGGCCCTGTGATCCGGCCCCTGCATGTCCCGTGACAGGGTGAAATGCTTTTCGATGACCGTGGCCCCGCGCGCGGCGGCGGCCAGGGCGATGTCGATGCCCGTGGTGTGATCCGAATAACCGGGTCGAACGCCGAGCTCAGCGGCATAGGCGTCCATCACCCGCAGGTTCACCGCATCATCAGGCGCCGGATATTCCGTCGTACACTGCATGACCGTGACCTGCGCCAGGGCCGCGCGCGCCTGGGACGACGCATGGACCTCGGCGAAGGCGGCGCGTGAGGGATGCGCCGTGGCCGGGGCCAGCAGACCGAATGCGACGACGGAAAGAGCCTCCTCCACCTCGGCCAGCGTCGCCATCCCCGTCGACAGGATCATCGGCAGGCCCATGCGCGCAAGCGCCAGCAACATGGGCGCGTTGGTCAGTTCGCCCGAACCGACCTTGATCCGCCGGATACCCACCGTATCCACCAGGAACCGGGCCGACTGGATATCGAACGGCGTGGACAGGAACTCCAGGCCCAGCGCCCGGCAGGCATCAGACAGGACGCGATGGTCGGCGTCCGACAGTTGCAGCGCCTGAAGCATCTCCAGCTGGGTGGCCCCGGCGTCGAAATTGCGCCTCTGATACGCGGCGGTGGCGGTTCCGGCGGTGACCAGTCTTCGGGCGTCGAACGTCTGGAATTTGACGATGTCGGCGCCCGCCGCCGCCGCCGCCGCGACCAGACGCAGCGCCAGATCGATGTCCCCGTTGTGATTGACCCCGGCCTCGGCGATCACCAGACAATCGCGCTCGCCAGACGGTCTGTCGGGCAGTCTATCGGGCAGGGTCACCATGCGGTCCACCCGCCGTCGACGGCGATGACCTGGCCGGTGATATAGGCGGACATGTCGGACGCCAGGAACAAGGCCACGCCTTGGAAATCCTGGGGCGACGCCATCCGCCCCAGAGGCGTGCGCGCCACATAACGGGACTGGAAATCCTCATCCTGGCCGCGCGCGACCCCGCCGGGCGCGAAGGCGTTGACGCGAATCTCGGGCGCCAGAGTGGTGGACAGCCAGCGCGTCAACTGCATCAGGCCGCCCTTGGACGCGGCATAGCCGGCCGGATTGCCCATCGGCGTGCCGTCATAGAGCGACCAGTCTGGCCCGACGAGGCCATAGATCGAACCGACGTTGATGACCGACCCCCGCCCCGAGGCCCGCAAGGCCGGCGCCAGCTTCTGGGTGATGCGGAAGGGCGCCGTCAGGTTGATGTCCAGCGCCTGCCTGAACAGATCCAGAGACTGGGTCTCGAACGCGGTGCTCCAGCCCTGATCCGCCGAAGTGCCCACAAAGGCCGCGTTGTGGACCAGCACATCCAGGCTCGGCGCGACCGCCAGGACCGCATCCAGCGCCTTGTCCAGCGCGGGCCAGTCGGCCAGGTCGCAGGCGATCTGCACGACGCCGTCCGGGGCCGGTTTGTCGAACGCCAGGTCCAGCAGGATGACGCGCGCGCCGGCCCGCAGATAGGTCTGCGACATCGCCGTGCCGATATGGCCGGCGCCGCCGGTGATGACGCAGGTCCGATCCGTCAGGTCCCAAAGATCGGCCAAATCCCTTGGTCCTTGCCCTGTGAGGTTGGTGATGCGCAGGAACCGGCGTGCGGTCCAGGGCGAGCGACGATCATACTCAAGCCAGGGCGCCGGCCGAAGGAAAAAGATATGCGGCGCCTACCAGGCGGCCCAGCCGCCATCGACGCAGATGTTCTGGCCCGTCATGTAGCTTGACGCGTCCGAACACAGCAGGGCGGCGGCCCCCTTGATCTCGTGGGGCGACCCGATGCGACCCATGGGCGTCTTGGCGCTGAGCCGTTCGATGAACGCCTGGGCCTCGGCTATGGTCGAGGGATAGGGAAAGGGGCCGGGACTGATGCAGTTGGCGCGAATTCCGTCCGGCGACAGGAAGCTGGCCAGATAGCGGGTGAACTGCAGCACCCCGGCCTTGGCGGCGCCGTAGCTGGGCGGATTGGCATAGCGCTCGCCATCATAGAGCCGATAGTCCGGGGCGACATGGCCGTACATCGACGCGATATTGAGGATGACGCCCCGGGTCTGCTTGAGCGCCGGAAGAGCCGCCTTGACCACCCTGAAGACGCCGTTCAGCGACATATCGATGTCATAGACCCAGTCGGCCTCGTCGATCGACTCCAGGCTGTTCTTGGCGCCCGACCAGGCGCAGTTGACCAGGATGTGCATGGGCCCATCGGCCGAAAAGGCGTCGATACAGGCGCGCACCGACGCCGCATCCATCATGTCGATGGCCAGTGCGGCATGATCGCCAGGATGGCGCCCGCCCAGGTCTTCGACAAAGCCTCGGCATTTTTCCAGGTCGCGACTGGCGACGACGACGCTCGCGCCCAACTCGGCCAGCACCTCGCTGATCTGGGATCCCAGCAGCCCGGCGCCGCCGATCACCAGGGCGCGGCGACCGGACAGCGACAGCAGAGCCGACAATGGGGGCGAGGGCGTAATCATGGCTCCATCCATGCGACTGATTCGATCACAATATCAGAGCCTTGAGCCTAACCTCGCCGCGCCGGTGCTTGGGTCGAACGCGACGGGATCAGCGAGACAACCGGGCCGCAGCGAGCGCGATCACGGCGACATCACCTATGAGCGGGAGCAGGCTGGACTCCTGTTTGGTGGGCACCAGAACCCGATCACCGGGCGCGACCATTCCGCCTGTTCGGAGCTGCCCATCCTGCCTGAACACCAGAATACGTCGACGGTCCGCACGAGGCGAAAACCCGCCAGCGTCGTCAATGTAGGCGCTCAGTCGGCGATTTTCCGTCGCGATCATGGATTGCGGAGCCAAGACTTCGCCCGAGATGCTGACGATCTGGGAATGTCGCGGAATGACGATGACGTCCCCGGATTCCAGCAAGACCGAACCCGGATCGCGTCCGTTCAAGGACAGGATGCCCAACGGTTCGATCTGGCGGGCGCTTTCAATATAGCGACTGACGAAGGTCGCCTGGCTGGCCCGCGCAGAGGCCTCGCCTGACGAACGAGCCGGAGCCATCAGGGTGGTGCGCTCCAGACGGTCGAGCCCTTCATTCAGAAGCTGTTTCTGAATAACGCGAACGCTGTCGCGACGGAGGTGAAGCGACTCCATGTCGGCGTCGGGATCGACGGCGACCTGCTGCAGCAACGAACCGACCGTCGTGCCACGCGGGACGCTGAAGACGGAACCGCCACTGTGGGCACCTTCCAGCCGAACGAGGACGGATGGCGCCCGGGAATCTGTTTCAAACTGCACGCGGTCGCCGTCAACCAGGGTGAAGTCTGCAAACTCCGCCAGGGTGAGATAGGCCGAGTAGGCCAGACCGTCGCGGACACCGACGATGGCGACATGGCTCGCGCCGGGACGGGGACGAGCGTAGCGCATGATCTCTGCGCCCAGGCCGGTCTGACCCAGCAGTTCGAACGAATAGGCCGACCGAACATCGCCTACGACGGCGATCACGGAGCCCTGTTCCTCGACCACGATGGCGTCGCCATTGTGCAGGGAAACGTCCGGCAGAGCGCCCGCACGCAGGAACTCATAGAGGTCGGCGTTTGCCAGGGCCTGGCCGTTGCGCACGATGCGAAGGCGACGATAGCTGCCGCGATCGGGATCGATCCCGCCTGCTCTCTGCAGAAACACGATCAACGCCTCATCCGACGCGCCCTGATAGGCGCCGGGCCGGATCACCGGGCCGGTGACGAGGATCTGGCTGGTCGCTGCACTGGTCGCGGTGGCGTAGATTTGTACGCCGCTGGAATAGACTCGCCGGCTTGCAGCCTCGATCACGGCCGGAGCCCGCGCGGCGGTGACGCCGGCCACCCGCACGGGCCCGACACCGGGCACCACGACATTTCCTTGAGGGTCAACCACGAGCTCCTGCTCCTCGTTGACAAGCCCCCACAGAGTGACCCTCAGCTTGTCGCCGGGGCGCATGATATGGCTCGGATCAATGGCGCTATCAGCCGTCGAGGCGCTCGAGGTCGCATTTGCGGCTGAGCGGAACATATCCGACCCCAGGGGCGGCGGCCGCGACGCATTCGAGGCCTGCTGCAGCACAAGCTGTTCAGGCCCCACGGGCGCCGGCCGCTCGGTCTCCACCGTGGGCGCAAGCTGGCTCTGCTGGGCGAAAGTCTGCGTCGCGCACAGCCAGAGACCGGCAGAGGCGAAGAGCGCGGTGATCAACGGACGGCGGATCATTCTACGTGGTCCCGGATGATGGAGTAGACGAGAGCGCCGATACCCCAAAGCATGGAAGCGCCGATCAAGACGGCAAGAATATTGGCCAATCGCGGCCACCAGTCCGACGTCTGCGGAAGTTGCGGCGGCACGTAGGAAATGACGTATTTGCGGTCGATGATCTGCTGGCGCCGAGCCTGCTCGGCTGCGGCCACGGCCCCGAGCAACTGCTGCTGGGCGGTCTGGTAGTCGAGCAACAGGCTTTGCGCCTCGATCTCGGTTGAGGCCGCTCGCTCGCCCGGCGCAGACATGGCGCGATTGACCGCGCGATCCCGCTCGGCTTCGAGAGCGACGATCTCGCGCTCGAGTCCGGTCAGCTGCGGCGCGCCTTCCTGGAACGTCTGCCGCCGCGTGGCGAGGTCGGCTCGCTTCTGCGCCAGCTGGCCTTCGATCTGACCGACGAGCGCGATGGCCTGCTGCGCGGGCGTGGTGGCGCCGACCCCCGAAAACTGGCGGCCCTGATAGCCCGTCAGGGCATCGCGAGCGGCGTCATAGGCCTGACGCTTGACCAGGATTTCCTGATCGGAAGCGGCGATCAGGTCATCAAGCGCACGCCTGGGCAGGGTGTTGACCAGGTTTTCGCTCAACTGCAGCACGCCGCGAGCCAGGCGCTGGGAATCCTCGGCCGAATAGGCGCTGACGCGAATCTTGGCGCCGGAGGTGGCGGGGTCGGTGATGATCTCGATCTTGTGCCGCCAGAATGCGGTCGCCGAACGCAAGGATGCATTCGGAGACAGCCGAGCGGTGGGGTCCAGACTGAACTTGTTGAAAGCTTCGTCAAAGCCGTACTGCTGACGCAGCGACAGGACCATGGCGTCGGAACGAATGTAATTCTCGACCACCTTGGCGTCTGCCGCATTGGACGTGGGCGCAACCAATCCCAGGGTGCTCAATGCGTCCATCTGAGACGACTGCGCGCCCCGCACGGCGAAAGCGCCCTCGGAATGATACTGAGGCGGCGCGATGAAGAGCAGATAGAGCGTGAAAAGCAGCGTCGGGCCCAGCACCAGTATGATCGCCGACCGGATCAGGCGCGCACGCTGGATCGCTCCGCGTTTGCGGGTCGTGCTGGCTGAGACATCAAGAGTGCTCATTGAGCCCGCCGCCTTGCTAATACTTCCATGTAGAACTCCTCCGCCGCGTCGAGGTCCTGGAAAGGCACGACATGACCGTCGTCGATGACCACCGCCGTCGTGCAGAATTCCCTGATCGTCGACATGCTGTGAGACGTCATGATCAGGTCAGATCGTGATCGGCGATCAGCGAATGCATCCCGACACTTCCGCCTGAATGCCGCGTCCCCGACACTGAGGCCCTCGTCGATAATATAGACTTGAAAATCGATAGCCATGCTCAGGCCGAATAGCAATCGCGCCCGCATTCCTGACGAATAGGTGTTGATCGGTTCGTAGAAATAGGGACCGAGTTCCGAAAAGTCTCTAACGAAATCCGTGGTCTCTGCGATGTCGAGTTCGTAGATTCGGCACACGAACTTGAGGTTCTGGGCGCCTGTCAGATTTCCGCTGAATGCCCCCGTGAGACCGAGGGGCGACGAAACCGTCACATCCTTCACGATCTTGCCTCTGGTCGGGCGCTCCACCCCTGAGATCAAGCGCAAAAGTGTCGACTTTCCTGCCCCGTTCAGACCAAGGACCGCCGTGTTCGCACCCCGATAGAGGGCAAGATTGGTCGGCCGAATGATCGGCCGCAGCCCGTGGCGCGTATGATAGGATTTTTCCACCGCGAGGAGCTCAATCACTAGTCACGCTCCCGGTCGAGGCCGCTCATCTGGAACACCCATTCCACGAAAAGGCCGAGCGCGAGACAGACCACCGCGAACGCAATGGGGTAGCTATAGTTGACGTGCGGGCTCTCAAAACCCGGTATGGCGGCGTCCCGGATCCATTCGATGACCTGGGCCACCGGGTTGTAGGACGCATAATGCCGCCAGCGAGGCGGCAGGGTTTCCAATGTGAACCAGACTCCCGAGGTGAAGAAGAGAAACCGGCCCAGCACGCCCATCAGATCTGACCATTGGGAAACGACGCGGCCGATCTGCGCGCTGAGGAAAGCCGCGCCATAGCAGAGGAGCGCCAAGGTCCCCAGGGCGCACAGCAGTTCCAGCGGGTTCGATATCCACGCGCTGATCGGAAGGCCTTTGAACGCCTTCATGAAAAGCATGATGATGAGGAAAACTAGGAAGTTGGTGAGCAGTTCGAGCAACACCCGCGCAGTGATGACTTCAAGGCCCGTGACCTGTGGATAGCGCATCAGGGCGCGATTGCTGCGGATGGCGTTGGCGCCCCGGCTAATCGAATGACGGAACATCATGACGGGAATGATGCCGGTCAGGAAGAAGACCACAAGGCTCTCGCCGACTTGGGGGCTGCGGCCGACGCCCTTGAAAATGAGCAGGATCGCCGACAGCATGATCAGGGGCTGGATCATCGCCCAGGCATAGCCGGCCGACCGTTGGCCATACCGGGTGACCGCCTCGCGAAGAAGCAGGGCGTGAATGGTGATCAAGGACAGGCGAGCCGCGCGATATGTCGGCGACTGACGGGCTTCCAGCGCCCAACGAACCAATGATCGGTACAGGTTTGACGGCCCGTCCAACGCGCTGCGACCTCCCGCTCCCGACGACGTAGGGATCACACGATCCTCTCTGAGGCTGCCTCGTTCACAAGGCCCTAATGCACCGGCTTCCAGGCCCCGGCAAGTCGGCTGATGCTGCGCCTCAAGACGCCCGTCGTCGATGCGCCCAGACGCAGCCCTTTAGGTCGGCCCCATGGCGGTTGCGGGCGATCCGTAAAAGAGGCTACCGATTGATCAACCAACCGCCCGACCTTGAGGAAAGATTATTGGCCAGTTCGAGACAGGGGCTGAAAAAGGTGATCGCGAGGCTCCGCCGCAGCCTCCTCGCGCCGCAATCGCCCGACCGCGTCCCGGCCGAATCCGAGCAGCAGACCTGGACGGCAGTGACCGCCCGCACAGAGTTCGCTCGAACCCAGATTCCCGAGGACGCCCAGGCGGTCGAGATTTCGAGCGAGGTCAGATCAGCGAGGCGGCCCGCCTCGCAGGCGCTGATCGGCCGCCTGCGTTTTCTGGACAAGGCGGGAAACATCCTGGCTGCACGCTCGCCTGGACTTCTGGAGTCGGAACCGGGCAGCTATCACTTCCTTCCGCTTGAGCACGCGCACGCTGGCGTCTTTCGCTTCGTCTGCCTGGTTCCCAGAGGAGCGGTGCAGGTCGAGTACGCCCTGCATCTGCGCCGTTCCTCCGAGCGGTTCGGCTTCACCTTGCGCGGGCTGACCTTGCGGCCGATCCGCTCCAGCATCGTTCTGGACACGGTCCGCGCGGACGCTTCCGCCGACCCGGCATGGCGGGCCGAGCGCGAGTTGCGAAGCGCCATCGCCCAGCGAGCGGACAGCCTTCTCAACACGACCTCGCCCCTGCGCGCTCAAGACAGCCCCTTTTGCGAAGCCGTCGTGGAGTATTTGATTCTCGATAGCCATGATGTGGCCCGGGCGGACCGACTGGCGGAACGGCGCCTGGGCGCGGGACGAGATCGAGAAGCCCTCACCCTTTCAGGCGTAAGCCAACACCCAGGCCTGCCGCTCGCCGCCGCTCGCCGGGATCTGCTGGCGCTGGCCGCCCACGTGGCCCGTCCGACCCCCGGGCGAAAAATCGGCCCAGGCCGCCTGCTCCTTGTTGCTGAAAAGACCGGATCCAGAGGCGGTGACGCCGCGATCAACGCCATGAACGGCGCGGGCTGGTCGATAGAGGCCTGCGGCCCTGGCGCCGCTTCGAAGACGGACCTGCCTGCGGATGCCGACCCCGCATCCGTGCGCGCCCTGGCTGACCGTATCGTCGCCAAAGGCCGAGGACGTGACGTCGGCCTCGTCTGGGCTCGCTGCCTGGGCGACGCTGTGGCCGCCGCCGATGCGGCGACCCGGCTCGGCGTCCCGTTCGTATATGAGGCCGACGATATCGCCACGGCCGTTGAGGTGGTGCGGGACACAGCCCAAGGCGAGACCGACGCTGGAAGGCTGAACGACTCGCTCAATCGCACGGTCCTCATGGCTGCGGACATCCTGTTGGCGCACACCCAAGCCGCCGCTGCCTGGCTCGCCGGACAGGGCGTGCAGGGCGACCGCATCCTGTTGGCGTCCGATGACGTCGCATTGACGCTGGAAGCTCTTCTGGAAGAGCCCGAAACATCCGGCGCGAGGCGGCGTCGCGCGCGAACCCCAACGTGACCTCCGCAACCGGACCAAGGTGGGAAGTGCAGACGGCAATGGCGACGGCTCAGTGCATCGCCCAGGCCTCGACCGAGTGGGCGGAGTTTGCGCGGTCGGACGACCTGCTGCGCGCTGTGCCCCTGGTCGATGATCTCGATGCGTTTGACAGGCCGGGCGACTTGTTACGACCGGAGCTCCGTCGGATGCGGCTCTGGCGAAACGAGGCGCTGCTGCGGCAGGGGCGAGTGCGTGAGGCTCGAGACGCCCTGGCCCGCACGGAACGCGACTATGGGGCTTGCTGGCGCACCCACCGCGCACGTGGCCTGCTGGACTACCACTCCGGCGCCCATGACACGGCGGCCCGCCATTTCAGCCAGGCCATCGCCTTGCTTGAGCCCGGCGTTTCCGCTCATCCGGAACTCGACGCCTTGGCCCACCTATGGGCGGATGCCCTGACCTTAGGCGGCCAGAGCCAACAAAGCAGGAAGGTCGTGGAACGGCTGTTTTCCGGCAGGGCGGTGTGGACCAGCGACAATCTGGCGGCCCTGCGCCGCACGGTGCGCACTGCAGAGGATCTCGGCGAATTTCGCGCCTTTATGGCCCCGCTGTTCGCACAGCAGGGAAGCGTATCGCGCGCAGCCCTCTATCACGACTCCATGGTCTGCCGCGAGTTGGGGCGATACGAAGAGGCGGAAGAGGTAGCCCGACACAGATTCCTCACCAGCCTGCCTCTTCTGGCGTTCGGGGGGCGGCGCCAGCGGCCCAAGGCGCAGTCATCCAACTGGACGCAGCACGCACGGATCACGCTGATCGATCTGAATGCGGCGTTGAGATCCGCCGGGGTGTAGATGTTCCTGATCAGTGGGACGCTCCTGGGCTGCGTCAGGGAGAACGACATTCTCGGACACGACAAGGATATTGACGTCGGCGTCTTCGAAAAGCCGGGACTGGACAAGCGCGCGGTGGCGAATGTCTTGGCCACCTACGGGTGCTTCTCAATCAAGCCATACCCGACGGACACCCTGATCAGGGCCCAGCACGCCAGTGGAGTGCTGATCGACGTCTTCTGGCACCGGCTGGAGGACGGCCGAGTCATCCATGAGGGACTTAAGAGTAAATGGTGGAATACCGCCTTTGATCTTGTGGAACACTCGTTTCTGGGAGAGCAGTTCCTGACGCCGTCGAACCACGACCTCTATCTCACGGAAAACTATGGCCAGTGGCGTAGACCGGTCACGGATTTTGAAACATTCGCAGACACGCCGAACATGATCTTGACCAATGTCGGTGAGATCATGTGGTACTATTACATAAAGCTGACCGAGTATTATTACTCGGGAAATCTGCCTGCTTTTACAAAGGTCGCCAAAGGAGTTCTGCTCCACCGGCCCGCCGATAAGCAGGTGGCCGAAATCCTCAACCGGCTGATCGACGACGCCGCCTAGACAGGCGGCGGCGAACACAGACGCTGGGCCTCTTTGGCGAACCGCCCCTGCACCGTGGCCTCGACATCGACGAAATAAGCCAAGGCCTTTTCCCGGCCTATGGCCAGTGGATCATCGCCGCGCAAGATCACCTGCTCGATCAGGTCGCGCAGTTCCTCCGGCGTCGAGAACTGATAGGCGAACTGGTCATAAGGTATCTGGGACGGCGACATCTTGATGTCGACCGCGCTTGGCAGAAACAGGAAGATCGGCCTCAAGGTGACGAGGAAATCGGAAATCACGCTGGAGATGTCGGAGACCAGGAAGGCCGAGCCTTCGAAGCACTCTGATACGGGCAGGCTTCTGGGTGATACAACAAGACTAGGTTCTGACCGGGTCGCTGCGGCGGCGACATCCTCGTCCGCCGCCGTCGGAGCCATGCGCCTGCCCGCGTAGGCCTGTTCGAGGCTGGGTTCCAGATAGATCGGGTCGCTACTCTGGGTCCCAGCAAGGGGGTGAAACTTCACCCGCGGACGCAAGCCTGTCGCGGCTTCAGCCACCAGCAGAAGATCGACGCCCATAGGCAGAGACGAATAGTTCTGCGAGTCCTGGTAGCCTTCCCAGGTCGGCAGATAGAGAAACTGCTGACAGTCGGCGGGGGCGGCGTTTTCGATCACACTCCTGGTGCCCGGGCGACCGATGGTCTTGAAATCGATAGAGTCCGTTCGGAATCCGACAGCGGCGAAGCGGTCGATATGGGCCTGACCTGCAGTCCAGACCTCGTCGTAGACTCTGAAGAACCTGTGGCAGCTCGCCGCCTTGTCGCTGTCGCCATGTCCGAGGAAGACGTGCTTGAGATGGTTTAGACGAACGAAATGGATCACATTCCCTGTGTTGGAAACGTAGAATACGGCCTTCAGGTTCGGACATTGGTGCACGAAGCGTTCCGCGTCGCGCGAGTCACGAATATATACGCAGTCCAGATCGAAGCGCTTCTTGACCGATTCAAACAACGGCCTCGACCGGATGACGATGATGACATCAGGGCCAAGAGCGTCACGAAGATGATGGATCCAGAGGTCTAGGTGAAACTCGGAGCCCGGGCCGTCGCTGACGTGCAAGATAGCGGTCGCGTAAGCCATCCTCGCCCGGTTCAAAGCCAACTCCAGCCCCGCCGGTCGAAACTGAGCTGCTGCGACAGGCGACTTCACCTTAGGCTTGTGAGCCGGCAACGCCTTGACTGCAGATGTGGCGAGGGGGGCGGCGCCATGACGCGCGTCGCCAGAACGCAAAACCCGCGTGCGAAACCGCGCAATCTGCTTTCTGATACTCATGCGATCAGTTCACGTGCTTGATTAGGCCGCTTTGAGGATGGCGGAGCAACTGCTCAACCGCATCCGCCAATCGCGCCGGCTTCATACGCAGGGCAGGGTTTTCGTCCGGAAAGGCTTTTTGGCGCATGGGTGTGTCAGCACGGCGCGGCACAAGGCAGCTGACCACAATCCCATCTTCGGCCCATTCCTCGGCCAGCGCCTGGGTCAAATTCACGACCGCCGCTTTGGATGCGGAATAAGCCGCGGTGTCTCGGCGTCCCCTGAAATAACTGCTGGAGGAACATAGCATCAAATGCCCACCCGACTTGGTCAGATGATCGTAGCTCGCGCGCGCGACATGAATCGAGCCCATCAGATTGGTGGAAATCACTTCGTCGATCGCCAGGAAATCCGCGGCATCGAGGCGACCAACGTGCAGAGTGCCTGCGAAGTTCGCGATCAAGTCAATCTTACCAGCCTCCACCGCCACTTCGTCGAAGCGTCGAATGACAGAAGCCTGATCGCGTACGTCGACCCCGGTCGCTCTTGATCCTCCAAACACCCGCCAACCGAGAGACTCCAGCCTCTCGCGAACCACACGTCCCAAGCCTGAGGCATCGCCCAGCACGACCGCAACGGGCGAGTCATAAATCTTCTCCAGTCCCTCGTGCTGAGTCTGCCCTAGGTAAAGGAGCTGTTCCGCTAGGAACATATCTATCGGATGGGTGATTTTGATGTTCCGCTCCGAACCTTGAACGGCTGCGATACGCGCTTCGGGCCGATGGGCAAGAAGTACGCCGCAGTCATCAGTGAAGCGTGACAGACCCTCGTCATCCATGGCCTCGTAGGCGGATCGGAGGTCGTCCGTCCAGAAGCCCTGCGGGGTCTGACCGCGGCGCAGGCTGGTCCGGTCGGGAATGCGGGAGAGAACGTCCCCGCCATCACCAAGCTGCACAATGGTGTCGGCGGTTTCGATGACGACATCAGCCCCGTCGTGCCCGTCGAGGGCCGAAATAGTCCGCGTGATGATGTCCGCCGTGACGAAGGGCCGAACCCCATCGTGAAATAGAACCTTGTGTCGTCCAGCCGGAAGGGCGGCAAGCGCCGCTCGGGTCGATGCTGGGCGGGTGGAGCCGCCTTGCACCAGAGTGATCGGCTTCACCCTGCGATAGGGCGCAACCACGGCTTCGGTCTGATCGAAAAATCCTTCGGGATAAGTCACAACCAGTTGCGTGATTTCAGCATGGGCGCTGAGCGTTTCGATGGCGTAGTCCATGATCGGGCGGCCCGCCAGCGGATTGAACTGCTTGGGCTTATCGAGGCCGAACCGGAGGCCTCGCCCTCCGGCAAGAATCACGCCGATCGTCATTCGTTTCTCACGCTTGCTGCTTAGGTAGGGGACCCCGACTGATTAATCGGGCCCAGGCTCACCGGAGGGATTACCTGTCGATAATCCTTCTTATTCCAATGCAAGTCTGATGCAATCGGAACGTGCTGCTTGCGCAAAGTGGGGCGGGCTAGCTATGCAACGGTTCCTTCAACAGCCCTTCGTGGCGATTATCCGGATTGACGTGACCCCCTGAAACTCCTCCAGGAATAGCTAGAGTCCGCCCCTCGAAAGGACGGACAGAATGAAGCGATCACGGTTCACGGAAGAGCAGATCATCGGAATCTTGCGCGAGCAGGAGGCCGGTGTTCCGGTGGCAGACTTGTGCAGGAAGCACGGGCTGAGCTCGCCGACCTTCTACAAGTGGAAGGCTAAGTATGGCGGCATGGACGTGTCGGAGGCCCGACGTCTGAAGGCGTTGGAAGAGGAGAACGCCAAGTTGAAGCGGATGCTGGCGGACTCGATGCTGGACAACGTCGCGCTGAAGGATCTGCTGGGAAAAAAGTGGTGACGCCCGCTGCGCATCGAGCGGCGGCGGCGCACCTGCAATCAGCCTACGCGATGAGCGAGCGGCGGGCTTGTCGGGTGCTGGGCGTGGATCGGACGAGCGTGCGCTATCAGGCGACACGAGCGGACGACGGCGCCCTGCGGGATCGGCTGAAGGCCCTCGCCCAGGAGCGCCGCCGGTTCGGTTATCGCCGTCTGCATGTGATGCTTCGGCGCGAGGGGCATGCGGTCAACAGGAAGCGGGTCCAGCGGATCTACCGCGAGGAGAATCTGACGGTGCGCCGGCGCGGCGGGCGCAAACGCGCCATGGGCACGCGGCGTCCGCTGGAGATTCCTCTGGTCGCGAACCAGCGCTGGTCGCTGGACTTCGTCTCCGACCAGATGACGGACGGGCGGCGCTTCCGCATCCTGACGGTGATCGACAACTGCACCCGCGAATGCCTCGGGCTCGTCGCCGACACGTCTCTGTCGGGCCGACGGGTGGCGCGCGAGCTCGACGCCATCATCTTGGGGCGGGGACGGCCGGACACGATCATCAGCGACAACGGCACGGAATATACGTCCACCGCCATCCTCGCCTGGGCCGACGACACCGGGGTGGGCTGGCACTACATCGCGCCCGGCAAGCCCCAGCAGAACGGCTTCAACGAGAGCTTCAATGGTCGGCTGCGCGACGAACTGTTGAACGAGACGCTGTTCCGCTCCCTGCCGCACGCCCGTGTCGTGCTCGAAGCCTGGCGGCGCGATTACAACGAAACCCGGCCGCACTCGAAGCTGGGATGGCTGACGCCCAAGGCCTACGCACAGGCGCTCACCGGACACAGCGGCCGGTCTGCTGCGCTGGTTGATGGCTGCTCAGACCGGCCTATTGCCAACCCCGCCAACACCAGTTCAGATCACCAAAGGACTCTCGTTATGGCTGGATGAGAAACGGGGGTCACGTCAGGATGCACAAATGATCCGTGTGGTGACATTCGGGACCTTTGATCTGTTTCATGTGGGCCATCTGCGGATTCTGGAACGCGCTCGGGCGATGGGCGACCATCTCTCGGTCGGCGTTTCATCCGATGCGTTGAACTTCGCGAAAAAGCAGGCGGCGCCCGCCATTACCGAAGGCGCTCGCCTAGATATCGTGCGAGCGCTTCGTTGCGTCGATGAGGTCTTTGTTGAGCACGACCTGGCGCTGAAGCGCCAGTATCTTATTCAACGTCGCGCCGACATTCTTGTCATGGGGGATGACTGGTCTGGGCATTTCGATCATCTCGGCGACATCTGCCGCGTTGTCTACCTCCCTCGCACGGGAGGGATATCGACGACGGCGCTCAAGGATTTGCTGCGAGACGGCTCCAGCATAATTGTCACCGGTCGCTGACGCGATCAGGCCCTGAGGGTAACCTCCCCCGACGCCAACCTTGCGACCATCGCGCGCTCCGCTTCTCCCTCCGGCCCGGGATAGGCTTTGAGAGATCTGCGCTGAGACGGAGCCGGATGGTTGCCGTGCCGAATTTCACGAAACCGATGGCAGTGATCGAAATAGGAAAGCGCATTCTCGAAGAGTTCACTCGAACCCTTGAAGTCGGTCACACCTGCGTAGAGCGACGTTCGGCGCGACAGACGCGCCTCCCGGAGCGGATCATGTGCGATCGTCGCAATAAAAGCGTCCAGCGATTGCGCCTCGTAGTCCCAAATATAGGCGTACTTGCCGATACTTAGGCTAGCGACGTAGGAATGCAGCCACTGATGGCTTCTGGCGATCGGTATGATGATCGGTTTGCCCGTGAAAACGTATTCGGACACCACACCAGAGATATCGGCGATGATGAAATCGGACCAGTTGTACTGCTTGGCCTTGGACTTCAAGGTCTGCTGCACCATGGATCGCGGAAACTGAACGGCGGCGTCCTTGTAGGCCATGGAGCGCTTGCCGAATCCTGGGTGCGGGCGAAAGACAACATCGCCCCCATCAGCCTGGCGCCACGCCGCGATCTGTGGCCCGGCTCTCAACAGGGAACTGAAATTTGCCTGTTCGCTGTAACCTTCGAACGTTGGTGCGTAGAGAGCTTTGGTAAAGGTCGCTTTTTGATCGGCCGCCTTCACCCCTTTGATGACAGTATTTCCGATAGGAATCATTCGGTCGGTACTGATCTGTATTCCCGCACGAATGTACCGGGCCATCGAGTTCTCGTCAGCAACAAGAACGAAGTCATAAGCAGAGGGAAGCCGACTGAAGCTAGAATGTTTGTCGGAGTCTCCATGGTGGCCGCAGACATGGATGCCCTTCGGGAAAGAGCGCAGATAACCGAAATTCTCGTTCTTGTCCGTGACGTAGATAAATGTCTTCAGCGACGGTGCAACATTTACAAAAGTGCCGACTTTGAAGCCCGTTTTGGCCGTATAGGAAGGAGTTGTGGGCATTTTCGCCACCGGCCCCTCCTTCTTCAAGGCACGGGACAAGGTCACGAACCGTCTCCGACTGGCGGCGATATAGGGCTGCCACAGATCGAGTTGTGAATAGGCAAGCTCTTTGCCCCATACAAATGCGACCTGGGGATCATGAAGCGCGAAAGACAAAAGTTGCCCCCGTGTGTCCCAGTCGACCGGGAGGTCAATGCTTCCGCCCGTGCGCGAACTGACCATCAGGGCGCGCATGGGCGCCTCATAGTGGTTCCACAGGGCCTGAATCATATCAGGATCATGGATTTCGATGGTCACCTACGGCCTCCCTTGCACTTTCATTCGCCAACGCTGCCTTCCAAGCGGCTACACCATGTGCGCGAGGCCGCTTTCGACGCGGATCTCGGTCAACGGCTCTTGGCGACCTGTGCTTGAAGCTTATTGACCCGGCGTGAGAGCTTCTTGAGGGCGACATTGGTTTCCGCGCGGATACGCACAAGCTGCCCCATGGTCGGATCCTGATTCACGCCCTTCGCGGGCGGGGCCAGCGATGTCGCTGCAAGACGGCTCTCGAACGCAGGCGCCCGCGTTGGATCGTCGTAGCTGAACGGTAGATCGTTGCGCTTCATGAAGCTGCGATAGGCTGCGAAGCGCTCGCCATGGCCGGAAATCATCTTCGAGAAGTCGGCCCCTCGGGCCAGGTCCGCGACATCGGTGGTTGAGTTCAGCTCATCCACCCGACGCCACGGGATATTGAACAGTTCCCCCAACTCACGCGTGCGGGAATCGGTTGCCACCATAAGACAGGGCGTGCCCCCCAGGATGGCGGAAATGTTTCCGTGCAGTCGGGTGCCGAACGAGAAATCGCACCCCCCCAACTCTTCAAACCAACTGTTGGGATCGACGTAGAAGCGCGCCCTGCCCCCGGCGCTGAGAGCGCGAATGGCCTCGGGAGAAATGCCGTCATACTCGGTGCCCCGCCCCGCGCCGTCGCCCCAGAGCATGGTTGTGAGTGAGCGACCTTCTTGGCAAACCAGGATCGAGTTTGGATACTTTTTTACGTGCGCATCAGCGATCGCCAGCATCGTGTCTAGGCCATCGCGAAACGTCCCCGTCTTGTGGCTGGACGTAACGTTGATCGAAATCTTCGACGCCGTCGTTATCTTTCTGACAGGCTTCGGAACCGGCAGATCAGCTCCGTACATAAACATGGAAGGGCACCCGATGACCTCGATCGAGCCGCTCGGGAAGCCCAATTTCTTGAGGAAGCCGGCCGTGCACTCTCCGCGTACGCCGATCGAAGCAGATCGGTCCAGGACCGCCGTCACGAACCGCTTTGTCACAGCCTCGATTGGAGCGAGATTGTCGAGGTTGTAATCCAGGTCCGTCTGCGCCCCGATGCCGGCGACGACCACGGGGATTTTGAGCTTTTCGATGAGCTCGCAATAGGCCTCTAGCGGCTGTTGCCACTTGTTCCGAAACGCATTGGCCATCGGCAGGACCAAGGCGTCGTACTTCTCGTTAATGATTTCGGCCTGGCGCGGCTTGGCCGCGTACCCGTGGCGACCGATGGTGACGCCATCGGCCGACAGCGTCTTATAGACGGACTGGGCGAAAAGCATATTTCCCGAGTTCGTACCAGTGACGTTGCGCCGGTCCGATTCGAAAAGATCGAGGGTTGCAAAAGGGCTCTTGCCCATTCGCATACAGATTCTTTTGGCCATTTCGCAATTTCCCGGGCAGCCACATCCTAGAAGCACGGCGCTCCCTGCTTCACAATGCGGTCGCCGCACCTATGTTAAGTCGAGTGGAAGACGGTTGCCGCCAAGCGTAGCGAGACCCGCTGGTGAAAACCTCAAGCGGCTTCCCTAAAGCGAGCGTCGGTCAGAGACGCACGAACACGCGCATCATGCGCGGCCAGTTTCTCGTCGTCATACAAAATGTGGGCGAGGCCATTCTTCTCCAGGAAACGCGCGTAGATATCTAGCCGTTTCCCATGGTTTGCGTTGAGGTTGGTGAAGTCCGACCGATCATAAACGTCCTGAGCGTCGAAGCCATCCATTTCGGTCAGTATCGAATGCGGTATCTCGAAATAGCGCGCCAGTTCGAGCGTCCGAGAGTCGTGAGCGATCACATGCGCCGGAGTATCGGCTAGGAGTGAGACCACGTTACCGTGAATACGCGTACCGACTGTGAAGGATTGCTCTCGCATGAAGTCCATCCACGGCATGACATCAAAGAAAAACTTCACCTGACCTTGGCGACGCAGGTTGGGGACCGGACTCTTTAGCAAATCCGGAGCACCTGGCAGCGGAAGCTGGTTCAGATAAATCTCCTTCATAAGGAGTCGGACCTGAGGAATGAACGTAACGCCCTTGGAATGCTCGTTGAAGTAGCCCGTGATCTGCTTAAGCTGCGGTTTGGCGATGTTCGATAGATTGAGCGCGATCTTGTCGAGACCGCCAGGCTTCTTGCTGACCGCCATTCTCCGACCGTTATAGAACATCGACGGACATCCGATGACATCAACCTGATCCTGGCCGAACCCGAGGCTGAGCAGATAATCACGGGTATATTCGCCGCGCACGCTGATCGAGGCTGATCGGTCCAGGATGGCGGAGACGAATTCGTAGACCTCGGTGCGAATAGGTTCGAGCTGATCGAAGCTTCCGGTCAGGCTGGTTTGGGCGCCGACGCCGGTGACGATGCAGGGTATCTTGAGCTTCCGGATCGTTCGGGTCATTCGCGCGATAGAGTCGCCATACGAGACACGGAAAGAGTTACAGAGCGGAATGATGAAGGCGTCGTAGCGTTCGTTCAGTCGGTCGGCTTCGTCCACGAAAGCGTCGTCGCCTGAGAGCCTGTAATCGTCGACGGTCAGCGTCGTATCCGGGGCGCTCAGAGCCTTGTAGGTTGAGTGGGCAAAAACGAGGTTCCCGGCGTTTTTGGTGCCATCCTTGGCGAGGGCCTTATAGACATCGCGAATCTGGGCTGTCGGTATCGATCCGTCGCACCAATTGTCAAACGGGGCCTTGCTGGCCCTGATGAGCAGGTTTTTCATCAACAACACTCGGTAGTTCGGGAAATGTTCCGGAAACATAGAGGCGAGGGCCGAGCCTGGCAACGTGGGCGCCCACTCTCCTTAGCCTATGCCCCCAGTTCTCGGCCGATCACTTGAAGGATAATCTGGCCGAAAGCCGCGTTCATGTGAGACACGTCGGTCCCGGCGTAGCCTGCCCCAGTGAGCTTAAATGCAGCCGCAGAATGCTCCGGCAGGGCTAAGCCGTTCCGCCCGATCGCTTCAGGCGGCTGCGACGCGAAACGATAATTGAACGCCGAAGCCAGAGACTGGCACTCAGTGAAAGTGACCTCGTTGATCCACGCAACGGCAGAGGCCGCGACGGCGCCCTTCTTCAGCCATCGGTAGCGAGCGCGATCGGCCAGGGTCTGGCTGGGAATGGGAGCCGGTATCACAAGCACCGGCCGCTTCTGATCGGCTAGAAGCTCCATCACGTGAAAGGCTGTCGATTGCCGCATACGTTCGCGCACTTCCACTCGAAATGCGGCTTCGGAAATAAGCCGGGCCTTTCGGTTCATTCGAAGGGCCGCAGGCTGGAACTCGCAAAACAGGCTCAATGCCCGGTGGGTGCGCAAGCCCATGCCCAGAACAACGAAGGCGTCATAGTCACTATAGTCGATGCTGGCCTTGCCGCCCGAGGTGAACGATAGCCAATGCTTGAGGTTGGGATCGATCGTATGAAGCCCCCTTCCCCGAGGAAGACGAACTAGGCCGCGCATCTTGGTAGCTGGCGCACCGAAGAAGGTCGGCGCCCAGGCTGGCGGCGCTTCAGTCGCCGCCAGCTTGATCATGTTTATATGCGAGTTCGAGAGGATGGCGACCCTCAAGAGAAGGCCTCCAGCATAGCTTCCTCGCAAACGACATCGTCCGCCGAGGGAAGCTTCTTTCGCTTCGCCTTACCCTTGATCCGTGGCGCCACGACCGCCTCGATCGGCGGATGCTGGTCAAAAAAGACGCGCATCACGGACAACACGCCCTGAGCTTCGACACTTCTGAGGTTTGGCGAGTAGAAGAATCCGCGCGAGAAGGGCGAGGCTATGACCTCGTAGGAGGGGAAGTAATCGATGTCGGCATGATCGTCGGCGAGTTCGCCCGCCACGGCCCGAAGCACCGACTTCGAGTAGGTTGTCGCCGCCAGTATATGCTGATCCGTCGCCGTCGCGGTCAAAGGCACCGGGGACACGGTCAACAGGAACTTCACCTCAGGATTGTGCGCCTTGATCAGATCCCTGAAGGCCAAGAAGGCGGCCCTGATTTCCGCGCCTCGGAAATTCTTGAAACTGTGGATGTCAGGGTCGAATGCTCCCGCGATCGTTCCTGGCGCCGTCGGATAGGTCGTGCCCGTTTGTGTGTGCACCCAACCCTCGGTCAAGCCGAAGGTGAAGATGAACAGGTCCATGGTCTCGAAGAGCCGGCGGACAGAGGCCAGATGCTCGGCGCGATGGGCAAGGACTTCCTCACGGCTGTCCAGGCCCTGCGGCTCGACCGAAGGGCGCATCGCATCATAGAAACGCCCCCCCTTCTCCCAAACGGGGTCTGCAGGGGTGAAGAGGCCAAAGGCTTCGCGCGCGACCTGCAGAAGTTGTTCGGCCAGATAGATATTTCCATAGCGCGCGGAATAGATTCGCCAGCCAAACTCGCGCGCCGCGCTGTCGGACATCAGGCTGGGAGCGGGCTCGACGTCCATGACCTGATAGTTGGCGTTGCGAAGATGCCCGCCGATGTGCTGGGCGAAGCAACTGCCAGCCGTCGCAATCTTCATGCCGGCGGTAATGTCGTACTTTCTACGGTACAGGCCCGATATACTCAGGGGATGCTGTTCGCTGACGCCGGTGCGCCAGAACCGCTCGGGGGGCAGGCCCTCGTAGGGGCTGTGTGAAGGTGCTTTCAAGAACTCTGTTCCCCTGCAACAGCGGGCAAACGCGCCGACCCTGCAGCAACGCGCGCGGATCGGAGCCGATCAATCACGTCCAGATTCCACAAACATCAATCACAAGCCCCACGGGGCGCGGGGCGCTTCTGAACTCACGGTGTGCGACAAGACCGACCACGATCGGCGCCGCCAGAGCCATGGCGGCATCGACCATGACCAGATCTCGATGATCGGTCAGCATCGCCTCATAGGGATCGGCGCAGACGACACGACCGGGGAACTCGCGACCTAAGGTCCTGGCGATCTCCAGTGACGGGCTTTCGCGATAGTCATCCACATCAGGCTTGAAGGTCAGACCAAGACAGGCGACCCGGGCGTCCGGCCGTGCGGCCAACGCCGCGCGGATCTGATCCATCACGAAATGCGGCTTGCTGTCATTGACCTCGCGCGCGGTGCGGATCAGGCGAGCCTGCTCCGGCGCCTGGGCGACAATGAACCAGGGATCAACGGCGATGCAGTGGCCGCCTACACCCGGGCCGGGCTTGAGAATATTGACCCGAGGATGGTGGTTGGCCAGGGCGATGACCTCCCAGACGTCCAGGCCGATCTTCTCGCAGATCAACGACAGTTCGTTGGCGAAGGCGATATTGACGTCTCGGAACGAATTCTCGACCAGCTTGACCATCTCTGCAGACCGATCGTCGGTCAGCAACAACTCGCCGCGGGTCAGTGAACGGTAGAGCTTGGCCGCCCGCAGGGCTGCCCGAGGCGTTGCGCCGCCCAGAACTCGGGCGTTGGCCGCCAGTTCCTGAAGTGTCTTGCCGGGAATGACCCGCTCCGGCGAATAGACGACATCAATGTCGATATCTGCGTCGGCTCGGCCAGGCTCGGGAAAGCGGAGATCGGGGCGGGCCGCCGCCATGCGCGCGATCACCTGGCGGGTCGCTCCTACAGGCGAGGTGGACTCCAGGACGACGATGGCGCCCGACTCCAGAACGGCGGCGATCGCGTCCGTCGCCGCGAACACATGGGCCAGGTCCGGCTGATGATCTCCGTCATGAGATGTCGGCGTCGGCACGGCGATCAGATAGGCGTCGGCTGCAGGCATATCGACGGATGCGCTGAGGCGCCCACCCTCGATGGCCGAGTTCAAAAGCTCGTCCAGGCCGGGTTCGACGATATGGCAGGATGCCGAATTGACCGCTGTCACCACGCTGGAATTGACATCGACGCCCACGACATGATGACCGGCCTGCGCCAGGGCCACGGCGGTCGGCAGGCCGATGTACCCCAGGCCCACGACAGCAATCCGCTGGGGCTCCGAGGATTCCTGCTGGAAGTCAGCGTAGACTGTTAGCGACATTACGCAGTTCCTGAACAATCCGGGCCGAGGCGAAACCGTCGCCATAGGGATTGATAGCATAAGGGCGAGCGGGCTGATCCAGCGCATTTCTGACGCTGGCGACGATGCGGCCAGGGTCGGTGCCGACTAGTTGCGCGACTCCGGCTTCGATGGCTTCCGGCCGCTCGGTCACGTTACGCATGACCAGCAAAGGTTTACCAAGCGAAGGCGCCTCCTCCTGAACACCGCCTGAATCTGTCAGAATAACGGACGCACGAGACATTAGGTATACGAACGACGGATAATCAACCGGGTCAATGAGATACACGTCCGGCGCGTCCCCCAGCAAGGCCTTGACCGGTTCGAGAACGTTTGGATTCAGGTGGACAGGATAGACGATCTGGACGTCGTCTTGGCTCAGACGCCTTAAAGCCAGGCAGATGTCGCGGAACCCCTGGCCGAAATTCTCCCGACGATGCCCCGTTACAAGAACCAGCGGTTTGTTGGGGTCGAGATAGGCAAACTGAGTATCCAGCGCCCCGCGGGCCGCCGTGCCCGGAGAGATTCGCTCCACAGCGTCGAGCAAGGCGTCGACGACGGTGTTGCCAGTCACGAGAATCTTTTCCGGTGGAACCCCCTCCGCAATCAGATTCTGGCGGGCGCCCTCGGTAGGAGAGAAGAGGCGCATGCCGACCATATCAACCAGCTTGCGATTGAATTCTTCAGGCCAGGGCTGATCCATTCGACCACTACGAAGCCCCGCTTCGACATGGGCGATGGGAATGCGTCGATGGAAGGCCGCCACGGCCGCCGCCGCCGCCGTTGTCGTGTCGCCGTGAACAAGCAGAAGATCAGGGGTGCGGCGGGCCAGCAGTTGATCGACCCCGGCGACGATCTTGCCGAAGGTCTCGTTGAGCGACTGATCATGGGTCATCACCCCCAGATCCACATCGGTCTCGATCCCGAAGAAGTCCAACACCTGATCCAGCATTCTGCGGTGCTGGCCAGTCGACCAGACTTGGCACTCTAGGCCGTCAGCCCCCTGGATCGCCTTGATAACTGGAGCCATTTTTATGGCTTCAGGTCGGGTTCCAAAGATAGCGGCAACCTGCAACGGGGCGTCCTGTCCAACCCGCAATCGGCGGAAAACGTCGCCGCGTTGGATACCTGCAATCCCACTGTCACGTAACCTGAATCTGGGTCGTGGTTGCTTTTCCAGACGAGGTGTTGCCGATCAGGCAGTCCAAAGCTGATCCAGTTCCGCAGCTTCCCAAGGCCGGATCAGATGGCACCGCAACTCCGCCGTCATCCGCTCCTCCTCCGAGGCCAAGGGCAGGATCGCAGCCGCGGCGGCGGCGGCTTCGGCGGATTTCCATTGTCGCCGGACCGAACGAACCTCAAATCCGGCTCGCATCATCAGCATCATCCAGGAACTCGGCGTCAGAACGCCGTAACCAGGCCCCCTGGAGTCATCCGATGCCAGGTCGGGACAGCCCACGACGACCAGGAAATCTCCGCCGGGCCGCAGGAGGTCGTAGAGGCGACGCAGGACGTCCTCGACTTCGGCAAGCTCGAACATCGTCTCGAAGTTGTGACACAGGATCAGATCGAACGAGGCGCCGTCGAGAGCATGGATATAGCGGACGTCATTGTGCAACTCGATCCGGCTGCCCGCCCCTTCAGGGCCAAGGGCGACAGCGCCGCCTTGGCCGTTCCAGTAATCGACATGGTCCAACCCGACGGCGCTCCGGGCCGGGCCTTGGTCGGGCGAAGCCTGAAAGCGACCCTGCAGGAGGCGCCCGTCCCCACACCCGATCTCAAGAATGTCGGCGTCCTCGGTCAGAGACTGAAAAGGCGCAAATAGGGTTTCCCACCGGGCCTCGGCCCTGGCCTCGGCAGTGTCGATATCCGGATCGACCAGCCTTTCGGGAAAAACGACGTCGCGCGCATCGTTCATCAGCCTGCGCGCCTTGCGAAGCAGTCGCCTCATCGAACATCCCCGGCCGTGCCCAGTATCAGGATCATGCCACCTGTCTGAAGCTCAAGACGATCGAAAACAGCCAGACGCTGCTCATGCATGGTGGCGATGTCATCGGGTAGCCGAGCTTCGCCGACACCGGACTGACCGATGCAGTTCAAGCCGACGGATCGCGCGAGCAACAGCCAGGTGGAGACTGACAGGGGGGTGATGAGAGATCGACGCACCCCGGCGTCGCCAGAGGCTATGGATTCGGGAAACAGCAAGCCGTCGTAGGGCCCGACAGGCCCCTCCTTGCCCTGGCTGTGAAGCGGCGCCGCCAGCGCTCCGACCGACAGAACCACCCGGCCCGTGGCTGACAAATGGCTGGCCGCCCATTTCAGACGATCGTGAATGGGCCCGAGCCCACCGGCGCTGACGCCGGCGTGAAGGATGACCAGGTCGAACCCACCTTCGCCCCTCACGCCAAAATCCGAGGACAGGGTCACGGCCGCCTCGGGTGGAATCTGGCCGCCCCATATCCGCGCGGCGGCACGGCTGGAGCCGAGCACGAGGATGCGCCCGTCGGGCGCGACCCCCATCGCGCTCAGTGTCTCGGCAAGGGAGATTGCGCCGACTTGGGGGCTTGTCGCGACCTCAGCCAGGCTGCCGCCACCCTCGACCGAGGAAACGGCGGCCGAAGCGGCCGGGGTGCGCACACGGCGGAGCCGCTTGGCCGCTGCCGGCTTGGATGCAGCCGCGGTCAATGCCGGACGGGGCGCTTTCAAGATTTTGCCCCGAGCGCGCGCCTATAGGTATTGTCGTAGCGGCGAATGCTGGAAACCCGCAGCCGGCGGGGTCCTCGACGGTGCTCCAAAACTCCTTCGAAGACTGGGTCCGGCGCCAGCCATCCTGTCACCGAGTCTCGATCAAACAGAGAGTTCCAACTCGCTAGCTGAGGGCCTGCGTCCGCCAGAGCCGACAGCATCCGCGCGAGAAGCTGTTTTTGAATGGCGCTGAGACCTTCCGCGACGTAGAATTTCCTGAGCGACCGCTTCCAGTTCGCCCTGTACCATGAAGGCAAGGCGCGACGGACCGTCAGGTTCCAGGATCGCGCCTGAAGGCGGTCTTTCACCGTGCGGACATGAAGAAGTCTGAGCGCGTCGATTTCCATGATGGCCAGCCGCTGGGACCCGCTCAGTTGCAGATCGGCGGCAAGCGTCTGTTCAGCAGATCCCGCCGCAAGTGCATCACTGTTGCTGAGCGTATGGCGTACGACCCGATCACGAGAATGGGCCGGGGTCGAAAGAAAGGTCGTGACGGGAAAGGCGACGAGATTGGCTCGCGGGGCGAAAGGGGAGGTTCGCCAAGACGCCCATGAGGCCAGGTCGGACTGGGCTGCGCGGGAGATCACGATCCCCGCGACCCCTGCCGCAGCGAGGGCTTCACCCCAGGCGGCCCGCGTCGGACCTGCCCCCAACATCACGCCCAGGGGGCCGCTGTCTTGGCCCGCCAGCCTGGCCCAGGAGGTCATTATGGTCTCGAGACGCGCGGGGATGGAAACGTCGGGCTGAAGAATATTCCCGGCGCCGATGTGGATGCCGATCCGGTGGCCCCCATCGACCAGCCGCCTGACCAGGCCCGCCGTCCGATCTTCGCCAAGGACAGAACCCTGCTCGACATCAATGAAGAACCACCCGGTCAAGCCGGCTTCCTCCAGCAGTGCAGCGGCCTGCTCCACGGCGCCGCCGCCCTGGCCGTCGAACCACTGGGTCGTCAGCACGCTCTCGCCGGTCGGCTCATTGGCCAGTTCAGGCTTGGCGACAACGGGGACGGATATGATCATGGCGTTGGCGTGAGGCGCCGCCATTGGCAAGCTCAGCTTGAACCCCGCCGGCTGGACAGGCTTGTTGGAGACCTGTCGTTGAGGCCTCAAGCTGTCTGGGATCTCCACCATTTTCTGAGCACGGGCCTGAGATGCAGACACCGCTTCAGGCGTTACGCGCGCCCAGCGTGAGCGACGAAGCCCGGACGGCAGGCGGGCGCGTATGATCCAGTCGACGAGGCGCCCCTCCAATTGGCCTGCAGGCAGGAGAAAGCGAGACCGGGGGCCGTCGGTGTCTATCAGCACCTGACCGGTCGCTGCATCACGGACGGTGAACCTGTACGACAGCGCCCCGTCGATCCTACGGCGCGCCATGACGTCAGGGTCCTTCGCCTCGAATTTATCCCCCACGCGGGGGACGATGGTGAATGGCTGACTGTTCACATAGGGTGCGCCGCTCTCTTCCGCAGGCCGCGCATCGACGCGATAGCTGAGCTGGTCCGGCGTCAGGCGAAGATCCGTGGGCAGCCGGCACTCCCGGCGAAAACCTTCATAGATGACCCGCCTGGCGCCCGTGTCTTCGTTGCGGACCGTGACTCGGTACTGCGTGTCTCGCCCCCAGGCTGACCACCTCAAATTGGGTTCAGCGGGCCGCCTTCGAATGGTCCTCACGTCGACGTTCCTTCACCCACAGTCGTCCTCAACGACGCAGCCGAGCCATGCAAGCCACATTGCTGGCGCTTCATCTTTGAAAGCTCCAGAGCGACTATATTACAACGAAATCCGATTGATGGGATTACCCGCTTAGCCGCTCGGCGTAGGCCTGAACAACGGATTTGGCGGCTGCGTCCCAGGTGAACTGATCCTTGACGTCCGCACGACCCTGTTTGGCCACCCCACGAACCGCACGCGTATCCTGAAGCACCCGCTCAAGCGTGCTGGTAAGGCTGTCGACCTCGCCGCGAGCGAACAGGAAGCCGTTGCGTCCATCCACGATGGATTCGCGGATGGCCGAAACGTCCGAAGCGACGACCGGCAGGCCCATCGCCATCGCCTCAAGCGGCTTAAGCGGCGGGACAAGTTCGGTCACCCGTGAGGGCAGGCGAGGATAGACCGCCACATCCATGAGGGAATACCACCGCGCGACGTCGGCGTGAGGTACGCGACCCGGCATGATGATGTGGTGTTGCATCCCCAGGCTTCGCGCCACCTCTCTGACCTCCTGCCAGGCGGGCCCATCGCCCACCAGAAGACCACAGACATCCGCGCCGTTCTTCCGCAGGCGCGAGAGCGCCGTGACCAGATCGATCAGGCCTTCGTAGCTGGTCATCGACCCCACGAAGCCCAGCACCTTGCTGTCGCCCAGCAGTATCTCCTTGGCCAATTCCTGATCGCGCGGCCGAGGCTTGAAGGAATCCGCATCGACGCAATTTGGAACCACCACGATGCGGTCGGCTGAAACGCCTCGCTCGATCAGTTCGCGCCGCAGACCCTGCGAGATCGTGATGACGAGGTCGGCTTGCTGCGCCACGGCGGTCTCGCGCTGCTTCTGCCAGCCGAAACGCTCGCTCGCTTCGAACCGCGGATTCTTCGCAGCCTGCGTCAGTTCCCACAGCCCCCGGACCTCATAAACAAATGGCAGGCCCGCCTGGCGCGCGGCGATGAGGGCCGGCGTTGCATTCAGGTAGTTCGACGCCGCGTGAACCACGCCCGGCCTCACCGTCTCCAACTGGCGATAGATCGACTGGGAAGCCTCCGCACAATACTTGTCGAACGGAACTCCGTTTGACCGTGGGCCAGGCAACAGGCTGTAATCTATGCCGTTCACCGTCTGCGTGACGCCCGCAGGCATCCGGTGGATGTCGTTGCGATCCTGCGGGTAGCCCGGCCTTGTCACGACATGGACGGTCCAGCCATGGCCGCCGATGGCTTTCACCAGAGCCTGGGTGCGAGATGTGTAGCCTGTCGTATGATAGGGGGATGAACTGGCGGCGACGTAAAGCACTGAACGAGGATTGATGGGCTGAAACTTGGGGTTTGGGTTTCTCGGACTTATCGCCAAGCCGCGCTCTTGAACGCGGACCGCGCCGGCGACCATTACCGCCTTCTGCTGGGCGGGCAGGTTGAGCCCCCGGCGCTGTGTCTTCAATCGCTGATAGATTCGATGCGGCTCGTCGATTGCGCCGTCGTCCAGCAGCATTCCCGCAAAGATCGCGCTTCGGGCCGCCGAGGTGTCCAGCCTTGCGGCATGGCGCATCAGGTTGATCGCCTTCTCCCCGTCTGCAGGTCGAATAATCTTGGCGAGTTCGGTCAGCACCTCTCCCCGATAATGGGCCGTCGCCTTTTCCGCCTCGACGACCGAGACGATCTGGTCGACGCTTGCGGAGTCGGACTCCAGCAGTATCTGGCGCAATAGGGTATTGATCGCCGGCGCGCCGACTCCATCCCCTTGAGTCCGATGACCCCTTCGCCGCCGGGAATCCATAATCAGATCCATCAGGGCGCTCGGCAGGCCGAGAAGCCCTCGCCAGCGCCTCGCGTTCAAAATGGCGGATCCCAGCCGATAGGACACGGTGTTTCGCAGACGCTCGTTCTCCGCCGACATGGCGAAAATCTGCATGCGAAGTCGGTAGAGTTCACTCACGTCGCGATTGAAATCAGCGCCTGGTTGCCTGATCGCCTCCGAGGCGACGTCCTGCGTCAAGAGCGACCTCCGGCCATCGCGTATGCGTCTCGACGCCGCGTCGTGAGATCGGTCGAGAGCTTAATCATGCGGCTTTAAAGGCCGGAATTCAGTCCAATTGCAAGGCAGGATCGAGCCGTTGGGCGTGACGGCGGCGCCATTCCTCGACATAGGCGATTCTGCGCGCAAGCCCCCCTTGCGAGAGTCCCGTGTCGGGCGCGCCCATCAAGGAGGAAACGCTCCAGCGTGCGACCACAAGGCAGGCGGGAATCTGAGCGACCGAAGCGCGTCCGAATCGGTCTGAAAGTCGCGCCAGAAACTCTGAATCTCCGCCAAGCCTCACCTCTTCAAATGGCCCGATGTGGGTCAGGGCGTCACGGCGCAGCATCAGCAGGATAGGATTCTTGCGAAGGAGCGGAAAGACACGGGGGTTGACGATCCCGCCCTCGTCACTGATGCGGAAATATCTGCAGAGCGAGCCTGCAGCGCTCTTCAACGGCGCGACCTGGCGTTCGATCCTGCGAGGATGCGCCCAGTCATCGGCGTCATGAAAGGCGATGAACTCGCCGACGGCCCGGTCGAGCCCGGAGTTTCGCGCGCCATATGCACCGGGAGTGCGTGAGTTGGTCAAGGGAACGACACGACGATCCAACGCCGCCAACCGCCCCATGCGGACCGCAGTATCGTCCGACGACCCGTCATCGACGATGAGAATCTCCAGGTTGGACCAGGTCTGTCGTCTGAGGGAGTTGACCGCGGTCTCGAGGGTGGCGGCAGCGTTCTTGGCTGCGATGATGATGGAGACCAGCGGTTGATCCGCCCTCACTGAGAGCGCCTCAGCCTCAAAGGCCCCAAGCGACAAGCTATCGTCGCTCTCGCTAAGCGGGGTCTCCAGATCATCGACGGCGAAAAGTCGGTTGAGGTGTTCGCGGGCGCGGCGGAAGCGCCCCAGAGCGGCGTCTGTCGCCGCCGACAACAGAAGCGTTTCACGCGTCAGGACCACACCACGAAGTTCTGCCTCAGCCTCTCCGAAGCGACCCATGGCCAGCAGGCATGCGGCGCGCGCCTCGAGAGCGTCTTCATCGAGAAGCTCCAACGCCCAGCCAGGATCGCTAGGCGCGACCACCCGCGCCAGCCGACGCCTGGCATCAAGATCCATCTCGCCCAGGAGACCCAGGTGGCGACGCGCCTCCTCGATCCGTCCAAGGCCAGCCAGACCCACGATCCGCGCAAACGGGAGCCTGGCCTCCGCAGCACTGGCGTACATACCCAGATCCACCAGGACGTCAGGATCGCTGGGCGCTGCCGCGAGCGCAGCCGCTCCCAGGCCCCGACGCGCCGCGGCCCGCGCAAGAGGGGTGCGAAGTGGCCAGGGAGCCCGACGCGCCTGACCCAGCAGGCCGTCGCTCAAACCCCGAATCTGAAGCGACACGGTCAGAACGTCAGCCGCGCGCGGGCGGACCTATCCAGCGGAGACGGCAAGTCGTCAGAAGTCAGGGTTCAAATCCTTGATTGAGGCGGATAGGCGAGCGTCGGGCAACGGATCCCGGACCTATCATTAGTGTGAGCGGGGCCTGGAGCAAACTGTCGAGCGGCGCCGTGGCGGACGCTGACAATGCACCCCAAACCGTCAACTTGTCATTCGCGGGATGTATGGTCACAACGGGGTGATGTTGTTCTGTGCAGCGCTGTTCACGACTCCCGCCGCCGCCGCCGCGTTCCGACAGGTATGCGATCACTTGGCGAACTCCGCCACGGACGGCGCCGTTATTCACACCGAGAACGGTCAACGCGGGGGGTACTACGCGCTCCTCACAGCAAAGCCGGGTGGAAATCGCGGCCTTCGCCGGACTCCGACGGGCGTGGTTCTTCAGCCCTACAATCGGTTCACCGGGGACGTCAGCCCCTATGTCCAACCCCTACCTCCCTACGGAGAGATACGGGTCGACATCGCTGCGGGCACGATCGAGGCGACCACGGATTTTGCGGGACTGGCCCGAATCTACTGGTACGCGACAGAGGACCTGGTGATCGTCACCAACCATCCGATCGCCCTGGCAGCCGCCCCTCGCATCGGATTCCAGCCGGACCTCTTCACCTTCGCCTCGGTCGCCGGCATCGGCTGGGCTCTGGGCGACACGACCTTTGACGCCCGCGTCAGTCATCTTCGCCCTTCAGCCCGACTGACGGCTGCAGTCCAGCCCGATAATCGGCTGCTCGTCCGGTTCCGCGATGCCGATCCCCTCAAGGATATTCTCGCCGGGTCCGGCAGCCTGTGGGATCGGGCCCGACGCTGGTTGACGCCTGCACACGCCGGCCTCGAAGCGCGTCAGGCCGAGGCGGCCAAGGCGCTGAGCTCGGTGGCGGGCGAGATCGCCGCCATGGCGGGTGACAACTTCAAGATCGCTCTGACTGGCGGCCGGGATTCACGGTTGCTGGCGGCGCTCTTCCTGTCTTCCGGCGCCCGGCCCAGGTTCAACACCACCAACCTGTTCGAAGATGAAACGAGGGTCGTGCAGGAACTTCTGTCCCGGGTCGGACGCCTGGACGATCTGAAAATATCAGAACCGATGAAGCGCCCGCGCCCGACCGAGGGCGCCTATTTCGAACGGGCCATGGCGCGCGCCTTGAGCACCAGCGGATTTGCCGCCTCGGCTGACATCGGTCGCGGCTCGGCGTTCAAGGGGCTGTCAGGCCGGCCCGACGGCCTTCTGCACATCTCGGGCGCGGCAGGCGAGATGGGCCACGGCCATTTTTATCCGAAGGCCCGAAAGCGTTTCAACACACTCCCGTCGACCCCCGACATGATCGCCCGCCTGGTCGCCCAGCTAGGCTATGCCGCTGCGGGCTCGGAGACGTCGGTCTCGCTCATCACCGACTATATCCGCACCTTCTTCGCAATCCATTCGCCGACGGCGCAGGAGCCCCTGCACGTCCTCGACCGGTTCTACCTCTATGAGCGATTTCGGCGTTGGTCGCATTCCAGCATCAGCGTGGTGACCGCCGCGCCCCTGGCCCACATAGGCTTCGCCGCCCAGACGTTGCGGACCGCCTCAACCGACCTTCGAAACAATGCATTCCACCATGCCCTGATCGCGCGCTGGATGCCGGAATGGTCGGATGTCCGATTCTTCAAGGGCGGCGGAGGCGTGAAGACCAATACACACAGCCTGTCGGTCGAGACCGCACGCAGCTTTGTGGACTACGCCGCATCCAAGCCTGAACTGGCCGAGCTCATCGACTGGGCGCGTCTGGAACACACTCTGGAACACTGGGACGCTGAGCCCCGCGCCAAGCGCGAAGCTCTGGTCAAGAACGCTCTGTGGCTGGGAACCATTCTCGATGCGTTCAAGTCTGTGGCCGAAGAAGGACGCCGGCGCGCGCTGGCGACGCCTCAGGCGGAGTGACCGCACCAGAAACAGACAAGGCCCCGGCGTCACCGCCGGGGCCTTGTTGTGTCTACGACTGGAGCGGGCGAAGAGATTCGAACTCTCGACCCCAACCTTGGCAAGGTTGTGCTCTACCACTGAGCTACGCCCGCATTCCTGTCGGAGGCGGGCCTATAGCGGAGACGCTCGCCGCCTCGCAAGAGGAAATGCGCAAAAATCTGCGCTCGGCGAGCTTTCTGTCCAATCTCAGCGCGGCGCCAGGCGGATAGCGCCGTCCAGGCGGATGCATTCGCCGTTGATATAGACGTTGCGGGCCAGCTCCAGCACCAGGGAGGCATAGTCGGCCGGGCGGCCCAGGCGGCTGGGGAAGGGGATGGCGGCGGCCAGGCTGTCCTGAACCTTCTGGTCCATGCCGGCCATCATCGGCGTCCACATGATGCCGGGCAGGATGGTGTTCACGCGCACGCCTTCCTGGGCCAGGTCGCGGGCGATGGGCAGGGTCATGGAATAGACGCCGCCCTTGGACGCCGCGTAGGCCGCCTGGCCGATCTGGCCGTCCTGGGCCGCCACGGATGCGGTGTTGACCACCAGGCCGCGCTCGCCGTCCTCCATGGGGTCCAGGGTCACCATGCCCGCCGCCGACTGCGACAGCACGCGGAACGTGCCGAACAGGTTGATGCGGATGGTGCGCTCGAACGTGGCCATGTCGTGGGCGCGGATCTCGCCGGTGTCGCGCTTGCGGCTGACGGTCTTCACGGCCGAGGCGATGCCGGCGCAGTTGACAGTCAGGCGTTCTTGGCCGTGGGCGGCGCGGGCCTTCGCGAAGGCGGCGGCGACCTGTTCGTCATCGGTCACGTCGACCTGGCAGAAGACGCCGCCCAGTTCCTTGGCGATGGCCTCGCCCTTTTCGGCGTTCATGTCGAACAGGGCCACCTTGGCGCCCGTGGCGGCGATGGCGCGGGCGGTGCCTTCGCCCAGGCCGGAAGCGCCGCCGGTGACGACTGCGGCGATGGAACTGTCGAGTTTCATGAGAGGCGACCCTATATTGTCTGAACCAATGGATGTTCCGAGGGGTTTAGCGGCGATGCCGACCCGATCACAACCCGTTACACCAGACGATGTTCTGGACCCCGCCAAGGCGCTCGTGCCCTCGGTGGTGCAGGTCAACGACCTGAGGGTGCGCAAGGGTTTCTGGCCCAAGATCGCCCGCACGGCGGCTCGCATCCCCTTCGCCGATCAGGTGCTGAGCGTCTACTTCGCCGCCCGCGACCCGGAGACGCCGACGGCGGCCAAAGGCATGATGCTGGGGGCGCTGGCCTATTTCGTCCTGCCGCTTGACGCCATCCCCGACATTTTCGCAGGCATCGGCTTCACCGACGACGCCGCCGTCTTCGCCGCCCTGATCGCCACCCTGGGTGCGAACATCAAGCGTCGGCACAGGGACCAGGCGGATGAGACGGTCGAGCGGTTGAAGACACGCTAAGCCCGGGCTCAGGCTTGCGTCTTGCCACGCAGGGCTCGCGTCCGCCTGGCGGCCCAGCGACGGACTCTGCGGATGCGTTGGGACCAATGATGACGCGACAGGTCTTTGCGATGCAGGACCGCAACGATCTGTTCTAGCATGATCTCGCCCATCGCGGCGTTCATGTGCTGGCTGTCGTCGCTGGAGAACGCCTTGCCGGTGACGCGTTCGCTGCCGACAGAGAACCGTTCGAGGGTCAGACCTTGGCGGCCGATCGTCGCTGGCGGCTGCGCGATATAATCGCAGCCTCGCGCATTGGCGAAGCGCTCCCAAGCCGATGTGGTGACGGCGTTGACCCAGGCCATGGCGCCTCGCCCCTTGGCTGAGCCCAACCATTCGAAATCAGGCTCGCGTGTGAGTCTTTCGCTGGGAAATGGAGGGAAGACGAGGATGATCGGCTGTTTCACCCGCTGCATCTGTCGCAGAAGATGGGCCATCAGACTGTGATCGAAGGCGCGCTCCGCTGCCGTGACGAAGGCGCGCTCGCTTATCAGACGCGCCTGTCCACCGACATGGCAGGCATGGGGCTGAAAATCCTTGAACAGATTCAGCACACGTTGTTGCTTCATGCCTAGGTCAACCAGAACAAAAGCGTCATAGTCTGCGAACGAAATCTCCGTGGCCCTCGCGGTCAGCTTGAGCCATCGGCTGGCGTCGCGGGTCTCGGCGATAAACCCGGACTTGTCCGGCCTCAGGGTCAGGCCGCGCAGCATGGAGGCCGGAGCGCCGAAGAAGGTGAAATCCATTTCGCTGCCGACGCCGGCCTTAGCGGCGAACAGGAGCATATTCACGTGGGAGTTGGCGATGACGCAGACCTTCATGGCGCGACCCTGCAGCAAAACGCCCGGTCGCGCCACGCAGCCTTGCTCAGCGGCTGGTCAGATTCGGAACCGCCGTTCCTCGCAGCCTATGCCAAGGCGTAGGGCCCCGAGTCGTGGCAATCCCACTCACTTCCGTCGTCGGAGAGATCGTCGCTGTCCCCATCATGCGGTTGGGCCAGCGCCCGAGCATTCAGCGCCGTCTCGATAGCTTCCAGAGAGCGAGCGATACGCTCCAGCTTGTCCTGGCCGCCCGCGTTAGAACCTCTCATCCAGATCATGACTCTGACTCCCGTCGCGATGAACTCGCTCTGGAAAAATGCCTGATCGGGACGATGATTTCGTGACGGTTGTCCGACACTCAGGCGAAGTTTCACCTGCTGAGCAGTTCCGTCGCTCAGCTCTCCACCGTCACCACGATCTTGCCCATGGCGGTGCGGTCGCCCAGCGCCTGAATGGCCTCGTCGGCGCGTTCCAGGGGGAAGGTCCGTGACACGCGCGGCTTGATCTTGCCCTCGGCGTAGAGCGCCAGCAGGTCGGCCATATTGGCCATGTGGGCGGCGGGGTCGCGCGCCACCGCCGCGCCCCAGAAGACGCCGATCACCGATACCGACTTCAACAGGGTCAGGTTCAGCGGCAAGGACGGGATGCCCGCCGGGAAACCGACCACCAGATAGCGACCGTTCCAGTCCATGGCCCGCAACGCAGGCTCGCAATAGTCGCCGCCGACTGCGTCATAGACCACGTCGGGGCCGTCGCGGCCCGAGGCCAGCTTCAGCTCGCCCGACAGCTCCTTCTGGGCCGTCTTGTCCATCTTGCCCGCCGGATAGATCAGGCCGTTGTCGGCCCCCATCTCCAGGGCGAACTGGACCTTGTCGTTGGTCGAGGCGGTGGCGATGACATGGGCGCCCATGGCCTTGCCCAGTTCCACCGCCGCCGAACCGACGCCGCCCGCCGCACCCAGCACCAGCAGGCTCTCGCCCGCCTTCAGCTGCGCCCTGTCCTTCAGCGCGTAGTAGGAGGTGCCGTAGGTCATGACGAGGGCGGCGCCCTCTTCGAATGACATGGCGTCCGGCATCTTGATGACCGAGGCGGCGGGAACGGCGATCCGTTCGACCAGTCCGCCCCAGCCCGGAACGGCGATGACGCGGTCGCCCTTGAAGATGCCCTTCACCCCCTCGCCGACACCCTCCACCACGCCGGAAATCTCGGCGCCGGGCGAGAAGGGGCGCTGTGGCTTGAACTGGTACTTGTCCTCGATGATCAGGGTGTCGGGGAAGTTGATGCCCACGGCGCGCACCTCGATGACCACCTCGCCGGGCTTGGGCGTCGGGTCCAGCACGTCCTCGACGACAAGGCTCTCGGGTCCGCCGACGGTCTTGGACAGGACTGCGCGCATCTTTTGGGGTCTCGCTTCGCTCGGACGGGCTATCGCGCGTTCGCGCTACTTGAGCCCGTCTTGTCAGGTGGGTTTGAGCGGGCGCCCCCGGCTTGGGTGAGTGGTGGCGCCCGCACGCGGAGAAGGCTAGTCAGCGGACGGCCCGATTGAAAGGGCCAAATCCGAGGAGCCCCCCTTGTCTCAACGCGCCATGACCCGACCAGCCCTGATCCTACACGGCGGCGCAGGCGCGCGGCGCGAGCGCAACTATGACCGCGAGGTCGTGCATATGCGCGAGGTGGTCGAGGCGATGAAGCTGCGGCTGGACGCCGGGGCCAGCGCCCTGGACGTGGCCATGGAGGCGGTCGTCTTGCTTGAGGATTCGGGCCTCTATGTCGCCGGGCGCGGCGCCTCGCCCAATCTGGCCGGCGCCTATGAGCTGGACGCCAGCATCATGGACGGTGCGACGCGCAAGGCCGGCGCCGTGGCGGCGCTTCAAGGGTTCAAGAGCCCGGTCACGGCGGCGCGCGCGGTCATGGATCGCACCCCCCACGTCATGCTGGCGGGCGAAGGCGCCGCCCTGTTCGCCCTGGATCAGGGCCTTGAGCCCATCGCCGACGAGGCGGCCTGGTTCACCCAGGCGGGCAAGGGCGAGGACAACCATCCGCCGGGCACGCTGAGCCACGGCACCGTCGGCTGCTGCGTGCTGGACAGCCAGGGCCGGCTGGCGGCGGCGACCTCGACGGCGGGCGTGTTCGGCAAGATGCCGGGCCGTGTCGGCGACACCCCTATCCCCGCCGCCGGAACCTGGGCCGACGAGGGCGCCGCGGTGTCCTGCACCGGCCAGGGCGAGTATTTCATCCGCGTCGCCGCTGCGGCCCAGGTCGCCTGGCGGGTCAGGGCCGGACAGTCCCTGGCCGAGGCCACCCGCGCCGTGATCGACGAGATCGGCGGGCTGGACGGCGATGGCCAGGACGGCAAACCCAGGGGCGGCGACGGCGGCCTGATCGCCCTGGACGCCCATGGCCATATCGCCGCGCCCTTCAACAGCCAGGGCATGAAGCGGGCCTGGCTGACGACTGCGGGTGAGATGGGCGTCGAGGTGTTCGGGACCTGAAGACCGCGAGGGACGACATTACATCTCGGTAAGGTGCGCCTTGTCGGAACGCTGGTAGGGTCGCGCCCGACCCTTTTTCGCATTTCGTCAGGACGCCCTCCGATGAAGCTCCGTCTCACCGCCACCGTCGCCGCCTCCGCACTGATCCTCGGCCTTGCCGCCTCGCCAAGCTTGGCCGAGCCCGCCGCCGCCCCCTCCGTCGCGGTCGCCCCCGCCTCTGCCGGCATCGAGGTGCCGCCGCTGGGCTTTACCAAACGCACCCTGGCCAATGGGCTGGAAGTCTATACGGCGCGCGACACCACGACCTCGAACGTGGCGGTCCAGGTCTGGTACCGCGTCGGGTCCAAGGACGATCCGGCCAACCGCTCCGGCTTCGCCCACCTGTTCGAACACCTGATGTTCAAGGCCACCAAGGACTTCCCCGACGAGACCTTCGACCGGCTGACCGAGGACGTGGGCGGCAACAACAACGCCTTCACCGCCGACGACGTGACCGCCTATCACGAGACCGTTCCGGCCAATCACCTGCAACGGCTGATCTTCGCCGAGGCCAACCGCCTATCGTCACTGGTGGTCGATGAATCCGTGTTCGAGAGCGAGCGCGATGTGGTCAAGGAGGAGTACCGCCAGGGCATCCTGGCCAGCCCCTATGGTCGGCTGTTCGGCCTGTTCATGCCCCAGACCATCTATCAGGATCACCCTTATCGCCGGCCCGGCATCGGCTCGATCGAGGACCTGGACGCGGCGACCATCGAGGACGTGCGTCGGTTCCACGCAACCTACTATCGGCCCGACAACGCCATCCTGATCGTCGCCGGCAACTATGACGAGGCTCAGCTGAACGGCTGGATCGACCAGTATTTCGGCCCCATCACCAACCCCGACCGCCCCCTGCCGGTCAATGACGTGGTCGAGCCCGAGCCCACCCAGGCGCGCGAGGCCACCTTCCACGCCCCCAACGTGCCTCTGCCCGCCGTGGTCGTCGCCTATCCGGCCGTGGCGGCCAGGAACCCGGACAGCATCCCCCTGACGGTGCTGGACGCCATCCTGTCGACCGGCGAGAGCTCGCGGCTGTACCGCGCCCTGGTCTATGATCAGCAGATCGCCAACGAGGCCTCGTCCGTTCCCGACTTCGCCCAGCAGGCCGGCTATCTGGCCGCCTACGCCATCATGGCGGACGGACAGGACCCCGACGCCGGCGTCGCCTCCATCCAGGCCGAGATCGCCCGTCTGCGCGACCAGCCCGTCACCGCCGCCGAACTGGCCGAGGCCAAGAACGAGCTGATCGCCGCCGCCCTGCGCGGACGCGAGACCGTCGCCGACCGCGCCCAGGTCCTAGGCTGGGCCCTGATCCGCACCAATGACGCCGCCACCGCCGACCGCGAGGTCGCCGACATCCAGGCCGTCACGGCCGCCGACATCCAGCGGGTGGCCCAACGCTATCTGACGCCCGAACGGTCGATCACCCTGCGCTATCTGAACACCGACGACACAGCCCAGGTGTCGCAACAGACCCTGAACGTCGATGCGCCGGTCAAGATCGCCGACCTGGCGCCCGTGGGCCAGGTCTTCACCCTGTTGCCGCAAGGCCAGCGGGCGCAGATGCCCGAGCCGACCGCCCCCGTGGCCCCGGCCACGCCCGCCGTCGCCGACTTCCGCCTCGACAACGGCTTGAGGGTGCTAGTGGCGAGAAAGGCCGGCCTGCCTCTGGTCTCGGCCCGCCTGGGCTTCGATGCCGGAACCGCCGACGAGCCGCGCGACAAGGCCGGCGTGGCCAGCCTGACCGCCGCCCTCCTGACCCAGGGCGCCGGCGACCTGACCGCGCCCGAGATCGCCACGCAGATCGAACAACTGGGCGCCGACGTGGGCGCCTCGGCCGGCCCCGACTTCACCAATGTCTATGCCAACGCCCCCAGCGACGTCTTCCCCCAGACCCTGGCCCTGATCGCCAAACTGGTGCTGGAGCCGACCTTCTCGGGCGAGGAGCTGGAGCGTCAACGCGACCAGGCCCTGGACGGCCTGCGCGTGGCCCTCAGCACGCCCGGCCCCGTCGCCGGACAGGTCGCCGCCCGCGCCGTCTATGGCGACGCCGCCTATGGCGCGCCGGGCGCCGGCACCCTGACCAGCCTGCCCGCCATCACGCGTGAGGACATCGTGGGCTTCCACGCGTCTCACTATCGCCCGTCGGACGCCACCCTGGTCTTTACCGGCGACATCACGCCCGAGGCGGCCCGCACCCTGGCCCAGTCGGCGTTCGGCCAGTGGACGGCCGCGCCCCTGACCGCCGTGCCGCCCGCAGCGGCGCCGTCCGGCCCGGCCCTGCCGCCCCGTGTCATCGTCGTCGACCAGCCCGGCGCAGGCCAGGCGGCGGTGATCGTCGCCGGACGCAGCATCGCCCGCAGCGACCCCGACTACTTCCCCCTGACCCTGGGCAACACCCTGCTGGGCGGCAGCTTCACCTCGCGGCTGAACCAGGAGATCCGCATCAAGCGCGGCCTCAGCTATGGCACGCGATCCTCGCTGGGCGTCCGCCGTCACGACGGGGCCTTCACCGCCTCGGCCCAGACCAAGAACGAGAGCGCGGTCGAGGTGTCGGACCTGATCCTGGCCGAACTGACGCGACTGAGCACCACCCAGCCGACCGACAGCGAACTGACCACCCGGCGCGCCATCCTGACCGGGGCGTTCGGGGATTCGCTGGAGACCGTGGACGGACTGGGCGGACTAATCGCCAACCTGGCCCTCTATGACCTGCCCATGAGCGAACTGGCGTCCTACGTCGCCAACGTCGAAGGGGTCGATGGCCCAGAGGTCGAGGCCGCCTTCGCCCGCGCCCTGCCGGTGGATCGCGCCAGCCTGGTCATCGTCGGCGACAGCGCCCAGTTCATCGAGGCGCTGCGGGCCAAACACCCGAACGTCGAGGTCATCCCCCTGTCCGACCTGAACCTGGGCTCGGCTACGCTCAGGTAGGCCTTAGTCTGGCGGGCTCAGGTGGACAGACAGATCACCTGAGCCACCCGCAGGTCGCGGCGCAGCGTATCGGCGACCCGGCCGTAGTTTTCGACCGTGACCTGTTCGCCCAGGGCCGCCTCGTCGGCGCCCTGTTCGCCACGGATGGCGGGGCCGAAGGTGTCAGGCGCGGTGGTGTAGATCCGGCCCCGGCGGGGGGCCTCGGCGATGGTCACGCCCACGACCCGGCCCCGACGATCCATGACCGGGGCGCCCGACAGGCCCGCCAGAGTGCCCTCCAGGCCATCCGTCCGGCCCACCTCGGCCCAGGCCAGGACGGGCTCGTCATGCTTGCCCCGGCCCTGGACGTGCAGGGTCTCGCGGCCCAGCAGCCGGCTGGCCACCTCTCCGGCGCGGCCTTGCGGATAGCCCGGATGGAAGGCCCGCTGGCCGACCCTGAGGTCCTCGTTGGCCGACACGGGCAGGGCGGGCGGTCCGCCTTCGGTGATCAGCAGGGCGATGTCGGCCCGGTGCGCCAGGCGCACATCGGCGGCCACGACCCGGCCGCCCCCGACCACCAGCGCGGGCTGGCGGCAGCCCTCGACCACATGACGCGCGGTCAGCCAGCGCCCGGCTCCGGCGATTGAAAAGGCGGTCCCGGCCGAGGGCTGGAACGGCGTATCCGGCGCATTGACGGTGACTGAGGGGTCGAACGGGGTCACAGGCCCGAGCAGCGCCCCCTCGACCGCGTCGGGCGGCGGCGGGGCAGGCGGCGCATTGGCGTTCTCGCGGTGCAGCAGGGAAGCCCCGACCAGCAGGCCCAGCCCCGCAGCATAGATCAGCCAGTCGGGCGCACGCATCCGGGCCTCAGCCCGTCAGGGCCGCCGCCAGGATCAGGGCGGTAGCCAGCTTGGCCGCGACCAGCAGCACGGCGGCCGAGATTTCGCCCTCCTGGATGCGCTGGGGCAGGCCGGTCAGGATGATGTCGACCACGCGGAAGGCCAGCAGCTGAAGAATGAGGGTCGCCAGGCCCCAGATGGCGATGTCGCGCACCGAGGTGGAGACCGACATGGACACGGCCAGGGGGATGGCCAGGCCGACCAGGACCCCGCCGAAGGCCACCGCCGCGGCCGAATTGCCCTCGCGGATCAGGTCGACTTCTTTCCACGGCGTCAGCAGGGCGTAGACCACCGCGCCGATGCCCAACAGACCGAAGGTCACGACCAGATGCAGCACCAGAACGGGGAATCCGCTGGCGAAGGCCTGGATTTCCGGGCTGGACAGGGTGTCGGTGAGGGCCTTGGGGTCCATGGAACTCGGGCTGAAACAACAGGGTCCGGGCGCGGACCGAGGAGGATTTGACAGGGTCTTGCCCGAATCTCGCCCCAATCCGCAAGCGCGCTGACGCCACACTTGGTGACGAAAGATTGCAGCCGCTCAGCGCCTGCGGGGTGACGAAAGATTGCAGCCGCTCAGCGCCTGCGGGGTGACGAAAGATCACAGCCCCTCAGCGCCTGCGGGGTGACGAAAGATTGCAGCCGCTCAGCGCCTGCAGGTGACGAAGGATTGCAGTCTTCGCGGCGGCCTGCTGTAGGCCTTGGCCATGACCGAAACATCCAGCATCCCCACCGTACTTGTGGTCGCCGTCGCCCTGATCGACGTGGATGGCCGCGTGCTGATCGCCAAACGCCCCGAGGGTAAACAACTGGCGGGTCTCTGGGAGTTTCCCGGCGGCAAGGTCGAGCCGGGCGAACGACCCGAGGCCGCCCTGATCCGCGAACTGCGCGAGGAACTGGGCATCGAGGTCAACGAAAGCTGCCTGGCGCCCTTCGTGTTCGCGAGCCACGCTTATGAAAACTTTCACCTTCTGATGCCACTCTACCTGTGTCGGCGCTGGTCCGGCGTGGTCGTGGCCAACGAACACGCCGCCCTGGCGTGGGTGAAACCGGCCAAGCTGTCGGACTATCCCATGCCGCCTGCCGACGCGCCGCTGGTCGCCTGGTTGCGCGACATGATCTGACCTGCAGACCCGACTTTGATCGGCCAGGAGGAGGCAGGATGCGAAATGCTATCGCGCGCTTTTTCCGGGATCAGTCCGGGGCCACGGCCATCGAATACGGCCTGATCATCAGCCTGATCGTCGTGGTCATCCTGACCGCCCTGACGGCGTTCGGCGGAACCTCGACCGGCATCTTCAATACCGCCATGGACACGCTGCGCGCGGCGATCGGCGGCTAGATCAACCGCCCTTCAGCTCACGCACATTCAGCGCATCGGCCAGCCGCGTCTTGGCCGATCCGCGCGCCAGGGGCTTTTGCTGGCTTTCGTGGGGCGCCCATCCGGCCAGGTTGACGATCTCGAAGGTCGCCGGGATCCGCCCGTCCGCATCGCCGAACCGCTCGGCATAGAGGGCGGCGGCGCGCATGACGATGCCGCGCGTCAGGGGCCGCACGATCCCGGCCAGCTGATTGGTCTCGCCCATGGCGCGCAGGTCGCGGACCAGGGCGAACAGATCGGGATAGCGCACCGTCACCCGGTCCACGTCCGAGACCGGCAGGGCGAACCCTGCCCGCTGCAACAGGGCGGCGCCGTCGTATCCGTCCGCAAACGGCGACACCCGCGCCTGGGCCCCGCCCCGCTCGGCCAGCTCGGCCTCGGTCAGGACGGCGCGAAGCTCCTTCAGCGTCGCCGCGCCCAGAAGCGTGCCGATGAACAGGCCGTCCGGCTTCAGCGCCCGGCGCATCTGGCTGAGCGCGCCCGGCAGGTCGTTGGCCCAGTGCAGGGTCATCAAGGACACGATCAGATCCGTCGAACCCGCCGCTAGCGATAGGGGCCTCGCGCCCGGATCGGCGGCGTCCTGCGGCATCGAGACCAGGCTGCCGATCCGCCGTGCGGCCTCGCTGTCGGCCAGGCGTTGCGCGAACGGCCCCGGATGGGCCGACAGGTCGACCGCGACCGCAAAGTCCCGCATGATCGCCTCAAGACTGTCCACCGCGCCCAGGGCGGCGCGGTCGTGCAGGAAATCGGCCTGATGCAGCCGGGCGGTGGACCGGCTCAGGCGGGCGGCGCGGCGGGCGCTGTCGAAGATGGTCGGGGGGCCGACAGTCTGGGCGGTTGCGGTCATGGGCTGCAAGGATGGGGGTTGCGGATGGCGATTGAAAGCACCGGGAACATATCGCCCGTCATCCGGGGGCTGGCGCTCCAACTGCGGACCCTGGGGCGCGGCCTGGCCGACCTGATCCTGCCGCCCGTCGCCCACGACAGCCGCGAGGCGACCGCCGCCGCCGGGCTGAGCACCGACGCCTGGAGCCGGGTCGTTTTCCTTGAGGCCCCCGTCTGCGACGGCTGCGGGGCCGCATTCGATGTCGACGGGGGCGCCTTTGCCGAGGTGCGCTGCGCCGCCTGTATCGCTCAGCCCTACGCCTTCGCCCGCGCCCGCGCCGCCTGCGTCTATGACGAGGCGTCGCGCGGCCTGATCCTGAAATACAAGCATGGCGACCAGCAGCAGTTCGCCGGCCTGTTCGCCCGCTGGCTGGGCCGCGCCGCCGCCGACCTGATCGCAGACGCCGACGCGATGGCGCCCGTTCCCCTGCACTCCAGCCGTCTTCTGGCCCGTCGCTTCAACCAGGCCGCAGAGATCGCCCGGCCCCTGGCCCGTCACGCCGGGTTGGAATACCTGCCCGACGCCCTGATCCGTCAGGTCCGCACCGGCAGCCAGGGCGGCAAGAGCGGGCGGGCGCGCCGGCTGAACGTCAAGGCCGCCTTCGCCGTGACCGAGGCGGGCCGTCGCCGGATCAAGGGGCGGCGCATCCTGCTGGTCGACGATGTCCTGACCACGGGGGCCACGGCCGAGGCCTGTGCGCGGGTCCTGCTGGAGGCCGGAGCCCGCGCCGTCGATCTGGCCGTCATCGCGAGGGTGCGTTCGGCCCGACAGTTGCCTATGTAGGTCACATCCATTCCGGCCTGCGGCGCGTTGCGTCAGTCCAAGCCACTCTTTTTCAAGGAGCCACTCCCATGGCCGACGTCGTCATCTACACCAAGCCCGGCTGCCCCTACTGCTCGTCCGCCCTAGCCCTGCTGAACAAGAAGGGCGCCGACTACACCGAGATCGTCGCCTCCAACGATCCCGAGAAAAAGCAGGAAATGATCCAGAAGTCGGGCGGCAAGGCCACCTTCCCGCAGATCTTCATCGACGGAAAACACATCGGCGGCTGCGACGACATCCAGGCGCTGGAACGTCGCGGCGGCCTCGACGAGCTTCTGGCCGCCTGATGACCGCCGGGCTCGACATCGCCCTGATCCAGACCCGCACCCCGGCGACGCCGGAGGCGGCGCTGAGCCATGTCGAGCCCCTGATCCGCAAGGCCGCAGCCGAGGGCGCCAGGTTCATCCTGACGCCCGAGGTCACCAACTTCGTCGAACAGCGCCGCGACCGCCGCGGCCTGTCGACCACAGACGAGGACCAGGACATCGTCGTCCTTGGCCTGAGGCGGTTGGCGGCGGAACTGGGCGTCTGGCTGTTGATCGGCTCGGCCATCGTCAAGTCGGGCCATGCCGGCGACGACCGGGCGGCCAACCGGTCTCTGCTGATCGATACGGGCGGCGGGGTCGTCGGGCGTTACGACAAGCTGCACGTCTTCGACGTCGACCTGGCCAATGGCGAGACCTATCGCGAGAGCGCCACCATCCGTCCGGGCGACGGGGCGACCGTGGCCGACACCCCCTGGGGCCGGTTGGGGATGGCGGTCTGCTACGACATCCGCTTCCCGCATCTGTTCCGGCAGCTGGCCAAGGCGGGGGCGGCGATGATCTCGGTCCCGGCCGCCTTCACCGTGCCGACCGGCGAGGCCCACTGGGAGACCCTGTTGCGCGCCCGCGCCATCGAGACTGGCGCCTTCATTCTGGCCCCGGCCCAGGGCGGGACGCACGAGGATGGCAGGAAGACCTGGGGCCGTTCGACCATCGTTGGTCCCTGGGGCGAGATCATCGCCAAGGCGGACGACGACGCGCCCGGCGTCCTGCACGCCAGGCTGGATATGGCGGCGGTCGAAAAGGCGCGGGGCTCGGTGCCGGCGCTGAAGCACGACCGGGATTTTGCGGCCCCCCTATGATCCGCTATGCCCTGTCATGCGAACACGACCACCCGTTCGAAGCCTGGTTCGGCTCGTCGTCGGACTATGACGACCAGGCGGCGCGCGGCCTGGTCGAATGCCCGTTTTGCGCCTCTCGCAGCGTGGCCAAACAGATCATGGCTCCGGCCGTGTCGGGGACGAAGAAGGCCGCCCCGACCTCGCCCGACATGGCCAAGATGCAGTCGATGATGATGGAGGCGGCGCGCGAGGTCCGCGCCCATGTCGAACGGAATTTCGACTATGTCGGCGACAGTTTCGCCCGCGAGGCGCGCGACATCCATGAAGGCCGCTCCGAGAAACGCGAAATCTATGGCCAGGCCAGCCCCGCCGAGATCAAGGCGCTGAAGGCCGACGGCGTCCCCTGCTCGCCCCTGCCCGCCGCCCCGCCCGATCCGGCCAAGGTCAACTGACCATGGCCGGGGGGCAGGAACGCTATGACGAACACGAGCCGCCGCCGTCTCTACGGCCCTGGGTGCGCACGATCTGGACCTATGCCAATCCCGAGCCGTCAGGCGCGATCCAGCGTATCGCGCCGGACGGCTGTCCCGAACTGATCCTCGATTTCGCCCATCCCTATGAGGAACAGGGGCCGGACGGCGTATTTCGCCTTCAGCCCCAGGCCCTGTTCGCCGGCCAGATGACCCGCCCCCTGGCCATGCGCTCGGTCGGACCGGTCGAGCTGGTCGCCGTGCGTTTCGAGCCGGACGGCGCCCGCGACTGGCTGGACCGGTCAACCCACCTGGCCGTCGACCAGAGGCTGGACATGACCGCGCGGCTGGCGGGCGTCACGGCTCAGGCGGGAGATCCGGAAGGCCAGGTCGCCGCCATGGTCGCCCGGCTGGAAGACCACCGCGCCCAACACGACTGGACCCTGGATCCGCTCGTCCGTGCCCAAGTCGAGGCGATCCACGCGCGCGAGGATGTGGAGGCTTCCTCTCACGACCGCTCGTCCGCCGAACAGCGCGCCCTGCAGCGCCGCTTCCGCGACCGGGTCGGCGTTTCGCCCCGTATCCTGAGGTCCATCGTGCGGTTTCGCCGGGTGTTCGATCATGTGGCCGAGGGCGACGCCACGCCCTGGCTGGAGGCCGGGCTCGACGCCGGCTATTTCGACCAGCCGCAGATGGCGCGCGACTTCCAGAGGTTCCTGGGCTGCACTGCCACCCAGTGGGCGCGCGATCAGGTCGAACTGGCGCGCAGCCTGGCGTCGCAATCCTACAAGCCCTTGCCCCACTCGCCGCTCTAGCCTGGGGTCTCAACCGCTGGAGCAAAACCCATGACCGTCACCGCCCTCGCCCTGACCGCCGCCCTGACCCTTCCGGCCGCGCCGATCACCGCCGATCAGCTGTCGTGGATGGCCGGCTACTGGCTCGACTGCGAAGGCCGTCGCGAGGCGTCCGAAACCTGGAGCGATCCGCGCGGCGGCCTGATCCTGGGTTCGGCCATCACGCTCGAGGACGGCAAGGTCAGCTTCGAACAGTCGCGCATCGCCCCGGCGGCGACCGATGCTCTGCACGTGGCCTATTTCGCCGGCGTCGAGGGCGCGCCGCCCGTCGTCTTCCCGGCCATCGCGGCGAGCGGAACCCGCGTGGTGTTCGAGAACACCGCAAACGACTTCCCGCACCGGGTGATCTACGAGCGGCGCGGCGATGTCCTGCACGCCCGCATCGAGGGCGAGATGGACGGCCAGCCCCAGGCTATGGACTGGACGCTGCAAAAGGCCGATCTGAACGCGCGATGCCCGATCTAAACCAAGACCTGAACTGGCGACCGATGACCGAGGCGGATCTCGATGCGGTCGCCGCCATCGCCGTGCTGGCCTTTCCCGATCACTTCGAGGGCCGAGGCTGTTTCGCCAATCGGCTCGACCTCTATCCGCGGGGCTGTTTCGTCCTGGCGGAGGGGTCGTCGGTGAAGGGATACCTGATCGCCTATCCCTGGCGGTCGGAATCGGCGCCGCCCCTGAACACCCTGATCGAGGCGATACCGGACGAGGCTGAGGTCGTCTATCTGCACGACCTGGCCCTGCATCCCGATGTCCGGGGCGGCGGCCATACCTCGAAGATCGTGGAGCGGCTGGCCGATCAGGCACAGGGCGACGGCTGGCCCGCCGTGGCCCTGGTCGCCGTCAATGACGCGGCCGGGTTCTGGCGACGTCAGGGCTTTGTCGAACAGGCCGCAACGCCCCAGCTGGCGACCAAGCTGGCCAGCTATGGGGCGGACGCCCGCTACATGGTCAGGCGGCTGAGCGCCTAGGCGTCTCCGAGAGAGAGACATCGCCCGCCCCCTCCCAAGCTCTTCGGCTTTTCGGAGGGAAGCGGGCGTCGAGGCGTTTTTAGCCCTGGGTCCAGCCCTTGGTCGCCATGCAGCTGGCGAAGGCGTCGCGACGGGCGGCGCCCAGAAGGGCGGCGCGGCATTCCGTCTTGGAGGCTTCCAGCGGCTGGGCGTTGGCGCCTTCGACCCAGGTCACGGGACCGGCGGCGGGGGCGGGTTGCAGGCCGGCGGTGGTGCCGCAGGCGGCGGTCATCAGGGCAGCGGAGGCGGCGGCGAGGATCATGAGGCGTTTCATCGGGGATCTCCTGTTTCGATGCGCCGTCATCTCACCGCTAAGGTCGGAAATCCCGTTACAAGGCCGAAAGGTAGATGAATTCGCCGTAAGCTTGGCTTAACGGGAAACCAGCGTTCCACAGCGCGGCCCTCGGCGGCCCGCACTTCAGTCCCGCCCTTCAGTCCCGCGTGGCGACCATCATGTAGTTGATGCCGACGTCGTCGCTCTCGCTCCAGCGACCGGTCAGGGGGTCGATGACCAGGCCGAAGGGGCCCGTGACGGCCAGGGGTTCGGCCGACAGCATCAGGCGGATCTCCTCGGGCTTGAGGAACTGGCGCCAGTCATGCGTCCCCGCCGGAACCCACCGCAGGACGTATTCGGCGGCGAACTTGCCCAGGGCCAAAGCCTTCAGCGTCCGGTTCAGGGTGGCCACGATCATGATCCCGCCCGGCGCGACCAGCCGCGAGCAGGCGCGGATGAAGGCCTCCGGATCGGCGACGTGTTCGATCACCTCCATGGTCAGGACCACGTCGAACGGCCCCGCCCCGCCGGCCAACATGTCGGCCTCCATCTGCTCGACCGTCGCGGCGCGATAGGCGATGTCGAGGCCTTGCGGCTCGGCGTGGGCGCGGGCGGTGCCGATGTTCTCGGACGAGGCGTCGATGGCGGTGACGTCAAAGCCCATGCGCGACATCGGCTCTGCGATCAGGCCGCCGCCGCAACCGATGTCGATCAGGCTGAGACCGGCGAAGGGCGCGCGCTGGCGGGTGTCGCGGCCGAACCGTTCGGCGACCCGGTCGCGCACGAAGGTCAGGCGGGACGGATTGAACCGGTGCAGCGGGGCGAACGGCCCGCGCACATCCCACCACTCGGCCGCCTGGGCGGAAAAGCGCGCCACATCGGCGGGGTCGATCGAGGGACCGGCGGCGGTCTGCGCCAGGGGTTTCGGGTCGAGGATGGGATCGGAAATCTGGGTCACCGCCGATGCCTCGCGCCGAAAGCGGGCGGGGTCAAGGCGCCGGCCCCGATAGCAGGCCTGTCGGCGTCCGCAGGTCTGTGAAAGCAGAGCTGCGTTGTGATCCCCCGCCCGGGCCGCTAGAAGCCCCTCGTCCTGATACACCGGAGCCACCCGCTCGAGATGACGACACCTGACACCACCCGCTTGGTCATGAAGTTCGGCGGCACCTCCATGGGTGACCTCGAACGCATCCGCCGCGCCGCGCGCATCGTCGCCGCCGAGGTCAAGTCGGGCAAACAGGTCGCCGTGGTCGTTTCGGCCATGGCCGGCAAGACCAACGAGCTGGTCGCCTGGACCGACGGCGCGGGCCCCGCCGCCGCCGGCCTGCCGCTGTCGGACGATGAATACGACGTCGTGGTCGCCTCGGGCGAGCAGGTGACGGCCGGCCTTCTGGCCCTGACCCTGCGCAACATGGGCCATAACGCCCGCACGTGGATGGGCTGGCAGATTCCCATCATCACCGACGACGCCCACGGCCGCGCCCGCATCGAGGACGTGCCGGGCGAGGTGCTGGGCGCCGCCATGGACCTGGGCGAGATCGCCGTCGTCCCCGGCTTCCAGGGCGTCACCACCGGCGGTCGCATCACCACCCTGGGCCGGGGCGGTTCCGACACCTCGGCGGTGGCGGTGGCGGCGGCGCTGAACTGTCCGTGCGACATCTACACCGACGTGGACGGCGTCTATACGACCGACCCGCGCATCGAGAAGAAGGCCACCAAGCTGAACCGGGTCTCCTATGAAGAGATGCTGGAGATGGCGTCCCTGGGCGCCAAGGTGCTTCAGACCCGCTCGGTTGAACTGGCCATGGCCAAACAGGTGCCCCTGCGGGTCCTGTCGAGCTTCATCGAGCCCGATGAAGACGGAAACCTTCCGGCCAACGCCGGCACCCTGATCTGTGACGAGGAAGACATCGTGGAAAAGCGCATCGTATCGGGCGTCACCGTCAGCCGAGACGAGGCGCGCATCACCCTGCTGGGTCTGGCGGACCGCACCGACGCCCCCGCCGACGTCTTCACCCGCCTGGCCGAGGCCAACGTCAACGTCGACATGATCGTTCAGTCCCAGGCCCGCACCGAGGGGGCCGTCAACCTGACCTTCACCACGGGCCGCCGCGACGCCGTCCGCGCCGAGGAGCTGATGCGCGCCGCGCAGGCTGAGATCGGCTTTGAGGAAATCCGCGTCGACGCCGACGTGGCCAAGGTGTCGGTCATCGGCGTGGGCATGCGCAGCCACGCCGGCGTGGCCCAGACCATGTTCCAGGCCCTGGCCGACAAGGGCGTCAAGTTCCAGGCGATCTCGACCTCGGAGATCAAGATCAGCGTGCTGATCGAGGACGCCTATTCCGAACTGGCCGTCCGCGCCCTGCACGCGGCCTATGAGCTGGACGCGCTTTAGGTCACCAAAATCCGGGCATGAGGGTTCATTCGCCATCTTCCCCATCCGCGCTATAGGTAACCCGACGCGCGTCTCCTATCTGGGGAACGCAACACGGGAGGCGGGATGCCGGTAGGCGGCGGATTGACGACGAGGGGGCCGCGCAACCTCCTGCGCCAGATCCGCGAGGCCATGGCCGGTGCGGGCGCGGGCGCTGCGCCGGCTCAGGAGCGGCTGGACCGGGTGGTGCGCACCATCGCCCAGTCCATGGTCGCCGAGGTCTGTTCCATCTATCTGCGGCGCGGCTCTGGCGAACTGGAGCTGTTCGCCACCCACGGCCTGAACGTCGAGGCCGTGCACAATACCCGCCTGCGGCCCGGCGAGGGCCTGGTCGGCGAGGTGGCGCGGATGGCCGAGCCGATCAGCCTGTCCGACGCCCCGTCCCACCCCTCGTTCGCCTATCGCCCCGAGACCGGCGAAGACCCGTATCACGCCTTTCTGGGCGCGCCCCTGCTGCGCGGCGGGCGAGCCATCGGCGTGCTGGTCGTGCAGAACCGGGCCGAGCGGCGCTATGACCCCGACGAGGTCGAGGACATCCAGACCATCGCCATGGTCCTGGCCGAGACGGTGGCCTCGGGCGAGCTGCTGGCCCAGGACGAGCTGCGCGACGTCGAGGTGGCGCCCCACCGGCCCGAGCGGCTGAAGGGCCAGAAGTTCGCCGAAGGTCTGGCGTTCGGCCACGTCGTCCTGCACGAGGCGCCCCTGGCCCCCGAACGGCTCTTGTCCACCGACGCGGCGGCAGAGGAAATCCGCCTGAACCTGGCCCTGGCCGAGCTGAAGGCCGGCATCGACGCCATGCTGGACCGCTCCAAGGGCAAGCTGGTCGGCCAGTCGTTCGAGGTCCTGGAAACCTATCGGATGTTCGCCGACGACCGGGGCTGGAACCGCTCGCTGCTGGAGGCGGTGCGCGGCGGGCTGACGGCGGATGCGGCGGTCGACCGGGTGCGCAACGAACACCGCGCCCGCTTCGCCCAGGCGCGCGACCCCTATATCCGCGAACGGCTGCACGACTTCGAGGACCTGGCCAACCGGCTGCTGAGGGTGCTGGCCGGGCACAAGCCGGGCGAGCGTGAACTGCCCGACGACGCCATCCTGGTGGCGCGCAACCTGGGGCCGGCCGACCTGCTGGAATATCCGCGCGACAAGCTGAAGGGCCTCTTGCTGGAAGAAGGCTCGGCCGCCAGCCACGCCGCCATCGTGGCGCGGGCCTTTGGCATTCCGTGCGTCGGGCGCCTGATGGGGCTGCGCGACCGGCTCAGCGAAGGCGATATCGTCATCGTCGACGGCGAATCCGGCGAGGCCTATCTGCGGCCGCGCGGCGACATGCTGGATTCGGCCCAGTCGCGCATGGCCGTCCGCAGCCAGCAGCAGGCCGAGTTCGCCAAGCTGCGCGACGTGCCCGCCGTCACCGCCGACGGCCAGCGGATCACGCTTCTGACCAACGCCGGCCTGGCCGTGGATCTGGAGAACCTGGACACCACGGGCGCCGAGGGCATCGGCCTGTTCCGCACCGAGTTCCAGTTCATGGTGTCCGAGGAACTGCCGCGCCTGAACTCGCAGACGGCGCTGTACAAGCTGGTGCTGGACGCGGCGGGCGACCGGCCGGTCACCTTCCGCACCCTGGACATCGGCGGCGACAAGGTCCTGCCCTACATGGAGACCACCGAGCGCGAGGAGAATCCGGCCCTGGGCCGCCGCGCCGTTCGCCTGGGCCTGGATCGGCCTTCCCTGTTGCGACTGCAGTTGCGCGCCCTGCTGTCCGCCGCCGCCGGGCGCGAGCTGCGCGTCATGTTCCCGATGATCGCCACGGTGGACGAGTTCCGCGCCGCGCGCGAACTGGTCGATGTCGAATGCGAATGGGCCCGGCGTCGCGGCCGCGCCCTGCCCGCGCGGCTGCGGGTCGGGGCCATGATCGAATGCCCCAGCCTGTTGTGGCATCTGGACGCCCTGCTGCCGCTGACCGACTTCGTCTCGATCGGCACCAACGACCTGTTCCAGTACATGTACGCCGCCGACCGGACCAACCCGCTGGTCTCGGACCGCTACGACCCCCTGTCGCCGCCGACCCTGCGCGCGCTCCAGGCCATCCAGACGGCCTGCGAGGAGACGGGCACGCCGGTCTCGGTCTGTGGCGAACTGGCGGGGCGGCCGCTGGAAGCCTTCGCCCTGATCTCCCTGGGCTACACCCAGCTGTCGGCCCCGGCAGCCGGGGTGGGTCCGGTCAAGCGCATGATCCTGTCGGCCGACCTGGGCGCCGCTCGCCGAAGCATGACCAGCCTGCTAGCCAGCTCGGCTGGGTCGATCCGAAACGAGATCGAAAGTCTGGCCCGGAAGTTGAACGTCGCCGTCTGACGCGTCTCACGCCGGGACAGGGGCGGAACTCAACCCTCCTGAGGGGAAAAACACCCCATCCGAGCGAACCGCGCGTCCATAACAAGACGTTGATGGGGCGGCATTAATGGTTTATCCACAGCAGCAGGACGATGGGCTTCCGGGGGGAAGCCAGGGTCGCGATCTCAACGTGATATCGTTTCCCGGTTGGTCGAGTACGGCAAGCGCCCAGAATTTCGCAGTTCCGGAATTCGGCGCGCCGAGTGTGGGGTCAGGCGTCATGGCGCTGGATACGGGGACTGTCCCCGACGAGTTTCGTTCGCATCCGGACTGGAAGGACCCCATGCCCTCCATCGACGATGCCGCGACTCTGGGCGCCGGACTGCGCATGGTCCGCGAAGCTTCCGGCAAGTCCATGGCCGAACTGTCGGTCGAGACCCGCGTCCACACCCGCTATCTGATCGCGCTGGAGGAAGGCGACTTTTCCGCCCTGCCCTCGCGCGTCTTCTCCATCGGCTATGTCCGCGCCTATGCCAGCGCCCTGGGCATCGACGAACAGCTGGCCGTGGAACGGTTCAAGCGCGACAGCCCCGACGCCTCGGTGCCGCTTCAGGCGCCCGTCGGCGTGGCCTTCGAGGAGGTCCGTCGCTATTCGCCCCGCATCGTCGGCGCCATCGCCATGGTCGCCCTGGCCGTCGTCGGCTGGAACGTGTTCCAGCGCGTCAGCCTGATCCACGCCGCCGCCCCGTCCGACATCGCCGAAGTGCCTGAAAGCTGGTCCCTGGGCGCCGTGCCGGGTCAGGAAGGCCTGGTCATGATCGGCGCGCCGCGTTCGGCCCCTGCAGATCAGACGACACCCGCCCTCTACATCACGCCAGGTCTCGAGGCCCAGCTGACCGGCGTCGATCCCACTGATCCCGCGTCTGTGGCGGCGGCTGCCGCTGCCGCTGCCGCCTCGCCCGTTCAGGCGGCCTTCAACCCGCGCGGCGCCATCTATGGCGCCTCGGCGACCGCCTCGCAGGTCGTGCTTCAGGCCAAGAAGGCTGCGGCCCTGGTGGTGCGGATGTCCGACGGACGCGTCCTGTTCGCCCGCCAGCTGGCCGCAGGCGAAAGCTGGCGCGCCCCGGCCGACGTGGCCGCCACCGTGGACGTGTCGGACCCCACGGCTTTCGACGTCTATCTGAACGGCGAGCACAGCGGCGCCCTGGGCGGCGTTCTGACACCGCTGAACCAGCTCAATACGCGCGCCCAGGCCCTGGCCCGGACCACAGCAGCCCAGTTGGCGGCTCAGGCCGACGCGGCTCAGGCCGCCGCCAGCCAGGCCGCCTATCAGACCGGGCAACAGTTCAACACGGCGGTTCAGACGCAGTAGTCGGACAGACGGTATTCGGGGTGGGCAAGCGTCTCAGCCGCACCCGCCCCAGTCCCTGTTCGCTTCGCCCTACTCAGGACGCTCGGAAGCGCCTATCTTGCGTCCGACATGAGCGACCATTCCCACATCCGACCCTGGCGCCACATCGAGCGCCGCAAGAGCCGCCAGATCATGGTGGGCAATGTGCCGGTGGGCGGGGATGCGCCGATCACGGTCCAGTCGATGACCAACACCCTGACCTCGGACGCCAATGCGACCATCGGTCAGATCCGCGAATTGGAAGAGGCCGGCGCCGACATCGTGCGCGTCTCCTGTCCCGACGAAGACTCGACGGCGGCCTTCAAGACCATCGCCAGGGCCGCCAAGGTCCCCTTGGTCGCCGACATCCATTTCCACTACAAGCGCGGCATCGAGGCGGCCCAGGCGGGCGCCGCCTGCCTGCGCATCAATCCCGGCAATATCGGCAATCCCCAGAGGGTCCGCGACGTGGTTCAGGCCGCCAAGGACCACGGCTGTTCGATGCGGATCGGCGTCAACGCCGGGTCTCTGGAAAAGGAACTGCTGGAAAAATACGGCGAGCCCTGCCCCGACGCCATGGTCGAGAGCGCGCTGAACCACGCCCGCATCCTTCAGGACCACGACTTCCACGAGTTCAAGATATCGGTGAAGGCGTCCGACCCCTTCCTGACGGTCGCCGCCTATCAGCAGCTGGCCGAGGCCATCGACTGTCCCCTGCACCTGGGCGTCACCGAAGCCGGTCCGCTCCGCACCGGCACGATCAAGTCGGCCATCGGCATGGGCAATATGCTGTGGTCCGGAATCGGCGACACCATCCGGGTCAGCCTGGCCGCCGATCCGGTCGAGGAGATCAAGGCCGGGTTCGACATCCTGAAGTCGCTGGGCCTGCGCCACCGGGGCGTCAACATCATCGCCTGCCCGTCCTGCGCCCGCCAGGGCTTCAACGTCATCGAGACGGTGGGCGTGCTGGAGGAACGGCTGGCCCATATCTCGACGGCCATGTCGCTGTCGATCATCGGCTGCGTCGTCAACGGTCCGGGCGAGGCCCTCTATACCGATGTCGGCTTCACCGGCGGCGGCAAGGGATCGGGCATGGTCTATCTGAACGGCAAGATCGCCCACAAGCTCGACAACCCCTCGATGGTCGAACACATCGTCGAGCTGGTCGAGGCCAAGGCGGCGGAACTGGACGCGGCGCGGGCCGACGCCCTGGAAGCCGCCGAGTAGGGCGACCGTTACGCTTCGCAGGCCGGGGCATTCGTCAAAGGCCGGAGTTTGCGGCTCAGACCAGGGTTTGCAGCTCAGGGCTTTTCGAACGCCTGTTTGCAAAGCTCCTCGCCGAACGCATTGCTCATATGGGTTTCCGCCCCCGTGGCCATGACCATGCCGCCGACCCCGCCCATCGTGAACGAGCGCCTGATCCGGTAGACGCCGACGACCGCGCCGCTGTCATCCAGCAGGCGAGCAACGCCGCTGATCTGGCTCTGAGCCGGAGCGAACAGGGCCAGGGCGGGATTGGCCGCGCTCCAGCCGTCCAGCGTGACCTCCAGTTTCAGGGCGCGTGTTCCCGCCGCACAATCCGACAACCGCGACTGCACCCGTTCGGCGAAAACGGTTTCGAACGCGCTGCTCGTTCCCTGGGGTGTGTTCTGCAGGGCGATCGTAACCACCCGCGCATCCGCGCGAAGCGCCTGGGGCAGAGCCGTGAGCGTGGCGCTGCCGGTCGACGACTGGCATCCGACCAGCAGGAAAGCGGCCGCAAAGCCGGCGATGATCACCTTCATGAAATCCCCCGAGAACATGGCTTATTGTCAAGCTCGGTTCGGTTCTAGGTCGCCCCGCATAGGTTGTCTTGAGAAAAAGACCGCGTTGACTGTCGCGGCGGTCAATGCGAGACAAACCATGGTTCGCCGGGGGGCGAACCTTATCCTTTTCAGGGGCTTTCATGTTCTCATATGTTTCGACGCGCACCGGCGTGCGTCTTCTGGCGCTTGCCGGTGCGGCTCTGTCCCTGTCCGCCTGTGCGACCGTAACGCGTGGCAGCAGCCAGGAATTCCGTGTCGAAAGCACTCCGGTCGGCGCACGCGTCGAGACCTCCAACGGTTTCCGCTGCGACGCGACGCCCTGCGAGTTCAAGATCAGCCGCAAGAACCCCTTCAGCGTCTCGGTGTCGCTCGACGGCTACGTCACCCAGGAACATGAGATCGAAACGAAGGTCGCCGGCGCCGGCGCCGCGGGCATGGCGGGCAACTTGCTGGTCGGCGGCATCATCGGCGGCGTGGTGGACGCCAGCTCCGGGGCGATGAACGACCTCACCCCTAATCCGCTGATCGTGCGTCTGCTGACGCCGGCCGAACAAGCCGCTGCCGATACGGCGGCGCGTGAACTGGCTCCCGCAACCAGCGGCGCGGCCGACTGATCGAGAACTGCGGGGCCTGGCCTACACAGCGAAATAGGGCGGGATCGGCGCAGGCCGGTCCCGCCTTTTTCGTTTCGCCTACAGCACCCCGAACAGCCGCAGCGCCTGGTAGCCGGCGCTGAGCAGAACCACCGCGCCGACGCCATAGGTCAGGACCTGGCGCGGGGCGATGCGGGCGATGATGCCGGCGAAGGGCGCGGCGATCAGGCCGCCCAGGATCAAGCCGGCGATCGAGCTGGCATGACTGGTGATGCCCTCGGCCTGGTCCCAGTGTCCGGTCAGCAGGGCCGTCAGGAAGGTCGCCGAGATGGCGGCGGTGACGAAGAATTCGGCGGTATTGGTCGTGCCGATGGAGATGCGCGGGTCCTGTCCCGAGCCGACCATGGTGGTAGTCACGGTGGGCCCCCAGCCGCCGCCGCCGATGGCGTCGAAGAAGCCGCCGACCAAACCCAGGGGGCCCGAGAACTTGATCGGGAAGGCCCGTTCGCGCGTCTTCTTGGTGGCGCGCCAGATGATGACCAGGCCCATGATCGACAGATAGACGGTGATCCAGGGCTTCAGAATGTCGCCGTCGATGCTGGTCAGGACAAAGGCGCCCAGCACCCCGCCGACCACGCCCCCGGCGACCAGCGGCGCGAACAGCTTCCAGTTGACGTTCTTGTTGACCGTATGGGATCCGGCCGAGGCGGCCGTGGTGAAGACCTCGGCGGCATGGACCGCGGCCGAGGCGGTCGCGGGCGGAACGCCAAAGGCCAACAGCACGGTCGAGGATATCACGCCGTAGGCCATGCCCAGCGCGCCATCGACCGACTGGGCCAGGAAACCGACGAGCAGGAAGATCAGGAAATCGTGCATGAAAGCTCTGCGGGAAGTGGAGCCGACGTTGTCCGATGGCGCAGAACGCCGGTAAAGCCACAAATCCTAGCTGACAGAGGGAGTATTTCTCGCCGCGCTGCGCCGAGCCCTCTGCCTAGCCGCGCCCCCGTCTAGCCGCGCTGGCGGCGAAGACCGGCCTGAAAATGCGCCAGGGCGGCCAGCACGTCGCGCCCTGAATAGGGCTTCAGCACCATGGCCTCGGCCAGGTCGGCATGACGCGCCGCCGCCGTCACATCTCCGGACAGGAACAGGATGGGCAGGCCCCAGCGGTCCTTCAGCGACCGCGCCAGGGTCACGCCGTCGGTCTCGCCCGACAGGTTGATGTCCAGCAGGGCCACGTCGATCTGGTGCAGGGCCGCCGCGGCCTCCGCCGCCTCGGCGATGTGAAAGGGACCGACGACGCTATGGCCGGCGTCGGTCAGGGCCTCGGTCAGGTCGGCTGCGGTCTCGGGGTCGTCCTCGACGACCAGGACAGTCATGGGATCCAGCGCCTCTGCGGGGGTGACTTCGGCGTCCTCCTGGGGGGCCGACTTGGTCAGAACGGCGCGCAACTCGGCCCAGGTCTCGGCGTGGGGCCGGTCGGTCTGAAGATCATAGATCCCCGCCATGGCCGTCAGTTCTGAAGCCTCTGTCTCGCTCAGCACCGTATCGGGCGCATCCAGCAGACGGTCATAAGCGGCCCGCAGACGCTGGGCGCTTTCACGGGCGGTCGGGGTGTTTTCCGATGCGGTCTGGGCCGTTTGGGGGGCGGCGTCTGGCTGGCGGTCGAACATGGGGCGATCTCCGGTCTGAACGTCTTGGCCGCCACCTAAGCCGTGAAAGCCGGCTTGGTAACCGCCCCTGACGGGAACGTGAGACCTCATCAAGTTTTCGCCATCGGGCGGATCGGTCGCGTTTCTGAGCAAACCCGCCGCCCCTTCTCTATGCGGTCGGGGCGCCGTAAAGACGCGCCTCTTTCCGTGAACAGGCGATATTTCCCTTGCGACTGCCCCAGGCCCGGCTCGATCAGGTGCTCGACCGTTTCCACCAGGTGGAGGCGCGGATGGGTGCGGCCACCGACGGCCAGGAAATCGTCCGCCTGTCCAAGGAATACGCCGAGATGAAGCCGGTCGCCGACGGGGTCTCGGCCCTGGCCCGCGCCCGCGCCGAGATCGAGGATCTTCAGGCCATGGCCGAGGATCCCGAGATGGCCGCCATGGCCGCCGACGAACTGGAAACCCTCAACGCCCGTCTGCCGGACATGGAGCGGGACGTGGCCCTGCTTCTGGCCCCGCGCGACGCCGACGAGAACGCGTCGGCCGTGCTGGAAGTCCGCGCAGGCACCGGCGGGGACGAGGCCGCCATCTTCGCCGGCGACCTGTTCCGCATGTATTCCCGCTATGCCTCGGGCCGCGGCTGGAAGGTCGAGCTGGACTCAGCCACCGAGGGCGATTCCGGGGGCTATAAGGAGATCATCGCTACGGTCACCGGCGACGGCGTCTTTGGCCGGCTGAAATTCGAGAGCGGCGTTCACCGCGTCCAGCGTGTGCCCGCGACCGAGTCTCAGGGGCGCATCCATACCTCGGCGGCGACGGTCGCGGTCCTGCCCGAGGTCGAGGACGTCGAGATCGAGATCCACGACAAGGACATCCGCATCGACACCTACCGGGCCTCCGGCTCGGGCGGCCAGCACGTCAACACCACGGATTCCGCCGTCCGCATCACCCACCTGCCCACCGGCATCATGGTGACCTCGTCGGAGAAGTCGCAGCACGTCAACCGCGACAAGGCGATGAAGAACCTGCGCGTGCGGCTGTACGACATGCAGCGCCAGGCCAAGGATCTGGCCCGGTCCGATACGCGCAAGTCCCAGGTCGGCTCGGGCGACCGCTCCGAGCGCATCCGCACCTACAACTATCCGCAAGGCCGGGTCAGCGACCACCGGATCAACCTGACGCTCCATTCCCTGCCGCAGATCATGGAGGGGGACATCGACCCCCTGCTGAACGCCCTGATCGCCGAGGACCAGGCCGCGCGTCTGGCCGACCTGGAAGCCGAGTTCTCCTAGGGTTCATAGCCTCAAGCACTTCCGTCATCCTCGGGCCTGTCCCGAGGATCCAGGCGCCCGGTGCAGGCTCATGGGGCGCGGTCTTGGGGGCGCGATCTGAACGCCCCGTCTTAAACGGAGCGCGGACGGCGACCACGGTGAGTCTGGATCCTAGGCACAAGGCCTAGGATGACGGTGAATCTAACGCAGCGCCTTCAGCCGATAGAGCGCCTCCAGCGCCTCGCGCGGGCTCATAGCGTCGGGATCCAGCGCGGCCACCGCGTCATCGACGGCGGACGAGATCGGCGCGGGCGCAGGCTCGGCCACCGCGAACAGCGGCAGGTCGTCGAGGCGCGCATTGGCCGCCTTCTCGCTTTCCAGCCGGTCCAGAACGCTGCGGGCGCGCGCCACCACCGAGGCCGGAACCCCCGCCAGCTTGGCCACCTGAACCCCATAGGACCGGTCCGCCGCGCCCGGCCCGGCCTCATGCAGGAAGACCAGTTCGCCGTTCCATTCCCGCGCCTTCATCGACAGGTTGGAGACGTGGTCCAGCCGCTCCTCCAGCCGCGCCAGCTCGTGATAATGGGTGGCGAACAGGGTGCGGGCGCGGTTGGTCTCGTGCAGAGCCTCGGCGCAGGCCCAGGCGATGGCCAGGCCGTCATAGGTCGCCGTGCCGCGCCCGATCTCGTCCAGCACGATGAAGCTCTGCGGCGTGGCCTGGGTCAGGATGGCGGCGGTCTCGACCATCTCCATCATGAAGGTGGAGCGGCCCCTCGCCAGGTCGTCGCCGGCGCCGACTCTGGAGAACAGGCGGTCGACGCTCCCCAGCCGCATCGACCGGGCCGGCACGAAACTGCCTGCCTGGGCCAGCACGACCAGAAGCGCGTTCTGGCGCAGGAAGGTCGACTTACCGGCCATGTTCGGCCCGGTGACGATGGACAGACGCGGACAGTCGGACCCGGCCAGAGGCGCGCCGTCCAGCTTGCAGTCATTGGGGGTGAAGGGGTCGCCGGCCTTCTTCACCGCCGCCTCGACCACGGGGTGGCGACCGGCCTGGACCTCGAAGGTCAGGCTGGAATCGACCACGGGCCGCACGGCGCCCACTTCCTCGGCCCATTCGGCCAGGGCGGCGGTGGCGTCCAGTTCGGCCAGGGCGTCGGCGACCGCCTGAAGCGGATGAGCAAGGCTCTGCGTCTGGCCGCGCCACGCCTCGAAGATCTCGCCCTCCATGGCCAGGGCCCGGTGACCCGCCTGGCTGATCTTGGCGTCCAACTCGGACAGTTCGACCGTGGTGAACCGCACCTGGGCGGCCAGGGTCTGGCGGTGGATGAAGGGGCTTTCGGGGCCGGCGCGGAACAGGGGCTCGGCGTGTTTGGCCGTGGTCTCGAGGAAATAGCCCAGCACCGCATTGTGCTTGATCTTGAACGGCACGCCTGAGTCAGCGACGGCGCGGGCCTCCAGGTCGGCAACCACCCGGCGGCTGTCGTCCCTCAGGGTGCGGGCCGCATCCAGTTCGGGCCGGTGGCCGGGCCGGACGAAGCCGCCGTCGCGCGCCAAGTGCGGCGGCTCCTCGATCAGCCCCTCGGCCAGGTCCAGCATCAGCCGCGACAGCTCGGGCGACAGGGTCAGGCGGTCGAGACAGCCCAGGATGCGGGCGGGCGGCGCGGTCAGAGGATTGGGCGAGGCGACGAACAGGCCGGCGATGGCTTCGGCGATGGTCAGCCCCTGACGGATGGCGGCCAGATCCCTCGGCCCGCCGCGCCCCAGGGCCAGCCGCGACACGGCCCGCGCCACATCGGCGGAGGCGCGCAGACCGGCACGCAGATCGCGCCTCAGGTCGCGGCGCTCCAGCAGCCATTCGACCGCGTCCAGTCCATCATTGATCAGGACCGGGTCGCGCAGAGGCCGGGCGATCCGCTCGGCCAGGGACCGGGCGCCGCCCGAGGTCACCGTCCGGTCGATACAGGCCAGCAGGGATCCCTCGCGCTCGCCCCTCTGGGTGCGGTCGATCTCCAGGCTCTGGCGGGTCGCCGGGTCGATGGCCAGGAAACCCGTCTCGCCCGAGCGGCGCGGCGGGGTCAGGGCCGGGATACGGCCCGCCTGCGTCGTCTCCAGATAGGCGGCCATCAGGCCCAGGGCCGAGACCTCGGCCTCCTCGAAGGCGCCGAAACCGTCCAGCGAAGAGACGCCGTACAGCCGCTCGACCCGCCCGCGCGCAGCCTGGGGCTCGGCGACGGCAGACGCCAGGGCCTGAACGATGCCGCCCGAGCCATCCAGGGCCGCCTTCAGATCGGCGTCGGAAAACGCCTTGTCGGTGACCAGCACCTCGCTGGGCCGAAAGGCTGCGAGCGTCGCCGCCAGATCGGCCAGATCACAGGCGACCGAATCCACCACCCCGGCCGACAGTTCGACCACCGCAACCGCCGCCCGGCCCTTGCGGACCGCGACCGCCGCCAGCCGGTTGGCGCCGCGCGCATCCAGAAGCGTGTCCTCGGTCAGGGTGCCGGGGGTGACGACGCGGACGATGTCGCGCGCCACGATGGATTTGGAGCCGCGTTTCTTGGCCTCGGCCGGGGTCTCGATCTGGTCGCAGATGGCGACCCTCTGACCGGCCCGGATCAGTCGCGCCAGATAGCCGTCCATGGCGTGGACCGGCACCCCGGCCATGGGAATGTCCTCGCCCCTGAGCTTGCCCCGCTTGGTCAGGGTGATGCCCAACAGGCCCGAAGCGATCTCGGCGTCCTGGAAGAAGAGCTCGTAGAAATCGCCCATGCGGAAGAAGACGATGGCGTCGGGCTGGGCCGATTTGGCCGCCAGATATTGCGCCATGACGGGCGTGACGCCCTCTAGGTCGGGGGCGGCGGTCGGGGGATGGGAAAGGGGGGCGTTCATGCGTGCCGTCAGGGTGACGGATCAGGCCCATGGGCTCAAGCCCGCTGGCTCAAAGTCTGCCGACGCTGCACAGGCTTTGCCGCTCTGCGACAGGCTGGCTTGACCCGGTCAGGCCGCGTTGCTGATGGACAGACGCGGACCGACGGCCAGGGCCGCAGGTTCGTCCAGCGCCAGCGCCTCCCAGTCCAGGTCTGGCCGGGGCGCGTGGGCGGCGGCCACGATCGCGCGCAACTCGGCGGCCGAGGCCACGCTGGCGATAACGGCGGCGGCCGGCGGCAGGCCCAGGGCGAAGGCCAGAGCGGCCTGCATCGGATCGACCCGCGCCTCGGCCAGTCGCCTGCGGGCGCGTGACAGGGCCATGCCATGGGCGGCCAGATGCGGGGGCAGGCTCTCACGGCTGGCGAACAGAAGTCCGCGCGCAAAGACGGACGAGACGTGGACCTCGACCCCCTGGCCAGCCAGTTCATTCAGCACGCCTTCGGTAACCGGGCGCTGATCCAGAAGATTGCAGGGCATCTGGACCACGTCGGGCTGGAAGCGACGCGCCAGCAGGGCGGGACCATCCTCCATCGTGGCGCAGAAGCCGATGCGGCGATAAAGGCCGCGATCCTTGAGCGCCTTGATCCGGTCCCACAGGGCGCGGCCCTCGGCCCCCGCCAGGTCGGCGGCGTTTGACACCAGAAGCACGTCGCCGCGCGGCAGGCCCAGCCGCTCCAGCGAACGGCGCGCCCGCGCCTCGACCCGGTCCACGCCCTCGGAAACGGACACCGTGCGAACGGAAACCCGGAAGGGAGAGGGGAAGGGCCAGGCCTGGCCCAGCAGACGTTCGGTGTCGGCCTCGGGCCGGGTGGCGATGATCTGAACCCCGGCGTCGGCGCCGGTCTGCAACAGGGTGCGCATCGCGTCCTCGCGCGCGCCCGCCGGCGCGCTCATGACCGAATGCTGCGCGCGCTCGGGCGCCGTCACCACCGCAAGGGCGAGTTTGCCGATCGGGTCCTGACCCTTGGGGCCGAGACCTTTCGACGATGAGGCGTGGAAGGGCTGCACGCCGCGACCATGGCGCCTAAAGTTTAAGGGAGGCTGACCCGGAAGCTTACAGAGTCTTACTCCGCGACCGCCGGTCGATCGAAAGACCCAGTGGAATCAGTCGGCGTCCGGCTGCAGATCCGGGTGGGCGGCCACGAATACGGGATGTTCAGCCGCGCGCGCTTCGATGGCCCGCAACCGGGGCCAGGGCGTCAGATCGACATTATAGCGGTGCGCCGAATAGAGCTGGGGAATCAGGCAGCAGTCGGCCAGTCCCGGCCTGTCGCCGAAGCTCCAGTCTCCGCCGACCTGCGCGATCATCGCCTCCAACGCGTCAAAGCCCGGCCTCATCCAGCGCGCGGCCCAGGCGTCGACACCCGACTGGTCCTGGCCATAGTCCTCGCGCAACGACCGGACCACGCGCAGATTGTTCAGGGGATGAATGTCGCTGGCCACGATCCCGACCATGGCCCGGACCTGGGCGCGATCCGAGGCGTCGGCGGGCAGCAGCGGCGGCTGGGGATGGGTCTCTTCCAGCCATTCGAGAATGGCCACGCTCTGGACGATGACTTGGCCGTCGACCTCCAGCGCCGGGACCATGCCCTGGGGATTGAGCGCCATATAGTCAGCGGCCTTCTGGGCGCCCGTCCGCAGGTCGTGCGGCACGGTGCTGAAGCCGATCCCTTTCAGCCCAAGGCCGATGCGAACCCGATAGGCCGCGCCCGAGCGCCAGTATCCATGCAGAATCATCGCCGCCGCCTATCGCACCGTGAACGTCAGAGACGCCAGGCCCGCCACATCGGCCTCGACCCGGTCGCCGCGCACCAGGGGGCCGACCCCCTCGGGCGTGCCGGTATAGATGAGGTCGCCCGGTTGCAGGCTCCACAGCTCCCCTGCCGCCGCCAGGACCCTGGCGGGGTCCAGGATCATGTCGGACAGACTTCCCGACTGGCGGACCTCGCCGTTGACCTTCAGCGAAATGACGGCCGCCGGATCGGGCAGATCGCCCAGGGTCAGGGCGCCGCAGGGGGCGGACTGGTCGAACCCCTTGGCGGCATCCCACGGACGCCCCTTGGCCTTGGCTTCGGCCTGGATGTCGCGGCGGGTCAGATCGACGCCGACGGCCCAGCCGATGATCGTTCCGCCCGGTCCGACCGCAGCGACCAGTTCGACTTCGTGGTGCAGATTGTCGGTCATGCCCGGATAGGCGGGATCCAGGCCATCCGAGACCAGGGCGTCCCCCGGCTTGGAAAAGAAGAAGGGCGCCGACTTCGTCGGATCCGAGCCCATCTCGCGCGCATGGGCGGCGTAGTTCTGGCCCACGCACAGGATGCGCCGGACGGGAAACCGCCGTGTATCGCCGACGATGGGCAGGGACGGGGCGGGCGCGGGGGGAAACAGCCAGTCGGTCATGGGCACAGTCTTATGCCCCCTATGAGCCTGCGTCATGTTGCATTGCATCAGCCGCGACCGGAACAAGCGTCGGGGTGTGGCGTTCAGGGGCGGGGACCTCTATTTACGGTCAAGCTAGACACCGGAGCGCAGATCATGGCCACGACCAAGGCTCGAGAAGACATCAAGAATGACCTGAAGACGCTGAAGGATGACCTGAAGGTCGGCGCCCGCGAGGAAACCGAACGCCTGAAGGAAAAGGCCGCCGAGGCCAAGGCCCGTCTGTCGGCCAAGGCCAGCCAGGGCGAAGCCGCCGCTCGCGAGAAGGCCGAGGAGCTGCGCGAACAGGCGCGTGGCTATTATGACCAGGCTCGCGTTCGCAGCCGTGAGTATTACGACGACGCCTCCGAGCGGTTCGATGAAGCCCAACGCTACATCACCGAGCGGGTGCAGGAACGCCCGGTCCAGTCGACCGCCATCGCCCTCGGCGTCGGCGTCGTGCTCGGTCTGCTGCTGGCGGGTCGTCGCCGCTGATGATCGGCAAGGGGCTGGTAAAGAAGCTGGTCGCCGCGTTCGTCGCCGCGGCCAGCGCCTCCGTTGCGGTCGTCGCTCTTGGCGCGGCCCTGTTCTTTGCGCTTGATCTGGTGATGCCGGCCCTCGGAGCCGCCGCCATCACCTTTGCGGTCTTCGCCGCCGTGACCGGCCTGGTCGCCGTCATCTTCCTGGGCGCAGGCCCGGATCACGATGACGAGGACGAGTTCGACGAGCCCGAGACCCTAGTCGAGAAGGCGGTCCACCTGATCAAGGACCGGCCCATCCTCGGCGCCGCAGGCGGTCTGGGCGTGCTGTTCTTCCTGCTGCGCAATCCGGCCCTGGCCGCGATCGCCGCCAGCATGATCACGGAGCGTCGCATGGAAAGCCGCGGCTACGGTAAGCGGCGCCGGTGAATTGACGGCCCAGGGAACAGTGAGGCCAGGGAACAGCGAGGGTTGAGACGCGTTGACATTCTAACGAAGCAGCGAACCAGCAGCTTCAAGTCATCGTTGCTTTCGTCTCAACCCTTTACTCGGAGATCGTCATGATCCGCTGGGCCATTATCTTCTTCATCGTCGCTATCGTAGCGGCTGTTCTCGGTTTCGGCGGCATCGCCGGCATGTCGATGGAAATCGCCAAGTTCGTCGCCGTCATCGCCGTCATCCTGTTCGTGATCTCTCTGGTCGCAGGCGGGCTTCGCGGGCGCGGCACGCGAATCTAGCGTCGTCGTCACGCAAAAATTCAAAGGCCGTCGTCCGAAAGGGCGGCGGCTTTTTCGTTCGCGCTGAGGCAGTTCCGGCGAGGCCTTCCGGACGGGCGTCAGACCGCCGCCCTCTCCTTCTCGCCGGGTGCGGTCGGATCGGGGGCCGTCTCGGGATGCCGGGTGTCCTGGCGTCGGGGCAGGCGCCAGGTCTGACTGGGCTCGAACATCGAGCCGGTCCAGGCCATGGCCGTGACCACGATCTCTTTCGAGGTCCAGTCCACCTGGTTGAAGCTGGGCGGTGCACCCCGCTCGCGATGCGACAGGGTTCCGCAGCCGACGGCATAGGAACAGCGGTCCGACAGCTCGATCGGCAGGGCGAAGGGAATATGGGTGTGGCCCGTCATGATCAGATCGACCCCCGCCTCGGCGAAAATCTGGGCAGCCGCATCGCCGCGTTTGACGTCGCCGGTCATGGGCGTTCCGATCATCTCGATCAGGGGATGGTGACAGGCCAAAATACGCAGGGCGCCCACCGGCGCCTGACGCAGGGCTGTCGCTGCTCGCCGGGTCTGATCCAGGTCGATGACCCCTTTTGACCAGTTCAGTCGCGCCTGCCAGCCACGCGCCGTGGTCACGCCCCGCACCATCAGCCGATCGGATTTGAACTCGCCGTCGTGAGCCGGGTGGCCCGTCGCCGCCTCGAAAGCCTTCCACGGCCAGAACAGCCGGTCGAGCAGTCCGTAATAGGGCACGTCGTGATTGCCCACGATGACGAAGCGCGGTTCCGGCATGGCCCGGATCCAGTCGCCCGCGGCGCTGAATTCATCCGGCAGCCCCTTCTGCGTCACGTCGCCGGTGATCAGGATCAGGTCGCTGGGCGTCGCATGGGCGTATTCCAGGGCAGCGGCGCAGGCGCGCCTGTGCTCCACCCCGAAATGCACGTCCGAGAACTGGATCAGGCGACCTTCACTCAAGACGCAGCTCCAGAACGTGTCACGCCACCCGCCATCACGTCGCCGCGTCGGCGTCGGCAGCCGGATCGGGATTGGGCGCCAGGGCGCGGAAAGCCTTGGGCATGAAGGTCACCTTGGCCTCGGATCCCAGCAGCACCGGCTCGCCGTCGATCACGGCAGGAATCTTCGAGCGCCCCCAGACCTCGATGAGCCTGGCCGGTTGCGTCGTTACCGAAGCGTCGGAGCGCCAGTCGCTGAACAGGGCCGTGGCCGCCAGCCGGAAGGCCTGTGAGGTGTCGCCCGGATCCATGGCAGCAGCCTCCAGCCCGACCGGCTCGTCCAGGGCGCGCGAGATCATCGGGCTGATCAGGACCAGGGCCTCGGTCTTGCGCCGATCTCCGCCGTCCAGAGAAAACCGCAACCGGCCGCTGAAAGCGCGCCTCCAGGCGCGGCGCCCATAGGCCCAGGCCAGGGAAATCTTGCCGGTGCGCATCGCCTCGCGCGCGGGCGCCCACAGCGCCGGAGAGCCCAGGATGGCGGCGCAATAGAAGGCCTGGCCCGCCACAGTCCCACCCGAGACGAACTGGGCCTCGCCCTGTTCCAGGGCGGCGCGCATGGCGATCTTCCAGTCCGCCGTGCCGTACAGGGCCCTGGGCAGCATATTCATGGTCCCGCCAGGCAGGGGGACGATCAGCGCACCCTTGGCCCCGGCGCGTGACGCCACCGCCCGCGCCGTGCCGTCACCGGCCAGTACGAACAGGACATCGGGGCTGGACGACAGAGCCTGATCGATCTGGGCGTCGATCTGTCCGTCGCCCAGAATGACCACCTCCGCCTCGCAGTCGTATTCGGCCATGATGGCCTCGACCTCGGCGGGGGCCTTGGGACCGACGGAGCCGGACAGCGGATTGATGAGGACGACGACCCGCCCAATCTTGACATGGCGCGTCAGGGTTCGCGCCTCGGCGGGCGTGTCCGCGTCGGAGGCCGACGTCGTCTGAGGCGTCGGGGGCGTGGTCAGGCTATCGGTCATCCCGCCCGAACGAACGGGCGGGACTGACGTTCCGAACAAGCGTGACTATTGTTTCTTCAGCTGGTCCGCAGTCTCGGCGGCGCCGGCCTGAAGCGCGTCGCCGGTTTTCTCGGCTGCGGCTCCGGCCTTGTCGGCGGCGGCCTGGGCGGTTTCGGGCGCCTTTTCAACGGCCTGGCCTGTGGCGGTCTTCACCTGGGCCACGCCAGCGGCGATCCAGCCGTCGACGATCGCGCCGCCCTCGGCCAGCGAGCGCTCCTTGATGCCCAGCACTGCGGTCAGGGCGCCGAACAGGGCAAGCAGGGTGACCAGGACGCCGACAAGGCCCGAGCCGCCACCGCTCGACCGACGCTTGCTGCGCGCCCAGACGGGGCTGTGGCTGTCCTCAGCCATACGAATTGGTTCAGGAAATTGCATTTCAGACCCCTCCCAGTGTCATCACGCCAGTCGCTGCTTTGATACAGCGATTTTTTCAGCCTAATCCATGGCCGAATACGAGCATAGGCCGGGAACCTGTGCCATAATCCAGCGTTCTCCCCCCGGGGGCGAACTCAAGGCCCGCAAACAGGGAAAAGGGATCAAACCCATGAAGATGACAATCCTCGCGATCGGCGCTGCCGGTCTCATGGCCACCGCCTGCGCCAGCGACCCGTATGGCAACTCCAACCAGACCGTCCGCCAGGGCGCCATCGGCGCCGGCCTGGGCGCTGTCGCCGGCGCCATCATCGGCAACAACGTTGGTGACGGCAACGCCGGACGCGGCGCTCTGATCGGCGCGGCCATCGGCGGCACCGCCGGCGCCATCCGCGGCTCGAGCCAGGACCGCGCGAACCAGCAGCGCTACGGCTCGTCGGGCCAGTACTACTACTGCTACGACAACAATCAGCGTGAATGCTACTGGGAGAACGGTCAGCGCCGTAACTAGGCCGCCGATCGCTCGGCTCCTAGGGGCCGGATGAGTTCAAGGGGCGGTCGTCGCAGGACGGCCGCCCCTTATCGTTTGTGAGGACTGCTCGTGGGGCGAGCAAAGGGGATGCATCGAATGAAGATCATTATCGCCGTGACCGCGATCGGGCTGGGCCTTGGGCTGACCGGGTGCGAAAGCACGGGCCTGTTCAACAGCCGCGACCAGATTGTCGCCGCACCGGCGTCCTGCGCCCCGCAACGATTCGAAATCTATTTCGCCGAGGGCCAGGCCCAGCTGACCGATGCGGCCAAGCAGGCGATCAGCATGACGGCGGCTCAGGTTCAGGGCTGCAATATCCGCTCGGTTCAGGTGCTGGGTCTGGCCGATGCACAAGGAACCGCCGACGCCAACCTGAGCCTGTCCGAGCGCCGGGCGCGCACCACGGCCGAGGCCCTGGTCAAGGCCGGCCTGCCGATCCCCGCCTTCTCGGTCGCCGCCGTGGGCGATCTGGGCGCGACGACATCCGAGGGGCTGCGCGAACCGCTGCGTCGGCGCACCGAGGTCGTCATCGACGCCGTCTCACGCTGATTGAAGACCCGAGCCCGGCCGCGCATTTCGGCGCATGGTCGGGACGGGCGGGACTGGCTATAGAGCGCGGGTGTTCTCGCGCGCCCCCTTCTCACTGTCGAACCGCTTGCGGACCGCTTGGCTGACCCTGCTGGCGGGGGCTGTCCTGCTGGTGGGCGGCGCGCCTGTTGCGGCCCAGGTTCCCGACGCAGCCGCCCTCGACCGGTTGGAGGCCGAACTGGTCCCCATGTCGACCTGGGCCACGCCCGGCGCGACCGTCATCGTCGCCGTGCGCCAGAAGATCGCGCCCGGCTGGCATACCTATTGGCGCAATCCCGGCGATTCCGGCGGGGCGACGACCCTGGACTGGACCCTGCCCTCAGGCGTCGAGGCCGAGCCCATCCTGTGGCCCCTGCCCCAGCGCCAGAGGCTGCAAAGCCTGATGAACTACGGATATTCGAACACGGTCTATCTGCCCGTGCCGATCCGCATCCCGGCCGGCGCGCGGCCCGGTTCGACCCTTCCGCTCAGCGTCCAGGCCCTGTTCCTGGTGTGCAGCGACCAGATGTGCGTGCCGGATCAGCGCACCCTGAGCCTGGACCTGCCCGTGAGCGAGGGCGCCGCCCCCCTGGCCGGCGCCGACGGCCGCCGCATCCAGACGGTGATCGAGACCGCGCCCCGCCCCGCCGGGATCGAGGCGCGCGTGACCAGAAACGGCTCAAGCCTGACGCTTTCGGCGACCGGCGGCCCTCTGGCGGGCGCCGACCTGAGCCGGGCGACCTTCTTTCCGTTCGAAGGCGCGGTCATCGACCACGCCGCCCCCCAGTTCGGTCGCCTGGGGCCCCAGGGCCTGACCCTGGAACTGGCCGCCGCCCCGGCCGGCAAGGGCAAGGTCGCGACGCAGGACGGGCCCATCTCCGGCGTCCTCGCCACCGATGCGGGCGCCTGGGAGATCACCGCCACGCCCGGCCCGCCCCTGGCCGGCGCCGCAGGCGGCAAGGCGCTGGAGGCCTCCGAGGACGCGCCCGCCGCCCCCGGCTGGAGCCTGATCCTGCTGCTTCAGACGGCGGGCCTGGCCCTGCTGGGCGGGCTGATCCTGAACCTGATGCCCTGCGTCTTTCCGGTGCTGGCCATGAAGGCCGCCGCCCTGACCCGCACGGCCCACGACCCGGCCGAGGCCCGCCGCGACGGCCTGGCGTTCCTGGCCGGGGTGCTGCCGACATTCGCCGCCCTCGCCATCGTGCTGCTGGCGGTGCGGGCGGGCGGACAGGCCATCGGCTGGGGCTTTCAGCTGCAGTCGCCCGCCGTGGTCGCCGTCCTGGCCCTGCTGATGCTGGCCGTGGCCCTGAACCTGTCGGGCCTGTTCGAGATCGGCGTGCGGTTGCAGAACCTGGGGTCAGGCCCCCTGTCGCGCCTTCACGGCGGGGCGGGCGCCTTCTTGACCGGAGTGCTGGCCGTGGTCGTCGCCGCCCCCTGCACAGCGCCCTTCATGGCCTCGGCCCTGGGCGCGGCCCTGCTGCTGCCGGCGCCCGCTGCGGTCCTGGTTTTCCTGATGCTGGGGCTGGGGCTGGCCCTGCCCTATCTGGCCATCAGCCTGTCGCCGCGCGTCCTGGCCCTGCTGCCCCGACCCGGCCCGTGGATGGCCAAGCTGCAAAGACTTCTGGCCCTGCCGATGTACGCCGCCGCCCTGTGGCTGGTCTGGGTCTTCGCGCGCCAGACCGGGACCCTGCCTCTGATCCTGCTGGTCTGCGCCGGTCTGGCCGTCGTTCTGGGCCTGTGGGCCTTTGGCCGCCCCGCCGCCAAGCCGACGCGAGCCATCGCCATCGCCGGCCTTATCGCCGCCCTGGCGCTGACAGGATTGGCCGTCCGCACCGCCGGATCGGCGCCCGAGGCTGCAGAAATCCAGCCCGACGCCTGGTCGGAGGCCCGCGTCGCCGAGGCCCTGGCCCAGGGCCGCCCCGTCCTGGTCAACTTCACCGCCGACTGGTGCGTGACCTGCAAGATCAACGAACGCTCGGCCCTGGGCTCGCCCGCCGTGGCCAGGGCGCTTGAGCGGACCAACACCCTGTATCTGAAGGCCGACTGGACCCGCCGCGACGACGCCATCACCCGCGCCCTGCAACGCCACGGCCGCTCGGGCGTGCCGCTCTATCTGCTCTATGCGCCCGGCCAGCCCGAGCCCCGCATCCTGCCGCAACTGCTGACCGAGGGTCTGGTGGTGGAGGCGCTAAAGCGGACGCCGTGAAGGTCGGCTAAGGGTGGGAAGCGGTCGATCTCACAAAGGCGGAAAGCAACCTACCAATAGCTATTGCGGCGTCACCGCCTAACTGACGGCTTCATCCCTTCTGTCCAGCTGCAAATCCAGTCCCAAATGCCACCGAGCAAAAACATGAAAAGTACTGAAACTTGAGAAATTACGTCAAAATGCCAGCGGAATTCTACAGGCCCCCAATAAGACAGGGGCAGACTTACCATCCAAACAACGATGACGACTAGAGAAAGCGCTCTTCGACCTTTCTGGCCATAGGCCAGTTTTGAAAGAAGCCGTTGATTGTGCCGATGTTTGCTCACGCCGCATTCCCGCTTCGATCTCAGGATGGGTCAACCCTCTGAGCTCGTCAATGTCCGCAACGGGTCGGTTGACGACTTCGGCGCCCGGCCCGAAAGCGGACATTCCGCTGATCGCCCGCAAACGAACTCCCCTCGCACGGTCGGCCTAAGGGCGGTCTGCAGACCCTGGCTCAGCGACGGACGTCGGAGGCAGAGGCGCCGGTGCGGGCCGGCCTCGGTCGCCCGGCAGGGATCGGATGTATCGATAGATCGCGCGTCTGTCGTATTCCGACATGTTGCGGACGCTGGGCCACGGCATCGGCGGCAGGCTCGATCCCGTGCCGAGAAGCGTGACCCATTCATCTTCCGAAACACTGGCGACGGTGAGCCGCAGGTTCTTGCCGTAGCTTGTCCCCCAGGGGCCGGTGTGCGGTTCCGAACTGCCCTTCAGCCATTCGGCCTCAGCAGGCGTGGCGCCCCCGGTCTGGGCATACATCGGCGTGTGGCAGTCGTTGCATCCGCTGGTGGCGACGATGTAGCGGCCGGCCGCGATGTCGGAGGCGGCCACCACGCGCGGACCCTCGGTCAGATCGACCTGGACGACATTGCGGTCATCCCGCGGCTGACAGGCCGACAGGAGCACGGGAACTGCAAGGACCCACGCCCATGCGCCGCTTTTCATCATCCGAAATTCCCCCGTTCGCCGAACAGAGACATCGGCGCGCGGGCAGGGTCAAGAGAGATTAGGCCGGACGGCTGCCCTACCCCTCCAGGCCCGACTGGGCGTCGTGCTGGGGCGGCGAGGTGATGACCTCGACATTGTCGTTCAGAAGATAGGACATTTCCGACAGGGCGACGGCGCGGGCCTCAGGCGAGGCGGCGGCCTCCAGGGCGGCGATCTTGTGCACGATGTCCTCGGAAATGCCGCGCAGGATGCATTTCAGGTCGCCATCGGTGCCACGCTCCTTGAGGATCAGGTGGGCCTGCATGTCGGTCTGCGACAGGGCCTGGGCGCGGGTCTTGAAGTCGGCGTAGGCCGGGCCGGAAAAGAAGCCCTCGGCGTCGGCGGCCTTCGAGGCGGTCCAGGCGTCGACCACCGACTTCAGGGCGGTGGAGCGGCCGACGATATCGACGAACAGGGGCTCGGACGCGACCGAGACCGGGGCGTCTGCGGCGGGGGGCGCCAAAGCTGCGGCGGCGGCGACATTGGGGTCGCTCATCATCAGGGCGAGGCTGAGGGCGAGACCACAGGACATGACGGCTATCTTCCGATGGGCGATGTAACGCGGATCAATTCCGGAAACAGCGATTGAACCGGCTTACGCCTGACCCGTAAACGAGAGCTTGATAACCATGAGGATCGCCGGATGACTGCCGACTGGACCCGTTTCGACGCCGCCGCCCATAAAGACGCCGACGCCCGCATCGTCGATCAGTTCACGGCCGACGCCGGTCGGCTGGCGCGGATGAGCGTGGAGGCGGCGGGCCTGTATCTGGACCTGTCGAAACAGAGCTGGACCCGCGAGGGCTTCGAGGCCTGCCTGGACCTGGCGCGCTCGGCCGGGGTCGAGGCGGCGCGGGGGCGGCTGTTCGCCGGCGAGGCGATCAACTCGACCGAGGGCCGGGCCGTGCTGCACCCGGCGCTGCGAGCCGCGAGGGGCTCGAACTATCACGCCCTGGGCGAGGCGGTTTCGGCCGAGGTGGACGCGGTGCGGGCCGACATGGCCGCCTATGCCCATGAGGTGCGCTCGGGCGCGGCGACGGGGGCGACGGGCAAGGCGTTCAAGGCCATCGTCCACGTCGGCATCGGCGGATCGGACCTGGGGCCGCGCGTGGTCTGGGATGCGCTGAGGCCGCTGGATCCCGCGATCGACCTGAGGTTCGTGGCCAATATCGACCCGCGCGACATGGCCGAGGCCCTGACCGGGCTGGACCCCGAGACCACCCTGGTCATCGTCGTGTCCAAGACCTTCACCACCCAGGAGACCCTGGCCAACGCCGAGGCGGCGCGGGCCTGGCTGGCGGCGGGCCTGCCCGAGGCCGGACGCGACAGGCATTTCATCGGCGTCACGGCCGCCCCGGACAAGGCCAAGGCCTTCGGCTGCGCCCGCACCTTCGCCTTCCGCGACTGGGTCGGCGGCCGCTATTCCCTGTGGTCGGCGGTGTCCTTGAGCTGCGTCATCGCCCTGGGGCCGGACGTGTTCGAAGCCATGCTGGCGGGGGCGGCGGCCATGGACGACCATTTCGTCGCCGCGCCCCTGGACAAGAATGCGCCCGTGCTGCTGGCCCTGGCCCAGGTGTGGAACGTCGATGGTCTGGGCCGCACGGCGCGGACGGTGGCGCCCTATGCCCACGCCCTGCGGCGCCTGCCCTCCTTCCTGCAGCAGCTGGAGATGGAATCGAACGGCAAGCGGGTGGATCGTGACGGCAAGCCTGTCACGCGTCAGACCTGTCCGGTCGTGTTCGGCGAGCCCGGCACCAACGGCCAGCACGCCTTCTTCCAGCAGATCCATCAGGGGCCGCAGGTGGTCCCGGCCGAGTTCGTCATCGTGTCGAAGACGCATGAGGATGCGCCGGAATCGCCGCTGTGGTCCAACGCCCTGGCCCAGGGGCAGGCCCTGATGCTGGGCAAGACGACGGACCAGGCGCGAGCCGAGCTGATCGCATCCGGCGCCGACGAGGCCGAGGCCGACCGGCTGGCCAGCCACAAGACCTTCCCCGGCAACCGGCCGTCGTCGGCCATCGTGATGGACCGGCTGACGCCCGAGACCCTGGGCGCCCTTCTGGCCCTTTACGAGCACAAGACCTTCGTCGAGGGCGTGATCTGGGACATCGTCAGCTTCGACCAGTGGGGCGTCGAACTGGGCAAGGTGCTGGCCAAGGCCATCCTGAAGGATGTGGCGGCGGGCGGGCCGTCGGCGGATCTCGATCCCTCGACCTCGGCCCTGATGACGCGGCTGATGGCCTGACAAAGAAAAGGGCGGGCGCCGTCTCCGGTAGCCCGCCCTCAGCCTGGCAGTCTCAGGCGATTACCAGCGATGCCCGCCATAGCCGCGGCGGTCGTGGTCGCGGCCCCGGTGACCGCGATCGCGGTAGTAGTGGCCCCGGTCATGGCGGTTGTCGTTCAGCGCGCTGACGACCAGTGCGCCCGCGACGGCGCCGACGGCCAGCCCGACCCAGGCGTTGTTGTTGTTGCTGGGCCGGCTTTGCGGCTGGCCCTGGTAGCCTCGGTCGTAGCCCTGGTCGTAATAGCCGCCCTGATCATAGCCCTGGCTATAACCGCCGGGCTCGTAGTTCTGGCTGTAGCTCTGGCTGTAGGTCTGGCCATAGGTCTGCGCGGCCGGGGTCGAATAGTTGGACGGATAGTCCTGATAGACCGGGCCGTCATAGGGCTGATAGCTCTGGGCCTGGACGGGCATGGCGCCCATCACGGTCATGGCCAGCAGAGGCGCGGCCAGTACGGCGATCTTGATCCTGGTGTTCATCCTTCAGCCCTCTTGGCCGGTGCGGCCTGCGGCGGCCCTTCAGACCGTCACCCAGATCTGTAACAGCCCAGGCTGAACACGCCTGAACAACCGGCGTTCATTTTCGGTTCATGTCGCGCTTGTCGGTCTCGGCCCTGAGGCCTAGCCTTCCTTCGGGGGAGCGACCGATGACACGAGGACTTTCGGCGGCGTTGGCGATGACGGGCGGCCTCCTGATGGCCATGCCGGTCGAGGCCGCAGCGATCCCAGCCCAGACGACCCCAGCCCAAACGGCCGCAGCTCAGTCCGATCTGACCGCCCAGGTCGAGGCCGGTCTGGCCGCCGCCCGCGCCGCCTATGCCGCCGACCAGACCGACGAGGCCGTCGCCGGGCTGGAGGCGACGAAAGCCCTGATCGTGGCGCGCGAGGGCGAACAGTCGCCGCGCCTGGCCCTGCCGCTGAACCTTCTGGCCCGCATCCGCATCGACCAGGGCCGGTACCCCGAAGCCCTGGCCCTGATCGACCGGGGCCTGGGCGTCAACGCCCGCGCCGACCCGCCCGCGCCGGTGATCGAGGCCGGTCTGCTCTACGACAAGGCTAAGGCCTTCGACGCCCTGGGCCGCAACGAGGAGGCCGAGACCACGGCGCGCCAGAGCTATGACCTGCGCGTCGTCCATCTGGGGCCGGCGCACGAAAAGACCGCCGACGCGCTGAACCTGTACGCCAACGCCCTGGCCGCCCAGGGCCGCTACGCCGAGGCCGACCCCGCCTATCGCCAGGTGCTGGGGATGTACGAGGGGCTGCACGGGTCCAAGGATTTCCACCTGGCCATCGTCCTGTCCAATCTGGGCAACGCCCTGCGCCGCACCGGACGCGGGCCCGAGGCCAGTCCGCTTTATCGCCGCGCCGTCTCGGTCGCCGAGGTGTCGGACGACCCGGTGCTGCTGGCCCAGTGCCTGACCAACTACGGCTGGTATCTGCACACCCAGGGCGACGGCCTGAAGGCCGAGATCCAGTTCCGGCGCGCCCTGGACCTGGCCGTCGAGGTCGCCGGGCCGGACCATCCCTTCACCGGCGTGGTCCACACCAATATCGGCCACGCCCTGTCCGACCAGGGCCGATACGCCGAGGCCGAGCCCGAGTTCGCGCGCGGCCTGGTCCTGCTGGACGCCGGCCTGGGACCGGAAAGCCCCGACGTGGTCGATACATTGACGGGCTATGCCGGCGCCCTGTCGGCCCTGGGCCGACCCGGCGAGGCCGAACCCCTGTTCGTGCGCGCCCGCGCCATCACCACCGCCCGGCTGGCCCCCGGACATCCCGACAGCCTGGTCGAGGCCAATCTGTTCGCCGGCTTTTTGCTGGACCAGGACCGGCCCGGCGACGCCATGGCCCAGCTGCGCACCGCCCTGGCCGCCCTGCTGCGGCGTGAACAGGGCCGCACCGACAGCGAGGGCGGGCGCGACTGGCGCACCAGCGTACGCGGCGCCGCCCCCCTGTTCGAACGCCAGGTCGAGGCGGCGTGGCGACTGGCCGCCACCGAGACGCCCGCGCCCTGAGGCCTTCTGCAAAATCCCGGCCGACCCTTTATCCGGGCTGAATCTTTGCGTCTCCGCCCACCGCCCCCGCTTGACGGTGGCAGGCGGCCCCCCTACTTGCACCCTGCGTTAGCACTCGTGAGGACCGGCTGCCAAAAGCCGACCCCGAGCCGCTTGCGAGGAAACTTTGAAGTTCACATCGGAGAATATGCAGATGGCGTTTCGTCCCCTCGGCGATCGCGTGCTGGTCAAGCGCGTGGAAGAAGAATCCAAGACCAAGGGTGGGATCATCATCCCCGATACGGCCAAGGAAAAGCCCCAGGAAGGCGAAGTGATCTCCGTCGGCCCCGGCGTCCGTGACGATTCCGGCAAGGTCAACGCCCTGGAACTGAAGGCCGGCGACCGCATCCTGTTCGGCAAGTGGTCGGGCACCGAGGTCAAGCTGGAAGGCGAAGACCTGATCATCATGAAGGAATCCGACGTCCTGGGCGTGCTGTAAGCACACCGATGTCCCGGGCGTGCTGTAAGCACACCGACGTTTCGACGACCTTCCTCAACGAAATCAATATTTAGGAGCTGCCCGCATGGCCGCTAAAATCGTACAGTTCAACACCGACGCACGCGACAAGATGCTGCGCGGCGTCAACGTCCTCGCCAACGCCGTCAAGGTGACCCTGGGTCCCAAGGGCCGCAACGTCGTGATCCAGAAGTCCTTCGGCGCCCCGCGCTCGACCAAGGATGGCGTGTCGGTCGCAAAAGAGATCGAACTCGAAGACGCCTTCGAGAACATGGGCGCCCAGATGATCCGCGAAGTCGCTTCGAAGACGAACGACAAGGCGGGCGACGGCACCACCACCGCCACCGTCCTGGCTCAGTCGATCGTGCAAGAGGGCCTGAAAGCCGTCGCCGCCGGCATGAACCCGATGGATCTGAAGCGCGGCATCGACAAGGCCGTCACCGCTGTCCTCGCCGACATCAAGGCCTCGGCCAAGAAGGTCGAGAACAACTCCGAGATCGCCCAGGTCGGCACCATCTCGGCCAACGGCGACGCTGAAGTCGGCGAAATGATCGCCAAGGCCATGGCCAAGGTCGGCAACGAAGGCGTCATCACCGTCGAAGAAGCCAAGACGGCTGAAACCGAGCTGGACGTCGTCGAAGGCATGCAGTTCGACCGCGGCTACCTGTCGCCCTACTTCATCACCAACGCCGACAAGATGGAGGTTCAACTCGAAGAGCCTCTGATCCTGCTGTTCGAAAAGAAGCTGTCCTCGCTGCAGGCCATGCTGCCGATCCTGGAAGCCGTCGTGCAATCGGGCCGTCCGCTGGTCATCATCGCCGAGGACATCGAAGGCGAGGCCCTGGCCACGCTGGTCGTCAACAAGCTGCGTGGCGGCCTGCGCGTCGCCGCCGTCAAGGCGCCGGGCTTCGGTGATCGCCGCAAGGCCATGCTGGAAGACATCGCCGTCCTGACGGGCGGCCAGGTCATCAGTGAAGACCTGGGCATCAAGCTCGAGAACGTCACCATCGACATGCTCGGCAAGGCCAAGAAGGTCACGATCACCAAGGACGACACCACCATCGTGGACGGCGTCGGCGGCAAGGAAGAGATCGAAGCCCGCATCGGCCAGATCAAGAAGCAGATCGAGGACACCACCTCTGACTACGACAAGGAAAAGCTGCAGGAACGTCTGGCCAAGCTGGCCGGCGGCGTCGCCGTCATCCGCGTCGGCGGCTCGACCGAAGTCGAAGTGAAGGAAAAGAAGGACCGCGTCGACGACGCCCTGAACGCCACGCGTGCAGCGGTTGAAGAAGGCATCGTCCCCGGCGGCGGCATCGCCCTGCTGAAGGCTTCGAAGGCTCTGGACGGACTGAAGGGCGACAACGCCGATCAGACCGCCGGCATCGCCATCATCCGTCGCGCCATCCAGGCCCCGATCCGTCAGATCGTGGAAAACGCCGGCGTCGAAGGCTCGATCGTGGTCGGCAAGGTGCTTGAAAACGCCTCGGCCACCTACGGCTTCAACGCCCAGACCGAAGAGTACGGCGACCTGGTCGCCATGGGCGTGATCGACCCGGCCAAGGTGGTTCGCACCGCCCTGACCGACGCCGCCTCGGTGGCCTCGATCCTGATCACGACCGAAGCGGCCGTGGCCGATGCACCCAAGAAGGGCGGCGCCGGCGGCGCTCCCGACATGGGCGGCATGGGCGGCGGCATGGGCGGCATGGACTTCTAGTCCACGCTTCTCCTACGCTGAACAAAGAGAGGGCGGGTCCAGCAATGGGCCCGCCCTTTTTGTTGCATCAAACCCTTCTCCCTTTCGTCATCCTCCGGCAAGCCGCGCCTTCGCGGCGCAGACCGGGGGACCCAGCGGCGCCGAAGGCGACCCTTGAGCTGAGGCGTGTGACAGGTCCCGCTATCGCGGGCCGCTGGGTCCCCCGGTTCCGCTGCGCGGCCCGGAGGATGACGAAAGAACGGTGATCGCTTAGGTTACACCCATGCCGACGCATCGCACTTTTATTGCGACCTACATCATGGCTAGCCAGCGGAATGGGACGATCTATGTCGGTATGACATCGAACCTTTTCGCCCGGGTCTGGAAGCACAGGAATGGAACTTTCGACGGGTTCACCAAGACATACGGTTGCGACCGTCTGGTCTGGTTCGAGCGCCACGTCTGGGTCACTGAAGCCATCCAGCGCGAGAAGCGGCTGAAGAAATGGCGGCGCGACTGGAAGCTGAAGCTGATCGAGGACGCCAACCCCGGATGGGACGATCTGGCGGCGGACTGGTATCCGGTCAACGATCCCGACTGGCGGCCGCCGGTTGAAGACTGATCGGACGGTAAACAGCCCCTTAACCCTGCCTGGGCGACAAGGGCGGTTCCTGTGTGTCGGCTGGAGTTCGCCTGCCCATGTCCGCCGTTCTCGTCCTTGGCAATCGCGCCTGGTCCAGCGCCCGCATTCTGTGGGACGCGCCCTTTGTGGTGCGGTTCAGGGGGGTGTTGCAGGCCCTGCTGGCGAGCCTGTTGCTGGTGGCCCTGATCTCGTGGAACCCGGCCGATCCCAGCCTGAATGCGGCCTCCTCCATGGCGGCGACCAACTGGCTGGGGGCGAACGGCGCCCTGTTCGCCGACCTGTTCATGCAGAGCCTGGGCCTGGCCGCCTGGCCCGCCTGCGTCCTGCTGATCGCCTTTGGACTGGCCGGCGCCATCGGCGAGGCCATCCAGCAGAGGCTCAAGCCCACGCCGCTGAAGGCCCTGTCGGCCAGCGCAGGGGTGCTGTTGCTGTCGGCCGCCCTGTCGGCGCCGACCGAGCCCGCCGCCTGGCCCCTGGCCTCGGGCCTGGGCGGGTTGTGGGGCGACGGGGTCTCGGGCCTGGCCATCGCCGGGCTGACGGCCCTGAGGATTCCGGGCGGGGCGATCATCGTCGGGGTGCTGTTCGCGGCCCTGGGCCTGTGGGCCTGCGGCTATGCCGTGGGTCTGAGGACCGCCGACTTCACCGACACCCTGGACTGGAGCAAGACCCTGCGTCGCACGCCGGCGGCGCCGGAACCCACAGCCGCCCGCAAGCCTGCGCCGCGCAAGGCCCGACCCGCGCCTGAACCCACGGACGAGACCCCGGCGAACGAACGGACCGCCGCCGTCGCCTCGCCCCGCGCCAGCGCCGCAGCGGCCGATCTGGACGACGACACCCCGCCCTGGGACGAGCCCGAGGTCGAGCCGGTGCTTCAGCCCGTGACCCGCGCCAGCGAGCCCCGCGTCGCCGCGCCCAAGGCCCCTCGCCCCAGCAAGAAGGCCGTCGACGACGACCAGATCGGGTTCGAGTTCACCCGTCCCGAAGGCGCATTCGACCTGCCGCCGCTGGGCATGCTGTCCAAGCCCGCCGCCCGCTCCGGCGCGGTGGACGAAGAGGCGCTGAAACAGAACGCCAAGATGCTGGAAGGCGTGCTGGCCGAGTTCGGCGTGCGCGGCGTGATCGACCAGATCCGCCCCGGCCCCGTCGTCACCCTGTACGAACTGGCCCCCGCGCCCGGCGTCAAGCACGGCCGCGTCGTCGCCCTGTCCGACGACATCGCCCGGTCGATGTCGGCCCGCGCCTGCCGCATCAGCGTGGTTCAGGGGCGCAACGCCATCGGCATCGAACTGCCCAACGCCAAGCGCGAGACCGTCTATTTGAGGGACCTCTTGTCCTCGGGCGAGTTCGACAAGAAGTCCCATCTGCTGCCGCTGGCCCTGGGCGAGACCATCGGCGGCGAGCCCTATGTCGCCGACCTGGCGCGCATGCCCCACCTGCTGATCGCGGGCACCACCGGCTCGGGCAAGTCGGTCGGGGTCAACGCCATGATCCTGTCGATCCTGTATCGCCACTCGCCGGCCGAATGCCGCTTCATCATGATCGACCCCAAGATGCTGGAGCTGTCGGTCTATGACGGCATCCCGCACCTCCTGGCGCCCGTCGTCACCGATCCCAAGAAGGCCGTCGTCGCCCTGAAATGGACGGTGCGCGAGATGGAGGACCGCTATCGCCGCATGTCCAAGCTGGGGGTCAGGAACGTCGCCAGCTACAACGAGCGCGCCATCGAGGCCCAAAAGAAGGGCGAGCATTTCGAGCGCACGGTCCAGACCGGCTTCGACGACCAGGGCCGCCCGGTCTATGAGAGCGAGAAGATCCGCCCCGAGCCCATGCCCTATCTGGTCGTGGTCATGGACGAGATGGCCGACCTGATGCTGGTCGCCGGCAAGGACGTCGAGGGCGCCGTGCAGCGCCTGGCCCAGATGGCCCGCGCCGCCGGCATCCACCTGATCATGGCCACGCAACGCCCGTCGGTCGACGTCATCACCGGCACCATCAAGGCCAACTTCCCGACCCGGATCTCCTTCCAGGTCACCTCCAAGATCGACAGCCGCACCATCCTGGGCGAGCAGGGCGGCGAGCAGCTGCTGGGTCAGGGCGACATGCTCTACATGGCCGGCGGCGGCCGCATCACCCGCCTGCATGGCCCGTTCGTGACCGATCAGGAGGTCGAAGAGGTCTGCAAACACCTGCGCGCCCAGGCCGAGCCCGACTATCTGGACCTGATCACCGACGATCCCGATGGCGACGGCGACAACGCCATGGGCGGCGAGGACGGCGGGGGGTCATCGGGCGACGACCTGTACGACCGGGCTGTGGCCGTGGTCACCCGCGACCGCAAGGCCTCGACCTCCTACGTCCAGCGCCGCCTGCAGATAGGCTATAACCGCGCCGCCTCCCTGATCGAACGGATGGAGCAGGAGGGCGTGGTCAGCCAGGCCAACCATGCCGGCAAACGCGACGTGCTGGCGGGTCCGCCGCCGATGGGGTGAGGCGGCTCAGGCTGTGCGTCTCGCACGGCTGAGCCCCAGAGACATCACGGCGACGAACAGGCCAAGGGCCACCAGGCTGATGCTCTGGGCGCGGTCGGGAGCCGTCACCCCAAAATCTACAGGCCCAACGGCCTGCAGCGCCGCCTGAACATTCATTTCGCCATAGGCGGCGCCGAGCAGACCGATGGCGACTGCGAGCAAGGATACAATCCCAGCAAGCGCCGCTTCACGCAGCAAGCCTCCGATCACCCCCGTCATCGCCAGCAGCAGGACCACAACGGCCGCCATCTTCATCACCACGGACATCTCAAGAAGGACGGCGAGTGGTGAAACGCCGGACATGAAGGTCGCAAAAAGCCAAATCTCGATCACCAGCACCACGGCGAGCGCAATGACGGTCCCGACAAAAATCGTATTCGATCGCATGAGTGAATCCCCCTGCGGCCATTTCGATGGCAATCACAAAGCCTGTCAAACCCCGTAGGCCCGGCTGCGCTGCAAAAGCATAGGCGAAACCTCGACCCTTGCACCGCGTTTAGGCCGCTCACGCCTGAACAGACCTTCATCCCGGCGCCGGAATATGGTCTGGCTTGGGCCATATCGACGCCAAGGCCGGTCGCGATAACGGCAGGATCAACGCATCATCCCGAACGGGAGGAAGACCTCAATGACCGTCTCACGCCGCCAACTGGGTTTTGGCATCGCCGCCATCTCCGCGCTCGCCGCCCTGCCGGCCGCCGCCCAGACCGGGCTGTCCGCCGATGATCAGGCCGTGCTGGCCACCGCCCAGGCCAATCTTCAGAACCTGACCTCGGCCCAGGGCAATTTCGTCGAGACGGGCGCGGGCGGCCAGCGCCGGACCGGTCGCTTCTATCTGCAGCGTCCGGGCAAGATGCGGTTCGAGTATGCTGACCCCGCCGGCCTGCTGGTGGTGTCGGACGGCCACAACGTCAAACGCTACGATCCGCGCCTGAACGTGTTTCGCCAGGTGCCGCTGAGCCAGACGCCGCTGTCGACCTTCCTGGCCCGGACCGTGCGCCTCGATCAGGGGGTTCGCATCGACCGCGTCACCCGGATGCAGTCGGGCGCCTTCGCCATCACCGCACGCGATAATCGCCGCCCCAACGACGGATCTGTCATCCTGGCCTTCGCCGGTAACCCGCTGAGGTTGCAGGAGTGGACCATCACCGATGCCCAGGGTGGTCGCACGCGGACGCAGCTTACGACGCTGAACGCGGCGCCAAATCTGGCCAATAGCCTGTTTCAACTGAATGATCCGACGCGCCGGCCCGGACGGAACTGATTGTCGCGATTTGGTGATCGTGGTTCTTGGAGCACAGGCAATTGGGGTTTGTGACGATTTGACTTATTTCCAGGGTCGTGACATCAAGAACACAGAGCGACGGCGGTCGCTCGATCCGCATCGGACGTCATCCCCTCCCGAACGCGGCCTCTGAGAGAGACTGAACTTTACGCCCGGCGCCTCGCGCGCCGGGCGTTTTTTCATGTTTCCAACGTGTCGCTTCGCGACGCGCATTCTGCGCAAGACCGCTAACGCTCGCGACGCGGTCGCTCGCTGCTTGAGCGGGAGCTTTCTTGAGGCGCAATCGGTCGGCTCGCGGCTTGAGCGCAGTCTTGCCGGGTTAGCAGTCGCCTTGAGCGAACGGCCCCGCTAGAAGCGCCCGCATGACCCTTCGCATCGCCACCTGGAATATCAATTCGGTCCGTCTGAGGATCGAACAGGTCGCGCGGTTCGTGAGCGAGGCGAACGTCGATGTCCTGTGCCTGCAGGAGATCAAATGCCTGGAGGACCAGTTTCCCAGAAACGCCTTTGTCGACATGGGGGTGCCCCACCTGAAGGTGGCGGGTCAGAAGGGCTGGCACGGGGTGGCCATCGCCTCGCGCCTGCCGATGGAGCCATCAGACACCTTTCAGTCCTGCAAGCTGGGCCACGCCCGCTGCGTTTCGGCGCGCATCGCCGGGATCGACGTGCAGAACTTCTACATCCCCGCCGGCGGCGACGAGCCGGATCGCGCGCTGAACCCCAAGTTCGATCACAAGATGGACTTCTACGAACAGCTGACCGCGACGGTGGCGGCGCAGGACAAGTCGGCCCGCCTCCTGATGTGCGGCGATTTCAACATCGCGCCGTCCGAGTTCGACGTCTTCAACCACAAATTCATGCTGAAGGTCGTCAGCCACACCCCCGGCGAGATCGAGACCTTGCGCAGGCTGCAGCAGGCCGGCGGTTTCCATGACGTGGTGCGAGACGCCTATCCCGAGCCTCAGAAACTGGCTTCGTGGTGGAGCTATCGGGCCAAGGATTTCCGCGTCTCGCAGCGCGGCCTGCGCCTGGACCATATCTGGACCTCGCCCGGCCTGACGCCCTCGGTGGTCCCGCAAAGCGCCGTCATCCACGAGCCGGTCCGGGCCTGGGAACAGCCCAGCGACCACTGTCCCATCACGGTCGATCTGGACCTGTAGAGCCGCATGACCCTGGCGCGTCGCCTGATCCAGCTGTTCGTCGGCCTGTTGTTCTATGGCCTGTCCATCGCCCTGATCGTGCGGGGCGACCTGGGGCTCGACCCCTGGAACGTCCTGACCCAAGGCCTGTTCGAGCGGTGGGGCCAGGCCATGGGCATCAGCTTCGGCATGATCGTCAACCTGCTGGGCGTCGTGGTGCTGCTGCTGTGGATCCCCCTGCGCCAGAGGCCGGGATTCGGCACCGTCGCCAACGTCGCCCTGATCGGCCCGGCGGCCAATCTGTTCCTGGCCCTGATCCCGGCGGATATGCCGATCGCGGTGCGCGCCGTCCTGTTGGTGTCGGGCATCGTTCTGACCGGCCTGGCCAGCAGCGCCTATATTGGCGCGGGCCTGGGGGCCGGCCCGCGCGACGGACTGATGACCGGCATCGTCGCCCGCACAGGCTGGCCGGTGAAATGGGTCCGCACGGGGATCGAGCTGGTCGTCGTCTGCGTGGGCTGGATCCTGGGCGGATCGGTCGGCCTGGGCACCGTGCTGTTCGCCCTGAGCATCGGGCCGCTGGTCCACGTCTTCCTGCCGATGTTCACGATCAGCGAGAAGACGGGCCGCGACGCGAAAGAGACCGCCGTCTAGGGCTGTAGTCGGTATCCGCCCGCATCGGTCAGCAGCAGGCGCGCCTGGCCGGGCTCGGGCTCGATCTTCTGGCGCAGACGATAGATGTGGGTTTCCAGGGTGTGGGTCGTGACCCCGGCGTTATAGCCCCAGACCTCGGTCAGCAGCTCCTCGCGCGACACCGGCTTGGCCCCGGCGCGATAGAGGTATTTGAGGATGTTGGTTTCCTTCTCCGTCAGCCGGATCTTCTTGCCGCGCTCGTCCAGCAGGATCTTGCCGGCGGGGCGGAAGGAATAGGGGCCGATGGCGAAGACGGCGTCCTCGGACTGTTCGTGGCTGCGCAGATGGGCCCGGATGCGGGCCAGCAGCACGGCGAAGCGGAAGGGCTTGGTGACATAGTCATTGGCCCCGGCGTCGAGGCCCAGCACCGTGTCGGAATCCGAATCCTGGGCCGTCAGCATGATGACCGGGGTCGAGACCCCGTCCTTGCGCAACAGGCGGCAGGCCTCTCGCCCATCCATGTCGGGCAGGTCGATGTCCAGCAGGATGAGGTCGGCGCGGATCTCTCGACCCAGGCGAACGCCCTCGGTCGCGGTCGCGGCCTGGACCGTCCGGAACTCCTCGTGCAGGGCCAGCTGTTCAGCCAGCGCCTCGCGCAGGTCGTCGTCGTCGTCGATGATCAGCAGGGTCTTTGGCGTGGGCATATGCAGACAATGGCGAGGCTTCAGGGCGACGCCAAGGCCGAACCGAAAAATCGTGTCGATTCAGGTGGCAGGCGACGGGGTGCGAACGCCGAAAAGCGCGGTTCCGATCCGGACATGGGTGGCGCCGAGACGAATTGCCGCCTCGTAGTCCCCGCTCATGCCCATCGACAGGGTCTTCAGCCCATTGCGGGCGGCGATCTTGGCCAGCAGGGCGAAATGCAGGATCGGCTCCTCGTCCGCCGGGGGAATGGCCATCAGGCCCTCTATCTCTAGGCCGTGTTCGCGGGCCGCGGCGATCAGGGCGTCGGTCTCACCCGGCAGGATACCGGCCTTCTGGGGCTCTGCGCCCGTATTGACCTGGATCAGCAGGCGGGGCGTCCGTCCGACCTTTTCGATCGCCTTGGCCAGGGCGGGCAACAGGCTTTCCCGGTCGACGGTCTCGATGACGTCGAACAGGGCCACGGCGTCCTCGGCCTTGTTCGATTGCAGCGGGCCGATCAGGCGCAGTTCGAGGTCGGACAGAGCGGGGCGGCGCTCGCTCCAGCGGCCTTGCGCCTCCTGCACCCGGTTTTCGCCGAACACCCGCTGGCCAGCGGCCAGGATGGCGTCGATGGCCTCGGGACTCTGCGTCTTGGACACCGCCGTCAGGGTGACGCTGGCCGGATCGCGCCCGACCGTGCGGGCGGCGGCGGCGATGTGGTCATGCACCTGGGCCAGGTTTGCGGCGATGCCGCCTTCGACGGTGGACGGGGGCGACGAAGCGGGGGATGAGGAAGCCATGGATCTCCCGGACAAGGCTAGGACGCTGTGGGACGCCGCCACGGCGCTGAACCAGCGGTGGCGGGACGCGCAGCCTGTAGCGCGCGGCGGCGCGGCTGTCAGCCGGATTGGCCGCCTGCCGCCCCTGCTGTTCATGACCGATCCCCAGCGGACGCCCGCGCCCTGGGTCACCGCCGCCGCCCTGCCCGCCGGGGCCTGTGTGGTGTTCCGCCATTTCGGCGCCAGCGACGCCGCGGCGACCGCGGACCGGCTGAGGGAGGTGACGCGTCAGGCCGGGGTTCAGCTGCTGATCGGACAGGACGCGGATTTGGCGGAACGGGTCGGCGCCGATGGCGTGCATCTGGCCGAGCGTGATCTGAGCCGGGCGCAGGATCTGAGGCGGCGCTGGCCCGCCTGGCTGCTGACCGGCGCCTGTCATGGCGAGGCGAGCGAGACCGCTGGTCTGGACGCCCTGGTGATGTCGCCGGTGTTTCCCGCCGGCGGAGCGTCGGCGATCAAGCCGCCGCTGGGCGTTGAGGCGTTCACGGCCCGCGTGGGGAAATCCCCCCTGCCCGTCTATGCCCTGGGCGGGATCACGGCGGCGAACGTCGGACAGCTTGCCGCCAGCGGCGCGTGCGGAATCGCAGGCGTAGCGGCGATCAGCGAAGCCTTTGCGGCCTCAACCTAGAATTTGAAGATGGATTCCAGCCGGATGCGCGGCTGCGAGCGGCGGTCCGTTTCGGGGGCGCGGGCCGGGTCGGCTTCGGGCGAACCCAGGCCAGCGGCGGCGCCGACGCTGAGGCGCGGGTTCAGCCGGTAATAGGCGCCGGCCTCGACATCGCCCCACTGGGCCTCGCGGCCGACCGGCTGGTTCATGTTGAAGTCCAGACCCCAGCGGCCGTTCTGGTTCCAGCGCAGGCCACGACGCGGGGTCGTGGTGGTCGCGCCGCTGCGCTGGCTGGCGGCGGCGTCGGAGAGAGACACGCTGGGGGTATGGGTGCGCGACTGCGCCGCGGCCTCGCCGGCCACGGTCGTCAGAGCCATCAGGCTCACTAGCGCTGCGATGATCCCGAAGACCCGCATTTCCAACCCTTGGGCGTCATCGGATGACGACGCATGAAACCTGAACCGACGTTTTCGTCGTGAGCCAAGGAAGTAGACACCCCAGGCTCGCCCGGTCAACGCAACGTAGCGGAAAGATTCAAGTTCCGGGCGACTCCGGTCCAGCCTGTGGCCCAAGCGTCACGGGCAAAGGCGATGGAACTCGCAGACCTGGGGCCTCGACAGCCATCCAGCGGTGCGAAGGCTGAGCCGAACCCGGTGGCGCCAGACACGGTTCGCCTTGTCATCGCCCCTTTTGGACGTGTTATAGAACGTCGCTGCGGCGCCGATGCATCACATGGGCGACGCAACGCCAATCTGAATGGAGAATTCCTTGATGGCCCCCTCTAAAGCGGTGATCCGCGGCGCAACGGTCGTCGTCATCGCATCCGGCCTGATGCTTTCCGCCTGCGGCGGCGTGCGCGTGCCCTTCACCGGGGGCGACAAGAAGCCGAAGGCCAATGTCCAGCAGGGCATCGGCGTGAACGGCTATCTGTGGCGCGCGACGCTCGACACGCTCAGCTTCATGCCCCTGCTGACCGCTGATCCGTGGGGCGGGGTCGTCAACTACGACTGGTACGTCAATCCGCAGACGCCGAACGAGCGTTTCAAGGCCACCGTCTTCATCCTCGACACCCGTCTGCGGGCCGATGCGCTGAACGTGACCGTGACCAAGGAAGTCAAGGACGCCGCCGGCGCCTGGACCAGCGCCCCCGTCGCCGCCCAGACCGAGACCGACCTGGAAAACGCCATCCTGACCAAGGCGCGCCAGCTCAATCTCGCCAACGCAGGCTAGGCGCTTTCGCGCCGACGACTTTCCGATCCCGGGCCCTGTCCCTTGCCTCTCTTGCTGAGCCCGGGGGGCGGGGCCTGATTTCCTTGGGCATGCGCGTCCTTCGGGCTATGTGAGCGCGAGGGCGTGTCGCCCTCTTCGCTTGGGCGCTATCGCCCTTCGGGCTACTTGAGCGCGAGGGGCACGGAGCCCCTCTCCGCCCTCAGGATTCCCGTGGCCCGTTACGAACCCAAGACCGCTGAACCCCGCCAGCAGGCGCGCTGGGCGGAGGCGAACGCCTTCGTCACCAAGGACACGGGCCGTCCGAAATACTATGTCCTTGAAATGTTTCCCTATCCTTCGGGGAACATCCACATGGGCCACGCCCGCAACTATGTGATGGGCGACGTGGTGGCGCGTCACAAGCGCGCCCAGGGCTTCGACGTGCTGCACCCCATGGGCTGGGACGCGTTCGGCATGCCGGCCGAGAATGCGGCCATGGAACGCGGCATCCACCCCAAGGGCTGGACCTACGACAACATCGCCCAGATGCGCGAACAGCTGAAACTGCTGGGCCTGTCGCTGGACTGGTCGCGCGAGTTCGCCACCTGCGACCCGGAATACTACGGCAAGCAGCAGGCCTGGTTCCTGGAGCTGTTCAAGCGGGGCCTGGTCTATCGCAAGGACGGCATGGTCAACTGGGACCCCGTCGACAACACCGTCCTGGCCAATGAACAGGTCATCGACGGCAAGGGCTGGCGCTCGGGCGCCGTGGTCGAGAAACGCAAGCTGAACCAGTGGTTCCTGCGCATCACCGACTATGCCGACGACCTGATCGAGGGCCTCAAGGATCTGGATCGCTGGCCCGATAAGGTCCGGTTGATGCAGGAAAACTGGATCGGCCGCTCCAAGGGTCTGCAGATGACCTGGGCCTGGTCGGGCGAGGCGCCGGCTGCGTCGCCTGATGGTCTGGAAATCTACACCACCCGCCCCGATACCCTGTTCGGCGCCAGCTTCATGGGCATCGCGCCAGATCATCCGATCGCCAAGGCCATGGCCGAGGCCGACCCGAAGGTCGCCGCCTTCGTCGCCGAATGCCGTGCGGGCGGCACCTCCACCGCCGACATCGAACAGGCCGAAAAGATCGGCTGGGACACGGGCCTGAAGGTCAAACATCCCTTCACCGGCCATGAGGTCAGCGTCTGGATCGCCAACTTCATCCTGTCGGAATACGGCACGGGCGCCATCTTCGGCTGTCCCGCCCACGACCAGCGGGATCTGGATTTCGCCCGCAAATACAATCTGCCGGTCCAGGCGGTGGTCCGCCCTGAGGGCGCCGGCGACGACTTCGCCGTCGAGACCGAGGCCTATGTCGGCCCCGGCGCCCTGTTCCACTCCGACTTCCTGAACGGCCTGTCCATCGAGGACGCCAAGGCCGCCGCCATCGAACGCATCGAGGCCGCGGGCGCAGGCAAGGGCGCGACCATCTATCGCCTGCGCGACTGGGGCGTCAGCCGCCAGCGCTACTGGGGCTGCCCCATCCCGGTCATCCACTGTGCGTCGTGCGGCGTGCAGCCGGTGCCGGCGGACGAACTGCCCGTGGTCCTGCCCGACGACGTGACCTTTGACGTGCCGGGCAACCCCCTGGCCCGCCACCCGACCTGGAAACACGTCAAATGCCCGTCGTGCGGCGCCGATGCGACGCGCGAGACCGACACCCTGGACACCTTCGTCGATTCCAGCTGGTACTTCGCCCGCTTCACCGACCCGACGGCGGATGCGCCCATCGACAAGGCCGCCGCCGACCGCTGGCTGGCCGTGGACCAGTATATCGGCGGGGTCGAGCACGCGGTCCTGCACCTGCTCTATGCCCGGTTCGTGACCCGCGCCCTGGCCGATGTGGGGATGCTGTCGGTCAAGGAACCCTTCGCCGGCCTGTTCACGCAAGGGATGGTGGTCCACGAGACCTATCGCCGGGCCGACGGCGCCTGGGTCGAGCCCACCGACGTGGACCTGAAGAACGACGCCGGCGTGCGCAGCGCCCGCCAGCTGTCGACCGGCGAGAGCCTGGTCATCGGCGACATCGAGAAGATGTCCAAGTCCAAGAAGAACGTCGTTGCGCCCCAGGAAATCCTGGGCAGCCACGGCGTGGACGCCGGTCGTCTGTTCGTTCTGTCCGACAGTCCCCCCGAGCGGGATGTGCAATGGACCCCCGGCGGCGTCGAGGGCGCCAGCCGCTTCGTCCAGCGCGTCTGGGCCGAGTTCGATGGTTATGACGCCTCGGCCGCCGGGACCGAGGCCGCCAACGCCGCCCTGGTTCGCGAGACCCACAAGGCCATCAAGGCCGTGTCCGAGGGCGTCGAAGGCTTCCGCTTCAACTCTGCCATCGCCAAACTCTATGCCTTCCTGGCGACGGTGCGCGACGCCAAGGACGCGGGCGGCGACGCCAAACGTCAGGCCCTGTCCGCCCTGGCCCGTCTGATCGCCCCGTTCACGCCCCACCTGGCCGAGGAATGCTGGGCCCGGTTGGGTGAGGCCGGCATGGTCCTGGACGCGCCCTGGCCCGTCTATGACGCCGCCCTCGCCGCTGACGACGAGGTGGTCCTGCCGATCCAGATCTCCGGCAAGCGCCGTAGCGAGATCTCGATGCCGCGCGGCGCCGCCAGCGCCGACGTGGAGGCCGCGGCCCTCGCCAACGCCGCCATTCAAGCCTACCTTTCAGCCAACAGTGTCTCGGTGAAGAAGGTGATCGTGGTGCCGGATCGCATCGTCAACCTGGTGGTCGGCTAGTGCGCGGGGTGCGTGTCGTCGCCGCCGTTCTCGCTATCACGGCGGCGACGCTGGTGTCGGCGTGCGGATTCACGCCCCTGTACGGCGATGTCGGCGGATCGCCGGTGCTGTCGCGCATCGCGGTCTCCACGCCCGACGACCGGCTGGGTTATCGCCTGCGCGAACAGCTTGAGGACGCCTTTGGCCGCAGCCCCGGCCAGCCGCCCCTCTATCGGCTGGAGACCCAGGTCGAGCAGGACCGCATCCCGCTGGGCCGCCGGATCGACGACACCGCCACCCGCTATCAGCTGACCGTGCGCGCCGCATGGACCCTTGTGTCCCTGAGCGGCGGCGAGCCCCTGTCCGGCGTCGAGACGGCCACACTGACCTATGCCGCCGCCGACCAGCCCTATGCCGCCATCGCCGCCCAACAGGACGGCGAGGAACGCGCCGCCGCCGAGCTGTCGCGCCTGATCCGCATCGACATCCTGCGCGCCCTATCGGGGCGCTAGACCCATGATCCTGGCCAAACGGCCCGACGTCGATCGCTTCCTGGCCCGACCCGATCCGGCCATCCGCGCCGTGGTCATCCACGGCAAGGACCGGTCCGGCGTCGCCGAGCGCGCCACGGTCCTGTGCAAGGCCATCACCCCCGACCTCAACGACCCCTTCAACGTCACCGTCCTGACCGATACGGACATCGACGGCGACGAGGCGCGGCTGGAAGAGGCCCTGACAGCGCTGAGCATGATCGGCGGGCGTCGCCTGGTGCGCGTCCGGCTGGGCGGGGAAAAGGCCTCGGTCGACAAGATGCTGGCCGCCGCCTTGAAGACCCACGCCGATGGCGGTTTCAACCCCGACGCCATGCTGGTGGTCGAGGCGGGCGCCCTGGGCCGGGATTCGGCGCTGAGGAAGGCCGCGGAAGCCTCAAAGGCCGCCGCCAGCATCGCCTGCTATGAGGACGAAACGGGCGACGTGGCCCGGATGACGCGCGAGGCCCTGGGCGCCGACAAGGTCGGGTTGACCTCCGACGCCCTGGAGCGGTTCGTGTCACGCCTGCCGCGCGAGCGGGGCCTGATGCGCCAGGAGATCGAGCGCCTGGTCCTCTATGTCGGGCCGGGCTCGGGGCGCACCATCGATGTCGAGGAGCTGGAGGCGCATCTGGGCGTCGAACCCGACGCCTCCCTGCAGGATGCGGCGCTACAGGCCTTCGGCGGTCGCCCTGCCCCGTCCCAGGCCGGCCTGCGCCGCGCCCTGGCCGAGGGCGAGAGCGCGGTCATGGCCGTGCGCCAAGCGTCGATCCATCTGGGAAAACTCCGACGGATCAATGTCTTGCAGGGTGCGGGGGCCGGAGCCAAGGAGGCCGCCAAGTCCGCCGGGGTGTTCTGGAAGCAGGAGGCCGAAATGCTGCGCCAGGCCCGGTCCTGGCGGCTGGAGGACCTCGATATCGTTCAGGACAGCGTCAATGTCGCCGATGTGGCGACCAAGACCACGGGAATGCCCGAGGCCCTGATCGCCGAAAGGCTGCTGCTGGAAATCGCCGCCCGCGCGCGACGACTGGGGCTCTAGAGGCCTAGCCCCGCTTGGACGCCTTGCGGAAGGCGGGCTTGGCCATGGCCGTGTTCTTGGCGTTGACGGCTTTTTCCGGATGCTGACCGGGCTTGAAGGCCGTGCCGCCGCCGCCGCTCCCCGCCTTCTTGGCGGCGAGTACGCGTTTCAGGGCTTCGGCAGCAGTTTCTGAGGCGGGAGTGTCGGGCGTATCGTTCATGTCCCCACCCTAGCACAGGTTGGCGATCAGGAGCGCATCAGACGACGACAAAGGTCGTCCAACTGCTCCAGCGAGGCATAGGACAGGGTCAGTTCGCCCTTACCGCCCTTGTCCGCCACAGACACCTTCAGGCCCAGGGCGTCGGCCAGATCCTGTTCCAGCGCCGCGGTGTCGGCGGAGGGTGTGGAAGACGACCGGGTGGACGCAGGCTTGGGCGTATCGCCAGCCTGAGCCTTGCGGGCCAGGGCCTCGACCTGGCGCACGTTCAGGCCGTCGCGGTAGGCCTGGGCCGCCAGATCGCCGGCGTTCGGGGCCGTGATCAGGGCGCGCGCATGACCGGCGCTCAGCTTGCCCTCACGCACATAGGCCAGAACCTCTTCCGGCAGTTGCAGCAGGCGCAGGGTGTTGGCGACGTGGCTTCGGCTCTTGCCGACGACGCCGGCGACGGCGTCCTGGGTGCGGCCGAACCGCTCCATCAGGGCGCGATAGGCGTCGGCCTCTTCCAGCGGGTTGAGGTCGGCGCGCTGGACGTTCTCGATGATGGCGACTTCCAGCACCTCGACGTCGTCCATCTCTCGGATGACGATCGGCACTTGCGTCAGGCGCGCGGCCTGTGAAGCGCGCCAGCGGCGCTCGCCGGCGATGATCTGCCAGACCCCGTCCTCACCCGGCTGGGCGCGGACCAGGATGGGCTGGAGCACGCCGCGATCGCGGATCGAGACAGTCAGTTCGTCCAGATCCTCGCGGGTGAAGATCTTGCGCGGCTGATCCGGATTGGGCTTCAGGCTCTCGATCGGCGCCATCAGCACGCCGTTGGGCAGGGGCGTACCGCCGCCGCCGGTAACGGCGACCGCCTCTGCGACCGGCTCGCCCAGCAGGGCCGAAAGGCCGCGGCCCAATCCTCTTTGACGTTCAGACACGCGTTGGATTTCCGTTTCTTGTTCTTCAGACGGCCGGGAAGCGATCCTGGCGGGACGATAGAGATTCAGGCGGCCAGTTGCTGGCGGCGACGGCGTTCACGACCGACCACCTCCTTGGCCAGTCGCAGATAGGCCTGACTGCCCGTGCATTTCAGATCATAGATCAGCACCGGCTTGCCGAACGACGGCGCCTCCGACACCCGGACGTTCCGCGGGATCACGGCGTCATAGACCTTGTCGCCGAAGTGGGACCTCACGTCCGCCGCCACCTGACCCGACAGGGCGTTGCGGCGATCGTACATGGTCAGGACCAGACCCTGGATCTCCAGAGATGGATTCAGCGACTGACGCACCATCTCGATAGTCTTCATCAACTGGCTGAGGCCCTCCAGGGCGAAGAACTCGCATTGAAGTGGCACCAGCACCCCATCGGCGGCTGACATGGCGTTGAGCGTCAAGAGGTTCAGCGAAGGCGGGCAGTCGATCAGGACATAGTCATACCGGGTCTGACCTGCCTCGCCATGGCTTGCCAGGGCGTCCCGAAGTCGGAAAGAGCGACGATCGGCCTGGCTGAGCTCGATCTCCACACCTGACATATCTGCGTCGGCGGGGACGATATCGAGGCCCGGGACTGCGGTCTTCACCGCAGCATCATTGATCGAGCGCCCATCCACGACCACGTCGTAGATGGTGATCCGGCGTGTTTCACGTGGAACACCCAGACCCGTGGAGGCATTGCCCTGAGGGTCCATGTCCACGATCAGCACCTTCTCGCCGATGGCTGCCAGGGCGGTGCCCAGGTTGATCGCGGTCGTCGTCTTGCCCACCCCGCCCTTCTGGTTCGACACGGCGAGGACGCGCGTAGGCTTGGGAGCGGATCGGTTAGCGGCCACGGTGAAGGGTCCTTACAGTCACGATCCGTCCACGCGGATCGCTGCGGGACACGGAGAGGTCCGCCTTGAAATGCCAGACCTTGGCTGCCTCCTGCAACTCGGCTTCGGCCTTCTCTCCCTTGAGAAAGAGACCTTGTGCACCGCGCGCCATATAGGGCTGTGCATAACCGAGCAATTTCTCGAGCGGCGCCACGGCGCGAGCCGTCACGACATCGACCTTGATCGCCTGTTCCTCGGCCCGGCCCCAGACCACGGTCGCCGGCAGATTCAACTCATCGACCACGGACTGCAGGAACCGGCAGCGCTTCTGCAGCGAATCGACCAGATGCACGTGGGCGTCGGCGCGGCCCTTCAGCAGGATCGCCAGGACAACGCCGGGAAACCCCGCCCCTGCCCCGAGGTCGGCCCATGTCTTGGCCTCGGGCGCGAGGTCCAGCAACTGGGACGAATCGAAGACGTGGCGGTTCCAGAAGTCCGGCAGACTGTCAGGGCCCACCAGGTTCATGACCGCATTGGTCTCGACCAGAAGCTCTCGGAAGATTTCCAGGTCGGCCATCCGCTCGGGCCAGGCTCCGGTCAGGGCCTGGAAATCATCGGCGGTCATCAGGGCGGCTGTCGTCGAGGCAGGCGACATCAGGCGGCCACCGCCGCGCCCTTGGGCGTCTTTTTCACGTGGGACAGAAGGGCGGTCAGGGCGCCCGGGGTCATGCCCTCGATGCGGCCCGCCTGGCCCAGCGTCAGGGGCCGGATCAGCCCGAGCTTCTCGCGCAGTTCATTCGAAAGCCCGCCGATGGCGGCGTAATCCAGCTCACCGGGCAACTTCAGCCCCTCCTCACGCTTCAAGGCCACAGCGTCCGCCGCCTGACGATCCAGGTATCCGGCATAGCCCGCGTCGATCTGGACCTGTTCGCGTACGGCCAGGCTCCAGCCGGCGATCTGCGGATAGGCTGTGATGAAGTTGTCCAGGGTCACCTCCGGATAGCCGAGCAGGTCACGCACCGAGCGGCGCTGGCCATCGGCATTGACCGAAATCCCAAAGGCTTGCGCCTCCTTGGGCGTGAACCGAGTGTCCCTTGCAAAGGCCGCCGCTTCGGCCAGCTGGATCGACTTGGCCGCAAAGGCGTCACGGCGTGCGGCGCCGACTACCCCGACCTCCACGCCGAGCGGCGTCAATCGTTGATCGGCGTTGTCGGCCCGAAGCGTCAACCGGTACTCGGCCCGGCTGGTGAACATCCGGTATGGCTCGGTCACACCGCGTGTGACCAGATCGTCGATCATGACGCCGATATAGGCCTGGTCCCGCCCCAGCACGATTTGCGGGGCTCCGGAAGCCGAGCGCGCCGCGTTCAGGCCCGCAATCAACCCTTGAGCGCCGGCCTCTTCATACCCGGTCGTGCCATTGATCTGGCCGGCCAGATAGAGACCCGGCAGACGCTTGACCTCCAGGGCCGGGGTCAACTCGCGCGGATCGACGTAGTCGTATTCGATGGCGTACCCGAAGCGCAGGACCTCGACCTGCTCCAGCCCCGGCATGGTGCGCAGGAATGCCAGCTGGGTCGCCGGCGCGACCGAGGTCGAGACCCCGTTGGGATAGACGGATGGATCATCCAGACCCTCGGGTTCCAGGAAGACCTGGTGAGAGGTCTTGTCGGCGAACCGCACCACCTTGTCCTCGATGGAGGGGCAGTAGCGCGGCCCGCGGCCCGACAGATGCCCGCCATAGACGGCGCTCTCGCCCAGGTTGGCGGCGATGATGTCGTGGGTGGCCTGGGACGTATGGGTGATGCCGCAGGCGATCTGGGGCACGTCGATCCGGTCGGTCAGGAAGCTGAAGGGCGCCGGCTGCTCGTCCGCCGCCTGCATCTCCAACCGGTCCCAGGCGATGGTCCGCCCGTCCAGGCGCGGCGGCGTGCCGGTCTTGAGCCGGCCCATCATCAGGCCCGCGCCATAGAGGTCGGCGGCCAGACCGATGGAGGGTTCGTCACCGACCCGGCCCGCAGGCGTCCGCTCGTCGCCGCGATGGATGACGCCGTTCAGGAAGGTGCCGGTCGTCAGCACGACGGCGGCGGCGCGGATCTCCCCCCCCTCCCCGGTGACGACCCCGACGATGCGCTGGCCGTCTTCGTCCCGGATCAGGCTTTCGGCCGTGCCCGCCACCAGGGTCAGGTTCAGCGTCTGGGCCAGCTCAGCCTGCATGGCCTCGCGGTAGAGGCGGCGGTCGATCTGGCTGCGCGGCCCCTGGACGGCGGCGCCCTTTGAACGGTTCAGCAGCCGAAACTGGATGCCCGAGACGTCGCCCAGCCGCCCCATCAGCCCATCCAGGGCGTCGATCTCGCGCACCAAATGGCCCTTGCCCAGCCCGCCGATGGCCGGGTTGCAGCTCATCTCGCCGATGGTTTCCAGCTTCTGGGTCAGCAGCAGGGTGCGGGCGCCGGTGCGCGCCGAAGCGGCCGCAGCCTCGCAGCCGGCATGGCCGCCGCCGATGACGATGACGTCGAAGGAATGGGGGGAAGACATCGCGAGGACATAGGCGAAATGGGCCGAAAACGCCATGGCTAGCGCGTCTTCTCTCCCGCCGCCGGGTCGGTGACGGGAGAGAAGACGTGACTACTTGCCGATGCAAAAGCTGGAGAAGACTTCGCCAAGAATGTCCTCCACCCCGATGGCGCCGGTGACGCGGGCCAGGGCGTCGGCGGCCCGACGCAGGTCGTCGCCGGCGAGTTCCGGCGCGATGTCCAATGCGCGGCGGCCGGCGCCCACGGCGGTCAGGGCCTCGGTCAGACGACGGCGGTGGCGCTCTCGGGTCACAGCGGGGAAGTCGGCGCCCGACAGGTCGCGGGCCAGGCGCTCAGCGATCCAGTCATGCAGAGCGCCCATGCCCTCGCCGGTCGTGGTGCTGACGACGACGGCGGGTCGGTCCGACGGCGGCGCCTCCACACCCAGGTCGGCCTTGGTCAGGACCAGCAGGTCCTCGGGCCGAGCGAAATCGGCGGCGGCGCCGTCCGGGTCGCCGGGCGCGCGGACCCAGATTCTGAGGTCGGCGGCCTCGGCGCGGGCGCGGGCGCGTCGGACGCCTTCGGCCTCGACCACGTCATCGCTGTCGCGCAGGCCCGCCGTGTCGGACAGGGTGACGGCGTATCCGCCGATGACCAGCTCGGCGTCGAGCACGTCGCGGGTCGTGCCAGCGATGGGGGTCACGATGGCTGCTTCACGTGAAACAAGAGCGTTGAACAGGGATGACTTGCCGGCGTTGGTCTCGCCGATCAGGACGATGCGATAGCCTTCCCGCACCCGACGGCCACGATCCGCGTCGGCCAAGGCGGCCTCCAGGTCGGCGATCAGTCCGTCCAGAACTGGGCCGGCGGTCCGGGCCAGGTTGTCGGGGATCTCCTCGTCGGGAAAGTCGATCTCGGCCTCGACCAGGGCAAGGGCCTTGAGCAGGTCGAGGCGGAAGCCCGCATAGGTCTGGCTCAGGGCGCCGTCCAGCTGTCCCAGCGCCTGCCCGGCCTGGGCGGCCGTCTCGGCGTCGATCAGGTCGGCGACCGCCTCGGCCTGGGCCAGGTCCATGCGGCCGTTCTCGAAGGCGCGGCGGGTGAACTCCCCGGCTTCGGCGGGTCGCAGGCCCAGGGCGATCAGGGCGGACGACGCCGCCTCGACCACTGCGCGGCCGCCATGCAGATGCAGTTCGGCGCAGTCCTCGCCGGTATAGCTGGCCGGTCCCGGGAAGCGGAGCACCAGGGCCTGGTCTATGGCGACGCCGGCGTGGGTCAGGGTCCGGACCGAGGCCAGTCGGGGCTTGAGACCACCCGCGCCCAGGTCGGCCAGGGCGGCGTCTGTCCTCGGACCCGACAGGCGGATGATGGCGATGGCGCCCCGGCCGGCAGGCGTGGCGAGGGCGAAGATGGTGTCAGTCACGGGCGGAGGCGATCAGGGCTTCGCCACAGTGCTGGTCGCCGCCTGCATCAGCTGGCGAAACTGGTCCTGCGCCTGCATGCCGAAACTGGCCCAGGACTTCATCAGCTCCTCGGGCTGCATGGCCGAGATGTTGGCGTCCATGCGGGTCTTCATCTCGGCGACCAGGTGGTCGTTGAGCGGCTCGACATTGGGCAGGCCCAGAAAGGCGCGGGCCTCGGCCGGTTCGCACTCGATCGTGATGTTGACTTTCATGGGGGCGCTCCGACCTGTGGTGAGTGTTCATAGGCTGAACGCGTAACCCAAAGGAACCCCGTCATGATCCCTGGCCAAAACTCTTCGCAACGGACGGGCGTCTGATGCGTGCGGTTCGGATCGCCGGCCCAGGCGGGCCTGAGGTCATGGAGGTGGTGGAGGTCGAAAGGCCCGAGCCTGGCCCCGGCCAGGTCCGCGTACGGCATGAGGCTATCGGGCTGAACTTCATCGACGTCTATCACCGCACCGGCCTCTATCCCCTGCCCTACCCCAGTGGCCTCGGAATGGAGGCGGCCGGGATCGTCGAAGCGGTCGGAGAGGGCGTCCGCCGCTTCAAGGTCGGCGATTGCGTCGCCTACGCTAGCGGTCCGATCGGCGCCTATGCCGAGGCTCATGTCGTCAACGAGACGCAGGCCGTCCATGTGCCCCAATCAGTGCCGTTGAAGACGGCCGCTGCCGTGATGCTCAAAGGCATGACTTCGGAATACCTCGTTAGGCGAACGTTTCACGTGAAACAGGACCAGGTCATCCTGCTTCATGCGGCCGCCGGAGGCGTCGGCCAGATCCTGTCCCAGTGGGCCAAGGCCATCGGCGCGACTGTGATCGGCACGGTCGGGTCGGAGGCCAAGGCCGAACTGGCGCGGGCCAACGGCTGCGATCATGTCATCCTCTATGATCGCGAGGACGTGGCGGCGCGGGTCAAGGCGATCACTGACGGCGCCGGCGTCGCGGTCGCCTATGACTCGGTCGGAGCGGCGACGTTCGAATCCTCGCTGGCCAGCCTGGCGCGGCGCGGGATGCTGGTGCTGTTCGGCAACGCCTCAGGCCCTGTACCGCCGCTTGATCCGCTCAGACTGTCGCGCGGCGGCTCGCTCTATGTCACCCGCCCCACCCTGTTCGACTATGTGGCGACGACCGAGGAACTCGACGCCAGCGCCGCCGCCCTGTTCGACATGATCGGCTCGGGCCAGATCCGGATCGACATCGGCCAGACCTTCGCCCTGGACGATATCCGTCAGGCGCATGAGGCCCTGGAAAGCCGAGGCACGACGGGCTCGACGGTCATCATCCCCTGAACGCAAAAGGGGCGGACCGCATGGCCCGCCCCCTTCATTTGTCATCCCCGCGAAGGCGGGGACGATCAGGTGTTCATCGACTGGAAGAAGTCCGAGTTGTTCTTGGACTGGCGCAGCTTGTCGAGCAGGAACTCGATGGCGTCCTGAGGTCCCATGGGGTTCAGGATGCGCCGCAGGACATAGGTCTTCGTCAGCTGATCCTTGGGCGTGATCAGCTCTTCCTTGCGGGTGCCGGACTTCAGCACGTCGATGGCCGGGAAGATGCGCTTGTCGGCGACCTTGCGGTCCAGCACGATTTCCGAGTTACCCGTGCCCTTGAACTCTTCGAAGATGACCTCGTCCATGCGGCTGCCGGTGTCGATCAGGGCGGTGGCGATGATGGTCAGGCTCCCGCCCTGTTCCACGTTCCGCGCGGCGCCGAAGAAGCGCTTGGGCCGTTGCAGGGCGTTGGCGTCGACACCGCCGGTCAGGACCTTGCCCGACGACGGGACGGTGGCGTTGTAGGCGCGGCCCAGACGGGTGACCGAGTCCAGCAGGATGACGACGTCCTTCTTGTGCTCGACCAGGCGCTTGGCCTTTTCGATGACCATCTCGGCGACGGCGACGTGACGGGTTGCGGGCTCGTCGAAGGTCGAGGCCACGACCTCGCCCTTCACCGTGCGCTGCATGTCGGTGACTTCTTCGGGGCGTTCGTCGATCAACAGGACGATCAGGACGACCTCGGGGTGGTTCTTCTCGATCGACTTGGCGATGTTCTGCAGCATCACCGTCTTACCGACCCGCGGCGGGGCGACGATCAGGCAGCGCTGGCCCTTGCCGAGCGGGGCGACGATGTCGATGACCCGGCCCGAGCGATCCTTCAGCGTCGGATCCTGGATTTCCATGTGCAGCCGCTCATCCGGATAGAGCGGGGTCAGGTTGTCGAACAGGACCTTGGTCGAGACCAGTTCGGGGTCCTCGAAATTGATCGTGTCGACCTTCAACAGGGCGAAGTAGCGCTCGCCTTCACGCGGGCCGCGCACGGCGCCGTGGACCGTGTCGCCCGAGCGCAGGCCAAAGCGGCGGATCTGCGAGGGCGAGACATAGATATCGTCCGGACCCGGCAGGTAATTTGCGCCCGGGCTGCGCAGGAAGCCGAAGCCGTCGGGCAGCATTTCCAGCACGCCGTCGGCGATGATCTCGACCTCCTCGTCGGCCAGGGCCTTGAGGATGGCGAACAGCAGGTCCTGCTTGCGCAGGTTGGACGCGTTCTCGATCTCCAGCTGTTCGGCGAAGGCGACCAGTTCGACCGGCGTCTTGTCGTTCAGTTCCTGAAGCGTGATGCGGCCGGACGGGACGACGGATTCGCCGTCTTCCTCGTCAGCCAGTTCCGAGGCCTCGATCTGGGCGTCGGTGGCGGCGGCTTCTTCGGCAGAGGTTTCGTTCGCCTCGGACGAGGCCTGGTCGGCGTTCTCGCCCTCGAGCGCTTCGGCTTCGGGAGCGGTGGAATCGGTGTCGCGGATATCGGTCATGGTCGTGCACTCGGCCGCACGCCGACGCCGATCGGCGCAAGCGGTGGGCTAGGGGTAAAACGTCTGGCCTTTCGGCCGGAGGGAGGGCGGCGGGTCCGACGGCGGCCTGGAAGGCTCAGCGCGCTGGTCGTCGCAAGAGAAGGGCAGCGTGACGGATCACGCCTCGCCGCCAGCGAAACCACGGAACGGGCGTTCAGGTCAAGCGGAGCCTTGTTCTGGCGCTATCGCTCGCCGCGCGTGTCTCCTCCCCGTGCGCAGCATGGGGAGGTGGCTCGGAGGCCCCTTGGCCGACGAGACGGAGGGGGCGACACTGGGGGGCGACACTGGGGGGCGAAACGGCGGCAGGAGCAGCACCCCGGCCCTTCCCCTACAGACCCGGTCGCCCCCTCCGTCTCGGCCTAAAGCCAGGCCGCGCCACCTCCCCATCGCCAGCGCGACGGGGAGGAGACGGTCAGCCGAACGTCCACTCGGTCGTGACCGACAGCACCATGATGATGGCCAGGACGAAGGGGATCTCGTTGGTCATGCGCCAGAACTTGCCGGTTCGGGTCGAGGTCCCGGCGGCGATCTTCCTGCGCTCTGCGGCCAGGAAACCGTGCCAGCCGGCCAGCAGGAAGACGCCGATCAGCTTGGCGACCATCCAGGGCTCGGCGAGAAAGGCCCAGCCACGCATCTGGACATCCAGATGGATCAGCCAGAAGCCGAAGACGAAGGCCAGGATCATGGCGGGGTTGAGGATGATGCGCAGCAGACGGGTCTGCCAGGTCCGCAGCAGGGCCTGCATCTCGGACTTCAGCGGCTCGGGCTTGGCCTGCTGTTCGGCGTCGTAGGCGTAGAGCCGCGGCAGGAACAGCAAGCCCGCCATCCAGGCGATCACGGCCAGGATGTGCAGGCCTCGCGCCAGATCATAGGCGTTCATGCGGCCATCTCCGGCTGATAGGGGCGCTCTTGCTGATAGGGACAGGCCGCCCAGCGGTTGCGGCAACCCTGACCACAAGGGGCCACGACGGGACCGGCCGACGGGCGAGCCACGACCTCGACCACCGCATCCGCCAGGGTATCGATGAAGGGCTGGGACAGGCTGACCGTCGGGGTGCGGATATAGGGGGCGACACCCAGGCCGTGGGCCAGTTCGCCGTACTCGATATCCAGCTCGACCAGGGTCTCGATATGTTCGGAAACGAAGGCCACGGGCACGACGATGGCGCCGACGCCGTCCTGACCGGCCTGGGTCAGGGCCTCGGGCGTCGAGGGGCCCAGCCATTTCATCGGCCCGACCCGGCTCTGGTAGCAGATCTGGTGGTCGACGCCGCCCAGCCGGGACACGATGGCGGCGACCGTGGTCTCGACCTGCTCCTGATAGGGATCACCCTGGGCGACCAGCTTCTCGGGGATGCCGTGGGCGGAAAACAGGACGCGCACTGGTTGGCCTTCAGCCTTGAGCATGGCCGCCTGGATGCTTTCCACCTGAGCCTCGATCCAGCCCTTGGCCTCAGGATAGCAGCAGACGGTGCGCGATCGGCCAGACCCGGCGTAGGCGGCGTTCCAGGCCTTGAGCGAGGACTGGGTCGTGGTGGTCGAGAACTGGGGATAGAGGGGCAGCAGCACCACCTCGTCCGGCCCCCAGACCGTCACGTCGGCGGCGACCTCGGCCGTCATCGGATGCCAGTAGCGCATGCAGATGAAGGTGCGGACCTCGTCGCCCGGCAGGACCTGGCCCAAACGGGCCTCCAGCGCCGCCGACTGGCGCCGGGTCTCGGCCAGCAGGGGCGAGCCGCCGCCGGCGTCCATCATCGCATAGTTGGCCTGGGCCGGCTTTTCGCGGCGCGATGAGATCAGCCGGGCCACCGCCGTGCGCAGCAGACCAGGCAGGCCGATGATGGCCGGGTCGTTGAACAGGTTGAACAGGAAGGGTTTGACCGAGGCGGCGTCGTCGGGACCGCCCAGGTTGAACAGGACCACCGCCACCCGGCGTCCGCCCGTCGATGATCCCGCCCGTTCGACCATTACTGGGCGCCCAGCCGTTTCAGCACCTGCTCGACGTGGTCGATCGGCACATCGGGCAGGATGCCGTGGCCCAGGTTGAAGATCCACGGCCCGTCGGACCAGGCCTCCATCATCTGATCGACACGGGCGTCCAGCGCCTTGCCGCCGGCGCGCAGCAGAAGCGGGTCGAGCGCGCCCTGGATCGGCTTGATCTTCTGCACAGCCCGGCCGGTCGCCAGAGGACAGGCGGTGTCCAGCGCTATGGCCTGAACCTCGATGTCCGCGGCGTAGCGTTCGGCGTGGATGGCCGAGCCGCGCGGGAAGCCGATGATGGGCACGGTGACGCCCAGTTCTCGCGTCCGGGCGATCAGGGCCTTGTGCGGGCGCATGACCAGGCGTTCGAACAGATCGTCGGGCAGGCCCTCGGCCCAGCTCTCGAAGATCTTCAGAACCTGGGCGCCGGCGTCGGCCTGCATCTTCAGATACCGCGCGGTCGACTCGACCAGCACGTCCAGCACCGCATCCACCTTGTCCGGGTCGGAATAGGCGTAGGTGCGGGCCGTGGCGCGCTCGCCCTTGCCGATCGTGTTGTGATGCCCGTCCAGCATATAGGTGGCCACGGTCCAGGGGGCGCCGGCAAACCCGATCAAGGCGCGCTCAGGTTCAAGCTTGGAGCGCACGATCGACAGGGTCTCACCGACCTGGCTCAGATACTCGCCGGCTCCATCGGCCAGTTCCGCCATTCGACCCACAGCGGGAAGCTCGCCCAGGCGAGGCCCCTCCCCCGTCTCGAACCACACGTCCTGGCCCAGGGCGCGCGGGATCAGCAGGATGTCTGCGAAGACGATGGCGGCGTCAAAACCGAACCGGCGCATCGGCTGAAGCGTGGCCTCGGCGGCCATCTCCGGGTTCAGGCAGAAGGCGATGAAGTCCGGCGCTTCGGCCCGCAGCTTGCGATATTCAGGCAGATACCGCCCCGCCTGACGCATGAACCAGACCGGGGGACGGCCCAGTTCACGAGCGGAGGTCCGGTCCTCAAGGACACGGAGCAGCGAAGGCTTGATCGGCGAGAGATTGCTCATGACCGGGGTTTACGGGGGCCGTGCCCTGGCCTCAACCCCGGCGCCCACTCCTTATCCTGATCAAGAATAGAAAAAGGATGGAGGTAGGAGGTAGGGCCGGGGACGACGGGTATGAATCGCCCGGCAGACGGGGTTTTCGGCGGCTTATCCCTGTCTCCCGTTAAGCATCCGGTCGGGCCGGGAAAGACCTGTCGATACCGGGGATAAATCTTAATCAGGCCTTAACGGGCGGGGCCAGGCGCGGGGCGGAGGGTTGGATGAACCCGTGTGTCGTTTACGTTTCATTAACCCTTTCCACATGGATGTCGGGCGGGCCTTTCCGCCTGGGGAGCGGCAGGGCGCCTTTGGCCGAAATGTCCGACCTGATCCCCACTCGCCCGGCGCACACCGTCTCGCTATAGAGATCGGCGCCCAGGCGACGCGCTCGGCGCCCCCGTCGGCGCCCAGTCGGCGCCCTGGCCGATCCACAGGAATCCGCAGCGCCATGCGCAGTTTCTCCCCATCCGGCGTCACTCCGGCCCACCGACCGCAACAGACAGACGGGATTTGCCGATGAGCCCGATGAAGCCAGCCCGTCTCGCCACCTATTTCCATGTCCACCTGGTGTCGGATTCCACGGGCGAGACCCTGAACGCCATGGCCAAGGCGGTGACGGCCCGTTTCGACGGCGTGATCCCGATCGAACATATCTATGCCCTGGTCCGCTCATCCAAACAGATGGAACGGGTGCTGGAAGAGGCGGGCGCGGCGCCTGGCGTGGTTTTGCACACCCTGGTCGACCGGGAGCTTCGGGCCCAGTTGGAAGAGGGTTGCCGTCGCCTGGACCTGCCCCAGATCGGGGCGCTGGACCCTCTGGTCGGCGCCTTGTCCCGCTATCTGGGCGCGGCCCTGTCGACGCGGGTCGGCGCCCAGCACGCGCTGGACCACGACTATTTCAATCGCATGAGCGCCCTGGACTACGCCATGGCCCATGACGACGGCCAAGGCACGGCGGAACAGTTGGAAGGCGCTGATGTGGTGCTGTGCGGCGTGTCGCGAACCTCAAAGACCCCGACCTGCATCTATCTGGCGCACCGGGGCATACGGGCGGCCAATGTGCCCCTGGTGCCGGGCCAGGAGGACGGCGAACGGCTGGTCGGGCTGAAGAATCCGCTGGTCGTCGGTCTGACTGTGTCCCCAGACCGGCTGATCCAGATCCGCCGCAACCGCCTGGATGGGCTGAACGCAGACCAGTCTTCCGCCTATGTCGATCATGAGGCGGTGCGCGAGGAAACGGTCAAGGCGCGCCGGGCCTTCGAACGACGCGGCTGGCCGACCATCGATGTGACGCGGCGCTCGGTCGAGGAGACGGCGGCGGCCATCGTCAACCTGTTGAGCGAACGCCGAACCCGCAGCCTGGGAGCGCCCTGGTGACCGGATCGGTGGAGACGACGGGCGTGGAGCGACTGGTCCTGGCCTCGCGTAGCGCTGCGCGGCGTCAGATGCTGACCGATGCTGGCCTGGTGTTCGGGCTGGAGGACGCGGGCGTCGACGAGGATGCGATCAAGACTGCGCTGAAGGGCGCCCGTCCCGACGAGTTGGCCGTCGAACTGGCCTCGGCCAAGGCCCTGGCGGTGTCGCGGCGCGATCCCGACGCCTGGGTCCTGGGCGCCGATCAGACCCTGGCCTTCGACGGGGGCCTGGTGTCCAAGGCCGGGTCGCTGGACGAGGCGCGCACGCGCTTGATCTCCATGCGGGGCAAGACCCACGAACTCCATTCCGGCGCCGCCCTGGCCTATAAGGGGACGGTGGTCTGGTCCGGGGTCGGGACCGCCCGGATGCGGATGCGCGACTATTCCGACGCCTTCCTCGACGCCTATCTGAAGGCCGAGGGCGAGGGGCTTCTGGCCTGTGTCGGCTCCTATCGGCTGGAGGGCATGGGGGCGCAGCTGTTCGAGGCTGTGGACGGCGACTATTTCACCGTGCTGGGCCTGCCCCTGTGGTCGGTGCTGGCGGAGCTGCGTCGGGCCGGAGTGATCCTGACATGAGGCCGAGCGGCGCAACGATCGTCGGCGGCGTCGCCGGCTTCCCGATCGACCATTCGCTCAGCCCGGTGATCCACGGCGCCTGGATAGCGGCGGCGGGGCTCAACGCGACCTATGGGCGCCACGGGCCGGATAGCCCCGAGGCCTTCGCCGCCCTTCTGGCGCGGGGCCGGGCGGGCGAACTGCGCGGGCTGAACGTCACGGCCCCCTACAAGGAACAGGCTTTCGCGGCGGCGGATCAGGCCTCGGCGGCGGCGAGACTGGTCAGCTCGGCCAATCTGCTGGTGTTCGAGGACGGACAGATCACCGCCGACAGCACCGATGGCTTGGGCCTGATGCTGGCGCTGCAGGAACAGGCGCCGGATCTGGACGTCCACGGCCAGGCGGTCGTCATCCTGGGCGCCGGCGGCGCCGCAAGGGCGGCGGCGGGGGCCCTGGCCGGAGCCGGGGCTGCCGTGCGGATCGTCAACCGCTCGACGGAACGGGCGGAACGTCTTGCCGCCGACGTCGGCGCCTCGGTCATCGTCAGCCAGACCCCTGAGGCGTTCGGCGACGCGGTCCTGGTGGTCAATGCGCTGAGCGTCAGGCCCGATCTGGACGTGGGCCTGCTGGAGCCGGGGACGGTGGTCATGGACATGACCTACAAACCCCTCGTCACGCCCCTGCTGGCGGCGGCGAAGGCGCTGGGCCTGACGACCGTGGATGGTCTGGCCATGCTGATCGGTCAGGCGCGGCCGTCGTTCCAAGCCATCTTTGGCATTGAGGCGCCCGACATCGACGTGCGCTCCCTGGTCCTGGCCAAACTGGAGCAGACGGCGTGATCCTGTTGGGCCTGACAGGCTCCATCGGCATGGGCAAGTCGACCACTTCGACCATGTTCGCCGATCTGGGCGCGGTGGTTTGGAACGCCGACGAGGCCGTGCACCGTCTCTATGGCGCGGGCGGCGCGGCGGTGCAGCCCATCGACGCGGCCTTTCCCGGCGTGGTGATCGACGGAGCCGTGGACCGGACCCGACTTGCCCAGGCCCTGGGTCGCGACGACACAGCCTTCAGGCGGCTGGAGGCTATCGTCCATCCTCTGGTGGCGCACGGGCGGATGCAGGATTTGGCGCAGGCCGAGGCGCGCGGCGTCAGGCTGGCCGTCCTGGACATTCCCCTGCTGTTCGAAACCGGGGGCGAGGCGACCATGGACGCCGTGGTGGTGGTCACCGCCGACCCCGAAATCCAGCGTCAGCGGGTTCTGGCCCGGCCCGGCATGACGGTCGAGCGGTTCGAAGCCATCCTGGAACGCCAGACGCCGGATGTAGAGAAACGCCGCCGCGCCGATTTCCTCGTGGATACGGGCCGGGGGCTGGACGCGGCGCGGGCGCAGGTCGAGGCCATCGTCGAAACTGTCCTCAGCCCAGACTGGGCGGGACGCAGGGCGAGTCTTTCGCCCGAGGCCGAACCTCGCCATTAAGAGGTTATGGCTCGCGAAATCGTCCTCGACACCGAAACAACCGGCTTCGATCCCAAGACGGGCGACCGGCTGATCGAGGTCGGCTGCATCGAGATTCACGATCTGCTGCCGACCGGGCGGACCTTTCACCGCTTCGTCAATCCGGAACGGCTGATTCCGCCGGATGCGACACGCGTGCACGGCATCACGGACGATAAGGTGAAGGACGCGCCGAAGTTTGCGGCCATCGTCCACGACCTGATGGAATTCATCGGCGACGCCCCGGTCATCGCCCACAACGCCCAGTTCGACCGCAACTTCATCGACTTCGAATGCAAGGGTTGCGGCCATGTGCTGCTCGAAGAGACGCGCTGGATCGACACGCTTCAGCTGGCGCAGAAGCGGTTTCCAGGCATGCCCAACTCGCTGGACGCCCTGTGCAAGCGGTTCAAGGTGTCCCTGGCCGACCGGTCCTTCCACGGCGCCCTGATCGACGCCCGCCTGCTGGCCGAGGTCTATCTGGAGCTGCGCGGCGGCAAGGAGCGGGTGCTGGACCTGACCAGCCGGCGCGGCGCGGAACAGGCGGCGGCCTTTGCGGCGGCGGGCGGTCATCGCCCACGGCCCCATCCCCTGGCGCCCCGCTCGACCGAGGCCGAGCGCGAGCGGCACCTGGCCTTCCTGGCCGGTATCCTGAAGGACCAGTCCCTGTGGACGGCCTATGGTGTTGCGCCTGCCGTTCAGGGCGAGGCCTAGTCCCCCACGACTGATTTGGCGTCCGCCCCCTCCGTCACAGCGCGAAGCCGCGCCGTGACACCTCCCCCCACGGAGGAGGATTTCCATGGCGTCTTGCGCTCAAGCAGCGAGCGACCGCGTCGCGAGCGGTAGCGCTCTAAGCATCCTGCGCTCAAGCAGCGAGGCTCCGCGAGCCGAGCGTTAGCGCACTTCGCGCAGGATGCGCGGCCGCGAAGCGGCCCAGGGAATCAGGCCTGACCGGTGTCTTTCGGACCGGCGGCGATCTGTTGCTGGCGGGCGACATAGATGCCGGCGAAGTCGATCGGGTCCAGCATGAAGGGCGGGTAGAAGCCGCCATCTGCGGTGGCGCTGGCCACGACCTGGCGGGCGAACGGGAAGAGGTAGCGCGGGCATTCGATCAGCAGCATCGGCTCGATGTCCTGCGGGGCGACATTGTTCAGCTGGAACAGGCCGCCATAGACCAGTTCGACATGGAAGACGGCGGTGGCGTCGGTCGAGGCCTTGATCGACAGTTTCAGGTCGACTTCGAACAGGCCGTCCGGACGGCCCTGGGCGGCCAGTTCGACGCCCAGGTCGATGGCCGGCTTGCCCTCGATGCGCAGGCTTTCCGGCGCCTTGGGGTTCTCGAAGGACAGGTCGCGGACGAACTGGGCCAGGATGCGGAAGCCGCCGGGGCCTTCAGCCGCCGGGTTCTGGCCATCGGCAGGGGCGTTGGTGTCGGCGGGGGGCGTGACGTCGGTCATGGTCGGGCCGTGGAAAAGTGAAGGGGACGGACGCGTCCCGGAAGGCGCGGCGACTACCACGGCGTGGGGCGGTGCGGCAATGTCGCGGCCTTGCGGCGACGGGCTGCGGGGTGCGCGGCGACTTGCAACCGCCTATATCAGCACCTAATCGTCCGTCGAGACGCCGGTTCAGCCCCTGAGCCCGCACCGACGCAGTCAGGATGCCCCAGTGCCGGTCCAGTTCCAGATCGTGATCTTCGCCATCATCGCCGCCGTGGTGCTGTTCTACTTCTACAACGTCCTGGGCAAGCGGGTCGGCCGCCAGCCTGCGGACAACAAGCCCGCCGCCCTGCCCGCGGGCGAGGCCCCTGCCCTGCAGCGTCCGGCCATCGACCCGGTGACCCTGGCCGCCATCGCCGGTCTGAAGACGCGGGATCCGGCCTTCGACCCGACGAAATTCCTCGAAGGCGCGCGCCAGGCCTATGAGACCATCGTGCGGGGCTACGCCGCCGGTGACCGCGCCGCCCTGACGCCGCTCCTGGCGCCTGCCGTGATGAGCTCGTTCGAGACCGGCATCGCAGCGCGCGAAACGCGTGGCGAGACCGAGTTGGTCGAGTTCCTGCACGCCCCGCGCGCCGATCTGGAAAGCGCCACCGCCGAGGGCGACCGCGCCATCGCCAAGGTGCGGTTCCTGTCCGAACTGCGCAGCCGGATCATCCCGGCGGGCGGCGAGGATGCGTCCGAGCCCCGGATCGAGGAACGTCGCACCGCCGAACACTGGACCTTTGAACGGGTTCTGGGCGCCGCCGATCCCAACTGGGTCCTGGCCCGGGTCGAGGCGGCCAGCGCCTGATGCGTCGGTCGCGGCGGTCCGTGACACTGGCCAAGCGCCTCGCCGCTCTCGCGGGCCTCGCCCTGCTGGCGGCCTGTTCGACCATGACGCCGCAGACGGGGCCGTCATCCGGCCCGGTGCTGGTGCCCGCCATCGTCACCCCGCCGCCGGGAGAGCCCGGCGCGACCGCCCCTGCCGCCCTCGACAGTCCCGCCAGCCTGGCCGGATGGGCCCAGGAGGATCACCTCGCCGCCTTCGAAGCCTACGCTCAGGGTTGCCAGGTCGCCCGCGATCCCGCCGCCAAACGCCAGTGCGACCGGGCCATGGACCTGAAACGCACCTCGCGCCCCGTCCTGCCTGGCGCGGCCAAGCTCTTCTTCGAAACCGGTTTCCGTGTCGTCGCCCAGGGCAATGACCAGGGCAGCGTCGGCCTGCTGACCTCCTATTTCGCGCCCGAGTACGAGGCGCGGCACGCGCGCGACGACCTGTTCGACATGCCGGTTCTGGCGCGGCCTCTCGATCTGGAGCGGACCTCGGCGGGCGTGGTTCAGCGCCGGCCCGACGGATCGACCGGCCCCTATGCCGACCGCGCCGCCATCGAGGCCGCAGCAGCCGCGGGCAGTCCGTCCGCCCCTGTCCTGGCCTGGATGAAGGCCGAGGACCTGTTCTTTCTGCAGATCCAGGGTTCGGGCTATCTGACCTTCGACGACGGCTCGACGGCCCGCGCCGCCTATGCCGCCGACAATGGCCGGCCCTTCACCGGCATCGCTCGCCCCATGGCCGAACAGGGTCTGCTCCCCCAGAACGGCACCTCCGGCGAGGCGATCCGCGCCTGGCTGGCGTCGCACCGCGGGCGTGAGGCGCGCCAGATCACGGCGCTGAACCCGCGCTACATCTTCTTTGATCTTCAGGCCGACGACGGCGGTCATCCGGCCGGCGCCGCAGGCGTGCCCCTGACGCCGCGTCACGCGATCGCGGTCGATCCGGCCAGCTGGAACTATGGCGATCTGGTCTGGATCGACGCCGACGGCGGCAACCTGCGCGGCGCGCACGCCAGCTATCGCGGACTGGTCGTGGCCCTGGACACGGGCTCGGCCATCCGGGGGCCGGTGCGGGCCGACTACTACATGGGCCGGGGCGCCTCAGCCGGGGCAGAGGCCGGAACCGTGCGCCACCCCTTGCGGATGTGGCGGCTGGTCCCCCTGCCCTAGAGCCTGATCAGCCCACGCGGTCCAGACGGGCGGCGAAGAAGCCGTCCACCCCGCCCTTTTCCGCCCACATCGATGGCAGGATGCGAAGCCAGCCTTCGGGCGTCAGGGCCTCGTCAGGCGCGCCGACCTCGGCAGGAACGGCCGGAGCGGTGCGGAAGGCCGGATTGCGACGCAGGAAGGCGATGATCTGGGTCTCGCCCTCCTCGCGCTCCAGCGAGCAGACGCAATAGACCAGACGACCGCCCGGCCCGACGCGCAGGGCGGCGGCGTCCAGCAGCCGATGCTGGACATCGGCCAGCTTGGCGACCTCGGCCGGCTTGGTGGCGCGCAGCACCTCGGGATTGCGGCGGAAGGTGCCGGTCGCCGTGCAGGGCGCATCCAGCAGCACGGCGTCGAAGGTGCGGCTGTCCAACCACTCCTCTGCCGGCATGACGGCGACCTCGGCCTGCAGTCCCGTGCGTTTCAGGTTCTGGTGCAGGCGTTTCAGCCGGGCCTCCGAACGGTCCAGGGCGACGACCTTGGCGCCGGATGCGGCGATCTGCAGCGTCTTGCCGCCGGGGGCTGCACACATGTCCAGAGCGGTCTCGCCGGCCTTGGGGGCCAGCAGGCGCACAGGAGCGGCCGCAGCGGCGTCCTGGACCCACCAGGACCCCTCCTCGAAGCCGGGCCACTGGGCGACGTCGCCGCGCATGCCAGTGCGCACAGATCCGCCGGGCAGGACCTCGCCCTCGACGGCCTCGGCCAGGGCGGCGGCGTCCTGATCGGGCTTGAGGCTCAGATCGGTCGGCGGCTCCTCGCGCGCGGCCAGGGCCAGGCCGATCAGGGCCTGGTCGCCATAGGTCTGTTTCCAGCGCGCCGCGATCCAGTCGGGCAGATTGCTCTCGGCCGTGGTCAGGCCGGGGCCTTCGCGCTCGATGCCGCGCAGCACGGCGTTGACCAGGTTCTTGTAGGGACGGGTCTTGGGATCGCGCTCGGCCAGTTTCACGGCGGTCGAGACGGCGGCGAAAGCCGGGGTCTCCAGCACCAGGGTCTGGGCCAGGGAGATGCGCAGCAGGGTGCGGACCACCTCGGGCGGGCGCTTGGTCAGCTTGCGGTCCAGGATCTGGTCGATCTCGCCCAGACGGCGCAGGGCCGCCATGGCCACGGCGCGGGCGAAGGCGCGGTCGGGACCGGGCAGGGCGGTGACGGCGGGCAGGGCCAGGGCCTCGTCCAGGCCGCCGCGACGGATCAGGGCGGCGTTCAGCAGCACGCCGGCGGCGACGCGCGCCTCGACGCCGATATCGGCGGATTCGTCGTCGACCGGGCGTTCGGCCTGGGGCTTGGGCTCACGACGGGGTCCGCGCGCCTTGTCGGCCAGACGGCGACCGCGCGCGCCCGAATCCTTGCCCTTGGGCGAGCCGCCGCTCACACCGACACCTGCGTGCCGAGCTCGACCACCCGTCCGGGCGGGATGTGGAAGAAGTCGGTGGGGTTGGCGGCGTTTCTCATCAGGAAGATATACAGCTTGTCCTGCCAAAGGGGCATGCCCTGGCTTGCGGAAGGGACCACCGAGCGGCGGCCCAGGAAGAAGCTGGTCGACATGATGTCGAACTTCAGCCCCTGTTTGCGGCACTGGGCCAGGGCGCGCGGGACCACGGGGCTTTCCATGAAGCCATATGTCAGGGTGATGCGCTTGAAGTCGTCGTTGATGGGCTCCATCAGCACCCGCTGGCTTTCGGGCACGCGCGGACGGTCGGCGGTGCGCACCGTCAGGATCACGTTTTTCTCGTGCAACACCTTGTTATGCTTGAGGTTATGCATAAGCGCGACCGGGGCGACGTCGGGGTCCGAGGTCAGGAAGACGGCGGTGCCGGGCGCGCGGTGCGGTGGCCGTGCGCTGAGCATCCCGATCAGGTCCGCCATGGGCAGGCTGTCCTTACGCGCCTTGTCGGCCAGAATCTGGCTGCCGCGCGTCCAGGTCCACATCACCAGCACCAGGGCCGCGCCCATGACCAGGGGCAGCCAGGCGCCTTGCGGGATCTTCAGCAGGTTGGAGGTCAAGAAGACGGTGTCGATGAAGCCGAAGGGGATCAGGGTCCCCAGCACGGCCCACATCGGCCATTTCCACTTCTTGGAGATGACCGAGAAGCTCATCAGGGTGTTGATCAGCATGACGCCCGTCACCGCCACGCCATAGGCCGCCGTCAGGTTGTGCGAGCTCTGGAACACGACCAGCAGGGTCAGGACGCCGATCATCAGCAGGCTGTTGACCGCCGGCACGAAGATCTGGCCGGCCTGGCTCTCGGAGGTGAAGCGGATGGTGATGCGGGGCAGCAGGCCCAACTGGACCGCCTGTTGCGTCACCGAGAAGGCGCCGGTGATCACGGCCTGGGAGGCGATGACCGTGGCCACGGTCGCAAGCAGCAGCATGGGCCAGTAGATGGCCTGGGGCACCATGGCCCAGAAGGGATTGGTCGCCGCTGCGGGATTGTCGAGGATCATGGCGCCCTGTCCCAAGTAGTTCAGGGTCAGGCAGGGCAGGACCAGATAGAGCCAGCCGGCGCGGATCGGCCCCTTACCGAAATGGCCCATGTCGGCATAGAGGGCCTCAGCTCCGGTCACCGCCAGGAAGACGCTGCCCAGGATGACGAAGCCCAAAAAGCCGTCGTTGATCAACAGCATCACCCCGTAGTGGGGCGAGATGGCGCGGAAGATGGAAATGTCGTCGAAGATGTGAACCAGGCCGAGCGCACCCAGGCTGAGGAACCACACGGCGGTGATGGGGCCAAAGAACTTGGCCAGTCCGGCGGTGCCGCGCGACTGGACCAGGAAAAGGCCGATCAGGATGACGGCGGCGACCGGCACGATGAAGGCGTCCAGGCTGGTTCCGACGCCGGGTGCATCCTTGACGCCCTCGATGGCCGACAGGACCGAGATGGCCGGGGTGATGACGCCGTCGCCATAGAAGAGGGCTGCGCCGCAGACGCCCAGGGCGAAGATCCACGGGCTGCGTCGGCCCACCGCGTGGGTGGCCAGGGCCATCAGGGCCAGGGTGCCGCCCTCGCCCTTGTTGTCCGCCCGCATCAGGAACAGCACATATTTGAACGTGACGACGATCATCAGGGCCCAGAAGGCCAGGGAGACGACGCCGATCACGGCCAGATCCCCGCCGACGCCTTCCTGGGCATGGGCGATGGCTTCGCGCAGGGCGTAGAGGGGGCTGGTGCCGATGTCGCCGAACACCACGCCGATGGCGCCGATGGTCAGGGCCCAGAATCCGGCCTTGTGCGCGTGATCGCCTACGCTGGGCGCCGCCGCGTGCGGGGCCGAACCGGTATCCGCAGGAGGCAGGGCAGGGGGAGCGCCGTCGCCTCGGGGAGCATCCCCAGCCATGAATATCCTCCGGGCGCCGCGTCGGCGGCCCCATCAAAGCGGGCCGCCTGTAGGCTCATTCCGCGCCGGGTTCAATCACGATGGCGGGATTCGGTTGCACGCGGTTACGCCGTCCCGATGAGGCATAGGGCCGCCGATTTGTGAATCCGGGTGGGGCGCACTACCTTGAAGGCTGGAAACCCATCAGATGTCAGACAGTCAACGCTTCCCCGTCGCCGCCCACACCCTCGCCTATCTGGCGCACAAGGGGGCGTTCGACGCCGCGCGCGCCATGCCCAGCGCCGTGCTGGCCAGTTCGATTCCCACCAATCCGGTGGTCATCCGCCGCGTCACCGCCCTGTTGGCCAAGGCGGGCCTGATCGCCACCCGTCCCGGCGCATCCGGCGGATCGTGGCTGCTGCTTCAGCCTGAGGAAATCCGGTTGGACGCTGTGCTGCGGGCCGTGAACGGCTGCGCCCACCTGGGCTCGCCCCCCCAGGGCGCCAAGGGCTGTCCGATCAGTGAACATATCCCGCGCCAGGTGGCCAAGGCCCTGACCGCCGCCGACAGCGCCGCCCACGACGCCCTGTCCAACGTCACCATCGCCGACCTTCTGGCCGAGAACCCGGCCTCGCTCGCCGCCTTCACCCCCCACGCCAGCTGTCCGGTTCCGGCGGAACCGCTCGACGAGACTGCCGAACCTGTCGCGGCCTGAAGCCCGGTCGAACGTGAACCGCCCCGTCATCCTCATTACCGGCGCCTCTGCCGGCATCGGCGCAGCCCTGGCGGACGTCTATGCGCGCAAGGGCTGGGATCTGGTCCTGACCGCACGGCGAGATGGTCCCCTGCGAGACCTGGCGCGTCGGCTGACCAGCGAGCATGGCGCCACCGTGCGGATCCTGACCGCTGACCTCGCCGATCCGGACGCGCCGACGGCTCTGGTCCGGGCCATGCGGGATCAGGGCGTCAGCCCCGACGGCCTGATCAACAACGCCGGCTTCTCACGCACGGCAGGCTTTCTGGCCACCGACCCCGCTGACCACGCCGCCATGCTTCAGGTCATGCTGACGGCGCCCGTCGAACTGTCGCGCCTGCTGCTGCCCGACATGGTCGAGCGCGGATTTGGCCGGATCCTGAACGTCGCCTCCCTGGCCGGGCTGATGCCCGCGACCGGGGGCGACACCCTGTATGGGCCGATCAAGAGCTTTCTGATCAAGGCTTCTGCGGGCCTGCATCTGGAGACGGCGGGAACCGGGGTCCACGTCACCGCACTCTGCCCCGGCTATACATTGACCGAGTTCCACGATGTGAACGGCAGCCGCGAACAGGTGTCGTCGGCCTATCCCGCCTGGATGTGGCAGAGCGCCGACCATGTGGCCGAGGTCGGCTACCGCGCCTGTGAGGCCAACCGCGCGCGGGTCGTGCCGGGCTGGCGCAATAATCTGCTGGCTGCGATCCCCAAGCTGCTGCCTGACGCCCTGGCCCTGCGGATCATCGGCGGCCACGCCAAAAGGCTGAAGCGGATCTGACAGCGGCCTCCGGCTTCAGTGACCGCCCGCCGGATAGGGCGAGGTGACCGAGCCGGCGAACATCCCCGGAATGGCCTCGCCCAGGCCCGCCAGGATGAACTGGATCGCCAAGGCGCACAGGATCAGGCCCAGGACGCGCACCACGATGGCCATGCCGACCTCGCCGATCAGGCGGCTGATGGGGCCGGTCAGGGTGAAGACGACAAAGGTGGCCAGGCTGGCCAAACCGATGGCGACCATGCCCGCCGCCGTGCCCGCCGCGCCGATCTTCTGAGCCTCGCCCGCCTGGATGATGATGGTCGAGATGGCGCCCGGACCGATCAGCAGGGGCATGGCGAAGGGGACGATCAGCCGCTTGAACCGCCTGCGGGCATAGCCGCGCACGTCGGCGGCGTCCTTGGCCGCGTCCGCATCGGCGAACATGGTCAGGAAGTCCTCGCGCGTCATGTCCAGGCCCAGCAGCAGCAGCAGGATGCCGCCGGCGATGCGGAAGGCCGCCAGCGAGATGCCGAAGAACTGCAACAGCCCCAGGCCGGTGAAGAAGAAGAAGGCCAGGAAGGCGGCGATGAACAGGCAGATCAGGGCGCTGACCGACAGCCTCTGACGCATGGTCGCGCCCGCCGTGGCGGCGGCGAAGATCGGGATGTTGCCGATGGGATCCAGCAGGGCGAACAGGGCCACGAACAGGTTGACCCCAAGATCGACGGCGTCCATGCGTGTTCCCTAGCCACAATCCACACGCCGGCCCGGCCGACGCATCCTAGCGTCAGGTCTAGCCGCTCTGCGCGAGTCCGTCGATGACCCAAGCTGCTGTCCGCTCGTCCACGTCCGATGGCCTGGCCAATCGACCCGCCGATCCGCGCCTGATCTGCGCCCTGGACGTGCCGACCTCCGATCAGGCGCGGGCCCTGGTCGACCGGATCGAGGGGGCGGTGGGTTTCTACAAGATCGGACTGCAGCTGTTCGCCACCGACGGCATGGGGCTGGCGCGGGCGCTGAAGGCCGAGGGGCGACAGGTCTTTCTGGACTGGAAGCTGCACGACATCGGCGCGACGGTCGAAAAGGCGGCGGCGGCCCTGGCGGATGCGGGTTGCGACCTGCTGACCGTCCACGCTCGGCCCCAGGTGATGGCGGCGGCGCAGCGGGGCGTGGCGGGCTCGGACCTGAAGATCCTGGGCGTCACCGTCCTGACCAGCCTGACCGAGGACGACCTGATCGCCGACGACCATTCGCTGTCGCCCGCCCTGCTGGTCGAGCGCCGGGTGCGTCAGGCGCTCGACGCCGGTATCTCGGGCGTGGTGGCCAGCCCACAGGAAGCCGCGCGGGTGCGCCAGATCGCGACCGAGGCAGGCCGACCCGACTTTCTCATCGTCACGCCGGGCGTGCGGCCTGTCGGGGCAGCCATGGACGATCAGGCGCGGGCGGCGACGCCGGAACAGGCGCTGAGGGACGGGGCGACCCATCTGGTGGTCGGGCGGCCGATCACGGCGGCGGGTGATCCCCGCGCGGCGGCCCTGGCCATCGCCGAAAGCATCGCCCTGATCTGACCTGTCGGGTCAGTGCGCCGCTTTTGAGAAGACGTTCATCACCACCACCCCGGCGATGATCAGCCCCATGCCGGCCATGGCGGGCAGATCCAGCTTCTGTCCCTGGAAGATCCAGGCCGCGGCCGAAATCAGCACGATGCCGACCCCTGACCAGATGGCGTAGGCCACGCCCGTCGGGATGGTCTTGAGCGTCTGCGCCAGAAAGAAGAAGGCGATCAGATAGCCGACCACCGTCAGCACGCTCCAGAGCGGGCGGGTGAAGCCATCCGACTGTTTCATCGCGGTGGTGGCGAGAACCTCGGAGACGATGGCGATGGAGAGCATGAGATACTTCATGCGGATCGACTAGCACACGGATGATGGCGCGATAGCGGCGCCCTTCATGTCGGGTTGGGTCGGGCCGGTCCGTCGCAGGCCGACATCGGGCCCATCGCAACAGAAAAGGCGGCCCGCCTTTCGACGGACCGCCTCATCTGTAGTCAGTGACCTGACGGTCGCGGGGTTTAGCCGCGCTCGCCGGGCTCCTGGGCGTAGCCCGAGCTCGAAGCCGGAGCGCCGACCGGATAGACTGCGCCGCCGTCGACGGGGGCGTAGATCGCGGCAGGAGCGCCGACCGGAGCCAGCGGAGCGTTGTAGCTGCCAACGGGCGCGCCGATCGGACCGCCGATGGACGGCGGCGGGACGTTCAGCTGAGCCGAAGGCGGCGAGGCCACATCGCAGCAATGCTCGTCGGGGTGACCCGGCGCGGCAGGCGTGAAGTGGATTTCCGGCGGAGCCACGTTCACTTCCGACGGACGGACGTGGACGTCAGGCGCTTCCAGATAGACCTGGGCGGGTGCGACGTTGACCGGCGGGGCGTCCACATAGATGGGCGGGCCCTGGATGTAGATGGCGGGCGACGGTGCGAAGACCGGAGCCGACGACACCCGGATGCCGGGGGCGCGCACGCGGATCGGCGGAGCCGTCGGGCGCACCGTGTAGAAGGGCACGTTGACGGTCGGCAGGTTGCACTCGCAGTTGCGGTCCAGGGCGTTGCCGCCCCAGCGCTCGTTTTCGGCCATGGCGACAGTCGTCGCCGAACCCATCGGAGCCGCAAGGCCCAGCGCGGCGAACGGGAGACCCGATGCCATGCCGGTATAGGCGGAAGCATACGGCGAAGCGGCCGTACCGACGCTGGCGGACGAAACGTCCCCAGCATACGCCGCACCAGCAGATGCGACGGTGGCGCCCAGCGCCAGGATCAGTACTGATTTCATATCGATGTCTCCCCAGTCATCCCGAACAATAATAGCAGTTACACACAGCGGTTGCGCTTGCACCTGACAGGAGAAAAACAGCGTTCGATGCTGCGCGTCCCGCGAGTGATAACCCCACCCCCAGCGGGCGTTCTTGAGTTAGGACCCGCCCGTAACCATCTCCCGCTTTCAATCTTAATGCAAATTTCATCAACCAGGATTCGCTCATGACCTTCGCCGACCCCAAAGCCGATCTTTCGGGCGACCTGATCAAGGACGGTTCGGACGCCGGGTTCATGGCCGACGTGATCGAGCAGTCCAGGATTCAGCCGGTCATCGTCGACTTCTGGGCCACATGGTGCGGACCTTGCCGTCAGTTGACCCCGGCGCTGGAAAAGGCGGTCCGGGCTGCGGGCGGTGCGGTGAAGCTGGTCAAGATCGACGTCGACAAGAACCCCGCCTATGCGGGCCAGCTTCGGGTCCAGTCGATCCCCACAGTCTACGCTTTCGTCGACGGCCAGCCGGTCGACGGCTTCCAGGGCGCCGTGCCCGAAAGCCAGCTCAAGGCCTTCATCGAGAAACTGACGGGCGGCGAGGGGCTGAACACCGAGACGGAACAGCTTCTGGCCCTGGGCGAGGAATCCCTGGGGCTGTCGGACTTCGGCGGCGCGGCTCAGGCCTTCGCCCATGTCCTGACCATCGAGCCCGAGAACGAAAAGGCCATCGCCGGCATGGCCCGCGTCTATCTGGGCGGGGGCGACGAGGACCAGGCGCGCCAGACCATCACCATGGCCCCGGCGGATTCGACCGAGCCCTCGGTGGTCAGCGTCCGCGCCCAACTGGCCCTGGCCTCCAGCGCCCCGACCAGCGAGACCGCCGAGCTTGAGGCCCGCGTTGCGGCCGACCCCTCGGACCATCAGGCGCGCTATGACCTGTCCCTGGCCCAAGCGGCTTCGGGTGAACTGAAAGGGGCCGTCGACAGTTTGCTTGAAATCGTCCGCGCCGATCGCGAGTGGAACGACCAGGCAGCCCGCAAGCAGTTGCTGGTGGTGTTCGAGGCGGCGGGGGCGAACAGCGAGGTGGCCCGTGACGGTCGCCGCCGTCTGTCGTCCATCCTGTTCGCCTGATATTGTTTCGCCTGATACCGGGAGCCCGACTTGGCCCAGAGTTACGTGAAGGCTGCGGACCTGCCGCAGGTCATTCCTGTCTTCCCCCTGCCAGGGGCGATCCTGCTGGCGCGCGGGCAACTGCCGCTGAACATCTTCGAGCCGCGCTATCTGAACATGATCGACGACGCCATGGCCGGGGACCGGATGATCGGCCTGATCCAGCCGGCCGGCGGGGCGCCGGATCTGCCGTCCCTGTCGGCGGTGGGCTGCGCCGGGCGGATCACCAGTTTCGCCGAGACCTCGGACGGACGTTATCTGATCACCCTGACCGGCATCTGTCGGTTCGGGATCACGACCGAGATGCCCAGCCCCACCCCCTATCGCCAGGTGCGCGCCGCCTTCGCCCCGTTCGAGGCCGACCTGACGGCTCCGCCCCAGGACGGGTTCGACCGCGAGCCGTTCATGGCCGCGCTGAAGGCCTATCTGGAGCGTCGGCAGCTGGAGGTGGACTGGGAAACCGCGGAATCGGCGCCTCAGGAAGCCCTGATCAACAGCCTGGCCATGGCTCTGCCGTTCGAACCCGCCGAGAAACAGGCCCTGCTGGAATCCCAGACGCTTGAGGATCGCTGCGCCGTCCTGACCGCCCTGATGCGGATCGACGCGGCCGAGACCGGAGACGGCGACACGCCCAGCGCGATGCAGTGACGCCGAGTGGGCGCGCTACCGCTCGCGACGCGGTCGCTCGCTGCTTGAGCGCGGCGTGGGATGGGTCCATTGAAGGCTGTAGCCCTACTGTCGGGCTCAAGTAGCGCGACCGCGCGGTAGCCCTAGAGAACGATGAGCGACGCCTTCAACACCCCGACTTCCGTCGATCCCCGCCTGCTGGAGGTGCTGGTCTGTCCGGTGACGCGCGGGCCGCTGACCTTCGATCGGGAAGCGGGCGAACTGATCTCGGTCCGGGCCAAGCTGGCCTTCCCGATCCGCGAAGGCGTGCCGATCATGTTGCCCGACGAAGCCCGCAAGCTGGACTAGACCGTCTCGCCCCGCAGCAGTCGGGGCAGATCCCCCGTGGCGCCCCCGGCCTCGCGCATGAAGGCGCGGCGCAGGGGTCCGATGCGGTTGACCGTCGCCATGCCGAGATCCCGCGCCAGCCGCACCGGCGCAAGATCGGTCGAGAACAGTCGCACGAAGGCGTCGAAACCGGCGGCCAGGGCGGCGTTGTCGAACCGGCGCCAGGCCGCATAGCGGTCCAGCACGATTTCGGAGCCAATATCCTCGCCCAGACGCAGGGCCTCGACCAGCACCTCGGCCAGGGCGGCGGCGTCCTTCAGCCCCATGTTCAGCCCCTGGCCCGCGACGGGATGCACCCCGTGGGCGGCGTCGCCGATCAGGGCGATGCGGGGCGCCGTCAGCCGTTCGGCCAGGTCCAGCGACAGGGGATAGACGAACCGGGGTCCTTCCGGCGTCGCGCCATCCAGGAACTCTCCGAACCGACGCATCAGGTGAGAGCCGAAGGCTTCGTCGGAGGCGGACCTCAGGGCCTCGGCCCGGCGCGTCGGCTCGGTCCAGACCAGGCTGGCGCGCTGGTCTGTCAGGGGCAGGATGGCGAAGGGGCCGCCCGGCAGGAAATATTCGTGGGCCACGCCGCCGTGCGGACGGCCTAGCCGCACCGTGGCGACGACGCCGCTCTGGCCATAGGCCCAGCCGACCGTGCCGATGCCGGCGGCCTTGCGGACGGTGGAGTTGCGCCCCTCGGCGCCGATGACGACCGGGGCGGTCAGGACCTGTCCGTCCGACAGGGTGACGCGGGCGGCCACGGCGTCGGTGGTCACGGAGACGACCGAGACCGGCGCGCGCAGGTCGATGTCGGCGGCCTCGACCGCCTGGGCCAGGGCGGCGCGGATCTGGCGGTTCTCGACCATATAGCCCAGGGGCTCGCCGCCGTTTCCGTCGCCGATCTCGGCGGCGTCGAACCTCAGATAGGCGGGCGAGGCGGTATGGGACGCGGCGCCGGGACGCCGGCCGTCGGTCACCAGGATATGGTCCATGCGACAGGCGTGGGGGCGCAAGCCTTCGCCCAGCCCCAGGGCGTCCAGCATCCGGAAGGTGGAATAGGCGATGGCGGTCGAGCGGCCGTCGAAGGTCGGGGCCAGCTGGGTCGCGAACCGCTGGGGATCGACCAGCGCGACCTTCAGCCCGCCCTGGGCGGCGGCAAGGGCGAAGGTCGCCCCGGCCAGTCCCGCCCCGGCGATGATGACGTCATGGCTGTAGGGCGAAGTCATCGTGGAAAAGGCTCAGTCGTCCTCGAGCGGCGGCAGGCCGGCTTCCTTGCGGGCGGCGGCGGCGGCTTTCTTTTCGGCCTTGGCGGCGGCTTTCTCAGCGGCCTTCTTGGCGTCGGCGCGGTCGCGCTCCTGGCGTTCGAAACTGTAGTTGGGCTTACGGGCCATGGGCATTCCTCGTTGCGCTGACGCGCGGCGCGCCACTTGAGCGCAGGGAGCGTCGTCGCCGACGCCGTATGGGTCTTGTTGTGGGGCATCCGCCCGGTCGGAACAACCGTTGCCGTGGGCGGAAAGTTCAATCGACGGCCACGATCTCCACCGACTGGCCGGCGATCAGGGCCTCGTCGCCGACCCGTTTGCCGATCAGGGCGCGGGCCAGGGGCGAGACATGGCTGACCGACCCCGCCGCCGGATCGGCTTCGTCCTCGCCCAGGATGCGCCAGGTCTGGGTCCGGCCGTCCTCGCGTTCGATGGTCACGGACCCGCCGAAGCGAACGGTTCCGTCAGCCGTGGTCTCGACCAGCTGGGCGTTGGCGCGGCGCGCGGACCAGTAGCGCAGGTCGCGCGTGGCCCGCGCCATGGCCGTGCGGTCGGCCTCGATCGAGCCCTTGGTCTGGGCGGCGGAGTATGCTGCGCGCGCCGAGGCCAGCTCGGCCTCGATGGCGGCCAGGCCGGTCGCCGTCACCAGATTGGCGTGCGGCGATATGGGGCGGTCGGGAAGATCGGCGGCCGTGGCCTCCAAGTCCTCCTCACGGGTGAAGGCGACGCTCATCGACGGAATATAAGACATGCGCGCGCGATTTGCGCCCTCTGCGTCGATGCGCGCATGGGCTAGAGGGAGTCCATGACCTCTCCTGCCTCCGCTTCCTCGCCCGCCGTCACCGTCATCGGGGCCGGTCCCGCCGGTCTGATGGCCGCCGAGGTGCTGGCCTCGGCTGGCGTCCGGGTGACGGTGCACGAGCGGATGCCGTCTCCGGCGCGTAAACTGTTGATGGCCGGGCGCGGCGGGCTGAACCTGACCCATAGCGAGGATCAGGCGGCCTTTCTGGCCCGGTATGGCGCGCGGGCGGACGTGGCGTCCGACTGGCTGGACGCCTTTTCGCCCGACGAACTGATCGCCTGGGTCGAGGGGCTGGGCCAGCCGACCTTCACGGGGTCGAGCGGGCGGGTCTTTCCCAAGGCGATGAAGGCCTCGCCCCTGGTGCGGGCCTGGCTGAGGCGGCTGGACGGGCTGGGCGTGACGCTGAACACCCGCTCGCGCTGGACGGGCTGGAATGACAAGGGCCTGACCTTCGACACCCCAGAGGGCGAGGCGGTTCAGACGCCGGATGCGACCGTCCTGGCCCTGGGCGGCGCCAGCTGGCCCAATCTCGGCTCGGACGGCGCCTGGGTCGAGACGCTGGAAGGGCAGGGGGTCGCCGTGGCGCCCCTGGTCCCCACCAACGCCGGGTTCGACGTGGCCTGGTCCGAGATCCTGATCGAACGGGCCGCCGGGCAGGCCTTGAAGCCCGTCGCCCTGAGTTTCACCGACAACGGGCCTCAAGCAGCGCAAGGCGCGGTAGGCCACACAGTGAAAGGCGAGGTGATGCTGACGCGCTACGGCGTCGAGGGCGGGGCCATCTACGCCCTGTCGGCGGCGCTGCGCACGGCGATCCAGCGCGACGGCGAGGCGACCCTGGTGCTGGATCTGCGCCCCGACCTGTCGGTCGAGGCCCTGGCCGCCCGGCTGGACCGGCCGCGGGGCAAGGACAGCATGACCAACCATCTGCGAAAGGCCGGAGGCCTGTCGCCCGCCGCCATCGCCGTGCTGCGCGACATTCCCGGCGACCTGCCGACCGGCGCCCAGAAGCTGGCCCTGCGGATCAAGGCCGTGCGGCTGAAGCTGACGGGGATGCAGGGGCTGAAGCGGGCCATCTCGACCGCCGGCGGCGTCGCCTTCGACAGCCTCGACCCACGCCTGATGCTGACCGCCCGCCCCGGCGTCTTCATCGCCGGCGAGATGCTGGACTGGGAGGCGCCCACGGGCGGCTATCTGCTGCAGGCGTCTCTGGCGTCGGGCGTGGTGGCGGGACGGGGCGTGATCGAGTGGCTGGGGCGATCAGAGGGCTGATCGACTTCTATGCCTCCGGCGCAGCCAGGCGACTTGCCGTGCGTTCATTCTGACGCCGAACCACAACAGTCGCGCACTTAACCCGAGGGACAGGAAGCCTTGCATGGCCTGGCTTGAAGTCATCTCGTGGGCCCCCGATACAAGGCCAGACCAATGCGTGATGACCTGCCACAAGAGGAAGGCGGGGATAGCCGCGCCCAGCAGGGTGATCATCGTACCGGTCAGCAGCCCGGCGTAGGCGCTTTCAATGTCGTCAGGGTCTTCCATGGCGTCGATGATATCGTCGTTATCGGCGTCGGCAACCACTCACAGACGGTGAGCCGCGGCCCTTTCCCCGACCGGTTCCGATTGTCTAAACACTTCCCATGACCGATTTGCCCGAGATCCACGGCGTCTGCCCGGCGCCCCTGTCCGCCGTGAAGGACGCCTTCGCCCAGAACTTCGTCGATGCGCCCGAGGGGCTGGACGAGCAGGCGGCGCGGTTCAGTGTCTGTATCGAGGGCGAACTGGTCGTGGACCTGTGGGCGGGCGCGGCCGATCCCCGAAGCGGCGTCGCCTTCGACGCGCGGACCCTGACCCCCGTCTATTCGACCGGCAAGGCGGTGATGTCCCTGCTGATCGCCCAGTGCGTCGAGCGCGGCCTGATGACCTATGACCAGACGGTCGCCTCGCTCTGGCCCGCCTATGGCCAGGCCGGCAAGGACGCCGTCACCGTGGCCCAGCTGATGAGCCATCAGGACGGCCTGCCGGGCTTCGACACCGAGATGGACCCGACGATCTGGTTCGATCCGCCCGCCGTGCTGGCGCGGCTGGCGGCCCAGGCGCCGATGTGGCCGCCCGGAACCGCGTCCGGCTATCACCCCATCACCATCGGCTATCTGGCGGGCGAGCTGTTCCGCCTGACCGACGGGCGCAGCATGGGCATGGCGCTGAAACAGGATTTCGCCGAACCCTTCGGCCTGGACCTGTGGCTGGGCCTGCCCGAGGCCGAGCATGGGCGGGTGGCCACGATGAAGAAACCCGCCAAGGCCGTCGACCTGGGCCCCATCGACGCGGTCAAGAAGGCGGCCTTCCTCGACAAGGGATCGGCGCCGGGCGGGCGTGGCTCGGCCGAGTGGCGGACGATGGAGATCCCCTCGGCCAACCTGCATGCGACGGCGCCCGGCCTGGCGCGGATCATGGGCGTCCTGGCCAACGACGGCCTGCTGGACGGCAAGGCCATCCTGTCGGCGGCGGTGGTCGATCAGGCCATCAAGGAACGCATCCACGGGCGCGATCGGGTCCTGCCCTTCGACCTGAGCTGGGCCGCAGGCTTCACGCGCAACGCCGGTCTGGGCATCTTCGGGCCGGGCGCGCGCAGCGTCGGCCATTGCGGCTGGGGCGGGTCATGCGCCTTCGCAGATCCCGACGCGCGGGTCTCGGCCGCCTATGTGATGACGCGCCAGTCGCACCATCTGCTGGGCGACCCCCGGGCGCAACGCCTGGTCGACGCCCTCTACGCCGCGCTCTAGCGGGCGCGATCCTCGGCGGGATCATCCAGAAGGCCGGGTTCGGGCGCGACGGCGGACAGGGCGGCCTCGTTGCGGTGGCGGCGCTCGACCAGGGCTCCGGCGGCATAGACGGCGGCCCCGGCCCAGATGAAGGCGAACGAGACGCCGCGCAGCCAGCCGAACGGCTCGCCCTGCATGACGCCGAAGACGAAGACCATGGTCGGGGCGATGAACTGCAGGAAGCCCATGGTCGACAGGGGCATGCGCCGCGCGGCCCAGGCGAACAGCACCATGGGAATGACGGTGACCGGCCCGCCCGCCAACAGCCAGAAGGAGGCCTCTGGCGAGACGCCGAAATGGCCCTGGCCCTGGCTGGTGATCCACAAAACCCAGGCCAGGCCGATGGGCCCCAGGATCAGGCATTCCAGAAACAGTCCGCTCTGGGCGTCGACCGCCACGCGCTTTCTGATCACGCCATAGCCGCAGAAGCTGAAGGCCAGGATCAGCGCCACCCAGGGCAGATGGCCCAGGGCCACGCCCTGCAGCACCACGCCGACCCCGGCCAGGCCGATGGCCACCATGCCGAAGCGAGAGATGCGCTCGCGGAACAGCCAGGCGCCGGCGGCCATGTTGAGCAGGGGATTGAGATAATAGCCCAGGCTGGCGTCCAGCATCCGGCCGTGATTCACGGCGATGACATAGGTGGTCCAGTTGATGGCGATCAGGGTCGAGCTGAGCGCGATCCAGCCCATGACCTTGGGATTTTTCAGCGCCGCCATGACCTGGCGTCCCTGCCGGGCCAGCAGCACCAGCAGCAGGGCCAGGGGCACGGCCCAGGCGGTGCGGTGAGCCATGATCTCGAACGGATCGGCCCCGGCCCGCGCCATGGCCTGGAAGACCAGGGGGATGAAGCCCCACATCAGATAGCAGCCAATCCCCGCGATCAGGGCGTTGCGGGCTTCGGTCTGACCAAGGGAGGCGGGGGAACTCATCGCACAGGAACTTTCGTCCCCTCTCCCGGCGGGAGAGGGGACAGGAGGTCAGTTAGACCGTGATCGAACGGTATCCGGTCGAGGGTTTGATGACGCCCGTCTCGTCCAGCAGCTGGGCGATCTGGACGGCGTTCAGGGCGGCGCCCTTACGCAGGTTGTCGGACACGACCCAGAAGCTGAGGCCGTTCTCGACGGTGTGGTCCTTGCGGATGCGCGACACGAAGACGGCGTGTTCGCCGGCGGCGTCGACGGGGGTGATGTAACCGTCGTGCTCGTGCTTATCGACCACCAGGACGCCGGGGGCTTCGCGCAGGATGGCGCGGGCCTCGTCGGGCGAGATCGGGCGATCGAACTCGACCGTCACGGCTTCCGAGTGGCCGACGAAGACCGGCACGCGCACGCAGGTCACCGTCAGCTTGATCTCGGGGTCCATCATCTTGTGGACCTCGTTCCACATCTTGGCCTCTTCATCGGTATAGCCGTCGTCGTTGAACGACCCGATGTAGGGGATGACGTTGAAGGCGATCTGCTTGGGGAATTTCTTCGGCTTGGCGTCGCCCAGGCCGTAGATGGCCTTGGTCTGGTTCCACAGCTCGTCCATGCCTTCCTTGCCGGCGCCCGACACGGATTGATAGGTCGAGACCACGACCCGCTTGATCTTGGCGGCGTCATGCAGGGGCTTGAGGGCCACGACCAGCTGGGCCGTCGAGCAGTTGGGGTTGGCGACGATGTTCTTGCGGATATCCTTGACGGCGTCCGGGTTCACCTCGGGCACGATCAGGGGCACGTCGTCGTCCATGCGGAAGACCGACGAGTTGTCGATGACGATGGGACCGGCCTTGCCGATCTTCTCGGACCATTCCTTGGACACCGATCCGCCGGCCGACATCAGGACGACGTCGACGGTGGAGAAGTCGAACGCCTCCATGTCCTCGCACTTGATGGTCTTGTCGCCCCAGGCGACGTCCATGCCTTTCGATTTTCGCGAGGCCAGCGCGTGCATTTTCTCGACGGGGAAGTTCAGTTCCTCGAGGATGGTCAGCATTTCCCGGCCGACATTGCCGGTGGCGCCTACGACGGCGACGCGATAGCCCATATTGGTTGTCCTTCGGACGCGCTAACGCTCGGGACGCGGTCCCTCGCTGCTTGAGCGCGATTGGTCTGGGGTCGAACGCGCTTGCGCGCGTGCCACGAGACGGTTTTCGCGCGGCAGGCAGGGGATGTAGTCTTTCGCGGGCGCGAAGCAATCGCTTTTCATGCGACGGGCGCAAGGTTATGCCCCAGTTCGATGACCTCCCGCATACGTTCCGCTTATGAGATCCGCATCGAAGAAGGGGTTCTGGTCCCCGATCCGGCGCAAGCTCCGCTGATCGCGGCGCTGGAACGGCTGGAGACGGATCTGGCGAAAAAGGGCCTGTTCGGCAAACAGCCCGAGGTGCGCGGCCTCTACATCTGGGGTCCGCCGGGACGGGGCAAGTCCATGCTGATGGACCTGTTCGTCTCGGCCTCGCCTGAGCCGAAGAAGACCCGCGCCCACTTCCACGCCTTCATGGCCCGCATCCACAAACTGGTCGACCAGTGGCGCAAGGGCGACAAGAAAGCCCGCCAGGCGACCTTCGGCACACACAAGGGCGACGACCCGATCGAGCCCATCGCCGACCTGATCGCGTCCGAGGCCCGGCTCTTGTGCTTCGACGAGCTTCAGGTCACCGACATCGCCGACGCCATGATCCTGGGCCGGCTGTTCGAGGCCCTGTTCGAGCGCAAGGTGGTGCTGGCGGTGACCTCCAACCGCGCCCCGACCGAGCTCTACAAGAACGGGCTGAACCGGCAGCTTTTCCTGCCCTTCATCGCCGAGATCGAGACACGCTGCGTCGTGATCGAGATCGACGGCGCGCGCGACTGGCGGCTGGATCGGCTGATGGGATCGCCGGTCTGGTTCACGCCAGACCAGGGTGCGGCCTTTGAATCCCTGTGGTTCGACCTGCGCGGGGGCGAACCCGAGGAGCCGGCCCATCTTCAGGTCCTGGGCCGCGAGGTCGTCGTCGAGCGGACCGCCGGGTCCCTGGCGCGGGCCACTTTCGACCAGCTGTGCGATACGGCCCTGGGGCCGCAGGACTATCTGGCGGCGGCGGCGCGGTTCCACACCCTGTTCCTGGACGATGTGCCGGTGCTGGGGCCGGAGCGGCGCCAGGCGGCGCGGCGGTTCGTGACCCTGATCGACGCCCTCTATGAGGCCGGGACGCGGCTGGTGGTCCGCGCCGCCGCCGAGCCGGAGGCCCTCTATCCCAGCGGTGATGGCGCCTTCGAGTTCGAACGGACCGTGTCGCGCCTGCGCGAGATGTCGAGCGCATCCTGGCTGGAGAAGGCGGAACATGCCTGATCCTCACATAACTTCGCCGCAATAGAGCTTAGGGTGACGCTCCGAACCGGAGACCGCCCGTCCATGAAGTCCCTCGTCCTCGCCGCCGTCCTCGCCACCCTGGCTGCGCCCGCCTTCGCCCAGGAGGCGCCGGCCCAGCCGGCCGACGAAGTCGTCACCACCGCCAGAAACAGCGCCACAGCCGCCGAGGTCGCGGCCCTGGCCCCGCCGACCGCCGCTGCGGGTCTGGCCCCCGCCGCCATCGTCGCCTGGCTGGGGCGCCAGGGCGTGACGCCGGGACCGGTCGAGCCCGATGGCGACAACGCCTATGTCCGGGTCACGGACGGTCCGCTGAACTGGATCCTGTTCTTCCAGTCGTGCCAGAACGGCGTCTGCGCCGACCTGCAGTTCTCGATCGGCTTTGCGACCGCGGCGGTGACGCCCGAACTGGTCAATGACTGGAACCGCGACCGCCGCTTCCTCAAGGCCTTCTACGAACCGGCGGCCACGGCGGGCGAACCGGCCTCGGGGGTGGTCCAGTACGACCTCTTCCTGCGTCCGGGCGAAGGCCCAGAGCAGTTGAGCGACCACCTCGCCGTCTGGCGTGGCCTGGCCCCCGAGTTCGCGCGCCTGACCACGCGGCCCACGGCGGCGAACTAGGCGACGAAAAAAGGGCCGTGGTGCGAACCACGGCCCTTTTCATTGTCTTGCGCTCAAGCAGCGCGCGACCGCGTCGCGCGCGTTAGCGCTCGCTGGCTATGCCAGCGAAGGCTCCAGGTCCTTGCAGGACTGGATCAGGCCCTGGACCGAGGCGACCGACTTCTCGAACATCGCCTTTTCTTCGTCGTTGGTGGTGAACTCGACGATCTTCTCGACGCCGCCGGCGCCGATCAGGGCGGGCACGCCGACATAGAGGTCAGAAAGGCCGTATTCGCCCGACAGCCAGACGGCGCAGGGCAGGACGCGCTTCTGGTCCAGCAGGTAGGACTTGGCCATGGCGATGGCGGATTCAGCGGGCGCATAGAAGGCCGAGCCGGTCTTCAGCAGGGCGACGATCTCGCCGCCGCCTTTACGCGTCCGCGTGACGATGGCGTCGAGGTCTTCCTGGCTCAGGAAGCCGGCGGCGACGGCGTCGGGCAGGGGCAGGCCGCCGACGGTCGAGTGACGCACCATCGGCACCATGTCGTCGCCGTGACCGCCCAGGGTCCAGGCGTGAATGTCCTGAACCGAGACGCCGGTCTTTTCCGACAGGAAGTAGGCGAAGCGGGCCGAGTCGAGAACGCCGGCCATGCCGACGACCTTTTCCTTGGGCAGGCCCGAGAACTTCTGCAGGGCCCAGACCATGGCGTCGAGCGGATTGGTGATGCAGATGACGAAGGCGTTGGGGGCGTGGGCCTTGATGCCTTCACCCACGGCCTTCATGACCTTCAGGTTGATCGACACCAGGTCGTCGCGGCTCATGCCGTCCTTGCGGGGCACGCCGGCGGTGACGATGCAGACGTCGGCGCCCGCGATGTCGGCATAGTCGTTGGCGCCCTTGAGCGAGACCGACGAACCGAAGACGGCGGTGGCTTCGGCGATGTCCAGAGCCTTGCCCTGGGGGGTGCCCTGGGCGATGTCGAACAGGATCACGTCGCCCAGGGCTTCACGCGCAGCCACATGGGCCAGGGTGCCGCCGATCATACCGGCGCCAATGAGGGCGATCTTTGCGCGAGCCATAGGCACGTCTCCGTCTTGGGGTCGCCGCGCTGTGCGCGCGGTTCGCAGGTGCGAGAAGAAATCGTGGGCGGCGGTCTAGACCCGGCGCGCTTCGCCCGCAAGACACGTGCGCCACCGTGATGGAACGTCAGGCCTGTCGTGCGGAAATAATCGGCCTGTTGATACAGCCCGCTCCATGGCGGCCCTATGATGCCACCACCCCGGCCTATGGCCGTCCTGCCTGACCGGTAGGCGACCCCATCGGGATCGGCCGATTTCAGACCCTTCAGACCTTTCAGACCCGGTTTCATCTGTTCAAGACGACGATGGCGGCCCAGGATTCAGACTGTTCGGACTATTCAACCCCGGTTTCATCCTGCCGCAGGACCCGGTGCATTGGAGATCAGATATGCGTGACGCCCTCTTCGGCTCGGTGATCCTGGCGACGCTCCTGTCCTCGGGCGCCGCCTTGGCCCAGACCCCGCCGGCCACCATCGGCCAGCAGTATGTCCCGGCGCCCTGGTGGATGCGCGATCCGGTGATCGCCTCGATCGGACAGGTGCGGGTCGAGATCCAGGCCAATCGGGCTGGCTTTTCGGCCAGCTTCCAGTCGGTCGAACGCAATGTCAGCGAGGCGTCGAGAAAGGCCGCCGATCAGGTCCGGGCGCTGAGCCAGGCTCTGGGCGCCTATGGCGTCGACAAGGTTCGCGTCGAGACGACCCTGACGACCCAGCCCCTTTATGACCAGTACCGCGACGAGAACGGCAACCTGCGCGACAATGTCCGCGCGGATCGGATCGAACGTTATCAGGCCGTGGCGACGGTCAGCCTGTCGATACGGGACACCGCCCTGCTGGAGCGGGTCTATGCGACCGTGGTGGCGTCCCAGCCGACCTCGATCAGTCAGGTTTATTTCTCGCTGGAGCCGGACAACGCCTGGAAAGCCAACCTGGCGGCCGAGGCGATCAAGGACGCACGGCGGCGCGCGGTGGCGGCTGCCGAGAACGCGGGCGCGACCCTGGGGCCCGTTCGGCTGATCGATTCCACCAGCCGCGCCTGCCAGACGGACGTGCTGGCCGGCTGGCCGTCGTACGGAGGCAGCGACGATCAGCAGACCTCTCTGGATCAGGTCGTCGTGACCGGCAGGGCGAGGATGGAAATGGCGGCGCCGCCGGCGCCGCCGCCCCCGCCCGCAGGTGGAGCGGCCCCGAGCGAGGCGGCTATCGAGGCGGCGCGGCTGGCGCTGCAGCCGCCGCTGCAGACCCTGACCGACAGCGCCTGCGTCGTTTACGGCCTGAACTGAGCATGGACGACTGGTCTGTAGCACCCGCCTTCGAGGCGGGATCGGTCGCAGTCGCCGACTGGCCCCTGTGTCATGTCCGGCTTCAGGACGACGCGCGGTTTCCCTGGTTGATCCTGATCCCGCGCGTGGCCGGGGCGGTCGAGCTGGAGGACCTGTCGCCGATCGACCGGGCGCTGCTGATGGAAGAGGCGGTGCGCGCCGGAACCCTGGTCCGCGCCCTGGGCGAAAGCGCCGGGCGTCCTGTCGAGAAGCTGAACCTGGGCGCCATCGGCAATGTCACCGCCCAGCTGCACGTTCACATCGTCGGCCGCCGCCGCGACGACGGCCTGTGGCCCGACCCGGTCTGGGGACGTGGCGAGGCGGTGCGATACGAGCAGGCTCGACTGGCCCTATCGGTGGCGACACTGGCCTAGCTGCCGAGAAGCGCGCTCAAGCAGCGAGGCTCCGCGAGCCGAGCGTTAGCGCCCTTGACCGAGAATGCGCTCAAGCAGCGAGGCTCCGCGAGCCGAGCGTTAGCGCCCTTGACCGAGAATGCGCTCAAGCAGCGAGGCTCCGCGAGCCGAGCGTTAGCGCGTCGCGAAGCGACCTCAAACAAGAGGCGCAGGCCCGAACTTGCCGGCGTTATAGTCCTCGATGGCCTGGATGATCTCCTCGCGGGTGTTCATCACGAAGGGGCCGTGGCTGAAGACCGGCTCGCCGATCGGCAGGGCGTGGCCCAGCAGGACGACAGCCTCGGTAGAGGCTTCAATGCCCACTGTATCGCCGTCGGGGTTGAGGGCGACCAGGTTCCAGGGCTCGACCGCCGTGCCGCCGACCGAGACCTGGCCCGAGACAACATAGAGGAAGACGTTGCGATCCGGCGCGACAGGCGCGGTGAATACGCCGCCCGGCCGGAACTTCAGTACGGCCAGATGGATGTCGATCAGGGACTGGATCGGCGCCTGGGTCTCGCCCCACCGGCCCGAGACGGGTTCGACGGTGACCCGGCCCTCATCGGCGGTGAAGCTTGGGATGTCACCGGCCTGCAGGCCGACATAGGCGGGCGGGGTCATCTTCAGCCGCGAGGGCAGGTTGACCCACAGCTGCAGGATTTCCATCGGGCCGCCGTCGCGCTTGAAGTCGGCGGGCGACAGTTCGGCGTGGATCAGGCCCGACCCGGCGGTCATCCACTGGACGCCGCCGGCGCGAATAATGCTCTCGCCGCCCGAGGAATCGTTGTGGGCCAGTTCGCCGTCGAGGATGAAGGTCACGGTCTCGAAGCCGCGATGCGGATGCGGCCCGAACGGCAGGCCCCGGTTGCCCGGCGCATAGGTCTGCGGCCCGTGGTGGTTCAGGAACAGGAAGGGATCGATCTGTTCGATCCCCGGTCCCGGAACCGGGCGGCGGGTGACCAGGTCGGCGATGTCGTCGCGGATCGCACGATGGCTGCGGGCGACGGTGCGGAGGTTATATGTCGTCATCCGTCACAGATGGAGTGGCGGATTGGGGTTGTCCAGTCCAGCCATTGTCGTGCGGGCTCAACCTGGGTTGGAGGGCTTCAGGCTGACGGGCCAGCTCAGGCCTGCCCCAGCAAGGTCGCCGGCCCAGCCTTGCGGCGTGGGCGTCAGGCGCAGCCGGGTGGTGCGAGCGCCGATCCCGGCCTCGATGACCACGGCGTCGCCTTCGCGGCGGGCGGTGGTGGCGACATCGCGGGCGCCGCTCAGGCTCCAGGCGGCTTCCAGACGGCTGTCGGTTCCGGCGTCGCTGACCACCAGGTCCGACAGCACGTCGCCCTGGGCGTCCATGACCTGCCAAGCGCCGTCCAGCCCGCCCATCAGCGCCTGAGCGTCGATCTGCGCCTGGGCCACGCCCTGTTCGTAGCTCGTCTCGCTGTCCGAGGGGCTGTATTCGTAGCTGCGGTGATAGGCGTCGACGCTGACCGGCGCGGTCAGGGGGCGGCGATAGTGGTCGGTCTCCGCATCGCCCTGGGCCCGGCTGCGGCCGAAGCTGGAGGCCGGTTCGAACGGGGCGATGGCGGGCCGGGAATAGGTCTCAGGCTCGGATGCCGGATCGGCGGCGGCTGAGATCACGGCGATGAGGAAGGGCAGCACCAGCATGGGCCCAGACTGAGTCCGGACACCGGGCGCGGCTAGTGCATTGCCGCAACACTCGAAATCGTGATCGGTTCCGCACCGACAAGAATTGTTTCCGCCGCAGCGCACAAGCGCGCGTTGACACCCCGGCTTTGGGGTCCTTAAAGCCACTGCATCCTGCAAGAACGCCTGATTTCAAAGGGTTTTGAGAACCATTCGCATGACGAGCGTCCCCAATATTCCGGCCGATGCCGACAAGGCGGGCGACCTGTCCGCCAAGGTCGTGATCCAGCCGAACGGCCGTCCCCGGCCCATGTCCCCGCATCTCCAGACCTGGCGCTGGCACGTCACGATGACGGCCTCGATCCTGTTCCGCATCACGATCGGCGCGGCCAGCGTCGCCGCCATCATCCTGGTCGGCTGGCTGGCGGCCCTCGCCTTTGGACCCGAGGTCTACGCCTGCGTTCTGAAGTGCGCGGCCTCGCCCCTGGGCCTGTTCGTCGGCTTCGGCCTGACGGTGGTGCTCTTCTCCTTCCTGCTGAACGGCGCGCGCCACCTGATCAACGATCTGGGCCGGGGCCTGACGCTGAAGCCCGCCAACCTGATGTCCAACATCGCCGTCTGGGGCCCGATCCCGCTGGCAGTGCTGTTCTGGGTCCTGTTGTTCGCCACGGGGAGGGTCTCGCTGTGAGCGCAGCCGCCAAATTCCATAAGGGCGTGAAGATCTCCGAGCGCCACGGCGCCGGCGAGTGGAAGACCGAAAAGCTCGCCCTTGCCGCCCTCATGCCGCTCGGCCTGTGGGTCCTGTCCAGCGTCGTCACCCTGTCGGGCGCAGGCTATGCGGCGGTGCTGGCCTGGTTCGGCAGCTGGCTGAACGCCGGGCTGGCCATCGTCACCGCCCTGGTCTTCTTCGGCTTTGCGGCCCTGGCCTGGAAGGTCATCATCGAGGACTACATCCACAAGCCGGGGACCAGCCGGGTCCTGATGGGCCTGCTGAATCTGGTCTGCCTGCTGCTGGCTGCGGCCAGCGTCTTCTTCATCGTGCGGCTGGCGCTGGGTTCTGCGCCCCTGCCCGCCGGACTGGGGTTCTGATCCTTCATGGCTAGTTACGAGTTCGTCGATCACGAATACGACGTCGTCGTCGTCGGCGCCGGGGGCTCGGGCCTTCGCGCCGCGCTCGGCGCCGCCCAGCAGGGCCTCAAGGTCGCCTGCGTGACCAAGGTCTTCCCGACCCGTTCGCACACGGTTGCGGCCCAGGGCGGCATCTCCGCCTCGCTCGGCAACATGGGTGAGGATTCGTGGAAATGGCACATGTACGACACCGTCAAGGGGTCGGACTGGCTGGGCGACCAGGACGCCATCGAATACCTGGTCCGCGAGGCTCCCAAGGCCGTCTATGAGCTGGAACACTGGGGCGTGCCCTTCTCGCGCACCGAAGAAGGCAAGATCTATCAGCGCGCCTTTGGCGGCATGACCCGCAACTATGGCGAAGGCCCGGTGCAGCGCACCTGCGCCGCCGCCGACCGCACCGGCCACGCCATCCTGCACACCCTGTACGGACAGTCGGTGCGCCGCGAGGTCGAGTTCTTCATCGAATACTTCGCCCTCGACCTGATCATGCAGGACGGAACCTGCACCGGCGTCACCGCCTGGAAGCTGGACGACGGCACCCTGCACCGCTTCCGCGCCAAGATGGTGATCCTGGCTACCGGCGGTTACGGCCGCGCCTACTTCTCGGCCACCTCGGCCCACACCTGCACCGGCGACGGCAACGCCATGGTGCTGCGCGCCGGCCTGCCCCTGCAGGACATGGAGTTCGTGCAGTTCCACCCCACCGGCATCTATGGCGCCGGCTGCCTGATCACCGAGGGCGCACGCGGCGAGGGCGGCTACCTGACCAACTCGGAAGGCGAGCGCTTCATGGAGCGCTATGCGCCGACCGTGAAGGACCTTGCCCCGCGCGACATGGTCTCGCGCTCCATGACCATCGAGATCCGCGAAGGCCGCGGCGTGGGTCCGAACAAGGACCACATCCACCTGCACCTCGACCACCTCGATCCGAAGATCCTGCACGAGCGCCTGCCCGGCATCTCCGAGAGCGCCAAGATCTTCGCCGGCGTGGACGTGACCAAGCAGCCGATCCCGGTCCTGCCGACGGTCCACTACAATATGGGCGGCATCCCCACGAACTATCACGGGGAAGTCCTGACCCTGCGCGACGGCAACCCCGACAGCGTGGTTCCAGGCCTGATGGCCGTGGGCGAGGCGGCCTGCGTCTCGGTGCACGGCGCCAACCGCCTGGGTTCGAACAGCCTGACCGACCTGGTCGTGTTCGGCCGCGCCGCCGGCCTGCGGGTCGGGGAAGTGGTGGACAAGGGCTCCAAGACGCCGGACGCCCCGGCCTCGACGACGGACGCCCACCTGGCCCGCCTGGACCGCTTCCGCAACGCCTCGGGTTCGACCCCGACCGCCAAGCTGCGCATCGAGATGCAGCGCGCCATGCAGTCCGACGCCGCCGTGTTCCGCACCGGCAAGACCCTGGAAGAAGGCGTCGCCAAGCTGCGCGCCATCCACGCCCAGGGGTCGGACATCAAGACGACCGATCGCGGCATGATCTGGAACACGGATCTGGTCGAGACCCTGGAATACGACAACCTGATCGATCAGGCCCTGGTCACCATCGAAGGCGCGCTGAACCGCACGGAATCGCGCGGCGCCCACGCCCGCGAGGACTTCCCGGACCGCAACGACAACGAATGGATGAAGCACACCCTGGCCTGGAAGCGTCCGGACGAGGGTGTGAAGATCGACTACCGGCCGGTGCACAAATACACGATGTCCACGGACGTCGAGTACATCGAGCCCAAGGCGAGGGTTTACTGATATGGCCGCATTCACCCTTCCCATCGGTTCCAAGCCCTCCAAGGGCAAGGTCCACAAGGCTCCGGCCGGCGCCAAGAACGTCAAGACCTACAAGGTCTATCGCTACGACCCCAACGTCGACGCGAACCCCAGCTGGGACGAGTTCGAGGTCTCGGCCGACGATCACGGCCCTATGCTGCTGGACGCCCTGATCCACATCAAGAACGAGATCGACCCGACCCTGTCGTTCCGTCGTTCGTGCCGCGAGGGCATCTGCGGCTCCTGCTCGATGAACATCGACGGGCGCAACACCCTGGCCTGCACCAAGGGCATGGACGAGTGTTCCTCGAACACCATCGCCATCGGCCCCCTGCCGCACCAGCCGGTGGTCAAGGACCTGGTGACGGACCTGACGCTGTTCTACGCCCAGTACGACAGCATCAAGCCCTACCTGCAGTCCGACGAGGCCGATCCCACGACCGAACGTCTGCAGACGCCCGAACAGCGCGCCAAGCTGGACGGCCTGTACGAGTGCATCCTGTGCGCCTGCTGCTCGACGTCGTGCCCCAGCTACTGGTGGAACCAGGGCGAGTACCTCGGCCCGGCGGCGCTGCTGCAGTCCTATCGCTGGATTTCCGACAGCCGCGACGACAAGACCCAGGACCGCCTCGACGACCTCGAGGACCCGTTCAAGCTCTATCGTTGCCACACGATCATGAACTGCGCTCAGGTCTGCCCCAAGGGGCTGAACCCGGCCAAGGCGATCGCGGAAACCAAGAAGCTGATGGTCGCCCCCAGCCGTCGCAAACAGGCGGCCTAGGTTTGCTTCGCCCTATCGCTGACGCTACTTGAGGGCTCATGGCCAAGGTCACCTATATCGAGCACTCGGGCGCCGAGCACGTCGTTGACGTGAAGAACGGCCTGTCGGTGATGGAAGGCGCGGTGCGCAACAACGTCCCCGGCATCGACGCCGACTGCGGCGGGGCCTGCGCCTGCGCCACCTGCCACGTCTATGTCGACGCGGCCTGGGCCGAGGCGGCGGGCAAGGCAAGCGCCATGGAGGAGTCCATGCTCGACTTCGCCGAACAGGTGGAGCCGACCTCGCGCCTGTCGTGCCAGATCCGCGTGTCGGACGCCCTGGACGGCCTGATCGTGCGCCTGCCCGAGAGCCAGCACTGACGTGATCCACCCCCGGCTGCTGTCGGCGGTCGCGGAAATGGTCGCCAAGGCCAGGACATCGGGCGCCGCGGTTCCCCTGATCGGGATTTCGGGCGCGCAAGGCTCGGGCAAGTCCACCCTGGCCCGTGCAGCGGCGGCCAAGGACATGTCCATCGTCAGCCTGTCGCTGGATGACGCCTATCTGAGCCGGGCCGAGCGGGAAGCCCTGGCGCGCCGCCTGCATCCGCTATTCGTCACCCGCGGCCCGCCCCTGACCCATGATCTGGAGGGCCTGTCCGCCCTGATCGCCCGCCTGCGCGCGGCGGGCCCGGGGGATCGCACGCCCCTGCGCACCTTCGACAAACTGGCCGACGACGTGGCGCCCCGCACCGACTGGCCCGTCTTCGTCGGTCGCCCATCCGCCATCCTGCTGGAGGGCTGGTGCCTGGGCGCGGCGCCCCAGACGGCGGCAGACCTGGCTGAACCCGTCAATGATCTGGAACGCGAACAGGACGCCGACGGGCGCTGGCGCGGCCTGTGCAATCAGGCCCTGAGCGAGGGTTACGCCGACCTGACCGCCGCTCTGGACGGGCTGCTGTTCCTGCGCGCGCCCTCGTTCGACCGCGTGCTGGACTGGCGCTCAGAACAGCAGGCCGGGTTGCTGGGCGTCCCGGCCTTGGATCTCGATCCCGACGACCGGGCGGCTATGGCGGACTTCATCGCTCATTTCGAGCGGATCACCCGGTCGATGCTGGCCGGCAATGTCGCCGCCGACTGTATCATCGACCTCGACGACGACCGCTCGCCCCGCTTTGATGGATCGGCTTCGATCCCTCCGGCGCCATGATGTCCCTGAAGCGTTAGCGTCCCCATGGCCCTTTTCGACAAGACACCCGACCGCCGGTTCGAGCCGCGCCGACCCGCCAACACACGCGGCGTCCTGGTCGCGCCCGGACTGGAACTGGCCTGCCGCATCGTCGATCTGTCGGATGGGGGTATGCGGTTGCGGCTGGACCGCGCCATCTCCCTGCCCGCCGTAGTGACGGTGGTCGACGTGGACGCCGGCACGGCCTGCGAAGCCTCGGTGGCCTGGTCGAAGGGACAGGAGGCGGGGCTGAAATGCGCCGCCCGCCCCACGCCTCTGAAAGGTCTGGTCCCGGCCCGTCTGGCCCACGCCCGCGACGCCTGGGCCCGCGCCGGGGGGCGCTAAGCTCCTAGATCCCGGCGGGCATGGCGCCTTCGTTGATGGCGATGCGGCCGATCAGGCCCTTGACGATCAGGTCCAGCGGCTGGCCCTCGCGATAGTCGGCGGCGGCGACGAAGTTGACCCGGTCCTCGGAGATCAGGCTGTAGATCTTCTTCTGGTCCTTGTCGGAGTTGCGCGGGTCATAGACCGCGATCGAGAAGCCGCCCTTGGTGTGCATCATCTTCATGGTCGGCACGTCGGTGTCGCCGTCGCCCAGGAAGATCATGCGCTCGAACGGGATGCGGCGGTCGTCGTCGGGAACGAAGCGGTTGATCGGCTCGTGGTCCCAGTGGTTCAGCACCCCCTTGTTGATGCGGAACAGGTACTGGGTCTTGGTGGTGTAGTTGACCCCGACCGCCGGCCAGATGGCCACGCCGTGGTCGTCGTAGGCGAACTTGGAGGCAAAGACGTGGTGGAAGGCGTCGCGGATCGGACAGCCCTCGATCATCTCCTCAAGGCCCGCAGAGATGATGTAGTGCTCGATCTCCAGGCCGTATTTGGCGCCCACCGCGTCGATGCGCTCGAACCAGCCTGGGCCGGTCAGGTCGGTGCGCAGGCCGTCGAACAGCTTCACGTCCTCGCCGTGTTCCTTGAGCAGCTTCTTGGTGATCGGTTCGCCATGCTCGCGGGCGCGCTGCAGCATCAGCTGCATGTACATCAGGATGTTGTCGCCATCGGCGGATCGGGTCAGACGGTCGGCCTCGCCCCAGAAGTCGCCGATGCCCATGCCCACCGAGGGGATGAAGGTCACCTCCTGCATGTTGCCGCGCGCCAGGGTGCCGTCGAAGTCGTAGATGATGGCGGTCTTGAGGGGGGCGGTCATTTGGAGGTCCGAGAGGCAGGAAAAGCGGGGCTGATGGCCCGACGCCTACTCCCTAAACCCTAATCGCGTCTCACCCCAGCAGCAGCTCGGGCGCAGCGGCGTCGCGGACCGCCTCCAGCGGCAGGTGCAGGATGAAGGCCGCGCCCTTGCCGGGCTCGCTCTCGACCTCGGCCCAGCCGCCGTGCAGTTCGACCAACGCCTTGACCAGGGCCAGGCCGACGCCGGGGCCGCCCCGGTCGCGACGCACGAAGCGATCGAAGACGTGGGCCTGCAGGTGATAGGGGATGCCGCGTCCCGTATCCTGAACCCGGATCCGAACCTCGGACGCATTGGTTTCGGCGGTCAGGGTGACTTCGCCTCCGTCGGAGACCGCGCGGGTGGCGTTCTCCAGCAGGTGATCCAGGGCCTGGCCGATGCGTTTTTCGTCGGCGCGCATGGGGCGCAGCCTGTCGGGACAGACGATGGTCAGTGTCGCACCCCGCCCCTCGATGCGGGCGCGGACCTTCTCGGCGGTCTCGCTCAGCAGGTCGCAGACCCGGACGTCGCCCAGGGTCAGCTCCATCTCGCCGGCGTCGATCTGGGCCATGTCCAGCACGTCGTCGATGGAGCGGGCCAGCTGGCTGGCGGCGACGCGGATGGCGCCGGCGTGCTGGCGGCTGCGCTCTGGCAGGTCGCCCAGGGTCTCCAGCAGTTCGGAATAGCCGACGATGGTCGTCAGGGGCGTGCGCAGCTCGTAGCTGACCGAGCCGACGAACTCGCGCTTCAGGGCCTGGCTTTCCTCCAGGGCGGCGGCCTTGGCGGCCAGGGCCTGTTCCAGCTCGCGCCTTGCGGTGACGTCGGAGAAGGCGACCAGTGTGGCGCCGTCCGGCAGCGGGCGGGTCTGCCAGGCGGCGATACGGCCATCGGTGGTGCGCGCCTCGCCCGAGACGGCGATGCGGCTTTCGGGATCGGGATCGGCGACCCGCGCCTTCAGCCCCAGCCACAGGGCCGGATCGGGGATGACGGCTTTCAGCAGTTCGGCGATGGCGTCGAAGTCGCTGGCCGCCTCCAGCCGGTCGCCGAGGATGTCCCAAAAGCGTTCGAACGCCTCGTTGTGCAGCCGCAGCCGCCCGTCCGAGCCGAACACGGCGACGGCGTCGTTCAGCTTGTCGAGCGTCGCCGTCTGGACCTGGATCTGGGCGTTGTAGCGGCTGCGCAGCTTCAGCTCGTCGGTGATGTCCGAGAACAGCAGCAGGATGCCGCCCAGCGGGTGGGGCTGGCGCACCACGCGCAGGGTCCGGCCGTCGGGCAGGGACCAGCTATCGTCGGGCGCGGCCTCGGCGGCGCCATAGAACTCCAGTTCGCGCGTCTTCCAGCCGGCGTAGTCGATGACCTCGGGCAGCATCCGGCGCTGGCGCAGACGATCCAGCAGCTCGGCATGGGTCGGGCGTTCGTCCAGCCAGGCCGGGTCGATGTTGAACAGGGCCTGGAAGGCGGTGTTGTGGAAGGCCAGTCGCTTGGACGGGCCGAAGATGGCCACGGCGTCGGCAAGGTGGTTCAGGGTCTCGTCATGGGCCTCGACGTGGCGGCGCAGGGTGTCGCGCGTCTCCTCGGCCTCGGTCATGTCGATGGCGAAGGCCAGGACGGCGCCGGGACTCGACAGGTCGCCCGCATCGGCCGAGGCCCCGCCCAGGGGTTCGGCGACGATCCGCCAGGCACGCCTGCGGCCCCCGCCCGAGGTCCAGCGGAAGCCTTCCTGGCGCACGCCCAGCCGCCCCGCCTCGGCCAGCACCGCCTCGGCGCCTCGATCGAAGCTGAGGCTGCGGCTGCGGGCGTCGTCCAGGCTGGGGGCTTTCACCTCGCTCAGCCAGGCGCGGTTGGCCCAGACCAGTCGACCCTCTGCGTCCACGACCCAGGTCGGCGCCGGCGAGGCGTCGGCCAGCAGCCCCAGGCCCAGGCCGACACCCGTATCGACCTGATGCGGGGCGGCGCGGGCGGGGGCTAGCCTCAGCCAGGCGGCGCCGCTGACCAGCCGTCCCTCGATGGCCCAGGCGCCCCGGTCCGTCTCGATCCGCAGGTCGCAGCCGATCCCCTGTTCGACCAGGGCGGTGACGGCGGCGGGATGGGCGGTATGGACCGCGACGGCCAGGACCACGGCGTCGTCGACGTTCTCGACACCCGGCGCCAGGTCGGCGCGGGCGGCGGCGATGCCCTCGGGCGCGCCAAGGATGGCGGTCACCCCGCCGTCCGATCTCAGGCCGATGCGGATGTCGTCGAAGGCGGACAGGGCGGCGTCGCGCTCGGCCAGGGTCTCGGCGGCATAGGCCGCGCCGCTTTCGACAGCGGCCTCCCGCGCGGCCAGGCGATGACGAAAACGCCATGCCCAGGCGCTGACGGACAGGGCCAGACCCGCCGCTCCGCTAGCCGCCACAAAGGCGATGTCGGCTCCCGCCATTCCGTTTCACCCGCCGATTCGGCGTTCACCATAATGGAAATGGAGAGAGGGAGTAGGGGTTAGGGCGTTGGCGGTAGGGAAGGGCGTGCTGTTGGCGCTAGGCTGGGCTTCCCCTACTCCTCAATTTCGACTCCATAACCTCTGAGCACAATGACCGAACCCGCAGACACCCGGTGGCTGGATCAGCCAGCCCCCTCCCTCGACGACTTCGCGCGACTGGCCGAGCAGGCCTTCGCCGACCTGCCCGAGGGGTTTCGTCAGGCGGCAGGCGAGGTGGTGTTCCGTATCGACGACTTCGCCGACGAGGAGACGCTGAGGGGCATGGGGATCGAGGACCCGTTCGAGCTGACCGGCCTCTATCACGGCGTCGATATCGGCAGCCGCGACAGCATGGGGCCGGCGGCTGAGCCGTCGCGGGTCTTTCTCTATCGTCGTCCGATCCTGGACGAGTGGTGCGAGCGGGGCGACGTGGGGCTGGCCGAGATCATCGCCCATGTCCTGATCCACGAGATCGGCCACCATTTCGGCCTCGACGACGATCAGATCCACGCCATTGAGGGCGACGACTGAGGGTCGCGTCAGGCGAACCGCCTTGCCATTGGCGAAACTTGGCATGAAGACTGTCCCGATGAAGATCGCCCTTCTTTCCGCGCTCCTGGTTCCGGCTCTGGTGGTCCTGGCGACCGCCTCCGCCGCCTCGGCGCAACAGACCGGCAGCGTGCCCGTCCCGCCGCCGCCGCGCGCCAGTGCGCCCGTGCCGCCGCCCGTGGGAACTCCTGTGGCCCAGCCGGACGAGACCGCCGTCAGCGTTCCGGCCCCGCCTGCAGTGATCGCCCCTGCGCCCGCCGGAACGGTCAGCGCCCCGACGATCACCGTCATTCCAGGCGCCCAGACCTCGGGCGGCTCCGTCGTCGCGCCGACCCGTCCGCGCAGCCCCGGCTCGACCCAGGTCACGCTTCAGATCGAACTGGAGACCAGCCAGGAAGGCCGGATTTCGGTGTCCATCTATCAGGACGCGGAGGCCCTGCGACGGGGCGAAGGCGCGCTGCGGACCCTGATGGTCGAGCGCAACGGCCCGGTGACCCGCGCCTGGGTGCTGGGCATGACCCCCGGCCGCTACGCCATCGCCGCCTGGCAGGATGTCGACGGCGACGGGATTCAGCGCAAGGGCGCCCTGGGCCTGGGCGGCGAACCCCAGGGTTGGTCCAACAATGTGCGCGGCCGGTTCGGCCCGCCGCCGTTCGATCAGGCCGCGTTCGACCTGCCCCCGACCGGGATCACCGAACGGATCAGGTTGAGGTAGAAGCGGGTGTCGGCGCAGGGGCCGCACAGACGGCCCTGAACCCCGCGGCGGCGAACCGGACCATGTAGTCGCAGGCGCTTTCCAGATCGCCCGATCGGCACAGGCCGCCCGACAGGCGATCCAGCCGTCCGGTCTCGCCCAGGGTCAGGGTCAGGGCGCCCGACAGGTTGTGATAGGCCCAATAGACGTCCTGCTCGCGCGCCTCGGGCATGACCTGGCGGATCAGGGTGATGAGCCTCAGGATGGCCGGGTCGAAATAGCGGGCCATGGTCTCGCCGCCAAAGGCGGGGTTGGCGTTGGTCTGGGCCACCAGGGCCGAATAGTGTTTCCAGCCCGGCCCGCCCTTGGCCGACCACTCGAACGGCGGGCGCAGGAAGGCCTCGAACAGACCCTCCAGGGTCATGTCGTCGCCGTGGGTCTCGGCATAGAGGTTGATGGCGTTGACCCGGTCGTTGTTCCAGACCTCGGCTCGACGCAGGAAGACGGCGTCGAACAGGCCGCGCTTGGCGCCGAAATAATAGTGGATCAGGGCGGTGTCGACGCCCGCCTCGCGCGCCACCTCGCGGATGGTGACGCCATAGAAGCCGTGTTTTGAAAACAGGTCCTCGGCCGCGTCCAGGATGGTCTCGCGCGTGCCGGATACGGCCGCGGCCGCCTGGGTCTTGGGCGGTCGGCCGCGACGGGCGGGGGCAGGGCCAGCGACGTCTGCGGCCCGCCCGGACGGGTCGTCGATGTCGTTCGAGGCCTGGGGCGTCGGATGGGCGGAACTGGTCATGACCTCACGCTAGGCCCTCTGCCGCACCTAGTGCAACGGCGCCACAGCAGAGGCGGCGCGACCACCCGTCCAGGCCGCACGGTTTGACAGAAGGCCCCGTTACGGTCACGGTCACGAAAATCATTGAACGTTGAATAAAAAACAGCGTCTTTGGAAACAACAGAAATCAAGAACGGGATTCTCATGAACCGACTCGTCAAGAGCTCGCTGCTGGCCGGCGCGGCTGTCGCCGCCATTTCGACCGGCGCCTATGCGCAGGATGCAGCCCAGAACACCGACGCCGCGACGGTCGAAGACATCATCGTCACCGCCCGCCGCACCGAAGAATCCGCCCAGCGCACGCCGCTGGCCCTGACCGCCTTCTCGGGCGAGACCCTGTCGCGCATCGGCGCCCAGCAGGTCACCGACATCCAGGGCGCCGTGCCCAACCTGAACCTGGTCCAGGGCCGGGGTTCGTCCAACGCGACCAACATCTATATCCGCGGCGTGGGTCAGCCCGACGCCCTGCAGACCTTCGACCCCGCCGTCGGCGTCTATGTCGACGACGTCTATTTCAGCCGTATCCGCGGCACGCAGTTCGACCTGCTGGACCTGGAACGCGTCGAGGTCCTGCGCGGACCGCAAGGCACCCTGTATGGCAAGAACACCATCGGCGGCGCGTTGAAGCTGGTGTCGCGTCGTCCCGGCCAGGACTTCCGCGCCCGCGGCTCGGTCGCCTATGGCGACTATGACCAGATCGACGTCCAGGGCGCCGTGTCGGGCCCCATCAGCGACACCCTGGCCCTGGGTCTGTCGGCCCTGCATTCCGAGCGTGGCGGCTATGTCACCGATCCGGCGACCGGCGCGGAATACAACGACAAGAACTCCAACGCCGTCCGCGCCGCCCTGGCCTGGGACCCGGCCTCCAACCTGCGCATCGACCTGACCGCCGACTACTCCAAGGACGACGCCGGCCTGACGGTCGGCCAGGCCCAGAACACCCTGACCAATCTGTTCGGCGCGCCCCTGATCGTTCTGCCGACTGCGACGCCGGAATATAATTTCGAAACCCGCACGACGCCGGGCCTGCCCAACGAGACCCGTCTCGAGTCCTGGGGCACGTCTTTGCGCGCCGCGTGGGACCTGTCCGACGCCCTGACGCTGAAGTCGATCACCAGCTACCGCGAGCTGCGCACCGACGACTACATCGACTTCGACGCGACCCAGCTCGAAATCGCCGACGCCCTGGTCGCCGTGGATCAGGACCAGGTCAGCCAGGAACTGCAACTGACCTACACCAACGACCGCCTGACGGCGGTGGGCGGCCTGTACTACCTGAAGGAAAACGTCACCTCGCATCAGGAGTCGTACAACGACGACCTGACGTCGAACCTGAACCTGCCGCCTCTGTTCCCCGGCAGCTACACCTTCACGCGCTTCATCGACGACGACCTGGAGACGACGTCGAAGGCGGCCTACGCCAACCTGTCCTATCAGGCGACCGAGGCCCTGCGCCTGTCGGCTGGCGTGCGCTACACCGAGGAAGAGAAGGACTATGCGCGGTCGACCAATGTGACCTCGACCTCGCCCTTCCTGGTCTCGGCCTACGGCTTTACGCCGCCGACCGGCAAGTATGACGACACCTCGATCATGCTGTCGGCCGACTATCAGCTGTCGCCGGACGCCATGGTCTATGGCCGCTATTCGCAGGGCTTCAAGTCGGGCGGTTTCAACGGTCGCGCCAACACGCCCGGTGAATCGACCGAGTACCAGCCGGAAACCGCCGACACCTTCGAGGTCGGCGCCAAGACCCAGTACTGGGATAACCGCCTGCGCCTGAACCTGGCGGCCTTCTTCACCAAGTACGAGGACTTCCAGGCGCGCGTCACGGGTCTGGAAACCGACCCCGTCAGCGGCGTTCCGGTCGGCACCCTGTCGGTGATCAACGCCGGCTCGCTCGACATCCTCGGCTTCGAGATCGAAGGCGTGGTCGTGCCGGTTCCCGGTCTGACGCTGGACACCCAGATCGGCTTCCTCGACGCCGACTACAAGGAGTTCGACGACGCCCGGTTCACCAACTTCTCGGGCAGCCGCGCCTTCCAGGATCCGGCCTTCTCGCCGAAATGGACCCTGCGCTTCGGCGGTCAGTACGAATACGTGCTGGACGGCGGCTCCAGCGTGACGGTCGGCGGCGCGGCCAAGTTCCGCTCGAAGATGGCCCTGGCGGTGGACAACACCTTCACCAACACCGACACCGAAATCGACGGCATGTACCAGGACGACTACTGGCTCTACGACGCCCGCGTCGTCTGGGCCGACGCCTCGGACCGCTACACCGTCGGCCTGTACGGCCAGAACCTGTCGGACGAGGTCTACAAGACCGACGCCCAGGAGTTCTCGTCCATCGGCAACATCCGCACCGCCTACTACGGCGCGCCACGGACCTGGATGGTCAAGCTGACCGCCAAATACTAGGCGCGACGCGAACAGGACGACGAAACGGGGCGGCGGCATTCTGTCGCCGCCCTTTTTCTTGGGCTCATTTTTCTTTTGCGGGGCGCCGATCCCGCCCTAGGCTGACGACAGCCCTAGAATGTGCACAGGCGCGCAGACGCCGATCGAGGACAGGAACACAACCATGGCTTCAGACCAGGCTTCGGCGTCGCCGACTTCGGGCGAGCGCCCCGGCTATCGCTTCTATGTGCTGGCCATCCTGATCCTGGTCTACATGCTCAACTTCGTGGATCGGCAGATCATCGGCATCCTGGCCGCGCCGCTGAAGGCCGAGTTCGGGATGTCGGACCAGCAGTTCGGCCTGTTGGGCGGCATCGCCTTCGCCTCGGTCTATTCGACCCTGGCCATCCCCCTGGCCTGGCTGGCCGACCGGGTCAGCCGGGTGTGGATCATGACCGGCGCCCTGGCCGTCTGGTCGGGCTTCACCGCCCTGTGCGGCATGGCCGGGTCGTTCGGCCAACTGTTCCTGTGCCGCATGGGCGTGGGCGTGGGCGAGGCGGGCGGCGTGGCCCCGGCCTATTCCCTGGTCGCCGACTATTTCCCGCCGCACCAGAGGGCGCGTGCCCTAGCCGGCTTCGCCTTCGGCATCCCGCTGGGCACGGCGGCCGGCACCCTGGTCGGAGGTCTGCTGGCGGCCGAGTACGGCTGGCGCACGGCCTTCATCGTCGTCGGCGTGCTGGGCCTGCTGGTCGCGCCCCTGCTGCGGCTGACGGTCAAGGACCCCAAGCGGGGCGGCATGGATGTGGTCAAGACCGCGCCCGTAGCGCCGCCTGCGGCGATACCGGCAAGCGCCGCCGCTGTCGCCGCGCCTGTCGCCGGCGATGGTCGCCTCGGCAAGACGGTGGCCCTTGGCCTGATGGGTCTGGCCGCAGGTCTTCTGGTGCTGGCGGCCCTGGCCTGGGGCGGGCTGATCCCGGCCAACCCGTTGCTGCTGATGTTCGCAGGTCTGTTGGCGGGCGTGATCGGCGTCTCCTTCATGATCGCCCGCGTCACCGCCTCGGCCGTCCTGCCCAAGCCCAGCTTCTGGCTTCTGGCGCTGGGCGCGGCCTCGTCGTCGGTGTGCGGCTATGGCGTGGCCGGCTGGCTGCCGCTGTTCTTCATGCGCAGCTTCGACCTGACCCTGGCCCAGACCAGCTGGTACTATTCCGGCATCGCCCTGATCGGCGGCATCCTGGGCATCTGGGGCGGCGGCATGGTCGCCGACAAGCTGTCCAAGCGCGGCAAGGGCGCCTATCCCCTGACGCCCGCGATCGCCTTCCTGATCTCGGCGCCCTGTTTCATCCTGGCCATGAACTCGCCCTGGCTGATCGGCCTGGTCCTGCCGGGCGGCGGGTCGCAGGTGCAGCAACTGACCCTGGCCTTTTTGATCTTCCTGATTCCCACGGGGCTGAACCTGGCCTGGCTGGGTCCGATCACGGCGGCGGTCCAGCATATCGCCCCCGCGCCGATGCGTTCGACCGCCTCGGCCATCTTCCTGTTGTTCAACAACCTGCTGGGGATCGCGGTCGGATTCTATTATTTCGGCTGGATGAGCGACCTTCTGGCGCCTCGGTTCGGCGACGAGAGCCTGCGCTGGGCCATCTACACCGGCATGGGCTTTTATCTGATGGCCTCGGCCCTGCTGTTCGGCGCCTCACGGACGCTCCAGAAGGACTGGGTCGACTAAGGTCCAACGCGTTTCACGGATCGGTGAATATTCCCACGGTTGCACCTGCGAAGAGCCGACGCCTATAAGCGCCGCAACTTATCCAGACACAGTCAGGGCAACGGTCCATGAACATTCACGAATATCAGGCCAAACAGGTCCTCAAGGGCTTTGGCGCTCCGGTCGCGGCCGGTGTGGCCGTCACCTCGGTCGATCAGGTCGAGGCCGCCGCCAAGTCCCTGCCGGGCCCTCTGTACGTCGTGAAGTCGCAGATCCACGCCGGTGGCCGCGGCAAGGGCAAGTTCAAGGAACTGGGCGCCGACGCCAAGGGCGGCGTCCGCCTGGCCTTCTCGGTTGAGGAAGCCGTTTCCCACGCCAAGGAAATGCTCGGCAACACCCTGGTCACCGCCCAGACGGGCGACGCCGGCAAGCAGGTCAACCGCCTCTATATCGAAGACGGCGCCGACATCGACCGTGAGCTCTACTGCTCGCTGCTGGTCGACCGCCAGTTCGGCCGCATCGCCTTCGTCGTCTCGACCGAGGGCGGCATGGACATCGAGGCCGTCGCCCATGACACACCCGAGAAGATCCAGAACATCGTCATCGACCCGGAAACCGGCGTCACCGACGCCGACGTCGCCGCCATCAACGCCGCCTACGGCCTGACCGGCGCGGCCGCCGAAGACGGCAAGTCGCTGTTCCCCATCCTCTACAAGGCCTTTGTCGAGACCGACATGGACATGCTGGAGGTGAACCCCCTCATCGTCATGAAGGACGGCCATCTGCGCGTTCTGGACGCCAAGGTCAGCTTCGACGGCAACGCCCTGTTCCGCCACGAGGACATCCGGGCCCTGCGCGACGAGACCGAAGAAGACGCCAAGGAAATCGAAGCCTCCAAGTGGGACCTCGCCTACGTCTCGCTCGACGGCAACATCGGCTGCATGGTCAATGGCGCCGGTCTGGCCATGGCCACGATGGACATCATCAAGCTGTACGGCAAAGAGCCCGCCAACTTCTGTGACGTCGGCGGCGGCGCCGGCAAGGACAAGGTTGCGGCCGCGTTCAAGATCATCACCGCCGACCCCAACGTCCAGGGCATCCTGGTCAACATCTTCGGCGGTATCATGAAGTGCGACGTCATCGCCGAGGGCGTTGTCGCCGCGGTGAAGGAAGTGGGCCTGAAGGTTCCGCTGGTCGTCCGTCTGGAAGGCACCAACGCCGAGCTGGGCAAGAAGATTCTGAACGAATCCGGCCTGACCATCCAGGCCGCCGATGACCTCGACGACGCCGCCCAGAAGATCGTCGCGGCGGTCGGTTGAGCCTTAGGGCTCATCCACCGACCGTCCCGCTGACCGAATAATCAGAGCAGATCCATGTCCATCCTCGTCGACAAGAACACCAAGATCATCGTCCAGGGCCTGACCGGCAAGACCGGCGGCTTCCACACCGAACAGGCGCTGGCCTATCACGGCACGCAAATGGTCGCCGGCGTCCACCCCACCAAGGGCGGCACGAACTGGACCGGCTCGCACGGCGAAAGCCTGCCGATCTACGCTTCGGTGGCAGAAGCCAAGGAAGCCACCAAGGCCGACGCCTCGGTGATCTATGTCCCGCCGGCAGGCGCCGCCGCCGCCATCATCGAGGCCATCGACGCCGAGATCCCCTTCATCACCTGCATCACCGAAGGCATTCCGGTGATGGACATGGTCAAGGTCAAGCGCCGCCTGGAAAACTCCAAGTCGCGCCTGCTGGGCCCCAACTGCCCGGGCGTCCTGACGCCCGACGAGTGCAAGATCGGCATCATGCCGGGCTCCATCTTCAAGAAGGGCTCGGTCGGCATCGTCTCGCGTTCGGGCACCCTGACCTATGAGGCCGTTTTCCAGACCACCAACGAAGGCCTGGGCCAGACCACAGCCGTCGGCATCGGCGGCGACCCGGTCAAGGGCACCGAGTTCATCGACATGCTGGAAATGTTCCTGGCCGATGACGAGACCACCTCGATCATCATGATCGGCGAAATCGGCGGCGGCGCTGAAGAAGACGCCGCCCAGTTCCTGATCGACGAAGCCAAGAAGGGCCGCAAGAAGCCGATGGCCGGCTTCATCGCGGGCCGCACCGCTCCCAAGGGCCGCACCATGGGGCACGCCGGCGCCGTCGTCTCGGGGGGCAAGGGCGATGCGGAATCCAAGATCTCGGCCATGGAGGCCGCGGGCATCCGTATGTCGGAATCGCCGGCCCGCCTCGGCAAGACCCTGGTCGAAGTTCTGAAGGGCTAAGACGCCCTCCAGCCTGGCGGCTTGTGAGAAGATTGAAGACGCCCCCGGTCTCGGCCGGGGGCGTTTTTCTTTGGCCCAAGCGGAGCGAAATCGCGCTTCATCTGCGGCGGAAGCGCGCAGGTGACGACCCGGCGACGAAATTTGTCTCTCAATGACGCTTTTTCGGCCCGACCGCCCCCATTCGGTCATGACCCATAAGGAAACAGAGCCTATATGAAACGCACCGCCCTCACGTAAACGTGTACGGAGGGCCTAGGGACGACGAGAACGATGGCGGACGATGCCGGCCGGCTGAACCAGGTCTTTGCCGAGACCAGCTTCCTTTATGGCTCCAATGCCGGGTTCATCGAAGACCTGCACGAGAAATGGGCGACCGATCCGGGCTCCGTCTCGGGCGAATGGCGCGCCTTTTTCGACCAGCTGAAGGATTCCGCCGCCACGGTTCAGGCCTCGCACGCGGCCGGGTCGTGGGGACGCGGCGTGGCCAGCGAGCCCACCGAGGACGCCGCCGTGTTCGACGGTCGCTGGCCTGCGCCCAAGCCCGATCCCAAGAAGCCGGGCGCTGCGCCCGTCGCGGCTCCGGCTCCGGCGGCTTCAGCGGGCGTTTCCGCCGAGGAAATCCGCGCCGCCGCTCATGATTCCATCCGCGCCCTGATGCTGATCCGCAGCTACCGGGTTCGCGGCCATCTGCAGGCCACGCTGGACCCTCTGGGCATTGAGCAGGCGGTCAACAATCCCGAGCTGACGGCCGAATTCTATGGCTTCACCGAAGCCGACATGGATCGCCCCATCTATCTGGACGGGGTTCTGGGCCTGCAGACCGGCTCGATCCGCGAAGTCCTGTCGATCCTGAAGCGAACCTACTGCGGCAACATCGGCATCCAGTTCATGCATATCGCAGAACCGGAGGAGAAGGCCTGGCTGCAACAGCGCTTTGAAGGCCCCGACAAGTTCGCCGAGAACGCCTTCACCAAGGAAGGCAAGCTGGCCATCCTGAACAAGCTGATCGAGGCCGAGGGCTTCGAACGCTTCCTGCACAAGCGCTTCCCCGGCACCAAGCGGTTCGGCCTGGACGGCGGCGAGGGCATGGTCCCCGCTCTGGAGCAGATCATCAAGCGCGGCGGCGCCCTGGGCGTGGACGAGATCATCGTCGGCATGGCCCACCGGGGCCGCCTGAACACCCTCGCCGCGGTGATGGGCAAGCCCTATAAGGCCATCTTCCACGAGTTCCAGGGCGGTTCGACCGTGCCCTCGGACATCGAGGGCTCGGGCGACGTCAAATACCACATGGGCGCCTCATCGGACCGTGAGTTCGACGGCAACAAGGTCCACCTGTCTCTGACCGCCAACCCGTCTCACCTCGAGATCGTCAACCCGGTCGTCCTGGGCAAGGCGCGGGCGAAACAGGCGTTCGACATCCGCGAGGCCAATGTCGGCGTGCCCGAGGGCCAGTGGGCCCTGGACCGCTCCAAGGTCATGCCGTTGCTGATCCACGGCGACGCGGCCTTCGCCGGCCAGGGCGTGGTCGCCGAATGCTTCGCCCTGATGGGGCTGAAGGGTTACCGCACGGGCGGGACGATGCATTTCGTCATCAACAACCAGATCGGTTTCACCACCTCGCCGCGCAACTCGCGCTCGACGCCCTATTGCTCGGACGTGGCCCTGATGGTCCAGGCGCCGATCTTCCACGTCAACGGCGACGATCCCGAAGCGGTCGTCTTCGCCGCCAAGGTGGCCACCGAGTTCCGTCAGAAATTCCACAAGGACGTGGTGGTGGACATGTTCTGCTATCGCCGCTTCGGCCACAACGAAGGCGACGACCCGACCTTCACCCAGCCTCTGATGTATTCCAAGATCCGGGCCCAGCCGACGACGCGCGAGATCTATTCCAAGCGTCTGGTCGAAGAAGGCGTCATCGACCAGGCCGGCGTCGACGCCGAGGTCAGCCGCTTCGAGGCCTGGCTGGACGAGCAGTTCGAGGCCGGCAAGACCTTCAAGGCCGAGAAGGCTGACTGGCTGGACGGCCAGTGGAAGGGCGTGGGTCTGCCAGACGGGGAGGAGCGTCGCGGCGCCACCGCCGTGGCTGAGTCCAAGCTCAAGGACTACGCCCACCGGCTGACGACCATCCCCAACCGCATCGACATGCACAAGACGCTGAAACGCGTCATCGAGGCGCGCCGGGATTCGATCGACGCAGGAACCATCGATTGGGCCACGGCCGAGAGTCTGGCCTTCGCCTCCTTGCTGGACGAGGGATTCCCGGTCCGCCTGTCGGGCCAGGATTCGGTGCGCGGCACCTTCTCGCAGCGGCATTCCGGCGTCATCGATCAGACGACCGAGGAACGCTACATCCCGCTGAACAACCTGCGCGAAGGCCAGGCGGATTTCGAAGTCATCGATTCCGCCCTGTCCGAAGAGGCGGTGCTGGGCTTCGAATACGGATACGCCCTGTCGGACCCCAACACCCTGGTGATGTGGGAAGCCCAGTTCGGCGACTTCGTGAACGGCGCCCAGGTGGTGATCGACCAGTTCATCAGTTCGGGCGAACGCAAATGGCTGCGCATGTGCGGCCTGACCATGCTGCTGCCCCACGGCTATGAGGGCCAGGGCCCGGAACACTCCTCGGCTCGCCTGGAGCGGTTCCTGCAACAGTGCGCCGAAGACAATATGCAGGTCGCCAACTGCACCACCCCGGCCAACTATTTCCACATCCTGCGCCGCCAGATGCACCGGCCGTTCAGGAAGCCTCTGATCCTGATGACGCCCAAGTCTCTGCTGCGTCACAAGAAGGCGGTCTCGACCCTGGCCGAGATGGCCGAGGGCTCGTCCTTCCACCGCGTGCTGCACGACGACGCCCAGACGCGTCCCGAGGTCTCGGGCATCAAGATCAAGGCCGACAAGGACATTCGTCGCGTCGTCCTGTGTTCGGGCAAGGTCTATTACGACCTGCTGGACGCCCGCGAGAAGAAGGTGAAGGCCGGAGAGGCGTGCGACGACGTCTATCTGCTGCGGCTCGAGCAGTTCTATCCCTGGCCGATGAAGTCGGTCTCGACCGAACTGGCCCGCTTCCCCAACGCCGAACTGGTCTGGTGTCAGGAAGAGCCCAAGAACATGGGCGGCTGGACCTTCGTCGATCCGTGGCTGGAGCTGACGCTCGACAAGCTGTCGGTGAAGGCCAAGCGCGCCCGCTACGTCGGACGACCCGCCTCGGCATCGACCGCTGCGGGTCTGATGAGCCGCCACCTGAAAGAACTAGAAGCCTTCACGACCGAGGCCCTCGCCTGATAAGCGAGTAAGCCGAACCACACACCCTCCATAAGAACGCCTGACCCGAAAGCCTGGACCCGACATGGCCGACATCCTGACCCCCGCCCTTGGTGAATCCGTTTCGGAAGCCACCATCGCCAAATGGACCAAGAAGGTCGGCGATGCGGTGAAGAAGGACGAGGTCCTGGTCGAACTGGAAACCGACAAGGTGTCGCTGGAAGTCGTGGCCCCGGCCGACGGCGTCCTGTCCGACATCAAGGCCGCCGATGGCGACACCGTGGTGCCGGGTACGGTCCTGGGCGTGGTGTCGGACGGCGCTGCCAAGCCCGCCGGCAAGGCCGAGGCGCCCAAGGCCGCCGCAACTGCTGCGCCTGCCGCCGCAGCTGCTGCGCCCGCACAGGCTCCGGCTCCAGCCGCCGCCAGCGGCGCGACCGTCAGCATCAACGTCCCGACCATGGGCGAGAGCGTCGCCGAAGGCTCGATGGGCAAATGGCTCAAGAAGACCGGCGACAGCGTCAAGAAGGACGAAATGCTGGTCGAGATCGAGACCGACAAGGTCGCGGTCGAGGTGTCTGCGCCCGCCGACGGCGTCCTGACCATCGCCGCCGAAGAAGGCGCGACCGTCACCCCCGGCCAGGCCATCGGCAGCATTTCCGGTTCGGGCGCGGCCTCTGCGCCCGCTTCCGCTGCTCCGGCGGCATCGGCCAACGCCGGTTCGGCCCAGATCAAGTCGGACGCCGCCCTGTCCCCAGCCGTTCAGCGCGTCGTCGCCGAGAACAACCTGGACCCCAAGGCCATCGCCGCCACGGGCCCCAAGGGCAACATCACCAAGGGCGACGCCCTGAACGCCGCAGCCGCTCCGGCTGCTGCGCCCGCCGCTCCGGCCGCCAAGGCTCCGCCTGCCGCGCCGCGCGCCGACCAGCCGCGTGAAGAGCGGGTGAAGATGACGCGCCTGCGTCAGACCATCGCCCGTCGCCTGAAGGAATCCCAGAACACCGCCGCCCAGCTGACCACCTTCAACGAGGTGGACATGACCAACGTCATGGCCCTGCGCAGCCAGTACAAGGACGTGTTCGAAAAGCGCCACGGCGTGAAGCTGGGCTTCATGTCCTTCTTCACCAAGGCGGTCATCGCCGCCCTGAAGGAGATCCCGGCCGTCAACGCCGAGATCGACGGCACCGACATCATCTACAAGAACCACTATGACGTCGGCATCGCCGTCGGCACCGAAAAGGGCCTGGTCGTGCCCGTGCTGCGCGACGCGGATGTGCTGTCGCTGGCCGGCATCGAGAAGGGCATCGCCGCGCTCGGCAAGGCGGCCCGCGACGGCGCCCTGACCCTGGACGACCTGCAGGGCGGCACCTTCACCATCACCAACGGCGGCACCTATGGCTCGCTGATGTCGACGCCGATCCTGAACGCGCCCCAGTCGGGCATCCTGGGCATGCACAACATCGTCCAGCGCCCGATGGCCATCAACGGCGAGGTCAAGATCCGCCCGATGATGTACCTGGCCCTCAGCTACGATCACCGTATCGTCGACGGCAAGGAAGCCGTGACTTTCCTGGTCCGGGTCAAGGAACTGCTGGAAGACCCGGCGCGGGCCCTTCTGGACCTGTAAGGGTTACAGGCGATTTGAGAACGATGACGGCGGGGCTCGAAAGGGTCCCGCCGTTTTCAATTTCGGATCAGTCAGGCTTGATCGCGCCGAGAACCGCATCCGTGTCCGCGCCCAAAACCGGCGGCGGCAGGTCATAGCGCACCGGCGTTCTCGACATCCGGATCGGCGAGGCGACGGTGCGGATGGGGGCGGCCAGGTCGTCGCGGAACTGTTCGACCACCAGGCCGCGATGGAGGGCCTGGGGCTCCTCGAACACCTGGTCGATGGTGTTGACCGGACCGCAGGGCACGCCCGCCGCCTCCAGAGCCGCCATCAGAGCCTTCATGGTGAAGCCGGCCGTCAGGGCCGACAGGGTCGGCGAAAGTTCTGTGCGGTTCTGGACCCTGAGGGCGTTGGTGACGAAGCGCGGATCGGCGCCCATGGGCTCGACGCCCAGAGCCCTGGCCAGCGCCCGGAACTGGCCGTCGTTGCCCACGGCGATCACCACCATCCCGTCCGAACAGGGGAAGGGCTGATAGGGGGCCAGGTTGGGGTGGGCGTTTCCCATCCGCGTCGGGGCCTTGCCGCTGACGAAATAGTTGGTCGCCTGGTTGGCCAGTATCGCGGCCTGAACGTCGAACAGGGCGATGTCGACATGCTGGCCCTCGCCGGTCGCGCGCGCGTGCATCAGGGCGGCCAGGATGGCGTTGGAGGCATAGAGGCCGGTGAACAGATCCACCACCGCCACCCCAACCTTCATCGGCTCGGCGCCCGGCGCGCCATCCGCCTGGCCGGTGATCGACATCAGCCCGCCCATGGCCTGGATCATATAGTCATAGCCGGCGCGGTGGGCGTCGGGGCCGGTCTGGCCAAAGCCGGTGATCGAGCAATAGACCAGCCTGGGATTGACCGCCGACAGGCCGGCGTAGTCGAGGCCGTATTTCTGCAGGCCCCCCGTCTTGAAGTTCTCGACCACCACGTCGCAGGTGGCGGCCAGGCTGCGCACGGCCTGCGCGCCTTCAGGGCTGGCGATGTCCAGTTCGACGGATCTCTTGCCCCGGTTGGCGCAGAAGAAATAGGCGGCGTCGCCCTTCGAGCCGTCCGTCGTGGTGGTGAAGGGCGGGCCCCAGTGGCGGGTGTCGTCGCCCTCGCCCGGCCGTTCGATCTTGATCACCTCGGCGCCCAGATCGGCCAGGGTCTGGGTCGCCCAGGGCCCGGCCAGCACCCGGCTGAGGTCCAGCACGCGGACGCCGGAGAGCGGGCCTTGAGACGGAGAGGCAGGGTTCTGGGTCATGACGATCTCTTATCCGCCCCGGCCCGCGAAGGGGAGCAGGATCGCTAAAGTCCCGGATCCCAGACGCCGGCGTCGCGCATCCGGGTCTCGCGTGCGTCCTCGGCGCGGTCGCCCAGGTTGGCGGCCATGGCGCGGATCTCCCCCGAGACCGTGGTCTTGGCCAGGCTGGGTATCAGGCCATGCAGCAGGGCGGTCGCCGACAGGCGGGCCAGTCGAAACCCCACGGCCCATGCCGCGCCCAGATGCTGGAAATAGCTCTCGCCCACCTCGTGCGGATGGTCGAGAAACAGGCGGCTCAGAGCGCGTCTCATGCAGATCCCGGTCGGCGGCGGGCGCGGGTCTACCCGTCGTCGTCATTCTGGCCTAAACCGCGAGGCAGAACAGGGGGCGTTCGTCACCATCGCGTGACGACCTGAGCCCTCGCCGACACTCAGGATCTGCTCATGGCCGACGGCGCCGCTACACCCGCTCAGACGTTCCGCTGGGACGACCCCCTCGATCTGACCGGCCGCCTGACCGAGGACGAGCGCGCCATTCAGGAGGCGGCGCGGTCCTATGCCCGCGAGAAACTGCTGCCGCGCGTGGTCGCCGCCTTCCGCGACGAGACCTTCGATCGTTCGATCATGACCGAGCTGGGCCATATGGGTTTCCTGGGCGCCACCCTGCCCGAACAGTACGGCGGCTCGGCCGTCAGCCACGTCGCCTATGGCCTGATCGCGCGCGAGATCGAGGCGGTCGATTCCGGCTACCGCTCGGCCATGTCGGTGCAGTCTTCGCTGGCCATGTACCCGATCTACGCCTTCGGCTCCGAAGAGCAGAAGATGAAGTTCCTGCCCAAGATGGCGGCCGGCGAATGGGTCGGCTGTTTCGGTCTGACGGAAGCGGACGGCGGCTCGGACCCCGCCGCGATGAAGACCCGCGCCGAGGCCGTGGACGGCGGCTACAAGCTGAACGGCGGCAAATATTGGATCACCAACTCGCCCATCTCGGACCTGGCGGTGGTCTGGGCCAAGCTGGACGACGTGATCCGCGGCTTCATCGTCGAGCGTGATTTCGACGGCTTCACCACCACCAAGATCGGCGACAAGCTGAGCTTGCGCGCCTCCATCACCGGCGACATCGGCCTGAACGACGTCTTCGTGCCCGAGGCCAACATCCTGCCTGGCGTGAAGGGTCTGCGCGGGCCGTTCAGCTGCCTGAACAAGGCGCGCTACGGCATTTCCTGGGGGGCGATGGGCGCCGCCGAGGCCTGTTTCCACCTGACGCGCGACTATGTCGGCGAGCGCATGCTGTTCGGACGGCCCCTGTCGTCGCGCCAACTGGTGCAGAAGAAGCTGGCCGACATGCAGACCGAGATCTTCCTGGGTCTGGAGGGTTCGCTGGCCCTGGGTCGGCTGTTGGACCAGGGCGCCTGGGTGCCCGAAGCCATCTCGATGATGAAGCGCAACAACTGCCAGAAGGCGCTCAACATCGCCCGCGAGGCCCGTGACATGCACGGCGGCGCCGGCATCACCGGTGAGATGCACGTCATGCGTCACGCCATGAACTTGGAAACGGTCAACACCTACGAAGGCGCCGCCGACGTCCACGCCCTGATCCAGGGCCGGGCGATCACGGGCCAGAGCGCGTTCTAGAAGGGGTCGCTTCCTAGAAGGGTCGCTTCGCGACGCGCTACGCTCGGTTCGCGGAACCTCGCTGCTTGAGCGCAGCCCAGTCGGGTCGCTGACGCGATGAGGCGCGCCGCTTCAGCGCGACAGGCGTTGGGACGGGCTTTAGGGTTAGTCCCTAGTCCTTCGGCGCGTCGTCGCGCGAGCCGGTGTTGACCTCGGGCACATAGAGGCCTGTGACAACACGGGTCAGGAAGCCAGCGGGCTGAGTGCGCGGACCATAGGCGGCGCAGGGGTCGGGGCTGGGGATGTCGCGAACGGCACGGTCCTTGGGCGCGATGGCGTCACCGACCGCGTCGCCAAAGGGTTCGGCCATCTGCAGGGCGTCGCCGACCCGTGACAGGGACGGGGTGTCGGTGCCGACGACATTGGCGTTGCGCGCCCAGGCCAGGGCCGCCACCTGACGACCTTGCGGATCGACCAACTCGGCCTCGGCCGCCAGGCCGCCGGTCGTGCCGGGCACGCGGAAGGTTCCGGGGCCGGGAATGAAGGCGTTGGCGACGGCTGAAACGCCCGACGCAGCCTGACCCGTCGGCCGCACGCCTGTGACGCCGACGCGGACACGGGCCACGCCGTCCGGCTGTTCCACGATGGTGAACCGCTCGCTGACCTCGTAGCAAACCTGACGGTCGACCTCGCGCAGAACCAGGGCGACTTCATCCTGGCTGAGACCCGCGCCTGCCTCGCCGACCATGATGGTCGGGTCCAGATGGACGGCGTCGATGGCCGTAGCGGCGCCCTCGTCCCGCCGTTCGCGGATCGAGGCCCGGATCGTGTCCTCCCGCTCGACCAGACCGTCATAACTCTTGAGGAATCCGCTCTCCGCGGTGGGAGCCGTTTGGCAGGCCGACAGGGCTGCCGCGAGCGAGGTCAGCAGGATGGTGGTGCGGGCGATTGTGATCATGAGGCGACTACAACACATCCGCGACGCCTTGGATGCATCAGGAAGCGTCACGGCGAACAGCGTTGTCGAATTTGCCGCAGGCTCGTATCCTACTGGCGGGCTTGGGGCGGGATTTGGGAATGCGCGTGTCGACCGAAGCGGACCTGGGTCACAGCGACCTTGTCGACGACGCCTTCCTGGCGCTGTCGGACATGTTCGCCGGGCGCCGGGTGTTGCTGCTTGAAGACGATCCCAGCCTGTCGGACCACGTGGCAGGACGATTGATCCGAGCCGGGTTCGCCGCCGTGGACAGGGTCGATACCGGCGAGGCGGCCCTGAGCGCGGCCCAGGTCGCCGCCTATGACGTGCTGGTGCTGGATCGGCTGACGGCCGGACTAGACGGGCTGGAAACGCTGAAGCGGCTGCGTAGCGGCGGCGGTCCCTCCTGTGACGCCCCGGTCCTGATGCTGACGGCCCTGGGGGGCGAACGTCAGAAGGTCGAGGGCCTGTTGAATGGCGCCGACGACTATCTGGCCAAGCCGGTCGGAGACGAAGAACTTCTGGCCCGGATCGCCGCTCAACTGCGCAAGGCGGCCAGACTGTCCCGGCCGGCGGGAGGGGACCTGCTCAATGGACCGCTACGCCTGTCGCCCGGCGCACGCACCCTGAAGCTGGATCTGGGCGAAAGCGGTGCGCGGCTGATCGACCTGTCGCCCCTGGAGTTCGCGATCGTCTGCGAACTGATGACGGCGCGGGGGCAGCCGGTGACCAAGACCATGTTGTGGGATCGCTGCTGGGTCGAATGGACCTTTCTGCCCGACAACTTCGTCAACATCATCGACGCCCGGATCAGCGCCCTGCGGCGGCGGCTCAAGGAACAGGCGCCCGAGCTTGGCGAGGATATGCACCCGCTGATCGTCTCGGCGCGCAGCCAGAGCCTGATCTTCCGCGACCTCGATCCGGCACCCTGAGGCGACCACCATGGGGCGGGGCCTGATCCGACGCTGGCTGGGACGACGCACGACCACTCAACTGGCCTCGGCATTGGCGGTCCTGGCCGCCTTGGCCCTGACCGGATCTCTGGTCGTCACCGGACAGGCGGTGCGCATGGACCAGCGCCAGCAGGCCGCCCTGCTGGCCTTGGCCGACTACGGCGCCATGGCCTCCAAGCTGGGCGTCGAATCCGGCCTAGACGCCTCCAGCCTGACGGCGGGGGACGCGGCCTATCTGTCGGCCTGGCTCAGCGCCTTCCAGAGCGGTCCGACGCGCGAGGCCCGTTCGCTGGAGGAGACCTGCCGCACCGGCCGGGGCGGCGCCGGGGTACGCTATATCCGCGGGCCGATCGGCAAGCCTGCGGGCCTCCTGGCGCTGGAGGCCGCAGCCCTCGCGCCCCAGCCGCGCCTGGGCGAAGACGTCTATCTGACCACGCTAAAGCCCGGCGCCCTGTGTCCGGGCCGCAGCGTCGAGGCGGTGGTCGTGCGTCGTCAGGTTGGATCGCTGCAGATCGCCGTGGGTCGGGTGGTCGAGCGCTCCGGACAGGCCTGGGGCTGGGCCGTGCTGGCCGTGGCCCTGACGGGGGCGGTGATCCTGATATCGGGCCTGGCCGCCTCGACCTATGCCCGGCGCCGCCTGACCCACGCGGTGGCCGATGTCAGCCAGGCCCTGGACCGGGCCGCCGTGGGCGATTTCACCCGACGCGCGCCCGAGAACGGGGCGCCGCCCGAACTGACGGAACTGACGCTTCAGGCCAACCGCACCATGGACCGGCTGGAAGAGCTGATGACCTGGCTGCGCGATTCCGCCGACCAGCAGGCCCATGATTTCCGCACGCCTCTGGCGCGCGCCACGGCCCGGCTGGAACGTCTGGCCGAGAGTGACGATGGCGGGGTCCGCGAACGGCTGGCGCGAGAGGCGGCGGGGGATCTGCGCGACCTGACGCGAGCGATGAACGAGGCCATGGCTTTGCGCGACGGCGAGGCTTGGCGGTTCGAAACCATCAGCCTGGACGACCTGGCCTTGGCCGTCGCCGAGCTCTATCAGCCCCTGGCCGAGGCCAAGGGCGTGGCCATTGTCGTCGAGACGGCCTCGATCCTTGAGGCGCCAGCGTCTGCAGTAACGGCATTGGGCGTGCGGTCCCTGCTGCAGCGGGCGGCGTCCAATCTGGTGGACAATGCGGTCAAGTTCTCGCCAGAGGGCGGGCGGGTGACGATCCGCGCCTTCATGCTGGAGGGTAGACCCGCCCTGTCGGTCAGGGATCAGGGGCCGGGCGTCGATCCTCGGCTGCTCAGCGACGGCGCAGCGAGGGCCTTCGACGCCGACGCCCATGGCCGGGAAAGCCATGGCATGGGTCTGGGGTTCGTGCGCGCCATCCTGCGCAGGCACGGGGCGGAAATGACGATTGATGACGCCGGACCGGGAGCCATCGTCACGGCGCATTTCTCTCGCTAGGCTGTGGCCTGCGGCGGCGAATTGCGCGGCCGGCTCCGCTGAGGATCTGTCTGAATGCCGCGTTCGAAAATCATGTCGGGTACCGCTCTGGCTCTGGTGATGCTGGCCATGGCCCCGGCGACGATCCTCGCCACACCCGCCATGGCCAGGACCAAGACGGCTCAGGCGGCGTCTGCGCCCCAGACCCCCATGCCCTATGACGCCCGACGCGGGGTCTTCACCTTTGCGGCCGGGCTGGAGCGGTCGCTGCCTGCGGTGGTGCAGGTGACGACCCTGGGGTCATCGAGCGGCCCCTCCTCGGACGATGAAGAACCAACGGCGATGCAGGGCGGGTCCGGCGTGGTCATCGACGCGGCCCAGGGCATCGTCGTGACCAACAATCACGTCATCAAGGGGGGCTCGAAATTCACCGTCGACCTGACGGACGGCCGCCTGTTCGACGCCACCCTGATCGGGGCCGATACGGCGACCGACCTGGCCGTGTTGCGGATCGAGCCGATCGACGGTCAACCGTTGAACCTGTCACAGGTCGAGATCGCCGATTCCGACACCCTGCGCACCGGCGACCTGGCCTTTGCGGTCGGCTATCCCCTGGGTCTGGACCAGACCCTGACCATGGGCGTGATCTCGGGCCTGGGCCGTTCCGGCCTGGGCGACGCGGTCGAGGACTATATCCAGACCGATGCGGCGGTGAACTCGGGCAACTCGGGCGGGCCGCTGCTGGACAGCCGGGGCCGGTTGATCGGCATCAACACCTCCATCCTGTCGGGCGGCCAGGACATGTTTGGCATGGGCGGCGGCAACGACGGCATCGCCTTCGCCGTGCCGACCCGGATCATGCGGTTTGTCACCGACCAGCTGCGCGCCAACGGAGAGGTCTCACGCGGCCGGATCGGGGCGATCATGGGGTCGCTGAACGCCGAGCGGGCTCGGGGTCTGGGTCTGAGGATCGTGCGCGGCGCCATCGTCGAGGACGTGGCTCCCGGCTCACCCGCCGAGGGCGCGGGCCTGCGTCGCAACGATGTCATCACCCGAATCCAGAACCGCCCCGTCGCCAACGCCGGATCAGTCCAGGCCACGGTCGGCATCGCTGCGCCAGGCACCCGGATGGACATTCTGTATCTGCGTGACGGGCGCGAACACACGACCAGCCTGTCGGTCGAGGCGCCGACCCCGTCGTCGGTCGTGGTCGGGGCCTCGGTCGTCGAGGCCTTCGGCGCTCAGTTCGGCGACGCCTCCAGCCTTCCGGTCTCCGAAGACAACAAGACGCCCGGAGCGCCGACATCGGGGGTGCTGGTCCTGTCGGTCGAAGGCGGATCGGTCGCGGCTCAGCGCGCGCTGCAGGCCGGCGATCTGGTGATGTCGGTGGGGGGGCGCAGCGTCGGCGATCTGGCCAGCCTGGCATCGGCCCTGTCGGGAGCCGAGACCCTGCCCGCGCTCAGCGTGCGTCGGGGCGAGGAAACGGTGGAGATCACGGAGACCTCACGTCCCGTCCAAGCCTCGGAGCCGGACGTGGTCATGATCGAGGTCCCCGCAGGATCCTGACGCGAAGGGGCCGGGGCCTGACCCCGGTCCACGTCTACGCCGGACAGCAAAACGCCCGCCATGCCGGAGGGGGGAGGGGGCAGGACGGGCGTCTCGCTTGGAGGAAGCGCCGGCCCGTCGGAGCCCTTGAAACTGGAAACATCCAGGGGGGCTGGGGGGGCTGTTCAGGATCCGGGACGCTTCCGAACTCCGACTGGCCGACGGTTCGTATTTCGCGGGCCAAACGGGCGGGCGCTGGACCGAAACGGGGCCATTTCGTGTTCGCTGAGCGATTTCTCGGCAAGTGCGGTTCTGCCGCCAGGGGCTGGACAGGCGGGGTCTGGCGTTCGTCCGCCGGAGGACTAACCTTATCGCATGACCTTCGACCGCACGACGCCCGGATCCGACGCCCCATCGACCGCCTCGGTCTTCTTCGATCGCAAGGAGCTGGACCTGATCCTGCGGGTCTATGGCCGGATGGTCTCGGCCGGAGAATGGCGCGACTACGCCATGGTCGGCCACAGGGACGTCGCCGAGTTCGCCGTCTTCCGCCGCTCGGGCGACGCGCCCGCCTATCGCATCGAGAAACGACCCGCCTTGCAGACCAAGCAGGGTCAGTGGGCGGTCATCGGCGAGGGCGGGGTGGTGCTCAGGCGAGGTCGCGAACTGGCCCAGGTGCTGCGCGTCTTCGACAGCCGCAGGTTCCAGGTTGTGGAATAGAAAAGGCCCCGGCGTTTCCACCGGGGCCTTGTCCGTCTCAGGTCGTCTCGATCCCTAGTTCCGGTTGCCGCCCATGAAGGCCAGCAGGAATTGGAACAGGTTCACGAAGTTGATGAACAGGCTCAGCGCACCGAAGCCGGTGGCCACGCCCATCGCCTGCTGGTCGCCGCCCAGGGCGTAGTAGGTCATCTTCAAACGCTGGGTGTCGTAGGCGATCAGGCCCGCGAAGATCAGCACGCCCAGGGCCGAGATGATCAGGTAGAAGGTCCCGGACTGCATGAACATGTTGACGATCGAGGCCAGGATCAGGCCGATCACGCCCATGATCAGGAAGCTGCCCATGCCGGTCAGGTCCTTCTTGGTGGTGTAACCCACCAGGCTCAGACCGCCGAAGGCCGCCGCCGTGACCAGGAAGGTCGAGGCCAGCGAACCGCCGGTGTAACGCAGGAACAGCACGCCCATCCCGGCGCCGATCGAGGCGACCACGGCCCAGTAGAGCATGTTCACGCCCTTGGCTGTGGGGTTCTTCATGAAGAACATCGAGCCGAACAGCAGGACCAGCGGCAGGAACTGCACCACCATGCCCAGCAGGGTCATGCCGACGCGACCGTCGGGGCCGACGGCGAACAGCAGTTGCTGGACAGCGGGGACGTTGCCCGTCGTATAGGCCAGAGCGCCCGCCACCAGCAGGCCGACGGCCAGCTTGTTATAGACACCCAGCATGAAGCTGCGCAGGCCGGCGTCGACCGACATGTCGGCCGCGGCGGGCGCCACGTTGCTGAAACCGTTTCTGAAGTCGCTCATCGCGAGATCAATCTCCCAAAGGAAAGCGGGGCAAACCCCCGGCTTTGAAGGAAATATCGGCGTGGCCTGCCCGTCACGCAAGGGAAACCGGCTTCCCTGCGACCGTTTGGCGCCTCTATTCTGCATCCATGCTTCGCCTGTTCACCGCCCTGCCCATCCCCTGGGACGTCGCAGAGACCCTGAAACGCCGCCAGACGGGCCTGCCCGGCGCGCGCTGGCGCTCGGACGAGCAACTTCATGTCACCCTGGCCTTCTATGGCGAGGTGACGGAACGCCAGGCCGACGATCTGGCTGGGGAGCTGGCTCGCATTCCCCCAGGCGTATTCGAGATCACGCTGAAAGGGGTCGGGGCGTTCGGCGACGCCCACCGCAGCCACACCCTGTGGGCCGGGCTGGAGCCGTCGGAGCGGCTGGAGGTCCTGGCCGGGCGCTGCAAGTCGGCGGCCGAGCGGGCGGGGGTGCGCATGGAGCCGCGCGTCTATCGGCCCCACCTGACCCTGGCCTATCTGAAGCTCCAGACCAATCCGGACCGCATCGGGGCCTGGATCGCCGGCCACAACCTGCTGCATTCTCCGCCGATCCGGGCCGACCGTTTCGGCCTCTATTCCAGCACCCTGACGGGCGACGGCAGCGTCTATGCGCTGGAACGGGAGTATCCGCTGTGAGCCAGACATCGCCCATCGGCCCGACGCTTGAGACGCCCCGCCTGATCCTGCGCCCCCCTGCGGTCGAGGACTTTCCGCGCTGGGCCGCCTTCAACGCGGAGGAGGAGACGGTCCGCTTCATCGGCGGGGTCCAGGCGCCGGCCGCGACCTGGCGGATCATGATGGCCATGGCCGGGATGTGGGCCCTGACCGGCGAGGGGATGTTCTCGGTGATCGAGAAGGAGACCAGCCTGTGGATCGGCCGCATCGGACCGCTTCACCCCTATGGCTGGCCCGGCAAGGAGGTCGGCTGGAGCCTGATGGCCGAGGCTCACGGCAAGGGCTATGCGCTGGAGGCGGCGGCGGCGACCATCGACTATGCCTTCGATGCGCTGGAATGGGCCGACGTCATCCACTGCATCGCCCCCGCCAATGATGCTTCGGCCGGTCTGGCCCGACGCCTAGGCTCGACCAACCGCGGCCCCCAAACCATGCCAGCCCCGTTCGAGGGCGTCGTGGTGGACATCTGGGGCCAGTCGAAGGCCGAGTGGGCGCAGAACCGCAAGGCGTTCGTCGACTGAGCCGGAGAGCAGACTTAGCCAAGGTCCGTTATGGGTGGGAAGCGGACCTTGCGCGGCGCGACCGGAAGGGTCCGCATTCGTGCAAAGTGGCTTCGTAGGAGGTTGAGTGAATCTCGATATCTGGGACGCCATACGTGCGCACCTCGTCGTCGAACTCGAATGCGACGGCGTTCGCCATCAACTTGAACCATACGAATGCGACGGCATGGGCAGCCCGCTGCGAGGCTACGTCCTCACCGGACCAGAACTCGGTTGGCGAGAGTTCCGCGACTGGAACAATCTCAAAATCACGAACCGCCGGTTTGAGGCGAGAAGTGACTTTGACTGAACTTCCGCATGGTCGACCGTCGCTTCAGCGTGGTTATCGGACATTATGCGTCATTGGTCGCATAGCTGACCACGCGCTCAACCAAGGCATCACCGTCGAGCCATCCCGCCGATTTCAGGTCTTCGATCAGATCGCGAGCGACAGCGACCTCTAGGAAATATGTGCGTCCATCGTCGGTCATCTGAGCGACTAGCAGATCGACCGGAAACTCGTGCACGATGGCATCGGAAGATGGGGTCCACGGCTCGCGGACGAGTATGGTTGCCTCGCCTGAGAAGTCGCTGATCGTTCGCAGGACGTCGCTCAGGTGCATACAACAATCCTATGGCAGAGACGGCAGCTTTGAAATGTCCGCTACGGGTCGCTTTGCGAAGTTGGCTTCTCGGTCGTGGGCGGTCGATCGCACCTGCGCTGAAAGCGGACCTCAGCAACCGCCACTGCAGGCGGTCAGCGAACGTCTGGCACAGTCAGAACGTGCGGGAAGTATTCCGCGTCCCATTCGTCCAGCCGGAAAAGAACCTTTCCAAACTCGAACACCTCATCCCCTGGCACGTACGCGATGCTACGGGTGGGGATGTCGGCGAACGCGTCGCCTTCTGGCATGATGTGATGATGATCGTCGTTTGGGCTGAGCCGCAGAAGCTGTTCGACCAATAGATCGCGGCCTTGGGGATTGAGCCAAATCTCGAGAAGTCCGTCCGTTGCTCGGGTGAACGTGATGCGGGGGGCGGCGCTAGGTGGCTGGTCCATCTTTCCAGTCTATGACTGGTCCCAAGCTTCCGCAAAAGGGTCGATAGCTGTCCTTGATGCTGGCTTTGCAAGTGGACTTGGGCCGATCGCTTGAAACCGGAACGGACCCGGAACATAATCGCGGTATGCCCGCCGCCGCCGTTCACCTGGAACTCGTCTTCAGCCGTCCCGAGACCACCCTGGGCATCACGCGCGGGGCGGCGCGGCTGCTGGCCGACATGGGCTATGCGCCGCTGCTGGAGGTCTGTCTGCCCAATGGGCGCAGGGCCGACGTCATGGCCGTGGGGCGCAAGGGCGACATCGTCATCTGCGAGGTGAAGTCGGGGATCGAGGACTACCGCGTCGATCGCAAATGGCCGGAATACGCGCCCTTCTGCGACGCCTTCTTCTTCGCGGTGGCCCCCGAGTTTCCGCAACACGTCCTGCCCGAGGAACCGGGCCTGATCGTCGCCGACGGCTTTGGCGGGGCGGTGGTCAGGGAGGCGCCGGTGCTCAGCCTGGCGCCGGCGCGAAGGAAGGCGCTGACACTGGCCTTCGCGCGGCTGGGGGCCATGCGGCTGATGCGGGAATAGCCCCCGTCTTCAGCGCGGGGCGCGCTTGGCCAGGATGCGTTGCAGGGTGCGGCGGTGCATGCCCAGGCGACGCGCCGTCTCCGAGACATTGTGATCGCACAGCTCATAGACGCGCTGGATATGTTCCCAGCGCACCCGGTCGGCGCTCATCGGGTTTTCGGGCGGCTCGGGCGCTTCGTCGCCGACGGCCAGCAGGGCCTTGACCACGTCGTCGGCGTCGGCGGGCTTGGACAGGTAGTCGACGGCGCCGGCCTTGACCGCCGCGACGGCCGTGGCGATGGCGCCGTATCCGGTCAGCATGACGATGCGCGAATCCTGGCGGCGCTCGCGGATGGCCTCGACCACCTTCAGGCCGTTGCCGTCCTCAAGCCGCATGTCCAGCACGGCGAAGGCGGGCAGGGCGACGCGCAGGGCGTCGGTCGCCTCGGCGACGGAACTGGCGGTGGTCACCTCGAAACCGCGCGATTCCAGCGCCCGGCCCAGGCGGGTCCGCAGCGCCTGATCGTCGTCCAGCAGCAAGAGCGATTTGTCCGTGAGGGCGGCGACGCGGTCCTCGAGGATCGTCATGTCTTGTATCTCCATACGGCCCAAGTCGCTGTGGACAGCCCTCGGGTCAACCGACACGCGTCGATTGGTCGCTGTGTTCCACCGCTGCGTCAATCCTGTGGCGGCGGGGAGAGTTCCAGTGCTGACCGGGGCCAGCGCACGGTGACGCGGGCGCCGCCGTCGGGGCCGGGGCCGGCGGAAACCTTGCCGCCTGTCCGCTCCAGCAGGGTGCGGGCGATGAAGAAGCCCAGCCCCATTCCGCCCTGGCTGGGAATGATGGCCTCGACGGGGGGCTCCTGCGTCTTCCGGCGGCCCCTGCCCGGTTTAGGGGAGCCAACCTTGGGCGGGCGGGCGGCGGCGCGGATCTGTGCGGCCAGAGCCAGCCGCGCCTTGCCGTGCGGACGGCTGGTGACATAGGGCTCGCCCAGCCGTGGCAGGATGTCGGGGGCGAAGCCGGGGCCATCGTCTGTGACGGTGATGGTGATCTCGTCCTCGTCTACCATGGCTTGGACCTGCACCTGGGTCGCGGCGAAATCGGCGGCGTTCTCGACGATGGCCGACAGGCCGTGGACGACCTCGGCCAGGCGTTTCACCTGTGGCTCCGGCTCGCCCTCGACCGAGACGCCGATGTCGAGATCGAAGCCCAGGTGCGGATCGACCACCTCGGCCAGCAGGGCCTTGAGGCCCACCTCGGTATAGAGGGCGTCGCCGTCCTCGGGTCGCTGGGACAGGCGTTTGAGGATGTCGCGGCAACGATCGGCCTGTTGCAGCAGCAGGGTGGCGTCCTCGGCGACGGGGCCGTCCGGCGGCGATGAGCGCAGCAGTTCCTTGGCCACCACCTGGATGGTCGCCAGCGGCGTGCCCAGTTCGTGGGCGGCGGCGGCGGCCAGTCCGCCCAGGGCCGCCAGCCTCTGTTCGCGCTGAAGCACGTCCTGGGTCGTGGCCAGGGCCAGTTCCAGTTTCTCGGCGTCGGCCGCCACCCGCCAGGCGTATGCGGCGGTGAAGACCACCCCGGTGATCAGGGCCAGGCCCAGCCCGAGCCGATAAAGCGTCGGCAGCACCAGTTCGGTCCCCGACTGCCAGGGCAGGGGCAGGGACCAGAAGAACAGCACCCCCGTCGCCATGGCCACCAGAAGGCCCAGGCCGATGGCCTGTCGTCCCGGCAGGGAGGCCGCCGCCACCGTCACCGGCGCGACCAGCAGCAGGCAGAAGGGATTTTCCAGCCCTCCGGTCAGTGCCAGCAGGATCGACAGCTGCAGGATGTCGAAGCTCAGGTGGATGGCGGTCTGGCGACCGTCCGGCAGGCGGCTGTCGGATCGTCTCAACTGCGCGACCGAGACCAGGTTGACGGCAACGCTGACGGCGATGACCAGCACGCATTCCCACAGGGGCAGCGGGAAATGCAGCATCAGGACGGCGACGGCTATGGTCGCGCTCTGGCCGATGATGGCCAGCCAGCGCAGGATGATCAGGGTCCGCAGAGACAGGCCTCGGCCCCGCCTGGGCAGATCGCGGCGGTGCTGTTCCTCGGCGATTGAGATCGGCTGCGACGCCGCTTCGACTTCGTTGTTGCTCACGACCGCTCTATAGACCGTTCGGCCTCGAAAGTCCGGGGCGCTTCGTCGCCTGCTGGAGGCCCCCGATGCCGCGTCGTTCCATCATCCTGTTCGCCGCCGCCTGCTGCGTCATCGCCCTGTCCCTGGCCATGGTCACCGTCGTGGTGGTGAAGATGCGCGACGCCGGGGCGGGCGAGACCGCTTCCGAAGGCGTCGCCAGTGTCGGCGGCCCGTTCCAGATGGTGAACCAGGACGGCCAGGCGGTCGATCAGACCCTGCTGGACGGCAAGTGGAGTCTGGTCTTCTTCGGCTTCACCTACTGCCCCGACTATTGCCCGACCACCCTGACCGGGCTGGCGGCGACCAAGCAGCGGATGGGCGCGGCGGCCGACGACTTGCAGATCGTCTTCGTCAGCGTCGATCCGGCCCGCGACACGCCCCAGGCGCTCAAGGATTATCTGTCGTCGGACGGCTTTCCCCAAGGCGTGATCGGCCTGACCGGCACGCCCGAGCAGGTCGCCGAGACGGCCCGTGTCTACCGCGCCTATTTTCAGAAGGTCGGCGAGGGCGAGACCTATACGATGAACCACTCCCTGACGGTCTATCTGATGGGACCGGACGGCAAGTTCCGCTCGGCCTTGACCCACGACCTGGGGCCGGAACGCTCGGCCCAGCTGATCGAGCGGGTGATGGAGCGGGGCTAGGCGGCAGGCGGCGCGACGCGGCGCCTCTAACCCCTGATGTCCGCTCCCTAATTTAAATCCTTTTGCAGTGCAGCGCGTTCTATGGTGCGTTGCCCGCTTCCGGCGGGGGCCGTTCGAAGGATTTCATGCTCTACGCACTTCACGAGCTCGCCTATCAGTCGGCCCAGCCTTGGCGCATCGGGGCCCAGATGGCCCGCCGATTCTGGACCTCGCCGCTCAATCCCGCCAGCGACACGGCCCTGGGTCGTACCGCCTATGCCTCGGCCGAACTGTTCGAGAGCGTCACGCGTCGCTACGGCAAGCCGGACTGGAAGCTGGAAACCATCACCATCGACGGCAAGCCGGTACGCACGACCGAGCAGGTGGTCTGGTCCAGCCCCTGGTGCCGGCTGGTCCGGTTCGCCCGCAACATCGGCGACCTGAAACGGGCCGGAAAGCCGGCCTCCGGCCCCAGCGTGCTGATCGCCGCGCCCCTGTCGGGCCACTATGCGACCCTGTTGCGCGGGACGGTTGAGACCTTCCTGCAGGACCACGACGTCTATGTGACCGACTGGGTCAACGCCAAGCAGGTGCCGATGCTGGAGGGGCGTTTCGACTTCCACGACTATATCGACCACATCCGCGAGATGCTGGCCGCCATCGGCCCGCGCGCCCATGTCGTCGGCGTCTGCCAGCCCGGGCCGCCGGTGCTGGCCGCCTGCGCCATCATGGCGGCCGAGAACGACCCGAACCGGCCCGCCTCCATGACCTTCATGGGCTCGCCGATCGACGCCCGTCTGTCGCCGACCGTGACCAACAAGCTGGCGGAGGAGAAGCCTTTCGCCTGGTTCAAGTCGAACATGATCCATACCGTGCCCATGCCCTATCCGGGTGTCGGGCGTCGGGTCTATCCCGGCTTTGTCCAGCTCTACGCCTTCATGTCGATGAACGAGGATCGTCACACCGACGCCCACTGGGACTATTTCAAGAGCCTGGTGTCGGGCGACGGCGACGGGGTCGAAAAGCACGAGGAATTCTACGACGAATACCTGTCGGTGCTGGACCTGACCGAAGAATTCTATCTCCAGACCATCGATATCGTCTTCCAGTCCCACATGCTGCCGCGCGGCCTGCTGGAGCATCGCGGCGTGCCGGTCGATCTGGGCGCGGTCACAGACATCGGCCTGATGACGGTCGAGGGCGAGAACGACGACATCTCGGGCGTCGGCCAGACCCAGGCGGCGCACATCCTGTGTTCGAACATCCCCGATGCGCGTCGGGTGCTGTACGTCCAGCCTCATGTGGGCCACTACGGCGTGTTCAACGGTCGCCGGTTCCGCGAGGAGATCTATCCCCGCACCCGCGATTTCATCGCCGACAACGAGAAACTGAGTGCAGTATCGCGACGGACAGACGCTGCCGCTTGAGGCCCCTGGCGGGACCGCGGTTTCGCTGCGCCTGAGCGTCAACGCCCGCGCCCGCCGGGTCTCGATCCGCATCGACGCCCGCAAGGGCGAGGTCGTCGCCGTCGCCCCGCGCGAGCGGCTTCTGGCCGAGGCGGTGGCGTTCGCCCGCTCAAAGACCGGGTGGATCGCCGAGCGGATGCAGTCGCGGGTCGAGGGACGCCCGCTGGAGCCAGGCCAGGTTATTCCCCTGCATGGTCGCGACACTCGGCTGGAGGCGACGGGGACGGCGGGCGCGGCGCGGCTGGCCGAGGATGAGGCCGGGCCGGTCATCCGCTCTGGCGGCGAGGGCGAGGCCTTCGCGCGCCGCGTCGAGAACCTGCTGAAGCGCGAAGCGCGGGCGGCGCTGGTGGCGCGCACGGACATCCATATCGCAGCCCTGGGGCTGAAGCCGGTGAGGGTGTCGATCGTGGACACCCGCTCGCGCTGGGGCAGCTGCAGCCCGCACAATCGCTCGATCCGCTATTCCTGGCGCGTGGTCCTGGCTCCCCCTGCGGTGCTCGACTATCTGGCCGCCCACGAGGTGGCCCATCTGGTTCATGGCGATCACAGCCCCGCCTACTGGTCGGTGGTGCATCGGCTGGTGGGGGATCACAGGCCGTTCCGCGCCTGGCTGCGCCAGCACGGCCAGGCCCTGCACGCGGTCGGCGCCTAGGCTCTCTATTGGCGGTCGGTGCGGCGGACGGGCGGATAGCCGTAGTCGATGACGCACATATAGGCGAAGGTCCGGTGCGGGCCGCAGCCGACGCCGGCGCGCACGAAGCCGTCGCGGAACAGGTTCACCCGGTGGCCCCGGTCGGCGATATTGTCGTCGACCAGCAGCTGGATGATGACCTCTCGGGCAGTATCATAGCCGTAGGAGATGTTCTCGCCGCCATAGGGCTCCCCGCCCCGCCGCGAGACCCGAACGCCGAAATCCCAGCCGTCCGAACTGTAGTGGCCGACGATGCCGTTCGTGCCCTGGTCATGGACATGATCGCCGGCGGCCAGGGCCAGGGTGTGGTCGGGCGAAAGCGGCGCGACGGGGGGCTGGGTGCGCAGGAACCGGATCGCCTCGTCCACGGCGGCGACGCCTTCATAGGTGCGGATGCGGATGCGGCCTGGCCGGATCACCAGATCTCCGTCGAACTGGGCGCGATAGGCCTCCAGCACGGCGATATAGCCCTGGGGATCGGTGCGCAGCAGGTTCATTTCCTCCAGCACCTCTCGGGCCAGCTGGGCGCTGCCGCCCACGGGGCCGGCGCCGGAGGGCATGACCGTGACCACCCGGTCGGCCGCCATGCGATTGGCCATGTCGGCCCGCGCGGGCGCAGCCAGGCTCAAGCCCGATCCGAGGATCAGGACCATGCCCAAGGCGGCCGCGACGCGGGCTGCGGATTTCACTGTTCGGACCCCCCGGACATGACAGACCTCATCCTGCACCGGCTTGCCGAACAGGGCTAGATGACTCGTCATTTCGGCGAACTTCATGTCGAGACGGCGAGACTGGCCCGGCCTATAGTCGCTGGGATGGCTCCTCCCCGCCCCCTCGACCCTCCGCTTTCGGACCTCGACGTCGCCCTCGACGCCGTGGCGACGCAAACGGATGTGCGGGGCGCGGTCTCGAACATCCTGCGCGAACACTATGACGCAGCGCGCGACCGGGCGGCGGCGCGTCTGTCGGGTTCCCTGGGCGGGGTCGAGGTGGCGCGCAAATACGCCCGCGCAGCCGACGAGATGCTGGTCGCCCTGTGGCGGTTCACGACGCGGACCCTCTATCCGTCGCACAACCCGACCGAGGCCGAGAAGCTGAGCCTGATCGCGGTGGGCGGCTATGGCCGGGGGGTGCTGGCGCCCTTCTCCGATCTGGACCTGCTGTTTCTCAGGCCGTGGAAGACCACCGCCCGCACCGAGACGGTCGCCGAGTTCGTTCTCTATGTGCTGTGGGACCTGGGCATCAAGGTCGGGTCCGCCGCCCGGTCGGTGGACGAATGCCTGATGCTGGCCCGCACCGACATGACGGTGCGCACCACCCTCTTGGAAGCGCGTTATCTGGCGGGGGACGAGCCCCTGGCGCGCGACTTCCTGTGGCGGTTCCGGGGCACGGTGACCAATGCCGACCCCCGCCCCTTCATCGCCGCCAAGCTGGACGAGCGCGAGGCCCGCCACGCCAAGGCCGGGGCCGTTCGCTACCGGGTCGAGCCCAATATCAAGGACGGCAAGGGCGGCTTGCGCGACCTCAACACCCTGTTCTGGATCGCCCGATCCCTGGCGCCTGACAGCGAGATGGGCGCGGCGGTGCTGGACGACCTGCTGACGCCCAAGGAACAGCGCACGTTTGCGGAAGCCTTCGACTTCCTGTGGCGGGTGCGGGCACATCTGCACCTGACGGCGGGCCGGGCCGAGGAGAAGCTGACCTTCGACCTCCAGCCCGAGGTGGCGCGGCGGATGGGATGGCGCGGGCGGGGCGACGAGCCGGCGGTCGAGCGCTTCATGCGACGCTATTTCCTGGTCGCCCGCGATGTCGGCGCCCTGACCCGGGCCATGAGCGCGACCCTGGAGGCGCGGCACCAGAAGCGGCCGATGAGCCTGTCGCGGCTGATCCCGGGGCGCAAACCGAAGACCCTGGGCGATCCCGACTTCTTCGAGGATCTGGGCCGGATCTCGGTTATGGGCACCCAGGCGTTCGAGCGGGATCCGGTCAAGATGCTGGCCCTGTTCGTTCAGGCCGACATCCACGACATGGACCTGCACCCCGACGCCTTTTCGGCCGTCACCCGGTCGCTGCATCTGGTGACGCCCAAACTGCGCCGCGATCCGCGCGCGACGGCGGCTCTGCTGCATATCCTGGCGCACGGACAGAGGCCCTACCGCGTCCTGACCATCATGAACGAGACGGGTCTGCTGGGCCGGTTCCTGCCCGAATGGGGGCGGATCGTCGGCCAGACCCAGTTCAACATGTACCACGCCTATACGGTCGACGAGCACAGCCTCCAGGCCATCGGCATCATCAACGACATCGCCCGTGGCAAGCTGCGTCAGGACCATCCGATGTCTTCGGAGATCGTCCACCTGATCGCCGATCCCGAGGTGCTGATGCTGGCCATGCTGCTGCATGACGTGGGCAAGGGCGGCGACCTCGGCCAGCTGGAAGAGGGCGCCATCGCCGCGCGGCGGGCCTGCGTGCGGCTGGGGATCGAGACCCGGCGCACCGAGATGGTGGTCTGGCTGGTGCGCAACCACCTGGCCATGTCGGATTACGCCCAGAAGCGGGACCTGTCCGACCCCGACACCGCCCGCGCCTTCGCCGAACGGGTGGCGGACCCCGAGCGGCTGCGGCTGCTGCTGGTGCTGACCGTCGCCGACATCCGCGCCGTGGGGCCGGGCGTCTGGAACAGCTGGAAGGGGCAGTTGATCTCCAGCCTCTACGCCCAGGTCGAGGCCATCTTCCGGGGCGAGGATGCGGTCAGCGGAGATCTGCAGGCCGCCCTGGCCGAGGAGCACGCCGACCTGATCGTGCGCGCCGCCGAAACGGGTGCGGCGGCGATGCACCGCCTCAGCCCCGGTCGTTTCGAGGCCACGACCGAGATCGTCCTGGCCGCCCGCGACCGCCCCGGCCTGTTCGCCGACCTGACCGCGGTGCTGGCGGCGGCGGGGGCCGATGTCGCCGGCGCGCGGGTGGCGACGGCGGCGGACGGCACGGTGCTGGACATCTTCCAGGTGCAGGACGGCGCCGACGCCCCCTATGGCCAGGCCGAGCCGCGTCGTCTGTCGAGCCTGATCTGCACGCTGGAGGCGGCGGCGCGGGGCGAGGCCTCGATCCCGGCCCCAGCCATGCCGATGGCCAGTCCCCGCCGCGCCGTGTTCGACGTGCGTCCGGTGGTGATGATCGACGCCCACGGCAGCGACGCCGCCACCATTATCGAGGTCTCGGGCGCCGACCGGCCGGGTCTGCTGGCCGAACTGTCCCGCACCCTGTCGGATCACGACCTGTCGATCCGCTCGGCCCATGTCGCCGGGTTCGGCGAGCGGGCGGTGGACAGTTTCTACGTCACCGACAGAGCGGGACGGAAACTGACTTCGGGCATGGTGCTGGACGAGTTGCAGGCGGCGCTGGAGGCGGTGCTGGAGCGCATGCCCGCCGCGCCTGCGGGGCGCCGCATCACCGCCGCACGCGCCAGCGCGCGCGACGTTTCCGAACTGGCCCAGCCGGTTCGCGGCGCCCGCAGTTCCTGAACCGCGGCTGGGCGCGCATTAACGCCCCGAACCGCAATACAAAGGCCGTTCCGCGCGAGGCGGAAGCGGGTTAAGCGACTTATCGCCGCGCGTCTCCGCACGGCTTTGAGGTGGGTTCGTGGCCAAGTCTGATCTTCCCCCTTCCGATCTTCCGGAACCCATCGAACCGGCGGCCCCCGTGGCGGGGGCTACGGCCACGGTCGAGCCCCTGGTCCAGCCGCCCGCCTCGGCGACGACGGCGAAGAAGGGCGGCGGCATGCTGCGCTCCTCAGCCATCTTTTCCGCCCTGACCCTGGTCAGCCGGCTGGTCGGGTTCGCCCGCGACCTGGCCATCAGCTTCGCCATGGGGGCCTCGGCCAGCCCGGCGGCGGACGCCTACAACACCGCCCTCAGCTTCCCCAACCTGTTCCGCCGCATCTTCGCCGAAGGGGCCTTCGCCGCCGCCTTCGTGCCTGCCTACGCTAAGACCCTGCAGACCGAAGGCCCCGAGGCCGCCGACAAGGTGGCGACCGACGCCCTGGCCGCCGTGGCCATGGTCACCGTCGCCCTGACCATCGTGGCTCAGCTGGCCATGCCGTGGATCATGACGGTCATCAACGTCGGCTTCCTGGACGATCCGGCGCGGTTCAAACTGGCCGTCGTCCTGACCCAGATCACCATGCCCTATCTGCCCTGTATGGCGGTGGCGGCCCTGTTGTCGGGCGCCCTGAATGCGCGCGGACGGTTCATCGTCTCGGGCGCCTATCCGATCCTGCTGAACCTGATCATGCTGGCCTGCGTCCTGCCGGCGGCGGGCGATCAGGTCCAGGCGGCCTATGCCGCCTCCTGGGGGGTGCTGGTCGCGGGCGTCGCCCAGGCCGGGCTGTGCTGGTGGGCGGTCAGGAAGGCCGGGGCGAACATCCGCCTGGGCCTGCCCAAACTGACCCCGGCGGTAAAGGCCATCATCATCACCGCCGTCCCAGCCGCCATCGGCAACTCGGCGACCCAGATCAACGTCTTCATCTCCGGCAATCTGGCCAGCTTCCAGGCGGGCGGACGCTCGTGGCTGGCGACGGCGGACCGGCTGTATCAACTGCCGCTGGGTCTGGTCGGCGTCGCCATCGGCATCGCCCTGTTGCCCCGCCTGTCGGCGGCGGTGGCGTCGCAGAACCATCAGCAGCAACAGGCCTCGATGGACGAGGCCCTGACCCTGTCCATGGCCCTGACCTTGCCCGCAGCGGCGGCCCTGATGGCCATGCCCTATTTCCTGATCGACGCGCTCTTCACGCGCGGCGCCTTTCTTCAGGTCGATGCCGAACAGACGGCCGCCGCCCTGTTCCACTTCGGCTGGGGCGTGCCGGCCTTCGTGTTGATCCGCATCCTGGCCCCGGCCTTCTTCGCGCGCCGGGATACGAAGTCGCCGATGACCTTCGCCCTGATCAACGTCGCCGTGGGTTCGGCGGGGATGCTGGCCCTCTATAACCTGGGCCTCGGCGTGCCCGGCATCGCGGCGGGGACCAGCATCGGCGCCTGGGCCAACGCCCTGCTGCTGGGCGGCGCTCTGTGGCGGCGGGAGCATTACCGGCCCAGCGTGGCGGCGACCTCGCGGCTGGCGCGGATCTGCATGGCCAGCGCGGGTCTGGCGGCTGTCGTCGCCTTCGCATCATGGTCGCGGCCATGGCTGCAGGGCGGCGTCGAATCCGGCCTGGCCATGCTGGGGACCTCGCACGGCGGCAAGGAGATCAGCGTCATGGTCGTCGCCGGCCTGGGCGGCCTGACCTATGTGGTCCTGGCCTTCGCCACGAAAGCCGTCACCCTGGCCGAGGTGAAGGGGCTGGTGCGCCGGTCCAAATAGGTCTCGACCCTTGCCCTGACGGCCTTGCTGGGGCATCTGCCGCTGCATGTCCGACGACCAGCCGACCCCCGCCCAGTCCCCCGAACAGGCGCCCGTGTCCGCCTATACCGGCCCCCGCCGCGTGCTCTCGGGCATCCAGGCCTCCGGCGCCCTGCACCTGGGCAACTATCTGGGCGCGCTGAAGCGCTTCACGACCTTGCAGGACGCGGGCGCCCCCTGTTTCCTGTTCGTCGCCGACATGCACGCCATCACCGTGTGGCAGGACCCGGCCCTGCTGACGGCCCAGACGCGCGAGATCGCGGCGGCCTATCTGGCCTCGGGTCTGGACCCGGCGAAATCGGTGATCTTCCCGCAGTCGGCGGTGCGCGCCCACGCTGATCTGGCCTGGATCTTCAACTGCGTCGCCCGGCTCGGCTGGCTGGACCGGATGACCCAGTTCAAGGAAAAGTCGGGCAAGCATAAGGAGAGAGCCTCGGTCGGCCTCTATACCTATCCGGTGCTGCAGGCGGCCGACATCCTGCTCTACAAGGCGACCGAGGTGCCGACCGGCGAGGACCAGAAACAGCATCTGGAACTGACCCGCGACATCGCCGCCAAGTTCAACAACGACTTCGGCGCGCCGGGCTTCTTCCCCCTGCCCGAACCCCTGACCCAGGGACCGGCGCCGCGCGTCATGTCCCTGCGCGACGGCTCGGCCAAGATGAGCAAGTCCGATGCCTCGGATCAAAGCCGTATCAACCTGACCGACGATGCCGACACCATCGCCGCCAAGATCAGAAAGGCCCGCACCGACGCCGAGCCCCTGCCAGAGACGCTGGACGGCCTGAACGACCGGGCCGAGGCGCGGAACCTGGTCACCCTCTACGCCGCCCTGGCCGACATCAGCCGCGAGGACGTGCTGGCCCAGTTCGGCGGACAGGGCTTCGGCGCCTTCAAGCCCGCCCTGGCCGATCTGGCGGTCGCCTCAATGGCCCCCGTCACCGCCGAGATGCGCCGCCTGATGAGCGACACGACCGAGATCGACCGCGTCCTGAAAGACGGCGCCGAACGCGCCGCCGCCATCGCCGATCCTGTGGTGGCGGAGGTCAAGAAGATCGTCGGCTTCTGGCAGGCGTAAACACCGATCTGGGCGCGGTTTTCGCACGCGGCGTCGGGACCCCCGGCTGACAGCCGCGCTGGGCGACGTTAGACCGTGGCCATGAACCACCCGCTCGATCGTCCTGCCTGGAACGCCCTGACCGGGCGGCTGAAGACATTCGCCCTCGGCGACGCCCACGCGGTGCGGCTGGACCCGGCCCTGGGCGTGTTTCTGGCCGCCGCGGATGATGGCGCAGAGAGCCGGGCGGCCTTGAATGATCTGGCGCTACGCTATCCGGGGTCCGGGCTGGTCGAGCGTGAGGACGGGCCGATGGTCGATGTGCTGCCGGAGGGTCCGGTGGCCAGCCGCGCGCCCTGCGTGCAGATGGTCTGTTCGGCGCTGAAGGGCGGCCCACAAGACGCAAGACTGGGCGCAAGATTGGGCGCCGATGTCGGGGCCATGCCTTTGAAACCGGATGATGCAGCGCAGATGCTGGCCCTGGCGACCCTGACCAAACCTGGCCCGTTTCGGGCGCGGACGCACGAAATGGGCGGCTTCATCGGCGTGTGGCGCGACGGACGGTTGGCGGCGATGGCCGGTCAACGGTTGAGGCTGGACGGATTCACTGAGCTGAGCGGCGTCTGCACCCATCCCGATTTTCGTGGACAGGGCCTGGCCGACGCCCTGTCACGACAGGTGGTGGCGGGCATCCTGGCGCGGGGCGAACAGGCCTTTCTGCACGCCTATGACGGACACGCGGCGACGATCCGGCTTTACGAGTCTCTGGGTTTCGCGGTTCGGACGCGGGTGATCTATACGGTGATGGCCGATTGAGCGGGAGAACCGGATGAGCGCGCACCACACCAAGATCGAATGGCTGCGCGGCGATCAGCCGTTCGTCGACAAGCGATACTCTCGCGCCCACGTCTGGACCTTCGACGGCGGGGCTGTCGTGCCGGGATCCTCGGCGCCGGAAAGCGTGCCCCTGCCGATGTCGGACGCCTCCGCCGTGGACCCGGAGGAGGCGATGGTGGCCTCCCTGTCCAGCTGTCACATGTTGTGGTTCCTGGCCTTCGCCGCCGGGGCCGGGCTGGTGGTCGATCGCTATGTGGACGAGGCATCCGGCGCCCTGGGCCGGGACGATGCCGGGCGGCGCTACATGAACCTTGTGACCCTCAGGCCGGTGACGACCTTCAGCGGTCGAACGCCGGACCAGGCCGAACTCGACGCCCTGCATCATCAGGCGCACGACCACTGCGAGATGGCCCATTCGGTCCGGGCCGAGATCGTGGTGGAAGCCCGCGTCGGCTGACCGCACGGGCTCTGCGCTCAAGCAGGGAGCCGCCGCGCGGCGAGCGATAGCGCTCTAAGCAAGGATGCGCTCAAGCAGAGAGCGACCGCGTCGCGAGCGATAGCGCTCTAAAGCAAGAACGCGCTCAAGCAGAGAGCGACCGCGTCGCGAGCGGTAGCGCTCTAAAGCAAGAATGCGCTCAAGCAGAGAGCGACCGCGTCGCGAGCGATAGCGCCCTAAACAGCTGCCGTATCTTCCAGCAGGGCCTTGAACCGGCGGATGGCCTCCAGCGTCAGTTCGGGATCGTGGCGCATGGGCGGGTTGTTGGTGGGTTCGTCGAAGCTGTGAGTGCCCTGGGCGACCCAGGTCTCGACCTCGGCGCCGCAGTTGCGGATCATGTCGTTGACGCGCTCGGCGTTGCGCACGGTGGTCAGGTGATCGCGAGAGGCGGTGACGGCCAGGGTCCTGGGGCAATGCCGCCACGGACGCATCCGGTTCAACGCCCACATGCCGACGTAGGGATAGGCCAGATAGGTCGCCTTGACCCCTTCCAGCGAGACGCCGCCGGGGTCGGCCAGACCGAGGGTGTTGGCGCGGCGCTCGGCGCTCATGGCCTCCATGATGCCCCAGCCGCCGTGGCTCCAGCCGGCCAGGGCGATGCGTGAGGCGTCCACATCGGGGCGTCTGGATATGCCGTCCAAGGTGGCCAGGATGTCGCCCGCCCGCTCGTCGCCGCGCAGCACCAGACCGGTGCAGACCGTGGTCAGGGCGAACAGCCGGCCCCAGCCGCGCGGGGCGTAGGAATCGACGATGACGGCGCGCCAGCCAGCCGCCTTGGCCGCCTCGGCGTATCTGGGCAGATGACCCCTCAGACCACCGCAGCCGTGGAACAGCAGGGCGGTCGGGCGGGGTCGGTCATCGGCGGGTCCGACGGTGATCGTGTGCGGCTCAAGCCGGTCCCAGCGTTGTTCAAGCGTATCCATCTCGTCTGTCGTAGCGCTCAAAGCCACGACAGACGAGAGGCGAATGCCGTCCTGAAAAGACTAGCTCAGGACGACGATGGCGACGCGGCGGTTCTGGGCGCGACCGTCGGCGGTGTTGTTCGGCGCGACCGGGGCTTCTTCACCATAGGAGATGGTGGCCATCCGGTTCAGGGCGATGCCCTGGACGCTGAGATAGCGGCGCACGGCCTCGGCGCGGGATTCGCCCAAGGCGTTGTTGTAGGCCTCGGGGCCGCTGGAATCCGTGTGGCCCTGGATTTCCAGATAGACGTTGCGGTTCTCGGCCTTCAGGCGCTGGACCAGTTCGGCCAGGCGCGCCTCGGCTTCCGGCGACAAGGTGTCGGCGTCGGCGGGGAATTTCACCGAGTCGTCGGACAGGACGACCTCATAAAGGAACTTGCCCTCGGCCAGTTTCTGGGCGGCGGTGGCGCGGGTCAGGGCCTCGCCCGCAGTTCCGGCGACTTCGGTGACCCGGGCGTCGGTGGCGTCCACCCGGCCGTCGACCACGGCCAGATTTTCACGCACGAACTTGTGGCTGGCGCAGGCGCTGGCGCTGAGGCCGGCCAGGGCGACGACGCTGACCACGGCCAGTTTGCGGGGGGAGAAATGGATCAAGGGGAAACTCCAATGCGGGCGTCCCGGGGGCGGACGCGCACATGACAGGTGCGAGGGGACTCAAGGCCTCGTCATGGCCGAGTTGAGGCGAGAATGGGTCGCCTCCGCCCCAGAATGGCCGCGAGGCGCCCGGAGGAGTGTGGGCATGACTGCGTCGCGCGTCCTGTTCGGATATCCATGAAGAGGCGTGAGAAGACGGCCTGTCTGGCTGCGATCCTAGCGGCGCACCTGGCCTTGCCACTGCTATTCGGGGGAGGCGAAGCGCCAAAGGATCTCTCGCCCGCCGTGCCGCCGGAGCCGATATTCGTCTCGCTGCGGCCGCCGCCTCCACCCCCGCCGGTCCCGTCACAAACCCCGACAGCCCAAAGCTCGGATGGGGGGGCGGCTGCGCCGGAGGTCGAAGTCCCGGAACCGGCCGCCGCCGCGCCTGCGCCGCCCATCAGGGTCCGGCCCGCGCGACCGACGACCCGCGTCGAGCCCCTGCCGATCGCTCCAACGCAGACCCCGACGCCGGTCCGAAATCCTACGCCGGCCCCGGATCCCGCGCCGACCGTCGCCCCCATGCCGGTCATCGGCTCAGGTCAGTTGGCAGGAGCCTTGCGGGCGGGCGATGGCGGGTCGGGATCCGGTGGGTCGGGCGACGGGTCCGGCGGCGGGACAGGCTCGGGCGCGGGCGGCAGTTGCGACATGATCGCCCGGTTGCAGCGGGCCCTGAGGGACGACGACGATATCCGCGCCGCCATCGCGGCCGTGCCCAACTCGGCCTCGGGCGCGGTTCTGGTCTGGAACGGCGACTGGATCCAGAGTCCCGGTCAGGCCGGCCGGGGCCTGGCTACGGTGCGCCAGGCCATCGCCGTCGAGGTGGCCTTTGCGCCGCCCATATGTCGGGCCGGCACGGTCAGCGGCCTGGCCCTGATCAGTCTCGGCGACGGGACGGGCGCCCCCAAACTGGTGTTGGGCAAGGGCTCATGGCGCTGGTCGGATCTGGTGTCGACGCGGCGGTGACTTGGAAGCGACCGCGTCGCGAGCGGTAGCGCTCTAAAGGGACGCCCGCGCAAGCAGCAAGGCTCCGCGTGACGAGCGTTAGCGACCCACAAGCAAGCCCGCGCTCAAGCAGCGAGCGACCGCGTCGCGAGCGTTAGCGCCCAAAGGGAACCCCCGCGCTCAAGCAGCGAGGCCCCGCGGGCCTCGCGTTAGCGCTCTTACGTATCAGTGCCGGAAGACCCGCACGCCGGTGAAGGCCATGGCCAGGCCGGCTTCGTCGGCGGCGGCGATGACCTCGGCGTCGCGCATGGAGCCGCCGGGCTGGATCACCGCCGTGGCGCCCGCAGCCGCCGCCTCGATCAGGCCGTCGGCGAAGGGGAAGAAGGCCTCTGACGCACAGGCGGAGCCCTGGGCGAGCGAATGGGCCAGACCCTTGGCCTCGCCGGCTTCCTTGGCGCGGATGGCGGCGATACGGGCCGAGTCGCGGCGGTTCATCTGGCCGGCGCCGATGCCCGCCGTCTGGCCGTCCTTGGCATAGACGATGGCGTTGGACTTGACGTGCTTGGCGATGGTGAAGGCGAACAGCATGTCCTGGATCTCGGTCGGCGTCGGCTGACGCTTGGTGACGATCTTCAGGTCCGAGGCCAGGATGCGCGAACGGTCGCGCGACTGGACCAGGAAGCCGCCCGCCACCGAGCGGAACACCTCGCCGGGGCCGAACGGATCGGGCAGGCCGTTGGTGATCAGCAGGCGCAGGTTCTTCTTGGCGGCGAAGACGGCCTTGGCCTCGTCGTCGGCGCCCGGCGCGATGACGACCTCGGTGAAGATCTCGGTGATGGCGCGGGCGTCTGCGCCGTTCAGCGGGCGGTTGACGGCGATGACGCCGCCGAAGGCCGAGACCGCATCGCATTCCAGGGCGCGGGCGTAGGCCTCGGAGAGGTCCTTGCCGACCGCCACGCCGCAGGGGTTGGCGTGCTTGACGATGACGCAGGCGGGCTGCTCGAACTCGGCGACGAGCTCATAGGCGGCGTCGGCGTCGGCGATGTTGTTGTAGCCCAGTTCCTTGCCCTGGATCTGGGTCGCATAGGCGACGCCGGGGCGGGCTTCGCCGGTGCGATAGAAGGCACCGGTCTGGTGCGGGTTCTCGCCATAACGCAGGGTCTGGGCCAGGGCGCCGGCAATGGACTTGCGGGCCGGGGCGGTGTCTTCCAGCTGAGCGGCGAACCAGCCCGAGACGGCGGCGTCATAGGCGGCGGTGCGGGCGAAGGCGCGGGCGGCCAGTGACTTGCGCAGGACCAGGGACGTCGATCCGTCAGCCTTCAGGGCCTCGACGATCAAGCCGATGGAGGGGCCGTCGACGGCGACGGCGACATAGCCGTGGTTCTTGGAGCCCGAGCGGATCATGGCCGGGCCGCCAATGTCGATGTTCTCGATCACGGCGTCGAAACCGGCGCCCGAGGCCACGGTGGATTCAAACGGATAGAGGTCGATCCAGACGATATCGATCGGGCCGATGCCATGTTCGTCCATGGCCGCCTTGTGCTCGGCCGCGTCGCGCACGCCCAAGAGGCCGCCGTGGACCACGGGGTGCAGGGTCTTGACCCGGCCGTCCATCATCTCGGGGAAGCCGGTCAGGTCGGCGACGTCCTTCACCGGCAGGCCGAACCCGGCGATGGCGGCGCGGGTGCCGCCGGTCGAGACCAGCTCGACGCCCGCCTCATGCATCGCGCGCGCTGCGTCCTCCAGCCCGGCCTTGTCCGACAGCGAAATCAGGGCGCGGACGGGCTTCACCCGGTCAGGGGCGGCGGGGAAGTCGGGAGCTGCGGGCATGGCGAGTCCTTGGGGGTCGATCCGGTCGGGGAGAAGGATGGGCGCGCGTTTAGCATCGCTCGGCGTACACGTCTCCTCCTGCGTACACGTCGCCTCCTATGGGATCGCCGGACCCCGAAGGCGGAAGGGCAGCCACGTCAGGAATGCGCCGATGAGCAGCAGCAGGCTTCTCCACATCGTCTGAAATGTCTGGCCCGGGTCGATGCCGTCGAGCGCCCAGATCGGGTTTGTGACTTCCCACAGAAGAAGCGCCCAGGCCGACGCGGCGATCACGGCGAGGATGCGGGTTCTCACTCGCCCTTCGGCGAGCACGCTGACCCACCAGATGAGAACGGCCAGCGACAAGAGCCCCGCCGTCAGCACCGCCAGAATAACAGCGCCGATCATCATCGTCTTGGCTCCCTAGGCCGGATCGCCCGCCGCGCCGGCGGGGCTGAGCTTCCAGCGGATCTTGGTTTCGGCGTCGGTGCGGGCCGAGCCGCGCACCACGACCTGCAGCGAGCGCCGGGTCTGGCCGTCGTCGACGTGAACGGAGGGCTCGATGGCCACGTCGGGGCCGTCGGTGCGGAACCACCAGCCGCGGCCTGAATGACCACGTAACAGGATCGAGCGACGGTCACGGGCCAGCGACGCCTGTACGCCCGGCTCCAGATGGAAGCGGACGGCATAGGGAGCGGCGATGGCGCGGACGACATCGTTGCTGAAGGCGGCAGGGTGCAGCCGTTCCTCGGCGCGCAGCTCATCCAGGCGCTGATCCAGATAGAGGCGGCGCTGGTGCAGCAGGCCATAGGTTCCGACCCAGCCGTCGTGCTCCATCTCCAGCCAGACGGCGCCGTCAGCCTCGCGGTGTTCGACGTTGATATGCAAGGCACGGCCGATCAGGCGCGGGCCGAGCAGTTCGCCCATCTTGCCGCCCAGCGGCTCGCCCAGAGACTGTTCACCCAGGGTCAGGGTCGAGTGGGCGGGGGTCAGGCGCAGGGCCTGGCGATCCGCGGCGCGTGGTGTCCAGCCGCAGCCGGTGATGAGCCGGTCGCGGCCGCAGGCGATCTCCAGCGCCAGGGGCTGGGCGCAGGCTGACGCCCCCCAGGCGCCGTGGGCGGGCGGGGCCACGTCCGCCATGATGGTCAGAAGGCCGCTGCCGATGCGCCGGATGCCGCCGACCAGGCCGCTGGCCTCGCCGCCATGGGGAGCGGCGGCCGGTGCGTCATCGTCATGGGCGCGGGCGGCGGCGACCACGGCCGGGTCGCGCGGACCTCCGCCCTGGAAACTGGCCAGTCGTCCATCCGGCAGGGTCAGGACGCGCAGCGCCGTGGTCAGCCGACCGATGGCCTCTTCCACCGCCAGCGGCGTCGGTTCGGACAGTTGCGACAAGGCGTCGTCCAAGGTCAGCAGGTCGAGCAGCAGCTCGAGAGCCGCCTCGGGGCTGCGGCTGTGATGGCCGCCGTCGGCGCCGACTGTGATCTTGAGCGCACCGGCCAGGCGGCCCAGGGCGATGTTTCTCAACCGCGCGCCGGGCGGCCCAGCCAGAACGCATCCCGCGACGGCGGCGGCGATCAGCCGCTCGGCGCGACCCGCCAGTCCGCCTGGCGGGCGCAGCAGCTGGCGGCCCTGACGCGCCAGGGTGTCGGCCAGCCTCAGCCGTTCGGCCTCGGTGGCGACGGCCCCCATGCGACGGGCGGCGCACGACAGGTTCAGCACCCGCCGCGACAGAATCTCGGGACCCCAGGCGAAGGGCGACCAGCGGCTGAAATGATCGGCCCAGGCCAGGGTCAGGCGCAGAGCCTCGCGCGCCCCGGCATCGCCCTGGTGCATTAGGTCGGGCAGCCAGGCGAAGGCGTGCAGATCGACGGCGAAGGCGCGGGTCGGGCTTGGCCGGTCCCAGGGGTCGAAGCCGGAAGCGCCGGCGCCTGAACCGTCGGGCGTCTCGTCGTCGCCTTCCAGAGTGGCGCCCGCAAGGTTGAACCGCCCGCTCAGCAGGGCCTTGCCCCGCGCCGCGTCCACAGGCCGGAAATCGCGCGGCGAGGTGGCCAGGGTGGTGGCCGCACCGCCCGACAACAGCCCGCCCAGGGTCGCGCCATAGCCGGGCAGGCCATAGAGCTCGATCCAGATCTGGCGCGTCAGCAATCGGCCGGCCACGGCGGGCCACAGGGCGGGGCCGCCGGAGGGACCGCCGGAGCGGACCGGGGTGCGGACCGGGGCGCCGCGCAGGCCGGGGATGGCCCCCGGCGCGGGCGCATCCGCATCGGAGGAACGCGGCGCGAAGGGTCCGATCGGGTTCAAGCGGCTCAGGCCTTGAGGGCTGCGATATTGGCGGCGTAGGCGTCGGGTCCGCCCCGGAAGACGGCGGTCCCGGCGACCAGAGCGTCAGCCCCCGCGGCGACGCAGGCGGCGGCGTTGGCGGCGGTGACCCCGCCATCCACCTGCAGGTGGGCCTTGGATCCCACGGCGTCGAGCATGGCGCGGGCCGTCTCGATCTTGCGGTAGGACGACTCGATGAAGGACTGGCCGCCAAAGCCCGGGTTGACCGACATGATCAGGACCAGGTCGACCAGCTCGACCACGTCGGCCAGCAGGTGCAGGGGGGTGCCGGGGTTGAAGACCACGCCGGCCTTGGCGCCCAGCTGGCGAATGCGGCCCAGGGTACGGTGCAGGTGCGGGCCGCTTTCGGGATGGACCGTCAGGATGTCGGCGCCCGCCTCCCGGTAGGCCTCCAGCCAGGGATCGACCGGCGCGACCATCAGGTGGACGTCGAACGGCAGCTTGGTGTGCGAACGCAGCGCCTTCACCACGTCGGGGCCGATGGTGATGTTGGGCACGAAATGGCCGTCCATGACATCGACATGGACCCAGTCGGCGCCCGCCGCCTCGATGGCGGCGACCTCCTGGCCGAGTTTGGCGAAATCGCTGGCGAGGATGGATGGGCAGATCAGGGGCGCGGTCATGACGACGGGATAAGGCGGCTCGGCGGCAGGAGCAAGGCATCCTTGTTTGGGCCTTGCGTGGCAAGGCGCGCTACCGCTCGCGCCGCGGGCGCTCGCTGCTTGAGCGCGTTCCTTTTGAAGAAGGGCGCTACCGCTTGCGCTGCGGAGCTCACTGCTTGAGCGCCTGCTCCCGCAACGGTTGACGCGGGCGACGCGGTGGGCCAGCCAGAGGCATGGTCGCAGTCGAGCCCGTCCAGACCCCTCCCGAACGCCCGCGCGCGCTGGCGCCCCTTGACCATCCGGTGTTCCGCGCCGTGTGGATCATGAGCCTGGTGACCAATTTCGGGGGGTTGATCCAGTCGGTCGGCGCCTCGTGGATGATGTCTTCCATCGCCTCGGCCCAGATGGTGGCCCTGGTCCAGGCCTCGGTTAGCCTGCCGATCATGCTGCTGTCCCTGTTGGCCGGCGCCCTGGCCGACACGGTGGACCGGCGCAAGATGATGCTGGCGGCCCAGGGCTTCATGCTCAGCGTCTCCGTGGTCCTGGCGGGGGTGACGGCCATGGGCTGGATCTCGCCCTGGCTCTTGTTGACCTTCACCTTCCTGATCGGCTGCGGCACGGCCTTCAACGGCCCGGCCTGGCAGGCGTCTGTCGGCGACATGGTGCCCAGAAAGGATCTGGCGGGGGCCGTGACCCTGAACTCCATGGGCTTCAACCTGGCCCGCAGCGTGGGGCCGGCCATCGGCGGCCTGATCGTGGCGGCGGCGGGCGCGGCGGCGGCCTTCGCCGTCAATGCGGTCAGCTATGTCGGCCTGATCGTCGTCATCTTCCGCTGGAAGCCCGAACGCCCGCCCCAGACCCTGGCCCGCGAAGGCGTATTCCACGCCATGGGCGCCGGCCTGCGCTACGCCGCCATGTCGCCCCGCCTCTATTCCGTTCTGCTGCGCGCGGTGCTCTTCGGCGTGGGGGCCAGCGCGCTTCAGGCCCTGATGCCCCTGGTCGCGCGCGAAAGTCTGAACGGCGGCGGGCCGTTCGTGTTCGGCCTGTTGCTGGGCGCCTTCGGCATGGGGGCGGTCGGCGGAGCCGTGCTGTCCAGCCGCTTGAGGGCCCGGTTCGAGACCGAGCCCATGGTCCGCGTCACCTGCCTGATCTTCGGGGTCTCCGCCCTGGTCGTCGGCCTCAGCCCCTGGCTGGCCCTGACCCTGCCGGCCCTGCTGGCGGGGGGCGCGGCCTGGGTCCTGACGCTGTCGACCTTCAATGTCACGGTGCAGATGTCGGTGCCGCGCTGGGTCGTGGCCCGCGCCCTGGCCATCTATCAGATGTGCGCCTTTGGCGGCATGGCCGTAGGGGCCTGGCTCTGGGGCTCGGTGGCCGAGGGGCAGGGGGTGACGACGGCCCTGTGCGTGTCGGCGGGGGTGCTGGGCGCCTGCGCCCTGGCCGGATGGAAACTGCCCCTGCCGGCCGCCGACGACCTGAACCTGGACCCGCTCAGCCGCTGGACCGAACCCCAGATCGCCGTGGCCATCGAACCCCGCAGCGGGCCGGTGGTGATCGAGATCGAATATGTGATCGACGAGACGGACATCCCCGCCTTCCTGGCCGCCATGGCCGAGCGTCGGCGCATCCGAAGACGAGATGGGGCGCGGCACTGGACCCTGGCGCGCGACCTGGGCGATCCCCGGCTGTGGATCGAGCGCTATCATACGGCGACCTGGACCGACTATGTCCGCCACAACCAGCGCATTACCCACGACGACGCCGAGATCACCGAGGCGATCCGGAGGCTGCACCGGGGCGAGCGGCCGCGGGTCCACCGGATGATCGAACGGTCCACCTCGGCCGTCGCCGACCATCCCGACCTGCGCGAGATGCCCGAGCCGATGACGGACGCCACGCGGGCGTCCTGACGGCCTTGGTCGGCGCTAGCGCTTCTTCAGGCCGCCCAGAATGCCGCGCAGCAGTTCGCGTGTGATGGTCGAGCCGGCTGTCCGCAACACAGATTTCGTCAGGGCCTCCATCGGCGTCTGGCGGGTGGATTTGCGCGGGGCAGGGGCCGGCCTTGGCGCCGCCCGTTCGCGAGGCGCAGGAGCCTGTTCGCGGGTCTGTTCGCGGGTCGGGGCGCGCGCAGGCTTGGACGGCTCAGCCTCCGCCTCGATGGCCGCGCGGCGGGCGGCCAGGACTTCTTCGGCGGATTCGCGGTCGATGGCGGTGTCATAGACGCCGCTCACCGGGCTGGCGGCCATGACGGCGGCGCGCTCGGCGTCGGTGGCGGGGCCCAAACGGCTATTGGGCGGTCGGATCAGGGTGCGCTGGACGATATTGGGCGCGCCCTTCTCGTCGAGCGTCGAGACCAGGGCCTCGCCGGTGCCCAGGGCCTGGATCGCCTCGGCGGTGTCGAAGGCGGGATTGACGCGAAAGCTCTGCGACGCCGCCTTCAGGCCGCGCTGGTCGGACGGGGTATAGGCGCGAAGCGCATGCTGGATGCGATTGCCCAACTGGGCCAGGACGCTGTCGGGGATGTCGGCCGGGTTCTGGGTGATGAAATAGACGCCGACGCCCTTGGAGCGGATCAGGCGCACCACCTGCTCGACCTTTTCCAGCAGAGGCTTGGGCGCGTCCTTGAACAGGAGGTGGGCCTCGTCGAAGAAGAAGACCAGCTTGGGTTTCTCCGGGTCGCCGATCTCGGGCAGCTGCTCGAACAGCTCGGACATCAGCCACAGCAGGAATGCGCCGTACAGGCGCGGGCTGTTCATCAGCCGGGTGGAATCCAGCACATTGACCTGGCCGCGACCGTCCAGCGAGGTCCGCATCATGTCGGTCAGCCGCAGGGCGGGCTCGCCGAAGAAGGCGTCGCCCCCGTCCTGTTCCAGTTGCAGCAGGGCGCGCTGGATCGAGGCGATGGAAGACGGGGCGACATTGCCGACCTCGCGGCCGATCCGGGCCGCGTTTTCGGACACATAGACCAGCATGGAGCGCAGGTCGTCGAGGTCCAGCAGCAGCAGCCCCTCCTTGTCGGCGACGTGGAAGGCGACGGTCAGGACGCCCTCCTGCACCTCGTTGAGGTCCAGCATCCGCGCCATCAGCAGCGGCCCGATCTCGGACACGGTGGCGCGGACCGGGTGGCCCTTCTGGCCGTACAGATCCCAGAACACGGTCGGCGCGGCCTTGGGCTCCAGCGTCAGGCCCATGCCCTCGGCGCGGGCGATCAGTTTCTCGTTGGGGGCGCCGACCTGGCTGATGCCCGACAGGTCGCCCTTCACGTCGGCGCAGAAGACCGGAACCCCTGCGTCGGAAAACCCCTGGGCCAGGATCTGCAGCGTCACCGTCTTGCCCGTGCCGGTGGCGCCGGCGATCACGCCGTGCCGGTTCGCCCGCTGCCACAGCAGGATTTCGGGCTTTTCCGATTGGCCGAGGAACAGGCCGGCTGTGGTGTCGGGCATGGGGTTCTCCGTGATCTGCAAGGCTTAGCGCAGCCATTGCGGCCGTAAAAGCGTTGGCGGTCCTGAACAGAGCCATTCTCCGTTTGACGCGGTCCTGTCCGCCATCGAAGGTCTGCGTATGAAACCGCCTATCGCCGTCGCCACCCCGACCGTCGCCCGCAACGCCCTGGTGCTGATCGCCGTGGTCGCCACGGCGGCGGCGCTGGTCTGGCTGGCCGACATCCTGACGCCTCTGGCCATGGCCATCTTCCTCATGATCGTCATCGACGGGGTGAAGCGGTTCATCGAGGAAAAGACGCCCCTGCCGCATCGCTGGGCCGGGATCGCCTCCCTGGTGGTGGTGGTGCTGATCTTTGCCGGGTCCATCTGGATCATCGTCAACGGAGCCGCCGGATTCTTTGGCCAGGCGTCGGGCGTGTCGTCCAACATCGGCCCGCGCATCGACCAGATCCTGAAGGACGGATCCGGCCTGTTCGGCATCGCCGAGCCCCCGACCATGCAGGACCTGATAAACGGCATCGACCTTCGCGGCTATCTGACCTCCGCGGCGGTTCAGGCCCAGGGCGTGGCCTCGGGCGCCTTCTTCGTGCTGGTCTATCTGGGCTTCCTGCTGGCGTCGCAGGGCGGTTTCCGCCGCAAGCTGGTGTCCATGTTCCCCGAACGCCTGCAGCGGGCCGAGGCGATGGAGGTGTTCCAGCGCGTGCGCGGCGGGGTCGAGGGCTATATCTGGGTCCAGTCGGTGACCGGGGTGATGATCTGTATCGTGGCCTGGATCCTCATGAAGGCCGTGGGTCTGCAGAACGCCGAGTTCTGGACCTTCGTCATCTTCGTGGTCGGCTTCATCCCGGTGCTGGGCGGGGCCGTGGCCGGCCTGGCGCCCCCGCTGTTCGCCCTGGTCCAATTCCCCACCTACTGGCAGGCCATCGTGCTGCTGATCGGATTGCAGTCGGTGCTGTTCGTGGTCGGCAACATGATCCAACCCCGAATGCAGGGGGACAATCAGAATATCGACCCCGTGGCGGTGCTGCTGTCGCTGGCCCTGTTCGGCAAGATGTGGGGCGTGGTTGGGATGTTCCTGTCGACCCCCCTGGCGGTCATGGCCATGGCCATCCTGGCCGAGTTCAAGGGGTCGATGTGGATGGCGGTGCTGCTGTCGGGCGACGGCGCCCCCTACGCAGGAGAGGACGACAAGCCTGCGCCCGCGCCCAAGAAATCCCGCGCCAGGGTGTCGCGGGCGAAACCGGACGATGGCTGAGTTTGGAGGGCCTCATTCGAAAAGGGCGGCCAAGGGGTCTTGAAGCCGTCTGACGAAGACCCATCTGGGGTTCTGGACGACGCGGCCTCCCTCCCCCTCCTGGCCGTGACGATCCCCGGGGCTGGCGCTTTCTCCCCCCTCCAGCGCCGCCCTGAAAAGCAGGCCGTCGGACCCCCCGTCCGGCGGCCTTGTTTTTTGCCTGAAGGCGATCGGCGGCCGAGCCCGACGGGCGCCGCATCGATGTCGCAGCGACTATCTTATCAATGATAACTCAACTTCAGCGGCAGAATCCGGGTCCGAGCTTGCGTTTGGCGCTTTCAGTCCGCGTCGGCGGGGCCTAATCACCCAGGCATTGATAAGGCCCGCCTTAGGCCTAGTGTGGCGGGTCAAACCGGCGGCCCACCGGCCGCGCCTCAAGAGACCTGTCCATGTCCGGCGAAACGCGCACCATCCCTCAGGCGATCACCCTGGAGGCGCTGGGCCGCGAATTTTCCAAGGGGCTCGGCCGCCCCAACGCGGCCGAGCTGGACGCGATGGAACAGGCCTATCTGCGTCAGGCGTTCGAGGACTTCGCCGCCGACGAAACGCCTGAACTGGGCGCCGAGGATGTGGGTGCCCTTCTGGCCCGTGTCTGGCTGTCGGCCGAGATCCGCAGGCCAGGCGAGGCGCCGCGTATCGAGGTGCAGACCCTGACCACCGCCGATGGGCGGCCCAGCGGCTATGACGTGATCTCCATCATTCAGGACGACCGGCCGTTCCTGGTCGACAGCGTCATGGGCGAATTGGCCGAAGGCGGCGTTTCCGTCCGGTCCCTGTTCCACCCCCTGGTCCCGCTTGAATGGCTGGGCGAGGGACGGCGCAAGGCCTCGGACGGTCAGGGCGACGGATATCGCGAGTCCATGATCGTCGTCGTCGTCGATCCCCTGCCGACGGAGCGTCGCGCCGCCCTGGTCGAGGGCCTGACCCAGGCCCTGGCCGACGTGCACGCTGCCGTCGCCGACCACGCCGCCATGTCGGCCCTGATGCAGAAATCGGTCGATCATCTGGAAGCCTGTCCCGGCGGCATCGATCCGGAACTGGTCGCCGAGGACCTGGCCTTCCTGCGCTGGCTCAACGACGACCATTTCGTCTTCCTGGGCGCGCGCGACTACGACTATCCGCGCTCCGCCGACGGCGGTTATCAGGCCGAAGCGCCCCTGAGCCAGTCGGGAGAGGGTGTCGGCGTGCTGCGCGACGCCGAACGCACGGTCCTGCGCCGCTCGTCCGAGCCCGCGGTGCTGACGGCCCAGATCAAGCGGCAGATGGACCTGTCGGATCCGGTCACCGTGGCCAAGGCCAACCTGCGCAGCCGGGTCCACCGCCGCGCCTATATGGACTACATCGGGGTCAAGCGTTACGGCGCAGACGGCCGCCCCTCGGGCGAGACCCGCTATGTCGGCCTGTTCACGTCGGAGGCCTATGACCGCGCCGCCAGCCAGGTGCCGCTGGTCCGGCGCAAGGTCGCCAATGTCCTGGCCCGCGCCGCCAAGGCCCCCGGCAGCCACAACGAAAAGCGGCTGCGCAACATCCTCGAGAACTACCCACGCGACGAGCTGTTCCAGATCTCCGAGGACGAGTTGCTCGACATCTCCCAGGGCATTCTTCACTTGTTCGACCGGCCCCGGATCAAGATCTTCACCCGCAAGGATCCGTTCGACCGCTTCGTCTCGGTCCTGACCTATATCCCGCGCGAGCGGTTCGACGCCGCCGTGCGCGAACGGATAGGTCAGATCCTGGCCCGCGCCTGGGGCGGCCGCATCTCGGCCTTCTATACCCAGCTGTCGGACGCGCCGCTGGTCCGCATCCACTATGTGCTGGGCGTCACGCCTGGCGATCACCCGACGCCGGACCTGATCGCGCTGGAGGCCGCCGTCGCCGAGGCGGGCCGCAGCTGGGTCGACCGGTTCGAGAGCGCCCTGCGTCTGGGCGGTGTCGACGAATCCGAGATCGGCGCCCTGAGCGCAACCTGGGCCGAGGCGTTCGGCGCCGGCTATCGCGCCCGCTATGACGCCGCAGAGGCGGTCGAGGACCTGTTGCAGATCGACCGGCTGAACGCCTCCGGCCAGTCGGACGGGGCCAGCGAACCTGTCGCGGTCCGGGCCTTCCGCGCCCTGGGCGACGGGGCGTTGCAGCTTCGTTTCAAACTCTATCGTCGCGGCGCAGCCGTGCCCTTGTCGGATGTCCTGCCGATCCTGGCCGACATGGGGCTGAAAACGCTGGAAGAGTTCGGGCACGCCCTGCATCCGGCCAACGGCGACGGGGCGGAGATCCATGTCCACGAATTCCTGTTGGAGGATCCGCGCGGCGAGGCCTTGAGCTTCGCCGATGTGAAGGACCCGTTCGAGGCCGCCTTCGCCGCCGTCTGGAGCGGGCGCACCGAAAGCGACGGCTTCAACCGCCTGGTGATCGAACTGGGCGTCGACTGGCGTGAGGCGGCCCTGATCCGCACCCTGGCCCGCTATCGCCAGCAGACTGGCCTGGACCCGTCCCAGGCGGTTCAGGAAGAGGCGCTGCGGGATTATCCCGGCGTCGCGCGCGGCCTGCTGGCCCTGTTCGCCACCCGGTTCGATCCGGCGACCGGAGCGGCGGAAGACGCTCGGGGCGAGGCCGCCCAGGCGCAACTCGCCATCATCATCGACCAGCTTCAGGCGGTGAAGAGCCTGGACCATGACAAGGCCCTGCGTCGCCTGGCCCTGCTGATCATGGCGATCAAGCGGACCAACTATTACCAGATCGCCGCCGACGGCCTGCCCAAGCCCTACATCTCGATCAAGATCGCCTCGCGCGAGCTGGACGATCTGCCCCTGCCCAAGCCCTTCCGCGAGATCTTCGTCTGGGCGCCGCATATCGAGGGGGTTCACCTGCGTTTCGGTCCCGTGGCGCGGGGCGGCCTGCGCTGGTCCGACCGCCGCGACGACTTCCGCACCGAGGTGCTGGGTCTGGTCAAGGCGCAGCAGGTCAAGAACGCCGTCATCGTGCCGGTCGGCTCCAAGGGCGGCTTCTTCCCGAAAAACCTGGCGGGCCTGGTCCGCGCCGGCGCCGATCGGGATGCGCAACAGGCCGAGGCCATCCGCGCCTACAAGACCTTCCTGTCGGGCCTGCTCGACATCACCGACAACATCGGTTCCGACGGCGGCGTGATCCGGCCCGCCAATGTCGTCGCGGTCGGAGAGGGCGACGATCCCTATCTGGTCGTGGCGGCCGACAAGGGCACGGCCAGCTTCTCGGACATCGCTAACGGCGTGTCGGCCGACTATGGCTTCTGGCTGGGCGACGCCTTCGCCTCGGGCGGGTCGATCGGCTATGACCACAAGGGCATGGGCATCACGGCGCGCGGCGCCTGGGAAGCGGTCAAGCGCCACTTCCGCGAGCTGGGCAAGGACATCCAGACCGAACCCTTCACCGTGGTCGGCGTCGGCGACATGTCCGGCGACGTGTTCGGCAACGGCATCCTGCTGTCCAAGGCGGTCAAGCTGGTCGCCGCCTTCGACCACCGCGACATCTTCATCGACCCGACGCCGGAGCCGGCCTCCAGCTGGATCGAGCGCAAGCGGCTGTTCGATCTGCCGCGGTCGTCCTGGCAGGACTATGACGCGGCCCTGATCTCCAAGGGCGGCGGCGTCTTCTCGCGCTCGGCCAAGTCGATCACCCTGACGCCGGAAATCAAGGCGGCGCTCGACGTCGCCGACGACGTGATGGACCCCGTCAGCCTGATCCGCGCCATCCTCAAGGCGCCGACGGAACTGCTCTATCTGGGCGGCATCGGCACCTATGTGAAATCGGCCGCCGAGACCGACGCCCAGGTCGGCGACAAGGGCACCGACGCCCTGCGGATCAACGCCGACGAGCTACGGGTCAAGGTGGTGGGCGAGGGCGCGAACCTTGGCTTCACGCAGGCGGGCCGGATCGCCTTCGGTCAGCTGGGCGGGCGCATCAACACCGACGCCATCGACAACTCCGCTGGCGTGGATACCTCGGACCACGAGGTCAACATCAAGATCCTGGTCGGGTCGGCCGTGACCGATGGGGTGCTGCCGGCTTCGGAGCGCGCCGCGCTGCTGGCCTCGATGACCGATGAGGTCGGGTTGAAGGTGCTGGCCCACAACTACGATCAGACCCTGGCTCTGACGCTGCAACAGGCGGACGGGGTTGGCGGCCTGGACGCCCAGCAGGGCTTCATGCAGGCGCTGTCGGCGCGTGGCAAACTGGACCGCAAGGTCGAGGGTCTGCCCAACGACGCTCGCATCGCCGAGATGAAGACGGCGGGCACGCCGATGACCCGGCCCGAACTGGCTGTGCTTATGGCCTACGCCAAGCTGGAACTGGCCGACGAGATCGTTGATTCAGCCGCGCCCGAGGATCCCTTCTTCGAAGAGACCCTGGTCCGCTATTTCCCGCAGGCCCTGGCCCGGTTCGAAGGTCAGATGCAGGGTCACCGCCTGCGCCGCGAGATCGTCGCCACCGTCCTGTGCAACGAAATCGTCAACATGACCGGCCCCAGCTTCCCCGACCGCCTGCGCGCGGCGGCGGAGTGCGACACGACCGCCATGGTCCTAGCCTTCGAGGCGGCCCGAAGGGTCTTCCGCCTGGACGAGGCCTGGGACGCCGTGTCGGGCCTGGACCTCAAGATTTCGGCTGAGGCCCAGACCGCGCTGTACCGCGAAATCGCCACCGTCCTGCGTCGCCAGACCTTCTGGCTGGCGCGCCGGGCGATGCGGGACGGGGCCAGCGTCAAGGGGTTGATCGACCTGTATCGTCCCGCCGCCGACGCCCTTCGCGCGGACGAGGGCAGCGTGCTGTCGCGCTTCGAACAAGGCCGGTTGCAGGCGCGTGTCGACGGCTTCGTCGCCGACGGCGCGCCCAAGGCCCTGGCCCGCACCGTGGCCCTGATGCGGCCCCTGGTGGCGACGACGGACATCGGCGACCTGGCCGCCGAGCTGGGCTGGGCGCCCTCGCCGATGGCGCGCCTGTATCACCAGGTCGGCGCGGCCTTCGACTTCGACCGGCTGCGCGCCGCCGCCGGGTCGGTCCCGTCTGTCGATCATTTCGACAGGCTGGCGGTGCGCCGTCTGATCGAGGATCTGATGATGGAACAGGTCGCCCTGACCCGCGCCGTCGCCCGCTCGACCGACGCCTCTGTCGGCGCCAGCGAGGAGACGGCCGAGGCCGCAGTCGACGCCTGGATCGGCTCGCGCCAGGCGGCGGTCGAGGCTGTTCGCGCCTCGGTGGACGAGATCGAGGCCTCCGGGTCAGGCTGGACCTTCGCCAAGCTGACCATCGCCAATGGCGCGATCCGGTCCATGGTCACGGCGATCTAGAGAGGGCAGGGGGAAGCGAATGCCGCGCAAGTTCCTGGTCGTCGTCGACGACAGTCCCGAGTTCGACGCGGCCCTGCGCTATGCCGCTCGCCGCGCCCGCTCGACCGGCGGGCGGGTGGTGTTGCTGCGGGTCCTGCCTGACAGCACCGACGAGCACTGGTCGGGCGTGCGTGAGGAAATCCAGCGCCAGCAGCGGGCCGAGGCGGAAACGCTTCTGTCGCGGCTGGGAGAGGAGGCCAACCAGCGTTCGGGCGGCCAGCCGGTCTTCCTGATCGAGACCGGCGAACCCCTGGACGCCATTCGCAAGGTCGTCGGCGAGGACCCGGACATCAAGATCCTGGTGCTGGCCTCGGCCGGCGGCGGCAAGGCGGGGCCTTTGGTCTCGGCCTTCCTCAAACAGGGCGCGGCCCTTACCGGCCGGAAACTGCCCGTGACCATCGTTCCGGGCGAACTGACGGACAAGGAAATCGAAGACCTCGCATAGTTAGTTGGGTCGCTTCGCGACGCGCTAACGCTCGGCTCGCGGAGCCTCGCTGCTTGAGCGCATTCTTGTTTTAGGGCGCTAAGGCTCGGCTCGCGGAGCCTCGCTGCTTGAGCGCGAAGGGAAGCGTGAAGGAAGCAGGGTTGCGTATGCGGCCTTTCCGCACCGTCGAGAGAGGCAGGGGCGCGCCGCTCTTGAACCTTCGACCGCGCGGGCGCATCTGCACTCCATGTTCATCCAGACCGAACCCACGCCCAATCCGAACGTGCTGAAGTTCCTGCCGGGGCGAGATGTCGCGCCGGACGGCGTGCGCGAGTTCCTGACGATCGACCAGGCGACGGCCTCGCCCCTGGCTGAGGCCCTGTTCCAGCTGGAGGATGTGGCCGGCGTTTTCCTGGGCGCCGACTATGTCTCGGTGACCAAGGCCGCGCACGGCCTGGACTGGTCGGACATGAAGGCCCCGATCCTGACCGTCATCATGGACCACTACGCCTCGGGCGCCGCCATGCTGCGCGACGTCGAGGCGGAGGCCGACACCTCCGAGGATTCCGAAGTCGTCGCCGAGATCAAGGCCCTGCTCGACAGCCGGGTCCGCCCGGCCGTGGCCCAGGACGGGGGCGACATCCTGTTCGACGCCTTTGATGAAGAGACCGGGGTCCTGTCCCTGCGCATGCGCGGCGCCTGCGCCGGCTGCCCCTCGTCGTCCGCCACCCTCAAATCCGGGGTGGAGCAGATGATGAAACACTATGTCCCCGAAGTGACCCGGGTCGAACAGGTGATCTGAACCCGCAGGCGCCGTTTCACTGAAACGGTTTCGCTGGTTTCGCCTCTCTATCTGCGCCATCTTCCACCCATGCCCCGTTTCGAACAGGACAGCGATGTGCGCGCTCTTGGCGAGGCGCTGGGAGCCTTGCGCCGGGATCGCGGTCTGAGCCAGGCCGAGGCGGGCGCCCGCGTGGCCATGACCAGTCAGGGTTGGGGCCTGTATGAATCCGGCAAACGGCCTGGCCTGTTTCGTCCCGACGTGCAGCGTCGGCTGACCGCTGCGCTGGACGCCTCGCCCGAGGATCTCGCCCTGGCCGCCGCGCGGGCGCAGGACGGGGGGCTGGGCCCGGCCTCTTCGACGGGCGTCGAGAGTGGCGCGAGAGCGTGGATCGCGAACCCGAAGACCTCTGGTGCGTCACGGTCCGAAGTCGAGCGGCTGCAGCTGTCGAATGATGATCTGGCCCCTTGGGCTGTGTCGGGCGTGGTGCTGGAGTTCGATGCAGGCCGCTGGCCGCGCCGAGACCAGGGCTGTGTCGTCGACAGGAACGACGGCGTGCGGCTGGTGCGGATCTACGAGCGCGCCGATTCCGAGCGTCTGTACGTGCGCGGAGGACCGCAGGGACTGAGCGTCGAGACGGCTCTGGCGCGCGCGGATGTGGCCCGCGTCGCTGCGGTCATCGGGCGGCTGGAATGAAAATGAAACAAAATAGTTGTTATCGCGCGAGTTTCATGAAACTTTCGGTTGCAGGATCAACCGAGAGCGATGTCGCCTATGCCCAGAACGCTCGCGCCCAGTGCGATTGGCAGTCCGGGGTCGTCCGCAGCGTTTGCGAAAACCAGGGCGCCAGGCGACATCGACGCCTTTGTAGGCTCGCGCATCGCCATGCGCCGCGTCGCCTTGGGCCTGTCGCAGACCGCGCTGGGCGAACGTCTGGGTGTCAGCTTCCAGCAGGTGCAGAAGTACGAACAGGGCGCAAATCGGGTCTCGGCCTCTCGGCTGCATGCGATCTCGGGCGTGCTTGGCGCCTGCGTCGCCGACTTCTTTCCGCAACGGCCCGCCGTATCGCCGGCGCACGATCCGGACGAGATGATCGACCTGCGCCTGTTGAGCGCCAGCGCCGAGGGCCGGATCGTGGCCCGTGGATTTCCCCGGATCGCCAGTCGCGAGTTGCGTCAGGCGCTGGCCTGCATCGTTCAGAGCTTGGTCGCAGTGGACTGAGGGGGCGCGGCGCCACCACTGTGGGCCGAGTTGAGCCATGAGAGTTCTGGTGATCGATACGGCCCTGGGGGCCTGCACGACGGCTGTGTATGAGGCGGACCGATGTCTGGCCGTGCGATCCGATCCTATGGCCAAGGGACATCAGGAGCGGCTGGGCGGCCTGGTGCGCGCCGTGGCGGACGAGGCCGGGGGCTTTGGCGACATAGACCGGATCGGCGTCACCGTGGGGCCTGGCTCCTTCACCGGTCTTCGTGTCGGCCTGGCCTTCGCCCAGGGCCTGGGCGCGGCCCTTGGGCGGCCGGTGGTGGGAATCTCTACCCTGGCGGCCCTGGCCTGGTCGCCGGAGGGCGGAGGGGCGACGGCGGCGGTGATCGATGCCCGGCGCGGACAGGTCTATATCCAGACCTTCTCGGACGGCGCCGCGACCCGCGAGCCTGAAGCCCTGTCGATCCTCGATGCGGGCGCCCTGTTGGCCCAGGCCAACGCGGGTTGGCGCTTGGTCGGTTCGGGCGCGGCCCTGGTCCAGCCGGATGGCGAAGGGAATGCGGGCGCCGAGCCCTATGCGGCGCACAATCCGACGGCGGCGGGTCTGGCGGCCCTGACCATCGCTGCCGATCCTGCGACGGCCTTGCCGCGCCCCCTCTATCTGCGCGCGCCCGATGCGACGCCGCCGACGCGGCTGCCGGGACAGGCCAGGACGAAACCTGCGACCGCCGTCGATCCTGCCCATCCATGACGCCCGAGACCATGGCCCAGGTCCATGCCGAGGCCTTCGCCGCGCCCTGGACCGCCCAGGCGTTTGCCGACCTGTTGGCGCAGGCCGGTGTGTTCGTCCTCGGCGACGACGACGGCTTCGTCCTGATTCGCGTGGTTCTGGACGAGGCCGAGGTGCTGACCCTGGCCGTCCGGCCCACGGCGCGGCGTCGCGGCCTGGGCGCAGCCCTGACACGGGCGGCGGCGTCGGCGGCCGGATCCCTGGGCGCCGAACGCCTGTTTCTGGAGGTGGCCGAGGACAATGTCGCGGCGCGCAACCTGTACGAAAACATCGGCTTTGCGACCGTCGGGCGCCGCCCAGGATACTATGCCGCACCGGATGGGGGCCGGGTTGACGCGATCCTGATGAGCCTTGGCCCGCTTGAGATTGTTCTCGGGCTTCCCACGGCGTGACGACATCCCTATCGTATCCGCCCATGGACCGTATCGAACGACTTTGCGCCGAACGCGGCATGCGTATGACCGAGCAGCGGCGCGTGATCGCTCGCGTGCTGTCGAACGCCGAGGATCACCCCGACGTCGAGGAGCTGTATCGCCGCGCCTCGGCGATCGATCCGCACATCTCGATCGCCACCGTCTATCGCACCGTGCGCCTGTTCGAAGAGGCGGGCGTGGTCGAGAAGCATGACTTCGGCGACGGCCGCAGCCGCTATGAAGAAGCGGGGGACGACCATCACGACCACCTGATCGACACCCGCACCGGCGAGGTCATCGAGTTCTTCGACGCCGAGATCGAGCGACTGAAGACCGAGATCGCCGAACGGCTGGGCTTCGAACTGGTCGGCCACAAGCTGGAACTGTACGGCAAGGCGATCGAGGGGGCTCAACCCTCGGACCGCGAAGGCCTGATGTTCAAGCGTCACGCCGCCCGCGTCGACCCGGACAGTGTCGCCTGACAACTTGCATGGGCGGCCGGTCGGCCCGCCGGTTCGTGCACAGGTCTGCGCGCTCAAGTAGCGCCCAGCGCGCTAGCGGCCTAATATGTCTTCCATGACCGAGACCCTGCTCGCCCAGCCGGAAGCTGACGACCGCGCGCCTGCAAAGCGCCTGTTCATCAAGACCTACGGCTGTCAGATGAACGTCTATGACAGCGAGCGCATGGCCGACGTGCTGCGCCCGCTGGGCTACGCCACGACCGACACGGCCGAGAGCGCTGACTTCGTCATCCTGAACACCTGCCATATCCGCGAGAAGGCGGCCGAGAAGGTCTATTCCGAACTCGGCAAGCTGAGGGAGATGAAGGACAAGAGGGCGGCGGCTGGGGCCGGTTCGATGACCATCGCCGTGGCCGGCTGCGTGGCCCAGGCCGAGGGCGAGGAGATCATGCGCCGCCAGCCCGCCGTCGATCTGGTCGTCGGTCCCCAGGCCTATCACCAACTGCCCGAGCTTCTGACCCGTACGGCGCGGGCACGGGGCGAGCGGATCGGCGCCGACTTCGCCCCCAATGCCAAGTTCGACGCCCTGAGCGCCGAGGGGGCGGCGGCGCGCGGCGTCGACGGACCCACCGCCTTCCTCACGGTGCAGGAGGGTTGCGACAAGTTCTGCACCTTCTGCGTCGTGCCCTATACGCGCGGGGCCGAATGGTCGCGCCCGGCCGCCGACGTCCTGGCCGAGGCGCGCGGGCTGGCGGCCAAGGGGGTGCGCGAGCTGACCCTGCTGGGCCAGAATGTGAACGCCTATGACGGGCAGGCCGTCTCGGGCGAGGGCGTCTGGAGCCTGGCCCAGCTGGCGCGCGCCCTGGCCGAGATCCCCGGCATCGCCCGCATCCGCTATACGACCAGCCACCCCAACGACATGACCGAGGACCTGATCGCCGCCCACGGAGACGGCCCCGATCGTATCGACGCCCTGATGCCCTATCTGCATCTGCCGGTGCAGTCGGGGTCTGACCGGATCCTGCGGCTGATGAACCGAAAGCATGGGCGCCAGGCCTATATCGACCTGATCGCCCGCATCCGCGCGGCGCGGCCGGACCTCGCCCTGTCCGGCGATTTCATCGTCGGCTTCCCCGGCGAGACGGACAGGGATTTCGAGGACACGCTCGATCTGGTGCGCCAGGTCCATTACGCCTCGGCCTTCTCCTTCATGTATTCGCCGCGTCCGGGCACGCCCGCCTCCGGCATGGGGGCTCAGGTGCCCGACGCCGTGGCGCGCGAGCGGCTGCATCGCCTCCAGGCCCTGCTGTTCGAACAGCAGACCGCCTTCAACGCCTCCCAGGCGGGCAAGGTGATGAACGTCCTGTTCGAGAAAAAGGGCCGTTACGGGCGTCAGGCCATCGGTCGTTCGCCCTATCTGCAATCGGTCCATGTCGAGGACGCGGATCATCTGATCGGCCAGATCGTTCCGGTCGAGATCCTCGATGGTCAGCAAAACAGTTTGAAAGGTCGCCTGATTGGCGCGTGAATCCGAATTCCTCTCCCTCGAAGACAGCGCCCTGCGCGCCGTCATCGGCCCGAACAGCCGCCACGTCGCCCTGATCGAGGACGCCTTCAAGGTGCTGATCGAGGCCCCTGGCGGCGGGGTGTCGATCAATGGCGGGGCGCGCGACCGCGCCAACGCCAAGCAGGTCATCGAGACCCTGGCCGGGCGGGTGTCCAAGAAGGCCGACGTCAACGAGGCCGACGTCCGCGCCGCCATCGGCCTGGCCCGGACCGGGGTCAGCGGCGGCGGTCGGCGTGTCGATCCCATGGCCCTGCCCATCGGCAAGCGGGGCGCCATCGTGCCCAAGACCGACGCCCAGGCCCGCTATCTCGACATCCTGGCCAACCATGAACTGAGCTTCGGCGTCGGCCCGGCGGGGACGGGCAAGACCTTCCTGGCCGCGGCCTACGGCGCCTCTTTGCTGCGGCGCGGACAGGTGGACCGGCTGGTCATCACCCGCCCGGCGGTCGAGGCGGGCGAGAAGCTGGGCTTTTTGCCCGGCGACCTGAACGAAAAGGTAGATCCCTATCTGGCGCCCATCTGGGAGGCCCTGAACGACATCCTGGGGGCCGAGGACGTGCAGCGTCGGCGCGACAAGGGCGAGATCGAGGCCGCCCCCATCGCCTTCATGCGCGGCCGCACCCTAAGCCACGCCTTCGTCATCGTTGACGAGGCCCAGAACACGTCGCGGCTGCAGATGAAGATGGTCCTGACCCGTCTGGGCGAGGGCGCGCGCATGGTCGTGACCGGCGACCCGTCGCAGATCGACCTGCTCAATCCGCGCGACAGCGGCCTGGCCCATGCGCTTCGCATCCTGCGCGGGGTCAAGGGCGTGGGCGTGCTGGAGTTCGAGGCCCAGGACGTTGTGCGCCACGCCATGGTCGAGCGGATCGTGCGCGCCTATGACGCCGACGCGGCGGGCAATCGTCCCAAGGCCGACCTCGAAGACCCGGCGGCCTAGAGCGTGATCGAGGTCGAGATCGAGGCCGACGACTGGGCCGCTGCATTGCCGGACGCCGAGGCGATCGTGCAGCGGGCGGCTGAAGCAGCCCTGGGATCAGTCGCCGGCGACATCGTGGTTCTGTTGACCGACGACGCCGCCGTTCAGCGTCTGAACGCCCAGTTCCGCGACAAGGATCGGCCGACCAATGTCCTGTCCTTCCCCGGGGGCGACATGCCGATGCCGGGTCAGGCGGCGCATCTGGGCGACATCGTCCTGGCCTTCGGCGTCTGCCGCGACGAGGCGGAGGCGCAGGCCAAGACCCTGGCCAACCATCTGACCCATCTGGTCATCCACGGCGTGCTGCACGTCCTGGGTCACGACCATGAGGATGAAGCGGAGGCCGAGGCGATGGAGGCGCAGGAGCGCAGCCTGCTTGCCAGCCTGGGCGTCGCCGACCCATACATCCTGCCTGATGACCTCTGAACCCCTCGGCGAAGACCCAATCCATGCCCCCGCCGTCGCATTGGCGGCGGCCGACGAGGGCCGTCGCAGGTTGATCCTGCGGCTGGGTCGGATCGGTCTGGCCCTGCTGTCGGGCGTTCTGGCGGCCCTGGCCCATCCGCCGTTCGGGGTCCTGCCCGGCCTGCTCGGCTATCCCCTGCTGATGGTCCTGGTCGAGCGGTCCGAGAGTGGACGGGGCGCCTTCTGGATGGGGTGGCTGTCGGGGTTCGCCTATTTCTTCGTCGGCTGCTGGTGGGTGGCCGAGGCCTTCATGGTCGATCCGGCCCAGGCCTGGATGGCGCCCTTCGCCGCCAGCCTTCTGCCCGCCGGGATCGGCCTGTTCTGGGGCGCGGCCATGCTGCTGTATCGCCGCGTCATGCCTGCGGGCCTGGAGCGGGTGCTGCTGTTCGCCGCCCTGTTCTGCCTGTTCGAATGGCTGCGCGGCCATGTCCTGACCGGCTTTCCGTGGAACCCGGCGGGCGCCAGCTGGAAGGCGGGGTCGGCCGCATCCCAGTTCGCCGCCCTTTTTGGCGTCTATGGCTTGAGCCTGGTGACCGTGGCGGGCGCCGCTGCGGTCGGCGCGCTTGCGGGTGACGGAACGCGAAAGGCGCGGGTCGGGGTGGCGGCCGGCGGGCTTGCGGCCTTGGCCGCGCTGGTGATCGGCGGGGCCGTGCATCTGGCGGGCCAGTCGGTCTCGAACACGGATGTGCTGGTCCGCATCGTCCAGGCCGACGTCAGCCAGAAGGCCAAATGGTCGGCCGAGGCCTATCAGGGGATCGTCGATCGCTACGTCAATCTGACCGCGCGGGCGGGCGCGGCGACGCCTGACGTCATCGTCTGGCCCGAAGGCGCCTTGCCGGCCAGCGCCAACAGCGTCTTCGCCGACGGCGCGCCAGAGGCGGCGGCCATCTCGCGGGCGCTGGAGCCCGGCCAGACCCTGCTGCTGGGCCTCGCCCGCGCCGAGCCCGGAGCGCTGTCCGCCCGTTCTTTGGCAGCGGGGCCGGAAGGCGACCTCTACTACAACAGCCTGTTCGCCCTGCACGACGACGGCGCCCATGTGCGGATCGCGGCCGTCTATGACAAATACCGGCTGGTGCCGTTCGGCGAGTTCATTCCGCTCGGCGGGCTGATGGGCCAACTGGGCGTGCGCAGCCTCGTGCGGATGCCGTCCGACTTCGCCAGCGGACCCCGACCCTCGCCCATCGACCTGCCCAATGCGCCGCGGGTTCAGCCGCTGATCTGCTACGAAAGCCTCTATCCGGGTCTGGCGCAGGACGGCGGCCAGCGGCCCCAGTGGATCGTCAATGTCTCCAACGACGCCTGGTTCGGCCGCACCTCGGGGCCGTTGCAGCACCTGAACCTGGCCAGCTATCGCGCCATCGAATCCGGCCTGCCGGTGGTTCGGGCGACGCCTACGGGGGTCTCGGCCATGATCGATCCCTGGGGCCGGGTGGTGGAGGGCAAACGATTGAACGCAGGCGAAAGCGGGGTGATCGACGCTCTTCTACCCCGCCCGACACCGCCGACCCTCTATGGCCGTTTGGGAGACCTGCCGTTCGGTTTGGCGCTGCTGGTCTGCCTGGCTCTGGCCCAGCCCGTTCGACGCCTGAAATGGCGGAACCACGTTCGCATCTGATGCCAATTGTCGCGATTTCGAGACAATTGACCCGGAAAGACGACTAATTGCCCTCTTCAAACGGCTCAGCTTGCAAAATCGAGTGACACGCAAGCCGTAGCCGGGCATGGCACAGGTCATTAACGCATCGTAGCAGAGTGATTTAACATGGCGCGTGGCGTGGCAGAGGACGGACCCCACCCCGTCGATCGTCATGTGGGCCGACGGGTCTGCGAAAAGCGTATCAGTCTCGGTTATAACCAGAGCGATCTGGGACGCGCCCTGGGCCTGACTTTCCAGCAGATCCAGAAGTACGAGAAGGGCGCCAATCGGATTTCGGCGTCCAAGCTCTGGGACATCGCCCGCTTCTTCAAGGTCGATATCGGCTATTTCTTCCAGGGGCTGACGGCTGGCCAGCTCGGCGTCGCCGAGGATGACGCCGCAGGCTTCGACCACGACTTCCCCGCGACCCGCCATTCGATCGAGATCGCCCGGCTGGCGCCCCAGCTGTCCAGCCGCCGTCAGAAGCTGGCGCTGGAGCTGATCCGCGAAATGGCGGCACGGGACGAGCCCGAAGGCGCCTGACCTTCGGCTTCACCCAAGCCTGCTCAGTCCCCTGACCGGTTCTGACCAAAGGTCGGGGCGCTCGCCTTCTGTTCCTGCCAGTAGTTGGGACCGTCGTCCGGCTTGAACATGGTCCGTGGCGTGCCGTCGCGGGCCACGACGGCGAAGGTGTTGGTCGATGCCTGATAATAGAGGGTGTCGCCGTTGGGACGCTTGATCGTGTCCGTCCCGCTCGGCGGCTGGCCGGTGAAGGCCTGGATCTTGGCCAGGTAGTCCTCGGCCGATTTCGCCCCGAACGCCGCGCCGTTGCGTTCGTACAGACGCGCCACCTTGGCGTCGACGGTCTCGCGCCGACTTGCCGTCAGGACCGCCTTCTCCGGTGGGGCCTCGGCGACCGCGTCGGAAACCGGCGCTTCCACGACAGCCGCATCGGCCGTTCTGTCTCGCGTCTCGACGGCGGACGGCCCGTTGTCGCAGGCCGCCAGCAACCCCAGCGCCAGCCCGGCCACGAGCCCGAAAATCCCTATTGCGACCCTCATTTCAACCCTCCCTAGAAACCCGCAGGCCAACCTAGCCACAAGTTAACTGTTCCTGCAATGTTCTTTTCGTGGGCAGGGTCGGCCAGCGACGACCGCTCGACCTCGCGCGTCGCCGCCGCTAGACCTGCCGCATGGACAACAGCGCCCTTTCTTCCCGCAGGATTCTGCTGATCGTCGGCGGCGGCATCGCCGCCTACAAGGCGCTGGAACTGGTGCGGCTGATCAAGAAGGCCGGGGGCGAGGTGCGGGTGATCCTGACCGCCTCGGGGGCCGAGTTCGTCACGCCCCTGTCGCTCGCCGCCCTGACCGGCCATCCCGTGCACCAGGCCCTGTTCTCGCCCGAGGACGAGACGGCCATGGGCCATATCGAGCTGTCGCGCTGGGCCGATCTGGTAGTCGTGGCGCCGGCGACGGCGGGCCTGATCGCCAAGGCGGCCAACGGCTTGGCCGACGACCTGGCCTCGACCACCCTGATCGCCACCGACAAGCGCACCCTGCTGGCCCCGGCGATGAATGTGCGGATGTGGCTGCACCCGGCGGTCCAGGCCAATGTGGCGCGACTGAAGGGCTTCGACGGCTTTCACGCCATGTCGGTGGTCGGCCCCGACGACGGCGAGATGGCCTGCGGCGAGTACGGCCCCGGCCGGATGGCCGAGCCGGCGGCCATTCTGGACGCGATCAAGGGCCTGCTGGCCGGACCGGCGTCGCGGGTCCTGGCGGGCAAGACCGCCGTGGTCACCGCCGGCCCCACGTTCGAGGCCATCGACCCGGTGCGCGGCCTGACCAATCGCTCCAGCGGCAAACAGGGCTACGCCATCGCCGCCGCCCTGGCCGAGCTGGGTGCGGATGTGACCCTGGTGTCCGGCCCGACCGGTCTGTCGGCGCCCCTGGGCGTGACGCGGATCGAGGTCGAGAGCGCCCTGGACATGCAGGCGGCGACGCAAAGGTTGCTGCCCGCCGATATCGCGGTCATGACCGCAGCCGTCGCCGACTGGCGCATCGACACCATCGCCGGCGGCAAGATCAAGAAGGGCGCAGGCGGCCCGCCTGCCCTGGCCCTGATCGAGAACCCCGACATCCTGGCGGGCGTCTCAGCCCCCGGCCCCTTGCGCCCCAAACTGGTCGTCGGTTTCGCGGCCGAGACCAGCGATCTTGAGGCCAACGCCCGCTCCAAGCTTTCGAGGAAGGGCTGCGACTGGATCGTGGCCAATGACGTGTCGTCCGACGTGTTCGGCTCGGACGGCAACGCCGTGCTGCTGGTCCGCCGCGAGGGCGTCGAGACCTGGCCGCGCCAGTCCAAGACGGGTATCGCACAGCGCCTCGCCCAGACCATCGCCGACCATTTCGAGACTGCTGAATGACCGTCCTGCCGATCCAGATCCTGCGCTTGGCCAATGGCGAGGGCCTGCCCCTGCCTGCCTATGAGACCGCCGGCGCAGCGGGCATGGACCTGAGGGCGGCGGTGCCCGAGGACGCGCCCATGACGCTGGCGCCCGGCGCGCGCGGTGTGGTCCCCACCGGGCTGAGACTGGCTGTGCCGCTGGGCTACGAGGCCCAGGTGCGGGCGCGCTCGGGCCTGGCGCTCAAGCACGGCATCATCTGCCCCAACGGGCCGGGCACGATCGACAGCGACTATCGCGGCGAGCTGGGCGTCATCCTGGCCAATATCGGCTCCGAGCCCTTCGTCATCCGGCGCGGCGAACGCATCGCCCAACTGGTCATCGCCCGGCATGAGCGCGCCGACTGGATCGAGGTAGAAGCACTGGACGATACGGTGCGCGGCGCCGGCGCCTTCGGCTCGACCGGACGCTAGGGGGGCGGCTCTAGACCGGCGTCGCCGTCGCTTGGATCAGGCGGTCGCGGCGGCGGACGTGTTCGCGCCAGACGGTGTAGAGGCCGCTGGCCGCGATCAGGGCGGCTCCGGCCAGGGTGTTCATCGTCGGCGGACTGGACAGCAGCCACCATCCGAAGATGACGGCGCCGACCATCTGCAGATAGTCGAAGGGCGCAACCACGGCGACCGGGGCCGATTGCAGCGAGGCGGTCATCAACAGCTGCGCCACGCCGCCCATGATGCCTCCGCCCGCCAGCAGCAACAGGGTCGGCGTGTCGTGCCAAGTCCCGAAAAATGGCAGCAGCAGCGCGCCGACGCCTAGAGAGGCGACGAAGAACCAGAAGACGATGGCCGCGACATGCTCGGTGTCCTTGAGCTGGCGCAGGGTGACGGTCACACTGGCCTGCCCCAGAGCCGCCATCAGGGCGACGGCCACACCGGCCAGCGGAGGCGCATGACCCCCGCCCGGCCGCATGACCACCGCCACGCCGATGAAACCGACCAGCACAGCCAGCCAGCGATGCGGCCCCACAACCTCCTTCAGGATCAGGCCCGACAGCAGGGTGGCGAAGATCGGGGCGGTGAAGTTGATCGTCGCCGCATCGGCCAGGGTCAGCATGGTCAGGGCCTGGAACACGAACAGTATGCCGGTGATGCCCAGGGCGCAGCGGAACACATGGGCCCAGGGCCGCTCGGTGCGGATGGCGCCGAGGCCCGGTTTCATCACGATCCACAGGACCACGATCGGCAGGCCGAACAGGGCGCGATAGAAGAGCATCTCGGGCGCCACGACACCGTGGGTCGAGGCGAGCTTCAGCAGGGCGGTCATGACCGAAAAGGCGCCCGCCGAGCCGATCCGCAGGGCGATGCCCGTGGCGATGGCGTCGCGAGGAGCGGGGACCGCTCCGTTCACCTCTTGGACCTCTTACTCAACATGGTCAGTTTCTAGCGCAGCGCGGTCTTCACGTCAGGATGAATTAGGGCGGGGACGGCAAGGGGGATCGAATCCCCGCGAACGTCGTTAACCCTGCCGACGGCCAAGCTGGGCCGTGGATCAGGAAGGGATGGCTGATGGAAACCCTGTTCGACCAGATCGGCGCCCTGCTGATGGGGCTGTGGGCCCTGGCGCAAGGCGGCTTCGAGGGCGTGAACCAGATCACCGGCCTGCTGGTGGCGCTTGTGGCGACCTTTTTGATGACCAGTTGGCGGGGCCTGTGGGGGACGGCGGCGGGCGCCACCGTGGTGCATATCGCCATCGGCGTGCTGGCTCCCATGCTGGACGGCGCGGCCTTCGCCCTGCCGCCTCTGCTGACCGGCGCCTTCTGGATGACGGCCTTCGCCCTGTTCCTGGGCTATGCGATCGTCATCGCGGTCTTCTTCCTCATCAAGTCGCTGCTGACCGGCAAGGCCTTCGGCCGACGCCACAGCCACGCGCATTAGGCTGGGGTCGCTGACGCGACGCGCTACGCTCGGCTCGCGGAGCCTCGCTGCTTGAGCGCAAGACGCGCCGACCGCCGAGATCGGTTTGCGCTCAAGTAGAGAGCGACCGCGTCGCGAACGTAGCGCGCGCTCGAAGAGCGCCCGGCGACTACGCCTGCCGGAAGCCCAGCACGTCCTGCATGTCGTAGAGGCCGGGGCGGCGGGTGCGGACCCAGGCGGCGGCGACCACGGCGCCCTTGGCGAACAGGGACCGGTCGATGGCCGAATGGCTGAGCGTCAGGGTCTCGTCCTTGGAGCCGAACATGACTGTGTGGTCGCCGACGATGCCGCCTGCGCGGATCGAAGCGAAGCCGATCTTGCCCGTCTCGCGCTCGGCTGTAAGGCCGTCATAGGGGGCGGCGCGCAGGTCGGCGAGGTCGGCGTTGCGGCCGGCGGCTGCGGCCTCGCCCAGCATCAGGGCCGTGCCCGAGGGGGCGTCCAGCTTCAGCCGATGATGGGCTTCGATGATCTCGATGTCCCAGTCGCGCGCGTCCAGCCGCTGGGCCGCGTGCTCGACCAGGCCGATCAGGATGTTGACGCCCAGCGAGAAATTGCCGCTGCGGACGATGGCGACCTTTTCCGAGGCGGCCAGGATGGCCTCGTCCTGTTCGGGGCTGAAGCCGGTCGAGCCGATGACCAGGGCCGGTCCGCCGCGCTCGGCCGCCAATTGCGCCAGGGCCACGGAGGCCTCGGCCGAGGTGAAGTCGATGACCACGTCGCACAGGCTGAGGTCGGGGGTCTCGCCCCAGTCGAAGCGGATGGCGACCACCACGTCGTCGCGGGCGTCCAGCACCTGGTCGACGGCCCGGCCCATGCGGCCGCGTGCGCCAGAGATGCCGGCGTGGAAAATCGCGCTCATTGGTTCGCCCCCTTCAGTCCGCCAAACGACCCTGAGGTCGCTGACCCATCCCTCACTGGACGGTGTCTTTCGTATCCGATTCCGCGCCCAGGATGTCGGCCCAGAAACGCTTGGCCTTGCCGGCGAAGGTGGAGTTGCGCGGGTTCTGGTCCTCGCCGAACGACTGGGCCAGTTCCTGCATCAGTTCCTTCTGGCGCGCGGTCAGCTCCGTCGGGGTCTCTACGAACAGCTCGACCACCAGATCGCCGCGCTGGCGGCCGTTCAGGTGGGGCATGCCCTTGCCCTTGATGCGGACGGTCTTGCCCGTCTGGGCCCCCGCCGGGACCACAACAGGGGCCTTGCACTGGCCGTCGCAGGCCTCGGACACCAGACAGGGGGCGTCGATCTCGCCGCCCAGGGCCGCCACCGTCATCGGCACGGGCACCGTGCACAGCAGGTCCAGGTTGTCGCGTTCGAACAGCTCATGCGGCTGGACCGACAGGAAGACGTAAAGGTCGCCGCGCGGGCCGCCGCGCTGGCCGGCGTCGCCCTCGCCCGACAGGCGGATGCGCGAGCCGTCGTCCACGCCGGCCGGCACCTTCAGCTGAAGCTTGCGGGTCTTCCTGACCTGGCCGTGGCCGGTGCAGCTGGGGCAGACATCGGCGGCGGCGATCCGCTGGCCGGCGCCGCCGCAGCTGGGGCAGGTGCGTTCGACCTGGAAGAAGCCGTTGGCCTGGCGCACCCGGCCCTGACCGGCGCAGGTCGAGCAGGTGGAAGCCTTGGCGCCCTTCTTGGCGCCTGTGCCCTCGCAGGTATCGCAGGTGGCGGTGGAGGGGATCGAGACCTCGACCTCGGCGCCCTTGTAGGCCTGCTCCAGGGTGATCTCGAGATCATAGCGCAGGTCCGAGCCGCGACGCGGGCCGTTCTGCTGCTGACGACCGCCGCGCCCGCCGAAGACGTCGCCGAAGGCGTCGCCAAAGACCTGGCTGAAGATGTCGTTGACGTCGTGGAAGCCCTGCTGGCCGCCGCCGCCGCCCAGGCCTGCGTGGCCATGGCGATCATAGGCGGCGCGCTTCTGCTCGTCCGACAGCACGGTATAGGCCTCGGAGATTTCCTTGAACCGCGCCATGGATTCCTCCGAGCCGCCATTGCGGTCGGGGTGATGCTCCATCGCCAGCTTGCGATAGGCCGATTTCAATCCGGCGGCGTCGATGGTCCGCTCGACCGAAAGCACCTCGTAATAGTCACGCGCCATGTGGCGAACTCGTCCTCTTAACCCCGTGGCTCGTGCGGCGCCTCTAGGGGCGATCGCTGCGAACCTTGACCCGTTCACACATGGGAACCGGGTCGTGTGATGCAACCTTCACAAAACGAACCCCCGCTCGCGTTGGCAAGCGGGGGTTTTGTCTTTTTCGGCCTGTGTGGCTTACGCGTTCTTCTTGTCGTCCTCGTCGTCCGAGACTTCCTCGAACTCGGCGTCGACCACGCCGTCGTCGGCGGTGGCCGTGACGTCTTCGTCAGAGGCGGCCGATTGGGCGTACATGGCCTCGCCCAGCTTCATCGACGCCTGGACCAGGGTGTTGGTCTTGGTGCGGATGTCCTCGGGGTCGGTGCCGGCTTCCTTGGCGGCCTTCAGTTCCGACAGAGCGGTTTCGATGGCTTCCTTCTCGGGCGCGCCGACCTTGTCGCCGTGTTCGGCCATGGCCTTCTCGGTCGAGTGGATCAGGCTTTCGGCGGCGTTGTTCGCCTCGACCAGGTCCTTCTTGGCCTTGTCCGCCGTGGCGTTGGCCTCGGCTTCCTTGACCATCTTCTCGATGTCGTCGTCCGACAGGCCGCCGTTGGCCTGAATACGGATCGACTGTTCCTTGTTGGTGGCCTTGTCCTTGGCGGTGACGTGGACGATGCCGTTGGCGTCGATGTCGAAGGCGACCTCGATCTGCGGCAGGCCGCGCGGCGCGGGCGGGATCCCCATCAGGTCGAACTGACCCAGAACCTTGTTGTCGGCCGCCATCGGGCGTTCGCCCTGGAAGACCCGGATCGTCACGGCCGACTGGTTGTCGTCGGCGGTCGAGAAGACCTGGCTCTTCTTGGTCGGGATGGTGGTGTTGCGCTCGATCAGGGGCGTGAAGACGCCGCCCAGGGTCTCGATGCCCAGGGTCAGGGGCGTCACGTCCAGCAGCAGCACGTCCTTGACGTCGCCTTGCAGAACGCCGGCCTGAACGGCGGCGCCGAGGGCCACGACCTCGTCAGGATTCACGCCCTTATGGGGTTCCTTGCCGAAGAAGGCCTTCACGGCTTCCACGACCTTGGGCATGCGGGTCATGCCGCCGACCAGGACGACCTCGTCGATATCCGAGGCCTTCAGGCCTGCGTCGGCCAGAGCCTTCTTGCAGGGCTCGATGGTGCGGGTGATCAGATCGTCGACCAAGGCTTCCAGCTTGGCGCGCGACAGCTTGATGTTCAGGTGAAGCGGGCCCGACGCGTTCATGGTGATGAAGGGCAGGTTCACTTCGTACTGAGTGACCGAGCTGAGTTCCTTCTTGGCCTTCTCGGCCTCTTCACGCAGGCGCTGAAGGGCAAGCTTGTCCTGACGCAGGTCGACGCCCTGTTCCTTCTTGAACTCGTCGGCCAGGTAGTCGGCCAGGCGCACGTCGAAGTCCTCGCCGCCCAGGAAGGTGTCGCCGTTGGTCGACTTCACCTCGAACACGCCGTCGCCGATCTCCAGGATCGAGACGTCGAAGGTGCCGCCGCCCAGGTCATAGACGGCGATCTTCTGACCGGCTTCCTTGTCCAGGCCATAGGCCAGGGCGGCCGCGGTCGGCTCGTTGATGATGCGCAGGACTTCGAGGCCGGCGATCTTGCCGGCGTCCTTGGTGGCCTGACGCTGGCTGTCGTTGAAGTAGGCGGGAACGGTGATGACGGCTTGCGTCACGGTCTCGCCCAGATAGGCCTCGGCGGCCTCCTTCATCTTCACCAGGGTGAAGGCGGAAATCTGCTGGGGCGAATAGTCCTTGCCGTTGGCGCGCACCCAGGCGTCGCCGTTCGGACCCTTGACGATCTCATAGGGGACCATCGCCTTGTCCTTGGCCACGACGGGGTCGTCGAAGTTGCGGCCGATCAGGCGTTTGATGGCGAAGAAGGTGTTGGCGGGGTTGGTGACCGCCTGGCGACGCGCCGGCTGGCCGACCAGGGTCTCGCCGCCGTCCTGGATCGCGACGACCGAAGGGGTCGTGCGGTTGCCCTCGGCGTTCTCGATGACCTTGGGGTTCTTGCCGTCCATGACGGCGACGCACGAGTTGGTCGTGCCGAGGTCGATGCCGATGATCTTGGCCATAAGCTTAAAGTCTCTTTCGTCTAGCGGGCGATGCGGCGGCCTTCGCATGAAGCGCCGCGCCTGACCGCCCCCGTTGAAGTCTGCGCCCCTCCGAAAAGGGACAGGTTGGGTGGTTCCGGCCGAAAACCCCGAAAGGTTCCCGCGTTCGCCGGTTGGCAGCGGATATGGGAAAGTCCTCATGCGCCGCAAGGCCTTCGTGCGCAATCCTTTGACTGTCGGCATCGCCAGGATCGCGAATCCCGACGCCTCGAAGGCGACTGCGTTGTCAGAAGCCGTCAGACGCCCGGCCGCAGAGCCTGGGCTAGGGTGAGGTATCGACGGACATCATGTCCGGTCGCCAGCTTGGGGAAGGACTGACATGACCAAATTCGCATCGACCGCCCGCGCCGCTCTGCTCGGCCTGACGGTCGCCGTCGCCGGAATCGTGGGGAGCGCTGGAATCGCAGGGGCCGCCTCCGCGTCGCCCGTCGCCGAAAACACCATGGTGATCAAGGTGCAGTCGCGAGACGGCCAGAACCGCCGCGTCACCGTGCATAACCAGACGGGCTGGACCATGCTGCGCTTCTACGCCTCTGATGCGCGCAGCTCATCGTGGGAGGAGGATATTCTGGGCTCCGACACCCTGGCCTCGGGCCGCAGCTGGACGGTCAACATCGACGATGGCTCCGGCGCCTGCGTCTATGATTTCCGCGCCGAGTTCACGAATGGCGAGGTGCTGACGCGCGGCGGGATCAACGTCTGCCAGATCGCCGACTACTACTATACGCGCTGATCCGGCTCATTTTTCTGGGCGTATGAAAAGGGCTCCTGCCGCCGGCGGGAGCCCTTTTTGCCAAGACGCGCTAGACTGCGTGAAACCGGAGAGCCCCCATGACCGTCCTGATCCGTCCCGAAGGCCAGACCCCAGACGATTTCCGCTTCTCGCGCCGCAGCCTCGCCAAGGGAACCTTGGCCGGAACCCTGGGTGGGCTGTTCTTCAGCCAGTACGCCGTCGCCGCCCTGGCCCAGAGCGCCGAGCCCATCGTCACGGACGCCGAGGGGCTGGAGACCGCGGACGTGACCTATCCGGCGCCGGACGGGTTTTCCCTGCCCGCCTATGTCGCCCGCCCGAAAGGCGACGGGCCCTTCCCGGTCGTCGTCGTCGCGTCCGAAATCTTCGGCGTTCACGCCTATATCCAGGACATCTGCCGCCGGCTGGCCAAGCAGGGCTACGCCGCCATCGCCCCGGCCTTCTTCGTGCGGGTCGAGGACCCGGCGCCCCTGTCGGACATGGGCCGCATCCGCGAGATCGTCGGCGCCGCCAACTATGAGCAGGTGATGGGCGACGTGTCGGCGACCCTGGACTGGGCCAGCCAGCAGCTGTGGGCCGATTCAGATAAGGTCGGGATCACCGGCTTCTGCTGGGGCGGCAAGGTGGTGTGGCAGGCCTGCGCCCGTTTTCCTGCGATCAAGCAGGGCGTCGCCTGGTACGGCCAGCTGGCCCCCGCCGCCGACGCTACGCCGGAACAGGCGGCGCGCGGCGCGCCCTGGCCCGTCGATCTGGCCAAGGACCTGAAAGCGCCGGTGCTGGGCCTTTATGGCGGTCAGGACCAGGGCATCCCCCAGACGGCGGTCGAGGCGATGCGCGCGGCCTTGCAGGCGGCGGGAAACACGACCAGCGCGATCCACGTCTATCCCGACGCCCAGCACGGTTTCCACGCCGACTACCGCGCCAGCTACAACCCCGCCGACGCCGCCGACGGCTGGGCCAAGCTGACGGCGGCGTTCGACGCGACGCTGAAGTAGGGCCTAGGCCTTGCCGTCGTAGGCTTCGCCGTTGGCGGCGGGGGCTTCGCCATAGGGGGTCTGGCCCGGCTTCGGACCCGACCCCTTGGCGGCGACCACGACCATGGCGGGACGGATGGTGCGGCCGAACAGCTCATAGCCCGCCTGCATCGTCTGCAGCACGGCGCCGCCGGGCACGGTGTCGGACGGCTGTTCCATCACGGCGTCATGCAGATGGGGATCGAAGGCCTCGCCGGGCCCCGGAGCGACCTGCTTGAGGTTGTTGGAGGCAAAGGCGCCCTGAAGCGCCTTTTCGACCAGTTCCAGACCGGCGACCAGAGCCGCCGCCGGGCCTTCGGAATCCTTGGGCGCGGCCTGAAGCGCGCGCTGCAGGCTGTCGGCGACCGGCAGCAGGTCCTTGGCGAAGCGCTGGATGGCGAAGGCGCGGGCGTCGTTCTGCTGGGTCTCCGAGCGGCGCTTGAGGTTTTCCATCTCGGCGGCGACGCGCAGGGCGCGGTCCTTCCACTCGTCGCGCTCGGCGGCGACCTGGTCCAGGACGCTCGGGTCGATACCCTCCGCCGCATCGGCGGCGTCCAGGAATGCGTCGGCGTCGGCCTCGATGGCGTCGAGTTCGGCTTGTGTCGGGTTGTTGTTGGTGTCGCTCAAGAGTCCTGTCCGTCCAGCATTCGCCCCAGCACCCGTGCGGTGTAGTCCACCAACGGAATGATGCGGGCGTAGTTCAGTCGCGCAGGTCCTATCACGCCGATGGCGCCCAGGACCCTTTGTCGGCCGTTCATATAGGGCGCCGCGATGACAGCGGAACCCGAAAGCGAAAACAACCGTGTTTCCGCGCCGATGAAGATGCGCACCCCTTGCGCCGCATTGACCCCGTCCAGCAGGCCGATCAGCTGTTCCTTCTGCTCCAGATCGTCGAACAGGGTGCGGACGCGGTCCAGGTCGGCGGCGGTTTCGGCGTCGTGCAGCAGGTTGGCGCGGCCGCGCACGATCAGGGCGCGCTCGCGCTCCGGCCCGCCTGACCAGGCGGCCAGCCCGTCCTCGACCAGGCGGGCGGCGGCGACGTTCAGGTCGCGACGGGCGGCGTCCAGTTCGCCCCGCATCTCGCTGCGCGCCTCGGCCAGGGGGCGGCCCTTGAGCCGGGCGTTGAGGAAGTTGGAGGCCTCTTGCAGGGTCGAGGGCGTGACGCCGGCGGCCAGGGGCATCAGCCGGTTCTCGACCGTGCCGTCGTCCGCCACAAGCACCGCCAGGGCCTGATCGTGGCCCAGGGCGACGAACTCGACGTGCTTGACGCCCGCGTCTCTGACCGGAGAGGCGACGATCCCGGCGCCGCCCGCCAGACCCGACAGCAGGGCCGAGGCCTCGTTCAGCGCCTCTTCGAAGCCGCGTCCGCCGTGCTTGCCTGAGTTGGCCGCCAGTCTTGCGTCGATCTCGCGCCGTTCCTCGGTGCCCAGGTCGCCGATCTCCAGCAGACCGTCGACGAACAGCCTTAGACCCGCATGGGTCGGGATCCGGCCTGCCGAGGTGTGGGGCGCGGCCAGCAGTCCGGCCAGGGTCAGGTCCTGCATGGTGTTGCGGATCGAGGCGGGGGATAGCGAGAAGCCCCGCTGCGACAGGGTCCGCGATCCCACCGGCTCGCCATTGGCCAGATAGGATTCGACGATGCTGCGAAAGATGTCGCGCGCCCGGGCGTCGAGCGTGCTCAATCCGGCAGTCGGGCCGAACGGCGGCGTGTTGGGGGCATACAGGCTCACGCTTTCAGGATAAGCAGCCCGGCCTCCGCTTGCTAGGACATTGATATGCGCCCCTCAGATCGCACCCCCGAACAGATCCGCACCGTGACCCTGGAAACGGGCGTGAACCGCTATGCCGAGGGATCCTGCCTGGTCTCGTTCGGCCACACCAAGGTGCTGTGCACCGCCTCGATCGAGGAAAAGGTGCCCGGCTGGATGCGCAACACCGGCCAGGGCTGGGTCACCGCCGAATACGGCATGCTGCCCCGCGCCACCCACACCCGCGGTCGTCGTGAGGCCGCGGCGGGCAAGCAGTCGGGCCGCACCCAGGAGATTCAACGGTTGATCGGCCGCAGCCTTCGCGCCGTCGTCGATCTCAAGGCCCTGGGCGAGCGTCAGGTGCTGATCGACTGCGACGTGATCCAGGCCGACGGCGGCACCCGGACCGCCTCCATCACCGGCGCCTGGGTGGCGATGGCGACGGCGCTCGGCTATCTGAAGGCCGAGGGCGTGCTGAAATCCGACCCCATCCTGGATCAGGTCGCGGCGGTGTCGTGCGGCGTGTTCGAGGACGAGCCGGTTCTGGACCTCGACTACGAAGAGGATTCCAACGCCGAGGCCGACAGCAATTTCGTCCTGACCGGATCGGGGACCATCGTCGAGATCCAGGCCACGGGCGAGAAGCGCGGCTTCTCCCGCGCCGAGTTCGACCGTCTGTTCGCCCTGGCCCAGATCGGTTGTGACGAGCTGTTCGTCTTGCAAAAGGCCGCTCTGGACGAGGCCCTGAAGCGCGCCTGACGACTTGGCGGAACGATGGTTCGCCAATCGCGTGTCGGGACTAGCCCCGGCGAGCGAACCGGGCCATCGTCGCCGCTTGCCTCGCTATTCGGAGACGACGTGATGCGCAGTTCCGCCCTGTCCCTTGCCGCCGTGACGGCCATCCTGATGTTGTCGGCGACGGGTCTGGCGGCCTGCGGCGACCGGTCCGTCTCTCCCGAAGCCGCGCCCCGCAACGTCGAGGCGGCCACCGCCGTCGATCCGGGCGTCGCCATGCCCGAGGACGCGCCGCCCCAGGAAGAGGCCATGGCCGAGGCGCCGGCCGAAACGGCAACTCCGGTGTCCTGCCTGGCCGAGGCGGGGGCTGCGGCCTCGGCCCGTCTGGTCGAGCGGTGCATCGCCGTCAGCCCGGCGACCCACCCGCCCTGCAACGCCCAGAACGACTGCGCCACGATCCAGGGCGAAATCGACCGCTCGTGCGCCATGTACGGCGCGGGTGAGACCAAACCCGCCGAGTGCGCCGCCTGATCCAGAGCTGAAGCGGTGGGGGCCGGCGCCTGCGGGCCCCTCAGGCCGGCAGCTCGCGCTTGTCGTGCTGGCCGACCCGTTCGACCAGGGACTGGGCGGTCGGGTTCAGGCCGATGACCTCGACCTGGGCTCCCTGGCGGCGATATTTGAACACCACGCGGTCCAGGGCGTCGACGCCGGTCAGGTCCCAGACATGGGCCTGGCTCAGGTCGATGAGGACGCGGCGCGGCTGACCGTGATGCTCGAAGCCGGCGGTGAAGATACCCGCCGAGGCGAAGAAGAGCTGGCCGGTGACGCGATAGGACAGGGTGGTCTCGTCAGGCGCGGGCAGAGCCTCGACGACGATGGTCTTGCCCACCTTTCGCATGAAGAAGATGGCCGACAGGACCACGCCCAGCACCACGCCCTTCGACAGGTCGTGGGTGATGACCACGGTGGCGGTGGTGGCGATCATGACGATGCTGGACTGGATCGGGGTGGTGCGGATCTTCCAGATCGAACCCCAGTCGAAGGCGCCTATGGCTACGGTGATCATGACGGCGACCAGGGCCGCCATCGGGATACGGGCCACCCAGTCCTGAAGCACCAGGATCAGAAACAGCAGGAACAGCCCCGCCCACAGGGTGGACAGCCGCCCGCGCCCGCCGGCGTCCACGTTCATCAGCGACTGGCCGATGACCGCGCACCCGGCCATGCCGCCGAACAGGGCCGAGGCGATGTTGGCTATGCCCTGGCCGCGCGTCTCGCGATCCTTGTCCGAGGGGGTGTCGGTGATGTCGTCCAGCAGGCTGGCGGTTAGAAGGCTTTCCAGCAAGCCGACGAAGGCCAGGGTCGCCGCCACCGGCGCGATGATGCTGAGGGTCTCCCAGTTCAGCGGGACCTGGGGCAGGTGGAAGACGGGCAGGCTGCGAGGCATGGCGCCCATGTCGCCCACGGTGCGGACATCGACGCCAAGGATCATGACGAAGGCGCTGACCACGACCACGGCGACCAGGGGGGCGGGGATGGCCTTTGTGATGCGCCGAAAGCCGTAGATGATGGCGATCCCCGCCGCGACCAGGCCATAGGTCCGCCAATCCACCCCGGTCAGCTGTGGCAACTGGGCGAGGAAGACCAGAATGGCCAGGGAGTTCACAAAGCCCGTCATCACCGAGCGCGACACGAACCGCACATACCGCCCCAGCTTCAGCAGGCCGATGACGATCTGGAACAGGCCGGTCAGGATCGAGGCGGCGAACAGGTATTCGATGCCGTGGTCGCGCACCAGCACCACCATCAGCAGCGACATGGCCCCGGTCGAGGCCGAGATCATCGCGGGGCGTCCGCCGACGAAGGCGATGGTCGTGGCGATGATGAAGCTGGCGTAGAGGCCCACCGCCGGATCGACCCCGGCGATGATGGAAAAGGCGATGGCCTCGGGGATCAGGGCCAGGGCCACGACCGTCCCGGCCAGCAGGTCTGCGCGCGGATTGGCGAACCAGTCTTGGCGCGCCGAGGCGAGGGATCGCGTGGCCAGAGAAATCATGCGGGCGTCTGTCGCTTGAACAGCGCCCCTGCCGGGCGGCCTGTTCAGGTTTCCCGAGGGATGGGCGCCCGGGCTAGCCACCCGGTCACGCCGGGTCCTTGTATTCTGGCGTGATGGGGCAAACCCTGCGCCAAGGCAAAGAAAAAGGCCCCGCTGTATCCAGCGGGGCCTCTGTCATCTCAGCAGAGCTGAAGCGACAAACCTAGTCGCGGCAGTCCTAGTCGCGGCAGTCCTAGTCGCGGCAGTCCTAGTCGCGACGGGGACGGCGACCGCGGTCACCGCTGCCGCCTTCACGCTTCTTGCCGCCGCCGCCGGTGTCTTCGGTCAGGGGGGCTTCACCGCGTTCGGCGCGCTCGGCGTTGATCTTGTCCGTCAGGTCTTCACCCGTGGCCTGATCGACAACCTTCATCGACAGCTTGGTCTTGCCGCGATCGTCGAAGCCCAGGAACTTGACCTTGACCTCTTGGCCTTCGGACAGGACGTCAGCCGGGTTGGCGACGCGTTCCAGGGCGATCTGGGACACGTGGACCAGACCGTCCTTGGCGCCGAAGAAGTTCACGAAGGCGCCGAAGTCGACGACCTTCACGACCTTGCCGGAGTAGATCATGCCGGGCTCGGGCTCGGACACGATCGACGAGATCCAGTTCTTGGCGGCGTCGATCTTCTCTTGGTCCGAAGCGGCGATCTTGACGGTGCCGTCGTCCTCGATGTTGACCTTGGCGCCGGTCTTTTCGACGATCTCGCGGATGATTTTGCCGCCGGTGCCGATGATGTCGCGGATCTTGTCGACCGGGACCTTGATGGACTCGATCTTGGGCGCGAACTCACCCAGTTCGGTGCGGGCGCCGTCGATGGCCTTGTCCATCTCGTCGAGGATGTGAAGGCGGCCGGCCGAGGCCTGCTGGATCGCCTTCTTCATGATCTCTTCGGTGATGCCCGTGACCTTGATGTCCATCTGCAGGGACGTGATGCCCTCGCGCGTGCCGGCCACCTTGAAGTCCATGTCGCCCAGGTGATCTTCGTCACCCAGGATGTCGGACAGGATGGCGAACTCGCCGGAGGGTTCCAGGATCAGGCCCATGGCGATGCCCGAGACGGGACGCGTCAGCGGCACGCCCGCATCCATCAGCGCCAGCGAGGCGCCGCAGACCGAAGCCATCGAGGACGAGCCGTTGGACTCGGTGATCTCCGACACGATGCGGATCGTGTAGGGGAAGTCTTCCGCCTTGGGCAGCATCGGACGGATGGCGCGCCAGGCCAGCTTGCCGTGGCCGATTTCGCGACGACCAGCGCCGCCCATACGACCGGTTTCACCGACCGAGTAGGGAGGGAAGTTGTAGTGCAGCAGGAACTTCTCTTTGTAGGTGCCCGCCAGCGAGTCGACGTATTGCTCGTCTTCGCCGGTGCCCAGGGTGGCGACCACGATAGCCTGGGTTTCACCGCGGGTGAACAGGGCCGAACCGTGGGTGCGCGGGAAGACGCCGACTTCCGAGACGATCGAGCGGACCTTGTCGAGGGCGCGGCCGTCGACGCGGTGACCGTTGTCGATGATGTCGCGACGCAGGACGTGGGCTTCGCATTCCTTGAAGGCCGTGCCGAACTTGGCGGAATCGACGCCGTCGGGGTTTTCGTCGGTCTTCACCAGAGCGGCCGAGGCCTTCTTCTTGGCGGCGCCGACGGCGGCGTGACGGTCATGCTTGGCGACGTGGGTGTAGGCGGCCTTGATGTCTTCGCCGACCAGCGACTGGATCTGGGTGACGACGTCGGAGTGGTCTTCGGCCTGGAAGTCGAAGGGCTCCTTGGCGGCGTGCTCGGCCAGTTCGATGATGGCGTCGATCACCGGCTGCATGCCGCGATGCGCAAACATCAGGGCGTCCAGCATGACCTGTTCCGACAGCTCCTTGGCTTCGGATTCGACCATCATCAGGGCGTCTTGCGTGCCGGCGACGACCAGGTCGAGCTGGCTGTCAGGCAGTTGGTCCAGGGTCGGGTTCAGCACGAACTCGCCGTCGATGTAACCAACGCGGGCGGCGCCGATCGGGCCCTGGAAGGGAACGCCCGAGATGGTCAGGGCGGCCGAGGTGGCGACCATGCCGACGATGTCGGGGTCGTTCTCAAGGTCGTGCTGCAGCACGGTGATGACGACCTGGGTCTCGTTCTTGAAGCCCTTGACGAACAGGGGGCGGATCGGACGGTCGATCAGGCGGGAAACCAGGGTTTCCTTCTCGGTCGGACGGCCTTCACGCTTGAAATAGCCACCCGGGATCTTGCCGGCGGCGAAGGTCTTTTCCTGATAGTTGACGGTCAGCGGGAAGAAATCCAGGCCCGGCTTGGGCGCGCGACCGTAGACGACGGTGGCCAGGACGATGGTCTCGCCATAGGTGGCCAGGACGGCGCCGTCGGCCTGGCGGGCGATACGGCCCGTTTCCAGCGTCAGCGGGCGGCCGGCCCAGTCGATCGTCTTGCGTTTGATATCGAACATGTTTCGTCTTTCGTATGCCGGACGGCGTATTCCGCCCAAGCTGCCCAGAAAGGGCGTCCCATCAGTGGGTGCGGATGCGTCGGGTGTTCAGTCCGGCGATCCAAGAACCGTCGCCCCATGGCGATCGATCCGGCAGCGGCGGGGACTGGATTTCAGCCCTCGCGGTCAGTGGAGCCTGGGTTCTAGGGCCAGGATCCTTGCGCTGAGCTTACCGCAGCGCGCGGCTGGTTGTTAGATACGGAAAGAGGCGCGGACATGGCCCGCGCCTCGAAACTGTTCCGTGTGGCTCGCGCTTAGCGGCGCAGGCCCAGCTTGGTGATCAGGGCGGTGTAACGCGCCTTGTCGACCTTGGTCAGGTGGTCAAGAAGGCGACGACGCTGCGAAACCATCTTGAGCAGGCCGCGGCGCGAGTGGTTGTCCTTCTTGTGGGTCTTGAAGTGTTCGGTGAGGTTGGCGATGCGCTCCGACAGGATCGCGACCTGGACCTCGGCCGAGCCGGTGTCGCCAGCGGTGCGGGCGTTTTCGGCGATGACTTCGTTCTTGCGTTCAGCAGTAATCGACATCGTAGAACTCCTAGTGCGCTAACGCTCGGCCTTCGAGGCCTCGCTGCTTGAGCGCGGATTGGTGTCCCCGTCGGCGCCCCTTGGGGATCGCGTCAGGCGAGATTGAAAACACGGTCGGGTTCGAGGCGACCGGCCCGCAACTGACCGAGGCAAACGAGGGTCTGACCCTGAAAGGCTGAAACCGTCCGCGAACCGTCCGAAAGGCGGCTCTTGAGCGTTTCGACCTGTCGGGGGAGCAGAACGATCGGTCGTCCCTGACGAAGCGAGAAGGCGTCCTGGTCCGTAATGGCCAGCTCCGGGATGTCGTCCAGGGCGGTCGCTACGGGCAGAAGGCCTTCAAAGGCGGCGTCCCTATGCACCAGATCGGTCAGGAAATCCAGAGTGACCGCGTTATCGACGCTGAACGGCCCGACCCGCTCGCGACGCAGGGCGCTGACGTGTCCCTCGGCGCCCAGCATGACGGCCAGGTCGCGCGCCAGGGAGCGGACATAGACGCCCTTGCCCGTGCGCATGGTGATCTCGACGTGATCCGCGTCGGGGGCGTCGGTGACCTCGGCCTCGTGGATGGTGACGCGGCGGCTTTCCAGCTCGAATTCGACGCCGTCGCGGGCCAGGTCATAGGCGCGCTGGCCATCCACCTTGATGGCGCTGAAGCGGGGCGGGGTCTGGTCGATCTCGCCGACGAAGGACGGCAGGGCCGCGCGCACGGCCTCAAGCGAGGGGCGCACGTCCGAACGGGCGATGATCTCGCCCTCGCGGTCGACGCTGTCGGTGGAAATCCCCCATTCGATCGAGAAGCGATAGACCTTCTGCGCCTCCATCATGAAGGGCACGGTCTTGGTCGCTTCGCCCAGCGCGATGGGCAGGATGCCCGAGGCCAGCGGGTCCAGCGTGCCCGCGTGGCCGGCCTTCTGGGCGTTGAACAGGCGGCGGATTTTCGAGACGGCGTCGGTCGAGCCCAGCTCGAACGGCTTGTCCAGACAGACCCAGCCGTTGACGACGTCGCCCTTCTTGCGACGGGCCATTAGGCTTGGCCTACCGCGCTTCGCGCGACTTGAGGCCAGGCCATCACGCTTCGTCTTCCTCGACCGGCGGCACAAAGACGTCGGCGCGGACGCGCGGGTCGTCCAGCAGCCGGTTCAGGCGTTCGGCGGCCTCGAAGCTCTCGTCGTGGCGGAAGCGCAGGTCGGGGGTGAAGCGCATGTCGATGTGACGCCCCAGGGCGCCGCGCAGGAATTTGGCGTGGGCGTTCAGGGCCTTGATGATCTCGTCGATATGGCCGGCGGTGTCCGAGGTCTCGACCCCGGCGCCCAGGGGCTCGACGAAACAGGTGGCGTGTTTCAGGTCGGGCGACAGGCGGACTTCGGTGACGGTGACCGACACCCCGACCAGGGCCGGGTCGCGGATCTCGTTTTCGCGCATGACCTCGACCAGGGCGTGGCGGATCATCTCCGAGGCGCGCAGCTGGCGCTGGCTGACCAGGCCGGCGGTGGATTTGGACTTGGGTTTGCGATTGCTCATGGAGGTGATCCTTTGTCCGCCGGGGATCGGACCCGACCGGGAAAGCCATCCCGAAAACGGGAAGGGGCGGGGTCTAGTCGCCTGAGGCCGCTCTGTCCAATTTGGGCCTGTCCGATTTGGCCCTGTCCAATCCAGCCGGCGCCGCGCGGTCGAGACTGGCGACGACCTCGGCCGAGGTGACGGCGCGAAGCGGGCGCACCGGAACCCCGCCTGCGTTCAGCACGCTGGCCGTCCAGTGGTTGCACAGATGCAGGATCGAAAAGGTCTCGCGGCTGGCGAAGAAGCGGGCGTCGTCGCCCGGACGCGCGGCGGCGATGCGCGCGGCGCCGCCGGATAGATCCAGGGACTGCTCGATCCGGCGGGTCATGGCGATCACCCCGGCTTGGGACAGGCTCAGCGACCGGCGGGCCGTGGCGGGATAGCCCAGCGCCGGGTCGCCCTGTTCGGGATCCAGCATGACGACCGAGCGATTGCCGGGCCGGAAGAAGGCGCGAACGCCGTCGGGCAGGCGGTCGCCGATCGGGCTCTGATCGACATAGAAACGGGCGTCGCCCCAGCCGACCCGGATCCAGTCGCCGGGGCCCAGGCTGGCCACCGCATCAGCCAGGGGGCCGGACACCAGCTCGAAAGCCGCGCGCGGCACGGCCAGGTCGGTGTGAAAGCCGTTGTCGAGCAGGTGGACGGTGACGCCGGGGGCTGTGGACGCCGTCATCAGTTGGGGATCGCCGGGCGCGGTCCAGGTCCACAGCGCGGCGAGGATGGCGACCCCCGCCGCCGCCAGCAGCCGACCAAAGCCGTGCAGGCTCGGTAGGGGCAGGGTCGCTCTGGGCGGGGTCGCTCGGCGCCGCGCCATGTGAACTAGTCGGGCCGGGTGGGGGTGACGTCGTCGTCGATGCTCATGGCGCCGGCGGGCGGCATGGCCCACTCGCCGCGATACTCATAGTTCAGCGTGACGCAGTGGCGATACTGACCGTCCGGCCAGCGCCCCAGGGCCTGGACCGTCAGGGGCCTGACGGCGCGAACCTGACCCATGACCAGATAGGTCCGCTCGGCGCCGGGACACAGAGCCCGGGCCAGCCCGCGCGCATCGCCCGCGTCCCCGACGGTATAGAGGGCGGTTTCTGCGGCGCCTTCGGGCAGGGCGCGCAAAGCCTCGTTCGGTCCGCCCTGGCTGATGGCGGCCGAGCCCCGCGCCGCGGTCGAGATCAGGCGATGCACGGTGATGGCGCCGAACCATCCGCGCTCGACCTGAAGGGTCAGGCCCCGCGTCAGGGTCGTGGTGACCCGGTCTGCCGGATCATAGGACAGGAAACGCATATCGGCCGCCGCCGGGGTGGCGACGACGATCAGGGCGAGAGCGGGAAGAACGAAGCGGTACATCAAACGTCACTCCGGGCAGACTGCGGCGGAAGCGGGGCGCAGAACCTCTCCCTCCCCGAGGGGAGGGAGAGGCCAGTGTGCATCTTGCGCTCAAGCAGCGGGGCTCCGCGAGCCGAGCGTCAGCGCGGCGGCGAAGCGGCCCCAAGCTAGAGCGTGCGCTTGATCTCTTCGACGGTGAAGCACTCGATGTAGTCGCCGGCCTTGATGTCCTGGAAGCCCTGGAAGTGCATGCCGCACTCCTGGCCCGACGGGACCTCGTTGACCTCGTCCTTGAAGCGCTTGAGCGTCTGCAGGGTGCCCAGTTCCAGAACCACCACGTCGTCGCGGATGATACGGACCTTGGCGCCCTTGCGGACCACGCCTTCGGAGACCCGGCAACCGGCGATCTTGCCGGTCTTGGAGATGTCGAACACCTGCAGAACCGCCGCGTTGCCCAGGAAGGTTTCCCGTTGCAGCGGGGCCAGCATGCCCGAGAGCACGCCCTTCATGTCGTCCAGCAGGTCGTAGATGATCGAGTAGTAGCGGATCTCCACGCCTTCGCGGTCGGCAAGGTCCTTGGCCTGTTTCGAGGCGCGGACGTTGAAGCCCAGGATCGGCGCGCCGGCCGACTTGGCCAGTTGGACGTCGCTCTCGGTGATGCCGCCAGCGCCGGAATAGACCACGCGGGCGCGGACCTCGTCGTTGCCCATCTTCTCGAGCGAGCCCTGGATGGCCTCGCCCGAACCCTGGACGTCCGACTTGATGAGGACCGGCAGTTCCGAGATCTTCTTGGATCCCAGCTTGGCCATCATGTCGACCAGGCTGACCTGGTTGATGCCGCCGGTGGCCTTCTCGCGCTTGGTGCGGGCGCGGTATTCGGTCAGCTCGCGGGCGCGGGCTTCGGATTCCACGACGGCGAGGGGTTCGCCGGGCGAGGGCGCCTCGTCCAGCCCCAGGATCTCGACCGGGACGGACGGGCCGGCCTCGGTCAACTGGGCATTGCGCTCGTCGAGCAGGGCGCGAACCTTGCCCCAAGCCGAACCAGCCACGACGATGTCGCCGCGCTTCAGCGTACCGCGCTTGACCAGGACGGTGGCGACCGGGCCGCGGCCCTTGTCCAGCTTGGCCTCGATGACCACGCCTTCGGCCGAGCGTTCCGGATCGGCCTTGAGGTCCATGACCTCGGCCTGCAGCAGGATGGCCTCGATCAGTCCATCGAGGTTGGTCTTGGCCTTGGCCGAGATCTCGACGATCTGGGTGTCGCCGCCCAGGGCTTCGCCGATGATTTCGTACTGCAGCAGTTCATTGATGACCTTCTGCGGATCGGCGTCGGGCTTGTCGATCTTGTTGACGGCCACGATGATCGGGGCGCCGGCAGCCTTGGCGTGCTGGATGCTTTCGATCGTCTGCGGCATGACGCCGTCGTCGGCCGCCACCACCAGGATGACGATGTCGGTGACATTGGCGCCGCGGGTCCGCATCGCGCTGAACGCGGCGTGGCCCGGGGTGTCGAGGAAGGTGACCGACTGGCCGTTCGGGGTCTTCACCTGATAGGCGCCGATGTGCTGGGTGATGCCGCCGGCCTCGCCCGCCGCCACGTCGGTGGTGCGCAGGGCGTCGAGCAGCGAGGTCTTGCCGTGGTCGACGTGGCCCATGATGGCCACGACCGGCGCGCGGGGCGTGGTCGCCTCGTCGTCGATCTCGTCGGACAGGAAGCCGGTTTCGACGTCGGATTCCGACACCCGCTTGACGGTCATGCCGTATTCGTCGGCCACCAGTTCGGCGGTGTCGGTGTCGATGACGTCGTTGATCTTCATCATCAGGCCCTGTTTCATCAGGAACTTGACGATATCGACGCCGCGCACGGCCATCCGGTTGGCCAGATCGCCCACGGTGATGACGTCGGGAATGACGACTTCACGCGGCCGGTTCGGCGCGTCGGTGGACCCGCCCTTGCGCTTTTCTTTTTCACGCTCGCGGGCGCGGCGGACCGAGGCCAGCGAGCGCATCCGCTCGGCCGTATCGCCGTCGCCGGCCACGGACTGGATGGTCAGGCGGCCTTCGCGCCGCTTGGGTTCGCCACGCGTGCGGCTGACAGCCTTGCCTGCGTCGGAGAAGCGCTTGTCGCGGTCGTCCTCGCGGGCGACGGGGCGAGCGAAACCGCCGCCGGGCGCGCGGCTCGGACGGGCCACTTCGGCCGGAGTCGGAGGGGCGTTCGGGGTCGGCCGTCCACCAGGGCCGGTGCGGGCACCGGGGCGGGCTGCGCCGGGCGCCGGACGCGGGGTCAGGGCCGAATAGCGGACGGGCTCGGCCGGCTTGGCCGGGCTGGAGCGGGGCGCCGTGGTCGGACGGTCCGTATAGGACTTCTCGCCGCCGCCCATGGCTTCTTCACGCGCCGAACGGGCGCCGAAGGCCGGACGGTCGATGGGCGCGCGGGCCGGGTTCGGGGCCTTGGGAACGCGCTGGCCGAAGTTCACGACCGGGCGGGCAGGGGGCGCCGGACGCGGAGCAGGAGCGGGAGCCGGGGCGACCGGGGCCGGTGCGGGCGTCGGGGCCGGCGCCGCAGCGACGGGAGCGGCCGGCTTGGGCGCTTCTGGCTTGGGCGCGAGTGGCGCGCGTGCGGGCGGCTTGGCCGTCGGCGCAGGCGCGGCGGCGGCCAGTTTGGAGGCCTCGGCGCGGGCGGCTTCGGCGGCGGCGCGAGCGGCTGCAGCCTCGGCCTGGGCGGCGCTGGCGGCGGCTGCGGTCGCGGCGGCCTGTTCACGCGCTGCGGCGTCGCGGCGCGCCTGTTCGGCGGCCTGGGCGGCGGCGCGGTCGGCCTGGGCCTTGGTGGCCAGTTCGATGGCGCGGCGACGGGCCTCCTGTTCCTCATTGGACAGGGAGCCGCCGGCGGGTTGGGGGCGCGGAGCCAGCGGGCGCGGCGCCTGGGCGGGCGCGCTCGTCTCAGGGCGAGGGCGTGCGACGTCAAAGCCCTGCGGGCGCTGATGACCGCCGACCGGAGCGCCGGGGCGGCGCTTGGTCTCGACCACCACTGTCTTGGTGCGACCATGGCTGAAGCTCTGGCGCACGGTGCCGGTCGAAACCGATCCCGCAGCGCGCGGCTTCAGGCTCAACGGCGCGCGCGGACCCGTCGTCGACGGGGTTCCGGTCGGTGCGCCCGTGCCTTGGCCTTCGTTGGTCTTGTCGTTCTCGTCGCTCATCCGGTCGCTTTTACTCGTGGCGGGGAAGTCCGCCTCATCTTGAAATCGTCACGCCCCAAAAAGTCTGGGCATCAAAGTCTACAAACGCAGAAAGTCGTGCGCAGCCCCGCGTTACGAAAACGCCAGGCCCCGCCCGTCAATGCGCCCGTTCAGGCTCGTCCTTCGGGGTCTCGCCCGACCCCTGCCCGCGCATGGAGCCCGGATGATCCAGGTCCCATGCCGCAGGCCGAAGCGATCGAAATCCCGCCAGTCGTTCGACCTCGATGGTCCAGCGATCGGCTCTGCCGCCCTGCAGCAGGACAGCGTGTATCGCATTTTCCAGCCCAAGGGCCAAACTCAAATCGTCCGCGCTGAAAGCGCCGCAGACCTTGGTCGTCTGATGACGGGCCAATGCGACCAGTTTTCCGCGTCCATCGGCCGAGCCGTCGGCGGCTTCGACCAGCCACGCGGCCTTGCCCGAACGGATGGCGGCGGCGGATTTTTCGAAGCCTGAGATAAGCACGCCTTCGCGCCGGGCAAGACCCAGTTGGTCCAGGCAGCGCCGGAAAAGCAGGGTCTCGACCGTCGTCGCCAGGTCGGCGGCGGGGCTCAGCTTGGTCTTTGCGGCGCGCGAGAAGAGGTTCTTCTTGGCCGCCGTCTCGATCGAGGCGCGGTCGGCGGCGACCCACAGGCCGCGGCCGGGCAGCTTCCGCCCCAGGTCGGGGGCGACCGAACCGTCCGGGCCGGCGACGAAGCGGATCAGACGAGATTCATCCATGACCTGGTGCGTGACCAGGTCGCGGCGCTCTCTATCCGATGTGGCGTCTCGCAGGCTCATGGACGGTCCGGGTTCCCATCACGCGTTCTGGGGCTGGTCGTCGTCGGCGACGACTTCAGCGGCTTGGGGTGCAGCGGCGTCTTCACCTGCGGCGTCGTCTTCGTCAGCGGGGGCGTCGGCGAAGACAGCCTCGGGGTCGTATTCACCCTCGGCGAACTCTTCCTCGTACTCGGGCTCGGGCTGCGGCAGTTCCGAGGCGTCGATCCAGCCGGCGGCGACGCGCGCCTGCAGGATCAGCATTTCGGCGTCTTCCTGGGACAGGTTGAAGCTTTCCAGCACGCCGGGGACCTTCACCCGTTCGCCGTTCTTCATCTCATAGCCGCCACGGATCTCGTCGGTGGCCAGGTCGGCCAGGTCCTCGACGGTTTTCACGCCGCCTTCGCCCAGGGCCACGGCGATGGCGCCGGTCACGCCGGGAACGGCCATGACCTCGTCCAGCACGCCCAGTTCGACGCGCTTGGCGTCCAGGGCGGCGGCCTGTTTCTCGAGGAAGTCGCGGGCGCGGGCCTGCAGTTCCTCGGCGGTGTCCTCGTCGAAGCCTTCGATCTCGGCGACTTCATAGGCGTCCACGAAGGCCAGATCCTCGACCGTGGCGAAGCCTTCGGTGACCAGCAGCTGGGCGATGACCTCGTCGACGTCCAGGGCTTCCTGGAACAGGCTGGTGCGTTCCGAGAACTCACGCTGGCGACGCTCGGAGTCCTGGCTTTCGGTGATGATGTCGATCTGCCAGCCGGTCAGCTGCGAGGCCAGGCGCACATTCTGGCCGCGACGGCCGATGGCCAGCGACAGCTGTTCGTCGGGCACGACGACCTCGACGCGGTCGGCTTCTTCGTCCAGCACGACCTTGGAGACCTCGGCCGGGGCCAGGGCGTTGACGATGAAGGTCGGCTCGTCGGCGTTCCACTGGATGATGTCGATCTTCTCGCCCTGCAGTTCGGCGACGACCGCCTGAACGCGCGAGCCGCGCATGCCGACGCAGGCGCCGACGGGGTCGATGGAGCTGTCGTTCGACAGCACGGCCATCTTGGCGCGCGAACCCGAGTCGCGGGCGGCGGCGCGGATCTCGATCACGCCGTCATAGACCTCGGGGACTTCCTGGGCGAACAGCTTGGCCATGAAGCCGGGGTGAGCCCGCGACAGCATGATCTGCGGGCCCTTGGCCTCGGGGCGCACGTCATAGATGTAGGTGCGGATCCGGTCGCCGATGTTGAAGATTTCGCGCGGGATCGACTGGTCGCGGCGCATGATGCCTTCGCCACGGCCCAGGTCGACGATGGTGTTGCCGTATTCGACGCGCTTGACGGTGCCGTTGACGATCTCGCCGACGCGGTCCTTGAACTCTTCGTACTGGTTGGCGCGCTCGGCGTCGCGAACCTTGCCGGTGATGACCTGGCGAGCCATCTGGGTCTGGACGCGGCCGAACTCGAACGGCGGCAGGTCCTCGACATATTCCTTGCCGACGACGGCTTCGGGATCGCGCTTGGAGGCGTCGGTCAGGCGCACCATGGCGCTGTCATTGAACTCTTCCAGCTCGTCTTCGGGCTGCCAGTCGTCCTCGACGATGGTGACGTGACGCGTCAGGGCCAGTTCGCCGGTCTTGGGGTCGATCCGGGCGCGGATGTCGTGGTGCGCGCCATAGCGCGACTTGGCGCCCTTCTGGATGGCTTCTTCCAGGGCCTCGATGACGATTTCCCGGTCGATGTTCTTCTCCTGAGCGACCGCGTTGGCGATCTGGAGCAGTTCGAGACGGTTGGCGGAAATACCGGTGGCGGCCATCAGGCTTTGTCCTCGGAAGGGGTCTTGGTGTTGGTGGTGCGGTCTTCGGGAGCGGAATCGGGCAGTTCGTCGTCTTCAGGTTCGCCGCGCTGGGCTCGCAGTTCGGCCCCGCGCTTGATCAGGGCGTCGCTCATGACGAGCTTGGCGTCCACCAGCCAGTCGAACGGGATCAGGGCCGTGTCGGTTTCACCGTCCAGGTCGATGGCGACCAGGGGCTGGCCGGCGTCGTCGGTGTCCAGGCCCGCCAGCACGCCCTTGAAGCGTTTGCGGCCCTCGACCATGCGGTCGGCCTCAAGCCGCGCCTCGAAACCCTCGAACAGGTCGAAGTCGATGGTGCGGGTCAGGGGACGGTCGATGCCGGGCGACGAGACCTCAAGCAGATATTCGCCGGAGATGGGGTCGGCGGCGTCCAGAACCTCGGACATGGCGCGCGACAGGCGGGCGCATTCCTCGACCGAGATGTCGTGGTCCGACGGGCGTTCGGCCATGACCTGCAACCGCTGGCGCAGGGTGCCGCCCATCAGGCGCACGCGAACGATCGCAAGCCCCAGGCTCTCGGCGACGGGATCGATCAGCTCGATCAGCAAACGGTCCTGGGCGGTCTTGGCGCGCAAGCGGGGATCAACTCAATAAAAAAGCGGCTGGCCGTGGGGCCGCCGCTTGGAAACGCGGCGCCGTCGGACGCCGGTGTCTAACGATGTGAGACGCCCTATAGACCTGTCGGAAGGGGTTGTCAGCCCCTTCCGTTTCAATGGCCTGTCAGCGGGGGCCTGTCAGCCGGGCGCGCCCAGATAGTCACGCTTGCCGATCTCGACGCCCGCCGCGCGCAGCAGGGCGTAGGCGGTCGTGACGTGGAAATAGAAGTTGGGCAGGGCGAAACCGGTCAGGTACTGCGCGCCCTTGAAGTCGAACTGACCGTTCGGAAACTTGAGCACCACGTCCCGGTCCTCGGCGCCGACGAAGGCTTCGCGCGGGACGCTCTCGATGAAGGCGATGGACAGGGCGATGGTGGCCTGAAGCTCGGCGAACGTCGCCTCGTTGTCGTCGGTCACGGGCCAGTCCAGGCCCGTCAGCCGGGCGACGCAGCCCCGCGCCGAAAAGGCGGCCATGCGAACCTGGTTCGGGAGGGGGCGCATGTCGGGCGCCAACTGGGCCTGCATCAGCGCCGCCTCGTCGAAGCCCTGGGCCAGGGCCTTGTCGAGCAGGGCCGACAGCGCCTTCAGGCCGCGCAGGAAGGCGGGAGCGGAGACGTCGTAGAGGTCGAGAGCCATGGGTGTTTCCTTGTTGGCGGTCTTTGGCGGCAGGGCCTTGTCGTCAGCCCTTGCGGTCGCAGCCGCAAATATGGTTCGGCTGGGGCATGACCGCAACGCGCAACACCGCAGCTTTCCGGCGTCTTCGGGGACCGATCCTGGCGCCCGTCCTGGGCTTCGCCATCCTGATCGCCGTCTGCGCCCAGATCGCCATCCCCTTCTATCCCGTGCCGATCACGATGCAGACCTGGGCCGTGCTTGTGGCCGGGGCCATGCTGGGCGCGCGCTGGGGGACGGCGAGCGTGGCGCTGTATCTGGGGCTGGCGCTCGCCGGCCTGCCCATTCTGGCCAATGGGGCGGGGGGCTTTGCGGCCGCGACGGGCGCCAGCGCGGGCTATCTGATCGGCTTTCCCGCCGCCGCCTTCATCGCCGGATGGGCGGCCGAGCAGGGGCGGCTGGACCGTGCGCTTTCTGGTCTCGCAATCCTGCTGGCGGCGCACGCCGTGACCCTGGCGACCGGGGTCGGCTGGCTGATCGTCAGCGTGGGCCTGGATCCCGTGCGGGCGATCGAGGTCGGCGCCCTGCCCTTCCTGATCGGGGCCGTGGTGAAATCCGCCCTGGTGCTGGTCGTGCTGTGGATCCGGCGGCGTGTGCGCCTGAGGTCGGCCTAGGCCCGCTCGAATTCCAGAAACAGCGGCGCGGTGTCGCCCAGCTTCTTTTCCTCATAGCGGGTGACGACGTGATCGGCGGGGGCTATGCGCCAGTCGTCCGCTTCATTGGCCAGCCAGACCAGGTCCGGCGTGCGGTTCAGCCGCTCCAGCGCCCAGCCGGCATAATCCTTCCAGTCGGTGACGAACCGCAGCCGTCCGCCCGGCTTCAACACTCGCGCGATCTGGGCGGCGGTCTCTTCGTTCAGCAGGCGGCGCTTGTTGTGGCGCACCTTGTGCCAGGGATCGGGGAACAGGATCATGACCCGGTCCAGGCTGGCGTCGGGGATGGCGTTCAGCACGTCGCGCCCGTCGTCGGCATGGATGCGAACGTTCTTCAGGCCCCGGTCGTCGATGTGGCGCAGCACCGAGGCGACGCCGTTCAGGAAGGGCTCGCAGCCGATCATCACCGCGTTCGGGTTCTTGGCCGCCTGTTCGGCCAGGTGTTCGCCGCCGCCGAAGCCGATCTCGAGCCAGGCCTCGGTCGCCTCGGGCATCAACAGGCGGGGATCGACCGGCCCGGCCTTGGGATCGGGCACGGCGATGGTCGGCAGCAGGGTGCCGAACAGGGCGGCCTGCAACGGCTTGATGGTGCGCGACTTGATCCGGCCGAACGAGCGCAGCGGCCCTGAGGCGCGCGGATGCAGGGGATCACCGGGTTTCTTGGGACGTGAAGCGGGCATGGCCGGGCCTATAACGCAAAATCGCCGGCCGCGCCCCTGGGCGACGACCGGCGATGAAGATGCTGATGGTTATCGGGCGGAAGACTAGGCCAGAGACTAGGCAAGCGCCTTGAGCTGGTCGATCAGGTCGGTCTTTTCCCAGCTGAAGCCGCCGTCGGCGTCGGGCGTGCGGCCAAAGTGGCCATAGGCCGAGGTGCGGGCGTAGATCGGCTTGTTCAGACCCAGGTGCTCGCGGATGGAGCGTGGCGTGGCGCCGCCGATCAGGCCCAGGATGTTGGCTTCCAGGACGGCCTCGGTGACCTTGCCCTTGCCGGTGCCGTGCAGATCGACGTGGATCGACTGGGGCTCGGCCACGCCGATGGCGTAGGAGATCTGGATGGTGCAGCGCTCGGCCAGGCCGGCGGCGACGACGTTCTTGGCCAGATAGCGGCAGGCATAGGCGGCGGAACGGTCGACCTTGGTCGGGTCCTTGCCCGAGAAGGCGCCGCCGCCGTGCGGGGCCGCGCCGCCATAGGTGTCGACGATGATTTTGCGGCCGGTCACGCCCGCGTCGCCGTCCGGTCCGCCGATCTCGAAGATGCCGGTCGGGTTGATGTGCCAGACGGTGTCTTCGTCGGTGAAGCCCTCGGGCAGGACCGCCAGGATCAGAGGCTTGACGATCTCGGCGACGTCGGCGGACGACAGGCCCGGCGCGTGCTGGGTCGACAGGACGATGGAGGTGGCGCGAACCGGCCGGCCGTCCTCGTACTGGATCGTGACCTGGGACTTGGCGTCGGGCTCCAGCCGCTTGTCGCCGCCGTGGCGAACCTCGGCCAGCTTCTTGAGGATGTTGTGGCTGTATTGCAGCGTCGCCGGCATCAACTCGGGCGTCTCGTTGGAGGCATAGCCGAACATGATGCCCTGGTCGCCCGCGCCCTCGTCCTTGTTGCCGGCCGCGTCAACGCCGACAGCGATGTCGGCCGATTGGCCATGCAGACGGTTGATGAACTCGAACTTTTCCCAATGGAAGCCGGACTGTTCGTAGCCGATGTCCTTGACCGCGGCGCGCACGGCGGCCTCGATCTCGGCCTCGACGCCCGGGGCCCAGGCGCCCGAGGTATCCATCACGCCCGCGCCGCGAATCTCGCCGGCCAGCACCACCAGATTGGTCGTGGTCAGGGTTTCGCAGGCCACGCGCGCATAGGGGTCCTTGGACAGGAACAGGTCGACGACGGTGTCCGAGATACGGTCGGCGACCTTGTCGGGATGGCCCTCGGAGACGCTTTCAGAGGTGAACAGGAAGGATGAACGGGACAAAAGCGGCTCCTGTGGCGCCGTCAGAGGCGCTATCGAGCCGCAAACATATAAAGATATGCTTATATCTTCAAGTGCTCTGCCGAGCCCTTATGGCGCGCGGTTCTGAAGCAGGTTGATCAGGCCCAGAACGCTTTTGATCGTGAACCACACCCCCAGCAGGAACAGCACGCCCCACAGGATGAAGATCAGGACGATCGGCAGGATCAGCCAGGACAGAAGGACGCTGATGACGATCAGGACGCCGGCCGCCGCCGTCCACCAGAAGACCGACCAGAATAGAGCGATGGCGGCGTCCAGATGCTGGCGGGGCAGACCCGTGGCCGAACCCCGCGCCGCATAGGCGACCAACAGCCCGATAGGGGCCAGCAGAGCGACACTGGGGATCGAAAGAATATAGAGGCCCCAGGCGATGAATGCGGCGGGCTTGCCCTCGGCTTCGTGCGCTTCACCGATACGGGGTTGGCCGTCACTCATCTTGTCGTCCCTTTAGAAAAACCAGCCGTTGGGCCGTGCGATCGGACGACCTGCGCTAAGCCTCAGGATGCCTGTGGCGCCGCGAATGACCATCCATACCGCAAGCAGGAACAGAACAAAGACGCCGAGGTTCACCGCAATCAGCACGACGCCCAGGGCGGCGGTGATGGCCGCGATCCACAGGGTGCGCTTCTGATAGACGTAGTGGCTCAGAGCCAGCCCCTGTTGCGGCGCCGGTCGGCCGATGACGGCGACCAGGGCCACCAGGGCCGCGACGCCCAGGGTGGGCACGGCGAACAGGATCAGGGCGTAGATCGTATATAGCCCCATCGCCCCCTCAAGCGGTGCGGCGGGCGTGTCGGCGCGTCCGAAAGCGGGCTTGGCGGCCGTCTGGACCCGAGGCGTTTCCGTCGCCCAGGCGGGCAGGACCTCTACGGGCGCGATTTCCACGGGGCCAGTGTCCACGGGGCTGATGTCCACGGGGCCAGTGTGCACGGTGCTGGTGTCCACAGGTCGGGTTTCGACCGGCTGGGCCTCGACGGGTGCAGACGCGACCGAGGCGGGTTGAGGAACGAAGATCGGTTCCTCGGACCCCGAGATGGGCAGGGGCGGCTGTTCAGGGGGGGATGCGGTCGGAGCCGACTGGTCCTGATGTGCCGGATCCGGGATCATTTCCGGGCTGTCTGCGAAGAGGTCCTCGTCCATCCGCATGGTCGCCGCATCGTCTTCCACGTCGAAATTCGCCGGGCTGGCCGGTTTGGCGCCCGCAGGCGTGGCAGAGACCTCTGGCCTGGTCGAACGCGGATGACCGGCGAGGGACGATGCGGAGGTGAAACCGATCAGGTCGTCGTGCGAATGGTCGACGCGCGTCGCGCCGCCTTCGGGTGCGGGGCGGGTCTCCGACATCGGTTGCGTCGGTCTATCTGGATCGCCGGGTGCGGCCATCTGGGGTCCTCCGACCATGCGTATCGCGGCCGTTCGTCAGGTCGCGACAATGGCGGTATGCCCCTCGCAGCGCAACCGTCAGAAGCCGCAACCTTAAAGGCGGGGAGCGGTCACGGCATCGGCCAAGGGCCGCTCAGGCCCGGGCCAGAGCGGCATCCAGCGTCGCGTCGTCCATGGCGGCGCGCAGGCCGGCGAGGCGGCTTCGGCTGACCGGCAGGACCTCGGCCTGGATCGTGACCAGACGCCAGCGCCCCCCGTCATTCTCCAGGCGGCTGACGTGGGCTAGGTTGGCTATGACCGAGCGATGGATCCGCAGGAAGCCCGGCGGCAGGTCTGTTTCCAGCCTGTCGAGGCGAGCGGCGTGCAACAGACGCCGTCCATCCGCCAGCCTCAGCTCGACATAGTCGTCGGCGCCGACCACGGCGGCGATGGCGTCCAGCGGAACCCGCTCTACCCGCCGCGAGGTCGCGACCGTGAGGCAGTTGGGCCGATCCGCCGCCCGTATCAGGGCCGCCTCGCGATCCCTGTCGTCGCGGCCCAGGCGCACGACCTCGGCCATCAGCAGGGGCAGGATCAGACCGGCGGCGAACAGGAAGTAGGACAGGTCGAGCAGCCACTGGGGCAGGAAGGCGCCCAGGGCGAGGAAGGCGGCGAGATAGGCCAGGGTCGGGCGTGCGGCGGGCGCGCGCCGACGCACGCCTACGGCGGCGACGACCAGGGCGATCGCCACCCCTATCATCAGGGCCAGACCGGTCTTGAGGTCGAAACCGGGCGCCAGACTGGTCGCTGCGATCGCGACCACGGCGGCTGCGACGACGGTGCGGCGCGCGGAAGGCCAGAAACGTGACACGACATAGAAAACGAGCAGGATCGCGAACGCGGCGCACAGAAACCAGATTCCGACCAGCCGCCAGACATGGAAGGGATAGGTGTAGGCAACCAGGGCCCGAAGGCTTTCGACCACCGCCTGAAGGGCCGCAATGCTGGACATGAGCGCCAGGGTCAGGCTGGAGCTGGTGCGGCGCAGGCTGTGGATCACGCCGAACCCGAACGCCGCTGCGAAGAGGGCGCCGGCGGCGACGAAGATGACGGCCAGCACCTCGTAACGGGGCGCAAGCGGATAGGGGGCGACCTGCAGCGCGCCGATCGGCCGATCAAGCCGCAGGTCGCTGTGGAACGACGACATATGCACGATCAGCTCATTCCCGCCCGGCGCCCACCGGGTGTCTGCGATGGGCAGGGCGATCTGGTATCGGCCGGGCGTTTCGGTGTCCGCCGAACCGCCCGGCCTGCCATTGGCGCCCAGGAGCCGGCCGTTGAGCCAGGCCTGTGATGACGCCACGCCGGCGATATAGAGGGCCTGGGCGGGACCGTCCTCAGGCTGCTCGATGACGGATCGCAGCCACAGCTCGCGGCCCTGGGGGTCGATGACGTCTCCCGCCGGGCGGCAATCGGTCAGGAGCGGGGCGCCCGCGCCGGCATCCGGCGCGCCGCGACAGGTTTCCCACGACAGGACCGGGGGCGCAGGCTGCGCCTGAACCGGGGCCGGAAGGCCGATGAAAGATACCAGGATGAGAAGGGCCCGCCACATGATCTCACCCTATCGCGTCACTGACCGAATTGCGTCGCCATTGGCCGATCCGGGGGCGCCGTTCACCGATTCGCCCATACAGGCCGGGCGGATGTCGGCCAACTGCCGCCATGACCTATTCATCTCTGAACCGCCGATCCCTCCTCACTGCCGCCGGTCTCGCCGTCCCGGCCATGAGCCTTCCGTTCTCCGCCCGCGCGCAGGCTTCGCCCGATCCGGCGCTTGCCCCGGGCGCCTTCACCTTCACGGGCTGGCAGGGTCAGGAGACCGACGCCGAACGCGGCTTCTTCGAGGTTCCTGAAGATCGTCGTGACCCCGGTTCGCGTCGCATCCGGCTGGGCTATGTGCGCTTCGCCTCGACGGCGTCAAACCCCGGGCCGCCGATCGTCTATCTGTCGGGCGGCCCGGGCGGCGCGGGAACCGGAGCGCCTATGGGGCCGCGCTTCCCCATCTTCATGGCCCTGCGTGCGGTCGCCGACGTGATCGCGTTCGACCAGCGCGGAACCGGCATCTCGGAACGGATCCCCGAGCGCCCCAGCTCAAGCGGACCTCTGCCGGCCCTGACCCATGCAGGCCTGGCGGCCCATGTCCGCGACGAGATGCAGAAGGCCTGGATCGACTGGACGCGCTCAGGCGTCGCCATGGCCGGCTACAACACCGAACAGAGCGCCGATGACATCAATGATCTGCGTCGTCACCTGGGGGCCGACAGGATCAACCTGTGGGGCATCAGCTACGGCAGCCACCTGGCGCTGTCGGTCCTGAAGAGGCATGGCGACGTCATCGGCCGTGTCGCCCTCGCCAGCCTGGAAGGCCAGGATCAGACGGTCAAACGCCCCGCCCGGATCGACGCCTATCTGGATCAGGTGGACGCCCTGATGGGCGCAGATCCCGTGGTCCGCGCCGCCATCCCCAATATGCCCGCCCTGATGCGGCGAGTTCACGACCGCTACGAAGCGGATCCGGTGACGCTTGTCGCCCCCGCAGACGGTGGTGCGACGGAGCTGAAGCTCGGGGGGTTCGGCATCCAGCTGATGGCAGGCGGGATGATAGCCAACCCGCGCACCCTGACCATGCTCCCCGGCCTCTACCTGGCCCTCGACGCCGGAAACATCGAGGTTCTGGCGCCCTTCGCCGGCGAATTCGCTGGCCTGTTCGGGGTCTCGGGGATGTCAGAGGCGATGGACATGGCGTCGGGCGTCTCTCCGGCCCGGCTGGCGCTGGTCGAGCATGAGGCCCGGACCGCCGTCCTGGGCGATGCCCTGAACTTCCCCATGCCGCATCTGCTGGGCGCGATTCCGGGGGCCGATCTGGGCGAGGCCTTCCGGGCGCCGATCACGATCGACACGCCCGCCCTTCTGATCGCTGGATCCCTGGATGGCCGCACGCCCCTGGCCGAGCAGGCCGAAGTCGAAAGCCAGTTCCGGGTCAAGTCACGCGTCGTGGTCGAGAACGCCGGGCACAATGTCTTCGAGGCCCATCCCGACGTGCAGGATATGCTGGTGCGCTTCTTCCGGGGCGAGGCTGTGGCGGATGCCCGGCTGAGCCTGCCGCCGCCCAGGTTTGCGGTCGCGTGACCGCCGGGGCCGAGCCTAGACCAGGTCAGGGGCGTGTAGGGCGCGTCGAGCGGCAATCAGGCTCGCGTCCGGCACCTCAGCCACTTCATCGCGAACACGCGACGACTTCTGCCGCCTGCGTCGATATGAGGGCGAAGAACGGCTGGCCAGCCTGCGCAGCCTGATGCGTCCGCCGCCCGCGCAATTGTCCCTGGCCACGCCGACGCGGGCCTTCCCACCATAAGGCGGTCCGCAAGAGCCAACCTTGTGGTTCGGGGCCGGCTTCGTGACGTGAGAGAAATGGCGCGCCACCGTGGATGAACCGAGACCTATTCGGCGCTAGTTCCGATGGCGGACGCGAAGCCTGAACACAGATCGGTCGAACAATCGGGGCTCCCCGAACGCCTGCCCGCGGGGGCATCCACATCGCACTTCGATTCGCAGATCTATCAGTGAGGCTAAATCCGAGCTTCTAAGTGTATGATATTTATCGAATAACGTAATCTTGAGAGCCGAGGTTGCCCGTTTGCGCCCAGGTGTTCTGCCGCATAAGCCTTGGTCCCCGGACAAGGGCGGCGAGCGTCGTCCGACCGTTTTCCCAGCGTCGACGAGGCCGACAATGACATCGCATATCCCCACCAACCGCCGGGTCGTCACCGAGGTGACCGGCGTCTTCTCGCTGCCGTGGCAGATCGCCCGCGACGAGGGTCTGTTCGCCGAAGAAGGCGTGGAGGTCGAGTTCCGCCAGACCCCGGCCTCGGTCGAGACCCGCTATCCCGCGACCGATCTCGACTATGTCGAGGACCACACCCTGGTGCCCGCCCTGGCTGGCCATACGGCGCTGGAAGAGAAACAGGTCGACGTCTATCGCGCCTGCGAATGGGGCCAGGTTCGTCGCTCGCAGGACAGCAACAACGGGCGCATCATCTCCAAACGGTCGGCGGTGGTGTCACAGGCGATTTTCTCGGCGCCGGGCTCGCGCTTCACCCATCCTCAGACCCTGGCCAACGAGCGGGTCGCGGTGCGCTTCCACCACGGTTCGCACTATGCCGCCCTGCAATCGCTGGAAGGTTTCCTGAAGCCGGAGGAGATCCGGCTGGTTCACCTCAGCCATATCGACGGGCTCGAGGCCGTGCGTCGGGGCGACATCGCCGCCGTCACCCTGATGGAGCCGTGGATCACCCTGGCCGAGAAGCAGGGCTTCCAGCGCATCGTCGAGACCCATTACCAGGGGTCCGAGATCGCCTCGCCGGACGTCGACCCGGAGACCTGGAAGGCCGTGCACCGCGCGGTGACCAAGGCCACCGAACTGCTGAACGCCGACAAGCGCAAATACGTCCACTACCTGATCGAGACCCTGCCCGAGATATACCGGGACCAGATCACGGCCGAGGACTTCCACCTGCCGCGGCTGCGCTTCGTGCCGCCCGCGCCCTATGACGAGAAGGAGTTCCAGCAGACCTACGACTGGCTCGTGGGTTGGAAACTGATCGCCCCGGAATCCAACTTTACGGATCTGGTCGACAACCGGGTGGCGGCGGCCGCCTGATCCACGACGGCCCGGGTTTATCCCCTTTGCCCGGGCCGTCGCCTTTTCCTTCGATATGAGCCGCAGGAGCCTGCGATGACCGCAGTCGATCGCCGTGCGGATCACGACATAGATCCCGCCCTGACCGCTCGCTGGTCGCGGCGGGATTTTCGCGACGGCGGCATCTCTCAAGCCGAGTTGTTCGCCCTGTTCGAGGCGGCCAGGTGGGCCCCGTCGGCGCGCAACAGCCAACCCTGGCGCTTCCTCTATGTCCGGCGCGACGACGCCGTCTGGCCCGTCTTCCTCGAACTGATTTACGAGCGTAACCGCATCTGGGCGCAGCACGCGGCGGCGCTTGTGGCGGTTATCTCGCGCCGCGACATCGACGGCGAGGACGGCCCCCAGCCGTCTCCGACCCATGCCTTCGACACCGGCGCGGCCTGGAGCCATCTGGCGCATCAGGCCCATCGCAACGGCTGGAACACCCGCGCCATGGGCGGCTTTGACCGCGAACGCGCGCCGGAGGCGCTGCGCCTTCCTGACGATCTTCAGATCCACGCCATCGTCGCCATCGGCCGACCCGGCGATGGTCATGGCCTGCCCGAACATCTCCGGGCGCTGGAACAGCCGACGGCGCGAAACCCCGTTACGGCCTTCGCCCACCAAGGCCTCTATCCCCTCTCCAAGGACAGTGAATGACGAACATCTGGCGGATCGTGCGGATGCTGCCGCGCTATCGCGGTCGCGTCGCGGCGGTGCTGGCGACCAGCGCGATCATCGGCCTGATCGGGTCCTTCACCCCCTTCGTCTTCCGCTACGTCGTCGACGCCCTGGCCCATGCGCGGGCGGCCGACATCTCGATGCCCGAACTGATCGAACGGCTGACCCTGGCCGTCGCCATCTTCGTCGGCTTCCGCATTGCCCTGGTGGTGCTCGGGGCCATCCAGCACTGGCAGTCGTCCAGCCTGTGGCTCGACAATGTCGGCAGCCTGAGGCGGCGTATCTTCAACGACATGTCGACCCTATCGCTGCGCTATTACGAAGGCGCGCGGGTCGGCGACATCATGGACCGGTTCGGCGCCATCGTCCCGGTGACCCACTGGCTGAGGGACCTGGTCGACGGGACCCTGGCCGTCACACTGCAACTGATGTTCAGCCTGACCATCCTGCTGATCGTTTCACCCGTCGCCGGACTGATCATGCTGCTGGCCGTGCCGTTCAACATCTATGCGTCCTGGCGTTCGGTGCAGGCGACGACCGTGCACCGCCGCCGCTGGCAACGTCTGGGCGGCCGGATGAGCGGCATCCTCAGCGAGATGATGAGCCAGATCATCACGGTCCGCGCCTTTGGCGGCGAGCCGGCGGTGCGCAAGCGCTTCTCGGCCGCGCATGAGGACTGGCGCGAGACCCGGATCGACGAATGGCGCATCGACCGGCGCTGGGCGACCCTGCTGCTGGCCAGCAACGGCGTGGCCCTGACCGCCGTCACGGTGATCGTTCTGGTTGAGGCGGTGTCAGGCCGATCCAGCCTGGGCGACGTCTTGCTGGTGCTGATGCTGTCCCAGACGGCGATCACGACGGTCCAGCCGATCACGCGCACCATCAACAGCGCGGGCGACAATGAGACCTCGGCCGAGCGGCTGGTCGAACTGCTGGAGCTGACGCCGACGGTCGAGGAATCGCCTGACGCCATTGCGCTGGACGCCATCCGCGGCATCGCCTTCGAGGGCGTGGGCTTCACCTATCCGGGCCAGGAGACGCCCGTGCTTCAGGGCGTGTCGTTCGCGGTCCAGCCGGGACAGACTCTGGCCTTGGTCGGCCCCAGCGGATCGGGCAAGTCGACGCTGGTGAAGCTGTTGCTGCGCCTCTACGAGCCGACGACCGGACGGATCCTGATCAACGGGCGCGACATCCGCGACTTCACCCAGCAATCCCTGCGCGACCGGATCGGCATGGTGTTGCAGGACGTGGCCCTGTTCAACGACACCATCGGCGCCAACATCGCCTTCGCCAGCGATGACGCGAAGCCTGAGGCGGTGATGGTCGCCGCGCGCCTGGCCCATGCCGACGCCTTCATCCGTCGTCTGCCCGAAGGTTATGAGACCGGCGTCGGCGAGCGGGGGATCAAGCTGTCGGGCGGTGAGCGCCAGCGCATCGCCGTGGCCCGGGCCATCCTGCGTGATCCCGATCTGGTCATCCTGGACGAGGCGACCAGCGCCTTGGACGCCGAATCCGAGCGGATGGTGCAGGCGGGGTTGTCGACCTTGATGCAGGACCGCACCTCGATCGTCATCGCCCACCGGCTGAGCACCATCGTCGGGGCCGATGAGATCCTGGTGATGACGGCGGGGCAGGTTGTGGAGCGTGGCGACCACGATGGGCTGCTGGCGCAGGGCGGCCTCTATCGCCGCCTGCACGCCTTGCAGTTCGGCGAGGCCCAGGCTGCGTGATCCGGCCTGAGCGAGGCGGCCTTTGGCCTCAGGTTGCGTGGCGGCGGGCGCTGCCGGCGTGCCAGGGCAGGACGATCCGCTCGACGATCAGGAAGACGAAGTTCAGCGCATAGCCCAGGAAGGCCAGTGTGAAGACGCCTGAGAACAACTGGACGACGCTGAGGTTCTGTTGGGCGCGGATGACGAAATAGCCCATGCCGTCATTGCCGGCGATCATCTCGGACACCAGGGCGATGACCAGGCCGACAGTCAGGGCGTAACGCAGGCCGACGAAGATCATCGGGGCGGCGGCGGGAAGGACGATCTGCAGCGTCGCCTGCAAGGGGCTCAACCCGAAGGTGGCGCCCGTGTCGCGCATGGTCCGCGACACCGACCGGACCCCGGCGAAGGTGTTCATGAAGACCGGGAAAAAGGCGCCGATGGAGACGACGGTGATCTTCAGCGGATCGTCGATCCCCAGGAACAGGATCAGCAGCGGGATCAGGGCCGACAGAGGCACGGGGCGAGCGATCTCCACGAGGGGCTCCAGCAGTCGCCACAGCCGCTTCGACTGACCCATGGCCAGGCCGACGAGGATGCCGATGGTCGAGCCAATGACATAGCCGAAACCCATGTGGCGCAGGGTCACCACCAACTGCTCGCCCAGGGCGCCGCTTTTCAGGTTCGCCACCCATTCGGTGATGATCTGGGACACCGAGGGCAGGGTCTGGGACTGGATCAGGCCGTAGCGCGAGCCCAGCTCCCAGGCCGCGAAACCGCCCAGGACCAGCAGCCAGCCGGACAGGCGGGTCTCCTTCAGCGCGCGGAGCGGAACCCGCCAGAGGACAGCCGTGTCGAAGGGGGCGGAGGAAGCAGGCAGGTCGGTCATCCCAGCACCAGTCCATGAAGTTCGCGGCGATAGAGGGCGAAGCGCGCGTTCTCGCGGCTAGCCAGCTGGGCGCGGGGGCGGGGGATGTCGATCGCCAGGTCGGCCCGGATGCCCTGGCCCGTCGGGTCGAGGACGACGACGCGGTCGGACAGATAGACGGCCTCGTCGATGTCGTGGGTGACCAGGACGACGGTCAGGCCAAGCTCGGCCCACAGGCTGAGGATCAGGTCCTGCAGCCGCGTCCGGCTGAGCGCGTCCACGGCGCCGAAAGGTTCGTCCATCAGCAGCAGGCGCGGGCGCGAGGCCAGGGCGCGGGCGATGGCGAGGCGCTGCTGCATTCCGCCGGACAGCTCCCACGGGTAACGGCCGGCGGCGTCTGACAGACCGACCATCTCCAGATAGCGGGTCGCCGCATCGCGCGCCTCGGCGCGACCATCGCCGGCCGACCGGGCGCCGAAGGCGACGTTGTCGTGGGCGCTGAGCCAGGGAAAGAGGCTTTCGCCATAGTCCTGAAACACGTAGCGCGCCGAGGCCGGCGGGCGGGTCACGGGCGCACCCTCAACCGACAGCGCGCCGCTGGAGGGGGTTAGCAGGCCAGCGATCAAGCGCAGCAGGGTCGACTTGCCCGAGCCGGAGCGGCCGACAAGGCTGACGAACTGGCCGGTCTGGATATCGAGCGAGACATCGGCGACGGCGGTGTTGGACTGGCCCGCGGCCGAGAAGACCTTGCTGACGGCCTCGACCCGAACCAGGACCTCTGGCGATTGCGCGTGCGGGGACGGCGGCGAATCCGGCAGTTCGAACGTGGAGGAGGCTTTCAGGAGCGCACTCATGCTGCTGCCGCCGGAATGATCGCCGTCTTGTAGACGAAGGGCGCGATGTCGATGCGGCGGGGCAGGGCGCCGTCGCGGGCGGCGATGTCCACCCAGGCCTGGTTGGCCGCGATATCGAAGCCCGCCAGCTGTGGCGGCGTATGGTCATAGGCCTGGATCAGGCCGGGCAGTTCCTGCTCCATCTGGGCGACGGTCTGGCCGATATAGGGGCCGGTGATCCGCGCCTTGTCCACCTGTGCGGCGGCGGCGAACAGGGCGCCCCCCTCGCGCAGGGCCGCCGCCATCCGCTCGACCGCATCTGGCCGCGCCGCCAGGAAGTCGGCGTTGGCGTAATAGCAGGCCCGCGCGGCGCCATGGGGCATGACAGCCTGGGTCGGGTCACCCGCGATCCGCGTCGCGCCCAACTGGCTGACGGCGCGATAGGAGACGGGATCGAAGGTCAGCAGGGCGTCGATATCGCCGCGCTTCAGGGCGTTCTCGGCGCCGGGACCGACGAGGGTCAGGTTGACCTTGGACGGATCGACGCCCTGCTGCTGCAGCCACAGCCGCACGGCCAGGCTGAACACGGGCGCCGGAGAGACGCCGACACGACGCCCGATCAGGTCGGCGGGGCTGTTGTACGCCAGGCCCGGCCGGCCCAGCAGGACCAGGTTGCCGGTGTCGTTGGCCGGGGCGATCAGCTGGGCCTCGAAGCCGTTGCACAGGGCCGCCGCCCAGCCGAGGAAGTCGCCGAAGGTGAAGTCCAGCGCGCCGCCGACCGTGGCCGCGACCGCCGACGGACCGGACTGGATCTGGACGAACTCGACATCCAGTCCGTGGCGCGCGAACAGGCCCGCATCCTGGGCCGCAGAGGCCGCGACGGCGGCGGCGCTGTGACCAAAGCGGATACGGCCATCTCTCGCCTTGCCGCCGCAGCCCGACAGTCCGCCCGCGACCAGAGGCGCGCCCAGGCCGGCAAGCAGCAGGCCCCGCCGGGACAGGGATGCGGATGGGGCGGTGGACCGAAGTCGATCGGATTGGCGAGACACGCGAACTCCTGGAACTTGCCGCATGAGGGGGCGATGAAGACGGGCCGGACCTTCGCGAGCCCGCAAACAGTGGCGTCCGCCGGACATCGGAGCAATCCAACAGCGCCGGTCGATCCGATAGATCGACTGAAGGAACGCGTAGGTTTGCTGATGCCCGGGCGGTTTGCTGATCCCTGGTGAGCCTCGGCTCTAGAAGGCGTAGCGAGCGCTGAGGGTGACCAGGCGCGGCGCGACGAACTTGGCGGATTCGACCCCCAGCGTAGGCGTTAGGACCCGGTAGCCAAAGACGCGGTCGTCATCGAACAGGTTCTTGGCCAGCAGCAGGAAGGTCCATTTGTCGTCCTGCGTGACATAGGTGGCGCCGAGGTTGACGTTGATCTGCTCGGGGTTCTGGATCTCTTCGCGGTTGGCGTTGTCGGAATAGTAGGGGCTGCGATAGTCGACCGTGGCGCGCACGCTGAGCTCGCCCGGGATCGCCAGCGGCAGGCGATATTCGGCGCTCGTGCCCGCAATCCATTCCGAGGCGAAGGGCAGCCAGTTGCCGGCGAAGTCCGAGGCCGCATTGCCCGTCGGGTTGGCGAAGCTGTCGAACTTGGCGTCCAGCCAGGCCGCCGAGAGCCGCCACTCGAAGCCGTCGAAGGGCCGCAGCGTCGCCTCCAGTTCCGCGCCATAGGTCCGGGCCTGGGCGGCGTTGACCAGCACCTGACCGCTGACCAGTTCACCGCCTATGATCGGGTTGGTGATCGTCGCCTGATAGTCCTCGAAGTCGTTGTAGAAGACGGCGAACGACCCGCTCAACAGGTTGTTGGGCGTGCGGCCCTTGGCGCCGATCTCATAGGCGGTGACGATTTCGGGCGAGACGGGGATGGCGGCGATCTGCACGTTGGCGGCCGAGCGGTTAAACCCGCCCGCCTTCGAGCCCCGCGACCAGCTGGCATAGGTCAGCAGGTAGTCGTTCACCTGGTAGTCCAAACCCAGCTTGGGCGAGAAATCGCTTTCGTCATTCTTCAGGTCGGCGACGCTGTAGACGAGGCTGGTCTGATTGAAGTCGGCGTCGGTCCGGTACAGGGCGTTGTCGAAAGTGTCCTCTTCCCAGCTGTAACGGCCGCCCACGGTGACCCTGAGCCGATCGGTGATGTTGTAGTTCAGCTGGCCATACAGGGCGGTGTCGGTCACGCCGACGTCCGACAGGATCTGGCTGTAGACGCTGTTGGACCAGGTGTTGCGATCCATGGTGAAGGTCTCGTCGCGATAGACGGCGCCCAGCACGAAGTTGAACCGGCCATAGTCGCCCAGCAGCTGGAATTCCTGCGAGGTCTGGTCGTTCTCCAGATACTGGATGAAGCCGCTGCGATCATCGGGTAGGCCCGAGGCGTCGTTGGGATTGAGATTGCCCAGCTGGCGATAGGCGGTGATCGAACGCAGCGTCAGATGGTCGTTCAGCTCGGCGCTGACGTGCAGCGAATAGGTGTCCACTTCGCGTGACGGATCGAACCGGCGCGGCGAATAGGTGACGCGCGGATCGACCTCGCCGTAGTTCAGCGGCACCACCGCCTGTGTGTCGGAGTTCTCGCGCAACTGGGTATAGGCCAGCACCGCCTCGATGCGATCATTGGGGGTGAAGCGCAGCTTGAAACGGGCCTGCCGCGAGTTGGCGTCGTCGACCCAGTAGTCGAGTGTCCGGTTATAGGTATAGCCGTCGCGCTGGCGGCTGGTCACCGCGACGCTGCCGGACAGCAGACCCTGGACCAGGGGGCCGGACAGATAGGCCTGGGTGCGCAGGGCGTTGTAATTGCCCACCTCGACCAGGGCGCTGCCCTCGACCTGATCCGTGGGATTGCGCGAGGTGATCTTGATGGCGCCGCCGGTGGTGTTCTGGCCGTACAGCGTCCCTTGCGGACCGCGCAGGACCTGGACCGACTGCACGTCGGGCAGGTCGAACAGATTGTTGCCGAAGGCGCGGGGATTGTAGATGTCGTCGACATAGATGCCGACCGACGGCGGCGATCCCGGATCGGACGTGCCGATGCCGCGGATGAAGAGCGAGGTCTGCGGCGCGCCTCCGGTCGAGCTGAGGCCCGGCGTGCTGACTGACAGGTCGTTCAGTCCCTCGATGCGGCGTTCGCGCAGTTCCTCGGCGCCGACGGGGGTGATGGAGCCGGGCGTTCGCAGCAGCCGGGTCTCGCGTCGCTCGGCGGTGACGATGACCTCGGCAACGGTGGACGCGGTCTGGTCCAGGTCGGGGGTGTCCGTGATCTCCGTGACCGTTGCGGCGAGGGCGTCGGTCGATGCGACCGCAGCGCACGCCATAGCCGACAGCGCGGCGGCTCCCATCAACGAGAGGCGGCGTGAAGATGGCGAGGAGACAGAAATGGGCATGGTCACCGACAGCAGAAATCAGGCGTGGCCGGATCGGCGCGCCTTGCGAGCCTCTATATTCCTACATAGAGAGTAGGATATTCAATCGGCCGGGCGTCCAGTTCGGATCATCCATCGGTGAGTTTTTCTGATGCAGGAACGTGTGGCGTGACCACTGACGACGAGGCGAATACAGGCGGCCGGCTGCCACCGCTCAACGCGCTGAAGGCGTTCGACGCGGCGGCGCGCCATCTGAATTTCTCGCGCGCCGCCCGTGAGCTGAATGTTACGCCGGGGGCCGTCAGTCAGCAGATTCGCCTGCTGGAAGACCACGCCGGAGGACCGCTGTTCGTGCGCGACGGACGGGCGGTCCTGCTGACCGATCTTGGGCGGCGGCTTCAGCCCGTCCTTCGCGAGGGATTCGACCAGTTCAAGAAGGCGGCCGACCTGATCTATGGCGCGACCCGCAGGCGTTCGCTGTCCGTCAGCGTGCCGCCGTCGTTCGCCGCCCGATGGCTCATCCCCCGCATCTCCGACTTCGCCGAGGCCCGTCCGGACATCGAGGTGTGGATCTCGGCGGACATGCAGTTGGCCGATGTGGCCGGCGGGCGTGTCGACGTCGCGGTCCGGTATGGGCGAGGCGAGTATCCGGGTGTCCGCAGCCAGCCGTTGCTGGAGGCCGGCGTGATCCCGGTGTGCAGTCCGGGTCTGGTCGAAGGCATTGCTCGGGGCATTCGTCCATCGGAACTGGTGCGCCATACCCTGATCCACGTCGTGACGGACAGTGAGGAGAGCCGCCCGGACTGGACCGCCTGGTTCACGTCGAAGGGATTAGATCCCAAAGGCGCGGGCGGTGGACCCCGCTTTGATCAGACCGCCCTTGCAATCGAGGCGGCGGCCCACGGTCGTGGCATCGCTCTCGCGCCACGGGCCTTCGTCGCCTCCGACCTGGCGTCAGGACGGCTGATCGCCCCGTTCGCGGACGGCTATGTCGCGACCGATCTTGCGTATCACACGCTCCTTCGAAGGACGGCTCCAAGAGAAGAAGCGCTCGCCTTCGTGACCTGGCTGAGGCGGCAGGCCAGCGCCACGGTCACAGAGGTTGATGAGCTGTAGTCGCAAGGCGTGCTCGGTTTCGTTTCGAGCGTCGCCGTTTGGCCCAATGGCCAATGTCCCTTGCCGGAGCAGCGCTGTTTGAAGCCTACCCCGAGGCGGGGGCGATCATGGTTTGGTGACCAGGCTTGGGACTCATAGCCACAAGAGCACGGTCGCGGCGAGTGCGAGTGCGATGGCGGAGAGGAATACGGTCGGACATCGATCGTATCGGGTGGCAAGGGCATGTCGGTCCCCATGGACAAGTTGGACGATGCCGTCATCGCCCACCTGGAAGAACGTCTGTTGGATCCACAGCGCCTTGAGCGGCTGATGGAGCAGCTACTGGATCGCCGGGAAGAATGGGCCGACCAGCGGCGCAGCCATGTCACGGAACTGCGCAAGCGGACGACGGAGTCAGAAGCCAAACTCAATCGTCTCTACGAGGCCATCGAGAATGGGCTGGTCGTGCCGAGCGATGCGTCGTTGAAAGATCGGATGACTGAACTGACCGGTATCCGCAAGCACGCCAAGGCCGACGTCGAGCGGGTCACATCAGCGGTTGAACGGCTGGCGCCCATCATCACCCCAGAAGCGCTCAACACCTTCGCCAGCGCGGCCCGTCGAAAGCTGCGGGATCGGAGTTGTGGGTACCGGCGCGATCACCTTCGCGCTCTGACACAGCGCGTCGAAGTCATCAGCAAGACAGGGGCGCGGATCATCGGCTCACGGACCGAACTGCTTCGGACGCTGACGTCGAATTCTGGTGTCGAAGCCGCCGCTGTCGGCGTTCTCGGTTTTAAACCGAAATGGCGCGCCCGGAACGATTCGAACGTCCGACCCTCAGATTCGTAGTCTGATGCTCTATCCAGCTGAGCTACGGGCGCGCACAGGCCTTTCGGCGAGGGCGGGTCTTTAGCGGGTGGATTTCGCAGGCGCAAGCCCGGTTTTGCGCTTTGATGCGAGGTTGTCGGTTCTCGCCCGCAAACGGCCCCTTGGCGACGGCATGGGCGCGCTTTAGTCGTGGCCGTCTCGTTACGACCCCAAGGATCATGATGCCCTTCTTCCGCTTTCGCCGCACAGGCCTGACGGCGACGTCGCTGACGATGACCTCCGGGATCGCGGCCCTGACGGCCGTGCTGTTACTGGCGGGATGTCAGACGGTTGCGCCCGGTCCTGCAACGGCGCCCGGCGCGCTCGAAGTCGATGCGACCCCGCAGACGCCCCCGCACCCGCAGGCGGTCGGGCCCTTTGTGGCGACGGCCAATCCCTTGGCGACGGAAGCCGGGTTGGCGGTGTTGCGGCGCGGCGGGTCGGCGGTGGATGCGGCGGTGGCCGTGCAGGCGGTTCTGGGGCTGGTGGAGCCGCAGTCCTCAGGCCTGGGGGGCGGCGCCTTCATGATGCTGTTCGACGCCGCCACTGGCGAGGTTACGGCCTATGACGGGCGTGAGACGGCGCCGGCGTCTGCGACGGGCGAGCTCTTCTATGAGGACGGCAAGCCCCTGTCGTTCATCGACGCGGTGATGAGCGGGCGTTCGACCGGCGCGCCGGGCGCGGTGGCCATGCTGGCCATGGCCCAGGCCGAGCATGGCGTCCTGCCCTGGTCCGGCCTGTTCGGTGACGCCGAGCGTCTGGCGCGCGAGGGCTTCGTGGTCAGCCCGCGCCTGGCCGGGATGATCGCCGCCGACTATCCGTCGGGCCATACCGCCTGGTCGGAGCCCTATTTCACCAAGCCGGACGGGAGCCGCTACGTCGCCGGGGATGTGCTGAAGAACCCGATCTATGCCGAAACCTTGGCGACCCTGGCGCAGGGCGGAGCTGACGCCTTCTATCGGGGGCCGATCGCGCAGCAGATCGCGGCTGCGGTAGCCTCCGGACCACGGCCGGGCGGGCTCACCGCGGACGACATCGCCGCCTATCGTCCGCTGGAGCGGGGCGCGCTTTGTCGGCCCTTCCGGATCTATGTGGTCTGCGTGCCGCCGCCGCCGTCCAGCGGGGTGGCGGTGCTGCAACTGCTGGCCATGGCCGAGGACAGGCCCGAACTGGCCGAGGGTCCGCAGAGCCTGGCCGCGTGGACGGCCTTCGCCCAACTGCAGCGGCTGATGTACGCGGACCGTGACCGCTATGTCGGCGATCCCGCCTTTGTCGGGGTGCCGGTGCAGGGGATGCTGGACGAAGACTATGTCGCTGGTCGCGCAGACCTGGTCGATGGGCTGGTGGCCCCCGCCGCGCCCGGAACGCCGCCGGGGGGGGTCTTGCGTGGCGCCGATGCGACGGCCGAGCCCAGCGGCACGTCGCATTTCTTCGTCGTCGACGCCCAGGGCAGCGCCGTCAGCATGACCACCACGGTCGAGAGTGTGTTCGGCTCGGGCCGGATGGCTGGCGGCTTCTTCCTCAACAACCAGATGACGGATTTCTCCTTCACCCCGAACGAGGCCGACGGGACGCCTGCGGCCAATGCGCCGGGACCGTTGAAGCGACCGCGCTCGTCGATGACACCGGTGATCGTGCTGGACAGCGACGGGCGGCTGGTCGGGGGCCTGGGGTCGCCCGGCGGCTCCTCCATCCTGGCCTATAACGCCAAGGCCCTGATCGGCGCCCTGGTCTGGGTCCTGCCCATGCAGGCGGCGATCGATCTGCCCAACCTGGTGGCGCGGGGGACGACGGTGGGGGCCGATACCGAAATGTTCTCAGCCGAGCTTCGAGCCGGACTGTCCGCTGCGGGTATCGACCTGCGTCCCAACGCCACGGAAAACTCGGGCATCCAGGGCGGCCTGTGGCGCCAGGGGCCGTCGGGATGGACCTGGGACGGCGGCGCGGACAAGCGACGCGAAGGGACGGCGCGGACCGAATAGGCGCTTTAGATCAGATCGCGCCGGCTGAGCGGCTCAGATCGGGTCCGGCAGCCTGAGTTCGAAGGTCGTGCCGGCGGGGCTGGTGTCGACCAGCCGCAGTTCGCCGCCGTGGTTGGCGGCCAGCTCGCGAGAAATGGTCAGGCCCAGGCCCGTGCCGTCGGACGCCTTGCCGCTGACGAAGGCGTCAAACAGGCGTTCGGACAGGCGCGGCGGGATGCCCGGCCCGTCGTCGGTGATGGACAGGACGACGACGGCGCCGTCGCTGACGGCGGTCAGCCGCACCTGTCCCCTGCCGGCGCGCTCGCCCCGCGCCTGATCGGCCTCGATGGCCTGGCGGGCGTTGCGCATCAGGTTGACCAGGATGCGGTGCAACTGGTCGCTGTCGGCGGTGACGGCGAAGCGGGGCGGGATCGCCTTGACCAGCTTCACCCCCTGCGGCTCCAGCCCCGCGTCCTCGGCGGCGGCGGCGGCGGCGGCGGCCAGGGGGATGCGGGTCAGGACCGGGGCCGGTTCCTCGGACTTGCCATAGTCCAGCACATTGCGGGTCAGGGCGGCGGCGCGGCCCAGGGCGCGCTCCAGCCGGGGCATGGCCTTGGCCACCTGGGGGTCGGCGGAGGAGGCCAGGCGTTCGGACGCCATCTGGGCCGAGGTCAGCATGTTTCTGAGGTCGTGGTTGATCTTGGCCACCGCCTCGCCGAGCGCCACGAGGCGTGAGCGGGCGCGCAGGGACTGGCGCACCTCGTCCTGCATCCGCGCCAGTTCGCGCTCGACCCGGCCGATCTCGTCGTGGCGGTCGGACGGCGTGGGGGCGGGGGTCTCGGGATCGGCGGCGAAGCCCTCGATGGACCGGGTCACGCGCCTGAGCGGTTGCAGCACCAGAAAGGCCAGGCCCGCATAGAGCAGGGCGCCGGCCACGATCGAGATCAGGATCGACACCAGAAGACTGTTCAGCAGGAAGGCGCGCAGCTCCAGCCGCAGCGGCTCGGCGGGCGCCACCACGTCGATGAAGTCGCCCGAGCGGTAACGGGGCGCGGCGCGCGCGCGGATCGAGCGGTCGGGATGGCCCCACAGGGTCACCACGGGGTCCCACAGCCTCTGGGCCAGGTTGCGACGCCTCAGGTCGATGAAGTCCGGTGTACGGGGCAGGTTGGGGGCCTGAAGCAGCTGGCGCATCACCCCCTGGTCCGAGATGGCCACGGCGGAAACGCCTCCGATGCGCAACAGGGTCTCGGCGGTTGCGTCGTCGACGGCGTTATAGGGCAGGGCCTCGACCCCGACCGAGGCCAGCTCGGCGCCCTGAAGGCGGTCCATCAGCCAGCGCTCGTGGAAGGATGCGGCGCTGGGGGCCACGATCAGGGTCTCGACCACCAGGGTGAAGGCGACGGTCAGTAGCAGAAGGCGGGACGACAGGCCGTCGGGCGCGTGGGGCTTCAACCGGTCGCGCCAGGAACCCTGCGTCAGGGAGGCCGGCAGGCGCAGGCGGGTCTGGACGACCGTCAGCAGGCGTTCGCGATTCATGCGGCCTGACCGCGCCCGTGGCGTTCGATGGCGGCCTGTACGGCTTTCAGGGCGAAGGGCAGGACGACAGCCAGCACAAACACCCCTGCCATCGGGGCCCAGAACTGGCCGAACAGCAACTGGATGTCGGGGTTGGGATCGTTGGCCAGCAGGGCGTTCAGCCGCGCGCCGATCCAGCAGTAGATGATGTGGGCGGGCAACAGGCCGATGACGGTGGCGATTGTATAGGGAAGCAGTCTGACGCCCATGACCCCGGCGGCCAGGTTGATCATGTGGAAGGGCACAACCACGGCCAGGCGCGAGGCCAGCACATACCAGAAGGTGTCCTTGTCGATGGCCATGCAGACCCGCTGCATCATCCCGGCGTCGCCGCTGGCGCGGGCGCCGATCGACTTGCCCAGGGCCGAGCGGGCCACGCCATAGACGATCAGGGCGCCCAGGGTGGCGGCGATGGAGGTGGCGACGCCGCCGATCCAGGGCCCGAACAGATAGCCGGCGGTGATGGTCACGAAGAAGACGCCGGGCACCACGCTGGCCGTGGCGATGGTGAAGACGGCCATCAGGGCCAGCAGGCTGAGGATCCAGTGGTCGGCGGTGAAGTCGCGCAGCGCCTGTCCATGGTCGCGCAACGTATCCAGCGACAGATAGCGGTTCCACCCCATGCCGAAGATCAGGGCGATGATGCAGGCCAGGAGAATGAGCGGCGCGAAACGCCTGATCCGGTTCATTGCCTTGTCCTAGACGGGTTCGCGTCCTGTGGGGAGGCCTCGCCTGCGCGGGGGGCGACGGCGCAAAGGCGGGACGGGCAGAACGGGGCGGCGTTGACTCCGAAGACCTCGCCCCTTATACGCCCGCCTCCGGTTGTGGACGCCTCATTTGTCCGCCGCCTAAACCTTTAGCCCCAGGAGCCGACCGTGAAGCGGACCTATCAGCCGTCACGTCTAGTGCGCGCCCGCCGCCACGGCTTCCGTTCGCGGATGGCCACCAAGAACGGTCAGAAGATCGTTGCGCGTCGCCGCGCCAAGGGCCGTAAGAAGCTGACGGCCTAGTTGTCTCACGTCTTCCCGAAGGGGAGGATCATGAGTGACGTTCAGAAAATCGAACGCCTGACCTCGCGGCCCCAGTTTCTGGCGGCCGCGAAAGGCGTTTCCCAAGCGCGCGGCGCTGTCGTGGTCCAGCGTCTGGATCGAAACGACGGCGATCCCGTGATCCGCGTCGGTTTCACCGCAACCCGCAAGGTCGGCGGGGCGGTGGTCCGTAACCGCGCCAAACGCCGCCTGCGCGAGGCGGCGCGGGCGATGGTTCCTCAAGGCGGCGTCCCCGGAAGCGACTATGTGCTGATCGCCCGCATGGGCACGACGGCGCGTCCGTGGGACCGTTTGCTTGACGATGTGAAATCGGCGCTTACAAGGCTGGCGACCCCACAAGGGCCTTCAGACGGGCGAGCGGCTTTTACGCCCACAAACCACGCGCCCAAATAATCCGCGACCTTACCGGCCAGGACGACTGATCCGCATGAAATCCGAGAACGCACGCAATACGGTGATCTTCATCGTCTGCACCGTGGTCATCCTGATCCTGTACCAGGTCTTCGTGATGGAGCCCCAGGCCAAGCAGCGCCGCGCAGCCCAGCAGGCCGCCGTCGCTGAACAGACCGTGCCGGGTCAACCGGCCGGCGCCGCGGCCCTGCCGGGGGCCTCGCCCTCTGCCTCCAGCGCCATCTTCCTGACCAACCGCACCCAGGCCCTGGGCTCGGCGGCGCGGGTGCCGATCGAGACCCCGACCCTGAAGGGTTCGCTGTCGCTGCAGGGCGGTCGCATCGACGACCTGTTCCTGAAACGCTACCGCACGACCATCGACCCCAATTCGCCCTTCGAGGAGCTGTTCCGGCCCGCAGGGATGGAGCACGCCTATTTCGCCGACTTCGGCTGGCTGGCCACCAACGTCCCCGGCGGGGTCCCCGGCGACACCACGCCATGGAGCCTGACCTCGGGTTCGACCCTGGCGCCCAATGCGCCCGTCACCCTGACATGGGACAACGGCCAGGGCCTGCGCTTCACCCGCGTCATCGCCATCGACGACCAGTATCTGTTCACTGTCACCGACACGGTCCAGAACCTGGGAACCCAGGCCATCACCATCCGCCCCTACAGCCGCGTGCAGCGCCAGGGAGTGCCGGACGTGCTGGGCAAGAACCAGATCCTGCATGAGGGCGCCATCGGCACCTTCTCGAACGGCGACGGCTTCATCACCGAACAGCTGAAATACAAGGACTGGACCAAGAAGCCGGTCGAGACCCGCGACACCACGGGCGGCTGGCTGGGCATCACCGACAAGTACTGGATGGCGGCCCTGATCCCCAACCAGGCCGAAGCCGTTTCGACCGAGTTCCGCATCCGCGACGCCCAGCGCTACAACATCCACGAAGCCAGTCTGTCGGGGGCCGTGCGCACCATCCAGCCGGGCGCCACCGCCACCGAGACCCAGCGTCTGTTCGCCGGAGCCAAGCGCAACGAGATCCTGGCCGGCTATGAAGACACGTTGAACCTGCCGCGCTTCGTCTACGCCATCGACTGGGGCATTCTGTGGTTCCTGACCCGCCCTATCTTCATGGTGGTGGAGTTCTTCTACGGCCTGGTCGGCAACTTCGGCGTCGCCATCCTGCTGCTGACCCTGTCGATCAAGCTGATCATGTTCCCGCTGGCCAACAAAAGCTACGAGAGCCTGTCCAAGATGCGGCTGCTGCAGCCCAAGATGGAAGCCATCAAGGCCGCCAACAAGGACGATCCCGCCGCCCAGCAGAAGGCGACGATGGAGTTGTACCAGAAGGAGAAGATCAATCCGCTGGCGGGCTGTCTGCCCATCCTGGTCCAGATCCCGGTCTTCTTCGCCCTGTACAAGGTGCTCTACGTCACCATCGAGATGCGGCACGCGCCCTTCTTCGGCTGGATCAAGGACCTGTCGGGTCGGGATCCGACCAATATCTGGAACCTGTTCGGCCTGATCCCCTGGGATCCCGCTTCGGCGCCTCTGATCGGAACCCTGATCGGCGGCCACGGCACGGGCTTTACTCTGGGCCTGAGCGTGCTGGCCATCCTGTACGGCTTCACCATGTGGCTGCAGACGGCCATGAACCCGCCCGCCGCTGACCCGATCCAGCGTCAGATCTTCCAGTTCATGCCGATCATCTTCACCTTCATCATGGCCGGCTTCCCCGCAGGTCTGCTGGTCTACTGGGCCTGGAACAACATCCTCTCGATCATCCAGCAGTATTTCATCATGCACCGCTTCAAGGCCGAGAACCCGATCGACAGCTTCATCGCCCGCTTCCGCAAGACCCCGGCATGACCGAAACGCCGCCGCCCTTCTTCGACGTCTCCAAACCCGACTATTCGGAGGAGGAGATCGAGGCGGCGCGCGTGCTGTTCTCGCGCCAGGCCACCTTCGTCATGGGCGCGGCCAAGATCGAGCAACTGCCGGAACCCAACCTGCCCGAGATCGCCTTCGCCGGTCGGTCCAATGTGGGCAAGTCCAGCCTGATCAATGGGCTGGTGGGTATGCACAAGCTGGCCCGCGCCTCCAACGAGCCGGGCCGCACGCGCGAGGTCAACTTCTTCGACCTGGATGCAAAGCTGCGCCTGGTCGACCTTCCCGGCTACGGCTGGGCCAAGGCGTCCAAGACCACGGTGAAGAAGTTCCAGGATCTGGGCCGCGACTATCTGCGCGGTCGGGTGACGCTGAAGCGGGTCTATCTGCTGATCGACGCCCGTCACGGCCTGAAGTCGGTGGATACCGAGGCGCTGGACGCCCTGGATCTGGCGGCTGTCAGCTATCAGATCGTCCTGACCAAGTCCGACAAGATCAAGGCGCACGAGCGCGACACGGTGGCGGCGGCGACGCTGAAGGCCATCTCCAAACGCCCTGCGGCCTTCCCGGTGGTCGCCGTCACATCGGCGGAAAAGGGCTACGGCATGCCCGAACTGCGCGCCGAGATCATGCGCACCACGGGCGTCGAACCCTAAGGCCTTACGCCGTCTCGAATGTCAGGGGCGCGCCCCAGAACTGCGAAACCATGTCCGACTGCGGCCCCGCCTGGCCGCTGGTCAGGAACCGGCGTGCGGACGAGGATCCCAGGTCGTATTCGGGATGGCGCTCGAAATACCGCGCCAGCGAATCCGCCACGGCGGTCGGCTGGTGGATCACCGGCGTCCCGGCCGGCAGGGCTGCAGCGAACAGGTCGGCGACGATCTCATAGTGGGTGCAGCCCAGGATGGCCTTGTCCGGGTGGCGGCCGATGCGGCGGCGCAGGGCGTCGACGTGTTCGTCCACCACCACCTTCAACTCTTCCGAAGTGGCGCCCAGTTCGATCAGGCCAGCCAGGCCGGGGCAGGGCTCGGAGAATACCGCCAGGTCCTCGCGCCGCTTGTCGATCTCGATCTCGAAGACCCGGCTCATGGCCGTGGCGGCGGTCGAGAAGACACCGACGATGTCGATGGCCTCGATCTTGTCGTCCTTGGCCGAGCGGTCGGCCTCATAGGTCCAGGGCAGGCCGGTCGCCGCCTCGATGGTGGGGACGATGATGCCCAGCACATTGACCGGGCGGCCATAGCGTTCCTGCTGCGCCGGGATCCAGGTCTGCTGCAGTCGGCGCAGGGCGACGGCCGAGGCGGTGTTGCAGGCCAGGACGACCACGCTGGCGCCCGCGTCGAACAGGGTCTCGCAGCCCTCGCGCGTCAGATCGACGATCTGCTCGCCGGTCTTGCCGCCGATCGGGGCTCGCGCCTGGTCGGCGAAATAGATGAAGTCGCGGTCCGGGAACCGGGACACGAGTTCGCGGTGGACCGTCAGTCCGCCCACGCCGGAGTCAAATACGCCTATCGCCATGGCGCGGGCTTTAGCGGGAACCTTCGCCGCGATCCATAGATTACAGTCCGTTCAGGTGACGTTCGGGCGGGATAGGCCTAGGACCGGGGCCACATGATTGTTCGGAGTACCCCATGCACAGACGCCAGCTTCTCATCGCGGGCGGCAGCCTGATGGCCCTTTCCGCCTGCGCCGCCAATGCCGGATCCGCCATCCAGACCCTGTCGCCGGACCAATTGGCCGAGGAGGCCCGCATCGCCCGCGCTGTCCTGCCCGTCCAGACGCCTCGCGCGGAACTGCTGCAACCCTGGACCGGCCCCTATGAAGGCGTGCCGCCCTGGGACAAGGTCACGCCCGCCAAGCTGCGTGAGGCCATGATCGAGGCCCTGGAGTTGGCGCGCGCCGATGTCGTCGCCGTCGCCGACAACCCCGAGCCTGCGACCTTCGCCAACACCATGGTGGCGTCCGAGCTGTGGGGCCAGCCGTTGGACCGCATCGTCAACATCTACAGCGTCATGACCGGCAATATCGGCGGGGACGCCTATGACGCCGTCGACACCGAGATGTCGCCGCTGCTGACGGCCTTCTACGACGAGATCAACTTCAACGAAAAACTGTTCCAGCGCGTCAAGGCGGTGGCCGACAACGCCGACGCCATGGGTCTGAACGCCCAGCAGAAGCGGTTGGCCGAGCGTAGTCGCGACGCCTTCATCCGCTCGGGCGCCAATCTGGACGCGGCGGGCAAGGCTGAGCTGGGGCGGATCAACGCCGCCCTGTCGACCCACTTCACCGGCTTTGGCCAGAAGGTGGTCGCCGACGAAAACGCCTGGACCGTGATCCCCAGCGAGGCCGGAGTGGCTGGACTTCCCGCGTCCAACAAGGCCTCGGCCGCTGGCGCCGCCCGCGAGAAGAACCTTCAGGGCTGGGTCATCATGAACACGCGGTCCAGCGTGGACCCCTATCTGACCTTCGCCGACGACCGCGCCCTGCGTGAGCAGGTCTGGCGCAAGTTCGTCAACCGCGGCGACAACGGCGGCGCCAACGACACCAACGCCACCATCGCCGATATCGTGAAGCTGCGCGACCAGCGCGCCAAGCTGCTGGGCTACGTCAACCACGCCGAACTGCGAATGCAGGACACGATGGCCAAGACCCCGGCCAACGCCAAGGCGCTGATGGATCGCGTCTGGACCCCGGCCAAGGCCCGCGTCGTCGAGGAGGTCGCCGACATGAAGGCGATCGCCGGTTTCGACATCGAACCCTGGGACTACCTGTATTTCGCCGAGAAGGTCAGGAAGCAGAAATACGATCTCGATCAGAACGAGCTGAAGCCCTATTTCGAACTGAACGCGGTCCGCGCCGGCTCCTTCGCCATGGCCGAGCGCCTCTACGGCTTCACCTTCACCAAGCTGCCTGCCGGGACGGCCCCGATCTTCCACCCCGACGTCGAGCTCTATGAGGTCGGGGACAAGGTCACGGGCAAGGTGATCGGCCTCTACTATGCTGACGACTACGCGCGCGTCGGCAAGCGGTCGGGCGCCTGGATGACCACCTATCGGTCGTTCGCCAAGGTGGACGGCTCCAAGCCCATTTTGGCTTCGAACAACAACAACTTCACCAAGCCCGAGGCCGGCCAGCCGGTTCTGCTGTCGCTGGACGACGCCGAGACCCTGTTCCACGAGTTCGGCCACACCCTGCATTATTACAGCTCGGTGGTGACCTATCCGAGCTTTGGCAACACGCCGCGCGACTTCGTCGAATATCCGTCGCAGGTGCATGAGCACTGGGTGCTGAGCCGGCCGATCCTGGACGGCTTCCTCAAGCACAATGAGACGGGCGCGGCCATGCCCCAGGCCCTGGTCGACAAGATCGAGGCCTCGTCCACCTTCAACCAAGGTTATGCGACGGTCAGCTACCTGTCCTCGGCCATCGTCGATATGGACCTGCACACCCAGGCCACGCCGCCGACCGACATCGACGCCTTCGAGAAGGCGTCGCTGGAACGGCTGGGAATGCCCAAGGAGATCGTGATGCGGCACCGTCTGCCGCAGTTCAATCACCTGTTCACGTCGGACGCCTACTCGGCCGGCTATTACAGCTACCTGTGGTCCGAGACGATGGACGCCGACACCTGGGCCTATTTCGAGGAGTCGGGCGACGTGTTCAATCCGGACATCGGCAGCCGGTTCAAGTCGATCATGCTGGCGCCGGGCAACACCACGGACCGGGCCGAGGCCTATCGCCAGTTCCGTGGCCGCGACCCCGACGTCGCCGCCCTGCTGCGCGTGCGCGGGTTCCCGACCAGCTGATCGGGTCGCAGTCATGAAGAAGGGCCGGCGGATCGCTCCGTCGGCCCTTTTTCTATCCGCCCGTGGGAGGGGCGAGGTCTATCGGCGGTGGACGGTCGAGCGGGCCAGGATATAGCCCAGGCCGGCGACAAGGGCCGTGGTCAGCAGGGGCTTGCGGCGCGCGACCCTGACCACCGAATGGGCCCTGTCCTGATAGGCGGCGGGCGCCTTGTCGGCCAGCTTGTCCAGTTGATCCATGGCCTGGCCATAGACCTCCAGCGCCGAACCCTTGGCGTCCTTGAGCGCGCCCTCGACCTTGGGCCGGTTATCGCCCAGCAGATCGCCCAAGGCGTCCTGGATCCTGCCCAGCCAGGCTGTGCCGCCGGTCGCCTGTCGATCTGTCATCTTTCGTCCCCTTGTCGCTGAGGCGCTGACGGCCCCTGCCTTGTGTAATCCGGGGCCTCATGTGGTCGCTAGCCGCTGTTGCGCAATCCCGCTGCGACACCATTGATGGCCAGGAGGATGCCTTCGCGGACGCGGGGGTCGTCGTCGCCGGCCCGGCGGCGGCGGATCAGTTCGATCTGCACATGGTTCAGCGGCTCGACATAGGGCATTCGCAGACGGATCAGCCGGTCGAGCTCTGGCTGGCCGCCTAGCAGTTCCGACTGGCCGGTGATGGACAGGACGGCGTCGCGCGTCCGCGTCCATTCCGACTGGATCGCGCCGTGGATCCGCTCGGCCAGGGCGGCGTCGGGCACCAGCGAGGCGTAGCGGCGGGCGATGGTCATGTCCGACTTGGCCATGATCATCTCCATGTTCTGGATCAGGGTGCGGAAGAAGGGCCAGTCCTTGGCCATGGCCCGAAGCTCGCCCATGTCGGCGCTCTGGATCGCCGAGCCGAAGCCGAACCAGCCGGGCAGCATGACCCGCGACTGGGACCAGCTGAACACCCAGGGGATGGCCCGCAGGTCTTCGATCCGCGTCGAGGCGGTCCGCGACGCCGGGCGCGAGCCGATCTTCAGCTCGGCGATCTCGGCGATGGGGGTGGCGGCGCGGAAATAGTCGACGAAGCCCTCGGTCTCGTAAACCAGAGCCCGATAGGCCGACATTGAGGCCTGGGACAGGGCCGAGGCGGTCTTGCCGTGCCTGGCCGTCAGTTCGTCGTCCGGCGGCGGCGCCAGCGACGCGATCAGCACCCCGGCGGTCAGGGCGTCCAGGTTCCTGCGCGCCACGTCGGGCTCGCCGTACTTGTTGGCGATGACCTCGCCCTGTTCGGTGATGCGGATCCGGCCGGCCACCGTGCCGGTCGGCTGCGACACCACGCCGGCGAAGCTCGATCCGCCGCCCCGGCCGACAGCCCCGCCGCGGCCGTGGAAGAGCTGGAGCTTGAGTCCCGCCGCATTGGTCACGTCCAGCAGGGCGCGCGACGCCTCGTGCAGTTCCCAGGTCGAGGTCAGATATGAGCCGTCCTTGTTGGAATCCGAATAGCCGATCATCACCTCCTGCACGCCGCGCGCCTTGGCCACGGCCAGGGCCGAGGGCTCCTTCAGCAGGCGTTCCAGCGTGGGCTTGGCGGCGCGCAGGTCGTCTATGGTCTCGAACAGGGGCGCGGCCTGGATGGGGCATTGGCCGGGCGCGTCCGGGCGATAGAGGCCGACCTCCTTGAGCAGCAGATAGACCTCCAGCAGGTCCGAGGCGGCGTCGGTCTTGGACACGATATGGGTGCGGATCGCCTGGGGCCCGAACAGGGCCAGGCCGCGCGCGGCGGCCTCAAGGATCGAGCGTTCCTTCAGCGTCTCCTCGGTATAGGTCGCATAGGGGCTGAACAGGAGGCGGCCCGAGGCCAGTTCGGCCGACAGGATGGCGATGCGGCCCTCCTCGTCCAGGGCCGAATAGTCGGCCTCTACGCCGGCGACCTTGAAGAGATCGGCGACGACGCGTTCGTGAACATCCGAGTTCTGGCGCAGGTCCACGGTCGCCATGTGGAAGCCGAAGATGTCGAGGGCCGTGATCAGGCGCGACAGACTGTCGTCGGCGAAGACCTCGCCATGGCTGGCGATCAGGCTGTCGCGCAGCACGCCCAGGTCGGCGCGAAACTCGTCCGGGCCATCATAGGCGGCGGCGTCGAACCCGGCCGGGCGCGGCGCCGCCATGCCGGTCAGTCGCTGGTGGGTGGCGGCCAGGCGGGCGTAGATTTCGGTCAGGGCGCGGCGATAGGGTTCGTCAGAGCGGTGCGGGGAATCGTCTTCCGACGCCCCCGAGAGAGCCGTCATCTCGGCGCTGATAGGGGCGAGAGACCCCGACAGGCTCAGTTCGGACCCGAGAGCGTGAACCTCGTCCAGATAGAAGCGCAGCACCGCGCGGGCCGCCGTCGACAGGGCGGCGGTCAGGGTCTGGCCATCGACATTGGGATTGCCGTCGCGGTCGCCGCCGACCCAGGCGCCGATGCGGATGAAGGGGTTCAGGTCTGGCGCCTCAAGCGCCTTTCGCCAATCCGCCAACTGGGTCGGGGCGACGTGAAGGAAGACGCGTTCCAGGAACGAGACGACGGTGTTGATCTCATCCTGCACCACCAGGCCGGTGTTCCGAACCAGCCGCGTGGCCCACAGGATCACTGTCTGACGGCGCAGGCCGCGCGTCATCACGTCGGGCGCGCAGCTCAGGCTGTCCCGGTCGCAGGCGTCCAGGATGTCGGACACGGCGGCGATGCGGTCGATGACGCTCTTGCGCCGCACCTCTGAGGGGTGGGCGGTCAGGACCGGCGATATCAGGGCGTCGTTCAGCAGGGCCTGAGCGTCAGCCGGCGTCTTTCCGGCGGCGGCGAGCCGGGCCAAGGCTCCGTCCAGCGTATCGGGCCGGGCGCCTTCTGCGGTCTGGACCTGGGCCCGGCGCTTGCCCGCCCGGTCCTCGGCGACATTGGCCAGCAGGGAAAAGACCGCGAACCCATGCGCCAGCCCGACCGCCTGATCCAGAGACAGGTCGCTCAGCAGGGCCTCCAGCTTGGACGCATCCTTGGACGCCGGGTCGCGGTGGTAATGCACGGACGCCTGCCGCACCGCCTCGATCCGGTCGTACAGGTCCTGGCCGCCCTCGGTGCGGATCACGTCGCCGAGCAGTCCCCCCAGCAGGCGGGTCTCTTCGCGCAGGCGATCATCGGCGGGGGCGGCGGCAGCAGGGGACGCAACGGGGGACGCAATGACGGGCATGGGCGGCGACTTTCAGCGGGGAGACTGCGGAAAATGAACGGCGGGACCGTATCAGCGGTTTTGGCCCTGACCATAAAGAACGGACGGCTGAAACGGATTGTGCGCTGCCGAAACGGATGATCCGGAAGGGTTGATCCAGCCAGAGTCGACAAACGGCCCGCTTTCGCGCATAAGCCGCCGCTTCCGACGCAATTGAACCTGCGTCTCCACCTGCACGTCCCCGGTTTCGACCGGACGAGGCAGGCGAGAACCCTCTGCCGACGTGATCGTCGCCAGAGGCCGTTTCGCTATGGGGATCGGTTCGAGCGTCAAATGAGGTCGTGAATGTTCGAGGCTCTGAACGAAAGGCTGACTGGCGTATTCGACCGGATCACCGGTCGCGGCGCCCTGTCCGAAAAGGACGTCTCCGAGGCGATGCGCGAAGTGCGCGTGGCCCTGCTGGAGGCCGACGTCGCCCTGCCGGTCGTCAAGGACTTCATCGCCTTCGCCACCGACAAGGCCACGGGTGAAGAGGTCATCCGCTCGGTTCGTCCGGCCGATCAGGTGGTCAAGATCGTCTATGATGGTCTGGTCGAGATGCTGGGCGGCGAAGAGCCGACCCCGATCAACATCAATGCCACGCCGCCGGCCGTGATCCTGATGGCCGGCCTGCAAGGGTCCGGCAAGACCACGACCTCGGCCAAGCTGGCCCTGCGCCTGACCAAGTTCGATCGCAAGAAGGTCATGATGGCCTCGCTGGACACGCGTCGTCCGGCCGCGATGGAACAGCTGGCCCAGCTGGGCAGGCAGATCGAGGTCGCCGTCCTGCCGATCGTGGCGGGCGAGAGCGCGGTCCAGATCGCCAAGCGCGCCCTGACCTCGGCCAAGCTGCAGGGCTTCGATGTCCTGATCCTCGACACCGCCGGCCGGATCACCCTGGACGAGGCCCTGATGGCCGAGGTGGCCGAGGTCGCCGCCGTCGCCAAGCCCGTCGAGACCCTGCTGGTCGCCGACAGCCTGACCGGCCAGGACGCCGTCCGCACCGCCAAGGCCTTTAACGAACGCCTGCCCCTGACCGGCCTGGTCCTGACCCGCGCCGATGGCGACGGTCGCGGCGGCGCCATGCTGTCGATGCGCGCCGTCACCGGCCTGCCGATCAAATACATGGGCTCGGGCGAGAAGGTCGACGCCCTCGAAGTCTTCGACGCCCGCCGCGTCGCCGGTCGCATCCTGGGTCAGGGCGATATCGTCGCTCTGGTCGAGAAGGCCAGCCAGGAACTGGACCAGTCCAAGGCCGAGGCCATGGCCAGGAAGCTGGCCAAGGGTCAGTTCGACCTCAACGACCTGGCGGCCCAGCTTCAGCAGATGAAGAAGATGGGCGGTCTTCAGGGCATCATGGGCATGCTGCCCGGCGTGGCCAAGATGAAGAACCAGATGGCCGAGAGCGGCGTCGACGACCGCATGATCCTGCGCCAGGAAGCCATCATCTCGTCGATGACCAAGGCCGAGCGCAAGAAGCCCGACCTGCTCAACGCCAGCCGCAAGAAGCGCGTCGCCGCTGGCGCCGGGGTTGAGGTTCAGGACATCAACCGCCTGCTGAAACAGCACCGGCAGATGGCCGACATGGTCAAGTCCATGGCCAAGGGCGGCCCGCGCAAGATGCAGCAGATGGCGGCCATGCTGGGCGGCCTCGGCGGCGGCGGCGCAATGCCCGGAATGCCCGGTCTGGGCGGCCCCGACATGAAACGTCTTCAGGCCATGGGCGGCGGCAAACTCGCCGACACCTCGGCCGATGAAATGAACGCCATTCAGGACCGTCTTGCGGGCCTGGGCGGCGGACAGCTTCCGGGAGGCCTGCCCGGCCTTCCCGGTTTTCCCACCAAGAAATAATCCGACTTAAAGAAAGAGACTGAAAATGCTGAAGATTCGTCTGGCCCGTGGTGGCGCCAAGAAGCGTCCCTACTACTACATCGTCGTTGCCGACTCGCACGCTCCCCGCGACGGTAAGTTCCTGGAGCGCGTGGGTTCGTACAACCCCATGCTGCCCAAGGACGGTGAAAAGCCCCGCGTGACCCTGAAGGCCGACCGGATCTCGGAATGGCTGTCCAAGGGCGCCCAGCCCACCGACCGCGTCGCCCGCTTCATCTCGCAAAGCACCGACGAGGCCCTGGTCGGCAAGGTCAAGTGGACCCAGTCGAACAACCCCAACAAGGGCGCGCCGGGCAAGAAGGCCGTCGAACGCGCCGCCGAACGCTCGCAGCGTGAAGCCGACCGCGCCGAGGCCGAAGCCGCCGCTAAGATCGAGGCCGCCGAAGCCGCCGTGAAGGCCAAGGAAGAAGCCGCCGCCGCCGCCGAAGCCGCCAAGAACGCGCCCCCTGCTGAAGAGCCGGCTGCCGAAGCTGCTGCTGAAGAGGCTCCTGCCAGTGAAGAAGCTCCGGCCGCCGAAGCCGAAGGCTCCGCCGAAGTCAGCGTCGAAGAGGCTCCGGCCGAAGGCGCCGCCGAAGACAAGACCGAAGCCTAAGGGTTTCTCGCCCGCGCTTCCGGTTCGCGCCGGAAGAGGGATGACGGAGGGCGGTGTTCGAGCGATCGGATGCCGCCTTTCTGCTATCGGGCGGTATGTGGACAGGAACCCATCGTGGGTTCGAACGGAGCGGCAGAGATGACGCAGAGCGACAGCAAACTCATCCTGGTCGGCCATGTGGCCGGCGGCTTTGGCGTGCGGGGCGAGATCAAGATCACCGCCTATACCGCCGACCCCCTGGCCCTGACCGCCTATGGGCCGCTGCTGCGTTCGGACGGTTCGCCCGGCCTGACCGTGACCTCGGCGCGTCCGTCCAAGGACGGCATCGTCGGACGGGTCAAGGAGGTCGAGACCAAGGAGCAGGCCGACGCCCTGCGAAACCTGAAGCTCTATGTCTCGCGCGACCGGTTCCCGGCCCCGGACGAGGACGAATTCTATCTCGCCGATCTGGTGGGGCTGGAGGCGCGCGATGTGTCCGGCGCGGTGCTGGGCACGGTCCGGGCGGTGCAGAATTTCGGCGCCGACGACATGCTTGAAATCACCCCCTCAGCCGGCGGCCAGACCTGGTATCTGCCCTTCACCAAGGCGGCGACGCCCGAGCTGCATATCGCCGACGGCTGGCTTCTGGCCGTCCCGCCTCAGGAAGTGGGCGAGCAGGAGCCGGACTGAAGGTCACGGCCCCTGCTGCAGCCATCAGCTGTTGTCTTCGACCGGCGCCTTGGGGCCGTTCGCCTTGATCGATTCGATGGCGTTCTGGGCCGAGGCCTTGGACGCATAGCCTTCGGTCGAGAACATCACTTCGGAATTGTATTTGAAGCGGACGCGGAACTCGCCCGCCTTGTCCTTGTAGATTTCGAACTTGTGCGCCACGGGCGATCTCCCTCACTGGTCCGGATCGGACCCCGGCCAAGCTGTCAGATCGTCCCGGACGGTCAATCGAGAAATGTCGGCTTGCGCACACAGGGGCGTGAGCGCCCAGACGTCGGCGGCCGCCCCCATCGCCTTGCGGCGGCCCATTCGCTCCCCACATCCGGGTTTCGCAACCCCGAGGGATACCGATGGCCGACCTGTCCGCCTTTCCGATCACGCGCCAGTACCCGCCGACCCGTCCCGACGTGCTGCAGCTCTATGGCTTGCCGACGCCCAACGGGGTCAAGGTCTCGATCATGCTGGAGGAAACCGGCCTGGCCTATGAGCCGCACCTGGTCGATATCACCAAGAACGAGAGCTGGACGCCCGACTATCTGTCGCTGAATCCGAACGGCAAGATCCCCGCCATCCTCGATCCCGACGGCCCCGGCGGACAGCCCCTGGCCCTGTTCGAAAGCGGCGCCATCCTGATCTATCTGGCCGAGAAGACCGGCCAGTTCCTGCCTGCCGATCCCGCCCTGAAATACCAGACCATCCAGTGGCTGATGTGGCAGATGGGCGGCCTGGGCCCGATGTTCGGCCAACTGGGCTTCTTTCACCGTTTCGCCGGGCGCGAGTACGAGGACAAACGCCCGCGCGATCGCTACGCCGCCGAGTCCAAGCGCCTGCTGGGCGTGCTGGAGAGCCGCCTGGCGGATCGTCAGTGGATCATGGGCGACGACTACACCATCGCCGACATCGCCACCCTGGGCTGGGTCCGCAGCCTGATCGGCTTCTACGACGCCGCCGAGATCGTCGACTACGCCGCCCTCAAGGCCGTGCCCGCCTGGCTCGAACGCGGCCTGGCCCGCCCGGCCGTCCAGCGCGGCCTGCAAATCCCGGCCCGGCCGGCGTGAGGATGTAACGGAAGGTCGCCTGGTGGAGCCGAGGGGAGTCGAACCCCTGACCTCGTCATTGCGAACGACGCGCTCTACCAACTGAGCTACGGCCCCGATCACAGGCGAGGGGCGACATAGAAGGGACGGGGGCGGGGTGTCAACGGGGCGGGCGAGCGCCGTTCGGCGCCCGCGACGAAAGACCCTGTTTGGTGTCGGCGCCGGCGTCGGCTAGAAGCGGGTTTCAGGGGGCTCCGGCCTCGATTTGCTTCATCGGAGTCCGCGCATGGGCGTCGCCATCGTCTGGTTGGTCAACACCATCATTCAGCTGATGATCTGGTTCATCATCGCCCAGGCGATCCTGAGCTGGTTGTTCGCCTTCGACGTCATCAATCACCGCAATCGGTTCGTGAACCAGTTGTCGCGTTTCCTCGACGCCGTGACCGCCCCGCTGCTGGAGCCCTTCCGTCGCATCATCCCGACGCTGGGCGGGATCGACGTGTCGCCGATCGTCGTGCTGCTGCTGCTCAACTTTGCGCGCATCCTGTTCAACAACATGGCGGCCGGACCCCTGATCGCGCTTCTGGGGTGACACCTCAGGGGCCGGTGCGGCGCTCGTGTGGATTCCGTCCTTGCGCGGGACGGGGACGCTCTTAAGGTGCCGCCCTCTGGCGAAACGCTGCTGAACACCACGACTTCATGACCACGATACGTACAGTCGCCATCATAGGCGCCGGACAGATGGGCGTCGGCATCGCCCATGCGGTGGCGCTGGGCGGCTATTCGGTGACCCTGTACGACGTCAATCCAGACCGGCTGCCGGTGGCGCAGGGCGAGATCGCCGCCAACCTGGCCCGCCAGGTCGGGCGCCAGCGCATCACCCAGGCCGACGCCGACGCCGCGCTTGGGCGGATCGCCGTGATCACCAGTTTGGCCGACGCCGGGGCCGCGGATCTGGTGATCGAGGTCGCGGTCGAGGACGAAGCGGTCAAGAAGCAGGTCTATGCCGACCTGATCCCGCATCTGGGCAAGGATGCGCTGCTGGCGTCCAACACCTCGTCCATCTCGATCACCCGTCTGGCCTCGGCGACGGATCGGCCGGATCGGTTCATCGGCCTGCACTTCATGAAGCCGGCGCCGGTCATGGGCCTGGTCGAGATCGTACGCGGTATCGCCACCTCGGCTGAGACCTATGACGCCGCTGTCGCCTTCGCCGAAAGCCTGGGCAAGACCGTCACAAACGCCGAGGACTTCCCCGCCTTCATCGTCAATCGCATCCTGGTGCCGATGATGAACGAGGCGATCTTCACCCTGTACGAAGGGGTGGGCGACGTGGCCTCTATCGACAAGGCGCTGAAGCTGGGCGCCAACCACCCGATGGGACCGCTGGAACTGGCCGACTTCATGGGCCTGGACGTGGTTCTGGCCATCATGAACGTGCTGTACGACGGGCTGGCGGACTCCAAATACCGGCCCTGTCCCCTGCTGGTGAAATATGTCGAGGCGGGCTGGCTTGGCAGGAAGAGCGGGCGCGGCTTCTACGACTACTCCGGCGATGTCCCGGTGCCGACGCGATGATCCCCCAGTCATGATCCCCCGTTTCGAACGCCCTGAGGACCTGCCTGGCCAGGTTCGCGTCATCCCGCGCCGCACGCCCGGCGCCTTCGCCATGGCCTCGCTGGCCGCCATGGCCTGGCCTCCCCTGGTCCTGACGCTATTCGTCTGGCCGCCGCAGAACTGGGTTCCCGGCAGCGAGATCGACTGGCGGCTTCTGGTGCTGCTCATCGGTTTGATCGCCGCGCCCATCGGCCTGTGGCTTATGCTGCGCCAACGCGAGCGCACGGGCCGTCCGGGCTCGCGCCTGGGCGTGGTCTGGCGGTTCATGCTGTTCGGCGGGCTGTTGGCGGCGGCGCTTCAGGTGCTGATCGCCATCGTCATGATGCTGCTCGGCTGGTTCGAGGCGGGCAACGCCCTCCAGGCCATGGGCGCGACCGAGACGGTCCTGCTGATCTATGGGGTCGGCGGCCTGCCGGTCGCCATCCTGGTCGGGGTCAGCTATTCGCTGTGGGCCGGCCTGTGCGCCGCCTTCATCGCCTTCGAGGGCGCGCCGACCGCCGTGCGCGATCGCCTGGGCATCCTGCCGCAGGACCGCTGAGGCCTCTAGCGCCCCTGTGACCTGCGCCGTTAGGGCCGGGTTCGGTTGCGACGAACAGGGTGATGGCGTAATCGCGCGCCATGACTTCCAACGCCCCCGAAAACCCGTCCGAAGCCCCCGCTGTGGAGGCTGCCCGCCCCGAGGCGCGCAGCCCGCGTGGATTTGGCGACCGTCGCGGCCGGGATCTGATCGCCGAGCGCCGCCTCGTGGCGCGGGTGTCCGAGGTCTATGAGCGCTGGGGCTTCGAGCCGCTGGAGACGGGTGCGTTCGAATACGCCGACGCCCTGGGCAAGTTCCTGCCGGACGCCGACCGACCCAATGAAGGGGTGTTCGCGCTTCAGGACGACGCCGGATCCGACGATCCCGGCGAGTGGATGGCCCTGCGCTATGACCTGACCGCGCCCCTGGCCCGGTTCGCCGCCCAGAACTGGGAGACCCTGCCCAAACCCTTCCGCCGCTACGCCTATGGGCCGGTGTGGAGGAACGAGAAGCCCGGCCCGGGCCGCTTCCGCGAGTTCTGGCAGTGCGACGCCGACACCGTCGGCTCGGACCGGCCCGAGGCCGACGCCGAGATCATCGCCATGGGCTGCGAGGGCCTGAAGGCGGCGGGTCTGTCGGACGGGCAGGCCGTGATCCGGGTCTCGAACCGCAAGCTGTTCGACGGCCTGTTCGAGGCGGGCGAGGTGACCGACCCGGTGCAGAAACTGACCGCTCTGCGCGCCATCGACAAGTTCGACCGCCTGGGCTGGGAGGGCGTCAGCGCCCTGCTGGGCGAGGGCCGGCTGGACGACAGCGGCGACTATACCAAGGGGGCGAAACTGCCGACGGGCGTCACGAGCGCCATCAAGGCCTTCCTGGCGTCTGCTGGCGACGAGACCCTGACGCGGGCCGATACGCTGAACGCCGTCGCCGCCGTCGGCGGCCTGGGCCATGCGGGCGAGGCGGCGCTTTCGGAGCTGGCCGCCATCGACGCGGCGCTGAACGCCATGAAGGTCGGCCAGGCCAGCGTCCGTTTCGATCCGACCATCGTGCGCGGTCTGGAATACTATACCGGCTCGGTGTTCGAGGCCGAGCTGCTGCTGGACACCAAGGACGACAAGGGCCGCCCCCTGCGATTCGGCTCGATCGGCGGCGGCGGGCGCTATGACGATCTGGTGGCGCGCTTCACCGGCCAGTCGACGCCGGCGACGGGCTTCTCCTTCGGCGTCTCGCGCCTGGCCTCGGCCCTTAAGGCGGCCGGGCGCGAGGACGCCAGCGTGCGCGGGCCGGTGGTGGTCATCGTCTTTTCCCAGGACGATATGCAGCATTACCTCGATGCGGTGTCGGAGCTTCGCAACGGCGGAGTGGCGGCCGAGGTCTATCTGGGACGCGCGGGCATGAAGGCGCAGATGAAATACGCCGACCGGCGCGGCGCGCCTGCAGTGGTCATCCTGGGCGGCGACGAACTGGCGGCGGGCACGGCGACGGTTAAGGATCTGGATGCGGGGCGCGCCCTGGCGGCGGGCGTTAGCGACAACGAGGCCTGGAAGGCGGCGCGTCCGGGCCAAGTGAATGTGCCGCGCGGCACACTGTTGCAAACCATTCGCAGCATTATCGACGGTCCGTCGATAAACGCGGCGTAGGCTGACTGACTTATCGACGTTTAGTCATAAAACCCCGGCTTTGGCCTTGGGTTCAGATTGACGCAGGCCGGCCCGGCGGGTCATTTGAACTCACTCGAACGGCACAGCGCGAATGCGTAGCCGCCGAAGGCGTTTCGGGGAGGAAACGTCCGCTCCATAGAGAGCGTGAAAGCCCGCTGCGATGTATCCCCCGCAGCGGGCTTTTTCACGTCTTGCATCAAGCGGTGGCGCTTTGCGCCGCGCTACCGCTCGCGACGCGGTCGCTCCCTGCTTGAGCGAGCTCGCCTCCCGAAATCGATTTTCTGAAAATCCGCTCAAGCAGCGAGGCTCCGCGAGCCGAGCGGTAGCGCTCCTCAAGCAAGAATCCGCTCAAGCAGCGAGGCTCCGCGAGCCGAGCGGTAGCGCTCCTCAAGCAAGAATGCGCTCAAGCAGCGAGGCTCCGCGAGCCGAGTGGTAGCGTCCCTCAAGCAAGACTGCGCTCAAGCAGCGAGGCTCCGCGAGCCGAGCGTTAGCGCCCCAAAAAGAAAGGCCGGAGCGTCGCCGCTCCGGCCTTCGTCGTTTGGTCTGTCTTAGGTCCTACCAGATGCGGACGCGGTCGGCCGGGGCCAGGTAGTATTTGGTGCCGGGCTGGACCTCGAAGGCGTCATACCAGGCGTCGACGTTGCGCAGCGGGCCGATGACGCGGAACTCGGCGGGGCTGTGCGGGTCGGTGGCGACCTGGTTCTGGATGGCGGCGTCGCGGTATTTCGACTGCCAGACCTGGGCCCAGCCGTAGAAGAAGCGCTGGTCGCCGGTCGTGCCGTCCAGCACCGGCGCGGGCTGGCCGTTCAGCGACAGGTGATAGGCCTCCAGACCCACGGCCACGCCGGCGGCGTCGCCGATGTTCTCGCCCATGGTCAGGCCGCCCTGAACCTTGAAGCCGGGCAGGGGCTCATAGGCGTCGTACTGGGCGCCCAGGGCGTCGGTCTTGGCCTCGAACGCGGCCTCGTCGGCGGGCAGCCACCATTCGGACAGGACGCCGTCGCCGTTGGACTTGCGGCCCTGGTCGTCGAAGCCGTGGCCGATCTCGTGACCGATCACGCCGCCGATGCCGCCATAGTTGACCGCGGCGTCACCGTCGGGGTCGAAGAAGGGCGGTTGCAGGATGGCGGCCGGGAAGACGATCTCGTTGCCGGTCGGGTTGTAATAGGCGTTCACCGTCTGGGGCGTCATGCCCCACTCGTCCTTGTCGACGGGACCGTTGATGCGGTTGACCTGATAGGCCCACTCGAACGCCTGCGCCCGCGCGCTGTTGCCGAACAGGTCGTCGGCGCGGACCTCCAGCCCCGAATAGTCGCGCCACTTGTCGGGATAGCCGATCTTGACGCGGAACTTGGTCAGCTTCTCCTGGGCCTTGATCTTGGTCTCGGGCGTCATCCAGTCGAGGTTGTCGATCCGAGCGGACAGGGCGCGGCGCAGATTGGCGACCAGCTCCTCCATCTTGGCCTTGTTCTCGGGCGGGAACCAGCGGGCGACATAGGCGCGGCCCAGGGCCTCGCCCAGAGTGTTCTCGGCGAAGCTGACGGCGCGCTTGTCACGCGTGCGCTGCTCCAGAGCACCCTGAAGGACGTGCGAACGGAAGGTCCAGGCGGCGTCCGAGAACCGCTGCGACAACAGGCTGGCCGACTGGTCGGCGGTGTGGAAGGCCTGCCATGCCTGCAGCGTCGCGATCGGCGTGGCGGCGAAGATCTCGGCCTCCTTGGGGAAGGCGGTATTCTGGGCCACGATCACGCGATCGACCGCGCCCAGCGACGCGCCCTCCAGATAGGCGTCCCAGTCGAAGCCGGGCATGGCCGCGCTCAGCTCGGCGCGGGTCATGGGATTGTACGTCTTGTCGTCGTCGCGGCTTTCGATCCGCGTCCAGTGGACCGTGGCGATCTGGGTCTCGAAGGCCACGACCTGCGCGGCCGCCTGCTCGGCGTTATCCCATCCGGCCAGGGTCAGCATCTGGGCGACATAGGCCTGATAGGCGGTCTTCTTGTCCGCATAGGTCGCGTTCAGATAGTAGTCGCGATCCGGCAGGCCCAGGCCCGACTGGCCCAGATAGACAGCGTATTTCGACGGGTCCTTGGCGTCCTCGCCGATATAGGCGCCGAACAGCGAGCCGCCGGGGGCGTCGACCGTCTCGCCCATCAGCCGGGCCATCTTGGCGTGGCTGTCGGCGGCGCGGATGGCGGTCAGCATCGGTTGCAGCGGCTGGGCGTCCAGAGCGTCGACGCGGGCCTGGTCGGCGAAGCTGTTGTAGAGGTCGCGGATCTTGGCCTCGTCGGAACCGGCGGCCAGGTTGGTCCCGGCGGCGATGTCGGCGATCAGCACCTTCATGCGGTTGTCGCTGAGTTCACGCAGCAGGTTGAACGAACCATAGCTGGACCGGTCGGCCGGGATCACCAGGCGCTCCAGCGCCGCGCCATTGGCGTATTCGAAGAAGTTGTCGCCCGGATTCACCGCTGTGTCGCGGCCGGCCAGGTCAAAGCCCCAGGTTCCGTAATGCGGCGTTTCGGTGCTGGTGTAACCGGCGGCCCCGGTGGGCTGGGCCGGAGTCTGGAACAGCGAGACCATGGTGCAGGCCTGGTCGACGCAGGGATGATCGTGGTCGGACGCCAGGGCGGCGGCGGGCAGAAGCAGGGCGCCGAAGGCGACGCCGAGGAGCAGGGATTTCATGCGGATGTCTCTGGGTTCAGGACGATGCACGTCAGGCCCGTAAAGGGGGAGACGGCGGTTGGATCGACCCTACGCCCGCCCGACGGCCTGTCGCCTTAAATAAAGTTCATGAAACCGGCCGAGGCGTGTCTGTTTGCACTCGCCATGTGGGGCGTCAGACGCAAGGATAGGGCTCGGACCAGGGGGCGGGATGATCGAACACGGCGGCGAATACAAGGAACTGGTCGTCTTCCTCGCCGCTGCGGGCATCGTCGTGCCCCTGTTCAACCGGCTGAAGATCAGCCCTGTGCTGGGCTTCCTGGCGGCCGGCGTCCTGCTGGGTCCCGATGGTCTGGCGCGGCTTGTTCCGGCGGCCCCCTGGCTGTCGTGGGTGACCATCGGCGATCCGGCCCAGTTGGCCCAGTTGTCAGAGCTGGGCGTGGCCTTCCTGCTGTTCATGATCGGGCTGGAACTGTCGTGGGAGCGGCTGAAGGCGATGCGTCGCCTCGTCTTCGGCATGGGCATGTTGCAGGTCGCGGTCTGCACCCTGGCCCTGGGCGCCGTCTTCGTCGTGATGGGGCAGTCGCTGGCCGGGGCGGCGGTCCTGGGCATGGGCCTGGCCCTGTCCTCGACGGCGGTGGTGATGCCGGTGTTGGCCGAGCGTGGTCGTCTGCGCGGCGCCGTCGGCCGATCGACCTTCGCCGTCCTGCTGGCCCAGGACCTGGCCGTGGCCCCCATCCTGATCACCGTCACCGTGCTGGCCTCCCTGCAACAGGGCGACGCCAGCCTGGCCTCCGAGGTCGGTCGGACGCTGCTGACCCTGGGGCCGGCGGCCATCGGTCTGGCTCTCATCGTCGTTCTGGGGCGTCTGGTGCTTCGCCCCCTGTTCCGTTCGGTCGCCCGCAGTCGCAAGGGCACGGGAGGCAATCAGGAACTGTTCGTCGCCCTGTGTCTGCTGGTCGTCGTGGCCGCGGGCGTGGCGGCCCAGGCGGCGGGCCTGTCGATGAGCATCGGCGCCCTGGTCGCCGGGGTGCTGATCGCCGAGACCGAGTACCGGCGCGAGGTCGAGATGAACATCGAGCCGTTCAAGGGTCTGCTGCTGGGCGTCTTTTTCGTCGGGGTGGGAACGGGCCTGGACCTGGGCGCGGTCGCCGCCGATCCGGTGGGGGTGTTCGGCCTGGCCTTCGCCATCACGGCGATCAAGGCGACGGTGATCTTCGGTCTGGCCCGCGCCTGGGGTCTCAGCGCCCGCGCCGCGATCGAGACGGCGCTTGTTCTGGGCCCGGCGGGCGAGTTCGCCTTCGTCATACTGAACACCGGCATGGGCCAGGGCCTGGCCTCGCCCGCCTTCACACAGGCCGTCCTGCTGTCGGCGACGATCAGTATGTTCTCCGTGCCCCTGATGGCCCTACTGGGTCAGCGGATCTCGCGCCGGGTGGCGTCCGATCCGACGGGCTTGCCCGCCGAGGCTCTGAACCCCGCGATCACGCCCGAAGGCAAGGTGCTCATCGTCGGCTTCGGCCGGGTCGGGCGGCTGGTCGGCGAGATGCTGGCGGCCCACGGCCAGGCCTTCGTGGCGCTGGATTCGGATGCAGGCGCGGTGGCTGCGGCCCGCAAGGAAGGCTACGAAATCTACTATGGCGACGCCGGTCGCGCCGAGATGCTGTCCCTGTGCGGCGTCCGCAGCGCCCGCGCCCTGGTCGTGACCATGGACGCGCCTGGCAAGGTGGATGAGGTGGTCGTCGCCGCCCGCGCCCTGCGTGATGACATGATCGTCATCGCGCGCGCCCGCGACGACCGGCACGCGGCCCGACTCTATGGCCTGGGGGTCACCGACGCCGTGCCGGAGACCACGGAGGCCAGCCTGCAACTGGCCGAGAATGTGTTGGTCGATCTGGGCGTGCCCATGGGGCTGGTGCTGGCTTCGGTGCACGAGAAACGCGATGAATTCCGCGCTGTTTTTCAGGCCGCTTCACCCGAAAATCGCCAGGGACGGCCGACACGAGCCCTGCGCGGATCGGGCCTCCGTAAGCCCCGAAAAGGCGAGTGATCAATGATCATATATTTGGGGTATTCACATTTGGACCCCATTTTGGTCATCGTTGCGTGATGAAAGCGCGGCCTTCCGGGGCCAGATTTCAGGCGAGCCAAATGCGTGGCTATCGCGACTGAGGGCCCGATTACCTCCTCCGCCGGACCGCCGCCGACGGCTGTAAATCACAGAGTAAGCTTCATGTCAGATCAAGCCCTGCGCGCCGACGATCATGCCAATGATGTCGGCCAGCCCAGGCTGAACCGCCGTCAGGCCGCCAAGGTTCGGACTCGTCAGAAGGTTCTCGACGCCGCCCGCAGCCTGTTCGCCCAGCGCGGTTACGAACCCGCCACCATCCGCGATATCGCCAAGGTCGCGGGAATGTCGACCGGCGCCGTGTTCGCCAATTTCCAGGACAAGGCCGAACTGTTCGAAGCCGTTCTGACTGAGGACATGGATCGCCTGGCCGACGACCTGAAGTCGGGCGCCGGCGAGGGCCCGGTGCGTCAGCGTCTGGCCGCTTCTCTGGCCGCCGGCTACCACGGCTCGCTGGATCATCTGCCGCTGATGCAGGCCATCGTCGCCCGCTCGTGGTTCCAGCCCGAAGCCGCAGAGACCCGCGCCCGCGCCGTCACCGCCCGCCTGACCGCCGTGGTGTCGCAAATCCTGCGCGACGGCGTCGCCGCCGGTGAACTCAGCCAGGACGCCGACGTGCCCCTGCTGACCGAACTGCTGTGGGACGCCTACCTGTCCAACTATCGCCGGGCTGCCTACGACGGCTGGACCGGCCAGCAACTGGCCGACCACGCCACCAAGCAGATCGGCGTGATCCTGGCCGGCGCCCTGACGCGCAAATAACGCCGTCTCCTCCCTGTCGGCCAAGCCGATGGGGAGGTGGATCGCCGCTCTTGCGGCGAGACGGAGGGGGTCTTGAAGCGGTCTCGATCGGCGGGGGTTTAAGACCCCCTCCGTCACGTCGCCAAGCGGCGCCGCGCCACCTCCCCATTCGCCAAGCGGCGAACAGGGAGGAGACCCTGCTTCAACTCTTCCACCTCAGGACCGCAGCCTTGACCGGGTTGACGAAGCCGCGCCCCTCGGCGCGGCTTTTCGTCCATTCGCGCTTGAGCTGCTGATACCATTTGGCCTGTTTGTCGGCGTCGTCGATCCAGATCAGGGCGGGGTCGTAGCGCAGGCCCTCGTTCTGCAGGTTCACCATCCCGCCGTCCTGTTTCAGGAAGGCCACGACCCCCATGCGCAGGAAGGGTATGGCCAGGGAGAAGACCCAGTGGTCGGACCAGAAGATCTGCGTGATCCGGGTCTTCGTCTCGGTCACCGGCGTCAGGCAGGTCAGGGCCAGGACCTGCTTATCGCCCACCTGGATATGCTCCCAGCGATAGCCGGGCAGGCGGAAGGTGATCTCGGTCGCAGGCGCACCGCCCAGGATCTTGTAGGCGCGTGAGTTCGACGACGGGGCGTGGCGCACCATGGCGAAACCCAAGTCGCGCGGCTCGAACGCCTTGGCCTTCTCATGCATCGAATGCTTGGAGCGCCACCACCATTGCTGATGCACATAGGGGCCGTGGGCGGGGTCCATCAGGCCGACGACGGCGTGGTCGATATGGCTGTCGAAATCCATGAACTCGACCAGCTTGGCGTCTCCGCCGACGACGCCCGGAAACACCGGCGGCGCGTGGTCGGGCTCGGCGTCCGAACGCGGGTCCGAGCGGATGAAGACGAACACCATCCCCTGGCTTTCGCGCACCGGATAGGAGCGCACGCGGATGCGGTCGGCCTCATAGGGCTGGCCGTCGACCAGGGAAGGTATGGCGGCGCAGACCCCGTCGGTGCGGAAGCGCCAGCCGTGATAGGGGCATTCGACCGTCTCGCCTTCAGCGGAATCGACCACCCTTCCGGCCGACAGCGGCGCGGCGCGGTGGGGACAGATGTCGCGCATGGCGAAGACCTCGCCCCCCATCCCTGTGGAGCCCCTGGTGCGTCCGATCAGCACGGGTTCGCCCAGCAGTTCATGGCGTTTCAGCGAGCCCGGCGCCACGTCGCGCGACAGGGCGACGAAATACCAGGTGTCCAGCACGAACCCCTTGCCAAAGCTCGAGGCGGGCGCTTTCGCATCCGGGGCCTGGCCCCTTGAGGGGGCGGTGGAGGGCGGGCTGTCGGCGAGGCTCATGGCCCTAGTTTAGCCAAGGGCGAAAGCGATGTCTTGGCCGCTCGCGCGCGGCGCGCTAGCGATGTCGGCGACGATCGAAGAGGAAGACCGAATGAACGCCCATCTGCTGACCGGCCTGATCGCCGCCCTCGGTCTGTTGGCCAACCTGGCCGGCATAGGCGAAGCCAAGGCCCAGGCTGACAGCACACGGGCCGACAGCGCCCAGGCCGCGCATTCCGGCCATGCTCATGCTCATGCCGATTTCGCCTCGGATCGTCTGCATGTCCGCGTCGATGGCGATCAGGACGGGCGCGACATCATCCTGATCCCCGGCCTCAGCTCCTCGCCGGAGGTCTGGCAGGAGACGGTGGATCATCTGCTGGCCCAGGACGGCGTCGGCTGGCGCATTCACCGCATCCATGTCCAGGGCTTCGCCGGCGCCCCCGTCGCGGGCAATGCCGAGGGGCCTGTCGCGGCCCCGGTCGCCGAGGAAATCGCCCGCTACATCACCGAGAACAACCTGAGCAAGCCCGTCGTCGTCGGCCATTCCATGGGCGGGACCATGGCCATGATGCTGGCCGCGCGGCATCCCGATCTGGTCGGGCGACTGATGGTTGTCGATATGGTGCCCTTCATGGGGATGATGTTCGGACCGCCTGGAACGACGGCGCAGACGGTCGGCCCCATCGCCGATCAGGTCGCAGGCGGCATGGCCTCGGCCAGCCCCGAGGCCTATCAGGCCCGCGCCGCCGCCTCGGTCACCGGCATGATCGCCACGGAGGCCAAGCGCGCCGGGCCCCTGGCCGACACCGCCGCCAGTGATCAGCAGGTCGTCGCCCATGCCATGCGCGAACTGATCGCCACCGACCTGCGGCCCGAACTGCCGGCCATCACCGCCCCGACCGAGGTCCTGTACGTCGCCTTCACGACCCCGGGCATGACGCCCCAGATCACCGACGCCATCTATCAGGCCTCGTTCGCATCCCTGCCGGGCGCGACGCTGAAGCGCATCGACGACAGCGCCCACTTCATCATGCTGGACCAGCCCGAGGCTTTCCAGTCCGAACTGGATGCGTTTCTGGCGCGGTAAGTCTGTCCGCGCCTTAATCGTCCCGCCTTGGTTTCGGCGGAAACGGTCATCACGCTGACGTGAGGTCTTCACGCGTCGTTCACCACAATGGGCGTTTTGAGGACGGACGTTTTGTTGGGCGAGGCGAACGGCTAAGACAGGCCGCAGCTTCTGAGGATATCGATGGCCGGTCCGGGGTTTTCAAACAGGTTCGGCAACGCTGGCCGGGGCGGTGGCGGCAACGCCGGCGGTCCCAAGCCTGCGCGCACTCGGCTGCAGCAGTTGCTCTATTGGGGTGCGGTCCTGGCGGTCTGGGGCGTCATCTTCCTGGTCGTCTTCTTCGCCGTGTTCGCGCGTGGCCTGCCAGACACCTCGGCGCTCTATGAGGTCGATCGCCAGCCCTCGATCACCTACCTGGACCGCAACGGGGCGTTGATCGCCACGCGGGGCACGCAACAGGCGCCGCCCGCCGATCTTGAGGCCCTGCCGGACTATGTGCCGGCCGCCTTCATCGCCATCGAGGATCGCCGCTTCTACTACCACCCCGGCTTCGATCCGATCGGCATGAGCCGGGCCATGGTGCGCAACATGCGCGCCGGCCGGGTGGTTCAGGGCGGCTCGACCCTGACCCAGCAGCTGGCCAAGAACCTGTTCCTGACGCCCGACCAGAACATGCGCCGCAAGGTGCAGGAGATCATGCTAGCCGTCTGGCTGGAGATGAAGTTCACCAAGAAGGAGATCCTGGCCCTCTATCTGAACCGGGTCTATTTCGGCGCCGGCGCCTATGGGATCGAGGCTGCTTCGCAACGCTATTTCGACAAGAGCGCGTCCAAGCTGACGGTCGGCGAGGCGGCGCTTCTGGCCGGCCTGCTGAAGGCGCCGTCGCGCTATTCGCCCGTGTCCGAGAGCGAGCGGGCGGCGACCCGCGCCACCGTCGTGCTGAACGAGATGGAGGCCACCGGCGTCATCACGCCGGAACAGCGCGCCGCCGCCGTGCTGGAGCCCGTGCGGGTCTCGCGCACCCTGGCGACCCAGCACGCCCAGTATTTCATCGACTGGCTGGACAAGCAGATCCGCGGCCTGGTCGGCGAACCGACCGAGGACATGATCGTCGAGACCACCCTGGATCTGACGATCCAGACGGCGGCCGAGCGTTCGGTGCGCCGCATTCTGGATCGCGACGAATCCAAGGGCGTGGAACAGGCGGCCCTGGTGGCCCTGGACGGCGATGGCCGGGTCCGCGCCATGATCGGCGGCTCCTCCTATGCCGACAGCCAGTTCAACCGCGCCGTCGACGCGCGGCGTCAGGCGGGTTCGGCCTGGAAACCCTTCGTCTATCTGGCGGCGGTCGAGGCCGGCTATACGCCCGAGACCCCGGTGGTCGATCAGCCCGTGCAGATCGGCAACTGGTCGCCGCGAAACTATTCCGGGACCTTCGCCGGTCAGATGACCCTGGCCAACGCCGTGGCCCAGTCCACCAATACGGTGGCGGCCTATGTCGCTGACCAGGTCGGCCGCGACAGCGTTTCTCGTGCGGCGCGCCGCCTGGGCATTTCCAGCCGCATCGGGCTCGAACCCGCCATGGCCCTGGGCGCGGTCGAGGTCTCGCCCCTGGACATGGCCACCGCCTACGACGCCTTCGCCAATGGCGGGCGCCGGGTCGAGGCCTATGGCATCAGCCGCATCCGCACGCCCCAGGGCCGGGTGATCTATCAGCGCTCGGCGCGAGGACCGGTGGGCGGGCAGGCGATCAACAATCCGCCGCTCTATTATATGAACCAGATGCTGCGCGGCGTCGTGACCTCGGGTACGGCGCGGTCGGTGGCCATTCCCGGCCGCGACCTGGCGGGCAAGACGGGCACGACCTCGGACTACAAGGACGCCTGGTTCGTCGGCTATACCGGCGGCTTCGTCGCCGCCGTCTGGGTCGGCAAGGACGATAATACGGCCATGCGCGGCGTCACCGGCGGCGCGGCGCCGGCCGCGATCTGGAAGGCCTTCATGACGGCGGTCCTGCCACGTCTGGCCGTCCAGCCCATCCCCAATGGCCCGCCCATGCCCGAGGGCTGGGTCGCGCCCGATCCGGTCGGGGACCTGATGGGCAATCTGGCCGATCCCTATGGCGGAACGCCTATCGACCCGGTCGATCTCAATGCCGGCCAGCCCTATGACGGCGCCCGCCCCGACGCGCGGCCCAACCCCCGGATCGAGACCCGACCGGTCCCTGGCCCGCAACGCAGCGATCCGCCCGATCAGCGTCCCGAACCTCCGGCTCCGGCCGAAAAGAAGCCGGACGCTCTGTTCTTCTAAGGGACGCCAGCGGGCGCTCAGACCGCGCCCGGATCCTTCTTGGCCCGCTTCCGGGTCAGCCGGTCGGCGACGGCCTCGGTGTGTTTCAGGGTGAAGGCCAGGGCGGCGGGCGAGCCTCGGCGCGGGCCGATGGTGTCGGCGACCAGGGCTCCGCGCTGTCCTATGGGTTGTGGCGGTCCCGTCGTGGTGTCCATGGCGGTCTGGTGCTCGATCTCGGCGTTCAGCTCGGCCCCCATCAGGATCACCTGCACCGAGATCCAGATCCACAGCAGGAAACCCATGAAGGCCGCCAGCGGGCCGTAGCTGTCGGTCCTGACGAAGTTGCTGAGGAACCAGCTGAACAGGATGGACACGGTCACGCTCAGGGTCGCGGCGAACAGGGCTCCGGGCGTCAGCCAGCGCCAGCGGGCCTTCTGACGGCATGGCCCGAAGCGATAGATCACCGTCAGGGCGGCGACATAGCCGACGAACAGCAGGGGCCACCGCAGCCACTCCGTATAGGCCAGTTCGTCCTCCAGCCCGAACAGCGACAGGAAGACAGGCACCCCCACCACCAGGCCCGCAGCCACCAGCGCGGCCGCCAGGCCAGACGCGGTGAAGGCCATGCAGACCAGGTTGTAGCGGACGATGTTGCGCTTCTCGACCTCGTGATAGGCGACGTTCAGCCCGTAGAAGAGGGTCTTGATCCCGTTGTTGGCCGTCCACAGCGACAGGGCCAGGGTCCAGACCAGGGTGAAGGTCAGCTGGCCGGTGGAGTTCTCGGCCAGCCGCTGCATCTGCACGCCCAGGAACTCGGCGACATTGGCGGGCAGGACCGAATAGAGGAACTGCAGCCGGCCCCAGGCGTCCGTGGGGTCCGCGAACAGGCCGTACAGGGTGACGAAGGCGGCCAGGGTCGGGAACATCGATAGCACGATGAAGAAGGTCACCCCGCCCGAGACGAACCCGACCCGGTCGCCGAAATAGGCCGCGCCCGTGCGCCACAGGATGTCGATCCAGCCCTTGTGCGGAATGTGTTCTGGCCTCTGGGCCAGGCGACCTCGACCGGGATCGCGGAAGTCATAATCTTCTGGCGTCGGATCGGCGGGCTTCAGCGGCTCGGGCCGGTGAGGGCGCAGTTCGACCCCGACCTTGTGCCCCTGGGTATAGAGCAGATGCGCGGCCCCGGCCCCGGCGGCCAGGCCTCCCGCGACGGCGGCGAGAAAGCGCCAGGCCGAACCGCCGCCCCCGGGCGTCCGCCCCTTGTTCATCGCCTTGTTCACGGGGGCGATCAGAGCAGCGGTCAGGGAGGACAGGGGATCAGTAGCCATGGCGCGTGAACGGCCAAGCTGCGTGGCCGTTCCCCGAGGACCGGAGTTAGTCGGCGTTCCAGGGCGGCCCCTGACATCCTTGGGGGTGGCTATCGGCGGCGATGACCTTATGTCTGCGGCCCAATCACCCCTTGGCCCTGCGCCCCTCCAGGCTACGAGACCGGAATGACCGACACGCCCCCGACCCCCGACGCCTCTGCCGACGCTTCCGGCGCCTCCACCCTGGTTACGGCCTGGAAAGGCGCCCAGGCCCGGCTCAAGGCCGCCCGCATCGACAGCCCCTCCATCGACGCCCGCCTGTTGCTGGAGGCCGCCACCGGGGCCAGCCGGATGGATATCCTGACCGACCCCTATCGCGTCATCACGGCGGATCAGGCGGGTGTGCTGGACGGCTATGTCGAGCGGCGGCTGGCGCGCGAGCCTGTGTCGCGCATCCTGGGCCGCAAGGGTTTCTGGAAGATCATGCTGAACGTCACCCCCGACGTGCTGAGCCCGCGCCCGGATACCGAGACCATCCTCGACATCGCCATGCTGGCCCACGCTCAGCATGAGGCCTTCACCGTCGCCGACCTGGGCACCGGGTCGGGCGCCATCCTGCTGGCCATCCTGACCGAACGCCCCGCCGCCACCGGCGTCGGAACCGACATCTCGGTCGAGGCCCTGGCCGTGGCCAAGGAGAACGCCGCCAACCTCGACCTGGACGGCCGCGCCGCCTTCCTGCGCACCGAATGGGCGACGGGATTCAGCGACCACAGCTTCGACATGGTGGTGTCCAACCCGCCCTATATCCCGTCCGACGACATCCCTGGCCTGGACCCCGAGGTCCGCGACCACGATCCGATCCTGGCGCTGGACGGCGGCCCGGACGGCCTGGTCGCCTATCGCGAACTGGCGCCCGAGATCATGCGGGTGCTGAAGCCCGGCGGCGTCTTCGCCGTCGAGATCGGCTGGGACCAGGCCGAGCCGGTCAAGGCCCTGTTCGAAGACGCCGGTTTCACCGACGTGCGGGTCATCAAGGACCTGGGCGACCGCCACCGCGTGGTGACCAATGGCCCGGACCCCAGGACCAATCCGATTCCCAAAAACTAGAGCCCTATCGCTCGGCTCGCCCTCCGATCTCTGATCGGCGGGATGACAGGTTCGCGCTCGCGCGCGCCGCTGGGTTCGGGTCCTGGCTGCGTCTTGCCCGGAATGACGAAAAGCGTGAGGGCGCCGCCCCAAACAAACCCCTTGGAAAACAGCCGGGGCCACGCTAAGTCTTCTGTCGTCTCCCACCCGAAACGCACGCCTTGGACCGAACGCTGGTCCGGTCACGCGCGCTCGGGGCATGTGAAGGTCGGGCTGGAAAGCCCTGCGGACCACGGGGCGGCGACGGATTTCCGATCATATCGTCCACGGGGATTGGCCCCGAGCGAAGCGGAACGACGAAACGGCCGGCCAGGGTCCTTGCACCCGCCGCCCCCTCGAAAGCACGGTAGCCTCTCATGAGAGATTTCAAGGGCATGAAGCGTCAACGCGGACGCAACAGAAAGCCCGGCAGCGCAGGCGGCAACGCCAATAGCGCCAACCCGAACCGTTCGTGGGACTCGCAGGGTCCAGAGAACATCAAGGTCCGCGGCAATGCCCAGACCGTCTATGAGCGCTATCAGCAGCTCGCCCGCGACGCCGGCGCCTCGGGCGACCGCGTCCTGGCCGAGAACTATCTGCAACACGCCGAACACTATTTCCGCGTCCTGCGCGCCCTGCAGCCCCAGCGTCCGGTCTCCGAGATCGCTGCGCGCGAACTGTCCAACCAGGGCTTCGACATCGACTTCGAAGACGAGACCGGCGCCCAGGCCGCCGCCTTTATGGCCGCGCAACAGGCTGCTGATCGTGCAGCTGGTGGCGGCAACGGCAATGGCAATGGCGGCGCCGACCAGGGCGACGGCCAGAACGGCAACCAGAACCGCGACAACCAGAACCGCGATGGGCAACCCCGTGGTGAAGGCCAGCAGAACCGCGAATGGCGCGACCGGGACAACCGCGATCGCGACAACAACCGCGACCGCGACAACAACCGAGACCGTGACCGCGCACCTCGCGCCGATGGCCAGCGCAACGACGCCTCTCGCAGCGAGGGCCAGCGCGCCGATCAGGACCGCGAACCCCGCGCCGAGGGCGAAGAGGGCGGTCGCCGCGAGACCCGTCGCGAGCGCTGGGAGCGTCGTCGCGAAGAGAAATACGGTCGTTCGGACGCCGAAGGCGGCGAACGCCCCTCGGGCGAGAACGACGCCCCCAGCGACGAGGCGGCCCAGCCCGCCCTGGTCGGCACGCCCTATGAGCCCGCCGCCGACGATGCCGCGCCGGTGGCGGAAAAGCCGCGCCGCACCCGCACGCCCCGCTCGGAAGCCCCCCGTTCTGAAGCCTCCCGTTCGGACGCTTCGGCCGACGGTACGGACGGTGGCTCCCTGCCAGGCTTCCTGACCCGTTCGTCGCAGCCGGTTTCGGCGCCTGCGGAATCCCCCGTCGGCGACGAGGCCGAGGTCGCGCCAAAGCGTCGGGCGCCGCGCCGCAAGGTCGAACCGACCGCCGTCGAAGACTGATCCGAATACAACCCAGGGTTTTACCTTAACGCAACCTTTCGGCGTCCATCCTGTTCGCAGGAGGATGTCGCATGGAATTCGTTCTGGTGATTGTGGCCCTGGCTCTCTCGGGCGCCTGGGCGGGCCTGAGGCTGGCGATGCGGGCGCGGGCGGAGGCTGCCCGGCTTCGCGCCCTCAACAGTTCGCTGGAGGCTCGCGTCGCCGAACGCACGCGAGAGTTGCGTCTGTCGCTGGACGCCGCCGACCAGCAGGCGCGAACCCTGGACGGCGCCAGCAAGGCCAAGACCGACTTCCTTGCGGGTATGAGCCATGAGCTGCGAACCCCGCTGAACGCCGTCATCGGCTTCGCCGAACTGCTTCGCCTCAACGCCCAGGCCGAACCCCTGACGCGGACCCAGGGCCAGGCCGTGGATCAGATCCTGGCCGCCGGCCGGCATCTGCTGGCCCTGATCGAGGAGGTCTTGGACCTGGCCCGGATCGAATCCGGCAAGCTGTCGATGTCGATCGAGGCGGTCGATCCACAACTTGTCGCTCGCCAGGTCTGCGACAGTCTGAGGCCGGATGCAGAGGCGGTGGGCGTGAGCCTGACCCCGCCCGCATTGTCGGCCGGATCGGGCGTCGTCGCCGACCGGACCCGCCTGCGTCAGGTGTTGCTGAACCTCGTCTCCAACGCCATCAAATACAATCGGCCCGGCGGCCGCGTGTGGCTCGAGCTGGATCACACGCCACAGGGGGTCGTCCTGTCGGTGCGTGACACTGGCGTCGGCATCCCCCAGGCGCGGATGGCCGAGCTGTTCCAACCCTTCAATCGCCTGGGTCGGGAGACCTCTGCCGTGGCGGGTACGGGCATTGGTCTGACGGTGTCGCGCAAGCTGGCGGAGGCCATGGATGGACGGCTGGATGTGGTGAGCCGCGAAGGCGAGGGCTCGACCTTCACGCTCAGCCTGCCACCGGCCCGCACCGCGCGCATGGTGGCCCCCGACGCCCCCATGGTCCTGCCTGCCTTGTCGAGAACCGAGGCCACCCTGCTCTATGTCGAGGACAATCCCTCCAACATCGCCCTGATGCGCCATGTCGTCGCCGCCCTCGGGTCCATCCACCTGCACGTCGCCGAAACCGGACACGAGGGCCTGGCCCTGGCGCGTGACCTGCGGCCCGACGTCATCCTGCTGGACATCAACCTGCCCGGACTGAACGGTTTCGAGCTGAAGGCGCAACTGGACGTCGATCCCATGACGCGCGGCCTGCCGGTTCTGGCCCTGTCGGCCAGCGCCATGCCCGACGATATCCAGCGCGGTCGTGCGGCGGGCTTTCGCGACTATCTGACCAAGCCGCTGGACATCCCCGCCTTCGCCCGCGCCCTCAACGCCGCGCTCGAGGATAGGGGCGCCGCGCAGGCGTCGGCAGCGGCCTGAACCGCCTGCGACAAACCCGCGGTCACAGCCAAGGCGCTTGACGCGGCGAGCCTCAACGGGCCCTTAGGACGCAACGGTCATCCCGTCCCGTAGAAACCGCCCTGGGGTCTCCATGCGCATAGTCGCCGCCGGTTCCGTATCCTTATCCCTGCTCGTCCTGGCCGGCTGCGCCTCCACCGCGCCCTCCACCGGCGCGCCGCCTCCGCCGCCGCCGCCCGGACCTATGGGCGAGGTCCGCCTCGACTGGCGCGGCATCGTCACCAGCGGCGACCGCGACCGCTATCAGCGACGAGATGCGGCCTGGGCCCTGGCGCTGGAACAGGCCCGCACCCAGGCGGGCTCTGGCGACCTGTCGGCGGTCGGGGATCTGATCCAGCCGCGCGCCGCCCAGGGCGGCGTCACCCCGCCGGTCGGCGATTATCGGTGCCGCACCGTGAAACTGGGTTCTCAGGGCGGCCGCGACGGCCTGGGCTATGTCGTCTACGGCTGGTTCGCCTGCCGCATCGAACAGACGCCGCGCGGCCTGAAGTTCACCAAGCTGACCGGCTCCCAGCGCCCCAGCGGCCTGTTGTTCCCCGAGGATGACCGCCAGATGATCATGCTGGGCTCCATGGCCCTGGCCTCGGAACCGGCGGCCAACTCCTATGGGCAGCGGCCGGATCGTGACCTGGTGGCCGTGCTGGAGCGGTTCGGCTCGGACCGCTGGCGTCTGGTCATTCCCTGGCCCGAGAACGAGTCCAACCTCGACCTGATCGAGCTCGTCCCTGCCTGAACCGCGCTTGATCGCACTGGAGGCTTCATGACCCGCTCGACGGCGCTCGCCGCGCTTTTCCTCGCCCTTACCGGAAGCCCCATCGCCGCCATGGCTCAGACGACACAGACGCCTCCTTCCGGCTTTGCCCAGACCGAAGCGGCCGATCCCTATCTGTGGTTGGAAGAGGTCGAGGGCGAGCGGGCCATGGCCTGGGTCGCGGATCAGAACACCCGGTCCTTGGGCGTGCTTCAGGGCGATCCGCGCTACGCCGCCCTGCACGAACAGGCCCTGGCCCTGGTGCAGGCCCAGGACCGCATCCCCATGCCGGGCTTCAACCGCGACGGCACGGTTGACAATTTCTGGCAGGACGAGACCCATGTGCGCGGCCTCTGGCGCCGCACGACGCTGGATTCCTACCGCACCGAGACGCCGGTGTGGGAGACCATCCTCGACATCGACGCCCTGGCTGAAGCCGAGGGCAAGAACTGGGTCTACAAGGGCGCGGCCTGCCTGGAGCCGGACCAGCGGCTGTGCCTGATCTCCCTGTCTGACGGCGGCAAGGACGCGGTGGTCACCCGCGAATACGACAGCGCCGCCCGCGCCTTCGTCGCGGGCGGCTTCGACCTGCCGGAATCCAAGGGCGATGCCGTCTGGATCGATGCCGACACCCTGCTGGTGGCGCAGGACTTCGGTCCCGGCACCATGACGTCTTCGGGCTATCCGATGATCGTCAAACGGCTGAAACGCGGCCAAACGCTGGATCAGGCCCAGACCCTGTTCACCGGCCAGCCCACGGACGTCTCGGTCAACGGATACACCCTGCGTGACGCCGACGGAGCCATCCAGGCGACCCTGATCACGCGCGCCGTCACCTTCTATGAGATCGAGACCTGGCGGTTGAATGCGGACGGCACGACGACGCAACTGCCCCTGCCGCCCAAGTCCGACGTCAATGCCCTGGTGAAGGGCCAGCTGATCGTCACCACCAAACAGGACTGGACCGCGCCTTCGGGCCAGGAATTCCAGACCGGCGACGTCATCTCCTTCGACCTCGACGCCTGGCTGGCCGATCCCACGACCATGGCGCGTCTGGTCCTGCGTCCCGGACCGCGTCAGTCGGTGGAGGAAATCTCGTCCACGCGCGACAGCCTGATCATCGGGTTGTTCGAAAATGTACGCGGTTCGATCCGGGTCTATGAGCCCGGCGACTGGAGCTTCCGCCCCCTCGATCTGCCTCAGAACGTCACGGTCGGGATCGGGTCGACGTCCAAGAGCGACGACCAGCTGTTCGTCAGCGTGGCCGGCTATCTGACGCCCTCGAGTCTCTGGCTCGCCGACGCGCAGACTGGCGAGGCGGCGTCGATCAAATCCGTCCCGGCCAAGTTCGACGCCGAGGGCATGACCGTCGATCAGTTCGAGGCGACCTCGGCGGACGGAACCGCGATTCCCTATTTCGTAGTCCATCGTGACGCCATGCCGATGGACGGCTCCAACCCGACCCTGCTCTATGGTTATGGCGGGTTCCAGGTCTCCCTCCTGCCCAGCTATTCGCCGACGGTCGGCAAGCTGTGGCTGGAGCGTGGCGGCGTCTATGTCGTGGCCAATACGCGCGGCGGCGGCGAGTTCGGCCCGGCGTGGCACGACGCGGCCCTGCAACAGAACCGCCAGCGCGCGCACGAGGATTTCCAGGCCGTGGCGCTCGACCTGATCGCGCGGGGCATTACCTCCCAGCCGCACCTGGGGATCATGGGCGGCTCGCAGGGCGGGCTGTTCATGGGGGCGATGCTGACCCAGCGTCCCGACCTGATCAACGCGGCCGTCATCCAGGTGCCCCTGTTCGACATGCTGCGCTTCCACAAGCTCCTGGCCGGCGCCTCGTGGATCGGCGAGTACGGGGATCCCGACATCGCCGAACAGCGCGCCTGGATCGCGGAATATTCGCCCTATCAGCGTCTGGCGGCGGGCCAGCCCTATCCGGAAGTCTTCATCCACACCTCGACCAAGGACGACCGCGTTCATCCGGGTCATGCGCGTAAGGCGGCGGCGCGGCTGGAGGAGCTGGGCTATCCGGTGCTCTTCTATGAGAACACCGACGGCGGCCACGCGGCGGGCGCCAACCTGCGCGAGACGGCGCGGCGGATTGCGCTGGAATACACCTATCTCAGCCGCCGGTTGATGGATCAGCCTGCGCAGGAATAGTCTGCATCATCCGCTCATCCCCGCGAAGGCGGGGACCCAGCGCTTTCGCAAATGTTCGGCGGCTGGGATCGGGCTCTGTTTTAGTAGGGGCGATGCCGAAACGCCCAAGCCTGGGTTCCCGCCTTCGCGGGGATCAGCGGAAAGAGTAAGCCATGCGTCACCTGATCCTGTCCGCCGCCATTCCGGCGCTTTTGATGGGCGCCTGCGCCACCGCAGCGGTCGCGATGGAGATCCCGGTGCAGCAGGCGCCGCCCGCAGCCCTGCCGCCGCATTTCCCCGCCGACCTGACGCCCGCCGGCGTTCGCGCCGCTGACGACCATCTGGCGCTGGAACAGCTCAATGGCGCCGAAGCCATGGCCTTCGTCGCCGCCGAGAACGCGAAATCCCTGGCCGCCCTGACCGGCGATCCCCGCTACGAGACCTATCGCCAACAGGCCGAGGCCATCCTGACGGCCGAAGACCGCATCGCCACGCCGGTCTTCCTGGGCGAGGGCATCGCCAACTTCTGGCAGGACGAGGCCAACCCCAAGGGCCTGTGGCGGCGAACGACGCTCGACAGCTATCGCTCGGCGAGCACGCAGTGGGAGACCCTGATCGACATCGACGCCCTGTCGAAGGCGGAAGCGCGGGACTGGGTGTGGAAGGGGGCCGACTGCCTGGCCCCCGACGAGACCCGCTGCCTGATCTCCCTGTCCGACGGCGGCAAGGACGCGGTGGTGGTGCGCGAGTTCGACACCACGACCGGCCAGTTCGTCGAGGACGGCTTCGTCCTGCCCGAGGGCAAGCACCGGCTGGAATGGCTGGACCGCGACACCCTTCTGGTCGCCACCGACTTCGGCGCCGAGGGCGACAAGCCGACGATGACCGAGAGCGGCTATCCCTTCATCGTCAAGTCGCTGGCGCGCGGCCAGACCCTGGCCCAGGCCACCGAGGTCTATCGCGGCGACATCGGCGACGGCGGCTATGGCGTCAGCCCCATGGTCTATCGCGACAAGGACGGCGCGGTTCAGGCCGTGCTGATCAACCGCCCGCTCGACACCTATCGCTCCGAGACCTGGCAGGTCGTGTCGGGCGTAGCGCCGGTGAAGCTGGCCGTGCCCGAGCGGCTGTCCCTGCATGGCGTCATGGCCGGACGCCTGATCCTGTCCAACGACGAGGCCTTCCGCTGGGCCGGCGGGGTGATCCCGCAAGGCTCCCTCCTGGCCCTGAGCATCGACCAGCTGGCCGGGCGCCAGGCGCCGTCGTCGGCGGGCGTTCTGGCCATGGGCTTCACCGACCGCCAGGCCTTGCAGGAGGTGTCGGTCCTAGGCGACAGCCTGATCGTCGCCTATGCCGACAATGTCGCCGGACGCCTGACGCGCCTGACGCCGGGCGCGGACGCCTGGACCGCCACGGCCATCGCCGTGCCCGACAGCAGCTCAGTGTCGCTGGGCGATTCCTCCAAGTCCAGGGACCAGGTCTTCGTCTCGACCGAGGGCCTGCTGACGCCTTCGACCCTCAACCTGGCCGATGCGGCGACGGCGCAACTGGCCGAACTGCGTGTGGCTCCCGCCAAGTTCGACGCCTCGACCCATGTCGTGCATCAGTATGAGGCGACCTCGTCGGACGGGACCAAGATCCCCTATTTCATCGCCATGCCGGCCGATGCGCCGCTGGACGGATCGACCCCGACCATCCTCTATGGCTACGGCGGTTTCCAGGTGTCCAAGCCGCCGATCTACATCCCCGAGATGGGCAGGCTGTGGCTCGAGCACGGCGGCGCCTATGTCATCGCCAATATCCGCGGCGGCGGCGAGTTCGGCCCGGCCTGGCACCAGGCGGCGCTGCGAGAGCATCGCCAGCGGGCCTTCGACGACTTCATGGCCGTCGCAGCCGACCTGAGCGCACGGGGCATCGCTGCGCCCCGCCGCATCGGCATCTATGGCCGCTCGAACGGCGGCGTCCTGACCTCGGTCTCGGTGGTCCAGCACCCGGAACGGTTCAATGCGGCGGTGATCGAAAGCCCGCTGATCGACATGCTGCGCTATCACGAACTGCCCGCAGGGGCCTCGTGGATGGGCGAATACGGCGACCCGCGCGTGCCCGGCGACGCCGAGTTCATCTCGAAGTATTCGGCCTATCAGCTGTTGCGGCCGAACGCCGGATACCCGCGCGTCTATATCACCACCAACACCCTGGACGACCGGGTCCACGCCGGCCATGCGCGCAAGTTCGCCGCCCGTTTGGGCGACATGGGCTATGACCACCTCTATTATGAAGAGACGTCCGGCGGACACTCCAACGACGCCGACCCGGTCGCCAACGCCCGCCGCTGGGCCCGGCATTATGTCTATCTCAGCCAGCAGTTGATGGACTGAGCAGACCCCTCCCTTCCGTCATCCTCGGGCTTGTCCCGAGGATCCAGACTCCCGGTGTATGCGATCTGGCCATGATGGATCGGCGATCACTTTCAAGGGGCGATAGCGTGTCTCTGGATCCTAGGCACAAGGCCTAGGATGACGGGTTTGGTGGATGGATCACGCCCTCGGATGCGCCGCCGCATAGGCGCCCAGCAGGTGGGCGGCGTCGACGGCGGTGTATTTCTGGGTCGTGGACAGGCTGGCGTGACCCAGCAGTTCCTGGATCGAGCGCAGGTCCGCGCCGGCGCCCAGCAGATGGGTGGCGAAGCTGTGCCTCAGGGCGTGGGGCGTGGCGCTGGCCGGCAGACCCAGGCGGCCTCGCAGCCGCTGCACCGTCGCCTGGATATGGCGGGGGCTCAGAGCGCCGCCCCGCTTGGCCCGGAATAGGGGATCGCCGGGCGCCGAGGCGAAGGGCTGCAGCGCCAGATAATCCTCCACCGCCTCGCGCACAGCGGGCAGGATGGGACAGAGCCGCGTCTTGGACCCCTTGCCGGTGATCCGCAGGGTCTCGGGCAGGGGGGCGTCGGACCGCGTCAGGCTCAGCGCCTCCGAGATCCGCAGGCCGCAACCGTACAGCAGGGTCAGCACCGCCCGATCGCGCGCGGCCTCCCAGGGTTCGGCGTCGGGATCGCTCTGCGGCTCTTCCAGCATCCCGCGCGCCTGATCGGCGGTGACGGGGCGGGGCAGGGAGGCCTTGATGCGCGGCCCCCTGACCAGGGCCAGTTGCGGCGCCGGCGTGTCGCAGCGCCGGTCGAGAAAGGCGTGAAATCCCCGGATCGCCGCCAGGGTCTGGCCCAGCGACCGCGCGTTCAGCGGGTGGTCGCCCGAGCGCCTGTCCGCCAGATGGGCGCGCAGTTCGGCGGCGCTGACCGTGCCCAGGTCGGCCAGGCTCTGCGGCTCGCCCCGGTGGCGTTCCAGAAAGCCCAGATAGTGTCGCCCGATATGGCCATAGGCCTCCAGCGTGCGGGGCGACAGCCGCCGCTCGTGCGCCAGATGCTCCAGCCAGGCGAACAGAGCCTCTGATGCGGTCATAGGTTCAGAGGATCGGCCAGCGCTCGGCGGTGCGTTCCACCACGCGGGCGATGAAGGCCACCAGTTCGCAGCCCATGTGGGCGGTGAAGCCCTCGGGCTCGGACGAGCCGAAGGCGCACAGGGCGTGGCGCGGGGCCTCGTCGCCGGGGAAGACGGGCGCCATGCGGATCAGCGCCACGGACTTCACCCGCCGCTCGGCCGGGCCGAACAGGTTCAGCCCGTCGAAATTCTCGCCCAGCCAGGTCAGGCCGTTGACGCCGACCAGGGCGTCGACGCCGCCGTCGTCCAGGGTCTTCCAGCCGAAGGGCACGCCGCCCGTCCGGGGCGTTCCGTCTGCATCCGGGCCGGGGCGTTCGATGCCGATCACCGCGCCGGCCAGGCCGAACCGCGCCTGGGCCGCGCCGTCCAGCCGACGGGCGAGGTCGGAGTGATTACGCGCCTCCAGCAGGTCCAGGGCCGCGACATGGGTCTGGGTCTGGGCGGCGAAGTTGGCGCGGGCGATGGCTTCGATCTGCTTGCGCGCGTCCTGCTCGCGCATCGCCGCCTCTTCCAGCCGGGTCAGGGCGGCGGCGCCGAACTCGATGACATTCCTGCCATGCGGTTTCAGGCCGATCTCTTCCAGCAGGGATCGGTCGTCCAGAAGGGTCTGGGGATTGGCCTGCAGCCAGGCGCGAACCTCGTGCCAATGAGGCTCGGGATCGGTCTCGACTTCGGCGAATAGGTCTCTTGGGCCGCTCAACAGACGTCTCCTCCCGGAAACGCCGGGTCGAATGCTACAGGATGGACTGACCGGTCTTGCCCCAGTCGGCCAGGAATTGATCAAGACCCTTGTCGGTTAACGGGTGCTTGACCAGGGCCTTGAAAACGTCGGCCGGCAGGGTGGCTGCGTCCGATCCTGCCACGGCTGCGGCCGATACGTGACTCGGGTTGCGCAGGGACGCGGCCAGAATCTGGGTTTCGAAGCCATGCAGGTCGTACAGAACGCGAATCTCTTCCAACAGGCCGATGCCGTCGGCGCCGTGGTCTTCCAGCCGCCCGACGAAGGGCGAGATGAAGGTCGCGCCCGCCTTGGCCGCCAGCATGGCCTGGGCCGCGCTGAAGCACAGGGTGACGTTGGTCTTGATCCCCTTGTCGGCGAAGTTGCGCGCCGCGCGCAGTCCGTCCCAGGTCAGGGGCAGCTTCACCACCACGTTCGGCGCGATGGCGGCCAGCTTGTCGCCTTCCTTGACCATGGTCTCGAAATCGGTCGCCACGGCCTCTGCCGAGATCGGCCCCTCGACCAGGGCGCAGATTTCAGCGATGACCTCGGCGATGTTACGCCCGGACTTTGCGATCAGCGTGGGATTGGTGGTCACGCCGTCCACCATTCCGGTGGGCAGCATGTCCTTGATGACGGCGACGTCGGCGGTGTCGAGGAAGAGTTTCATGGGGCGAGTGTTTAGCCTCGCTAGAGCCGGAAGGCGAGCCTTCTCCTCCCTGTTCGCGCAGCGAATGGGGAGGTGGATCCGAGGCCGCTTCGCCGAGGAGACGGAGGGGGCGACTGGGTCTCGACGCCCAGCCTCCGGTCACCCCAGACGCCGTCTCGCCCCCTCCGTCACGGCGCATAGCCGCGCCGCGCCACCTCCCCATCGCCTGCGGCGACAGGGAGGAGAAGGGTGAAAGTCGCCTCGGTCCTCATTCCCCTGCCGGTGCAGGAGGCCTTCGATTACGAGGTCGCCGACGACATGGTGCTCCAGCGCGGCGATCAGGTCGCCGTGCCTCTGGGGCCGCGCCTGATGCGGGGCATCGTGTCCGAGGTGCGCGAGACGACCGGATCGAACCGGCGGCTCAAGGCAGTCGAGAGCCTGCTGGACGATCCGCGCCTGCCGCGCGGCACAGTCGATTTCGTCGAATGGGCTGCGCGCTGGACGCTCAGCCCGCCGGGCGAGATGGCGGCGACGGCGCTGAAGGGATTGCGTGCGCCTCGTCCCCGGCCAGAGCGTCGCCTGCGCCGCGTCGGCGATAAACTGCCCGCACGCCCTACCCAGGCGCGGACGACGGTGCTGGACACGCTCGCAGACCGCACCATGACCCGCCCGGACCTGAGCGCCGCCTCCGGCGCCTCATCCGCCGTCATCAAGGGGCTGATCGACGAAGGCGTGCTGGAGGTCATCGAGATCGAAGCCGTCGCCGCCTTCGACGCGCCCGACCCGGATCATGCCCCCGCCGTCCTGAACGTCGACCAGTCGGCCAGCGCCGACGCGATCGCCGGGGCCACGGCGGACGGCGGCTTTGTCCCCTTCCTGCTGGACGGGGTCACCGGCTCGGGCAAGACCGAGGCCTATCTGGAGGCGGCGGCGCGGACTCTGCGGGCCGATCCCGCCGCCCAGATCCTGATCCTGCTGCCCGAGATCGCCCTGACCCAAGACCTGATCCGGCGCATCACCGCCCGGTTCGGCGCAGCGCCTGCCGAATGGCATTCCGGCATCGCCCCGCCGCGCCGACGTCAGGTGTGGGAGGCTGTGGTCGCCGGACGCTGCAACATCGTGGTCGGCGCCCGCTCGGCCCTGTTCCTGCCCTTCCCCAACCTGAAGCTGGTCGTCGTGGATGAAGAGCACGACGGCTCGTTCAAGCAGGAGGATGGCCTCGTCTATCATGGCCGCGACCTGGCCGTGGCCCGCGCCCGGATCGAGGGGGCGACCGTGGTCCTGGCCTCGGCCACCCCGTCGCTGGAGACCCTGTGGAACGCCCACAACGGCCGCTATCGCTGGCTCAAGCTGTCGGCGCGACACGGGGCGGCGGTCCTGCCCGATATCAAGCTGCTGGACCTGCGCCAGAACCCGCCTGATCCCCAGACCTGGCTCTCCCAGCCCTTGCGCGAAGCCATAGGCGAGACCTTTGCGCGCGGCGAACAGACGCTGCTCTTCCTCAACCGGCGCGGCTATGCCCCCGTGGTCCTGTGCCGCGCCTGTGGTCACCGGCTGACGGCGCCGGATACGGATTCTTGGCTGGTCGAGCATCGCTATACCGGGCGGCTGGTCTGTCACCTGACTGGCTTCACCATGGCCCGGCCCAAGGCCTGCCCGTCGTGCGGCGCAGAGGACAGCCTGGTCTCGGTGGGGCCCGGCGTCGAACGGGTCGAGGAGGAGGTCCGCCTGCTTTTCCCCGAGGCGCGCACCGCCGTGTTCAGCTCCGACACCGTGCCGGACGCCAAGGCCGCCCGCGCCCTGATCCAGTCGATGGTGGACGGCGAGATCGACATCCTGGTGGCCACCCAGGCGGCGGCAAAGGGGCACAACTTCCCCAAACTGACCCTGGTGGGCGTGGTCGATGCGGACCTGGGCCTGAGGGGCGGCGACCTGCGCGCGGCCGAACGCACCTTCCAGCTTCTGACCCAGGCGACGGGACGGGCGGGGCGCGCCGACCGGCCGGGCCAGGCTCTCCTCCAGACCTGGACCCCCGATCACCCGGTGCTGATGGCCCTGGCCGCCGGGGACCGCGACGGGTTCGTCGAGGCCGAGATGGCCGAGCGCGAGGCCTCGACCCTGCCGCCCTATGGCCGGCTGGCGGCGCTGATCCTGTCGGGTGAGAACGCCGTGGCGGTGGAACAGACGGCCGAGGCCCTCGCCCAGGCCATCCCCAACGCCGAACGGCTGGAGGTCTATGGCCCGGCCGATGCGCCGCTTGGCCTGATCCGCGGGCGGCGCAGAAAGCGGCTGCTGGTCCGCGCCGACCGGGACGTCAATCTGCAGAGCTTCCTGCGCGCCTGGCTTGGGCGGGTGAAGGTGCCCGGCTCGGTCCGCCTGACGGTGGACGTGGACCCGTACAGCTTCCTTTAGGGCGCTAACGCTCGGCTCGCGGAGCCTCGCTGCTTGAGCGCGAAGGCGAACAGGTCTCCGTCACGGGGGCGAAGACCTGCTATTTCAGTGGTGTCTCAGACCCCCGGTTCGGCGGTCTCGGCCTTGTTCAGCTCGGCCTGATGGGCGTCGAGCGCCGCCTGTTTCTTCTTGGCGGAGGTTCGGCTCGCCATGTTCAGCCCCTCGACCAGGGCCGAGAAGGCCATGGCCGCGTAGATATAGCCCTTCGGCACATGGACGCCGAAGCCGTCGGCGATCAGCACGGCGCCGATCATCAACAGGAAGCCCAGGGCCAGCATGACCACGGTCGGGTTCTTGTCGATGAAGTTGGCCAGGGGATCGGCGGCCAGAAGCATCACGGTCACGGCGACGATGACCGCGACCATCATGATCGGCACGTGATCGGTCATGCCCACGGCGGTCAGGATCGAGTCCACCGAGAAGACCAGGTCCAGCAGGATGATCTGGAAGATGGCGGCGCCAGCGTTGTTGATGACCACGGCCTTCTTGTCGAGCACGCCATGGTCGGACGGGGTCGGATCGACCGTGTGGTGGATCTCCTTGGTCGCCTTCCACAGCAGGAACAGGCCGCCCGCGATCAGGATCAGGTCGCGCCAGCTGAAGGCGGTGTCGAAGGTATAGTGGCACTCGACCGCCGCCGTGGTCACGCAGCCGGGCTCGAGCAGGGGGCCGTGCAGGCCCAGGTCGAAGACGGGCGCGGTCAGGCCGACGATCCAGCCGATGGTCATCAAGAGGCCAAGGCGCATGATCAGGGCCAGGCCGATGCCGAGGCGACGGACCTTAGTGCGCTGCTCAGGCGGCAGCTTGTTCGACAGGATCGAGATGAAGACCAGGTTGTCGATCCCCAGCACCACCTCCATCACGATGAGGGTGACGAGGGCCAGCCAGGCGGCCGGGTCGACAAGAAGATGGGCGACGGAGTCGAACATTGAGGTTCTGGGTCCCTAGGGGTGTGGCTGCTTTCTAACGCACGAAATCGCTACTGATCCACGGGGATATTGATGCGCAGAGCCCCCCGCGTCGCATTGCCTCAGGAACGGCCCGTCAGGAGGCTCCGGGTCCCGGAACCTCCGAAACCAGAGCCCCTGCGCCGCCGCCCGCAATGACGGCGGCCCTGACCGCCGAATGGGAGGCGAAGCTCTGGGCCTCGACATAGATGCGGCCCGCCTGCGGATAGGCGGCGCGGATCTTCTGTTCCAGCCTGGCGACCGTATCCTCGACCTCGCCGGCGCTCAGGCTGTCGCGGAAATCCAGGCTCAGGGCGACCAGGATCTCGTTGGGGCCGAAATGCATGGTGCGGGCGTCGTTCAGCCCCTCGACCCCCGGCTCGGCCTCGGCGATGGCGCGAATGCCCTCGCGCGTGGCGGGATCGGCGGCCTCGCCGGTCAGCAGGCTCTGGCTCTCGAAGGCCAGGAAGCCGGCGGTCACGGCCAGGATCAGGCCGATGATGACCGAGGCCACGCCGTCCAGCACCGGCAGGTCGAACACATGGCTGCACACCACCCCGATCAGGGCGACGACCAGGCCGGCCAGGGCCGCGGTGTCCTCGAACAGCACGGTGAAGACGGTCGGGTCCTTGGACGAGCGGATGACGCCGAAGAAGGGTCGGCCCTCGCGCTCCTTGTTGAAGGCCTTCAGCGCCACGGTCCAGGACGCCCCCTCGAACAGGACGGCCAGGCCCAGAACGACATAGTTGATCCACGGGTCGGCGATCGGCTCGGGGGCCTGGATCCGCTCGATGCCGTGCAGGATCGATACGACCGCCCCGACGCCGAAGATCAGCACCGCCACGACGAAGGTGTAGAAATAGAGCTGCAGCCCGTGGCCGAACGGGTGGGTCTCGGTCGCCGGGCGCGCCGCCCGCTTCAGCCCGATCAGCAGGATGATCTGGTTGCCGGTGTCGACGACCGAGTGGATGGCCTCCGACATCATGGCCGCCGACCCGGTGATCAGGGCGGCGATGAATTTGGTGACGGCGATGGCCGCGTTGCCGGCGAGGGCGGCGAAGATCACGTTCTTCGAGGTCGATGCGGCCATGCGTCCAATACGATGATGAAGTGCGGCAGGATGTCGCTGCCCAGCGCAAGTGCGACCAAATCGTTCCTTCACGCAATGTTGCGAGCGGGAAAAGCCCATGCTATCAGGCGCCCGGCTTCCAGAGGGCGTTTCATACGAAACGCTCCTGGCGTGCTTTCCTTAAGCATTACAAGCCTTTGGCCCACGCGACCCTCGCGTGAGGTCGCAATGACACAAGCTGATCCGGACGGACCCGACCCTTGGCAGACGATTTCAGGACGACGGAAGTCGGCGAGCGCTACGCCCAGGCGCTGTTCGACCTCGCGTTGGAAACAAAGACGCTCGACGCCGTGCGCGCCGATCTCAAGTCGCTGAAGGCGGCCTGGATCGACAGCGCCGACTTGCGCCGTCTCGCCACCTCGCCGGTCATTTCCGCCGAGGATCAGACCAAGGGTCTGGTCGCCATCGCCACGGCGGCGAAGTATCAGGCGACGACGCGCAACTTCCTCGGCCTGCTGGCCCAGAACGGTCGCGCCCGCGACCTGACCGCCGTCATCGCCGCCTTCGAAGCCCTTTACGCCAAACACGCGGGCGTGGTCGCCGCCGAGGTCGTCTCGACCCAGGCCCTGAGCGCCGCCCAACTCAAGTCCATCACGACCGCCCTGACCCAGGCCCTGGGCAAGAACCCCGAGATCACCACCCGCGTCGACCCGTCGATCCTGGGCGGCCTGAAGGTGAAGGTCGGCTCGAAACTGTTCGACGCCTCGCTGAAGACCAAGCTCGACCAGATGAAGTTCGCCCTTCGCCGGGCCTGATACACACCGCATCCACGATTGATCGTCGGCCTTCGCTAAGGCCCGGCGCTACGAAGACGAAAGCCAGAGAGCCAGACCATGGACATCCGCGCCGCCGAGATTTCGGCCATCCTCAAGTCGCAGATCGCCAACTTCGGCGTTGAAGCCGACGTCTCCGACGTCGGCAGCGTGCTGTCGGTCGGCGACGGCATCGCCCGCATCCACGGTCTGGACAATGTCCAGGCCGGTGAAATGGTCGAGTTCCCCAAGGCCGGCGTGAAGGGCATGGCCCTGAACCTGGAGCGCGACAACGTGGGCGCCGTGATCTTCGGCGCCGACGCCGCCATCGCTGAAGGCGACGAAGTCCGCCGCCTGGGCGAGATCGTGGACGTTCCGGTCGGCAAGGGCCTGCTGGGTCGCGTCGTCAACCCGCTGGGCGAGCCGATCGACGGCAAGGGCCCGATCCAGTTCACCGAGCGTCGCCGCGTGGACGTCAAGGCTCCGGGCATCATTCCCCGGAAATCGGTGCATGAGCCCATGCAGACCGGCCTGAAGGCCATCGACACCCTGATCCCCGTCGGCCGCGGCCAGCGCGAGCTGATCATCGGCGACCGTCAGGTCGGCAAGACCGCCGTCGCCATCGACACCATCCTGAACCAGAAGACGACCAACGCCGCCGCCACCTCGGAAGGCGAAAAGCTCTACTGCATCTACGTCGCCATCGGCCAGAAGCGCTCGACCGTGGCTCAGATCGTCAAGACGCTCGAAGAGCGCGGCGCCCTGGAATACACCATCGTCGTCGCCGCCACGGCGTCCGAGCCCGCCCCCCTGCAGTTCCTGGCGCCCTTCGCCGGCACCGCCATGGGCGAGTTCTTCCGCGACAACGGTATGCACGCCCTGATCGTCTATGATGACCTTTCCAAGCAGGCCGTGGCCTATCGCCAGATGTCCCTGCTGCTGCGTCGTCCGCCCGGCCGTGAAGCCTACCCCGGCGACGTCTTCTACCTGCACAGCCGCCTGCTGGAGCGTTCGGCCAAGCTGAACGAAGACAATGGCTCGGGCTCGATGACCGCCCTGCCGCTGATCGAGACCCAGGCCAACGACGTCTCGGCCTATATCCCGACCAACGTGATCTCGATCACCGACGGCCAGATCTTCCTGGAATCCGACCTCTTCTACCAGGGCATCCGCCCCGCCGTGAACGTCGGCATCTCGGTGTCGCGCGTGGGCTCCTCGGCCCAGATCAAGGCGATGAAACAGGTCGCCGGTTCGATCAAGGGCGAGCTGGCCCAGTACCGGGAAATGGCCGCCTTCGCCAAGTTCGGTTCGGACCTCGACATCTCGACCCAGAACCTGCTGGCCCGCGGCGCGCGCCTGACCGAGCTGCTGAAGCAGCCCCAGTACTCGCCGCTGACCGTCGAAGAGCAGGTCGTCTCGATCTACGCCGGCACGCGCGGTTACCTGGACAAGGTCGCGATCTCGGACATCGGTCGTTTCGAAAGCGAACTGCTGGCCCGGATGCACTCGAACCACGTCGGCATCCTGGACGCCATCCGTACGCAGAAGGCCCTGTCCAAGGACCTGGAAGCCGAACTGAAGGCCGCCATCGAAGCCTTCGCCGCGACCTTCGCATAAGCCTGACCTGAGAAAGCGAGAGACCGCCCGATGGCCAGTCTGAAGGAAATGCGCAATCGGATCGAAAGCGTCAAGTCGACGCAGAAGATCACGAAAGCCCTGAACATGGTCGCCGCGGCCAAGCTGAAGCGCGCCCAGGGTCAGGCCGAAAGCGCGCGTCCCTATGCCCGCAAGATGGCCGACGTCATCGCCAATCTGGCGGCGGCGGTGTCGGGCGATGCGGCGCCGAAGCTGCTGGCCGGAACCGGCTCGGACCAGAAGCATCTTCTGGTCATCGCCACGGGCGACAAGGGTCTGGCGGGCGGTTTCAACACCAACGTCATCCGCGCCGCCAAGGAGCGGATCAACTCGCTGGTCGCCCAGGGCAAGGACGTTCGCGTCGTCGCCGTGGGCCGCAAGGTCCGCGACGGTCTGGCCCGCCTGTACGGCGACAAGATCATCAGGACGTTTGAACTGTCGGAACACAAGGTCATCGGCCTGGCCGCGGCCGAGCCGATCGCGGCCCTGATCGCCGAGGAGTTCGAGGCCGGGCGCGCCGACGTGGTGACCCTGTTCTACAGCCGCTTCCAGTCGGTCATCTCGCAGGTGCCGACGCCCAAGCAACTGGTCCCGGCCGTGGTCGACGGCGCCGCCGAGCCGATCAACCTGAACGGGGCGGTCTATGAGTACGAACCCTCGGAAGAGGAAATCCTCGAGACCCTGCTGCCGCGCAACATCACGACCCAGATCCTGGCCGCCCTGTACGAGAACCAGGCCAGCTTCTTCGGGGCCCAGATGGGCGCCATGGACAACGCCACCCGCAATGCTGGCGAGCTTATTACGGCCCTGAGGTTGACCTACAACCGCAAGCGCCAGGCCCAGATCACCACCGAACTGATCGAGATCATCGCCGGCGCGGAAGCGCTCTGATCCTCCGATCCTGACAGAACATACGAAACGGACTTAACCCGATGACCGACACCGTCGCCAAGAAACCCGCCGCCCCCAAGGCAGCCGCCAAGAAGCCCGCTGCTTCCAAGGCACCCGCCGTCATCAAGGCGACCGCCGCCACCGGCACGGGCAAGATCGCCCAGGTCATCGGCGCCGTCGTCGACGTCGAGTTCGTCGGCGCCCTGCCGGGCATCCTGAACGCCCTGCACACCCAGAACGTCGACCAGAAGACGGGCGAGCCCTTCACCCTGGTTCTGGAAGTCGCCCAGCACCTGGGTGAGAACATGGTCCGCACCATCGCCATGGACACGACGGAAGGCCTGACGCGCGGCCAGGCCGTGACCGACACCGGCACCTCGATCATGGCCCCCGTCGGCCCCGGCACCCTGGGCCGCATCATGAACGTCGTCGGTCAGCCGATCGACGAAGCCGGTCCGATCCAGACCACCATGTACCGCCCAATCCACCGCGAGGCGCCTTCGTTCGAAGAGCAGTCGACCTCGTCGGAAATCCTGGTCACGGGCATCAAGGTCATCGACCTGATCTGCCCCTACACCAAGGGCGGCAAGACCGGCCTGTTCGGCGGCGCCGGCGTGGGCAAGACCGTGACCATGCAGGAACTGATCAACAACATCGCCAAGGCCTACGGCGGTTATTCGGTTCTGGCCGGCGTGGGTGAACGCACCCGCGAAGGCAACGACCTGTATCACGAGATGATCGAGTCCAACGTGAACGTCGCCGGCGGCGGCGAGGGCTCCAAGTGCGCCCTGGTCTACGGCCAGATGAACGAGCCTCCCGGCGCCCGCGCCCGCGTCGCCCTGACCGGCCTGGCCCAGGCCGAGTACTTCCGCGACGAAGAAGGCAAGGACGTGCTGCTGTTCGTCGACAACATCTTCCGCTTCACGCAAGCCGGTTCGGAAATGTCGGCTCTGCTGGGCCGCATTCCCTCGGCCGTGGGCTATCAGCCGACGCTGGCCACCGAGATGGGCAACCTGCAAGAGCGCATCACCTCGACCAAGAAGGGCTCGATCACCTCGATTCAAGCCATCTACGTCCCGGCCGATGACCTTACCGACCCCGCGCCCGCCGCCTCGTTCGCCCACTTGGACGCAACGACAGTGCTGAACCGCGACATCGCCGCCCAGGCCATCTTCCCGGCCGTGGACCCGCTCGACTCGACCTCGCGCATCATGGACCCGCTGGTCATCGGCGAGGAACACTACCGCGTCGCCCGTTCGGTTCAGGAAGTCCTGCAACAGTACAAGGCGCTGAAAGACATCATCGCCATCCTGGGCATGGATGAGCTGTCGGAAGAGGACAAGCTGGTCGTCTCGCGCGCTCGCAAGATCAGCCGCTTCCTGTCGCAGCCCTTCTTCGTGGCCGAACAGTTCACCAACGCTCCCGGCAAGTTCGTCTCGCTGGAAGACACGATCCGCTCGTTCAAGGGCATCGTCGCCGGTGAGTACGACCACCTGCCGGAAGCCGCCTTCTACATGGTCGGCCCCATCGAGGAAGCCGTCGAGAAGGCCGCCAAGATGGCTGCCGAGGCCGCCTGATCCATGGCCGGCAAGCTGAACTTCTCGCTGGTCGCGCCTGAACGCGAGGTCTTCACCGGCCTCGTGGATCAGGTCGATGCGCCCGGCGTCGAGGGTGATTTCGGCGTCCTGCCGCAACACGCTCCCTTCATGACGGCCCTGCGCGAAGGCACGGTCACCGTGTTTGACGGCGCCGCGCGTCGCGTGTTCGAGGTTCACGGCGGTTTCGCCGACGTGACCCCCGACGGTCTGACCATCCTGGCCGAACAGGCTTCGGAAGTCCTGACGGGCTGACCGTTCGCGACACAGACGATTTCGGAAAAAGGTCGCCGTCCCGGCGGCCTTTTTTCGTTTCAGCCTGAGCCGATCAGGCCGCCTCGGCTCGCGTCGCTCGCTCCAGGGCCTCGTAAAGACGGGCCGGCTCCAGGGGCTTGGCCAGCCAGTCGGTCATGCCCGCCTCGTGACAGGCGGCGATCTGTTCGGCCTCGGTGCCGGCGCTGAAGCCGATGACCGGCACGGCCGCGTTCGGACCGGACGAGGCGCGCAACCGCCGGGTCGCCTCATTGCCGTCTATGCCCGGCATGTTGACGTCCATCAGCACCACGTCGAACGGCTGGGCCGCCAGGATGTCCAGGGCCGAGGCGCCGTCCGAGGCCGTCGACAGATCGACGTCCAGCGGCTGCAGCACCAGGGCCAGGGTGCGGCGGTTGATCTCGTGATCGTCCACGGCCAGCACGCGCAGCCGGCGATCCAGCACCGGGGCGACGGCCGACTCCGTCCCCGTGTCGGCGGTCGGCTGACCGTGGGCCAGGGTCACGCTCAGGGTGAAGACTGCGCCGCCGGCGGGCGCGTTGCCCGCCGTCAGGTCGCCACCCATCAGCCGCGCCAAGTCGCGACTGACCGTCAGCCCCAGGCCCGTCCCGCCATAGGTCCGCGCCACCTGGGCCGAGCCCTGGGCGAAGGGGGTGAACAGGCGGTCCATGGCCTCGGCGGCGATCCCCGCGCCCTGATCCCGAACCCTCAGCCGCAGTTCGATCCCTTCGGCCGTGTTCTGCGTCGTTACGTCCAGGCTGATCTGGCCGGCCGGAGTGAACTTCAGGGCGTTGGACATCAGGTTGTTGACGATCTGGCGCAGGCGGAAGGGGTCGCCCTTCAGCCACAGGGGCGAGCCCGAGGTCGGGGCGTCCAGCGTCAGGCCCTTCTCGCTCGCCTGGGGCGTCCAGAAGCGGACCGTCTCGTCGACGAAGGCCGACAGGTCGAAATCGCGCACCTCCAGCGACATGGCCCGGGCCTGGATCTTGGAATGGTCCAGCAGGTCGTTGAGCATGCCGGTCATCAGACGCCCGGCGTCCATGATCAGCTGAGCGGTCTCGGGCGTGGCCTCGGGCCGGTCGCCGCGATGGATGACGTGAGCCCCGGCCAGGATGGCGCTGACGGGGGTGCGCAGTTCGTGGCTGACGATGGCGGCCATGGCGGCGCGGTCGGCCATGGCCTGCTCGGCCTGCTCCAGCCGTCGCTCCGCCTCGGCCAGGGCGCGGGTTTCACGCGAGCGCGAGGCCTTGAGCCGCGACCAGATGGCGATCACCGCCAGAACCAGCAGAACCGCCGACATGGTCAGGGGCGCAAGGGTGGCGGCCGTCAGCGGCGGCGCCGTGAAGGGCATGGCGAACAGGGCGACGACATAGGGGCCTGCGCCGATCAGGAATAGGCGCTGGGACGCGATGCCCGAGACGATGTTGCTGATCAGGGTGCCGGCGATGGCCATGACGGCGATCGCGGCCATGGCCTGATCGCTGTGGCGCCACATCAGCAGGATCCCCACGGCGAAGGCGCTCGAGAATAGTCCTGCGCCCGCCATGGCCGAGATGACCCGGCGGGGGTCGCTGGGCGGCGGTCCGGGGCGCCGATAGGGCTCCATGGCCAGATATTCGATGATCTGGGCCAGGGTGCTGACCGCCAGCCACGCCCAGACGTAGGTCTGGAGCCCCACGGTCCAGAAGACCCAGGCGATGATCAGGCCCATCGTGATCCGGACCGGCGTCTGTTTCAGCCGCTCGGCGGCGGAAAGCGCCAGATGCGGCGCCATCGACGCATACCAGTTCATTCAGGAGCCCTCCGTCCGCGCCAGTCTGGAGAACAACGGTAAACAATGATTCGCCAATAGCGATGGGCGCCGGCGCGAGGGGCGCAGGGCGCGCGGATCGCAAACCTTGACCCCGGCCGGCCCCGCACCTAATTCGCAGAACCTTCGAACGGGGCCACGTCCCCGTCCGCGCTCCGATGTCCGGTCGCGCGGCTCTCAAGACCGGGACGGCCCGGCCTTTCGAGAGGTGGCCCCATGGCCTGGATTGTTCTGTTTATCGCCGGACTGCTTGAAGTCGTCTGGGCCTATTACATGAAGGCGTCGGAGGGGTTCTCGAAGCCTGTCCCATCGATCATCACCATCGTCGCCATGATCGCCAGCTTCAGCCTGCTGGCCTGGTCGATGAAGACCCTGCCGCTGGGTACGGCCTATACGATCTGGACCGGCATCGGCGCGGTCGGCGCCTTTGTGCTGGGCGCCGCTGTCCTGGGCGAGAGCCTGACCCTTTGGCGCATCGTGGCGGCGGTGCTGATCGTCTCGGGCCTGGTTATGATGAAGCTGGCCAGCCCCGCCCACTGATCCCTCAGACCTCCTGAGGCTTCAGGCGGCGTATTTCGAGAAGGCGGCGACCACCTGTTCATAGGCGGCCCGCTTGAACGGCACGATCAGGTCGCAGGCCTCGGACAGGTCGCCCCAGCGCCAGGCCTCGAACTCGACCTCTTCGTGCTGGTTCAGGTCGATCTCGGCGTCGTCGCCGGTGAAGCGATAGGCGAACCAGACCTGGCGCTGGCCATTCCAGGGCTTGCGCTTCTCACGCAGGTGCTGGGCCATCAGTTCGGTGGGAAAGTCGTACAGGATCTCGCCCTCGGTGCGGCCCAGTCGCTCGACCGAAGTGACGCCGGTCTCTTCCTGAAGCTCGCGCAGGGCGGCGGCCTCCAGGTCCTCGCCCTTGTCCACGCCGCCTTGCGGGAACTGCCAGTTATACGGCCCGCCGACGCCCGCGCGCCGCCCGTACCAGACCTGGCCGGCAGCGTTGAACAGGACGACGCCGACGTTGGGGCGATAGAGGGAGAGATCGATCATGAGGGAGTAGGGGCTAGAGAGTAGGGGTTAGGGCGATGGGGTTGGCGTTAGCCCACTATGGCTTTCCCTACGCCCTAATTCCTATTCGCTAATCCCTTATCGCCCCGGCCGCTGGGTCATCGCCGACGCCGGCGCCAGTTGCAGGCCGCGCGCCTCTAGACCGGCAGTCCAGCGCGCGGCGGCCTCGACGGTGACGGGATAGCTGAAGCCGGTCCCCATGGCGGCGCCACGCTGTTTGGCGGTGGCTTCGAGGGCGTTCAGTCGGGCGACGATGGCGGCGGGGGTCTGGACCTCGTCGATGATGGCGTCGGCGCTGGCGCGGGCCCAGGCGCCGGGGCGACGGCGTGCCGACCCGTCATCCAGGAAGGCGATCCCGCGCTGACGCAGCACCCCCATGAAGGCGGTCATGCCGGTGTCCGAGGTCATGAACCGGTCGCCCAGATAGTTGGTCACCGCGAAATAGCCGGTGGCGCGGCCCAGGAGCCAGTTCATCCGTGCGGCGATGTCGTCGGGGGTCGAGGACTGCAGCAGGGTCTGGGGGCCGGGATCGTTGTCGGGATAGCCTGAGGGCTCCATCGGGATTTCGATCATCACCTCATGGCCCTGGGCTCGCGCCAGGTCGATCCAGCCCTGCAGGCCGTCGGCATAGGGGACGAAGGACAGGGTGACTTCGGCGGGCAGCCGTTCGATGGCGGCGCGGGTGGTCACGGCGTTCAGGCCCAGGCCGCCGACGATCAGGGCGACGCGGGGCTTGCCGTTGGGCTGGAACGGCCGGGCATAGGCCTGGGCCGGAACGCGGCCGTCGGCGGCGATGACAGGCAGGGCGCCATTGGGTCCCGGTTGGCTCAGGCCCGCGATGGGTGCGGCGGCCAGGGGCGTGGCGGGACGGCGGGGCGCGGTGATGGCGGCGCCCGATCCGGCGACATTGGCCCCGTCCGGCAGGGTGATCAGGGCGTCTCCGCCAGCGGCTCCGCCCCCCATGCCGTTCTGGGCCGTATCCAGGGCCGGGTCGCCCAGACCCTGATAAGCCCCAAAGGCGTCCATGCTGAAGGCGTCAAAGCCGTTGGGCACCTGTGCCGGCTCGGCGGCCGCGCGGTGCAGATCGACGCGGGCGGACGGGGCTCCCGCACTGGGGTCGCCCAGCACGGTCAGGAACAGGGCGGCGGCGCCCAGCAGCAACAGGCCCGCCGCGCCGACCGCGACCGGCGGCTTCTTCAGCGCGGCCAGGACGGGGGCGACGTTCAGGCGCAGTCCCTTGCCCGAAGGTGGGGCTCCGGCGGCGGCGGCGAGGGCGGACTGGCGTTTGGCGAACATGAAACCGGGCGACGCTCGAACAGGGACCGCAGGCGGTCCATTCGGCCTCACTCTGACGGGCGGCGGTTAAGAAACCCTAACGGCCGTTAGCCATGTTCGACGCACGAACCCCCGCGTCTATCGACGCTGGGGCGTCGGCAAGTTTCCAGGCGTCACCTCGGGCGTCCGCGGGGGCGGGGCGCTGGGGTCGGTCGCGGGCGCCGGGGGTATCGATTCCGGCGTTGGCGCGTCCTCCTCGGTGTTCTCGTCCACCACAGGCGTCTGGCCGGGCAGGGTGACGACCACCGTATTGGGCGCAGGCGTCAGTCGCGCCAGATCGCCGCCGGCCCGCAGTACGTCCAGAGCACGCTGCAACTGGTAATCCTTGGTCTTGTCGAACTCCTCTCCCGGCGCCTCGCGCGGCGTGTGCGATCCCCGGCGTTCGGCCCCGATGGAGGCGTCCAGGGCCGTGGCGTAGGCGGCCTCGGAATAGATGAAGCTGGAGCGGGACACGATGCGCGCCTCTGCCTCGGAACGGGCCACCTCCAGATCCGGCTCGATGCCGATCTTCTGGATCGAAGCGCCCGAGGGCGTGTAGTAGCGCGCCGTCGTGATCGACAGGGCGCCGTCGCGGCCGCCGCCCAGGGGAATGACGGTCTGGACCGAACCCTTGCCGAAGGTCGTCAGGCCGACCAGGGTCGCTCTCTGATGATCCTTCAGGGCGCCGGCGACGATCTCGGACGCCGAGGCCGAGCCGTAGTTGATCAGGACGACGACCGGCAGGCCGCCTGTCATGTCGCCGGGCTTGGCGGCATAGCGTTCGATCTGGTCGGGCCGGCGTCCGCGCTGGCTGACGATCTCGCCGCGTTCCAAAAAGGCGTCGGATACGTCGATGGCGGCGGTCAACAGGCCGCCCCCGTTGTTGCGCAGATCCAGCACATAGCCCTTGATGTCGGGCTTCTCGGCCTTGAGCCGGGTGATGGTCTCGGCCAGTTCGCGTCCGGTGTTCTCGTTGAAGGTCGAGATGCGCAGATAGGCGAAATCGCCCTCCAGGCGTCCGGTGACGGATTCGACCTTGATGACCTCGCGGGTCAGGACGACGTCGCGCGCCTCCTCGCCGTCACGCAGGAAGGTGACGGTGACCGAGGTCCCCATCGGGCCGCGCAGCTTCTCGGACACGGCGGTGACGCTCAGGCCTGCGGCGTTCTGGCCGTTGATGGCCGAGATGATGTCGCCGGCCTGCACACCCGCGCGTCCGGCGGGGCTGTCGTCCATTGGCGAGATGATCTTCACCAGACCGCCCTCGACCGTGATGGTCAGGCCGACGCCCGAGTATTCGCCCGAGGTCCGCTCCTGCAGCTCGGAATATCCGTCCGGGGCCAGATAGTTGGAATGCGGATCCAGCGCGGTCATCATCCCGGCCAGGGCCGCCTCGATCAGCTTCTGGTTATCGACCGGAACGACATAGGCCTGTTCGACCACGGCCAGGACGTCGCCGAACAGCTGAAGCATCCGGAAGGTCTCGTTCCGGGGCGTCTGGGCGGCCATGCCGGTCAGGCCGACGCCCACGGCGCCGAGGGCGAGGGCGGCGCCGCCGGCCAGGAACAGTCTACGCATTCGGTCTCTTTCGGTCAGGCGCATCCGGTCTTGGCCACGCCCCGGTCAGTGATTTGCGGAACCGGTGTCACTTCAAATCGTGGCGGCGTCGCGTTCGTTGGATAAAATCAGCGTCAGGTCGGATTTGAAAGGGGATTCGGGATGGGCGGGGTTTGTCGGCTCGTCGCTCGCCTCGCCTTCGCGCCGGGTTTGAAGCCAATCGTCGGGGCTATCGCGCCACAGGCAGCGTCTTGGCCAAGACCACGAACGACAGGTCGCGGCGTTTGGGCAGGCCGAAGCGCACGTCGTCCATGGGAAACTCCGCCGTCGCGCCGGTCAGGACATAGCCGCGCCGCTCGTACCAGCGGATCAGTTCGGTCCGGTGCGGGATGACCGTCATCTCCATGCGCGAGGCGCCGAAACGCGCGGCGGCTTCGGCGTCGGCGGCGTCCAGCAGGGCTCGGCCGAGCCCTGCGGCCTGCAGGGTCGGCTCGACCGACAGCATCCCCAGATAGGCTGATCCGTCCGCCTGGTCCGCCACCATGACGCAGCCGATCAGGACGCCGTCGCGGTGGGCGGTCAGGATGACGCGCGACGGATCTGCGATAGCCTCGGCCAGGGCCTCGGGGTCGATCCTCTGCCCGTCCAGCAGATCCGCCTCATGGGTCCAGCCCAGTCGGGCGGCGTCGCCCCGATAGGCGCGCGTGACCAGGACGTGCAGTGCCGCGATGTCATCGACCGTGGCTGGCCGGAGGGTATGCGACATGGACGGCGGGCTCCTTGCAGGGACTGCGGGACTAGCCCCGGCCGGGCCGCGCGTCCATGCGCGCACCTGTCGCCGACATAGCCCCGTTCCGCCTTACCCCGATTTAACTTGGCCCTCGCCCTATCCCCGGTCAGGTTTCGCCTCCTGAAACGGGGTTGAACTCAGTCCATGTCGCTTGCGCTCTCGACGCTGCTGTTTGAATGGCGCCGCTACATGGCCGCGGTGATGGCGCTGGCCCTGTCGGGCCTGCTGGTTCTGGCCATGACCGGGGTCTTCATCGGCATCGGCAAGGGCTTCACCGCCACGATCGAGCGCTCCAGCGCCGACATCATCATCATGCAGCCGGGCGCCAAGAACCTGATGAGCGGCCCTTCGGGCGTGCCTCGCCGGTTCATCCCGCTCGCCTACAACCACCCGGATGTGGTCGAGGTCCAGCCGCTGGACGGCGCCGGCGGCTCGTTCCAGAGCGTCAAGAACGTCGACCCGACCATGACCCAGGCCGAGCGAGCCCGTCAGGGCGCCCCGCGCCAGAAATACGTCCAGGCCTCGATCATCGACACCACGCCCGGATCGGTGACCATCCCGACCGACTATTCGCGCGAGCTGATCGACGCCCTGCGCCAGCCCTTCACCGTCGCCATCGACGAAACGGCGCTGAAGCCCCTGGGCGTCAAGCTGGGCGACAAGGCCCTGTACAACGGCCAGACGGTGACGGTCGCGGCGGTGCTGCGCGGCTATCCCAACATGATGCAGTCCACCGTGGTCATGTCGCGCGACACCCTGCGGATGCTGGGCCAGGCCGACACCGGGCCGCGCGTCGGCCCCCTAATGGTCAAGCTGCGCGATCCGGCGCGGGCAGGCGTCGTCGCCGCTCAGCTGAACGCCATGGGCAATGGCCAGTGGAAGGCCTGGACGCGCCAGGAACTGGCCGACGCCAACGCTGCCGGCATGTTCGAGGAAGGCATCCTGGTCATCATCATCGGCGGCTGCGTCGTCCTGGGGATCATCATCGGCGTGGCCATCACCTGGCAGACCCTGCGCGGCGCCATCATGGCCAATATCAAGGAGTTCGCCTCTCTGCGGGCCCTGGGCGTAGGCATGCCGTCGCTGCGCCGCATTGTCGTGGAGCTGAGCTTCTGGGTCGGGATCGCCGGGGTCGTGGCGGCCATCACCCTGACCTGGCTGGTCTCGCTGCTGGCGGCGGCCAACGCCGTCATCATCGCCCTGCCGTTCAGCCTGCTGCTGGTGGTCGGCGGCGGCCTGATCCTGATCGCCATGATGTCCGGCTTCCTGTCGATGGGCATATTGAAGAACAGCCAACCGGCGGACCTGCTGCGATGAATGCTCACACCAAGGTTCACGGCAAGCATGGCGATTTCGCCATCGAGGCCAAGGCGCTAACCAAGCGCTTCAAGTCGGGCAAGGCCTTTGTCGAGGTGCTGAAGGGCGTGGATTTCGACGCCCGCCACGGCGACCTGACCATGGTCATGGGACCGTCCGGCTCGGGCAAGTCCACCCTGATCGCCGCCCTGTCGGGCCTGTTGAAGCCCGAGCAGGGTCGGGTCGATGCGCTGGATGTCGACGACCTGTGGAAGCTGTCGGCCGGTCGGATCGACAAGTTCCGGCTGGATCACTGCGGCTTCATCTTCCAGGGCTTCAACCTGTTCCCGGCCCTGACCGCCCTGCAGCAGGTGACCACGGTGCTGAAGTACCAGGGCCTGACGCCCAGCCAGGCCAAGGCGCGCGCCACCGAGGCCCTGACCGAGGTGGGGCTGGGCCATCGCCTGAACCAGCGTCCAGCGGCCCTGTCCGGCGGCGAGAAGCAGCGCGTCGCCATCGCCCGCGCCCTGGCCAAGGATCCCAAGATCCTGTTCGCCGACGAACCGACCTCGGCCCTGGACGGCGAGAACGGCCAGGTCGTCATCCGCCTGTTGCGGCGGGCGGCGACCGAGCATGGCGCGGCGGTGATCTGCGTCACCCACGACCCGCGCCTGGAAGCCTGGGCCGACCGGGTCATCCACATCGAAGACGGCGTCATCATCAGTGACGAGCGCCGCATCCCCAATCCCGACGCCGTTCTGGCGTCGCACTGATCGCCCGTAGGACAGACACCATGCCCGCCTTCCTCAAGAACAAATGGACCTGGATCGGCGTCCTGCTGGTCATCATCCTCGTCGTCGGTTTCTCCGTCATGTCCAAGGCTGGCGCGGCCAAGAAGGCCGAGGTCGAGAAGGCGGCGGCGACCAAGGTCGACAGCCCCTATTCCGCCATCGCCAACGGCAAGGTCGATATCGAGGGCGGCATCATCCAGGTCGCGGCGCGTCGCGGCGGCATCATCCGCGAGGTGCTGGTGCAGGAGGGCGACACCGTCTCCGCCGGCCAGATCCTGGCCCGCCAGGAGGACGACGAGGCGCGCCTGGCCGTGCAGAGCGCTCGCGCCGCCGTAGCCCAGGCCCAGAGCCAACTCAGCCAGATCCAGGTCAGCATCAACACCGCCCAGCGCGAGTATGAGCGGCTGGAAAAGCTGGTCGCCACCAACTTCGTCGCCGCCGCCCGGATGGATGAAGCCCGCGACGCCATCGCCACCGCCCGCGCCCAGCTGGGCTCGCAGCAGGCCGCCGTACAGACCGCCCGCGCCCAGCTGTCCCAGGCCGAGTACGACCAGGAACTGACCGTCATCCGCAGCCCGATGGCGGGCCGTATCGTGCGCCGCTACGCCAACCCTGGCGCCGGCGCCTCGACCCTGAACGTGTCGGCCATGTTCGACCTTGAGCCCGACGCCCCGCGCATCGCCCGCGCCGAGATCGTCGAGAGCGACATCCCCAATGTCACCAACGGCCAGGCCGTCGAGATCACCCCCGAGGGCGACCCGTCCAAGATCTATATCGGCACGGTGCTGCGCCGCGCCGCCGTGTTCGGCGCCCGCAAGCTGGCCTCGGACGATCCCTCGCAACGCTCCGACGAGCGGGTCGTCGAGGTCGTGGTCTCGGCCGGGGACGCCCCCCTGCTGATCGGTCAGCGGGTGCTGGTCAAGTTCATGAAGCCCGGCCAGACGGCGGGCGCGCCGCGCGCCATCGAGGCCGGTGTGCCTGCGGACCGCGCCATGCAGGCGCCTGCGCGTCAGGGCTAGGGCTTGATCTGACCAGGGCTGGCGCGGATCGTCACGATCCGTTTCAGCCGCCGACCCACGCTTTCCGAGCGACGAATCTTCGTGCCATATCTGTCGCTGGGACCGTTCTCACCGCGCGCTGACAGTGCGGGAGGGCGGAAAGGGGGCGCGACGCCATGCACATGACCACCACCGAGATCTTCCTGATCGCGATGCTGATCATCTTCACCGTGCCCTACCTGATATGGCGGGTGTTCAAGACCGATTATTATGCGCCCCTGGTGGTGGTGCAGATCATCGGCGGCATCCTGCTGGGGCCTGGCGTCCTGGGGGCGGTCTTTCCCGACTATTACGCCTTCGTCTTCAACCCGCAGGTGGTCACCGCGCTCAACGGGATCGCCTGGTGGGCGGTGATGATCTTCGTCTGGGTCGCGGGCATCGAGCTGGACCTGAAACAGGCCTGGGCCAGGCGCGGAGAGACCAGCATCACGGCCGGCTCCGCCCTGCTGGTCCCCCTGGCCTTCGGCAGCGTCGCCGCCATGGGGATGCTGATGTTCCCCGGCTGGGCCGGACCCGAGGGTCAGACCTGGCAGGTGGTGCTGGGCATCGGCATGGCCTGCGCCGTGACCGCCCTGCCGATCCTGGTCCTGTTCATGGAAAAGCTGGACATCCTGCGCGAGCCGCTGGGACAGCGGGTGCTGCGCTACGCCAGCCTGGACGACATCGCCATCTGGGGCGTGCTGGCCGTGATCCTGCTGGACTGGGAGCGGATCGGTCGCCAGGGCGCGTTTCTCTTGGGCTTCGCCGTCGCCACCTGGGCCGTGCGCTGGATCATGGCGCGCATCCCCGAGCGGGACCGCTGGTACGTCGGCCTGATCTGGCTGGCGGCCTGTGGGCTGGCCGCCGACTGGGCCGGGCTGCACTTCATGGTGGGCGCCTTCCTGTCGGGCGCCGTGCTGGACAAGGGCTGGTTCAACGAAAAGCAGATGGACGATTTCCGCGGCAATGTGCTCTTGGCCATCATGCCGGTCTTCTTCCTGTCCACCGGTCTGCGGACCCAGTGGGACGTGGGCGGGGTTATGGTGTTCGGCGCCGCTGCCGTGCTGCTGTTCGCCTCTGTGGCGGGCAAGCTGGCCGGGGTTCACCTGGCCGGGCGCATCCTGAAATGGGAGAAGGGCGAGGCCTCGATCATCGGCTGGCTGCTGCAGACCAAGGCCCTGATCATGATCATTTTCGCCAACATCCTGTTGGACAAGCAGATCATCACCAACGAGACCTTCACCGCCCTGCTGCTGATGGCGGTGGGATCGACCATGCTGTCGATCCCGATGGTGACGCCCAAGTTGAAGAAGCTGGCCGGACTGATCGGGCGATCAAGCTAGGGGGCCGGCCAGAGGTCAGGCCTTCTTGACGAACTCGGTGCGCAGGACCAGGCCGCGCACCTTGTCGACATTGGCCTCGATCTCGTCCTCGTCGCCGGTCAGGCGGATGTTCTTGACCAGGGTCCCACGTTTCAGCGTCACCCCGCCCGAGCCCTTGACCTTGAGGTCCTTGATCAGGGTCACGCTGTCGCCGTCGGCGAGGATATTGCCGTTGGAATCCTTGGTCGGGGTGTCGGTCATGGGGATAGTCTTTCTGCGTCATCCTCGGGCGTGACCCGAAGATCGGACGTGTGGCGAAACAATAGTCGTGGGCTTTGCCGAGCCGCAAAGGCGGAGCGGCGGATAATCCGACCCTCGGATCAAGTCCGAGGGTGACGGGGGTTATGTTTAGTCCGGCACGTTGGCGTCGAGTTCGTCCAGCCAGACCCGCGCATTGCCGTCCGAGGGCGCGCGCCAGTCGCCGCGCGGCGACAGCGAGCCGCCGGTCACCACCTTGGGCCCATTGGGCAGGGCCGAGCGCTTGAACTGGCTGGTCTGGAAGAAGCGCACCAGGAACTTCCTCAGCCAGAACTTGATCGTGGCCAGGTCGCAGGCGACGCGGTCCGCCTCGGGGTGATGGGCCGGCCATTCGCCGACGCCGGCGTCGCCCCAGGCCTGATGGGCCAGATAGGCGACCTTGGACGGCTTCATGCCGAAGCGGGTGATGTAGAACAGGAAGAAGTCGTTCAGGGCATAGGGGCCGACCGTCGCCTCGGTCGACTGGATCTTGCCGTCGGCGCCGGCGGGGACCAGTTCGGGCGAAATCTCGGTGTCGAGGATGGCGTTCAGCACGTCCGACGCCGCCGCCATCTCCGGCCGGGCGGCGACCCAGCGGATCAGGTGCCGGATCAGGGTCTTCGCCACCCCGCCGTTGACGTTGTAGTGGCTCATATGGTCGCCGACGCCGTATGTGGCCCAGCCCAGGGCCAGTTCCGACAGGTCGCCGGTGCCCAGCACAAAGCCATGGTTCTGGTTGGCCAGGCGGAACAGATAGTCGGTGCGCAGGCCCGCCTGCACGTTCTCGAAGGTGATGTCGTGGACGGGTTGGCCATCGGCGAACGGATGGCCGATGTCCTTCAGCATCTGTTCGGCGGCGGGGCGGATATCCAGTTCGGCGCCGGTGACGCCCAGGGCCTTCATCAGGCTCCAGGCGTTGGATTTGGTGCCGTCCGAGGTGGCGAAGCCCGGCATGGTGAAGGCCAGGATGTCGGTGCGCGGCATCTCCAGCCGGTCGAAGGCGCCACAGGCGACCAGTAGGGCCTGGGTCGAATCCAGCCCGCCCGAGACGCCGATGACGATCGTCTTCGAACCCGTCGATTTCAGCCGCCGCATCAGGCCCTGGACCTGGATGTTGAAGGCCTCGTAGCAGTCCTGATCCAGCCGCGCCGCGTCGTCGGGCACAAAGGGGAAGCGGTCGAGGGGGCGGATCAATCCTCCCACATCGGGGGAGGGGAACCGCGGCGCGCTTGCGCCGGGGTGGAGGGGGCTAGCCCCAGATACCGTGGCTGGGTTGGCCCCCTCCACCACTTCGTGGTCCCCCTCCCCCGATGGGGGAGGATTGGCCTCGAACAGGACGGTGTCGAAGGCCCTGTCCGCATCCAGTTCACGACGGGCGCAGTCGGCGAAGGTGCCGGTGCGCAGCCGTTCCAGCCCGATGCGGTCGACGTCTATGTCGGCGATGGTCAGGTGAGGGGTCATGGCGAACCGCTCGCCCTCGGCGATGCGTGCGCCCAGTTCATGGATGGTCGCCTGACCGTCCCAGGCCAGGTCGGTGGTGCTTTCGCCCCAGCCCGAGGCGGTGAAGACATAGGCCGCCATGGCCCGCGCCGACTGGCTGGCGCAGAGCATTGCGCGTTCGTCCGCCTTGCCGATGACGATGTTGGAGGCGGACAGGTTCAGCAGGATGCGGGCGCCCGCCATGGCCTGACGGGTCGAGGGCGGCAGGGGTGACCAGAAGTCCTCGCAGATCTCGACCCCGAAGACGAAGCCGGGGCGGTTCTCGGCGGCGAAGATCAGCCGTGTGCCAAAGGCGCCCCAGTCACCGGCCAGTTCCGGCAGGTCGTCGTCGGCCGGACTGAACCAGCGCTTCTCATAGTATTCCCGATAGTTGGGCAGATAGGTCTTGGGCACGACGCCCAGGACCCGGCCCTCGCCCAGCACCACGGCGCAGTTGTAGAGGCGGTCGCGGACCTGCAGGGGCGCGCCGATGACAGCGACCACCCCGGTCTCGGCGGTGACGGCGGCGAGATCGGCGACCTGGCGTTCGACTTCTTCCAGCAAGGCCGCCTGCATGTGCAGGTCGTCGATGGCGTAGGCGCTGAGGCTCAGCTCAGGGAAGACGATCAGGTCGACGCCCTGTTCGGCGGCCTGACGGATCAGAGCTTCATGCTCGATAGCGTTGGCCTTCGGATCGGCAATATGCACCACCGGGGTCGCGGCGGCGACGCGGACGAAGCCGTGGGTGCGGGCGCTGTAGAAGGGGTGGTGCGCAGGGGCGGAGGTCTGGGTCACTTCGTGGGCGTCCTGGTCGTTTCGGCGCGGATGGACCGGACGGCGGCCGGTGCGGATTTCAGACCCCGAGACGGATGAAACCGGGTCTGAATAGTCTGAATAGTCTGAAATCGGGCTGGCTCGGAGAGCCATTTCAAACTCTGGGAGGGATGAAACCGGGTCTGAAGGGTCTGAATGGTCTGAAATCCTGCGAGCGGGCCGAGATGAAGCGGAGGGCGCCGACGGGCACAGCCTATCACAGCCCGAGGCCATGCGAGGTCGAATGCCGCGCCATCGTTCGCGTGACGCGGCCTCAAGGTGCGGCTAAAGCCAATCCATGAACGATACGCCGAAAAAAGGCTGGTTCCAGCGTCTGTCCGACGGTCTGGCCAAGTCCTCCAAACAGATCACCGAGACGGTCGTCGGGGGCATGACCAAGGAGCCGCTCGACGAGGCGGCGCTGGAGCGGCTGGAAGAGCATCTGCTCGAAAGCGACCTGGGCCCCGCCGCGACTGATCGGATCGTGGCCCGGTTCCGCGAGCTGCGCTTCGGCAAGACCTCCAATGAGCGCGAGATCAAGGAGGCCTTGGCCGAGGCCGTGGCCGCCGAACTGCTGCCGCGTCAGGCCAGCTTCGACCCGCTGGGTGCGGACGGCGTGGCGGGCGGGATCAAGCCGTTTGTGGTCCTGTTCGTCGGCGTCAACGGATCGGGCAAGACGACCACTCTCGGCAAGATCGCCGCCGACCTGACGGGCAAGGGCGCCAAGGTGATGATCGTCGCCGGCGACACCTTCCGCGCCGCCGCCCGCGAGCAGCTGAAGGTCTGGGCCGAGCGCTCGGGCGCCGATTTCGAGAGCCGCCGCGACGGGGCCGATCCTGCCGGGCTGGCGTTTGACGCCTACACCAAGGCGCGGGCCGAGAACTACGATGTCGTGCTGATCGACACCGCCGGGCGGCTGCAGAACAAGTCGGCCCTGATGGACGAACTGCTCAAGATCGTGCGGGTGCTGAAGAAGATTGATCCGGACGCCCCGCATGAGACCCTGCTGGTGCTGGACGCCACGGTGGGCAGGAATGCGCTTGCTCAGGAACAGGTGTTCGGCCGGGCCGCCTATGTCTCCGGCATCGTCATGACCAAGCTGGACGGCACGGCCCGCGGCGGGGTTCTGGTGCCCGTGGCCCAGGCGTCGGATGCGCCGCTGAAGCTGATCGGCGTCGGCGAAGGCATCGAGGATCTGCAACCCTTCGACGCCCGCGCCTTTTCTAGATCCCTGGTGGGGCTGGAGGACTGAAATGACCGACTCCGTCGAGACCGCGTCCAAGGCGCCGACCTGGATCCGTCAGGTCGTCGATTTCGGCGCCCTGGCCGCCTTCGCCGCCGTCTTCATCTTCTTCCGCGTTCGCGGATTGCCGGGGTCCGAGGCCCTGGTCCATGCGACCTGGGGGCTGGTGGCCGGATCGGTGGTCGCGGTGGTGGTCGGCCTGATGGTCGAGAAGCGCCTGGCCCTGATGCCCCTGCTGGTCGGCGGTTTCGCCCTGGTGTTCGGGGTCCTGACCCTGGTGTTCCAGGACGACCTGTTCGTGAAGCTGAAGGTGACGGTGCTGAACACCTGCCTGGCCATCGCCCTGCTGGGCGGGCTGTGGCTGAAGAAGCAGCCGCTGAAGGCGCTGCTGGGCTCGGTCATCCCGGTCAACGACGCTGCCTGGCGCGTGCTGACCCTGCGCTATGGACTGTATTTCGCCGCCGTGGCGGTGGTCAACGAACTGGTCCGGTCCGAGGCCCTGGTCGGCTGGGCCGCGACGCGGATGGGGATGACGGGCGTCGATCCAGCGGATGTCTGGGTCAGTTTCCGGGGCGTGCTGTGGATCGCCTCTTCGGTCTTTGGACTGTCCAACATCCCGCTGATCATGAAGAACCTGGTGTCGGACGGGCCGGTGGACGCCACCGCGCCGATCGAGCCGGAAGTGCTGCCTTAGGGGTCAGGCGCCGGGGGCTTGAAGACCCCCTCCGTCTCACCGCTTCGCTCCGAGCCACCTCCCATTCGCCAAGCGGCGAACAGGGAGAAGACGCGCGCTCATGCCGCGAGGCTCCGCGAGCCGAGCGTTAGCGCTCTAAGACAGATGCGCTCAAGCAGTGAGCGACCGCGTCGCGAGCGGTAGCGCTCTAAAGCCAGAATGCGCTCAAGCAGTGAGCGACCGCGTCACGAGCGTTAGCGCGTCGCGTCAGCGACCCCAACAGACCTGTCGTCAAACCGTAAAGCCGGACTGCTAACCTTCCGTCCACGGCGCGAAGTCATGGGACGCGCGCCGACGAGGACAGGGCCATGGTCAAATCCGGCAAGTCGGGCAAGCGGGCGGACGCCCTGACGGCGTCGCCCAGCCATCTGATGCACCGCGTGCTGCAACTGGCGTTGGACATCTATGCCGAGGAAGCGGGGCCGGACGGTCCGACCCAGCGTCAGTTCGCGGTGCTGGAGGCCGTCTCGGGCCAGCCGGGCCTGACCCAGACCGATCTGGTGCGCGCCACCGGCATCGACCGTTCGACCCTGGCCGACCTGGTCACGCGGATGACGGCCAAGGGGCTGCTGGAGCGCGAGAAATCGGCGCTCGACGCTCGCGCCAAGGCCGTCAGGCTGGCGGCGGCGGGCGAGGCGGTCCTGATCGCGGCGCGGCCTCGGGTCGAGGCGGCGGACCGGCGGATCATGGCCCTGATGCCCAAGGCCAGACGCGAGGGCTTCATCGAACTTCTGAGCGAGTTGGCCGGTCGCGCCGACGCCGCTCCGGACCTGGCCAAGGCTGACGCCAAGGCGGCGCGCAAGGCCGCCAAGGAGGCGCGGCGCGCGGTCAAGGCGGCGGAAAAGGCCGAGCTGAAGGCCGAGGCGGCGGCCCGGAAGGCCGGCAAGATCAAGAAGACGAAGGCGCCGGTCGAGGTCGAGGCCGAACCTGCGCTCGAGCCAGAGCCCTCCGTCTAGACGCGGATATCCAGCAGGCTGCCGGGGCGGGCGGTGCGATCCGCCGGCTGAGCGGAACTCGGCGAGGTGGTCGTCCGGGTGACGGCGGGCTGGACCGAGGACCGCGCCTGCTGCGGCGCCTCGGCCTGTCCCATGGCGGCGCGGAAGAAGGCGGCTTGGGCGCTGCGCGCGCCGGCCGAGCCCGGCGTCTGGGCCGGGACCGGGCTCCGAACCGGAGATGACGTGGCGGGCAGATCGGGTCGAATCGCGCTCATGCCGACAAGGTTAACGACCTCTCTCGAAAAAGGGTTAACGGCGTCGCTAGGGGGCGCTGTCGCTCATGCCGCGGGCGCTTGCTGCTTCGCGCTGAAGCAGCGAGGCTCCGCGAGCCGAGCGTTAGCGCGTCGCGAAGCGACCCTCTTAAGAAGGCGAGCGCTGGGTCGCCGTTGGCGGGGGCCGGGGCGCGGCCTGCATCGAGGCGACCAGGCGGTCGATCTCGGCGTCGTCCAGCAGGGGGCCGGAGACCTTGGCGGTGACCCGGCCCATGGCGTCGACGGCGAAGGTCTCGGGCACGCCGGACACGCCCAGGTCCAGCCCGGCGCGGCCTTCGTGATCGACCAGGACCATGGAGAAGGGGTCGCCCAGCTCTTCCAGGAAGGCGGCGGTGGCCTCCGGCTCGTCCTTGTAGGCGACGCCGACGATGGCGACGCCCTCGGCCTTCAAGGCCATCAGCTTGGGATGCTCGATCCGGCAGGGCGCGCACCAGCTGGCGAAGACGTTGACCAGCATGGGGCGGCCGACGCCGGCGGTCTTCAGGTCCACGTTCTGCGGCCCGGCGACCGAACCCTGCAGGATGGGCAGGACGGTCTCGGCGATGGGCTGGCCCACGGCGGCGTCGGGCTTGTAGGCCGGATCGCGTTTCAGCGACCAGCCGATGAACAGGATCGCCAGTCCGGTCAGCACCACCAGCGGGATCGTCGCCAGCCAGCGGTTCATGTTTCTTGCGCTACCGCGCTTCGCGCTGCTTGAGCGCGGGTTTCGTCCGTATCTTCCAGCGTCTTGAGCTCGGCCTTCCAGCGCCGGGCGGCGATCAGGGCGCGGGCGGACAGGCCGGCCAGCACCAGCAGGCTCAGGCCCCAGGCGGGCCAGACGAAGGCGGCGTAGGGGCTCATGTCGAGGTCGAGCATCAGGCCTTCTCCTCAGGCTTCCAGGGCTTTGCGGGCGCGCAGGCTCAGCACCCGGCGGCGCGTCACCTCGGTGCGGATCGAGGTCAGCCAGACGGCGGCGAACAGCGCGCCATAGGCGGCCATCATGGTCAGTAGGGGCCACAGGAAGACGGGGTCCAGGCTGGAGCCGCCGGCCCGCAGCAGGGAGGCCGGCTGATGCAGGGTGTTCCACCAGTCGACCGAGAATTTGACAATGGGCAGGTTGATCAGGCCGACCAGGCCCAGCACGGCGGCGGCGCGGCCGGCCTTCTGCTCGTCGTCGATGCTGGAGCGCAGGGCCATGTACCCGAGATAGAAGAGGAACAGCACCAGCACCGAGGTCAGGCGCGCGTCCCAGACCCACCAGGTTCCCCACATCGGCTGGCCCCACAGCGAGCCGGTGACCAGGGCCAGGGCGGTGAAGGCGGCGCCGGGCAGGGCGGCGGCGCGGCCCGCGGCGTCGGCCAGCGGGTGGCGGAAGACCAGGGCGAAGAAGCTGGAAACGCCCAGGGCGGCATAGACCACGGTGCCCATGATGGCGGCGGGGACGTGGACGAACATGATGCGGACGGTGTCGCCCTGCTGATAGTCGCCCGGCGCGGTGAAGCTGAGCCAGGTTCCGACGGCGAGCAGCACGGCGGCCAGCCCCCAGAGCCACGGGGTCAGCGGGCCGGTGAAGCGCATGAAGCGCTCGGGATTGGCGAGGCCGAACATGGGCTGGGGATTACGCGGGCCGAGGCGGGGGAGCAAGAGCTTGGGCGGCAAGGGGCGCGAGGCTCTCCTCCCATCGCCGAGCGGCGCCGGGGAGGAGAATTGAAAACGGGGCCGGCGCTTTCGCACCGACCCCGCAAGTCACTCGAAAAGTCAGAAAAGACTATTCGGCGGCCTTCAGCTGACCGGCAGATTCCTTGCCGGTGCGACGGTCGCGCTCGACCTCGTAGGAGACCTTTTGGCCTTCGTTGAGGGTGTTCAGTTCCGAAGTTTCAACGGCCGAAACGTGCACGAACACGTCCTTGCCGCCGTCCGAGGGCTCGATGAAGCCGTAACCCTTGGTGGAGTTGTACCATTTGACAGTGCCGGTAGCCATTTTAAGGACCTCCGCTAGCGATTGGCCACGTGCAAAAGCACACGGGACCTGTCGGTTCTGAATGGGAAAGGCCTGGAAACTCGGTGCGTTCGCAAAGAGAGAGGGCGTTACGCAGAGAGATCGACGAAGTCCATTATGCGCCAGTTCGAAAGCCTAAACAAGCGGGCTTGTTCAATCGGGCTGGCGGCGGGCCGCGCCCGCCGATGGCGGGATAGAAACCTATGCCTCTTCTTCTTGGTCCTCGGCGGCGGAGGCGGCCGGTTCCTCTTCGCCTTCGGGGGCGATGTAGTGGGCGGTGCAGAGCTTGCGCAGGGCCGAGGTCAAAGAGCCGCCGTACAGACGGTCCTGAACCCGTTCGTGGCCCTCGGCCTGAAGTTTGGCCTTGATGTCGCCGACGGTGCGGCACGAACCGCTCTTGGCCAGTTCGTAAGCACGCTCGATGGTGGTGAGTCTGAAGGTCATTGACCCTAGATAGGCGCTAGCCCGGTGATATGCGAGGCGTCGGCTGCCTGTGTCCGGTAGCGGACGGTGCGCGCCTCTCCGTCCGATCGCTCGAAAATCCGTTATCTGCCGTTCATCCGCAGAGCGGTATGATCGCCGAACGGCGTCACGTTTTTTGAACCCGTGCGCCCTTGAGCAGGAATAAACCGATGCGCATCCCATCCGTGACGGCCCCTCTCGCACTGGTCGGCGTCCTCGCCGTGACGCTTGGCGCCTGTGCCTCGGCTGGCGGCCCGCCCAGCCGCTACAGCCAGGAGATGGATCGCCTGACCAGCGACTGCACCGCCCGCGAAGGCATCCTGCAGCCGACCGGCGCGGTCAGCGGCGAGCCGGCCCGGGACTATGCCTGCATTATTCGGGGCGGCGGCTCGCGGATCAACTGATCTGCGGTTCGACGGAGCGGTGACGGCGGGCCTGCGAACGGGTAAACCCCCGTTATGACCGACGCCTCCTCCTCCTCGTCGCGCCCGCACAGCTCGGGCACGACCTCTTCGTTCGGCTTTCGCGACGTCGACGCCAAGGCCAAGGTCGGCATGGTGCGCGAGGTGTTCGACAGCGTCGCCTCCAACTACGACCTGATGAACGACCTGATGAGCGGGGGCGTCCACCGGCTGTGGAAGGACGCGGCCGCCGCCAAGCTGAACCCCCGCCCCGGCGAGACCATCCTGGATGTCGCGGGCGGTACTGGCGACATGGCGCGGCGCTATTCCAAGATGGCGCGCCGGGCCCAGGAGCGTCGCGGGGGCGAAAACGCCTCGGTCATCGTGCTGGACTACAATGCCGAGATGATCATGGCCGGTGTCGACAAGGGCGGCGAGCCGGAGATGTCGTGGAGCGTCGGCGACGCCATGGCCCTGCCTCTGCCCGACGCCTCGGTCGACGCCTATTCGATCAGCTTCGGCATCAGGAATGTCGCCGACATCGCCGTGGCCCTGTCGGAAGCGCGCCGCGTGCTGAAGCCCGGCGGGCGGTTCATCTGCCTGGAGTTCTCGCGGCCCACGACCGAGGTCATCCGCAAGGCCTATGACGCCTGGTCCTTCCACGCCATCCCGCGCATCGGCGGCTGGGTGGCCAAGGATCGCGACAGCTATCAGTACCTGGTCGAAAGCATCCGCCGCTTCCCCGACCAGCCCACCTTCAAGACCATGATCGAGACCGCCGGCTTCCGGAACGTGACCGTGACCAACCTAGCCGGCGGCGTTGCGGCGATCCATTTCGGGTGGGCGATCTGACCACCTCTGAAAGATCTGGCTCGCCCCTGTACCGCGTGGCCCCGACGCCGCCTGCGCCCCTGAAGGTGCGCGATCCGCTGGGCGCCAGCTGGCGGCTGATCGGCTGGCTGGGCGTTCTGGCGCGGCACGACGTACTGCTGCCGCGCGAGATCACGGGCGTCCTGCCCGCTTGGGCGCGGCCCATCGCGGGCGTGCTGCATCTGTTCGCCGGGCGCGAGGGGCGTGACGGGCGGCCCGGCCAACGGCTGGGTCGGGCGTTCGAGCATTTGGGGCCGGTGGCGATCAAGCTGGGCCAGGTCATGGCCACCCGCGCCGACATCTTCGGGGCCGAGTTCGCCACCGACCTGGGGCGGCTGAAGGACAAGCTGGCGCCCTTTCCCACCGAACAGGCCCGGCGCGAGATCGAGCGGTCGCTGGGCCGGACGGTGGACAGCCTGTTCACGGATTTCGGCGATCCCATCGGCGCCGCCTCCCTGGCCCAGGCCCATCCGGCCTGGCTGGCGGACGGGCGCAAGGTGGCGGTCAAGGTGCTGCGGCCCGGCGTCGAGCGGCGCGTGGCCCTGGGTCTGGATTCGATGCGGCTGGGCGCAGGGGTGGTGAACCGGCTGGTCCCGGCGGCGCGACGTCTGGAGCCGCGCGCCTTCGTCGAGACCGTGGCCCGTTCGATGGAGCTGGAACTGGATATGCGGCTGGAGGCGGCCGCCGCGTCCGAACTGCGCGACATCATGGCCGGCGAGAAGGCCCATATGACCGCCCCCGCCGTCTTCTGGGAAGGGGTGGGCAAGCGTGTGCTGACGCTGGAGTGGGCGCAAGGCCTGCCCATGACCGACCCGCTGGCGGTTGAACAGCCGGGGCTGGACCGCAACCTGCTGGCCGACCACATCGTCCAGGCCTTCCTGATCCAGGCGCTGGACCACGGCACCTTCCACGCCGACCTGCATGAGGGGAACCTGTTCTGCTCGGCGCCCGCCGAGGTCACGGCGATCGACTTCGGCATCGTCGGGCGGCTGGGGGAGGGCGAGCGGCGCTATCTGGCCGAGATCCTGTGGGGTTTCCTGACGCGCGACTATCCGCGCATCGCCCGCGTCCATTTCGAGGCCGGATATGTGCCGCCGAACCATTCGGTCGAGGCCTTCGCCCAGGCCCTGAGGGCGGTGGGCGAGCCTGTCATCGGGCGGTCCGCTTCGCAGGTGTCGATGGGGCGGCTGCTGGGCCAGCTGTTCGAGATCACGGCCCTGTTCGACATGCACCTGCGGCCCGAGCTGATCCTGTTGCAAAAGACCATGGTCTCGGTCGAGGGCGTGGCGCGCCGGCTGAACCCCGATCACGACCTGTGGGCTGCGTCCCAGCCGGTGGTCGAGCGCTGGATCGCGCGCGAACTGGGGCCGCGCGCCCAGGTCCGCGACGGGCTGAAGGAACTGATCGGCGGGGCACGCGCCCTGTCGCGACTGGTGCAGGATCCGCCCGCCCCGCAGCAGACGGTGGTGCAGGTGACGCGCGTGCCCCACTGGCTGTCGGCCTGTTTGGTGGTGGCGACGGGGGCCTCGCTGGCCGCCCTTGTTCTGTCGCTTTGGTCCGTCATTTCAGGCTGATGACCGCGAACGGACACCCCAAGATGAAGATCGCCCTGCTGGCGCTTTCCGCGCTTCTGGCCATGCCCGTGGCGGCCCAGGCCCAGGCCCAGAGCGGACCGGCGGCGGGAACCCTGCCCAACGGCTTCGACGCCCCGCGCGCGGCCCGGACGCCGGCCCAGGCCCCAGCCCCCGCCCCTGCCGCCCCTGCGGCGGATGCTGCGCGGGTCGAGGCGGCCGAGGCGGCCTTGCGCGCCACCATCACGGCCATCCAGTCGGGCACGCCCAACTACGACGCCATGACGGCCGATCTGGCGATGCGTATCCGCGCGCGCAGCGCCGACATTGTCACGGCCGTGCGCGGCTTCGGAGAGCTTCAGGCCGGGGCCCACGCCGGCAACGAGACCGGCGCCGAGATGTTCGCCGTGATGTTCGACAAGGCCCCGACCCAGTGGATGATCGCCCTGAACGAGGAGGGCAAGATCGCTGTCCTGCTGTTCCGCCAGGTCCCGTCCGAACCTGCCGAGACGCCCAGCGCGGAATGAGGCCAAATCGCCCGGCGAGGCCTTGGGTCTTGCTAGGCCGAGGTTTCCGCGCTGAAACCACCCAAAGCCAAGCCGGAGCCCTCCCAATGTCCGATCCGCGTTCCTCCAAGCCCGTCACCGCACACGCCGTCGTTGCGGCGTCCATCGCCGCCCTGCTGGTCGCGTCCATCCCCGGCGCAGCCGCAGCAGCGGGACCTGATGACGACGCGCGCCGCCTCAGCGCCAGGTGTTCGCCAGCCCGTTCGGCGAACCCTTTCTGGCGGGACCCACCGAACCCTATCCGGTGATCCAGTGGTTCGAGGGCGCCGACGCCGACCAAGACGGACGGCTGACCCCAGAGGAGTTCGCCGCCGATGGCCAGCGCTGGTTCGGGGTCGTCGATCAGAACGCCGATGGTGAAATCAGTCCCGCCGAAACCCGCGCCTACGAAGACGTGATCGCCCGGCTGTTCGCCGGCGTGACCCTGCCTGCCGTACCGGGCAGGCGTGGCGGATCGGGCCGCCCGGGTCGCAGGAGCGGCTTGCTGGGAGCTCTGTCCCTGGGCGGGGCGGGTCAGGAGGTTCCGATGAGCGATCCGGTCGATCGGACGCCGCGCCGCACCTATGCCCAGGCGGGCACGCCCCTGGCCATGGCGGGGCTGCTGAACGTGCCCCAGCCGGTCAAGACGGCCGACACCAACACCAACCAGCGCATCACGCAGCAGGAGTGGGCCGCCGTCACCCTGCGCTGGTTCGGCCTGCTCGACGCCAACCGCGACGGCGTTCTGACCCTGGCCGAACTGCCGGAAACCCAGTTGCAGGCCGCAGCCCACGACCAGCCTCGCGGTCGCCGCCGCTAGGTTCGCCTTTCAGTCAACGCCCGGCTTGCCGCGTCCGCTCTTGATGCCGGAGCGGTGCGATTTCGAGACCAGCCGGCGTTCCTTCGAGGCGCGGGTCGGGCGGGTCGGGACGCGGTAGGTCGGGGCGATCGCCGCCTCGTCGACCATGGCCTGAAGCCGCTCCATGGCGTCGGCGCGGTTGCGTTCCTGGGTCCGGTGGCGAACGGCGGTGATCAGGATGACGCCGTCCTGGGTCAGGCGGCTGCCGGCCAGCTTCATCAGCCGCGCCCTCTGGCCCTCCTTCAGCGACGGCGAGTTCAGGGCGTCGAAGCGCATCTGCACGGCGGTCGAGACCTTGTTGACGTTCTGGCCGCCCGGCCCGCCGGCGCGGAAGAAGCGGAACTCAAGCTCGCTTTCGGGGATGATCATTGCGGCGCCGGTCCTGGGGGCGTGGTCGCTGCGGCGATGGCCAGGGCCTTTTTGGCCCGCACCACGGCCTGATCCAGCGCCTGCAGGAAGTTGGAGCGATCGCGCGGGCCGAACGGCGGCGGGCCGGACGTGGCCACGCCCATGGAGCGCAGATGCTCGCCCACCATCCGTCCGGCCAGGGCCGAGCCGATGGAGTCCGGGGTGAAGGGCTGTCCGTTCGACTTCAGCGCCTGGGCGCCCGACTTCAGGCAACGGTCGGCCAGGGGGATGTCGGCGGTGATGACGATGTCGCCCGTGATGGCGCGCTCGGCGATCCAGTCGTCGGCGACGTCGGGGCCGGCGTCGACCACCACCTGCTCGATCCAGGTTTCGCGCGGCGTGTTGATCCAGGTGTTGGACACCACGAAGACGTGCAGGCCGTAGCGGGCGCCGACGCGATAGACTTCGTCCTTTACCGGGCAGGCGTCGGCATCGATGAAAAGGCGGGGCAGGGTCATGCCCCGCCCCATATCAGTTTCCGTAGGCGACCGGCATCCCGCCTGCGGCGCGTCCGCCGTTGCGGTAGCGATCGCGCAGCATCAACTGGCGGGTCTCCATCGGCTGTTCGACACCGTCGATGAAGACGGCCGAGGCCTGGCTGAGCGGCTCCAGCGGGTCGCCGGTCCAGATCACCACATCGGCGGCGGCGCCCGGCGTCAGCTCGCCCAGACGGCCGCCCGCGCCGAAGATCCGGGCCGGGTTGACGCTGAGGGCGGCGATGGCGGACTCATAGGGCAGGCCGTGCGAGACGGCGTTGCCAGCGTTGTAGCGGGCCTCGCGCGCCCGGTGGACGGAGCCCTCGGAGCCCTTGATGGCGATGACCACGCCCGCGGCGTTCAGGGCGGCGGCGTTCTCCATCCGCGCCGCGCGGGTCTCGAACGAGCCCGGCAGGTTGGTGATGGGATTGACCAGCACGGGCACGCCTGCCGAGGCGATGTCGGCGGCGACCAGCCAGCCCTCCTCGGCGCCGTCCAGGATCAGCCTGACGCCTTCTTCGCGCGCCAGACGCAGGACCTGGCGGATGTCGGAGGCGCGGTGGACGGTGACGATCAGGGGCATGGTCCCGTTGGCGACGGGGATCAGGGCCTCGAGGTCCGCGCGCGACAGGGAAAGGTCGCGCAGGGCCGCCCGATCATAGGCGGCCTTGTTGCGGGCATAGAGGCGGACCTCGGCCAGGGTCTCCCTGAACAGGGTGAACTCGGCCCCGCGCGCGCCGCCCGAGGCGACGGCCCCGGCCTCGCCGAAGGGCGCGACCATGGCCACGCGCGGGGTGACCAGGATGTCGCCGCCACCGCTGGCGAGCGAGATCACCGCCGCCTGACCGGCGAACAGGCCGGGCGACTGATAGCCGCCTGCGCCCGCGCCAGCGAAATTGTCGTCGCCGTCGTCCTGGTGGCTGTGCGCGCCGCCGCCTCCGCCCGCATGGGCCGGAACTACCACGGCGCGGGTGATGCCGCCCAGGCGCGCGACCGGCAAGGTGAAGGACCAGGGGTCCAGGCCGTAGGAAACGTCGAACGAGGCGCTGATCGTGTTGGCCCCGTTGGACAGGTCGTTGGAGCCCTTGACCGAGGAGACCTCGGAGCCCGCCAGGCCGGAATCGACCACGACGAAGCCGGGGGCGACGGTCTTGCCCGCCGCGTCGATGACTCGCGCGCCCGAGGGGGCGGCGGCGGATCCGACCGAGACGATCCGTCCGCCGCGCATGACGACCGTGCCGCTCTCGATGACCGAGGTCCCGGTCAGGATGCGGCCGCCGGTGATGGCGATGGTTTCTTGAGCCAGAGCCGGCGAGGAAAGAGCCAGGGCCGCGACGGCGGTGAGGATGACGGCGCGCATCAGCGAGCTCCCTGGCTGACGGAGGCGGCGCTCAGGCCATAGCCGGGCTGGCCCAGTTCGAAGTCGGAGGTCGGCTGATAGGCCGGGTCGAAGCGGTCGAAGGCCTTTCCGCCGTCGATGAAGACCTGATCGGCGCGGGCGTAGATGCTGAACGGATCGGCGGACCAGATCACCACGTCGGCGCGCTTGCCGGGCTCCAGCGAGCCGGTCTGGTCGGCGATGCCGATGGCGCGGGCGGCGTTGATGGTGAACCAGGCGACGGCGTGTTCCTCGGCGATGTCGAGGCCCGCAGCTCGCCCGGCGGCCAGGGCGGCGGCGGCCTCCTGGTTCAGGCGCTGGGTCAGTTCGGCGTCGTCGGAGTGGATGACCGCGCACGATCCCTCAGGCGCGTCGACCAGGGCGGCATTGGCCTCAATGGCGTCGAGCGCCTCCATCTTGAAGCCCCACCAGCCGGTCCACATGGCCGCGCAGATGCCCTCTGCGGCCAACTGGGGCGCGATCTTGTAGGCCTCGATGGCGTGGTGGAAGGTGGTGACCTTATAGCCGAACTCGCGGCCGATATCGATCATCATGGCCATCTCGTCGGCCCGGTAGCAGTGGTTCTGGATCAGGATAGACCCGTCCAGAACCCCGGCCAAGGTCTCGTTCTGAAGGTTGCGCGTCGGCGGCGAGCCCTCGCCTGTGTCGCGCCACTTGTCCCACTTCTCCTTGTATTCGCGCGCGGCGATGAAGGCGGCGCGGTAGCCGGCGACATTGCCCATGCCGGTGGCCGGCGACTGGTTGCGCGAGCCATAGACGCGGCTGGGGTTCTCGCCGCAGGCCATCTTCAGCGTGTAGGGGGCGCTCGGGAACTTCATCCCCTGCATGGTGATGGAGGGCACGTTGCGGATGGTCACGCCGCGCCCGCCGAACAGGTTGGCCGAGCCGGGCAGGATGCCCAGGGTGGTGACCCCGCCCGCGCGGGCGGTGTTGAAGCCGGGGTCCTGGGGCCACAGGGAATGCTCGGCCCAGACCTGTGCGGTGTTGGGGCTTGTCGCTTCGTTGCCGTCGCTCATCCCCATGACGCCGGGCGAGGGATAGACGCCGAGGTGGGAGTGGATGTCGATGACGCCGGGGGTGACGAAGCGACCGCGCGCGTCGATCACCTCATAACCGGCGGGGACCGCGGTGTCGGTGCCGCCGACGGCCTCGACCTTGCCGTCGGCCATCAGGACCACGCCGTTCTCGATCCTCAGGCCCGTGGCGGTGAAGACCGTGCCGCCGACGATCGCAGCGTTCCTGCGCGGCAAGGGCTGATAGGTCGAGGGGAAGGGATCGGGATTGGTCGAGGCGTCCAGGCCGATGGCCAGGGTGCGATTGGCGCCGCCGCTGGCGGGGCGGTCGGGCTTGGCGGGTTCGGCGCCGGTCGTGGCGCAGGCGGACAGGGCCAGGGCCCCGGCGGCGAGGCAGGCCAGGGCCGCCAGTCGCGAGATAGGAAGGCGAGACGCCTGTGGGGCGGAAACGGTCATGGGGCGCTTATGGCTGGGCGCCCGACGGCGCTGGATGGGGCGATTACAGGTCGGCGCGCTCGCCGCGTCAAAGCCGGAAACATTACGGATCGGTAAGGCGACGCTTCAGATCATCGTCGGTCATGCCCTCGATCAGGGCCATCTTGGTGCGGGACTGTCCCCCGCGCTGGATCGACAGGGCGGAGACGCGCAGGTCCAGGGTCTTGGCCAGCAGCTTCAGCAGGGCGGTATTGGCTTCGCCCTCCACCGGGCGGGCGCGCACGCGGGCCAGAAGCACCGCCCGGCCCTCGGCGTCCACTCCCCAACCGTCGATACGATCGGCGTATGCGTCGGGGGTGAGCTTGACGGCGAGTTTGGCGAATGCGCTCAGGCCGCTCGCGCCCTGTGATGCAACTTCAGCAGTTCATCAGACCGAAATGCAGCGGTCGCATAGGTCTTCCCGTCGGCGTCGATGAATTCGACCTCGTAGACGCCTTCGGCCAGCGCTGTGGTGATCGCCCCGACCTCGCCAGCGACGAGGTCGATATCGAGCCGATCAACCAGGGTCGCGACGGTATCAAGTTCCTGCAGCATCGGTCTTCAGCACCCAAGTGGTGGTCAATTCCGGCGCATCGCCATCGGCCCGGATGATCCAACCGCTGCGCACGATTGCGCGACGACCGCGAAAGTCTATCACGAAATCGATTCTGTAGCGCATGCCGTAGGCGTCGACGTCGCCCGGCTCGGCGTGACCGGTCGCTGCGGCCTCAAGCAGAGCATCGACCAGGACGTCGGCGTCTGCGCTTGTCAGGCCCAGGCTGGACTGGAACACCCTCGCCCTGGCCCTGCCCACCTCATGATCGAGCGATAAGCAGTATTCGACGATCTTGCGCCGGGCGATGACCGCATGATCACCGCCCGGCAGCTTCATCACTAACCCAGAGCGGCCATCAGCTCCGGCACGACGGTCTTGTAGTCGCCGACGATGCCGTAGTCCGCGACCTGGAAGATCGGGGCGTCAGCGTCCTTGTTGATGGCGACGATGACCTTGGAGTCCTTCATCCCGGCCAGGTGCTGGATGGCGCCCGAGATGCCGATGGCGATGTAGAGCTGGGGCGCGACGACCTTGCCGGTCTGGCCGACCTGGTAGTCGTTGGGCGCATAGCCCGCATCGACGGCGGCGCGCGAGGCGCCGACGGCGGCGCCCAGCTTGTCGGCCAGGGGGTCCATGACGGCGTGGAATTCCTCCGCCGAACCCAGGGCGCGACCGCCCGAGACGATGATCTTGGCGGCGCCCAGTTCGGGGCGGTCCGACTTGACCAGTTCCTCACCGATGAAGGACGCCTTGCCGGCGTCAACGGCCGAGACCGTTTCCACAGGTGCGGAGCCGCCTTCGCCAGCGGCGTCGAAGCCGGTCGGGCGCACGGTGATGACCTTCTTGGCGTCCGACGACTGCACGGTTTCCAGGGCGTTGCCGGCGTAGATGGGCCTAACGAAGGTATCGGCCGAGACGACCTCGACGATGTCCGAGATCGGGGCGACGTCCAGCTTGGCGGCGATGCGCGGCATGAAGTTCTTGCCGTCGTTGGTCGCGGGCGACAGGATCGCGTCGTAGCCCGAGGCCAGGCCCAGGACCGTGGCCTCGACCGACTCGGCCAGTTGGTGACCCAGGTCGGCGCTGTCGGCCAGAAGGACCTTGCGGACGCCGGCGATCTTGGCGGCCGAGTCAGCCGCAGCCTTGGCGCCGGAACCGACGACCAGAACATCGACGTCGCCGCCGATCTTAAGGGCTGCGGTCACGGTCTTGTTGGTGGTGTCGCGGACAGCCGAACCGTCGTGGTCGGCGATGACGAGAACGGCCATCTTACAGCGCTCCTGCGGTCTTGAGCTTGGAAACCAGTTCGGCGGCGTCGGCCACCTTGATCCCGGCGGAGCGGGTCGCGGGGGCCGTGACCTTGACCACCTTCAGGCGCGGCGAGGTATCGACGCCGTAGTCGGCGACCGCCTTCGTCGCGATCTCCTTCTTCTTGGCCTTCATGATGTTGGGCAGGCTGGCGTAGCGCGGGGTGTTGAGGCGCAGGTCCACGGTGACCACGGCGGGCAGGGCCGCAGCGATGGTCTGCAGGCCGCCGTCGACTTCACGAGTGACAGTGGCCTTGCCGCCGCCGATTTCGATCTTGGAGGCGAAGGTGGCTTGCGGCCAGTCCAGCAGGGCGGCCAGCATCTGGCCCACGGCGTTGTTGTCGCCGTCGATGGACTGCTTGCCCATCAGCACCAGGTCGGGCTTTTCCTCGGCGACGACGGCGGCCAGCAGCTTGGCGACGGCCAGGGGCTCCAGGTCGGCGTCGGACTGGATCAGGATGCCGCGGTCGGCGCCCATGGCCAGGGCCGTGCGGATGGTTTCCTGGGCCTGGGTCACGCCGATCGAGACGACGACGATCTCGGTCACCGTGCCGGCGGCGTGGTGTTCCTTGCCTTCCTTCAGGCGCACGGCCTCTTCGACGGCGATTTCGTCGAAGGGGTTCATGCTCATCTTGACGTTGGCGAGATCAACGCCGGTCTGGTCTGCCTTGACGCGGGCCTTGACGTTATAGTCGATCACCCGTTTGACGGGGACGAGTACCTTCATGGGAGTCCATCCATACCTTGGTCGAATTGTGCGGGCAGGGAATGGAACGGGCGGTCCCGCCTGTCAATGTAACGTAGCGTGATCTTGTGACCCGTCCGCTCAAAGAATTTGCCGAAAGACGCCGATGAACCGCTTCCTGACCATGCGCCGGCTGAGCCTGCTGTTCTTCGCCATCTTCGGCGTGCTGGTGGCCGGCACCCTTCTGGTCCAGCGCTTCTGGATCGCCCCGGCCGAGCGCTGCGAGAAGGGCGGCCAGTGGTGGTACGCCGAGGAGCGGCGCTGCGTCACGCCGATCTATCTGCCCAACATCACAAAGCGGGCGCCGGGCGTCAGCCGGGCCGAGGCCTCGAATGAACAGAATCGCGAACTGATCGAGATCGAGGCGCGGCTGAAGGCCGCCAAGGCCGCCCGCGACGCCGCCACCGAACGCGAACGCGCCGACTTCGCCGCCAAACAGGGGCGCTAGGCCCCGGCCTGTGCTAGGATCACCGACATGAGCGAACGCGACGACGACACAGCCCCGGTCGAAGATTCCATCGAGGGCGAAACCCCGATCCAGAGGGCTCTGCGCCTCAAGAAGGCCATCCTCGACGCCCGCCCCAAACCCCCGCGCGGCGGCCGCTTCCAACGCGAACAGGCGGCCCGGGTGGCGAGCGGCGCCTCACGGCCCTGGATGTCGAAATAGGGCTGAGGTCGAGAGCGGAGGTTGGAAACCGCAACCAGAGAAGCAGGCCGAAATATCGGCAGCCACCATCAGCTATCGGCAACTCGAGGGACGTATGGCCCCGGGGCCCACCTCTGGATCGCGGTTATATTGCGCTAATTTGGCGGGATCGATTTCGTAGCCTTGATCGCCAATCATGAGATTCTCCCTGAGCGGGAGCCCGCCGCTAGAAAATACTGGAATGCTCAGGGTGCCTGGCCAGCGGTCGAAGATTTGCCGCATGAGCCGGTCGCAAAACCGCTGGGCCAGCACGGGGTTCTCCCCGCGATTGAAGTAGATCCACACATGACCGTCATTCCACGAATCTGAGACACCGACCTCCTTGCCTTCGATCATGTCTCTTCTGGAACTCCGGCCAGTAACTGGATCAGGGCGCCAAATGGAGACACCAATAGTCATTCTACGATCGGGCCACATCTCGTTTTGGCTCTCTATGGCTTGCTCGCTCTCAACAGAAATCCCTAACCCCTCAGCCTTCGATTCGTTGTTCAAGATCGCTAGCAAATCTGCACGGTCAGCCACTGTAAGGGGCGGAATCTCAAACGCTGCGACAGTGCGGGCGCTTTCTGGCTGAGGAACAGGCTGGCAGGTCCATAAGCATCCAACGGGGAGGCTAATGCAGAGCAACAACGACACCACCAAGCGAAATGGAAACGCTGTCGAACCCCCACGCACCCGCCTGGGTCCCCAGCGCCGCGTGCCTGCCCAGATGAGCCAGGCGATCAGCAACCCACACCCAGTCGCGACGGCAACGAACCCAACCAAATGAGGTATCAGAAATATGATTTCAGAACCCACGGGCTAGCGCTCTCTCTTGCAGACTCCCAGAGTGGTTGTTGTCGTCGCATTTGTGACGACTGCCTAACCTTTTCGCTCGGCGGGAATGATCGGCTGACGTCCGCGACGGGTCGAGACCGGTCATAGGCACTGCGGCGGAAGCCGGCCCCTCATCTTTCGTCATCCTCCGGGGAGCGTAGCGAGACCGGGGGACCCAGCGGCGCCGAAGGCGATGTGTTCAACCCCGATGTGCGACGCCGGAGTCCGCGGCAGGGTCGCGCTCTCGCGCGCCGCTGGGTCCCCCGGTCTGCGCCGCGAAGACGCGGCTTGCCGGAGGATGACGAAAGAAAAGTTCGATGGTTCGCCAAGGCGAGCCGCGCCGCCTCTCCATCGGTCCGCAACGGGGAGGAGATGTCGTTCCGTCAGCGCGTCGCGCCGGGCTTCCATTTGACGTCGTCGGCGCCGTTGGCGTTGGCGCGGCGGGCGGCGACGAACAGGTGGTCGGACAGGCGGTTCAGGTAGCGGACGGCCTCGGCCGTGATCGGGGTTCCGGTCTCCATCAGGCGGATGGCGTCGCGCTCGGCGCGGCGGGCGACGGTGCGGGCCAGGTGCAGGTGGGCCGACAGGGCCGATCCGCCGGGCAGGATGAAACTGTCCAGCGCCTTCAGGCTCTCGTTCATCCAGTCGATCTCGGATTCCAGCCGGTCGATCTGGGACTGGACGATGCGCAGGGCCTCCCAGGCGGGCGGCGGGTCCAGCGGTGTGGCCAGGTCGGCGCCCAGGTCGAACAACTCGTTCTGGATGCGGCCCAGCATGGCGTCGATGCGGTCGTGCTGACCGGCGTGGAGCCGGGCCACGCCGATGACCGAGTTCAGCTCGTCCACCGCGCCATAGGCCTCGACCCTCAGGTCGGTCTTTGACACGCGTGCGCCCGAGGCCAGGCCGGTCGAGCCAGCGTCGCCGGTGCGGGTGTAGATCTTGTTCAGGACGACCATGGTGTTTTTCCGATCAGCCGGCGTGCGTGGATTTCCACCACAGGCCGAGCATCAGCAGAACCACGGCCGTCGCCTGAAGCGCCACGCGCAGCCGCATCAGCCGGTTGGAGTTGGACCGCGCGTATTCGCCGCCCCGGTACAGCGAATAGATGCCGAAGCCGAGGGTGACGCTGACAGCGGCGATGGCCAGCAGGATCAGCACGGTGAAGAGGTTTTCCATGAGCGGTTTCTACGCCGCGCGCGAACCGGGCGCCAGCGCGATGCCGTCGCAGACTTTGAGGCTGCAGTTGCGACGTAATCGCACACCCCCGTTGTAGCCTATATGCGAATGCTGTTGAGAGGCGCTCGCAATATCTCGCCGGGGCATACAGATCATGACTTTCTCGACTACCGCTGCACGTCGCGGCGCGCTGATGGCCGGTGCGGCAACGCCCGCCCTGATCCTGTCGCTGACGTTTGCGGGCGCCGCCTCTGCCCAGACTGCGGAGGTGGCGAGTGTCGCCGATGTCGTCGTCACCGCCGCCGGCTTCGAGCAGCGTATCGCCCAGGCGCCCGCCTCCATCAGCGTCATCGCCCGCGACGAGATCGAGGAGATCCGCGCCACCTCCATCGCCGAGATCCTGAACACGGTCGAAGGCGTCGATACGGGCGCGGCGGTCGGCAAGACGGGCGGCCAGACGATCAATATCCGTGGCCTGGGCTCGGACTACACCCTGGTCCTGATCGACGGCCGTCGCCAGAACACCTCGGGCAGCGTGACGCCGAACGGTTTCGGCGAGACCTCGACCAGCTTCCTGCCGCCCGTCAGCGCCATCGAGCGCGTCGAAGTCGTGCGCGGGCCGGTCGCGACCCTGTACGGATCGGACGCCATCGGCGGTGTGGTCAACATCATCACCCGCAAGGTCGGCGACGTCTGGTCCGGCTCGGTTTCGAGCAACTACACGCTGCAGGGCGACAGCGACTTCGGCGATTTCTGGGGCGCCAACGGCTATGCCTCGGGTCCGCTGGTGGCGGACCTGCTGGGCCTGGCGGTGCGCGGTTCCTATGCGGAGCGCGACCAGGCCAGCCTGACTTACAGGGACGTCAACGGCGACGAGGTCGATGTGACCGGGTTCGGCCGCAGCGCGACCTCGTATGAAATCTGGAACCTGGGCGCACGGCTGAACCTGACGCCGAGCCCCGACCACGACCTGTGGCTGGACGTCGATACCTCGAGCCAGTGGTACGACAACGCCGAGGGCCAGATGGGCACCAACACCACGGCGGGCGGATACGCCGACTTCCTGGAGTTCAATCGCGAACAGTATCTGCTGGCCCACAACTGGACCCTGCCCTTTGGCGCGCTGGAATCCACCCTGTCGCGCAACACCACCGAAACCCTGGGGCGGATCATCCCGGTCGGAGTTCCGGGCGCCGGCGGGCCGCGCCAGCTCGAGACCACCACCGACCTGTTCGAGACCAAGCTCTATTCCCAGTGGCGCAACCACACCTTCACGGTGGGCGGCCAGTATATCGACGCCGAGATGACCGACGGCGTCGCCACCGGCAACTTCACGTTCGAGCAGTGGGCCCTGTTCGTCGAGGACGAGTGGCGCTTCACGGATACGCTCGCCCTGACCCTGGGCGTGCGTTACGACGACCATTCCGACTTTGGCGATCAGGTCAGCCCGCGCGCCTATCTGGTGTGGAACGCCACCCCGGCCTGGACCCTGAAAGGCGGCATGAGCGCGGGCTACAAGACCCCGCGCCTGGAGCAGTTGACCCCCGGCATCAACGGCTTCGGTCGCCAGGGGACGTTGCCGCTGATCGGCACCCCGACCCTGACGCCTGAGACCAGCATCGCGTCCGAAGTCGGCGTCTATTTCGATAACGGCGGGCCGATCCGCGCCAACCTGACGCTGTTCCGTAACGACTTCGAGGACAAGATCGCCACCGGCGTGCCGATCGCCAACTGCACCTTCGGCCTGGACCAGGCCCAGTATGATGCGGGCGGCTATTCGACCACGGGCTGCGCCGACGTGGGTTTCTGGCCGGGCGTTCCCACCTTTGGCCAGAGCATCAATGTGGATGAGGTCCTGACCCAGGGCGTCGAGGCCGCCGGTCGCTGGCGCATCGCCGACGACTGGTCGCTGAGCGGCAACTATACCTACACCGAGACCGAGCAGAAGTCGGGCGCCCAGCAGGGCCTGCCCCTGTCCGACGCCCCGCCCGAGCACATGGTCAACGCCCAGCTGCGCTGGCAGGCGACCGACAGGCTGACGGCCTGGGTGCGGGGCGAATACCGCAGCGAGCGCTATCGCGGCGACGCGGCGATCCGCGCGGCTGTCGGCGACTACGAGGCCTACAGCCTGTTCCACCTGGGCGGCGCCTATGACGTGTCGGACCGGGTGACGGTCAATGCGACGATCTACAACCTGTTCGACCAGGACTTCGTGCGGCTGGTCCCCTACGGCGCGCCGGTCGCCTACACGCCGGAATACGCCAACAACCAGGAGCCCCGTCGCCTGTACGTCTCGGTGACGGCGACCTTCTAGGGTCTTTGATCCAGGCGGCGTCGTTCGTCGAACGGCGTCGTCAATGCCTTGGAAACCAAGTCCGGAGCGGCTTGGTCAACCTTTCGTCCGTACGGTAGCGCTTCCTTATTCAGGCGACGCATGACCGACCGCACGATCCGCAATCTGGCCAACCTGAGCGGCTCGGCCTCGACCGCACGGGTGCTGAACCTGTCGCGGGTCCATCGTGAGCATGGTCATACCGAGGCCTGGGCCGAGGCCCCCATGTTCATCAATCCGGTGCTGAATCGCTCCCTTATCGTCAAGCATCGGCTGCGGCGCGACGAGATCGACCGTTTCCGCCTGCGCCGCTATGTGGCGACCAAGATCATCCTGCCGATCGACGCCGGGGACCTGAGGGTCGGCGGGCGCTACCTGTTCATCGGCGAGAACGGCTTCGAACAGTCGATGACGCAAGCCTTCGGGGTGTCGTCCGATCATCCCGACATGCACACCTTGAAGATCATGGACCGTCTGCCGGGCCTCGATCCCTTCCTGTTGCGCGAACAGCTGCGGCGCAACGGCGTCGAGCCCGGCGCCTGCTATTTCAATCTCAGCGAGGCCGACCTGCAGGCCATGTTCGCCTTCGTGGGCGCCGAGATCAGCCCCCTGGTCGACCTGTGCATGGACGCGGAATCCGACCTTGCCGCCGATAATCCCGTCTCGGTGCTGACCGGCAAGATCCTGTCGAACTCGGCGGGCGACGACCTGAGCGCTCTGGGGATGACGCTGCGGCTCAAGCCCGAGGAGTACGAGGAGGGCATCTTCTGCTGGAAGGGCTTCCTCTATTACAAATGGGTGCTGCGCGACGTGATCGGCGATGTCGGCGGGGTGGTCGAGGCCGTGCGCCGCTGCAAGCCCTTGGGCCGTCCGACCAGCCAGCAGCACGTCGAGCTGGGGCGAGCGCGTGAGGCGGTCAAGAACCGCATCCTGGCGACCTGCGAGACCACGGCCGGGATGCTCAGGGTCTATGACGACGCCTTCAGGGGCTTGACCGAGGATGGCCAGCCGACCGGTTTCCGCGACTTCCTGCGCGACGCCCCCCACCTGTTCGCGCGGTTGGGCGAGCGGCTGGGCGCGGTCCAGCATATCGTCAGCTTCTGGAAATACCGGATGGGGCCGGACAAGCCCCTGCCCACTGCCGAGGAACTGATCGACCTTCTGGCCGATTTCGAGATCAGCCTGACCGGCCGCGACGAGGACGTCGGCGGGCTCGCTCTGGCGGCGTGACCTGATCCTTCCCCATCAGGACGGGACAGTCTTGGCGGTGTAGCGGACTGACCCGGATCCCCTGTCAAAATGAAAAAAGGCCCGCGATGCGATCGCGGGCCTTTTCTGTTTGCCGAGGCCAGGTTTGGGGCTGCCCCCTCTGTCGCGCCTCGAACATGCGCCGTGACGCCTCCCCCAATGGGGGAGGTTGCGGCCTAGTAGCGGTAGTGCTCGGGCTTGAACGGGCCTTCGGTCGAGACCGAGATGTAGTCGGCCTGTTCCGGGGTCAGCTTGGTCAGCTTGGCGCCGAGCTTGGCCAGGTGGAGCATGGCGACCTTTTCGTCGAGGTGCTTGGGCAGGGTGTAGACCTGGTTCTCGTAGGACTTGATGTTGGTCCACAGTTCGATCTGGGCCAGGGTCTGGTTGGTGAAGGAGGCCGACATCACGAACGAGGGGTGACCCGTGGCGTTGCCCAGGTTCACCAGACGGCCTTCCGACAGCAGGATGATCTTCTTGCCGTCCGGGAACTCGATGTGGTGGACCTGCGGCTTGATCTCGTCCCACTTGAAGTTCTTCAGGCCGGCGACCTGAATCTCGCTATCGAAGTGACCGATGTTGCAGACGATGGCGTTGTTGCGCATGGCGCGCATATGCTCGACGCGGATGACGTCCTTGTTGCCCGTCGTGGTGACGAAGATGTCGGCCTTGTCGGCGACGTCTTCCAGGGTCTGGACGTCATAGCCTTCCATCGCCGCCTGCAGGGCGCAGATGGGGTCGATCTCGGTGACGATGACGCGGGCGCCGCCGTTGCGCAGCGAAGCGGCTGAGCCCTTGCCCACGTCGCCATAGCCGCAGACGACCGCGACCTTGCCCGACAGCATGACGTCGGTGCCGCGACGGATGGCGTCGACCAGGCTCTCACGGCAGCCGTAGAGGTTGTCGAACTTGGACTTGGTGACGCTGTCGTTGACGTTGATGGCGGGGAAGGGGAGGTCGCCCTTCTTGGCCATTTCGTACAGGCGGTGAACGCCCGTGGTGGTTTCTTCCGACACGCCGCCGATGGCGTCGCGGATGGCCGAATAGAAGCCGGGCTTCTCGGCGATGTAGCGCTTCATCACCTTGTAGAGGGCTTCCTCTTCTTCGTTCTGCGGGTTGTCCAGCAGCGTGATGTCCTTCTCGGCCTTGGGGCCAAGCACGCACAGCAGGGTCGCGTCGCCGCCGTCGTCGAGGATCAGGTTGGGATAGCCGCCGTCCGACCATTCGAAGATCTTGTGGGCATAGTCCCAGTATTCTTCCAGCGTCTCGCCCTTCAAGGCGAAGACGGGCGTGCCGTTGGCGGCGATGGCGGCGGCGGCGTGGTCCTGGGTCGAGAAGATGTTGCACGAGGCCCAGCGCACGTCGGCGCCCAGGGCTTCCAGCGTCTGGATCAGCACAGCCGTCTGGATCGTCATGTGCAGCGAGCCGGCGATGCGGGCGCCCTTGAGGATCTGTTGCGCGCCGAACTCTTCACGCAGAGCCATCAGGCCCGGCATTTCGGTCTCGGCGATGGCGATTTCCTTGTTGCCGAACGGGGCAAGCGAGATGTCGCGGACGATATAGTCGACCATGGTGGGCGCTCCTGGGAGAAGGGGGTAGGGCGTCGGCGCATGGCCGGTTCGCGGAGTGGCGGTTGCGGGTCTATAGCCCGACCAGCGATCAAGGGCAAGAAACCCATAAGGATATCCTTATATCTCTTCTGGCCCCGGCCATGCGCGCCGCCTTGCCAAGGATGGGCTTAGAGCGCTTCATCCGCTCAGGGAGGATCAAGACCGAATGGTCACACGCCGTACGCTGATGGTCGCCGCCGCCGCGATAGCCGCCGCGCCCTGTCCGGCGTTCGCGCGACAGGTGTCGTTCGACTCCTTGGGTTCGCATCGGGGTCGCGCCACCGTGCCGGTCCGATTGAACGGGCAGGGACCGTTCACCTTCATGGTGGACACGGCCGCCAACGCCTCGGTGATCGCCGACGACCTGGTCGCGCCACTGCGGCTCGAGCTCCTGGGCAACATCGGAATGCACACCCTGATCGGACGTGAGATCGTCCCGGCGGTGCGGGCGAACCATATGCAGAGCGGCACGCTCGACGCGCCAGACGTGAGGCTCGCCGTGGGGCAACGGCTGGCCATGGGCGGACTGGACGGGCTGCTGGGCTGCGACCTGCTGGTGGGGCGCAAGATCATTCTGAATTTCCAGGGCAGTCAGCGCGTCCGCATCGCGCGGTCCGCCGCCCCGGCCAGAGGGTTTCATGGCGGCGTGACGCCCGGCATTCCTCTGGTCGTGACCGGCGAGCGGCGGTTCGGCAACCTGCTGATCGTCCCCGCCCGGATCAACCGCATCTCGGCCATGGCCATCATCGATTCCGGCGCCGAGGGCACGATCCTGAACCGCGCCGCAGCCCTGGCTGGCAACGCCACGCCGCTGCTGCCCCGCGACGGGCAGGACCTCCGCCGCATCCAGAGCCCGACCGGCGAGGTGACCACCGGCCAGGCCATGCTGCTGCCGTCGATGAATTTCGCCGGCATCGGTTTGCGCAACCTGCCGGTCGCCGTGGGCGACTTCCACAGTTTCCGCTTCTGGGGACTGGAAGACGAGCCGGCCATGCTGATCGGGCTCGACATCCTGAGGATGTTCAAATCGGTGCATATCGACCTGGGTCGCAACGAGTTGATGCTGCACGTCTGAAATCTGGCGTCGAACCCCGATCCGGGCGTACAGAATGTCGCATGGGGGGGCGTCGCATGAAGATTTTCAAGCCGGTGCTGGCGGGCGCGACCTGGCGCGACCGGGCGGCAGCCTGTGCCGGCGCCCTGTTCGGCATCGCAGTGACGGGGATGATCAGCCGTGCGGTGCTGGGGGGAAACACCGGCCTGGCCATGCTGCTGGCCGCTCCGCTCGGCGCCTCGGCGGTGTTGTTGTTCGCCGTGCCGTCCAGCCCGATGGGCCAGCCCTGGCCCGTCATTGGAGGCAATGTCGTCTCGGCCCTTTCCGGCGTCATCGCCGCCCATCTGATCCCCGAGCCGATGATCGCGGCGGGCGCGGCGGTCGGCCTGTCCATCGCCGCCATGTCGGTGACCCGGTCGCTACACCCCTCGGGCGGCGGCACGGCCCTGGTCGCCGCCCTGGGCGGACCGACATTCGCCAGTCACACCTGGGCCTTCGCCTTCGCGCCCGTGGGGCTGAACGCGGTGATCCTGGTGGCCACGGCCTGGGCCTTCCACCGCGTCTCGGGTCATACCTACCCGCATCGCGCGACCCCGGCGGCGACCCTGGCTCCGCCGCCCATCACCGAGGCGGACATAGACGCGGCGCTGGAAACCTTCGGCGGGCCGCTGGACGTCAGCCGGTCCGACCTGATGACCCTGTCCAATCTGGCCATCGAGAACGCGCATCGGCGCAGGACGCCGCCACTTGGCCCGCTGCGACAGCGCCCCCGCCACCGTCCGTAACCGGGATTTAAGGTCGCGACGCTAGGCTGGCTCTCATGAACCGTCGCAGCCTCTTCACCCTCGCCCCCTCCACTCTGGCCATGGGAGCTTTGGGCCTGGCCTCCGCCGTGGCCGGTCCCGCCAAGGCCTCGGGCGGCGGCGGAGAAAAGAAGGCCTCGACCGCCTCCTATGTCCGTTTCGGCACGGTGACGGCCTCCATCATCCGGCCGGACGGTCGGCGCGGGGTGATGACGGTCGAGACAGGGGTGGACGTGCGCGACGAGACCCTGCGCGCCCGCGCCGAACAGGACGGGCCGCGTCTGCGAGCCGCCTATAATCAGGTCGTCCAACGGTTCGGGGCCGCTCTGTTGCCGGGCGCCGCGCCCGATGTGGATCGGCTGTCGCGCGAGCTTCAGGCCGCCACCAACGCCACCTTGCGGCGCGGTGGCGCGACCCTGCTGCTGGGTACGGTCATGGTGGTCTAGGCAGGCCGGCCGCGAACATCCGTCAGGAAATCGAGCAGGGCGGCGTTGACCTCCGCCGGGCGTTCCTGCTGCAGCCAGTGACCGGCGCCGGGTAGGACGACCTGGCTGCGCAGGTCCGTCAGCCAGTCCTTCAGCGTCGCCTCGGCGGCCCCCGAATAGTTGCGCACCGGATCGCGCTCGCCGACCATGAAGGCCGAGGGCACGGTGATCTTCAGGTCCTGGGCGAAGGCCATCAGCGCCCAGTTCCGGTCCAGGCAACGATACCAGTTCAGCGGCGCATCGAACCCGCCGGCCGAGAAGGCCGCGACATATTCGGCGAAGTGGTCGGGCGTCATCCAGGGGGGCAGGGTCGCGTCCTCAGGGATTTCGGACACGAAATCCTGGCCAGGGGCGATGAAGCCGGTCGACTGGCGATTATCGGGCGTGGCGCCGTCATAGGCGTAGAAGCCCTTCCTCAGGGCTGCAGCCACATCGGTCTCGAACGTCCTGTGAGCCTGGGGCTCCTGGAACTGACAGATATAGAGGTCGCGCCCGACCCGTTTCGAGATGGCCCGCATCATCGGTAGCGGCGGGCCCTTGGGGATGCGCGGCTGGAAGGGCACCGACAGGCCGAAGACGGCGCGGAACATCTGCGGCCTCAGCAGGGCGCAATGCCAGGCCACCGGCGCGCCCCAGTCATGGCCGACGACGACGCACTCGGTATGGCCCCCTGTTTCGCTGGTCAGGGCGCGAACCAGATCGACCATGTCGCCGACCAGGTTGAGGATGGAATAGGCCTCGACGCCGTCCGGTCGCTCGGTCCCGCCATAGCCGCGCATGTCCGGGGCCACGGCGTGATAGCCGGCCTCGCCCAGGGCCTGGACCTGGGCGCGCCAGCTGATCCCCAGTTCGGGAAAGCCGTGGATCAGCAGCACCAGGGGCGCCGAGCCGTCCGTGGGGCCGGCCTCGAGGATCCGCTGTTTCAGGCCGTCGGTCTGGAGGGTGCGAGTCTGCATGGCGAACCTCGTCTGCGATCCGGCTGGCGCCGAAACCGCCGTCGTGCATTAGGACGGTTATGACCCGCCTCGTTTCCTTCGCCGACGGTACGACCGTTCCCGCCCTTGGCCAAGGCACCTGGGAGATCGGGGACGATCCCGCGCGCCGCGACGCCGAACAGGCCGCCCTGTCGCGCGGCATCGACCTGGGCCTGACCCTGATCGATACCGCCGAACTGTATGGCTCGGGCAAGTCCGAACGTCTGGTCGGCGAGGTCATCGCCGGGCGCCGCGACGAGGTCTTCCTGGTCTCCAAGGTCAAGCCCGACAATGCGTCCGAGATGAAGATGATGCTGTCGTGCGAGAAGTCGCTGGAGCGTCTGGGGGTCGACCGGCTGGACCTTTATCTGCTGCACTGGTCTGGCCGGGTGCCGCTGGACGAGACCATCGCCGCCTTCGAGGAACTGGTGGACGAGGGGATGATCGTGCGCTGGGGCGTGTCCAATCTGGACATCCGCTCGATGAACAAGCTGGAGGCGCTGGAAGGCGGCGACGCCTGTGCGGCCAATCAGTTGCTCTACAACCTGGGTACGCGGGGGATCGAGTACGACCTGCTGCCCTGGCTGCAGGCGCGCGACATGCCGATGATGGCCTATTCGCCCCTGGGACGCGGCGGGCTGCTGGAGCATCCGGTCATTGTGGATATCGCCGACCGGCACGACGCCTCACCGGCCCAGGTGGCGCTGGCGGCTGTCCTGCGCCACGACGGCGTCATCGCCATCCCCAAGGCCTCGTCGGTCGAGCATGTCGAGGCCAACGCCGACGCCCTGGAAATCCAGTTCGACATCGAAGACATCGAAAAACTCGACGCCGCGTTTCCGCCGCCGACCAGCGAACAGCCGCTGGATATCATCTAGCGCCGACGTCTCCTCCCCATCGCTGCGCGACAGGGAGGAGACGTGATGGCCTAAGCCGCCTTCTTCTGGCCGGCGAAGTCACCATAGAAGGTGCGTCCTTGGGCGGCCATGTCGCGCAGCAGCTGCGGGACCTTGAAGCGGTCGCCGTAGGCAGCGGCCAGGCGGTCGGCGGTTTCCACGAACTTGGCCAGGCCGGTCTGGTCGATCAGGGTGATCGGACCGCCGGTCCAGGGCGCAAAGCCCCAGCCCAGGATGGCGCCCAGGTCGGCCTCGCGCGGGTCATCGATGACGCCTTCTTCCCAGCAGCGCACGACCTCGACGGCCTGGCGATACAGCAGGCGGGTCTTCAGCTCTTCGATATAGGCGAAGGCCGAAGGCTCCTCGGCCTGGTCGTTGGCCTTGGTGGTCGGCGCAAGTTCGGCGAGACCGGCCCACAGGGTCTTGGGTGCGCCCTTCTCGGCCGGATAGTCGTAGAAGCCCTTGCCGTTCTTGCGGCCAAAGCGTCCGCCCTCGACCATGGTGGCGACCAGGGCCTCACCGGCATTGGGGACGTATTTGTCGCCCAGATCGGCGCGGGTCTGTTTGGCGATCTTGTAGGACAGGTCCAGGGCCACATCGTCGTGCATTTCCAGCGGGCCGCGCGGCATGCCGGTCATGCGACCGACATTGTCGATCAGCACGGGGGAATAGCCCTCGTCCAGCATGGCCATGCCTTCCATGAGGAAGGTCGAGAAACAGCGGGAGGTGTAGAAGCCTCTGGAGTCGTTGACGACGATCGGGGTCTTCCTGATCTTCAGGACGTAATCCAGCGCCTTGGCCAGGGCCTCCTGCGAGGTCTTCTCGCCCATGATGATCTCGACCAGCATCATCTTGTCGACGGGCGAGAAGAAGTGGATGCCGATGAAGTCCTCGGGCCGCACACTGGCCTCGGCCAGGCCGGTGATCGGCAGGGTCGAGGTGTTGGAGCCGAAGACGGCGCCCTTGACCAGTTCAGCCTCGGCCTTCTTGGTCACGTCGGCCTTGATCTCGCGGCTTTCGAACACGGCCTCGACCACCAGGTCCGAGCCCTTGACGTGGGCGTAGTCGGTCGTGGCCGTGACCATGGCCAAGGTGGCGTCGAACTTGTCCTGGGTCATCTGACCGCGCGACAGGCGCTTCTTCAGCAGTTCCTCGACGTGGGCCTTGCCCTTGTCGGCGGCTTCCTGGGTCTGGTCGATCAGGACGGTCTCGATGCCGGCCATGACCTGCACATAGGCGATGCCTGCGCCCATCATGCCGGCGCCCAGGACGGTGACCTTCTTGGGATCGGACTTGGCCACGCCGGTCGGGCGGACCGCACCCTTGTCCAGTTCCTGTTTCGACAGGAACAGGCTGCGGATCATGGCCTGGGCCTGGGGCGTCATCAGGGTCTTGATGAAGTAGCGGGTCTCGATCCGCAGGGCGGCGTCCATCGGCACCTGCACGCCCTCATAGACGGCGCGCATCAGGTTCATGGCGGCGGGATAGTTGCCGTAGGTCTGCTTACGGATCATGCCGTTGCCGACCAGGAAGCTTTGGATGCCGGCCGGGTGATAGGGGCCGCCGCCGGGCTGTTTGAAGCCCTTGTCGTCCCAGGGCTGGACGGCCTTGCCGCCGCCCTTGATCCAGGCCTTGGCCGCCTCGACCTCGGTTCCGGCGGGGACCACTTCGTGCACCACGCCCGCGCCCTTGGCGTCATTGGGCTTCCACGAGGAGCCCGAGGTCATGGCCATCATCGCGCCCTGGACGCCGATCAGGCGCGTCAGGCGCTGGGTGCCGCCGCCGCCGGGAAACAGGCCGACCTTGATCTCGGGCAGCCCCAGCTGGATCTTGGGATTGTCGCCGACCACGCGGTAGTGGCAGGCCAGGGTGAACTCCAGCCCGCCGCCCAGGGCCAGGCCGTTGATCGCGGCCGCCACCGGCTTGCCGCAGGTTTCCAGCGCGCGCAGGGCGCCGTTCATCTTCCAGCCGGCGTCGAACGCCTCCTGCAGGTTGGCGCCGCCGATCATGCCGCCAGCCATGTCGGCGAGATCGGCGCCGGCGCAGAAGCCCGAAGCCTTGCCCGAGGTGATGACCGCGCCCTTGATGGCGTCATCGGCTTTGATGGCTTCGACCAGCTGCGGCAGCTCGTCCATCACGCCGGAGGTCAGGGTGTTCATCGACCGGCCCGGCACGTCGAAGGTGACCAGGGCGATGCCGTCGGCGTCGACGTCGATCTTGAAGTTTTCCATGCTCGTAATCCTCAGACGCGTTCGATGACGGTGGCGGTGCCCATGCCGCCGCCGATGCACAGGGTGACCAGGGCGGTCGACTTGTTGGAGCGTTCCAGCTCGTCCAGGGCGATGCCGGTGATCATGGCGCCGGTGGCGCCCAGGGGGTGGCCCATCGAGATGCCGCCGCCGTTCACATTCATCTTGGCGTGGTCGATGTTCAGGGCCTGCATGTAGCGCAGCACCACGGCGGCGAAGGCCTCATTCAGCTCCCACAGGTCGATGTCGTCGGGCGTCATGCCCAGGCGGCCCAGCAGCTTGCGGGTGACGTATTCGGGGCCGGTCAGCATGATCGACGGCTCCGAGCCGATCGAGGCGCCGCCCAGAATCTTGGCGCGCGGCTTCAGGCCCAGGGCCTTGCCGGCCTCAAGCGTGCCGATCAGGACGCCGGCCGAACCGTCGACGATGCCGGACGAGTTGCCGGGCGTGTGGACGTGGTTGACCTTCTCGACCTCGGGGTAGCGCTGGTTGATCACGGCGTCGAAGGCCATCTCGCCCATCATGGCGAAGGACGGCTTCAGCGCGCCCAGGGTCTGCATGTCCGCGCCGGGACGCACGGTCTCGTCGTGATCCAGTTGGACCAGGCCCAGCTGGTCCTTGACCGGGATGACCGAGTTCTTGAACCGGCCCTCGGCCCAGGCGCGGGCGGCGCGCTTGTGGCTCTCGACCGAATAGGCGTCCACGTCGTCGCGTGAGAATCCGTATTTTGAGGCGATCATGTCGGCCGACACGCCCTGCGGCACGAAATACAGCGGGAAGGCCGAGGACGGATCGACCGGCCAGGCGCCGCCGTCCGAGCCCATCGGGGTGCGGCTCATGGCCTCGATGCCGCCGCCGACGGCGAACTCGGCTTCGCCCGCCTTGACCTTGGCGGTGGCGATATTCACGGCTTCCAGGCCCGAGGCGCAGAAGCGGTTGACCTGAACGCCTGCGGTGCTCTGGGCCCAACCGGCGCTGAGCACGGCGGTGCGGGCGATGTCGGCGCCCTGTTCGGCCACCGGCGTGACGCAGCCCAGGATCACGTCGTCGACCTTGGAGGTGTCCAGATCGTTACGGTCGCGCAGAGCCTCCAGCACCTGAACCGCCAGGCTCAGGCCGGTGATCTCGTGCAGCGAACCGTCCTTCTTGCCCCTGCCGCGCGGGGTGCGAACGGCGTCGTAGATATAGGCGTCGGCCATGGGGGTGCGTCTCCAATAAGGACGGATTCAAAGCGTGGTCGCCACAAACCCTACGTTTACGTCAACGTCAAGTAAGAAGGCTTGACCGCGTGCGCCATCGACATGATCGCGCGCGCCTGACCGATGTGTCGGCTCGACAACGTTCAATCGCCCGAAAAGCCCGTTGTGTCGGGCTTCCGACGTTCAAAAGTCGGCGTTCGCGCAAACGACTCTCACCTAGCTTGGCCTTTGGAACAGCCGATGGGGTGAAGGTCTTATCGGGCCAGACACGCCACTGTCAGGAGAAGATCATGACCTACGAAGAGATGGACGCCGTCGCCCTGTTGAAGGCGGATCACCGCAAGGTGGAGGATATCTTCGCCGCCTTCGAGAAGGCGACCTCCAGTTCCAAGAAGCAGAAGCTGGCCCATGAGGCCTGTCTGGAGCTCAAGGTCCACACCACGATCGAGGAGGAGATCTTCTATCCGGCCTGCCGCGGCCAGATCGAGGAAGACCTGCTGAACGAGGCCTATGTCGAGCATGACTCGGCCAAGCTGCTGATCAACGAGATCGAGGCCGCCAGCCCCGAGGACGATTTCTACGACGCAAAGGTCAAGGTGCTGTCTGAGATGATCGAGCACCATGTCGAGGAGGAGGAAAAGCGCGCCGAGGGCATGTTCGCCCAGGCCCGCGCCGCGGGTCTCGACATGGACAAGCTGGCCGACGACATGCGCGCCCGCAAGATGACGGCGATGGAGGACTTCCAGTCCGGCAAGCCCGCCGAGCCCCGCACCCTGCAAGGCGGCGACGAGGAAAGCGCGATGTCGGACGAGCCGCTGGCGCCGGGCGCCGCCCCCACCGCCTAGAGCAGCGAGGTCCAGGCCAGCGCGTGCACCCGGTCCCGGCCCAGGGCCGCCGCCATGGGCCGGGTGGCGAACAGGCCGCTGAAGGCCGCATCCTTCACGTTCAGGCCGCCGGTGAAGGCGCCGAAGGCGGGCAGGATGATGCGACGTCCGTCGGTCAGGAAGCAGGGCCGGCGGACGCTGCGGTTGTAGGCGGCGACCTTGGCGGCGGGATGCAGATGGCCCGCGACCTCGCCGAACTGGTCGCCGGGCCGGGGTTCGTGGACGAGGCGGAGGGTCCCGACCGCCAGGGTCTCGATGACGGCGCCGGGCAGGCGGTCGAGGCCGGCGCCTAAAGCCTCGCGGTCGTGGTTGCCCTCCAGCCACAGCCATTGACGCCCGAACGCCATCCGCTCCAGCCGCGCCCGATCCGCCTCGGCCATGCGGGGGATGGAGCGGCTGTCGTGGAAACTGTCGCCCAGCAGCACGACGCGGGCGGGGTTCAACTCGGCGATTTCGTCCTCGAGCCGGGCCAGGGTGGCGGCGCTGTCATAGGGGGGCAGCATCTGTCCGCGCACCGCAAAGGACGAGCCCTTTTCCAGATGCAGGTCGGCGACGATCAGCACGTCGTGAGCCACGACATACATGGCCCCGGAACAGCGCAGCAGGCAGGTCTCGCCCGCGATGGTCGCCTTCAAGGCGCCGCACGGGCTGCGCGAAGGCGTCAGCGTCATGCGCCACCCATCGACGGAGGGGGCGGTGCGGGTCAAGCTTGGCTGGCTCATATCGCGCCCTGAAACTCGGGCGGCGCGTCATCCATGACCTCGGCGATCAGGGCTTCGGCCGATTCCTCCAGGATCATGTCGGCGGCGTCCCCGCCGACCCGCTCGCGCCCGATCTGCACCAGCACCGGCACGCTGAAGGGCGAGGCGCGCGTCAGGGCCTTGGGTCGGATATGGCCGGCGATCCGGGTCAGCAACTGGCCCAGCCGCGCCACGTCCAGCAGGCCCGACGCCGCATCCGCCCGCGCGGTCTTGAGAAGCAGGTGATCCGGCTGATGCCGCCTCAGCACGTCATAGATCAGGTCGGTCGAGAAGGTGACCTGACGGCCCGTCTTCTCCTGCCCCGGCTGGCGTCGCTCGATCAGGCCGGAGATGAGGGCGCAGTTGCGGAAGGTGCGCTTCATCATGAAGCTTTCTTCCAGCCAGGCCTCCAGGTCGTCGCCCAGCATGTCGGGCTGGAACAGGGCGTCCATGTCCAGCCTGCCGCCCTCCGTCGTCGAGGTCATCGGCTTGATCGACCAGATGGCCAGGGAATAGTCGGTGCAGACAAAGCCCAGCGGCCCAATCCCCAGCCGATCCAGCCGCCGCGTCAGCAGCATGCACAGGGTGTTGTGCGCCAGGTTTCCTTCGAACGGATAGGCCACCAGGTAGTGCCGACTGCCGCGCTGGAAGGTCTCGACCAGCATGTCCTGCGCCTGGGGGATGATCGACCGGGCGTCCTGAAGCTCCAGCCATTCCTGCACGTCGGGGGGCAGGACGCGCCAGTGGTCACGGTCCTGAATCAGGGCGCGGACGCGGCTGGCCAGCGAGGTGGACATGGGGAATTTCGACCCGCCCCATGAGGGGATCTTGGGGTCCTTGTCCTGGGCGTGGGTGACCAGGGCGTCCTGGCCGTTGATGCCCTGAAAGGCCCAGATCTGGCCGGCGAAGATGAAGGTGTCGCCGGGGGTCAGCTGTTCGAAATACCACTCCTCGGCCTCGCCGACCTTGCGCCCGCCGATCAGCTGTTTGGACGCGCCGCCCCCTCTTACACCGCCCCTGCGTGAGGCGACCCGCACGTTCAGCGTCCCCGCCGCGACGATGGCGCCGACGTTCATGCGGTGGCGCTGGGCGGTCTGGGCGTTGCGCACCTTCCAGCGCCCCTCGCGGTCCCTGACGATGCGGGCGAACCGGTCGTAGGTCCTCAGCGCGTAGCCGCCGGTGGCGACGAAATCGACCACCTCCTCGAACGTCTCGTAGGACAGGTCGGCATAGGGGGCGCAGCTGGTGACCTCGGCGTGCAGGCCATCCAGGGTGAAGGGCTCCGAACAGGCCACGCCCATGACGTGCTGTGCCAGGGTGTCGAGGGTGCCGATATGGTGCGGCTCCCAGTCAAAGGCGTTTTCGGCCACCGCTTCTCGCGCCGCCTGACATTCCAGCATCTCGAACCGGCTGGCCGGCACCATCAGGGCGCGGGACGGCTCGTCCAGCCGGTGGTTGGCGCGGCCGATACGTTGCACCAGCCGGCTCGCCCCCTTGGGCGCGGCCAACTGGATGACCAGATCGACGTCGCCCCAGTCGATGCCCAGATCCAGCGTCGAGGTGCAGACCACGGCGCGCAGGTCGCCCCGCGCCATCGCCGCCTCGACCTTGCGTCTCTGCTCGGCGGCGAGGGATCCGTGGTGCAGGCCGATGGGCAGGTTATCGTCGTTGATCTCCCACAGCTTCTGGAACACGAACTCCGACTGCCAGCGGGTGTTGACGAAGATCAGGGTCATGCCCGATCGCTTGATCGCCTCATAGACCTCAGGGATGGCGTGCTGGCCGGTGTGCCCGGCCCAGGGGACGTGGCCCTCGGACACCAGGACATCCACGACCGGCGGCGCGCCGGGGTCGCCGCGGACCAGCACAACCCCTTCTCCCCTCGCGGGAGAAGGTGGGGGGCGGAGCCCCTCGGATGAGGGGGGCGTGTCATCAGATGGTTTGGCGCCGGTTGGGTGTCCGGCAGCCCCCTCATCCGTCTCGCTCCGCGAGCCACCTTCTCCCACGAGGGGAGAAGGAAGGCGCGGCGCCAGCCAGTCCGCGATCAGTTGCGGATCGTCGATCGTCGCGCTCAACGCCACCCGCCTCAGCCCCGGCGAAAAGCTTTGCAGCCGCGCGAGGCCCAGGTTCAAGAGGTCGCCCCGCTTGCCGCTCCAGATCGCATGGACCTCGTCCAGCACGATGCATTTCAGGTCGGAAAAGTAGGCCCGCGCCCCATCCCAGGCGCAGAACAGGGCCAGCTGTTCGGGCGTGGTCAAAAGGATGTCGGGCGGGAAGTCGCGCTGGCGCTGTTTCTTCGACTGTTTGGTGTCGCCGGTGCGGCTCTCGACGTGGATGTTCAGCCCGATCTCGCGGATCGGCGTCATCAGGTTGCGCTCGACGTCGGTGGTCAGGGCCTTGAGCGGCGAGATGTAGAGGGTGTGAACCCCCGACCCCGGCCCGAAGTCCGGTCTGGGCCCGCGTTCGGACAGTTCGATGAGCGATGGCAGAAACCCCGCCAGCGTCTTGCCGCCGCCGGTCGGCGCGACCAGCAGCGCGTGCGACCCGGCCTGCGCCGCCGCGATCATCTCCGCCTGATGGCGCCGGATCGACCAGCCGCGAGACGCGAACCAGTCGGCGAAAAGGGGGGGCAATGTCGCGGGCGAGGACGTCACCAAAGGGATATAGCATGTTCCCGTTCCGTTTCATCCCGTCAGCCGCTATCTATCGGACGTGTCCGACGAATCCGTCATTTCCCGATCCGCCCTGACCGGCGCTGAGCCCTGGCTGGTGCTGCCTGCCGCCCTTGCCGTGCCGCCGGGGGCGGGGGCGATCTGTGACGACGAGGGCGCGCGCAAGATCGGGCGGGGCGCGGCCGAGGGCGCCTTCACGACCGGGCCGGTGCTGGTCGCCCACGCCAGTCTGACGGCGCGGCGTCTGGGCCTGTCGCCGCCGGCGCGGTCGCCGGACCTGCTGGACGTGCTCGAACTCTACGCCTTCGTGCGGCCCGCGCGGTTCTGCGCGCCGTCGCCCAATGGTCTGGCTCTGGCCTTGGGGCTGACCGAGCCTCGCGGCGCGGAGGCGCAGGCCGAGGCCCTGCGTCATGCGGCGGGCGCCTTGCTGCGTGAACTGGCCGATCCGGCCTATCCGCATCGCGAGGACGCCCTGACCCTGGCCGAGACCCTGGGGCGGGCCTCGGGCGGCGGGGCCGGGTGGGGCTGGGCCTGGCGGGTGTCGGGCGCGCTGCAGTCCCAGCCGATGCGCCAGCGTCAGTATCGCGGCTCGGGCCTGGACGCCTGGTCGCGCCTGCCCGAGTGGGAGGACGAGGCGCCGCGCGGCGAGGCCGGGTCTGCTGCGGTCGACAGTGAGAGCGCCCGCATCCGGTTGGCCAAGCTGCTCCAGGCCTCGGGTCTGGACGAGACCCGCCCGACCCAGTCCGACTACGCCGCCGAGGCCGCCTTCGCCTTTTCGCCCCGCAACGAAGAGGGCCGCCCGCGCGTGCTTCTGGCCGAGGCGGGGACCGGAACGGGAAAGACCCTGGGCTATCTGGCCGCCGCCTCCGTCTGGGCCGAGCGCAATCAGGGGGCGGCCTGGGTCTCGACCTATACCCGCGCCCTGCAACGCCAGATCGACCGCGAGAGCGCCGCCCTGTGGCCCGATCCAGCCGAGCGGAAGAAGAAGACCGTGGTCCGCAAGGGGCGCGAGAACTACCTGTGTCTGCTGAACCTTCAGGACATGGTGCAGGCGGCGCAACTGGGCAACGGCGACCTGATCGGCCTGGCCCTGACCAGCCGCTGGGCCATGCATAGCCGCGACGGCGACATGACCGGCGGCGACTTTCCCGGCTGGCTGCCGGGCCTGTTCGCCACCCCTGCCAGCAATCAGGCGTCGGCGGGCAATCTGGTGGATCGGCGCGGCGAATGCGTCCACGCGGCCTGTCCCCACTACCGGACCTGTTTTGTCGAGAAGACCATTCGGGCCAGCCGTCGCGCCGATCTGGTGGTCGCCAACCACGCCCTGGTTATGACCCAGGCCGCCTTCGACGGCGCCCGTTCGGCGCGCGGCCTGAAACAGGACGGAGAGACCGCCGCCCTGAAACGCATCGTCTTCGACGAGGGCCACCACCTGTTCGACGCGGCGGACTCGGCCTTCTCCGCCTGCCTGTCGGGCCAGGAGGCCGCTGAACTGCGCCGCTGGATACGCGGGCCAGAGGGGCGCGGGCGTCGGGGTCGGGGGCTGGAACAGCGGCTGGGCGATCTGGTCGGTGATGACTCCTCGGCGCAGAAGGCCTTGCAGGACGCCATCCGGGCCGCCGCCGCCTTTCCGGGCGAAGGCATCTCGGGTCGGATCGCGCCGCCGTCCGGGGAGGTGAACCCGGTCGGGCCGATCGAGCAGTTCCTGATGGCCGCGCTGGAGCAGATCAGGGCCCGCACCTCGGAGGCCGCATCCTCTGCGGCGTCGGAGTTCGGCACGGAATGCGCCGTGCGCCCGGCGACCGAGCCCCTGCTGGAAACCGCACGCGGCGCCGCCCAGGCCATCGCCGCGCTGGAGGCGCCCCTGCTGGCCCTGGCGCGGCATCTGGAAGACATCCTCGACGACGAGGCCAACGAGTTGGAACCCGCGTCGCGCGCCCGGATCGAGGGGGCCTTGCGGGGTCTGGATCGGCGGGCGCGCATGACCCTGCCGGGCTGGCGCTCGATGCTGGCGGCGCTTCAGGACGGCGGGGATCAGCCGGACCCGGACTTCGTCGACTGGCTGTCGGTCGAGACGGCGTTCGGGCGCATCCACGACGTGGCCCTGCGGCGGCACTGGATCGATCCGACCGTGCCGCTGGAGGCCGCCGTCATCCTGCCTTCGCACGGCGTGCTGGTGACCTCCGCGACCCTCAGCGATCCGATGGCCGAGGCGGCGGGCGGGGACCTGTTCGACATGGCGCGGATGCGGACCGGCTCGTCGCGGTTGATCGAGGCGCCCCGCACGCTGAAGGTCGAAAGCCCCTTCGACTATGCCTCGAACAGCCGGGTCATCGTCGTCAACGACGTGTCCAAGGACGACCCGCGCCAGACGGCGGCGGCGATGCGCGAGCTGTTCCTGGCGGCGGGCGGCGGGTCGCTGGGTCTGTTCACCGCCATCCGCCGGTTGAAGGCGGTCTATGAACGGCTGGGGCCGGACCTCGCCAAGGCCCAGATCCCCCTCTACGCCCAGCATGTTGATCCGCTGGAGGTCGGCGCCCTGGTCGACATCTTCCGCGCCGAACAGGACAGTTGCCTCTTGGGCACCGACGCCGTGCGCGACGGGGTGGATGTGCCGGGGCGGTCGCTGCGGCTCCTGGCCTTTGACCGCGTGCCCTGGCCGCGCCCGGACCTGCTGCACAAGGCGAGGCGGCTGAAGTTCGGCGGCGAGAGTGCTGCGGGCAGAAACTATGACGACAGCCTGGCCCGCGCCCGCATCGCCCAGGCGTTCGGCCGGTTGATCCGCCGCGCCGACGACAAGGGGGTCTTCGTCATGCTGGACGCCGCCACCCCGACGCGACTGTTCGCCAGCCTGCCGCCGGGAACCGAGGTTCAGCGCATGGGTCTGGTCGAGGCCATCGAACTGACCAAGGGCTTTCTCGGCGAGACCGCCTAGACCGTCGCCTCGAACAGGGCGTCGCGGGCGATGTCGGGCTGCAGCATGGGAAACAGATGTCCGCCGCCGGGCACGATCTCGACGCTCAGGTCGCGACGGGGGTCGGATCTCAGGTGGCACAGGGCGCCGACCTCGGCCCTCAGCACCCGCACCGGACGGTGAAGGCGGCGCAGCGCGCGGTAAGGATTATGCGACTGGGCGGCGTAGTTGGAGGCCTCCCACTCGGGGGTGCAGGCCAGGGTCAGGCCCCCATCGCCATCATTCCCGCCGGTCTCGACCAGGCCGTCCGACAGATAGTCGGCGACGGAGATCTCGGGCCAGCCCTTGAAGGCGCCGCGACCGACATAGGCGGCCAGGGCCTGTTCCCGGCTGTCGAAATTGCGCCGCCGCTTCAGGGCTCCCGCGACCACGGGACTGCGCGACGCCGCCGTGCGGAAAATGGAAAAGCCGGCGACCATGGCGGGGCGCCAGATCACCGGGTCGAACAGCAGAAGCTTCGACACAGCCTGCGGCCGTTCCGCCGCCGCCAGCAGGCCGCTGGTTCCGCCGATCGAGTGGCCGGACAGGACGACGGGCGGTCCCTTCACCGCGTCCAGCAAGGCGACAAGGTCGTCGCGGTGGTTATGCCAGTTCCAGCGCCCGGCGGTATGGGTCGGCAACCGCGTCCGCCCGTGACCGCGCAGGTCGGGCGCCCAGATCCGCAACGATCCTGCCAGGGGCTCCAGAAGGCTGCGATAGGTCGCGGCGTTGAAGCCGTTGGCGTGGACGAAGATCAGGTCGACGGGGCGCTCGGGATCGCCGAAGTCCAGCACTGACATCGTGCCGGCGCCCCAGCGGTTGTCGATGGCCAGGTCGAAACGGCCCGGATCCGAGCGGGACGGCGAACGCTTCTGGGTGTCCACTAGGCCGCCACGCGACAGGCCGGGCAACGGCCGTGGCCCTCGATAGTGGTGCGCTCGATGGCGTAGCCGGCGGTGTCGGCGGCCAGGGCGAAGGTCTGGCCCACGGGGGCGACGACCTCCTCGGCGGCGCCGCAGCAGTCGCAGATCAGGAATGCGGCGGCATGGTTGGCGGTGGTCGCGTCCTCGCCCGCCGTGCAGGCGACATAGGCGCTGATCGAGGCGATGCGGTGGGCCATGCCCTTGCGCTCCAGGAACTCCAGGGCGCGATAGACGGTGGGCGGCTTGGCGGCCTGGCCGTCCGCGCCATAGCGGGCGATCAGGTCATAGGCCTTCACCGGCTCGCCGGCCGCCAGCAGCAGCTCCAGCACCCGGCGGCGCGGCGCGGTCATGCGCTCGCCTTCGACGACGCAGCGGGCGTCGGCAGCGTCCAGCGCATCGCCGACGGCGGCGTGGCTGGGACGGCCGTGTTCGTGATCGTGCCCGCAATGATGGCTCATGGGGCACAGCTAATGGCCCGGACGACCCGCCGCAACCGTCACGGCTTGACGTGCTGTGATGTTATCTCATAACACTAAGGCCTCCCCCCGCCGAGGTTTCCCATGTTCGTGTACCGACTGCCCGCCGCCGCCCGCCTTCGTTCGCCGCTGCGCTCGAGCCTGCGGGCGACCCTTTTGGCCGCCGCCGGCCTGACCGCCCTGGCCGGGGGCGCAGCGGCTCAGACCCAGCCGGGCGACGCGGTCGTGCTGGATGAGGTCATCGTCACCGCCTCGCCCTTCGGCGTCAGCCAGCGCGCCTCGGTCATCGCCACCGATGTACTGGACGAACAGGCCCTGGCCGTCGCCCCGGCTCAGTCGCTGGGCGACCTGCTGGCGGGCCAGCCGGGCCTGCGTTCGACCGGCTTCGCGCCGGGGGCCAGCCGTCCGGTGATCCGGGGCCTCAGCGGGCCGCGTGTCCAGGTCCTGACCAACGGCATCGGCATGATCGACGCCTCGTCCGTCTCGCCCGACCACGCCGTGGCCACCGACCCGGCCGAGGCCAATCGCATCGAAGTTGTGCGCGGACCCTCGACCCTGATCTATGGCGGTTCCGCCATCGGCGGCGTGGTCAACATCCTCGACAACCGCATCCCGACCGAACAGCCCGAAGGCGGAATCGACGGCGTGATCTCGACCCAGGCGTCCAGCGTCGATGATGGCCGCTCGATCTTTGGCCGGGCGACGGTGGGGGCCGGTCCCTTCGTCTTCAACATCGACGCGGCCAAACGCTCGACCGAGGATTACGAGATCCCGTCGTCCGCCCGCTCGGCCCGACTGGCGGCCCAGGACGGCGAGCCGCGCGGTCCCGGCGGCAAGCAGGCGAACTCCTATACCGAGCTTGAGGCCTGGGGCCTGGGCGCAAGCTATGTCGGGTCCAAAGGCTTCATCGGCGCCTCCTACAAGGAGACCGAGAGCGAATACGGCACGGTCGCCGAGCCGGACGTCTTCATCCAACTGAACCAGACGCGCGAGGACGTGCGCGGCGAATATAATCTCGACACCGGACCCTTCGCGACGGTGCGCGGCAGCTATGGCCACGCCGAATACACCCACACCGAATTCGAGGGCCCCGGTGAACCCGGCACCGTATTCAACTCCGACGGCTGGGAGGCGCGCGCCGATCTGGTCCAGCGCGAACGGCCCCTGTTCGGCATCGGCCAGTGGAACGGCGCGGTCGGGGTCCAGGCCCTGGAACGCAGCTTCCAGGCCATAGGCGACGAGGCCTTTGTGCCGACCGTCGATATCGAGGAGAGCGGCCTCTACACCGTCCAGCGTTATGATCGAGGGCCAGTCGGCTTCGAGGGGGGCTTGCGCTACGACCGCCGCACCCTGACCGCCACGCCGTTGGGCGAGACCGTGGAACTGGAGCGCCAGTTCGACAACTGGTCCGGCTCGGTCGCCGGCTTCCTGCGCCCGGCGCCCGGCCTGTTCGTGGGCCTGAGCCTGGCCCACAACGAGCGTGCGCCGTCCGAGGTCGAGCTGTTCGCCGATGGCCTCCACATCGCCACCGCCGTCTATGAGACCGGCGACGTCACCCTGGACACCGAGAAGGTCAATACGCTGGAGGCGACGGTCCACTATGACCGGGGCCGGTTCACCGGCGACCTGCATCTGTACGCCTCGAAATACGACGGCTTCATCGACGAGCGCCCGACCGGGGCCACGTTCGAGGACGATGGCGAGGAGTTCCCCATCTACCGCTTCGTCCAGACCGATGCCGAGTTCAAAGGCTTCGAGGTCGAGGGCGCCTATGCGCTGTGGGAATCGGGGTCGCGCAAACTGTCGCTGGAAGGCGCCGCCGACTATGTAAAGGCCGACACTGACCTGGGGCCCGCCGCACGCATTCCGCCCTACTCGGTGACCGCCCGCCTGGCCTGGACCTCGACCCCTTTCGACGCCGCGTTCGAGGTTCGCCATGTCGGCAAGCAGGACGAACTGGCCGAGCGGGAATTGGCGACCAACGACTACACCCTGGTCAATCTGAGCGGCGCCTGGCGGCCCTTTTCGGACAAGAACGTCACCGTCTTCGCCGAGGCCCGCAACCTGACCGACGAGGAGGCGCGCGAGCACGTCTCCTTCCTGAAGGACATCGCCCCGATGCCGGGCCGCAACCTGCGGGTGGGGGTGGCCTACCGCTTCTAGACGCCTTTGCGGGCGAGCGAGGGACGGCCTTCGCTCGCCCGCAAAACGCCGACGTTTGCCGAGAACGCGCGGTTCGGCTAGAAGCGACGACTTTCCGTCAATCCAGAGCCTGCGCGTCCATGACCGACTTTACCGCCGAACGCATTCCGCAAAATCCGGGCAAGCTGGACGGGTCCGTCCTGTTCTACAAGAACCCCGAGCCGCTCTCGCCCGAGGCCCACGGCAAGCTGGGCGCGAACCAGCTGACCAACCCCTACGCCTTCGTCGCCCAGTCGCACGTCGTGCCGCTGACGGTCACCGAGTTCGCCTCGGCCGCTCTGTCCTATCCCGTGATCTTCCTGGGTGATTCCAAACAGCCCGTCGCGGTCATGGGCCTGCGCCAGACCGAGAACCTGTTCGTCAACGAAGCCGGCGAGTTCCGCCCCGAGGCCTATCTGCCGGCCTATGTGCGCCGCTATCCCTTCGTCTTCGCCAATGACCCGTCGCAGGATCGCATGATCCTGTGCATCGACCGCGATGCGGCCTTCCTGAGCGAAGGCGGCCAGGCGCCCCTGTTCGCCGACGGCAAGCCGACCGACTACGTCAACAAGGCGATGGAGTTCTGCAGCAACTTCGAACAGGAGCGCGTGCGCACCGAGAACTTCGTCAAGCTGCTGACGGACCTGGACCTGTTCACCGTGCGCGAGGCCAACTTCACGCCCCGCAACGAGCGCGGCGAGCCCGGCCAACCCCAGAAGCTGGCCGAATACTTCGCCGTTTCGGAAGAGAAGCTGAACGCACTTCCGGCCGAGAAGCTGGTCGAGCTGCGCGACAACGGCGCCCTGGGCCAGATCTACGCCCACCTGCTGTCGCTGGTCGGCTGGGACAAGCTGATCGCCCTGGCCTTCGCTCGCGCCGCCGAGCAACAGAAGGCTCCCGCCGGCAACGCTTGAGCCGTGTTTTTGGCCTAAGGCCCTTCGGGCTGCTTGAGGCCGATACGAAATCAGCCCCGTCGGTTCGCCGGCGGGGCTTTTTCTTGGGTCAGCGGCGATGAACCGGGCTCAAGTCGCGCGACTTTGCGTGAGCCCCAGCCGTTCTATCGGCGAACGAACAACGCGCGGGTCAGGCAGGAGAAGACCAGCCGACCGCCCTCGTCGAGCAGGTCATGCTGGGCGATGACGATGCCCTTTTCGTCGCCGACCGGGTCCTTGCCCATCACCGTCATGCGGCCGCGCAGCAGTTCGCCGGGCGGAGGATTGCGCATGTAGCGCAGGCCGTCGACGGCCAGGACCTTGCTCTGGGCCCAGCCCGCCGACTTCTCGGCCGCCAGCCGCGACCACAGGGCGTAGATCATGGCGTCGGGCGCGCCATAGGCGATGTCCCAGCCCGGCGCGAACCGCTCGACGAAGGCGACGATGGTCGCCTCGTCCACGGCGATGGCCCCGAGCTGCAGCACCTGGCCGGTATCGAGGTCCTCGAAATGGAGGTGGAGGGCGTCACTCATGGTGGGGCTGATTCCTCAGGCGGCCGGTTCTTCCGATACGCGGACCAGCAGCTTGCCGTCGTGATCGCCGGTGAACAAGCGGTTCAGCGATGTCACGGCGTCTTCCAGGCCGTTGTCGACGTGGACCTTCCACTTGACCTTGCCTTCGGCCAGCCAGGGACCAAGCTCGGCGACCATCTCCTTGGCGCGCGGCGCATAGTCCATGACCAGGAAGCCCTGCAGGGTCATGCGGTGGGTGATCAGCCGGCTGAGGTCGGGCGAGGGCGGGCGCTTGGTGGCGTTATAGGCAGAGACCATGCCGCAGACGGCGATGCGGGCGTTCAGGTTCAGCCGGTTCCACACGGCCACCATGATGTCGCCGCCGACGTTCTCGAAGTTGAGGTCCACGCCATTGGGGGCCAGGCGGTCCAGGGCGTCGCCGACGTCCTCGTTCTTGTAGTCGATGGCGGCGTCGAACCCGAGGTCATCGACCAGCCAGCGGCATTTCTCGGGCCCGCCGGCGATGCCGATGACATGGGCGCCCTTCTGTTTGGCCACCTGACCGGCGATGGAACCGACCGCACCTGCGGCGGCCGAAATAACCATGACCTGCCCAGGCTGCGGCTTGAGCACGTCGGTGACGCCGAAATAGGCGGTCATCCCGGTCATGCCGAGCACCGACATATTGGCCGTCAACGGCAGGCCGGGCGCCTGATGCACCCGGCTGACGCCCGTGTCGGGCACGATGCCGTAGTCGGCCCAGCCTCCCATGGCGGTGGTGACGATGTCGCCGACCTTGAACCTGTCCGACTTCGACTGCTCGACCACGCCCAGGGTCAGGCCGCGCATGACCTCGCCCAGGCCCACCGGCGGCAGATAGCCGACCGCATCATTCATCCAGGTGCGGTTGGTCGGGTCGAGAGACAGGTAGACCGTCCGAACCAGCACCTGCCCGTCCGCCAGATCGGGTATGGGCGTCTCGATCAGCTCGAGGTCTCCGTCCTGGATCAGACCCTGAGGCCTTTGGCGCAGAACCCACTGACGATTGACGGCCATGTCGTATCTCCCGCGTTTCGTTTCTGGACGGACTTTGTCCCCGCGTCGACCGGCTGTCGAGGCCAAAGAAAAAGGCGAACCTTGAGGTCCGCCTTTGAAGGTGCAGCATCGAGAATGAGGTGCGGAGGCGGCCAAACTGGCTCACGCCAGTTTCAAGTCGGGGGGGCGTCGCCGCCTCCGCAGACAGATAATGCGGTCTGTCGAATGACGTTCCGCCAGGATCAGAGTTTTTTCGCCCCGCTGGCGAGCGCGGCGTGTGGGCGATAGCGCCGGGAACAGCCAAGCCGCGGGCCGCGTTGGATCGGTAACCCCGTGGAAGCCGAACGCCGTGTCGCTTTCAATCGCAGCGCAGGAGACGCAGATGACCCCCGAACAGCCAGACCCCCACACCCAGGCCGCCGACGCGGTGCATGAAGGTCGCCCCGTCGAGGCCAAATATGTTCGCGGCGCCCGGCCGGGCGGCCGCATACTGGTCATTCTGGTTCTGTCGGCAGGCGCAGCGGCGATCCTGCTGTTGGGAATGTGGTTCCTGTCAAACGGCGGGTTCGCCAGCCAGAACGCCAACACCGGCGCCCAGGCCGTGGACGCCCAGGCTTTCGATCAGACCGAGCCCGCCAGCGCGCCCGCCGCAGACGCACCCACCACTTCGAGCGGCGCCGCCGCGCCGGTACCCGCGGGCGAGGCGCCCAATGTCAACGCCCCGACCCAGCCGTCGAACTGACGCCCGGCAGCGTCAGGCGGGCAAGAGAAAGCCCCGGTCGCCTTTCGGCGCCGGGGCTTTTTCGTATGGCCGAAGAGGCCGCCTGAAATCAGGCGGCTTCCTTCTGGCGCGAGGGATGGAAGAACAGGGCCTGGCTGATCGCCGCCTTCACCGTTTCCGGCTGGAAGGGCTTGGTGATCAGGAAGGTAGGCTCGGGACGCTCGCCCGTCAGCAGTCGCTCGGGGAAGGCGGTGATAAAGATCACCGGCACGTCGAACCGCTTCAGGATGTCCTTGACCGCATCGATGCCCGACGAACCGTCGGCGAGCTGGATGTCGGCCAGAACCAGGCCCGGACGATGGCGGGCGACGGCGTCGACGGCTTCGTCATGCGTGGTCGCCGTGGCCGTGACATTGTGGCCCAGTTCCTTGACCAGGCTTTCGATGTCGGCCGAGATGATGGCTTCGTCCTCGATGATCAGGACGTCGGTGGCCAGTTCGGCGTCGATTTCGGCCTGGGCGGCGCCGATCAGCTGTTCGACATCCGACACGTCGGCCGACAGGATCTGAGCGGCTTCGGAAGGCGTGAAGCCTTCAAGTGCGGTCAGCAGGAAGGCTTGGCGGGAACGCGGCGCGATCCGCATCAGGCGGCGAGAGGCGTCGTCGCCCCCGTCGATGCCGCTGACATCCTCAAGCTGCGCCCCGGTCGAGGACCAGATGGCGTGGAAGACCTGATAGAGGGCGACGCGAGGCGTAAGGTCGCTGGCCAGCTGGCGTTCGCCCGCCGCCAGGGCCTCGAGCGCGACGCGGACATAATTGTCGCCGGTGGCCTGGTCGCCGGTCAGGGCGCGAGCATAACGACGGACGTAGGGCAGGTGCGGCGCGAGTCTGGCCAAAAGGCTCATGTTGTCAAAATCCCCGACGGAACAAGGCGGCTCGCCCCGAACTTGGGCGTGCAATGGGCTGAAAACGTACCACAACCGCCACGGTTCCACGATCAATCACAACCTTGACCATTATTTGCGGCCCGTGCCGGAACCGTGTCCAGTCGCCGACGTTGTCCGGTCCAGATAGATGGCGGCGAACAGCGTCGGCATATTGCGATTACGTACAACGGGTGGCGGCCTAATTGTCGATGATAGATACTCCAGACTCCTCGTCCCGGCGCAAAGCCGCCTCTTCCGGCGGGGAGGCGGGGCTCGAGGAAGCTCGCCTGCGCCAGCAGGCGATCGGCGTTAAGCTGCGCCATATGTTCGATGAAGTCGTCAACGAGCCTGTGCCGGACGAGTTTCTCGACATCCTGCGTCGCGCCGACGACAAGGCTGGCGCATGAGCGGCTCGCGGCCGCCTGCGCCGCCCAAGCCGCCATCGGCGGACGACGACGGCTTCAAGCGTGAACTGGTCACTCTGATCCCGCACCTTCGCGCCTTCGCCCGGACCCTGACCGGGGATCCGACGGCCGCAGACGATCTGGCGCAGGACGCCATGATGAAGGCCTGGGATGCGCGCGCCAGCTATCAGATGGGCACAAACATGAAGGCCTGGACCTTCATGATCCTGCGCAACCAGTTCTATTCCGAGAAACGCCGGTCGTGGCGCCAGTCGCAACTGGACCAGGAAGCCGCCGAGCGGACCCTGGTCGCGGTCGATGATCCCGAGGCGCCCGTCGCCCTCGATGAGTTGCGCATGGCCTTGAACACCCTGCCGGAAGAACAGCGCGAGGCGCTCATTCTCGTCGGCGCAGGCGGCTTCGCCTACGAAGAGGCGGCGGCGATCTGTCAGTGCGCCGTCGGCACCGTCAAGAGCCGGGTCAGTCGCGCCCGTCGTGCGCTGCAGGCCACGCTGGACCGGGGGGGCTATGCCCGCGACGGCCGCGCCGCCGGTGACGCCATGCGATCCATCCTGGCCGACGCCGACCGTTTGAGCGGCGTCAGGCAGGGCTGAGAGCGTGGCGGGTCTCGGTCGCGCCGTCGGCCGCTCCATCGGAAGAGGCTTCGGCAAGGGTGTTGGGCGCGGCATGGCTTCGGCGCGCTTCCAGGGCATCCGCTTCCGACTGGGCGTCACCATGGCGATCGCCTTGCTGCCCATTCTCGCCCTGGGCGCCATCCAGTCCCAGGCCGATTTCCGCCGACAAGCGATCGACCGCGGCCTGGACCTGCAACTCGCCGCCAACCGCGCCGCCGCGACCACCAAGTCGCGCATCGACAGCGCCGCCATCCTGCTGGAGACCCTCAGTCCCGAGGCGCTGGGCCTGTATTGCGCGCCCCGGCTGACGGCTCTGGTCGATCGGCTGGAGGACTATGACGCTCTGTATCGGTTCAGCCCAACCGGGCAGTCCGTCTGCGCGTCGGGTGTGATCCTGCCTGCGTCGCCGCCGGCCTCGGACGGGACGACGGCTGAGGGGACCATGGCCGGTCCGGTCGCGCCGGAGATGACGGTCTCGAGCCAAGCCGACGCCGCCACGCCTCGCGCCGTCTCGGCGGCCAACACCGCCTGGTTCCAGCGGCTCCGCTCGGGCGAGACCCTGGTTCTGACGCGCGCTGACGCCCGCTTCAGCGGCGAGCCGGCCCTGATCGCGGCGGTGCGCGCCGAACGTCCCATGGGCCGGTTCGACGGGGCCATGGCCGCCATCATTCCGTTGAACAGTCTGCAGCCCGACATCACCGACCCCGCCCTGCCTGAGGGCGCCCAGGCGGCGCTGACGGACAGCGAGGGTCGCATCCTGACCGCCACCGACGTTCGCGCCTTCACCCTGACCAAGGGACAGTCGCTGGACGGTTGGGTCGCCCGGGCCCGCGCCGAGGCCTCGGCCCTGTTCGAAGGCGACGACGCCTCTGGCCAGCACCGGGTCTATGCCGGGGCTGCCCTGGCCGGGCGCGATGTCTACGTCCTGCTGTCGGCGCCGGCGCCGGGCTTGCTGTCCTGGGCGCGGCTGAACCCCATCGGTTCGCTGCTGCTGCCTCTGGCCGCGTGGTTCACCGCCTTCACCGCCGTGATGCTGGTGTCGGAACGGCTGGTGGTGCGCTGGCTCGACTATCTGGAGCGGGTCGCAGCCATCTATGCGCGTGGGCGGTTCTCGGTGCGCCCGGTCCAGGCGGCAAACGCCCCGTCCGAAATCCGCCTTCTGGCCGCGACGCTGGACGAGCTGGCCGAGAATATCACCAGTCGCGACAAGATGCTGAACGAGAGCCTGGCCGAGAAGGACGCGCTGATGCGCGAGATCCATCACCGGGTGAAGAACAATCTGCAGATCATCTCGTCCCTGCTGTCGATGCAGCAACGGGCCCTGACAGACGCCCCAGCCAAGGCCGCCCTGGGCGACACCCGCCAGCGGATCTCGGCGCTCGCCCTGATCTATCGGACCCTCTAT